>CAVUHK010000005.1:0-714220 GCA_963741315.1 uncultured beta proteobacterium
CCGGTGCTCCTCGTCGCGGATATATCGATCGCGCAAGTCCAGCGGCGGGCGCTTGCGCTTGCGCAGGCGCAGGTTGAGCATCTCGACCCCCATGGCGAACGCCATCGCGAAGTAGACGTAGCCCTTGGGCACATGATGATCGAAGCCGTCGGCAATGAGCACCATGCCGATCATGAACAGGAATGCCAGCGCGAGCATCTTGATCGTCGGGCGGTCCGCGATGAAGCGACCAATGCTCCCGGCGAACGTCATCATCAGGATGACCGAAACGATCACCGCAGCAATCATCACCTCGACCTTGTCGACCATGCCCACGGCGGTGATGATGGAATCGAGCGAAAAGACAATGTCGATGATTATGATCTGCACGATCACCGCACTCAATTTCGGGCGCACCTTGATCGACGCCGTGCCTTCTTCGCCTTCGAGCAATTGGTGGATCTCGGTCGTGCTCTTCCAGATCAGGAACAGGCCGCCGCCGATCAGTATCAGGTCGCGACCGGAGAATTCCTTGCCGAAGGTCGCAAACAGTGTCTCGTTGAGGCCGATGATCCAGGACAGCAGCAGCAGGAGCCCGACGCGCATGAACATGGCCAGCAGCAGGCCGATCTTGCGCGCGAACTCGCGTTGCGCAACCGGCAGCTTCTCGACGAGGATCGAGATGAAGATGATGTTGTCGATGCCGAGTACGAGCTCGAGCGCGACCAGCGTCGCGAAGGCGATCCACATTTTCGGGTCGGCAAGAAGTTCCACGTCGGTTCCGCGTCATTGACAAGGCAATAGGATACATGCGGCTCCGGCAGGTGCTGAATGCCACGGTTTTGGTATAATTCGCGCCGGGCGCCCGTAGCTCAGTTGGATTAGAGTACCTGGCTACGAACCAGGGGGTCGTGGGTTCGAATCCTGCCGGGCGCGCCAATTATTCAAGGGCTTGCGATGATGCGAGCCCTTTTTGCTTCCGCCGCGGCCAGCCCCGAGGCACGTGAACGTGCCGCAATTCGAGGGCCTGGCCTGTCTGCGATACCGTGGAAATTCCAACCCAAGGAATCAAATGAATTTCATCAAATCCGCAATTCTTTTCGCCGGTGCCGCGGCATTGCTTGCCCTGGGCGCGTGCAATCCGGCCACCGAGTCGAAGCCTGCCGCGCAGGCACCGCAAGGCCCGGTTGCCGTAACGGTGAACGGAATCGCGATCAGCCAAAGCAAAGTCGAGATGATTGCCAGGCAGGGCGCCAGTTCCGGCCGTCCTGACACCCCGGAAACAAGAAGCAAAATCGTCGACCAGCTGGTGCTCCAGATGTTGGCCGCGGACGAGGCAGTCAAGAAGGGTCTGGACAAGACTCCCGAGGTTGCGGATCAGATCAACACCATGAGGCAAACCATCCTGGCCAACGCCTACGTTCAGGACCTCCTCAAGAACGGTTCGGTCACCGACGACGCGGTCAAAGCCGAGTACGAACGCATCAAGGCAACGGTCACGGGTAACGAATACAAGGCGCGACACATACTGGTGGAGAACGAAAGCGAAGCCAAGGACATCATCGCCAGGCTCAGGAAGGATCCCGGGGCCTTTGCCAAATTGGCGATGGAACGATCCAAGGACCAGGGCTCCAAGGCCAACGGTGGTGACCTCGGATGGTTCGACGCGAGCAGAATGGTGCCGGAATTCGGCGCCGCGGTGAGCAAGCTGGAAAAGGGCAAGTTCACGCAGGAGCCGGTCAAGACCCAGTACGGCTACCACGTGATCCTGCTGGACGACACCAAGCCGATCGAGGCGCCTTCGCTGGACGAGGTCAAGCCCCAGCTGACCCAACAACTGCAGCAGCAAAACGTGAAGAAGCAGCTCGATGCGCTCAAGGCCGGCGCCAAGATCGAGATGGCGAACGCATCGGCCCCGGCAGCACCCGCGGCAACGCCGGCAAAGTAAGTGGCCTACCGATTCCAGTCGAAAACCGCCTCGTCTCTTGTCACGCAACGGCACCGAACGCCTTGTAAGCCATGCGCGCTGCGCGCACTCATCCGGAGACCGACGATGCCATTCGTGACCATCAAGATCCTCAAGGGTCATTCGCAGGAGCGCAAGGACGAGATCTCGCGCCGCGTGACCGCTGCGGTAAGCGAGGTCGCCCAATTGTCCAAGGATGCGGTCTGGGTCGTGTTCGAAGACGTGACCGGCGAGGACTGGTACGTGGGCGGGACGACGGTCGGCGAGCTCAAGAAAACCGGCAAGCTATGAGCGTCGAGATCCGTGACCAGCGCTTCGTGGACGTCGTCGGCGCCGGCGTCGAATACGAGCGTCTGGCGGATGGTCTCGGGTTCACCGAGGGTCCGCAGTGGGATCCGCGCCAGCAGCGCCTGCTGTTCACTGACATTCCGGGGAACGCGATTCTGCAGTGGAGCCACGCGGCGGGCGTTCGTGTATTTCGCGCCCCGAGCGACATGGCGAACGGCTTGACATGGGACCGGGATGGACGGCTGCTGTGCTGCGAGCATGCGACGAGTCGCGTGACCCGCATCGAATCGGACGGCACCGTCACGGTGATCGCAGCCGCGTATGAAGGCAAGGAGCTCAACAGCCCCAACGACATCGTCGTCAAGCGCGACGGCGGCATTTATTTCACCGATCCGACTTATGGCCGCATGAAGTACTACGGCGTGGCCCGCGTACCCGTCCTCGGCTTCCGTGGCGTGTACCGCGTCGAGCCTGAGGGCGCGCGCATCAGGCTCCTTGCCGACGACTTCGCGCAGCCGAACGGACTGTGTTTCTCCATCGATGAGCGACAACTGTTCGTCAATGATACCGAGCGCATGCACATTCGCGTCTTCGATGTCGTCGGCGACGGCACGTTGCGCAATGGCCGCCTTTGGGCGGAGTTGTCAGGTGAGGGCGCAGGTGCGCCGGACGGCATGAAGATCGACAGAGAAGGCAATCTCTACTGCTGCGGTCCTGGCGGTATCCATGTGTTCGACCGCGTCGCAACTGTCCTTGGGGTAATCCGGGTTCCGAGGCCCGTCGCGAACTTCACGTGGGGAGAAGACGATCTGAAGAGTCTCTTCATCACCGCGACGGACAACCTCTATCGCATCCGCGTGCGGGTGCCAGGACAATCAGGCGCATCCACCTGAATCGAGTGTAGAGAAATGGATTCATCGTATGGTGCGAGGGACTGCGGTTGAATTTCGCAGCCTTCGGTGCCCATAATGGGCGCAATGAGTTGACTTCTGGTGTCCCGATGTAAGGACTCCGGAGTCGGGCAAGCAGTCGAGACCGGGACGCCATGACGTCGCTGCCGATTGCGCGGTTGGTCGCAAATCGTGATCAAAGGAGGCTTTAATGCAATACCTTACCTGTACTGCCATCGTGACTGGATTGCTCGCGGCCGGACTCGCCACGGCCGCGCCGCCCAAGGTTGTGTCGCTGCCCAACTCCGATGCGCAGTGCTTCGCGCCGTGGGCCAGCAATACCAAGTTGTTCCAGTATCCCGCGAAGAAGGGGCCCTACCGGATCGCGCTCGCCAATGGATACATCGCCAACACCTGGCGCATCCAGATGATCAAGACGGCGAAGGCCTATGCGGCGCAGCCCGAGGTCGCCGCAAAGCTCAAGGAGTTCAAGGTCGTCTCCACGGGCGAAGACGTCGCCGCGCAGATCGCCGCGATCAACAACTTCATCGATTCCGGCTACGACGCGATCGTGGTCAACGCGCAGAATCCGGCGGCGTTCAGGCCCGTGATCAAGCGCGCCAACGATGCCGGCGTCGTGCTGGTCGCCTTCGACAATATCCTCGATACCGAAGAAGCGATCAACGTCAACGTCGATCAGAAGGGTCTCGGCAAGTACTGGGCCGAATGGCTGGTGAAGAACGTGCCGAACGGCGGCAAGGTACTCGAAGTGCGCGGTGTCTCGGGTACCTCCGTCGATCGCGACCGCCACGAGGGTATCCAGGAAGTTCTGAAGGCCTCCGGCAAGAAGTGGGACACCGTCGAAGTGATCGGCAAGTGGGACGACCCGACGGCGCAGAAGGTGACGGCGGACGCGATCGCCGTACACAAAAAATTCGACGCGATCACGGCGCAAGGAGGCGACACCGGCGTCGTCCAGGCGATGATCGACGCCAAGCATCCTTTCGTGCCCTTCGGTGGCGAGACGGAGAATGGCTTCCGCAAGTTCTGCGCCAAATACGGGGCGCAGGGCCTCAAATGCTCCTCGGCAGGCACCGGGCCGGCCCAGGTGGCGGTGGCGATCAAGACCGCGATCGCGGCGCTCGAAGGAAAGGTCGTGCCGCAGTCGGTAAAGCTTCCTCTGGCGAAAGCCGAGTACCCGAATATGAAGGAAGGGGCCGACTACTACCCAGGCCAGAGCGACAATTTCTTCGTCGGCAATTCCTTTCCGACTTGCGGCATCAACTTCACCGCGCAGGAAATCATGGGGCAGAGCGAAGCGAACAAGTAGACGCGGTTGCGGGGATTGCCGAGTTGCGATCCCCGCATCCAGACCATGCGCTGCGCCAAACCTACGCCCGAAGGCTCGCGAGTGGCCCATGTTGAGCGTTCTCGAATGAGCCTGTTCGTCATGCAAGGCGTTTCAAAGCGCTTTGGCGGCGTGCGGCACTGCAGCGTGCCGACCTGGTGATCGAAGCCGGCCGCATCCATGGAGTCCTCGGCGAGAACGGCGCCGGAAAATCGACGCTGATCAAGATCATGGCGGGCGTCGTCGCGCCCGACGAGGGCCGGATGCTGCTCGACGGCGTGCCTGTATCGTTCGCATCGCCGGCAGCCGCCAATGCCGTCGGCATCGCGTGCATCTTCCAGGAACTGTCGCTGATTCCCGATCTGTCGGTGGCGGACAACATCGCAATCAGCAACGCGCCGCGTCGCTTCGGATTGATCGACCGTCGAGGCGCAGCGCCACATGGCGGAGGAGGCATTGTCGCGTGCCGGCGCCGACAACATTCATCCGTTGGCGCTGGTCAAGGACCTGCCGCTGTCGCGCAGGCAAATGGTCGAGATCGCCAAGGCGCTCGCGCGCAAGCCGCGCATCCTGATTCTCGACGAAGCGACCTCGGCGCTGACGGCCGCCGACGTGACGAAGATCTACGCGGTGCTGAAGCGGCTGCGTGCCGAAGGACTTGCGCTCGTCTACATCTCGCACCGGATGCACGAGATCACCGAGTTGGCGGACGAGTGCACGGTGTTCTGCAACGGCCGCAGTGTCGCAACTTTCGCTGCGCGCACGAAGACCGACAACGAGGTCGTCGAGATGATGATCGGCCGCGAATTCAACGCGGTTTTTCCGGCGCGCGCGGCGCGGAAAGTGCGCGGGACGCCGCCGCTGCTCGAGGTGCGCAAGCTTGGCTGGAGCGATCGGCTGACCGACATTTCGCTGCAGTTGCATGCCGGCGAGGTGATCGGTCTGGGCGGACTCGATGGCCAGGGCCAGCGCGAGCTACTGCTTGGGTTGTTTGGCGTGTTGCGCGGGACGACGGGCGAGGTGTTGATCGAGGGCAAGCCCGTGGCCATTACCGGCCCCAGTGTGGCGAAGCGCAGGGATATCGGGATGGCGCTGATCCCGGAGGACCGCAAGACCGAAGGACTCATGTTGCCGATGTCGGTGCGTGACAATCTCTCGTTCTCGGCACTCGCGACATTGTCACGATGGGGCATCATCGACACGGCCGCCGAACGCGCCGCGGTCGAGCGTATGGTGCGTCTGCTCGCGATACGTACCGATGGCACCGACCAGCCAGCGGGATCTCTTTCCGGTGGCAACCAGCAGAAGCTGGTCATCGGTAAGTGGCTGATGATGGCGCCCCGCATCCTGCTTCTGAATGATCCGACGCGCGGCATCGACGTCGGCACCAAACAGGAGATGTACAAGCTGCTGCGCGAGCTTGCGGACTCGGACGCGGCGATCCTCTTTTACTCGACCGACTACGACGAGCTGATCGGCTGCTGCGACCGCGTGCTCGTGATGTATGACGGTGCGATCAAGCGCGAACTGATCGGCGACGAAATCACCGAGCGTGCGCTGATCGGCAGCGCCTTGAACATCGGTGCTGAAGCGCGGAAGACAATGCTTCAAACCGGATTGGCGTGAGCAGCGACGCGCCATACTGGTTGCGTGAGCACAGGGGAACGCTGCTCGCCTTCGCAGGCTTCGTCGCGATGTTCACGATCTACGCGACCAACCATCCCGCGGGCCTCGACGCCAACGTCGCAACGACCGCTGCGAACAAAGGGGTGTTGCTGGCGATTGTCGCGATGGCGCAAACCTTGGTCGTGCTGACGTCGGGAATCGATCTCTCGGTTGGCGCGGTGATGGTGCTCGCCAATTGCCTCGCCTCGGGGATCGCGGTGGGTTCGCCGCTGACGACGACGTTGGGGGTGCTCGGAGTGCTGCTCGTCGGCTGCCTGTGCGGTGCGATCAACGCGCTGATCGTGATCTACGGTCGGCTGCAACCGATCGTCGTGACCATTGCCACTGGCGCGGTGTACTACGGAGCGGCACTGGCGCTACGACCGGTCCCGGGCGGCGACGTCAACACGGGACTCGCCGATGCGCTGACCGGCCAGTTGCCCGGGGGCGTGCCGGCAAGCCTGGTGCTGCTGCTGGCGGTGGTCGTCATCGTGTGGCTCCCTTTCCGTCGTTCGATGATCGGTCGCGCGGCGTATGCCGTCGGTTCTTCCGAGGTCGCTGCGTACATGTCGGGTGTGCCGGTGCGCCGCGCCAAATTCGTCGCCTACACGCTATCGGGATTGCTGGCATCGATGGCAGGGCTCTTCGTCACGTTCATTACCTATACCGGCGAAGCGTCAGCGGCCAACGCCAGCACCTATACGCTGTATTCGATTGCTGCAGTGGTGCTGGGTGGCGTGTCGCTTTTTGGCGGGTCGGGAAGCGCGATTGGCGCAATCTTCGGCGCGTTCATGTTCCGCACCATCGGCGACCTGCTGTTCGTCTTCAACGTCGAACCGCTGTGGCAACCGCTGTTCCAGGGAATCGTGCTGTCGGTAGCCGTCTGTCTCGGCGCCGCGCGGCTGCTGCGCGTGCGCAACCGACTCGACTTGTATGGCTGACGCACCATCCCGGCGAGATGAGGACGGCCGCACGCGGGGATGGGCAGCCAGAGCGCGCCATCGCATCGATCCAGCGATCGCGTGGGCGTTCGGCTGCATCGTGCTGGTGCTGCTTGTTGGAAGCCTCTACTCGAGCAGCTTTCTTTCACCGCAGTACCTGCTGCAACAGCTGAAGGTCGCGTCGTTCCTCGGCGTGATCGCGACCGGCGCGATGATCGTCATCCTGCTTGGCCAGATCGACTTGTCGGTGCCATGGGTCGTTGCGGTCGGCGGAATGATGGCGACCGCGGCCACCGGCTGGGGACCGCTGGGAGAGATCATGGCCATTCCGGTGGGAATCGGGTGCGGTGTCGCGCTGGGACTGGTCAGCGGAGTCGGCGTGGCATTTTTGCGCATTCCGTCGATGGTCGTCACACTCGCGATGAATGCCGTCGCCCAGGGACTGATGATCGTGCACACGGGAGGATTTTCGCCGCAGGATTCGTCCTCGCCGGCGATGCGCGTCATTGCCACCGGCGACACCGTATTGGGTATCCCCAACGCGGTGCTGGTGTGGGCCGCGGTCGGAGTGGCCGCCGTGTTCCTGCTGACACGCACGACCTTCGGTCGCACCGTGTACGCGATCGGCAACCGGGAGCGCGCTGCCTACCTCTCCGGTGCGCGCACGCGCATGGTCGTGACCGCCGCGTTCGCGCTGTCGGGTGGTCTTTCGGCGCTGGGCGGCGTGCTGCTCGCCGGTTACGCAAGCAAGGCGGCCCAGGCGATGGGGGACCCGTACCTGCTGCCCGCGATCGCCGCGGTGGTGCTGGGAGGTACATCGATCCTCGGCGGCCGCGGCAGCTACCTCGGCACGGTGGCGGGGGTCATCCTGATCACGCTGCTGCAGTCCATTCTTTCGGTGATGCAGATGCCGGAATTCGGCCGCCACGTCACCTACGGTGTCGTCATCATCGCCATGCTGTTGATCTATGGCCGTGGTCGCCGATATTCGGAATAGGTGTTCCGCCATTCGGATTGCAGCACCCCAGGCCGCCGTGGCCGCCGCGCCAACTACCCGCGCCTCGAACGCGAGTAATCGCGAGGACGGCGGTCGCTCGGGGGCATAGGCGAGGCGAGACAGGCGGACTGAGCGGGAACAAGCCCGAGACCAGAGCGCGATTGCGGCCGCGCTCGCACTTCTGCGGTATGATCTAGTCTGGATTTGCGACGCCCGCAGTCTGGGTTGCTGCGTCGGGCTTCGCGCCAGGCGCACGCGCGCGAGTCTGCCAACTACCACTCGAAGAGCAGTCATGCGTCTCTCTCTGGCCATGATCATGAGCTGTTTCCTGGTCGCACCATGAGTGCAACGACCGACACCCAGTCTCAAGCGCTGGAACGACCGACGAGCGCGAACGCTTTGGCTGGAGGCGACGCCGTGTGGATTCCCGGCGGCACGTTTCGCATGGGTTCGGACAAGCACTATCCTGAGGAAGCACCGGTTCATAGCGTCCGATGTCGACGGCTTCTGGATCGATCGCACGCCTGTCACCAACCGTCAGTTTCGCGCGTTCGTCGAGGCGACGAACTATGTGACCTTCGCGGAAATCGCGCCCGACGCAAAGGACTATCCAGGCGCGCTGCCGCACATGCTCAAGGCCGGCTCGTTGGTATTCAGCCCATCTCCGCACATTACCAATCTGAGCGACTGGTCGCAGTGGTGGCAGTTCCTGTTCGGGGCGAATTGGCGGCAGCCCTATGGTCCGGGCACATCGATCAAGGGCATGGATGACTATCCGGTCGTGCACGTCGCCCACAGGGACGTCGAGGCTTATGCGCAATGGGCCGGCAAGCGGCTTCCGACCGAAGCCGAGTGGGAGTTTGCCGCTCGCGGCGGCCTGGAGGATGCGGAGTTTGCCTGGGGCGATGAATTGAATCCCGGCGGCCGATCGATGGCCAACACCTGGCAGGGCAATTTTCCGGCGCAGAACCTCGCCACCGACGGTTATGAACGCACCTCACCCGTGACGACATACCCGCCCAATGGCTACGGCGTCTACGACATGATTGGCAATGTCTGGGAATGGACCAGCGACTGGTATTCGACCAAGCATCCCGCCGACGCGGCCAAGGCGTGCTGCATTCCGCAGAATCCGCGCGGCGCGAATGTCGACGAGAGTTTCGATACTTGCGAAGGCGCAATCCGAATTCCGCGCAAAGTGCTCAAGGGCGGATCGCATTTGTGCGCACCGAACTACTGTCGACGCTATCGTCCGGCCGCGCGGCACGCGCAACCGATCGATTCGTCTTCCACGCACATCGGTTTTCGCTGCGTCTCGGACGCGGCGAGCTGAGCCCGGGGGAAGAGCTGAAGGTGCACGAAATGGGTAGGGCATCCGCCGGCTCGCACGACTAGCGGTCAGGACAACGCCTCGCGATGTAACATAGGTTCATTCGCAGTCAGGACAGGCAACATTGCGTGTCTCCATCTGGAGAGGCCGCCAGGAAGGCGGCTTCTCCCACTATGAAGTGCCGCGACGGGCCAGCCAGACCGTGCTCGACGTGGTGACTCATGTGCAGCGTCACCTCGAGCCCTCGCTTGCGTATCGCTTCGCCTGTCGCGTAGGCATGTGCGGTTCGTGCGCAATGACCGTCAATGGCGTTGCGCGCTGGACGTGCCGCACGCACGTCGCCGAAGTCGCGCAGGGCGACAGACTGGAAATCGCACCGCTGTCGAACCTGCCGGTGGTGAAAGACCTGGTCACCGACATGCGCGGCTTCTTCGACAAATGGGCGCGTGCCAGGGGCCGCTTTGAAGGCAGCGCCACGCGACACGATGACTTCGCCCGAGTCGAACCCGGTTCGTCGCAGCGCCAACTGGCCGACGCCGGCATCGAATGCATCGGCTGCGGCGTTTGCTACGCCTCGTGCGACGTGGTTGCGTGGCGGCCGGACTTTCTCGGACCCGCCGCGCTCAATCGCGCCTGGACCCTGGTCAACGACGTGCGCGATACGGCAAGAGTCGAGCGCCTGCGCGCCGTGGCAGGCGATGCCGGATGTCACTCCTGCCATACCCAGGGTTCGTGCTCGACGCGCTGCCCGAAGCACATCGCACCGACCGCGGCCATCGCCGGGCTGAAACGGATCACTGCGCGTGCCGCGGTGCGTGGCGAACTGTGATGCCAGGATGAACGACACAACGCGACAGGCACGTCTCTGGTATTGGCAGCGCATCAGCGCGATGGTGCTGGCGCTGTGTGTGCTGGTGCACCTGATCACTATCGTCTACGCGGTGCGCTCCGGATTGAGCGCCGAAGCGCTGCTGGCGCGCACGCGCGGCAACCTGCCGTTCGCGATGTTCTATGTGATATTTCTGCTCGCCTGCGTGGTGCACGTGCCCATCGGGTTGGCACGCATCGGCGAAGAATGGCTGGGATTGACAGCAGCAACCGCGAGTATCGCGGCGCAGCTGTTCGCGCTCTTGCTGCTGGTGCTCGGACTCACGGCGGTGTACGCGGTGGTGCTGGCATGATGCGGCGCAACGATCTGCGGGCGCGCAATCATCCGGCGTGGTGGGCGTTTATCGTGCATCGGCTGTCGGGCCTGACGCTGGCCATCTTCCTTCCGTTGCATTTCCTGGCGCTGGCGACGGCGCTGCGAGGCCCGGCGGGACTCGACCCGTTCTTGCGCGTCACCGATCGACCGCTCTTCAAGCTCGCCGAGTGGGGCCTGGTGGTACTTTTGTCATTGCACATGGCGGGAGGCGTTCGCCTGCTGCTGATCGAATTTCGACCCTGGTCTGGCCTGCGCATGAACTGGATCGCCGGGGCCTGTGCCTTCGGCTTTGCTGCCGGCATGATCTACGCGCTGGCACTGGTTCAGTGACCGTGCCAGGCGCAAGACGGATGGTGGTGAAACCGTGATGAAGATCGATATGCAAGCTGTCGAGCAGGCGTCGAAAGAACTCTACATCCGCGCACTCAAAATGCTGCCTCCTGATATCAAATCCGGAATGGCCACGCTTGCCAGGCAGGAGCGCGATTCCACCGCCAGGAACATCCTGGGTACGATGATCACCAACATCGCGGTTGCCGAGGAGCGCGACAACCTGCTCTGCCAGGATACCGGCATGCCGATCTACAACGTGGACATCGGTCGCGAGGTGGAGGTCGATGGCCATGCGTTGAAAGCCGCCATCCGGCGGGGTTGCGAGCGCGCCACCCGCGAATATCCCCTGCGCTCCTCGATCGTCCATCCGCTGACCCGCGCGAACGAACACACGTCGTGCGGCATTGACGTGCCAGTGATCCATATCGACTTCATCGAGGACCGCGATACGCTGCGAATTCAAATGATTCCCAAGGGCAGCGGGTCGGAAAACAATTCCTTCCTTAAGATGGCGGTCCCCGCCGACGGCATCGACGCCATCAAGACCTTCGTGATCGACTGCGTGCTTGCTGCCGGCGGCAAGACCTGCCCGCCGACAATTGTAGGCGTGGGTATTGGGGGCACGTCCGACCTTTGCGTCGCATTGGCCAAGCGCGCCGCAACCCGCCCGCTGGGCAGCCATTGTGCGGACGCCGACGGCGCCAAGCTCGAACGCGACCTGTCGACCGCGGTCAACCAGCTCGGCGTAGGTCCGCAGGGTCTTGGGGGCGACGCGACCGCGTTTGCGGTGCAGGTGGAGCTGGCGGCCACGCATATCACCATGAACCCGGTGGCCGTGAACATGCAGTGCCACTCGGCTCGGCGGGCCAGTGCGCGTTTCACGCCGGACGGGATCGAATATGGCTACTGAGCGCGACCGGAACTGACCATGGCGCACTATGAGCTGGCGATGCCGATCGATGAGGCGCAGGCGCGCGCGTTGCGCGTCAACGATACCGTGACATTGCAGAAGACGCTGTACGGTCTTCGCGACGCGACGCAGATCCACATGTTCGACCGTGGCCGCGCGACGCGCTTCGACCTGCGCGGCCATGCCGTGATCCACACCGCACCGAACGTGAAGGAGGTGGTCGTGGATGCCGCGAACCCGGCTGGCTACGCACCCATCTGCGTGGGCACGACGACTTCCGATCGCATGGAGCGCTTCACGCGGCCGTTGATGCAGCAATACGGCGTGCGGCTGGTCATCGGCAAGGGAGGCCTGCGTGACGCCTCGCAGGCGGCGTTTCGCGAGCTGGGCGGCGCGTACCTCGCGATTATCGGCGGGACGGCCGCGCTGGAGACGACCTGGGTCACCGCCATCGAAGACGTCGACCTGGACGACCTCAATCCCGAGTCGCTGTGGAAATTCCGCATTCATGATTTCGGTCCCTTGCTGGTGGCCATGGACAGCACCGGCGCCAGTCTCTACGACACCGTTCGCCACGATGCCGCGACACGACGCGCCCAGGTCCTCGGCGCGCTGGGCGTCAAACCGTGACGGCGGGGCAGCGGTATCGCACGCTGCAGACGGACATCCTCATCCTCGGCGCGGGCGGCGCAGGGTTGTTTGCCGCGCTTCACGCGAACCAGGTCGCGCCCGAGCTCTCGATCACCATCGCGGTAAAGGGCCTGCTCGGCAAGTGCGGTTGCACGCGCATGGTTCAGGGTGGCTACAACGTCGCGCTTGCCCCGGGCGATTCGGTCGAACGCCATTTCATGGACACCATCGAGGGCAGCCAGTGGCTGGCCGACCAGGACCTGGCGTGGACACTGTGCAGCAAGGCGGTCGAGCGGGTGCGTGAACTGGAGAACGAGCTCGGCTGCTTCTTCGACCGCAATCCCGATGGCAGCGTGCACCAGAAGGCGTTCGCCGGCCAGACCTTCGATCGCACGGTGCACAAGGGCGACCTGACCGGCATCGAGATCATCAACCGGCTGGCCGAACAGGTCTGGGCGCGCGACATCGGCCGCCTGGAAGATCACCGCGCGATCGAGCTGATTCGCAGCGCCGACGGCAGCGCTCTGGCCGGCGTGCTGCTGGTCGACATGCAGTCGGGTGAGTTCGTGTTCGTGCAGGCCAAGGCGGTGCTGCTCGCGACCGGCGGCGGGCCGACCATGTACAAGTACCACACGCCCTCAGGAGACAAGGCCGGCGACGGTTTCGCGATGGCGCTGCGCGCGGGTCTGCCGCTGCGCGACATGGAAATGGTGCAGTTCCATCCGACCGGATTGCTGGCGGGTCCCCACACGCGCATGACCGGGACCGTGCTGGAGGAGGGACTGCGCGGTGCCGGCGGCTACCTGCTCAACGGAGCCGGCGAGCGATTCATGCAGCGCTACGATCTGCGCAACGAGCGCGCGACGCGCGACATCGTATCGCGCGCGGTCTATGCCGAAATGCGGGCAGGACGCATGACGCCCAATGGCGGCGTCTATCTGCAGATGTCTCATCTCGGCCCAGAGCTGGTGCGCAAGCAGTTCAAGGGCATGGTGGAACGTTGTGAGGACTGCGGCTTCGACCTCGCGGGCGGCCAGGTCGAGGTGGTGCCAACCGCGCACTACATGATGGGCGGAGTTCGCTTTGCACCCGATGGCGCGACCGAGCTCGAGGCGCTCTTCGCCGCCGGCGAAGACACCGGCGGGGTGCACGGCGCCAATCGTCTGGGTGGCAATGGCGTCGCCAATTCGACCGTGTTCGGTGGCATTGCCGGTGCAACGATGGGACAATACGTACGTCGCGCGGGTGTCCTGCGTTCGCCAGACGCGCGCGCCATCGACGAGAGCATCGCCAGGCACGAGGCGCCGTTCGCCCAGCCCGTCGCATCGCTCGAACCGATTCGCGACGCGCTCTTCGAGTGCATGTGGAACGACGTCGGAATTCTGCGCAATGGAGCAGGACTGCGCGACGCGCAGGCGCGCCTGGACCAGCTCGACGCCGAGCTGGCGCGCACGGGCGTCGCTGGACGGCGATCGAGGCTTCAACCTGAGCTGGCACGACTGGATGAATCTCGCCAACCTCATCAGCGTGAGCAAGGTCATCGCCGCAGCGGCGTCTGGCGCGCGAAGATTCGCGCGGCGCCCACTATCGCGAGGATTTCCCCGAACCCGGGCCGTTGGCCGAGTCGACCTTCACCGTCGTGCGGCAACAGGACAACGCCCTGACGCTGACGCACATCCCGGTGCAATTCACTCGAGTTGCGCCCGGACAGTCGCTGCTTGAATCATTGCGCGAGTAATTGCCAAGGACGCGGAGCCGACAACAGCTGCATCGCAGCAGGCGAGGACCCATGAGCGAGATATTCGGTTCAGGTGAATTCAGGTACCGCGCGGTGGAAGGCTGGGCAAAATGGCCCGCGGATTGGAGCCTGCACGATGTCGCCGCGGTAGGCGTCGATCGCAACGACAATGTCTATGCGTTTCACCGCGGCGACCATCCGATGGTCGTTTTCGACCGCGACGGCAATGTCCTGCGCACCTGGGGCGAGGGCGTCTTCAAGCATCCGCATGGGCTGCACCTCGCGCCGGACGACTCGATCTACCTCACCGACGATGGCGATCACACGGTGCGCAAGTGCACGCTCGACGGGAAGGTCCTGCTCACCATCGGGATCCCGGGTCAGCCGGCGCCCTTCATGAGCGGACGGCCGTTTCGCCAGTGCACCCATACCGCGCTATCCCCCAAAGGCGAAATCTACGTCTCCGACGGTTATGGCAACGCTCGCATCCACAAGTACACGCCGGACGGCAAACCCCTGCTGTCGTGGGGTGAGCCGGGCGCCGGTCCCGGCGAGTTCAATCTTCCGCACAGCGTTTCCTGCGACGTCGACGGCTGGGTGTATGTCGCCGATCGCGAGAATCATCGCATCCAGGTCTTCGACGGCAACGGCCGGTTCGAAACGCAATGGCACAACCTGCACCGTCCAAGCGGAATGTACATGCCTTACGGCAAGTGCCCGGTGTGCTTCGTGGGCGAAATCGGACCGTACTACGAGTTCAGTCGCGGCGCGCCGAACCTGGGGCCGCGGGTGACCGTACTGGCGAACGACGGCAAGATCCTGTCGCGGGTCGCACGCGAGCCGTCCGCGGGTACCGGTGCCGGACAGTACATCTCGCCGCATGGAATGGCGATCGACTCGCGCGGCGACCTGTACGTGGGCGAGGTCGCCTTTACCGCGTGGAGCTTCGCTGTTTCCGAAGGAACCCAGGCCGCCGCGGCTCAGGGCGCTGCAGAAATACGCGAAAGTCGCTGCGTAGCCGCGGCAGCGTCAACTGCCCGGCATCGAGTACGCATTGGGAAAGAAAAGGTCCTTCCACGATGCCGGCTTGACCTTGATGGTGCCGGCCTTGTACATGAAGTCGACCATCTGCATGACGTTCTTCGGAACCAGCGAATACTCGATGGTCGGATCGTTGAGGAGTTTCACCATTTCATCGATCGGCGTCTTGTCGTTGGTCGCCTTGATGTAGATCTCGGCGGCGGCGCGCTTGTCGCGATTGATGAAATCGGTGGCTTCCTGCAGGGCTGCCATGAACGCGGCGTAGGCCTTGGGATTGTCCTGCACGAACTTGGCGTTGGCGGCGACCACGTTGAATGAAATCGGGCCGCCGAGGATTTCTGTCGAGCTGATCAACTTTCGGATGCCCGGTTTCTCCAGTTCCTTCTGGATGAACGGCGGCGAGGTGAAATGACTGTTGATCTCGCCGGCGCCGGAAAGCAGCGCGGCCATGCCGTCCGGATGCGACATCGAAATAGTGTACGGGTCGAGCCGCAACGCATTGGCATCGCCGAATTCCTTGGCTGCCCACATCTGCAGCAGGATCGCCTGCATCGACACCTTCACCGCCGGCAACGCGATCTTGTCCTTGTCGGTGAAGTCGCGGATGCCCTTGATGCTGTCGCTGCGGGTGTTGATCTGCAGCGGCAGGAAATTGAATCCCGACGCGGCCTTCACCCCTCCGTTGGTCTTGGCCCAGATGATGGCGATGCCCGGAATGCCCAGGCACACGAAGTCGACGCTGCCCGACAGCAGCGCGTCGTTCATGACGTCGCTGGAACGAAACGTCGCCCACGTCACCTTCACGTCGCCGAGGCCCTGCGCCTTCGCCTGCTTCTCGACCATCTTCTGGTCTTCCATGACCATCATCTGCAGGTAGCCGAGGCCGTACTGCTTGGCGACGCGGATTTCATTCGGCTCTGCCGACGCGCCGGTACAAAAAAGGGTCAGCCCGGCAAGGGCGAGCGCTGCGGCAATACGAAGCATGGCGTTCCTCCTGGACAACTGCATATAGTTTGTGCGGATCGTGGTGTCGCGTCGACAGTGATTCTACTGCAGCGCCTCGATGACAGCGCGCGTAATTTCGGCGGTCCCATCGCTGCCGCCGATGTCGGTGGGCCGGACCCGCGCGTTGCCGAATGCGCTGTCGACCGCATCGCGTATCGCCTGTGCTCCCGCCAGCAGTGCCGGCACGTCGTGGCGCTCGCCCAGCCATTCGAGCATCATCGCCGCGGTCAGGAAGGTCGCCGTGGGGTTGGCAATACCCTTGCCGGCGATGTCGGGCGCGCTGCCGTGCGACGGCTGGAACACAGCGTGCCGGTCACCGATGTCGGCAGAGGGCGCGTAGCCCATGCCGCAGATGAGCCCGGCGCCTAGATCCGAGGTAATGTCGCCGAACTGATTCTCCATCGGGCAAACGTCGTAGTCCCAAGGCTTGCGGATGAGGTTCAGACAATACGCGTCGATGTAACACTGATCGGCGACAATGTCCGGATGCAACGTCGCGCGCTCATGGAAGATCTGGTTCATGAACGCCATGCCGAGGAAGACATTCGACTTGTCGACACAGGTGACCTTGCCCTTGCGCGGGTCGCGTTGCTTGCGCGCAGCGGCAAGTCGAAACGAAAAGTCGAACAGTCGCTCGCACGCCTTGCGCGAGATTTCGCAGGTGTCGTGGATCGCCTCGTCACCTGAAGCGTTTGTTACCCGGCTCCCGCGCCCGCGCGCGTGGAACCAGCCTTCGGTCGATTCGCGCACGATGATCAGGTCGATGTCCCGGGCGCGCGGCGACGCCAGCGGCAACGGCAATCCGGGAATCGCCCGTATCGGTCGCACGCCAGCGTAGAGATCCAGATGCACGCGCAGGTCCAGCTGAGGCGCAATCTCGGTGCCGTCGGGATAGCGGATGTCCGGCCATCCCATCGCCCCGAAAAGGATCGCGTCGGCGCCTTCGCATGCCTTCATGGAACTGTCGGGAAACGCGTTGCCGGTGTCGCGGTAGCAACCGGCGCCTCCCGGGCGCCGATCGTAGCGGAGCGAGAAACCAAAGCGCTTCTGCAGCGGCTCGAGCAGCGCTAGGGAGGCGTCGATGACTTCGATGCCAATGCCGTCACCCGGCAGCACCACGATATTGAAGTCGTTGGTCATGATGGAGGCTGATTGATCGAAATTGCTAGAGTGTCATCGAATGCCATGGCAATGTAAAATCGAATGCAGCAGCGTAGCCAACGGGCGCAGGCTGTCGGTGGTGCAGTCACGCTCCTATTGAGCCTTGCCGCCGACCCACACGATCCTTCCGACAGGACTCGCCAACGTGCAACTCGCCATTCGCCAAATCGCCGACGTGGTCGTCGCCATGCCCGTCGGTCGCATCGATCACGCCGCAGCCGGATTGCTCGAGACGCAATTGCTGCCGGTGCTGGAGCAAGGAACCGCCAAGCAAGGCGCGGTGGTGCTTGATTTCGCCGCGGTCGAGTACATCAGCAGCGTCGGCCTGCGCGTGTTGATGATCGCGGCGAAGTCGATGCGGACGCAGGATCGTCTGATCGCGATCGCCGCGCTGCAACCGGTCGTCGCGGAGATCTTCTCCATCAGCCGTTTCGACAAGGTGCTCACCGTCTTTCCATCGGTGCGCGCGGCGCTGGCAACGCTTTCGCCGACAGCGCTGGCCGCATTCGACGATTCTTCGCCCGGCAAGGCATGAGGCGACTCCGCTTCTGGGGCACGCGCGGTTCATTGCCCGTCGCGCTCACGGCGGCGGGGGTGCGCCGCAAGCTGGCGCGTGTATTGCAATCGGCCTCGGGACAGAATTTCGCTTCGGAGCGCGAGATCGAGGACTTTCTCGATCGGCAGGAGTTCGCCGTGGCCGGGACGTATGGCGGGCACTCGTCGTGCGTGGAGATCGAGACCGGTGGCACGGAATACGTGCTGTGCGACCTCGGCAGCGGGGCGCGCGCGTTCGCGCAGGCGGCGATCGCTCGTCACGGACCGGCTGCCCCGCAGACCTATCACATCCTGGTCTCGCACGTGCACTGGGACCACATCATGGGTCTGCCGTTTTTCATCCCGGCGTACATTCCCGGCAATCGCATCCGCATTTACGGCGGGCATGCGGAGCTTGAAATGGCGCTGCGCCGCCAGCAGGACCGGCCGTCGTTTCCGGTCGACTTCCGAGCCTTCAAGGCCGACATTGAATTCGTACGCCTCGAGCCGGGGCGGGACACCACCATCGCCGGCATGCGGGTTTCGACCAAACTTCAGCATCACGCGGGGGACTCGTACGGCTACCGATTCGAGGCCAATGACCGCGCGGTCGTGTATTCGACTGATTCCGAGCACAAGCTCGCCGATCCCGGCGAGACCGAGAGTTTCGTCGAATTCTTCCGCAAAGCCGATGTCGTGATCTTCGACGCGATGTATTCGCTCGCCGATGCGATTTCGATCCGCGCGGATTGGGGTCATTCGAGCAACATCGTCGGCGTCGAGCTGTGCCAATTGGCCGAGGCGAAGCACCTGTGCCTGTTCCACCATGAACCGGCGGTCGACGACGAGGCGATTTCCCGCCTGCTCGCCGAAGCGCGGCGCCTGGAAGAAATCACACGGACCGGCGCGCCACTTCGGGTCAGCGCCGCGTACGACGGCATGGAAATCGAGCTTTGAGCAGAGCGTGACCGTGGGCACCACTCCGGCGGAAGGTACGTTTGTACCGCGTCGCATCTATCTCGTCGCCTTTGGTTTCCTTGTCGTTTTTACCGGGCTGATCTGGATCGAACCGCCCTGGCACGAGCCATACCAGGCGATCTGGTTCGATGCCTATCAGTCGATTTCGCCACGCCGCGTAGTGCAAACACCGGCGATTGTTGTCGAGATCGACGACAAGAGCGTCAAGGCGCTTGGGCAATGGCCCTGGCCGCGCACCCAACTCGCCGACCTGGTTGACGCGATCGCGCGCCAGCATCCCGCCGCAATAGGCGTCGACATCCTCATGCCGGAGGCCGATCCATTGTCGCCGGAGCGACTGATGGAGAGGGCGCGCAAGCTGGCGCCAGCATTCGCGAGCGAACTCGCAACGCAGCCGTCCAACGACAGCGAACTGGCGCGTGCCCTCGCCAAGCTTCCAGCCGTGGTCGCGATCGCGGGAACCAGCGAGTCGACGCGTCGAGCCCTGCGTACGGCACCATTCAGCGTGTCCGACTTGACCGGGAAACCGGCCGCGGCGGCAGATGAGGTCGCTGCGTTGTTCAGATATGCGGATGTGATCACCAGCAGGGACGAAATCGACGGCGCGGCCAAAGGTCACGGACTGATTTCGGTAGAACCGGCCGGCGGTGTCATTCGCAGCATTCCGCTGGTGGGAAATATCCACGGAACGCTGGTGCCCGCGCTATCGATTGAAATGCTGCGCGTGGCCAAAAATGTGTCCCAGCTGCGGCTGCTGGCATCGGGGACGACCGCCCGAGGTATCGAGATCGGCGACTACCGTGTCCCGGTCGCCGCCGACGGCACGGTACGTATCTACTACGCGCCGTCAAGCATGGCGCGCGTCGTGTCGGCGGTCGACGTGATAGAAGGCCGAGTGGACGCGGACCACCTTGAAGGCAAGCTGGTTTTGATCGGCGTCAGCGTGCTGGGCCTGAAGGAGTTGCAGAACACGCCGTTGAAAGAGCTCATGCCCGGCGTTGAAATTCATGCGCAGCTTTTGGAGAACCTGTACGACGGTACGCTTCTGAGTCGGCCGGTCTGGGGCCGGTGGGTCGAATCGATGGCCTTCGTCGTGCTCGGCGTGCTGCTGATATACGCGACACCGCGCTGGAGACCACGCTACTCCGCGTTGCTTGCGGTCTGTTGCCTGGCGTTGCTGGGTTCGGTTGGTTTTCTGCTCTTTCGTACCGAGCACCTGCTCCTGGACGCATTCATTCCTGGCCTGGCGCTGACCACGCTGTTCGCCGTGCTATTGCTGCTCACACTGGCCGAGTCCACGCAGCAGAGGAAATCACTTGAACACGTCGTGCAGACGCAGCGTGAGCAAAGCGCGCGCATGGCAGGTGAACTCGAGGCCGCGCAGCGCATTCAGATTGCGTCGCTTCCCGATACCAACACGCTACATGGTGACCCGCGCATCGATCTCGCTGCAGTCATGGTTCCAGCGCGCGAGGTGGGTGGCGACCTTTACGACTTCTTCCGTCTCGACGCGCGGCGACTGTTCATCCTGGTCGGCGACGTTGCCGGCAAGGGACTCTCGGCCAGTATCTTCATGGCCGTGAGCAAGGCGCTCTACAAGAGCGCGATGCTGCGCGACCTCTCCGCTGACATCGGCGAGATCATGTCCGCGGCCAATGCGGAAATTTCCCGTGACAATCCGGAAATGCTGTTCGTGACCGTCTTCGCCGGCATTCTCGACCTGGAGTCTGGCGATCTCGATTATTGCAATGCAGGGCACGAGAACCCGTACCTGGTCGAGCGAGCAGGCAACGCGCTGCGTCGGCTCGAAGACGGGGGCGGACCACCGCTGTGCACGGTCGACGGTTTTGCGTACCGCGGCGCCGCCGCGCGCCTGCAACCGGGTGATCTGCTCTGCATTGTCACCGACGGCGTCACCGAGGCACGCAGCGCGGAGGGCGCGATGTATGGCGACGCCGGATTGCGCGCGGCGCTGCTCCGCGCATCCCGCAAGGCGCAAGCCACGCAAAAGGTGCTGGCCGACGTGCGTTCCGAGCTTGCAACGTTTGCCGCCGGCGCCGAGGCGGCCGACGACTACACGCTGTTCCTGTTGCGCTGGAACGGTGCGCTGGCGACGGTCAGGTCAGCATGACTATCGTGCAAGCGACAATTCCGGCCGCCTACGCTGTAGCACGACTATCAGCGTACGACGATCTCGACGCGTCGGTTACGCGGCTCGGCCACGCCGGCTGCGGTCGGGATGACGGGCTCGCGGCTGCCGCGTCCAGCCGCAACGATGTTCTCCGGCGCGATACCGCGGCGGATCAATTCCGCGCGCACGGTGTCGGCTCGTTGCCGCGCGAGGTTGTCGTTGAAGGGGTCGCTGCCGACGCGATCGGTATGGCCGACGACGACCACGTCGGGCACCGGATGCTTGGCGATTGCGGCGAACACGCCGTCGATCACCTGCTTGGACTCGTCGGTGAATTCGTCCTTGCCTTCGACAAAGTACAGCGTGAAGGATTGCGGCCGCGCCGGCTGCGCGGCAAGCGCCGGACCAAATGCCGCCGCGACCTCCTGCGGGTTCGATTGGTAGGCGCGCGAACCGAAGGCCGTCTGCTGCGCGCCGGCGTAGGGCTTGTCGAGGACGATCTTCTGGTCACCGGTCGTGACCGTGACCGCGGTCTCCCGGCCATCCTGCTCCGGCAGGAGCACGACCGAACCCCGGTTGTAGGCGCACGCGCCGAGGCCAAGCACTGCCGCGATTGCCAGCAGGCGGGCCGCGCATGTTGTTACCGGGAACGCCAGGCGAAGCAAGCTAGCCTCCAGCGCTCACCACGAATTCGGTCCCACGCACGCCGAGGATCGTCCCCGGCGTACGCACGGTCATGGCATCGGGCGACTGCTTGGCGATTCGGCCCGACACCACCGACAACGATCCCTTTTGCAGCGTCGAGTCGAACTTGCCCTGATTGGTCGTCGTGTCGAACTCGTAGCGATCGAAGGAGAGAATGCTGTTGGGACCCGCGGAAAGCAGCGAGTTGTCGGTCATGGTGACCCCGACCGACCCGTCGTCGCCGGTCTTGAGCACGTCTGACGGCTGCAGGCGCATGCCCACGGTCACCGGCAGCGACTGGCGGTCACGCTCGACGGTGACCTGGCCTTTGGCGACCTTCACCTGTCCGATATCGGCGGCGGCGACCGGTCCGACCATAAAGGCGATCAGGAGCCAGGACAACAATGTGCAGCGACGCCATTGGGAGAAATGCATGTCGACTCCGGAAGTTGTGGTCTCGGCCTGCCCCATGGAACATCGGTTCGTTGGGGGCGTCAACCTGCAGGCGTCCCCTCCGGCGCGGCAGAACCCAGTTTAACCGAATGTCGGAATCATCGGTCATGGAAGGCGGGGAGGAACGCAGCTTCGCGGCGCAATTGGGTCGGCTGCCCGAGACGGCAGCGTTCGTCGAAGCATTTTGCCATCGCCATGGCGTCGGCCATTCCGACGCGCTGCGACTCACGCTCGTGGTCGAGGAGCTCTTCACCAACACCGTCGAGCATGGTTACCATGGCGACAGCGACGCGCTGATCCGTGTGGTGCTGGCGGTGGACGGCGACGCGGTGGCGCTGCTCTACGAGGATCGCGCACCGCCACACGATCCGCTGTCACCATCGCCGGATGCCGGGACAGACCCGGACGCGACGCTGGGATCGCGTCCGATCGGTGGGCTGGGCATGCTCCTGGTCACCCAGCTCGCCGCTTCCGCGCGTTATGCGCGCGAAGAGGGCTGCAATCGACTGTGGCTCAAGGTGGCACGTGCACAGTAGCGCCTTCACGCGCACGCTAAGCTGTCGACAACGGAGGTAATCGATGTCCGACCGTCAAGATGTGCCGCTGGAAGGTGGCTGCACCTGCGGCGCGGTGCGCTATCGCCTGACCAGTGCGCCGCTGTTCGTCCATTGCTGTCACTGCCGCTGGTGCCAGCGCGAAACCGGTGCGGCGTTCGCGTTGAACGCCATGATCGAGTCGGAGTGCGTGGTCCTGCTCCGGGGCGAGCCACGCGTCGTCGACACGCCTTCCAACAGCGGCAAAGGCCAGAAGATCGCGCGCTGTCCCATCTGCAGCATCGCGGTGTGGAGCAACTACGCGGGTGCCGGCGACGCGGTGCGATTCGTGCGAGTGGGCACGCTCGATACGCCCGACGCATTGCCGCCAGACATCCACATCTTCACTGCTTCGAAACAGCCCTGGGTCACCCTGCCGGCAGGTACACCGGCAGTCGCCGAATACTACGACTGCGAGCGGTACTGGCCGCCGGCCAGCCTCGAGCGCAGGCGTCGCTTGCTGGCGCGGCTGGGTCGAACCTAGAACCTACGGCAGCGCCCGTTGCCGCCGATAACCACCACTCCACGCCGACTGCGTCGCGCCGAGCTGCCAGTCGACACGGCGACGCTCGCGAGGTACCTCATCGGCAAATCACTGCTCCATGACCACCCGGAGGGGCGCCTCAGCGGCAGGATCGTCGAGACCGAAGCTTACGTCGTCGGCGACTCCGCGGGCCATGCCTTCATCGGGCGCACCGAGCGCAACAAGTCGCTGTTCCTGCGACGCGGCCACGCCTACGTGTACTTCGTCTACGGCTGCTGGTTTGCACTAAACGTCAGCAGCGAGCGCGCCGGAATCGGCGGCGGCGTGCTGTTGCGCGCCTGCGAACCGATCCAGGGCATCGAGACCATGCAGCGGCTGCGTGGCAGCGCGCGCCTGCGCGACCTGGCGCGGGGGCCGGGTCGGCTGGCCACCGCGTTTGACATCGATCGTCGCTTCGATGGCGTCGACCTCTGCGGAGGTGGTCCGTTGTGGCTGGGCGCCGCCCTTGGCCGTGCCTCGAGCGTCGGGGTCAGTGCCCGCATTGGCCTGTCCAGGGAAATCGACCGTAAGTTAAGGTTCTTCGAGCGCGACAATGACTTCGTCAGCGGCCCGAAGCGCCTGCGAACCTGAGCCCGCTTCCACGGTCTGACCCGGCTGGATGCCGGTGGCAGGGTCCCGTCGCGACCGCTACACTGGGGCGCGCAGGTCCGCAATGCAGGGTCCGGAGCATCAATCGAGGAAACCGATGGCAGCCGAAGCCGCACTCAATGCACCCGCCGGGCCGCGAACCATGGCGACGATGTATTACCGCCACACACTTCCGGTGCGCATCATGCACTGGATCAACGTCATCGCCCTGACCGTGCTCCTGATGAGCGGGCTCAACATCTTCAACGCACACCCGACACTGAACTGGGGCAAGTCGTCGTATACCGGCGCGCCGGCGGTGCTGGAGATCGGCGCGGTCGAAGATGGCGCCGGCAAGCCGGTCGGGATCACCCGGGTGTTCGGTCGTGAATTCGTGACCACCGGGTTCCTCGGCGTGTCCGCGAATCGCGACGGCGAATTGGCCGAGCGCGCCTTTCCATGGTGGCTCACGATTCCAGACAACCAGTGGCTGTCGATGGCGCGGCGCTGGCACCTGTTCTTTGCGTGGGTTTTTGTCATCAATGGTCTGTGCTATGTGGGCTATTCGATGGCGAGCCGCCACCTCGTGCGCGACCTGGCGCCGACGCAGTCGGAATTGCGCAGCATCGACCAATCGATCGTTGACCACGTGAAATTCAAGCACCCGACGGGCGAAGCGGCGAAGCGCTACAACGTGCTGCAGAAGCTCGCGTACCTGGTGGTCATTTTCGTGCTGCTACCGCTGATCATCCTCATGGGTCTGGCGATGTCGCCGTCGCTCGACGCCCTGTGGCCGGGCTGGATCGATGTCGTCGGAGGCAGGCAAGCGGCGCGCACGATTCACTTCATCGTCGCCTGGCTGCTCGTGGCCTTTGTGCTGATCCACGTCTTCGAAGTCCTCGTCAGCGGCTTCTGGAACCACATGCTCTCGATGTTCACCGGGCGCTATCGCATCGACACGGAGGCACGTCATGAAGTCCCGCGCTGAACTCTCGCGGCGCCGATTTTTCCGGCGCACGTCCGCCGGGGCGGCCGCGCTGCTCCTGGCAGGGTGCGAAAAGCTCTCGCAAAGCGAATGGTTCCCCAAGCTGCTCGCCAGCGGCGAGAGGTTGAACCGCAGAGTGCAGGGTGCGCTCGGTGGACGCCGCTCGATGGCGCAGGAGTTTTCCGAGGCAGATCTTTCGCCGCAATTTCGCAGCAATGGCACTGCGTCGCCCGACAACGCGGCCTACCGCGCGCTCGTCGCCGACGGTTTCGCCAGCTATCAACTGAGGGTCGACGGACTGGTCGACAAAGCGACAACGTTCTCGCTGTCGGAAGTCAAGGCACTGCCCAGCCGCACCCAGATCACGCGGCACGATTGCGTTGAAGGCTGGAGCGCCATCGGCAAGTGGAAGGGCGCCAAGCTGTCGGTGCTGCTGGACATGGTTCATCCCAAACCGGAGGCGCGCTTTGTCGTCTTTCATTGCGCGGACCCGATGGAGGCCAACGGTGCCAGTCCGTATTACGAGAGCATCGACCTCGACGACGCATATCACGCGCAAACCATTCTTGCCTATGAGCTCAACGACAAGGTGCTTCCGGTGCAGAACGGTGCGCCCCTGCGGCTGCGGGTCGAGCGCCAGCTCGGCTACAAGCACGCCAAGTACGTCATGCGCATCGAGCTGGTCGATAGCTTCGCAAAGATTGCCGGTGGCAACGGCGGCTACTGGGAAGACAACGGCTACGAGTGGTACGCAGGTATCTGAAGCGTCGAACACCACGCGGGCGGAAGCGCGGGCGGGCGCCCGCAGACGCGCGCTTCAGGAACGCCTTACAACTTCCCTGGCAGCATGTGCAAGCTGCTCCCTCAGGAAGGCCTGCCCCGGATCGGCGTCGCGGCTGGCGTGCCAGTAGAGCTTGATCGGCAATAGCGGCGACTTTGGCGCCCAGCCCAACGTTCGCAGGTCGAATACTTCACGCGAGACCTTTTCCATGCTTCGCGGCATGAGCCCGAACAAATCGGATTGGCTCGCAACCATGAGTATTTCCAGTATTTCCGATACTTCGAGCACAAAGTTCAGTTTGAGGCGGTGCCATTCGCGGACACCCTCAAGGGGATGGACACCTTCGACCCGGGAGCGCAGCGTGACGAACGACCCGTCTTGCAGGGTCTTCTTGGTCGCAGTTCCACGCAGCGACGGATGATGGTTGCGGGCGACCGCGACCAGCGAGTCCTCGAATAACAGCGAGCGATTGATGTCGTGCCCGCCGACCTCGATCCAGTCAATGACCGCATCGACGCGCCCTTCGCGAACGCTTCGGTCGAGGTCGATCGGGCGCGATCGGGTACTGGTGGTGACGACGACGTTCGGCGCGACCTTGGCCAGACGTTCATGCAAACGCAGCGCGATCATCGGTCCCAGCGGGTGCGGGATGGTGATGAAGAATTGGCGCTCCGAGGTCATGGCGTCGAAGCTTCGGCGATCGCTGACCGCTTCGCGCACCGTGGCGAGTGTGCCGCGCAACTTCGCGTAGATCTCGTTGGCGACCGGGGTCGGCAGCATGCCCTTGGATTGCCGGATGAACAGTTCGTCCCGGAACACCGCGCGCAAGCGCGTCATGGCGTGGCTGACAGCGGGCTGCGTCATGGCCAGCCGCGTCGCGGCACGCGACAGACTGCGCTCCTCGTAAGCCGCTTCAAACACCGGCAGGAGGTTGAGATCGACACTGCGCAGGTTGAACATGGTGCATATCATACATATCAACACTTCAGTAGTGCGGAAGGGACGTCGCGCCTAACATCGCTCCCCCTTAAGCCCAGGTGCAGTCGCGCGAGGCAGGAACACCGGCCTGCGGCACGACTCCACCTCGCGCTGATCAGGGGAATCAGATGGCGCTGTTGGATTACCAGAAGTTGTGTCCGAAATCCGGGCACGTGTTGTCGAGTGAGGAACGCGACGCCCTCCGCGCGCGGCGGCAAGCCAGCGCGGGTCCGCTCTGCGTTCAGTGCGAGACCTGCGGCCGCATGGTCGAGGTATGCGCGGGCCCCGGACAGGCGCGCTCGCTCATCTATCCCATGCACGTGCGCAATGTTTGCGACCTTGGACCGGCCGCAGGGGCCGCGAAGCGATGAAGCTGTTCAAATGCCATGCCGTGATGCCTCTCGTCGGACACGAAGAGGTGCATGCCGTCACCACCTACGTTGTCGTCGCGCACACCTGGCAGGAGGCGCGTGCGCGCGTACTCCAAACGGTTCCTGGCGTTGAATTCGTCACCGTGCCGTGTCCAGTGAGCGAGGTGTTGGCCGCCGGCAATGCCACGATCAGCGAGCGCGAGCTCGAGGATCTGCGCTCGGCATGCGCGTGGAACGAAAGCGCTGCCCACGGCGAACCCGAAACTTCGGGTCGCGTCGTCAAGCTCACCAGTGTGAGTCGCAAGGACTGATCGGAGCGACTCGGCACATCCGGCGCGGTACCCGTGGCGGCCGTTGACGCAACGGGGCGCGCACCGCCAAACTGCGCCCTTGCCAAGTTTGTCCGGAGATTCACGATGCCCAGCCAAGCGCTGGCTGTCAACGGCGCGGCGCGCTAGACGATGACAGCCGATCACCAAGCCGGCGGCACGCCGCCGGGACCTGGGCCAGCCTCCCCGCGCTTCGACCGCTTCTACCGCTATACGGAACTGACCGCGATTCTCGAGGCCTTCGCCGCCGACTATCCGCAGCTGGTCACGCTGGAGAGCATAGGAAAGAGCCACGAAGGCCGCGCCATCTGGCTGGTCACCGTGACCAGCGCGGCCACCGGTCCGGCTGCCGACAAGCCGGCGTTCTGGGTCGAGGGCAACGTCCACGCGACCGAACTCGCCGCGTCGGTCGCCGCGACCTACTTCCTCAATCACCTCCTGACGCGCTACGGCAGCGACCCCGAAGTGACGCGGGCACTGGATACGCGCGCGTTCTACATCTGCCCACGCGTCAATCCGGACGGGCCCGAATGGGCGCTCTCCGACCGGCCGCGATTCATCCGCTCAAGCACGCGGCCCTACCCGCACGACGAGGACGCCCTCGAGGGCCTCACCATCGAGGACATCGACGGCGACGGGCGCATCCTGCAAATGCGCATTCCCGACGCCAACGGCCTTTGGAAGGCGCACCCGCAGGAGCCTCGGCTGATGGTGCGGCGCGAACCAACCGAGGTTGGCGGCACTTACTACCGCATCGTTCCCGAGGGCACGGTCGAGGCTTACGATGGCTTTACCTTAAACATTAAAAAAAGCAAACAAGGGATTGATTTAAATCGTAATTACCCCGCCCACTGGCGGCAGGAATTCGAACAGGGCGGCGCCGGGCCCTTCCCAACCTCCGAACCGGAAATCCGGGCGCAAGTGGCGTTTCAGACCGCGCACACCAACATCTGCGGCGGCGTCAGTTTCCACACCTGGAGCGGAGTGCTGCTGCGACCCTTCGACCATTCGCCCGACACCGACATGCCAGCCGAGGATCTCTGGATGTATCAGAAGATCGGCGCGAATGGCACTGCCACCACCGGCTATCCCGCGATCTCGGTGTTCCATGAGTTTCGGTATCACCCCAAGCAGGTGATCGGTGGCACGTCGGACTGGCTCTACGACCACCTGGGTGCATTCGCGTGGGTAGTGGAGATCTGGAGCCCGATGCGTGAAGCCGGCATCGACAAGTACCTCTACATCGACTGGTTTCGCGACCACCCCATCGACGACGATCTGAAACTGTTCCGCTGGAGCGAGGAAAAGGCCGACGGCATCGCCCACGTCGACTGGCGTGCCTTCGACCACCCGCAGCTCGGCAAGGTCGACATAGGCGGCTGGAACCGGCTGCACGCGTTCAGCAATCCGCCGCCGCAATTCCTGGAGCGCGAAGTGGCGCGGTTTCCGCAGTGGCTACTGTGGCAGGCGCTGCTGTCGCCGAAGCTCGAGCTGGTGGTCGCGGATGCGCAGGCGCTCGGCGGCGACACCTGGCGGGTGCGAATGGTTGTACAGAACACCGGCTGGTTGCCCAGCTACGTCAGCAAGCGCGCTCTCGAGCGTAAGGTCGTACGCGGACTGATCGTCGAAATCACACTGCCCGCGGCGGCGGAACTGGTAAGCGGCGCGCGACGCGAGGACGTGGGCCAGCTCGAGGGCAAGGCCTACAAGCACACCGGCATTTCCTATTGGCCGGACTACCACGTAACCGACGACCGTGCGAAGATTGAGTGGATTGTCCGGGGGAGGGCGGGGGACAAGGTCGCCTTGATCGCCAGGCACGAGCGCGCCGGAACGGTGCGCGTGGAAGTCAAACTCGGCTGAAGGTTGCGAAATGGCGAAAGTGCTTGGACTCGGTGGGTTTTTCTTCAAGTCGCCCGATCCCGAGCGGCTGCTGGCTTGGTACGCGCAATGGTTGGGCGTGGGCGACGGCAAGACGTCGATCGAATTCCAACCCGCAGCGATGCCGCCCAACGGGTTCGCGGTGTTCAGTCCATTCCCGGCCAATACCGACTACTTCGCGCCTTCGCAACGCGAATTCATGTTCAACCTGATCGTCGACGATCTCGATGGCGCGCTGGGCCAGGTGCACCTCGGCGGCGGCCAGGTGGTCGGCGAAATCGAGGAACACGAGTATGGTCGCTTCGGCTGGTTCATCGATCCCGACGGCAACAAGGTGGAACTCTGGCAGCCGCCGGTTCCGGGCCGCGTCGGGCGTCCCTGAAGTGAGTTGCAGATCATTGACCGCGCGGGCGCTTGTGTGCGCGCTCGTACTCAGCGCGCTGCTGGCCGCGTGTGCGACCGAGCAGTACGCGCCGCAGCGAACAGGTTTGAATCGCATCGATCACATCGTCGTGATCTATGCCGAGAACCGCAGTTTCGACAATCTCTACGGACTCTTCCCCGGTGCCAATGGCATCGCGGCCGCGACCGCGCAGCAATATACGCAGGTCGACAACGACGGCAAGCCGCTGCCGGTATTGCCGCCGGTATGGAAAGGCAAGGACCCCGATCCCGCGTTTCCGACGACGTTGCCCAACCGGCCGTTTCGCATCGACGCTCCGCCGATCAGCATGCCGCTGACCAAGGCCACGCGCGACCTGGTGCACAAGTTCTACCAGAATCAGGAGCAGATCGACGGCGGTACGTTGGATCGCTACGCGGCGGTGTCCGACGCCGGTGGGCTGGTCATGGGTTACTACGACGGTGCATCCTTGCCGTTGTGGAAATGGGCGCAGGAGTACACCCTCGCCGACAATTTCTTCATGGGCGCGTTCGGCGGTTCGTACCTCAATCACTTCTACCTGATCTGCGCCTGCGTGCCGGAAGACCGTAACGCTCCTGCGAACTTGCGCGCAGTGCTCGACGATCGCGGGTGGCTCAAGCGCGCGCCGAATTCGCCCGCGTCGGCGCTTCAGGGTGCGCCGATATTCGTCCTCGACGGCGACGTCACGCCCGACGGCTGGTCGGTGAACACGACGCAGCCGCCGTATCAGCCGTCGCGGGTGCCTCCCGCGCCTGGCGGAGATCCGGCGCTCGCCGATCCGACCAAGCACACGTTGCCACCGCAGCGCACGAAGACGATCGGCGACACACTGTCGGCCAAAGGTGTGTCGTGGGCGTGGTACGCGGGCGCATGGGACGTTGCGCTCGCCGACGGCATGCAGCCGGCGGACGTCAAGCGCAAGGCGATCGCCACCAGCGAAAACGGCGGACCGTACTTCGTGACGCATCATCAACCCTTCAACTATTTCGCCCGCTTCGCGCCGGGGACCGTCGACCGCGCGATGCACCTGAAGGACTATCGCGATCTGGTCGCGGGGATCGAGCGCGGTAACTTGCCGCAGGTGGCGTTCTACAAGCCGCAAGGCGTGCTCAACGAGCACCCCGGGTACGCCGACGTCATGGCCGGCGACCTGCACATCTCCGCGCTGATCGAAAAGATCAAGGGCAGTCCGCTGTGGTCATCGACCGCGATCATCGTCACCTACGACGAGAACGGCGGCTTCTGGGATCACGTCAATCCGCCCAAGGTCGATCGCTGGGGCCCGGGCACCCGAATTCCCACGCTGATCATTTCGCCGTACGCCAAGCGCGGCTATGTCGATCACTCGGCCTACGATACGACGTCGATCATCAAGTTCATCACGCGTCGCTTTGGCCTCGAGCCGTTGCCCGGCGTGCGCACGCAAATGGGCGACCTGACCGGCGCATTCGACCTGGCGCAATGAGGCGCCGCAAGCGCGCGCGAGTTCAGCGCGATTCGACGTCGACGCGAAATGGCGCGCGCTCGCCCTTTTGCGTCTGCTCGACCATGCGCAGATAGGCAGCCTCCAACGCGCGAGTGGTTGCGGCGGTGTCGAAGAGCGGGCTGGAGCGACCCGTCGACGCGAGGTGCAGGCGAGCGCGGGCAAGTGTGCCCTCGGCATTGGCCAGTGCGACCGCCCGCCCGATGTAGCCGTTGACGTCCGGCGCGATCATTTCCGGCAATCCCACCGCCGTCAGCAAACTGGCCGCGACGCGCCCGGCGAAGGTTTCTCCGAGAAAGCTGAGCACCGGGCAGCCGGCCCATAGCGCATCGCTGGCGGTGGTGTGCGCGTTGTACGGCCACGTATCGAGGAACAGATCGGCGCGGCGGTAGAGTCCGAGATACTCCGCATTCGATCGGCGCGCTGCAAACACCAGGCGCTCGCGTTCGATGCCCCGTGCGGCCGCTTCGCGCGCGAGATTGGCTTCCAGCACGGCGCGGTCCGCGCTGGGGTTGCCGCCAAGGAGCCACAGCACGCCCTTCGGTACGGCTGCCAGGATGCGCGCCCACGCGTCGAAGACTTCGGGATTGATCTTGTACGACTGATTGAAGCAGCAGTAGACGAAGGCGTCCTCGGGCAGGCCGAGGTCGGCGCGCGGCGGCGGGTCGGCTATCGCGCGCTGGCGATCGTTGATCTGGTAGCACATCGGCAGTTGAACCAGCGTCTCCGAATAGTCGGTCGCGTGCTCGAAAGGCGTCACAATCGGGTCGCCGATCAGGTAGTCGATGAACGGCGCGCCCATGGTCCCGGGAAACCCCAGGTAGTTCACCTGGATCGGCGCCGGACGCAGCGCGAGCACCGCCGTGGAGGCGGCCTGCGTATGACCCTTGAGGTCGACGAGCACGTCGATGTTGTCGGCGGCGATCCGTTCGGCCAGGCGACGCGCGTCCCAACCGTGAGCATCGACGAAACGGTCGAATCCGGCGACCAGCCGTGCTCGCATCGGGCTCGAATCGTCGATGCCGGTCGAGTACGCGGTAACTTGGAAGCTGCTGCGATCGTGCTGCTCGAACAGGCCTGCGGCGAGCACCGCGGTGGCGTGCTGGTGATAGTCGGCCGACAGATAGGCAATGCGCACTCGATCGCCGGCAGGACGTCGCGGCGCTTCGGCCGCCGAGGGAAACGCCCGGCTCCAGGATTCGGCACAACGGCGTTGCTGGCTCCGGGTCGATGGATCGCTCAGCAGCGAGAAGGGTGAGAGGTTCGGCATTCCGGCGCTCACGCCGGCCAGAAACCGTTCGCGCAGTGCCGACAGGTCACTCCAGTCGGCGAGCTGCTTGTGCAGGAACAGCAGGTCGGACAACGCGGCCCCATAGTTGGGGTCGAGTTGCAACGTCCGGCGCAAAGATTGCGTCGCGGCGATTAGCTGACCGCCTCGCTCCTCGAGTCCGGCGCGCTGAAAGTACAGCGGGGCGGCGCCGCGCTGGTCTCCGCTGCGCGCCAGTGCTGCGGTCACTGTCGTCAAAGCGGTGCCGACGTGACCCTTGCGCCTCTTCGATCTGCGCCTTGAGTCCCGCCGGGGCGATGGCGCCAGGCGCCGCCCGCAACGCCGCGGCGCAGTGTTCCAGCGCCTCGTCGAGGCGACCCTGCGCTTCGCAACAGCATGCCAGGATGAATCTGGCATCGACGTCGTTCGCGCTGATCTGGAGCGCACGCCGGATCGCGGCCTCGGCTTCGGCGATGCGCCCTGCGCTGAATAGCGCCGTGGCAAGGTTGTTCCAGATCGCCGGCGCGGCCGGGTCGTGGCGTACCGCTTCGCGCAGCGCGGCGATGGCTTCGCCGGCTTGCCCGCGCGCCTGCAGGACCAGCGCGAGGTTGCACCAGGCGGGGGCAGCATCCGGTTTGCTTTGCAGCGAGCGCTCAAGCCGCTCCTGCGCCGCGTCGAGGCGCCCACTCTGGTAGAGCGCGACACCTGAATAATGCAGCGTCTCGGCGTGCGCCGGCCAGCGCTCCAGAAGCGCGTCGTACGCTGCAATAGCCTGCGCGAGCTGGCCCTTGCGGTGCAACTCGATGGCGCGCTCGAAAGCTTGCGCGGGCTTGCTCACCGGAAAGTGGCGTACGTCATATCGCGATCGACAGCAATGACGCGGTGTTCAGGGTCCCGCGAAGAATCCGGTTCCCTGGAGCAATCCAGCGACGTCGTTGGCGTAGGCAGGCGCGTCCTGACGCAGTGTCGCAGGGCTGTAAGTCGGCGGGTTGTAGGTCCACACCGGGCGCGCAGTGCGCACGTCGAAGAGCGTGGTGTAGATCGTCGCGGCCTGGACGCTTTCGGTGACCACCATCGGATTGAATGGCTGGTACCAGCCGCCATACACGCCTGGCGACCCCTCGACCACGACACCTGACGCCAGGCCGACCTGCGACTGGGTGGAAATTCCCGAAATACGAACGAGGAGCACGGCATCCGCTCCCGATTTCGCAACCGCGGCACGCATCGTCGCCTGATCGGGCGGCTGGTCGGTCGCGACGTACTGCCAGCCGGGCACCGCTTCAATCCTGGCGCCCTGCAACGTCGACACCATCAGGTTCTCGAATCCTCGCAGATCGTTGAGATCCTTGGAACTCAAGCCCACGACAAAAACCTTGCGAAAGGGTGGCCCCTTGAAATCGGGATCGCGCCAGGTGGTGACTTGATTGGGACCGGGGGCGGCTGCGCAACCGGCAATGATCAGTGCGGCGACGACAACGAGCAGCGTACGGCGTGCCTGATTCGGCATGAGAGAGTCCTGGCAGAAGTGTGTTGAAGGTGACGAAGTCCGACATTCTATTTGATTTCGTCGCTACGACCTGATGTAGCCCTTTCGTCGTTGACGCCAAGGCAAGCGGCGGGGTACCGTTTCGACCCGAATACGTACGCCACCACTCGCAGTGAAAATCACCGATCTCAAGACCCACGTCCTCTCCACCGCGCTGGACGAACCGTTCACCTTCTCGATGGGAGTGGTGCGCAGGCGCAGCACCATGATCGTCGAACTGACAACCGACGAGGGCGTCACCGGCTGGGGCGAATCGCTCTGCCACGGCCTGCAGCCGCCCGAGATCGCGGCCACCATCGTGCAGTTCGCGCTCAAGTCCATCGTCGTGGGTCAGGATCCGTTCGACGTCGACGTGCTCTGGGAGCGCATGTACAACCTGACGCGGCCGTACGGCCAGAAGGGCGCGGTGCCCAACGCGATCAGCGCTGTCGACATCGCGATCTGGGATTGCCTGGGCCGCGCGCTGGACAAGCCGGTGCACAAGCTGCTCGGCGGCGCCTATCGCACGTCGGTGCAGCCCTACGCCACCGGCTTCTATCGCGTCGACGGAAAATCCTATCCCGCCGATGCGATTGCCGAAGCCAAGCGCCATCTCGCCAATGGCTTCACCGCGATGAAACTCAAGACCGGCTTCGGCGTCGAGGAGGATATCGAATATATCCTTGGCGTGCGCGACGGGATCGGACCTGACCCCAAGCTGATGATCGATGCCAATCACGCCTACAACGTCAGCTCGGCGAGGCGCATCCTGAAGGCGATCGAACCCGCCGACATCCACTGGTTCGAGGAACCGATCTCGCCCGAAGACATCGACGGCTATCGCGAACTCAAGACGCTGACCAGTATCTACCTCGCGGCCGGAGAGAACGAGTTCACCAAAATCGGATTTCGCGAATGGATCGCGCGCCGCGCGGTCGACATCCTGCAGCCCGACCTGTGCTCGGCCGGCGGATTCACCGAGTGCCGCAAGATCGCTGCGCTGGCGCAAGCCTGGCACATGCCGATCATTCCGCACGTCTGGGCCTCGGGTATCGGCCTCGCCGCCGCGTTGCAGTTCATCGCCACGCTTCCGCCTGCGCCGCTGGCGCTCAAGCCGATCGAACCGATGCTCGAGTACGATCAGTCGGCGCACCCGTTCCGCCAGGACCTGATCTTCGGAGCGATCAGGATGGAGCAGGGCAGGGTGCGCGTCCCCGACGGTCCCGGTCTCGGCGTCGACATCAATCGCGACGTCATCGATCGCTACAAGCAGAATTCGGAGGGCACGTCGCGTGCAGTTTGAACCGGAGCGGCACGAGCCGTTGTGCGCCATCGGCTGGGACGCCTCGCGAGCGCGTGCGGCGATTCGCGCGATCGTCGCGGACATGGAAGAGGCTCTCGGCGCTGGCATCGTCTGGCCTGCACACGAACTCGACGACCCCGACGATCCCCATTCGGAGTGGAAATCGCTTTATTTTGGCGCGTCGGGAGCCTTGTGGGCGATGTCGTATCTGGAGCGGGCAGGGGCGGTGACGCTGCGGGCCCGTCCGGCCGAATTGATCGAACGCGTCTACCAGGCCTATCTTGCCAAGCCGGACACGGGTGAAGTCGTGCCCTCGTACTTTCTGGGCGAGGTCGGAATTCTGCTCGTGCACTGGCGCCTGACCCGATCGGACGAAGCCGCCGAGCGACTCTGGAAGTGCATCCAAGACAACATCGCCAACCCTACCAACGAAGCGCTCTGGGGCGCCCCCGGCACCATGATCGGCGCGCTGCACATGCTCGAATGGACGGGTGACGCCCGCTGGCGAGACCTGTACCTCGAAAACGCCGCGCAACTCTGGCGGACCTGGCTGCCCAGCGAGCACGCGCCGTGTCATCTCTGGACGCAGGATCTCTACGGCATGATCGTGCAGCTCATCGGCGCAGGCCATGGCTTCGCGGGCAATGCATACGCGCTGCTGCGCGGCGCGCACCTGCTCTCTGCGAATCAGCGTGAAACGCTCTATGACCGTTGTGTGGAAGTTCTAGCGGCCACCGCCGTGGTCGAAGGCGACGGCGCCAACTGGCCGCAGTCCGTGGGACCAACGCTGCGGCCTAAATTCGTGGGGCCACCCCGACAGCACAAGCCCAAGGTTCTCGTCCAGTGGTGTCATGGTTCGCCAGGCATGGTGACCGGCCTGGCGGACTTCCCGGTTGGACGCTCCGCGACGATGGACGCGCTGCTGATCAAGGCCGGCAACACGGTGTGGAATGCGGGGCCGCTCAACAAAGGCGCCGGCCTGTGCCACGGTACCGCTGGCAATGGCTACACCTTCCTCAAGCTCTATCGGCGCACCGGTGACGCGATCTGGCTGGAACGTGCGCGAGGATTTGCCATGCACGCGATCGAACAGGTTGAACAAATGCGGCAACGCTACGGCCGGGGACGGTACACGCTGTGGACTGGCGATCCTGGGGTCGCAGTCTACGCATGGCACTGCATGACCGGCGCCGACGGCATGCCCGGTCTCGATCTCCTCGACTAGATCAGGCCGACGCTGACGCCTGTCAGGCATCAGCCTGGCCGATCGAGGCGCTCATTGCACATGCAGATACTCGACAAGGGCCGGCGCAACCTTCGCGAATGCATGGATGGCCCTAATGCCGTAGTGCGTATAATGTATATTATGTAAAGTACAAGATCCTGTGTGACGGTGCATCAACACCACCGGTGTTCTAAAGCCGGCGCAGGCGATTCCAGTTAAAATAACCATTGCGACACCGCAGGTAATCCGGAGTGACCTGCCTCCGAGCGGACATCAGCGCTCTGTGCCGGCAGGCACATCTGAAAAATCAATTCCGGTCTAGTTTCTTTGGAGCCACTGAATGAGATTGCATAAGACGGCTGCTTTGGCCACGCTCGTTGCGTCATTGTTCGCCGCCACTAACGCCACCGCACAACAGGTCACCGGCACAATGGGTTCGCCCAGCGCCACCACCACCGTCAGCCCGAAGCAACTTCCGCCGCCGGACCCGAAGTTCGGCGGCGTGATCAAGGATGACGCGCTGCAGTCGAAGGCGTGGTGGGCGCCGCGTGTCGTACCGCCGAAGGGCGCGCCCAACGTCTTGCTGATTATTACGGACGACGCCGGCTTCGGCGTACCGAGTACGTTCGGCGGCGTGATCCCGACGCCGACGATGGACCGCATCGCGAAGGAAGGACTGCGCTACAACCGCATGTTCTCAACGGCACTTTGCTCGCCGACGCGTGCCGCGCTGATCACTGGGCGCAACCACCACTCGGCCGGCTTCGGCGTGATCTCCGAACAGTCCACGGGATTTCCCGGCTACAACAGCATCATCGGCAAGGACAAGGCCACCATCGGGCGCGTCCTGCTCGACAACGGCTACGCCACCGCTTGGTTCGGCAAGGACCACAACACACCGGCCTTCGCCGCCAGCCAGGTCGGACCGTTCGATCAATGGCCGACCGGCATGGGCTTCGAATACTTCTACGGATTTGTCGGCGGCGACGCCAACCAGTGGGAGCCCAATCTCTTCCGCGGTACCACGCAGATCTATCCGTTCCTGGGCAAGCCGCCCGGCACCTGGAATCTCGTCACAGCGATGGCCGACGACGCCATCGACTACATGACGCGGATCCACCAGACCGACCCGTCCAAGCCGATTTTCATCAAGTACGCGCCTGGTGCCACCCACGCGCCGCATCACCCGACCAAGGCATGGGTGGACAAGATCAGCGCGATGCACTTGTTCGACGACGGCTACGAAAAGTTGCGTCAGCGCATCTTCGAGAACCAGAAGCGGCTCGGCGTGATCCCGCAGGATTCGAAGCTGTCCCCATGGCCCAATAACATGCTGAAGCCCTGGGATCAGCTCAGCGCGGAGGAGAAGAAACTCTTCATCCGCCAGGTCGAGGTCTTCGCCGCCTACTCCGCCTACAGCGACTACGAGATTGGGCGCGTGATCCAACACTTCGAGGACCTGGGACAGCTGGACAACACGCTCATCATCTACATCAATGGCGACAACGGCACCAGTGCCGAGGGCGGGCCGACCGGGACGCCGAACGAGGTCGCGTTCTTCAACGGCGTCAGCGTGCCGGTCGAGGTGCAGATGAAGTGGTACGACGCATGGGGTACCGAGGCGACCTACAATCACATGTCGGCCGGTTGGTCGTGGGCGTTCGACACCCCGTTCGACTGGTTCAAGCAAAACGCATCCAGGTTGGGCGGCATCAACCAGAACATGGTGGTGTCGTGGCCGGCGCGCATCAAGGACAAGGGAGCCTTGCGCGAGCAGTTCGTCCATGTGATCGACGTCATGCCGACGATCATGGAGGCCGCCGGTATTCGCGCCCCCGAGATGGTGGATGGCATCAAGCAGGCACCGATTGAGGGCCAGAGTTTCCTCTACACCTTCGATGCGAAGAATGCCAAGATGCCGTCGCGCCACGGTACGCAATACTTCGAGATGATGGGCCAGTGGGCGCTGTACCAGGACGGCTGGATGCTAAGCACCAAGGTGAACCGTGCGCCGTGGGAAGCCTTTGGTCCGGCCAATCCCGACCCTCTCAATAACCAGGCGTTCCAGCTCTACGACCTGAACAAGGACTTCAGCCAGACCGACGACATCGCCGCCAAGTACCCGCAGAAGGTGGCGCAGATGCGCAAGGCGTTCCTCGCTGAAGCGCATAAGTACCAGGTCCTTCCGATGGACGCGTCGGTTGCAGCCCGCCTCGTCGCGCCGCGCCCGAACATCACCGCCGGACGCACCGAGTTCGTCTACACAAGACCGATGGTCGGGCTGCCGCAGGGTGACTCACCGAACATACTGAACGCGTCGTACACAATCACGGCCGACATCGATGTGCCGCAAGGCGGTGCCGAAGGCATGATCCTGACCTCGGGCGGGCGCTTCGCCGGCTACGGCTTCTACCTGCTGAAGGGCAAGCCGGTGTTCCTGTGGAACCTGGTCGATCTCGAGCGCATCAAGTGGGAAGGCCCCGACGCGCTGCCGCCGGGCCGGCATACGGTGGAGTTCGACTTCAAGTACGAGGGGATCGGTGCCGGCACGCTCGCCTTCAACAACTTCAGCGGTCTCGGCCGACCGGGCACCGGTACGCTCAAGGTCGACGGCAAGGAGGTCGCGACCAAGCGGATGGAGAAGACGCTGCCGATGATCCTGCAATGGGACGAGAGCTTCGACATCGGCTCGGACACACTGACCGGTGTCAACGACGCCGACTACCTGCCGCCATTCGCGCTGACTGCCAAGCTCAGCAAGTTGACGATCAAGGTGGACCGCCCGCAGCTGTCGCCCGCGGACATCAAGAAGCTGCAGGCAGCAATGCAGGAGAAGGCGAAGGCTGACTGAAAATGCCCGGGGGCGCGCGGCGCCCCGCTCTCCAGTAATATTAATGCGAGAATATTCGAACAGCGCGTGATCGTCGCGGTGCAATGAACCGCACCGGCGCCACGTGTTGTCCGGTAGGGGCTTGGAGGAATCGTGGAAGATTTGCGTAGTTACGGGCATCGCGCATGCCTTGCGGTCGCGACCTTCGCTGTGCTGACCTGTGTGGCACTCGGCCAGGGAACGTACCCCGCCAAACCGATCAAGATCATCGCCCCGGTCCAGCCCGGCGGTGGCGTCGACCTGGTTGCACGGCAGGTTGGTGAACGACTGCAGAAGTCGCTCGGCCAACCGGTGGTGGTAGAGAACCAGAGCGGCGGCGGCGGCATTGTCGGCTCGCAGATCACGGCGCGCGCCGCGCCGGACGGCTACACGCTGATGGTGGGCTACGTCGGCACGCATGGCACCAATCCGGCGGTTCGCAAGCTGCCCTACGACGCGGTGAAGGATTTCACCCCGATCGCCATGGTCGGCGGCACGCCCAACGTGCTGGTCGTACCGCCGTCGCTGCCCGTCAAGACGCTGGCCGAGTTCGTCGCCTATGCGAAGGCGAACAAGGGCAAGCTCTCCTACGGGTCCTCAGGTCAAGGCACGCTAACCCACCTCGCGATGGAGCAATTCAAGGTGGCCACCGATCTCGACATCCAGCACGTCGCCTATCGCGGCATCGGTCCCGCGATCACGGATATCCTTGGGGGGCAGACGCAGGCACTGTTCCCGGGTCTGGCGGCCGCACTGCCGCACATCAAGGCCGGCAAGATGCGCCCGCTGGCGGTGACCGGCAGCAAGCGCCACCCGCTCCTGCCCGACGTCCCGACCTTCGAAGAGCTGGGCTACAAGGGCTTCGACGGCGTCCAGTGGTACGGCATCGTCGGTCCCGCGAATCTGCCGCCTGCGATCGTGGCCACGCTAAATACGGCGATCAACAAGGAGCTTGCGGACCCGCAGCTGCGCGAGCGACTCTCCGGCGAAGCCCTCGAACCCATGCCGATGACGCCCGAACAGTTCGGCCAGTACATTCGTGACGACATTGCCAAGTGGACCAAGGTCGCCAAGGATCGCCATATCGAACTCACGGAGTGACAAGAAGAACCTGCAGCACGGCCGCACATGTTTCGGGCGGATCGATCTGTGCGCACGCGTTCACCGTCCGACAACGTAGGAGGAGTCGTATGAATCGTGTGACCTGGGTTGCATCAGTGGGCGTGCTCGGCGCCGCTCTCGCCCTTCCCGTCTTTGGCCAGACCGTCAAGGTGACCCCACTGGGCGGCATCGACGGAGAGTTCTGTCCGCAGGATCGCGCGCTGATCTTCGAGGACCCGAACGGTACGCGCATCCTCTACGATCCAGGCCGTACCGTAGCCGGTGCAACGGATCCGCGACTGGGCAAGATCGACATCATCCTCGTCAGTCACATGCACGGCGACCACGTCGGCAATGCGCACAACAAGGCGCCGAACTCGGGGAGTTGCGAGAGCCCGGACACTTCGGTCTCGGCGATACCCAACTCCAGCGCCGTGAACATCGCGCTGGCCAAGAAATCGAAGATCGTGACGGGCAGCGAGATGCCGCCGTTCTTTGCGGCCAAGCTCAAGGCCAACGGTGGCGATCCTGCCAATGCGATCCTCGCCCGCTTCGGCGGCAGCGTAACCGTCGGTGGCGTGCGTATCGCCACGGTCGCGGCACTCCACAGCAATGGCGTAGATCCGGATTACATTGGCGGCGATCTCGGCAAAGCCATGAAAGACGCCGGCATCGCCGGCGACGTAGGTCTGGCGACCGGGTACGTGCTGCGCTTCAGCAACGGCCTGGTGGTCTACCTGTCCGGCGACACCGGCATCCTCGCCGACCAGGAGGTGGTCGTACGCAACCACTACAACGCCAAGCTGGCAGTCATGAACATCGGCGACGGATTCTCTACCGGCCCTGTCGAAGCCGCCTTCGTGATCAACGACCTCGTAAAGCCGGCAGCGGTGATCGCTTCGCACGCCAATGAAGTGGGCACCGTGAATGGCAAGGTGCGCGCGGGCAGCAAGACGGAGACCTTCATCAAAGCCGTCAAGGCACCGGTGCAGGTGCACGTTCCGCTCTCCGGCAAGACGATGGAGTTCGACGCCAGCGGGCGGTGCACGTCGGGCTGTTGACGATCAGCTCGCGGCGCGGAATCCATCCAACGCGATTTGGGGCGCGCGGCCGCTGACGACATCCGCGACCACGCGCCCGCTCGCGAGTCCAAGCGTCCAGCCCAGCGCGCCCTGCCCGCAGTTCACGAACAGGTTCGGGACCCGCGTGGCACCCAGAATCGGCGTGCCCTTCGGCGTTGCCGGTCGCAATCCACCCCACGGCTGCATGCATTCCAGCGGCGCTTTGAAATCGGTGGCAACTGGAAAGGCGCTGCGGGCCTCGGAAAGCAATTGACCGATCCGCACCGGGTCGATGTGCGTCGAATAGCCTGCGATGTCGGCCATCCCGGCAACGCGCAACTGCGCGCCCGTTGCGCCGTCGAGCGGCGCGTAGACGACCTTGCGTTTGAAGTCGGTGACGCTGATCCGCGGCGAGGCGCCGGTCACCGGAAGCGTCAGGCTGTAGCCCTTGAGTGGATAGATCGGCAGCCTGACGCCCAACGATTGCGCCAGGAACGGCGCGTGAGCCCCCAATGCGATTACGAAAGCATCACCGGCAAGATCGCCCGTGCTCGTGGCGACGTGGCTAACGCGGCCGCCGGACGAACGCAGCGCGTCAATCTGCGCGCCCAGCCGGAACGAGACGCCGAGCTCGAGCAGGCGCCGTTCCAGCCCGACACAGAAGCGGTAGCAATCGCCGACCTCTTCGCTGCGCGTATAGATGCCCCCGACCAGACGGCGGCCCAGGGGCGAGTTGCCAGCCGCCAACGCGGGTTCGAGGTCCAGGCACGCGGCACGATCCAGTGCGTCCTGGTCGCAGCCCAGCGAGCGCTGGAAGTCGACCAGGCGACGCGCGCCCTCGAAGCCTTCACGGTCCGAAAACACGACCAGCTTGCCGTTGCGCTCGTGGCCAAAGTCGACTGGCGTTTCTTCAAGTAAATCATGCATCAAGCGGCGACTGTAAAACGAAAGTGTGAGCAATCTTCGGGTCGTCAGATCGCTTTGCCGTCGATTGCACGCCAGGACGAACTCAAGCAGCCACCGCCACTGTCGCGGATCGAAGGCAGGGTAGAAGCGTAGCGGCGAATCAGGACGCAGCAGCCAGGGAGGGATCTTGGGCAGGACCCCGGGTCCCGCGAGCGGTGCGACGTAGCTGTACGACAGTTGCGCACCATTGGCGTAACTGGTTTCCAGCGCGACGCCGTCATTGCGGTCGACAACCGTGACCTGGTGGCCATCGCGTACGAGGTAATACGCAGTTGCAAGGCCGACCACGCCAGCGCCCAGGACAACGACGCGCATGATTGTGCGCGCTACGCCGGCAGCCCGGCGACGCAGGCTGCGGCGATGCCGTCGAGCACTGCGTCGTCTTCGCCAACGGCTTCGATCAGGTCGATCTGGACCCCGGGATGTATGAGCGCCACCGCTTGCACCAAAGCGGGGAGGTCGCGCCGAACGTGCCCACCCTGCCCCAGAAAAATCGGCACGACGCGCAGTGTTCTACAGCCGGCACCGACCAGTTCGGCAACGGCGGTTGGCAGGTCCGGCGTCATCAATTCCAGGTAGGCAAGCCGCACGGGTGTACCTGGACGCGCGTTTTCCACCTTGCGCCGCAGGCGTTCGAAGGGCTCGGCCCAGCGCGAATCGCGCGCGCCGTGCGCGAACAGAACCAGGCCGACGCGCGGCGGGGCGCTTTGCATCGACCGATTATACGGGCGCCGCGCTCGCCGCTCATCGTCGCGCATATGCAGCACGGGTATATCGGCATGCCTCAATGTTCCTTCAGTTCGGACGTCCCCTACCCTAACCTTGCAGTCACCTTTACTCGTGTGCCGCGCATTGCATGTATCGCTACGACGCATTCGACCAACGCATCGTCGACGAACGGGTCGCCCAGTTTCGCGACCAGACGCGGCGTTTTCTCGCCGGGGAACTCTCCGAGGACGAGTTCCGCCCGTTGCGCCTGCAGAACGGCCTGTACATTCAGCGCTACGCGCCGATGCTGCGCATCGCCGTGCCCTACGGCATGCTGTCGTCGAAGCAGCTGCGCGCGCTGGCGCACATCGGCCGCAAGTACGACAAGGGCTACGGCCACTTCACGACCCGCCAGAACATCCAGTTCAACTGGCCGCGTCTGGAAGATACGCCCGACATCCTGGCCGAATTGGCGCGCGTGGAAATGCATGCGATCCAGACCAGCGGCAACTGCATCCGCAACATCACCAGCGACCATTTCGCCGGAGTCGCCCGTGATGAGCTGGTCGATCCACGCCCGTACTGCGAACTCTTCCGGCAATGGTCGACGTTCCACCCCGAATTCGCCTACCTGCCGCGCAAGTTCAAGATAGCGGTCTCGGGATCGGAGGTCGATCGCGCCGCGACGCTGGTGCACGACATCGGCGTGCATGCCGTGCGCGATGCGTCGGGCGAAGTCGGCTTTCGCGTGCTCGTCGGCGGCGGCCTGGGTCGCACGCCGATCGTGGGTCACGTGATACGCGAATTCGTCACCCGCGCCGAAGTGCTCAACTATTTCGACGCCATCATGCGCGTCTACAACCGTTTCGGCCGACGCGACAACAAGTACAAGGCGCGGATCAAGATCCTGGTCAAGGAAATGACGCTCGACGTCTTCCGCGGCCATGTCGAAGCCGAGTGGGAGCGTCTAAAGGGCGGCCCGGGTTGCGTCCCCGATGCCGAGATCGCGCGTCTTACCGTCTTCTTCGATGCGCCGGAATACGATGCATTGCCGGGCGAGGACGCCGGTTTTCGCGCTGCGGTCGCCGACAACCGAGGATTCGCCAATTGGGTCAAGCGCAATGTCTTCCCGCACAAGGTGCCGGGCTACGCCGCCGTGACCTTGTCGCTGAAGAAGACCGGCGTGCCTCCGGGCGATGCGACCTCCGACCAGATGGACACGGTCGCCGACCTGGCTGATGCCTACAGCTTCGGCGAGCTGCGCGTGTCGCACGAGCAGAACCTGATCTTCGCGGACGTCAAGCAGGAAGCGTTGCTGGCGCTGTGGGGCGAATTGAAGGCGCTGGGTTTCGCCACGCCGAACATCGGCCTGCTAACCGACATCATCTGCTGTCCCGGCGGCGACTTCTGTTCGCTGGCCAATGCCAAGTCGATCCCCATCGCCGAGGCCATCCAGCGCCGCTTCGACGATCTGGATTACCTCTACGACCTGGGCGACATCGCGCTCAATATTTCCGGATGCATGAACGCCTGCGGCCACCATCACGTCGGCAACATCGGCGTGCTCGGCGTCGATAAGAACGGCGAGGAGTGGTACCAGGTCTCGATCGGCGGCGACCAGGGCATGAAGGCGTCGCTGGGCAAGGTCATCGGACCGTCCTTCGCAGCGAAGGAAATGCCGGATGTCGTCGAGCGCCTGATCGACGTCTACGTCGAGCGCCGGCACGAGGACGAACGATTCATCGACGCCGTTCGTCGCCTCGGCATCGAACCATTCAAGGAGCGCGTCTATGCCTCAGCTCATTAAGGATCGCGTCGTGACTGCGGACACCTGGGCGCTGCTGCGCACGGCCGCGACGCTCGCCGACCTCCCGGAGAACGGCTCCGTCATCGTGCCGCTGCAGCTGTGGACACAGCATCGAGTGACGCTGTCCGCGCGCGGCAATGTCGGCGTGTTGCTCGCGCCTGCCGACGATCCGGCAGCGCTCGTCGAAGACATCGCGACGCTTCCGCTGATCGCCGTCGACTTTCCCCAGTTCACCGACGGCCGCGGCTATTCCACGGCCAGGCTGCTGCGCGAGAAGTACGCATTCAAGGGCGAACTGCGCGCGGTGGGAGACGTGCTGCGCGACCAGCTGTACTACCTCTCGGCGTCGGGCTTCAACGCCTTCTCGCTGCGTGCCGACCGCGACCTGCAGGACGCGATCAAGGCGTTCGACGATTTCAGCGACAACTACCAGTCCACGGTGGCGCAACCGCTACCGCATTTCCGTCGGCGCGAAGCCTCGGCCGGCATTCGGTCCAAGGGCCAATGAGCTTCAACGCGCCCATGCTCGAGTTGCGCGTTGCCGACAGCCTCTCATTGCTGGGCGAGATCGGCGCGCGCCACGCGCCCGCAGCGCTGGCCAGCAGCTTCGGCGCCGAGGACATGGTGCTCATCGACCTCATCGCGCGCCACGCGCTGCCGATTGGCGTGTTCACGCTGGACACGGGCCGGCTCCCCGGCGAGACCTACGCGTTGATCGAACAGGCCCGCGAACAGTATTCGCTGCCCATGGACGTCTACTATCCCGAGCGGGCGCCGCTGGAGTCCTACGTACGCGATAACGGCATCAATGCTTTCTACCACGGCGTCGAGCTGCGGCAAGCCTGCTGCGCGATCCGCAAGACCGAACCGCTGCGGCGCGCGCTGGCCGGCAAGGGCGCCTGGATCACCGGCCTGCGTCGCTCGCAGTCGCCCACGCGCGCGACGGTCGCCGTCGAGGAGTTCGACAGCGTGCATGGCTTGCCGAAGTTCAATCCGCTGGCCGAGTGGAGCGATGGCGAGGTGTGGTCGTACATACGCACCCACGGCGTGCCCTACAACCGCCTGCACGATCGCGGCTATCCCAGCATCGGCTGCGCGCCATGCACGCGCGCCATCGAACCCGGCGAGGACATTCGCGCGGGACGCTGGTGGTGGGAGCACGCCGAGCACAAGGAATGCGGCCTGCATCGCCGGCCGCTCGACATTGCCATTCGCGTCGAAGACGCAGGAGTCCGGGCATGAACGACGTAGCCTTCCTCGAGCGTCAGGTCCGCGCGCCGGCAGGTCCGGCATTGCGCGCTGCCGACGCCGACCATCTCGGCTGGCTGGAATCCGAGGCGATCCACATCCTGCGCGAAGTCGCGGGCCAGTGCCGCAATCCCGCTCTGCTGTTTTCCGGCGGCAAGGACTCGCTGGTGCTGCTGCGTCTGGCGGAGAAGGCATTTCACCCCGGGTCATTCCCGTTTCCGCTGCTGCACATCGACACCGGGCACAATTTTCCGGAAGTCATCGCCTTCCGCGACCATCGCGCGGCGGAGCTGGGCGAACGGTTGATCGTGCGCACGCTCGATGATTCGATCGCTTCGGGCCGCGTCGTGCTGCGCGACCCCGCGGAGAGTCGCAATCGCCACCAGTCGGTGACGCTGCTCGATGCCATCGCCGAATTCGGCTTCGACGCCTGCATCGGCGGCGCCCGGCGCGACGAGGAAAAGGCGCGCGCCAAGGAACGCATCTTCTCCTTCCGCGATTCGTTCGGCCAATGGGATCCCAGGAACCAGCGTCCGGAACTGTGGAACCTCTACAACGCGCGCGTCGCCCCGGGTGAACACGTGCGCGTGTTCCCGATCAGCAACTGGACCGAGCTCGACGTCTGGCAGTACATCGCGCGCGAGCGCCTGGAAGTGCCCGCTATCTATTTCGCGCATGTGCGGCCCGTCGTCCGACGTGGCACCGCGCTGGTGCCGGTCACCGAATTGACGCCGCCCCGCGGGACGGAAACCGTCGAGCAGGTATCGGTGCGCTTTCGTACCGTGGGCGACATCACCTGCACGGCGCCGGTCGCGTCCGACGCCGCCACTGTCGAGGCCATCATCGCCGAAACCGCGGCGACCACCATCACCGAGCGCGGCGCCACGCGGCTCGACGACCAGACCAACGACGCGTCGATGGAACTGCGCAAGAAGGAAGGCTACTTTTGATGTCGGCCATCGACCGTACCGAGGTATTCGATCACGGCGTGCTGCGGTTCCTGACCGCGGGCAGCGTCGATGACGGCAAGAGCACGCTGATCGGGCGCCTGCTCTACGACACCAAGGCGATCCTGGCCGACCAGCTCGCCGCGATCCGGCGTTCGTCGCAGCGCCGCGGCCAGGAGCTCGACCTGTCGTTGCTCACCGACGGCCTGGTCGCCGAACGCGAACAGGGCATCACCATCGACGTCGCGTACCGGTATTTCGCCACCGCGGTGCGCAAGTTCATCATCGCCGACGCGCCCGGCCACGCCCAGTACACGCGCAACATGGTGACCGCCGCCAGCACTGCCGATCTCGCGATCATCCTGGTCGACGCGAGCCATGGCGTGGTGACGCAGACCCGCAGGCACGCGACACTGGCGCACTTGCTCGGCATCGAGCACCTGGTGGTCGCGGTCAACAAGATGGACCTCGTCGACTACAGCGCCGAGCGATTCTCGGCAATTGTCGAAGACTTCCTGGAATTCGCCGAGCGTTCCGGCATCGACGGTGTGCGCTTCGTGCCGATGTCGGCGCTCGAAGGCGACATGGTCGTCGACCGCGGCGACAACCTGTCGTGGTACGAGGGCCCGACGCTGCTGCAGATCCTCGAAACGGTCGAAGTCGTCAACGCGCTCGACGGTGCGCAGTTTCGCTTCCCCGTCCAGTATGTCGCGCGGCCCAAGGGCGCGCACGGACGGGGTTACATGGGACGCGTCGAATCCGGCTCGATCGCGGTCGGCGATGCGGTTACCGTGCTGCCCGCCGGTCTGACGACGCGCGTGCGCGAAATCCGCAGCTTCGACGGCGCGCAGCCGCACGCCGCTCTGCATGCCGCAGTGACGATCGAACTCGAGGACGAAATCGACGTGGCGCGCGGCGACATGTTGGTGCAGGGCCACGCCGGACTCTCACCGGCGCGTTCGGTGCAGGCCGACGTCTGCTGGCTGTCGGCGTCACCGCTCGACGTGCAACGGCGCTACATCCTCCGGCACACGACACGTGAACTGCGCACGCGCGTGACGAGCATCGATTACCTCTGGAACGTCGCGACCCAGGCACAGGAACCGTCGCCGCCGGCGCTCGCGATGAACGACATCGGTCGCGTCGTACTGGCGCTGGGCGAGCCGCTGTTCGCCGACCGCTACGCCGACAATCCGGCCACCGGCAGTTTCATTCTCATCGACGAGGCCAGCAACAGCACGGTGGCGGCGGGAATGATTCGATGAGCGGCATCGTCTACCTTGTCGGCGCCGGACCCGGCGCACCCGATCTGCTCACACTGCGCGCGGCACGCCTGCTCGCTGAGGCCGACATCGTTTTTCACGATGCGCTGGTGCATCCCGGGACACTTGCCATGGCGCGCCAGGCGGTGCAGATCGCAGTCGGCAAACGTTGCGGCAAGTACTCGACGGCGCAGCAGTTCATCAACAAGCGCCTGGTCGACGCGGCCGCGAAGTACAAGACGGTCGTGCGCCTGAAGGGCGGCGACCCGATGCTCTTCGGCCGCGCGCAGGAAGAAATTGCGGCGCTCGAAGCCGCCGGCATTGCCTATGAAGTGGTGCCCGGCGTGACTGCCGCGCTAGCCGCTGCCGCAGAACTCGGCACGTCGCTGACACAGCGCGGAAGTGCCCGAAGCGTCGCCTTTGCCACACCGCGCGTGGGTGCTGGCGAATCGCGAAGCGAATGGGCGGCCGGACTCGCTGCGGCGGACAGTGGCGCAATCTACATGGGCGTCGGACAGGCGGCTGCCATCTCTGCGGCCCTGATCGCCGCCGGCAAACCGCGATCGATGCCCGCTGTGGTTGTCGAGAACGCCTCACTTGCTCAATCGCGAACGTTTTATACGACGCTCGCCGAATTGCCCAGACTCAGTGCGGTCGAGATAGTTGGCCCGGCGGTGATCCTTGTTGGCCGGCAGTTCGGCGTACGCAGCACTTCAAACGACTACCGCGTGGCGCCGGCAAGCGACGTGCGCGCCTTCGGCGTCAAACGCGGGTAGCACGTCACCGATGCCAGTCTAACAGTCGTTAAGCGGCGCACAGTGACCCACTTCGAGTGGCTGGCTCTTGCCGGCGGCCTGGTCGGTATGCTCGTCGGCCTGACGGGCGTCGGCGGCGGATCGCTGATGACACCGCTACTCATCACCACGTTCGGAATCCCGGCTCCGGTCGCGGTCGGTACCGACCTGGCCAATGCCTTGATCACCAAATCGGTCGGGACGCTTGCGCACCGTGCGGCGCGCACCGTGCTCTTCAGGATCGTGCTGCTGCTTGCTCTGGGAAGCGTGCCGGCGGCGATCGCCACAATGGCCATGATCGCGCTCATCGATCTACCTCCCGAAGGACTCAATCACCTGATTCGCGTGTCCGTGGGCATTGCGTTGCTGTTGAGCATTGTCGCCCTGATGCTGCGCGGCGCCTTGCGCCGCTGGTCGGCGAGGTCCCCGCAGATGCAGCACTATCGCCGACATGTCGCTTCCTTCACCGTCGCCGCGGGCGCGGTGATCGGCATTGCAGTCGCGCTGACTTCGCTCGGTGCCGGAGCCATCGGTGCGGCCGCGCTGGCGTTGCTCTATCCCGACCTCGAACCCGCGGAGATCGCCGGCAGTGACATCGCGCATGCGGTCCCGCTCACCGCGATCACCGCGCTTGGGCATGCCATGCTCGGTACGGTTGATGCGCACCTGCTTTTCGCGCTAGTTACTGGTGGCATTCCCGGGATTGTCATTGGCAGCATGCTTACGCTACGCATTCCTTCGACCGCATTACGCGCCATCCTCGTCGGAACATTGACGCTGGCTGCCGCGAAGCTGCTCGCTTAGCGGCTCGGTGTTGAACGACGCGCTTCCGCCGGCAGCGGCGCGCGCTACAATGCCGCACGGCACGCGGATTCGTCCGTCGGTGTCGGCCCTATGCCACTGCCCCTGTTCAACCTTTCCGCTCCCGACCAGCAAGCCTGGATCCGCGAACGCCTCACCCGACCTCCACCCGCTTCCGCGCGTGACCTTTCCGATGGCTTTCGCCTGCCGGGCCGCGAAGGCATCACGACGGCCGCCGCGGTCTTGGTGCCATTGGTCAATCGGGCCGACGGACTCACCGTCCTGCTGACGCAGCGCAGTGCCGATCTTCCCGATCATGCGGGACAGATCAGTTTTCCTGGCGGGCGCGTGGAACCCCAGGATCGCGACGTCGACATCGCGGCGCTGCGCGAGACCGAGGAAGAGGTGGGGCTGCCGCGCGCGCGGGTGACCTTGCTCGGCCGCCTCGCCGACTATGAGACGGTGACCGGATATCGGGTCACACCGGTCGTAGGCTGGGTGGAGCCGCCGTTTCCCGTCACTCCCGATCCGACCGAGGTTGCCGACGTCTTCGAGGTGCCGCTCGCCTTCTTGCTCGATCCCGCCAACCTGCAACGGCAATTCCGCATGATCGGCGAACGCCGCCGCGACTACTATGCAATTCCGTATGGCGAGCGCTACATCTGGGGCGCCACCGCAGCCATGTTGCTGATCCTCGACCGCACGCTGCGTGAGCCCTGATTCTCCGACGCCGCCACACCCGGCGAATCGCGACACCGCGGTGGTGCTATCCGGTGGCGGAGCGCGTGCCGCGTATCAGATCGGCGTGCTGCGCGGCGTGGCACGGATACTCGATCGCGCGACGCCGTTGCCGTTTCCCATCATTTCAGGGACGTCGGCAGGCGCGATCAATGCCGCTGCGCTGGCGGTGAATGCAAACAATTTCCGGCGCGGTATCGCGCGCCTGCTGCGCCTGTGGCGCAATATCGAGGTCGGCACCGTCTATCGAGCCGAGCTGCTGACGGTGGCGACCCACGGCATGCGCTGGCTCGCTTCGGTGCTGTGGGGACTGCGCGGGCCGCGGCGCGCAGCGTCGATGCTCGACAATGCGCCGCTGCGCGTGCTGCTCAAGCGCACGCTGGACCTGACCGCGATCGCGCGGCGGATCCAGAGCGGCCAGTTGCGCGCGCTGGCGATCAACGCCACCAGCCTCACCACCGGCACCGCGATGACGTTCTACCAGGGCGACGCCGCCATCGCTCCTTGGCAACGCACCCGCCGCCAGGGAGTCGCGGCATCGATCGGCCTGGATCACCTGCTGGCGTCGACCGCGATACCCTTCATCTTTCCCGCGGCGCGCGTCGCCAACGACTACTACGCCGACGGCTCGATGCGCCAGATCGCCCCGCTGTCGCCGGCGCTGCACCTGGGAGCCAGGCGGATCCTGGTGGTTGCAGTGGGGCAGTTCGCCGGCCAGGTACCCACCGCAAGCCAGCGCTCGCAACCACTGCGCTATCCATCATTTGCGCAAATCGCCGGCAACGCGCTGTCGAGCATTTTCCTGGACAACCTCGGCGCCGACCTCGAGCGCATGCAGCGCCTGAACAAGGCACTGGATCTCGTGTCACCGGAGCAGCAGCAGCGCCACCCCGAGTTCTCGCACGTCGACGCGCTGGTGATCGCGCCGAGCCGCGATCTCGGGCAGATGGCGGTGCCGCACGCAGATCGGCTGCCGCGCGGCGTGCGCTACCTGCTGCGTGGCCTGGGCAGCACCGAGGGCACCGGCGCCAACCTGCTTTCGTACCTGCTGTTCGATCGACACTATTGCCGCGAGCTGCTGGCGCTGGGCTACGCCGACGCGATGGCAAGGCGCGACGAAATCGCGGCGTTTCTGCGCGGCGACTCGCCCGCGGACTCGCCGCTTTCACCCGCTGAATTCCAGGAATGAGTTGTTCGCGCGATTGACGATGACGCGCTTTTCGCCGACGATGGCGCGCGCTCGACAAACTCCGGTTCGACCTCCCGACAACGCATGACCGCCCCTCGCGAACTCGCCATCAGCAGTCTCAGTCCTCATGGCTTTCACCGGGTCGCCTACCGTGAATGGGGAGATTCCGACAATCCACGCGTCGTGATCTGCGTCCATGGGCTGACTCGCAACGGTCGCGATTTCGACGATCTGGCGCAAGCACTGGCCGATCGCTTCCGCGTCGTTTGTCCGGATATGCCGGGTCGCGGCGACAGCGAGTGGCTGCGCGATGCCAACGATTACACGACACCGACGTATCTCACCGCCCTGACCGCGCTGATCGCGCGCTGCCGCGTCGACGCTGTGTCGTGGGTCGGAACGTCGATGGGTGGCCTGCTGGGCATGGTGATCGCGGCGCAGGCGGGCACACCCATCGCGCGCCTGGTCGTCAACGACATCGGACCGGTCATCGAGCCCGCCGCGTTGGCGCGAATAGCAACCTACGTAGGCATGGATCCGTTGTTCGATTCGTTTGCGGCGCTCGAGGCGCATGTTCGCGCAGTATCGGCCACCTTCGGGCCGCTGACCGACGCGCAATGGGAGTCGCTCTCGCGCAGCACCGCGCGACAGATGCAGGACGGACGGTGGCGCCTGAAGTACGATCCAGGCATCGCGGTACCCTTCCGCGCCGCCGCCGTGGCTCCAACCGACTTGTGGTCGCTGTGGGATGCGATCAAGTGTCCGACCCTTGTGCTGCGCGGCGCTCAATCCGACCTGCTGTCGAGCGCAACCGCACAGGCCATGCACAAGCGCGGCCCGCGCCCCGATGTGCTCGAATTCGCAGGCATCGGGCATGCGCCGATGCTGCTCACGCCGGACCAGATCGATCCCGTGGTGCGCTTTTTGCTCTGATCCCGTGGTCGGAACGTCCCAAATGCGGACGCATCGTCTACAATCGGGTCGCGGACAGAAATAACTACAACATCATGGATTTAGCACTCAGTCTGCCGGCCATCGAGGACCGGCCATCGAATCCGCCCGAAACGCGAATCGCGCGGGTGGCGCCATGGCTCGACCAAACCCTCAAGCGCGATCCCAGCGAAGCCGCCGGCGTGATCGGCGACGCGCTGGCCGCGACCAATCGTGTGGCGCTGTCCGAATCGAAACGGCTCGAACTCGCCGAAAAATACTATTCGACCGCGCAAACGCTCTGGCCCGGACTGGAACGCAAGTTCGCCAGGGCGGCGCACCCGCTGTCCGGCGACGCGCTCGAATCCGCGAAAGCGGCGCTGATCCTGTCCGCGGAACTGTCGACCGCATACAAGCACCTGCTGGCGCACGTCGCCGGTCGGCGCATCCTGCTCTCCGGCAATCGCATACTGCTGGCGCTCATCCACCGCTGTCTGCAGTGCACGACGCGCGTGCTGATCAACAGCTATCTTTCCTACTCGCCCGTACCTGCCCGCACCTGGCACGACGCCCACGCCATCTACAAATTTGCCTTTGACCGCGGCCTGCATCAGACGCCGGCAGCCAGCGACAATCCCGACTCGACACCCGAGCGGCTGTACATGCAAGCGCTGCTGCTCGCGCTCGCGAATCCCTACGGTTTCCTGCCAGGCCAGCTTGCTCAGGTGGTCGGCTATGTGCAGGAGCATTCGCACTGGGCCAAGATCACCGACGTGGCGCCGGTGCACCGGATGGCAAAAGCCGTGGCGATCGTTCCGCTTGGTCACGACTTCCCGCCGTTTTCGGCGAACAAAGGCGGCAATATCGAGGGCAGCAAGCTTTTCCTGCTGACCTTCGATCTCGCGTTCCAGATACAGGAGCAGTTGCGCGCGCTCGATGCGGGCGGGCCGCCACCGGCGAATATCGGCAGCGACGCGTCGTCGGTGCTGCAGTACACGTCGTTGCTGCGCCGGCTCCTGCGCCAGTGGGCGATTCCGCCGGCGCGCCAGTTCAATCGCCTGCCCTCGCGCGCACGGGTGGTGATGTGCGCGGGATTGTCCGCCGTGTGGCAGTACAGCCGCGGCACGCACGCCAACGTGACGAATGCGCCCAGCGGGTTGCCGCCAATGCACGCCTGCCAGGTGATCAACCACACGCCCGCAGGCTACGCGCTGCGCCAGATCGACGCCGCGCATGCGCCGTTGCGCATCGGCGACCTGATCGCGCTGCGCGTCGAGGGCCGCAACTCGCTGCAGGTCGCGATGGTGCGCTGGTTCCGCAATACGCTACGCGGCAGCGGGCTCGAGTTCGGCTGCGAATTGCTCACCGACAGTCCCGAAGCCGGAGCCGCGCAGCCCGAAGGCGGTGACGGCACGCAGTTCCAGCCGGTGGTGCTGTTGCCCGACGAGGGACAGGACGGCTCGCCGCCGATGGCGCTGGCGCCGGCAGGTGCGTTCCAGGTCGAGCAGGCGGTGGGACTGCGACGTGGCGCAGCCGTGTCGACGGTGGTGCTGACCAAGCTGGTCGACCAGGGCCCCGGCTTCGAACTCTTCGAATACATCGTCGTCGCCTGATGACGCCTGCGGGTGACGGCTGGCGACGGCTGTTCGTCGCGGCGCTCGCCGCGCTGCTGCTGCTGGAACTGCTGTGGGAAATCTGGCTTGCGCCGGCGCGCGCGGGCAGCTTTTGGCTGGCACTGAAAGCGCTGCCGCTCGCGCTGGTCTGGCCGGGTGTCGCACGCGGCGCGCGGCGGCCGGCGCAATGGGCCCTGTTGCTCCTGCCGTGGTATTTCGCCGAAGGCGTCGTACGCGCGTGGAGTGAAACGGGGCGCGCGGTGCTGTGCGCGGGCACCGCGGCGCTGGTCGCGCTGGTCGCGCTCGGCGCAGGACTGATGTGGATGCGCGCGCAGTGGCCGCGCTAGCGGCGGCCTCCTTGCAAGTGCACTGTGAACGCGTTGCGCGAGAGTGTCGGCCGCGGCGTCGACTCGCTCTGCCGTCGATCCCCCCGCTACGCGTGGGGCCCCTCGCCGGGTAGCTCGCTAGCCACTTGCTTTACCCCGACGCGGTCGCGCTCCGGTGCGACAAACCTTTGGGCATCGGAAAGACGATGCGTTCGACGACGCCGTCGAGTTCCTCGACCCGCGCGGCGCCGAGTTCGGTCAGACGTGCGATGACTTCGAGCACCAGCACCTCCGGCGCCGAAGCGCCTGCGCTCACGCCAATGCGGCGCTTCCCGACCAGCCACTGTGGCTGCAATTCGCCGGCGTGGTCGATCATGTATGCCTCGATGCCGAGATTTGCGGCAACTTCTCGCAGGCGGTTGGAGTTCGAACTGTTCGGACTGCCGACCACGATAACCAGATCGCATCGCGGCGCCATGATCTTCACGGCATCCTGCCGATTCTGCGTCGCGTAGCAGATGTCGTCGCGCTTCGGCCCGACGATTTTCGGATAGCGCCGCTTGAGCGCGTCGACCACGGCGGCTGCATCGTCGACCGAGAGCGTAGTCTGCGTTACATAGGCCAGGTTGTCCGGATTGCTCACCACCAGCCCGTCGATGTCCGCCGTCGACTCGACCAGGTAGATGCCCGCATCCGACTGCCCCATGGTGCCCTCGACCTCGGGGTGCCCGGCATGACCGATCATGATGATCTCCCGCCCCTGCTCGCGCATCTTGGCCACCTCGGAGTGCACCTTGGTGACCAATGGGCAGGTCGCATCGAACACGGTCAGTCCGCGCGCGTCAGCCTCGGCGCGCACCGCGCGCGATACGCCGTGCGCGCTGAAGACCACGGTGCTGCCGCTGGGAATGTCGCGCAATTCGTCGACAAAGACTGCGCCCTTGGCCTTGAGTCCTTCGACGACGTATTTGTTGTGCACCACTTCGTGGCGCACGTAGATCGGCGCGCCGAACTGCGCCAGTGCCTGCTCGACGATGGCGATGGCGCGATCAACGCCTGCGCAGAAACCACGGGGATTGGCGAGCAGCACGTCGGTCATGCCTGGGCCTCTATTCAGCGGCAGCGCGGGCAGGTTGCCGTTGCCGGAAACTGTCGATGATCAGCAATACCGCGCCCACCGTGATCGCGCTGTCGGCGACGTTGAACGCCGGAAACGGGTCCAGCAACGACGCCCCCGGCAGTTGCCGTGGCAGGAAGTCGTGAACCAGCAGGAAATCGACCACCTTGCCCAGCGCGGCGCGGTCCCAGAGGTTACCGAGTGCACCGCCCAGAATCAAGCTCAACGCCGCGCAGTACAGGCGATTGCCGCCGCGACTCAGCATCCACACCAGCAGAGCCGACGCGCCGATCGCAACCACGCTGAAAAGATAGCGTTGCCAACCTGCGGCATCGCCCAGAAAACTGAACGCGGCGCCCGAATTGAAGGCAAGCACGATGCTGAAAAACCGGGTGACCACGCGCTGCTCGCCGGGATGCAGTGCGGCTAACACGGCAGCCTTGGTGACCTGATCGGCGATAACCACTGCCATCGACAGCACCAGCCACAGCCACCAGCGCGGAGCGCGCGCGCGATCGCTCGAACGAGTACCTTCGCGCTCCGCGCTCCGGTATTCGTGCTCGGGGCGGCCCATCGCACTCATGCGTGTGCCCGCGCTTCGCCCGCGCCGTACAGGTTGGCGACGCAACGCCCGCAGATCGTGGGATGACGACGATCGTTGCCGACGTCGTCGCGCCAATGCCAGCAGCGGTCGCACTTGGTATTGGCGCTCTTGTTGACCGCGACCTGCAACGCATCGCCCTGCTCCACCCGCGCAGCCGACGTGATGAGCACGAAGCGCAGATCGTCACCCAGCGACGACAACGCCGAATAATCCTCGCCGGTCGCGGCAATGGTCACATCGGCCTCGAGCGATGAGCCGATCTTGCCCTCCTGGCGCAGCGCCTCGAGTTCCTTCTGCGTCACCGTGCGCACGGCGAGAATCCGTTGCCACTTGGCGAGCAGCCGGGCGGCATCCGGCACTTCGGGCAGCGAGTCGGCCCACACTGCGGCGAAGATGGTGGCGTCCATCGGGTGAAGGATGCGCCATGCCTCCTCGGCGGTGAACGAGAGAATCGGCGCCATCAACTTGAGCAATGCGTCGCGGATGAGCGCGAGCGCGGTCTGCGCGGAACGGCGCGCATGGCTGTCCTTGCCGGCGGTGTAGAGCCGGTCCTTGAGCACGTCTAGGTAGAACCCGCCGAGGTCCTCCGAGCAGTAGGTCTGGATGCGCTGTACGACCAGGTGGAACTCGTAGTTTCGATAGTCGGTCTCGACCGCACTCATCAGCGCGCGCGCCTGCGCCAGCGCGTAGCGATCGACCTCGAGCAGTTCGGCAATGGGCACGCCCTGCGTCGCGACGTCGAAATCGGCGGTGTTGGCCATGAGGAAGCGCAGCGTATTGCGAATGCGGCGATAGCTCTCGACCACGCGCTTGAGAATTTCGTCGGAAATCGACAGGTCGCCGGAGTAGTCGGTCGCGCCGACCCACAGGCGCAGGATTTCGGCACCGAGCGCGTTCCAGATCTTCTGCGGCGCGACGACGTTGCCCTTGGATTTCGACATCTTCTTGCCGTCGCCGTCGACCGCGAAACCATGCGTCAGCAATGCCTTGTAGGGCGGCACCCCGTTGAGCATGCACGACGACAGGAGCGACGAATGAAACCAGCCGCGATGCTGGTCCGAGCCCTCGAGATAGAGATCGGCAGGGAACCTGAGCGCGGGGTTCTTGCGCAATACCGTCTGGTGCGTGGCCCCCGAATCGAACCACACGTCGAGGGTGTCGGTAAGCTTGCGATATTTCTTCGCGTCGACTCCGAAGTCCTCGTGCGTCGCTTCGAACCACGATTCGATGCCGCCGCGTTCCACCTTGGCTGCGGCGAGTTCGAGCAACGCCGGCGTGTCGGGATGCAGCGCTTCGGTTTCGCGATCGACGAAGAACGGCAGCGGCGTGCCCCACTGCCGCTGCCGCGACAGCGTCCAGTCCGGACGATTGGCGATCATGCCGTAGAGCCGCGACTTGCCCCATGCCGGAAAGAACTGCGTCGCTTCGATGCCGGCCAGCGCGGTCGCGCGCAGCGCCTGCGCCGGCTTGACGCCCAGGTAGCCGGGCACCTCGTCCATGCCGGCGAACCATTGCGTGGTCGCGCGGTAGATGATCGGCGTGCGGTGCCGCCAGCACTGCATGTAGCTGTGCGTGATCTTCTCGGCATGCAGCAACGCGCCGGCCTCGCGGAGCTTGTCGACGATCTTCGGATTGGCGTCCCAGATCTTGAGTCCACCGAAAAACGGCAGGCTCTCGGCATAGCGTCCGTCGCCTTGCACCGGGTTGAGCATGTCGTCATCCGCCATGCCGTAGCGTCGGCAGGAAATGAAGTCGTCGATGCCATACGCGGGCGAGCTGTGCACCAGCCCGGTGCCCTGCTCCTTGGTGACGTATTCACCGAGGTAGATCGGGGCATCGCGATCGAAGAACGGGTGGCGAAAACGGACGAGCTCGAGTGCGCTGCCTTGCGCGGTCGCGACGATCTCACCGGACCGCTTGAAGCGCATCAGGCAACTCGCGACCAGGTCCTGCGCCAGGATCAGCAGGCCGTCGGCCGTCTGCACCAGCGCATAGCTGAATTCAGGGTGGACGTTGAGCGCCTGGTTGGCGGGAATCGTCCACGGCGTCGTTGTCCAGATCACGGCTTGCACCGACGGATGCGGCAAGCTCGCCAGGCCGAAGGCGCGAGCGAGCTTCTCGCGATCGCGATCGTCGAGCCGGAAGCCGACGTCGATCGCGATATCCTGGCGGTCCTCGTATTCGACCTCCGCTTCGGCCAGTGCGCTCTGGCAATCGAAGCACCAGTTGACCGGCTTGAGCCCGCGATAGAGGTAGCCCTTTTCGAGCACCGCGCCCAGGGTGCGAATTTCGTTGGCCTCGTTGGCATACGCCATCGTCGTGTAGGGATGGTCCCAGTCGCCGAGCACGCCCAGGCGCTGGAAATCGGCCTTCTGCAGCGCGATCTGCTCGGTCGCGTAGGCGCGGCACAGGCGCTGCGTGTCGGCCGTCGGGAGGTTCTTGCCGTGTGTCTTCTCGATTTGCACTTCGATGGGCATGCCATGGCAATCCCACCCGGGCACGTAGGGCGCGTCGAAGCCGGCCAGCTGTCGGCTCTTGACGACGATGTCCTTGAGGATCTTGTTGACGGCGTGGCCGATATGAATGTCCGCATTCGCATACGGCGGGCCGTCGTGCAGGATGAATTTCGGTCGCCCTGCGCTTGCCGCGCGAATCGCCTCGTAGACCTTGCGCTGCTTCCAGTCCTCGACCCATACCGGTTCGCGCCGGGAAAGGTCGCCGCGCATGGGAAACGGAGTGTCCGGCAGGTTCAGCGTTGCTTTGTAGTCGATCTTGGATGGGTCGGACATTGCTTCAGTCTGGAATCTTCAAATGAAGTGGCGGCAGCAGGCTAATGCTGGGCGGCGAAATATTCGCGCGCGTTGGCGACGTCGACGCGAATCTGCCGCGTCAGCGAGTCGATATCGGGATAGCGTTCCTCGTTCCGGAGTTTACGCAGAAATTCGACGCATACTCGCCGGCCGTAGATCGATTCGTCGAAATCGAGCAGGTAGACCTCGAGCAGTGGCACCGTGCCGGCGGTCACCGTCGGTCGCACCCCGAGGCTCGCCACACCCTCGCGCGGCACCGGACCGAGCCCGTGGACGCGGACCGCGAAGATGCCGCCCAACGCAGGTTTGTGACGCAGGCGTATGTTCGCGGTGGGAAAGCCGAGGCGCGTGCCCAGCTTGGCACCGTGCGCGACGCGTCCGCAGATCGCGTACGGTCGCCCGAGCAGCCGCTGCGCATGCTCGAGTTCGCCGGCTGCCAACGCCGCCCGTACCGCACTGCTCGACGCACGTTCGGCGTCGATGCTGACGGTGCGCATGGCTTCGACGCTGAATGTCGCCGCCGTCGCGCGCAGCACGGCCAGGTCGCCAAGACGACCACGTCCGAACCTGAAATCGTCACCCACCAGCACCCAGCGCACTCCGAGCCTCTGCACCAGAATCCGATCGATGAATTCCTGCGCGGTCAGCGCGGCGAGCGCGGCATTGAAGCGCGCGATATAGACCCTCTCGACACCGTAAGACCGAAACTGCTCGAGCTTGCCGCGCACCGAGGACAGGCGTGGCGGCGCGTCACCGCGGGCGAAGAATTCGCGCGGGTGCGGGTCGAAGGTGAGCACCGACGGGGCCAGGGCCAGGTCCTCTGCCGCTTCGGCCAGGCGGGCGAGCATGGCCTGGTGGCCGCGGTGAACGCCATCGAAATTGCCGATGGTCAGCGCGATATGGCCACGGGCAACGTCGGGAAAGCCGCGAAATACGCGCACGCTATTTAGGTCCGGAGTAACACGGAAGATATTGAAAAACCTCGATTTTAGCGTGCCGCGCCCTCACGGGTCCAGCTTTGCACCGGGCCCCAACGCGATCGACTCAGTTTGGCGCCGCCCACTCCCGCCAGCCGCCCAGCAGCGGAAAGTACAGCGCCAGCCTGATCGGCCGATCTTCCATGTCGCCGACGACCCGTGCGTAGCCTTCGAGTTGGTCACGATAGCGCTCGCGCTCGCGGTCGAGAAACGCTTCGCGATCGCCGCCTTCGTGCTGTGACAGTTTGAAGTCGACGATCCAGCGAGTGCCCTCTCGATCGACGAAACTGCGATCGAGCACGACATGACGCATAGTCGGGTCGCGCGCGCTGGTCAGCGCGAATTCGCTGCGCGCGTCGGCCTGCTCCACCGCGAAGAGCCAGCGCCCGCGAACATCGGAGAGCGTCGCCGAGATCGCTGCGACTACTTGCGCGGCGGCGTCACGTGCCTCGCCCGGCGTGAATCCAAGCGCAGCGAACTCGCGCTCGACCCGGGTCCGTTCGCCAGAGATGCGCGGCGCGTCCCAGCGCGCGAGCCCGTCGTCCGCGATCCGCCGCAACATCCGGTGCGCGACGATCCCGATATGGCGCGCAGTCTCGTGCGCCCAGTCGAACGCCACGGGAATCGGCTCGCCGCTCGCCGGCGTCTCCATGGGCAGCGCGCGCGGCGGCGGGGGCAGGCACCAGGACACCGGCAGGCGCAGCAACGGAATACCACTGCCGACAGGCGACGCATCGTATTGCGCAACCGGCTCGGCAGGTTGCGTCAATTGCTCGGCGATGGCCGGCCAGAGGACACCGAGCGCGGTTCCGCCGACGGGTCGCTTCCACACCGCGGCGCCGGTCGCCAAGTCCTGACCCACGGCACATGCCGCAGTCAGGTGCAACCGCTCCCTCGCGCGGGTACATCCAACGTAGAGCAGTCGCGCCAATTCGGCATGGTTTTCGTCCTTGCCCAGCAGGCGCAGGTACTCGTAGAGCGAATTGTCGCCGGGGTTCTCGGCACGCGCCTTCAGCGATGCGAGCAGCATCCCGCCCGGGCGCTGGCGCCAGAGCAGCAACTCCTGTTCCGCCGCACGCAGCGCGCGCGCAAGGCCCGGCATGATCACGACATCGAATTCCAGACCTTTGGCGCGGTGCACGGTCATGACCTGCACGCGGGCGCTTGCCGCTTCCGGAAGTTCCGCATGCAACGCGACCAGCGCATCGCGCAGCGCCGGCCAGTCCGGCAGGTCGCCGGCGCGCCCCAGCTCCGCGAGCAGGGCGAAGTAACGATCCGCAGCGGCGACATCCAGTGCTTCGGCGCAACACGCGGGTCCTCCCAACGCCAGCCAGGCACCGCGTACCAGCGTCGGGAGCGCAACGCGTCCGCGCCGTGCGAGCGCTGGTGCGATCGCATCGGTAAAGCGCACGAGTCGATCGCGTCCGTCGAGCGAAAGTTCAGCGATGGCGACCTCGCCACGCACCGCAGCAACGATCTCCACCAGCGAGTTACAGTTGCTCGCGACCGCGAACAGGTCGGGCAGCGTAAGACCGCACCAGGGCGCGCGCAATGCCGCCAGCCACGCGAGACGATCATCAGGCTGCAACAACGCATGCGTGAGCGCGACCAGATCGAGCGTCGCCGGCCGCTCGGCCAGGCTGTCGAGTCCCACCGCGCTGAATGCAATGCCTGCGTCGCGAAGCGCCGGCAATATGGCATCGAGGTCGCCCCGCTTGCGCACCAGCACCGCGATGTTGCGCGCGTCGCCTTCGAGCGCTGCCTTTACCCGCGCTACGACCGTACCCGCTTCCTCGGCCCGGTCACGGCAGATATCCACACTCACTGCTCCCGCCATCTCGGACTCGCGTGCGGCCACTGCCGCCTTGAACGCAACCGCACCGCGGCGCGCATCATCTCTCGCGGGCAACACCTGTTCGAAAGTTTCATTCACCCAGGCCACGAGTTGCGGACGCGAGCGAAAATTGCGTGCCAATACCAGCGGTTCGAGCGGCACCGTGCCGATGCGACGCTTGCGCTGAGCGGCGATGAACAGTGCGACGTCTGCCTGGCGAAATCGATAGATCGACTGCATCGGATCGCCGACAACGAAGAGTGTGCGTCCGTCGCTGCCATCCCAGCCCGCGGTGAGGCGCTCGATCAGTTCATATTGCGATCGCGAAGTGTCCTGGAACTCGTCGACCAGCAGGTGCTCGATCTGCAGGTCGACCGCCAGTAGCAGGTCACTGGGTGCATCCGCACTGCCCAACGCACCGAGGGCGACGATGGTCGCCTCGCTGAAATCCATCTCAGCGTGTGACGCAAAGACCAGGCGCAGGCGCGCGACGGTGCGCGGAAGTACCTCGCGCAGCGCCTCCACGAATGGCCACGCGACGTCATCATAGGTCGGTGTCGGCAACACGCGGATGCGCCGCAGCGTCGCGGCCAATCCGGGTTCCTGCGCCAATGCCGCCAGCAGCGATGCCACTGCAGCCTTGCGCGTGCTGCGTTCTGCATGGCCTGCAGCGGTCGCCTTGCCCTTCGCCGGGAAGCCATGAGTCTTGTTCGGCCCCTTGCGGAATTCGCCGTCGGCGGTGAGCAACCATTCGGCGAATCCTCGCCATTGAGCGAGCGCGGCGACCTTCGCCGGCGGCAGATCGCCGGCGGCTGCTATGGAGGCCAGCGCCTGGCCGAGCGGATCGTCATCCAGGTTGCGCGCCGCAAAGCGCGCAAGGTCAAGCAGGTCCGGCAGGTGCTGCCTCGGAAAGCTGTCGCGCAGTTCGACCAGTTCGCCTTCGATTTCCGCGGCCAGCGCTTGTTCCAGCTCACCACGAAGCCGCGCAACGTCGATGCTCATGAACGAGCCGAGCCATTGCTCGCGACGTGCGAGCATGCGCGCGAGCAGACCGACGACGCGGTCGGCATCATTGTCGAGGTGCCGCAACAGGCGCTGCCAGGCCGGATCGTCTGGCGCGGCCGCGACGAGGTCTTCGCGTGCCGCCTGCGTGTACAACTGTTCGGCGCGCTCTACCTGGCGCGGAAGCGCGCCGACCTTCGCGGTCAGTGGCGCTTGCCGCATCAGCGCCGTGCACAGCGCGTCGATGGTTTGAATGCGCAGCCGCGCCGGATGGGCGATCAGGTTCCAGCCCAGCTCGATGTCGCGCCGCAGCGCCGCGCGGGCCAGACGCCAGGTCGTCGCCGCGTGCGCGTCCTCGGGCATGGACTGGCTGTCGGCGGCGCGCAGCGCGGCGACGATGCGTTCGCGAATTTCGCCGGCGGCCTTGCGAGTGAAGGTCATTGCCACGATCGCTTCGGGCGGCGAGACGGCGAGCAATGCCAGATAGCGCTGGATGAGCAATTCGGTCTTGCCCGAGCCAGCCGGAGCCTGCACGATGAACGACCGGCTCACATCGAGCGCCACTTCCCGCGCCGCGGCGTCACGCATGCCGCTGGCGTCATTCATCGGTGACAACCTCGTCGTCGGCCCGGATGACCGCCTCGATCCTGCACAGCGCCTGCAAACCGCAGTTCCTGCATGGCGACGGACGCTCGCGCGGCGTCACCGCCGCCCAGCCGGCAGCGATCTCGGCGGCGAGCGCGCCGAGGTGCTTGCTCCACCACGTCTCGATCGCGTTCCAGCCGGCAAATTCGCCGATCTTCGACACGTCAGTGAGTTCGGGCCACGCCCTTGCATCGGCGCTGATGCCGCGCACCGCGATGGCGTCGGGACGCAGCTGCGCGTACGCCAGTGCGCGGATCGGCGGTGCCGCGGTGACAGCGCTGCGGGCCAGTGCATACAGGCCGAGCTGCGTCGCGCGTGGACGTTCGGCGAACCATTGTGGCAGCGACTCGGCCAGTCCGGTCTTGTAGTCGATGATCGCCTCGCCGCCATCACCCAGTGCATCGATGCGATCGAGGCGCATGTTGAATTCGAGTCCTGCGAGCTTGATGCTGGTCTTGTATTCGGTACCGATGACGGCGAAGGGTGGTCGCGCGAGCTCGACGGCGAGCCACGGCACGACAAGCGCGGCGATGCGCTGCGCTTCGATGGCGCGCACCGCCGCCGGCAGGTTCTGCCACCGCGCCTGGGGCAGCTCGCCACACGCCTTCGCAACCGCCGCGTCGATCTGCGCCCTGACCGCGCCTTCGTCGAGTGCCTGCAACGTAGAGCGATCGCGCAAGCCGGTCCACAAGGCAGCCATCGTCGCGTGAACGAGCTTGCCGCGCTCGGCGTAGGAGAGCCCTTCGGAGAGCACCGGCCAGGGTTCGGCGTCGAGGCGATATCGCGCGACGGCCTGGAATGGGCAATCGCTTTGCGAGCCAACGATGTGCGAACCACCTGGAGCACGGCTGCCGGGCTCGATCGTCGGTGCGCGCTCGTCGGTGACGCGCAGGAGCGTCGCGCTGTCGGCGATTGCGGCGGTCCATCGCGGCTCAACGGCAGTGGCGGCCAACTCGACATATTCAAGCAACAGCGCCGAGGGCGACTGCACATGTTCATCGACGCGCGCGGCGGAACTGAACACGACCAGCGGCGCCGCGACCGCGAATTGGCGGGTCAACTGCCGCGCACGCTCGAGCTCCCAATCAGCGCTCGCATGCGGCACCTGCCGGGCACGCTGCCAGGCGCGAGGCAGCAAAGGATTGGGACTCGGCGCCGCGGGCCAAGCGTCCGCGGTCAGGCCCGCCACCCACAGCGCATCGAAATCGAGTCCGGAACCTTCGAGCACGCCCAGCAACTGGATTGGCGCAGCGCCGCCTTCCGGCTGGAACACGCGTTCCTGAACCAGCGCGCGCAACATGCCAACGGCAGCGCCGCGGCCGAGCATCGGCGTGACAACGCCCAGGCGGGCAAATTCGGCGAGCAGCGCGTCCCAGGCACTTCGCGCCTGGTACTCGCCGCTATCGAGCGCGACATCCTCCAGCCACCCGGCGGCGACCAGCCATGAGCGCCAGTCGTCGGTCCATGCGCGTGGGGTCGCGCTTGCGCCGGTGCGCAATGCCGCGCGACCATTGCGCCAACGCTGCGCCAGTTTCGCGTCACGTGCCTTCAGCGCTTCAATGGCATCGACGAGCGTCGCGTCGCGCCGACCTTCCTCGAGCCAGTCACGTTCGATGCGGGCGCGATCGACCCATCCGGTCGCCGCACCCGCAAGATACGGCGAACGCAGCAATGCGGCCGCGTCGTGCGCGGGAAGTCCCGTAGTGGCCAGCGCAAGCAAATCCAGCGCGCAGTGCACCAGTGGAACGTCGGCGAGCGGCTCGCCCAGCGACACCTCGTAGGGTTTGTGCGCGGCGCCCGATCCAGGAAGCAGACTCTCCGGGCACAGGACCTCATCGGCCAGCGCAACGATTTCGCTGCGATGCTGTGCGAGGTCTTCGATCACGATCCCGATTCTCGATTTTGGTCGCACGCTCGCCTGCGTTCGTGCCCAGGACAGTGCTGCAAGCCATTCGTCGTTCGGTGTTGCGGCAGTCGTCCGCTGCGCCAGCGACACCCGATCGGTCTTCGCCTCGAGTCGATCGACGGTGCAGCCGGCGCTGGCCAGCGCCGCGATCAACCGCTCTTGCTGCGGGCTGAATTCCAGGAAGCCGACGAACAGGATTTGCGACGACGCGGCCGCGATGCCCGCTGCGTGTGTCGCGAGCAGGTCGGGCAACTGTGCGCTGTCGATGGCCTTCGCCTGCTGCAAGAGACGCAGGTACGCCTCTGCCCACGCGGCAAAGGTGGCAGCATCGTCGAGGTCTGCGCCATCACGCCGCCAGGCGCGCCAGCTTTCGCCGCCGCTGCCCCAGCCATGCAGCAATGCCCAGGCTTCTGCGGCGCTGCGCGCCGCGCCCGGTGCGTCGAGCAACTTCACTTGGGAGTCCAATACCACGCGTTGCCATAGGCACGCGCTTTGCGCAGGCGACAGGAGCTGTGCCGGCGTGCGGGTCGCGTCGGCTTCCGTCCACCGCTCCCACATCGCCTCCAGCCAAGCGGCATACGGCAGCACCATCGCGCTGATCCATGCGCGTCGACCGGCCATGCGTTGGCCGTCGTCGAATTCCTGATGCAGGCGTCGCGCGAGGCGGCGGTTGGGCGTGATCACCGTTGCGCCAGCGGCGAGCGCAACGTGCAAGGCGGAGGTCATGGACGCAATGGTAGCCGATGGCCGCAAGTGCTCAGCGGCCTGGCTCGCGTGCTTGCAGGGAAACGCGTGCATCGGCAAACTCGGCCAATGCGCGGCATCGTCGCGCCGCCCCACCCCACCTTCCAACCACGGAGGCAGTCCGATGGCAGCTTACATACTGGTCAACGTCAAGGTGACCGATCCCGAGCGCTACGCAACCTATCGCCAGCTGGCGCAGGATGCCATCGCGCATCACGGCGGCCGCTACCTGGCGCGTGGTGGGGAAACTTCAGTGCTGGAGGGAGATTGGACGCCCGACCGCGTCGTCGTGCTGGAATTTCCGACGCTGGAAGCGGCGAAAGTGTTTTACGACTCGCCTGAGTACCGTGCGGCGCGGGCGGCCCGCGGCGGTGCGGCGACGATGAGCATGGTCGCCGTCGCCGGTACCGGCGCCTAACTGGCGTCAGTCGGCCGCCAGCGCGACCGCAGGTTCTTCGTGGGGTGTCGCTTCTGGCGCGGCCGGTGACGGCGTCGTCAGCGGCATCTCGACAAGGGTGGGGCCGATGCGGCCGCGGACGGCCGCCGTGCGTGCCACTGCGCGCCATTCGCCACACCAGTCGTCATCTCGCACCAGCGGCCAAACGCCCTCGACCTGATACGACTTCTTGGTATTGATGGGATTCAGGTGCGGCGAGTGCCGGCGGCACGGCCCCCACATGGTGGCGCGACCGTCGGTGGGGCGCCCCGAGCGCCGGTCGTAGTATTGGCAGTTCACGCACTTTTCCACGCTAGCTTCCCCTCTTTCCAGGCGCCGTTGCCGGCAGGTATTGCACCAAACGATCTATCTCTCATCACGTCGGAATGCTGCCACGAAGCCGCAGCGCCCCGCGTCATCCTGACGGCTGATGCATTCGGTCTAGTTGGTGAACGCTCCTTCGCAATCGCCTCAGATCTGCAGTGCAGGAACACTGCGGCGACCGGTCGTGCCGGGCAGGAGACGCGAGCGCGACAGCGGTCTGCGTACCGGTCCAGCATGGCGTCGGGCACGCGCCAGCAAAGCCGACTGCGGCCGCAGGCGCGCGCGCGAAGGCGCGCGGTGATAGGGCTCGCAGCGATAGCCAGCTCGCGCGACCGCAGGCCTCGCCTGTGGCAGCGCTTTCATGCAGCCCACGCGCTAATCGCGGCGATAAGGGGTGCGGGTACGTCCTGGACGCGGCGCGGCAAGCGCGTGACCTGCGAGTCGAGATCGGCACGCAATTCGCGGTCGGCTTCGGCGGCTATGGCCTGCAGTTGTGCGTCGTAGGCCTCGCGCAGGCCCGCATCCGACAGGATCAGGTAGGCGGCGTTGATCATGCGGACCAGCGCCGGATCGGTATGTCCGTTCAGGCGCTGGCGAATATTCTGATAGGCGGCTTCGATACGGGCGGTCGAGGCACCCGGCGGAAGGTCCAGATAGTCGTAATGGGTATAGTCCATTGCCAGCTCCTTCTAGGCAGCGCCGACAGGGGTCGGTGGATTGCCTTCGCCAAGCTGTTTGCAACATCCATGCCATGCCCCAGGACGACCTTGGAAATGCAATCAAGTCCTTGATTTCGTTTCGTGCGAGCTTGCACTGTAGTACGCAGGCAAGGTAGTAGGCTGCAGTGTCGCGCTCGGTTGCCGCCTGCCGCTGCCGCCCTGCGGCAATGCGCTCCGGGACTACAGCATTCCCAGCGGAACCGACCCCTTGGGAGCGGGAAACAGCACGGCCAACTCGGCCATCGTCGACGCCTCGAGCTTGAGGTCCGCTGCGGCTCGAATGTAACGTACATGCGCTGGGTCGCTCGCCTTGGGAATGACCGAGACACCGGGTTGTGCGAGCAGCCATGCCAGCGCGATCTCGGCAGGGGTCACCCCCAGCCGCGCCGCGAGCGCAACCAGGCCACGGTGGCGCAACAGCCTGCCCTGGTCGATCGGGGAATACGCCATTAGCGCGATGCTTTTGGCGCGGCACAGTGGCAACAGGTCCCATTCGATGCCGCGGCTTGCTAGGTGATAGAGAACCTGGTTCGCGGCGCAGTGCTGGCCGCCGTCGATGCCCAGCAGCTCGCGCATGTCGGCCGCATCGAAATTCGAGACACCCCAATGCCGGATTCTGCCCTCGGCGCGCAGCGCTTCGAACGCCGCGACGGTTTGCGCAAGCGGAACGTCGCCGCGCCAGTGCAGCAGATACAGATCGAGATAGTCGGTGCGCAGGCGCGTGAGGCTGCGCATACACGCAGCCACCGCGTCGCGCCGCCCAGCGTTATGCGGATAGACCTTGCTGACCACGAATACCTGCTCGCGTCGGCCGGCGATGGCGTCGGCGACGATGGCCTCGGCGCCGCCATCGCCATACATTTCCGCGGTATCGATCAGTTCAAGGCCCAGCGACAGCCCCAGTTGCAGCGCCGCGACCTCGCGTTCGCGCAGCCCGGCGCGCTCCCCCATGCGCCAGGTGCCCATGCCCAGCGCGGGCATGAGCGCGCCGGAGGGCAATGTCAATTGCGGCAATCCAGTGGCCACGAATGCGGATGCCAAAACAGGGAGTCGTAACGATACCGCAATCGGCGCGGCGCGATCCCGGGTTTACAATCAGGCTTCGAAACTACGCCAATACCATGCCCCTCGATCGCACCAACGCTCCAGCCCCATTGCGCACCGTCGTGCACGCAGCCTGCCCGCACGATTGCCCCGACACCTGCGGCATGCTGGTGACGGTCGAGAACGGTCGCGCCATCGAAATCGCGGGCGACCCATCGCATCCGACGACACGCGGCACGCTGTGCACCAAGGTGGCAAGGTACCTGGATCGTACCTACTCCGACCAGCGCGTCCTGCATCCGCTTCGCCGCATCGGGCGCAAGGGTGAAGGCCGATTCGAGCGCATCAGCTGGGACGAAGCGCTGACAACGATTGCCGAGCGCTTCAAGGCTATCGCAGCGTCTGCCGATGGGCCACAGGCGATCCTGCCCTACAGCTACGCGGGCACCATGGGATTGCTCCAGTACGCCTCGATGGACCGGCGGTTCTTCCACAAGCTCGGCGCTTCACTGCTCGACCGCACCATCTGTTCGAGCGCCGGAAAGGCTGGCTATGCGGCGACCATCGGCGCATCGATCGGCACCGATCTCGAGCAGTTCGAGCATTCCCGACTGATCCTGATCTGGGGCTCGAATCCGATCGTTTCCAACCTGCACCTCTGGAGCCGCGTGCAGGAGGCCAAACGACGCGGTGCGAAACTCATCGCCATCGATCCCTACCGCAGCCAGACTGCCGAGAAGTGCCACGTGCATCTGGCGCTGCTGCCAGGCACCGATGCCGCGCTGGCGCTGGGCATGATGCACGTACTCATTGCCGAGGACCTGCTCGACCACGACTACATCGCGCGCTACACGCTTGGCTTCGACGCGCTCAAGCAGCGCGCAGCCGAATATCCGCCGGAGCGCGTCGCGCAGATCACAGGACTCGAGGCAAGCGCCATCGTGGAGCTCGCGCGCGACTACGGCACCATTCGCCCCGCCGCCATTCGTCTCAACTACGGCATGCAGCGCCACGCTGGCGGCGGCATGGCAATGCGCACCGCGGCGTGCCTGCCCGCACTGGTCGGCGCATGGCGCGACCCGGCCGGTGGCGCGCTGCTGTCGTCGAGCGGCACGTATCCGATCAACAGCAAGGCGTTGGAGCGGCCCGACCTGATCTGGAACCAGCCGCGCACGATCAACATGTCCAGCATCGGCGACGCCCTGCTCGACGCCCGCGATCCGCCGCTGCGCGCGCTGTTCGTGTACAACTCGAATCCGGTCGCGGTGGCGCCGCATTCGGCGCGGGTCGTTCGCGGGTTCGCGCGCGAAGACCTGTTCTGCGTGGTGCACGACGTGTTCCTCACCGATACGTGCCGACTACGCCGACATCGTGTTGCCAGCGACGACTCAACTGGAGCACGTCGATGTCCACACCTCGTACGGGCACCTGTATGTGCAAGCCAACAACCGCGCCATCGCGCCGCTGGGCGAGGCCAAACCGAACACGGAGGTATTCCGGTTGCTGGCGCAGCGCATGGGGTTCACCGAGGCGTGCTTCAGCGAAAGCGACGACGACATCGCCCGCAATGCCTTCCTCGCCGATCACCCCCGCGCCGCGGACTTGAACTGGGACACGCTGCAAAGCGCGGGTTGGCAACGGCTCAGGGTTCCGACGGCCTATGCGCCCTTTGCGACCGGCAATTTCCCGACGCCGTCGGGCAAGTGCGAGTTCTACTCGGAAACGCTGGCCCGGCAGGGGCTCGATCCGCTGCCGACCTTCACCCCGCCGCGGGAATCGGTGGCCAGCAATCCTGAACTTGCCCGCAAGTATCCGCTGGCGATGATCTCGCCGCCGGCGCGCAATGCGCTCAACTCGACCTTCGCCAACCTTCCGGTATTCCTGGAGGCCGAAAAGACGCCGTGGCTGGACATCCATCCCGACGACGCGAGCGTGCGCGGCATCGCCGACGGTGACAAGGTGCGGGTGTACAACGACCGCGGTGCATTGCAACTCACCGCGCGTGTCACCGACAAGGCGCGGACTGGCGTCGTCGTCGCGCTGTCGATCTGGTGGCGCAAGCTGTCCCCCGATGGCAACAACGCCAACATCCTCACCGGCCAGGCGTTGACCGACCTGGGGCGTGCCGCGACGTTCTACGATGTGCTGGTCGAGGTGCGCAAGGTCGGTTGAGGCGTCGCCGCGATGGCGCGCGGCTGCGCGGCGGCCATCAGTCCAGCAACTCGTAAGACTCCGCAAAAATTGCCGCGGCAACCACGCCGTGGTCGCCTGGGGCGTATTGCACCAGCCAATCACCTGGCTCGCCGTGCAGCGTGCCGCGATTCGCGTCGAGGGCTACGTCTACGGGCTCGCGCAGCTGCTTGGCCCAGACCAACGTCGGACGCTTGAGGTAGCGGCCGGGCTTGCCCGGTCGCAGTGGTGCCTGCGGTTCGTAGGTTGCATCGAAGCGCGCGCGCGGAACCGGCCAGCGATCGTCATGGGCGCCGGTGAGCAACGCGTCGCCACGGTGATACGCCACCGGTCCCTCGATGGTCGTCAGAGTCCCCTCACCTGCGGCGAACTCCACTGTGACAGCGATTGGCCGCTTGCGAGCTCGTTGCGCGCGAGGATCCGCGGCGATATCGGCGATGGTCATGCCAGCGGGACGTTCTTGTCGCGCAGCATGGCGCGCCAGCCGGTCGCTTCGTTGATCACCAGCTCGACAAACTCCCGAACCAAGTTGCGAGTCGGCACGAGCGTCTTTTCATCGTCCCAATCGTTCGGGACTGGCAAGTCGGAGAATTCGTCGACGAGTTCGTGGATCCTGTGCGCAACTTCGCCGGAGGTGTCAGCGACCTTAGTGTATTCGGTGTTGGCGAGAACGCCGTGGATGGCAGCGGAAAGAATCGGAAAAAGCGCCGCAAGAAAGACGATCAAGTGCCGCGTGTGCTCCCCCGACTTGCGCGCGTCCTCCAGGTCCGCGCATTGAACCTTGATGCATGAATATTGCAAGTACATCCCATAGCCCTCGATGGACAGATTCCATATGCAAAGCGCCAGACCGAAGAGGAACAATCGAACCGCAAAGGTATGAAGGCCATCGGCGATCTTTCCCCGCCGCACATAGTTGAGCGCGTGGTAGCGCTCCTGGGCGATCATGACCGCGGCTACGTGCCGATGATATTCGCGCACCCCAATACCTGGCGGCACTGCGTTGGCGATGCGCCACTCGAAATACTGCTGATGCCACATCTTTTCCGCGTCGCTGCCGGGAGCGATCGAAATGCGCGCTGCTTCGCGCGCTCCAAATGGAAGGAGCAGGTCCAGGTAGCGAAATCGTTCCGCGATCAGACGATACTCGAGCCAGCGTTGATGCCAGCGCTGCCAGGTCCATCGCGGCGCCCATGACGGCCTGTGCTCTTCGGTCTCCGGCGTCGCACCCTTGCAATAGATAAAGCCGATCGCCACAAGGCAGATCAGTTCGAATACCGAGGTGCCGATTGGAAGAAACCAATACGGATCACCCGGCGGGGCCGAACTCCAAGCGCTGCCAATCGTGAGAGACAACACCAGGGTGCCGCTGGCCAGGATGCCAAGGAAGTAGTTGACGACTATCGAGCCACGAAATTTCCCTCCGTAAATCAATGAAAGACGATCGAACAGGAAAAAGTCGTCCGCGAAGGCCATCGTGGCGTGGTCGGTCCCCTTCGGCAGTGGGTGGCAATCCATGCATTTGCGACTGGTACGGCGCTTATGCCGCACCCAGCGCAGCGGATGGGCGAGCCAATAGGGCCAAGTTAGGCCGGCGAGCCTTTCGAACCTTGCGAAGGCGCAGCCCAGTACCGTCCCCTTCTCCAGCTGCGGCTCGTAGTCTTCGACGTCGTCGCGCAGATCGCGGATCTTTTCGCGCTCATGGACCGGCAGCCGCTTGGACGATTCGCGCTCTTCGTCGCAAAAGTCCATGACGACATTGCGAAAGTATGAAGCGCCGTTCGGGCCCTTCGAAGCGTGCATGTGCGACACCGGTGGCGCCGCGGGCTGCGGCCGGATTCGCCGCTATCTTACCGGGGCAGGCGCAGCTTTGGAGCGCGTGCTCAGATGGTCTTGCGCACCAGTCCGACCATGACGCCGAAGACTTCCAGCGCGCCTTCGGGGCGGATGACCGGATAGGCCTTGTTCTCCGGCCGCAGGATGAAGTGTCCGCGCTCGAGGTCGAGGCGCTTGAGCGTGAATTGGCCGTCGACAATTGCGATGACGATGTCGCCGCGGCGCGCGCCACCACGCTTTTCGACGACTGCAAGATCGCCGTCGAAGATCCCGGCATCGATCATCGAGTCGCCCTTTACCCGAACCAGCACGGTCTGCGAAGGCCGTTCGATAAGATAGTCGTCGATGGTCAGCGCGTCGGCGGGCGAATCCTCGATCGCGTTGGGCAGACCGGCATGCACCGGCGTGTCGGCCAGCGGCCGTTCGAAGAAGCGGCGCGTCGGTGCGAGACGGCGGTCGGGCGTAGACTCGACGAATCCGGCGAGCTTCAGCCGCGCGACCATGGCCGCAACCGAGGACTTGGAGCGCAGTCCCAGCAGACTGCCGATCGATGAATAGGACGGCAACGCGCGATGCTGGGCGTAGTAATCCTGCAGCGAGGCGAGATAGGTACGGTCGTTCGACATTTGCGCTACACTACCGAACGATCGTTCTATAGTCAATAGTCAATTCGCCGGTGTTCTCGCCCTCGATCGCCTTCGTCGACCTGGAAACCACCGGCACGACTGCGGCTGACGATCGCATTACCGAGGTCGGCATCGTGCGCGTCGACGCGGAACACGGCGTTCAGGAGTGGAGTTCGCTGGTCGACCCGGAGTGCAGCATTCCCCCGGCCATCCAGGCACTCACCGGCATCACCAACGCCATGGTCGCCGGCGCGCCGACCTTTGCCCGGATCGCCGACGAAGTTGCGGCGCGCATCGACGGTTGCGTGTTCGTGGCGCACAACGCGCGCTTCGACTACGGCTTCCTCAAGCACGAGTTCGCGCGCCTCAAGCGCCCGTTCACCGCCAAAGTGCTGTGCACGGTCAAGCTGTCGCGGCGCCTGTATCCCGACGCGCCACGCCACAACCTCGACAGCATCATCGAGCGCCACGGATTGTCCGGCGAAGCGCGCCATCGCGCGCTGGGCGATGCTCGCATCCTGTGGCGGTTCGTAGAGGCGGTCTATCGCGACCGGCCAGCGGACGAGATCGAGTCGGTGATCGCACGCATGCTCAAGACGCCCAGTCTGCCGCCACAGTTGCCTGCGGATGCATTGACCCAGCTTCCCGAAGCACCGGGCGTGTACCGCTTTTACGGCCTCAATGCGCTGCCGCTCTACATCGGCAAGAGCATCAACCTGCGCGAGCGCGTGGCGGCGCATTTTTCCTCGGACTATCGCGGCACGAGCGACCTGCGTTTGTCCGCCGAGATCACGCGCATCGAATTCGAGGAGACCGCTGGCGAGCTCGGCGCGCTGCTGCGCGAAGCCCAGCTCATCAAGACGCTGCTGCCCGCGTACAACCAGCGCCTGCGCCGGCGCCGCGAGATGGTTGCGCTGGCACTGGCAGAGGAACCGCAACCACCCCAATACGTCCCCGCCGCGGCGATCGATCCCGCCACGCTGCACGGGCTCTATGGTCCGTTCGGATCGCGCGCCAGCGCCCGCGCGACGCTGCGCGCCATCGCGACCGATGCACGACTGTGCTGGAGCGCGCTCGGCCTCGAGCGACGCACCGGCGCATGCTTTGCGCGCCAGGTTCACCGCTGCGCCGGCGTGTGCGTCGGTGCCGAAACGCGCGAGGCGCACGCCGCGCGGCTGCGTGAAGCGCTGGCGCCGCACGCGATGCGCGACTGGCCCTACCCGGGAATGGTCGCGGTGCGCGAAACCGACATCACTGGCGAGCGCACCGACCTGCATGTGTTGCGCAACTGGTGTTGGCTCGGAACGGTGCGCGACGACTCGGCGTTGGCCGCGCTCATCGACGCGCCACCACGCGCAGAGTTCGACCTCGACGTCTACAAGCTGCTGGTCAAGCGCCTTCCCAAGCTTGCCATCGTGCGCATCGATGGCACATCAGCGTCGCTGCCCGGCCGCGCAGGGGCCAACCACTCGCCTGCCGAAATCGGCTAAGCTCTGCGCTGGCAGCCGCGGCAACCCTGAAGCGCGGCGCCGCTTCGCGAGCATAGCGTGAACAAACGCATCCGACCGGCGCTGCCCTGGATCGTGCGCATGAGCGCGCCGCGCCGGCTGGCGATCGTGCTGTTCGTGGCTGTCGCCACGTTCCTGGCGCTCGAGCCGTGGGTCTCGTCGCATACCCGATTGCTGATCTGCTGGAACTTCGGCGCGGCATGCTATCTCGGGCTGGCGTGGATGACCATTGCACGCGCAGACGCGACAATGACGAGGGTGCGCGCGCAGGCGCACGATCAAAGCGGACATGTGATCTTCCTGCTGGTCGCCACCGCTGCCAGTGCCAGCTTTGTGGCGATCGGCTTTCTGGTCGGCGATATGAAGGCGCTCCCCTTCTGGTCCCGCGCGGGACACCTCACGCTGTCGATCAGCGCCCTGCTACTGTCATGGTTGCTGATCCAGACATTGTTCGCGTTTCACTACGCGCGCCGCTATTACCCACGCAGTCCGGAATCGCCCGAGCACAAGGGTGGGTTGCGCTTTCCTGGCGATCGCGAACCCGATTACTTGGACTTCGCGTACTACTCTTTTGTTGTCGGCATGACCTCGCAAGTTTCCGACATCAGCGTGACGACGCGGCACATGCGGCGCCTTACGCTGATCCATGGCGTGCTTGCCTTTGTCTTCAACATCGCCATCCTGGCGATGAGCATCAATATCATCGGTGGCGCGATATAACGAAACAGTCGTGAACCTTGCTACTTCCGCATCGAGATCTTGCTCACTCGTGTTGCGGGACCTGCTCAGATTACCTATCTGCACATTATTCGTCATTACATCATAGACTTACGTCAACTACTGACAAACGTTGTCGCCCTATCCATGACGTCGGCATTGGTCGCCTCGACCCGACCGTGGCGCTTTCGTTGGCGCATCTGAAAAGATTTGTTACATTTCGGGGCGCGCTGTCTAGCGCAGAACCCTGCCGCAGAGCCGGGTGTTCCCAAGATCGCTTCAATCCTTAGGCGGGGCACATGACTCCAGCTGTACTTCGGCTCGCGTCGCTTTACGGCGATGCGCCCGAAACCGCGCGCTCGCGCGCCGATCAGATTCGCCTGCGAGTCATCAATGCGGCGACCGTGCATGCCGCATCGCCGCCCAAGGTGGTGCTGGTCATCGCGGGGACGCGTCCGGAGTGCATCAAGCTCGCGCCCATACTGCGCGCGCTCGCGCATCATCCTGACCTGTCCACGCTGCTCGTCAACAGCGGTCAGCACCTGCACGCGGTTCGCGACGCGCTGACGGAGTTCGGCCTGCGTGCCGACATTGAACTGGCCGCGTTACCTTCGCTGCCGAACCTCAGCGCATCGCACCGACATCTGCGGCGCGAACTCTGCGCCGTCATGCGCAGATTCCATCCCGATCTGGTCATGGTGCAAGGCGACACGCTTACTGCCTATAGCGGTGCGCGCGCGGCGCACGACACGGCCTGCGCCCTCGCCCACGTCGAAGCCGGACTACGCACCGACGCGCTGCTCGAGCCGTTTCCGGAAGAATGGTTCCGGCGCCAGATCGCGCGCTACACCGACCTGCATTTCGCGCCATCGAGCGCGGCCGCGGAAAATCTGTTCGCCGAAGGCCACGACTGCCGCAGTGTCTACAATGTCGGCAACACGGCCATCGACAGCCTGCGCCGTCGGCTCGACGAGACGCGCCACGTCGTGCGTCACGAGCGGCGAGCGCGCAATACCGTGCTGGTTACCTTGCATCGCCGCGCCAACTACGATCGCAATGCGGCAAGTGTGTGCGCGGCGCTGATCGACCTGGTGGCCGCGCGCCCCGGGCTGCGCGTGTTGTTTCCGGTCCATCCGAATCCGCGCGTCTCGGCCACCATCCGTCGCCACCTCGGGGCACATCCGTCGTTCGATCTGGTCGAGCCGATGCGCTATCGCGATTTCATCGACAGCGCGGCGCGCGCCGCGTTGATCATCAGCGACTCCGGCGGAATCCAGGAAGAAGCACCACATCTCGGCACGCCGCTGCTGGTACCGCGGCCGAATACCGAGCGCCCGGAGAGCCTCGCCACCGGATTCGTGCAGCTGGTGCGCCGTCGAACGCAAGGCGCTGGTGCGCGCGGCGCTGGCCGCACTGGATGCGCCGCGGCGCGCGCCGCTGCCCATCGATGCGGCGTCACCCTACGGAGCGGGCGACGCCGCGCTGCGCATTCGCGGCGTGCTCGAGACGCTGCTGGTCGCGCAGGCCCAGGCGTGACCACGGCGCTCGCGGGCGCGGCCGGCGCATTCGCATCCAACACGACGCTTGGCAACACCAGCCGCACGCTCGCCGCTTGGCTGCTCGATGGCGGTGTGCAAATGCGTGCCGGACCTGAAACCGGCGGCGTTGCCGGCTGGCTCTCCGGCAGTGGACACGCCACCTATGTCTATCCTGAAATCACCGGCTATTACCTGCAATGGCTGGCTTGGCAGACGCTGCGCGAGGGCGGTACTAGCATCGCACTGCGTAGCCGCGCGTCGTCCGCCCAGCGTTGGTTGCGATCGTGGGCGCTCCGCGCCGAACATCCGGCCACGCGGGTCTATTTGAGCGAAGAAGAAGGCGACTGGCGCAATGCGGCGGTGTTTTTCTTCGACCTGGCGATGGTCGTCCGCGGTATTGCCTCCGCGACCAGCACACGACTCATCGAGCCGGATCCGGTTCTGGTCGAACGGCTTGCCGAGCTGCTCCGGCAGCTCGCCGCCGACGACGGACAGTTCAACGCCTGCATGACCACACTGGCCTTGCCTTTGCGCAAGCGCTGGTCAACGCGGCGCGGTGGTTTTCTCGCCAAGGCCGCTGCCGGAGTGCTCTCTGCGGCCAAGGTCCTGCCCCAGATCGCGCCACTGCAACCAATCGCCGAGGCAACGCTGGTCGCGAGCCTTCGCCTCGCAGTGGAGGAACCGCATCCCGAGACGCATCCCTTGCTGTATGCAATCGAAGGCGCGCTTTGCGTGCCGGGGCACCGGGCGGTGGCCCCGATGCTTGGCGCCTTGGCAGCGCAGGTCGAAGGCCTGATGCAGAAGGTTTCGGCGGACGGCCGCCTGCCCGAATCGCGGGTCGCGCCGGGAATCGCGCGCCTCGACATCGTTGCGCAGACGCTGCGCGCCGCCAGCCTGCTGCGGCGGCGTACGCACGGCTGGTTTCCGGACCCGTGCGTGCTCGACCGGATGAGCGGGAGCCTCGCGCGCGAAATGAGCCGCGACGGCGCGCTGCCCATCGACCCGACCGCCCGGGTGCCGCAGTACAACGTCTGGTGCACGATGTTCGCCGACCAGGCGCTTCAGGTTGCACAGCATCGTTTCGATGGGCCGATCCTGGATGACCTCGAAACCTTCCTGGTTTGAACGGCGTGCGCCCGGCGACAGGTCGGGCGTGACGCGGCCCGACTCCGGACGCAGTCGTGTCAAATGGGGCACCACGTTTCCCCAGCGACTGCGCCTGGCGCCGCTTTGGCTCGCGCTCACGCTCGCCGACGTACTGGCACCAGGGAACGCGCGGCCGCCGCGCGTCGCAACAGGGGCCACACGGCGCCCCGGCCTCAGCGTCGTCATCCCCGAGCGCGATGCGCCCGACATGCTCGACGCCGCGCTGGCAAGCCTCATCGTTGCGCTGAAGGGCCTCGCCGAGCCTTTCCAGATCATTGTCGTCGCCAACGGAGCGCCGCGTGAACGATACCGCGACATCGTCGCACGCTACCCCAAGCTTGAGCTTGTGCAGCAAGCCGAACCTTTGGGTTTCAGTGCCGCCGTATTACGCGGTCTGGAACGCGCACGATACGACTGGACGCTGCTGCTCAACAACGACATGACACTCGCGCCCGACGCATTGCGCGAACTCGCGGCCTGCCGCGCCGACGACGTGTTCGCCGTCGCCGCGCAGATCATGCAGCAGGGGCCGGACGGCCGACGTGAAGAAACCGGGTTCACGGATTGGTACGTCGATCCCACCGGGATTCGCGTCTTTCACGCGCCTCCCGACGGCGGCGCGCGCGCGGGTCTGTGCGCGAGCGGAGGTGCCGGCCTGTTCCGCACTGCGGTCCTGCGCCGCTACGCGCGCTCGAGTCGCTGCTACGATCCGTTCTACTGGGAAGACGTTGAGTGGGGCGTGCGCGCGCAGCGCGACGGCTATCGGGTCGTGTTCTGCCCAAGCGCGCGCGCGAACCATCGCCATCGCGCCACAACCAGCCGATTCTACTCACCCGCGGCGATCGAGCGGGTCGTCGAGCGCAACCGCACCCTGTTCGACTTGCGCAACGCCGCCAGCGGTGCCGACGTCGCGACGCTGCTGCAGCGGGTCTGCGACCAGCCGTATGCGTCGCAGCGCGAGCTGGCCGCGCCCGGCGTCGCGGCACGCGTGCTGGCTCGCGCGCTGGCGAGCGCACCGGCGCGCGCTGCCCTCGCCGCCGCCTATACTCTCGGCGGCAGGCGCCATTGCCGCGCCCTCGTCGTCGTACAGCTTCAAACTGGCGGCCAGCACCGGGCGTCCACGCGTCTTGCTGGTGTCGCCGTTCTGCGTATTTCCGGCCCGGCACGGCGGCGCCCGACGCATCGAAGGACTGTTGCAACGCCTGCGTCGCGAGTTCGACATCGTGCTCGTGACCGACGAGGCATCGCTGTACGACGCGCGCAGCCTGGCTCATTTCGAGGGTCTGCACGCGGTGCTGACAGTGCAGCGACCCACTGCAGCGGCGCGACGCGGCGATGATGCCGACCTCGGCGTGCGCATGGATCAGCACTGCCACGCGCTGCTGCGCCGTGCAGTACGCGAGGCGCTGCAGCGCTTTCGGCCGGACCTGGTGCAGATCGAGTACGCCGAGCTTGCCGGATTGAGTTCGCTGCGCACGCCCGGGCAGCGCTGGGTTCTGGGCCTGCACGATGCTTTCGATCCTCAGGATTTCCGCGATCGCGCGGCAGCGCAGCGCTTCCAGTCGCACGTGCAGGCGAGCTATGACGCGGTCACGGTCTGCTCACCCGAGGATCAGCACATGATTGCGCATCCCCGCGCGGTGTGCGTTCCCAATGGTGCGAACGCCCCGCGGCGACGGCATGCGGCGTCGGCGTCGACACAGCTGCTGTTCATGGGACCGTTTCGCTACACCCAGAATCTGGAAGGGATTCGCCGATTCCTGCGCGTAGCCTATCCTGCGATCAAGTCAGCCGTGCCCGAGACGCGCCTGCTGGTGCTGGGCGGCGACGGTGCAAGCGACGCGATTGTCGGCGACGCAACGTTCGCGCAACCCGGCGTCGACGTCATGGGCCATCGCGAAGACATCGCCGAGTTGCTCGATGCGAGCGCGCTTACGCTCAATCCGATGTCGGGCATTCGCGGCTCTTCGGTCAAGGTGATCGAGTCGCTGGCGGCCGGACGTGCCTGCGTGACGACCGACGACGGCGCGCGGGGATTCGCGGCGTCCGGACTGCGGGCGCTGGTCACGGTACGCGATATCGAGGCGATGGCCGAACCGATCATCGCGTTGCTTCGCGACGACGCGCGCCGGCGCGACCTCGAGCGGCCCGATGCCACGGCGCTCGCTCCATACCTATGGCATCACTGCGCCGGCATCCAGGGTAACCTGTATCGCACGCTGCTCGGAGCGCAGCATGCCTGATGGCCGCGCAGGGTTGTCGAACTACGATCGCATCGCCCACCTCTACGACGTGGACATGGGTCGAAACATGGCCTTCGACGACGCAGCGTTCTACGTCGACCTGGCAACGCGCGCAGGGGGCCGGGTACTCGAGATTGGCTGCGGCAACGGGCGCATCCTGCTCGAACTGCAGCGCCACGGCGTCGACGCGGTCGGCGTCGACGCTTCGGCGGGCATGCTCAAGGAACTTCGCCGCAAGGCGGCCGAGCGCGGAGTCGACGCCGCGGTGTGCCGAATGGATGCGCGCAAGCTGGCTTTTCGCTCGACGTTCTCGATGGTGCTCTGCCCGTACTCGCTGATCACCTACATGGCCGCGGGCGATGACGCCGCTCGCTTGCTCTCGGGCATTCGCAACGCGCTGACGCCGACTGGAACCGTCGTCGTCGACGCCTTCATTCCGCGCCAGACCACACCGGACGACGAGTTCAGGGTGGACTATCGCCGCGAGCATCCCGCCGGGGTATTGGTGCGTTCCAAGCGCGTCGCTACGGTAGGATCGCGCACCAACCGCATCGAGCGTCGCTACGAATTGGTCGCCGCCGACGGGCGGCTGGTGGAACGCATCGACACCTGCGAGGACATTTGCCCGTATTCGCCCGAGGAGATCGTCGCCATGCTGACGCGGTCGGGATTCGCGATCGAGCAGTCTTGGGGGGACTACGGTGCGTCCCCCGCCGGCGAGGGACAATTCTTTACGGTGAGCGCGCGCAAGCAGCGCTGAAGGAGCACCGGCCCAACGGCCGGTCCTGACAACGGCAGTCAGCGCCGGGCTGGCTTACCCGGGGGCAGGATGCCCTTGGCGTGCAGCAAGGCCCTGGCCATGGCGTGGCGCTCTTCCCTGGACAGATGCGGGGCGCGTTTGCGCAGTTTCGCATCGGTATCGGCAAAGACTTCGATTGCGCGTTCTGCCTGAACGTTGCCCTTGGTCGCCCCCATGCGTTGCGGCAGGTCCAGCGCAGCGCGGACCCGCCGATGGCGCCAGTGCGCTCGCAGCACCGCAGTGACGTTGACCAGAACGAGGATCGCTACGGCAATGCCGACGATCGCGGGGGTGATTTGCATGGTGGCTCCGAATACGGTGTCAAAGGTTGATGGCAAACCCTAAGCAAGCGGCATGCCACGCCACAACACCCCTACGGCCAGGTGGCCACTCCCCGCGGGGTCAAGGCTTTGTGACAAACAATGACGGCGCGCGGCAACCTTGCCGTCTACGGCCACCGGCCGGATCGTTTCCTGGCGGTCGCGCCCGCCAGGGTCGCCTATTTGCCGGTATAGAGCTGTGGAAACTGCGACTTCAGCGCCGCCAGCTTGGGCAAGTCGTTGACGACGATGTAGGGCTGGTCGGGATTGCGCGCCAGGTAGTCCTGGTGATAGTCCTCCGCAGCGTAGAAACCCTTCAGGGGAGAGACTTCAGTGACGATGGGCGTCGCGTAGACCTTGGCGGCGTCGAGTTGCGCGATGTACGCCTTCGCCACCCGCTCCTGGTCGGGCGTGACGAAGAAGATCGCCGAGCGATACTGCGTGCCCCAATCGGGACCCTGGCGGTTGAGCTGCGTGGGGTCGTGGGCGACCGAGAAAAACACGCGCAGCAGCTGGCCATAGGTGACCTGCGACGGATCGTACTTGACCTCGACCGATTCGGCATGTCCGGTGGTGCCCGTGCCTACCAGCATGTATTTGGCGGTCATCTGCGAGCCGCCTGAATAGCCCGAAGTGGACTTGGTCACACCCTTGACGTGCTTGAACACTGCCTCGACCCCCCAGAAGCAGCCGCCCGCGAATACCGCCGTGGCCTGCCCGGCAGCAGTGGCCTTGGGAATGTCGACTGCCGGGTCCGGCAAGGTACCCACTGCGGCGGAACTGCAGGCCATTGCCAGTGCCGCAGCAGCCACCGCGAAACTCGATCGCAACAGACTCGTCATCTTTGGCTCCAATGAACTACCTGCGTTCGTTTCAGCAACCGCATGGTCGCGCGGTCGTGTGTCCCAGAGTCGCGCCGGATCGCGCCGACCTTACACAGGCTGCCAGCAGTCCGGCCGATCGCGCGCGCCGTGTCTTTGGACTTCCGAGTCGGGAGGAGCCGCGATAGTTCCTTGGCAAACGCGGCGCGAACCATCCCCGATGCCTTCTCAGTGCCCCACGAACCGGCAACGTTCATGTTACTACGGCCTACAGCTGCGGCGCAGCCACGAGCCAGTCGCTGGGGCACGGCATGCACATGGCGCGTGCCGAATCCAGGCTCGTGTCCGGCGCCAGCCATGCATCGATTTCCGCGTCGCCGATGATCACCGGCATGCGTGTGTGGATACTCGCCAGCAATTCGTTGGGCTGGGTCGTGAGTATGGTGTACGAGGCGATCGACTGATCTTCGTGCTGCCAGTATTCGTGCAGCCCCGCCAGCGAAATCAGCTCACCGTCGGCGCGCGCGATCCGGTACTTGGTCTTGCGCTTCGCCCCCGGGTCGGCCTTCCATTCGAAGAACGCGTTTGCCGGGACGATACAGCGCCGCCGGCGAAACGCGCTGCGGAAGAACGGCTTTTCGGCGGCGGTCTCGCTGACTGCGTTGAATGGGTTGCTGATCGCCTTCGGATCCTTGGCCCAGGAAGGCACGAAGCCCCAGCGGCGAAGTTCCATCCTGCGCACGCCGTCCTGAACGAAGACCACCGGATTGCTCGTCGTCGGCCGAACGTCCGTGTTGGGTGCGAACTCGAGATCGCCCGGTTCGATGCGATACCGCGAACCGACGCGCGCGGGTGTTTCATTGAGTTCGTACCTGCCGCACATGCGTATCGCCTATTCGTCAACGACTGGAGCGCGAAGGCAGTGCGCGATCGTCACCGTCGTCCGCAGGCTACCGTGTCGTGCCCTAACCTGCCCGCGTAACCCAGCGGACAAGATTGGCGAGGATCTCGTAGACGGCATAGTAACTCGTGTGCAGGCCGGCGATGCTCGGCAGGTAATCGAGGAACGTGTCCGGCCCGGACGCGGGAATGCCAGTGGGGGCTGGAATGATCTCGATGCCGGCCGCGGCGAATTCGGCTTTGACGCGAGGGATGTCGAAACTGTGCGCTACGAGAACGACGCGCTCGATGCCGGCTGCGCGCAGGATCTCGGCCGACCGCAGAGCATTTTCATGCGTGTTGCGCGACCGCTCCTCGGTCCAGCGCACGTCGAGCCCGTATTCGCGCTCCAGCACTGCGCGCATCAGCTTGCCTTCAGGTTCGCCGCCCAATACCACCCCGCCGGTCACCAGGATGGGCAGGTGAGTAGCGCGTGCGACCCGTGCCCCGTAGCGGACGCGCTCGAGCGTCAACGTGGCAAGCGTATCGCCGCCATATTCGGCAGCGTTGCGTCGTACACCGCCGCCGAGAATGACCAGGGCCTTGGCCCCCGAAGCCTGGGCGATGTCGAATGGCGGGGACGTGTCAAGACTGCGCACGAGAAATGCCGCGACGACGGGCATCGAGAGCACCCAAAGCAGCAGCACGCCTGCCCAAGCCAACACCCGTCCGGCGCTGGGGAATCGTCGCCAGGCGCCCAGCCCTGCCAATGACAATAGCAAGGGGCCGGTGGGCGGCAGCACCAGCGTCTTCAGTACCGCCTTTATCCAGATCGGATCGATCACTCGAACGTCCGCCAACCCGCGGCATCAACCGCAATCGTCGCTTGCACCGGCAACGGCCTGGCGTGCGGATACGCCAATGCAACCTCGCCAATACTCACCGCGTACCGTGTCAACGCGGTCAACGCGTCCTCTTGAGAAAATCCTGCAGACGGCTGGCCGGGACGGCATAGGTAATCCCGGACGGCTGGGTCAGCGCCGACTCCTTCGTTCCCTTGACGAATACCATGTTGATGACCCCTAGTACTTCGCCGGACTCGGGATCATAGACCGGGCTGCCGCTGTTCCCGGGATAGGCGGTTGCATCGAGCTGGTAGACCGGGAAGGCACTGCCGGCGAGGCGTCGGATCGTCGCCGCATCAAGGTCACCAGCGCGGCCTTGCGGAATCGCAATCGGCGTAATCGCGGAAATCATTCCCCGGTGCGTCGCGGGATACGGCCCGAGTACGGGTCCAATCGGATAGCCGGTGAACAATACTTCCTGGCCTTCCCTGATGCCAACCGAGTCGCGAATTTTCATCGCCGGAATCGCCGGCCCAGGCATCCGCAGCAGCGCGAGGTCGGAATCCTTGTCCACCGCGATCTGCTTGACTTCCCTGACCTGCACCTGGTCCTTGCTCTCGCCGGCGCGCATCGGAATCAGGATCGCAAGTGCCTCCATGGACGCCGGATCGAGCACCGCTGGCAGGACGTGTGCGTTGGTCACGATGAGCGTCCCATCACCGATAGCGAAGCCCGTCCCGAGGAACTGAAACGCCGGCGTGCGGGTGCGAACAAATGTGCCAACCACGACCACTGATGCCTTGGCGTGCTCGATCGTGTCCGATCGATCTGCGTGCGCAGCATTGCCGAGGACCAATGCCAACGGGAGCAGCGCGGCCAAAGCCATGGCGCGCCCCAAGCGCAACCTCGTCGCAGCTGGACTCATGACCTCACCTACTTTGTATCGGTCGCGGACTGAATCAGGATAGGCGACGGCCCCGCGATCGAGGCGTCATATGGATGCCGTTCGCTGGGATAGTAGCGTAGCACTCGCCGCACATAGTCGCGAGTCTCCGCATAGGGAGGGATGCCGTTGTACTTGTCGACCGCGGCTTCGCCCGCATTGTAGGCCGCCACGACCAGCGCGACCTCCCCTTCATAATAGGCGAGCAGCCAACGCAGGTACGCCAGCCCTCCGTTGATGTTGTCGGCGACGTCGAAGCGATTGCGAACCTTGAAGCGAAGCGCCGTCGCTGGAATGAGTTGCATCAGGCCTCGTGCGTCCTTATGCGATTGCGCCTCGGGATCGAAATTCGACTCGGCGGCAATCACAGCGAGCGCGAGCTGCGCACTGACCGTGAAGCGCGGCGCAGCCTTGATCACCATGTCCGCAATCTTTTTTTTCTGGCGGCGACAAATCGGCGAACGGATCAGGGGCTATGGCAACGGGCGCCGTTGGCGGCTCGGGCTCCGGTGGACGCAGGCAATCCGGTATGACACCGACGTCCGGACCGACGACTTCGAGCATCCGCCGCGCCTGCGCGTGTCCGGCCTGCGCCGCGCGGGCGAACATCGCAGCGGCCAGCGCATCGTCACGCGTGACGCCGCGTCCGTTCGCATACATCCATCCGAGATTGAACATGGCGTCCAGGTTGCCGGCACGCGCGGCGTCGCAATACAGTACAGCCGCCATGGGCTGATCCTTCGGCATTCCCTCGCCGTGCTCGTAGGCGATGGCCCGCCGCATCAGTTCGGCGGTGTTGACAACGACCGGACCTGACTCGTCTTCGGCGGAACAAATTCCGGTCACCGACAACAGTAGTGCGAGGGCGAGCCACGCCCATGTCCTTTCGCCGCGAACACGGTGGACGCGACAATCACGCTGTATCGCGCGCATGCGATTCCCGTGCAATGCCGCCCGCACCGGCAGCCTTGCCGACTTCGTACCACGGCAAGGTATCGCGCAGCCCCAGGCGCACGTCGTGGGTGGGTCGATAGCCGAGCAGGCGCCCTGCCTTGGTGATATTGGCCTGCGAATGCGCAACATCGCCCGGTCGGAACGGTTCGTAGATCGGTCGAGGCACCCGCAGTCCAGGATGTCGATCGAGCGCCAGCTCGTGCAGGACGTCGAATAGCTCATTGAGAGACATCCTGCCGCCCACCGCGATGTTGTAAACCTGGCCGAGCGCAACCGGATCCGCCGCCAGGCCTGCGAGCAGGTTTGCCTGCACGACGTTGGCGACATGACAGAAGTCACGTGTGGTCTCGCCGTCGCCGTAAATGACAATCGGTTTTCCGGACAGCATGGCCGCAACCCAGCGCGGAATCACCGCGGCATATGCGCCTTGCGGATCCTGTCGGGGGCCGAAAACGTTAAAGTAACGCAAGCCGATGGCCGGTGCTCCATAGCAGCGACCGAATACGTCGGCATAGAGTTCGTCGACGTACTTGGTGACCGCGTATGGCGAGAGTGGCCGGCCGATGGCGTCTTCGACTTTCGGCAATCCGGGATGGTCTCCGTATGTCGAGCTCGATGCAGCGTAGACAAAGCGCCTTACCTTGGCGTCCCGCGCGGCAATGAGCATGTTGAGAAAGCCGGTGGCGTTCGCCGCATGCGTCGCCAGAGGGTCTGCAATCGAGCGGGGGACCGAACCGAGAGCGGCCTCGTGCAGGACGATGTCGACGCCGCTGCACGCCATTCGGCATGTGGCGAGGTCGACGATGTCGGCTTCGTGGAACGTGTGCCGCTGCCAGGCCTCTTCGCCAACTGCTCGCCGAACTTCCTCGAGATTGAGTCGATGGCCAGTCGAAAAATTGTCCAGGCTGACAACATGTTGGCCAAGCCGAAGCAGTGCTTCAACCAGATGCGAGCCGATGAAGCCTGCGCTGCCGGTGACCAGCCACCGCAGGCGCTCGTCGCGGAGCCGCGCCTGAGCCGATGCGGGGACGCCCACGACCGATCCGTCCGCGGGCATCAGAGTCTCCAAACGTTGACACCCCGCGCGCGCAGAACCGCAGCGTCAGCGATGCACTTGACGTCGACGTAGAGTCCGCCAGGCTCGAGCTTGTCAATGAAGTCGTCGACTGCACGTTGCCGGTATTCGCGGTGCGCAACCGCGAGTATCAGCGCTTTGCATCTTGGCAGCGCCGCCCAGGATGTAAGCTGCACGCCGTATTCATGCTGCGCTTCATCGGGATCGGCGACGGGATCGTGCACGTGCACGGTGACGCCGTACGACACCAGTTCATTGATGACGTCGATGACCCGCGTATTTCGAATGTCGGGACAATCTTCCTTGAAGGAGAGGCCGAGAACGGCCACATGGGCGCCCCGGACGGGCGCGCCGGTCTGGATGATCTGCTTCACCGTCTGCTCAGCGACATACTTGCCCATGCCGTCGTTGATTCGTCGACCGGCGAGGATGACTTGCGGGTGGTAGCCGAGCTTGTCCGCCTTGTGGGTCAGATAGTAGGGATCGACGCCGATGCAATGTCCGCCTACAAGCCCCGGCCGGAATGGCAGAAAATTCCATTTCGTGCCCGCTGCCTCGAGCACCTCCAGCGTGTCGATGCCTATTTTGTGAAACAGCAGCGCCAATTCATTCATCAGCGCGATGTTGAGATCGCGTTGGGTATTTTCGATCACCTTGGCTGCTTCGGCGACCTTGATGCTGCTCGCGCGGAATACTCCCGCCTTGACGACGCTAGCGTAGATGGACGCCACCCGTTCGAGTGTTTGCGGCGTATCGCCCGAAACGACCTTCATGATTCGCGTCAGCGTGTGCTCCTTGTCGCCCGGATTGATGCGCTCCGGCGAATAACCGACGAAGAAGTCTCGCAACCATTTCATGCCCGAATATTTTTCAATGACAGGGACACAGATCTCCTCGGTCGCTCCCGGATAGACTGTTGATTCGAAGCACACCGTCGCGCCACGCTTGAGATTGGCGCCGACAGTCTGACTGGCCGAGATCAGTGGGCCGAAGTCCGGCTGGTGCGCTTCGTCGACCGGAGTTGGAACCGCCACGACGATAAAGTCGGCGCTCTTCAATTCACTGGCATCGGTAGTGCACGCGAGCCGGGTCGCCGATTTCAGCTCGGCAGGCGATACCTCGCGCGTCGGATCGACTCCCTTCCTGTATGCCGCGACTTTCGCCGCGGACAGGTCGAAGCCGATGGTGGTGAAGACCTTGCCGAATTCGACCGCGAGCGGAAGTCCGACATAGCCCAGTCCCACCACGGCGATAGTGGGAGCAGCCGTTGCCGTCTGAGCTGGCGTGCCTGCGCCGGCAAGCGCACTCTCGCCCGCCCTGCGCGTGCCGGAACCTCCGTCAGCGCTGGTCACAGACCGCTCAACAGTTTTTCGGCGTCGGCGCTGAGAGCCGACCCCTTGCCGGCTTTGGCCACCACCTCGAGTTCACGCTTTGCACCTGTCTTGTCACCTGTCTTCATCAGCGCCCTCGCGAGATGCAGTCGAATCTCGTCGTTCTTCGGAGCCAGATTCATGGCCGTGCGAAGCAGTTCCAGACCCTTGCCTGCGTCGCCGGTCTGCACCAGCGCCCAACCATAAGTGTCGAGGACGTCGGGATTGATGGGCGCCTGGACATATGCTTTCTCGGCGACCTCCACGGCCTTCGGATCGCCCAACGCGATCAACGCCCACGCCATGTTGTTCAGAGCTGCCGGATTGTCCGGTGCGATCGCCAGCACCGCCCGGTAGTTCGAAACCGCCTCTCGATATTCCTTCTTGCGCAAATTCTGATCTCCCAGGAAAAGCGGCATGGTCGCGTCCTGCGGATTCTCGCGCATCCACTTGGTCGCCACGGCGGTCGCGTCGCTCGCCTTGCCCGCGCTTTGAAGTGTCTGGTAACGGCGGACAGCGAGCAGAGGCAGCGGTTCCCGAGCAAGTGCGGTCGCATAAAGTGCTGCGGCTTCGGACCATTTTGACTGGGAGGCAAGCACTTCGGCTTCGAGTGCATAGCCGAACGCGCGATCCGGTGCCTGCTTCTGCAACCCGCGGGCCTCGATGATGGCTTTTTCGGGCCGGCCGGCGGCGATGTAAACCTGTGCCAACGCGCCCCACGCCTGCACCTGCTCCGGGTGCATTACGAGCGCCTTGTGAAGCGTGTCGATCGCTGCGTCGTAGTCCTTGAGCGTCGCCTCAACGCTGGCAACGCGCATCAGCGCATTGGGGTTCTCGGGTTGCAGTCGCACCATCCGCTTGAATGTTTCCAACGCCTCTTTTGCCGCGCCTGTGGCGAGCTGGGCGACACCAAGCTGTTCGACGACCTGCGGGTCATTTGGAAATGCCGATTGCGTTGTCTCCGCTGCGGCGAGCAGACCCTTCGCGTCCTGAAGCTGCGTGTAGTAGGCCAGCAGTGCCAGTCGTGGGCGCACAGACGTGGGCGCAGCAGCGATCGCAAGCTCGATCGCTGCCTTCACTTCCTCGGGCCTGTGCTGAGTGAGGGCAAGGAGCTCCGCCTGCGCAAGAAGCAACTGCTCGTTCTTGGGATCCTTCGCGAGCATCTGGTCGTAGCGTTTGCGCGCATCATCGGGTTTGCGTTCCTGCAAATCGATGACACCGAGTGCGTAGGCAGCCGGAAAATTGGCAGGCTGGAGCTGCAGCACCTTGTCGTACGCCGCGCGGGCGTCCTTGTAATTGCGCATGCCCATGTAGACCGCACCCTTGACGTTAAACGTAAGAGGGTCTGTAGGCTGCTTTTTCTCAAGCGCACCGACCGCGGCGAGCGCCTGAGTGAAATCCCGGTGACTCATGTACGCGCTTATGAGCGCGAGATCGGCGGAATTCTGCCGACTGTCGACTGCGGCAAGCGATTCGAGGTCCTTGAGCGCTCGCGCAGAATCGCCGGCCGCGTAGCGGACCTGAGCGAGCCGAACGTTGCTTCCCAGATTGTCTTTGTCGATAGCATTTGCGCGCTCGTAAACCTGCGTGGCCTTGGTCACGTTACCGGAGGCAAGGTATGCTTCACCCGCGGTGCGCAGCAGAACTGCATCATTGGGAGCGCGCTGCAGTGCCGGCAACAGAGTCTCCAGCGCGAGCGCAGGTCGACCGGCGCGCAATTGGGTCAGCGCCAGCGCTCGCGTCGCGCCGACGTCGGTTGGCGCCTTGGCCACGACCTGCCGGAGCGCGTCCTCAGCGACGGCGAGGGAGCCGAGCCGCAGGTTGATCAGGCCGGAAAGATAGAGTGCCGGCATATAGTCCGGCCTTGCAGAAAGCACTTGCTGAATCGAGTCCCTCGCGCGCGCTGCATCGTCTTTAGAAAATGCAACCAGCGCATCGGCGTACGCGGTGCGCAGGTCGTTCGGCGCAATCTTTTTCATCGCGTCGAGTTGAGCAACGGCCTTGTCGAGCTCTCCGCCCGCGATCAGCAACGGCACAAGCGCCTGACGCATGCTCATCGAGTTGGGATTGGCTTCGATCCCGCGTTGCAGCGTTTTGATCGCATCGTCTCGTCGCCCCTGGGTCGACTCCAACTGAGCCTTGAGCGTCAGCGCATCGGCATCGGTCGGCGCCGCTGCCGTCGCGGCCTCGAGGTGCTTGAATGCCATCGGCAGGTTGTTGTTCAGGGCATCGAGTTGCGCTGCCACTGTCAACGCACGTGCGTTGTTGGGACTGCCGGTCAGCACTGCGTCGACAGCGGACTGCGCTTTCCTGGTTTCGGTAAGCGCCATCTGCGCTATGGCGATGGAAGTGCCGAGGTCGGCACGCGACGACTCACTTTCGAGCTTTCGGTCGCCGAGTTCCGTGATCAATTTCCGGAAGTCGCCTTGCGCGAGCAATGCGCGCGCAAGCAGCGGATACGCTTCGTCGGGCGGGTAACCAAGATCGATTGCCTTGCGCACTTCGGTCTCTGCGCCCGCAGAGTCGCCGGTCTCGAATAACGACTTGGCGAGCAAGAACCGTGCTTCCGCGTTCCCCGGAGCTTGTTGCAGAGCGCTCTTGAGTTCGATGGTTGCGGCCGTGTAGTCGGACTTCGCCAGATACGACTTCGCAGATCCGATAAACACCGAAGGGTCGTTCTTGCTGCACGCAGGCAGCAGCACGGCGACGCCCAGTGCGATTACCGCAAGTGAGCATTTGGGAGTAAACGGCGATGTCATTTTCATCCTCACTTCTCGTCAGCGACGCAGCCTCGGCTACCTGAGCCCGAAGCGTTGCATAAGGTCATAGAGCGTCGGGCGGCTCACACCCAACAATTCGGCGGCCTTGGTAAGATTGCCATTGACCCGCCCGAGCACCTGCAACACTACCCCCTTTTCGGCCTCGTCCCGGACCTGGCGCAGATTCAGCGCGTCGGGGTTGGCGGTCGCCGGTGCCAAACCAAGGTCTACAGGACTGATCGTCATCCCATCGGCCAGGATTACGGCCCTTTTTATGACATTCTCGAGCTCGCGAATATTGCCTGGCCAGCCGTAGCCTTCGATCGCGGCCACGGCATCGGGAAGCAAGGTCATGGCGCCGCGCCCCTGCTCGGCGGCGAAGCGGTACGCAAACCCGTGAGCCAGCAGCGCCGCATCGCCCGTCCGCGCACGCAGGGGCGGGACCTCGATCACAATTTCGGCCAGCCGGTAATACAGGTCCTCGCGAAACTTTCCGTGGGTGATCTGATCCTTCAGGTCTTCGTGCGTAGCGCAGACGATTCTCACATCGACGGCAATTTCGTGGCGACCACCGATTCTCTCGATCACGCGTTCCTGAAGGAAGCGTAGTAGCTTGGCCTGCAAGGACATCGGCAGGTCGCCAATTTCGTCGAGGAACAGTGTGCCGCCATTGGCGATCTCGATCTTGCCAAGTGTCTGCTTGGCGGCCCCGGTATAGGCGCCCTTCTCGTAACCGAATAGTTCGCTTTCCAGCAGGTTCTCCGGAATCGCCGCGCAATTGATCGCGACGAAGCGGCCATCACGGCGCGACGACAGGTCATGCAACGCGCGCGCCAGCAACTCCTTGCCGGTGCCCGATTCCCCGTGGATCAGCACGGTGACCGAAGTTGGCGCCACCTTTTCAATGGTCCGGCAAATTCTCAGCATCTCCGGATCTCGAGTGATGGTTGCCGACATCCCCGGCGACGGCTGCAGCGACTGCAGACGTCGATTCTCGGCCTGAAGTTCGTGCACGCGAAACGCGCGGTCTATGGTCCAGGCAAGAATTTCCGGCTCGAACGGTTTGGTGCAAAAGTCGTGCGCACCCAACGCGATCGTCTTTACAGCATTTGCGCGATCATTCTGGCCGGTGAGCACAATCACCTTGGTGTCCGGCGCCAGTGCATGGATTTCCTTCAGCAGTTCCATACCCTGCGTCGGGTCATCGGGGTTTGGCGGCAGGCCAAGGTCCATCGTCACGACAGCCGGTTCGTAGCGGCGCAGCTGAACTATGGCCGACTCGCGATCGGCGGCCACGACGGTTTCATAGCCATCGAGAGCCCACTGCATCTGCTTTTGCAGAGCAGGGTCATCCTCAACGATGAGCAATGTTCGGCGGGCTTCGGTCATGCGAGCTCTCGCAGCGTCGCTGGCCGCGCCGCTGCACTGTCGGCAAGTGGAAGCAGAACCCGAACTCGCGTCCCGACATTCGGTGTGCTGTCTACCAACATCTGGCCTCCTAGCAGCTGTACGTACTGCATGCTCTCGTAGACACCAATACCCATGCCGGTCTCCTTGGTTGTCTCGAAGGGCTTGAACAGCCGATCACGAATGAACTCCGGGGTCATGCCAATGCCCGTGTCGGCGACTTCGATCACCGCGAATCGCTCGTCACGTGTCAGTCGTACCGAAACGTGGCCATCTCTGGCAGTTGCATCGAGGGCATTCTGGAACAGATGCGCGAACATGTGCTCGAACCGGTCCTCGTCTCCGTAAGTGGCGACACTGGCCGCGAGATCCAATTCAATTGCAGGTTCGTGGACGGCTTTCGCCGCACAGACGCGCCGAATCACCGATTCGAGATCGACGAGCCGAGCATTCTCGACCGGCGTGCTGCCGGTGCGCAATTGCAGCATCAGGTGATTCATACGTTCGACGACATGCTGAACCGTCGCCAGCATGTCCCGTTGAAACTCAATGTTGTCACGATGCCGCTCGGCGTTGCGAAGCATCAACGAAAGCTGCGTGACCAGGTTCTTCAAGTCGTGCACGACAAATGCCGACATGCGGTTGAAGGCGTCGAACTTGCGCGTCTCGAGCAGCGCTTCGGTCGCCCTGAGCTGGCCGATGTAGCTGGCCGCCTGTCGACTGGCGGTCTTGAGGATGTCGCGCACTTCCCAGTTGAATTCGACTGCAGCCCGTGGCTCGGCAAGGACAACGAAGCCAAGCATTTCGACGCCTGTCCCAAGGGGAACGATAAGCCATGCATCGCGGATCGTCGGCAGCCATGAGGGCATGGTAAGACCCGAGTACCGAGCCGGGTCCGAAGCATATTCGTGCACGCTCAACACCCATCCGGTGCGCTCGAGGAATCCGGCAAATTCACTTCCTGCGGGTTCCACGGCGTTGATCGCGGGCAGGTTCCAGCGCGCTGCGGGACGAAAGCCGCCGCTCTCTTCGGCTAGCCAAAGCATGCCGGCGGGGCTTTCGACCAGATTGGCCAACGCCATGATCGCCCGTTCATTGACTCCCTGCCCCGAATTTTCGGTCGACAACGTGCGAGTGAAGCGCAGCCATTCCTCTCGATAGTCGTAGCGGTACGAAAAGAAGTGCTTGCTGACGAAGACTTTGAGCTTGGCGCGGAAACGACCCGAGGATGCGACCAACACGACAATAAGCGTCGCGGCAAAGAGAAGCTCGATTTGCAGTGCGCGTCCCCAATCGCCCCCGAAGAAACGGAGGAAGTAGCCCGCGCCTGCAACCGCCAGCAAGAAGCCACCGGATACGAGCAGCGCGGTGGAACGAAAGACAGCCGCGCGAGACAGGTGCATTTCGACTGTCCAGCCGGTGTTGCGCGCGGTCGCCATTGCGATGAACGGAATGACGAGCGCATTGGCAATTCCACGTGCCGCGAACATGTCTGCATCGAGGCGCGCGAACAGCATCGCATCTGCATACAAAAACAGGTCGAAAAAGAAGACCCCCGCAAGGGCCATGCACAATGGCTTGATGCTCCAGCGGTTATGCGCATTCACGCGACGAATCAACTGCTCGACCAGCAACAACCCGAAAACCGCCATACCGAGGCGAGTGCCAAATTCAACAAGCTGGCCTTGAACGCCAAAGCTGTGTGCCAGCGGAGACGGTTCCGACAACAGCACACTGCACACCAGCCCGACAGACACCAGCGCGACCACCCATCCCGGAATCAGCCACCCAGTGGTCGGAGCTGTGCCTGCGCTCCCGTCACCACGCAGCAGGTTACCCAGGAAGACGAACCAGATGGCGTATCGAAGGGTGTCTGCAGCATTCGACCCGAACCAGGCGACCGGTGACGCCGTCAGGGCGACCGCAATGCCCGCAGCCGCCCATAGCGCCGTCGCCAACGTGGCACCGAGGAGAAGACCTGCCCGCACACTCGACCGCCACCCGAAAGCCATGCGAATCGCGAAAATCACATAGCCTGCGGCGGCGAGACCGTAACTCCAGGCAGCTATGTTGGCGAGTGAGCTTCCGTACATGGGATCGAAGCGATGCTTGGCGTTAGGTTAGCGATAGATTCTAGCGTGGCGGCGCCTCTACAGGAAGTTCCGCAAATGGGCAATTCCCCGACGGAGTAACATGCACCGCCGGGACAATACCGCGTCGTTTCGGGACCGGCGCCGATCCGTATCGGATAGGCCCGTTTTACGCCGGTATTGCTATCTGGCGCCCTCGCCCAGCAAGACAACTCGGATGGTTTCGAGCAGGATCATCAGGTCCAGCACGAGGGTATTGTTCTTGACGTAAAACAGGTCGTATTCCAACTTCCTCAGCGCCTGCTCCACCGAGCCGCCGTACGAATAGCGCACTTGCGCCCAACCCGTGATGCCAGGCTTGACGCTGTGTCGGACCGCGTAAAAAGGAATCTGCTCGGTCAACATCGCAACAAATTGCGGGCGTTCCGGCCGCGGACCCACCAGACTCATCTGTCCCTTGAAGACGTTGAACAGTTGCGGAAGTTCGTCGATTCGGGCGTAGCGAATAAAACGCCCGACGCTGGTCACGCGCGTATCGTTCACTACTGCCCAGGATGCCTTCCCGTCTCTTTCCGCGTCCGTCGCCATGCTGCGAAACTTGAGCAGCGTAAATATCTTGCCCCGATGGCCGACACGTTCCTGTCGATAGATCACGGGCCCTCGCCCTTCCATGGCGATCAGCAGCGCAACGACACCCATGATCGGCATGGTGATGATCAGCAGAAGCGTAGCGGCAATGAGGTCGAACGTTCGCTTGACGGAAGTACGCAACCAGCCTTGCCGGTAACCGTCACCGTAAATCAGCCAGCTCACCTTGAGCGAATCGATCGGGACTTTGCCGTACACGCGTTCGAAGAAGCGCGCCAGATCCGTGACTCGAACACCGTTCAGGCGACAGTCGAGGAGCGCCCTGAGAGGCAGCACGCCGCCACGTTGCTCGCGCACTGCGACGATGATCTCGTTAACGCCGAGACGTTTGACTGTCTCTTCAAGCGGCCCGGTCTGCGCGATGATGCGACGTCGCGACACAACAGCTTTCTGTACCTGGTCGAGCGCCAAAAAACCAACCAGCCGCATTCCGGAGGGGTGCGCCCCCGCTAGCGACGCTTCAACCATGCGCGCCTCCGGTCCGGTTCCGAGCACCAGCACCCGATAGGGAAGCAGCGCTCCGACAAGCGGCAAGACAATAATGTGCCGAAGCAGCAGCAGCCCTCCACACGAGATCAGGATGGCACCGACAAAATTCTGTTGGAAGAGCTTCCCTCCGGGCAGCGCTTCCGCGACCACGTACGCAAGGACCGCACCAATCGCAAAAGCCATGCAATGGCGTATCAGGTACGCAGCAGTGGAAAGTTTCGGGTTGCGTTGATAAAGACCGAAGCCAATGTTCAGGGCAACTATCAGCACCGCGAACACCAGCTGCGGGGCCACGCCGCGCATGCCTGGAATACCCAGTCTTTCCAGGAAGACTGTAGCCGCGATACCAGCCGCGAACAGCCAACAAAACTCGACGACAAGTTGAATTAGCGTTGCCGCCGAGATCTGTTGTCGCGCCGCGCTAAACATGTTCCCCCCGGTGAGCGATCGCGCTGTTGACGGATTGTTCATCGTCTCAGGCTGCGGCTACTGGAAGATGATATTTCTTGAAACCGATGTGGCGACGGCAACCGACAAACGAGCGGCGAACTTTTATGCTAAACCGGCGTTGTGCGTTGAGACGTTGATCGTGCGCAAGCAATTGTTGTGGAAGCAATGCAGCTTCATCCACTGAGTTCCTGCCTGCCGAATCTATCGACATAACCATCCGCATATTTCTGTTCATTTTTCGACGGAATTCTTGACAAAACTTCACTTGGCGTCTTCGGGTTTGCGAGCAAGCAAACCGCATGTTTTCCGCACGGTCAGCGATGGCGGACGTGCAACTGCATGCCTCGTGCATATTGCAGTGGAAGCGTCGTCGCTGTCACGTGAATTTTCAACATTTACCGCTGAACGGAGCGCGATGGCCGCCGATCGGTCGTGACTTTTCGTGCTGTGCAATACAGCGTGTCCCCGACATAGACAAAAATCGAACCTGCAAAAGTCTTCATATTGCGATTGTTTGCTCACTCCAGCGGTCGTGTACCACCTCTCCGAATCGCTGGCCAATGTCCAGAAATGTGGCAAGGCCTGCAATCAAACGGTCACATCAGGAAGCGCGGCTCCACGCAGACAACAAATACATGCAAATTGCCGGTGCGTCTGGCCGTTCCCGAATGAATGCGATAATTCGTCGGCCCAGGGTGCAGATCTCCGCACCAAGGTAATGTGATGGAGTGATTGCAAAAAGCGGGAATTTCAAGCAATGCCCAGAATTGTAATTTTTACAGGTGACATGTCGTTCGCTGTCTGCAAGGGGATCGTCGAACTGGATCGTCATATTGCAGATGTGAAATGGCTGATTGTTCGGCATTCGCCTCCCCGAACGATTCCCAAACTCATTCGCAATCAACTGCGAAACCTGCGACGCAATGGCTGGCGCTGGCTTGTCTATCAGGGTTCGGAGGTTCTTGCTCGTCTGTGGTCGGGGCTGGCGGGAAGCGACGCGGTCGTCGATCCAGCGAGTCCGGGTTCTGACTACCTGCTCGAGCGAGTCCTGGCCCGACCGAACGTCGAGTGGATTTCGACTCCGGATCTGCACAATGCTGAAACGCTTGCCAGTGTCCGTGCCTTCGCGCCCGATGTCGGGATATCGCTGGCAACGCCGATACTCAAGGAGGCGCTGTTCGGGATTCCGCGTCTCGGCACGCTCAATCTACACAAGGGCAAACTACCTGATTACCGGGGCATGCCGCCCGCATTCTGGGAATTGTGGAACAACGAGACGCAGATTGGCTGCACCGTTCATTACATCAACGCAGGGCTGGACAAGGGCGATATCGTCAGACAGACGGCCATACCGAGGCAGCGCTTTTCCACCCTCAAAGGCCTGCAGTTCACACTCGATGAAGTCGGTGTCGACTTGACCGTTGAGGCGGTAAGGGCTGTGCTTGCTGACGACGCCAAGTCGCAGCCGCAGCCCGCCGGAGGCCACACCTACACCAAGCCTACGCTCGATCAGATCGGGGTATTGCGCCGGCGGTTGGCTGACGCGCTGCCCGGACCGAGTGCTCCGGCGCGAACACTCGCCAAGAACGCATATCTTTTCGCACTGCTGCTTGCAGGCCGCATCTGGCTCCGGTTGTTCTCCAAAACGCCGACGGTCACCGTCGTTCTGTACCACCGCGTCAGCGACGAATTTCGCGATTCGCTGACTACGGGTGTCGAGCAATTCGACCGTCAGATGACGCTGATCAGCCGGTATTGCCATCCACTGACGATCGAGCAGGTCATCAACGGACAATTGCCGCTACACACCTCCAAACCGCTGGTTTGCGTAACCTTCGACGACGGCTACAAGGATAACTACTCAAACGCGGTTCCGTTGTTACTGCGTCATCGAATACCGGCGGCGTTCTTTGTCAGCACCGGCTTCATTGGCACCGAGCGGGCATTTCCGCACGACATGGGCAAGCGCAGTGAGCGCATCGCGAACATGAGCTGGGATGATCTAAGAACAATGAAAGCGAGCGGCTTTTCCATCGGTTCGCACACGGTAAGCCACATCGACTGCGCCAGCGCACCCGCAGACGACGTCCAGCGTGAATTGCGCGACTCGCTTCAGCAACTGCGCGCAGAGCTCTCGTTACACGATCTGATACTCGCCTATCCATTCGGCGGCAGACAGCACATGACTCCCGAGCGGTTGGAATTGGTAAAACGCGCGGGATATGTCGGCTGCTTGTCGGCGTATGGCGGTTTCAATCGCGACGCCGTGGATCGATACAATGTGCTTCGCTGCGGGATCAATTGGGGATTTTCCGACCTGGCGTTCCGCTGCCGCATTGCCGGCCTGCGTTGACATGTCCAGTCCGCCGCTGATTGCGCATGTCATTCACCATCTCGTGATGGGTGGAATGGAAAATGGCTTGGTCAATCTCCTCAATCGAATCCCATCCTCGCGTTACCGGCAGTGCGTGATTTGCGCCGAGGATTTCTCCAACTTTCGCGACCGCATAACATCGCGGGACGTTGAGGTATTCGCGCTGCACAAGTCGGGGCTTACCAGAATCGGGCTCTATCGCGCAATGCTGAAGCTGTTCCGGCAACTGCGCCCGACAATAGTGCACAGCCGCAACCTCTCGGGTCTTGACGCGCTCCCTGCGGCATGGATCGCTGGCGTGCCGATCCGCATTCACGGTGAACACGGCTGGGACGTAACTGACCTCGAAGGTACGCGACTGAGGCCGCGATTGTTGCGCCGTGCTCATAGTCCGATGGTGCATCGATACATCGCGGTGTCGCAGGATCTGCAACGTTACCTGGTCCGCAATATAGGGATATCTCCTGCGCGAATCACTCAGATTTACAACGGAGTCGATATCGCTCGATTCGCCCCAGCCGGGACCCAATCCGCTGACCTGCTGCCGCCGCACTTCCGCGGACCCGAAAAAGTCGTTATCGGAGCAGTAGGCCGCCTGCAATCGGTCAAGGATCCGTTGACACTGGTGCGCGGTGTCGCCGAACTGCTGCGGCGTGAACCAGCCTTGCGTTATGTTGTTCGACTCACAATCATCGGCGATGGTCCGCTGCGCGACGCTTTGCGCAAGTGTGTGGCGGACGAAGGGATCGCCGATTTGACCTGGCTGCCCGGTGCCCGCAACGATGTCGCCGAAATCTATCGATGCCTCGACATATTCGTCTTGCCTTCGCTGCGTGAAGGAGTTTCCAACACCTTGCTCGAAGCGATGGCCAGCGGACTGCCGGTGATCGCCACAGCCGTAGGCGGCAACCCGGAATTGGTTGTGGACAACGTAAGCGGCTTCCTGATTGAGCCTTCCAGCCCGCACGCCGTGGCTGCTGAAGTTGCAGAAATATGTTGCCGACGCCGGACTCAGGTCACGGCATGGCAATGCGAGCCGCGAGTGCGCTGTCAACCGGTTCGCCCTTGAAACGATGGTAGATTCGCACATTCGACTCTATGATTCACTGTGCAGCCAGCGGCTACACGGTCGCGGCGCATGATCGTATTGCATGCGCGCCTCGAACTTACCTAGGACTGCCTCGGCATGACCGAACTTACCGAACGACTCAAGGAGAGGTATTTTGGCTCTGACGAGCACCCCTACCGCACCTTCGAGCGCAAAGTAGAGGAGTTCCTGCAGCCGGAGCACACGCTGCTGGATGCAGGTTGCGGTTGGACGGCCCCGGTGCTCGCAAAATATCGAGGCAAGGCACGGCGCTTGATCGGTGTGGACCTGGTCGACTTTCCGGCGCCCGTGGATGGGATCGAATTGCTGAACACCGACCTTGCCAAGATACCGATCGACGCCGGCAGTGTGGACATCGTCATGTGTCGCAGCGTAATGGAACACGTCGTCGATCCGCCCGCCGTTTATGGAGAAATCAATCGCGTACTCAAGCCTGGCGGCCGCTTCATTTTTCTTACCGGTAACTTTTGGGACTACGCTGCCCTGATCGCGACCGCCGTCCCCAACAGGTTTCATCCTGCGATCGTGGCGAAGACTCAAGGACGAGCAGAACTCGATGTTTTTCCGACCGCGTACAAAACCAACACCTACGCTGCGGTGAAGCGGTGGGCGGACGGCGCGGGATTCGAGATCGAATCGTTCGAGTACCTCGGCCAATATCCGACGTACTTCATGTTCAATGGCTTCCTGTTTCTCATCGCCACCGCATACGAGAAATTGCTCAGGCAATTCGACTCGTTGCGCTTCCTTCGCGGCTGGATTTTTGTTGTCCTGCGCAAGCGGTGAATGTGTCATACCCGCGCGCAGCGTCGACCGCATGACTGCCTTGCGCTGGCTGCACGCGTTTGGGCTATGGGCGTTGGCTTTCGCCGCTCCTGTCAGCGGAGCCGAACCTCTCGCCACACTCTACGATGGGGCCGATGGCGCCACCTGCCAATACTTCAATTACGGTGCGCGTATTCCTTGGGTGCACAAGCGCGGCGACTGGGCAGACATCAATGGGCGGTCCCAGGGTGAAACGCCGTTCGCCCGGACGGTGATCGAAGACACGCACAAGATCCGCGCAATCGAATGGGATGTCACCGGGCTGGTGCAGGCGTGGTCGGGTGGTGAAGTTGTCAACAGTGGCCTGCTACTCGACTCCGTCAAAGGGACTTATTCCGGCACGATCCTGTTTTTCAGCCGCGAGGCGGCCACAGCGGCTCAGCGCCCGCGAATCGTGCTTACGCTCGCGGCGCCCACCGAGACGAAAGCGATCATCGCTGTCGCCGACACTACTCTCGATTGCTCGACGGTCATGTCGCTCGGCGCGAAGGGCGAGCTTTTCGTGGGCGGCGAGACGCGATCGGTGTTGCAGTTCGATCTCACGTCGCTCCAGGGACGACCAGTGACGCGTGCCTTATTGCAACTGACCACGACGGCCGAGCAGTTCGGGGCCGCGACGGTGGGCGTGTTCAGGGTCGATGCGCCGATTCGGAAGGTACCTGCGGCGAAACAGGCGGGCATCGCTGCCAACTATCCACGGGACGAAGGTATCGAGAAGGATCCGGACGTGATCCTGGCGAGCGGATTCGAGGCACCGCTGTGGCGCTCCGACTGGAGCTACGTCAGCATCACCAGTCACGTCGAACGTCTGGACCGCGATGACGATCGTCGATTCGAGCCCTTCATCGGCCACGCGTTGCGGGTGGCCATTCGTCGCGGCGACAATCTCGGGCTCGACATGGGCTTCAATTTCAAGGAAAAGCTCGGCTCCGAGCCGGAAGAGATGTATTTTCGCTATTACCTGCGTTTTGCCGACGACTGGATACCCACGGTCGATGGCGGCAAACTTCCGGGCTTCGCAGCGACCTACGGCCGTGCCGGATGGGGCGGACGCAGATCCAATGGCAGCGAGGGATGGTCGATGCGGGGCCTGTTTCACAAAGCGATGTCAGAAGGCAATCCCCTGTACGGCCGTACCGCGGTGGGCAGCTATGCGTATCACGCCGAAACCGATGATTTCTGGGGCGACGAATGGAACTGGACCAACAACGGTGTCGGTGTCCTCGAGCGCAACCGTTGGTATTGCATCGAGCAATACGTCAAAGTGAACACACCGGGAGTGAAGGACGGCATCGTCCGGGCGTGGATCGATGGCAAGCTGGCGTTCGACAAGACCGATGTCCATGTTCGAGATGTAGCGTCAATCAAGATTGAAAAACTGTGGATGAACGTCTACCACGGGGGTACCGCCACGGCGGTGCAGGATCTGCACCTGTATCTCGACAATATCGTGATTGCGCGGAGACAGATTGGTTGCACCTCACGTTGACGCCTGCGGTCGCCTAGCGCTTGACCCGCGCCCGCCAGCACAGGATTGCGCTGCGCAGGAGCAGCATCACCACCAGCGCGCCCAGGGCGACGAATGCCGGCCTGCTCGCGATCGACCATTGCTCGTAGAGGAAGCGATGAAATTCAGCCTTGTCCATCCGCCCGCTCAGATATTCGATGACACCGGCACCAAGGTCGTCGAACAGCACGCGGGCAACATAGACACCTGGCAGCAGGGCAAGAAGCTTGGCCCAGCGCTTGAAGATGAACAGCGCCGCGAACTGAACGACGACGAATGCGGGAAGCGATCCGGCGATGCCGGCGAAATAGACGAATGCTGCAATTCGATCCACGGGGCGACACCCGGAAATTGGTGGTCCAGCGGCTTGAGGGCCACCGGCGAACTTTGTCGTTATACACGTGCTGCATTCATGCGAACCGCGATGCTGCTGGCGGTTGCCTGTATTGCACATCTTGCGCATGACAACACTCACGGCGCGTTTGCGGCCGTAGCCGTCGCCACAGACAGCGATTTGCAATTGGTGGCGACCACAGCTCTCGGCAGACCTCAGGCAGGTGGCCAATGGCGGCGAATTGATGTCGGTCGCACCGGCGCGGGTGGATGGTACTTCTCAAATGCGACGGTACTAAGCACGACCGGTCAGATCTGGCACGCATGGGGAAACCGCACGTATCTTTTTGATCCCATCCGCAACACCTGGCGCGAAGCCGCCGGCAGCATCGGCAATCGGGAAAATTTCGGCGCCGCCCATGATTCGACGAACGGGGTCGTCTGGATTGGCCCGGGAGCCCCGGTTTCACCGGGACAAGATGGATTGCTCAAGTACGACCTTGCATCGGGCACCTATACGCTCATTGGTCGCGGTAGCTCGGCCGACGCTGTCATCGCGTGGCACAAGGACACCTTGTATGCGTTCGGCGGCTGGGAATTATCTGACGGTGCACAGGATCTTCTTAGCCGGCCCACGTCGCCGATCGGCGCGTGGCGCAACAAGAATGCGTCTGGAACCGTCCCATCGTTGCGCCAGGAGCCCTCGCGGCTGACCTCGCTGCGGGGCGGTATCGACTCGCGCAGCGGCAAGCTTTGGGTTATCGGTGACGATCAGGAAATGTATGTCTGGGATCCATTGCAGAACCGCTGGAGCCTGATCGCGACGACTGGAGGCAAGCCTGCGGGGCATTCGGTATTTGCATTAGACGAGGCGAAGAATCTCGTTGTTGGCTGGGCTGGATACGACCAGACGGTCGTGCCAGGAACGACGCTAATCGCCAAGACTTGGGTGCTGGACCTGGGAACGCTAGTGTGGCGCGAAGGACCGAGCGGGAAAAGTGGCCCGCCGGCCGCAGTGATGGTGCTTTACATACCGCTTTATGACGCAGTCAAACGGCGCGTGCTGCTCCTGGTGTCGCAGGGCGATCACACCGAGGTCTGGGAGTTCGATCCTAGCGTCTAATCAGCAAAACGGCCGCTTGCTCCGCCGATGAGCTTAACGCTGATTGCAAGGTTCTGGGATCGACAAAACCCTGCATCCTGCTTACGATTCCCGATGCAGGCAATAACCTTGAGTCCCCGATCCGGAGCCAGTGAAAATGAGCATAGTTCGCAAGTCAGCGCGCGTGGGACGGAAGTTGCTGAACTCCATAAATGCGGTGACCGCCTTCCGTTCGGCACGCAGCCAGCTCCTGCTAGACAAGTCGGTTACTACGGCCGAGCAAGGAATGCTTCGCAACGTTTCGCTTCGAGTCCATCGCAGCGATGGAATGTATGATCCATATGATCCACTCGACGCGCGGAGTTATCTCTCGATCGGCTTGTCCGGGATCCGCTGCATCGACCACGCGCTCAACGAGGTGGGTGCCGGGGGCGCGGTACGGTCTGTTCTTGATTTTCCTTGTGGTCATGGGCGAGTGCTCAGATTCCTGAGGGCACGATTCCCCAATGCATCGATCACCGCCGCGGAGATCGACACGGAAGCATTGGAGTTCTGCAGGCGTGCATTCTCCGTCGATGCCATTGAATCGAACGTGGACTTTAGCAAGGTTTCATTGCCCGGCAAGTTTGACCTGATCTGGTGCGGCTCATTGGTGACTCATACCAATGAGAAGCTAACGGGTGATTTGCTGAAATTCTTCCATGACCATCTTGCTCCCGGTGGCACATGCGTGTTTTCGATGCATGGGCAATATGTACTCGAGTCGATACAAAACGGAACGCAAACCTACGGCCTGAAACAGTCTGGCATACAGATTTTGAAGTCTCAGTTTCGCGACACGGGATACGGATACGCCGATTATGCCGACCAGCGCGGTTATGGCATTTCAGTGGCGACCCATCAGCGCATGGAGGAGATTGCTCGCGGCGCTGGAGTTTGGAGGGGAACCTCCTTCGTCGAACGAGGATGGGATGACCACCATGATGTCTATGGCTTTACGTTACCTTCTTAGCGCTTCCAATTTCGTAGTTCGCACAAACTTGCTCTGGCTATGCACAGCTAGTTCATTGTCGCTGGCCTCGGCCGTTCCTGCAAATGGGGCTAAGTCACTCGCTTCGGCCAGGACCTCGTCCCCGATAGCGAGAACGCAGCTTAACTTTGTATTGAGTCCATGTTAAATCGTTTGCGCAGGGTCTAATGGAACGGTCGCACTGCGACTCCAGCGGGTGGCATCGCTGGCCGATTCGCCGCGCAGTAGATTAGCCGAGAGCGCAAATGCGGGTGGCGAGCACCAGCCGACATCGAGGATGCGCTCAGATGCGTTTTGCAACCGGGCTTCGACCAGATATGGGCCGAACTCCTCAAAATCGGTGGGTATTGTCAGCTGCGCACGAAATGCGGACTCCAGCGCGGAACCTGGTCGGATGGCTGCGCTACGGCAATACCAGCGCCTTACCGCATTCCTGATACCCGCACCGTGAGGCGGCTTATCACGCGCGCTGCGAGTAGTAGTCTGGCGGATAGTGGCGCGCCTAGGTCAGCCGGTAATTCCGCGATCTGCAAGCAACCGCAAGCATTGCAAAGAACGTAGTCAAACGGCTCCCGGCTTCCATACATCATCGCGCGCGCGGTACACGGGAAGGATGCCACTGGACCGGCAAATGCGGCATTCGAAAGAAGTACTGGTGATGGGCGTTGGCATGGAGTACGGGGCAGCGCGGACCCACAGGTCCGGGCTGCGCACGAAACCGGGCGAAGTCCAATTAGGCTCCAAGGCGTCTACCAAACCCCGGGCGAATCATGCTGTCCAAAGAACGGCGCCACCTTTGCTCTTCTGATCAATAGGTAACCAATGAGGGCCAATTCTCAGACAAGTCGCGCGGTGCCTTGTGATCCGAGGAAGCTCTGTAACGACTTTTGCCGTTGCGGCGAAGCAAGCTAATCCGCCCACCCAATCAAAGTCATTGCAAAAGTCATTAAGCCCATCAAACAGCCGAGAGACGATTGCATGCCAGACGTTGTTTGGCAGTTTCCCAAACGGGCTCTTAATCTCATACACCAGTCTCGCCCGAACACGCGATACTCGTCGTGCCAATTTTCGAGAATTGGACACGCTCGTGACAGCTCCGTGAAATCCACGATAGTGATAAAACTTTGCGTGTGGCACGATCGCAATCCCAAAGCCATGGTGTTGAGCCCTACGACACAAATCATCATCCTCTGCGTACATAAAAAAAAGAGGGTCAAAGCCACCTACCGTCACTAGACAATTTCGTGACAGTAGCCATGCGGCGGCTGGTGCTGCTGTTACCTTGTAGCAGTTGCCAACATGGCCATAGAAGGCGTCATAGACTAATTCTGGAGCGTATGGCGCTAGATAGCCTCTCAAGAAGATATCGTCGAGCGCCCTGCCCGTGCCGTCTAGTTGCATAGGGCACAAAATGCCCAATTCTGGATGTTCGTGCGCTTCGAAGAGTAATTTCGTCACAGCATCCGGTGCCATATGTGCATCCTGATTGAGCAGAAATACATACTCGGCGTCGGCGTCGAGTGCCTTCGCAATACCGATGTTGTTTGCGCGGCCGAAGCCGAGGTTTTCGCCAGTTTCAATCAAAGTTACATTACTGGTATTTCGCGCGATGGATACGGTTTGGTCAGTTGATGAATTGTCCACGACGAAAATTTTCGATAGCGGCGTCATGCTGCCGTTTAGCGACTCTAGGCATTCCTTTAACCATGGCGCGGCGTTGTAGGTGACTACAACTGCGGCGATATTTGAAACAGAAGTGGATGCCATTTTCTTTACATACTGTGATCAATATTTTGTCGCTCACAATTAAAAGTTTCAACATCTTTCTACAATACCAATACCACAAATTGCACAAGCAGGTACCCTAGATGACGTGACGCAATTCAACAGCGTCCCCTGAGGCGCAGCCAACGTCGGCCAGTCCGCGGCTGACATGCTATCCGGTTGCCGACATACGTGGGCTTGGGGGGTGCCAATTCGGCGCGACTTCGGCTACGACAGCCATACCCTACGCCACATAAGCTGCGGTCGAAAAGAAAATGCATTTTGATTGCGATTCACAAGAATGCGAAATCCCGAATCTGCAGTCGAAGAGAACGACGGCAAGCCACCAAGGGTGCGGTCTTTTCGCCCCCCTGCCCACCGCACGCTACTTCGCAACCATATCAAAAGCCTCCGCCAATTGATCTGTCAATCGCTTCCGTTCGTACATTCTGATGCTATCGTCAACTTTAAAATATCTCGGTGTACCATCAACAAGCCACCGCTGATATTTCAAGCTGAGATATTCTGCCAAGTCTTCTACTTCACTCGGTCGGAATGCTTCACCTCTTCCGGTTCGCTCGAGTATGCTAGCTACTTCCGACGGTCGATCGCATAACGCGACGATCTCTCTGCCACTGCGAAGGTATTCGTACAGTTTGCCTGGGACCCAGTGGGGACTCCCAAGTGGTAGCGTCAGCATGAGCAAGTGACTCCCTGACAAGAGCCCATATACCTGGCGCGGAGGAAGCTGTCCTAGCAACTCCAGTCGGGCGCGCAATTCCGGATCGATGATGTGCTTGCGAGCCCACTCGCATGAGCCGCCAGCTAAGGTGAGGACGACCCGTGAGCTTGGCTCCCTTGTGAGAAATCGCTTTAGTGCCAGCAGGAACATGGTCGGATTGTATGCCGCGTAGAACGAACCGCTGTACGTGATGCGAAAGCGATCGGTCGGTGGAATTCCCTCGACTCCCAGGAAATCCTCTTCGTCGTATCCGTTGGTAATGGTGACGATGTTTTCCGGAACGATACCGTGCTTGGCGATGAGTGTCGCGCGGTTGGTCTCAGTATTCGCGATGACGCGATCAGCCGTGCTGCCAATCCGACGCTCCAGTCGCTGATCGATATGCATGCGCCAGCGCGGCGGGCTGCCATACGCAATCGAATTGTCGGTCCACGGATCGCGAAAGTCCGCGATCCAGGGGACTCCGAACTCTGTCTTCAAGCGCAACGCGATAGCATGACTTGTGACGGGAGGCGACGTGCTGTAGATGGCGTCGTATCGTCGCGTCGCAAGGATGCGGCGGGCAACAGGGAGCACTTCCCGCAGCCACCCGGCGAACTCGTCCGGGAATTCGATCAGGTGCCTTGTCCCGCCTTCGATTCGCCATAACAACGGAAAGCGGCGCATCGCCTTCCAGACGGTGCTGTGATCGCTTCCTCCGACACCCACGCGAATTATTTCTGTGTCGGACGGCATCGAATCACTGAAACCGCCAGGATCGCCAACCAGCGAATCAGAATCCCATGCCGGAGCAATGACCGTGCACTTCCAGTTTAGCCGCTCCAGGTATTTGATGAATTTCACGGTTCGCGGTACCCCTCCACTTGCATCCGGAGGAAAAAAGTACGCGAGCATAAGCACGCGACGTGGTTGTCGCTGTTCTTTCTTGTTCCCTACGTGCTCGTCTGTCCGATTTTGCACTATGCCGAGAGATCCTAGAACCATCCGTGGGCCCGAAGGTTGGTCAGGTCAAGGCGTCGAAGCACTGAGTACTGGACGGACGTTGGCGCCAACCTGGTGAACCAGCCGCTCCGGCGCAGCTTCCCTAGCACCCGAACGCGCAAGCTCTTGCCGTAGAAGTCGTCGGTGAGTTTACGTTTGTAGGCAAGCATCCGGCGCATCATTGCGTCGTTGGAGGAAGTCTTGAGCTGAGAATCAATTGCCCGTCGAAATCCAGACCACATGCGCTCGTCGTCGCGCGCCATCGAATCGCTGCGTACCCGGTACACCGCAAGCTTCTCGCGCACACGACGAACGGTCGGGTGCAGCTTGAATATGCGCATCCAGCAGTCCCAGTCTTCGTGATTGGGAAGCGTTTCGTTGAAACGAATGTCGTGGTCGCGAAACAGGCGCGCGTCGAACAGAAACGCGTGTGCGGCAATGCTCAGCTCCACTTCCCAACGCAGCGCTATGTCCTGGATAGGGGTGCCGAGCTGGAATTCGGGCCTGCACATCGCGTTCTCGTACCGCGTGCCGCTCTCGTTCATGAGCCAATAGTCACTGATCGATACGCAACAGTTGCTTGTATTCGCGATCGCTTCAAGCTGTAGTTCGAACTTGGTAGGTAGCAGGATGTCGTCGGAGTCGAGAAACTGGACATACTCACCCCTCGCCTCGGCGAGGCCGCGATTTCGCGCGGCCGCAAGGCCGCGGTTCTCCTGTTCCAGGTAGCGGATTCGATCATCGGCGAGCATGAGCTCAGCTGCGACTTCGCGTGTGTTGTCAGGGGAGCCATCGTTTACAATAATGCATTCCCAACGTTGATGCGTTTGTTCGCGAAGGCTCGCTACCGCTTCAGGAAGGTAGCCAGCCTGTCGATAGCACGGCACGATCACGGAAACCAATGGAGTCGTCGCGGATATAGCTATCACGGCTGTCGGCTTGATCATCCTGCGACTGGGCCGGAAAGTAAGAATTGGTCTCGCAGGACCATGATCTTCAGCCGGTGCGTTGGCCGTGCGACGATACCGGTCATCTTCCGGTGGCCGCCTTGATGGCGCGAATTGCGCGTACGCCGCTCGAACCGGTGAGGCACGCTGCGCTGTAAAGCAGCGGACGAAGACGCTGTCTGTTCCACCGCCAAGCGGCCAGGAGCAGCGGCCTTGCCGCCGCATATTCACCTTCAAGAAAGTGCGCGTAACCGGCTTCCCAATAGACGGCGGACATCCGCGACCTGACCGCATGTGGACCGACTACCTTCCAAGCCTCCGGATTCGCCGCCAAAAACTCCGCCAGAACTTCCGCGGTGTCCACCAACGCGCGAGGAAAATTGCTGCTCAACGACTCGTGATCGCGGTAGACGGTGAGGCGCTCGTTGACAAAGCCAAATTCGAATTGCCGCGCGATTCTGAGCCAGAGGTCATAGTCCTGGGCATAAGTATGTCGAGAATCGAATCCTCCGGCGGCGATGCAGGACCGTTTGCTCACCAACGCCGAACTGAGGATGAGGAAGTTGTTCATGAATAGCGGCCGGCCTACGCGGCCTGAAGGTACCCGGTCAGACGGCACGAGTCGTGGACCGGGAATCATCTTGCCTTCCCTCAGCACGAAGTGGTCGGTATGAATAACGTCGAATTCCGGCGAGCGCTCGGCCAACAACAACTGACGTTCCAGTTTCTCTGGCTTCCAAAGGTCATCGTGGTCTAGAAATGCAAGCCAGGAAGCCGCTGCTTGACGCACGCCGGTATTTCGGGCCCCGCTCACCCCCTGGTTTTCCTGCCAGATGTACTTGACCGGCGCACCATAGCCGCTTAGCGCTTCGGCCGCGGTGCGCGAGCCATCCTCGACGACGATGATTTCTATGTCCCGAATCGTCTGTGCGAGCGCGCTATCCACTGCTTCACGCAACAGATCCCGCTCACGGTATGTGGGGATGATGACGCTGACCAATGGGGCGGGCATGGTATGAACTTATCTCGCTATGCAAGTAGTTCCGGCACAGCCGGGGACGCATATTCCAGGTGGAGCGATCGCCTGATCACACACATGTCGGCAACTGCGATCGGTGATTAAACCTTACCATATCAGCAGGTGGGCATGAACTACCGGGGAGTATTTGCCGAAAGATTGTGTAGATGCATCGCTGTGCACTACCTTTACGGCGATTCCGCAGGGACGTAAGCTCCGTTCAAGATACTTTGGGAAAAAGTGACATGAGCAGTCTTCCGGCAAGAGGTCTTGTAGAAATCGCAGGCGCATACGGTACCGACAAGGCAGCATCACGTTATATCGACTACTACGACCGATACTTCAGCCCGCTACGGCAACTGCCTGTGCGCATGCTGGAACTGGGTGTATTGCACGGCGGCTCTCTACTGATGTGGGAAGAGTATTTCGCGCATGGATTCATCGTTGGGCTCGACATCGACGCGGTCGCCCTTGAAGGTTCGCACGAGCGAATACGGATCTATCAGGGCAAGCAAGAAGACACCGCGCGGCTGGACCGGATCGCCAAGGAGTCGGCACCTCAAGGCTTCGACATAATCATCGATGACGCCGCGCACATGGGCGCGTTGGCGCGTACGTCGTTCTGGCACCTGTTCGAACACCACTTGAAGCCGGGCGGTATATACGTCATCGAAGACTGGGGGACGGGCTATTGGCAGTCCTGGCCGGATGGAGCGCAATACCGTGCGCTCCGCGCCGCGCCACCATCATTGGGATCGCGAATTGCTGCCAAAGTCGCGCGACTGGACGTTCAGTTCAATGCACACAATTTCGGCATGGTCGGACTGATCAAGGAGCTCGTCGATGAGTGCGGCATGGGGGATATTACGCATGCCAGCCATGGGGTTCCGCCGTCACGCGAGTCACGCATCGAGGAAATGTCGCTGCGTCACGGGCAGGCCTTTGTCCGGAAGAAAACCTGAGTACCAACCAAGTGGTCCCGACATGCGACATGTAGGATAAACGTCGAATTATCAACAACGTACCGGCCACTGCGGAGCATCGTGGAAACGACGTGCCAGAAGGGAGGACAGCGCTTCCCCGCAGAGACGCAAAATGGGCTGCACGATCGCCCATGATAGGATTCGACGAATTTCCAACCCAATTGTCAGCTTCGTGACCATGCCTGTATCTCCTTCACGATCAACGTCGCTCCCACGCTCGCGGCTTGTGTCCCTCGGTGGATTGTTGGTCGCTGCAAGCCTGGTCGTCTTCGCCCAGGAAACCAGTGCCCAAGGACGTTGCGATGGCTTGAAACCAGAGGTGCCTGCCGACTACTTCCAGGCGCGAGGGTGCGGTCTGCTCCTGTCGGTCGAGCAGTTTCACCTCGGGCCCGGGAAGGCGCACCTGACCGAACGCTTTTACGAAGCCGCATTCGGCGACTTTCGCTTCATCCTCAATCAATTTCCGAACCACCCGACGGCCTTGCTGCTGATGGCGCAAACCTGTGAGCAATGGAGGGTACCGAAATGTGTCACGCAGGAGTGGTTCGAGCGGGCGATAGCCTTCAAGTCGGATGTTCCAGGCACGTACATTGCACAGGGCATTTACCTGCATCGCGCGAAGCAATATCCCCAGGCGATCCAAAGCTTCAAGAAGGCACTGGAACTTGATCCGGATTCGATGAACGCGCATTACAACCTTGGGCTGAGCTACATGGAAACCAAGCAATACGCGCTGGCCAATGAGCAGGCGCAAAGTGCCTATGCGCTGGGCGCGCAGCTGCCGGGATTGCGTAACTGGCTCGAGCGCGTGGGTCAGTGGAAACCGATCGACCAGCAAACTGTAACTGCGCCCGCCCCTGCGAGCGCTAACAAGAATCCCGCCGGCGAAAAGCCGCCCACGAAGTAGCATGTGGCAACCCTCGGAGAGGGGCCGCAGCCGGCGCAAGATGCAGCGCGATGCTCGTGCCACTTGACACTTGAGCGCCCTTTTCCGGTAAATGCCTTGGTGCCGGGACAGCACGCCCATCGAATACAGCTCGTTTCGAGCGCCGCGGACTTCATGGCATTGCGTGCGGCATGGAATGACATTGCGGCGTTGTGCCCCATCGGCCGGGTATTTTCTTCGCATGACTGGTTCGATGCGGCGTGGCAATGGCGTCAGCAGACGTCGCAAATGTATGTTTTGTGCCTTTTTGACGACCAAACGCTCATTGCGGTCTTGCCGTTGGTTCGCGAGAACGCGCCGAGGAGTGGTGTCGGGCACCGCGAACTCTCGTTCATGACGGTGCCCGACACGCAGGCGTGCGATATCATTGTTGCCGAGCGCAATCGGGACATCGCGTGCGCAGCGTTTGCCACCGAGCTCAATCGCAGGCGTGGCGAGTGGGACCTCATCCGGCTCCAATTTCTCCCGCCCGGTGCCGTCGCGCGCACCTCGTTGTATACCGCGCTTGCAGCGAAAGGATTCACGACGCGGCTACGGCCTGTGACAGGAAACCTCTTCATTTCCCTAAAATCGACCTGGGACGAGTACTACGCGACCCGAAGTCGCAGCCTCAAGAAAGCGAATAATCTGGCTGCCGGCCGTATGAAGAAGGCAGGCGCTGTCGCTATCGAGTGGCTAGCCCCAGGCCAAGGCAGTGCATCTGAACGCGAGCGGTTTCTGGATAAGTTGATCTCCATCTCCGCCCTCAGCTGGAAAACGAGAACGGGAAATTCGCTCGACAACGCTGGTCCGCAGGCCTTCATCCGCCGGTTGTCGCAGGTTGCGCATGAGCGCGGCTGGCTGTCCATCTGGATGCTGAGCGTAAACGATCAACCATTGGCAATGGAATACCAGCTCATCGCAGACGGTCGCGTGCATGCGCTCCGATCGGATTTCGATGCGGATTTCGAATCCATGTCCCCTGGGTCTCATCTCAACCGGCACCTTCTGGAGCAACTCTTCGGTCGCGGGCTGGAGCGATACTACATGGGGCCAGGCGACAACAACTATAAACGCCGCTGGACCGACGAGGCCGAAGCCGTCGAGACGATGAGCGTATACGGCACTTCCATCAAGGGCCGCGCGTTGGCACTGCTGGAGATCGCCGTTCGACCTCTGGCACGAAAGATTCGCGATCGATTTCGTCCGTCAACGACCGAAGGAATGCAGCCGTGACGGGCATCTGCGGTTGGTATGGCGTGGCAAACAGCGATTCCGGCGCCACGATCGGCGCGATGTGCGAGCGCATCACCTGGGGCGGCGCGCGCAGTCAGGCTACCGTTTTAGGTGCCGACTTCGCGATCGGAGCCAAGGGTCCGGCCGACACCATCGCCGCACTCGAGTTCGGCGCCGTCAAGGTCGCCTTGCACGGGCACGCGTTCTGGAACGACGGTGTGCCGAGGACTTTGCCCGCGCAAGAACTCTGCGCGCGCATTGCTGCAGGCTATCGCGAGCGCGGTCCGGAAGTACTTAAGCTCCTTGGGGGGGATTTCGCGCTTGCCATCGTCGACACCGAGCGGCAGCAACTCCTGCTGGCGATCGATCGCATCGGCATCCGCAATCTGATCTACCGCGTGGAGCGCGGCGGGTTTATTTTCGCGGCAACCCTTGACGCGCTGGCGGCGCACCCCGAGGTAAGGCACGAAATCGATCCACAGGCGATCTACAACTATGTGTATTTCCACATGGTGCCGGGTCCCGGAACGATCTTCCAGGGATCGATGCGCGTCCTGCCCGGAAACTATTTGCTGGCGCAAGCTGGAGAAGTCGTCGCAAGTCGCTATTGGCAGATGCCATTTACCGAGGACAGCAGGTCCCCGACGGCCGAGCTCGAACGCGAGTTTCGCTCGGTCCTTGACGCCGGCGTGGAGGCCGCGGCGACCCCGACCTGCGGAACCTTTTTGAGCGGAGGAACCGACAGCTCAACCGTCACCGGCGTGCTCGCGCAGCACACGGCGGGAACGGTGAAGACCTTCTCCATTGGTTTCGACGCTGCCGGCTACGACGAAATGAAATACGCGCATATCGCGGCGGCCCGCTTTCGTACCCAACAGCATGAATACTACGTAACCCCGGCTGATGTCGTCGCCGCGCTGCCTGTCGTTGCCGCCGAGTACGATCAGCCATTCGGCAACGCGTCGGCGGTGCCCACTTATTTCTGCGCCAAGCTTGCAGCGAAAGAAGGCGTCGACCGGATGTTGGCGGGTGACGGGGGTGATGAGCTGTTTGGGGGTAACGCCAGGTACGCAAAACAGCACCAGTTCTCGCTCTACCAGCGCATCCCCGCGTCGCTACGCGCTGGGTTGCTCGAACCTGCCTTGCGCAGTCCCCTTGTGGGCATGCTGCCTCTCTCGGGGAAGGGACGGAGCTACGTCGCGCAGGCGCGACTGCCAATGCCCGCACGCTATGAGACGAATAATCTGCTCGAGCATCTTGGTCCCGCGAATGTCTTCGACGCCGCCTTCCTGTCGAAGGTGGATCAACGCGCCCCGCTTGGCATGCTGTCCACCGTGCACGGCGCGACACATGCCACGAGCCTCATCAATCGCATGATTGCGATCGACTTGAGATTCACACTGGCCGATAACGATCTGCCGAAGGTCACGCGCATGTGCGACCGCGCGGGGGTCGATGTTGCCTTCCCACTGTTGCATGACTCGATCGTGAATTTCTCGGCAGGGCTCGCTCCAGAACTGAAGCTGCGCGGCACACGATTGCGCTATTTCTTCAAGGAAGCGCTGCGCGAATTCCTGCCCCGTGAAATCATCGCGAAGCAGAAACATGGCTTCGGTCTGCCCACCGGTCCGTGGCTCGCAAGCTACAAGCCACTGCAAGCAATGGCCAGGGAAGCTTTAGCAAGTCTGGCCAAGAGGCAGATCTTCGACGCTCGTTTCCTCGAGGGCTTGCCCGACACCCGGCTGCATGAACATGCTGCCTACTACGGCACGATGTTGTGGATACTGATGATGCTCGAATTCTGGTTCCAGGAGCACGTGGACCGTCGCTGACACAGTCGCAGTGTCACCGCAGTAACTGCGCCCTATACTGCTACGGATGCACACGTTTAGTCCTGCTGACCTGCCCGCACAGTTCGTGCTCTCGACGACGCCTGCCCACGCGCCGACCGGCTGGAACACGTACTCACTGCGTGGCTGGACACTCGCCGTCGAGTCACGCCTTCCCGTCGTTTCCTTCGCGGACGGTTGGATTCTCGGTTTTCCGGTCGATCCGACCCATCCGCGCGGCAATGCGGCGGCGACCATGGCTCGCTGCGAAACCTTCGCCGCAGTGGAAGCGCTGTTGGACAGACTGTCTGGGCGCTTCGCAGTCGTCGCCTTGAGCGAAAAGCGACACCGGGTCTATCTCGACGCGAGCGGGGCGCTGGCAGCGGTCTACAGCCCCACTCAGCGCCTTGTCGCTTCTACACCCACCCTGGTGCCGCTAGATGACAGCGTCCGCGACGACCCGGACATGATCGATGCGATGAACGTTCGCGGGTCACCCGCGTTCTTTGCGTTCGGCACAACGCCGCGACGTAACGTCTTCCGGCTCCTGCCGAATCATTACCTCGACCTGGATCGATTCGACACAGTACGTCACTGGCCTCGCGAGAAACAAGCCGTCCAGCAGCACGCAGCACTGGTGACGATCGCTGTGCTTGCGCGCGGGGTCGTCGAAGCGATCTGCGCGGAGCACCGTCCGTATCTGTCACTGACCGCGGGCCGCGACTCGCGCATGCTGCTGGCTTTGTCAAAGGATCTATGTACGCGCATTCGGTTCGTGACGTGGGCCATACCCGGGGCTGAGGCGGACCTTCATGTTGCTCGTCGACTTGCCAAGCGGTACGGGCTGCGGCACGAGATCGTCCGCTACCGCCCCCCCCGCCCTCGCGACCTGGACGAGTGGCTATTCCGAAGCGGCGGCTCGGTGGGAGAGCCTCGTGGGATGGACTTCTCCCGTTCGTTCAAGCAGATGGATGCCAAAGCGCCGTTCCTCCCCGGACTCGCAAGCGAGGTCGGCCGCGCCTATTACTGGCAGGCCGGCGATGAGAACGAACGCGCACTGACCGGCGCTGAACTCGTCGTACGCCTGCATCTGCCGGCCTTCCAACCGCTCATCGAAGCCGCCGACAAGTGGCTTGATGGCCTGCCTCTGAGGCATCGCTGCGACGTTCTGGATATTGCATATATCGAGCAGCGGCTGGGTTGCTGGGCAAGCGTGGAGGCCTACACCCACGACGCGGTGCACCGGGTGTCGCCGTTCTCGAATCGAACAATCTTCGAAAGCATGATGGCACTGCCGTTCGAATACCGCCGAGCTGAGCGGATGGCCGACGACATCATCGGCACGCATTGGCCTGAGCTGCTCGATCTCCCCTTCAATCCGGAATACGAGCCGCTTGTCGCCCGTGTCAAGCGTCTGCTATCTCGCGCACTATGACTCTGGAGACCGCACTGGCTGCCTCTTGGTCACCGTGCCTCTGTCTGTTTCGAGCAGCGATGCGTAGGGAATTCGCGTAGGATTGTCCGTAGACGCGAAGGAGATTCGTCATGGAGACCAAGTTCAATCCGGCGTATGTCGGTCCACGTCCGGACATCATGGCCCTCATTCCCACGGAAGCCAGGAATATCCTGGATGTGGGCTGCAGCAATGGCGCGTCCGGGGCGGAAATGAAGCGTGTCCTCAAGGCCCGCGTCACTGGAATAGAAATGTCCGAGTCAATGGCTGATGAGGCGAAAGCGAGGCTGGATCGAGTGATCGTCGGGGACGTGGAAGAATCGTCCATTCAGGGCAAATTGGCCGATCGAGAGTTCGATGCGGTGATTTTCGCGGACGTGCTCGAGCATCTGAGGGATCCATGGATCGTCTTGAGCAACATCAGACAAAAAATCGGCCTTGGAGGTGTTGTAATCGCTTCGATCCCAAATGTTCGGCATCTGGACACCTTGGTCAATCTCGTGGTGAAGGGATATTGGCCTTACCGTGACCGCGGAATCCATGACAGGACTCACTTGCGTTTCTTTACGCGCAGGAACATTGTCGAGTTGTTTGCGGGCGCGAGGTTCAAGATCGACAGATTTGAAACCAACTATCGATTGATAGAACGGCCGCACTCGGCCAATTCGTACGCGAAGTATTTTGCGTTGCCTGGTCTCAAGGACTTTCTCGCCTTTCAATATCTGGTACGCGCACGCCGGATGGATTGACGGCCCGCAAGCAGTCGGCCAGTAGTGACAACTATCCCGTCGCCGTTGTGGTGCTATTTGCTCTTGCCGCTTCCCGTTTGAACGGTTTGGTGCCGCAAACGATGAACGAATGCGAAAGCAAGAGACCCATGGGCAGCACGAAGTGCAGTAAGCCCTGGCCGGCCGGCGACTCGATGATCCGCTGCAAGCGCTGCGAGTGGCCGGGCGCAATCGGCATCCAATGCAACCGGACATCAGTGAAACCATGGTCGCGGAGCAGTCGCTTGATCCGCCATGGCGATTCATAGCGAAGATGGACGGGACGCCCGCGGTACCGGCGGCGCAGTGATTGATAGATGTTGGCGAAACACCATCGGTTCAGGGCGTCCACCCACAGTTCCCCACCGGCTTTGACCTGACGTGCCAGTTCCTGGATTGCAGGCTGGCTATCGGCCAGCGCCTGGCTGACTCCGAAACAGAGCACGCCGTCGAACTGGTCGTCGCCAAACGGAAGCCGGCGCACGTCTGCCGCGAGCAGACCGAGCACGTCCAGATCGCGCAGCGCGGCCTTGCGCAGAGTTGGCAAAGAATAGTCGACGGCGACGACTTCGAGTCCGCGCTGCCGCAGGATGGCGGTGTAGGTACCTGCACCGCAGCCGGCGTCGAGCCAGCGCCCGATGGAGGAAGGCTTCCAGAGCCTCAGAAACCTACGAACGCGGGCATCGAGTCCGGTTGCACTCCAGCCGGCAATTCCCGCATCGTCATCGCGCAGCTCGGCGAACTCTTCAAATCTTGTCCGCCACTGCTCCTCGAATCGAGGGCCCAAGGGCGATTCTCCAGGCCGCTATGAGCGGCGTCATGGGCCTTGCATCCGCAACCGAACTTGCTCGGTCGTTGCTGCGCCTTGCGTCGCAGGGCGGGCCGACGCAATCTGCCTCGACACAACGATATTGGTCAGAACCAATATTACCACCAGATAGAAGGGATAGTCCCAGTACGCCAGGCCCAGGAAGCTCCCGCCCACCCAGAATCCAACCAGTGCGGCCTGGATCATTGCAGCCAGATCACTCGCCCACATCAATTCAGCGCGGCCACGACAGGTCGCAATGATCCTCGAACCCGCGCGCCAAGCGGAAATCCACAGCAATATGTACATTCCCAAACCTACGAATCCGTGTTCGGCAAGCATCTGAAACCAGATGCTGTGGGGGTCCACCGTCGATGACTGAGGCGCCCATCGCGCAAACGATTCAGGCTGAAATGTATCGAAACCTCCACCGCCGATCGGCCGATCCCACGCCAGATTCTTCGCAAACTGCCACGTGGCGATCCGTGCCATTGCGGAGCTGTCGTCCTGGTAAGTCTCGATGGTGTGCATCTTCTCGTGCCATTCTTCCGGCATGAACGTCACGAACGTGACTGCCAGTACGACGAGTACGATGCCAAGACCGACCTTCTTTCGGCTCTTGAGCCAGAGGAAGACCGCCATCGCGGCCAAGGCAAGTAGGCCCCCGCGCGAATATGAACCAAGCACCGAAACGGCAATCAGAATCATACAGACCGTTGCGACCTGCCTCAGCCACCGTCTTTCGGTCTGCTGTTGCAGCCAACGCATCATCGGCAGGGTCAGCGTGAGCGCCAGGGCAATTTCCGTATTGCCCTCGATGAATCCGCCGTCGGGACCGAGTACCATCCCGCCACCACCACGCATGATCGTGTAGACACCGCCCTTGATGCCGAAGTACGCGATCGAAAGCGTCGAGACGAATACCAGGGCCCGAATTCGCTGTTCCGATTGCATCATGACGATGGTAAGGAAGATGAAAAGCTGTATCTTCATCACCTTGTCCCACTTTTGCCATGCCTCCTGGGGATAGAGGCTGAAGAACACCGTCGTTATCGTCATCCACATCACCAGCAGCAGCAACATGGCGACTGGCGGCGACATCGGCAGGCGCTTGGGCTCCTTGGACATCAGTATGGAGACGATCGTTACCAGGCCGACGATCATTGCGAACGGGAAGTCGTGCGCGAAACCCCAGGTCAGCTTGTGGGGATTCATCAGCCCGATCCACGTCCATAGCAGGATGCCCCAATCGGGGCGGACCAGGACCATTGGCAGCAAGCCAAGGATGAACGTCGTGAGGATAATGTCTCTAAATGGGAACATCGTTGTCGCTCGTCATTGGCGCTGCGAGGGCTCGATATCCCAGCTGCGCGGTGCTCATCTTACTATCCAGTTTGCCACGGTGCGACCTGGGCTGTCGCGGGTGTTACGCGTCGCCCACATGCTGAAGGCTACACCTTGGCACTTCCGCATTGCGAGGGGCACTACGTGTCGGTCCTTTCGCAGTGGCGTTTGCTTCGATACGATAGAGGCATGCTTGGCGGAACATCAAGTAGGAATTTTCGGTGGTCAGTAATTTGTTGATTGAAAATCGTCCCCATGCTCATGCCGATGTCAGCGAAACCCTGTTCGCCACCAGGGTTTGGCTGGAACTTTGGCTGGAGTATTTTGGCCGTGCCGACTCCGGCTGGTGGCAGGCGCCGTCACGCGATGGTGCCGTGGTTGAATTCGCATATCAGATCGAGCGGCGTCGCGTTGGGCCTTTCCAGTTGAGGATCGCAACTGCCGCGGCCAACTCTCACAGCCCTCGTTTCGACGTGCACGGAGGTACACCTCCGACAGTTGGAGACTTTGCGAGCCTGATGCGCGACCTCCGAGTCGACGCCATCATCGCTCACTACGTCTCGAGCACCGCAAGGCTTGCACATGCAATCGATCATGCCGGTGGTGCGCTGGCATCGCATCGCGATTTCTGTGAAGCGGCCCCATTTATCGACTGTACTGGCGATTGGGAACGATACCTGACTGACCGCGGAAAGACTCGGCGCAAGACCTGGCTCTATTACGAGCGCCGTGCGGAGAAGGCCGGCTCAACCTTCGAAAACCTGACTGATTGGCATGACATTGCCGCCGACTTCGACGAGATCCTGCAAGTCGAAGCTTCGGGATGGAAAGGCAAAGGCGGAACTTCGATCATCCAGGACGTGCGGCAGCGAGAGTTCTATGCAAAATTGTGTGAAGAGCTGGCGCGGCGTGGTAGCCTTCGCGTCTTTCTGCTTCGCTGCGAGACGAAAATTCTCGCCTTTCAGATTTGCACACTTTACGCGGGCACCCTGAGTTGCCTGAAGATCGGGTTCCTGGAGGATTTTGCCAAGGAATCGCCTGGGCAGGTGCTTCAGCTGCATATAGTACGATGGGCATTTGCGCAACCGTCAATCCGGCTCTTCGATATGCTTGGGCCGGCGTCAGAAACGAAGCTCAAATGGGCGACCGGTGTCGACGAGTTGTTTACCTACTACGTATTTCGAGGTGGCTTTCGTGGCGCGATAGCCAGGTTCAGATGGAAAATCGGGCCGCAACTCAAGGCGCGCTTGACGGGATCTGGCAAGCGGATTGCCAGGGCGGATCATCCGCCGCTAGCGAGCGACGATAATGGCACACTCCGGTAACGAGCATTCGGACGGACCCGCAATATGAAGCACCTGCGCGAGCTTGCTCGCCACATTCACCTGATCGTCAGTTTCGCCCAGCGCGACATTCGCGCCAAGTACAAGCAGACGCTGTTCGGCGTTGCTTGGGCGGTTATCCAGCCGCTGTCGCTGATGGTGGTGTTTACCTTCGTCTTCTCGATCTTCGCGCGTGTTGATAGCGATGGGGTCCCCTACCCGATCTTTGCTTATAGCGCGTTGGTGTTCTGGACTTTTTTTGCCAAGTGCGTCTCCCAGGGCACGATCGCAATGACCGCCAACGCGGAACTGGTGCGCAAGATCTACTTCCCACGCGAGACCCTGCTGCTCGCAGTGATGGTTTCGGCGCTAGTCGATCTGTTGATTGCCGCCGCAGTGCTGGTCGGCATGTTTATGTATTACCACATGCCCTTTTCCTGGACGTTCTTGTGGGTAATCCCGTCTGCTAGCGCTGCAGGTGCTGTTCACGCTGGCTGTCATTCTGATTACGTCCGCGATGCACGTCCGCTTTCGTGACATTGGCCACGCTATACCGCTTTTGCTCCAACTCTGGATGTTTGCCACGCCAATCGCGTATCCGCTCAGCAGTGTCCCCGCGTCATTGATGCCTCTATACGTTCTCAACCCCATGGTCGGCGTAATCGATGGCTACCGGCGCGTCCTGCTGCACGGTTCGCACCCCGACTTCGCGCATCTCGGCATCGCCTCCGTTATCGCACTGGTGGCGATCAGTATCGCGTACACGGTGTTCAAGCGCGCCGAGCGCACCTTCGCAGACGTGATTTGACCCGATGAAGGAAATCGCTCTCACGTTCGACCAAGTATCGAAGAAATATCGGCTGCGTCACGGCTGGTATCTTTCCATTCGTGACGAACTGTCGCGCATTACTCGACGCGCGATTGTCGAAAGGTACCATCGCACCCGATGTTTTCTGGGCACTGCGCGATGTAAGTTTTGAAATCGGCCGCGGCGAGACTGTTGGTCTCATTGGCCCAAACGGTGCCGGCAAGAGCACGATCCTCAAGATCCTTTCGCGCGTCACCAGCCCTACAAGCGGCTCGTTTTCGGTCGTCGGCAACGTCGGCGCGCTGATTGAGGTCGGCGCGGGGTTTCACCCCGACCTTACAGGCCGAGAGAACGTCTATCTTAATGGTTCGATCATGGGCATGCGCAAGCGGGAACTCGACGCCAAGTTCGACCAGATTGTCGCTTTCGCCGAGGTTGAAAAGTTCATAGATACCCCGCTCAAGTTCTATTCGTCCGGGATGATGGTACGGCTCGGCTTCGCGGTGGCCGCGCATATCGAGCCGGAAATTTTGCTGGTCGACGAAGTGCTGGCGGTCGGCGATACATCGTTTCAAGCCAAGTGCCTTAACAAGATCGCCGAACTCAAGGAACAGGACAAGACGATTGTCCTGGTCTCTCACAACATGCCGAGCATTCTCCAGCACTCATCCAGAGTCATGTGGATAGACCACGGCGGCGTCCAGGCCTTCGGTGACCCGGAGGACACCGTCGAAGCCTATCTGCGCTCGGTTCACGATCACAAGGGTACGGAGAAATCCGCGGAGCTGACGAGCAGCTCCGACAGCCCCATTCGCATCACGAGCGTCAGCGTGTGCGATGCAGACGGCAACGCACAAGGCCCGCTGACCTATGGAGAGCCGGCGACCATCGAAATCACGTACACCGTCACGCGCCCGGTCGATGACCCGGTGGTCGCGCTTACGTTTCTCGAATCAAGGGACTATAGCCTCGGTGGACTCACAACGCGCTTCGATCGGATCAAACTCGATTGCACGGAAGGCACCGGCGTGATCCGGCTAATCCTCTCCCCCGTGCTGTTCACGCGCGGCAGCTATGGAGTAACGGTTGCGATTCATGACGCACGCATTCAACGGTACCTTGATCATCGGCCACGGGCCGCGACCTTTATGGTGAACGGACCGAGTGTGGCGTCGCGCGAGGTCATTGGCCACTTTGTCTTCCCGCATCGCTGGGAAACCGTGACAGAACGGGTCGGATAGCCGTTGCGGCGGTCACTCGCGCGCTGACGACCGGTACTGCATGATCGTTATGGGATCGATTGACGAGCGTCCGCTGCGTATCTGTTTTGTTTCAGCAGATTATTTGTCGGATTGGTCGAGCAAGTCGGTTGGTGTCGGCGGCATCGGTACACACACCTTCACGCTGGCACGCGCTGTCGCGGAGTTGGGCCACGAGGTGACCGTGCTCACCGAGCGGGGCGAGCCGCCGTGGGAATACCAGGAGGGCAACGTCAAAGTGCATGCCCTCCCGCCTCCGAGCCAACGCATGTGGAAGCTCGGACGCTGGGTACCTTTGCCCTGGATCCGGCGTTCGTTTGCCGCCAACCGGGCGCTGCGAGCATTGCATAGCCGCTACAGTTTCGACATGATCCGATTCGCCGACGGCAATGGCGAGGGCCTGCGATTTTCCTACGACCCATTTATCCCGTTCGACGTCCACCTTATGGGTCCGGCCACGGTGCTGCGGCGATGGGACGGTCAGACGTCCGACAACATTCGCGCCCGTTTCGAGGAATTCGTCGAGCGCCGGCCGGCGTCGCGAGCGACGGTGCTGACATGCGCGACCAGGCGCTTCGCTGACCTCATGGCAAGCGAGTGGCGTCTCGATCGGTCACGAATACAGATCATCCGCAATCCGATGAACCTGACCACCTTTCAGCCTGGTTTGCGACCCAGTACCGGCGATCGACGCGTCGTCCTGTTCGCCAGCATTCTGCAGCGACGCAAGGGCGTTCACACGATTGTCGCAGCGATGCCTGAGGTCGTTCGCCGCAATCCCGACGCGGAATTCTGGTTCGTCGGCAAGGGGACGCGCACCGCGGACGGCACGTTCATGCGCGATGTGATCCAGCGCGAACTGGGAGAGCGCGGCGTGCTCCAGCATGCGCGATTCCTCGAGTCGATGCACCCGCGCGAGCTGACCGCGCTTTACCAACGCGCGAGCATCGTCGCCGTTCCTGCCCTCAACGACGTGTTTCCAAACGTGGCTCTCGAAGCCATGGCATGCGGCACGCCATGCGTCGTGAGTACGCACACGGGCGTTGACGAACTCATAAGCGACGGCAAATCCGGCTTTGTGGTCCCCCCGGACGATCCGGCGGCTCTGACGGAGGCCCTCTCGCGGGCGCTCTCCCTGTCCGACGACGCGCGTGCGGCGGTGGGTGCGGAGGCCCGGCAGGCGATTGAGCGGGAATGCGCGGCGCCCGTCATTGCCGCGCAGACGGTTCAGAGTTACAGAAAGGCCCTGTCCCAGGGCCGTGTCGCGGCTGGCGCATTGCAGGGCAATTGATGGTTCTCGCTTCTCCCCCGGTTCGCTCCGATGCCCTGGTGGACGTGATCCTGCCCGCCTACAACGGCAGCAAGGTGATCCGCAATGCGCTGGACAGCGCGTTGGCGCAGGACGTGGCGCTGCAGGTTATCGTGGTCGACGACGGATCGAGTGACGATACGGCCGCAATTGCCCGTTCCTATGGACCCGGCGTCACGGTCATCACCCAAGCCAACCGCGGAGTGTCCGGTGCGCGCAACACCGGTCTGGCAGCGTCGCGTGCGCCGTATATCGCGCTGCTCGATCAGGATGACCGTTGGCAGCCCGGCAAACTGGCGCGCCAACTCAAGTTGCTTCAGGACCATGCCGCTGTCGGTCTTGTCTTCACCGACATGCAACTTTTCGAGGGTGACGGCAGCATCGTCGAAGACGGCTTTCTGGCGACGACGCCGGCCTATGCCGCCCTGAATCGGGAGCCGATTGGCGACGGCGCGTTTCTTATGCCAACCGACATTGCCAAAGCGGTGGTCCGATTCAACTTCATTTCGCCGTCGACGGTGCTTCTCCGGCGCGAAGCAATCCTGGACGTCAACGGTTTCGACGAAGCGTTCCGCCTCTGCGACGACGCTGAGTGCTGGATGCGGCTGCTGCATCGCTGGCGGGGAATCGCCATCGAGGAGCAGCTTGTCAGGGCGCTCGTCTGGGAAGGAAATGCATCGTTGAAATTCGAGAAGTTGCTTCTCGAACGCATCGGTATCGGGGAGAAGGTGGAAGCGCACGCCGAATTGTTCGCAGAGGGTACGGCCGAATACCTGCGCAAGGAGAGCCCGGTGTCGTACTACCGCCTCGGCATCGTCGCGCTCAATGCAGGTGAAACTCGAATCGCGCGCAAGAGGCTAAAGACGAGCCTCGCGCAACAATTTCGGCTGACGACTGCGCTCGCGCTAGGTGCAACCTTGCTTCCGGCTCCGCTACGCGGCCCCCTCATGCGGATGAAGCGTGGGCTGGGCGTTCGGTGGTCAATTAACGTCGAGTGACGCGCCAGCGCTGACCCGCGACGCAGGCGCATCCCATGGTCTTCAGCTCCCCGATCTTCCTGTTCCTGTTCTTCCCGATCACCCTCGCGGGCTATTTCCTCTTGCCGGGTCGGCTGCGCAATCTTTGGCTCCTGGCGGCGAGCCTGGTCTTTTACGGCTGGGGCGAGCCGCGCTTTCTCATCGTCATGCTGGCCTCCATCGCCTCCAATTTCCTACTGGCGCTCTGGATCGATCGCGCCCACGGCACGCCGCAGGCCCGCGTGGCAATTGTTTTGGCAGTTGTGATCAACATTGGCTTGCTGGCGGTGTTCAAGTACACGAATTTTATCGTCGACGGGCTCAATGCGCTGTTGCACGCCGACGGCATTGCGCCCATTTTGATACCGTTTGTCGCGCTGCCGATCGGCATTTCGTTCTTCACCTTCCATGCCCTGTCGTACGTGATCGATGTTTACCGGGGAGACGCGCCTGCCCAGCGGAATCCGTTCGACATGGCGCTCTATATCTCGCTCTTTTCCCAGCTCATCGCGGGTCCGATCATTCGCTACCACGATATCGCGCCGCAACTGCGCGATCGCGTGATCACGCGCACCATGTTCGCGCGCGGCATCGAGCGATTCATTGTTGGTCTCGGCAAGAAGGTACTCATCGCCAACACGCTCGCCGTCCCTGCGGACCTCATTTTCAGCCTCCCTCCGGATCAGCTGACGACGGGCGTTGCATGGTTCGGGCTCGCCTGCTACACGCTCCAGATCTATTTCGACTTCTCGGGTTACTCGGACATGGCGATCGGTCTTGGCCTGATGTTCGGATTCCGGTTTCTCGAGAACTTCAACTATCCTTATATCTCGCAGAGCGTGACCGAGTTCTGGCGGCGCTGGCACATATCGCTCTCGACGTGGTTCCGAGACTATCTGTACATTCCGCTCGGCGGCAACCGCGTTCCTCCATGGCGCGTCTATTTCAACCTTATCACGGTGTTCTTCCTGTGCGGGTTATGGCACGGCGCCAGCATGAATTTTGTGATCTGGGGCCTGTACTTTGGCGCGTTCCTGGTCCTGGAGCGACTGGGACTGTCCGCGTCGCTGACATCATGGTGGGCACCATTGCGTCACACCTACTTGATGCTCGTGGTCATGGTGAGTTGGGTATTCTTCCGGGCGACCACCCTGCCTGATGCCTGGAGCTTCCTGCTCGCGCTGCTTGGATATTCGAAGGCTTCGGGTCTCGAACAGCCGCTGGCAATATTCGTCGACTCCGAGCGTCTGCTTGCAATGGCGATCGGCATCATCGGTTCGACGCCGATTCTGGCCGTAGTCAAGCGGTGGTGCGAGAGTTCATCCAGCACGGTGTTGACGGTTGGAACAAGCGCAGTGGAAATCACGGCGCTCATGTCGATACTCATGGTCTCGATCATGCTGCTCGCGGCGGGTACCTACAACCCATTCATCTATTTCCGATTCTGAATGGAACCCCTCGAGCCCAGCGCTTCGCGCGTCCGACGGATTACCGAAGTACTCGTCATCAGCCTGTTCCTGGGCATTGTTTGCCTGCCGCTGGTCGGAAAGCTGCTCCCCACCGAAGGCGCCTTTGCACTGACGGAAAATCGGCGACCCGCGCCGTTGCCTACCGTGGAGCTAACTTCGCCGGGATGGGCATTCTCCATCGCAAGTTTCCCCCGGCGTTTCGAGCGCTATTGGGACGACTCGTTCGCGTTCCGCTGGTACCTTATCCGCGCGCATAGCGTTGCCAAGCTCGCACTCGGCGTCTCGCCGTCACCCAAGGCACTTGTCGGCCAAAGCGGATATCTGTTTTACGCGGCCGAGCAGTCCGTGGACTACTTTCGTGCGGTCAAGCCATTCACGGCGCGTGAACTCAGCCAATGGCGCGAAGAACTCGAAAGCCGACGGATGTGGCTCGCCGAGCGCGGTATTCGCTATCTGATCGTTGTCGCCCCGAATAAGGAAACGATCTATCCCGAGTTCATGCCGCCGGAGCTACGGCCGGTCGGCACCGAGACGCGGCTTGATCAGCTGGTGCGAGAGCTGCACGCCCACTCCAGCGTGGAGCTGCTCGACCTGCGTCCGCCGCTGCGCCTCGCGAAGCAAACGCAGCGCGTCTATCATCGTACCGATACGCATTGGAATGACGCCGGGGCGCTCGTAGCCTATTCCGAAATCCTGGCGCGCCTGCGTGCCTGGTTTCCGGAACTGAGCACCGATCCGCCGCTGGGCGGGCTTGTGATGCGCAACACTTCCGGTGGCGACCTGGCGCGCATCCTCGCCCTGGACGACCGCTTCCGCGAGGAGCGCATCGAATTCGTGCCCAGCGCCCCGCGTCATGCCCGCCTGGCGACGAACAATGGCATGGGCGGGTCCGAAGCCACCGCAATGGAATGTCCCGACTGTGGCGGACCGCGCGTCGTCATGACGCAGGATTCGTTCAACACCAATCTCGCTCCGTTGCTTGCCGAACACTTCAAGCGGATCGTTTTCATCGACGGGACCCGCCTGGATCGATCGCTGATTTATCAGGAGCGACCGGCGCTGGTTATTCAGGAATTCGTCGAGCGCGTACTCATGTGTCCGAGCATACGCGGATGCTGACGACGTCGATTCACTGATCCAGTAGCCGGATCAAATCTGCCATCCTGCGGTAGACAATGACGCTGCGCGTCACATAAGCCTGGTTGCGTCAGCCCCGAGACAGCCAGGCGAGACGCTGCCGGACGCGTATTGATCGTCCCGCCCTCGCCTAGACGAGCGGCACAACAACTAGAACGTCACTTTGTCGTGCCCTGCGTCGTCGATTTCATTGTGATGCGCGCTTCTTTGTACACCACGATACGTCAATTTTTTTCGATGGAATTTTGACTCCCGGTACGGTCTATGCTAGCGTCATAGCACGACGTCATAAACGCGAGCCCGGTTCCGCCTGTGAGGGCGATATTCGTGACCGGCGACTCACTCTACACCAGCGCCTGGCTGCCGATACGGTGTCAGACGCGCAATCTGCCGGGAACACGATGCAAAGATTGGCCCTAGTACTCGTTTTGCTCTTCGCTACGCTCTTTGCGCCAGCGCTACCGGTGAACGCCGCAGCGACCAGTTCGGACGGTACCGTCCTCGCGATCGAATACTACAACTCACAGCTCGACCATTACTTCATTACCGCGGCGCAGGATGAGATTGCCGCGCTGAACAGCGGTCAACTTCCGGGATGGGCCCCGACCGGGCTGAGCTTTCCGGTTCTGCCGGTCGGCACTACCGATCGCGGCACGACGCCGGTCTGCCGCTTTTACGGCACACCTGGAGCCGGGCTCAATTCGCATCTGTATTTGGCGAACCCGGCCGAATGCTCCGAAGTGCAACACGTCCTTCCGCAGAAATGGATTCTTGAATCACCGAGCGTTTTCCGCGCGTACTTGCCGGATTTGACTAGCGGCGTGTGTCCCGCGGGAACCAAGCCGATCCATCGGCTGTGGAACAATCGATCCGATTCAAATCACCGCTTTACCGACAGTCTTGCGATAGTAGCAACGATGCAACAACGCGGCTATGTTGCCGACGGCTACGGACCCGCGCCGGGAACTGCGTTCTGCGTGCCGGCTGCAAGCCGCGTTAGTGCGAAGGCGAATAGCGTTGCCTGCACCGTTGCTGCCAGCGAAACGAACCCGATCATGGGCTCGAGAATCACGCTTACCGCAAACTGCACCGGCAGTCCGACGAGCTACGCCTGGCAGGGTTGCAGCAGCTCGACCAACACTTGCATTGCCGTGTCCGCGACGGCCGGAGCTGTCACCTATTCAGTGCAGGCAAGCGATGGAGTCAGCAGCAGCGTGCTGGCGGCAACGACGACCAACTGGCGCACGGTCGCAGCGTCGAACGTCACTTGTTCGCTGGCCGCGAGCAATTCCGCACCCGTGGCAGGCACCAGCATCACCTTGACAGCCGTGTGCTCCGGGCACCAGCCAACCTACTCATGGACAGGTTGCACGCAATTGCCCAGCGGCAATACTTGTCTCGCCACGTCGGCGACAAGCGGAACGAAAAGCTACTCCGTGACCGCGAGCAACAATGGTGCGAGTTCAGTCACGACCATCGGCGTCAACTGGCAGCCAGTGTCGCCGCCGTCCGGGATCTCCTGCAGCGCTACGTCGAGCAATTCGACACCGGTCGTGGGCACCACTGTGACGTTGACGGCGGTCTGCACCGGAAACCCCACCAGCTACTCATGGGTCGGCTGCTCCAGCTCGACGAGCACCTGCGTGGCGACGTCGGCAACCGCCGGCAACAACAGCTACGCGGTGACAGCGAGCAATAACGGCGGCAGCAGTTCACCCGCGATTGTCAGCGTCAACTGGCAGGCCGGTTCGCCGCCAGGTGCGGTTGCTTGCACGTTAGCCGCCAGCAATTCGACGCCGGCAGTAGGTACGAGCGTGACGCTGACGAGTTCATGTACTGGCAGCCCGACCAGCTTCAGCTGGGTCGGCTGCACAAGCACGACCAGCACTTGCGTGGCGACGTCGTCAACTGCGGGCGCAATGACCTACTCGATGACGGCCAGCAATGGCAGCAGCACCAGTCCTGCGGCGACGACCACTGTCAACTGGCAGTCGTCACCGCCACCACCCCCGCCTCCCACGGGCGAACCAGGCACCTGGACCCGTTATGCGACGGGGCCGGTCGGGGTGAACGAAGCGACCGAGCAGACCTGGTACAACCTCGCATGGGACAGCACGCGCAACCGGGCTTACGGGATCTCCTGGCTCAAAACGCTCTCGGCTTTCGATCCCGCGGCCGGTGCATGGACGGTTGTCAGTCCTACCACTGGCCGCACCGACTTCCACAATCGCACGATCGCGTATGATCCCTTGAACGACCGGCTCTGGGTCAGCGACGGCACCGGCGACACCGGCAGCGGTGGCGCGTTCCAGTATTTCGACTTCGCGACCAACACCTGGGTACAGACGCCCACACCCACCGCTCCGAGTTACGAAGCTACGATGATCTACGACCCGGCAGGCAAGCGTCTCATCGCCTTTGGCGGGTGGCTGCTCGCGGGAGTGAGCACCTTCGCGCTGCAGCCCGTCGCAACGGCGTGGCATTACGAGACCGTTCCAGGAATCGCGCCGACCTACGCGACCGACTTCCAGAAGATGACGGCATGGCGCAGCGCGCTCGACGCCAGCCGCAACCGGATTGTCTACGTCGACACCGATGGCAGCCTTTGGGCGCTGCCGCTTTCACTCTCCGGTTGGCAGCACATCGCGACCACCGGAACAGCGCCGCCCGTGACGACGCAGTTCGTCTACGATGCCGTCAACGACACGCTTGTCGGCTGGTCGGCGTCGCCGTCGGAGGTCGTCGACGATGGAGTGACCGGCACGACGCGATCGACGTGGTTGCTCCCCCTCTCCACCTTGGCCTGGAGCCAGGCCGCCAACGTCGGGCACGGCGACGTGGTGCCGGTCGCGACGCCATACGTGGGCTACGCCATGGCGTACGACCCGGTGCGCGGGCAGACACTGCTGCACACCATTCGCGGCGGCGATGAATTCAGTCCGCAAACCTGGTTCTATCGCGCTCCCGCTGGGTGGCCCGCCGCCGCCGGGGATTTCGTGCACCCTCGGCACCAGCAATGCGAACCCCACGATCGGAACGAGCGTTACTCTGACCGCGACCTGCAGCGGTGGCCCGACGTCCTATGCATGGGTCGGGTGCGCCAGTACGTCCGCCACATGTGTTGCTACGTCTGCAACCGCCGGGACAAAAAGCTACTCGGTAACGGCCAGCAATGGCACCAGCACGAGCTCGCCCGCGACGCTTAGCGTCAACTGGCAGGGTGGAATCACGCCGGTGGTATGCGGTTTGACGGCCAGCAATACGACCCCGGTGACGGGTTCGAATATCACGCTCTCCGCCACCTGCAGCGGCAACCCCAGCAGCTATGCCTGGGTGGGCTGCACCAGTACGACGAGCACATGCACCGCGACATCGGCCACTGTGGGGACCCGAACCTATTCGATGACGGCCAGCAATGCAGGCAGCACGAGTGCTCCGGCGACGGCGACCGTCAACTGGCTGGCGGCGCCGCCTCCGCCGCCGACGATCACCGGCACATGGGTCGCCGGCCTCCTGCCCGAATATGCCCAATACCGGCGCCGCGGTCGCGCCCTTCATGTACAACGCGGTAACCAAGCACGTCGCGATGGTGGAGGTCGCCCCCGGAAAGATCGCGGTGTACGGCGGGGACTACACGGGCGCGCCTTACGAAGACTCGTATCGCCAGGACTCCTGGACCCTGGACGTCGCCACCGGGATCTGGACGCAGCGCGGAGCCTACGGTTCACCGGATCCGCGACCGCATCGACCCGACACCATGGGTATCGGTTGGGATGCGGTAAACCAGCGCATCATTTTCGTTCCCGGCATCATCACCGAGGGCGTCTCGGAAGTCTGGTCGCATTACCCCGATGGCCACTGGGTCAAGGAGACGACCAACTTCGGAGGCACGGGCATGATGCGCGGCGGCGTGTATGACGCGCAAACGCGCCGCTGGCTGGCATTTGCCCAATCGTCGACGCTCGGCACGGTCGTGCGCGAGTGGAGTGTGGACACCTGGCAACCTGTCGCGACGACGGTATGGGATGGAAGCACGAGCGCATATACAGAATATGTCGAGGACTCGCTTCCGACCATCGTGGGCCGCAACGTCTACATGGTCGCGCGAGAAGTACGTGCGGATTCGACGACCTCGGTGCGCTTTTTCCGCTGGAACATCGACACCCGTACCATGACCAGAATGGCCGATCCGCCGGTGCCAATCAACACACCCGAAAGTACCCTGCTTGCCACGTCCGGCACCAAGGTAGTGTGGCCGTATATCCTCGGCCCGGAAGGTGCCATCAGCAAAGTTCTGGTCTACGACCCTGCGACCAATGTCTGGAGCGAAGACATAGGACGCCCGGCACTTGCCAATCAGAGCGAGTTCCTGGCCAACAGTGTCTGCGGCATGTCCGACGGCTCGGTCTTCATGGCCGGATCGGCTTTCAATTCAACCCGCCAGACGCATTGGTTCAAGAGACTGCAATGACCGAAATCGCTGGGCTGGACGTCTGGTCAGGCGCGTGGCGGTGCTGACAAGGGGCGCATTTTACGTGTCAGCTCCTGGTCAAACATGAGGCTCGCGAGGATGTTTCCTTAACCAGTCGTTGCGAATGATCAGCACTTTTTGATTCTGCGTGAGCTCCGGCCGTCCCCATGCAATGGACCAGTCGATCTCGTCGGAGATCTTGTTGCGCAGATAGCTGAGCGTCTCGGCCTCTGACAATCGGAAATCCGCCGCCCGGTCCAGGCGCGCTGTAACTGCGCTTGGGCCGGTCTGGATGAACTGGTACTGCTTCAGACCGTCGACCCAGCGCATCACCAGTGTCAGTCCGGGCATTGCAATACGCCGACCGCTGGGCAGATAGATGACGTCTCCGGTGCGTCCGTCCACGGGGCCGATTCGCGGCCAGTGAATCCCGGAAGCCACCGGGCCACCGTCGTACCAATGAATGTCGTCTCCGGTCTCATAGCGAACGAACGGCGTCGCGCGGTTGGTCAGGCACGTTGCAATCGCGCGCCCAGACCGGCCACTGTCGTTGATTTGCCGATTCTGCTCGTCCACCACCTCCAGGATGCCGCGCTCAAAGAACACGTGCAGTCCGTCCTGTTCCGGTCCTTCGGCAGCAAACAGGCCGCCGTCGTTCAGTCCATACTGATCGTGGACCGGCACTCCGCCCAGCGCTGCAGAGATTGAGTCGCGAACGTCTCGGCGCATTATCTCCGCGGTGCACACCACACCTTTGAGAGCGCTGGGGCGATCACCGATGGTCTTCAGCAGGTCGCACAATTCGTGTATCGCGCTCGGATAGCCGTAGAGAAAGCGGATCTTGTGGAAGTGCGGTGAAGCGGCGAGGGCCTTGGCGCGCTCGAGTGTGAGATTCGATCCGCTGGTCGTCCAGCGGTGCATGATGCGGTCCTTGCGGGTCCGATTGTCGCCCAAACCCACGCCGATCGACTCGCCTCCAACGCACTGGAATGCGTCGCCGACTCGCCACCCTGCCCACGACCAGGCGGTGTACATCTGCGCCCAGGCCATTTCCTCGTCGAAATGAGTCATGCGGAACAACGTCGGTCGGCCGGTACTGCCGCCACTGCGTGCAGGACTGCTTTTCAGGGAGGACTCAGTGGTCGTCAGTGCGGCCAGGTTCTCGCGCAATTCGTCTTTCGACAACACCGGCAACCGTTCGAGATCTTCGACCCGCTGAATCTCGTCCGGCGACGCGATCGAGCCGGACCACTTGGAGCGATAGTACGGAACGTATTGCCAGCAGTATGCGATCAGCTCGCGCAGCTTCTCGTTCTGATATTCCCTTATCCTCGCCTGGTCCCATCCTTCGCGGCGCCTGAGCTGGCGCATCAGCCGCAGGCGCACGGGAACGAGCGCGTGCATCAAGGTCGAGTGGAACAATCGATTCACGCGACTTCCCCTAACGTCACTTGATTCGGGTGCGGGCTGGCCCGTGCATACACGGCAAACAGCTGGGAGCGAACGCTGGGCCAGGAATAGACCTGAACCGCTTGCCGTGCCGCCCTGGCGAGGCCCGCCGCGAACTGTGGATCGTCGATCAATCGCAGCGCGGCTGCCGCCAACGCCCGGTGATCGCCGACCGGCACCAACAGCCCCGTCTTTTCATGCTCGACCAGATAAGGAATCCCTCCGGCACTCGTACTCGCGATCGAAACGCCGCACGCCATGGCCTCGAGCAGCGAAATCGGCATGTTGTCGATGAGCGATGAATTGAGATGGACGCTTGCCGATCGATACAGATCCGGCAGCATGGCATTGTCGAGCCTGCCGGTAAAGCTCACTCTGTCGGCGACGCCGAGGTCCTGTGCCAGTTGTTCGAGCTCCGGGCGGCTTGGCCCCGAACCGGCAATGGTGAGCCTTGCGTCCGGATGTTGGCGACTGACGATCGCAAACGCACGGATCGTCGTTGCGATATCGTAGATCGGCTCCAGATTGCGCGTTACGATCAAGTGCGGATTCGCCGGACGCGACACCTGCGGCTGAAACGCCTCCAGATTCACGATGTTCGGCACGACGGTCGTGGCGACTCCATACTTGGCAAACACCGCGCCCAGAAAGCCGGATGGAACGACGACGCGGCTCGCTCGCGCAAGCGTGGGTCGCACCCAGCGAAATTGGCGCGCAAGAAATGCGTCGGCATCGCCACCCCGATAGTTGACGACAACGGGCTTGCCGCGCAGGTGGGCGATCCAGATCGCGGGCGCAGCAAAGAAGTGCCAGGCCCATCCGGAGTTGGCCATCACGTGGATCAAATCGGCTTGCCCGGCGGCGCTCCATAAACGCACGATGTACGGCGCGAGACGAAACAGCGCACGCACGCCACGGAGTCGCCCGACCCAGGCCGGGATGTAGGGCGCGTTGACCTGCACGACGGTGACCATGCAGCCTTCGTCCGCCAGGAGTTGGGCGAGCTGGCGAGTCTGGTTCGCCATCCCTCCCGACGGCGGAGGCAGCGGACCGACCAGCAGTATCGCGCCGGACCACGTGACGCGCAGCGGTCTCGAGGCCTTCAGGCTGCGTCGCTGCGAGGCTGTTCATCAGGTCGCGTGAGGACACTGGGGTGAACACAGTTTCGGCCAGCATCGCGCCCCAGCGAAGCGACGGTGTGTCCCCACGGCGTGAATCGCGGCAACTCGTGCAGCGAGTCGCCGGCGCGCGCCGCCCCTGGCGCGGTCGAGACTGCGGCGGTGAAGCCAAGTTCCGTTGCCATGCGCACGTGTACCGCGCTGTAGTCCTGTCCAGGCTTACCGTTCGGATATGCGAACAGTCGGATCGGCTGACGAACCATGGCCTCCAGCGCCTCGCGACCGCCGCCAATCTCCAGACGCGCCGAACCGTCGTCGAGCTGAGCAAGGATCGGGTGCGTCATCGTGTGGCCGCCTATACCCATGCCGGCGGCCGCCAAGGCTGCGGAGCTGTGTCGCGGTCATCATCAGGTCTTTTGCCAAGCTCGGGCCCTCGCCAGCGGCCGCAATCGCGACCGTCTGCGTCTGACGGTGCGTCGACGAAAGGTACTTGAGCTGACGCAGGATCGCGTTGATCGCCTGCCTTCGCTCCTCCGGCGTTGCCGATGCGATGCGCGCCAAGACCGACGCTCGAGAGGTCGAGTACGTCGCCAACCGCTCCGCGGACTGCTTCGATGACGGTGTCGTTCCACATGCGGCCCGCCATCGATGAAATGCGGTCGATACGAAGAATGTCGCGTGCAAGTCGAGTTGACGCAGAATCGGCAGCGCAACGGTGCAATTGTCTGCGTATCCGTCGTCAAAGGTGATGGCAAGCGCGCGTGCAGGCAAGGCCTCCGCGAGCCAGCGCGTCGTCGCCTGGTCGAGTGGAAGCACGTTGAACCAGGTGCGTATCCAGCGCATGCGCTCGCGGAACATCGCCGCGTGCATCTGGTTCGGAAACAGACTGTCCGGACGCTCGTGAACCCGATGGAACATCAGGATCGTGAGCCGTCCCCGAATTCCCGCCGGCGAGAAGCGGCCAAGCATCGCGCGAATCGAGCGATTAGCCAGCGTCGACTCGCCGGCACGATCACCTGTCATCGTCGTCTGCACGCCGCGTGCGTCACGGTCGACCATGGACCAGCTCCCCAATCCAATCTGCAATCCCAATGTCAGAGCAAGGACAATGACGACCAGCAATGTCCCCACGACCTGGCGACGCAGGTTCTCGATCCTTCGCACTGGCGAGCTCATTTTCAGCGGTCACGATAGGGACGAAGGCGGCAGGTAAAACGCACTTGAAACTCGGTGCGACAGCCGTCGCGAGATCTGCGATAGTGCACCTGCAAGTCCCGCGCTTTCTCGGGTCACCACGTCGTTGCCCCACCATAGATACCACTGCTCGGCGCCACGCCGGTAATAATCCAGGAGTTTGTCGAAGTGCTCGAAGCCAAGCGGCCCGGGACCGGCACGCCGAAATTCGATGGGAGGCTTCCGAGCAATGCACTACGCAGTTCGAGCACGGAAAGCGGCTCCTGTTGTCCTGCAAGCACCGCATAGACGTTGTTGGAGCACGTCGACAAACACCCATTTTCCTCGCTGGCTGTCGTAGATCTCGACGCAGGTGTGGCCATGGCCACCGAAACCGTCGAACGAAAACGCCCATTGCCGACAGAAAAGACCGATCGCGTTCGACGCGGCGAGATACACGCGAACGTAGTCGGAGCAGTACCCGACGCCGGAAACAATGAGTGTGTAGGTGGTCGACAGATCTGACCGGATCGGCCCAATGCGCTTCCAGTGACGCACCAGCATCGTCACCAACGCCAGCGCCTGCGCCCAGTCTCCACCGGCCGTCCGCACCTTGGCGACGGCCACGGCTTCTCGATCGTTGCCGGCGCTCGCCGATGTTCGACCCGGAAGTCGGCCGGAACAGTCGAGGGTGTCCATGCAAACGCGTCCGGATGCAGGCCGTTGCATCAGGAACGCATTGCGCACTCGTACGGCCTGAGCCGGCAGCAGTGTCAATCGGGCCAACCACGCGACAGCAACTGCGAGCAACACTGCGTTGCCGACTTCGCAGCCATGACATGGTTACCAGCACAATCCGCTGTAGCGCCCCGGCAACTCGCTGCGCAGCCGATAGATGGACCAGATCGAGCAGCAGTCTGGTCGTCGCGCGGTGCTGCTTGAGGGCAGCCAGGACCTGCGCGTCGCGCAGCGCGATGACCAGCATTTCGGACTCGTTGATGACCGTCTCGAGGTCGTCGGTCAACAACTGGCCGAGGTGCGGCACGTGGCGCTCGATGTAACGCCGATTGGCGCCGAGCAGGCTCGACAGGTGGACATCCGGATCGAATACGCGCAGTTGCAGCCCCTTGCCGATCAGTTGCTCGGCAAGCAGCACCAGCGGACTCTCGCGCAGGTCATCGGTGCCGCTCTTGAACGAAAGTCCGACCAACCCGATCTTGCGACAGCCCGATTGCAGCACCTTGGCGATCGCATGATCGATGTGCAGACGATTCGACTGGTGAATGCTGCCGAGCATCGGCAAGGTCGACGTCGTGGATCTTCGCGAGATGAGCGTCGCGCGAAGATCCTTGGGAAGGCACGAACCACCGAACGCGAAACCGGGCTTGAGATAGGCCGGCGAGATATTGAGCTGTCGATCCTTGCACAGCAAATCCATCACTTCGAACGGATCGACCTCCAGCGCCTCGCATAGGCGTGCCGTCTCGTTGGCAAAGGTGATCTTGAGCGCGTGAAAGTTGTTGCAGCAATACTTCACCATCTCCGCGGCACGAATGGACGTCGTGAAGAACTCGCAAGGCAGGTGACCGAACAGTTCGCGCAATTTCAGCACGGGGCCCGTGGAATTGGCGCCAACAATGGTGTACGGCGGCTTGTCATAGTCCTTGATCGACGAGCCCTCGCGAAGGAATTCCGGCTGAAAACACACATGGAAATCCACACCATCCCGCTTGCCCGATTCGGCCTCGATAATGGGACGAAGTACCTGCTCCACGGTTCCGGGGACGAGCGTTGAACGAAAGACAAATACGTGAGGCGTGTTTTTTCCACGCATCGCCTTGCCGACCTCCTTCGCAACCCCAAGCATTGCGCTCTGGTCCTGGCTTCCGTTCGCGGCCGATGGTGTGCCCACGCAGATCAGTGAAACGTCGGTCTCCAGGATCGCCGCGACAGCGTCGAGCGTCACCGACACGCGGCCACTGGCCGCCACGTCCGCCATCAGCTGCACCATGCCCTCTTCGACGACTGGCGTCTTGCCCGCAGCGATCAGGTCGAGTTTGTTCTGGTCGACATCGACGCCGACGACGCGATGGCCGTCGCGCGCCAGACAGGCGAGCGACACCGCGCCGACGTAGCCAAGGCCGAAAATGCTAATGTTCATTGTGTACTTTGTCCGATCCGAAACCGGCAAGATCTGCCATTACGCCTTGCACAGCCGATACGTCACGCGGGAGGTGAAGGACTCCTTCAGATACGGAACCGCGAGCAGTGGGTGTTTGTGCAAACATTCAACGACAATTCACCCGCGAGGTACCAGGCAACCAGTGGGTGCCGTGACCTCGAATTGGCGTACGCATCGAGCGATTATACCGTCGAGGCGCTGCATCGATCTCTCCCACGAATGGTGGGACAGCATGCGCGCCCGACCCGCGGTCGCCAGCCGCTCGCGCTCGGCAGGATCCGTGACAATGCTCAAGATCGCGCTTGCATATTCGTCCGGCGTCGTCGCGGTGAGGAAGTGCTCGGGACTCGACGCGTCCACGCCACCGGCGGCGACGTGACTGGTCACCACGGGCAACCCGGTCGCCATCGCTTCGAGGATCTTGTTTTGTGTACCGCGGGCGATGTTGAGCGGTGCCACCATCAGTACCGCACGGCGCAGGTATGGCCGCACGTCCGGCACCGATCCGGTCACGGTGACTCCCTGCAGTTCGCCGAGACGCATGACTGCTGGCGACGGATCGGCGCCGACGATTTCGAGTTTCAAACCCGGTCGCCTGGCCTGCAGCCCCGGGAGCACGTTGGCACAGAAGTCGAACATGCACTCCTGATTGGGGTAGTAGTCCATGCGGCCGACGAAGACGATCGTTTCCGGTTCGTAGGCCTGGTCCGAAGGTGCGAAATACTCGCTGTCGACACCGTTGGGAAACCAGTCAGACGCAACGCCCGTGCCATAGTCCTCGAGCGTTTGCCATTCGGCGCGCGTGGTCGCAGTGCACATGTCGAAGCGCGACGCGAGTCGCTTTTCCGCGCGTTCGAGCTTGCCGGCTTCGAGTCGATAGCCAAGCGACAAGGGAAATGGCTTGTAGCGCGCGTACTCGAGCCATTTTTGCGAATCCATGTCGCCAAAATCGAGAACCTTCGGTACACCAGCGACGTTCTCGACGTACTGTGCCACCGACGAGCAATGGACGAAGATGAGGTCGTAGCGATTGACTGTCACCAGGTTATCGATGCGACGCGCCAGCTGCGGCGAATAGAAGTACCCCATCGAGGACGGTATGGGCGTTGGAAGCCTTGCAATCATGCGCAGCGTCTGAATCGGATCGCGTACCTCACCCATTTCATAGTGCTTGCAATACGCGGACAGGCCCTGCCCCTCCCGTGCTTCCTGAGTGGTCCGGACGAGCGACGCGACGGTCACCTCGTGCTCTCGCGAGAGGTGCCGGATCATGTTGAATGGACGAATCTTGCCGCCGCGCTTCGGGGGAAACGGAAAGCGATGGCAGACGTACAGGACCTTCACGCCGCCACAGCCTTCAGTTCGTCGGCGACGTCGTCTGGCGCGCGGGCATCGAGATAGATCCGCGCCCAGATCTCGAAATTCATCAGGGCAAGCAATCGGTCGGTGCCGTCGATCCGGTTGGCGTCGTGATCAGTGATAAGTCTGGCGACTTCGGAATAACGGAACAGTCCACGCGCTTCGATCGAAGATTCGGACAACACGTCGCGCAGCAACGGCGCGAGGTCACCCTTGAGCCACGCGCCCATGGGCGTGCCGAACCCGCGCTTCTTTCGATCCAGGATGTCCTGCGGCAGCACACCTCGCAGGGCGGCCTTCATGGCGTACTTCAGGCGGCCATTGCGAATCTTGATCTGTTCAGGCATTCGCGCGGCGAGCTCGACCAGCTCGTGATCGAGCAGCGGCACCCGGCACTCGAGCGATACCGCCATGCTCATCTTGTCGGTGAGCAACAATAGGTCGTCGGGCAGTTGCGTCGCCGCGTCCACGGCGAACATCCGGTTGAGGTCGTCGCTGCTCGTTGCCGCCTCGAAAATCGCCTGCAGCGGATCCGTGGCGGCGGCCGGCCGCTGCAAAAGCCGTGCCGCCTCGGCATCGGAAAACACCTCGACGTACGATCGGTAGCGCTGCTCGAGCGGCAGGTCCGCACTGGCCAGGAACCCCTTGGCCAGCCGCATTGCATTGAGTAGCGGCGAATGACGATCGCTCGGCAGTTTCTCGCCCAACGCGAAAGCCGCCCGTCGAATGCCCTCGGGAAGCCGGTTGAAGCGCGCCTGGTAGTGATTGCCGAGGTAGCGACGATAGCCGCCGAACAGTTCGTCGCCGCCTACGCCGGACAGGATGACGGTCACGTCCCGGTGCGCGAACTCCGAGACCAGGTAGGTGGTGATGAAGGCGGTGTCGGCAACCGGTTCATCCATGTGCCACAACAGCCGCGGGAGCAGCGACACGACGTCGGGCCGCACCACGATTTCGTGGTGATCGGTCGCGAACTTCTTCGCGATCTGCCGTGCGTATGGAAGCTCGTTGTAAAAGGCCTCGGCTTCGCCACCGGCGAATCCGATCGCGTAGGTCTTGACCGGACGGTCGCTGTGCGCGGCCATGAAGGCGACGACCGCGCTCGAGTCGACGCCGCCGGAAAGAAAGGCGCCGATCGGCACGTCGCTTACCATCTGCATCCGCACCGATTCTTCAAGGCGTTCACGTACGGACGCGATCCAGTCATTCTCCGTACGCGACCGATCGACGTCGGCCGGTGGGCGCCAGTAGCAATGTTCTTCGACCCGGCCGTCCGCAGCGACCATTACGGTCGCCGGAGGCAGCTTGCGCACACCCTTGAACATTGACTGTGGTGACGGCACGTAGCCGAGAGCAAGGTAGGATCGCAATGCCCCTGCGTCGAGCTCGGCGCGAATGCCGGGGAGCGCAAAGAGCGCCTTTGCCTCACTGGCGAATGCAAGGCGCTTGCCGTCCTGCCACACGTAAAGCGGCTTGACGCCGAGCCGGTCGCGCGCAACGAGCAAGCGACGTCGGCGCGTGTCCCACAGCGCAAACGAAAACATCCCGTTGACGTGCTGCACGCAATCGTCGCCGTACTGTTCGTACAGGTGCAGCAGCATCTCGCAATCCGAATCGGTCTTGAAACGATGCCCTTGTGCCCGGAGGCTACGCTGCAGCTCGCGATAGTTATAGATCTCGCCATTGGCCACCAGCCAGAGCGTGCCATCCTCGTTGGTCAGTGGCTGATGGCCACCGGCAAGGTCGATGATCGACAGCCGGCGCATGCCCAGCGCCACCGGCCCGTCGGCAAACGTGCCTTCATCGTCGGGGCCACGGTGCAAGGTTCGCTGCCCCATGCCGCGAAGCGCCCCGTCGGGCAACAGCGAGCCATCGAGCCGCAAGACTCCATAGATGCCGCACACGGTCAGCGCCCCGCGTGATTCAGGCAGGGGCCGCGCGCGACGTGCGCGGGGCATAGCGCTTCGTACACCTGGGCGTAACGCGCCACGCTGCGGCCCCAGGTGCGCTCGGTCTCGACGAAGCGCCGTGCCTGCATGCGTATTTGCGGCCAGTTCGCGGACTGCGTGAACATGGTCTGGATTGCTTTCGCCAGCGCCGCCGCGTCGCCGGCGGGAAACAGGAAGCCTGTTTCGCCATGTCGGATGAGCTCGCGATGGCCGCCGACGTCCGATGCGACCAGCATTCGTCCCTGCGCCATCGCTTCCAGCGGTTTGAGCGGTGTGACGATGTCGGTGAGGCGCATTCGGTACCGTGGATACGCGAGCACATCGATGAGGTCGTAGTAGCGCTGCACTTCTCCATGCGGCACGCGACCGCTGAAGATCACTCGCGCGCCAAGATCACGGTCGCGAGCAAGTTGCTTCAGCGCCGCCTCGTGCGGGCCGCCGCCCACCAGCAGCACCCGCAACTCGGGGCGCTGAGGGCGCAGCAATGCCGCGGCCTCGATGAGCAGATCGAGGCCCTCGTAGGTGTAGAAGGAGCCGACGAAGCCGATGACCTTCTTGCCGTCGAGCCCGAGTTCGCGGCGCAGCGTCGCATCGGGTTCGGCGCCGAAACGAAATGCGCTCGTGTCGACGGCATTCGGGATGACCGTTATTCGCGCGCCGGGAATGCCACGCGCCATGATTTCGGAGCGCAATCCTTCGCAGATGGTCGTGACGTGGTTGGCGTGGCGCAGAGCGTACGACTCGAGGCCGCGCGAGGCGCGGTAGCGCAGGCTGCCTTCGCGGGTCACACCGTGATCAACGGCGGCGTCCTCCCACAATGCGCGTACCTCGTACACGACCGGAATTGCGCGCTTGCGCCCGACCTTGAGCGCGGGCAAGGCGTTGAGGACCGGCGAATGGGCCTGCAGGATGTCGGGGCGGAACGCTTCGCATAATTCGTCGATACGACGCGCGGTTGCGGCCATCTCCCGCAGGTAGATCAACCCCGGAACCGCTGCAAGGTACGGAGGCGGCATCGGCGTGCGATGAAAGGAAAATCCTTCGGCCTCCTCCACGTCGCTGGCGGCGGCTCCGTGCCGCGGCGTCGTGAGCTGCAGCGTTTGCCAACCCAGCGCGCGCTGCTCGCGCAGAATTGCCAAGGTGCGAAATGAATAGCCGCTATGCAGCGGAAGCGAATGATCGAGCACGTGAAGGATGCGCATCATGCGGCCTTGTGCATTGGCGTGGATTCACTTCCCACGTCCATCACGTTGCGCAGGAAGGCGTCGAACATGAGCAGCGTCCAGAGCGGCGCACTATGGTCGCGCAGTCCCGATTGATGATGATCGAGAAGTTGGGAGAGGTAGCTTCGGTCGAACAGACCGGTGTCGGCGAGCCGTTCCCCCAGCAGCGCGTCGCGGACCCGCGTGCGCAGCGGGCCTCGGAACCAGCGTGAAAGAGGCACTGCAAAGCCCATCTTGGGGCGATAGAGCACTTCCTGCGGCAAACGCGGCTCCATCGCCTTCTTGAACAGCCATTTGCCTTCCTGCCCGCGAACCTTCAACGACGATGGGAGCGTCCCAAGCCATTCGACGAGACAGTGATCCATCAGCGGTTCACGCACCTCCAGCGAGTGTGCCATGCTGGCGCGATCGACTTTGGTATTGATGTCTCCGACGAGGTAGGTCTTGAGGTCGAGATACTGCACCATCGCAAGCGCATCCTCGATGTTCGACCTTCGGGCGTGACGATGAAACACTTCGACGGCGTTGTAGCCCGCGAGATCGGAACGGAAAGCGCTCGTAAAAAGGCGGCGGCGCATGTCGTCGCGCAGGATCGACACGCCGTGAAAGTAGGCGTCCACCGAGCCACGACCGAGCGCCTGGAAGGTCGATTTGGCCCGCAACACGCGCGGCGCCCAGTCCGCCTTCGGATAGGCACGGCCAAGCAAGCCGAACATCGGGCGTCGCACCGACAGTGGAAGCAGGCTGCGCATGCGTTCCTCCATCATGTGCAACCGATAGCGTCGGTAGCCGCCGAAAGTCTCGTCGCCACCGTCCCCGGACAAGGCGACAGTCACGTGCTTGCGCGCAAGCTGGCACACGCGATATGTCGGGATGGCCGAGCTGTCTGCAAAGGGTTCATCGTACAGGCGGGCCAACGCGTCGATGAGGTCGAAGTCGTCGCTTTCAACCTTGTCGACAAAGTGCCGGGTTCCGTAACGTTGCGCGACCTGGTGCGCGAAGCGTGATTCATCGAAGGCCGGATCGGAAAATGCGATCGAACAGGTATTGATGCGGTCCGAGGTAACGTTCGACATCGAGGCAACCACGGCGCTCGAATCGACCCCGCCCGATAGAAAGGCTCCCAGCGGCACCTCGGAGATCATGCGAAGCCGTACCGATTCATCGAGTCGGTGCACCAGTTCGGCGCTCGCGTCAGCGAGCGACAACCGATTGTCCAGGGTCATTGGCGGATCCCAGTACTCGACCGGGTCGGGCAATGCGGCGCCGTGGCGGATGGTGAGCGTATGCGCGGGCGGCAGTTTCTTCGCCTGCTTGAAAATTGTTCGCGGGTCCGCCACGTAGCCGAGCGCGAAGTATTCCTCGACCGCACGAGGATCGATCTCGCGACGAAGGTCCCGGTGCACGAGAAGCGACTTCAATTCGGAGCCGAACACGAACGTTCCATCCGGCAACAGCGCGTAGTACAGAGGCTTGACGCCAAGTCGGTCACGGGCCAGAAACAGCGTCGAGCGATTGCGGTCCCAGAGCGCGAAGGCGAACATTCCGCGGAATCGTCGCACGCAGGATTCGCCCCAGGCTTCCCAGGCATGAACAATGACCTCGGTGTCGCTCTTGGTGCGAAACCGATGGCCGAGAGCGAGCAGCTCCGGAATCAACTGCTGGTAGTTGTAGATTTCTCCGTTGAAGACCACCGCAACGCTGTTGTCTTCGTTGAACAGCGGTTGTTGTCCGGTCGACAAGTCGATAATCGACAATCGTCGGTGGCCGAGCCCGACGCCCGGCTCGATATGCAACCCGCACTCGTCCGGTCCCCGATGGTGCTGGGTCTCGTTCATGCGATGAAGCAGGCTGCGACTAACCTCCCGTCGGGCGCGAGTGTCGAAGACGCCGGTGATGCCGCACATGTCGCTAGCGCACCTTGAAGACGTTACGTTGAGACGAGTTCATCGCGTGCTTCCACGCGCTGCCTCGAGCGCATGCTCGATCGGCCGCGCCATCGCGGACGTAAAGTCCCGTATGTTGGCGCCCGAGTCGTCGCCAAGCGCCGATTGCGGTGCGTACACGATGATGAGTGCGGAGTCGTCGCCTCGGCCGCGTAGCTTGGACCATGCGAGGAGAGCCTTGGCGACGTAGTCGTTGGCGGTGATTTCGCCATTTATCCAGTACAGTCGATACACGTCGAGCCCCGGGCCGGGGCCCACGACGCTGGCACGGTGCGCAGCGAGGCGTTCTCCCGACCAGTCGAGCGGACCGGTGCTGGACGCCGACAGTCTCCAAACTTGGTCTTCGCTGGTCACCAATACATTACCGGACGTGACCAATTCACGGCCCTTCTCCTGGTTTCGGAAAAATGCCAGGTAGAGTCCGACGACGTGGCCGTCCTTCACGAAGGTCTCGTTCGATTCGGAGACAAAGCCCGGGTTGTGCGGCTTCCAAGCGGTGATCACCGACGGGGAATGCTGCCAGCCATTCGCGCCGGGCACAGCTCCCAGCGCGATCGCGCCCGTGGTCGCGGGTCGCGCGATCGCGGTCTCGATCGGGGGCCAGAGCGCGGCGATCGCGATGGCCGAGATTGCTGCCGCAAACAGGTTCCGTGAAGGCGTCAGCATGCCGGTCGAGTTTCGGGATTGGGGCGGCGCATCCGCCCCTTCCGCTACTGGCGCGCCTTCCTCCTGCCAAAGCGATCCCACCCAGAACAGCAACACCATCACGAAACCGAAAAACACCCAGCCGTAAATGATGTGATCGACGCCAACTGCAAGAGCGTTGTTGGTCAGATGCGCCAGCATGACTATCAGGTACGCACGCAGCCAGTTGGCGACGATGGGGACCACGATCGATGCTGCGATGAATATGACGCGCCGCCACAGGCTTCGATAAGCCACCGCCGCATAGATTGTGCCCACCATGACCGACGCGATGAGGTAGCGGACACCGCTGCACGCGTCGACGACGGACCAGGTACCCGTGGGAATGACGAAATAATTCGCTTCCCGGTAAACGGGCACACCGCTTGCGCGCAACGCCGCGACAGTGAAATTCGCGGTCCAGTCGATGAGCGTAGGGACGAAGATCTCACCTGCCGGCACCGCGAACAGCAGAAACACGAGCGGGTACACCAATGCGCGCGCGACACTCGTGCCAACAACCGTCACGATGGATGCCTGGATCATGAAAGCGAGCGCGAACTGCTTGATGCCCAAGGCCCCCGCAGACGAAGCGACCAGCCACAGTGCTCCCGCGAGGACGACGCCGATCAACCCGGGCCACCAGGGTTTTGCGTCGAGTCGTGCCAGCGTGTCCCTCTTCCGCCAGACCAGCCAGAAGCAGATCGGAATGACTATGAAGCCATGGGCGAACGTTTCCGAACGAATCCAAATCGCGACGATCGATTCTGCTGTGCGCCAAAAAAGCGCCAGCACCGCAAGCGAGGCCAAAGCAACCGCGATCGAGGGCGTCCATGCCAATGTCGCTCGCTCCGCAACGACGCCGGGACCGGCGTCGCTTGCCGCATCGACTTCTTTCGCAGCCTCCGCCGATGCCAGCACCACGCGCGCAGTGCGCGCCTCCCCCGCTGCCGGCGCTTTGGCATCGGCAGTTTTCGGACCGTTGACGCTCGCCACGTCTGCGGATTGCGATCCGAGTGCTGCGAGCAGCGCTGAGCGGTTGAACCAGGGGCGCATGACGTCGAAGACCCTGTCTATCCGAGGCCGCGCACAAGCATCGGGCCGAGCGCATTGGCGACCGGCCTCGGCAGTCGCCGCCAGAGGGCAATGAGCGCCCTGTACTTCGGGTTGAGCGGATTGTTCTGGGGAACATCCTGCCGGGTGAGCAACTGGTACTCGTAAGTCAGCGGCGTCGGTTCGAAACCCCAGTTTTTCTTGAAGTCGAACGATCCGGTGTCCCGCTTGCTGCGGCCGAAGTCGAAGACATTGACGTTCCGCTCGCAGGCGCGGCGCATCAACTCCCAGTACTTGAAATCGTTGGCGGCAAGATTGCGTGCATCCGCCGAGTCGCCGGCGTAATACGGCAATACTTCGTCGCGAAAATAAAAACTGAATACACCACTGACTGGACGTCCCGCGGAATCGACGACGATCAGAATTTCACAGGCGTCACCGAAGACCTCGACCAGGCGCGAGAAATAGTGGCGAGAGAACGGCGGCGTCCCGTGACGGTGAACATTGTCCGCGTACAGCGAGAAAAATCGATCGACCGATTTGTCCACCTCACTGCGCAGGCCGTTCTTGATGCCTTTTCGCACCATTGCTCGCTGCTTGCGCGGAATCGCGGCCATGTTGGCGTCGACGTCGGGAAGCAGCCGCTGCCTGAAGGTGACATAGAGATCCTGGCGTGGCCAGCCTGCGCATTTCGCGGTCCTGTTGCGCAATTCCAGATGCTCGACACGTAGCGACCGGGCAAGGTCGGCCGCAGCATCGGTCAATGCCAGCTCGGTGCGAGCATCAATCGCGACCGGGCCTCCGTAGACACAAAATGGCAGTGACACCAGCGCATGGCCGAAAAGCCGGCTTCTGACCTCGGCCAGGGGCAGGATCCCAACGATGTCCTGGCCACGCTCGGCCAGCAGGTAATGGGTGCGGTGGCGGAACACGCTTTCGATGATTTCCCGCCAGCCGATGCGATGGAAAAATGTCGCTTCATCGGTGTTCTGGACAAACCGCTCCCAACGGTCGGAGTCTCGAGCTTCGAAGGCGCGTACATTAACGCGATGCACCGCGTCCTCGACGCCTGCTGGCTGCACCATGTCCATCAGGACCACTCGTTGAGGAACACGCGGTCGACGCGATCCCACCAGAAATCGTTGAGCAGACGATTCAGCCTCGGCTGCACACGGTGCAGGTTCAGGTAATGGCGATACCGCGCTTTGGCACCCGGTCCCGCGACGCGGGGTTGTTCGGGATCGAGTTCCCACGGATGAAAATAGAAGATCGCGGGCTTGCGGTCGACCATGTTGACGCGACGTATCGACCAACGCGATACGACGTAGGGCAACAAGCGGAAATAGCCTCCCCCACCTGCCGGCCAGTTCGAGCTGAACATGCGAACCGTGGCGATCGGCAGCTCGACCAAACCCGGTGTCGACTGGTGTGCGAACCGCGGCGAATCCGGCGCACCGTAGTGGTCGTGACGAATCGGGTAGACGCTGGAGCTATAACGGTACCCTGCCTCGCCAATGCATTCGAATGCCCAAGGGTTCTGCGGACCCACTGAAAAACTTGGTGCCCGGTAGCCGTACACCGGATGTCCGGCGATATCTTCGAGTACCGCCTTGGCAAGACTGATATCGGCCAGAAACTCGCCTCGCGTCTGGTCGGTTGCGCGCCGATGCGCGAAGCCGTGGCTGGCCAGTTCATGTCCGGCGTTGGAGATGCGGCGAATCAGCTCCGGGTAACGCTCGGCAATCCATCCAAGCGTGAAAAAGGTCGCCAGCACGTCGGCGTCCGCAAGCAACGCCAGGATGCGATCGATGTTCTGCTCGACCCTACACGGCATCTGTTCCCACTCGCTGTGGCGGATGTGGTCGGCAAACGCCGAGACCTGAAAGTAGTCCTCGACATCGATCGTCAGTGCATTGACGATCCCGGTGGGCATCGGCTCGACGGCATTCATGCTGCTGTCAGTTCCCGTGTCGGCACGTGCCGTGTAAGCCATGCCGAAAGGTGCTCGGCGATGCGCTCCGCGGCGTGGCCATCCCAAAGCTCGGGCAAACGTCCCCGTTTGCCGCCGGTGGCGCGAATGTCCTCGACGCAAGCCAGGATGCGCGCGCGGTCTCGGCCAACCAGCGTATTGGTGCCCTGCGCTATGGTGATCGGCCGCTCGGTATTGTCGCGCATCGTCAGGCACGGCACGGCCAGCGCGGTGGTCTCCTCCTGGATACCTCCGGAATCGGTGATCACCAGGCTTGCACTGGCCAGCAACCCCAGCATCTCGAGATAGCCCTGTGGCGGCAGCAGCGCGACGCGGGCGCTGCCAAGAAGCGAGGTCAAGCCGAAGCGTTCGATGTTGTCCCTGGCGCGTGGATGCACCGGCCAGATCAGCGGCAGTCCCGCCGCCACCTCGCCCAAAATGGAAAGCGCTTCCCGTAACGCCGCTGCGTCGTCCACGTTCGAAGGCCGATGCAGGGTCACCACGCCGTAGCCGCTCGCTATGTCCGGCAAGTCACCTGTTGCGCCGGCACGCGCCAGTGTTTCCGTCGGCGGCACGGCCCGTTGCCGATGCCGGCGCAGCGAGTCGATCATCACGTTGCCGGCGAAGCAAATGCGTTCGAGCGGAATGCCTTCGCGCATCAGGTTATCCGCCGCCGATCGTTCGGTGGTGTAGAGCAGGTCCGCGATCTGGTCGGTCAATACGCGATTGATCTCTTCAGGCATTTCGCGGTCGTAACTGCGCAAGCCAGCTTCGACGTGCGCCACCGCAAGGCGCTTCTTGCTGGCGACCAGGCTGCAGGCAAGCGTCGAGTTCACATCCCCGACCACAACAACGCAGCTCGGCGCCAGTTCATCGATCACCGGCTCGAAGCGTCGCATGATTTCCGCGGTCTGCACCGCATGCGTGCCGGAGCCGACCTCCAGATTGAAATCGGGAGCGGGCAGTTCGAGATCGGCAAACAATCGCTCGTTCATTGCAATGTCGTAGTGCTGTCCGGTATGGACCAGTACGACACCTGGCAGGTCCGGTCGCGCGGCGAATGCGCGCACCAGCGGTGCCATCTTCATGTAGTTGGGTCGCGCTCCGACGACACAAACCAGCGGCCCGAGAGGCGTTGAAGTCTGGCCGCTCATCACTGCTCCACCGGCGCGTTTGGCTTTGTGTCTTTCTTCGTGTGCAGCAGCGCATGCAGCAAGTCAACAGCGGCGCCAACGGTCTTTTCCAGGCGATCTATACGCTCCTCGATCTTGTGGAAATGGACTTGCATATCGGCGCTCACCTCGACACCCGCCTGCTGGTTTCCAGCCACGCGGGCGACGACCTTGCGTGCTTCGGGCTCGTTTGTGGGTGACTCCGGCGCCGGTGTCAACAGCGCGTCCGAGCCGAGTTCATCCCGGATTTCGTCCGCGATTGCGCTTACATCGGCCGGCTCCAGCCTGTGCCTTTCGGCCAGGTAACCCGCAAGCAGAAGCCGATTGCACAGTGTGTTGATGCGCCGGGGAATACCTCCGGTCAGCGAATAGATCTCGTCGAAGCACGCCGGCGCGAACTGGGGATCACCGGTCCAGCCGACGTGCTTGAGGCGGTGCTCGATATACGCCTGCGTCTCCGTCTTGTCCAAAGGCCCAAGGTGGTACGAGGCAATGACGCGCTGTCGGAGTTGCTGCATCTGAGGTCGCTGCATCATTATCCGCAGCTCGGGCTGACCAATCAGGAAGCTCTGCAGCAGCGCCTGGTCGCCGACCTGGAAATTGGACAGCATGCGCAACTCTTCGATGGCTTTGGGTGTCAGGTTTTGAGCTTCGTCGACGATGAGCAATGCGCGCTTCTTTTCCATCGACAGCTGACACAGAAATGCTTCCAGCGATCCGAGCAACACTGCCTTGGTGACAGTCCGGACCGGCAAGCCGTATGCGATACCGACGGCGCGCAACAAATCATCGGCATCGAGCTGCGTGCTGACGAGTTGCGCCGCGCGTACCTTTTCGCTATCGAGTTGCTCGAGGAGACTGCGGACGATAGTGGTCTTGCCGGCGCCGATCTCGCCGGTTATGACGATGAATCCTTCACTTTGATATAGGCCGTATTGCAGATAGGCGAACGCGCGCTTGTGCCCGCGGCTGCCGAAGAAAAAGGCCGGATCCGGGTTGAGCTGGAAAGGCTTCCCGGTCAACCCGTAAAAGGATTCATACATGGCGGCGTTCAACGGAAGGTGTGGTTCAATGTAATGAAAACAGCAGCTTCAGTGTACCCGGGTCCGATGTCGGAACGCTGAAGCTGATAGCGGGCGCCACCACTTACCGTGGTGTTCGGCGCCAGCGAAGTGCTCAGCGTTGCGATCACGTAACCCTGTCGAGTCGTGCCGATGGTGCCAACCGCCGTCTCCGGCAGTTTATTCGGCAGGGAGCGCGAGAACGAGCCATTGAGGGCAAAGTTCACACTGGGCGTGACGGCGTGCGTCCAGGTGGCACTCACACCGTCTTGCGCGATGTTGTTCGTCGCGCTGATCGGCCCAGGCAGGTCATTGCCAGAGGCTGTGATGGGCTGCTGGTGCAGATAGTAGACGCTCAAAAAGATCGTGTTCCGCGCGCCCAGCAAGCCAATCGATGCGCTTGCCTGCTCCTGCAACGAGATCTGCTGTGTATAGAGCGTGACAGGACTCGTCAGGGTCCCGAGCGGCAGGCCACGATTGCTTATGAACTGGTTGACGGCCAACTGCCGTTGCACCGGGTCCGGAATGCTCGAAAGAAATAGCTGGTTGACCAGGAAGCCGATGTCGAAACCCGAGGGCAGCGCGCCAAGTTGCTGCGGATAGGTCGTGATGTTGCGTGACGCATTGAGCGTGAACGCTGTCCGCGGCATGCGATGGTCAAAATTGAAGAGGTACGACGATCCAAAGAAGCGGTGCTCCCAGAACCCATTGAGGTTGGTGCGGTCGGTCGGACGCCAAGTCCCGCCGACCCCGTAGATGGCCCCGCGCGAATGCGTGAAGGTGTAGTCGTTGTCTTCGTAGCCAGCGTCGACGGTCAACTGGAGCGCCGGGTCGATCTGATGGATCAGGGTCGCCCGCCCAAGCTGGGTAAGTAGCGGCTGCTGCGAATTGAATTTCACTTCGGTGCGGTTGTACTCGACCCTCCAGCCGAACGGCGTTGGATCCCTGGTTACTTTTGCCGCCAGGCCGTTGTAATACGCGCCGTCGAGCGAAAACGGCGCACCGTTGAGCGATGTCCAGACATTGTCGTCACGAACCTCGTAATTGAGGTTTCCCTGCCCGCCTTTGATGAAGGGCGACAGTCGATACGTTCCGGAGGTATAGCGATTCCCTGTCACATTGGAAAGGCCCGGCGGCAAGGCGCCAAAAGGTGTCAGGTACTGCTGCGAGACGTCGATGGAACCGTCGATGAAGAAGAAGTTTTCGACCGCCTCGACCGTGCCGGTGACGTTTGCCTGTAGGTAGGCCACATTGCTGCCGGTGGTGCGCGCATAGAGCACGACCGGTATGGAGACAGTCCCCTGGAAGGTTGTCCGGGCACTCGACTCGGTGAAAGTTATTCCTGGCGACAATTGCGTGACGAGATCGCTCTGCGCGGTGCCCGACGGCGCTAGGCTGACGTTGTTGGTAAGCGTTTCGGTGATCCCGAATGTGGCCTGCGCACGAAACGGCTCGGCATCGGCCGCGGATGTCGCGAGTACCAGGACACCAGACAGTGAAAACACGACGCGAAGTAATCGCCAACGGTTCGCACGGCACTTGCCTTCGCTCGAGATCGGAACTTGCTGGCGTCCCTGTGACGCGCAAAGGAACCTAGGCCGCGCCGTCGTCGGTGTAATAGCCATAATAGCTTCCGACATCGGTTTGGCGCGCCTTGTTGAGCATCATCAGGACAATCTCGCAGCTCTCGATGGTCGACAGCGCCTGCGTCACCGCGTGCTGCGATGTCGTATCTGCGCCGACCACCATGATTATCTGACCCATGTGTGTTGCGAGCACCCGTGCTTCGGTGGTTGCGAGCAGCGGCGGCGAGTCGAAAATGATGATCCGGTCGGAATAGCGCGTGGCCAGTTCGCGCAACAAATTGGCCATCTGCTCGCTCGCCAGGAGTTCGGTCGCTCGCCGTTGGCGCGAGCCTGCGGGTATCACGGACAGCTTGTCCACATTGGTCTTGACCAGCGCATCGGCGACGTCGAGATCGTCGCGAGTCAGCAGGTCGAGCAGCCCCGGTTCGCTCGGTACGCCCAGCAAGGTGGGTAGCATCGGGTGCGATACGTCGCCATCGATCAGCAGCACCGTATTGTCGTACTCCATTGCCACGCTCATCGCCAGATTGACGGCAGTGAAGGTCTTGCCCTCGCCCGGCAAGGCGCTCGTGACCATGATGAGATTGCGGTTCTTGATTTTGGCGTCTTTGCCAAGCGCATTTCGAATGACCGGACGCTTGATGACGCGGAATTCGTCGGCAAGTTGAGACTGCGGAGCGTTGGGGGAGATGAATCCGCGCGCCGCGAGTCCCTGGAGGTCGATGTCGGCGTGTCGAGGTTCCGCCCGAACTTCCGGTATCGCCGCAGGCGCTGGCGGCTGTTTTGCCGCTGGGCGTTGCTGCTTGCCGCCGGAATTCACCGGCGTGGGTGAAGGACCGTGCGCCTCCAGCGCGAGGATGGCAGCCTCGGGCGTCGGTGTCGCGACCCCAGGGCGCTCGTCGCCTGCTGGGGATTGCGTTTCGGCAAGCCCGACTCCTGCCCGTCGCAATTCTTCCAGCCTCTTGGCCGCCTGTTCTATCGAGCTCATCGATGGACCCTCATGCAATGCGGCCAAATAGCCAGACAAATGCGAACACGCCGGCAAATGACGCCGCGAGCGCGCCGAGTCCGCTGGCGAACAAATACGCTTTTCGACGCTTTAACTTCGTCATCGCCTCGCTGGGGAGCATCGACACCATGCCAAGCATTGGCCGCGGCGACAGATCCCGCAAGTTACGGCCGTCATGGACGATCGGCAGGACCTGACTCGCAACCAGGCTCGCCAATAGTCCCGCACCGATAGAAGCCACCAGCGCCAGGCCCAACAACGCGATGCGGTTGGGAGCAACAGGCTCCGGGGAAACCCGCGGCGGGTCGATGATGCGGAATTGCGCACCGCCTGCATCCTGAACGTCTACGCCCATGGCACCCGCTTCGCGCCGGGAGAGCAAGCTCTCGTAGGTCCTCTTCTGTACCTCGTAGTCACGATTGAGCTGCGTGAACTCGGCGTCCACCTGCGGAACCAGCTGAGCCTGCATCTTCAATTGGCGATACTGATTCTCATAGCCAGCAAGTTTTGCCCGCGACGACGCAACGTTCGCCTCTGCCTCGGCAAGCGAGAGCCGAAGTTGCTGGAACATTGGGTTGCGCTCATTCGACCGGACTGCCGCCTTCGGGGCTGCGAGGTTGGCCTTGCGTCGCGCCTCGAGCTCGGTCTTCTGCTGTTCCTCGAGCTGCGCGATCAATCGCTTGGTCGATGCGACGTCGGGATGGTTGTCGGTGTATTTGCGCAGCAGGTCATCGAGTTCTTTCTTCAGCGCGGCGATGCGCGATTCGATTTCGGGCACGCTCTCCGGCGCCGAAGCGACTGTCTCGTCACCTTGAAAGGTCGGCGTTTCTCCGGCCAGTTCACGTCGGTAGGCATCGCGCGACTGCTCCGCCGCCTGCATTTCGAGCCGCGCCGCGTCGACGGCCGCCTGAATTTGCGACATCCGGCTGAAGTAATCCTGGCCGTCGCGCCCGGTGACGCCCATGTACTTGAGCTTGAACATCTTCAACCGATTCTCGGCGGCTTGCAGAGTCTCCTCGTAGCGCTTGATCTGTTCGTCGAGAAATTTGACCGCGGAGCGCGAGTCCTGTCTCTTGTCGCCAAGGCTCGACTCGACAAAGATGCCGAGCAGCGCCTGCACGATCCTCCTGGCCCGTTCCGCACTGGGGTCGCGGTAGCTGATGACGTAAAGATTCGTCGAGGAGCTTCCGCTCAACTGAATCGTTCGCATCACGCCATCGACCAACTCGTCGCGAGCCACGCCGGGCTTCACGTTGAGATCCAGATCGGCAGTCCGGATCAGCTTTTCGACGTTGGGGCGACTGATCAGGGTGCGACTCATCAACGCAACCTGCTGGTCGACGTTGGGCTGGATTGCAAGCCCTGCCAGCAGCGGTCGCAATAGCGATTCCGTGTCTACGTAAACCCGTGCACTCGCTTCATAGCGTTCGGGAATGCGATTGACGACGACGACGCCGATGATGGCGGCAAGCCACGCCGCCGTGAGTCCGATCCACCGGCGGTGCCACATGCCGCGAAGGTAGCCGAGCAATTGTTGCAACAGATCATGCATACGTGTCTATTGAGATCAAAGAAGCAGACGTTTGCGGTGCCGGCCGGACGGCTAGAACCAGCTCTGCGGGATTATCAAAATGTCGCCAGGGCGCATGTCGACATTGGCGGTGATGTCTCCCCGTTTGACCAGGTCGCGAAGGCGAACGCTGTACAGCTTCCCTCCGTCGGAGACTCGGAAAATTCGCGCGGCGTTGCCGTCCGCGAAATCGGTGAGCCCACCGACGGCGATCATGACGTCAAGCAGCGTCATCTGGGTGCGGAAGGGAAGTACCTGCGGCGTCGAGGCTTCACCGATGACTCGAATCTGCTGCGACGTCGGCCCAATGAAGCTGGTGACAATCACCGTCACGACCGGGTCGCGGATGTATTTCGCGAGCGCCTTTTCCATGTCCCGCGAAAGCTCGGTCGGCGTCTTGCCCATTGCGGGCAGGTCATCGATGAGGGGCGTCGTTATTTTTCCGTCGGGCCGGACCGGCACGCTCATCGACAGCTCGGCATTGCGCCAGACGATCACGTTGACGGTGTCGAGCGGCCCGATGATGTAGTTGTAGTCCGTCGTTGCCGCGTCCGTGGGCGCAGGGGGATACGTAGTCGCACAACCAGCGAGGAGCAGCATCAGCGCCACGCCCGCCAACATGGTCACGGAATGGAGTCTCCACGCCGCCGCGGCAGTGAGGCCCTTCAGGATCGATTCCATACGTGCTCCTCTTCGTGAGCGAAACAACAAAAATTCTAGCACCCGCACATTGCATCAATACGGCCGTTTGGCGGCTTGTCGATACATCTTATGCGATTTTCATGGTTTTTGCTCCTCGCACGAATCGATCGTGCAAGGACGCAGCTCCACTGTCTGCGAAATGCTCGTTGAAACGAGTGGTAAACGACAACCACCGCGGCTCTTGCGTAGAATACACACTGTCAACGACAACCATTGCCAGAGCGAATTCTGTGCGCTGCGGCATTTTGCTCAAAAGCGACTCGATCCCCACTTGCTACGATGGTGAATTGCCTTATAAGTTCGGCCACCTTGTCGCCAAGTTCCGCGCCAAGCCATGGATTGTGAATATTCGTGCGCATCGGACCGCCGCATGAGCGCACCCACGATGCTCCCTGCCCGCCTTCGGCTGACAGCGGGACATCACGATGGGTTCGACCCTGGCGCGATACGATCGATCATCGCCATAACGTAACCGATTGAAAACACTACTTATATTTTGCTTTTTGTTTTGCTTTTGACCCGCAGGCCCATGGCGACGGGCCAAGCTGTCCAGGTCGAGCAGCCGCCAGCGTTGCTGGCGGCATCACTTCATCGATTGCGGCGAATTACTCGGCGCCGCGCGGCGTTTCCTGAAGAAGATCCGCCAGTTCCTTTTTCCAGAATTTTGCCTGGCCGGTGGTGCCGTGGCCGGCGGTCTGGTCACTCGCGGGGATCAGGTAGAAACGCCCTTTCTTCACGCGCTTGATGTCGCGATCGAGCACGCCCAGTTCAGGCGGATTTCGCTCGTCGTCCGCTGAGTTGATCGCCAACAACGTCGCCTGGATGCGTTCGAGCCCGGCGGAGGGATTGTAATCGCGGGACGAATCCCACTGATACAGATTGTCGTTGGCATCGGCGCTGAACGGCGCGTTCAACCGCGAGTCGAGCAGCTGATCGGCCTTTTCACGCGTCGGCGCGGCCTTGTAGAGTGCCTGCGTGCCGCCGCTGGTCGCGATGCCGAAATACACCAGTGCGAACTGCAGGCTGCGGGGCTGCTTGGTGTAGTTGCCGTTCATCCATTCGGGGTCGTTGCGGATGGAATCAATGATCAGGCGGCGAAGCATCCAGTTGCGGCTGGACATCTCGATCGGCAGCGAGGCCATCGGCACGGCGATATCCATGTAACCCGGATACTTCTGCGCCCAGAGCCACGTCTCCATGCCTCCCATCGAATTGCCCATGACCACGCGCACATGGCGCAGGCCCAAGTGCTCGCGCACCAGCCGGTACTGCGCGTCGACCATGTCGTCGTAGTTGTATTTCGGGAATTTCATGCGCAGGCCGTCGGATGGCTTGCTCGACTTGCCGGTGCCCAGACGCATCGGGAAGGATGATGTAGTAGCGGCGCGCATCGAGCGGTTGCCCCGGACCGAAGAGCTCGCCCGCAAAGGCGGGGGTGAGCATGCTGGCATACGAACCCGCGGTGCCATGCATGATCACGACCGGTTCGCCGGTCGGTGCGCCCACCGTCGCGTAGTTCATGCGAATTTCAGGCAGGACTTCGCCGGTGTGAAAGCGGAAGTCGCGCATCACCCAACTGCCTTCCTGGGGCGTCGGATAGTCGGCAGCCCAAGTCGTGCCACCAACAAAGACGAAGGCTACGATCGCGAGCGCGTACAGGCGTGCAGCATTGATCTTCATATTGCCTCCTTCGCAGCGGTCATTATTGTGTAAATCTCGGGACTCCTGCTCGCGACTAGCGCGTGTTTGTAATCTCTGACCCTGATCATTGCCGGGCAACCAGCGCCAGGCTGGTCAGATGCGAACCCTGCTTGGTTGGCCACGGCAACGCGCCCAACGGGCAGACCTTGATGGCAGTATTTTCGCGGCCGATACGACTGAGCGCCTGAAACGGACCGAAAATGATGGTGCCGTCCGGATACATCAGGCGCGCTTCGGGATAGTAGTCGTGCAGCAGGATTACGCCGCCTGGATTCAACAATCGCAAACCCGCGGCGACTTCCTGATAGACAGCGTTGGCCGAGTGATCACCGTCGAGGAAGATGAGGTCGAAGCGCTCCTCGGTCTCCTGCATGAACGCCAGCGAAGACTGGGCGCGAAAGCTGATGCGATCGCGACATCCCAGTCGCACCGCATTGGCTTCGGGCGCGCGGGGCAGCCCCAGCTGCTGCCATGGCCCGTGCGCGGCGTTGACGTCGACGACGTCGACGGTGGTCACCGTGCCCTCGCCTCCCGTCCGCTTCAGCGCCTGCGCAATGTAGAGCGTGGACGCGCCGATGTGCGTACCGACCTCAAGCACGCGGCGCGGCCTCAATGCGGTGACAAGATAGAACAGCGCGCGCCGATCGCCCGGATTGACGCCCCCGTACAGGTCGATGTCGCTCAGTACGGTGCCGATCTCCGCTTGCGCCGCCAGCCACGATGGCTCGATCGCCGCATCGTTGAACGCCGCAAGCAACGGCGCACAGTCGACCGCGCGGCGCAGATGATCGGCGTCGAACTGCAACGGTCGCACGACGCCCAGCCGCTGCCGATCGCGCAGATCGCGCAGGGTATTGAGTACGGGGACGGGCAATATCTTGGCGACCAGTTGTCTCACAGAGTTTCCCTGCGTTCGCACCGCCGCCGATGGGCTGGTCCGGGCATTCCGCGAGCGTACCACCGTCCGCGCGACGTCGAAACTGCAGGCCATCCAGTGGCGCGAGGACTGGTCCCCCGGGGGTCGATCGACTACAATCCGGCCTTTCGTGCGCACTTGCGTTCGAGCGCAGTCGGCCGACCTTGGATACCTCGCACACCCCTGATCATCTGCACAGCGACACCCAGCACGAATTGACCCTGACCGACGTGGCCGAGGTCATGTTCGTGCGCTGGAAAATGATCGTTGGCATCGTCATCGTGGTCACCGCGCTCGCGCTCGCCTGGTCGTGGCGGGTGGCGTTATACCGCGGCGAAGGCGTGCTTCAAACGCAGTCGGTATCGCTTGCCGACTACAAGCGCTACACCATTCCCCTGCTCGACGGCCCGGCATTCCTGGCGTACCTCGGCACGCGCAAGGACTTCTCACCGGACGATATCGAGGGGGTCCGCCGGCGCATGCCTACCGGGGATGGTCCCTCGCCCTGGGTGCGTCCGGCGTTTGGATTCACCAAGGGCGACGTCAAGGACCTGCCGGACAGCGCAAGACTTGAGAGCGTCAGGGCCGACGGCGCCAAGGCGGAATCGCTTTTCGTCGGTGCGGACATTCAGGTCGAAGCGCGAAGTGAGGAGCTCGTTCGCAAACTCGCACTGGCCGTCGGTGACTACGTGTCCGACCTCATCATCCGCGGCCGTGTCGTTGATTACGTCGGCCTCAACATCAACGAAACGCGATTGGCGCTGGGCAGGCTCGAGAATGAAACCCTGCAGAACAAGTTTCTGTTGACGCAGCAACAAACACGCTTGACCGAGATGCGCGACATCAACCGCCGCTATCCGGAGGCGTCGCGCGAAAGTCAACGCCAGGTCGTATCCCTGGACAAGGGCGGTGCCCGCTTTTTCTCGCCCGTGGCGCAGGTCGTCGGTGCGGAATCCTACATTTCCGAAATCAACGAAACGCTGCGCAAGCTCGAGCGCGATCGCCAGAAACTCCAGGCCGATTTGGCGTTTCTGGAGGTCGCCCGCGTCGAGATCGACAAGGCGTCGACTGGACATCAGAAACTTGACTTGCTCGATGCGGCTTTGGCGACGTCGCTGCGCGCCATGGACACCAAGAACGACGCGATTCGCGAGAGCTACAACACCGCCAAACTCTACATCGGGCAGATTCGCTACCTTGCCAGCGACGGCATCCGCTTTGTCTCACCGCCGGTGGTGCGCGAACCTTCGTACAAGCAGATTGCAGCGATCACGGCTGCCGCCGCAGTCGGTGGACTGCTGTTTGGTATGATGATTTCACTGGTGCTTGCGTGGAGCGCAATCCTGCAGGCATCCCGAAAGGGCGCTTGAGCCGCACCCATCCCCGCGCGCAGCTCGCGGGCGCTCGCGCCGTGAATCAGAGCTTTGTCTCCTCCGCCGCGCTGATCGCCGGGCTGTCGGCGATCACCGGCGTTGCGCTGCTCGCGCGCGAAAGCCTGACAGCGAGCTATTTTGGTCGCAGCGATCCGATCGAAGCCTATCTGGTCGCGGCGCTGATTCCCCTGTTCCTGATCAACGCCACCGGCAATTCGATCGGCGCCGGTTTCGTTCCGACGCTGCTGCGCGTGCGACACGACCGGGATCAGCAGACCGCGTCCGACCTCACCGCGGCAATGCTGCTGCTCGCGCTGGGTCTTGTGGCCGTCGCGATGCTGGCAGCCGCAGTCCTCTTTCCATTCGTCCTGCCGCTGATCGCGCGCGGCTTCGCTCCGCCCAAACTCGAATTGGCGATGCACATCTTCTACTGGCTGCTGCCGGTCGTCGTCATCGGCGCACTGGGGAAATTCTGGCTGTCCATTCTCAACGGCTACGAACATTTCGTCGCCGGCAGCCTGATCCCGATCGTCGTTCCGCTGACGGTAATCGGCTTTCTGCTGTACGCCCCCGTTGCGTCACGACTGGATTTCCTGATCTACGGCGTCGTCGCAGGATTCACCTTGCAGCTCGCACTCGCGTTGATCATCACCGCACGCGCCGAGCTGCTGCGCCTGCCCCGCCTCGCGCATCGGATCAAGCCGCTGCTCGCCAAGGCGGCCACGCAGTATTTCTCGATGCTGGCCGGCACCCTCACGCTGATGCTTCTGGAAGTCGTCGACACGGTCTTTGCCGCGATGCAGGGCGCCGGCACGGTCGCGGCGATCAACTACGCTAGCAAGCTCTCCTTACTCGTGCTCGGCTTCGCCGGTACTGCGCTGGCGACCGCGGTCGTGCCGCACTACGCACGATTAAGGGCAGCAGGGACCCTCGCTGAGCAAGCACGCTTTGTCCGCTTCGCCGAGTGGATCACTCTGGCCGGCGCAGGACTGCTGGCGCTGATATTGGTGTTCTCATCGACACAGCTGGTACAACTCATTTTCGGTCGCGGTCACTTCGGTGAACAGGACGTGACGGTCGTCGCGAAGCTCAATGCACTGTACGTTCTGCAGGCGCCGGCGTTTCTCGCTGGCGTCGTCTACGGCAGGCTGTTGCTGGTCGAAGGTCATAGCCGCGACCTGTTCATTGGCGCTGTGCTCAGCGTCGGATCCGCGGTCGCCGCAAACCTGATCCTTGGGCCGCTCATACACGACGTCGCGATCCCCATCGCGGCGGTGATCGCCTACGTGATCTCTGCGGTATGGCTGCGCATTCGCCTCGCCGCCGTGCTGCACGCGCGCCATAACGCGGACCGGAGCGATGGCTGAGCGAGTCGAAAAGCGCTACTGGGATCAAAGCTGGGAGGCCGAATCCCAGCTGCCGGAGACTTTCGACCCGAAGGTGAGCGGAGTGCGCGGATTGTTTCGCCGGCCGTTCCATGCCTTCTTTGCCGAGCACCTGCCCGCGGTCGCGCCGCCAGGTGCTTCGCTCATCGAGATCGGTTGCGGTCGCTCGCAACTGCTGCCGTACTTCGCCAAGCAGTTCGGGTTACGCGTCGCGGGACTCGACTATTCGGAAGTCGGCTGCGAAAAGGCGCGACGGATCCTCGAACGCGACGGCGTCGCCGGTGAAATACGCTGCGCCGATCTGTTCGACGCTGCCGCGGTACCGGCAATCGGCTACGACGTCGTATTCTCGTTCGGGCTGGTGGAGCATTTCGAGGACACCTCGGGCATCGTCCGCGCACTCGCGCGCTACGCGAAGCGGGGTGGCGCCGTTCTGACGTTGATTCCCAATATGCGCGGCGCAGTAGGCGCGATGCAGAAAGCGTTGTCGCGAGAAATCTACGACATCCACGTGCCGCTGTCCGTGGACGCGCTGACGCAGGCGCATGCCCAGGCAGGCCTGAAGGTGCGCACCAGCGGCTATTTGCTGCCTGCCCACTTTGGCGTCTGCAATCCCGGCACCGGCCGCGACCCGAGTGGCGTGTCCCGGGAACTCCGAAGCGCTGCCTACCGCGCCGCGATTGCCATGTCGACGGGTCTGCTCTGGATCGACGAGCATATGGCGCGCTTGCCGACCAGCGAAATGCTGTCGCCTTATGCGTTTGTGCTGGCGAGCCGGCCGGTCAACGCGCCACCCGCAGACGGTGCGCGCATTGATGCACCGATCTGATCGCTATGTCGGAACTGCTCACCCGCGTACGCCGCCATGAACTGGAATCGGTTCGATCTTTTTTTGTGCCGGGTTCCACCGTGCTCGAAATCGGCGGTGGCAACGGTTTCCAGGCATCGATCATCGCCGGCTGGGGCTGCACCGTGCACAGTTTCGACCTTGCCGGCCGACCGCCTCCAGTCCACGAGTATCACGTTGTCGCCGACTACGATGGCGTGCACCTGCCGCTGCCCGACGCGAGCATCGATGTCGTGTTCTCGTCGAACGTGCTCGAGCACGTTCGAGAGTTGCCGGCGCTGCTCGCCGAAACGCGACGCGTACTCAAGCCCGGCGGCATCGGCGTCCACATTCTTCCCACGCCGACATGGCGCTTCTGGTCGATCGTCGCACACTATCCGTTTCTGGTGTTCACTGCGCTGCACATCCGCACCGGTTTCGTCGACTGGAGGGACAAGCAGGCGCGCAAGGAGCGCACCAGCGAGCGCGGCGTGGCCTACCTGTTCAAGCGCATCCTGTGGGCCGGTCCGCACGGCGAATTTCCGAACGCGCTGGTCGAGTTGAGTACGTTCCGCGAGACCTATTGGACGCGTGCCCTCGAACGCGCCGGCTTCGTCGTCGAGCGCGTTTCTCCCACCGACATCTACTATTCGGGCTACGGACTCTTTCCGGACCTGGCGACGGCCACCCGTTGCCGCATGGCGCGAGTTATGGGATCGTCCACCCAGACCATCGTCGTCCGCAAGGCGCCATTTCCCGGAAGCATAGCGATTGCCGGAGCTTCCTGATGTACAGCCTGTCGATCATCACCGGCATCGCGCTTGTCCTGCTGACCCTGCCCGGCTTCGTGCTGCTCGCGCGGCGCGAGTGGGATCGCTCGGGCGCAGGTCTGTTCCTGCTGTCGCCGCCGTGCGTGTTCTATATCGCCTACCTCGCGTCGTTTGCGTTGCGTCCGCCATTCCAGGTCGCCGGCCTGCTGCAATACGACTTCACCTCGATCCCGGACAGCAACCTGTTCCTGGCGCAGGCCACGTCGATGCTCACCTGGTACGGATTCGTGATCACCTATTGCCTGACTCCGACACAAGGTGTGCCGGAACTGCTGGCGCAACGTCGCCCCGCCCCCACCGACATGCGTCTGCGCGCTAGCGTGGCCTATGGATTGTCGATCGTGGCCAGCGCGGCATTCGTGTATTCGCTGCCGGCGCTCGGCAGCCTGACACTGGAGAATTTCGGCAACATCCGGGTGACCTACCTCAACGCACTTTCCGGCGCCGGGCATATCTACCTGTTCAACCTGATGGCCGGAACGTTGCTTCTGATGGGGCTGGTGTTCTCCAGTTTCTGCAGGCACTCACCGCGAATTTTGGCGATTGTCGCGTGGACGGCCTATCTGCTGCCGAACGCACTGGTCACAAACCGCTTCCTGGTGTCCGCGGCATTGTTCGCCTTGCTGTTCGTGCTCGCGCTCAAGCGCATCCGCCGCGGCAAGCACATCTCGCTGATGATGGTGATGGGCGGTCTGGCGTTGCTCGCCGCCATTGGCGCGGTGCTGGGCCTAGTGCGCGGCCTCTCCGAGGGCCTCGAGTACGCCGAAGAGCATCGCGATCCGTTGGTGTTCTTCCTCTGGTCGTTCGACATGTCGGAATATTTCCAGACGGCGCTACAGAATGTCCGCACCTTCGACGTCGGCCAATCCTGGCTGGAGGATCTGTTCCTGCAGTTCCTGCCAAGGGCGATATTCTCCTGGAAGCCGCAGATCTACGGCGCTACAAGGCTCGAGGCCGAAGTGATGCCGGGCAGCATTCCCGCCGATGGCATCATGAACGCGACCTACCCGATCAGCATGTTTGGCGAGGCCTACGCCAACTTCGGTATTCCGGGACTGTTGCTCGTGGGACTTGCGTGCGGCGTACTGCTCAAGCTGGTCTTTGCCGGCGCGCTCAAGGCGGGCATCGTCTCGCGCCACCAGTTCTGGCCGGTGCTGTGCTTTTGCCTGTTTGTCCTGGCCTGTGCCAATGCGCTGGGCTACCTGCGCTCGTTTGGCTGGTTCCTGTCGATGCTGATGTTCCACGGCGTCGTCGCCGCCGTCTGTTACGGCGCGGTGTGGACGATCGCTCAGCTCGGTAGCGGAGCGATCCAGGGCGCTGCCCGTTCGGCGCCGCGAGGTGCGACGCATGCCTGACCGATTGCGGGTGCTGCACGTCACCACGGGGCTGTCGATTGGAGGCGCCGAGATGATGCTGCTCAAGGTGACCAGCCAATCGGATCGTTCGCGGTTTTTGCACTCCGTTGTCAGTCTCGGCGCAGAAGGCTCGCTTGCCCCGCGCTTTCGCGACGCCGGGATGGAGGTGCATTCGCTCAACATATCGGCGACGCGGCCGCGACTGGCGGCGTTGCGCTCGCGCATTCGCACCTTCGACCCGGCGCTGATCCAGGGCTGGATGTATCACGGCAACGTCGCCGCGACGCTCGGCCGCGCGCTTGCCCGCAGTCGCGCGGCGTTGGCGTGGAACATCCGCCAGACACTCTACGATCTGCGCCGCGAAAAGCGACTCACCGCCGGGGTGATCCGCACTGGTGCGCTGCTGTCGCGCCTGCCAGACGCGATCGTCTACAATTCATCCACCAGTGCAATGCAGCACGAGAAGCTCGGATACGATGCGCGTCGGCACAAGCTCATTCCGAATGGATTCGACTGCACGGCGTTCGCGCCCGATGCGCAGGCTCGAGCCCGCGTTCGCTCACAACTGAGGTTTCGCGAGAGCGACGTCGTGGTCGGATTGGTGTCGCGCTTTCACCCGATGAAGGACCACATGACCTTCGTCGCCGCGGCCGCGCAAATCGCAACGATCTATCCGCAAGCGCGCTTCCTACTTGTTGGGCGAGGCCTGCGCGCACCCGAGACCGGCATCCTTGCGGCGCTCGAAAACGCGGGGTTGGGTAAGCGGACCACCGTCGAAGACGAGCGCGATGACATGGTGGACGTCTACAATGCACTCGACATCGCCTGCTCGAGCTCGGCGTGGGGAGAAGGCTTCTCCAACGCCATCGGTGAGGCCATGGCGTGCGGCGTGCCGTGCGTGGTCACCGATGTCGGCGACTCTGCAGCCATCGTCGCGCAGACCGGTATTGTGGTTGCCGCGCGCGACACCGCGAGGTTGGCTGCGGCAGTCGGGGAGCTTGTCGCGGTCGGTCCTGAAGGGCGCCGCGCACGCGGTGCTGCCGCTCGCCTGCGCATCGAGGAGCACTACGCCTTGGCCGCCGTTGTTGCGCAGTACGAATCGCTGTATGAATCGCTGACCCGATCCGGAACCTCGCGGCGACACAATTCGCCATCGCTGCCAATGACGGATCGTTGAACAAGAAAATGGACTGACCCGTATGTGTGGCATCACCGGATTCCTGCTCGGATCACCCTCGCTCCCGGACGACGCGCTGACCGCAACCGTGCTCGCGCAGACCAGGACGATCGTGCATCGCGGTCCCGATGACGACGGCAGCTGGGTCGACGCCGCCTCTGGCATTGCCCTCGGCTTTCGTCGTCTGTCGATCGTCGACCTGTCGCCCGCCGGACATCAGCCCATGCGTTCGCACAATGGGCGCTACGTCATCGTTTTCAACGGCGAGATCTATAACTACGGCGACTTTCGCAGCGCGATCGAGCGCGAAGCGGGCGCCGGCCAGGGTGCGATCACGTGGCGCGGCCACTCCGATACCGAAGTGCTGCTGGAAACTATCGTCCGCCACGGCATCAGCGGTGCGCTGCAGCGCTGCGTCGGCATGTACGCGATGGCCATCTGGGATCGCGAGCTGCGCCAGCTCACGCTGGCTCGCGACCGATTCGGCGAGAAGCCGCTCTACTACGGTTTCGTGGGCACGTCGCTGGTGTTCGGCTCTGAACTGAAGACTCTGGCGGCCCATCCCGGCTGGACCGGCGATATCGATCGCGAGGCATTGACCGCCTACCTGCGCTTCGCCTACGTGCCGCATGCGCGTTCGATCTATCGCGGCATCCATAAGCTGGCTCCTGGAACGACCCTGACCTTCGGGCTCGACGACGCGACCGCGCATCGCCTCCCCGAACCGAAGAGCTACTGGTCGGTCACCGAGGCGATCAACGCCGCCAAGCTCGATCCCTTTCGCGGCAGCGACAACGAGGCGGTCGACGAGCTCGAGCGGGTGCTGAAGCAAAGCGTGCGCGGGCAGATGGTGGCCGACGTGCCGCTGGGCGCGTTCCTGTCCGGCGGTGTCGACTCGTCGACCGTCGTGGCGCTCATGCAGGCGCAGAGCCGCCAGCCGGTGCGCACCTTTTCGATCGGCTTTCGCGAGGATGCATTCAACGAAGCCGAATATGCGAAGGCAGTGGCGCGGCATCTGGGCACCGACCACACCGAACTGTACGTGACCTCGCAGCAGGCGCTGGACGTCATCCCGCGCCTGCCGACGATCTACGACGAGCCCTTCGCGGATTCGTCGCAGATCCCGACCTTCCTGGTCTCCCAGCTGGCACGTCGCCATGTCACGGTGAGTCTCTCGGGTGACGCCGGCGACGAACTTTTCGGCGGCTACAACCGCTATCTCGCCGGCCGGCGTGGCTGGGATCGCATTTCCAGCTGGCCGAGCGGCGTGCGTCGCGCGGCCGCGACCGCGCTGCGGACCCCGTCGCCGCAGGCATGGAATCGATTGTTCGCCGTTCTCGATCCGGTGCTGCCGCAGGCCGCGCGCGTGACATTGCCGGGCGACAAGCTGCACAAGCTTGCCCGCTGGATCACGGCCCCGAATGCCGAAACCTACTACGCCGGCCTGGTGGCGCAGATCGACGAACCGGGCAAGGTCGCATTGCACGCCGACGAAGCGCCGAACATGCTGGATGCACGCGACGCGTGGCCGGAGCTCGACAACCTGACCGAGCGCATGATGTATCTCGACACCGTGAGCTACCTGCCCGACGACATCCTGGTCAAGGTCGACCGGGCGGCGATGGCGGTCAGTCTGGAAACGCGGGTGCCGATGCTCGATCATCGCGTGGCGGAATTTGCCTGGCGACTGCCGCTGCACATGAAGATCCGTGACGGTCGCGGCAAGCACGTGCTGCGCCAGGTGTTGTATCGCCATGTTCCCGCGGCGCTGGTCGATCGGCCGAAGATGGGTTTCGGCGTACCCGTCGACGAATGGCTGCGCGGACCACTGCGCGACTGGGCGGAAGCACTGCTCGATCCGGTGCGGCTAGCCCGGGAAGGCTATCTGCATGCGGGCCCGGTGCGCCAGAAATGGGACGAGCACCAGTCCGGGCGGCGCAACTGGTCGTACTGGCTTTGGCCGGTGCTCATGTTCCAGGCCTGGCTCGAGGAACAACAGGTTGCCAAGCAGGTGGTTCACGCACTGTAATCTACATTTCACCGGGAAATGTGAATATTCCCGCGTGTCGCCCATTGCACGCCCCGTCGGCTCAGAGCATACTTTTATGAGCTTCGCATAAGCGGTGGCACGGAGGGTAGCCCCGACAAAGTCGTTGTCTCACGCGAGCAAGACGCCGCGCCACGTGTCTTTCTGGATATTCACGGCTGTCCTGCATTCGCGACTGACGCAGTAGTGTTCAAGTCAGCTTCATGGATCGGCTCCCGGCGCATCGTCGGGTATCTAGGTGTAGTCCTACAACAGGGGATTCGAACATGAACCAAGGACACAAGACGTGGATGGCAGCGGTTGCGTTTGCGCTGTGCACAAACGCAGCGGTCGCAGCACAGGTGCCGCAACGACGAGCGCGCGGCGGACCCGACGCGTCGGCGCTGATGGCGTTCTATGGTGTATCGCTGGCGACCTCGCCGGTCGGCGCGGCGGAAGACAAGGCGGTCTGGATGGCGAAGGTGCAGGGACTGATCGCGCAAGCGCCGGCGTGGCTGCAGCAGAACGTGCTGGCGTCAAAGACGAAGGCGGAGTTTGCGGCGAATCTGGCGATTCTCGAATCGATGCAGAAGGGGACGCTCGAAAGCAGGCGCCAGTGCGGTAAAGGCAGTGGCGGCAAGTGCGAAGGTACAGTGCGCAAGGGCGTGATCGATCCAGACCTTGGCTTCGTGGCCCGCCGACATGGTCTACACTCCGCTCGACGCCATGTCGCATCATGGATACGCGCAACGCGTCGGGCGCAAGCGGCGTGCAAGGGCCCTTGGTCGGCAACACGCTTTATCAGATTCCGGGCTGTATAACGGCCGGCACAGAACTGGGGCCAATACGGGCAGTGGCACCGCTGTCCGATTGCGGTCTGAACAGCCGGTCGGCGCCAACATCTGGGCGGTTGCGATCGTGATCACGATCCTGAACCCCAACTTCGATGCGTTTCTTGGCGTGTCGGACAGCACACTTGTCCACGGTGTTGTCGAACTGTGGCACTTGAACTACACCCACGGCCAAGGGCTGTCGACGATGTACATCGTTCCGCAAAGCGTCGGCAACACCATTTACTTTGCGATGCCCGCGGGACTGTCCGCGAACATCATCTTCGACGTTGTCGGCTATTTCGCGGTTTCGCAGGCGACTGCCCTGGAATGCACGCAGATGGCAATCCGCAGCGGGACACAGTGACGGCGCCACTGCAACTGGAAGCGACGTCTGACCGACCTGCCCGACGGGTTTCACTTGCGGTGGCGGTCCTGTCCAGCGCGAGTACTGGACTGGCTATCGTGACGCAACTGACCCACTGGATAGGATCCCCAGCATGGTGCTGTGCGTGCACAGTACCACGACGGGCGGTGCGAGCAATTTGGTGCAATCCGTCGCTGCCGATTACACGGCCGATGAATTCTGATGCGCCACGAGACGCAGGATTGCTGTGTGCTGTGCCTCAGGATAGAAGCGTCGCGGCAATTCCCCGGGGGCTCTGATTTGCGGCTGGCGATAATCAGTCTCAGGCGAAATCGAAGGTAAGAGGCTAGATTGCCACCATTCGACGGCTTGTGTATCATGTTGTGTAAGGAGCGACACATGGCGACCAATCTAGCCCTCGACCCACAATTGATCGAACGCGCGCTCAAGGTCAGCGGCGAAAAGACAAAGAAGGCGGCGGTGACCCGCGCCCTCGAGGAATTCATAGCCCGCCGCAATCAGAAGAAACTCGTTGAGCTGATGAGCAAACTCGAATGGGATGACTCGTTCGACTACAAGGCCGAGCGCTCGCGAGGGTGAGCTTGTTCGTGGACACCAGCGTCTGGTCGCTTGCCTTCAGACACGATCAAATTCTCTTCGGCACCGGAGACCCAGGCACTGCGTAACGCTCTCCAAAGGGGCGACACCATCATTACGACCGGCCTTGTGCTTCAGGAGCTGCTCCAGGGCTTCTCCGGCCCTCGATCGCGAAAGGACATCGTAGACCGGTTTGCCGCTCTCCCCCTGCTCTCCCCCGATCGCCAGGATCACGTCGAAGCTGCCGAATTGCGCAATCACTGCCGACGCTCTGGTGTGCAGATTGGCACCATCGACGCGTTGCTGGCGCAGCTTTGTGTCCGCCACCAGTTGACGTTGCTGACCACCGACCACGATTTCACTCTGGCGGCCAAGCATTGCCCGCTGCAGGTGTGGAAAGCGGCACGTTAGGCTGGGCCCATCTTGCTTCGCGCACTGCTCGACTCCCAGATCCGCTGGTCCTACGCCGCTGAGCGACGCCTGTCGCCGCAATTGACGGTCGACGGCTACTCCGATTTCGCGAAGCACATCGTTCCCGCGTACCTGAAGCCGGGCCAGGTCGTCTACGACGTCGGCGGCGGCAAGCGTCCCTATGTCACCGCAGAGCAAAAAGCCGCGCTCGGCCTGACCATCGTTGGCATCGACATCGACCAGGCCGAACTCGATCGCGCGCCCGCCGGCATCTACGACCGCACCATCTGCGCCGACGTCAGTCAGTTGCGCGGCAATGCGGAAGCCGACCTGCTCATCTGCCTCGCGGTGCTGGAACACGTGCGCGACGTCTCCGCGGCGTTCACTGCGATCGCGAGTTGCCTCAAGCCCGGCGGCAAGGCACTGATCTTCGTCCCTTCGCGCCATGCTCCGTTCGCACGCCTCAACCTGATCGTTCCCGACGAGCTCAAGCGACGCGTGCTCTACTACACGTTCCCGCAGAGCCGGGGCCATCAAGGCTTTCCAAGCTACTACGACCGCTGCACGCCGCGCGATTTCGCGCGCCTTGCCGAGGAATCAGGGCTGCGCGTGGACGACGAGAAGCTCTATTTCGTCAGCACCTATTTCTATGCGCTGTTTCCCGCCTACGTGTTGTGGCGCCTGTCGAAGCAGCTCATCTACCTGTTCGACAAGCGCGTCGCCGCCGAGACCTTCGCGATGGTGCTGTCCAAGCCGCTCGCCGCCGCGCAGGATCGGGCGCAGTCGTGAGCGATGGCCCGGCAGCCGACGGCGCTGCTCTTCGCCAACACCGACTGGTACCTGTACAACTTCCGCCTGCCGCTGGCGCGCGCGGTGCGCGACGCCGGCTACAAGGTGCACCTGGTCTCCCCGCCGGGACCTTACGCCAAGCTCATGGTCGCGGACGGCTTCGAGTGGCACGCCTTCGACTTCGCCCGACACGGCGTCAATCCGTTCGGCGAACTCGGCACGGTGGCGCGCCTGGTCGCGCTTTACCGGCGCATCCGACCTACCCATTGCCACCATTTCACCATCAAGTGCGTGCTCTACGGCACGTTCGCGGCGCGCCGCGCGGGCGTGCGCAAGGTCATCAATGCCATCACCGGCCGTGGATACGTGTTCGTGGGCAGGTCGCGGCGCATGGCTGCGCTCCGGCGGCCCATTGTCGGCCTCTATCGCGTGCTGCTGCGCGGCACCGACGTCATCTTCCAGAACGATGAAGACCGGCGCGCCTTCGCCGACGCCGGCCTGCTGCGCGGCGCCCGCGCGCACCTGATCCGCGGCTCCGGCGTGGACATCGCCCGCTTTCGGCCCGACCCGCAACGGCGCTTCGACCGCGCGCCGCTGTCGATCCTGTTCGCGTCCCGACTGCTGCTCGAAAAGGGCGTCGTCGAGCTGGTCGAGGCCGCCCGCCTGCTGCGGCGAACGCAAGGTCGACGTCGTCGTGCGCATCGCCGGCCAACCCGACCCCGGCAATCCGCGCTCGGTGCCGCAGGCGACGCTCGACGCCTGGGCGCGCTTGCCCGGCGTCGAACTGCTCGGACACCGCGACGACATCGCGCCGTTGCTCGCCCAAGCCGACGTCGTCGCCTTGCCGACCAGCTACGGCGAAGGCATTCCGCGCATCCTCATCGAGGCCGCCGCCGCCGGCTTGCCGCTGGTCGCGACCGACGTTCCCGGTTGCCGGGACATTGTGCGGCCCGGTGAGAATGGCATACTAGTCCCCGAGCGCGACGCCGTGGCGCTGGCCGACGCGTTGCAGCGTCTGGCACAGGACCCGGCGCTGCGCGAGCGCATGAGCGTGCGTTCGCGCGCAATCGCGTGCAGTGAATTTTCCGAGGAGCAGGTGCTCGCCGCCACGCTGGCGATCTACCGGGAACCGGGCAACGCCTGACCATGCACAACATCGTCATCCACTCCGCGCTGGCGTGCTTCGCGTCGATCTCGCTGATCGTCCTGCTGCGCAACACCGCGCTGCGCATGGGCCTGGTCGACTATCCGGGCGGGCGCAAGCAGCACGAAGGCGGCGTGCCGGTGGTCGGCGGGATCGCGATCTACGGCGCGTTCGCGTTCAGCGCCCTGCTCATCACGCAGACTCAGCCGCTCTACCCGTTCCGCTCGCTGCTCGGCGGCATGGGCGTGCTGGTGCTTGCCGGCGCGCTCGACGACATGCACGACCTCTCGCCGATCGCCAAGCTCGGCATGCAATGCGGCGCGGCGCTGCTCATGGTGTCGTGGGGCGGCGTCTACGTCCCGCAGTTGGGCGATCTGTTCGGCGTCGGCGGCGTATTTGCCCTGGGCAATTTTGCCATCCCCTTCACGCTGGTCTGCGTGCTCGGTGTCATCAACGCGCTGAACATGACCGACGGGGTCGACGGTCTTGCGGGCGGCCTCGCGCTGGTATCGCTGCTCGCGTTCGCGGCGCTGTGCGTCGCGCTCAACCTCGACTCGCCGCTGTTGATGATTTCGATCCTGATCGGTGCGGTGCTCGGCTTCCTCTTTTTCAATTTCCGCAGCCCGATGCGCAAGCGCGCGGGCGTGTTCCTCGGCGACGCCGGCAGCATGGCGCTGGGCTTCGCGATCTGCTGGTTCGCGGTCAGCCTGGTGCGCGTGCCGGACGCGGCCATCCCGCCGATCTCCATGGTGTGGCTGATGGCAGTGCCGCTGCTCGACATGGGCGTGGTCATTCTGCGCCGCCTGCTGTCGGGCAGAAGTCCCCTTGCCGCCGACCGTGAGCACCTCCATCACCTGCTGCTGCGCGCGGGTCTTACCGATACCGGGACCACGCTGGCGCTGCTGGGCGCCGCGCTGCTCGCCGCCGGCGTCGGCCTCGCGATATGGCATTACCGGATTCCGGCTGCCTGGGGCTTCTACGGATTCATCGCGCTCATGGCAGTGACGACGGCCATTGCGCAGCGCGCGACGCACCGCTTCGCGCGCATGGATTCGCAGGTGCCTCCCGGGGTCGCAGGCGAGCCCGCGCCCGAGATCGACCAGCCTGCTCAGGCTGGCAGCGTCTTCGTGCTCGGCGACAGCGAGCTGCGCGAGAGCAGGAAGAGATAGAAGATCAGCGCCGGCACGAGGTGCAGCGTGGCGCGATTGATTGACCCGTAGTCGCCCCACCACTCGGCCGAGTTGGTGAAGAAGAACGAGACCACCAGAAATGCCGCGCCGGCGGCGATCAAAGTCGTCGCCGGCCGCAATGGCATGGTAATCGCCGCGCGCCACCAGCAGATCAGCGCGGCGACCGCCATGTACCAGACCAGGTGGTAGTTATCGAGCAGAAAATAATTGTCGAGCACGAAGCTCGAGCTCGAGTTCACCGACACGTGCGCCTGATAGAAATTCAGCGCGAAGTTGCGCTGCCTCGCATACAGGTACGCACCCGAGGCGAGCACCGCGACCACGATAGCCACCACCCAGCGCACCGCGCGGCGACCCGGCATGCGTCCGAGCAGGGCCACCAGCAGTGCCGGCGCCAGCGTCAGACTCCAGGCGATGCCGGGTATCTTGTACATCGGCGCCATCGCGGCGAATAGCAGGGCCAGTACGAGCTGGCGCCAGTCGTCGGTGACGACCCAGACGAAAAAGGCAATCGCGGCCAGTCCGAAGGTGACCGCGAGCGGCAAGTCGGCGTAGCCCGCGAGCGCCGCGTGCGTGTCGAGCATCGGGATCGAAGCCAGCAGGTACGCGACGATCGCAGCGGCCAGCGGCGAACCGCCTGCCTGTCGCGCCTGACCGTACGCGCCAAGCGCCAGCGCGCCCAGCAGCAACGGCCATGCGATGTTCATCCGCGCGTCGTCCCACGCGCCTAGTCCGAGATTGGCCCAGACCTGGATCAGGTTGATCGCCGGCGGATAGCCATTTTCGAAGTGACCGTAGAGATTGTTGAGGTCGCGCGTTTCGAACCAGATCTTGGTCTTCGGGCCCCAGATCTGCCACGCGTCCCACGGAAACAGCGGCCGCCACCATGCTTCCATCGTGAGCGTCGCGATGCGCGCAATCGTGAATGCCAGCAGGACGTACCACAGCACGCGGCCCCAGGTGGCAGCCTCGGGAAGCGCGGGTGACAGTTCGGCGTTCTCGCGCAGCAGGCCGCGACGATGCATCAGCACCGTCACGCCGATGCCCGCTATCGCCACGAGCACCAGCCCCGCGGCGGTCACGCCGAACGACAGTCCCAACTTTGCCGCGAAGGTCGCGCGCATCACCAGCGTCGTCAGCAGCAGGCCGGCGGCGAAACCATACCCGGCGAGCGTCGTCCATCGCGTCGACGCACCCCGCCAAAGCAGCGGCGACAGCACGGCGGCTCCGGCAGCCCAGGACAGCGCAAAACCAATGATCAGGCCGAAGGTGCCCATCAACGCAGCCGCACCAGGCGGACCAGCGGATCGTTGCCGAGGATTTCGACACTCGTCGCGCGGCCATCGCCCAGCTTCAGCGTCCCCGCCGCCGGATCGAGGGCCGTCCGCGCCGGCTCGACAATGGCCAGCACCGCCCGCGGCTCGAGCGTGGCGGGTTTGACCTGCAGCGCCAGTGGAAAAAGGTAATAGCGCAGCTTGCCGACGAAGAGATCGAGGTTCGCCAGGTCGCTCACCAACGTCACGCTGGTGACTCCGGCGGGCAGCCCCCGGCGTATCGCCTCGGCGAGCAGATAGATTTTGGCGTCCTCGGCGGCACGGTGTTTCTCGTCCATGGTCTTGCCGGCGTAGCGGTCTGCGGTGAGGTGCAGGTTCGACAGCAGGTTGACCTGCCAGCGCGCATCGAGCGCCACCCATGCGATCAATGCAAACACGACTCCCACGCCCAGCAACGGCACGACGCCTTTGCGCCGGGCGAGCCAGTAGTAAATGGCGAATGCCAGCGCGGCGATCAGAAACATCGCGGGCAGCATCGGCACGCGGGGATTCGGACTGCCTCCGTAGAGATAGTTGACCGAGTACTCGCCCCAGGGCTCGAAGTCGAACCACTCGTCGCCGAACTGCGCGAACATCGAACGACCCGTGTCGGGCAACAACGTTGCCGAACGAATCAGCAACGCCGCACGCGGCTGCATGCGCAACACGATGCCGACTCCCGAAACCTTGCCGTGCCACTCCGGGTCGCTCGCCAGCGCAACCCGCTCGAGCCCGTCGTTCTTCCAGGCGATGTTTTTGGCGAAGGTGTTTCCGGATCCTTCCGCCTGGCGCCAGATCAGCCGCGCCGACATCGGCGGCGTGTCGCCGAGCGCGGCAAGGCGCAGCGTCGGAAACAACGCGGTGTCCAGGACGCTGTCGGTCAGGCGAATGATCAGGATGCCTTCCGCATCCGCGGTGGGCGCCCACAGCGGGCCGCGCCAGACCGAGTCGCCGCGCACGACCAGCGCGTCGTCGAGTCGGATTTCCAGCGGTCGCGTGCTCGCGAACCAGCCACCCTTGGCCGCCAGCGCGACGTATCCGCCGACCAGCAGCACGAAGCTCGCAAGCAACGCGATCGCGGCGAGGGGGCCGTGAACAGCGAGCGGGCTACTCGAGCGTCGTTGATCGGGCACTGTCGTCACACTGTCGGTTGGGTGGCGCGCTCGACAACTGTCAAGTTGGCCCGCAGATTATACTTGCGCGGCAATGTCACGTCGCCATGAAGCCGGTCGCGACCTGCGAGCCGGAACATCGATGATGCGTCGAGCCAGATCCGCGTTCCTGCGCGCAGCGCTGTGTGCGGTGCTCGGTGCCGGCGCAATGATCATTGTGCGCCGGTCGGCGCCGATCCGCTGATCGAGTCCATCATCGTGAAGTGGCGCGACGACGCCGCGCCTCGCGACACTGCAGTGCTGCCCGAGGCACTGCGCCATGCGCTGGTCAGATGCGCTCGGCCATGGAAGTCACGCCCACCGGCCGCGCGCGCGACGGCGCATTCAGGCTGCGCCTGCGAGTCACCGCTGCGCACAGGACGAAGCGCGTGTCGCGATCAACCGGGCGCGCATGACGCTGCCAGTGGTCTATGCCGGATTCGATTGCGCCGGCGAGGCAGTCGCCGCGAGTCGCTCCTCAGGACGCCGCGCAAACGCGCGAGCAGCCGCCCGTCACCCGCCTGATCGTGAAGTTTCGCGATCCGGCCGTCGCGCAGCTGTCCCGGCAGAACGGCACGCTCGACGCCGCGCAACTGACGCGACTGTCGACGCTCGCCGGTCGTCCACTGGCGCAGGAACGCGCAATGGCCGGCGGCGCATTCGTGTTGCGTCTGTTCGCAGAGCGTTCCTTCGCCGAAGCGCGCGCGACTCGCGGCGTCGCATTGAAGCCGACCCCGCCATCGAATACGCCGATCCCGACGGCCGGGTGTTCGCGTCGCTCGTGCCCAACGACCCACTCTACCCCCAGCAGTGGAATTACCAGTCGCCGACGCCGGGTCCGCCGCTCAACATGGGCGGCGTCAACCTGCCGCCCGCGTGGAACCTCACGACCGGATCGAGCAGCGTCTACGTGGCGGTGCTCGATACCGGCATCCTGCCGCACCCCGATCTGGCAGGCCGCTACCAGGGCGGCTACGACATGATTTCCGATCCTGCCATGGCCAACGATAGCGATCCGCCCTTCTGCACCCTCCCCGGCGCGACGTGCAGCCGCGACGCGGATCCCACCGATGCCGGCGACTGGATCGACGCCGCAGATATCGCGAGCGGCAATTTCCCCGGTGTCGATTGGAGAACAGCACCTGGCATGGCACGCACGTGTCCGGCACGATCGCGGCGCTGACCAACAACAACGATGGCGTTGCCGGCGTCAACTGGGTCAGCAAGGTGCTGCCGGTGCGCGTGCTCGGCAAGTGCGGCGGATCGTTTTCCGACGTGATCGACGCGATCACCTGGGCGTCCGGCGGCAGCGTTCCCGGCGTGCCGGACAATCCCAATCCTGCGCGCGTGCTCAACATGAGCCTGGGCGGCGCATCGGACTGCTTCACCGCGCTCCAGGACGCGATCACCAACGCAATCGCGGCGGGGTCGTTCATCGCGGTGGCCGCCGGCAACAGCAGCGCCGATGCCGGCAGTTCCACGCCCGGCAACTGCGATGGCGTGGTCACGGTCGCCGCCGTAGGACTGCAGGGACAGCGCGCCAGCTACAGCAACTTCGGTCCGGTCGTCGAGATTGCCGCTCCGGGCGGCGATGCGGGCGCGGGTGTCCTGTCGACGCTGAACAACGGCACGACCACCGCCAACCCCAACGGCTACAGTTACGTCAACTACATGGGCACCAGCATGGCGACGCCGCATGTCGCGGGCATCGCTTCGCTCCTGTTGTCGATCAATCCGACTTTGACGCCGGCCCAATTGCTCGCGGTGATCCAGACGACCGCGCGCGCGTTTCCCACCAATACCGGCGGCGCCGACTGCAGCAGCAGCGGACCGACCTCTTGCGGCGCGGGCATCATCGATGCCGGCGCCGCGACCGCTGCGTCGAGCCGTTTCCTGCGCTTGGTATACAAGCCGCTGGAACCGTGCCGGATCATGGACACGCGCAATGCGACGCTGGCCAGTGGCGTGCAGGGGCCGATTGCCGGAGGCGCGGTGCAAGCAGCTGCCCGCGTTCATCACTGCGGGCGCCAACTGGGGCGCGTACGGCGGCGCCAGTGGCAGCGACTGCGGGCTGACGAATCCGCCGGGCACGTCGATTCACGCGATCGCCATCGTGATCTCGATCCTGAATCCGAACTTCGACGCCTATCTCGGCATCGGCGACGTCAATGACCTGCCCACCGTGTTGTCGAATGTCGCGCTGAATTTCACTCACGGCCAGGGTTTGTCGACGACGTATGTCGTTCCGCGAATGTCAGCAGCAATCATCAACTTCGCGATGCCCCCAGGACTTTCGGCGCAGTTGATCTTCGACGTCGTCGGCTACTTCGTCGTGCCCGATGCAACGGCGCTGCAGTGTACGACGCAGAGTTCGGCGGCGACGACGATCGCCGCGTCCGGCGGAACGGGCAGTGCCATCTCGCCCGCGTGCAGCGCGGGCTACACGTTGACGAGCGGCAGTTGCGACAGCACGTCGACGCAACATGAGCCTTGTGCAGGACAAGGCAAACGGCACAAATACGGCGCTGGATGTGCTCGGCAGCGAATCGCGGCGTCACTGCCGCCAACCTGACCGCGACTGCAAATTGCTGTCGGATTGCAGGACGATGACACTGGCGAGCTATGGTGCGCGCGCAAACGACCGTTCCGGTCCGAGTCGAAGCCGCGCATTATCCTGTCGAATTATCACGTTGCCGCAGGCGCGTTGAAGTGGCATAGTGTTTCGCGATCAGTCGTATAGGGGCATCATGAGGGAGCATAACCAGCAAAGTTCTTGCGGGCGATGCGGCGCGCGCTGCTCGCCGCGCTCGATGCTGATCGTTCCGGTGGCGGCGCTCGCCGACACCATGATCGAATCGATCACGTCAAGTGGCGCGACGATGCGGTTGCGCCAGATGCGACGGCGCTGCCCGATGCGTTGCAGGTGCCGCTTGCTCGCGCCCTGTCGGATGGACGCGACCGCCGTACGGCCGCACTCGCGATGGCGCGTTCCAGCTGCGCTTGCCGGCGCCGGTGGAAATCGACGTGGCCCGCGCGGCGATCAATCGGGTACGCGCGACGCTGCCCGTGGTTTACGCCAATCTCAATGCGCCGGCGGAGCCGGTATCGGTCGAGTCACCGCAAAGGGCGACGACACAACACCGCCGCAACCTCCGGTGACGCAAGCTCATCGTCAAATTCCGCGACCCGGCCTTGTCGGCCTGTCGATTCAGAATCAGGCCATCGGCCAGGCGCAGCTCGACCTACTCACGGCGGCAGCGGGTCAACCCGTCGCGCACGAGCGCGCGATGGCGGGCGGCGCATTCGTGGTGCGCATGTTGCAGAGCGTTTCGTTTGCGGAAGCCACCGCGATCGCGGCACGGATCGAAGCAGATCCCAGCGTCGAATACGCCGACCCGGACGGCCGTGCGTTTCCCAACCTCGTACCCAACGACACCTTATATTCGTCGCAATGGCACTACCAGAGCCCACCGGCCGAAATGGGTGGCGCAAACTTGCCGCCGGCATGGAGCATCACCACCGGCTCGAGCAACATCTACATCGCCGACATCGACACCGGCATCCTGCCGCATCCGGATCTGCTCGGCCGCTACCAGGGCGGCTACGACATGATTTCGGACGCAATGGCTTGCCAATGACGGCGATGGTCGTGACGCCGATCCGACCGACGCCGGCGACTGGATAACGTCGGCGGATAATGGCACCGGCGGTATTTGCTGGCCAGGGCTGCCAGATCTCGAATAGCTCATGGCATGGTTCGCACACGGCCGGAACCATCGGCGCGCTCACCAATAATGGCGCCGGAGTCGCTGGCGTCAACTGGGTGAGCAAGATCATCCCCGTGCGGGTGCTGGGCAAATGCGGGGGCAGCTTTTGCCGACATCGTCGACGGCATCACCTGGGCCTACGGCGGGCACTGTTCCCGGCGTGCCCAACAATCCCAATCCGCGCGCGCGTGCTGAACATGAGCCTCGGCGGCACGTCCTCCTGCATCACGGCGCTGCAGAACGCGATCACCAACGCCGATGCGCGCGGGAGCGGTGGTGTCGGTGTCCGCCGGCAACGGCAACACCAACGCGAGTGGATCGACGCCCGCCAACTGCAATGGCGTGATCACGGTGGCCGCGGTGGGTCGCCTGGGCCAACGCGCGTCGTACAGTAACTATGGTGCAGTGGTCGAAATCGCGGCACCTGGCGGCAGCGACGGCCAGACCGTGCTGTCCACGCTCAACAGCGGGACGACGACCTACAATCCTGCCGGCTTCAACTACGTCGGGTACCAGGGCACCAGCATGGCGTCACCGCACGTCGCCGGCCTTTCGTCGCTGCTGTTGTCGATCAACCCGACGCTCACGCCGGCGCAGGTGCTGTCCACGATCCAGACCACGGCGCGCGCGTTCCCGACCGCCACCGGCCGCGATTGCACCACCAGCGGCACGTTCATCTGCGGCTCCGGGAATTATCGACGCGGGCGCGGCCGCCCTGTGCGGTGCAGGCGGCCCTGCCCACCCGACGCTGGTCTACAAGCCGCTCGAACCGTGCCGCATCATGGACACGCGCAGCGCGACGGCGGGCAGCGGCGTGCAGGGACCGATCGCCGGCAATTCGCTCAAGACGATTCCCGGCTTCGTTGCCGCCGGCAGAACTGGAGCCAGTACGGTGGCAGCGCCACCGATTGCGGCCTGACCAATCCGCCGGGCACGTCGATCCAGCGCAGTCGCGCTGGTGGCCACCATCCTCAGTCCCAATTTCGACGCCTATCTCGGCATCGGCGACACCAACAGCCTGAGCTACGGCGCTGTCGAACGTTGCGTTGAACTTCACCAGCGGCCAGGGCCTGTCGACGATGTACATCGTGCCGCAGATCGCCGAGCAACAATATCTACTTCGCGATGCCCGCGGGACTGTCGGCGCAACGTGATCATTCGATGTCGTCGGCTACCACGTCCTGTCCGACGCGACGGCGCTGCAATGCACGACGCAGAGTTCGGCACCGGTGTCGATCGGAGCGGCGCGTCGGGCACTGCGACCTCGCCCGCGTGCAGTGCCGGCTATACGCTGACCAGCGGCAGTTGCGACAGCACGTCGTTTAGCGTTGAATCTGACCCAGAACAAGGCGTCAGGCGGCAATACGCAGTGGCTGTGCGCGGCGACCAACCGCGGTGGTGGCGCCGCCAATCTGACCGCGACGGCGACTTGCTGCCGCGTTCCGGGCAAATAACGACTGGAGATCGGAACATGAACAGAACCCACAGGATCCTCATGGCAGCGACGTTGGCCGCGATGGCCTTGGCGGCCAATCTGGTCGCTGCCGCGGCGCCCAGCGCCTTGCCGCTGACGCGGTTCTATCCGACCGCGCTGCCGTCCTCGCCGGGCGGCAAGGTCGACGAACCGGAGATCTGGTACGCCAAGGTGCAGGGGCTGCTCAATGCGGCGCCGCTGCTGCTGCAGCAGAGCCTGCTCAATTCGCAGACGGCAGCCGAGTTCAACGCCAACATCGCGCTGCTCCAGCAGATGCAGGAAGGCCTGCTCAAGCAGGCCGGGCGCGACGTCAAGGCCAGCGTGGCCCCGGGCCGGGTCGGCGCCAAGGCGCTCGGCGATGCCTCGAACCTGGTCTACAAGCCGCTCGAGCCGTGCCGGATCATGGATACGCGCAGCGCCACGGCGGGCAGCGGGGTGCAGGGCCCGATCGCCGGCAACTCCCTGAAACTGGTTCCCGGCTTCGTCACCGCCGGGTCGAACTGGGGCACCTATGGCGGCAATGCCTCCGGTGACTGCGGACTGGCCAATCCGCCGGGCAGCGCCATCCATGCGGTGGCCATCGTGATCACCATCCTCAACCCCAACTTCGATGCCTACCTGGGGGTGAGCGACGTCAACAGCCTGGCGACGGTGCTGTCCAACGTGGCCTTGAACTACACCCATGGCCAGGGGCTGTCGACGATGTACATCGTGCCGCAGATCTCGACCAACTTCATCTACTTTGCGCATGCCCACGGGGCTGTCGGCGCAGCTGATCTTCGACGTGGTGGGTTACTACGTGCTCTCGGATGCGACGGCGCTGCAATGCACGCAGCAGGCGTCGGCGCCGGTGGCGATCGCGGCGGCGCCAGCGGCAATGCGACCTCGCCGGCGTGCGCTGCCGGCTACACGCTGACCGGCGGCAGCTGCGACAGCACGTCGACGGGGATGTTCCTGGCCTCGCACGAGGCCCGAGTGGCAACACGACGTGGTTCTGCAGTGCCAACAACACCGGTGGAGCGTCGGCCAACCTGACGGCGACGGCGAATTGCTGCCGGGTGCCGGGTAAATGAGCCAGGAGCGAACGATGAACAGAACCATGCGCAGGATGACGATGGCGGTGGCGCTGGTCGCGGCCGCCGGCGCGGCCGGTGCGGCGCAGCAGGCCGACCCGGCGGCAGGGGCGGCGGTGCCCGATGCCTCGGTGCTGCTGCAGTTCTATCCGACGGCGCTGTCGACGACGCCCAACGGCATGGTGGAGGACCAGGCGGTGTGGCTGGCCAAGGTGCAGGGCCTGATGGTGGGCGCGCCGCCGCTGCTGCAGCAGAGCCTGCTGATGTCGCGCACCAAGACCGAGTTCGCGGCCAACGTCGCGCTGCTCCAGCAGATGCAGGAGTCCGCGCTCACCCAGCGCCAATTGCAGATGCAGCGCCAGTTCCAGCAGGGGCAACTGAAGAAATAACGCTGCGTGCGCGAGGGCATTCGGAGACGCGCAACAACGTCGCGGAGCGCGGGAGTCTAGACTCCGACGATAGCCATTTCTTCGGTAGCCCAATACTGCGGCGATTCGAAACAGGATTCGCTGAGCGCTTGTGCCGGCTCAGTGCACAACGGGGACTAGCGCCATGATCGAAGACTCGCAAGCCATGGGCATCGGTGCGCCGCGACGCGGCGCCATCGACGGCGTTGGATTGGCTGCGGCGTGTGCGCTCGCGCTGCTGTTCGGCGCGCTTGCGCCGGTATCCGCACAAGCACAAACAACTACAGTCGCCGGTCCCGCGGTTATGGCCGCCCAGTTCGACGGCGACCTGAGCAAGATCACGTTTTCACCTGAGGCATTCGGGAATCCGCCGGCTTACCGGCCGCGGCTGCGTGGCCCGGTGTCGACCAAGTCGCAGCCCCTGACCGTCGGCGCACCTTCGCTGCCGCCGATCGGCCCGCTCGCCGCGATGCCGAGCCCCGTGCAGAATTTCCCGGGCCTCAGCTTCAGACGACGTCTGCACCGGCGGACAGTGCGGCGCCGGCTGGCCGCCCGACCCCAACGGCGACGTCGGCCCGAATCACTACATTGTCGGCGTCAACAGTGCGATCGGCATCTACAGCAAGACGGGCACCCTGCTCGCCTCGTTCACGGAAAACAATCTCTGGTCGACCGCCGGGGTGCCGCCTTGCACCGGCAACAGTCAGGGCGACCCGGTCGTGCTCTACGATCAGCTCGCCGACCGCTGGGTACTGACCTGGTTCGCCTTTGGGATCGTTTCAGGCAATCCCGTGTCCCCATTTTTCCAATGCATTGCGGCCTCGAAGACCAGCGACCCGGTTGCCGGCGGGTATTGGCTCTACGCGGTGCGCATGGATCCGGGCGGCGCTGGATTGCCACCTGTCAACAACCTCAACGACTACGACAAGTTCGGCCTTTGGCACGATTGTCTTTACATGTCGGCCAACGAATTCCTGTTTCCTGCGGGAAACTACAGCGGCGTCGCATTTGGATCCTTCAGTCGCGACGACATGTACAGCGGGGCGCCGCTTACCTTTGCGTTGGGCTACCTCCCGTACAACTCTCCGCCCGGCTCCAACCTCGTTTTCGGCATGGTTCCGAGCAACAACAACGGCAGGGGAGCCAACGCGGTGCAGCCGGGCCAGCCGAATTTCTATGTTTCGGAATCGCTGACTGCATTCAACTTCGAGGTCCGCAAGTTCACGCCCGGAGCGAATTGTGGCGGAGGCGGCACCTTCGGCGCGCCGATCAACGTCAGTCAGGCGTCGTACCCCGCGCTCGGCGCAAACTTCGGCGCCGTGGTGCCGCAACCCAATACCACCAGAGTGCTGGACAACATCGACGACCGGATCATGCAGAAGGTGCAATATCGCAAGGTCGCCGGCGTCGAGTCGCTGTGGGTGACGCACAATGTCGACACTGCGTTGGGCCTGACGGCCATGCAATGGGCGCAGATCAACATTACCGGCGGTACGGTCGCTACCACGCCGGTGCAGCAGCAGATCTATACACCTGACACAGTGCTGTATCGATGGATGGGCAGCATCGCTGCCGATAGCCAGGGCAACGTGGCACTGGGTTACAGCACGTCGAGCGGGCTCTCGCCGAATTTCCCGAGCATTGCGTATTCCGGCCGCCTCGCCACCGATCCGCCTAACACGCTGCCGCAGACCGAGGTGCAACTCATCGCGGGGGAGGCTCGCAGACCAACAATTGCGGCGGCGGCCCCTGCGATCGCTGGGGCGACTACACCGCCATGGCCGTCGATCCGTCGGACAACTGCACGTTTTGGTACGTCAACGAGTACTACGACACGCAGACCAGCGGAACCAGCGGCAACTGGCACACCCGTGTCGGATCTTTCAAGTATCCGACCTGCAACGGCCCGCCGCCTGCCTTCCTCCCTTCGCTGGTCTACAAGCCGCTCGAGCCGTGTCGCATCATGGACACGCGCAGCGCGACGCTGGCAAGTGGCGTGCAAGGTCCGATTGCGGGCAACACGCTCTACAACGTTCCCGGCTTCATCGCGGCGGGACAGAATTGGGGCCAGTACGGCGGTGCCGCGGCCAGCGACTGCGGCCTGACCAACCTGCCGGGCCTCACGATCCATGCCGTTGCGCTCGTCGCCACCATCCTCAATCCGAATTTCGATGCCTATCTCGGCGTCAGCGACGTCAGCACGCTGAGTACCGTGTTGTCGAACGTCGCACTGAACTACACGCATGGCCAGGGCCTGTCGACGATGTACATCGTGCCGCAGATCGCGAGCCACAGCATTTACTTCGCCATGCCCAGCGGATTGTCGGCGCAACTTATCTACGATGTTGTGGGCTACTACGTCGTGCCCGACGCGACAGCGCTGCAGTGTACGACACAGGCATCGGCAGCGTCGCCAATCGCCGCAGGCACCTCCGGCAGCGCCACTTCGCCCGCCTGTGGCGCCGCATTCACCCTGACCGCAGGCAGTTGCCACAGCACGTCGACGAGCATGAGCATCACGCAGGACAAGGCGACCGGCGGAAATACGACATGGTCGTGCGCGGCAAGCAATCGCGGCGGATCTGTCGCCAACCTTACCGCGACCGCGACCTGCTGCCAGGTCCCAGGTAAGTGAAGTCGTGTGAAGAAATCGAGACGGACGGTTACGGATTGAGGCAGCCATGCGGTAGAGTTCGAGCATGAAGACCTTACTTGTAAGTTGCACATGAAGTTGACGCGATTCGGCGTGCTGTTGATCGTGGTCTTTGCCGGGCTGCTCGCTCCGGCTGCGGCCATGGCGCAACTGCCGCAGCAAGGAGCGAAACTGGTCGGCACAGGCGCGGTCGCGACCGCGTTTCAAGGCGTGTCGGTCTCCATTTCCAGCGACGGCAATACCGCCATCGTTGGTGGTTTCGGCGACAACTCGAATGCCGGAGCGGCATGGGTATACGTTCGGACCGGCGTTTCGTGGAATCAGCAGGGCCCCAAGCTGGTGGGCACCGGAGCGATCGGCAACGCGAAGCAAGGCATCTCGGTAAGCCTGTCCGCGGACGGCAACACAGCCATCGTCGGCGGTTATGAAGACAATTCGAACATGGGCGCGGCGTGGGTCTACACGCGCAGCGGCGGCGTCTGGACTCAGCAAGGCGCGAAGCTGGTTGGCACCGGCGCAACGGCAAACGCGCAACAGGGATTCGCGGTCAGCCTTTCGGCGGACGGCAACACCGCGATCATTGGCGGGTATGGCGACAACGCGGCTGTGGGCGCGGCGTGGGTGTTTACGCGCAGCGGAGGTGTCTGGACCCAACAGGGCGCCAAGCTGGTCGGCAGCGGTGCCGTAGGGACGTCAGTTCAAGGCACCTCGGTATCGCTGTCCGCCGACGGCAACACCGCGATCGTGGGAGGGCCCAACGACAATGCGTTCATCGGTGCCGCGTGGGTCTACACGAGAAGCGGAGGCATCTGGACGCAGCAGGGTGGAAAACTCATCGGTACCGGCGCCACGGGAGCGGCTCGACAGGGCATTTCGGTATCCCTTGCAGGAGACAGCAATACCGCGATGGTTGGCGGCTATGTGGATAACGCCAACGCGGGCGCAGCCTGGGTGTTCACGCGCAGCGGCGGTGTGTGGACCCAGCAGGGGGCCAAACTGGTCGGTTCGGGCGCAGTGGGCGGTGCGCAGCAAGGCTTCTCGGTATCGCTGTCCGCCGACGGAAACACCGGCGTCGTGGCTGGTTTTGCCGACAACGCCAGTACCGGCGCGGCTTGGGAATTCACGCGCAGTGGATCGACCTGGACCCAGCTGGGGACGAAGCTGGTCGGAACAGGCGCGGTGGGTGCCGCATCTCAAGGATTCTCGGCAGCAATTTCCGGCGACAGCGCAACGCTCATCATTGGCGGCTATGCCGACAATTCCGGGGTCGGCGCAGTATGGATTTTCTCGTCGGTCGCAGCATCGCTCGCGACCGACCTGGTGTACACGCCGATCGGTCCATGCCGCATCATGGATACGCGTCACGCTACGCTCGCCAGCGGTCTTCAAGGGCCGCTGCAGGGCAATATCCTCTACCAGATTCCCGGGTTCGTTCAGTCCGGGCAAAACTGGGGGCAGTACGGAGGCAACGGCACTTCGGATTGCGGACTGACCAATCCACCCGGCACCGCGATTCACGCGGTGGCGATCGTAGTCACGATCCTTGCGCCCAACTTCGACGCCTATCTCGGTGTCAGCGATTTCAACGATCTGAATACCGTGCTGGCGAACGTGGCGCTCAACTACACGCGCGGCCAAGGTCTGTCGACGATGTACATCGTCCCGCAGATTGCCACCAACAACATCTACTTCGCGATGCCTGCGCAGCTGGTGGCGCATCTGATCTACGACGTCGTCGGGTACTATGTCACGCCCGGCGCCACGGCGCTCCAATGCACGACGCAGAGTTCGTCAGCGACATCGATCGGTGCGTTGGGCGGAACCGGCACCGCGACCTCACCCGCGTGCAGCGCCGGCTTTTCGCTGACCGGCGGAAGCTGCGAAGGCGGCACCGGCATCAAACTCGTTTCGCACGAAGCAACGCTTGGCGACACAGCCTGGTTCTGTTCCGCGATCAATTCCGGCGCCGCCGCCGCCCCGTTGACCGCGCGCGCCAAATGTTGCCGCGTTCCCGGCAAATGACTGCTACGACCAGCCACGACTGACGGCTCGCCCGCGTGTTGACTGGCACCTATCGATTGGAGATTGGAAAATGAACGTAGCGAACAGATGCTGCAGCGCCGTCCTCGCGATGGCGATCGCGCTGGCGATGAATCTAGCGAACGCCGCGCCGCCCGCCGGTGCGGACACCGCGAAAGCCACGCCGGCGCCCAGCGTGCTGCCGCTGACACGTTTCTATCCGACGGTGCTGCCCTCCTCTCCCGGAGGACGCGTCGACGAGCCGGAAGTCTGGGCCGCCAAAGTCCAGGGACTCCTCGCCGCTGCACCACCGATGCTGCAGGAGAGCTTGCTGAACTCGCGGACCGTACAGGATTTCAATGCGAGCATCGCACTCATCCAGCAGATGCAGGAGGGTCTGCTCAAGCAAGGCGCTCGCGACATGAAGAGCAGCAGCGTCGCGACAGGCCGCGTGGGTCCTAAGGCGCTCGGTGACGCGTCCAACCTGGTCTACAAGCCGATCGAGCCCTGTCGCATCATGGACAGCCGCAACGCGACGCTCGCCAGCGGCGTGCAGGGGCCGCTCGTGGGCAATGTTCTCTATCACGTTCCCGGTTTCATCAATTCCGGCCAGAACTGGGGCCAATATGGCGGCAATGCCGCTTCGGACTGCGGGCTGACCAATCCCCCGGGGAATGCGATTCACGCGATCGCAATCGTGGTCACGATCCTGGCGCCGAACTTCGACTCATTGCTCGGAGTCAGCGACATCAATGACATCAATTCGGTGCTGTCGCAGGTTGCGCTGAACTACACGCGCGGCCAGGGTCTGTCGACGATGTACATCGTGCCGCAGGTGTCCACCAATACCATTTACTTTGCGTACCCACCGCAGCTGGTGGCGCATCTGATCTTCGACGTCGCGGGCTACTACGTGCTGTCCGATGCGACGGCGCTGCAATGCACGACCCAGACTTCGTCGCTGGTCGCGATCGCCGGCTCCGGCGGCACGGGTAGCGTGACGTCGCCCGCATGCGCGACAGGTTACACGCTGACCGGCGGCAACTGTGACAGCACTTCGTTCAACATGAACCTCGTGTCGCACGAAGCCACGATCGGCGACACCGCGTGGTTCTGTTCCGCGATCAACTCCGGCGTCACGTCGGCGAACCTGACCGCGGCGGCGAAATGCTGCCGCGTTCCGGGCAGATAAAGTAGCGCCGCCTAAGCTCGTGCGCGTCGTCGCGAAAGCAGTGCGCGTGCCGTGAGCAGCAAAGCCGCAAGGAGCGCCAGGCCCGTCCAGTCCAGCGTTGGAACAGCCTGGACCGGGGCGGCCGGCGGCAGGATCGAAGCCGTCTGGCCGGCGAAATTGGTCGGCGAGTTCGTTCCGGTGGTCCCGTCGCGATTGAGCGAACGCACGCCATCGGTTGGCAGCGCCGGGTAGGTCACCGAATCGACGCCGGCAAAGTCGAGCGTGCCACCTCCGACAAACAGGAATGGCGCCGGGACAATATAGTCCGGGGTAACGATGCCCAGTGCCGCAAAGGCCGGCGTGGCGATGAGCAGGCGTTTGTTCGCCGTGGACGTGCTGGGCAGATTGGTGGCAAACGTGTAGATGCGAGTGGTCGCTCCCTGCTGACTGGTCAATTGCTTCCCGGCAAACTGGTCCTGAAAATCTGCGCCGAAGGCTTCGTGCAGCTCGACGAATTGCACGACGCCGGCTGCGTCGGAATAGAGTTCGGCGATCCGAAATAGATGAAACGACGCCTGTGCCTGGGTGGTCGCCAGAACCAGGCCAATAAACACCCCGCCGATCGCGGCGCGCCTGCCGCCGCACCAATGTGCAATGCCCATGCCGTCCTCCCGCCGCACGAGATGTGTTCCCGCAACGCGTTGGAAAACAGGGGCCGAGGCGTGAATATTCCGGGCAAATGACACAAGGAAGCACACCGGAACATTTCCTCGTTGTCCTACGAGCCTTGGCAGGCGCGACTGACAAGGTATTCGGCGTCATGCTGATTGGCAGCACTCGCGACACAGCAGAATATCCGATCACGAATAACTGCTAGAGAGGGCGAAATGACTGCAGTCACATGGTTCCTCGTCATCGGAATGGTCCTCTACCTTGGCTCCATGTTCTATACGCTGGTGGTCGCGACGGCGTTTGATGACGCCGGCCCTGACGCGCATACGCCGGCGCCGGTTGACCATTCGACCGATGAAACAGTAATCAATCAAGTCGTAGGTCATACAGAAGTCGCGCTCTAGCAACCATGGCGGCAGCCGCCAACGAACAGAGCGCAACGAAGTGCGCTAACCAAGCATGCGGGTGTCGGGTCTCAGGCGAGGAAAAGTGCTGCAGTGTTTCTTGCAGCGTCTCTGCGTTGCCGGACGCCAAGGTTGCCGTGTCCACGGCCGATCACGGATGTGAATGCGGCCATCCCACATGTGCTTCGATACCTCTGCGCTGAGTGTGATGTGCCACGTGCGCCACACTTGAAAAGCAAGTCGGACACCTGCTACGCCGGCTTTCCGGCTGTGCTCCAGTCATAGCGCGAGCAGCTGCCTTTCCGCAGCGAGCATCAGCGCGCGCCAGGACTTTCATTCGAAATAATTGCGATTTCACTGAGCGCGCGGTCGAGGCGCGCTTGTAGTGGACATCCGCGATCCGCGTCCTACATGAATATCGGACGCGAGCCGATTTCGTCTCCGGCAACGCTGGCTCAGTATTTCCACGCAGACGGACAGGTTTTGCGCAAGCAAAGCTGCTTTCGTTCAGGGAAAAAACAAGGAGTTGTCATGATTATGCGACGAGTATTGATTGTACTGGCCTGCATATTATGTTCGACGGCAAACGCCGCACCAGCGCAGCGAGACAATGCTGTAGGCGCGGCAGACCCCGATCCGAGTGCATTAATCCAGTTCTATCCCACCCCGCTGACAACATCGCCCGTCGGGGCGCTCGAGGACCAGCAGGTATGGCTCGCCAAGGTCGCCGGCCTGATAAGCGACGCGCCGCCGCTGTTGCAGCAAAGCATTCTGTCGTCACAGACTCCAAAGCAGTTCTCGGCGAATCTCGCATTACTCCAGCAGCTACAAAGAAGCACGCTGGCCGATGGCATCGTTGCCGCGAAGAGCGTCGCGAAGAGCGGCAAACTGACTGCCAAGCGCGTCGACGGCAAAGCTGGGCCAAACCTGGGTGGGTCCGGTCCGGCGGATACCGTCTTCACCTCGCTCGAGCCATGCCGAATCATGGACTCTCGCGCAGCTACAGCAGCCAGCGGCGTCCAGGGCCCGCTTTCGGGCAATCAGTTGTATCAGTTGCCGGGATTCATCGCAGCGGGTCAGAACTGGGGAAGCTACGGTGGAAATTCGACGTCCGACTGCGGCCTCAATAGTGATGCGGGCGCCAACATCTGGGCGGTCGCTATCGTCATCACCGTCCTGAATCCGAACTTCGACGCGTTTCTGGGCGTGGGCAACAATAACACTCTGGCGGGCACGCTATCGACGGTGGCGCTGAACTTTACGCGTGGCCAAGGACTGTCGACCCAGTACATCGTGCCTCAAGGGGGAACCAACACCATCTACTTTGCGATGCCGGCGCAATTGTCTGCCAACATAGTCTTCGACGTTGTCGGTTATTTCGCCGTTTCACAGGCCACAGCGCTGGACTGCACAACACTGACGTACAGCGGAACAATGGGCCCGCTGGCCAGCGGCGACACTTTTGTCATCATCGGACTCGCGTGCGACGCAGGTTACTCGAGGACGGGCGTGAACTGTCGCAGCACCGTTTTCAACTCCGGGTTGGCGCTCATCGACGCGGATACCGACGTATGCACTTGGTACAACGGCTCAGCGTCGACGTTCGACACGAGCAACCTGGCCATTCGGACAACCTGCTGCCGCGTCCCCGGGCGGTAGCAAAGGAAATATCGCGGCTGCGCGGTGCCATGGCGCATCCCTGCGTGCCGGGATAAGCTTCGGTACCTGAGCAGCAACGGCACTGGCCCCGGCGCCCGGTGCCACCAAATTCAGATGAATGGTCGAGGGCTGTTTGGTGTTGTCGGTGTGGGCATTGCTGTTCCTGGTCGGCGTGCATGCGCCGTCACGGGCGCGCCGCAGATTGCTCTCGTCGCCGAGCGCGCCGGGCTTCACGCCGCCAGCGGGCGCGGCTCAGGCGCCAGGCGACGTGCGGGTCGGAGTTTTCCTGTATTCGGTTCAGGAACTCGATATCGCCAGACACTCGTTTCGGGTGTCTTTCAACATCTGGTGGCGCTATCAGGGCGATAGCTTCGACCCCATTGCGTCGCTGCAGGTCGTCAACGCGCGAGCCATCAGCGTCAATCTGGACGACAAGCGGCGGTTACCCAACGGCGAGAACTATGTCGCGGCGCGCGTCGATGCAACAATCGAACGCGTACTCGACACCAGCGCGTTTCCCTTCGACAGCCATCGCCTGCGCATAGAGATCGAGTCGCCGTACGAGGACGCGTACCTGAGATACGTCGTCGATACCGACTCCAGCATGCTGGATCCCGAAGTCTATTCACCGGGTTGGCGCATCAGCGATTTCTCACTGCACGAGGAACGCAAGCGTTATCAGACGACTTTCGGCCTGCCTGGCCATGCCAACGACAGCTACTCACGCGCGGTCGTCGAAGTCACCGCACGGCATGTGGGCTGGATGCACGCCATCGATTATTTTATCGGCTTCATCACCAGCGTGTTGATTTGCCTGCTGGGTTTCCTGGTCAACCCGCGCCTGCTGCCCACGCGAGCAACGATGATCGGCACGGCCGTCTTTGCCGCGGTCGGCAACAAGTACATCGTCAACTCGCTGACCACCGATGCGAGTTTCGGTGCACGTCCTGTCAATATCGTCGTCGTCACGGCGTTTTCCATGGTGCTGATTCTGCTGCTGACGTCGATCGCCTGTGAACGTATGATCGAAGCTGGAAATGTGGACCGCGCATTCAGAACCAATCGCAACGTTGGACTGGCAGCGGCCTGCGGCTGCTTGCTGGTGACGATTTACGTCGCCTGGATCGCCGCGCGTGGGTAGAGGCATTCATTGATCAAGACAAAGGGGAACGAAGTGCACATAGCACTCGCGTGGATTGCAGTAGTTGCGATGACGCTGCTGGCGAGCGTTGCGCCTGCCGCAGCGACGAACACCGGCGATGGCGCCGCCGATGCGAGAGGATCCGATGCATCGTCGCTCATGCAGTTCTATCCGACGCCGCTGGCGACGTCGCCCATCGGCGCGGTAGAGGACCGCGCCGTCTGGTCGGCAAAATTGCAAGGCCTGATCGCGCATGCCCCGCCGCTGCTGCAGCAAAGCATGCTCGCGTCAAAGACCCGTGCACAGGCGCGAGACTCTGAAGCAGCGCAGCGCGTACCACGCGATCAATGAATCTGTATAGAAAACTCCGCGAGATTGCATGGCGCGCCTCGATGAAGGGCCTGCCGCTCGGCCCGCACATTACCCGTTACTACATGTACGGACAGCTCAAGTCCATTGCAGCAAGCCTGCCCAATAGAATCGGGCGTGTGCTTTCCATCAGCCACTCGGAACACTTGGCAGAACTAATGGGCCTTCAGCCCAGTGAACTCGTATCAGCCGACTATCCGGAGCACAACGTCCTTTCGCTCTCCTTTCCAGATGATTCGTTTGCCTTCGTGCTTTCCGACCAGGTGCTTGAACACATCGAGGGCGACCCGTATCAGGCGATAAGTGAGTGCCATCGGGTACTTCAGCCGGGAGGCATTGCGCTCCACACGACTTGCTTCATCAATCCGGTACATGGGGCACCCAATGATTACTGGCGCTTCACCGCGGACGCCCTGTCGTTGCTCCATAGAAACTGGTCGGAGATCATCGAGGCGGGAGGCTGGGGCAATTTTGACGTCTGGTCGGTGATCAAGGATGGACTGCGATACCACGGCATCCCTCACGCGAAGTGGCATCCACTGCATCAACTCGCCCTCAAGAATGATCCGGAGTGGCCCATCGTGACGTGGATTGTCGCCAGGAAGTGACCAGACTTTTCCGGAGTCATGGCCAATTGCCGTTACCGGAAAGGCGCGTGGCCCGCGATAGCATGGTGTCAATGGGAATCATGCAAGGGAGAAGGCAATGAGAAAACTGGACAATGTGCTTGCTCTTGCCGCGCTCGTTCTGGTTACAAACGTTGCGCTGGGTGCGACCATGAATGCCGGCGACAGCCGCGATGATCCGGCAGGCGGCCCCGATGCGGTAGTTCTCATGCAGTTCTATCCGACGCCGCGGGCGACGTCCCCGGTCGGCGCGAGCGAGGACAAAGCCGCGTGGCTGGCCAAGGTCCAGGGCGTGATCGCCGCCGCGCCGCCACTGCTGCGGCAGAGCATGCTGGCGTCGACGACCAAGTAGATTTTCGCGGCCAATCTCACGCTGTTGCAGCAACTGCAGAAGAGCGCGCTCGACGAAGGCATCGTCGCAGCGAAAAGCCTGGCCAGGAGCGGCAAGGTGGCCGCCAAAGGCAGCGATGGCAAAATCGGCCCGAACCTAGGTTCCGGTCCCGCCGACACCGTCTACACCACGCTGGAGCCGTGCCGCATCATCGATTCGCGCAATGCCACGGTCGCCAGTGGCGTCCGTGGACCGCTGGTCGGCAACCAGCTGTATCACCTGCCCGGCTACATCGACGTGGGCTCCAACTCGGGACAATTCGGCGGCAACGCAACCTCCGACAGCGGACTGAACGGTTCGGCCGGCCCCAACATCTGGGCGGTCGCGATTGTCATCGCCATTCTCAATCCGAACTTCGACGCCTTTCTCCCCGTGGGCGACACCAGTACGCTGGCCGCGACACTGTCTACAGTGGCGCTCAACTACACGCACGGTCAGGGGCTGTCGACCCTGTACATCGTTCCGCAAACCGTGTCCGGCTACACCATTTACTTCGCAATGCCCGCGCAGCTCTCCGCCAACATTATCTTCGACGTTGTAGGGCATTTCGCAGTGTCTTAGGCTACAGCACTCGACTGCGTGACCCTCATTGCATCCGGCGAGGGAACAGCAAGTTTTCCAGGCAATTCGAATTTACTAGTCAAATCTCCGGCTTTTTCCGCTGGCTGCACGCTAGTCGGCGGCGGTTGCGTGGTCAATTACGTGGCAGAAGACTACTGGTTGAGTGACAGCTTCACGTCAGGGTGCTACAGGCACAATGCTAACGCTGGAGGCACACTGACCAGTCAAAATTCTCGGCGGAAGCCACCTGCTGCCGGATTCCAGGCAGGCCGTGAGGTGTTCCATGCGAGCATTGCGGAGCGGTGCCGGCGACTGGCCGTTGCACCACTTGCGCCAGCGTAGTTGACAGCAGTGCCGGATCCAAGATGACAAAGGATAACGAAATGAACACAGTGCTCAAGTGGGTTGCGGTAGCTGCGTTGGCGCTGCTGGCGAACGTTGCGCCAGCCGCAGCGGCGAACACCAGCGATGGCGCCGCCGATGCTGCAGGGGGGTCCGACGCATCGTCACTCATCCAGTTTTATCCGACGCCGCTGGCGACGTCGCCCGTCGGGGCGACAGAAGACAAGGCCGTGTGGCTGGCCAAGGTCCAGGGGTTGATCGACGACGCACCTCCCTTGCTGCAGCAGAGCATGCTGGCGTCGAAGACCCAGAAGCAGTTCGCGGCAAACCTCGCATTGCTCGAGCAGATGCAGCAAGGAACGTTGCAGAAGGGCGTGACCGCGGCGAAAAGCGTCGCCAAGAGCAGCAAGCTGAGCGCAAAAGACAGCGACGGCAAGGTCGGCCCGAATCTAGGTAGCGGTCCTGCCGACACCGTCTACACGACGTTGGAGCCGTGCCGCATCATGGATTCGCGCAATGCATCAGGCTCAAGCGGCGTGCAAGGGCCGTTGGTCGGCAACACTCTCTATCACATTCCCGGTGTCATCGGCGCGACTCTGAATTGGGGCTCATTTGGCGGCAACGCGACCTCGGACTGCGGGCTGAACAGCAACGTCGGAGGCAACATCTGGGCGGTCGCCATCGTGATCACGATCCTCAATCCGAACTTCGACGCCTTTCTCGGCGTCGGCGACAATAATAGCCTGGCGACCACACTGTCGAGCGTGGCGTTGAACTACACGCACGGTCAGGGGCTCTCGACGCTGTATATCGTTCCGCAAACGGTGTCCGGCAACATCATCTACTTCGCGATGCCTGCGGGCTTGTCGGCCAATATCATCTTTGACGTCGTCGGATATTTCGCAGTATCTCAGGCTACTGCCCTCGAATGCGTTGATGTGTCGAGTGCCTCGGTGCCGATTGCAGCCAATGGTGGCAATACCGCCTTTTCCCCGACGTGCGCTGCAGGTTACCAGTTGACCTCAGGCAGCTGCATCGCCGACGACCATAAGGTCAACATCGTTACCGCCGCGTCGAACAATCTCTTTTATTGTGTCTACGATAACTTCAACAGCTTTGCATCGAACATACGCGCCGTAGGCCGGTGCTGCCGCGTGCCGGGTCGATGACACGAATAGTTTCACGGGAACCATGCAAGGGGGAAAGCAATGACCAAACTGGCTCATATGCTCGCGCTAGCAGCGCTAGCTCTGGCTGCGAACGTTTCACTGGCTGCGACCGCGAATACCGACAATAGCCGCGATGATTCGGCAGGCGTCGCAGATGCGAAGGCTCTGCAGCAGTTCTATCCCACGCCACTTGCCACCTCCCCGGTTGGTGCAACCGAGGACAAGGCCGTGTGGCTGGCCAAGGTCCAGGGCCTGATCGCCGCCGCGCCGCCGTTGCTGCGACAGAGCATGCTGGCGTCGACGACCCGACAGGATTTCGCGGCCAATCTCACGCTGTTGCAGCAACTGCAGAAAGGCACGCTCGACGAGGGCATCGTTGCCGCGAAGAGCGTAGCCAAAGGCGGCAAGCTGACCGCGAAAGATAGCGACGTCAAAGTCGGCCCGAATCTCGGTTCCGGACCTGCCGACACGGTCTACACGACGCTGGAGCCGTGCCGGATCATGGATTCACGAAATGCGACCGTCGGTAGCGGAGTGCATGGACCGCTGGCAGGTAACCAGCTCTACCAGCTGCCCGGATTCATAGGAGCTGGCTCGAACTGGGGCAACTACGGCGGCAATGCGACCTCGGACTGCGGGCTCAACAGCACGGCCGGAGCCAACATCTGGGCAGTCGCCCTCGTGATCACGATTCTCAATCCGAATTTCGACGCCTTCCTCGGCGTCGGGGACAAGAATACGCTGGCGGCCACGCTGTCCACCGTGGCATTGAATTACACGCACGGTCAGGGACTGTCGACCCTGTACATCGTGCCGCAAACCGTTCCTGGCAACATCTTCTACTTCGCGATGCCCGCGGGGTTGTCGGCCAACATCATCTTCGACGTTGTAGGATATTTCGCAGTGTCTCAGGCGACTGCGCTCGACTGCGTTGATGTATCGAGTGGCTCGGTGCCGATTGCACCAAGTGGCAGCAATACTGCCATTACGCCAGCGTGCGCCGCAGGATACCAGATGACTTCAGGCAGCTGCATCGCCGACAACTTCCGGGTCAATGTTGTTACCTCCCAGCTAGCGGATACCCAGTTCTGTGCCTACGACAACTTCAACAGCATTGCGTCGGCCATACGCGCCCAAGGCCGGTGCTGCCGCGTACCCGGCCGATGATATGAATACGGTCCATCGGAATCAAGCGGGGGGGAGAAAGTAATGACAAAACTCGATCATGTGCTTGCCCTAGCCGCACTCGTTCTGGCTGCGAACGTTGCACTGGCTGCGGCCACGAATACCGGCGATAGCCACGACGATCCAGTAGGCGCCCCGGATGCGGCACTTCTCATGCAGTTCTACCCCACGCCACTGGCCACGTCCCCGGTCGGCGCGACCGAAGACAAGGCGGTCTGGCTCGCCAAACTGCAGGGGTTGATCGAAGACGCGCCCCCCCTGCTGCAGCAAAGCATCCTGGCGTCAAAGACCAGGAAGCAGTTCGCGGCAAATCTGTCACTGTTGCAGCAACTGCAGAAAAATACGCTCGATGAAGGCATCGTCGCCGCGAAAAGCCTGGCCAAAAGCGGCAAGCTGAGCGCGAAAGACAACGATAGCAGGGTCGGCCCGAACCTCGGTGGCGGCCCCGCCGACACCGTCTACACGACGCTGGAGCCGTGCCGCATCATGGATTCGCGCAATGCGACAGTCGCCAGTGGCGTCCATGGACCGCTGACCGGCAACCAGTTGTATCACCTGCCCGGGTTTGTCGGCGCGGGTTCCAACTGGGGACAATACGGCGGGAATGCTACGTCCGATTGCGGACTGAACGATACGGCCGGGCCAAACATCTGGGCGATTGCCCTCGTCATCACGATACTCAATCCGAACTTCGACGCTTTTCTCGGCGTGGGCGACACAAGCACGCTGGCCGCGACGCTGTCGACCGTGGCGCTCAACTACACGCACGGCCAGGGCCTTTCGACTCAGTACATCGTTCCGCAAACGGTGTCCGGTAACACCATTTACTTCGCGATGCCTGCGCAGCTCTCCGCCAACATCATCTTCGACGTTGTAGGATATTTCGCAGTGTCTCAGGCTACCGCCCTTGACTGTGTGAATCTCTTTGCAGACGGCGTTGGAAATGCGAATTTTCCAGGTAATGCGGATTTCAATGTGAGTTTTCCGATTTGTTCCACTGGTTATTCGCGAGTCGGCGTAGGTTGCTGGGGCAACTACCCTGGATCTTACTATTGGCTGGCTGATGTTGCGCCCGTCACGAGTGGCGAATGCTTTTGGCACAATACCAACGCTGGAGGCACGCTTGACCGATCGAAATTCAGAGCCGAAGCAATCTGTTGCCGGGTTCCCGGCAGATAGCGGAGTGTTCCATGCGAGAGCAATACCTAGCCGTGCCGGCGACTGGCCGTTGCAGCTCTTGCGCCCCAGCAACTCATGACAATGCCAACGCCGCCGACGGAGACTGTGGAGCGTGACTCCAGAACAAAGCGAAGCACTCGCGCGTGCGTCCGTAGCATTGACGCGGCGAATCGCGGAACTCCAGAAGGCGATCGAGGATCACCAGCCTGTGCCGAAGTTGGAAGAACGACTCGGCCAGACTCGTTCGCTGCACCAAGCGGTTTCCGATGTTCTCGGCAAGGCCGTGGACGTCGATCCAAAGGCCCGGCTCGCGTGCAATAAACTCGGTGAGCTGCTCGATGGTCTTGAGCGCGTGATGAACGCCGACGGCCCGCAGTAGCTGGGCCCGGCAGATGATTCGAGGGATTTGCGCCTGGGCATCCAGTCGGCGGCCCGGGTTGTTGCAGACGAATCATCGGCGCCGTCACTCCCAGTTCATAGCGTCTACGCCATTGGCGACGACGACTGAGCGTAGGCAGACGGCTGATCGATAAGCGCGACGATCAGGTACGTCCACACTGGCACGGCGCTTGCTGTTTCTGTCGCGTGACGCCTCTGACGCTAAACCAGACCGATTGCCCATGCACGTAGCGTCAGTATCTAACGCGCCGCGACAGCATTGTTGCCTTCCACCCTCGAGGGAGTTCAACCCATGAATCCTGAAACTATCGAAGCAGTATCTCTTGCCAGCGAGCCTGCCGACACTGGCTCCGAAGCCTCCTTAACGCCGACCGGATCCGAGGTTGCATTCGGCGTTTGGACGCGTGACATCCAGGAATTGTGCCGCGCGCTTGATGCGCAGCAGCGCGCTCACTTCCGACGCACTCCCGCCGAGCAAGAATAACGCCACGTTACGGGTTCGGGCACGACGAGCCGCCCGGCCACGCATTTGACTGTTTGATTTATTGGCGTCCCCAGCGAGATTCGAACTCGCGTTACCGCCGTGAAAGGGCGGTGTCCTAGGCCTCTAGACGATGGGGACGAGGCGATGCCGGGAAGGGTGGTGGTGGAGCTAAGCGGGATCGAACCGCTGACCTCTTGCATGCCATGCAAGCGCTCTCCCAGCTGAGCTATAGCCCCACAGCAACCTGTAATTATAGCGGCTGGCGGATGCCGCTGGCAAACCGACTCGGTTTCCCGCCATACGGAGGGCCACGTCGATCTGCCGCGGGCCTTTTCCGCTATCATCGGCTGCCCTTTGCGCCACGCTGCCGATGCCACTTCCCTCGCCCACCGCACCCTATCCCGCGCAACTTGCCGGGCGCGTCGTGCTTGTCACCGGCAGCAGCGGTGGACTCGGCCGCGCCATCGCGCTGGCTTGCGCGGCGCGCGGCGCCACCGTGGTGCTGCACGGCCGCGTCGTGCGCAAGCTCGAAGCGCTCTACGACGAAGTGCTTGCCGCGGGCCACCCCGAGCCGACAATTCTGCCGCTCGACCTGGCAACCGCCACCGCAGAGGATTTCGCCAATGTCTCCAGCGCACTCCAATCGCAGCATGGGCGCATCGACGCGATCGTGCACACCGCCGTGCAGCTTGGTTCGCTGGGCCCGATCGAGCACCAGTCCTTCGACGCCTGGCTCTCCACGTTGCGGGTCGACCTGCTCGCGCCGTTCGGCCTGACGCGCGGACTGCTGCCGTTGCTGCGCGCAGCGCCGGACGCAAGCATCGTGTTCACCCTGGACACGCGCGGTCAGGCGCCCAAGGCGTACTGGGGTGCGTACGCAGTGGCCAAAGCCGGGTTGTCCGCGCTGCTCGCCATTCTTGCCGACGAGTGGGAACACGTTGCGCAATTGCGCGTCAACGGCGTCGTTCCCGGACCGATGCACTCGCCGCTGCGCCTGCAGACGCATCCGGGCGACGACAATGCGCGCCTGCCGCTGCCGGAGGCCTTTGTGCCGCTGTACTTGTATCTGCTCGACGGCCAGCCCAAGGCCGACAGTGGCAACGTCATCGACGCGCAGGAGTGGCTGAAGCGGCAGTGACCACGGTTGCCCCCGCCGTCACGGTGGCGCCGGGTTGACTCGCCGGGACACGGCCCAGGCGCAACTGCACGCGCAGCCGGCGGAATACCTCGGCCGGCAACATATCGGGCAGGATGGCGATCGTGCGCGGCCAGCGCGCGGGCGGAACGCGCACCACCAGCGTAGTCAGCAATGCGGCGACGAACGAATCGTCCTGCACCACACCCTCGAACCGGCGACCACTGACGTCGACAAGAGTCACGGTCAGGTCCGGACGCAGGATGAGGGCAACGATCGCACCGGGAGCGCTGCGCAGCGCCCACGCTCGCACTAGCAGCACTGCCGTAGGCGCCGAGCGCAATCACCGCCGCCCCCCGCAGCCACTGACTGCCCGGCAGCCACGCCACCAGCGCGGCAGTCGCCACGATCGCCACGAAAATCAGTGCCGCGGCAAGGCGCGACCTCCCGAGTTCGATGGACAGCGAACGTGGCGGGCTTCATCGCCCGATTGGTCCACGAGCGGCCGGCCGCGTCAATCAGCCGGATGGATGATGCGTGGCGTCAGCCGGATTTCTTCTTCGCCAGCGCGAGCCAGGTCTCCAGCACGGTGTCGGGATTGAGCGAGATGCTCTCGATCTGCTGCTCGACCAGCCACTGCGCCAGCTCGGGGTGATCCGACGGCCCCTGGCCGCAGATGCCGGCGTACTTGCCGGCCTTGCGGCACGCGGCGATCGCCAGCGAAAGCATCGCCTTGACCGCGTCGTCGCGCTCGTCGAAGGTCGGTGCGATCGCACCCCCGGCGTCGCGATCGACTGCGAGGGTCAGTTGCGTCATGTCGTTCGAACCGATCGAAAAGCCGTCGAAGTGCTCAAGGAAACGATCGGCGAGAATCGCGTTGGACGGAATTTCGCACATCATGATCACGCGCAACCCGTTGTCACCGCGCGCCAGCCCGTTCTTCGCCAGCAATTCGATGACCTGTTTCGCCTCGGTCAGCGTGCGCACGAACGGCACCATGATCTCGACGTTGGTGAAGTGCATGTCGTCGCGCACCCGTTTGAGCGCACGGCATTCGAGCTCGAAACAGTCGTAGAACTCATCCGAAATGTAGCGCGATGCGCCGCGGAAGCCGAGCATCGGGTTCTCTTCGTGCGGCTCGAAAGCTTTGCCGCCGATCAGGTTGGAGTATTCGTTGGACTTGAAGTCGGACAGCCGCACGATCACTTTCTTGGGCCAGAAGGCCGCGGCGATGGTGGCCACGCCCTCGGTGATCTTGGCGATGTAGAACTCGGTGGGATTGTCGTAGCCGCCCGATGCGACCGGAGATCTCGCTCTTGAGTTCTGCGGGCAACGTCGCGTAGTTGATCAGCGCCTTGGGATGCACGCCCACGTTGCGGTTGATGATGAACTCCAGGCGCGCCAGCCCGACGCCGTCGTTGGGCAGCCGCTGGAACTCGAAGGCGAGCTCGGGGTTGCCGACGTTCATCATGATCTTGGTCGGCGCCGGCGGCATTTTTGCGAGTGCCACGTCGACGATGTCGATGGCCAGCAGACCTTCGTAGACGTGACCGGTGTCGCCCTCGGCGCACGATACCGTGACGGTCTGGTTGTCATGGAGTACTGCGGTCGCGTCGCCACAGCCCACCACCGCGGGGATGCCCAGCTCGCGGGCGATGATCGCGGCATGGCAGGTGCGTCCCCCGCGATTGGTGACGATGGCGGCGGCTCGCTTCATCACCGGTTCCCAGTCCGGATCGGTCATGTCGGTGACCAGCACGTCGCCGGCCTCGACGCGATCCATCTCCTTCGCCGAGCGGACAATGCGTACGGCGCCCTGCCCGATCTTCTGGCCGATCGCGCGACCGCTCGCCAGCACGGCAGAGCGCGCGTCGAGGCGGTAGCGGCGCAACTGGTCGCCGCCCTGCTCGCGCGACTTAACCGTTTCAGGCCGTGCCTGCAGGATGTAGATCTTTCCGTCGATGCCGTCGCGCCCCCACTCGATGTCCATGGGGCGGCCATAGTGGCGCTCGATGATCAGGGCGTAGCGCGCGAGCTCCTCGGCTTCGCTGTCGGAGATCGAGAAGCGGCTGCGGTCGGTCGGCGCAACGTCGACGGTAGCTACGGAATGTCCGGCGCTCGCGGCGTCGGTGAAGACCATCCGGATAGCCTTTTCGCCAACGCTCTTGCGCAGGATCGCGGGAAACCCCGCGTCGAGGTTGCGCTTGTAGACGTAGAACTCATCGGGGTTCACCGCCCCCTGGACGACCGTTTCACCCAGTCCGTAGGCCGAAGTGATGAACACGACCTGGTCGAATCCCGACTCGGTGTCGAGCGTGAACATGACCCCCGCCGCGCCTTTGTCGCTGCGGACCATGCGCTGCACAGCAACCGCCAGCGCAACGTCAGCGTGCGCGAAGTTCTGGTGCACCCGGTAGGCGATTGCACGGTCGTTATAGAGGGAAGCAAATACCTCTCTAATCGCTTGAAGTACGTTCTCCAAGCCATTGATATTAAGAAATGTTTCTTGTTGACCTGCGAAGGATGCGTCAGGCAGGTCTTCGGCGGTCGCGGATGAACGCACTGCGACAGACATCTCCGGAGTCGTCGCGCACAGGCGCGCATAGGCGGCGCTGATATCCCGGACCAAAGAGGTTGGCAAGGGCGCCGCGGCAATCCAGCCGCGGATGCTGGCGCCGGCTTTGGCCAGAGCGGTGACGTCGCTCACGTCGAGATTCGCAAGCACATCCGCGATGCGCTGGGGTAGCGCGTTGGCCTCGAGGAACTCGCGAAACGCAAAGGCCGTGGTCGCGAATCCGCCCGGCACTCTGACGCCTTGCGCGGCCAACTGGCCGATCATCTCGCCCAGCGATGCGTTCTTGCCGCCGACCTCCGCGAGGTCGCGCATGCCCACATGCTCGAGTTCAATGACCCGCCGTGCTTCGCTCATGCCGCCGTCTCCGCCGTTTGCGCGCGACCGTTGACACCGGCGCGCGACCGGCGGGATTCTAGCCTGCGGACTTGCCCTCGGGGAATTTTTTGTTGCGCCGCAAGATCGGCGCGGCGCCCGTACCGAATGGCACGGGCGGGACCTGCGTCAGTTGGGACCGGTCACGTCGTCGAGCAGGTCACCGTTGGAGCCGCCGTGCTGCTGCATGAACGCCGCTTCGTCGGCCAGCATCGCCGGTTCGCCTTCGGGGCGCCGGTGCTTGCTGCGCACTGCACGTCGCAGGCTCCGGTAGAGATCGGGATGCGATTCCTTGAGGTAGCTGATGATTTCGAAGTCGACGCGCTTTACCTGCGAAAGGTCGATCTGCTCGACGTGCACCAGGCGCAGCAGTTCGCGCACAGGCTTCGGCATCTCGCGGCCGCTCTCATAGCGCGATCCGCCGCTTTGGGTAACGCCGATCTGCGTCCAGAACTGCTCCTGGTTCAGGCCGAGACGACGACGGATTTCACGCGGATTGAGCACTCGATCGAAAAGTTTCACGGGTTGATCGTCTTCTTGATCTAACGAAAAAATCGAACGCGCGACCCGCTTTCGGCAGCGCCCCAAAAGACATTGGCATAATTGTTGATCAAAGCGACGATTCGCGCAAGTCTAACCCGTGGCCGGCGGCCATTTTCCGCCGAAAGGCAGCCGCGAGCCCCTGAGCGGAAGGCGGCGAAGCTGCGGTGCAGCGAATGCGCCGCAAGACCCGGGCAAGGCTGCGGATCTTGCTAAAATGTGCCCGACACTTCCTGAAAACGACCTACGGCTGCTGCACTGCGCTCGCGATGACACGCTACGACCTTCATTGCCACTCCACGCATTCCGACGGCCTGCTTTCGCCGACTGAGGTGGCGCAGCGCGCGGCAAGCCGTGGCGTCGATGTTTGGGCGCTCACCGATCACGACGAGACCAGCGGCCTGGCCGAGGCACGCGAGGTGGCGACCGCAGCCGGGATCAGATTCATCAATGGGGCGGAATTGTCGGTGAGCTGGCACGACGTGACGCTCCACATCGTCGGTCTGGGCATCGATCCCGACAGCGACGGGCTGCAGGCGGGTCTGCAGTCGATCCGGCAGGGCCGAGACGAGCGAGCGCGCCGCATGGCCGATTCGCTGGCGCAGGCCGGCATTCCCGGCGCCTTCGAAGGCGCGGCAAAGTACGTGACCAATCCAAGACTGATCGGTCGCACCCACTTTGCCCGATTCCTGGTCGAGTCCGGCAAAGTCAGCGATATAAAGGTCGCGTTCCAGCGCTACCTGACCAAGGGCAAGCCAGGCTATGTCGCACACGAATGGGCGACCCTGTCGCAGGCGCTGGACTGGATTCATGTCGCGGGCGGACAAGCTGTACTGGCCCATCCCGGGCGCTATCCCGTCACCACGGCGCAAATGCGCGAACTGCTCTCCGAATTCCGCGATGCCGGCGGCGACGCCATCGAAGTGCTGACCGCCAGCCACACGCAGGCCCAGACGACCGAGTACGCCCGTTTCGCGCGTGTCTTCGGACTGTTGGCGTCGTCGGGATCCGACTACCACGGTCCGGGCGAGAGCTGGGCCGACCTCGGCGACATGCCGCAGCTCCCTGCCGGAGTCACTCCTGTCTGGAAAGACTGGTGACGCCGCCCGAACGCCGCACGGTCTTTTTCGTCTCGGACCGCACCGGCATCACCGCCGAGATGCTCGGCAACAGTTTGTTGTCGCAGTTCGAGGAGTTCAACTTTCCAGCGCGAGACGATTCCCTTCGTCGACACGCCGGAAAAGATCGACGCGGTACTGCGCAGAATCGACGAAATCGCCAAAGCCGAAGGCAGGCGGCCGCTGGTGTTCAGTTCGATCGTCAACGACACGATGAGCGCGCAGCTGGGTCGTGCCAGTGGACTGGTGCTCGATCTGTTCGGGGTGTTCATCGCCCCGCTGGAGGGCGAGCTCAAGGCCAAGTCTTCGCACACCGCCGGGCGCTCGCACGGCATCGCCAACAGCCACGAGTACTTCGCGCGCATCGAAGCGATCAATTTCGCGCAGGCGCACGACGATGGCGCGTCGACGCGCGACCTGTCCAAGGCGCAGGTGATCCTGGTCGGCGTATCGCGCTGCGGCAAGACACCGACGACCCTCTACCTCGCGATGCAGTTCGGCATCCGCGCCGCCAATTTTCCGCTGACGCCCGACGATTTCGTCGACAAGAAATTGCCGGCGTCGGTGCTGCCGTATCGCGACCGGCTGTTCGGGCTGACCATCAATCCCGAGCGGCTGCGGCAGATCCGCGGCGAGCGGCGACCCGGCAGTTCGTACGCGACGCTGGACAATTGCCGCTACGAAGTGCGCGAAGCCGAGGCGATGATGCAGCGAGAGGCGATCACCATGCTCGACACGACGACCAAATCGATCGAAGAAATTGCCACCACGATCCTGCATCGCGCAGGATTGCAGCGCCACGCCTATTGAGCCCGCATCGGTTCACTCTGCAAGCCCGTAACAACGCCTGGCATTGTCGCCGCGCACGGCGGCACGCTCCTCGACCGACAGTCCACTGAGCAACGCACCGCTCGCGGCATGCCAATCGGCATAGCTCGCGGTCAACGTCAGCACAGGCCAGTCGCTGCCCCAGATCACGCGCTCGACACCAAAGCAGGTAATGACGTGGTCTACGTAGCGGCGCAACGAATCGACCGTCCAGCAAGCGCCCGCCTCGGTCGCCAGCCCGGACAATTTGCAATACGCCGAACCGTGCGCCGCAATCGCTGCGATGTCGGCCGCCCAGGGCTGCCAGCCACCTGCGGCGATGTCCGGCTTGGCGCAATGATCGACGACGACGACGAGGTCAGGATGCGCATCCTGCATCGCTCGCAGCGCCTTGAGCTCGCGCGGCCTGACTAGCGCGTCGAAGCGCAGGCCGAGCGAGGGTAACGCCGCGAGTGCCGGCTGCACGTCGGCACGAAGGATCCATTCGGCGTCTGCAAGATCGTGCAGCATCGGCCGCACACCCTTCAGCAGCGGATTCGCGGCGAGCTCCGAGAGCGCGTCGGGCGCGTCGCGTGCAGCGAGGTCGACCCACCCGACCACGCCGCGCACGAGGCCGGCGCTATGTTCCGCGATGTCGAGCAGGTAACGCGTCTCAGCGACGGTTGGCGCCGCCTGCACCAGCACCGTCGCACCGATGTCGGCGGCCGCCAGCTGCGGACGCAATTCGTCGAGCGTGAAGTCGCGGTAAATCGCGGCCAGTGCGGGCGTCGGTTGCAACCAAGCGTAGTCGCCGCGCGCGATCTGCCAGACGTGATGATGGGCGTCGACGCCGCTCATGTCAGCTTTGCGGCAAGGGCGCGCCGTCGACGACGAGCCGGCGATCGCGCAGCGCCTGCCACAGCGACACCGGAATCTCCCAGGCAGCGAAACACCGGTTCGCATCGAACTCGGCGATCGTGCGTGCGCCGGGGATCACGTTCAGCACCGCGGGGTGCGCGCGTGGAAACTGGAGCGCGGCGGCAGCCAGCGGGACGGCAAACTCCGCGCAGGTCGCTTCGATGGCCGCGACACGCGCGACGATGTCTGGTGGCGCCGGCGCGTAATTGAAATACGGCGGCGCGCCATCGGCGGGATGCGCGCCACTGGCGAGTATGCCGGAGTTGTAGGGACCGCCGAGCACAATGCCAACCCCGCGCCGTTGGCATTCCGGCAGAAGTTCGGCGAGCGCGGTCTGGTCGAGCAAGGTGTAGCGACCGGCCAGCAGGATCAGGTCGAGGTCGGCGTGACGCAAGGTCTGGAGGCACACCTCCACGCTGTTGACTCCGAGGCCGTAGCCCCGGATCGTGCCTTCCGCTTTCAACGCTGCCAACGCTGGCAACCCGCTTTCGAGCAGCGCCCGAAAGTGTCCCGCGAAAGCCTCGCCATGCGTCGCCACGTCTAGATCGTGCACGTAGACAAAATCGACGCGCGCCTGCTCGAGGCGGCGCAGGCTGTCGGAGAGCGAGCGCAGCACTCCGTCGCGACTGTAGTCGTAGTGCTGGACGTAAGGCAGCACGTCGACGTAGCCGTGCTGCGCGCGCGGCGCGCCGGAGGCAGCGCTGAGCACACGACCGACCTTGGTCGACAGGATCAATGGTTCGCGCGGCAAGCCACGCAACGCCTCGCCGATGCGCTGTTCCGACAATCCATTGCCGTAATGCGGCGCGGTGTCGAAGTAACGCACGCCGGCGGCATAGGCATGGCGTACCAGCGCGATGGCAGCATCATCGGCAAGCGCAGTGAACAGGTTGCCCAGCGGCGCACCGCCGAAACCCAGTCCGGCGTCGCGCAACGCGGTACGCCATGCCATGTCGAGCGCCATGCCCGAATTTGCCCAATCGTCGCCGGCAGCGCAACCCTATGCCGCGAGCGCCGCGCGTGAGAAAATTGCCGCGCTGGCCAACCGAGGATCCCCATGAACGGCAGTAAATCCATTCGCGGCGTGTGGTGCGCGACGCTGACGCCTTTCGACGCCGAAGGCAGGCCCGACCATGCTCGACTGGCAACGCATGCGAAGCGGCTGTTCGCGAACGGCGTCGACGGCATCGCATTATTCGGCACCACCGGCGAAGGCCAGTCGCTGTCGCTCGCGGAACGGCGCGCCGGACTCGATGCGCTGCTCGCGGCCGGCATCCCCGCGTCGCAAATCGTCGCCGGAACCGGTTGCGCAGCGCTGCCGGAGACCATCGAACTGACGCGTCACGCGGTGCAGGCCGGCTGCGCGGGCGCACTGGTGTTGCCGCCGTTCTTCTTCAAGGGCGTGAGCGACGAAGGCGTGTACGCAGGCTACGCGCGACTGATCGATACGGTGGCCGACGCGCGCTTCCGGATGTACCTCTATCACATCCCGCAAGTCACCGGCGTGGCGATACCGCACGATGTCATTTCGCGGCTGACCACCACTTATCCGGGCGTGGTGGCTGGCATCAAGGACAGCGCTGGCGACTTCACGCACACCCGGCAACTGCTCGAGCGTTTTCGCACGCTGGCGATTTTCGTCGGCCACGAACCGCACCTGCCGCAAGCGGTCGCCGCCGGTGGCGCGGGCACGATCTGCGGCGTGTCCAACCTCTATCCAAGGCTGCTGCGCCGACTCTACGACCAGTCGGTCGCGGGCACCGCAGGTGAAGACCTGGCCCGCGTCAAGGCGTTCATCGCATCGCTGGACAACGTGCCGCTGTTCGGCGCGTTGAAGGCGATGATGAGCGAATTGACGGGCGATTCGGCCTGGGATGCGCTGCGCCCGCCGCTGGTCGCGCTGGATCGCAGCGCGCGGCCAGGATGGCTTGCGGCGGTCGCGCGTGCTGGAATCGTTCCGCAACGCGACGCCGCCACATCACACTGAAGGCCGACCCCATGTCCGACACCCTGCCTACGCCCGCCGACCTTGCGGCACTCGCCACATTCGACACACCGACGATCTGCAACGCTCTGGAAATCGTCGCCCCCGAACGACGCGGCCATGGTTACACGACGCATGCCGCGCTGTGCGGGTTTCCGCAGCAGACGCCGATCGTCGGCTACGCGCGCACCGCGCGGATTCGCGCCAAGCTGCCGCCCAACCTGTCGGCAAAGGAATCGCGCAACCTGCGCGGGGAGTACTACCGCTATGTCGATGCCGGTGCCAAGCCTTCGGTGATCTGCATTCAGGATCTCGACGGTCGCGATGCAGGCTACGGCGCATTCTGGGGCGAGGTGCATTCCGCGATCCACAAGGGACTCGGTGCGATCGGCCTGGTCACCGATGGCTCGATTCGCGACATCGACCAGTGGGCGCCCGATTTCCAGTTTCTCGCCGCCAAGGTCGCGCCGTCGCACGCCTGGGCCGACATCGTCGACTTCGCCGGCGAGATCGAGGTGCTGGGGATGCGTGTGCGTTCGGGCGACATCGTGCACGCCGATCGCCATGGTGCAGTGGTCGTGCCGGCCGCGACGGTGCGCGCGCTGCCCGATGCCGCGCGGCTGCTCGGCCGGCGCGAGGGTCGCATCCTCGCGGTCGCGCGCGCCGAAGGCTGCACCGCGGAGCGGCTGATCGAAGCCTTCGGCCAGGCCGATCAGATTCACTAGGCGCCACGCGCCGGCCTGCGCCATGCTCAAGGGCATCCATCCCCTCCTCCACGCAGAACTGCTGCACACGCTTGCATCCATGGGTCACGGTGACGAATTGGTCATCGTCGATGCCAATTTCCCTGCGGCAAGTGTCGGCAAGATGCTCGTACAATTGCCGACCGCAACCTCCGCGATCGCGCTGGACGCGATATTGACGCTGTTGCCGCTCGACACCGTCGTCAATCCAGCGGTGGTGACCATGCAGGTAGTCGGTGATGTCGCCGCCGTGCCCGAGCCTGTAGCCGAGTTCGGTGCGGTGCTCGCGCGACATGCACCGTCGGCGACCACCGGCAGCCTCGAGCGGCAAGCGTTCTATGCCCGCGCGCGCAACGCCTTCGCGGTCGTGCGCACCGGCGAGCTGCGTCGCTATGGCAATGTGCTGCTGGTCAAGGGAGTCGTCAACCGCTATCCGCTCGCATAGCCGGCCATGGTCGTTGTCTTCGGCTCGATCAATCTGGACCTCGTGACGCGGGTCGAGCGCTTTCCCGTGCCGGGCGAGACCATCGTCGGCAGCGCATTCGCCACTCATGCCGGAGGCAAGGGCGGCAATCAGGCGCTGGCAGCAGCGCGTGCAGGCGCGAGCGTGCGGATGTTCGGCGCCGTCGGGACCGACGCATTCGCCGCCGCGGCGACCGCATTGCTGAACGCTGGCGGAGTGGATCTGCACGGGGTCGTCGCCGTGGACGGGGCGACTGGTTGCGCGACCATCCTGGTCGATGCAACAGGCGAAAACAGCATCGTCGTCGTCGCTGGTGCGAATGCCCGCGTCGACGCACACGCGGTGCCGGACGCGGCGCTTGGCCGCGACTGCCTGCTGGTGCTGCAGCAGGAGGTCCCGGCCGAGGCCAACGCCATGCTGACTTTCGCGTGCCCGCCGTGGCGGCGCACGCATCCTGCTCAATGCCGCGCCAGCGCGTGTGCTGGCGCCGGAATTGTTGCAGTTGCTCGACGTGCTGGTGGTCAACGAAAGCGAGGCCGCGATGCTGGCCGGCACCTGCGCATGGCCCGCGCCGCCGCGCGAGTTCGCGCGCGCGGCCTCGCTCGCAGTCGATGGGCTGACGGTCATCGTGACGCTGGGTGCGGACGGAGCGCTGTGCAGCGTGCGCGGAAAAACCATGCACATCGCGGCTCCAGCGGTCGACGTGGTCGATACCACCGGCGCGGGCGATGCATTCGTCGGCGCCCTCGCCGCGGCGCTCGACGGCGGTGCCGACCTTGCCGCCGCACTGCGCCAGGCCGTGGCCGCCGGGTCGCTCGCCTGCACCCGTCACGGCGCGCAACCCGCACTGCCGCAACGCGCTGCCATCGACGCGCTGTTACCGCTGGTTACAGTGACGCACGAGTGAGGCTGCTACAATTTGCTTTTTCCTCTAGCGATTGCCATGTTCACACGTTTGCTGATCTGCCTTTGCCTGCTGTTCGCGGCGCTGCCCGCGCGGGCCACCGACTATACCGATATCTGGTTCCTCCCCGCGGAAAGCGGCTGGGGCGTCAACGTCGTTCAAAGCGACAGTTTCATGTTCGTAACATTTTTCGTCTACGGTCCGGACAAGAAGCCGATCTGGTATACGGCAAACCTTACGCAGGACGCGAGCAAGAACTACAACGGCCAGCTGTACGCGACGACCGGAAGCTATTACGGCTCGGCGTGGGTTACCGGCGACCTGACGCAGACCGCAGTCGGTACGGCGTCATTCCAGCCCACCAGCCCGTACACGGCCAATTTGATCTACACCATCACAACCCCGCAGGCGCTCTCGGCGACCGTGACCAAGGCCATCCAGCGGCAATCGCTGACCCAGATCACCGTCGGTGGAACCTACGTGGGTGCCCAATCGGGCGCCTATACGGGCGGCAACTGCAACCTGCCGGGATCGTACAGCGACTTCTACAGCCTGGCCGTCACGCAAAGTACCAGTCGCGTCGTGTCCTTGATCTTCAGCTACAACAGCGGCTTGACGTGCACGCTCAGCGGCACGCTTACGCAGTTCGGAAAGCTATACACCATTCCCGCGGCAACCTACGTATGCACGAACCCTTCGCTTAATACCACGGCGTCGATCGGTGAGCTGGCGGCGACCAACCTCGGCATCGAGGGGCGCTTCACTGCGCCAAATGTCGGTGGTGGCTGCGCCGAAGCCGCGACCTTCTCCGGCGTGCTCCACTAGGGCATTCACGGCCCGCGTTGGCCAGCGGCGCGCACACCCTGGCGCGTGCACTCGAACAGGCAGATTGCCGCCGCGGCAGCGGCGTTGAGCGATTCGAATCCGCCGGGCATGGGAATCGAGACGCGGCACGTCGCCGCGGATCGAAGCGCCGCAGACAGCCCCGCCCCTTCGTTGCCGATCGCCACCGCGACCGGCGCCGCGAGGCTGGCCTCGAACAGCGATCCGCCGCCGTGGGCAACCGCCGCGACCAATGTGCCGCGAAAATTCCGCGCCCACTCCACCAGGTCGACATCCTCGAAGATCTCCAGGTGAAAGTGCCCGCCCTGTCCGGCGCGCAGCACCTTGGGCGACCACGCGAATGCACAGCCCTTGGACAGAAACACCTGCGCGACTCCCGCGGCGGCAGCGCTGCGCAGGATCGAACCGACGTTACCGGGATCCTGGATGTCTTCGAGCAGCAGACAGAAGTCCGCGGCCTGCCGAAACTCCGGCCGCGGCGCCGGCACGACCGCGAGCACGCCAACGTCGATCGGAAGCTGCGTCAATTCGGTCCATGCCGCAGCATCGATGATCGCTACGCGCCCCCCCGGCATCGCCGCCCTGAGCGCATCGATTTCAGGCGTGGCCACCGCCTGTCCCGCGACGATCAGCGATTCAGGCGCGCCGTGCTGCGCGAGGTAGGCATTGATGAGGTGAGCGCCTTCGAGGACGCAGCGCCCCAACTTGCGCCGTTCGCGCGACGAGGCCAGCAGGCGCATCGCCTCCTTCAATCGCGGGTTGTCCTGGGAACTGATGCGAGGCATGGTCGGCAACGGCAGTGGCGGCAAATTCGACCGCGCGCGCACCCGACTGAAGGGCGATTCTTACGCGCCGGACCGAATGGTCGCTGGTGACTATTTTCCCGGCGCGGCCTTGGGTGTACCCACCGGCTGCACCGGCACTGGCAACTGGAAGAAAACCTCGTCCTGCCGGATCATTCCCAGCTCCGAGCGGGCGCGCTCTTCGATCGCTTCGAAACCCTGCTTGAGATCGCGCACGTCGGCGTCGAGCGCGGCGTTGCGACCGGCAAGTTCGCTATTGACATGCTGTTGCGCGCTGACTTGCCGATCCAGTTCGCGCACGCGCAACCAGCCGCCTCTGCCCAGCCACATGGGGTACTGCAGGCCGAGGATCAGCAGCGCCAGCAGGGCGGCAAGGATTCGCAAGGCTACTTGAGCTGATAGAAGGCCGCGCGGCCGGGATAGCTCGCCACGTCGCCAAGGTCTTCCTCGATGCGCAGCAGCTGGTTGTACTTGGCGACCCGATCCGAGCGCGACAGCGACCCGGTCTTGATCTGTCCGGCGTTGGTGCCCACCGCGATGTCGGCGATCAGGCTGTCCTCGGTCTCGCCCGAGCGATGCGAAATCACCGTCGTGTAGCCCGCGCGCACCGCCATGCCGATGGCGGCGAAGGTCTCGGTCAGCGTGCCGATCTGGTTGATCTTGATCAGGATCGAGTTGGCAACGCCCTTGGCGATGCCCTGCTTGAGGATCTTGGTGTTGGTGACGAACAGATCGTCGCCGACGATCTGCACCTTGCGGCCGAGTTTGTCGGTGAGCAACTTCCAGCCGTCCCAGTCGTCCTCGGCCATGCCGTCCTCGATCGAGATGATCGGATATTTGTCGACCCACGTCGCGAGGTAGTCGACCATCTGCGAGCGAGTGAGCTTGGCGCCTTCGGATTCGAGATGGTAGAGGCCATCCTTGTAGTATTCCGACGCCGCGCAATCGAGCGCGAGGGCGATGTCGGTGCCGGCGGTGTAGCCAGCCTTGTCGATCGCTTCGAGCAGCAGCTGAATCGCCGATTCGTTCGACGGCAGGTTCGGCGCGAAGCCGCCCTCGTCGCCGACCGTGGTGGTCATGCCCTTGGAGTCGATCAGTTTCTTGAGCGTGTGGAAGACTTCCGCGCCATAGCGCAGCGCTTCGCGAAAGCTCGGCGCGCCCAGCGGCACGAGCATGAACTCCTGCATGTCGATGCTGTTGTTGGCATGCGCGCCGCCATTGATCACGTTCATCAGCGGGACCGGCAGCGCCATTTCGCCGGAACCGCCCAGGTAGCGATACAGCGGCAGCGTCGATTCCTCGGCGGCCGCCTTGGCGACCGCGCACGACACCGCGAGAATCGCGTTCGCGCCAAGGCGCGACTTGTTGTCGGTGGCGTCGAGCTCGATCATGGTCTTGTCGACGAACGCCTGCTCGGAGGCGTCGAGGCCGATGATGGCTTCGCAGATCTCCGTGTTCACATTCTCGACCGCTTTCTGGACGCCCTTGCCGCCGTAACGCTTCGCGTCGCCGTCGCGCAGCTCGATCGCCTCGCGCGAACCGGTGGATGCACCCGAGGGCACGGCGGCGCGACCGCTGATCCCGGACTCCAGGACGACGTCGGCCTCGATGGTGGGATTGCCGCGCGAATCGAGGATCTCGCGGGCGATTACGTCGACGATGGCACTCATTGCTTCCTACCCCCTTTTATTGCGCCGTCTGCTCCACTCGTGGCGGCAGCTTGCGCGTCTGTCGTTCGGCTCAGGCGTCTGCCGCCATCAAGTCGGTTTCCGGAAAGCCATGCTTCTTGACGCTGGCGTCGAGCTCGACCAGCGTCGCGAGCAGATCGCGCATTCGATCCAGCGGCCAGGCGTTGGGCCCGTCGGACAGCGCCTTCGCCGGATCGGGATGCGTTTCCATGAACACTCCCGCAACGCCGGCCGCGACCGCGGCGCGCGCCAGCACCGGCACGAATTCGCGCTGCCCGCCCGAAGACGTCCCCTGCCCTCCGGGGAGTTGCACCGAGTGCGTGGCGTCGAAGACGACCGGGCAGCCGGTGGCGCGCAGGATCGCCAGCGCGCGCATATCCGAAACAAGGTTGTGATAGCCGAAACTCGCGCCGCGCTCGCACACCATGATGTTGTCCGCACCGCTTGCCTCGCGCGCCTTGGCCACGACGTTGCGCATGTCCTCGGGCGCGAGAAACTGCCCCTTCTTGATATTCACGGGCTTGCCCGTCGCGGCGACCGCATGGATGAAATCGGTCTGGCGGCAAAGGAATGCTGGCGTCTGCAGAACATCGACCACCGCCGCAACTTCCGCAATTTCATCCTCCGAGTGCACGTCGGTCAGCACCGGCACGCCGACCTGGCGCCTGACTTCACCGAGTATGCGCAAGCCCTCGGCCATGCCCAGGCCGCGAAACGACTTCGACGAGCTGCGATTGGCCTTGTCGTACGATGACTTGAAAATGAACGGAATGCGCAGACTGGCGCATATCTCCTTGAGCTTGCCGGCGACGTCGATCTGCAGCTGCAGCGATTCGACCACGCACGGCCCGGCGATGAGGAACAGGGGCCGGTCCAGCCCCGCCTCGAATCCGCACAATTTCATGGCGGCGCCGGTTCGCCGGAGCGCTACGCAACCAGCTGCGGGCGGGCCCGCACCGGCTCGCCACGCACGATCGCGCGCCGCCCCAGCGCGGCATTGATGAAGGCGATGAACAGGGGATGGCCGCGGCGCGGATTGGATGTGAATTCCGGGTGGAACTGGCAACCGAAGAACCACGGATGATCGGGCAGTTCGACCATTTCACACAGGTCGCCCGCGGCTTCGCTCTTCGCCCAGGCGCCGACCACCAGCCCGGCCGACTCCAGCCGCGGCAGGTAGTGGTTGTTGACCTCGTAGCGATGGCGGTGCCGCTCGGAGACGGTCGTGGCCCCGTAGATGCGATTGGCGAGCGAACCTGGCACCACTTCGCAAGGTTGTGCACCGAGCCGCATGGTGCCGCCCATGTCCGACTTGTGATCGCGATGCTCGATGGTGCCATCGCGATTCTGCCATTCGCTGATCAGCGCGACCACCGGATGCGCCGTCTGCGGATCGAATTCGGTACTGTTGGCGCCGGAGAGACCGGCTTTGTGCCGCGCGTACTCGATTACCGCGAGCTGCATGCCGAGGCAGATGCCGAGATAGGGAATGCCGTTTTCGCGGGCGTAGCGGATCGCGCTGATCTTGCCCTCGACGCCGCGCTTGCCGAAGCCACCCGGCACCAGAATCGCATCCATCCCCTCGAGGCTGCCCACGCCGTCGCGCTCGACGACTTCCGAATCGACATAGTGGATGCGCACCTTGCTGCGCGTATGGATGCCGGCGTGCGTCAGCGCTTCGGACAGCGACTTGTACGATTCGGTCAGGTCGACGTATTTGCCGACCATGGCGATATTGACTTCGTGCTCGGGATTCACCAGCGCGTCGACCAGCTGCCGCCACGTCGTCAGGTCGGCGGGCCGCGGGCTCAGGCTCAGCTTGCGACAGACGATTTCGTCGAGTCCCTCGGCGTGCAGCGCCGCGGGAATCTTGTAGATCGAATCGGTGTCGAGCGCCGGAATGACGGCTTCCGGCGGCACGTTGGTGAACAGCGAAATCTTGCGCCGGTCGCTGTCGGGAACCGGGCGGTCGGCGCGGCAAAGCACCACGTCGGGCTGGATACCGATCTCGCGCAACTCCTTGACCGAGTGCTGCGTCGGCTTGGTCTTCATCTCACCGGCCGCGGCGATGAACGGCAGCAGCGTCAGGTGGATGTAGCAGACGTTGTCGCGGCCGTGGGTGATGCCCATTTGCCGGATCGCTTCGAGGAACGGCAGCGACTCGATGTCGCCGACCGTGCCGCCCACTTCGACCACCGCCACCTCGGCATCGCCGGCCCCGGCGACGATCCAGTTCTTGATCTCGTCGGTGATGTGCGGAATGACCTGCACGGTGCCGCCGAGGTAGTCGCCACGACGTTCGCGGCGGATCACGCTTTCGTAGATCTGGCCGGTGGTGAAGTTGTTGCGCTTGGCCATCTTCACGTCGGTGAAGCGTTCGTAGTGGCCGAGGTCGAGGTCGGTCTCGGCGCCGTCTTCGGTGACGAACACCTCGCCATGCTGGAACGGACTCATCGTTCCAGGATCGACGTTGATGTAGGGGTCGAGCTTGAGGTTGGTGACGCGGATGCCGCGGGAGGCGAGGATCGCGGCGAGAGAAGCGGCGGCGATGCCCTTCCCCAGGGAGGAAACGACGCCGCCAGTCACAAACACGAACTTGGTCATGGGCGACAAGTTCCGGAAATTCGTAGTTTACCGGAACAGCCTTCGCCGCACAAATTCCAGTAGGCACGAGCTTGCTCTCGCGCCGTGCATCGAGGGGCACTGCGGTCCGAATGAATTCGGACCTACAGGTTCAGTCCTGTGGCAATCCGCGCGCGCACCGCGTCGCGCCCAATGAGGGACAGAACGGCATCGATCGCCGGGGTCGACGGCGTGCCCGCCACCAGCGCGCGCAACGGCATCATCACCTGAGCCGGCTTGAGCTGGTGGCGCGCCGCCGCGGCCTTGATTGCAGCGCCGATCGTGTCGCGCTGCCAATCCAGCGCAGCGAACTCCTGTCGCAGCTCGACCAGAACTGGCCGATTGGCGGCGCTGATGTGCTGCGCCAGCTGCTCGGGGGCCGGATGCGGCGTCGCGTAGAAGTAGTGCGCGGCGTCGGCCATCTCCGACAGCGTGGCCGCGCGCTCGCGCAGCAAGCCGCCCACCGCGGCCGGATCGGGGCCATTGGCGACGTCGAGCCCGGCGCGTTCGAGAAAGGGACGCAGCAAGGCACCCAGTTCTGCCTCCGGCAGGCGCTTCAAATGCTCCTGGTTGACCCACTTGAGCTTGTCTGGATCGAAGCGTCCCGGCGACGACGAAAGCCCGGCCAGATCGAACCAGCCCACGAACTGCTCGCGCGTGAAGACCTCTTCGTTGCCATGCGCCCAACCCAGGCGCGCCAGGTAATTGACGACGGCATCGGGCAGGTACCCGTCGTCCTTGTACTGCAGCACGCCCCGTGCTCCGGCGCGCTTGGACAGCTTGTCGCCTTCGGGCGTGAGCACCGTCGGCAGGTGCGCGTACACGGGAGCAACACCACCCAGCGCGTGGATCATGTTGATCTGCCGCGGCGTGTTGTTGACGTGGTCGTCGCCACGGATGACATGATCGATGCGCATGTCGAGATCGTCGACCACCACGCAGAAGTTGTAGGTCGGCGTGCCGTCGGAACGCGCGATGACCAGATCGTCGAGTTCGTCGTTGGCGAACTCGACGCGGCCCTTGACGGCATCGTCCCAGGCGACGATTCCGTGCACCGGATTGCGGAAACGCAGTACGGGTTGAATGCCGACCGGCGGCGCAGGCAGCGTCTTTCCGGGCTCCGGCCGCCAGCGCCTGTCGTAGCGTGGCTTGTCGCCGCGAGCCATTTGCTCGGCGCGCATGGTCTCGAGTTCCTGCGCCGAGGTGTAGCAGGCATAGGCAGCGCCGGATGCCGCCATCTGCGCGAGGACCTCGCGATAGCGATCCATGCGCTGCATCTGATAGTACGGGCCCTCGTCGTAGTCGAGGCCCAGCCACGCCATGCTGTCCAGGATCGCCTGCACGGCTTCCGGCGACGAGCGCTCGACGTCGGTATCCTCGATGCGCAGGATGAACACGCCATCGTGCTTGCGCGCAAACGCCCACGGGTAGAGCGCCGAGCGAATGTTGCCCAGGTGCAGGAACCCGGTGGGACTGGGGGCGAAGCGGGTGCGGACGGAAGTCACGGCGGCGATTGTACCGGAGTCGATCGCGACCGATTTTCGGTCTGGCTACGACGGATGTTAGGCGTCGGGGTCAGGTTGCCAGCGCAAATCCAGCGTGGTCGGTGTCGCCGGATTGATCGCTTCGGGAGCGACTTTCATCGGTCCCGGCGTATGGCCGTGCGGCCAGAAACGCGCGACGCGTCGCGCCTCGGCTTCGTTGGCATTGACCGGGAAGGTATCGTAGTTGCGCCCGCCCGGATGCACTACATGGTAAGTGCAGCCACCCAGCGCGCGCCCGGCGCCCAGGTCGATGAGATCGAAGGTGAGCGGCGCGTGCACACCGATGCTTGGATGCAGCGCCGAGGGCGGGCTCCAGGCGCGAAAACGCACACCCGCGACCGCTTCGCCGGGAATGTCTGTCGCCGTCAGCGGCAGCAGGCGGCCGTTGCACGCGACCGCGTGGCGGCCGGGGATGAGTCCGCTGGCCTTGAGCTGCATGCGCTCGACCGACGAATCGACGTAGCGCGCCGTACCCGTGCCGCTGACTTCCTCGCCGAGCACGTGCCAGGGTTCGATGGCCTGGCGCAGTTCCAGCGTCACTCCCGCGCAGTGCACGGTTCCGAAGCGAGGGAAGCGAAACTCGATGAACGGATCGAACCACGCGGCATCGAACTTGTATCCGAATGCAGTGAGCTCGGCCGCGACTTCGCGGATATCGGTGGCAACGAAGTACGGCAGCAGCCAGCGATCGTGCAGTGCAGTGCCCCAGCGGATCAATTTGCCACGATACGGCTCCTGCCAAAAACGCGCGACCAGCGCGCGCAGCAGCAGCATCTGAACCGCGCTCATGCGCGCGTGCGGCGGCATTTCGAAGGCCCGGAATTCCAGCAGGCCCAGCCTCCCGGTCGCGGTATCCGGCGAGTACAGCTTGTCGATCGAGAATTCGGAACGGTGCGTATTGCCGGTGAGGTCGGTCAGCAGGTGACGCAGCAGCCTGTCCGTGAGCCAGGGCGCCGCTTCTTCCTTGCGCTCGCCGTGTTTGCGGGTGAGCTGTTGAAAGGCGATCTCGAGCTCGTACAGGCGATCGTCACGCGCCTCGTCGACGCGCGGCGCCTGGCTGGTCGGGCCGATGAACGTTCCCGAGAACAGGTACGACAGCGAAGGATGGTTCTGCCAGTACGTGACCAGGCTGCGCAGCAGGTCGGGTCGGCGCAACAGCGGGCTGTCCGCCGGAGTCGCTCCGCCGAGCGTCACGTGATTGCCCCCGCCGGTGCCGGTGTGTCGGCCGTCGAGCATGAATTTTTCGGTGCCCAGGCGCGTTTGCCGCGCCTCCTCGTAGAGCGTAGCCGTCGTCGCCATCAAGTCCCGCCACGATGATGCGGGATGAATGTTGACCTCGATGACGCCGGGGTCGGGCGTGACGTTGAGTACGCGCACCCTTGGGTCGCGCGGCGGCGTATAGCCCTCGATGGCCACCGGCACGTGGAGTTCGCTCGCCGTCTGTTCGATGAGCGCGAGCAATGCCGCGTAGTCCTCGACGCGTTTGACCGGCGGCATGAATGCATACAGGTGGCCGTTGCGCACCTGCAGCGCGAGCGCGGTCTTGACCACTTCGCGCGGCTTGCTGCCACGCGTTCGCCCCACCCCAGGCTTGACGGCGGCGGTTGCGGGCATCGCGCCGCGAGGCGCGAACGGATCGACGGGCGGGTCCAGTTCGACTTCCGCCGGAAGGACATCGGGCAGCGAGTTCAGCGGCAGGCGCAAGCCCAGCGGCGAGTCTCCCGGAACCGCATACAGCCGCTCGCGTTTCAGCGGCCAGGGGCTCGACTCCCACACCAGTTCGCCGGTCCCGTCCGGCGCAGTCGTTGCAGCTTTGAGCGGCAATACGAATCCAGCGGGCTCGTTGGGTCCGGCCAGCAGCAACCGCGCGAGGCGCGCGCGTTCGCCGGGCTGCGACAGATCGGCCTTGAGCGGGTCGACGTTTTCCGGAAGCGCAATCTCGTCCTTGAGCAGCTTCGGCACGTCTTCATACGCGGTGATGACCAGATCGGCCGGAAGCCCGAGCGCTTTCGCCAGTCGCGCTGCAAACGAGCCCGCGATCGCGGGTTCGACCTTGCCCTTGGCACGCGTATCGGCAATCAGCTTGTCGTCCTGCCACAGCGGCGTGCCGTCGGCGCGCCAATAGACGCCGACCGCCCAGCGGGGCAGCACTTCGCCGGGATACCACTTGCCCTGCCCGTCGTGCACGAAGCCACCGGGCGCAAAACGTGCGCGCAGGCGCTGCAGCAACGCTTCACCGAGTTCGCGTTTCTTCTTGCCCAGCGCGGCGGTGTTCCATTCCGCGCCATCCATGTCGTCGATCGACACGAAAGTGGGCTCGCCACCTTGCGTCAGGCGCACGTCGTGCGCCACGAGATCCCGATCGACCTGTTCGCCCAGCGCATCGATGGCCGCCCATTGCGACTCGCTGTAGGGCTTGGTGACGCGCGGATCCTCGTGGATGCGCGTGACGCTCATCTTGAATTCGAATTCGGTGTTGCAAACGTCGGTCATCCCGATGACCGGCGCGGCATTGCCCGGGTCCGCGGTGCACGCCAGCGGAATGTGGCCCTCGCCCGCCAGCAGGCCCGAGGTGGGATCGAAACCGATCCAGCCGGCGCCCGGCAGATACACTTCGGTCCACGCGTGCAGGTCGGTGAAGTCGCGGTCGGTGCCCGAGGGCCCATCGAGCGCCTTGATGTCTGCGACGAGCTGGATCAGATACCCCGACGCAAAGCGTGCGGCGAGCCCCAGATGCCGCATGATTTGCACCAGCATCCAGCCGGTGTCGCGACACGATCCGCAGGCATTTCCCAGCGTCTCTTCCGGCGTCTGCACGCCGGGTTCCATGCGCACCAGATACTTGATCTCGCGCTGTAGCTGCTGGTTCAGGCGGACGAGCATCAGGACGGTGCTCTCTTCCGGCAGGATGGTCGCGCGAAACGCCGCGAGCCACGCCGCCAGGCGCGGGCCGGGAGGCGCGGTTTCGAGGAACGGGATCAACTCCTTGGCCAGCGCCGGCGCATATGTGAACGGATAGTGTTCGGCGTACGGCTCGACGAAAAAGTCGAAGGGGTTGATCACCGTCATGTCCGCGGTCAGATCGACGGTGACGCCGAGCATGGCCGCGCGCTCCGGGAATACCAGTCGCGCCACCCAGTTGCCGTAGGGGTCCTGCTGCCAGTTCAGGAAGTGCTGGGCCGGCTCGACGGTGAGCGAGTACCCGAGGATGGGCGTACGGCAGTGCGGGGCGGGCCGCAGGCGGATCTCATGCGGCGAAACATTGACCAGTCGGTCGAAGCGATAGGTGGTGCGATGTTGAAGCGCGACTCGGATGGCCATGCGGTTCCGGGAGTTAAGGAGGCGGCGCTGAGGGCTGTCAGTCGGGAAGGGCCGCCCCGACCGACTGACCAGCCCCCTGGGGGGCAGCGAGCGCAGCGAGCGTGGGGGGATGTTTCACCCTAGGTCCACTCGGGGTTGGGCAGCTGCGCGAACACTGCGCGCAGGCCTTCGCCCCACTGGCTGTGGACCATCTGGAAATAAGGGTCGGACTCCTCAATCCGCTTCTGCAGCTTGATCTTCAGGCTGTCGGTTTCGTAGACAGCCAGGTCGATCGGCAAGCCCACCGAGATGTTCGAGCGCATCGTCGAATCGAAGGAAACGATCGTGCACTTGGTCGCCTCGAGCAACCCGGTGGAGCGCTGGATGACGCGGTCGATCACCGGCTTGCCGTACTTGCTCTCGCCGATCTGGAAGTAGCACGTGTCGGGAGTCGCCTCGATGAAGTTGCCTTCGCTGTAAACCTCGAAGAGCCGTGGCGGCTCGCCGCGCACCTGCCCGCCGACGATGAAATTGGCGCTCGAATCGATGTTGTTCTGCAGCAGGTACGGGCCGTCGCGGGTCTTGACCTCGCGCAACGCATCGCCGACCAGCCTTGCCACGTCGAACAGCGAGGTCGCATTCCACATGTTGAGCTGCGCGTCTCCCGAGCGCGCCTTCTGCTCCAGGATGTTCAGCGCGTTCTGGGTGATCGACAGGTTGCCCGAGGACAGCGTAACGATGACGCGGTCTCCATCGCGCGCGAACACGCGCATCTTGGAAAACCTGCCGACCTGGTCGACACCGGCGTTGGTGCGCGAGTCCGAGGCGAAGATCATCCCGGCATCGAGCGACATGGCGACGCAATAGGTCATGGCTGGAGCTTGTATGGAAGGTGCCGCATTCTACCGGATGCGCGACTCAGTACGTTGGCACGAGGAAGTGATGATTGATCTCGCCGCTCAGCGTGGAAATGCGATCGAGAAATTCCATCAGGTACTCGTGCAGGCCGAGCTTGATGATGTCGTCGGTGCGGCCATAGTGCAGCCCGGCGTGCAGTTCGCCCGCCGCGCGCTCGATCTCGCGCGACTTGTCGTCGCAGAGCACTTCGAGCGTCTCGTGGATGAAATTCATGCACGAATGCAGCGAGCGCGGCATGTCGGCGCGCAGGACCAGCAGTTCCGCCACGCGCCGCGGCGTGATCACGTCGCTGTAGATCTTGCGGTACGACTCGAAGCCGGACAGCGAGCGCAGCAACGCGCTCCACTGGTAATAGTCCACCGCGCCGCCCACGTCCGCCGCCGAGGGCAACAGGGTGTGGTACTTCACGTCGAGGATGCGTGCGGTGTTGTCGGCGCGCTCGATGTGCGTGCCCAGCCGGATGAAGTGGTAGGCCTCGTCGCGCAGCATCGTCCCGAAAGTCACGCCGCGGAACAGATGCGAGCGCATTTTCACCCATTCCAGGAACTGGGTGACGCCTCCCGCCTGAATGCGCTCGTAGTCCTGAACGCGCATCTCCAGCCAGGCCGAATTGAGGTCTTCGTACATTTCCGAGGTGATGGCGCCGCGCACCGAGCGCGCCGACTCGCGCGCGGCGCGCAGGCAGCAGAAGATCGACGACGGGGTGCCGGCATCGAGAATCATGAAGCGCAGCACGTTCTCCGACGAGAGCTCCTTGAAGCGTTCGTAATACTCGGTGGCAAGCCCCGAGGTCACCAGCGGTACCGCCCACGGCTCTGCCCATGCGACACCGGGCTCGATCAGTTCGTAGGGCAGCAGCGACATCCTGTTGGTGACATCGAGCAGGCGCGCGATGTTCTCTGCGCGCTCGATGTGGCGGGCCATCCAGTAGAGTTCGTTGGCGGTGCGGCAGAGCATGGTCGTCTAGTGTCCTGCGTGAAGCGTCCGGGAGCGGCAGCGCGCGTCGGTCATGACATCACCCACGTGTCCTTGGTGCCGCCGCCCTGCGACGAATTGACGACCAGCGAACCTTCGCGCAAGGCGACCCGGGTCAGTCCGCCGGGAACCAGGTTCACCGACTTGCCCGACAGCACGTACGGCCGCAGGTCGATGTGGCGAGGTGCCAGTCCCGACGCGGTGAACGTGGGACAGGTCGACAGCGACAGGGTCGGCTGCGCAATGTACTTGTCCGGCTCGGCGAGGATGCGCGCGCGAAACGCTTCACGCTCGGCCGCGCTGGCGGCCGGGCCGACCAGCATGCCGTAGCCGCCGGCGCCGTGCACTTCCTTGACCACCAGTTCGGCGAGATGCTCGAGGCAATACGACAGTTCGTCCGGCTTGCGCAGTTGCCAGGTCGGCACGTTGTTCAGAATCGGCTCCTCGGTCAGGTAGAAGCGGATCATGTCGGGTACGAACGGATAGATCGACTTGTCATCCGCGACGCCGGTGCCGATGGCGTTGGCGAGCGTGACCTTGCCCGCGCGGTAGGCCGCGAACAAACCGGGCACGCCGATCATCGAGTCCTTGCGGAACGCGCTGGGATCGAGGAAATCGTCGTCGACCCGGCGGTAGAGCACGTGCACGCGCTTCGGGCCGCGCGTGGTGCGCATGTAGACCGCGTCGTTCTGCACGAACAGGTCCGCGCCCTCGACCAGCTCGACGCCCATCTGCTGGGCCAGGAAGGCGTGTTCGAAATACGCCGAGTTGTAGGCGCCGGGCGTCATGACCGCGACTTCGGGCTGTTCCTCGCCGGCCGGCGCGACCCCGCGCAGGTTCTCCAGCAGCAGGTCCGGGTAGTGCTCCACCGGCTTGATCGACTGGGTCGCGAACAGTTCCGGGAACAGCCGCATCATCATCTTGCGGTTCTCGAGCATGTACGACACGCCCGAGGGGACGCGCAGGTTGTCCTCGAGGACGTAATACTCACCGGCGCCGGCGCGCACGACGTCGACGCCGGCGATGTGCGCGTAGATGCCGCCCGGGACGTCCATCCCCTGCATCTCGCGCCGGTACTGCGAATTCGCGAGCACGCGCTCGGCTGGCAGCACACCTGCCTTCAGGATTGCCTGGTCATGGTAGATGTCGTGCAGGAACATGTTGAGCGCCCGCACGCGCTGCTTCAAACCCTGCTCCAGTACGCGCCATTCGGCCGCAGGGATGATCCGGGGAACGATGTCGAACGGGATCAGGCGTTCGGTGCCGGCGTCTTCGCCGTACACCGCGAAAGTGATTCCGACGCGATGGAAGGCCCGCTCGGCTTCTTCCCGCTTTTGGGCGATCTTGTCGGCCGGTGTGCGCTGCAACCAATCGGCAAAAGCCTGGTAATGGTCGCGCACGCCGGACCCGGCAGTACGCATTTCATCGTAATTGGTACGGGACACGGGCGCCGAATTCGAGATTTGTGACTGTTTTAGCAAGACTTGAGCCAAGAAGATTTTTGCTTTACGGGCTAGAAGCTTATCGAAAATCCGCGCATTTCGATACGGGTTTCAACGCCCCGCCGGCCGCTTGACCGCACCGGTTTGGTGCTGTTTTTGTTCAGGACGAGCCTGGACAAAGTCCATTCCTGGTTTGACCCTTCGAGGGGCGCCGTGCTTAAATACTCACTCCTGTCTGGGTTCGCGCGCGGGCGGTTAGCTCAGTGGTAGAGCATTGCCTTCACACGGCAGGGGTCACTGGTTCGAAACCAGTATCGCCCACCATGGAACCAAGGGGTTGCACGCAAGTGTAACCCCTATTTTTTTGGGCGCATCCGGCGAAATGCACCACATGTGCGCGTTTTTTGCATAGGATGAACGCGAAAATAAACCTTCACGCGCGTCAATGATTGCTAATTCCGGAATTCGTCTTTCGGTCGACGCGTTGACCTTCGACGCTTACGGAACGCTGTTCGACGTGCAATCCGTGGCAGCCACTGCGGAGCGCCTGTTCCCCCAACGCGGCACTGCTTTGTCGCAGCTGTGGCGTACCAAACAGCTCGAATATTCGTGGCTGCAAAGTCTGATGCAGAGTCCGCATCAGCGACGCGAAGACTTCGCCGCACTGACCGCACATGCGCTCGATTACGCGGCCGAAGCTTTGGGCCTCGCTCTGACCGGCGGCACGCGACATCGCCTGCTCGACACTTACCTCGATCTTGCCGCCTTCGACGATGCCGAGCCCGCGCTGGCCGCGCTGGCGCCGCTACCGCGAATCATCTTGTCCAATGGCACGCGCGCAATGCTCGAGCCACTCGCGGCGGCCACAGGACTCGCCGCACATCTCGACACCATTCTCTCGGTGGACGCAGCCGGTATCTACAAGCCCAGCCCGCGCGTCTACCAACTCGCGGTCGAGCACCTGAAGTTGCTGCCGGTCCGCATCGGCTTCGTCTCTGCCAACGGCTGGGATGCCGCCGGCGCCAAAGCCTTCGGCCTGACATCGATCTGGATCAATCGCGCCGGCGCGCCCTTCGAGCGGCACGGACCCAGGCCCGATGCAGTGCTGCGCTCGCTCGCGGAACTGCCGGCGCTGCTGGGCAAGACCTAGCACCTACACCATGTACTGCCCGCCGTTGACCTCGATCACCTGCCCGGTCACGTAGCCGCTCATCGCGTCCGACGCGAGGTAGAGGAAGGTGCCGGCGCATTCGTCGGGCGCACCGAGACGGTTCATCGGGACCGTTGCCTGCATCGCCTTGAGCTGTTCGGCCGAAGAGTAGCGCTCGTGAAACGGCGTTGTGATGACTCCGGGCGACACCGCGTTCACGCGGATCCTGTCTCCGACGACTTCCTTCGCCCAGCCGTGCGTCGCCGTCGAGATGAATCCCTTGGCGCCCGCATAGATGATCGCGCCGCCGCCGCCGCCGTGACGCGCCGCGATCGAGCTGACGTTGATCACGTTGCCTCCTCCCTGCTTGCGCATCATCGGGATCACCTCGTGCATGAACATCGCGACCTGGGTCACGTTGAGAGCGAGCACCTTGCCCAGGTAATCCTCGGTGTAGTCCTCGATCTTGGTGCGTCCGATCATGCCGCCGGCGTTATTGATCAGCACGTCGATCCTGCCGAAGGCGGCCAGCGCCTCCGCCGCAATGCGCTTGACGTTCGCGGCCTGCATCACGTCGCCGGCGACCAGCTTGGCCTCCGCGCCCGCGGCTTTCACTGCGGCTGCGACTGCTTCGGCCGCGTCGCGGCTCGCGTTGTAGTGAATGACCAGCTTGCTGCCGACGCGCGCAAAGGCGAGCGCGGCAGCGGCGCCGATGCCAGTCGACGCGCCGGTGATGAACACGACTTTCCCCTTGAGATCCGAAGCCATCGTTCCTCCGTTGAAGTGGAATTGCAGGTGCAGTGCGGTAGCGCGGGTGCCGGCATTGTGAGGCATTGCGCACGATCGGCACAGGTATCCCTGCGCTGTCTGTCGCAGCGAGCCGTCGGCGTCAGCTTGCAGCCATCGCTTTACGCAAGTCGTCGCGGCAAGCCGCGACGGCCTCGCGGATCGCTGCTATCGCCGTCGGCCTCGGAAAGCTCTTGCGGTACGCGAGCGCGATACGGCGCGACGGCACCGGCTTGGCAAACGGCACCGAGATCACCAGCTGGCTGTGATACCTCGGTGTGAGCGCGTCGCGAGGCAGCACCGATACGCCCAGTCCCGAGGCGACCATGTTGCGGATCGTTTCCAGCGAATTGGTGCGGGTGACCGGCGCGCCGCCTCGATTGAGTTCCGGGCAGCTTTCGAGCACCTGGTCGCGAAAGCAATGCCCGACGTTGAGCAGGATCGCGTGCTCGCCTTGCAGCTCGGAGGGCTGGATCGACTTGCGCTTCGCCCATGGATGATCGCGTGGCACGACGACCTGGAACGGCTCCTCATAGAGAAATTCGGCGACGACCCCGGGCGGCTCGAAGGGCAGCGCGATGATGGCGGCATCGATGCGCCCCGACTTGAGCGCGCTTTCGAGTACCTCGGTGATGTTCTCCTCGATCTCCAGCGGCATCTGCGGCGCGCGTTCGTGCAAGGCCGGGATGAGGTCCGGCAGCAGGTAGGGCGCAACGGTATGGATCGCGCCGAGCCGGAAGACCCCCACCAGCTGGTTGCGTCCCGCCTGCGCGATGTCGCGGATGCGCGCCGCCTCTTCGAGCACTTTCTGCGCCTGCTCGACGATGCGCTCGCCGACCGGGGTCACGGTGACCTCGGACTTGCCGCGCTCGAAGAGCTGCGCGCCGAGTTCCTCTTCGAGTTTCTGGATCGCCACCGACAGCGCCGGCTGGCTGACAAAACAGCGCAGCGCGGCCCGGCCGAAGCTTCGTTCCTGCGCGACCGCGACAATGTAGCGCAACTCGTTGAAGGTCATTGGCGCCGTTTGAGAAACTGCGCGAAACGCGCGCCGACTTCCGGATGTTTGAGGGCGAGTTCTACCGTCGCTTCGAGATAGCCCAGCTTGCTGCCGCAGTCGTAGCGTCGACCTTCGAACTCGTACGCAACCACACGTTCTTCGGCGAGCAAGCGCGAAATGCCGTCGGTCAGCTGGATTTCGCCGCCGGCGCCCGGCGGCATGGTACGCAAATGATGGAAGATGCGCGGAGTAAGGACATAGCGGCCGACCACCGCGAGCGTCGAGGGCGTCGATCCGGCCTTCGGCTTCTCGACCATGCGGCTTATGCGACTGATCCGCGGATTCGTCGGCTCGGCGTCCGCTTCGACGATCCCCCAGCTGCCGATCTCTGCGGCCGGCACGTGCATGACACCGATCGCCGACGCGCCTTCGCGACCGGCGACATCGACCATCTGCCGCATCACGGGCACCTCCGCGTCGATCAGGTCGTCGGCGAGCACCACCGCGAACGGCTCATCGCCCACGACGGGCGCTGCACAGAGCACCGCGTGGCCGAGCCCCAGCGCTTCGGCCTGGCGAATGTAGATGCAGTTGATGCCGCGGGGCACCGCCGCCTGCACCGCCTCGAGCAGCTCGCTTTTGTTGCGCGCAGCGAGCTCGGTCTCGAGCTCGTAGGCCTTGTCGAAGTGATCCTCGATCGCGCGCTTGTTGCGGCCGGTGATGAAGATCATGTCGGTGATGCCGGCGGCCGCGGCTTCCTCGACCGCGTACTGGATCAGGGGCTTGTCGACAACTGGAAGCATTTCCTTCGGACTGGCCTTGGTGGCTGGCAGGAAGCGACTGCCGAGACCCGCGACCGGGAAAACTGCCTTGGTGATCTTACCGAGTGCCATCGAGTAGTTTCCTGAGTTGTTGCTCATCGAGCACGGGTATCCCGAGTTCAACTGCGCGATCGAGCTTGCTGCCGGCATCGGCGCCGGCGATAACGTAGTGCGTTTTCTTCGATACGCTACCGGCGACTTTCCCACCCTGCCGCTCGATGAGCTCCTTGGCCTCGTCGCGCGACAAGCTGGGCAGCGCGCCGGTGAGCACGAATACCTGGCCGGCAAGCTTTCCTGTCGGGATCCGCTGCGGTTCGGTGTCGGGCCAATGTACCCCGGCGGCACGCAACTGGGCAATCACCTCGCGGTTGTGCGCCTCCGCAAAGAACTGCCGGATGCTCCGCGCGAGCACGGTGCCCACGTCGCGAACTTCCAGCAGCGCCGCCTCGTCGGCGTCGGCCAGCGCCTCCAGATTGCCGAAATGGCTGGCCAGATCCTTCGCGGTCGCTTCGCCGACATGGCGGATTCCCAGGGCGTAAATGAACCTCGCCAGCGTCGTGTCGCGACTGCGCTCGATGCCGGCGACGACGTTCGCCGCGGATTTCTCGGCCATGCGCTCCAGCTCCGCCAGTGCGGCGATGCCGAGCTTGTAGAGATCGTCCGGCGTGCGCACGATGTCGGCGTCGACCAACTGGTCGACAAGCTTGTCGCCGAGTCCTTCGATATCCATCGCCCGGCGGCTGGCAAAATGCAGCAGCGCCTGCTTGCGTTGCGCCGGGCACACCAGGCCACCCGAGCAGCGCGCGATGGCCTCGTCGGGCAGGCGCACGATCGCGGACCCGCATTCCGGACAGCGGGTCGGCATGACGAATTCCCGCGCACCCGCGGGACGCCGTTCGACGAGCACGCGCACGACCTCGGGAATCACATCGCCCGCGCGGCGCACGATCACCGTGTCGCCGATACGCACATCCTTGCGTCGCAGCTCGTCCTCGTTGTGCAGCGTGGCGTTGGTCACGGTGACACCACCGACGAAGACGGGCTTGAGCCGGGCGACCGGCGTGATGGCGCCGGTGCGTCCCACCTGCACGCCAATGTCGACGATTTCGGTAGCCTGCTCTTCGGCGGGAAACTTGTGCGCCAGCGCGAAGCGCGGCGCGCGCGAGACGAAGCCAAGTTGCAGCTGGGCGGCGAAATCGTTGACCTTGTAGACAACGCCGTCGATGTCGAAGGGCAATGCCTGCCGCTCGGCGCCAATCGCCCGGTAATAGTCGAGCAGGCCACCCAGCCCGGGCACCACCTTGCGCTGGCGCGTCACCGGCAACTGCAGCTCGTTCAGATAGTCGAGCAGCTCGGCATGCGTGCGTGGCGGCTTGACCGTGCCCCATTCGACCGCGCCGAGCCCGTAGGCGAAAAATGTCAGCTTGCGGGCCGCGGTGATCCTGGGATCGAGCTGGCGCAGCGCGCCCGCCGCAGCATTGCGCGGATTGACGAACACTTTCTCGCCGCGCTCCGCCTGCGCGGCATTGAGGGCCCGGAAGTCGCGCTTGAGCATCACCACTTCGCCACGCACTTCGAAGTGCGGCGGTGCCGCTCGCGCCAGCTTGAGTGGAATGGCGCGAACCGTACGCAGATTGGCGGTGACGTTTTCGCCGCTGTAACCGTCGCCGCGGGTGGCGCCGACCGCAAGCTGTCCATTGACGTAGACAATGCTTACCGCAAGACCATCGAACTTGGGCTCCGCTGCATACTCGACGGTGGCGACGCCGAGCACCTCGCGTACGCGCTTGTCGAAGGCCGCGACCTCGTCGTCGGCGAACGCATTGTTCAGCGACAGCATCGGCAGTCGATGCGTCACCGTCGCGAACTCCCCGGCCGGCTCGCCGGCCACGCGCTGGGTGGGCGAATCAGGTGTTGCCAGCTGCGGATGCTCGCGCTCGATTGCCTCGAGCTCGCGGAACAGGCGGTCGAACTCGGCGTCGCTGATGGTCGGCGCGTCTTCGACGTAGTAGGCGTGATTGTGGCGGGCGATCTCGGTACGCAACGCGAGGGCGCGCGCGACTAGCTTCGGCGGAACCGCCATGGCGGGGACGCTAGCCGAACAGGCGCAACGCGCGCGGACCGCCTGGTTCGATATTGGCCTCGCGCAATGCCGCGGCAGTCGCCTGGACCTGGCCCCGGATCGCGGCCAGCGAAGTGTCGTTCAGTGGCCGGCGGTTATCGTCGACCAGCACACATTCGAGCGTCTGTGTCATGCGCTTCGCAGCCATGCGCATCTGGTCGAAGGCGCGCACGGGATCGGGCACGCGCGGCACGTCGAGCAGGAAAACGACTCCCGGCGTCGCCATCGCACGCAGGCTCTCCGCGGTAAATGCATCCTCGCGCAGATTCTGCAGGCTGTAGAGCTTGGCGCCCGTATCGTCCTGGAGGTAGTCGAATTGCCCCGCCGGCGTCAGCCGGAATCCGGCGGCCTCGGCGACACCGCGCAGGCGCGTACCAGCGATCTGGCCGAGTTCGCTCTTGAGCAAGGTCAGACCGATCTGGACGTCGAGGTCCGCGCACAGCCGATCGAGCGCCTCGCCACGCGCCGCCTCGGCCGCGGGGTCGCTGAATTCGCAGTCGGCGGGCAGCCCGGACGCCACCTGCTTGACCAGGCGCATGAACGTGGCGACCTCGTCTTGCGTGGCGGCGCCGGAACGATTGGCCAGCAACAGGCACGCCGCAAGTTCCTGCCACGGCCCGCTGGTCGCGGCGTCGATCTGCTGCCAGGGCAGGCCGGGCGCCCGGCGTCCCAGCCAGCGCGACGGCTTGGCGGTAACCTGAACCAGCGCTCCCGTCAGCGCCGCCGCGGGGACTGCCTGCTGCGGACGCAGGATGACTACGCACTCGATATCCGGATCGGGCGCGACGCCGGCGCGCTCGGCTCGCGTCGGCGGCTCGGGCAACGGTTCGTCGACATACGCATCGTCCTCCGGCTCGGGCAACGCTTCGGCAGGAGCCTCGGCGGCATCATCGGCAACAGCGACGCTGCCACCCGATCCGGTCGCCGCGGCGTTGTTGTACATCGGCTCGACGCGGTCGGCGCCACGCGTCGCATCGTCGGGCTTGTGAAACGCCGCGTCGATGCGCCGGCGCACACGCCGCTCCTGCAGCCAGTTGACCACGACGACGCCGATCACCAGGACCACGCCGGCGACGAGCAGACCAATGAACAGCGGATTCATCATCACGGCGTCGGCACGCTATTGCGGAGCCGCCTCGGCGAGTTCGAGCGCCTCGGCGATGTCGACGGCGACCACTCGCGAAACACCGGGATCCGGCATGGTGATACCGATGAGCTGATTGGCCATTTCCATGGTGATCTTGTTGTGGCTGATGAACAGGAACTGCGTGGCCACGGACATTTCCTTGACCAGGGCACAGAAGCGGTCGGTATTGGGATCGTCGAGCGGCGCGTCGACTTCGTCGAGCAGACAGAACGGCGCCGGATTGAGCTGGAACAGCGCGAACACCAGCGCGATCGCGGTGAGCGACTTTTCTCCCCCGGACAGCAGGTGAATCGTCGTGTTGCGCTTGCCCGGCGGCTGCGCGACGACCTGCACGCCCGAGTCGAGAATTTCCTCGCCGGTCAGCAGGAGGCTCGCCTGGCCGCCGCCAAAGAGCGTCGGAAAAAGTTTGCCGAAGTTGGTGTTGACGATATCGAAGGTCTGCTGCAACAACTGGCGCGATTCACGATCGATCTGGCGGATCGCGCTCTCCAGTGTCGTCAACGCTTCGGTCAGGTCCTGCGCCTGCGAGTCGAGGTAGGCCTTGCGCTCCGACGCCTGCGTCAGTTCGTCGAGCGCAGCGAGATTTACCGCGCCCAGCCCCGCGATGGTCTGCGTCAGCCGCTCGATTTCGGCGGGCAGCGTGCTGGCCCTGCCCCACGCCTTCAGCTGCTCGGGCAGCAACGCCAGTTCCGCGTGCGCGTCCGCCAACTGCTCGGCGTATTGCTGCTCGGCGAGCACGGCGACCTGTTCCTTGAGCCGGATTTCGTCGACCCGCGCGCGTGCCGGCTCGATCTTCTGGTCGGCCGTCAGCCGCTCCTCTTCGGCGCCGCGCAGTGCCGCGCCGATCGCTTCCTGACCGTCGCGCGCCGCGGCCAGCGCCTGCTCGGCCGCGGAGCGGCTGGTCAGCTGCGCCTGCAGCGCCGTTTCGACCGGCGTCCAGTCGATACCTTCGCGTTCGCTGGTAACTTCCGCGAGGAGTCCCTGCTGCTGCGCGACCTGCGCTTCGAGCGTGGCGCGCCGGCGCGCAAGGTCGGCGAGTCGTTCGCGGCACGAGCGTTCCGCAAAGCCAGCCTCCTGCGCCGCACGCTCGCTCAGACGCACCCGTTCGCGCCCACGCGCAAGGGCGACCTCGGTTTCGTTGCCGGCATGCCTCGCGGCGTCACGCTTGGCCATTTCCGCGGCCAGGACTTCGCGGCTCGCAGCCATCGTCGCATCGAGCCTCGCACCGGAATCGCGCTCGGTGGTCTCCTCCTTGGTCAGGGCGGAGAGTTCCTCGGCGATCTGGGTCCGGCGGCGCTCCGCGGCGTCCGCAGCTTGCCGGAGCTGAAGCAGTTCCATCTCGAGGTCATGGCAACGCCGCTGCTGCGACGACAGCGCCATATTTTCGCCGTGGTATTCCTGCTGGCGCGCCTTGAGTTCCGCTTCGACTTCGATGCGCCGCGTCGCAACCGCGGTGCTCTCGGCACGCGCCGTCGCGATCGCGTGCCCCAATTCGGAGAGTTCGCGCTGGCGAGACAGCACGCCGTGCAATTCGCTGTCGGGCGCGAACAGGGTCACGCCGTGCATCGTGATCACGTGGCCTTCGCGCGTCACCAGGCTTTCGCCCGCACGTAACTCGCCACGCTCCCGCAGCGCCGTGGCAAAGTCGTCGGCGCAACGCACGCCGTTGAGCCAATCGGCGAGCAACCCCGAGAGTTCCGACCGCGCGCTTTTGACCTTGGCGAGCAGCATCCCCGCGCCCGGCACGGCCGCATGGCGTGACGCGTCCGCTACATACGCCGCAATGCGCCCGGGCAGCGGCCCGGCGTCGGCGGTCCACGCCAGCGCGGCCTCGAGCGCCGGCAGTTCCAGCGCATTGAGACGCTCGCGCAGCACCGCCTCGAGCGCGTCTTCCCAACCGCGCTCGATGTCGATCTGCTGCCACAGGCGGCGCGATTGCTCGAGGCCGCGTGCGGCGAGCCAGGCGACGGCATCCTTGCCGCTGCCGATCTTTGCCTGCAATGCGGCGAGCGCCTGCGCCCGCGCCTCGCGCTCGGCCAGCGCGCTGCTCGCCAGTTGCCATGCGTCGCCGGTAACGCGATGCTGCTCCTGCAGTGCCTGCACCACAGTGTTGAGTTCGGCCAGTGCCTTTTCGCGTTCGGCGAGGTCCGCGCTTTCCTGCGCGAGCTGCTCGACGACGGTATCGATGGGCGCGCTGGTCGGTGCGGCGAGTTCGCGCGCTTCGCCTTCGAGTCGTTCGCGACGCAGCGTCAGCGCCGTGAGCAGCTTGGTGGAATGCTCGCGTTGCGTCACCGCGACCCTCACCTCCTGCTCGATTTCGCCGATCCGCTGACGCAGCGCCGCCATCGTGGCCGCGCTGTCGACCACGGCCTTTTCGAGTTGCGGCAGCGCCGCGGTCGCGGCCTGTTCTTCGGCGACTGCGGACTCGCGCCGAGTGATTGCCGTTTCGAGATCAGCCTCGGCGGTGCGCCCTTCGGCCGTCAACTCTTCTTGCTGGCCCCCAAATGTTGCGATCTGGTCGCCAATCTGCGCGACCTGCTGCGCCAGTCGGCCCTCGCTTTCGCGCGCGAACACCAGCTGCTGCTCGAGCCGTGTGACCTCGGCATTGGCGGCATAGAACTCGCCCTGCTTCTCGTGCAGCTGGTCGCCCGCCTTGTAGTGATCCGCGCGCAGACCTTCGAGGCGGTTCTCCACCGCGCGCAGCTCGGCCTGCAGCGCCTCGAAGCCGGACACGAGGTTCGCCACTTCGTTGGCATGGCGTTCGCGCGCACGCACCGCGTCCTGCTGCTTGGCGAACCACAGCAGGTGCTGCGCGCGCTTGAGCGCCGCCTCGTGCTCGCGATATTCGGTGGCGACCTTGGCCTGCGCGTCCAGCCGCGCGAGCTGGCTACCCAGTTCGATCCGGATGTCCTCGACGCGCGACAGGTTCTCGCGCGTGTCGGCGATGCGGTTCTCGGTCTCGCGGCGGCGTTCCTTGTACTTCGAGACGCCGGCGGCCTCTTCGAGGAAGACGCGCAGTTCTTCGGGCTTGGCTTCGATCACCCGCGCGATCATTCCCTGCTCGATGATCGCGTAGGCGCGCGGACCCAGGCCCGTGCCGAGGAACAGGTCGTGAATATCGCGCCGGCGCACTGGAATGTTGTTGATGTAGTACGTCGAATCGCCGTCGCGGGTGAGCACGCGCTTGATCGACAGCTCGGCGTAGGCACCCCACTGTCCTCCGATTCGGCCCTGGCTGTTGTCGAAGTACAGTTCCACCGACGCACGACCGACCGGCTTGCGATCGCCCGCGCCATTGAAGATGACGTCCTGCATCGACTCGCCGCGCAGCGCCGAGGCCTTCGATTCGCCCAGCACCCAGCGCACGGCGTCGATGACATTCGACTTGCCGCAACCGTTGGGGCCGACGATGCCTACCAGCTGACCGGGGGTACCGATGCTGGTCGGGTCGACGAACGACTTGAAGCCGGCCAGCTTGATCTGAGTCAGGCGCAATTCGAGTTCTTCTGCACGGGCGCGAGGCCCGTCTGAGGCAGGCGGGTCACGCGGGGTTGCCACACGCGATCCGCCGGATGCCCGGCAGGTCGCGGATACCTTGAATTATAGCCGATTGGACGTCGCGGCCGGCTTCATCGGACGCGGCGGCAATTGTTTCTTCGATTGGGTCGCGGCCGGCTTCATCGGCCGCGGCAACAGTGGCTTCCTGGATTGGCGGTGTGGCCGGCGTCATTGGCGCAGGGGCAACGCCGCCTCCGCAAGCGCGGCGAAGTACCCTCCGCCGATGGGAATTACGGCGTCGTTGAAATCGTAACGCGTATTGTGCAGGAAGCAGCCACCTTCCGAACCTCCCTGCCCCAGCCGCGCGTACGCGCCCGGCCGCTGCTGGAGCATGAACGAAAAGTCCTCCGAGCCCATCGACGGATCGAGATCGCGCACCACGTTGTCCTCGCCAACCAGAGTTGCAGCGACGTCCGCGGCAAACACCGCTTCGCGCTCGCTGTTGACCGTCGCGGGATAGATGCGCTCGTACTTGAGCGTTGCGGTCGCGCCGAAGGCCGCGGCGATCGAATGCACGAGTTCGTTCAGACGGCGTTCGATGTAGTCCTGCGTGGCGGCCTTGAATGTGCGCACCGTGCCCACCAGACGCGCCTCGCGCGGCACGACGCTCATCGCCGCGAGGTTGCCGCCATGCATCGCGCAGATGCTTACCACTGCAGTGTCGAGTGGGTTCACATTACGCGAGACGATCGATTGCGCCGCGGTGATCATGTGTCCCGCGACGAGCACCGGGTCGACGGTCTGGTGCGGGTGCGCGCCATGGCCGCCCTTGCCTTCGATGTGAATCTCGATGCGATCCGCCGCCGCCATCATTGGTCCGGGGCGCACCGCGATCGTGCCCGCCGCCAGCCCCGGCCAGTTGTGCAGCGCGTACACCTCATTGGCGGGGAAGCGCGTGAACAGCCCATCGTCGATCATGGCCTTGCCGCCGGCAAAGCCCTCTTCGCCCGGCTGGAAGATGAGATACACGGTGCCGTCGAAGCGTCGGGTGCGCGACAGGTGCCGGGCCGCGGCCAGCAGCATCGTCGTGTGGCCGTCGTGGCCGCAGGCGTGCATGCGTCCCTTGAAGCGCGAGACATAGGCGAAGTCGTTCTCCTCGTGCATCGGCAGCGCGTCCATGTCGGCGCGCAGCCCGATCGAGCGTCCGCTGCCGGTGCTCGTCCCCCGAATGACCCCGACGACGCCGGTCTTGCCGACGCCTGCGTGATGCTCGATGCCCAGCGCGCCGAGTTCGCGCACCACGACTTCGGCGGTGCGGTGTTCCTCGAAGCCCAGCTCGGGGTGCGCGTGCAGATCACGCCGCAGCTCGGTGAGCGCGGCGAGATCCTTTTGCAGATGCTCGATCGGATTCAAGCTACTCCTTGATGTCGACGCCGTAGAACGTGTGCCTGCCGAAGGGCGAGAGCTTGAAGTCGATCACTTCCTTGCGCACCGGCTTCAATTGCACGGCGTGCGCCATGGTGAGCCAGGGCGCCTGCTCCTTGAAGATGACCTGCGCCTTCATATACAGGTCGGCCCGTTGCTTGCGGTCGGAAAGCGTCTTTGCCTTCTGCACCAGGTCCTCGAACGGCTGGTAGCACCACTTGGAGACATTGCTGCCGTTGGTCTTGGCGGCGTCGCAGCCGAGCAGCGTGTTGAGGAAGTTGTCCGGGTCGCCGTTGTCGCCGGTCCAGCCCAGCATCCCCATCTGGTGCTCGCCATTCTGCATGCGCTTGCGGTACTCACCCCACTCGAAGCTCTTGATCTCGGCGGTGATGCCGACCTTGGCAAGATCGGCCTGCATCAGTTCCGCGATGCGCCGCGCGTTGGGGTTGTACGGACGCTGTACCGGCATCGCCCAGAGGTCGGTGGTGAAGCCGTTCGGGTAGCCCGCCTCGGCCAGCAGCTTCTTCGCGGCCGCCGGATCGTACGGATCGTCCTTGATCGCGTCGTTGTACGACCATTGCGTCGGCGGAATCGGGTTCTTGGCCACGACGCCGGCCGAGAGATAGACCGCGTCGATGATCGCCTTCCGGTTGATCGCCATATTGACGGCCTTGCGCACGCGCACGTCGTCGAACGGCTTCTTGGTGACGTTGTAGGCGAGGTAGCCGACGTTCAATCCCGGTTGCTCGAGCACGACGATGTTCGGATCCTTGCGGATGGCGTCGAGGTCCGCCGGATTCGGATACGGCATCACGTGGCACTCACCCTTCTGCAGCTTGGCCCAGCGCACCGACGCGTCGGTCGTGATCGAGAAGATCAGGTCGTCGATCTTGGCCTTACCGTTGTAGTACTGGGGGAAAGCCTTGTAGCGGATGATCGCGTCCTTGATGTATCGCACCAGGTAGAACGGACCGGTACCGATCGGTTCCTGATCGAGCTTGTCGGGCGTTCCGGCCTTGAGCATCGCGTCCGCGTACTCCTTGGATTGCACGCCGGCGTATTCCATCGCCAAATCCGACAGGAACGGCGCCTCGGGCTTTTCGAGAGTGATGCGCACCGTGTAGTCGTTGACCTTTTCCACCGACTTGAGCAACTTGGGCAGGCCCATGTCGTTGAAGTACGAGTGGTTGGAACTGGTGACCTTGAAGTACGGGTTGGACTCCTTCCACTGCCGCTCGATCGAGAAGATCATGTCGTCGGCGTTGAAGTCGCGCGTCGGCTTCCAGTCGCGGTGGTTGTGCCACTTGACGCCTTTGCGCAGGTAGAACGTGTACACCTTGCCGTCCGGGGAGATCTCCCAGCGCTCGGCGAGGCCGGGCACGACGTTGGTGCCGCCGCGCTCGAAGTCGACGATGCGGCTGTAGATCTGGGTGTTGGCGTCGAACGAGGTGCCTGTTGTGTTGACGCCGGGATAGAAATTCTCCGGGCTGCCTTCCGAGCAATACACCAGTGTCTTGGCGGCAACCGGAGCTGCGGCCAGGACCGCGGGCAGCGTCAACGCGAGCAGCATGGCGCGCGCAAGGCCGTGGCACCGGCGCGCGGCCGGATTGAACTTCGTCATGGGCAGGGCTCCTCTCGAATAGGTCAGGGGGCAGCGTCGCCGCTGCCCACGACAGACGCCGCGGGCAGCAGGAACTGCTCTCCAAGGTGGCATGATACCTGTCGCCCGTCGAGTTGGCGCAGCGCCGGTCGCTCCGCGTGGCAGCGTTCGATGGCATGGGGACAGCGGGTGGAAAAGACGCATCCGGCCGGCGGGTCGAGCGGCGACGGGCGTTCGCCTTTGAGCACGATGCGCTCGCGGCGCTCGGACGGCACGATCCCGGGCGTCGATGCGAGCAGTGCGCGGGTGTAGGGATGCAGCGGCCGGCTGAATATCCGTTCCTTGCTGCCCTGCTCCATCGCCAGTCCGAGGTACATGACCAGCACGTCGTGGGCGATATGCCGCACCACGCCGAGATCGTGCGAAATGAACAGGTAAGCCAGACCCATCTCACGCTGCAGGTCGGCCAGCAGATTAAGGACCTGCGCCTGCACCGAGACGTCGAGCGCCGACACCGGTTCGTCCGCGACGACCAGTGCCGGATTGAGCATGAGCGCGCGCGCGATCGCGATGCGCTGCCGCTGGCCGCCAGAAAACATGTGCGGATAACGGACGTAGTGCTCCGGACGCAATCCGACCTTGGAGAGCATCTCGCGCGCCTTGTCGGCCCGCGCGCTCGCGTCCAGATCGGTGTTGATCTCCAGCGGCGCCTCGAGGATTGCGCCGATTTTCTTGCGCGGGTTCAGTGAGCCGTGCGGGTTCTGGAACACCATCTGCACCGATTTGCGCAGGTCGCGTTGTTCCTCGGGTGCCGCGCCGGTGGCATCTCGTCCGACCAGGCGCAGCGCACCCGCGCTCGGCGGCTCGATCAGCGCCACGACACGGCCCAGCGTCGACTTGCCGCAGCCCGATTCGCCGACGACCGCAAGCGTGCGGCCACGCGCAATTGCGAACGAAATCCCCCCAACGGCCTGCAGCTTTGCCGGAGCGTGGAACAGGCCACGCCGGATCTCGTAATTGCGGGTGAGTCCCGTCGCCTCGACGGCGGTCTGGCTCATGTGCCGGTACTCGCCAGCGCTTCGTCGCGCGCGATGGCGGCGTCGCGCTGCGGATCGCCAAGCGGGAAATGACAACGCACGCGGCCGTCTGCCCAGGCGCGCAGCGCGGGCCGCGTCTGGCAGGCATGGCGCGTCGCATACTCGCAGCGCGGGGCAAAGAGGCAGCCGCGTGGACGATCGTAGAGCCCTGGCACGACGCCTGGAATGGTCGCGAGGCGCGCGTCGCCGGCGCTGCGCTCGGGCATCGCCGCGAGCAGTGCCGCCGTGTACGGATGCTCCGGCGCCGCGAACAACGCATCGGCCCGCCGTTCCTCGACCACCTGTCCCGCGTACATCACCGCGACGCGGCGCGCCATCTCGGCGACCACGCCCATGTTGTGCGTCACGAGAATCAGCGCCATGCCGAGGTCGCTCTGCAATCCGCGCAGCAGGTCGAGAATCTGAGCCTGGATCGTGACGTCGAGCGCAGTGGTCGGCTCGTCGGCAATCAGGAGCCGCGGGTTGCAGGCGATGGCCATCGCGATCATGACGCGCTGGTTCATGCCGCCCGACATCTGATGCGGGAAGTCGCCGAGCCGACTCGACGCAGCCGGGATGCCGACCAACTCCAACAACTCCGTGGCCCGGCGTCGCGCGGCATTGCGGTCGAGGCCCAGGTGCAGCCGCAACGTCTCGCAAAGCTGGAAGCCGATGGTGAAGCAGGGGTTCAGGCTCGTCGTCGGTTCCTGGAAGATCATCGCGATGTCCTTGCCGACGAGCGCCCGGCGCTCCCGATCGGACACAGCCAGCAGGTCGCGGCCGGCGAAGCGCAGTGTCTTGGCGCGCACTCGGCCGGGATACGCGACGAGCCCCATCACCGCGAGCATGGTCACGCTCTTGCCGGAACCCGACTCACCAACGATACCCAGCACCTCGCCTTCGTCGATCGACAGGCTCACGCCGTCCACCGCATGCATGAGCGCGCCTTGCGAGGGAAACTCGACGTAGAGGTCGTCGATCTCGAGCAGCGCCATGGCTTAACGCTTGAGCTTCGGGTCGAGCGCGTCGCGCAACCCGTCGCCGAGCAGATTGAAAGCGAGCACCGTGACCAGAATCATGATTCCAGGCAGGGTCACCACCCACCACGCGCGCAGCACGAATTCGCGCGCATCCGCAAGCATGGTGCCCCATTCCGAGGCGGGAGGCTGCGCGCCCAGGCCAAGGAAACCCAGCGCGGCGGCGTCGAGAATCGCCACCGACACCCCGAGCGATGCCTGTACGATCAGCGGCGCTGCGCAATTGGGCAGCACCTCGCTGAACATGAGGCGAAACCGCCGGGCACCGGTAGCACGGGCCGCAGTGACGTAGTCCTTCGCGGTTTCCGTGATCACCGCGGCACGGGTGAGACGAACGTAGTGTGGCAGCACGACCACTGCCACGGCCAGCATCGCATTCATGATCCCCGGTCCGAGGATCGCGACGATCACGATCGCCAGCAGCAGGCTCGGCAGCGTCAGGATGATGTCCATCAGGCGCATGATGGCGATCTCGGTGATGCCGCGCGCGAACCCGGCGATCAACCCGAGTGTGATGCCGACGACGATGGACAATGCCACCACCGCGATGCCGATCAGCAGCGACAGTCGTGCGCCGTAGATGAGCCTCGACAGGATGTCGCGGCCAATCGCATCGGTGCCGAGCAGGTGGGCACTGGTTCCACCGGCTTGCCACGCTGGAGGTTGAAGGAAGGCCGCATTGTTGGTCAGATCCGGGGGATAGGGAGCGAGCACGTTGGCGAATACCGCGGTCAACAGCACCGCCACGACGATCACGAGTCCCGCCACCGCGCCATGGTTGGCGCTGAAGTAGCGCCAGAATTCGCGCAGCGGACCGGGGGGCTCGGGGATTGCACCCGGACTGATCAGGGATTCCGCGCTCATGGGGTGGCGCTTTGGCGTTGTGCGCTCATGTCGAGCGACGAATTCGCGGGTTGATGACGCCGTACGCGACGTCGACCAGCAGATTCACCGTCATTACCACGAAGCCCAGCATCAGGATGCCACCCTGCAACACCGGATAGTCGCGGCGGTTGATCGCTTCGATCAGCCATTTGCCCACACCGGGCCAGGAGAAGATGGTCTCGGTCAGGATCGCGCCGGTGAACAGCACGCCAACCTGCAGTCCGATCACCGTGATCACCGGGATCAGCGCATTGCGGAAGGCATGCAGCGCGACCACGCGTAGCGGCGAGAGGCCCTTGGCGCGAGCGGTGCGGATGTAGTCCTCGCCCAGCACCTCCAGCATCGCCGAGCGGGTCATGCGCGCGATGATGGCGAGCGGCTGGGTACCCAGCACGATCGTCGGCAGGATCAGGTGCGAAACCGCCGACTGGAATGCCCCGGGCTCGCCGGACAGCAGCGAGTCGATGAGAAGAAACCCTGTCACCGGTTCGAAGTAGTATTTGACTCCGATGCGTCCGGACACCGGCGTCCACCCGAGCTGCACCGAAAACAGCAGGATCAGCAGCAGACCCCACCAGAATATGGGCATCGAGTAGCCAGTCAGCGACACGCCCATGACGCCGTGATCGAACACCGAGTTGCGGCGGACCGCCGCGATCATCCCGGCCGGAATGCCGACCACCAGCGCGAAAATGATGGCGCAGAGCGCCAGCTCGATCGTCGCTGGAAACAGCGCGGCGAATTCGCGCAGCACCGGCTCCTGCGTGATCATCGACTTGCCTAGGTCGCCGTGCAGCACGCGGCCGATGTAGATGCCGTATTGCACCAGCACCGGCCGGTCGAGTCCGTACTCCTTGAGCAGCGCTTCGTGTCGCGCCGCGTCGATGCCGCGCTCGCCGGCCAGCGTCTCGATCGGGTCGCCCGGAACGAGCCGGATCAGAAAGAACGCCAGCAGCGTCATGCCGATGAAGGTCGGAATGACGAGCGAAAGGCGGGTCAGCAGGAAGCGAAGCATGGGAAGGCGCCAATGCTAGGCGCCAGCGGCCGACATGGCAATCGATCCCGATCGACGCCGGCGGGTGCGCAGACGGCCCTAGTGCGCGTGCCCGCGCGGAGCAAGTTACTTTTACTTGGCGCGCTGCCGCCGCGATTCGTAGAGACACACGCCCGCGGCGACGGACACGTTGAGCGAACTCACTGCGCCCGCCATCGGGATGGCGACGATGCGATCGCACAGTTCGCGGGTCAGGCGCCGCAAGCCCGACCCTTCGGCACCGAGCACCCATGCGATCGGGCCGGTCAGGTCCGCATCGAACAGACTCTCCGCGGAGTCGGCATCGGTGCCGATCAGCCACACGCCTCGTTCCTTCAGATCGCGCATGGTCCGGGCGAGATTGGTCACGCTGATGACCGGTACGGTGTCGACGGCGCCCGAGGCCGCCTTGGCCACCGTCGAAGTAACGCCGACCGCGCGGTCTTTTGGCACGATGAGTGCCTGCACGCCGAACGCATCGGCGCTGCGCAGGCACGCGCCCAGGTTGTGAGGATCGGTGACGCCATCGAGGATAAGCAGCAACGCCGGTTCCGCCAGTTCGTCAAACACGTCTTCAAGTGTGACGCGCGGCAGGTCGGCGTCGATCACGGCGACCACACCCTGATGCTGGTCGTGACCCGCCATCGCCTGCAACCGGCGTTCGTCGACCGCGTGAAGCGCTACTCCCGCAGCCTTGGCGCGCTCGGTCATTTCACGCATCCGGGCGTCGCGACGACCCGCATCGACGTAGATCGCCTGCACTCCGCCCGGATGCTGGCGCAACCGTGCGGTGATGGCATGAAAACCGATCAGGTGGCGCGTGGATTTCAAGTTGGAATTGGCGTGCCAGCCTGGCGCACCTGCATTGGAGGTGCGTTTGGCAGGCGGCTGTCGGCTTCGGTATAATGACGAGTTGTTCGCGGCATCTGGCGCATCGCGTCGCCGGAAATGTTCCGGGCTGTTGTAGCTCAGTTGGTAGAGCAACTGATTCGTAATCAGTAGGTCGGTGGTTCGACTCCACTCAACAGCACCATCAAGCGCAGTCTGCAGGGATAGCGGATACTACCAATTCCGCCAGGATCGCGTAGCACCGACAGGTGCGATGTGGCTCCCGCGCAATCTCGGAGCGCCAATCGTGAACAACTACTGAAGAATCTCATCGCCGCGCTGAAGAAATGCATCATCGCCGCAGCCGCAGCGACACTGGCGGCCAGCAGTGTGGCAATCGCACAGGGAGTCACCGACGGCGCCACGATCAGCGAGCGCGTGAAGAAGCTCACGCGCGGCGTGCAGTGGCGCCAGGTTGCCGCGATTCCCATCAAGTTCAACACCCATCATCCGCAGGGAATGATCAAGATCGGCGATACGTTCTACGTCTCTTCCGTCGAAATCAAGACGCCGACCAAGCGCTTCGCGCAGCTGCAGGACGGCTATGACCGCGACACCGGCGAAGGTGCCGGTCACATCTTCAAGTTCGACAAGGATGGCAACCTGCTCGCAGATCTCGCGATCGGCGAGACTTCCGCGTACCACCCGGGTGGCATGGATTACGACGGCAAATGGATCTGGGTGCCCACCGCCGAATACCGCCCCAACAGCCGCGCCATCATTTACCGAGTCGATCCGGCAACGATGAAGGCCAATGAGGTGTTTCGCTATGGCGACCACATCGGCGGACTGGTCCGCAACACCCTCCAGAGGTATTTCGCTATGGCGACCACATCGGCGGACTGGTCCGCAACACCCGCAACAATACTTTGCACGGGGTGAGCTGGGGCTCGCGCCGGTTCTATACCTGGACTCTCGACGCCAACGACCGCCCGACAAACGCCGACTCTGCCGCCCGAGCGCCTGCGCGTGGCGAATCCCTCAGGCTACATCGACTATCAGGATTGCAAGTATCTCGGTGGCGCAGGAGGCCTTGTGTTCCGGACTCAACATGTACCAGATGAAGAAGGATGGTCCGCGTTTTGCGCTGGGAGGTTTCGAAATCGTCGACCTCGCGGCAAATCGCGCAGTGTTTCAGATGCCGGTCGAGCTGTGGACCGAGAGCGGCCTGCCGATGACCTACAACCCGTTCTGGATCGAGCCGACCGCGACCGGTCTGCGTGCGTACTTCATGCCCGAGGATGAGAAGTCGACGCTCTACGTCTACGAGGCCGACATCAAATGACCCGCTGACTGCTCAACGCGTCAGGCGCGGGCCTTTGCAGGTGACCGTGATGTTTCCGTTGGCGTCCTTGCTGTCCACCCACGACGTCTTCGGGCATGTCGGATCGACGATGGTCAGGACGGTCACATATGTCGTCCCCTGAAGGCATTGCAGCACCAATTCGGGACCGCCATCCCGATTGAGACGATAGTTGGCGCACGGCCGGTCGAACCAAATCGACGCGGCATCTGCCGCACCGGCAACGACCAGCAATGCAAGCGCCAATCCGTACATAGCGGCTTTGTTCATGGCTCTTTCGCCCTTTCGCAAGGCAGTCGGAGTACCCCTTGGAATCCGATCCGGCTGACGCCCGGTTGCCGTAGCACTGCCGGTTGCAGATCGACAGGGGTCGCGGTTGGACCGCACAGAAGGAAATTCTATCCCGTGCCGCGATTGGCACGCGAGCGACCGTCAGGCGGAATGTGTGTGGCGGTCGAGCGGTCGCGCGGTCTACAGGCTGACCGCGAGGGAGCGCTTTGCCCAACCTGGCCTATCGGCCAGGGTTGCCGTATTGCGTGATGGTCACGTCCGAGTGGGGAATGAGCTGCTTATGGTTGTGGCGCGCAGCACGATCCTGATCGCCAGCCATGCGGAACAGGACCATTGCCAACAGGAGCCCAAGGCCCCAGGCGACAATACCCAATAGAATCCACTTGGAATCCATCTGACCCCCTCCCCCCGAACCACCATTCGTCAGCGATCTGCCGCGCTGATCGCCCGCAGTCATTAATAGCACGATGTGGACCACAACTTGTAACTTATTGTTTATATTTCACTTTTATGACAAAAAAGCAATTTGAATGGGCGCCACTATAAAAAATCCCGTCACTGTCCCATAAAGTTATCTTTCGTGAAGCTTGCGAAGACCCCCGTCGCGGGCCTGAGGTAGCATGGCAGCCTCGCGGATGCGCTTTCACGGGGTCAATCATGGGTCGTGTCGACACACAGCCTCGAATCGGTGTCGTTGGGTACGGCGAAGTCGGCCGGATACTGTGCTCCGCCCTGCAGCCGCAGGGCATGGCGTGGCTCGGCGCGTGGGACCTGCTGTTCACGGACGCGGCGCAGGGTGCGCCGCTGCAGGCGACGGCACGCGCCAGCGGCGTCCAGCCGTGCGCGTCGATTGTGGAATTGCTCGAACATGCGGATATCGTCATTTCCGCGGTCACAGCGGCGAACGCGCTCGATGTCGCAAGCGCCAGCGCCCCCACGATCAGGCGCGGTAGCTACTTCTTCGACCTGAATTCTGCGTCGCCCGACACCAAGGTGCGTTGCGCGGCGCTGATCGACGCGCAGGGCGCGCACTACGTCGAGGCCGGCGTCATGACCTCGGTGCCGCCTTACGGCATTGCGGTGCCGATGGTGGTGGGCGGCAAGCACGCGGGAGCGCTCGCCGCGAAGCTCACGCCGCTGGGTTTTTCCATGGAGATCGTCGCCGAGAAGATCGGGGTCGCATCGGCGATCAAGATGTGCCGCAGCATCATCATCAAGGGCATGGAGGCGATCGTCATCGAAAGCTACACCACGGCGCGTCGCCATGGCGTCGAGGCGCGCGTGCTCGATTCGCTTCGCGAGACCTATCCGGGTTTCGACTGGGAAAAACAGGGCGCGTACTTCTTCAGCCGTGTGGCCAAGCACGGGCGACGGCGCGCCGAAGAAATGCGCGAGGCCGCGCACACCGTCGAGGATTGCGGCTTCGAGCCGTTCATGGCCGCCGCAACCTCGGACAAGCAGGCGTATGTCGCCGCGCTGGCCAAGGCGGGGCTCTTCGGCAACGTGGCGGGCGACGACTGGCGGGACTACGCCGACCGCATCATCGCCGAATCGCGGGCGAAACCCTAGTCGGGATCAGGTGCCCGGGTCCTTGACGTTATCGACCTTGTCGAACTCGATGCTCCAGTAGTGCCCGTCGCGCAGCTCGACCTTGCGGATGTAGACGGTCTGGATCATGTCGCGGGTTGCCGGATCGAGTGTGACCGGGCCGCGCGGACTCATCCACGACAGGCCTTTCATGGCCGCGATCAGCTTGTCGCCGTCGGTGTCGCCCCCGGTCTTCCTGAGTGCTTCGTAGATCAGGTGCATACCGTCATAGCCGCCGACCGACATGAAATTCGGGCGCATGCCTTTGTTCGCGGCCATGAAGCCGTCGACGTATGCCTTGTTTTCTGGAGACGGATGCGCCGCCGAGTAGTGGAACGATGTGACGACGCCCAGCGCCGGTGCACCGATTGCATCGAGCAGGTCGTCATCGACGACGTCGCCGGTGCCGATCAGTTTGATACCGGCCGCGGCAAGGCCGCGATCCACGAACTGCTTCATCACTGCAGTGCCTTCGCCGGACGGCACGAACACGAACAGTGCGTCGGGCTTGGCATCCTTGACGCGCTGCAGGAACGGCGCGTAGTCGGGACTGCGCAACGGCGTCTTCAACGACTCGACCACCGTGCCGCCGGCTTCCGTGAAGCGCTTGACGAAAGTCTTCTCGGCATCGATTCCCGGGCCGAAATCGGTGACCATGGTGACGACGCGCTTGATGTTGTTCTTGGCCGCCCAGTCGGCGATCGGTGCGGTGACCTGCGGCAGTGCAAAGCCCGAGCGCACGATGTACGGCGACCGAGTCGGAATGATCGACGTCGCGGCAGCCATGACGATCATCGGCACCTTGGCCTCGGTGGCGACCGGCGCGGTCGCCAGCGCCAGCGGGGTCAGTCCGAAGCCGGCAAGGATCTGCACCTTGTCCTGCACGATCAGTTCCTGCGCGATGCGCTTGGTCGTTTCCGGCGCCAGCCCGGTGTCGTCCTTGACGATCAGCTCGATCTTGCGTCCGGCGACGGTGTCGCCGTTGCGCGCCATGTACAGTCGGGCCGCGGCTTCGATCTGCTTGCCGGTCGACGCGAACGGTCCGGTCAGCGGCAGGATGAGGCCGATCTTGACCGGATCCGCAGCCAACGCAACCTGCGGGGTCAAAGCCGCCGCGGCGGTCAGCGCGGCCGCGATCAGCAGACGGCGGCGATCGATGAACGGGTGCAGCATGATGCTCCTCCTGGGGTTGAATTGACCGCCGGCAGGACTGCTGCCCGCGTGCGCCTGGCGCGGTCGGCATTATCAACCGAGCGGGCCTGCTGCGCCATAGGGTCGCGCGCCCGCTGGCGCCTGGGCTGCCGGCGACCTATACTTCACGCAGCCGCGAATCGCCGCATCGGGATCGGCGAGCGCCAACTCGAGCTCCGTAGCCATTGATGATGACTTCGAACACCTGGTTGGGCAGCATCGCGATGGCGTGCATCCTGGCATGCCCGACCGCGGCTTCGGCCGCGAACTTCACCGTCGCGAACTACGGCGCAATATCCGCCTATCCCACCGACGTCGTCGGCGTGAATTCCAGCGGCGACATCATCGCCAACGACCTCTACAACGCGCCGCCCACGATCATCAATCTGCAGCGCGCGTATCTGCGCAGCTTCGACATGTGGGCGCCGCTGGGTTCGCTGACCGGCGGTTCGACTGCGGCGTATGGCATCAATGATTCCGGCCGGGTCGTCGGCACCACCAATACCGCCGACGGGCCGCATGCCTTCGTGTTCAAGGATGGCGCGATGACCGACCTGGGCATGATGGGCGGCAGCGCGAGTACCGCCACCGCGATCAATACCGCCGGACTGGTGGTCGGCTTCGTGCGCAGGGGAACCGATCGCGCCTGGCTCTACAACGGTGACGTGACGACCGACCTGGGCACGCTGGGCGGCAGCACCAGTCGCGCGCTGGCCATCAACGATGCGGGCATGGTGGTCGGCGCGAGCACGCTGGCCAATGGCAACGAGCACGCGTTCCTGTACAGCCAGGGGACGATGAAGGACCTCGGCACACTGGGCCGCGGCAACACCAGCAAGGCCAACGCGATCAACTTCAGGGGCCAGGTCGCCGGGGACAGCCAGGTCAATTTATTGCCGAGCGATTCGACGACGCATGCGTTTATCTACTCCAACGCCGTCATGGCCGACCTCGGCACGCTCGGTGGCGCATACAGCAGTGCGCGCGCGATCAATGGCGCCGGGCAAGTGGTCGGCGTGAGTACCACGGCCAGCGGCGAGCAGCGCGCGTTCCTGTTCAGCGACGGTGTCATGGTCGACCTCAATATCCTGGTCAATCTCCCCGCCGGCTGGGTCATCGCGTCGGTCGGAGGCATCAACGACGCGGGGCAGATCGCGGCGCTGGCGTGCAATGCCGGAATCTGCAACGTATTGCTGCTCACGCCGGTGCTGAGCGTTGTCGTCGAATACCAGAATACGCTGGACTTTCCCGGCAGTCCGGGCGGGCATTTCTTCTACACCGACAGCGCCCTCGAACAGGCGATTCTCGACAGCGGCGCCGATGGCCGCTTCGCGCGCACTGGCAGGACCTTCAGGGCGGGCGGCACCAAGCGTCTGTGCCGCTTCTACGGCAGCGTGGTGCCCGGGCCGAACTCGCACTTCTTCACGCTTTCCGATGACGAATGCAGTGGCCTGAAGGCGCTGCAGCGCACGCCCACGCCGCCCACCGTCCAGCAGTGGAACTACGAAGGCCTGGTGTTTGCCGAGATCCCGGCCAATCCGACCGTTCCCACGCCGACCTGCACGCCGAACACGACACCTGTCTGGCGCGCCTACAACAACGCGTATACCGCGACCGGCAGCAAGAATCCGTGGGACTCCAACCACCGCTACAGCAGCACGCGCAGCGATATCCTGGACCTGGTCAACCGGATGGGCTGGTCGGACGAAGGCATCGTCTTCTGCGCCTATCCGTAGCAACCGCAGCTGCACTCAGAACATCAGTCAGCCGCTCGCCTTGTGCGGCCCTCGTTGCCGTCGATTGCAAACGGTTGCTCGTTGCGCGCTCGGTGGGCGACCGGCGGATGCTCGGGTGAGCGCACGCAAAATTCGGGCGTCAGTCCAGGAAGCGTGCGTTTTTGCGCGGGGCGCCCGTTGCACATCGCGGCCAGGATGTGACATGGCTTGATGGCGCCGCGCAGGATCTCGTCGGCGTCACGCGCGGCGACGCGGTCGATAAAGTCGATGTCCCACGCATTGCCGACGTTGAAATTGTGTCCGAAAGGCCGATCGATGAAAACGTCGATCACGTTGGCAAAGGCAACGAACAAGTCGAATTCGAAGTTTTCGATCAACAGCGGCAGAATGTCCTGCGCCCTGATGCCTTCGAAGCCGCCGACCGAACAGTCCCAGTTGTCGTACTTTGCCTCGCGGCGCCGGAGCAGATGATTGTAGGTGTACTGCGCCGGCAATTCCGGCCAGTATTCCTCGACGATGGCCAGCGCCTCGGGCCAGCGCATGTGGCCGTTGCGGCCGATCATGTCCGCGGTCACAAAGCTTCCCGCGGGCGCGAGGCTGGACTTGATGCCGCCGAGCAGACCCTCCAGATTGAGCACGTGGTGCAGTGAATTGTTGGCGAGCACCGCGTCGTAAGTCGACGTCGGCTGCCACTTGTTGAAGTCGCACCGCACAGGGCGGATGTGTGCCGCAACGCCCTGTGCTTGCGCCCGCTCGGTTGCGCTCGCAAGCAGCCGCTCATTCACTTCGAGGCAATCGATCACGAACTCGCGGCAGCCGTGGAGAACGAGGTTCTGCGCGAGCCGGATCTCGGTCTCGCAGTTGCCGGTACCGACACTCAGGAATCGTCGCTGCGCCTGGCTGCTGGCGTGGTAAGCCGCCTCGAAGTACTGCAGAAACATCGCCTCGGGATGCGCGAATCCGAACTGCTCGAGCTGGGGACGCACATATTTGTTCGCCCAGTATTCGTATATCGCCGGCAGTTCATGGACCTTTGGATCGCGATTGAAGAATTTCGTCTCGGCCAGCAAGCGGCGGGTGTAGGTGCCGGCGCTGCCTCGGGCAAGGAGGCCGCCACCCAGATTTCTTCGTATTCGTCGTGCAACATTCCGAAGGTTCATGAAAGGTCGTGGCCAAGGCGCTTTGGAATGCCGGGGCAGATGGCCTAAGATACCAAATAAGTTAAGGAGACCGGATGGGCAATCGCGTACTCAAGCTGATGGTGATCCTGCTGTGCAGCATCAATGCACTGACCTGGGAGCTCTATACCGAGTCGCGCATCATGGCCATTATGTGGGCGGCCATTGTCGTAGCGTTCATCATCTGGATCATCGACGACATGCGCCGCTGAACCGAGTCACTGGCAGATACGCACCTTTTCCACGAGCAGGGTGGCGAGCGCCTCGGGGGCGACGGGAACGCTGTAGAGGAAGCCCTGCACCGCGTCGCAACGATGCTCGCGCAGAAACGCAAGCTGGCGCGGCGTTTCCACTCCTTCGGCGACAACCTTCAGGTCCAGACTGTGCGCCAGCGCGATGATGGCGCGCGCGATGGCGGCATCGTCGGGGTCGATGGACAGGTCGCGCACGAAGGAACGGTCGATCTTGAGCCTGTCGAGCGGAAAATGCTTGAGATAGCTCAGGCTCGAGTATCCCGAACCGAAATCGTCGATGGCGACGTGCACGCCGAGCGCCCGGAGCTCCGCCAATACCGCGCTCGCCGCCTGCGGATCTTCGACGAGCAGTCCTTCGGTGATCTCCAGTTCGAGCCAGTCCGGCGCAAGCCCGGTTTCGCGCAGCGCCGAGGCAACCGTCTCGAGCAATTCGGCGCGGAATTGCCGCGCCGAGACGTTGACCGCGACGCGAATCGGCGCGAGCCCGGCGCGCTGCCACGCGACGTTCTGGGCGCACGCGGTATTGAGCACCCATTTGCCGATCTGCAGGATGAGGTTGGACTGTTCCGCGATCGGAATGAACCGGTTCGGCTCGACCAGACCCAACTCGGGATGACGCCAGCGCGCGAGCGCCTCCACACCGATGATGCGATCGGTCGCCAGGTCGATCTGCGGCTGATACTCGACGAACAATTCTCCGCGCGCGACCGCGCGGCGCAACTGGCCTTCGAGGCTCAGCCGCGCCTGCTTCTGCGCGTTCATCTCGGCGCGATAGAACTGGAAATTGTTCTTGCCGCGGTCCTTGGCGTCGTACATCGCCACGTCAGCATTCATGATCAGCGTTTCGATATCGCCCGGATTGTGCGGGTACATCGTGATACCCGCGCTCACCGTGAGGAAGTACTCGTCGTCGTCCAGCTGGAAGGGCCGGGCCAGCGCGCTGACGATTTTTTCGGCGACCAATGCGACGGCTTCGGCGTCGACGGCATCCTCGAGGATCACCGTGAATTCGTCGCCGCCCAGACGCGCGACGGTGTCGACCGTGCGCAACACGCCCGACAGGCGCTCGGCGACCGCCTGCAGCAAGCGGTCGCCGGCGCGATGGCCCAGCGTATCGTTGATCTCCTTGAAGCGGTCGAGGTCGAGCAGCATCAGCGCCAGGCCGCTGCCGCTGCGCTCGGCGCGCGACATCGCCTGATTGAGGCGGTCGCGAAACAAGGTGCGGTTGGGCAGACCGGTCAGCGAATCGAATTGCGCGACGTAGGCCAGCCGCTCCTCGGCGCGTTTGCGCCCGATCGCGGTGCCCAGCGAGGTTGCGATGGCCATCAGGAAGCTGGCGTCGTCCTTGGTGAAGCGGCCCGCTTCGCGGCTGTAGGCACCGATCACGCCAAACGAGCCCTCGGAAGTCGGAATGGCAACCTCGATGCAACTGACGAGTTCTTCGGCGACGCAGTTCTCGGGCGCCGGGCCTGCTCCGGGCGCGCGGAAATCGTCGACGATAACCGGCTGAGCGGCGGTCAATGCCCGGCCCGTCGACGATCCACGCGACACCTGCGTCGGTGCGATGGCGCGCCAGCCGACGCCGGCGATCTGCGCCAGCGGTTCGCTCGCGGCCCCCTGCCGATAGACCGCAGAGTGGGTGACGTCGAGGCCCGACGTGCTCATCGCGGCGGCGTTGGCGATCAGCTTGTCGATGTCGCGCGTCTCGAGCGCGTACTGACCATAGATGGCGATCGCTTCCTGGCGCAAGGCGTGCGTGCGGATGGCTTCTTCCGCCTCCTTGTACGCGGTGACGTCGGTCACCAGGGCATAGCTGCCCTTGACCGTGCCGTCGACATCGCGCTCGGGTGCGAAGGTGACGCTGATGTGGCGCATGCGGCCATCCGAGCTCTGGTGCGAGCGCTCGTAGCTGACCGATTCGCCATTGATGACGCGCTTGAACTGCTGCGCGGTGCGCTCGTAGCTTTGCGCGCCGATGATCTCCGACAGGTGTTTGCCGAAAATGCCGCGCACGGTAAAGCCGAAAAAGCTCGCGTACTGGCTGTTGGCAAAGCGGCAGACGAAATTTCGGTCGTAGTAGACGATCATCGCCGGCACGTTCTCGGTGATGAGGTGCAGCTGGAGCTCGCTCACGCGCAGCGCTTCGCGCGCCCGGACGAGTTCGGCGCGCACGGCATCGGCGCGGTGACCGGTCGTGAGTACCCCGGTTCCCACGCGCGCGACGATCGCCCCGGCCTCGGACGGATGCCGCCTGGCACGTCTGGCACCAATGAGGCCGGCCGCCAGGCTGGCGACGAGTACGAGCGCCAGCAGCCCGGTCAGCAGCGGGTAGTCGCTGGCGAGTGCTGCGATGCTGGCAGGGCTCATTTCGGGACTGGGTGCAGGCTGGCGCTGCGGTCCAGCGACACTGCCATCCTCCCCCCGGTTATACGAAGTCTGGCGACACGAGCAATCTTCGTGCCCCGGACCGTCGGTTCATTGCGAGAGAAGGCCTGGGCCGGCCATACTGACCGCCACCGGTGCCCCGGCGGCACCCGTGGACCGGCGACGCGTCGACCCTATTCGAGCTTGCCGACGCGCCGGACTACGGCGCCGAGCGACTTGATGTCAGCGTCCCAAAAGCGCTGCAGGTCGGGCGCGTCCATGTATTGAACCGGCGTGTCGAGACTCGCAAGCGCGCCGACGAATTTTGGATCGGCCGCGGCGATGCGGGCGGCTTCGCGCAGGCGCATGAGCACGGGCTCGGGCGTGCCCGCAGGCGCAAACAGCCCCGACCACTGGAAAAATACCGCGTCGTACCCCGATTCGAGCAGCGTGGGCACCTCCGGCAACGCCGCGAGCCGCTTATCGCCCCACGACGCCAGCACGCGCACCTTGCCCGCCTTGACGTGCGCGATGACCGTCGACGGGCCCGTCGCGACCGCGTCGATGTTGCCCGCGAGCAGGCCGATCACCGCCGGTCCGGCACCCGTGTACGGCACGTGCAGGAGCTTGATGCCGGCACTGGCCGCGAACATTTCCATCGGCACGTGCATGGTGCCGTAGTTGCCCGAAGAGCCGTAACTGATCGATCCCGGACGTTTTTTGGCATCGGCGACCCATTCGGCGAGGGTCTTCCAGGGACTGTCGGCGCGCACCGCGAGCACGGTCGGGTCCGCGGTCAGGCGGGCGATCGGGACAAACTGGTTGAACTCGAACATCGGCGAGCGGCCGATGACCTTGTCGGCTTCGGGCAGGATGGAGATCGACGAGAGCGCCAGCAACAGCGTGTACCCGTCGGGCCGGGCCTTGGCCACGAAGCCCATGCCGATACCGCCGCCCGCCCCCGCCTTGTTGTCGATGACGACTGGCGTCCCCAGGGTACGCCCCAGCGCCTCGGCGAATGGGCGCGCGACGATGTCGGCGACGCCACCGGGCGGGAACGGCACCACCAGCGAGATCGGCTTCGATGGGTACGCTTCCTGACACTGCGCAGAGGTCATGCCCGCCAACATCAAAGTGACGGCGAAGGCCCGCAAAACAGGTTGTAGGTTTACCAAAGTGTTATGCCCGGAACGACTGTCTTGCCTGCCGCGCTTACGCGAGTACCCAGTACAGCAGGCCGCCGAGCAGCGCCCATTTGGCGACGTAATAGAGTGTCTTGCTCTTGCGCTTGAGCGCCTTGGCCGGCAGCCGCAGGTAGTACGCTACGCTGAAGATGCGGTTGGCCACGCCGACGCGGTCGCCTTCGATGTTGTTGGTCTCGCTGGCGCGGATGACGGTGTTCTTGAACCAGTGATTGATCTTGGCCATCACGCGGTTGGTCAGCGGCCGTTCGATGTCGGCGAACAGGATCACGCGCAGCGTGTCGGTCTTGTTCTCGGCCCAGTGCATGAAGGTTTCGTCGAACATCACCGCCTTGCCGTCGCGCCACGAATATTCCTGGCCGTCGACCCAGATGCGGCATTTGTCCGAATTGGGCGTCGACAAGCCGAGGTGATAGCGCAGCGATCCGGCGAAAGGATCACGGTGCTTGCCAAGATCACCCCCTGCGGGCAGGAGCGCGAACATGGCGCCGTTGATCGTCGGAATCGATTCGACCAGCGCCACCGTCTTCGGGCAGAGCGCCTGCGCCGAGGGCAGCGGCTGGTTGTACCACTTCACGTAAAAGCGCTTCCAGCCGCGGCGGAAAAACGAGTTGAAGCCGAGGTCGTTGTACTTGGCCGCCCCGCGGATGTGGCCCTCGTCGAAGAGCTTCAGCGCCTCGTCGCGCAGCATCTCCCAGTTGTCGGTCAACGGCTTCAATTCCGGGAACTGCGCGACGTCGATGAAGGGCTTGTTGGGGACCGCCGAGAACGCGTACATGAGCATGTTGTACGGCGCCATGAAGGTCGAATGGTCGGTGATCTGCCGGTAGAAGCGATGCCGTACGTGGCCGCGGAAGTGCACGAACAGCGCCCCGCCAATGAAGAGGTAGAGGATGAAAAACTTCGGCGCCAGAAGATTGGGAAAATGTTCGAACATGGTTGCATCGGCCTCCACGCACATGGGCGCGCTTCAGCCTGGATCCTGTCAATGCCACATTATAGGCCGTCTGCGGTAGGCCTACCCGGAAGCGCCTTTGATGCCCGCCGGTCGATGCTCCTTCCAGCGCCGGTGCACCCAGAACCACTGCTCAGGATGGCGCAGTACCAGACGTTCCAGGGCCGCGTTGTAGGCGCGCGTGTTCAGGCGTATCTCTTCGCCGACCCGGTCGGACTCGATCGGCGCGATGGGTTCCTCGAAGCGCAGCACATGCCGGCCGTCCGGTTCGCGCCAGCCTGCCGCGGGCAGCACCGGCGCGCCGGTCGCGAGCGCAATGATTGCCAGGCTCTTGAAGGTCCACGCGGGATGGCCGAAGAAGTCGACCGCGATCCCGTCCGGCGGACTGGCGTGCTGGTCGAACGGGAAGACGACCATGTCGCCGGCGGCGAGTCGATCGAGGATCGCGTCGAGCGATCCGCGCTTGGACATCACGCCAAAACCTGCGCGCTTGAACCTGCGGTTGACCAGCGCATCGAGCCAGCGCGGCTTGATCGCGCGTCGCACGAAATGGATGCGGCCGCGCATTTCCGGGAAATGGGTCAGGCCGGCGACGGTCGCCACCTCGAAATTGCCGAAGTGCCCGGTCAATACCAGCACGCCCTTGCCGCGAGAGAGCGCCGCTGCCAGTGTGTTCACGCCCTCCACGCTCACCAGGGCAGACTTTCGAGCCGGGGACATCCAGCGAAAACGCAGGAATTCGCCGCACAGGCGCCACAGATGCGCGTAGTGCGCCTGAGCCAGCGCGCGGATCTCGTTCTCAGGCACGGCGTCACCGAATACACGGCGCAGGTTCTGCAGGATGACGGTCTGCCGCAACGGCAGTAGGCTGTAGATTACCTTCCCGGCCCGCGGCGCATCGATCACTTGCGGAACGGCCAGCGCCACCGCCGAAGCATTGCTGCGATCGTGGGTGAGCGACACGGCGATCGACTTTATGCGATGCCGATCGAGCAGCGCCTGCGCCTTCGGATTGCACACCACCTGCGGCGCCCCATAGCCGTCGCGCGCCACCGAGAAATCCTCGGGCTCGATCTGACCCAATGCGAGTTCGCGCGCGAAGAGCTTGGCGCAGGCCTCCTTGGCCGCAAAGCGCGCCGCAAGGCTGGCCGCGCGGCCGGGCCCCTCGCCGCTGTCTGCGAATTCCTGCGCCGTGAACATGCGTTGCAGATGCTCGACGGGCGAGGCCGCCAGCAGGCGCTCGATGCGCGCGATCTCCACGGTGTCGATGCCACAGCGGGTCGCACCCTCGGCCGCGATGTCGGCGGCAGCCGCCATGTTCAGCTACTGCGGACGATCAGTGCGGCGTTGGTGCCGGCGAACCCGCGGCAGAGGATGAGCGCAGTGTCGCCGCGCGGCTTTTGCGCAGCTGCCGAGACGCGAATGCCGGCGCACTCGGGGTCGAGGTCGGCGAGGGTCGCGATCCCCGGCACGATGCCGCGGCGCAGCGCGGCAAGCGCCAGCACCGTCTCGACGATGCCCGCCGCGGCGATCAAGTGCCCGATCGCCCACTTGAAGGCGGTGACCGGCGGCGCGGCATCGCCCGTTCCGAACACCGCGCGAATCGCCTGGGCTTCGGACGCATCCGATTGCCGCGTGCCGTTGCCGTGCGCGACGATCATGCCGATGTCGCGAGGATTCAATTGCGCGTCGGCCAACGCCTGCCGGATCGCGCGCACCAGTCCGTCGCCGTCGTCGCGAATCGCCAGCAGGCCCATCGCTTCGGCCGCATAACCGCCACCGAGCACTTCGCCCAGCACGGTTGCATTGCGCGCGCTGGCAGCGGCCTCCGTCTCGAGCGCGAGCGCGCCGGCGCCCTCCCCGAACACGCTGCCGTCGCGTCGTGCATCGAAAGGACGAATGGTGTCCGGCGCCAGCAGCCCGCATTGGTGGTAGTAGAGGACCATCTGCGGCTCGATCAGCGCATCGTGTCCGACCGCGACCACCCTGTCCGCCTCGCTCTGGCGCAGCGCTTCGGCGCCTTCGATCACAGCCAGGGTCCCGCCGCAGCTGTGATTGGTGATGCAGGCGTTGGTGCCCTTGAGGTTGTACTTGATCCCGACGTGGCAGAGCACGTTGTTGGGCAGCGTGCGCAGCAGCCACATCGGATTGACCACGCTACCGAGTTCGCTGCCGAATTTCGACAGGTCGCCGTTCGCCTCGCTCATCAGCGGGAAGTACTCGTACTGTGTGTTGTACGCGCCGCCTCCCGAGCCGACGTAGAGCCCGCTGCGGTCGGAAAACACGGCCGCGGCGTCCGGGTCGAGCGCGTCGCGTGCGGCGATGAATCCCGCGGCGTCGATCGCCTGGCTGCCGGCGTACATGCCGAACATATCGGTACGTCGGATGAACTTGTGCAGCTTGCGGTCTTCCACCAGCGCGCGCGGATTGAAATCGGCGACCTCGGCGGCAACCGCCACCGGCCAGCCCGTCGTGTCCCACTGGCCGATGGGTCCGATCGCCGAGCGACCCTGATTCGCCGCCTCGACGATGTCGTCCGGCGACATGCCTGCGCCGCAGACGGCACCGGTGCCGGTGATGAGAATGCGTGGTCTGGTCACCGTCGTTCCCGTCGCGCTCAGCCGCGCCGCGCAACGGCAGCATCGACTTCGTCGGGATGACGCAGCACGATGCAGCTGTTGGAGCCGCCGAAACCGAAGGAATTCGAAAGCGTCATGCGCACGCGCTGCTTGCGCGGTGCGCCGACGATGAAATTCAGGTCGCAGTCGGGATCTCGGTCGACCAGGTTGGCATTGACCGGCATTTCGCCGTGATGGATCGCCAGTGCGCACGCCACCACCTCGACCGCTCCCGCTGCCGCGATGAGGTGGCCCATCGAGCTCTTGGTCGAACTTACCGAGACGCGGGCTGTATCGGCGCCAAAGACCGCGCGAATCGCCGCCGATTCACTCTTGTCGTTCATGTGCGTCGACGTGCCGTGCGCGTTGATGTAGTCGATGTCCGCCGGCGTGGCGCCAGCGTCGGCGAGGCCAGCGCGCATCGACTGGATCGGGCCGTCGCCGTCGGGCGGCGAATCGGTAATGCGGTACGACGAGAGCGAATTGCCGTCGCCGGCCAATTCGGCGTAGATGCGCGCGCCGCGCGCTCTCGCCAACTCCCATTCCTCGAGGATCACGAAGCCCGAACCTTCTCCCAGCACGAAGCCGTTGCGCGTAGCGTCGAAGGGCCGGCTGGCAGTCTGCGGTGCGTCGTTGTCGGCCGATACCGCCGACAACAGGCAGAAGCCCGCGAGTCCCACCGGGCTGATCATCGAATCGAAGCCGCCGGCAAGCACGCGATCGACACTGCCTCGGCGGATGAGTTTGAGTCCGGTACCGATCGCCTGCCCTCCCGACGCGCATGCGGTATGCACCGAGCTGGCGTACCCACGAATGCCGAAGCGCCGGGTCAGCAAGGCCACACCCGCGGTCGACTGGCTGCGACAGAACACCAGCGGATCGATCGCCTTCGGGTCGTCGAGCAGCCGGTCCGGATGCAATTCACCGTCGGCGGCGGAATGTTCCTGCACGCCTGCGAGGTCGGCGTAAGCAACGCCCATCATGCCGGTACCGACCATGCACCCCCAGCGATCGCCGTCGGCGGCGGTGGGCGCGATGCCCGCATCCGTCATCGCCTGTTCGGCGGCGGCCAGCGCGAATCGATGCGAGCGGTTGGCAAACTTGATCAGTTTCCGGTCCGCGCTGAGCACGGCGGAATCGAAACCCTTGACCTCGGCGGCAATGCGCGTCGAAAAGCCACGGGCGTCGAACAGCGTGATTGGCGCCGCGCCACTGCGACCCGCGAGCAGCGCGCTCCAGGTCGTCGCGACGTCGTTGCCAACCGGTGTGACCAGGCCGATGCCGGTGATGGCGACTCGCCGACCGCGCGCGGTCATTGCGGCCCCCTTTGCGCGTAGTCGACACGCGCGGTCGACACCGGCTTGCCGGCGAAACGAGCCGTCAGCGCCACGCGCACGCCTTCGTCGTTGGGCGTCGCCTCAGCGGCAAGTTCGACGGTCTGACCGGGCGTCGTGAACGAGCGTACCTTGACGTTGGTCATGCGGCGCAACTTCGGCGGCAGGGAGTGGCCTTTGTCGGCTTCGGCGGCGAGCGCGCTCGCCAGGCGCATCTGCGCATCGAGCATCAGCGTCGCTGGAAACACCGGCCGTCGCGGAAAATGGTCGCCGAAGAACGGCGCGCGTTCCGGGACCTGCAGCAACGCGCGCAGCGATTGCCCGACGACGTGTTCGGTGATCACGGGCGCGGCGAGTTCCACGCCGCCGAAGCGACCCGGCACAGCACCTGCTCCACAGAGCAACTCGAAGCGTTCGCGCAAGGCCTCGGGCGCGTCGAAGTCGACCGTCGGCAGCATCGGTCCCAGGCAGTGCTCGAGTTCGGTCACGCGCACTCCCGCCACGCTGGCCCAACCACCGTAGGCAACCGCATCGTCGTCGCAATCCTCGATGTCCACGGCGAGTTCCAGCAGGTCGCCCGGCCGCACGTCACCGTAAAAGCGCGTTTCGGAAGCGAGCGCGGCGACCGGTCGTCCGCGAAATTCGATCTTGCTCATCGATACCCATGCCGCGAGTTGACCCACCGCTTCGGCCACCAGCGAGGACGGAAATTCCCGGATGCCAGGCGGCACGGCGAATATCCCGCGGGCACTTTTCCCCGCGTCGATGGCGACGATGCGATCGACAAACGAGAAGGCGGCGAAATGCTCATCCATGCGCTGCGCGACGTCGTGCCGGTCAGGCCGCCGCGGGCGCTTCCTTCTGCGCACGCACCACCAGCTTGCAGAATGTCTCCGGCGTGAACAGGCGAGGGATGTCAGCAACCTTCATCGGCGTCTTGAAACGCTCGGCGGGAATTTCCGACAGGTAGGCGCGCAGCTGTGCCATGCCCTTGTCGGTGACGATGCCCTTCTGCTCGAACTCGGCCTCGGGCAGGTCGCCGCGGGCGTTCTCGACGATCTTGCCGCGCGGGATCTTGATCTTGAAGGCGCGCTCGAGGCGAAACACCATGTCGAGAAAATCGATCGACTCGGCGTCGAGACCTTCGATCAGCGACACGTCGAGCTTCACGTCGTCGACGTCGCAGCCGAGCGCATCGGCCATCGTTTCGGCGACCTTGGGATAGACCGCCAGGATTTCCGCCTTGCTCACTTCGGTCATGGCCATTTCATTCACTCCATCTTAAAGCCGCCATCGACGGCAAAAATCTGTCCGGTCACGTAGTCGGCGTAGCGCGAGGCGAGAAAGCCCACCGCGTAAGCGACCTCTTCCGGCTTTCCGTAGCGCTTGAGCAGTATGCGCGATTTCACCGTGTCGCCCGCCATGTCGCGCACCGCCTCCGACATCTCGGTTTCGATCACTCCCGGCGCCACGGCATTGACCGTGATCCTGCGCGGCGCGAGCTCGACCGCCAGTGCGCGGGTGAAGGCGTTGACAGCGCCCTTGCTCGCCGCGTAGTTGGTCTGACCGCGGCCGCCCTTCTCGCCCGACACCGACGACAGGTTGATGATCTTGCCCGAGCGCTGCACGATCATGTGCGGCGCGACTGCGCGGGCCATGTTGAACACGCCGCCGATGTTGGTATCGAGGACGAGGGTCACGTCCTCGTCGTCCATCGCGGCAAGCTGGTTGTCGCGGATCACTCCGGCGTTATTGACCAGGATATCGATGCGCCCCGCGCGCTCCGCGACGCGTTCGACGGCGGCGAGGCAGGCTTGCGTGTCGCTCACGTCGACCTGATCGGATGCGACCTTGGCGCCGGCCGCCGACGCTGCCGCTACCGTCTCAGCCGCGGCGGTGGCATTGCCGCGATAAAAGAACGTGACGTCGGCACCGTGCGCCGCGAGCAGCTCGACGATCGCGCGGCCGATGCCACGGCTGCCACCGGTGACGATCGCCACCTTGCCTTCGATGCCCGAATCGGTCAGCACACGTTCCTCAACCCGAGATGCAGAAGCCGCCATCGACCACCAGCGTATGCCCGGTGATCATCGCCGCTTCCGGCAGGCAGAGCAGATAGACCGCGCCGGCGACGTCGTCCGGCGTGAGCACCGGACCAGCCGGCGTGCGGGTCGCGAAATTGGCGAGCAATTGTTCGCGGTTCGGAAAGTGTGCGAGTGCGTCGGTATCGACGACGCCGGCACTGACCGCGTTCACCCGGATGTTGCGCGGACCCAGTTCCTGCGCCAGCGTGCGCACCAGCGATTCAAGCGCCGCCTTCGATGCGCCGATGAACCCGTAATCGGGCATTGCCCGCTGCGCGCCAAGGCTCGACATGGCGATGATCCGTCCCCCGTCACGCATCAGCGGCGCGGCGCGCTGGGCGAGCAGGTTGAGCGCGAAGGCATTGGTTTCCAGGCACCACCTCCAATGCTTGAGCGTCATGTCCATGGCCGGCTTGAGCACGCCCGAGGCCGCATTGCTGACCACGATGTCGATGCGATCGAAGTGCTTGGCAATTTCCGCAAATATTTCATCGACGCTGTCGGGCACGCCGACGCTGCCTTGCACCGGGTAGGCGCGGCGGCCCTGACCGCGCAATTCCGCACAAAGCGCCTCGGCCTCGTCGAAACTGTTGTAATAGTTGACCACCACGTCGCAGCCGGCAGAGCCCAGCTTGCGCGCGATGGCGCGGCCGATGCCGCGCGCTGCGCCGGTGACCAGCGCGACTTTTCCGGCAAGTGGGTCTGACATCGGTCTTGGAGGGAGGTCTTCGCGATCCGCAGGGCGCCGTGGCAGGCTGCCGGCCACAGGCTCGCGGACAAACGTGGATTATCGCCTGCTTCGTGGTTCCGAGCAACGACGGGCCGGGCGTCGCCGCGCCACTTGCGCCGGCGAACACGATCAGGTTAACGTAGCCGCATCATGTTCGTAATCCGCAACCAGACACGCCAGGCCATCTCGCCGACTCCGGCCGGCACCGACGGCCCGGCCTTGCGCCGGACAAAGGCGTGATGCGGCTGCGCCTGTTGTTCGCAGTGGCGGCCGTCGTGCTGCTATGCGCGTCGTGCGGCAAGTCGGGCGAGGAGCGCGTCAAGGCACAGGCCGCCGAGCAGTGGCGCGCAGAGCAGGCGACGGCCGAGCGCGAGCGACTCGAACTCGCAAAAAAACGCCGCGAGATGGAAGCGTCGAACGATGCGCAGACGCGCAAGGAAGCCAACGAGGCCTTCGCCAATTACAACCGCGAACGTCCCGCGATGACACCCGTGCAGCAGACGGAGTGGCTGGATGCCGCCGTCGCCGCGGTGCGCGGCCGCATGAGCGATCCGACGAGCATGCAGGTTCGCAATGTCCGTTTCAGCCAGGCGGGTAACGCGGTTTGCATGGAGGTCAATTACCAGGATTCCGGCAAGTATCTGGGATTTCGCCAGGCCTTCGTCGCACCGGGCGTGATCTGGGTCGAGCCCGCGGTTGACGACGTGTCGCATCGCGTGTTCGACCTCAACTACCAGAAGGTCGGCTGCGCGAGCACCTCACCGGGCAAGTAGACGGCGCGCAGCCGGTCACGGACATTGCCCTGCGCGGCGCATCGCCGCCCGGTATCAGCCTGCGAGCGCCGCCTTGCGCGACCGGATGTAGCGCTGCGCCTCGATGCACCAGCTCTTCTTGATGGAAAACCAGATGTCGGCCGCGAACATCACGTGCGACTCGTCGGCTTCGCGTTCGTTCGGCGGCGGCGCATTGACCGCTCCGGGGACGAAAGCATTGAGCCAGGCACGCGTTGCCGCATCGCGGGCGAGCGGCAGCGTGACCGGAACGAATACGTGGTCGTAGCTGGCAGGCAGCCAAACGTTGCGGATCTGCGCCGTGCCGTTGTGACGGAATTCGCTGCTGGGGTCGCCGGGAAAGGTCATGGCGACGAGGTCGCTGTCGATCGCATATCCGGTGAACTGGTCGACAGTGCTGGGAATCGTATGCAGGCGCTTGGTCATCGTCCAGTGCGCGGGTGACGCCAGCGCCACGCCGCCTGCGCCCACCACGCCGGCAAACGCCACCGAAAACCCGACCACGGGTCGCTCCGCTCCCGTGAACGGATCGATGATGGCATAGCGATCCTCCGCCAGGTCGGTGACCGGATTCCAGACCGCGATGCGCTCGCTGAACTCGCCCTTGAGTTCGTAGAGGACCTTCACTGCCTGGATGCCGCCCTGGCTATGCCCGACCAGCAACGGCCGCACACCGTCGTGCTCGTAGTACCACGCGCTTTGGCCTGCTATGCGCGCACTCGATCCGTACGGACTCTGCGAATAAGCGCCGTCGGAAGGATCGCGGATTTTGGCTTCGGGGTAGCCCATGGCGATCAGGAAGCGGGCGAAATTCATCATCAGCAAGTGCGTTCCGTACACGCCGCCGTGCAGCAGGATGATATGCGGTGTCGGACCGGCGACCAGCGTCGTGCGCACGTCCTGGTCGGTGATGTGGTCCGGGTCGAGCGCGAGGATTCGGGCTTCGAGCGCGGGCGTCAACGCCTGGGTCCCGCGAGCAGTCGCAGTCGCGCTCGGTGGCGCGCCACTGCTGCCCGGCGCGCTGCTTGGCGTCGCGCATCCCGCGAGCACCAGCACCACCAGCGCACACGCCGCGATCGGGGCGATCATCTGCTTGAACATTCGGATCGTCACAAATCCAGGCCCTTTATGCATTCCTGCATTGCAATCACGACCGCTTCGACCGTCGCCCGATCGTAGACGGTGGTTCGAAAAGCGATGCCGACGGCTACCGCTCCCCCGGCGTTGGTCAGCGCGAGAATCATCGGTGCCAGCGGCCCGGTCGCGACCCCGCGCACGTACTCGAGCGCCGCCTCGCCCTCCCCCGCCGACACCCACAGCGAATCAACGTTCAAGGGCGTCATTCCGGCGACAACTGGGTAGTGCTTGGCGAAGAACCGGTACCGCTGCGCCTCCGACATGAAGCGCCATTCCTGGGCCACAAGCCCCAGCGCCAACAGCGTCTGCAGGTAGATTTTGCCGGTTTTGATTCGATTCGTCTGCCCATGCACGGCTTGTGCCAGGTCGCGCAGACCGATCTCGTCTGGAACGCGATGCGCCACCCGGAACGACGCCAGCATCGGCACGAACGCGTTCGCGCCGGCACGGCCCATGTCTCGGCGGATGTTCACGATCGACGCGACCGCCAGCGTATTGCGCCGCGGCGCCGAATGCCGCAGCGGCGAAAGCGGCGCCATGACCTTCAGCAGCACCGCCAGCCAAAGGTCGTTGCGACTCACGCCCCACGCGGTCGCGACTCGATCGAGCCTTGCCTGCTGAGCGGCGTCGACGTTGAAATGGGTGTAGCCGTTGTGTCCGTCCGATGCCAAGGCGAAGCGAGGACGGAAGGCGCGTCGACACCCGTCGGCGAGTCCGGGCAGGCTGACAAGCCCCTTCAGGAACGGCCACGCCTGTCGCACGAACAACGCGCGATACGTTGCCGGGTACAGCAGCGGCGGCGGCCGCTTCCGATCAACGTCGCGATCGACGATCGCCTGCAGCAGATAAACAATCGAATCGCCGCCAGCGACAAAATGGTCGTAGGCCAGCCCCAGGTGGTACGAGGCGCCGCAATCGATGGCAAAGAAGCGGAACGGCTCGATGCTGCCGTCGGCGGCGAAGGCAAGGTTCAACTGCCGTTCGATCTCGCGATCCAGTTGCGCACGCGCATCGCCGGCTGCGGGCAGGACGCTGACTTCGGCGCTCGCCGGGCCGCCCATCCACTCGTAGGTCCGTTTGCGCGCGTTCAGGCGCAGTCCCGTCAGGCCGAATTCCTCGAGGCGGCCGCGAATGGTCGCGCGCAGTTCCGCCGCATCGAGCGGCCGCAGGACATGCACCACGTGCACCGCGTTGTACGGGTAGAGCGCGCGCCAGCGCAGCATCGTCGCCTGGAATAGGTTCAGCAGCCCCTTCATCCGTGCGTGTTCTTCGCGGCGTTGGTGCGCTGGCTGCGTACCAGGCGCTGGGCCTCGCGACACCAGTGCTTCCGGACGCCGTACCAGAGTTCGGCGGCGGGGATGGCATTGGCGGCGTCGACAGCGGCGTCCATGGATGGCGCTGGCGTTACCGAATCCGGGTCGTAGCCGTCAATCCACGCGCGCATGGCCCCATTCGTGGCAAGCGCCTGCATCTGGGGCAGCGCGAGATGACTGGTCGATGCCGGCAGCACAACGTTGCGAACGCTTGCCGAGCCGATGGCGCGATAGGGCTCGCTGCCAGGGAATGTCCCGGCAATGAAATCCCATTCGATGGTGAAGCCGGTGAACTCGTCGACGGTGTCAGGAATCGCCCTGAGCTTGTCCAGCATCGCCCATTGGCCCAGCAGCAGTCGCGGCAGTTTGCCGGTCGCGAGCGCCGCTGCGTACGGCACCTTCAGACCGACCACGGGTCGCTCGCTGCCGTCCTGCGGATCGACGATCGAGGTACGTCGCTCGGACAGGCCGGTGCGCGGATTCCAGACCTCGATCGAGTCATGAAAGGCGCCGGCGAATTCGTGCAGAACCCTGATCGCGAGCATCCCGCCCTGGCTGTGGCCGATCAGCATCGGCATCATTCCTTCCTTCTCGTAGTACCACGCGAGCGTCCCTGCCAACTGCGCGCTGTCTGCGAAGCTCGATAGCGACATCCGGTCATCGGGCGGATTGGTCAGTCGATCGGCGGGATAGCCCATCGCAATCAGGAACCGCGCAAATGGCTCCATCGTCACCGGCGCGAGACTACCCTGCAGATTGAGGATGCGCGGCGCCGGCGCGAAAGACAGCACCTCGCGAACGTCGGTGGCGGAAACGCGCGCGCAATCGAGCGCCTCGATTCGCGCTGCGACAGGCGCAGTTACGTTAGTCGCAGCTAGGTGCGCGGCGCCGGCCCAAGCTGGTCCCAAGGAGAACGCTGCGGCGATACCGGCGACCGCGAGGTGCGCCCTCCACGATTTCCAGGTCCGCTTTCGCATCATCGCGAGGAGCCAGTCGACTGATTCAAGACGCCCCGAGGCGTGGACTGAAGCGCCGCGTCCGTTGCAGGTAGCGCGCATACGCGTCGCCGTGTACCGCGAGCAGGTGGCGTTCCTCGTTGCGCGCCTTCAGGTGCATCAGGACGACGTGCACCAGCGCAATCACCAGCATGGGTAGTGTGGCAACGATTGCCGCGGTGCACAGCATCAGCAACATCGACAGCGTGTAGATCGGATGCCGAACGCGGGCGAACAGTCCGTCGACGATCAGTTCGCCCTTGTGCTCATCGCTGACTGCCATGCTCCAGTTGACGTCCATGCGCGCCCAGCACCAAGCGGTCAGCAGCAGGCAGGCGATGGCCAAGCCTGCGGCGACCCAGCGCAACGCCGCATAAGCTGGATCTTCGATCGCCCAGCCTGGCGTGCGGATCCAAGCGCCATGTCGCACCAGCGCGAGATACGGCAACACCAGCCAGGAGGCGACCAGCGGCACCCAGACTATCCACATCAGGCGCTCCAGCGGCTGCTTCGGCACCAGTCCGCCCATCCGCAGCGACTTTGTCTTCCGATTCACCCGCAAGATCATGATGCCCACGCCCAGCCAGTATGCCCAGACGGTTGCGCAAAGGACGACGCCCGGAAAATTCCTCATCGCCACATGGTACTGCATCGACCGCCTTCACGTGCCCGGCGGGCGGCGGTCAACGCTGCGCAGCGTGCCCTTGCATCGCCAACCCGGCAAGGCGGTGTTTGAGCACCTTGCCATTGGCAGCGACCGGGAGTGCCGGAAGCACGTGAATTTCGGCGGGTTGCTTGTACGGGGCGAGGCGCGTGCGCAGGAACGCGGCGATCTCGGCCGACGTGGTCACGGCACCGGGCCTAAGTTCCACGAAGGCGACGACCTCTTCATTGCCGGGCACGGCGCGGCCCACGACCGCCGAGTGCGTGACACCAGGATACGAGTTGAGGACCGCCTCGACCTCCGGCGGATAGACGTTGAAGCCCGAGCGGATGATCAGCTCCTTGGTGCGCCCGACGATATGCAGCGTCCCATCGGCATCGTGGCGCGCCAGGTCGCCGGTGTTGAGCCAGCCCTGTGCGTCGATGACTCTTGCCGTGGCGTCGGGATTGCGATAGTAGCCACGCATGACATTGGGGCCGCGCACCCATAATTCACCTGGTTCGCCGGCGGCGACCGCGGCGCGCGACGGATCCTTCACGTCGACGATGCGGATTTCGACCCCGGGCAGGACACTGCCGACCGAACAATCGCGCCGTGGCGCATCGAGCCGGGTGTGTGAAATCGTCGGCGAAGCCTCGGTCAGTCCATAGCCGTTGTGCAAGGTCTTGCCGAGCACCCGTTCGACGCGCGCCTTGAGTTCAGGATCCAGCGGCGCACCGCCGACGAAGCATGCGCGAAGTTGCGAAGTGTCGATGCCACCACCGCGTGCCTCGATCAGATCGACCAGCTTCGCATACATCGACGGAACACCCTGAAGCATGGTAACGCCGCCTTCGGTCAGCGCAGCAAGCATGCCGGCGGGCGTGTAGCGCGGTTCGAGCGCAAGGCTCGCCCCGCCGTAGAGCGTGCCGAGACTGACCGACGCCAGCCCGTAGACGTGTGATATCGGCAGCACGCCGTAGACTCGATCGCTGGGCTGCAGCTTGCGCAGCGTGCTCGACAGGCGCGCAATGAACAGCAGGTTGCGATGTGTGAGCATCACCGCCTTGGGGTCGCCGGTAGTGCCCGAGGTGTAGATCAGTGCCGCCACCTGCTGCGCCGGATCGGCGTACACCGGTTCGGGCGCGCAGTCATCGTCGCGATTCGACAGCAGTGCGCGACCGAATCCCGGGATCTCCAGCATCGTCGCGGCGGCGTAACGCTGCGCATGAGCGGCCGCGTCCGGCGAAATGTCGGCGAGAAAGATGATGCGCCGTGGCTGGCAATGTGCAGCCAGCGCATCGATCTCGCGCGGCGACAATCGCGCGTTGACGATGGCGGCCCACGCATCGCACTGTGCGACGCCGAACAGCAGCGCGAGCAATATTGCGCAATTCTCGCCGACGATGAGGACGCGGTCACCACCACGCACGCCCGCCTCGCGCAATGAGATCGCGGCCGCGTCGGCTGCCGCCGCCAGCTGTGCGTGGCTCCAGACGCGATCCGCCTGACGCAACGCGTCCGCATGCGGATCGCGCGCCGCGTTCAGGCGCGCAATGTCGCTGATGCGTCGCGGCAACGACGGCAGCCAGTTCTGCACGTCGGCCAGCGCGCGCTCGTCTTCGCTACTGACGTCGGCCGGATGCCCGGATTGCGTCTCGATGAAATCCTCCTCGCGCCACTGCGTTATTATTTGCGACATAATACCGCCGCCCGTTCCCTCCGAGCAGCAGCCACCCATGGCGATAGCAGGTTCTCCGATTGAGATCGTCGGCGTCGTCGGCGCTGGACTGATGGGCCGCGGCATTGCGCAGGTCGCGGCGCAGGCCGGCTTCGAAGTGCGCCTGTTCGACGCCAAGCCGGGCGCGGCCGCCGACGCCCGGCGCGCGATCGCCGACGTGCTCGCGTCGCTGGCGACCAAAGGCAAGCTCAGCGCTGCGAGCGCCGAGAGCGCGGTCGCGCGCATCGCACTCCCCGACGCGTTGCCTGGCCTTGCGGGATGCACGCTGGTGATCGAAGCCATCGTCGAGCGTCTCGATGCGAAGCAGGCGCTGTTCAAGGCCCTCGAGGGCGTCGTCGGCGAATCATGCGTGATCGCAACCAACACTTCGTCGCTGTCGGTCACCGCGATCGCCAGTGCCTGCGCGCATCCCGAACGCGTTGCCGGCTTGCACTTCTTCAGCCCCGTGCCGCTGATGAAACTCGTCGAAGTGATCGATGGTCTGCTCACTGCGCCGGCGCTGGTCCCGCGCCTGCATGCATTCGGCGCGGCGCTTGGCCATACGCCGGTGCACGCCAAGGACACGCCGGGGTTCATCGTCAATCATGCCGGGCGCGGTTACGGCACCGAGGCGCTGCGCATCGCCGGCGAAGGCGTCGCGGATTTCGCGACCATCGATCGCATCCTCAGACTCGGATGCGGCTTTCGCATGGGCCCCTTCGAGCTGTTCGACCTGACCGGCCTCGACGTGTCGCACCCGGTGATGGAATCGATCTACCATCAGTATTACGAGGAACCGCGCTACCGGCCCTCCCCCATCACGGCGCAGCGTCTCGCGGCCGGCGTGCTGGGGAGAAAATCCGGACGCGGCTTCTACGACTATCCCGCGGCCGCACCGGCCGCCGCTACGCCGAACGCTGCGACCGACACATCGGCGCGGAGCGGTCCAGTGTGGGTCAGCGCGACCCACGGCGAGGCCCACGCGCGCGTAGTCGAATTGCTGGAACGCCTCGGCGCGACCATCGACGCCGGCGCTGCGCCGCGCGCCGATGCACTGTGCCTGGTCCTGCCGCTCGGCCGCGACGCGACCACCGCGGCGCTGGACGAACATCTCGATCCGACGCGCACCATTGCACTCGATACACTCATCGACAGCGCGAAGCAGCGCACGCTGATGGTCACGCCGGTCACCGACCCCGCTGCACGGGACGCAGCAAGCGCGTTGTTCGCACGCGATGGAGCCACGGTGGACGTCATCCACGACAGCCCCGGGTTCGTCGCCCAGCGCGTGCTGGCGCACATCGTCAACGTCGCCTGCGACATCGCGCAGCAGCGCATCGCCAGTCCGGCCGACATCGATCTCGCGGTGCGCCTGGGACTGGGCTATCCGCAGGGACCGCTGGCCTGGGGCGATGCGCTCGGACCGGCGCGGCTGCTTCGGATCCTGGCGGAACTCCATTCGGCATACGGTGATCCACGCTACCGGCCCAGCCTGTGGCTGTCTCGGCGGGCACGGTTGGGCGTGTCGCTGCTCACCCCCGAAGGCTGATTTTGCAGCACGCCCGCGGGCGAGTACGATAAAGGCATTACCTTCGATTCGATGAGGACACGACCATGAGCAAAGGCAAGGGATCCGGCGGTTTCAAGGGCAAGGACGCCAAGGGCGGCGTGCCACCTCCGGGGCCACAGGTCAAGCGGCCGATGCCGCCGTCGGTGCCGCGCATCATGCCGCGGACCAAGGCCAGTTCCAAGGGTCGCTAGCCAGGGAGGATGCAGCAATGAAATCGGGCAGACGTCGTCACTTGTTGCGGACCGCCGCGGCGCTTGCCGCCGGCGGGGCCGCTACCTATGCGATACAGGGCAGCGCGCAGGCTCAGGCCCGCACGCCATTCATCGTCGCCGGCACCTATATTCCCATCGCCGGCAGCAGCGAGCAGTTTCCGGTCCGGCGCATCTACTGCATCGGCCGCAACTACGCGGCGCACGCGCGCGAGATGGGATCCGATCCCAATCGTGAGCCGCCCTTCTTCTTCCAAAAGCCGACCGACGCGATTCAGATCGTGCCGCCGGGCCAGACCGTCGACCACCCGTATCCGACGCTGACCAAGAACTATCACTACGAAATCGAACTGGTTGCGGCGCTCGCCAAGGGCGGTCGCAACATCCCGATCGACAAGGCGCTCGATTGCGTCGGCTGGTACACCGTGGGACTGGACATGACCCGCCGCGATCTGCAGCGCGCGATGGGCGACGAGAAGAAACCCTGGGAGATTGGCAAGAGTTTCGATCACTCCGCGCCGCTGGGTCCGTTGCAGCCGATCGCCGCGGTCGGCCATTTCACCAAGGGCGCGATCTGGCTCAAGGTGAACGGGCAGCAGAAGCAGAGCGCCGATCTGGCGCAGATGATCTGGTCGGTCGCCGAGCAGATCAACAAGCTCTCGCAGGCCTTCGAGCTGGCGCCAGGCGACATCATCTATTCGGGTACGCCTGAAAACGTCGGCCCGGTGGTGGCAGGCGATGTCATGGAAGGCCATATCGACGGCCTGCCGAACATCAGCGTGCGGGTAGTCTAGGGCGAGAGCGTCGGGTCCGCGGGCCCAAGGACCGGGGACGTGCCGCAGGCCCCTGCCGGTCGCCGGCTGAAGTAAGCCTGCTTCTGCTGCCACGACGCGCCACCGTAGAGCTCTTCGACGGTGCGTCGCGCGGCGCGGCCTACCCGGGCTCGCAGCGCAGCGTCATCGCGCAATTGCAGCAGCAGCGAGATCGCCTGTTCGCTCGAGTCGACCAGGAAGCCGTTGATCCCGTGCACGATGTAGTCCGCGTAACCACCCTTGCGACCGCAGACCACCGGCAGGCCGCAGGCCATCGCCTCGAAGACGACCCGGCCGTAGGCCTCCAGCCAACGCTCGCTGGTCCGGTAGTAGAAGCAATCCAGGTTGCGCAGGAAATCGGCGGCGCTTTCGGCACCCGCGGCCAAAAGGGCGCCGGCGGGCAGGTCCGGCGCGAGTCCCTTGAGACAGGTTCCGCCCATGACGCGCACGTCAGCGCCGGCACGGACCATCGCCGCATAGACGGCAGGATCTTCCTCGTGATGCTTGCTGGCGACGTCGCGTGAGAGTCGACCGACGCGAAATTGCCGCGGCGCCAGCGACCGTACCGACGCAGCTGGTGCGAAATGTGCCAGGTCGATCGGGCTTTCGATCACGACTCCAGGTTGGTCCGACAGCCGACGCAACAGCGGCGAGGTGTACACGACTTCGACCGGCGTGCGATGCCACGCGCGCAGCCGCTGCAGCACCTTGGGCAACCGATCCGGCTGGTGCGTGTTATAGACGAGGATAGTGCGGCGCGGGAACGACGCCTTGAACCAGTGTCCGATGCGTAAGTACGCGCCGACGAAAACAAATGTACCGCCAATCGGTATGCGCCCCGACCATGGTCGGATGAGTTCTATCGGAAAGTGTTGCCGGAACTCAGCCGCAGGCGTGAATCGGCTCCAGAGGCGAACAGGCACCCTGTTGTCGAGCGCTCGGTACATCTCGAGCGTACGCAAGTCGCTGCCACCATGACAGTCCCACAGCGGATTGATCAGGTGCACGACCTCGCCGTCGTCGACAGACGCCGGCGATGCACGCGATGGCATACGCTCGAATGGGACCATGCAGCGTCACGCAAAAGATGACCTTTTTGCGACCGTGCTGCCCGACGCCGAGTTTCACGCGTGAGGCCCCGTTTTTTGTAAGCAATTCTTGCAACAAGCTTTCAGCGGACACCACGCACCAGTTGTGTGCGCACACCCAATGCCGCTATTTGTCGATCTACCTCCGCCGATTATTCGGACGGCAGTCTCGCCGGCGCGGCCTTAGCGGCCGTTGTCGCGGCATCATGGGGATCGCCCTTCGCAGTCGCGTTGGCGGCACCAAGATCGCTGCCCGAGAGGAACAGCGCGGTCATTGCCACGGTAACTACGACGCCCAGGATCAGGTTGACCAGCCGCTGCGCAAGTGCGGCACCGTTGCCTCCAGACGATTCCATTGCGTCTCCCGTGTTGATTTGCACACGGGCGAGACTACGCCGGGCATCAGTTTCGACGTTGATTCAGGTCAATACCACGCGGTTCAGTTCAGGCTCGCAACGGCGCGGCTTGCGCCGGCGAGCATTCATGCTGGGTCCGGCGCGGGTACGTCCCGCTCGCAATGAGCAATCCATTGCGCGGCGAGATTCTCCTGCACGACATTCTGTCGCAGGCGCGCGTTGAGCGCCGTGAAATCGACGCGGTCCATCGGCTGATCCTGGTTGAAGCACGAGAAGACGTAGCTGACTTTGCCGGTCGCCGGATCCCGCTGCGGCTGCAGGCATTGCGCACAGATTTCCTTCATCATGCACTGCATCGGCGAGTTGATCGAAGCAATGGCGTGGTGGCCGGGCTTGAGCCACGGCTGGAGGACGCCGTGCCGCGCCGCGGTGACCGCGGCCATCATGCGGTCGGAGCCGATGGCAATGACGCGATCGACGCTCGACAGCGGGATGTCGACTTTGCCCAGCCTGCCCGTCGCATAGGCCGCCAACGCCTCGACCATGTTGCCCACGAAGGTGCGGTCCTGCGCTCGTCCGGGCGCGAAGCCCGGTGCCTCGTCGCAGCACCAGACGATGGCATCGGCAGCCGCTTCGATGTCGGCGATCTTGTAGCGATCGATCATGTTGCGATAGCCCGCGAAGTAAAGCACATGCGAGCCCGCGGCGCGGAACGCCTGGCCGATCGAGAACAGCACCGCATTGCCCAGGCCGCCACCGACCAGCAGCACCGTTTCGCCGCCGGCGATGTCGGTGGGCGACCCGGTCGGACCCATCAGTACCACCGGTTCACCCGGCTTGAGATGCGCGCACAAGTCCGACGAGCCGCCCATTTCCAGCACGATGGTCGATACCAGTCCCTGTTCGCGGTCCACCCACGCGCCGGTGAGCGCGAGGCCTTCCATGGCGAGGCGCGTGCCGTCGACTTCGCGGGCGAGCGTTTCGAAGTTCTGCAGCCGGTAGAACTGTCCCGGCCGGAATCGCCGGGCTGCGGCGGGCGCGCGCACCACCACTTCGACGATGGTCGGTGTCAGCCGCGTCACCCGCTCGACGGACGCACGCAATTCGCTGTTGAGGCGCGCCAGGAACGACGCGTCGGAGTGCGACGATGCTGCGCGCACGCGCTCGAGCATGCGGGTCACGATCGGATAACCCTGTGTCGCGCTGGCCATCGCCTTGACCACGTTACCGAAGTACGAAGGGTGCAGGTCGCCGAAGAAACTCATCGCGCGGCCATCGGCTTCAAAGGCCGTGAGCACGTAAGTGGTCTGCGGCTTGGCCAGCGCCTTGTCCGGCACGACCCGCTGGCCGGCTTCGTCGAGCGCCTGGAAATAGCGGCCGTCGAGATGGAAGTGCGTTGGATCCTCGCGCGCCGCGACGGTGTTCGGCTGCGTTCCGGCCGCGATCAGGATCGTGCGCGCCGGAAGTGTCGCGCGCGCTGTTTCTTGCCACGCGCCGGCTTCGTCGCGTTGTTGCACCGACACGCTCAGGGCTTGCGCGCAGCCTAGCGCATCGACTTCGACCGCCAGCGGCGTCACGCCCTCGGCGAAGCGGATCCCCTCCTCCAGCGCCTTTTCCACTTCCTCGTGGTTGAGCGTGTACGACGGGCTGTCCACGAGGCGTCGGCGATAGGCGATGGTGACTCCGCCCCACGCATCGAGCAGTTCCAGGATTCGCGCCGGCCGGTTTTCGCTCGCCGCCCGCGCGCGCTCGGCGCGTATCGCACGGCCGTGCGCGAGATACTCCTCTGCGACCTGGCGCTCATCCACCTTCCAGGACGCCTCGATCGCCTCGCGGCCCTGCTCTGCGACCAGCGCCTCGTAGCGCGCCAGGAACTTCTCCACCTGCACCGGGTAGTACGCCAGCGACTCGGTGGCGGTGTCGATCGCGGTCAGCCCGCCGCCGACGACCACCACAGGCAGGCGCAACTGCATATTGGCGAGCGAGTCGCGCTTGGCCGCGCCGGTGAGTTGCAGCGCCATCAGGAAATCCGACGCGGTGCGCACGCCGTTGGCGAGCGCGTTGGGCATGTCGAGCACGGTCGGTCTTCCCGCCCCCGCTGCCAATGCGATGTGATCGAAGCCCAACTCGAATGCACCCGCGGCGTCGATGGTGCCGCCAAAACGGACGCCACCGAACAACGCGTAGCCATCGCGCCGTTCGAGCAGCATGCGGATCAACTTGAGAAAATTCTTGTCCCAGCGCACGGTGATGCCATATTCGGCCACCCCGCCGAAGCCCGCCATCACGCGATTGTCGAGAGGCTCGTGCAGCGTCGCGATGTCGCGAATCGGCGCGAAGGCTACGCGCGCGCCGTGCGCGGATACGCCGGACAGTTCGGAGGCGAGCGGCTCGATCTTGAGACCGTCGATGCCGACCACGACATGGCCGTCGTTGAGCAGATGGTGCGCCAGCGTGAATCCTGCCGGCCCGGTGCCGACGACGAGCACGCGCTTGCCGGTGGCCGCGCGCGGCAGCGGACGGCGCAGGTTCAGCGGATTCCAGCGGGTGAGCAGCGAATAGATTTCGAAGCCCCAGGGCAGTGCCAGGACGTCCTTGAGCGTGCGCGTCTCCGATTGCGGAATGTCGACTGGCTCCTGCTTCTGGTAGATGCAGGCCTTCATGCAGTCGTTGCAGATGCGATGACCGGTCGCCGCGACCAGCGGATTGTCGACGCAGATCACCGCCAGCGCGCCCAGCGCCCAGCCCTCCGAGCGCAGCTTGTGAAATTCGGAAATCTTTTCGTCTAGCGGACAGCCGGCGATGGTCACGCCGAATGGCGACTTCTTGAAGGGGGGCACCGACCCGTCGGCCGGTTTCTTCTCGCGCATGCCCGAACTGCAGGAATCCTTCTGCTGCTCGTGGCACCAGATGCAGTAGTGCGCCTGGTCGAGCGCGCCGGCGAGATCGGTGCCCGGATCGGTCAACGCGAAACCGTCGCGCCGACGCAAGTGGCTCTGGGGTAACTGCAGCATCGCCACGTCGTTGTGCACGTGGGTCTCGACCGGCACGAGTCGCATGAAGTCGAGCTTGCGCGGAGCCTTGAACAACACGCCGCGCTTGTGCAACGCCTTGCCCTCCGGCGACTGCACCGCCCACGCCGCGTAGCGAAGCGCCAGGTCGATATCGGCTTCGTGCGCGACTTCGTCACGGCCCCACTCGCCGAGCGCGCGGGCGTACGCGAGTTCGCCTGCGAGCCCCTCCAACTTGACGCCAAGTCTTGCTTCGAGTTGCGCGCGCAGAGCCGCGCCATCGAATCCAAGGACGACGTCGGCCTTGTAACGATTGAGCGCCTTGCGCTGTACGACCTGTCGCTTGCACGCGAACAATGGCGCGAGCTCGTGCTGGGCTGCCTGCAGGGCGGCGACCTCGCCTTCGACCCCGAACAGGCGCGCAAGAAAATCCTCGAGGTGCGGAGCCAACGCGATCAGCAGCTCCGACTCGCCCAGGCGGCCCAGCGCCTCCGGATCGGCGCGTGCAGCGTCGAGCCGCGACTTGAGCGGCGCATCGGCGCCAGCGAGATGCGCGAGGAAGGCGCTGTCGACGCGCGCCAGACCCGCAGTCGCGTAGAGCTCGGGAAAGGTCAGTCCAAAACCAGGGTTGAGCATCCGGACGTCCAGATAACCGCGTTAGCGCATGGGAATTGCGCAGGGCGTTGCCGCAGCAGGCAAATCGCGCATTTTACCTGCGACCGGTCGCCCGCGGCACCTGCTCGATTGCATAAGCATAGAAGCGCTGGGCAGCACCTGCCGTCAGATCGTACTTTGGGTTCCCGCGTCCGGCCCGTTATGATGGGAAGTTCAACACCGGCGCACACGGCACGTGCGCCGCTTTGATGGAGACATGATGAACCGCAGTTTTGGCCTTTCGTTCTCGATTCTTGCGTTCGTCGCGATGCTGGCAGCACCCGCCGCGGCGCAGACCATCAAGCTGGGCGAACTCAACAGCTACAAGGTCTTCCCCGCCTTTCTCGATGGCTACCGCAAGGGCATGGAACTCGCGGTCGAGGAAGTCAACCGCACCGGTGGTGTGCTCGGCCGACAGCTCGAGCTCGTGGTCCGTGACGACACTGGCACGCCCGGCGACGCGGTTCGCGTCGCCGAGGAATTGGTGTCGCGCGAAAAGGTCGACGTGCTGATGGGGACGTTTTCGTCCGCAGTCGGTCTCGCGGTTGCCGACTACGCCAAGCAGCGCAAGGTGCTCTTCCTCGCCTCCGAACCGCTCACCGACAAGATCGTCTGGGACAGCGGCAACCGCTACACGTTTCGGCTGCGCCCGTCGACCTACATGCAGACCGCGATGCTCGTGCCCGACGCGGCGAAACTCGGCAAGCGGCGCTGGGCGATCGTCTATCCGGACTACGAATACGGCAAGTCGGCCACCGCGGCATTCAAGCAGCAGATGATCGCGCTGCAGCCGGCAGGCATCGAATTCGTCGAGTTCGCGGTGCCGCTGGGCAAACTCGACGCGGGACCGGTGGTGCAGGCGATCGGCGATGCCAAGCCCGACGCGATTTTTTCCTCGCTGTTCGCCGCCGACCTGACCAAGTTCGTGCGCGAAGGCGAATTGCGTGGATTGTTCAAGGGTCGGCCGGTATTCAACCTGCTTGGCGGCGAGCCGGAGTATTTGGACCCGTTGAAGGACGAGGCTCCGGTCGGATGGTATGTCACCGGCTATCCGTGGTCGGCCATCGCGACACCCGCACACAAGCGTTTCCTCGATGCGTACCAGGCGAAATTTCGCGACTATCCACGGCAGGGTTCGGTCGTCGGCTACAGCATCGTCATGACCGCGGCGGCGGCGATCCGCAAGGCGCGCTCGACCGACACCGAGGCGCTGGTCGCGGCCATGCAGGGGCTCGCGGTCGATACGCCCTTTGGCCCAATTACCTATCGCGCGCTCGACCACCAATCGACGATGGGCGCTTATGTCGGTCGCATCGGCGTCGACGGCGGCAAGGGCGTGATGGTCGACTGGCGCTACGCCGACGGCAAGAACTACCTGCCCTCCGACGACTGGGTACGCGCGCACCGGCCGGTAAACTAGGTCAAGGATCGGCAGGTGACGTCCGGCACGTTGTTGCTGCAATTGCTCAACGGCCTGGCGGGTGCGTCGGCGCTGTTCCTGCTCTCGGCCGGATTGACGCTCATCTTCGGCGTCACCCGCATCGTCAACTTCGCGCACGGTTCGCTGATGATGCTCGGCGCCTATCTCGCGTGGAGCCTCATCGCATGGATGGGCCACACGAGCGGTGATGCGCTTGGGTACTGGGGTGCGGTGCTGGTTGCCACGCTGGCCATCGCGGCGCTCGGCGCGCTGCTCGAAGCGCTGCTGCTGCGGCGTCTGTATTCGGCGCCCGAGCTGCTGCAACTGCTGGCGACGTTTGCCATCGTGCTCATCGTCAAGGACGTCGCGCTCGCCGCGTGGGGACCCGAGGACCTGCTCGGCCCGCGGGTCCCCGGCCTGCGCGGTGCGATCACGCTGCCCGGCGGCGCATTTCCGCAGTACGACCTGCTGCTCATCGCCGTGGGGCCCGCAGTGCTGCTCGCGCTCTGGTTGCTGATCGCGCGCACCCGATTCGGCGTGCTGGTGCGAGCCGCCAGCGAGAACCGCTCCATGGCGGCGGCGCTTGGAATCGACGAGCGCACGCTGTTCACTACGGTATTTGCCATTGGCGCCGGTCTGGCGGGACTCGCCGGGGCGTTGCAGTTGCCGCGCGAACCGGCGACGCTGTCGATGGATCTGTCGACCATTGCCGACGCCTTCGTGGTTACCGTGGTTGGAGGCCTTGGATCGATTCCCGGCGCGTTCATCGCCGCGTTGCTGATCAGCCTGCTCAAATCGCTGTGCATCGCGCTGGGCACGGTCAGCCTCGGCGGCATCGAATTCGCATTTCCGAAGCTCACGCTGGTCGCCGAATTCGTGCTCATGGCGGTCGTGCTGGCGCTCAAGCCGCAGGGTCTGCTGGGCCGCGCACCAGCGCTTCCTGCGACGACATCGCTGCCCGAACAGCGCGAAGCGGTGCGCCCTGCGGGTCTGCGTACGTTGGTCATCGCGGCAGCGCTGGTGGTCGTCGCAGCGCTGCTGCCAATGGTGGTTGCTGACTACTGGCTGGTGCTGGCCACCGACGTACTGATCTTTGCGCTGTTCGCGAGCAGCCTGCGCCTGCTGCTGGGCCCAGGCGGCATGATTTCCTTCGGCCATGCGTGCTACTTCGGGATCGGCGCCTACGCCGTGGCACTGGCATTCAAGCAAGGTTTGCCGATGGCTGGCGCGCTCGCGCTGGCCGCGCCCGCCGCGTTTGCCGGCGCGGTGATCTTCGGCTGGCTCTGCGTGCGCCTCTCAGGCGTGTACATGGCGATGCTCACGCTGAGTTTTGCGCAAATCACCTGGTCGGTCGCGATGCAATGGGACGCGGTCACCGGAGGATCGAATGGCATCGTCGGCGTTTGGCCCGCGTCGTGGCTGTCGAGCCGGCCGTCGTTCTACCTGTTTACGCTCTCGCTCGCGGCGACCGCGATGGCGCTGCTGACGTGGATCGCGCAAACGCCGTTCGGCTACGCGCTGCGCGCGGTGCGCGATTCGCCGCTGCGCGCGGCCGCGCTGGGCATCGATCCGCGCCGCATGCAATGGGTAGCATTCGCCTGGGCCGGCGCGTTTGCCGGATTGGCCGGCGGGCTGTACGCGTTCTCCAAGGGCAGCATCTCGCCGGAAACGCTGGCCATCCCGCGCTCGGTCGATGGACTGGTCATGGTAATGCTCGGGGGTGTCAACACGCTTGCCGGTCCATTGGTGGGCGCGGGCGTCTTCACCTGGCTGCAGGACACACTGCCACGCGCGACCGAGTACTGGCGCTCCGTCCTGGGCGCGATCATCCTCGTGCTGGCGCTGGTCTTTCCCGCGGGCATCGGCGGTGTGTTCGCGTTGCGATCGCGTCTGCAAAACGCCCCATGACGACGCAAGCGCTGCTCGAAGTAAGCAATCTGCGCAAGGTGTTCGGCGGAGTCGTCGCTGTCGACGACGTGTCCTTCGCGGTCTCGCCCGGCGAGCTGGTCGCACTCATCGGGCCCAATGGCGCCGGCAAGACGACCTGCTTCAACCTGATCAACGGCCAGCTCCTACCGGATTCAGGCTCGATCCGCCTCGCCGGAAAGAGCATCGCAGGCTTGCCGGCGCAACGCGTCGCCGTACTGGGTGTCGGCAGGACGTTCCAGACGGCGGCCATCTTCGCGTCGATGACGGTGCGCGAGAACGTGCAGCTCGCACTCATTGCGCACGGTGGGGAACAATGGCGACTGACGAGTCGCGCCGGCGCTGCGCATGTCGACCAGGCGGAGACGTTGCTTGCGCGCGTGGGCGCCTCGGCATTGTCCGCGAACACTTGCGCGACACTCGCGTACGGCGACCTGAAACGCGTCGAACTCGCGGTCGCGTTGGCGTCGTCGCCACGCCTGCTGCTGATGGACGAGCCCACCGCGGGCACCGCGCCGGGGGATCGCGCGCAACTGATGCGCCTGACCGCCAGCCTGGTTCGCACCGACGGCATGGCTGCGCTGTTCACCGAGCACGACATGGACGTGGTATTTGCGCACGCTGATCGGGTGATCGTGCTCGACCGCGGCCTGATCATTGCGCAGGGGCTGCCCGCAGAGGTGCGCGCCGACCCGCGGGCACAGGCCGCGTACTTCGGCGACGCCGTGACCTGAACCGCACTGCCTTGCTATCGATCCCAGACCCTCAGGCCCGAAGTCGCGCCAGACCGTTGGTGAGGTCGGCGATCAGGTCATCGCAATCCTCCAACCCGACGTGCAAGCGCAGATTCGGGCCATGCGTTTCCCAGCGCGTAGCGGTACGTTCCAGCCCGACACGCAATCGCAGATTCTGACCATGCGTTTCCCCACGCGTTGCAGTGGCCATGCGCTCCGGAAAGATCGGCAGGATCAGGCTCTCGAAGCCACCCCAGCTGAAGCCCATCTTGAACAGCCGCATTCCATCGAGCATGGCGTCGATGCGCTGCTTGGCGACCGGCTTGAGCACCACGCTGAACAGCCCGCAGGCGCCAGTGAAATCGCGCTGCCACAGCTCGTGGCCGCGCGAACCCGGCAGCGCAGGGAAGATGACCTCGGCGATCTCGGGTTGCTCGCGCAGCCACGCCGCGATGCGCAGCGCGCTCTGGGTGTGGCGCTCAAGGCGCACCGCGAGCGTGCGCAAGCCACGCAAGGCGAGGAAGCAGTCGTCGCTGCTGCACGTCACGCCCATGTCGGTCCAGAGGCGATGCATGCGGGGATACGTCGCTTCGGAGCAGTTGATCAGGCCGATCAGCACGTCGGAGTGCCCACCGAGGTACTTGGTGCCGGCGTGTACCGACACATCGACGCCGCGCGCGAACGCGGGGAACCCCAGCGGCGTGGCCCACGTGTTGTCGAGCATCACCAGCGCGCCACGCTCGTGCGCGGCTTCGGCGATCGCCGGAATGTCCTGCACTTCGAAGGACAGCGAGCCCGGCGATTCGGTGAACACGACCTTGGTGTTGTCGCGCATAAGCGCGGCCGATGTCGCCACCGATCAGCGGATCGTAGTAGCTGACGTCGACACCCAATCCGCGCAACTGGTTCTCGCAAAAGCGCCGCGTCGGCCCATAGACCGAGTCGGTGACCAGCACGTGGTCGCCGGCGCGGGTCATGGCGAGCAGCGCGAGCGTTATCGCCGCCAGGCCCGAAGGCACGGCGAGCCCCGCGTAGCCGCCTTCCAGCGCCGCGAACGCCGCCTGCACGTCGGTGACGGTCGGCAGTCCGTGCAATCCGTACGCTACGCCGGGGTACGTGCCCTGTATCGCGGCTTCGAGTTCGGCGACGGTGTTGAACAAAATGGTGCTGGCGCGATAAACCGGCGTGTTCACTGCGCCGATGTGCCGCTTCGGGTCGCGGCCGAGCAGCGTGACCGCGGTCGCCGGTTTCTGTCGCCCGCGTTCGGTCATGCCGTCGAGCGCAGGGTCGCCGCGATCTGCGCGGCCTGAGCTGCGGTGGGTTGGGCGATGTCCACGACGATGGCGTCGGCCGGCTCCTCGAGCGTCGCGAACTGGCTGGCGAGCAGCGTCGCCGGCATGAAATGGCCGCGGCGCGACGCCATGCGTGGTTCGATGGTCGCCGCGTCGCCCTTGAGGTAGACCCAGCGGATGTCGCCCGCGCGTTCGAGCCGGTCCCGGTAGCGCTGGCGCAGCGCCGAGCACGCGAGCACCGCGTGGCGACCTTTGGCTTCGATCGCCTGCAATTCTGTAACCATCCGGTCCAGCCACGGCCAGCGATCGGCGTCGGTCAAGGCGACGCCGGCCGCCATCTTGGCGACGTTGGCGTCGGGATGGAAGTCGTCGGCATCGAGAAACACCCAGCCGAACTCGTCGGCAAGCGCCTGCCCGACCGTCGACTTGCCGCAGCCGCAGACCCCCATGAGCACGACAATCATGGCGCGCCCCCGGTTTGGCATGCAAGTTTCCTCAGTGAGGTCGGCGTGTACATGGACGAGTGGGCTCGCTTGGTTGCAGCCGCGATGCTACACAAGCGGCGGCGTGAGCGCTACGTCGATGGCGCGTGTGCTCGCCCAGGCCGACGCGATCAGGATGATGACGCCGGCAAGCACGGTCCTCGTGTCCGGGTATTCGCCGAGCAGCAACGCGGCCAATGCGATGCCATACACGGGTTCCAGGCTCGCCACCACGCTGGCGGTGTGCGCGGACAGCGTGCGCATGGAGTGGATGAACAGCGAGTGCGCCAGGGCAGTGCACACGACACCCAGGACCAGCAGCGCCGCGATCTCGCCAGGATGCGGCACTGAAGCGGTGAACAACAGCGCAGGCACGAGCACGAGCGCGGCAATGGCGTTTTGCCAGTAGGCGATCTGCGCCGCATCGCGCCTCGCGGCAAGGGCGCGATTGGAAATGGCCAGCAGCGCAAAGCTGAATCCGGACACGAGGCCCCATAACAGTCCGTGCGTCACGCGATTGTCGAAGGCGAAATCGGGGACGAGGAGTGCCAGGCCGGCAGCGACGACTACGCCGCACAGCCATTCCGACGCACGTGCGCGGCGGCGCAGCACCACGCTTTCCAGCAGCAGGACAAAGACCGGAAAACTCGCGAACCCAAGCAGGCCGACAGCGACGCTCGCCGTCTGGATCGCCTGGAAAAACGCCACCCAATGCACCGCCAGCAGCACACCGCTGGCGCAGAATTGCCATTCGCAGCGACCGAGCCCCTGCCGACGCACTATCAGCCACGCGGCAAGCGCGAGCGCGGCAAAGGCAGGCCCTGCCGAGGACGATGGTTGTCGCCGGCAGGGCGATCCACTTACCGAACAACCCGGCAATGCCGAACAGCAGGACGGCAAGATGCAGTGAGACAAGCGCTCCGGGACGGGCCATGGCGACGCAACTCTAGCAGCATCCGACACACACGAGCGGCCCGCTGCCGTGGGCCGGCGCACCGGGTTACAATTGCTTCCGGCCCCGGCAGCGCCTTGGGGTCGACCTCGCGCAAAACTTCGAACCGACATCGGGGACATCCATGCCGCAAGACATTGCCGCCAAGAAGGTGCTCGACGCCGTGCGCAAAGCCCCCGGGCAGCGCGTCAAGGTCGCTGTTTCGGACATCGACGGCATCCTGCGCGGCAAGTACCTGCACAAGGATAAATTCTTCTCGGCGGTCGACGGCGGTTTTGGTTTTTGCGATGTGGTCTTCGGCTGGGACATGGCCGACCAGTGCTACGACAACACCACGCTGACCGGCTGGCACAAGGGCTTTCCGGACGCACTGGCCCGGCTCGACCTGGGCACGCATCGCAATGTGCCGTGGGACGACAACGTGCCGTTCTTCCTCGGCGAGTTCGTCACCGGCAAGGCCGGCAAGGAAGTTCCGCATCCCGTGTGTCCGCGACAAACGCTCAAGCGCGTGCTCAAGCGCGCGGAGAAACTCGGCGTCGTGCCGATGTGCGGCATCGAGTTCGAGTGGTTCAATTTCGCCGAGACGCCGCGTTCGTGGGCCGAAAAAGGTTACGTGCGCCCCGACCCCATCACCCAGGGCATGTTCGGCTATTCGCTGTTGCGCGCCAACGAGAACCGCGAATTCTTCAAGGCGCTGATGGTCGAGATGGCCGACTTCGGCGTGCCGATCGAAGGCCTGCACACCGAGACCGGACCCGGCGTGTACGAAGTCGCGATCCAGTTCTCGGAAGCGCTCGAGGCCGCCGACCGGGCGGTCCTGTTCAAGACGGGCGCCAAGGAAATCGGTTCGCGCTTCGGGATCATGCCGAGTTTCATGGCCAAGTGGAACGCGCAATATCCGGGTTGCTCGGGACACATCCACCAGTCGATGTCCGACGGCAAGAAGAACGTCTTCTACGACGCCAAGGGTCGCAACAGCATGAGCAGGATGTTCGAGAGCTACCTGGCAGGACAGGTGGCGTGCCTGCTCGAATTCGCGCCGATGTTCTGGCCGACCATCAACAGCTACAAGCGGCTCGTCGACGGCTTCTGGGCACCGGTGAAGCCGACCTGGGGGCTCGACAACCGCACCGCCAGCTTCCGGGTGATCGCCGGTTCGCCCAAGGCGACTCGCCTCGAGACGCGCTGCCCCGGTGCGGACATCAATCCGTATCTGGCGGCGGCGGCGTGCATTGCCGCAGGGCTGCACGGCGTCGAGAAGAACCTCAAGCTCACCGCCAAACCCATCCATGGCACCAATCAGGGCGCCGAAGACATTCCGCGCGCACCGCGCACGCTCATCGAGACCACGCGCAACTTCCGCAATTCGAAAATCGCGCGCGACTGGATGGGCGACGATTTCGTCGATCATTTCGCCGCCACCCGCGAGTGGGAATGGCGGCAGTGGCTCGACGGCGTCACCGACTGGGAACTGAAACGTTACTTCGAGATCATCTGATGGCCATTGTCACGTTTGCCTTTCCGACGACGATTCACTTCGGCCCCGGCGCGCGCAAGCTGGTCGGCGAGCACCTGCGCACGCGCGGCATCAAGCGCCCGCTGATCGTCACCGATCGCGGCATCGCTCCCCTGCCGATGCTCTCGGCCTTCATCGCCGACCTGACCGGACTCGAGGTCGGCGTGTTCTCGGAGATCTGGGGCAATCCAGTCGCCAGCCAGGTCGGCGCCGGCGTCGCGAAATACAAGGCACACGGCGCCGACGCGGTCATCGGGCTGGGCGGCGGCGCGGCGCTCGACGTGGCGAAAGCCGTGGCATTGCTCGCCACGCATCCGGGATCGGTGCTCGAGTATGCCTGGGACCATCCGCAGGTGCGGCCAATGGACCGCGACCTGCCGTGGTTCATCGCCGTGCCGACGACCTCCGGCACGGGTTCGGAAGTGGGCCGCTCGAGCGTCGTGTCCGACGACGCGACCCACATCAAGAAGATCCTGTTCTCGCCCAAATTGCTCGCGCGAGCGGTGTTCGCCGACCCGGAACTTACACTCGATCTCCCGGCGCCCATCACCGCAGCCACCGGGATGGACGCGCTCACCCACAACGTCGAGTCGTACCTCTCGCCCGCGTATCACCCGCTATGCGACGGCATCGCGCTCGAAGGCACGCGCATCGCCGCGCGCTCGCTGCGCACGGCAGTGCGCGAGCCGCACAACATCGCCGCCCGCTCGGACATGATGATGAGCTCGATGATGGGCGCGATCGCCTTCCAGAAGGACCTGGGCGCGGTGCATTCCTGCGCCCACGCCTTGTCGACGGTGGCGGACCTGCACCATGGACTGGCCAACGGCATCATGATCGACCATGTGATGCGCTTCAACCTCTCCGCCGCGACCGACAAGATGGCCGAGCTCGCGCACGTCGTCGGCGTGGGCCAGGGTTCGGGTGCAGCGTCGGCTCAGGCTTTCATCGATTGGCTGGTCGCACTCAAGCGCGAGCTCTCGATTCCGCTGACGCTCGCTGCCTACCAGGGCAAGCGCACCGTGACGCGCGCCGACATTCCGGCGCTGGTCGAGGTCGCGGTGAACGACATCTGCCACCAGACCAACCCCCGGCCGTGCGCGCGCGAAGACTTCGAGCGCATTTTTGCCGCGGCGATCTGAAAGTCCGTTCGTTCATGCTCAAGGTCGGAATCTCCGCGTGCTTTTTCCATGCCGATCCACAGCGCGCGATTTTCAAGGGCATGACGCTGCAGTACATCGAGCAGAACATGGCGCACTGGATCATGCAGAAAGACGCCATGGCGCTGATGGTTCCTTCACCCGATGGCACGACACGGCGCAGCGCCAGCCGTGTCGGCGTCGCCGATTACGCCCGGGAACTCGACGCGCTGGTGCTGATGGGCGGCTCGGACGTCTGCCCGGAGACCTACGGCGAACGCGCGCTCAAGCCGGCGTGGAATGGCGACCGCATCCGGGACGACTACGAGATCGCGCTGCTGCGCGCGTTTGTCGCCGCCGGCAAGCCCGTGCTCGGCGTCTGCCGCGGCGCGCAGGTGATCAACGTCGCCTTCGGCGGCACCCTCTACCAGGACCTCTCGACGCAAATGCCCGGCGCGCTGAACCATCGCAACTGGGACATCTACGCCGAGAATGCGCACGCTACCTCGATCGTGCCCGGCTCCGGGCTGGCGGCGCTGTATCCAGGGCTGGCGCTGACCAAGACCAATTCGGTTCACCACCAGGCCGCCAAGGACCTTGGCCGCGAACTGGTGGTCGAAGCCTGGTCGGAACCCGATCGCGTCGTCGAAGCCGTGCGCTGGACCGGCCCTTCGTACGTCTTCGGCGTGCAATGGCATCCGGAATTCCACGATGTGGCGCACGCTTCATACATCGACGACACTGCGCTGCTCGACGATTTCCTCGCACGCGCCCGACACTGAAGGTCATTCCCCATTGAAGATACTCAATCCCGCCACCAATGCCGTCATCAAGGACGTCGCCGAAGACAGCGCGGCTTCCATCCGCGCCAAATACGCACGCGCCCGAGCCGCCCAGCCTTCATGGGGCGCCACGCCCATCAGGAAGCGCATCGACGCGATCCGCGCGTTTCGAGACCGGATTACCACCCGGCTCGAGGAACTTGCGCAAACGCTCACTGCTGAAGTCGGCAAGCCGATCCGGCAATCGCGCAACGAACTCAACGGACTGCTCGGGCGCATCGACTTCTTCATCGCCGAAGCCGCAGGCGTGTTGCGCGAGGAGAAGGTGTACGCAGACGCCAAGCAGGGCCTCGAGGAGCGTATTTCGCACGAGCCGCTCGGCGTAATCGCCAATATCTCGGCGTGGAACTATCCGTACTTCGTCGGTGGCAACGTTTTCGTTCCGGCGCTGATCGCCGGCAACGCGGTGCTCTACAAGCCGTCCGAATTCGCCACGTTGACCGGCCTTGCCATCGCGGAAATGCTCATTGACGCCGGCGTTCCCGCCGACGTCTTCATTCCCATCGTCGGCGGCGGCGCCGCCGGCGCCGCCCTGCTCAAGCAGCCCGTGGACGGAGTGTTCTTCACCGGATCGTACGGAACGGGCGCCAAGATTGGCGCCACGGCGGGCCGCAAGATGATCAAGGTGCAGCTCGAGCTCGGCGGCAAGGACCCGGTGTACGTATGCGACGATGTCGATGTCGCCACCGCGGCAGCGGGCATCGCCGACGGCGCCTTCTACAACACCGGGCAATCGTGCTGCTCGGTCGAACGCATCTATGTCCACGAGAAGATCCACGACGCCTTCGTCGCGGCCTTCGTCGCGGAGGTCAAGGGTTACAAGGTCGGTGACCCGACTTCGGAAAGCACGTACATCGGCGCGATCACCCGGCGGCCCCAGCTCGACGTCCTGAAGCGCCAGGTCGCGGATGCGAAGAAGCGCGGCGCGCGGCTGCTTGCCGGCGGAAGTGTGATCGCGCAGAAAGGCAACTGGTTCCAGCCGACGGTTTTCACCGACGTCAATCACAAGATGGCGCTGATGAAGGACGAAAGCTTCGGCCCGATCATCGGCATCCAGAAAGTCGCCGACGACGCCGAGGCGGTCGCGCTGATGAACGACACCGAATACGGACTGACTGCGGGCGTCTACACGCCCGACGAAAAGCGCGCGCGCCGACTCCTGGCGCAGGTGCATTCGGGATCGGTGTACTGGAATTGCTGCGATCGCGTCAGTCCGCGCCTTCCGTGGTCGGGCGTCGGTCACTCGGGCATCGGGCTGACCCTGTCGACCTACGGCATCCAGACCTTTACCCGCCCGAAGGCGTGGCACTTGCGCGCGGGCTAATCGATCGATCCGTCACCACGCCGCATGTCCTGCAGGTCAGCTGCCAGCAAGGTGTTTCGAAGCAGCATGGCGATGGTCATCGGTCCTACACCGCCTGGCACCGGCGTGATCCAGCCGGCGCGCTGAACCGCCGAGTCGAAGTCGACGTCACCGCGCAGCTTCCCATCCTCGGTGCGATTGGTGCCGACGTCGATGACGATCGCGCCCTGCTTGATCCAGGCGCCCTGTACGAAGCGCAACTTGCCCATGGCCGCGACCAGGATGTCGGCGCCAGAGACTATCGCCGGCAGGTCGCGGGTCGCGGAGTGGCAGATGGTTACCGTGCATCGGGCCATGAGCAATTCCAGCGCCATCGGCCGGCCGACGATGTTCGACTGCCCGATGACGACCGCCGCCTTGCCGACCAGGTCCTCGCCGGTCTCCTGCAGCAACAGCATGCAGCCGTAGGGCGTGCAGGGGCGCAGCCATGGTCGCTTCAGTACCAGCCTGCCGATGTTGTACGGATGAAAGCCGTCGACGTCCTTGTCCGGATGAATGCGCTCGCTGATGCGCTCGGCGTCGATGTGCCTGGGCAGCGGCAACTGCACTAGGATGCCGTTGATCGCCACGTCGTCGTTGAGCCGATCGATGAGCGCAAGCAGCTCGTCCTGCGTCGTCGTCGCTGGCAGATCGTACGACGAAGAACGCATGCCCACCGCTTCGGTCGTCCGCCGCTTGTTGCGCACGTACGTGTGCGACGCAGGATCGTCGCCGATGAGGACGACCGCCAACCCCGGAGTCGCCTGACCCGCAGCAACGCGATCTGCGACGCTCTGGGCGATTTCGGCCGTCGCGCGCGCTGCGCGCGCCTTGCCGTCGATGATTCGGGCCGTCATCCAGAGATCCGTCAAAAAGCGCGAAGTTTAACCGATGTGCAGAATCGGCCAACGCTTCTGCGCCGCCAGCGCCGCCAACGTCGGGTCCGGGTTGACCGCGACCGGATGCGTCACCGCCGACAGTAGCGGAATATCGTTGCGCGAGTCGCTGTAGAACCAGCTCTCGCGGAAATCGGCCAGCCGCGTGCCGCGCGTTGCCAGCCAGGCTTCGAGGCGCGTGATCTTGGCCTCGCGCATGTTGGGAGTGCCGGCCACCTTGCCGGTGTAGCGCCCGTCGCGCATTTCCGGCTCGGTGGCGATCAGGTGCTCGAAACCAAGCTCGCGGGCGATCGGCGCGGTGAGAAAACTGCTGGTGGCGGTGGTCAGGACGACGAGATCGCCCGCGTCGCGATGCCGTTCGACCAGTTCGCGCGCCGCGGTCGCGATCCTGGGAAAGATGCGCTGCTGCAGGTACCGCTGCCGCCACGCCTCGAGGTGACTGACCGGATGCGGCTTGAGGGTGGAGAGATAGAACTCGGTGAATTCGAGCACTCCGACTTCGCCGCGTCGATAGCGATCGACGATGGCACGGTTTTCCGTCTCGAACACTGCGCGGTCGAGCACGCCCTCGTCGATCAGGAACTCGACCCATTGCTCGTCGCTGTCATCCGGGAGGAGCGTGTGGTCCAGATCGAACAGCGCGAGGATGTCTGCGGGCACGAAGGCGGCTACAATCGATGAGCGTGGGCACCGCTGCCATTGTAACCGCCTTGCGCACGCGGCTTGAGACTCAACTCGCCGCTCCCGCAACCTGCTTTCGTCCGCTGGTCGTCGATGACGTTTGCGTCGGGTGGCTGGACGATGCACGCGCGACACGACTGCTCGCGCACCCCGATGTTTTTGTCGTCGCTCCCCACCAGGTTGGCCTGGCTTCGACGCTGACCGATCCTGTATCGCGAACGACTGCCATCGACCGGGTCGCGCGCGCACTGTCTGCCGAAGGTCTGCTCAGCGCGTGGCGCGACGAGCGCTATGCCGTCGGCGCGGCCTGGGGCGCGACCCCCATGTTCGAAATCGAGCGCGCCGCCGCGAGGTACTTCGGCATCCATACCTTCGCCGCCCATGTCAACGGCTTGTGCCGAAACGGCTCCGACATCCGGATGTGGATCGCTCGGCGCAGCGTGCACAAGGCGATCGACCCGGGACTGCTCGACAACCTCGTCGGCGGCGGCATTTCCGCGGGCACGTCGGTGCAGGCAACCGTCGTCAAGGAAGCCGGCGAAGAGGCCGGCATCGACGCAGCGCTCGCCGCGCAGGCCGAACCCGCGGGCACCGTGCACATTTGCCGCCACCGGCCAGACGGATTGCAGCGCGAGACGATATTCGTACACGACCTGTGGCTTCCCGCGGACTTTGTGCCGACTCCTGTCGACCGCGAAGTCAGTGAATTTCGGCAGGTACCACTTGCTGCAGCCGCAATCCTCGCGACGCGCCAGGAAGGCCCCGACGTGGTCACTGCCGACGCCAGCCTGGTGATCGTCGACTGCCTGATCCGGCAGGGTGTGCTGCCACCCGATGCGCCCGACCTGGCTCGTCTGGGCGCGCTGCGCTATCCCGTCATGACGCCGTCCCGCGTCGCTGCCTAACGAGCGACTTTAGGCGGCCCTGGCAGCGGCCGGCGCGATCTGCCGGATGCCCAAGCTCGCGCAACGCGTCGCGCACCGCGTTGACCGCGTGGCGCATCTCGTCGGGACCGATGGCGCCGATGCAGCCGACGCGGAAGGTTTCGAGTTGAGTGAGCTTGCCCGGATAGAGCACGAAGCCTTTTTCTCGGACCTTGTCGTAGAACGCCTTGAAGGCGTATCGCGAATCAGCAGGCGCGTGAAAGGTGACGATGATCGGTGCCTGGATGCGTGGATCCAGAAACGGCTTGAATCCCATCTCCTTCATGCCCGCGACCAGCGTCTCGCAGTTCGCGGCATAGCGAGCCAGGCGCGCCGGCTGGCCGCCCTGCGCGCGATATTGTTCGAGCGCCGCGTCGAGCGCGACCACGATATGGGTTGGCGGCGTAAAGCGCCATTGCGTGGTCTTTTCCATGTACACCCACTGGTCGTGCAGGTCCAGCGACAGCGACGTCGAGTTGCCGGCGCACTGCTCCAGCACCGCCTTGCGCACGAACACGAAACCCATGCCCGGCGGCCCCTCGATGCACTTGCCTGAAGCGGCGATCAGCGCATCGAAAGGAATCCTGGCGGCATCGATCGGCAGCGCGCCAAAGGAACTCATGGCGTCGACAATCAGGCTGCGCTTGCGCGCCGCGACTGCCTCGGCGATGTCCGCCAGCGGATTCTCGATGCCGGTCGAGGTTTCGCAATGAATCAGGCCGACGTGCGTGATGGTCGCATCGGCGTCGAGCAGGCGGGCGACATCGGCGCCGGTGGTTGGCACGTCGTCGGCGGTCTCGAACACGGTGAGCTTGCGGCCCATCATCGAAGTCAGGCGCGCCATGCGCTTGCCGTACGCGCCGTTGACCAGCACCAGCACGTGTCCGGACCGCGGCACGAGCGTGTTGACCGCTGCCTCGATCGAAAACGTGCCGCTGCCCTGCATCGGTACGCAGACGTGCGTGGCGGCGCCATTGATGACGGCGAGCAGCCGCTCGCGAACGCGGGCGGTGACGGCGTTGAAGCTGCTGTCCCACGAGCCCCAGTCGCGAAGCATTGCCGACTTCGTCTGCAGCGAGGTGGTCAATGGACCCGGCGTCAGCAGTATCGGATCGCGGTCGAAATTGCTCATGTGAGTTTCTCCTTGGCGGCAGAGACGGCTCAGACGGTCAGCGGCTTGCGCCACGCCTGCGTGCGCGTCAACAGAAAACGGGTCAGGACAGCATAGAGCACGCACACCGTCGTCGAGGTGGCGACGATCAATGTGGCCATCGCCGCGGCAGGACCGATCTCGCCGGCGTCGTCCAGGTCGAGGATCGTCAGTGAGGCGAGCTTGGTGTCGGGCGAGTACAGGAACACGACTGCGGAGATGGTCACCATGGCGTTGACGAACAGGTAGCGGCCGATGTCGAGGATGGCGGGCAGGCATACCGGCACCGTGACCCGAAAGAAGGTCTTGTAGAACGGCACCTTCAGACTCGCCGACACCGCCTCGAATTCGTTGTCCAGCGACTTGAGCGCGGTCACCGCGGTCAGGTGACTGGAGGTGTAGTAGTGCACGATGGTGGCGATGACCAGGATCGCCATGCCGTGATACATGAAGTTCAGCGGATTGTCCGGGTGGTTGAAGAAGAAAATGTAGCCCAGGCCCAGGACCATGCCCGGCACCGCCATCGGCACCGCGGCGAGCAGCCGGATGAAGGCGCGCAGGCCGGTCGCTCCGCGCGTCTTCTCGAGCAGGTACGCGCCGCCGAAAACCAGCACCGTCCCGAACACCGCCGTCAGCAGCGCCATGCGCAGGCTGTTGAAGAACGCCGAGATCACACCGCCGTCGACCAGGCCGAAGGTGTAGTGGCGCATGCTGAACGTCAGGTCGTAGGGCCACAGCTTGATGAACGAGGTGTAGATCGCCATACCCAGCACCGACAGCAGCAGCACGCAGACAACCAGACAGTAGACGAACATCGTTGCGTCGAACCAGCGCCGCGGCTTGGGCGCGTAGGGCACGGCGCGCGAGGAGAACTGCGCCCGCTGCCGCCCCTGCATGGTCGAGTCGACAATGAATGCGACCAGCACCGGCAAGAGCAGAATCAGGCTGACCACCGCGCCCTTGTTGAAATTCTGCTGGCCGATGACCTGCTTGAAGATGTCCAGCGCCAGCACGTTGAAGTTGCCGCCGATGACCTTGGGGATGCCAAAGTCGCTGACCGTGTACGAGAACACCACCATCGCCGCGCTGATCAGGCCGTACTTCGCGCCCGGCAGCGTGATGGTGAAAAACTTGCGCAGGGTCGGCGTGCCCAGCGACTCCGCGGCCTCGTAGAGGCGCCCATCCGCGAGCAGCAGCGCGGTCAGTATGATCATCAGCGCGTGCGGAAACACCGCGTAGATCGAGCTCAGGATGATGCCGATCGGGCCATAGACCTTGGCGCCGCCCAGCATCCACTTGAGCAGACCCTGCGTCCCGAACCACTGGATGAACGAAATCGCCGCCAGCAGCGACGGCGCGAGGATGGGCGTGAGCGCGACCACCCGGAACGCGCCCTTGAGCGGCATGCAGCTGCGGGTAAGCGCATAGGCGAAGGTGAACGCCAGCGGGATGGTGATCCCGGTGACCACCAGCGCCACCGACAGGGTGTGCAGTATCGACTGGCGCAGCGCAGGCGTCTGGAAATATTCCTGGAACTGCTGCAGGCCGACGAATGCGCCGTTCTTGTCCTCGACGCTCTTCACCAGGATCATGAACAGCGGCGCGAGCAGGAACACGACCAGAATCGCGCACACCAGCAACAGCAGGCCAAGCGCCAGGCGATCGTGCCAATGCGCGACCGGCTTGATCCGCGGCGCGGCGGCAAGTGCGATGGCGTCGACGGCGACAGTGCTCATGGACAGCCCAGCCCGCGCGTCAGGCGAGCAGCCGCATGCAATCGGCAGGCAGTGCGAGCTGCAGCACCGAGCCTTCGACCAGGCTCATTTCGTCGACGCTGTGACGCGAAACGTTGATGAGCAGCGCCTGCCCGGGCGCTTCCGCGAGGGCTGCCGTAACGTGGCAGAACGCGCCCAGAAACTCGACCTTGGTGACGCTGCCGCGCGCGGCGTTGGGCATGCCAGTCGCCGCGCCATTGATCACGACATCCTCGGGACGAAGGTACAGGTGCACCGCAGTGCCCGGCGCGACCGGCTTGCTGCCGGTCGCAGCGTCGAGCACCAGGCTGCCGACGCGATAGCGGCCGTGATTCTCGGCGACGGCGCTGATGACGTTGACCTTGCCGACGAAATCGGCGACGAACGCCGACGCCGGTTCGCGATAGATTTCCTGAGGCGTGCCGATCTGCTCGATGACGCCGTGATTCATCACCACGACCCGATCGGCCATCGACAGCGCCTCCTCCTGGTCGTGGGTCACCATGATGGTCGTCACGCCGAGACGTTGCTGCAGCGCGCGGATTTCGCCACGCAGCCGCAAGCGCTCGAGCGCATCGAGCGCCGACAACGGTTCGTCGAGCAACAGCAAACCGGGCGACGTCGCCAACGCTCGCGCCAGCGCTACCCGCTGTTGCTGCCCACCGGACAACTGGCCGGGATACTTTGGACCCGCATCCGGCAGGCCCACCAGCTTCAGCAGCTCACCGACGCGACGCAAAATCTCGTCGCGTCCCTTGCGGCGATTGACCAAGCCATACGCCACATTGGCGAATATCGTCAGGTTCGGAAACAGCGCGTACGACTGGAACACGATGCCATAGTCGCGTTGCATCGGCGGCAGGCGTGAAATGTCGCGGCCGCCCTGGATGATGTTGCCGGTGTCCTGAGTCTCGAGTCCGGCGATGATCCGCAGCAGCGTGGTCTTGCCGCACCCGGATGGACCCAGGAAGGTGATCAATTCGCCCCGGCGGATCGCCAGGGCGATGTTGTGGAGTGCGGTGAACTTGCCGAAGGTCTTGCGGACGCCTTCGAGCTTGAGATACGACTCGTGCGCTGCGGCGGGATCGGGCACTGCACCCTCTCGTCAATACGCAAAAAAAAGCGCCCCGTCGAGCGGGGCGCGATTTCCTCAAGCGCTTATTTTGGCTCCGACTTGCCGTCGTAGCGCTTGGTCCATTCGGCGAGGATCTTGTCGCGGTTCTTGGCCGACCAGGCGAAGTCGTTCTTCACCAGCCGCTGTTCGTAGTCGGCGGGAATGTAGTCGAGCGGCTTGGCTATGCCAGGCACGGCGAGGACGGCGAAATTCTTCGCGAACAGCGCCATCGCATCGGGCGTCGCGAGCCAGTCCATCAACTTGCGCGCGGCTTCGACTTTCTTGGTCGACTTCATGATGCCGGAAGCTTCGAGGTCCCAACCCAGGCCCTCCTTCGGGAAGATGATGTCGATCGGCGCGCCGCCCTTCTTGGTCGTGACCGCGCGATATTCGAAGGACACGCCGATTGGGAACTCGCCCGCGCCCGCTTCGCGGCAGGGCTTCGATCCCGAATGCGTGTAGTGCGCGACGTTCTCGTGCAAGCCGTCCATGAATTTCCAGGCGTCAGCATCGCCCCACATCTGCAGCCAGCCGGCGACGTCGAGGTAACCGGTGCCCGACGACGCCGGATTGGGCATCACGATCTTGCCCTTGTAGATCGGCTTGGTCAGGTCCTTCCAGGTCTCCGGCTTGGGCAAGCCGAGCTTGGCGGCTTCGACGGTATTGAAGCAGATTGCCGCACCGTAGACATCCATGCCGACCCAGTCCGGGGGATTCTTCGGATCGCGATAGCCCGCGGAAATCTTGTCGAGGCCCTTGGGTGCGTACGGCTGCAGCATGCCTTCGTTGGCGAACACCGCAAGGCTCGACGCGGAGGTTCCGACCACCAAGTCGGCCTGCGGATTGGCCTTTTCGGCGAGCAGCTTGGCAGTGATCACGCCGGTGGAATCGCGCACCCACTTGATCGCAACATCGGGATATGCCTTGTAGAAGGCCTCTTCGTAGGCCTTGATCTGATCTGTTTCGAGCGCGGTGTAGACCAGCAGCTCGGTTTTTTGCGCCGCGGCCGAAGCCGACCACAACGCCGCTACGGAAACCACGGCAAGCGCAATGCGCTGCCAACCCGACCTGCTTGCCGCGACTTGCATTGTTCTCTCCCGAAAGTTGGACCACGGATCGAAGTCCGACCCAAAAATGCTACGCCGGCGGTCCCCGGCCGGCAATGCGGATTATCGCCCAGCGCGCGTGACGCCGCGATGAATTCGCGGCGCCGACGAGGCAAAACGGCAATTGCAGATTGTTGACAATCTACACCGGCAAGCGTCTAATCGCAACCATGGCCAGACCGCTCCTGAAGTCCGCGGCGCGATTGCGCGCACCCGCCGCGACCATCGCCCTGGTGCAAGCCAATTCGCTGCCGACGCTCGTCCAGAAGGAACTCGAGCGCATGATCCTCGCCGGCGACCTTGGCGCCGGCGCCAAGCTCAACGAGGCGGCCATCGCCGACCTGCTCGGCGTCTCCCGCGGCCCGGTGCGCGAAGCCTTTCGCGCTCTCGAGGAATCAGGCCTGGTCCGACTCGAGAAGAACCGCGGCGTGTTCGTACGCGAACTCTCCGTCGAGGAGGCCGACGAAATCTACGAGGTGCGTGCCGCGCTCGACGACTGGATCGGCCAACGCCTGGCGCAGACCGCGACCGCCGCCGACATCGGCGAATTGCGCGCCGCGGTCGAGCGCATGGACCGTGCGGCGGCGAAGAACGACGTCGATGCCTACTGGCCGCTCAACCTCGAATTCCACGATCGCCTGGTCGCGCTGACCGGCAACGCGAAGCTGCTCGCGACCTACCGGCGGCTGGTGAACGAGCTGAATCTGTTTCGCCGCCAGGCACTCGCCCAGGGCGGCTCGTTGCCGGTCTCGGCGCGCGAGCATCGCGACATCGTCGACAAGATCGCGTCGGGCAATGCTGCAGCCGCGGGCAAGGCGCTGCACGATCACGCGGTCGGCAGCCGCGAACGCATGCACCGGACCCGCGTCACGACCTCCGGGCGCCATCTCGCCATGATCACCTCGCGTCGAACGCGGCCGTGAGCCGGCAACGATGAACCGGATGTCCGAACCGCCGCAGGGCCCGTCGCGCGCAGTGCGCCACGAGAAGATGCGCATCGGCGGCGCGCGGGTGGGTGGCGAGCGGGTCATCGAAGTGCGCAATCCGTACGATGGTGCGCTGGTCGGCACGGTGCCCAAGGCGAGCGTCGCCGAAGTGCGTGGCGCGTTCGCGATCGCGAAGCGTTATCGCTCGACGCTGACCCGTCACGACCGTTACCGCATCTGCTACCGTGCAGCCGAGCTGATGCGCGGGCGAACCGAGGAAATCGCCGACCTGATCACCGCCGAATCGGGACTGTGCAAGAAAGACTCGCGCTACGAGGTTGGCCGCGCCTGCGATGTGTTCGTCTTTGCCGGCAATGCTGCGCTCTCCGACGACGGCCAGGTGTTCTCCTGCGACCTCACCCCGCACGGCAAGAAGCGCAAGGTGTACACGCTGCGCGAGCCGCTGCTGGGCGCGATCTCGGCGATCACCCCGTTCAACCATCCGCTGAACCAGGTCGCGCACAAGGTCGCACCGTCGGTCGCGACCAACAACCGGATGGTGCTCAAGCCGACCGAAAAAACACCTTTCTCGGCGCTGCTGCTGGCCGACATCCTGTATGAGGCGGGACTTCCGCCGGAGATGTTCGCCGTCGTCACCGGGGAGCCTTCGGAAATCGCCGACGAAATGCTGACCAACCCGGACGTCGACCTGGTGACCTTCACCGGTGGCGTCAGCGTGGGCAAGTACATCGCGGCCAAGGCGGTGTACAAGCGGCAGGTGCTCGAACTCGGCGGCAACGACCCGATCATCGTCATGGAAGACGCCGACCTCGAAGAGGCAGCCACCCTCGCCGCCGCCGGCTCGTACAAGAACTCCGGCCAACGCTGCACCGCGGTCAAGCGCATGCTGATCCAGGAGTCGGTGGCTGACCAGTTTGTCGCCCTGCTGCTGGCGAAGACGCAAGCCGTCAAGTACGGCGACCCGATGGACCCCGACACCGACATGGGCACCGTCATCGACGAGGCGGCCGCCCGGTCCTTCGAAGACAAGGTCAACGATGCCGTCGCGCGAGGCGCGAAGCTGCTCTACGGCAATATTCGCCGCGGTGCGTTGTATTCGCCGACGGTCCTCGATCACGTGACTGCGGACATGCCGGTGGTGAAATACGAAACCTTCGGGCCCGTGTCGCCGGTCATCCGCTTCGCGACGATTGACGACGCAATCGCCATCGCGAACTCCACCGACTATGGACTGTCGTCGGCGGTATGCACCAATCGCCTGGACTGGATTACCCGTTTGGTGTCGGAACTCAACGTGGGCAGCGTCAACGTGCGCGAGGTCCCGGGTTATCGGTTGGAACTCACGCCGTTCGGCGGGATCAAGGATTCGGGCCTGGGTTACAAGGAAGGCGTGCAGGAAGCGATGAAGAGCTTCACCAACACCAAGACCTACTCGTTGCCATGGTAAGGCGCCGACCTGGCGATCGGCACTGACGTGGCGCTGAGCATCGACGATATCTGTGGTGTGTTCGCCGCCAAGGGCGATCGCATGTACAGCGGCGAGCCGGTGACGCAACTCGAGCATGCGCTGCAGACCGCCACGCTGGCGCAGAACGCCGGCGCCGACGCCGCGCTGATCACGGCCGCGCTGTTGCACGACCTCGGCCACATGCTCAACGACCAGGGCGAAACGCCGACCGAGCGCGGCATCGACGACATCCACCAGTACGCCGCGCTGCCCTTCCTGCGCCCGACCTTCGGCGACGACGTGCTCGAGCCGATCCGGCTGCATGTCGACGCCAAGCGCTACCTGTGCGCCAAGCGACCGGGTTACTACGACGCCTTGTCGCTCGATTCGAAGCGCAGCCTGGCGCTGCAGGGTGGCATCTACTCGCAGTCCGACGCGGACACCTTCGCCGCCCGAGTCGGGGCAACGCGCGCGGTCGAACTGCGTGTATGGGACGACTCCGCGAAGACGGCCGGCGCCAAGACCCCGCCGCTGGCATATTTTGTGCGTGTCATGCAGGCCGCGCGCCGCGCCTGACCGCCCATGAAGATCCTGCTCAACCTGCTCGCCGGAGTCGCCCTGCTCGTCTGGGGGACGCACATCGTGCGCACCGGGATCCTGAGCATCTGGGGCGGCGACCTGCGCCGCCTGCTGCGCCAGAGCGTCAGCAATCGCTATGCGGCACTGATGGCCGGACTGGGCATCACCGCGCTGATCCAGAGCAGCACCGCCACCGCGGTGATGGTGGCATCGTTCGCCGGACAGGGCCTGATCGCGACCGCGCCGGCGCTGGCGATCATGCTCGGCGCCGACGTCGGCACGTCGCTGATGACGCTGCTGTTCGCGCAGGACCTGTCGTGGCTTTCGCCGTTCTTCATCTTCGTCGGCGTCACCATGTTCATGCGCCGCGAATCGACGACCATCGGCCGTATCGGCCGCGTGCTCATCGGCCTGGGCCTGATCATCCTCGCGCTGCAGCTGATCGTGCTGGCGGCCAAGCCGCTCACCCAGGGCGCAGGTGTGAAAGTCATCTTTGCCTCACTCACCGGCGACGTATTGCTCGACATGATCGTCGCGGCGGTGTTCACCATGATGTCGTATTCGAGCCTGGCGGTGGTGCTGCTCACCGCGACGCTGGCGACCTCGAAGGTGATCGCATTGCATGTCGCGCTCGGGCTGGTGCTGGGCGCGAACCTCGGAAGCGGCCTGCTGGCGATGATGAACACCATGACCTCGCCGCCCGAGGCGCGACGGGTGACTCTCGGCAACCTGCTGTTCCGGCTGCTCGGGTGCGCGATCATCGTGCCGCTGCTGCCGTACATCGAGGACCTGCTCACCTCGTTCTCGCTCACCGAAGGCCAGATCGCGGTGTACTTCCACCTGCTGTTCAATGTCGGCATCGCGGTCGTCTTCATCGGCGCCACCGAGCCGATCGCGCGCCTCGCCGAGCGCATGCTGCCGGCCAAACCCGATGTCGACGATCCGGCGCGCGCACGCTATCTCGATCCATCGGCACTGGAAACGCCAACGCTGGCGATCGGCAACGCCGCACGCGAGGCGGTGAGACTGGCCGATTTCATCGAGCAGATGCTGGTCGGCATGCTGACCGTCCTGAAGACGAACGACCGCGTACTGGCCGAAAAGCTTCGCAAGATGGACGACATCGTCGACAACCTCTATACCGCGATCAAGCTCTACCTGACCCAGGTGAGCCGCAAGGCCCTCGACGACAAGGAAGGCCAGCGCTGGGCGGACATCGTTTCCTTCGCCATCAACATGGAGCAGGTCGGCGACATCATCGAGCGCGTGATCAATGATCTCGAGGAAAAGAAAATCGCCAAAGGCCGCAAGTTCTCCGAGGCAGGGATGCAGGAAATCTGCGACCTGCACGGCCGGCTGCTGGCCAATCTTCGGCTCGGCATGAGCGTGTTTCTGCACGGCGACCTCTCCAGCGCGCAGCGCCTGCTGGCCGAGAAGGTGCTGTTCCGCGACCTGGAGCGCGCGTATTCGCAGTCGCACATCGAGCGCCTGACCAGCAACACCATGCACAGTATCGAGACCTCGTCGCTGCACCTCGACCTGATCAGCGACCTGAAGCGGATCAACTCGCATATCTGCTCGATCGCCTACCCGATTCTCGAGCAGGCCGGCGTGCTCGCCAAGACCCGTCTCATGAATTCTCCCGGACCAGACGATTCGAGATTGGACAGTGCTTCCGATCCGGATGCCGCCGACGAAAGCCAGCGCTGGCCGAAGCACAAGCCGCGCACTGTGTGATGCGGGAGTTCGAGGCACGCGTGGCGTGACGCAATGGAGTTGACCACCGGCATCACGCTGGCCGTCCTCGGCGCTGGATTCCTGCATGCAAGCTGGAACGCACTTCTGAAATCGTCGACCGGCGGCGACGCCATGCTCGACATCGCGGCGGTCGTTGCCGGGTCGGCACTGTGGGCCATGCTGATCGTGCCCTTCGTACCCTTGCCGCAACCCACCGCATGGCTGTTCATGGCGGCGTCGTCGGTGATCCATTTCGGCTACTACACGACACTGGGACGCGCGTATCGCATCGGCGACCTGTCGTTCGCCTACCCGCTGATGCGCGGCACTGCGCCGCTGATCGTCACGGTCATCGGCAGCCTGTTCCTGCGCGAATTGCCGAGCGTGCCGATGATGCTCGGCATCGCGCTGATCTCGGCCGGCATCATCAGCATTGCATTCGTCCAGCGCCATACACATCCGCCCGGCGCCGCGCGTTGGGCCTTCGCCAATGCTGCGATCGTGGCCGCCTATACGGTGGTCGATGGTACCGGAGCGCGAGCCGCGGGCAACGCCATGGCGTACGTGACGTGGCTCCTGTTCCTGGAGGGCCTGCCCTTCCTGGTCTGGATCGGCGTGCGCCGAGGGCGGTCTGCATTCGAATATCTGCGGGGCAACTGGCGCCGCGGCCTGCTGGGCGGCGCGGCCAGCTTTGCCGCTTACGCCATCGTGCTCTGGGCAATGACCCGCGCGCCGATTGCCGTGATCGCGGCATTGCGCGAAACGTCGGTACTCTTTGCCGCGCTGATGGGCTCGCTGTGGCTCAAGGAAGGCTTCGGCTGGCGCCGGGCCGCCGGAGCAGCAAGCGTCGTCGCCGGCATCGCGACGCTGAAGCTCGGCTGATGGAACGCTTCGCACAGGTCGTCATCGTCGGCGGCGGCATCGCAGGTGCCAGCACCGCGTACCACCTGGCTAAGCTAGGCTGCACCGACGTCGTGCTGCTCGAGCAGGGCAAGCTGACCTGCGGCACGACCTGGCACGCGGCGGGCCTGGTCGGCCAACTGCGTGCAACACGAAACGCCACGCGGATGAGTCAATACGGCATCGAGCTCTATTCGACGCTGGAGGCCGAAACCGGCCTCGCGACTGGCTGGAAGCAATGCGGCAGCGTCAACATCGCCAAGACCCCGGCGCGACTCAAGCTGCTCAAGCGGCAGATGGCGCGCGCGAAGAGTTTCGGCATCGATTTTGAATTCATCACTCCGGCGGAAGCCGGCAAGCTCTATCCGATCCTGCGCACCGACGACCTGTCCGGCGCGGTGTGGATCCCGGGTGACGGCAAGGCCAATCCCACCGACCTGACACAGTCGCTCGCCAAGGGCGCCCGCATGCGCGGCGTGCGCATCGTCGAGGAAACGGCGGTCACCGGGGTCATCATCGAGAATGGCGCGGTCGCCGGTGTGCGCTGGCGCAACGCCGAGGGTGAAGGCGAACTGCGCTGCGAGACGCTGGTCAATTGCGCGGGTCAGTGGGCGCGCGATTTCGGCCGCATGGCAGGAGTCAGCGTGCCGCTGTTCGCCGCCGAGCATTTCTACATCGTCACCAAGCCGATCGCCGGGGTGCACCCGAACCTGCCGGTGATGCGCGACCCCGACGGCTACATCTACTACAAGGAAGAAGTCGGTGGACTGGTCATGGGCGGCTTCGAGCCCGTCGCCAAGCCGTGGAACGTCGCCGCCATTCCGGACAGGTTCGAGTTCCAGCTGCTGCCCGAGGACTGGGACCAGTTCGAAATCCTCATGACCAATGCGATCCATCGCACGCCGTGCCTCGAGACTGCAGAAGTGCGCATGCTGCTCAACGGCCCGGAGAGCTTCACGCTGGACGGCAACTTTCTGCTCGGCGAGGCGCCCGAGCTGCGCCGATACTTCGTCTGCGCGGGCTTCAATTCGGCGGGCATTGCCAACGCCGGCGGCGCCGGCCGACTGGTCGCGGAGTGGATCATCGGCGGCGAAGCTCCGATCGACCTCTGGGATGTCGACATCCGCCGCTTCGCGCCCTTCCACTCCAACCGGCGACACCTGTTCGATCGCACCGCCGAGACGCTGGGGCTGCACTACGCGATGCGCTGGCCGCGCGAGGAACTCGCCACCGTGCGTCCATTGCGCCGCTCGCCACTCTATGATCGCCTTGGGACCAAGCGCGCGGTATTCGGCAGCAAGATGAACTGGGAACGCGCGAATTATTTTCTGCCGCCCGGCGCGACCGAACCGGCGCCGACGCTCGATCGCCCCGGCTGGCTGCCCTTTGTCATCGAGGAACAGCACGCGACGCGCGAGGATGTCGTCGTGTTCGACCAGACTTCCTTCGCCAAATTCATGTTCAAGGGCCGCGACGCGCTGTCCGTGCTGCAGCGACTGTGCGCGAACGACATCGACGTGCCGCTGGGGCGCATGGTGTACACGGCGCTGTTGAACGAGCGCGGCGGCTTCGAATCGGACCTGACGATCACCCGGCTCGCAGCCGACGCCTTCTTCATCCTGACCGGCTCGGCGCAGGCGACCCGCGACGCCGACTGGATCAACCGGCATCTGCGCGCGGACGAGTTCGCGGTGCTGGTCGACGTCACCAGCGCCTACTCGGTGATCTCGGTGATGGGACCGAAGTCGGCGACCCTGCTGGGCAGGTTGTCGTCGAACGACATCGGCAAGGATGCGCTGCCGTTCTCGGCCACGCGCGACATCGACATCGGCTACGCGCGGGTGCGCGCCGCGCGCATGAGTTACGTCGGTGGCCCGGGCTACGAACTGGTCGTGCCGGTCGATCAATGCGTCACGCTCTACGAGGCGCTGTTCTCGGCCGGCGACGACCTCGGTCTGCGCGACGCCGGCTACTACACCATCGACGCGCTGCGCATCGAAGCCGGTCGCCGTGCGTGGGGCGCCGAGCTGGGCCCGGACGAGACGCCATGGGAAGCCGGCCTCGCCTACGCCGTCAAGCTCGACAAGCCGGTCGACTTCATCGGCAAGGCCGCGCTGCTCCGGCAACGCGATGCGCCGACACCGAAACGCCTGCTGCTATTCAGCTTCCACGACCCGGACGCGTTCGCGTGGGGCGGCGAACCCATTGTCATGGATGGTCGCAGTGTCGGCGAACTGACCTCGGCCGGGTACAGCCGCAAGCACGCACGCATGCTTGCGATGGGCTACGTGCGCACCGCGGCGCCGATGCCGGAAGCGCAGCTGCTCAGCGCGCGCTTCGCGATCGACGTCGCGGGAGTGCAGTTCCCGGTCTCCGCGCACGTAAAGTTCGACTAGGCGCAACGGCGAATTGGTCATGCCGGAACGTTTCACGACCCCACCCCGCCGCGGCCGCGCGGCCGCCAAGCCTGGCGCGCCTACCGGACAGGTGCAGAGCCTCACGCGCGGACTGTCGATTCTCGATGCGCTGGCCAAGGCCGACAGCGGTCTGCAGTTGACCGATCTGGCGCAGCGCGTGCACCTGCCCGCGTCGACCACGCATCGCCTCCTCGCCACGCTCGCCAGGATGGGCTACGTCCATCAGGCCGGCGACCTCGGGCTCTGGTACATCGGCCTGCATGCCTTCACCATCGGCAGCACCTTTCTCGCCAACCGCGATTTCGTCGGACAAAGCCACGCCTACATGCGCCGGCTGATGGAGCAGGCGGGCGAAACCGCCAACCTGGCGATCCTGGACGATGACGAGGCGGTTTTCGTTGCCCAGGTGCAATGTCGCGAGACCATGCGCACGCTGGTCCGGCTCGGCAGCAGGGTGCCACTGCATGCGTCGGGCGTGGGCAAGGCGATTTTCGCGGCACTGACCGACGCGCAGATCGACGCGATCCTGGCGCGACGCGGATTGCCGCGCATCACCGACAACACCATCGTCGACGTCGCGACCATGCGCGCCGCGCTGCAAGTCATCCGGCAACGCGGATTTTCCTTCGACGACGAGGAACACATCCGCGCGACCCGGTGCGTCGCCGCGACCATCTACGACGAATATGCCGAACCGCTGGGCGCGATTTCGATCGCGGGTCCGGTGTCGCGCCTGCCCGACGAGCGCATCCAGCAGCTCGGGCCCGTCGTGGCCCACGTCGCGGAAGACATCACCCGTCGACTCGGCGGCAAGTGGCCGCATCCTTATAGCTAGTCACCTTTTCGCCATGAGCGCGGCGCGTCGCGGTAGATCCTGATTCGCAACGGGCTGCCATTGCGCCAGCAACGTGTCGGCCACCGGGACATCGTTGCAGACCAGCACCATGTCGCACCCTGCCTCCTGCGCGGCGCAGGCGCGCGCCACGACGTCACCTGCGCCACGCGCGCCGGCCATCGACAAGTCGTCGCTGAAGATCATGCCGTCGAAACCCAGCCTGCGGCGCAGGATTTCACCCAGCCACAACCGCGAGAATCCCGCCGGCTGCGCGTCGACCGAAGGATAGATCACATGCGCCGGCATGACGCCGGCCAAGCCATCTCGAATCAACACACCGAAGGGCACCAGGTCATCGATCTCGATCGCGGCCAGCGATCGCTCATCAACGGGGATGTCGTGGTGCGAGTCGGCGGCGACGAAGCCGTGTCCCGGAAAGTGCTTGCCGACCGCGGCGAGGCCCCCCGAGCGCAACCCGCGACAAAGCGCGCTGGCGAGGTGCGCAACGGCGTTCGGATTGCGATGGAAGGCGCGATCGCCGATGACGCTGCTCGTTCCATAGTCGAGGTCGAGCACGGGAGTGAAACTGAAGTCGATGCCGTGACCCGCCAGTTCATCCGCGATCAAGCGGCCAATGCGTGCGGCCTCGGCGGCGGCGACCGCGACATCGCGGTCCCAGAGCTCTCCCAGTGTGCGCATAGGCGGGATCGCGGCAAAGCCATCGCGAAAGCGTTGTACGCGACCGCCTTCGTGATCGACCGCAAGCAGCGGCGCCGGATCGCGAAGTGCGCGAATTGCCGCGGTCAGCGCGTTCAACTGCGCCGGGGACTCGTAGTTGCGTGCGAACAGGATCACACCGCCGACCAGCGGATGCGCGATGCGCTCGCGGTCTGCGGCAGTCAGCGCAACGCCGGCGACATCGATCATCACCGGGCCGCGCGGCTGGCGAGCTATCATGGCGCGCCGCGTGACGCTTCGCGAATGAGCGCCTTCATCTGTCGCACCGCCTCGCGCAGTCCGACGAATACCGACCGACTCACAATCGCATGGCCGATGTGCAATTCGCGCACGCCAGGCAACGCGGCAACCGGTTGCACGTTGAAATAATTGAGCGCGTGACCGGCATTGAAACGCATGCCCAATTCGCGCACTGTGGCGCCGGCATCACGGATCTTCGCGAGCTCGGCGATGACCGGAGCGCTCTGTGCGTCCCGACCCCTGGCGTGAAAAGCATGTGCGTACGGGCCGGTATGAATTTCGCATACGCGGGCGCCGACCCGCGCGGCAGCTTCGACCTGTCGGCGGTCGGCGTCGATGAACACGCTTGTCATGATGCCGGACGCTGCCAGCCGCGCGATAATGCCCGAAAGCCGCGCCTCGTCGCCCGCGACGTCGAGCCCGCCTTCGGTCGTCACTTCGCGCCTGCCCTCGGGCACCAGCATCGCCATCTCGGGCTTGAGCGTACACGCGATGCCGACCATCTCGTCGGTCGCCGCCATTTCCAGGTTGAGCTTGATGTGTACCAGTTCGCGCAGGCGCCGCACGTCCTCGTCCTGGATGTGGCGCCGATCCTCGCGCAAATGTACGGTGATGCCATCCGCGCCACCGAGATGCGCTTCCACGGCAGCCCAGACCGGATCGGGTTCATAAGTCATCCGCGCCTGGCGCAGCGTCGCGACGTGATCGATGTTGACGCCGAGTTCTATCATGCTTGAGGGTCCTGGATGTTCGCGGCCTGCGCAGTCTCGTCGAGTGCCTGAAGGTCGCGCACGACGCGGCGGCTGAAGATCGCGCGCTGCTCGAGATAGTGATCGAGCACCTCGCGCATCAGGCGCTTGGCCTCGGCGGCCGCGTCGGCCGCGGTGTAGTCCTGGCCAGCGAGCGCCAACAGGGTTGCGCCGCGCACCTGCGGGTAACGCCGCCCGGGTTCCGCAACGGTGAGCCGCGGCCCGCGCTCGAAAGCGTAATAATAGCGTGCCTCGGGATCGACCGGCGCGCCGGTATCGGCCTCGTGCGTCAGCGGCAGCGCGTAACCGAGCTCGGAGAGCAGGCGCAGTTCGAACTGGCGCAGTACCGCTGCCTGGTCGGCTCCGTCGGCGAGCCGCGCGAGCGCATCCGCGTAGTCGCTGAACAGTCGTGGATGCGCATCCTCGCGCGCAAGCAGCTTGAGCAGCAGTTCATTGAGGTAGAAGCCACAGAGCAGCGCCGAGCCGGATACCAGCGGCAAGCCGCCGCGCCACTCCGCGCGCAGCAGTGTCTTGAGCTCGCCCGCGCCCGCCCAAGACAGGAGCAGCGGCTGGAACGCCTGGAGCACGCCGCGCAGTTCCGAACGCGGCCGCTTGGCTCCGCGCGCGACCAGGGCGACGCGTCCATGATCCGCGGTCAGCGCCTCGACGATGAGGCTCGTCTCGCGGTACGGATACGCGTGCAGCACGAAAGCGTGCTGGTCGTCGCGGCGATCGCGTTGCTGCCTCATCGCAGTGTCTAGTAGCCGAACTGCGTGAGCAGGCGCTCGTTGTCGGCCCACCCCGACTTGACCTTGACCCACACTTCCAGGAACACCTTGCCGCCGAAAAGCTGCTCCATATCGCGTCGCGCCCCCGAGGCGATATCCTTCATGCGCTCGCCGTTTGCGCCGAGCAGCATCGCGCGCTGGCTCGTCTTGTCGACGTAGATCGTGGCGTGAATCCGCCGCAGACCTGCCTTGTGCTCGAACGAATCGATGCCCACGGTGGTCGCGTACGGAACCTCGGCGCCGAGCAGGCGAAAGATCTTCTCGCGGATGTATTCGGCCGCCAGGAAGCGCTCGTCGCGGTCGGTCAGTTCGTCCGGGCCGTGCTGCGCCTCGCCCTGTGGCAACAGCTTCGCAATAGCGTCGAGCAACGTGTCGAGTTGCCAGCCCTTTTCTGCACTGATTGGCACGATCGCGGCAAATTCGCGCACCGCCGCAAGCTCGGCGAGATACGGCAGCACGGCAGCGTGATCGGCCAGCCTGTCGACCTTGTTGACCGCGGCAATGACCGGCACGTCGCCCGGGATGAGCGCCAGTACCGCGCGATCCGCAGCCCCCAGGCGCCCCGCCTCGACGACCACGACGACGACGTCGACGCCGCCCAGGCTCGAACGCACCGCACGATTCAGGCGCTCGTTCAACGGCGAGCGATGCTCGGTCTGGAATCCGGGAGTGTCGACGAAGATGAACTGCGCATCGGGTCGCGTGAGAATGCCGAGCACTCGGTGCCGCGTCGTCTGCGCCTTGCGCGAGGTGATGCTGATGCGCGCGCCGACCAGGGCGTTGATCAGCGTCGACTTGCCGACGTTCGGCCGACCGACGATCGCCACGTGGCCGCAGCGAAACTCGCCCGGCACCACGGCGACCGCTTCAGCGCGCGGACGCTTGCTCATACGCCAGCGCCGCGGCGATCTGCTCGGCCGCGCGCCGATTTGCGCCGGCCCCGGGCGCCGCGATCTCCAGCGCCGGAATGCGGCAGACGACATTGATGGTCTGCTGGTGTGCCTCGCCATCGACGGTCACGATCGCGTACTCCGGAACCGGCAGGCGTCGGCTTTGCAGCCATTCCTGCAATCGCGTCTTCGGGTCCTTGGTCATTCCTGCTGGATCCACGCCGGCGAGTTCATCGGCGTAGACGCGTTCGACCGCGTCCAGCGCCGCGTCGAAGCCGCCGTCGACGAAGATCGCTCCGAACAGCGCCTCCAGCGCATCGGCAAGGATCGAGGTACGTCCCGAACCAACGTTGCGCAACTCGCCTTCGCCCAGACGCAACATCCGGCCCAATTCGAGCCGATCGGCCAGGCGGTGCAACGTGTCCTGCCGGACGAGGCTGGCGCGCACACGCGACAATTCGCCTTCCGACATCTGCGGAAAGCGCCGAAACAGCGCCAGCGAGATCGCGCAATCGAGGACAGCATCGCCGATGAACTCCAGGCGCTCGTTGTTGGTTGCGCCGAAACTGCGATGCGTCAGTGCCTGCTGCAGCAGCTCCGGACGATGAAAAACATGGCCCAGCGCTGGACCGGGCGTGGACGGCATCGGCTCCGCCCTCGCGCCTATTTCGTCGCCGTGGCGTCGAAATCGAGAAGGATGCTGACGTTGCCGACCAGGTGCAGGATGCGCTGCCAGCTCGCCGTGGCGACCAGGGTGTTACCTTCCTTGGAAACCTCGACGTCGCTGCCCTTGACCGAGTCGATGTAGTCCGCCGCGGCCTTGAGGTCGAAGTCCCGCCGGAACTGGTAGATCGTGAAGCCGTCCTTGGTCTTGGCCAGCGTGTCCGCCATCACCTTCTGCACGGTAAAGGCCTCGATATAGGCCGGCACCATGCGAAATCCGATCATCACCGCGAGCATGACGACCGCGGTGACGAAGATGAACCCCATGATCGAAAGTCCGCGTTGCCGTCGGGCACTGCTCATGTTGCCTCCAGTCAGCGAATGCTGGTGCCGATGCGTTTGAACGCCAAGCTGCTGATGTCGTCCCAGTTGAACCAGATGAAGAACGCCTTGCCCCGGATGTGATCGTCGGGCACGAAGCCCCAGTAGCGGCTGTCGTCGCTGTTGTCGCGATTGTCGCCCATCATGAAGAAGCTGCCTTCGGGCACCTTGCAAGTGAACCCGCGATCATTGTAAACGCAGTTTTCGCGTCCGGGAAACATGCGCACATTGTGCTGGAACACCGGCGGCACCGCCGGATTGTCGACCACTGCATGCTCCTGGTCAGCCGTGCGCTCGAGGAATCGTTCGGTTGTAACGTACGACATGCCTTCGAGGTAGCCGTAGGCACCGGCCGCGACCTGCGGCCAGGGCACGCCGTTGACGGTCAGCTTCTTGTCGCGATACACGACCTCGTCACCGGGGAGTCCGACCAGGCGCTTGATGAAGTCCTGCGACGGATTGATCGGGTAGCGGAAGACGATGACATCGCCGCGCTGGGGCTCGCCGGTTGCGAGGATCTTCTTCTCGATGATCGGCAGACGGATCCCGTAGGCGAACTTGTTGACCAGGATGAAATCGCCGACCTCCAGCGTCGGGCGCATCGACGAGCTGGGAATCTTGAACGGCTCGGCGACGAAGGAGCGCAGCATGAACACGATCAGCAGCACCGGAAAGAAGCTCTTCGGATACTCGATCCACCACGGCTCCGGCGCCCCAGCGGCACGCCGCTTCGCGAAGAACAGCCGGTCGGCAAGCGCGATGACACCGGTAACGACGGTGAGCACGAAAAGTATCAGGGCGAAATTCATTTTTTATCGTTGGCACTCAATGGCCGAAGGCCGATCATTTGTCGCCGACCTGCAGGATCGCGAGGAAGGCTTCCTGCGGAATCTCGACGCTGCCGACGGCTTTCATGCGTTTCTTGCCGGCTTTCTGCTTTTCGAGAAGCTTGCGCTTGCGCGTGATGTCTCCGCCGTAGCACTTGGCGAGCACGTTCTTGCGTAGCGCCTTGACCGACTCCCGCGCGATGATCTGCGCGCCGATCGCAGCCTGGATGGCGACGTCGAACATCTGCCGGGGGATGAGCGAACGCATCTTGTTGACGACTTCGCGTCCGCGATACTGCGCATTCGCCCGGTGCACCATGACCGAAAGCGCATCGACGCGCTCGTTGTTGATGAGGATGTCGAGGCGCACAACGTCGGCAACGCGAAATTCCTTGAAGTCGTAGTCCAGCGACGCATAGCCGCGCGACACCGATTTCAGCCGATCGAAGAAATCCATGACGACTTCCGACAGCGGCAATTCGTAGGTCAGCATCACCTGCCGGCCCACGTACTGCATGTTCTTCTGCACGCCGCGCTTGTCGGTGCACAGCGTGATGACGGGGCCGACGTACTCCTGCGGCGTGAGGATGGTCGTGGTGATGATCGGCTCGCGTATTTCTTCGACTCGCGAGGGGTCCGGCAACTTGGACGGATTCTCGATCTCCTGCACCGTGCCGTCGCGCAACAGCAGCTGGTAGATCACCGTCGGCGCGGTGGTGATCAGGTTCATGTCGTATTCGCGCTCGAGCCGCTCCTGCACGATGTCCATGTGCAGCAGGCCGAGGAAGCCGCAGCGGAAGCCGAAGCCCAGCGCCTGCGACACTTCGGGCTCGTAATGCAGCGACGAGTCGTTGAGCTTGAGTTTTTCCAGCGCGTCGCGCAGCGCCTCGTACTGGTTCGATTCCACGGGATACAACCCCGCGAAGACCTGCGGCTTGACGTCCTTGAAGCCCGGCAGCGGTTGCGCCGTGGGGCGCGTGGCCAGCGTCAGCGTGTCGCCCACCCGCGCCGCCTTGAGCTCCTTGATGCCGGCGATGACGAATCCCACACCGCCCGCGGAGAGCGATTCGCGCACCATCGCCTTGGGCGTGAACACGCCCACCTGCTCGCAGTTGTACTGCGCGCCGCTGGCCATCAGCAACACCTTGTCGCGCGCTTTGAGCGTCCCGTCGACGACGCGGACCAGCATCACCACGCCGACGTAATTGTCGAACCAGGAGTCGATGATCAGGGCCGACAGCGGAGCCTCGGGATCGCCCTTGGGCGCGGGGATGCGCGCGATCACCGCTTCCAGGATGTCGTCGACGCCCTCGCCGGTCTTGGCGCTGGCGCGGATCGCGTCCTGCGCCGGGATGCCGATGATGTCCTCTATTTCCTCAATCACCCGATCAGGTTCGGCCGACGGCAGGTCGATCTTGTTGAGCACGGGGACGACCGTCACGCCCTGCTCGATCGCGGTGTAGCAATTGGCCACCGTCTGCGCCTCGACGCCCTGCGAGGCATCGACGACTAGCAACGCGCCTTCGCACGCGGCGAGCGAGCGCGAGACTTCGTAGGCGAAATCGACGTGGCCTGGGGTGTCGATCAGGTTGAGGCTGTAGATTGCGCCATCGCGCGCCTGGTACGACAGCGCCGCAGTCTGGGCCTTGATGGTGATGCCGCGTTCGCGCTCGAGGTCCATCGAGTCGAGCACCTGCGCCCCCATTTCGCGTTCGGACAGCCCGCCGCAGCGCTGGATGAAGCGATCGGCCAGCGTCGACTTGCCGTGGTCGATGTGCGCGATGATGCTGAAGTTGCGAATGTGCTGCATGCGGTATGGCGGGCGGCTCAAAAGAAAGGGGCACCGCAAAGTGCCCCTGCCTCGGTCCGGAATCGGTGTCGGAACAACCTGAATCTTAACCGATTTTTGCCATCAGCGCGAGGCCGGCGCGCATCAGCGCGCGAGCCATCGCGCCACCGCGGCGCGGTCGAGACGGTGGTGGCAGAGTTCCTGCTCGCCGGCCATCAGCACCGGCACCTTGTCGCCCCAGCGCGCCTCGAGCACCGGGTCGTCGTCGACGTCGACCAGTTCCAGGCTCGCGCGCGCCGCTCCCAGCAGCGGCTGCAGATCCGCGCGCATGTCGTCGCAGAGGTGGCAGTAGTCGCGCACCAGCAGCGTGAGCTTCATGCGCTACTCGGTGGTGCTGGGAACCTTGACCGTCGAGAAGAACTGTTGCTCGCCGCGACGCAGCAGGAAGGTCACCGACGCGCCCTTTTCGAGCTTGGCGATCAGTGCGTTCACCTGCTCGGCGCTCTTCGCTTCGATCGACGCGCCGCGGCTGATCACCGCGACAATGACGTCCCCGGGTTGGATGTCGCCGCGCGCGCTGCCGCTGACGTCCTCGACACCGACGCCGCTCTTGAGGTCGAGCTCCTTCTTCTGTTCGTCGGAGAGGTCGGCGAGCACCAGGCCCATGCGATTGGGCTTGGCCTTGTCCTTGCCCGGAGGCGTGGCGCCACGCCGCGTCGGCTTGGCGGCGTCGTCTTCCTTGAGTTCGGCGACGGTGACCACGAGATCCTTGGTCGCACCCTTGCGCCATACTTGCAGCGTGACCTTGGACCCGGGCTTGACCTGGGTGATGATGCGCGGCAGCTCCGAAGACGTGTTCACCGTCCGACCATCGACCTTGAGAATGATGTCACCGGACTCGACCCCGGCCTTGTCCGCAGGCTCACCCTTGACCACCGAATTGACCAGCGCACCACTTGCCTTCGGCAATCCGAACGCATCGGCGGTTTCCTTGCTGACTTCCTGGATCTGCACGCCGATCTTGCCGCGCGTGACGCGACCCTTTTCCTGGATCTGCTTGACGACGTTCATCGCGACGTCGATGGGGATCGCGAAGGCGAGGCCCATGTAGCCGCCGGTGCGGCTGAATATCAGCGAATTGATGCCGACCACTTCGCCCTTCATGTTGAACAGCGGTCCGCCCGAATTGCCGGGATTGATCGGCACGTCGGTCTGGATGAACGGAACCAGGTTGTTTTCGTTCGGCAGCTCGCGGCCCTTGGCGCTGACGATACCGGCGGTGATGGTGTTCTCGAGGCCGAAGGGCTTGCCGATCGCGGCGACCCATTCACCGACCTTCAATTTGTCCGGATCGCCGATGAGCACCTTCTGCAGCCCTGAGACGTCGATCTTGAGCAGCGCCACGTCGGTGCGCTTGTCCACGCCGACCACCTTGGCCTTGAATTCGCGCTTGTCGGTCAGCTTCACCGTGACTTCGCTGGAGTCGTCGACGACGTGCGCGTTGGTCAGGATGTAACCGTCGGGCGAGAGGATGAAGCCCGAACCGGTGGACTGCTGCTCCTGCTCGCGCTGCCGCGGTCCGCCGCCGCGCGGCGTGGGGCCGAAACGTCGGAAGAATTCGTAGAACGGGTCGTCTTCGCTCAGCTCCGGAAACTGCGACGAGCGCTTGGCCTTCTGCGTCACGTCGATGCTGACCACCGCGGCGCCCTGCTGCTCGTACAACTCGGTGAAATCGGGCAGCCTTCCCTGCTGCGCGGTGGCGGCGTTGGCGATCAAGATGGGCCACGACAGCGCGGTCACCATCATCCATGAGCGAAGTTTCATCCTTCTGTACCTTTGTCGTTGTGTGCGGGTAATTCGTTGTGGCTTTTGGACGGTCGCCTATTTCTTGCTGACCGAATAGGCGATCTGGCGCACCGTCGCGCCGGGCGCCTCGCCGAGTACCGTGACCAGATATTCATTGAGCGGCCGGCTATAGACGTTGAGGCCGCCCTGCTGCGATGAACCTACGACCTGCGGCACGGCCGGTGTCGCCTCGACGAAAACCGACACCGCGACCAGCCCGTCGGAGAAGACCAGATGCGCGACCTGACCGGACTTGCCGCGCAGCGTCCGATAGCCTTCGACCACCTTGGAGAATCCCGGCGGAAGATCCTTGACCTGCCACCCGGTCTCCTGCGGAGTCACGTCTCCGGCGATCGACTCATGCACCTGCCAGCCCGGCGGCGGACTGGCGAAGGGCGGCTTGAACATCTCGCGATCGAGTTTGCCGCCGATCTGGATATCGGTGAACGCGAATTGCTCCACCGTCTCGTTCTTTTCGTTGAGCAGGCGCGCCTTGAGCAGCAAGCCTGTACTGGTGTCGGCCCAGAACTTGTGGCCGAAGCGCAGGCCGTCCTTGGGTTCGAATATGTAAGCCTGCGCTTCCATGCCGGCGATGCGCGCGGTTTCGCCCTTGCGGAAATAGTAGTACTCCGCCAGCGTCGCCAGCTGCTGCGGCAGCAATGATGGAAACACGTTGTGAAGCGCGCGCGGCTCGACGCGCACCAGCTTGGCGTCGGAATAGTAGCAACGCACCTGGTCGTTCTGGCGGATGACCTCGCGGGACGGGCCGTCGAGGTTGGTGAGTTTCTCGAACTCGTTGCCGGCGTCGCTGAAGTGGACCAGTCGCGAGGTCTCGATGCGCCCGGCGTGCTGGTAGGCGATGGTACCGGTGTAGTTGAGCGTGCGCGCGGCGTTGGCCGCGCGCTGTAGCCATTGCGCGGCCTCCTGGCCGAAGACCGCGGGCGCGGCGCCCAACGCGAACATCGTCCCGAGCGCGAGTCCCGCACGAAGGTGCGCGCGGCGACCAGGGCGCAGCGCCCCGGTTGCGGCGCGGGTATTACGGGCGCGCATCCGGCTCGCTGGCGGCAACCGCTCGCAGGTAGGGGCGCACGCCCTGGATCGCCGTCGTCGGCGAATACTCCTGGTGAACGAGCACGTATTCGTTGTCGACTGCCGGCCGGGCGTCAGCGGCGCGCACCGTCGCCGCCTGGCGCGCGGTGGCGAGTGCGGTAGGCGCGGTCGGCATCGTCGTCAGCGCGACCCAGCCCACGACGCTCACTGCCGCCACGGTGGCCGCGATCGCCAGCATCGCGGCCGCGGGTGCGGGTCGGCGCGGTTGCGGCGCAAGCACTGTCGGCTCGGCCGCGAGGCGCTGCGCAAAGCGCGTGGAGAATCCGGAGGTCGCGGTTGCCGAACCGCGCAAGCTGTCGCCGATCACGTGATAGCACACCCAGGTGGCGATGCATCCCGCATCGCGAAGACCGGCGCAAACGTCGTCGATGCGCCCGCTGTCGAGTTCACCGTCCATGAGCTGCGAAATCTCCTCCGGCCGCGGTCCGGTGGTTCCGCCATGGAACTCGTCCGGTATCGCCTTCAATTGTCCAATCGGTCCCATCACCATCTCCGGTCCTTGTCAGTCCCCAACAGCGGTCGCAATTCGGTTGCGATCGCTTCGCGGGCCCGGAAGATCCGGGACCGCACCGTGCCAATCGGACAATTCATCACGCTGGCAATCTCTTCGTAACTCAGTCCCTCGATTTCGCGCAGCGTGATTGCCGTGCGCAAATCCTCGGGCAATGCATCCATCGCCTTGTTCACCGTCGCGGCAATCTGCTTGCCGTGCAATTCGTCCTCCGGGGTCGCCGCATCGCGCAGCTGCTCGGCGTCCTCGAAGTTTTCCGCTTCCTCGTTGTCGAACCCGGTGGACGTCGGCGCCCTCCGGCCCATCGCGACCAGGTAATTCTTGGCCGTGTTGATGCCAATGCGATACAGCCACGTATAAAACGCGCTGTCGCCGCGAAACGAAGGCAACGCCCGGTAGGCCTTGATGAACGCTTCCTGCGTCACATCCTCGACCTCGCCCGGATCGCGCACCAGCCGCGACAGCAGCCTTTGCAGCTTCCGTTGGTACTTCAATACCAGCAATTCGAAAGCGCGCTTGTCACCCCGCTGCGCGCGCTCCACGAGCTGCTGATCTACTTCGCGGTCAGCCATCCGCGGGCGGTCCCTGAGTCAATGTTTTTTCGCCGCACCGCACACCACGGGCGCAACGTCCGCCGGCAGTATAGCTTGACCACTCCGCCAGACGTGCCCAACGGGTTCTGCAACACGTGCGGCGGCTGCATCGCTAGACCTCCAGACACCCGGTAAGTTCACTGCCGGAAAGGGTTTGACGACCGGTCAACCGCGCGTCTCGAGCCGGACGATCGGCTCGACGCGTCCGGTGAGGACGCCGCGGTGATTGCGGATCTCGGGCGAGCGCCAGACCTGCAGCGCCTTGCGTTGGCCCGCGTCGAGCAATCCCAGCTGATCGAGCACTGCAACGGTTGCCGGATGCAGGCCGCGCGCATTGCCATCGGCCACCTTGATCGCGATGCCCCAGCCCTTGCTGCGCACGCCGATCGCCTGGGCGCCCTCGGCGCCTACCTTGGTGACCCAGTCGCCCTGACCCGCGGTCATAAGCGCAAGGTCGTTGCGTCGCTCGCCCGACACCATCTCGGGATGTGCCGTCATCGCGTTCGCGAGTTGCTGCGGGGCAGGACCATAGCGGGCGTCCTCGCCTGCGCTCGCCAGGCGCGCATAGGCATGCGCCAGGCGATCGAGCGGAACGGCATAGTTCGGCGCCGAGCAACCGTCTATTCCGGCCACCAGGTCGGCCTCGCCGACGTCGGTGAAATGCGCGACGGCCTGCCGGATCGCTTGCTGCAGCGGATGGTCGAACGCGACGTAGCTGTCGATCGGCGCTGCGCATTGCCGGCAATACGCCAGCATGCCGGCATGTTTGCCGGAGCAGTTATGGTGCAGGGTGGAGAATTGGACGCCCGAGGGTGGCGGCTGGTCGTGAGCCGTATAGTACAAAGGCGGATGCACCCCGCACTGCAGCTGGTCTGCGGTGCATCCCACGCGCTCCAGCATTCCAGCGACGGCTTCGACGTGGCGCGGTTCGCCGGAGTGGCTCGCGCACAGCAGCGCGACCTGCGGCAGGGTGAAACCGAAGCGCTCGACCCCGCCGCCCGCGACCAGCGGCAGCGCCTGCAGCGGCTTGAGCGCACTGCGGGTCGTGGTCAGATAGTGCGGATCGCCGGCCGCGTAGATCACCCGCCCATCGGCGTCGACGACGGCGACCGAACCGTAGTGGACGCTGTCGGTAGCGTCGCCGCGCGTGACCCGCACCAGCGGCGCGTGCGGCGGCGCCTCAGTCATCCCCACACTCATCGCGCGCCGAGCGCTGCCCGGATCTGTTCCAGCGCGGCCGGATCCTCGATGGTGGTCAGGTCGCCGGGATCGCGCCCTTCCGCGAGCGCCTGCAGCGCCCGGCGCAGCAGCTTGCCCGAGCGCGTCTTGGGCAACAGCGTGACGAAATGCACCGCCCCGGGACGACCGATCGCGCCAAGCTGCCGGTCGACGGTGTCCATGACTTCCTTGCGCATCGCCGCGGCTCCCTCGGCGCTCGCCACCCGTGCCGGTTCCTTGACCACCGCGAAGGCGACCGGAAGCTGGCCCTTGATCGCGTCGGCGACGCCGACCACCGCCACTTCGGCGATGCCCGGGTGTGCCTGCACCGCCTCCTCGATTTCGCGCGTGCCCAGCCGGTGGCCCGCGACATTGATGACATCGTCGGTGCGGCCGAGCACGAAGTAGTAGCCGTCGGCGTCGCGGATGGCCCAATCGAAGGTCGAATAGACTTGCTTGCCCGGAACGGTTTCGAAGTACGTCTTGACGAAGCGCGCATCGTCGCCCCAGACCGTCGACATGCAGCCCGGCGGCAGCGGCGGCATGATGGTCAGTACGCCCTTCTCGTCGACGCCGACTTCGGCGCCTGTCGCTTCGTCGAGCAGGCGCACGTCGTATCCAGGTGCCGGAAACGACGGGCTTCCGAACTTGCGCGGTGTGTTCTCGATGCCGGGTTGCGCCGACAGGATCGGCCAGCCGCTCTCGGTCTGCCAGTAGTTGTCGACGATGGCGACACCCAGCGCGTCGGCGGCCCAGCGCGCGGTCGGCTCGTCGAGCGGCTCGCCCGCGAGGAAAAGATACTCGAGGCTCGACAGGTCGTGCCGCTTCATGAAGGCTGTGTCCTGCTTCTTGAGCACGCGAATCGCGGTCGGCGAACTGAACATCGTTCGCACCTTGTGTTCCTCGACGATCCGCCACCAGACCGCGGGGTCCGGGCGGATCGGCAAACCCTCGTACATGATCGTCGTCGCGCCGACCAGCAACGGCGCATAGACGATGTACGAGTGCCCGACCACCCAGCCGATGTCGCTGGTCGTGAACATCGTTTCCCCGGCACCAATGCAGAAAATGTCGCGCATCGACGCGGCCAGCGCCACCGCATAGCCTCCGGTGTCGCGCTGCACGCCCTTGGGATTGCCGGTCGTGCCGGAGGTGTAGAGGATGTACGACGGCGCTGACGATTCCAGCCACTCGCAGGCGACGTCAGCGCCGGCATGCGCCGCGGCCTCCGTGGCGTAGTCGAGGTCGCGACCGGCGATGCGCGCGAAGCCGCGATCGAGCTTTCGGTCGACGATGATCACGCGCGCCGGCGGGTGCCGCGCCAGCCGCAACGCCTCGTCGACCAGCGGCTTGTACGGCAGCACCTTGCCCGCACGCATGCCGGCGTCCGCAGTAACCAGGACTTTCGGTTTGGCGTCGTCGATGCGCGTCGCGAGGCTGGCTGCCGCGAAGCCGCCGAAGACGACCGAATGGATCGCGCCGATGCGCACCGTTGCCAGCATCGCGAATACCGCCTCGGGAATCATCGGCATGTACAGCAGCACCCTGTCGCCGCGTTGCACACCTTGCGCACGCAGCAGCGCCGCACAGCGGTTGACCTCGGCGTGCAGCTCCGCGTAGCTGTAGGTGCGCTGCTGCCCGGTCTCGGTCGAGATGAAGATCAGCGCGGGCTGGCTGCCGCGAGCCGCCAGGTGGCGGTCGATGGCGTTGTGGCAGAGGTTGGTGCGCCCGCCGACAAACCAGCGCGCGAAAGGCGGCTTGCTGTAATCGAGCACCTGCGTGAACGGCGCGTGCCACTCGATCAGAGCGGCGCGCTCGCGCCAATAGGTGTCGCGGTCGGCGAGCGAACGGCGGTGGTTTTCCCGGTACGTGGGCATAGGCGAATCCTTTCAGGCAGCGCCAGCCTAGCGCCGCACCGATCGCCTACCCTTGCTCCCGATCAAATTCACGTCAATTGCCGACGGCATCCGCGCCGATGCGCACCACGGTGCGACCGCGAATCGTACCCTTGAGGAAGGCGTCGAAGTGCGACGGCAGGTCGTCGAAGTCGATGGTGCGGACCTTGGCCTGCACCCGCGACGGCTTCCACGCGCCGGCGAGCCGATCCCAGAGCTTCTGGCGCAGGGGCATCGAGCCTTCGGAGCTGTTGATGCCCAGCAGCTGCACGCCGCGCAGGATGAACGGCAGCACCGTCGTATTGAGCTTGGCGTCCGCGGCCAGACCGACGCTGGCGACCGTACCCCACTGCTTCATCGTCGAGAGCATCCAAGCGAGCACATCGCCGCCCAGATTGTCGACCGCGCCGGCCCAGGTGGCCTTGTCCAGCGGCCGTATCTTTGTCAGGTCGAGGCTCTGCCGCGCCATGATCTCGGCCGCGCCGATCGAGCGCAGATACGCTTCTTCCTCGGCCTTGCCGGTCAGAGCGACCACGTGGTAGCCGAGCTTGGAGAGGATGTCGATGGCGATGCTGCCCACGCCGCCCGTCGCACCGTTGACGATCACCGGTCCCGATGCCGGGGTCAGCCCGTTGTGCTGCATGAGCTCGACCGCCAGCGCCGCGGTGTAACCCGCGGTGCCCAGCGTCATGGCCTCGAATGCCGTCATGTCGGGCGAACGGCGCACCACCCAGTCCGCGGGCACGCGCACGTACTCGGAGTAACCGCCATCGTGCGCGACACCCATGTCGTAGGCGTGCACGATCACCTTGTCGCCGTGGCGGAAGCGCGGATCGGCCGAGGTCTCGACGGTACCGGCCATGTCGATGCCGGCCACGGTCGGGTACTTGCGCATGATCTTGCCGGCGCCGTTGTACGACAGGGCGTCCTTGTAGTTGATCGTCGAGTACTTGGTTCTGACGAGGACGTCGCCGGCGTCGAGGTCAGCCGGCGCCATGTCGACAAAACGGCTGCGCACGACGCCGTCTTCCTGAAAAGTCCGGTAGGCCTTGAAGTGCGTGACTGCCTGCATGGGTGCCTCCTGGTCAGTGAACGTGCGAATCAGACCGGTACCTGCTCGCCAAGAAGGTGCGGCAACGCCATGTAGTCGCGCGTCCGCATTTCCATGAGCCGGCTCACCGTACGCGGAAACTCCTGGCTGTTCGGCCCCGACACGTACAGCTCCTCCGCCGGGACCGCCGCCGATACGAGCAACTTTACCCGATGATCGTAGAGCACGTCGACGAGCCATGTAAAGCGCCGGGCGGCGTTGCCCATGTCGGGCGTCAGCTGCGGCACGTCGGACACGATGACGACGGCAAAGCGCCGGGCCAGCTCGAGGTAGTCCAGCTGCGAGCGGGGACCCTCGCACAGCGTCTCGAAATCGAACCAGACGACGCTCCCCGCCCGCCGCCGGGCCTTGAGCGTACGCGCCTCGACGGTCAGGCGCGGGTCCTCGTTGGGCCCCTGCCCCATCCGCTCGTAGATCTCCGCGAGCTCACCATCGGCGCCACCCGGCGCCGCGACGTAGTAGCACGTCGCTTGCGTCAACGCGCGAAGGCGGTAGTCGACGCCACCGTCGATTTCGACGACGTCCAGGTTGCGCTTGATCATGGCGATGGTCGGCAACAGGTTCTGGCGCTGCAGGCCGTTGGGGTAAAGGTCGTCGGGTGGGTAGTTCGAGGTCATGACGAATACCACGCCTTTGGCGAAGAGCACCGTCAACAGGCGTCCGAGGATCATCGCGTCCGCGACGTCGGAGACGTGAAATTCGTCGAAGCAGATCAGCCGGTGCCTGCGCGCGATGCGCGCCGCGACGGCCGCCAGCGGGTCTTCGGCGTGCACGTGCGTGCGCAGGTCATCGTGCACCGCCTTCATGAAGGCATGGAAATGCACACGCGTTTTGCGCCGCAGCGGCACGGCGGCGTAGAACAGGTCCATGAGGAAACTCTTGCCGCGGCCGACATCGCCGTAGAAATAGATGCCGCGTGGCGGCACCGGCGGATCGAACCAGCGGCGAAGCAGCGACCGGCGCGCATTGCGGAATTCGACCAGTTCGTCGTACAGGCGGCCCAGCCGCTCAAACGCGCGCAACTGCGCGTCGTCGAGGACCACCTGGCGTTGCGCGAGCGCGGGCTGCAGCGTCGCTCCGAATGCGCCGTGGTGGGCTGACGCGCTTGCGACGGATGCCTCCACGGTTCGCCGGCTATCCGGGAAAGCGGCCAGCCGTCATCACGAATTGAGCGTGCGCTTGTCGACCGAGAGCGCCGCTTCGCGGGTCGCCTCGGACAGCGATGGATGGGCGTGGCAGATGCGCGCGATGTCTTCGCTGGATGCGCCGAATTCCATGGCGACGACGCCTTCGGCGATCAGCTCGGAGGCCTGCGGACCGATGACGTGCATGCCGAGGATGCGATCGGTGGTCGCGTCGGCCAGGAATTTCACGAAGCCGCGGGTATCGCCAAGCGCGCGCGCGCGGCCATTGGCGGTAAACGGAAACGACCCCGCACGGTAGGCGATGCCGGCGGCCTTGAGCTGCTGCTCGGTCTGGCCGACCCAGGCGATTTCCGGGCGAGGTATAGATGACCCACGGCACGGTGTTGAAGTCGACGTGGCCGTGCTGCCCGGCGATGCGCTCGGCGACCGCCACGCCTTCGTCTTCGGCCTTGTGCGCAAGCATCGGACCGCGCACGACGTCGCCGATCGCCCAGACTCCCGGCAGGTTGGTCCTGCAGTCTGCGTCCACGGCGACAAAGCCGCGCTCGTCGATCGCGAGGCCGACTGCGGCCGCATCGAGTCCTGCCGTGTGTGGCACGCGTCCGATGGACACGATGAGCCTGTCGAAGGTCGCGCTCTGCGCCTTGCCATCGGCATCGGCATAGTCGACACGGACATCGTTGCCTGTACTGACCTTGGTGATCTTCACGCCGAGCGTGATCGTCAGGCCCTGGCGCGCGAACAGCTTGGCGGCTTCCTTCGCGATCTGCTCGTCGGCAGCGCCGAGAAACGCGGGCAGCGCCTCCAGTATCGTCACCTCGGCGCCGACACGACGCCACACGCTGCCCATTTCCAGACCGATGACGCCGGCGCCGATGACACCCAGGCGCGCAGGCACGGTTGGCAGCGCGAGCGCGCCTGCGTTGTCGAGGATCAGCTTGTTGTCGAACGGTGCGCCAGGCAGCGCGCGCGGCTTGGAACCGGTGGCGATGATGACGTGCTTGGCGGTCAGTGTCGACGTCGCCGCACCGCTGACCTTGATCTGCCACGCCCCCGCGCTGCCGCCGACAAAACTGCCCACGCCGTGAAAGAAGGCGATCTTGTTCTTCTTGAACAGGTAGACGATACCGTCGTTGTTCTGCCGAACCACCTTGTCCTTGCGCGATTGCATGCGCGCGACGTCGATGGAGAGGCCCTTGACGTCGATGCCATGCTCGGCAAACGCGTGCCCGGCGTGTTCGTAGTTCTCCGACGACTGAAGCAACGCCTTCGAGGGGATGCAGCCGACGTTGGTGCAGGTTCCGCCGAGCGCGGGCTTGCCGTCCGCGGACGTCCAGTCGTCGATGCACGCGGTTGCGAAGCCCAATTGCGCCGCGCGAATCGCGGCGATGTAGCCGCCGGGGCCCCCGCCGATCACCACTACGTCGAACGCGTCAGCCATGGCCGTGACCTAGAGGTCCAGCAGCATTCGGGCAGGGTCTTCCAGCGCCTCCTTGATCGCCACCAGCGACAGCACCGCCTCGCGGCCGTCGATGATGCGATGGTCGTACGACTGCGCGAGATAGTTCATCGGCCGCACCACAACCTGCCCATTTTCGACCACGGGACGGTCCTTGGTCGCGTGGATCCCGAGGATCGCCGACTGCGGCGGATTGATGATCGGCGTCGAGAGCATCGAGCCGAACACGCCGCCGTTGGAAATCGTGTAGGTGCCGCCGGTGAGTTCCTGGACGGTCAACTTGCCATCCTGCGCGCGCTTGCCGAAGTCGCCGATCTGCGTTTCGATTTCCGCGATCGAGAGCTGGTCCGCGTCGCGCAGGATCGGCACGACCAACCCGCGCGGACTGCCCACCGCCACGCCGATGTCGAAATAGCCGTGGTAGACGATGTCGGTGCCGTCGATGGAAGCATTGACGGTTGGATATTTCTTCAGCGCGTGCACCACCGCCTTGACGAAGAAGCCCATGAACCCGAGCTTCACTCCGTGTTGCTTTTCGAAGCGATCCTTGTAGCGCGCGCGCAGTTCGAGCACTGCCGCCATGTTCACCTCGTTGAAGGTGGTCAGGCTGGCTGTGGTCGCTTGCGACTGCACGAGCCGCTCGGCGACGCGCAAGCGCAGGCGCGACATCGGCACGCGCTGCTCGGGGCGGCCACTGAGATTCGCGGGCAACGCCACTGCCGGCGCCTTTGACGCGGGCGGCGACGCAGGTGCGGGTGCGGCGACAGGCGCTGCGGTCGCTGGCGCAGTTGCGGCTGCCAGCGCGTCGCCCTTGGTGACGCGGCCATCGCGCCCGGTGCCCGCGATACCAGTCGCGTCCATCCCCTGGTCGGCGAGGATCTTGCGCGCCGCGGGCATGACCGCCGGTGCAGCCGCCGTGGCGGGCGTCGCAGCGACGGGAGCGGGCGCCTTGGACACGGACGGCGGGACAGGCTTGGTCGCCGCAGGCGCGGCTGCCGCGACCGTGGCCTTCGCTTCGGTGTCGATCACCGCGATGATTTCCTGCGCGGTCACGGTCGATCCATCCGGGCGCCTGATCTCGACGATGACGCCCGAGTCCGGTGCCGGCAGCTCGAGCACCACCTTGTCGGTCTCGATGTCGATCAGGTTTTCGTCGCGCTTGACCGTCTCGCCGGCCTTCTTGTGCCAATTGACCAGCGTCGCTTCGGTGATCGACTCCGGCAGCACCGGCACCTTGACTTCGATTTTCATTTACGTCTCTTCGTTTCAGTGCGCGTTCTAGTGCGCGATGACCATTTCGCCGGACGCCAGCTTTTCGGCAAAGGCGTCCTCGACCAGCTGCTTCTGCTGGGCGACGTGACGCGACATGTAGCCCACGGCCGGCGAGGCGGAAATCGGCCGCCCGGCGTAGGCGAGTACCTGCGAATCGGCGATATCTCCGCGCAGGTAAGCACGCAACCGGTACCACGCGCTCTGGTTCTGCGGCTCTTCCTGGCACCAGACGACTTCACGGGCATTGGGATATTTCGCGACCTCGGCCTTGAAGTCGTCGTGCGGGAACGGATACTGCTGCTCGAGTCGCACGATCGCGATGTCGGCGATCTTCTTCTCGCGGCGCGCGGCGACGAGATCGTAGTAGACCTTGCCGCTGCACACGACGATGCGCCGCACTGCCTTCGCGACCAGCTGGCCGGTCTCGCCGATGACCGTCTGGAAATGGCCGTCGGCGAGTTCTTCCATCGTCGACACCGCCTCCTTGTTGCGCAACAGGCTCTTCGGGCTCATCACGATCAGCGGCTTGCGGAAATTGCGCACCATCTGACGGCGCAGCAGGTGGTAGATCTGTGCCGGTGTGGTCGGCACGCAGACCTGCATGTTGTGCTCGGCGCACAGCTGCAAGTAACGCTCGGGCCGCGCCGACGAATGTTCCGGACCCTGGCCCTCGTAACCGTGCGGCAACAGCAGCGTCAGGCCGCAGACGCGGCCCCACTTCACTTCGCCCGCGGCGATGAACTGGTCCACCACGACCTGGGCGCCATTGGCGAAGTCACCGAACTGCGCTTCCCAGACGACCAGCTTATTCGGTTCCGAGGTCGAGTAGCCGTACTCGAAGCCGACCACCGCCTCTTCGGAGAGCACCGAATCGATCACGTCGAAATCGGGCTGCCCGTCGCGGATGTGCTGCAGCGGGATCCATATGCCTGCATCCCACTTCTCGCGGTTCTGGTCGTGCAGCACTGCGTGACGATGCGAGAAGGTGCCGCGAGCCGAGTCCTGCCCTGACAGGCGCACGCCGAAGCCCTGGTCGACCAGCGTCGCATACGCCAAGGTCTCGCCCATGCCCCAATCCAGCGGCAACTCGCCCTCACCCATCGCACGGCGATCGGCGATGACCTTCTCGACGCGCGGATGCAGCTTGAAGTTCTCCGGGATGGTCGTGACTTTGGTCGCCAACGCCTTCAGGCGCTTCATCGGCACCTTGGTGTCGGCCGCGTCGGTCCAGTGCTTGCCGACAAACCGGCCCCAGTCCACCGCGAACGGCGGCTTGTAGTTGGACAGGATGGTCGTGTTGGTGTGCAAACCCTTGTCCATCGCGTTGCGATAGGTCTCGATCATCGTCTCGGCGTCGCTCGCGGTCACGACACCGGCGTCGACCAGCCGCTGCGCGTACAGCGCGCGGGTGCCTGGGTGATCATGGATACTCTTGTACATCAGCGGCTGGGTGATCATCGGCTCGTCGGCCTCGTTGTGACCCTGCCGACGGAAACACACCAGATCGATGAACACATCCTTGTCGAACTTCTGCCGGAACTCGATCGCGGTCTCGACCGCCAGTAGCGCCGCTTCCGGATCGTCTCCATTGACGTGGAAGATCGGCGCCTCGACCATCTTCGCGACGTCGGTGCAATACAGGGTGCCGCGCGTATCGCGCGGATCGGAGGTCGTGAAGCCGATCTGGTTGTTGACGACGATGTGAATCGTGCCGCCGGTGCGATAGCCTCGCGTCTGCCCGAGATTGAGCGTCTCCTGCACCACCCCCTGGCCGGCAATCGCGGCGTCGCCGTGGATGAGCACCGGCATGACCTGGTCGCATGTCGGGTCGCGGCGGCGATCCTGACGCGCGCGTACCGAGCCTTCGACGACCGGGTCGACAATCTCCAGGTGCGAGGGATTGAAGGCCAGCGTCAGGTGCATCGGCCCGCCCGGCGTGACGACGTCGGACGAGAATCCCTGGTGGTACTTCACGTCACCCGCGGAAAGGTCGCTCGCGGCCTTGCCTTCGAACTCGGCGAACAGCGTACCCGGCATCTTGCCCAGGATGTTGACCAGCACGTTGAGGCGTCCGCGATGCGCCATGCCGATGACCATTTCCTGAACGCCTTCCGCGCCTGATCTCTGGATCAGGTGGTCGAGCATCGGGATCATGGTGTCGCCGCCTTCGCCGGAGAAGCGCTTCTGGCCGACGTACTTGGTGCCAAGGTAGCGCTCCAGCGTCTCCGCTGCGGTCAGACGCTCGAGGATGTGCTTGCGGAATTCCGGCGAGTAGTCGGGGCGCGCGCGCAGCGGCTCGATGCGGTCCTGGATGAAGCGCTTTTGCGGCGTGTCCGACATGTACATGTACTCGGTCGCAAAGGTGCCGCAGTAGGTTTCCTGGAGCGCGACGATGAGGTCGCGCAAGCGCATGCGCGCCGCGCCGCCCGGCGCCCCCTTGAACGAGCCCACGTCGAAGTCGGTGTCCATGTCGGCTTCGGTGAAGCCGTAACTCTTGACGTCGAGGTCGGCGATGTACTGCTTCTCCTGACGCTTGAGCGGATCGATGTCGGCGTGAAACATGCCCAACGTGCGGAATTTGCTGATCAGCCGCAGCACCAGGACCTGCTTGTGCATGGCCTGTGCGTCGACCATGCCACCGGCCAGCTTGCGGCTGTGCGACAGCTGGATGAACGATTCGACGACAGGGGCGTGCGCGACGTCGTGCGCGCCGTTACGCAGCGAATCGAAATAGGCGCGCCAGTCGGCGCTGACCGCGCCGGGATCCGACAGGTAGTTTTCGTACTGCTCCTCGATGAACGGCGCGTTGCCGCCGAAGAGCGTGCTGGACTGCTGGAACTCGGTCATCATCGACATGGCTTCACCCGATAGATGTGGGCAGGCAGGACGGGATCAAGACACATCTCGGCTAGTGGTTGGTTGCTAACGCTTGGCGATCGGCACGACGTCGCGGCGCGTGGCGCCGATGTAGAGCTGCCGCGGCCGGCCGATCTTCTGGTCGGGATCCGAAATCATCTCGTTCCACTGCGCGATCCAGCCGACCGTGCGCGCCAGCGAAAAGATCGCGGTGAACAGGCTCACGGGGATGCCCAGCGCGCGCTGCACGATGCCGGAGTAGAAATCGACGTTGGGATAGAGCTTGCGCGAGACGAAATAGTCGTCCTCGAGTGCGATTTTCTCCAGCGCCATCGCCAGCTTGAACAGCGGATCGTCGTGCAGACCCAGCGATTCGAGCACCTCGTAGCAGGTCTCGCGCATCAGCTTGGCGCGCGGATCGTAGTTCTTGTAGACGCGGTGACCGAAGCCCATGAGCTTGACGCCGGAGTTCTTGTCCTTGACCTTCTTGATGAACTCGCCGATCTTGGAGACGTCGCCGATTTCGTGCAGCATGTTCAGCGCGGCCTCGTTGGCGCCGCCGTGCGCGGGCCCCCAAAGGCAGGCGATGCCCGCGGCGATGCAGGCGAACGGATTGGCGCCCGACGAGCCCGCCAGCCGCACCGTCGAGGTCGACGCATTCTGTTCGTGGTCGGCGTGAAGGATGAAGATGCGATCGAGCGCGCGCACCGCGACGTCGTTGATCTTGTAGTCCTCGCACGGCACCGAAAACATCATGCGCATGAAGTTCGCGGTATAGGAAAGCTCGTTGCGCGGGTACACGAACGGCTGTCCCTGCGTGTACTTGTAGCACATCGCCACCAGCGTAGGCAGCTTGGCGATCAGGCGGATCGCCGACACGTGACGGTGATACGGATCGCTGATGTCGAGCGAGTCGTGGTAGAAGGCGGACAGCGATCCGACCACGCCGACCAGCATCGCCATCGGGTGCGAGTCGCGGCGAAAGCCGCGGAAGAACTGGCTCATCTGCTCGTGCACCATGGTGTGCGTGGTCACGCTCTTGACGAACTCGGCATTCTCGGTCGCGGACGGTAGCTCGCCGTTGAGCAGCAGGTAGCAGACCTCGAGAAAATTGCAGTGCACCGCAAGCTGCTCGATCGGGTAGCCGCGATAGAGCAGCTCCCCTTTGTCGCCGTCGATGTAGGTGATCTTCGAGAAGCACGCCGCGGTCGACATGAATCCGGGGTCGTAGGTGAACTTGCCTGTCTTGGCGTACAGCGGACGAATGTCGATCACCTCGGGACCGATCGTCCCGGGTAGCACCGGAAATAGCGTCGCAGGCGATCCGTCGCTGAAACTGAGTGTGGCGTTGCGGTCGGTCATGGCGTCGTGCTCCAGGCAGCAATCATGTAAGGGACGAGCTCGCGCTTCGTCCCGCGTGTTCTCAGATGGCTCTCAAATGCCCGACCAGCGATGCGGCCGCCGCGTCGGAGGGCTCTTGTCGGCCCGACAGCAAATCCCAAAGGTCGTTGTCGCTCAGATCCAGCAGCCCGTCCAGCGCGGCGATTTCATCGTCCGAGATACCCGCACCGCGCTGGTCGAGGAATCGGGTGAGGATCAGATCGTTCTCCAGCATGCCCCGCCGGCAACGCCAGCGCAGGCGATTGAGCGTGGTGGCGTCCATTGTTTCAAACGGCACGCTTGACCAGCAGTTCGCGAATCTTGCCGATCGCCCGCGTCGGATTGAGCCCCTTGGGGCAGACGTCGACGCAGTTCATGATGGTGTGACACCGGAACAGCCGATAAGGATCCTCGAGATTGTCGAGCCGCTCGCTGGTCGCATGGTCGCGTGAGTCGGCGATGAAGCGATACGCCTGCAGCAACCCCGCAGGGCCGACAAACTTGTCCGGATTCCACCAGAACGACGGGCACGCGGTCGAGCAGCACGCACACAGGATGCACTCGTACACGCCATCGAGCGCCTCGCGCTGCTCGGGCGACTGCAGCCGCTCCTTCTCCGGCGGCGGCGAGTCGTTGATGAGGTACGGCTTGATCGAATGGTATTGCTTGAAGAACTGGCTCATGTCCACGATCAGGTCGCGGATCACCGGCAAGCCGGGCAGCGGCCGCAACTCGACCGGCTCCTTGAGTTCGAGCAGGTTGGTGGTGCAGGCGAGGCCGTTCTTGCCGTTGATGTTCATCGCGTCCGAGCCGCACACGCCTTCGCGGCAGGAGCGACGGAACGACAACGTGTCGTCTTGCGCCTTGAGCCGGATGATCGCGTCGAGCAGCATCCGATCGTGCGGATCGAGCGCCACGTCATAGTCCTGCATGCGCGGCGCGGCATCCTTGTCCGGGTCGTAGCGGTAAACGCGGAATTTCATCGTGGCTCCGGCTTCGTCAGTACGTGCGCGTTTTCGGTGGGAACGACTCGACTGTGAGCGGCGTGAGCTGCACTGGCTTGTAGGAGAGCCGGTTGCCATCGCGATTCCACAGCGTGTGTTTTAGCCAGTGCACGTCGTCGCGGTCGGGGAAGTCGCTGCGCGCCTGCGCGCCGCGCGACTCCTGCCGAGCCTCCGCCGAAATGATGCTCGCCTTGGCGGTTTCGATCAGATTGTCGAGCTCGAGCGCCTCAACGCGCGCGGTGTTGAAGGTCTTGCTCTTGTCCTTGATCGCGACGCGCTTGACGCGCTGCTCGATCTCCAGGATTTTGGTCACCCCTTCGGTCAGCAGTTGCTGGTTGCGAAAGACGCCGCAATGCGCCTGCATCGTCTTGCGCAGCACCCCCGCAACGTCGGCCACCTGCTCGCCCGAGGTCGCGCCATCGAGACGCGCCAGCCGTTCGACCGACAGCGCACCCGCGTCCGCCGGTAGCGGCTTGAACTGCTGTCGCTGCAATTGCTGGTCGACAATGTGATTTCCCGCGGCCCGCCCGAATACCAGCAGGTCGAGGAGTGAATTCGTACCGAGACGATTGGCGCCGTGCACCGATACGCAGGCGCACTCGCCGATGGCATAGAAGCCGTTGACGACGGTGTTCGGATCGCCATCCTTCGGCACCACCACCTGACCGTGAATGTTGGTCGGGATGCCGCCCATCTGGTAGTGGATCGTCGGCACCACCGGGATCGGATCCCTGATGGGATCGACGTTGGCGAACTTGATCGCGATCTCGCGGATCGACGGCAGCCGCTTGTTGATGACTTCCGGGCCGAGGTGATCGAGCTTGAGCAGGACGTAGTCCTTGTGTGGTCCGCAGCCCCGCCCTTCCTTGATCTCCTGGTCCATCGAGCGCGACACCACGTCGCGCGAAGCGAGGTCCTTGAGGTTGGGCGCGTAGCGCTCCATGAAGCGCTCGCCGTTGGCATTGAGCAGGATGCCGCCCTCGCCGCGCACGCCCTCGGTGATCAGCACGCCCGCGCCGGCAACTCCGGTGGGATGGAACTGCCAGAACTCCATGTCCTCGAGCGGAATGCCGGCGCGCGCCGCCATGCCCAGCCCGTCGCCGGTGTTGATGAAGGCATTCGTCGAAGCCGCCCAGATGCGACCGGCGCCGCCGGTCGCGAACAGCGTCGTCTTGGCCTGCAGGATCATGACTTCGCCGGTTTCCATCTCCAGCGCGGTGACACCGAGCACATCACCTTCGGCATTGCGAATCAGGTCGAGCGCCATCCACTCGACGAAGAACTGGGTATTCGCGCGGACGTTGCGCTGGTAGAGCGTGTGCAGCATCGCGTGGCCGGTGCGGTCGGCGGCGGCGCAGGCGCGCTGCACCGACTTCTCGCCGAAATTCGCCGAATGCCCGCCGAAGGGCCGCTGATACAGCGTACCGTCGGCGTTGCGATCGAAGGGCATGCCGAAATGCTCGAGCTCGTAGACGACTTCGGGCGCCATGCGGCACATGTACTCGATCGCGTCCTGGTCGCCGAGCCAGTCGGAACCCTTGATCGTGTCGTACATGTGCCAGTGCCAGTTGTCCTCGCTCATGTTGCCGAGCGACGCGCCGATGCCGCCCTGCGCGGCGACTGTGTGCGAGCGCGTGGGGAATACCTTGGACAGCACCGCCACCGACAGTCCGGCTTCGGCGAGCTGCAACGAGGCGCGCATCCCGGAGCCGCCCGCGCCGACGACGATCGCGTCGAACTTGCGTACCGGCAGAGTCATCCGGCGCGCACCCAGAGAATTTGCAGCAGCCACACCGCGTATGCCAGCAACAGCAGGACGGTGAGCACTTCCAGTGTCAGTCGAACGCCGGCAGGCTTGATGTAATCCATCCAGATGTCGCGCACGCCAATCCAGGCGTGCCACAACAGCGCCAGGCCGAAGAGCAATGTGACGATGCGAAACGCGGTGTGGCCGAACAGCGCCTGCCAGAGCGGGAAGCCAATGCCGCCATGGTAGAGCGCGATGCCGAGGAGCAGCAGCGTATAGACCGCCATGATCAGCGCGCTGACACGCTGCACCAGCCAGTCGAGCCAGCCGTAGTGCGCGCCGACGACGACGCGCTTCACCACAGCCGCGCTCCGATAATCAGCGTAAGCGCCAGGCTTACAACGAGGACCGCGACGCTCGATTGCCTCGCCGCCTTGAGTTCGCCGCCGATGTCGAGATCGAGCAACAGGAAGCGGATGCCGGCGAAGAAATGGTGGAGGTACGCCCAGAGCAGGCCGATCAGCACGAGCTTGCACAGCGGATGCGCGAAAGCGTTGGTCAGCCTGGCGTAGGCGTCGGCCGAGGCCAGGCTCTGCTGCAGGCCGTACAACGCCAGCGGGATGCCGAACAGGAACAGTGCCGCGCCGCTGACGCGATGAAGAATCGAGACGATGCCGGGCAGCGGCAGGCGAATCTGCACCAGGTTCAGGTAGACCGGACGCCGCTTGATCACGAGTCGCTCGTTAACGGACAACGACAACGAAGAATGGCCGTGCAACACGTCGCACGGGGGCCGGGAAACGATGCTGCACAGCGCAAATTATACCGCGATTCGACCTGCCGTCGCCAGCGCACCACCTCGGTTACCGGGGCGAAACACCCGGAAATATTGCATTGGCGAATTCAACCCAGCTCATTGATGTAGTAGTGCCGCCGCGTGGTGCACAAGCCGCGTCGCCACTCGACCGGCCGATCACCATAGGTGTAGGTGACGCGCTCCACCGCCAGCAATGGCTCACCGGGGCGAACCTTGAGCAGCGCGGCAGTCGATGCGTCCGCGGCGAGCGCCGAGAGCTTCTCCTGTGCCCGCAACATGCGCACGCCGAACTGGGTCTCGAACAAGCTGTAGAGAGAGCCGCGATAGGCGTCGACCTTGGCCTTGGTCAGGCCGCGGAAGAGTGGCGCAGGCAGCACGATTTCGTCGAGCACGACCGGTTCGCCCGAGTATTCGAGTACCCGGCGCATGACGATGATCGCGGATTGCGCCTTGATGTCGAGCACCCGCGCCAGGTCCAGCGACGCCTTGCCGCGGCGAACATCGACGAGACGACTGAGCGGATACTCGTCCTTGCCGTCGCTGCGCCGGATGCGCAGGAAGCGGAACAGCGACGCGCCCTCTTCGGTATGTGTCGCGACAAAAGTACCCTTGCCCTGGCGGCGCACGACGAGATTGTCGGCGGCCAGCGCCTCGATTGCCTTGCGGACGGTTCCCAGGGACACGCCGAAACGCGCCGCCAGGTCGCCCTCGCTCGGAATCGCCTCGCCGGGCTGCCACTCGCCGGCGTCGAGGCTGGCCATGAGCAGCGCCTTGAGCTGGAGGTAGAGCGGCTGGAACAAAGGCGCGTTACCCGCGGTCGCAGGCTCGTTGCTCATCGTTCGATCGGCGCCGCAGCCGCCACCAGGGATTTGTCGACAATCGCAGGCATGGGTACTCTTATATCATATATCATCTATAGGAGTTGATTGACAGGGGGCAACCACGACCCTTACACTTCAAATTCTTGCGCATCCCGCCTTGCCGGCGCCAGCCGCGGGCAATCGTCCTTCCTTTATTTGCAGACCCTGCCACCCAGGAGTTGTCGATGAAAAAACCCGTTCGCGTTGCGGTGACCGGCGCCGCCGGCCAGATTGGCTACAGCCTCCTCTTCCGCATCGCCAGCGGCGCCATGCTCGGCCCCGACCAGCCCGTCCAGCTGCAGTTGCTGGAGTTGCCGATCGACAAGGCGCAGGCCGCGCTCAAGGGCGTGATGATGGAGCTCGACGACTGCGCCTTTCCGCTGCTGGCTGGCATGACCGGAACTAGCGACCCCAAGGTCGCCTTCAAGGATGTCGATATAGCCATGCTGGTCGGCGCCAAGCCCCGGGGGCCGGGCATGGAACGCAAGGACCTGCTGCTCGAGAACGCCAAGATCTTCATCGAGCAGGGCAAGGCGCTCGACGCCGTCGCCAGTCGCAACGTACACGTGCTCGTGGTCGGCAATCCGGCGAACACCAATGCCTATATCGCCATGAAGTCGGCGCCCAGCCTGCCGAAGAAGAATTTCACCGCCATGCTGCGCCTCGACCACAACCGCGCGCTCTCGCAGCTCGCGTCCAAGTCCGGCAAGCCGGTCGGCGCGATCGAAAAGCTGATTGTGTGGGGAAATCATTCGCCGACGATGTATCCCGATTATCGCTTTGCGACCGTCGACGGCGCGTCGCTCAAGGACCTCATCAACGACGAGAACTGGAACCGGACGGTGTTCCTGCCGACAGTCGGCAAGCGCGGCGCGGCGATCATCGAGGCGCGCGGCCTGTCCTCGGCCGCTTCGGCAGCCAATGCCGCGGTCGACCACGTGCACGACTGGATGCTCGGCAGCAATGGCAAGTGGGTGACCATGGGCGTGCCGTCAGACGGCAGCTATGGCATTCCGAAGGATGTCATGTATGGCGTGCCGGTCACGACCGCCAATGGCGAGTACACCCGCGTTGCCGACCTGCCGATCGACGCGTTCTCGCGCGAGCGCATGGACCTGACCCTCAAGGAACTCGAGGAAGAGCGCGCCGGCGTCGCGGCGCTGCTCGCCTGAGCCAGATCGCGCGTCAGTCTCCGATGCCAAATTCCTCCGCCGGGGCGCGATTCCGCGCAGCGATTGCCGCCGAACGGCCGTTGCAGGTTGCCGGCGCCATCTGCGCCTATCACGCGATACTGGCCGAGAAGTCGGGCTTCAAGGCGATCTACCTCTCCGGCGGCGGTGTCGCCGCGGGCTCGCTCGGCGTTCCCGACCTTGGCATTTCCACGCTCGACGACGTCCTGACCGACGTGCGCCGGATCACCGACGCGTCGTCACTGCCGCTGCTGGTCGACTCCGATACCGGCTTTGGCGCGTCCGCGTTCAACGTCGCGCACACGGTCAAATCGTTGATCAAATTCGGTGCCGCCGCCACGCACATCGAGGACCAGGTCGGCGCCAAGCGCTGCGGTCACCGGCCGAACAAGGAACTGGTCTCCAAGGGCGAGATGGTCGACCGGATCAAGGCCGCCGTCGACGCCCGCACCGATCCGGAATTCGTGATCATGGCGCGCACCGACGCACTCGCCGTCGAGGGCATGGAAGCCGCGATCGACCGCGCGGTGGCCTGTGTCGAGGCTGGCGCCGACATGATCTTTCCCGAAGCGATGACCGAACTGGCGATGTACCGGCGCTTCGTGGAAGCAGTCAAGGTTCCGGTACTCGCCAACATCACCGAGTTCGGCGCCACTCCGCTGTTCACGCTCGACGAGCTCCGAAGCGCCGGCGTGGCGATCGCGCTCTACCCGCTGTCGGCATTCCGCGCCATGAACAAGGCCGCACTCAACGTCTACCAGACGCTGCGGCGCGACGGTACGCAGCAAGCCGCCGTCGCGTCGATGCAGACGCGCACCGAACTCTACGACTACCTGGGTTACCACCAGTACGAAGCCAAGCTCGACGCGCTGTTCGCCAAGGCGCGCGAGTGAGCACGAGACTGCTCCGGCGCGGCTCGCCTTCGCTGCGCGCACAAATGCCATGCTCCCGGAACTATCGCCTAAGGTCCGAAGATGAGTGAAGTCGCAAGCAACGCTCCCAAGCCGAAAAAATCGGTGGCACTGTCCGGCGTCGCCGCCGGCAATACCGCCTTGTGCACGGTCGGTCGCACCGGCAACGACCTGCACTATCGCGGCTACGACATTCTGGACATCGCCGAGACCTGCGAATTCGAGGAGATCGCGCACCTGCTGATCCACGGCGAATTGCCCAACCGCGCCGAGCTGGCGGCGTACAAGTCGAAACTCGCCTCGCTGCGCGGCATCCCGGCGCCGGTCAAGGCGGTGCTCGAGCAGATACCGGGGGCAGCGCACCCGATGGACGTCATGCGCACCGCGGTCTCGGCACTGGGCGCCGTCGTCCCCGAGCGCGACGACCACGGCGCAGCCGGCGCCCGCGACATTGCCGACCGCCTGATCGCATCGCTCGGCTCGATGCTGCTGTACTGGTACCACTGGAGCCAGAACGGGCGGCGCATTGCAGTCGAAACCGGCGACGATTCGATCGGTGGCCACTTCCTGCACTTGCTGCACGGCAAGCCACCCACGGCGAGCTGGGTTCGGGCGATGCACACCTCGCTCAACCTCTACGCCGAGCACGAGTTCAACGCCTCCACTTTCGCCGCGCGCGTCATCGCCGGCACCGGCTCGGACATGTATTCGGCGATTGCCGGAGCGATTGGCGCGCTGCGCGGACCCAAGCACGGCGGCGCCAACGAAGTCTCCTTCGAAATCCAGAAGCGCTACGCCACGCTCGACGAAGCCGAACGCGACATCCGTCGCCGAGTCGAAGCCAAGGAAGTCGTCATCGGTTTCGGCCATCCGGTGTACACCGTGAGCGATCCGCGCAACCGGATCATCAAGGAAGTCGCGCGGCGACTGTCGACGGACGCCGGGAGCCTCAAGATGTTCGCCATCGCCGAACGCATCGAAGCCGTCATGCTGGACGCCAAGAAGATGTTCGCCAACCTCGACTGGTATTCGGCGGTGAGCTATCACATGATGGGGGTGCCGACGGCGATGTTCACCCCGCTGTTCGTGATCTCGCGCACCTCCGGCTGGTCGGCGCACGTCATCGAGCAACGCGTCGACGGCAAGATCATCCGGCCGAGCGCCAACTACGTCGGACCCGAGGATCAGCAGTTCGTCCCGATCGACAGACGCAAATGAGCAACGCCGCGTGGATCCCGTTTTCAGGCGCTGGGTCGATGCCAGCATTCGCGACCAATCCGCAAGAAAGGCGTTCCCATGTCACGTGCTGAACTGCACACTCGCGCGCTCTGCGGCGCGCGACCGTTACTTGTTGCTGCGCTGACCATCAGCCTCGCGGCATCCGCTGCCGATGCGGCGCCTGCGCCGGTGACGATCGGCCCCCTGGCGCAGGCGCCGCGCCGGCGCCCTCCGCCCCCGACCGCGAGAACCCTGCCGCGATCGCTGCAGCGACGGCCGCCGCCGAAAAATGGCTCAACTCGATAGATACGGGCAACCTGCTCGCCACCTGGCAGGAAGCAGCCGAGGTATTCAAGCTGGGCGTGAAGCAGGAGGACTGGGTCGCCGATCTCGGAGGCATTCATGCGCAGCTGGGCAAGTCGACGATGCGCGAGCTCAAGACCGCGCAGTATTCGACGACCCTGCGCGGCGCTCCGACGCGCGGCGACTACGTCACGCTCACCTATCTGACCAAATTCGCCAATGCGCCGCTGGCCTCGGAGACGCTGATCGTGAGCAAGGAAGCCGACGGCGCGTGGCGCATCGCCGGCTACAATATCGGCAAGGCTCCCGAACAATAATCACCGCGAATCGACCATGTCCGCAGCCATCTCCAACGTCCGCCCGAAACCCGACAAGGTGCTCGTCGACATCGCCGACTATGCGGCGAGCTACAAGATCACCAGTAAAGAAGCCTTCGAAACCGCGCGCAACTGTCTCATCGACACGCTGGGCTGCGGGTTCGAAGCGCTGTCCTACCCGGCATGCACCAAGCTGCTCGGCCCGATCGTCCCCGGAACGGTCGTGCCCAACGGCGCCAAGGTCCCGGGCACGCAGTTCCAGCTCGATCCGGTGCAGGCGGCGTTCAATATCGGCGCGATGATTCGCTGGCTCGACTTCAACGACACCTGGCTGGCCGCCGAATGGGGCCATCCGTCCGACAACCTCGGCGGGATCCTGGCGACCGCCGACTGGCTCTCGCGCACCGCGGTCGCGGCGGGCAAGAAGCCGCTGGTGATGAAGGACGTGCTCACCGCGATGATCAAGGCGCACGAGATCCAGGGCGTGATCGCGCTGGAGAACAGCTTCAACCGCGTCGGCCTCGATCACGTGGTGCTGGTCAAGGTCGCCTCGACGGCGGTCATCGGCGCAATGCTGGGATTGTCACGCGACGAGCTCATCGACGCGGTGTCGCTGGCCTGGGTCGACGGCCAGAGTCTGCGCACCTATCGCCATTCGCCGAACACGGGTTCGCGCAAGAGTTGGGCCGCCGGCGACGCGACTGCGCGCGCGGTGCGCCTGGCGCTGATGGTGACCAAGGGCGAAATGGGTTACCCCTCGGTACTCTCGGCGAAGACCTGGGGTTTCTACGACGTTCTGTTCAAGGGCAATGCGTTCAAATTCCAGCGACCCTACGGCAGCTACGTGATGGAAAACGTGCTGTTCAAGATCAGCTTTCCGGCGGAGTTCCATGCCCAGACTGCCGTGGAGTGCGCGATGGCGCTGCACGCCAAGGTCCGCGACAAGATCGACTCGATCGCCAAAATCACCATCCGCACGCACGAGTCGGCCATCCGCATCATCGACAAGCAGGGGCCGCTGGACAATCCGGCGGATCGCGACCACTGCATCCAGTACATGGTGGCGGTCCCGCTGCTTTTCGGTCGGCTCACCGCCGCCGATTACGAGGACGCCGTCGCCAGCGACAAGCGCATCGACCGGTTGCGCGCAAAGATGGTCTGCGTCGAGGACAAGAAGTTCTCGCAGGATTACCTCGACCCCGACAAACGCTCGATTGCCAACGCCATCACCGTCGAGTTCACCGACGGCAGCAAGCTGAAGGAAGTCGTGGTCGAATACCCCATCGGTCACCGCCGCCGCCGCAAGGAGGGAATCCCGGTCCTGGTCGACAAGTTCAGGATCAACCTGGCCCGGCGCTTTCCTGCCAAACAGCAGCGCGCGATCCTCGACGTGGCACTGGACGCGGCGCGCCTCGAAGCGATGCCTGTCCACGAATTCGTCGACCTGTTCGTTATCTGACTTTCCAGCCATCAAGGAGAAGGTCATGCGCCCACCACTGTCATTCCTGGTCAACGCCGTACTGGCCGCCGCAACCGTCAGCGGTGTCGTCGCTGCCGCCGAGCCCCCGGTGCTCAAGTCCGGCATGTGGGAAGTCACCACCTTCAATGCGCAGGTACCTCCCGACCGCAGGCCGGTCACCACCATGTGCCTCGACGAATCGGTGCAGGCGCAGATGCGTGAATTCGGCATGGGTCAGGCCAAGGACATGTGCACGCAGGACGAGCGCAACGTCGAGGGAAATCGGATGACCATGTCGGCGACGTGCAAGGACGGACAGACCACCATGAAAGCGAAATCGGTGATGACCTTCAACGGCAACACCGCGTATCACATGGACGGCACCGCGACCTACGATCCGCCGATGCCGAACATGCCCAAAGAGATGAAGACCTCCGTAGACGGCAAGTGGGTCGGGCCATGCAAGCCGGGACAGCAACCGGGCGACATCACGCTGGCCAACGGCCAGGTCATCAACGTCAAGCAAATGATGCAAGGCAAGCCGTCCGGCAGCATTGCGCCGCCGACCAAAAAATAACTCAGTCGCGCCGTGCGCTTGGCACGGCGACCAGAGGGCAGGACTCGAAAGCGAAAGGCAACGCGATGCGCCACAACCTGTTTGAATCACGGCAACAATTCAAGACCGCGTCCGGCGTCACCGGGACGTATTACGCGCTGCCCGCGCTGGAAAAAGCGGGCTTGGGCAAGGTGTCCCGCCTGCCGGTGTCGATCCGCATCGTGCTCGAAAGCGTGCTGCGCAACTGCGACGGCAAGAAGGTCACCGAGGAACACGTCCGACAACTGGCCAAGTGGTCGCCGAACGCGGCGCGCACCGACGAGATCCCCTTCGTCGTCGCCCGCGTCGTGCTGCAGGACTTCACCGGCGTGCCGCTGTTGTGCGACCTGGCGGCGATGCGCGGTGTTGCCGAGCGCATGGGCAAGAACCCCAAGGTCATCGAGCCGCTGGTGCCCGTCGACCTGGTCGTCGACCACTCGGTGCAGGTCGATCACTATGGAACGAGGGACTCGCTCGACCTGAACATGAAGATCGAGTTCCAGCGCAACGTCGAGCGCTACAAGTTCATGAAGTGGGGCATGCAGGCCTTCGACACCTTCAAGGTCGTGCCTCCCGGCATCGGCATCGTGCACCAGGTCAATCTCGAGTACCTCGCGCGCGGCGTGCACCAGAAGAATGGCGTCTACTATCCGGACTCGCTGGTCGGCACCGACTCGCACACCACCATGGTCAACGGCATCGGCGTCGTGGCGTGGGGTGTCGGCGGGATCGAGGCGGAGGCCGGCATGCTCGGCCAACCGGTGTATATCCTGACGCCCGATGTCGTCGGCGTGCACCTGACGGGTCGCCTCAAGGAAGGCGTCACGGCCACCGACCTCGTCCTGACCGTTACCGAACTGCTGCGCAAGGCCAAGGTGGTCGGCAAGTTCGTCGAATTCTTCGGCATCGGCGCCGCGTCGCTGGCGGTGCCCGACCGCGCGACGCTGGGCAACATGGCGCCCGAGTACGGCGCCACCATGGGCTTCTTCGGCATCGACGACAAGACCGTCGACTACCTGATCAAGACCGGACGCACCGCGGCCGAGATCGAGGCCTTCGAGGCCTACTACCGCGCGCAGGATATGTTCGGCATCCCGATGGCCGGAGCGATCGACTATTCGCAGACGGTCGAGCTCGACCTCGGCACGGTCGTCCCCAGCCTGGCCGGGCCGAAGCGCCCGCAGGATCGCATCGAACTGGGCAAGATGAAGGAGTCGTTCAACACGCTGTTCTCGAAGTCGACCGCCGACAATGGATTCAACCAGCCTGCCGACAAACTCGGCAAGCGTTACCCGACCAAGCTGCCCGGCGTCGAGATCGGCAATGGCGATGTGCTGATCGCGGCGATCACGTCGTGCACCAACACCAGCAATCCCGGCGTGCTTCTCGCCGCGGGACTGCTTGCCAAGAAAGCCGCGGCCAGGGGACTGAAGGTCAAGCGTCACGTCAAGACTTCGCTGGCGCCGGGATCGCGCGTGGTCACCGAATACCTGACCAAAGCGAATCTGCTGGTCGAACTCGAGAAACTCAACTTCTATCTGGCCGGTTACGGTTGCACCACGTGCATCGGCAATGCCGGTCCGCTCGACACCGCGATCGAGGAAACCATCACCCAGAACGACCTTGTCTGCGCCGCGGTGCTGTCGGGCAACCGCAATTTCGAGGCGCGCATCCACCCCAACATCAAGGCGAATTTTCTGGCGTCGCCGCCGCTGGTGGTCGCCTATGCCATCGCGGGTCGCGCCAACATCGACATGACCACCGAAGCGCTCGGTAACGGTAGCGATGGCAAGCCAGTGTTCCTGCGCGACGTGTGGCCAAGCTCCGAGGAGATCGGCGCGGTGATGCAGTACGCGACCGATCCGGCGACGTATCGCCGGCTCTACGGCGACTTCACCAAGGACAATCCGCTCTGGAACGCGATCCCGACCACGGTCGGCCAGGTCTATGTCTGGGACAAGTCGACGTACATCGCCGAGCCGCCGTTCTTCAAGGACTTCACGATGACGCCCGCCGCCATGCCAACGATCCGCAACGCGCGCGCGCTGGGCATGTTCGGCGATTCGGTGACCACCGACCACATCAGCCCGGCCGGTTCGATCAAGCCGACCTCGCCCGCAGGCATCTACCTGCTGGAGCACGATGTCGGCGTTCCCGATTTCAACAGCTACGGCAGCCGACGGGGCAACCACGAGGTGATGATGCGCGGCACCTTCGCCAATGTGCGCATCAAGAACCTGATGCTGCCGGTCAAGGCGGACGGGTCGCGCATCGAGGGCGGCTTCACGCTGCTGCAGCCGGAGAACGTGCAGGTGCCGATCTACGATGCCGCGATGACCTACATCTCGCGCGGCGTCTCGACGGTCATCTTCGCGGGCGAGGAGTATGGCACCGGCAGCTCGCGCGACTGGGCGGCAAAGGGCACGCAACTGCTCGGCGTGAAGGCGGTGATCGCGCGCAGTTTCGAGCGCATCCACCGCTCCAATCTGGTCGGCATGGGCGTGCTGCCCTGCCAGTTCAAGGGCAAGGACAGCATCGCCTCGCTCGGCATCAAGGGCGACGAGCTGTTCGACGTCACCGGTCTCGAAGGCGGCATCAAGCCGCAGATGGACGTCACGCTGACCATCCGGCGCGCCGACGGCTCGACGCAAACGGTGCCGGTGCTGCTGCGCATCGATACCCCTATCGAGGTCGACTACTACCTGAACGGCGGCATCCTGCCGTTCGTGCTGCGCGAGCTGCTCGCGGCATAGGGCAACAATCACGCCGCCGTCGCGCGTCCCGGGCGTCCGTGCCAGCCACCCGCTGGCGCGGGCGTTGCCGTTGTTCCTGCTGGCTGGCCTGTGCCTGTCGTCGCTCGACGCCACCGCCAAGTACCTGGTGCAGGGCCACGCCCTGTTCCTCGTCGTGTGGGCGCGCTACGCGGGGCAGATGCTCTTTGTCACGCCGTTCGCATGGAAGCAGGCGGGCGCGGGTTTCTGGCGCACCAAGCGCCTCGCACTGCAGTTGACGCGCTCTTCGCTGTTGCTGATCGCGACCCTGTGCTTCTTCGGCAGCTTGCGCTACCTGCCGCTGGCGGAAGGCTCCGCGATCACCTTCCTCGCGCCGATCTTCGCGGTTCTGCTGTCGATACCGGTGCTCGGCGAGCGACCGACACCGGTACGGTGGCTGGCATCGATCATCGGTTTCGCCGGCATTCTCCTGATCGCGCGTCCCGGTTCGGCGGCGTTCCAGCCGGCGGCGCTGCTGCTGGTGCTCGCTGCGCTGTGCAACGGACTCTACTTCCTGCTCACCCGCAAGCTGGTCGACGAAGGCCCGTACACGACGCTCTTCTACAGCGCTCTGGTCGGCACCGTCGGATTGTCGCTGCTCCTGCCATGGGCGCTGGGCAGCGGCGCGCCGACGCTGCTCGACAGCGTGCTGTTCGTGCTGCTGGGACTCTTCGCCGGTCTCGGCCACTGGCTGATCATCGGCGCCTTCCAGCTGGCGCCGGCGTCGCTGCTCACGCCCTTCGCGTATCTGGGAATGGTCTGGGCGACGATCTACGGCTACGTCATCTTCGGCCAGTTGCCCGACCGCTGGTCGGCACTGGGCATCGCCATCGTCGTCGCCAGTGGGCTCATGCTTGCGTTGCGCGAACGGCGCTCTCGCTAATCAGAGGTGAACCCCGACATCTTCACTATGGGGCCCCACTTGGTGTAGTCCATATTGACGACGCGCGCGAATTCTTCCGGCGAATTCGGCGCCGGATCCATGCCCACCTTGGTGAGCTTCTCGAGGACGTCGACCGACTGCAGCGCCTTGTTGATGCCGCGGTTGAGCGTCTCGACAGTCGACTTGGACATGTTCGCCGGACCGAAGAAGCCGAACCAGCCCGTCGCCTGCACCGCCGGCAGTCCCAGCTCCTTGAACGTGGGCACGTCGGGCAGCGCGGTCGAGCGCACCGCGCCGGAACTGGCGAGGATGCGGATCTTTCCGGCACGATGCAACTCGGAAAGGTCGGCCAGCGCGTCGATGGCGACGGGGATTTGTCCGCCGATCAGGTCGTTGATGTACGCGGCCGAGCCCTTGTACGCGACGTGCAGCATCGGCACGCCGATTTCCGTCGAGAGCAGCAAACCAAAAAAGTGCGGCAGGCTGCCGGCACCCGAAGTCGCGTACGCGGCCTTGTCGGGATTGGCCTTCGCCCACGCCACGAACTCCGGCCAGGTCTTGGCGCCGCTGCCCGGTCCCGCGGCAAATGCGAACTGGAAGGTCGCGCCCAGCGCGATCGGCGTGAAGTCCTTCAGCGGATCGTAGTTGAGGTTCTTGGTGCTGTGCGGCACCACGGCCATCGGACCGATGGGCATGACCATGATCGTGGTGCCGTCCGGCGCTGCGTTCTTGACCGCTTCGGCGGCAATGCGGCCGATCGCGCCCGGGCGATTGTCGACGATCACCGGAACGCCCAGCGTATCCTTGAGCTTGTCGGCGACGACGCGCGCGATCAGGTCGGCGGTGCCGCCTGCCGGAAAGCCGACGAGTATGCGCACCGGTTTGTCGAACTTGTCCTGCGCGGCCGCGAGCGGAGCCATTCCCGCCACGCACACCGCGCACAGCGCAAGCAACCAGCGTTTCATTGTCGGTCTTGTCCTCAAGTTCGTCTCCTGATGCGGGGTTCGACCCCTGTTAACGACGCGCCGGCGTGCGCAAGCGTTCCTGCACCCGGCTCAGATTGGAAACCGCGGTGCGTTCGCCCAGGTCGGATGCTCGCTTGTAGAGCGTCATGGCGTAATTCAGATCGACCGGGACACCGCGCCCGGTTTCGTACATGTAGCCGAGATTGTTCAGCGCCGCAGCGTTGTTCAGGTCGGCGGCGTGGCGATACAGTTCGACCGCGCGCCGGTCGTCGACTTGCAGGCCGCCCTGTCCATTGGCGTAGAAAAAGCCGAGGTTGTTCGATGCGTTCGCGTCGCCCATGTCGGCGGCGAGCCGGTACCAGCGCGTAGCGTTTCCCGGGTCCATGTTCACGCCGCGCCCGAAGCGATACATGTCGCCCAGCGAATTGCCTGCAGGCGCGTAGCCGAGATCGAAGGCACGGCGGTAGTATTCGACCGCCTTCGCCGGATCGGCGCGTACGCCCTTGCCGTTGGCGTAGCTGATGGCGGCGTTGGAGGCGGCGACGGCGAGACCCTGCTCGGCCGCGGCGAGGTACCAGCGCAGCGCCTGCGCTTCGTCCACCTTGGTGCCGCGACCGGTGCTGTTGAGAAAGCCCACGTCGTTCTGTGCATTGGCGTTGCCGGCCTTGGCGCCGATCTGCGCCCACTCCATCGCCTTGGCATCGTCCTGCTTGACGCCTCGGCCGTTCATGTACATCTGCGCGAGGTAGTGCGCGGCCAGGCCGTTGCCTTGCTTGGCCGCGACGTGCAGCTGCGATTCGGCCTCGACATAGCGGGCGTCGAGATAACTCTTGAGCCCCTGCTCGAGCGCGTCGTGCGAGTCGCCGCCCGGCCACCAATGCAGCACGCCCCATAGCAGGAGCACCGCCGCCGCAGCACCGCCCGCGAAGTAGGGAAAACGGGGCAGCGCCATGAATGCGCGGACGCGCACCAGCGCCTTACGCCACCACGGCAGCGCGAGGCGCCGGACCATCGATTCGTCCTGCACGTGCGCGGCGCCGAGGCGATCCTCGATGGCGCGCACCAGCTTGCGGTATTCCGGATGCTCGACGTCGCCGGTCCAGCCGACCAGGTTCGCGGTCTGGATGCCGCGAAAGCCGATCGGCAGCTCGACGTTCGCAATCTGCACCGGCACGAGCTTGTTCTGGTTGCGGCCCACCTCGGCCTCGTCGCGCACGAAATGCGACGTCAGTGCGTGTTCCGACCAGAGCACGACCACGCACTTGGCCTCGCGCAGCGCCTGCTCGATCGACGCGCCCCACGCGGTGCCGGTGACGATGCCTTCCTTGTCGCGCCAGATGTCCCAGCCCTGGCTCGCGAGCACGTCGCGCAGATGCTGCGCGGTCGCCTCGTCGTCGCGCGCGTAGCTGATGAAGATGTCGGCCATGCGTGGCGGATCAGGCGTTCTTGACCGCGCTGTGGCGGGCGATCCAGCGCGTCAGCGGTCGCCATTGTTCCCAGTCGGCCTCGGCGCGCGAGCGCGGCAGGTCGAACACCGACAGGCCATCGCGCGCGCAATGCACGTACACCTGCGTCTGACGCAGATGCGCGACCAGCGGATAGTCGAAGGCCTTGAGAAAATCCTCGAGCTCCAGCGCGCTGTGGGTGCGCGGATCGACGCGCATCGCGACCAGCCCAATGGCGATGTTGCCCTTCTTCACCGTCTTGTATTCGCCGATCTGGTCGAGAAAGTGCTGCGTGGCGGCCATGTCGAAGGCGCTTGGCGACACCGGCACCAGCAGCAGGTCGGCGCGACGAATCGCGTCGCGCAAGGCGTCGCCGTGCAGGCCCGCCGGAGTGTCCATGATCAGCCAGTGCGGATTGCGTTCGCGCAATTCGTCCTTGCCCGACGTCGGGGTCCAGCCGTCGATGGCGGGAAACAGCGGTGGCCGGCGCTCCAGCCATTCGGTCGCCGAGCGCAGCGGGTCGAAGTCTGCCAGGACCACGCGCTGCTTGCGCCCGGCCAGCCAACCCGCGATGTTCGTCGCCAGCGTCGACTTGCCGCTGCCGCCTTTCGGGTTTGCCACCAACAGCGTCTGCATTGCGGTCCCCTCGCTCCGGCGCCGATGGCCGTCCGTCGCCATTGTAGTGAAGCGGACGGCTGCCGCCTACGGCCGTCGGCCCCGGTCTGGCAGCGACCGGTTCGACCGCCGCGTATCGCAGGACCTCTGCCTTACGAAGCTGCGCCTCGGCCCGTTACAGCCGCGGCAACATCGACAGCAACGGCTCGAGCGCTGCAGCTCCCAGGCGCTTGCTGCGCTGGCCGCTCCAGCCCGCACCCGCGTCGGGCCAATCGGCGTTGTCCTTGAATGGCATCTCGAGCGTCAGCGCAAGGCAACCGAAGGTGTTGCCGACATACTTCGACGCCAGCGTCAGGTTCACCTTGGTGTCCTTGTTCGACGGATAGCCGTGGACATCCTGGAAATCGGGACTGGCGCGCTTGAACGCGGCGATGAATTCCTGCTGCCGGGCCAGGTGATCGGCGGTGAATCCTGGCAGGCGCTCGCAACCATCGACGAACACATACGGCAGAGCCTCGTCGCCATGCACGTCGAGAAACGCCGCGACGCCGCTTTCGTGCATCGCCGAGCGCACGCACAGCACTTCGGGGCTTTGTTCGGCGCTGGGTGCCTGCCATTCGCGGTTGAGGTTGGCACCGGCCGCGTTGGTGCGCAGATTGCCGCGCACGCTGCCGTCCGGATTCATGTTGGGCACGACGTGGATGACCGCACTGGCGAGCAACGCCCTGGCCACCGGATCGCTTGCATCGACGAGCCGCTCGAGCATGCCCTCGACGAACCACTCGGCCATCGTCTCGCCGGGATGCTGGCGCGCGATGATCCAGATCGGCCGCATCCCCTCCTCGGCCATCCCGACGGTGACCACCGACATGTCGCGGCCTTCGACGCTGCTGCCGATATCGCGCACGCGGACACGCGGCGACTGCGCGACGTTGCCCAGGAGGTTGAGATGACGCTCCCACGAATACGGCTCGAAATATGCGTAGTAGATCGAATCGCGTTGCGGCGTGTGCTCGACCACCATCTCCGCGCCATCGAATCGGGTCGGCACCCGGAACCAGTCGCGTCGATCGTACGAAGCGACGACGCGGTAGTCGCGCCAACCGTCGACGTAGGTGCACTTGCCGGCATTGAGGAACCGCAATCGGCATGCCTGCCCCGCCGCGCCCTGCAGGCGAAAATGAAACCACTGCCGGAAGTCTGCGTGCGAATCGGCGCGGACGCCGAGCTGTATGTCGTCTGCGCGAGCGCACGACAACACCTCGATCGCGCCGGAATCGAAGCTGCTGGAGATCTTAAGTGTCATGAAGAACTCAGTTTGGCGGCGGTCAGCCGGAAGGGCGCGCTATGCTAACATCACCCTCCGCAGCCCAGTCACAACCATCGACGGAGAATCAAGATGACAACTGCCACGCAACCCCCCGTTTCACCTGCGCCCTTGTCGCCCGGCTGGTCGCTGGCGCTCGGCATCCTCCTGGTCATCGCCGGCATCATCGCGTTGATCCATCCCGGCATGACGGCGGTCCTGGCGGCGGTGTACGTCGGCTGGTTCGCGCTCGTCTCCGGCGTCATCGCCATCGTCGTCGCGATCCGCACCCGCGCCGAACCGAACTTCGGCTGGCGCATCGCGGTCGGCATCCTCTATCTCGGCCTGGGCTTTCTGCTGGTCTCGAATCCCATCGCCGCCGCGGCATCGCTGGCGATCATGGTCGGTGCGTTCATGCTGGCGTCGGGTGTCGTCGAGATCATGCTGGCGTTCCGCCTGAAGCCCAGATCGGGTTGGGGCTGGCTGCTCGCCAACGGCATCGTCTCGATCCTCTTCGCGATCATGATCGTCGCCGGTTGGCCGATGGGGTCGCTGATCCTGATCGGCTACCTGGTCGGATTCCAGATCATCACCTGCGGTGTCGCGCGCATTGCGCTGGCGATGGCGGCGCGCAAGGCTGCACCCGCAACCGCTTGATCGAAGGCGCCGTTCTCGTGTCAGTCGCCGACAGCGCGACCATCGCAGCCGCGCCGACCGCGCGCGCGGTACACCGGCACGAGTTCGAGGCCAACAAGCTGCGCAAGCGCCTGCGCCGACAGGTCGGCCAGGCTTTGGCCGACTTCTCGATGATCGAAGCCGGCGACAAGGTGATGGTGTGCGTGTCGGGCGGCAAGGACAGCTACGGCCTGCTCGACATCCTGCTCTCGCTCAAAGCCAGGTCGCCGGTACCCTTCGACATCATCGCGGTCAACCTCGACCAGAAGCACCCGGGCTTTCCGGCGGACGTGCTGCCAGGCTACCTCGCCGGCCGCGACATTCCCTACCGCATCGAGGAGCAGGACACCTACAGCGTCGTCAAGCGCGTGATCCCGGAGGGTGGCACGATGTGCTCGCTGTGCTCGCGCCTGCGACGCGGCGTGCTCTATCGCGTTGCCGGTGAAGTCGGCGCGACCAAGATCGCACTCGGCCACCATCGCGACGACATCCTGGCGACGTTCTTTCTCAACCTGTTCTTCGGCGGCAAGCTCAAAGCCATGTCGCCCAAGCTCGTCTCTGACGACGGCAAACACGTCGTGATCCGGCCGCTGGCGTATGTGCGCGAGCGCGACCTCGCGCGTTACGCCGACGCCATGGCGTTTCCGATCATTCCCTGTGACCTTTGCGGGTCGCAGGAGGACCTGCAGCGCAAGCAGGTCGGCGCGATGCTTCGTGAATGGGAAAAACAGCACCCGGGTCGCGTCGAGACGATCTTCAATGCGCTGGGCAAGGTGGTCAGCACGCACCTGCTCGACCGCGAATTGCACGATTTCGCGGCGACGCGTGCTGCGGGCGTGCCCCTACCGAACGGCGATACCGCCTTCGACGACGAGCCTTGCGCCGAATCGCCTGCACGCTCCTGGATTCGGATCGCCCAGCAGGAATCCGACTGACCTGCGCTGTCGGCATGCGTTCGCTGATCCTGCTGCTGACGTTCGCGTTCCTGCAAGGTTCGCCGTTGCAGGTGGCCGCGCAGTCGCCCGCGTTGACTGGGCCCGCGCTCGTCAAGGCGCTGCGCGAAGGCGGGCTGATTCTGTACTTCCGCCATGCTTCGACCGACTTCGGTCAGAACGACGACCAGATGACCGGCTACGAGGATTGCGCGAAGCAACGCAACCTTACCGACCACGGCCGCGCCGAGGCACGCGACATCGGTATCGCCATGAAGCGACTCGACCTCCCGATCGGCGACGTCGTGGCCAGCCCTTTTTGCCGGACGATGGAAACCGCCCGTCTCATCTTCGGCACGGCCACCGCGTCGGCCGCGGTGCGCGGCGGTCCCGCGCGTCCGGAATCGGAGGAGCGCTACGCAGCGCTGCGCAAATTGCTGTCGACGCAGCCTCGTCCCGGGACCGATCTGGCGATCGTAAGCCACGGCAACCCGTTCAACGCCGTCGTCGGCGCGCCGTATCTTGCCGAAGGCGAGGCTGCAGTCATTCGCCCGCTCGGTGAGCAAGGCTTCGTCGTGATCGCGCGCGTGCCGAAGAACGCCTGGGACAACCTGACCAAGAACTGATCAGGCGGTCCGCGGCATATCGATCGCGCGCGCGATCGCGCAGACGCTGACTTGAGCGCTGCGGCCGCGCAGGGACACGAGGGTCGTGGGCAGCGCATTCGCTTCCAGCCCCGCCGCGCGGCGCACCTCGTCGGACACCACGACTTCGCATTTGAGGTCCTTGGTCATGTCCTGAAGCCGTGCGGATACGTTGACCGCGTCGCCGAGCGCGGTGAAGACGAAGTGGCCGCGATAGCCGATGTCGCCGACCACCACCCTGCCCCCGTGGATGCCGACGCCGAACTGGATCGGCTTGGTCAGATCGTCCTTGAGCAGCGCGTTGAGGCGCTCCATGCCCACGCCGATCTGCGCGACCGCCTGCAGCGCCTGGCGGCACGCCGTGTCGCGCTCCGTCGTCAGGCCGAATAGCGCGAGCAATCCGTCGCCGACGAACTGATTGGGTGATCCGCCGGCCTTGAGAACGGCTTCAGAAACCGTGGTCAGGAAACGGTTGACGATGAACACCGCGTCGAACGGCAACCGGGTCTCGGCAAGCTTGGACGATTCGCGCATGTCGACGAACATCGCGACCACGTACTGCTCCTTGCCACCCTTGTACATTTTTACGTCGCGCAACCAGGCGGCATTGGTCTCGGTCGGAAGAATCGGGACCACCGTGATGTCGAGCAGCGGTCGCAGCTGACACGCCAGTCGAACGGCCGGATTGCCGCCGGCACCGACGCGATTGAGCACCGCCATCTCGCGCCGTGAGGGCAACGGCAGCATGCTGCAGTCGCCGAGGATGCGTACCCGGCACGTCGAGCAGCGCGCGCGCCCACCGCAGACGCTGGCGTGCGGAATGCCGAAGCGGAGGCTGGCTTCGAGCACGCTGTAGCCGCGCGGGACCATGGCACGTCGATCGTCGGGATAGGAGACGCGTATCAGGCCGTGGCGCCGTTCGCGCAGGTCGCGCACTGCGCGTGCGGCGAAGACGGCGAGCACCAGCGCCAGCCACGCCATGGTCGTGTAGCTCTTGATCTGGTCGTTCAAGACCCGCTGCGCCGGCGTCGTCGGTTGCGTCAGCTCCTGCTTGCGCCATTCGGCAGACTTCTGCATCTCGACGTAGCTACGGGCGCCCTGATAGACGCCAAGCGCCGCCAGAGCCGGCAGCAACACCGCGCAGGCGAGCAGCAGCGGTGCGACGCGGGTGAAGATCGGACGCATGCGCATCCAGAAGAACAGTCCAATGCAGGCATGCGTCCACGCCACCACCAGTCCGATGAAGGTGAAGGTCCGCAGGTCGGGCCGGTTCAGCCAGTAGTAGCCCAACGCGTGCGCGTAGTAGCGCTGCGCGTCATCTAGAATGACGGGAAGGCGCAACCCGACAAGATGCTGCAGCATCAATGCCGGGATGCTCAGACCAAGCGCCAGCTGAAGGACCTCGGGCAGCTTCCAATGGAAGTGGCGGCGCTGATAGAGCGCCCACAGGCCCAGACCACCGTGCACGACTGCCGCGGTGTACAGCAGGAACATGACTGGCGGAAATCGCCAGATGGCCATGTGAACCACGAGGCCTTCCTTCATCGCCTCGTACGAAATGTTGCCCAGCGCGTGATTGGTGAAGTGCGACAGCAGATAGCAGAACATCACCAGCCCGCATGAGATGCGAAGCTGGCGCAGACCGAAGCCGCGGACAAAGTCCTTGAAGCGACGCGCGTTCACCCGATCCCTCCGAACGGTCGGCTATCCCTGCATGGCGCCTCAGTATGTGCCGGGGTACGAGCCGCCGTCGAGCAGGATGTTCTGTCCGACCAGGTACGAAGCGTGCGCACTGCAAATGAATGCGCAGAGCGCACCGACCTCGCCAGGGTCGCCGAAGCGTCCCGAAGGAATGCTTTCCTTGGCCGCGCGTATTATTTCGTCGAGCGACTTTCCGCTGCCTTTGACCCGCGCCTGCATCGTCAAGCGCAGCCGGCCGGTATCGATCGAGCCCGGCAGGAGATTGTTGATGGTCACGTTGTGCCGCGCGACCTTGCGCGCGAGCCCGGCGACGAATCCGGTCAGGCCACTGCGCGCGCCGTTGGACAAGCCGAGGATGTCGATCGGCGCCTTGACCGAAGACGATGTGATGTTGACGATGCGTCCGAATTTGCGCGCGATCATGCCGTCGACGGTCGACTTGATGAGTTCGATCGGCGTGAGCATGTTGGCGTCGATCGCGCGCAGCCACGCGTCGCGGTCCCAGTCGCGGAAATCGCCCGGCGGCGGTCCGCCTGCGTTGTTGATCAGGATGTCCGGGTTCGGGCACGCGGCGAGTGCCGCGGCGCGACCTTCCGGCGTGGTGATATCGCAGGCGAGCCAATGCACGGCGCGCCCCGCGACCGCGCCAATCGCCTCGGCCGCCGCCTGCACTTCGCCGGCGGTGCGTGCCAGAATGGTCACGTCGACGCCTTCGCGCGCCAGCGCTTCCGCGCAGCCACGACCGATGCCCTTGCTCGCGGCGCAGACGAGCGCCTTCCTGCCTTCGATGCGCAGATCCATGGCTACTTCCCCGCGACCTTGGCCATGCCCTGCCAGTCTCCACCGAGCGCCTTGATCAGGAACACCGAGGTCACCTGCCGCTGCCCCTGCAACTGCGCGGCGAGACGTTCGCTGTTGAGCAGAGCCTGCTGCGCGGTGATGACGTCGAGGTAGATGGCGACGCCGCCTTCATAGCGAATGCTCGCCAGCTCGAGCACGCGCCGCGCGCTCGCGGTCGCGACCCTCGCCTGCGCGGTTGCGCGGTCGAGCGAGGCGATGCCGGTGATGCCGTCCTCGGCTTCCTGCATCGCGGTCAGCACGACGCGACGATAGTTGGCGACGGTGACATCGTAGCCGCCCTTGGCGAAGTCGACATTGGCCTGAAGGCGGCCGCCGTCGATCAACGGCTGCAGCATCGATACGCCGAGCGACCAGATGATGCTCGGTGCGCTGAACAGCGACGACAGCGCGACGCTTTCCACGCCGTAGAACGGCGCCATGATGATGCTCGGATAGAACGCTGCCTTGGCGACGCCGATCTGCGCGTTCGCCGCCGCCATGGCACGCTCGGCCGATGCGACGTCGGGCCGGCGCTCGAGCACGTCCGACGGCACACCCAGGGGAATCCGCGGCAAGCTGGCTTCCTTGAGTTCCGGCGCCAGCGAGAACAGCGGCGCCGGCGTACCCGCCAGCGTCGCGATCGCGTGTTCGAATTGCGAGCGCAGCTTGCGCAGCACGTCGACCTGCGTGAGCGTGCTGTCGAGCAACGCCTGCTGCTGCGCGACCTCCAGGCCGGTTGCCGCACCGAGGTCATGGCGCGCTGTCACCAGCTCGAGCACGCGCTTCTGCAGTGCAATCGACCGCGCCAGCACGTCGAGCTCGATGTCGAGCTCGCACAGGTTGAAATAGGCCGAGGCCAGATCGGTCGTCAGCAGCAGGCGGGTATTTTCCAGGTCGGCGGCGGATTGTTCGGCCGACGCGCGCGCGCCTTCGATGCTGCGCTGGATGCGGCCTGACAGATCGAATTCATAGCTGACCGCGAGGCTCAGAATGACATCGTTCTGCACCGTTCCGAAATTAGGAGCGGCATAGTTGGTGCGCGGCCGATTGGCGGAGATTGCCTGCCTTGCCGCGCGATTGGCAGTGAAAAGCTGCGGGTACAGCGCCGATTCGTTCGACGCGACCAGTGCGCGCGCCTGCACAAGGCGCGCGTTCGCGGCGACCAGCGTCGGACTGTTTGCCAGAGCCTGTTCTTCGAGCGCGTCGAGGCGCGGATCGCCGAACTGTGCCCACCACGGCCCCTTGGGAACGCTGTCGCTGGGCGCGCCTTCGCGCCACGGCTCCTCCAGCTGCCACGCGACCGGCATGTCGAACGTCGGCCGCTTGTAGTCAGGGCCCGCCGCACACGCCGCGAGCAGCATACCGCCGAGCGCGGCGCCGACACTGCGCAGCGTCACGGCGCAGCCTTGGCCGGCGCGGCAATGGCGACCTGGTCGCCTTCGGCAAGCGAGTCCGATGGGTTGAGTACCAGTTGATCGGTGCCGGAAATGCCTTCGAGCACTTCGACACTCTGCCCGTAGTTGCGGCCGATCCGGATCGGCCGCAACTTCACACGACCGGATGCATCGACCACCGCCACGCGCATGCCTTCGCCGCGAAACAGCAGCGCGTTGGTGGGGATGACCAGCGCCTGGGTTGCCTGCAATGGGAATGCCACCTGCACGAGAGCGCCCGGCAGCAGGACGGCGTCACGGTTGGACAGCGTCACCTCGATCTGCATGGTGCGCGTCGTCGCGTCGATCGAAGCGGCGGTGCGCGCAATCTCGCCATTGAACGTCTTGCCGGGCAATTCGGCTTGCGTCACCACTACCTGCTGGCCCGGCTTGATCAGCTGCGCGTACGACTGAGGCACGTTGACGTAGACGCGCAGCGGATCGGTCTGCGACAGCAGGAACAACGGCCGGCCCGACGAGCTGCTGCCGGCGTCGATCAAGTCGCCCACGTCGACGTTGCGCCGCGTGATGACCCCCGCAAACGGCGCCACCACGCGCTTGAAGCCTTCGAGCTGGCGCAGCCGCTCGACGTTGGCGTCGGATGCGGCGACGTTGGCGCGCGCCTGTTGATAGGCGCTGCGCTTCTCGTCGAGCTCCTGTTGCGACACTGCATCCTTCGCACGCAGGTTCTCCCATCGATCGACGGTGCTCTTGGTCAAATCGAGGCTCGACGCGGCCTGCTGCCTCGCGGCGATGGCCTGCGACAACTGCTGGTCGACCTCGGGCGACTCGATCTCCGCGAGCAGCTCGCCCTTTTCGACCTTGCTGCCGATGTCCTTGGTCCAGCGCCGCAGGTATCCGCTCGAGCGCGCGGAAATCGGTGCCTGGACAAATCCCTGCAATGTGCCCGGCAGCGACAGCATCTGGTCCGCACTTCCCGACTTCGGTGTGGCGACCTTGACGTACTGCTTCGCGCGCTCGGCGGTGCCGGTTTCGAGCGAACGCGCATTGGACATCCGGCTCAACACCGTTCGGCCGGCGCCGATCGCCAGCAGGACGAGCACGATCGCCGTCAGCATCCGAACCCGGCGCATCACCTGTCTGCGCTTGAGCAATTCTCCGGTATCGTCGGATTCGACAGGGTGGATGCCCAGCGAGGCGTGACGTTGTTCAGACATTGCTTCAGGTCTCCTGCGGCGCACCGGCGATCGGCGGAAGGTGGTTGACGGCGCGCGCGGCCTTGCGCCTGTCGAGCGCAAGGTGGACGCCCGCGAACACGACCGGCACAAAGAACAGCGTCGACACCGTTGCGAACAGCAACCCACCTATGACCGCGCGGCCCAGCGGCGCGTTCTGTTCGGCGCCTTCGCCCAGGCCCAGCGCCATGGGGATCATACCGATGATCATGGCCAGCGCAGTCATCAGCACCGGGCGGATGCGCGTCGCCCCGGCTTCGAGCGCGGCGGCGAGCGCCGTGGCGCCCTCCTCCTGACGCTGACGCGCGAACGACACCAGCAGTATGCTGTTCGCGGTGGCCACACCCATGGTCATGATCGCGCCCGTCAGCGCCGGTACGCTCAACGTCGTGCCGGTGATGAACAGCATCCACGCGATGCCTGCCAGCGCCGCGGGCAGCGCGGCGACGATGATGGCGGCGTCGACCCACGACTGGAAATTGACCACGACCAGCAGATAGACGAGCACGATCGCCATCGCCAGCCCTACGCCGAGCCCGATGAACGAAGCCTGCATCGTCTGCACTTGCCCGCGCATGACGATCTCACTGCCGCGCGGAAGGCGTGGGCGCATCTCGTCCACCTGCGCCTTGACCTTGGCCGCGACGCTCGCCAGGTCAGTCCCCTGCACGCTGACGAAGATGTCGACCGCGGGCATGATGTTGTAGCGGGACGCGACCGCGAGCTGCCGGTTGGGCTTGACCTCGACCAGGTTGCCCAGCAGTTGCGCGCTGCCACTGGCCGGCGCGCCAGCTTGGCCGCCGCCCGGTGCGATCGGCATGTTGAGCAGCGCGTCGAGCGAGTCGACCCGGTATTGCGGCGTCTGCACCGCGATGTTGTAGACCACCCCGTTCTGCGGATTGAGCCAGAACGCTGGCGCGGTCTGCGAGCTGCCGGAGAGCGACACGAGCACGTTCTGCCCGACGTTGAACGCGGTCAGGCCGACCTGCTGGAGCCGGGTGCGGTCCATCTGCATGTCGAGCACGGGTCCATCCATGCGCTGGTGCACATGAGCGTCAACTGCGCCGGGGATCATGCGGATGGTCTTGACGAGCTCGCCCGCCAGGGCGACGTTGTCGGCCAGGCTCGCGCCGGTGAACTGCACGTCGATTGCCGCCGGCAGGCCGAAATTCAGGATCTGGGTGACGATGTCGGCCGGCTGGAAGAAGAACTCAACGCCAGGGAAGCGCTGCGGCAACTCGGCGCGCAGCCTGGTCACGAATTCCTCGGTCGGGCGGTGCCCTTCCTTGAGCGACAGCAGCATTTCGCCGTCGAGGGTGCCGATGGTACCGGCGTTGCTGTATGAGAGATTGATGCCGCTGTTGGGCACGCCGAGGTTGTCGAGGATGGTTTCGAGCTGATCGGCCGGCACCACCTGCCGGATCGCGGCTTCGACCGCGTCGGCCAGCCGGGCCGTCTCCTCGATGCGCGTGCCGGTGGCCGCGCGCATGTGCAGGCGGATCTGGCCGGCGTCGACGCTGGGAAAGAAATCGCGGCCGAGCACCGGGAAGAGCAGGCACGACGCCACGCAGAACGCCAGGAATGACCAGGCAAACAGCCTGCGCCGCGCCAGCAGCACCGACAGTGCCAGCGTGTACGCACGGCGCACGCGCTCGAAGCGGGCATCGAAACTGCGATAGACACGTTGCAGCGGACTGGGACGGGCATCATCGTGCTTCGGCGCGCGACCCATCAGCAGCATGACCAGTGTCGGCACCAGAGTCCGCGACAGGATGTACGACGCGATCATCGCGAACACCACCGCCTCGGCCAGCGGCACGAACAGGTAGCGTGCGACCCCGGTCAGGAAGAACATCGGCACGAACACGATGCAGATGCACAGCGTCGAGACGAAAGTCGCCACGCCGATCTCGCCCGCCCCCGTCAGGATCGCCTCCTTGAGTTCGGTACCCATGTGCAGGTGGCGTTCGATGTTCTCGATGGTCACGATCGCCTGATCGACCAGGATTCCCACCGACAGCGCCAAGCCGCCGAGCGTCATCAGGTTCAGGGTCTCTCCGAGCGCCTGCAGGGCGAGGATCGAGGCGAGGATCGAAAGGGGAATGGTCAGCGCGATGATGAACGTCGTGCGCCAGTTGCCGAGGAACAGCAGCACCATCATCGCGGTGAGCACCGCGGCGATCATCGCTTCGGCGACGACGCCGTTGATCGCGGCCTTGACGAACACCGACTGGTCGAACAGCGGCGTGATCGTGATTTCCTTGGGCAAGGTCGCGGCGACCCGCGGCAATGTCGCCCGCAGGTTCGACATGATGTCGAGCGTCGAGGCGCCACCGTTCTTGAGCACCGACAGCAGCACGCCACGCACGCCGTCCTGGCGCACGACGTTGGTCTGCGGCGAAAAGCCGTCGCGCACGAACGCGACGTCGCGCAGATAGGTGGTGGCGCCATTGATGGTGCGTACCGGCAGGTCGTTGAGGCCGTTGATGGCGTCCGGCGAACCATTCATGCGGATGGTGTACTCGGTCTCGCCGAACTTGGCGGTGCCCGACGGCAGGATCAGGTTCTGCACGTTGACCGCGTTGACCACGTCGGCCGGCGACAGGCCGCGTGCCTGCAGTGCCGCGCCGTCGAGATCCACCGAAATGATGCGGTTCTTGCCGCCGTAGGGAAACGGCACGGCGACACCCGGAATCGTGATCAGCTGCGGGCGCAGCACGTTGACCGCCGCGTCGAACAGCGACTGCTCCGGCAGCGTCGGGCTGGACAATCCGAGTTGCACCACCGGAATGCTCGACGCCGAATACTTGATCACCAGCGGCGGCGTGATGCCGGGCGGCAGCTGGCGCACCTGCGTCTGCTCGGCGGCAACGACCTGCGCGATGGCGGTCTGGATGTTCGCCGTCGGCTGGAAGAAGATCTTGATGATGGTGATGCCGGCCAGCGACGTCGACTCGATGTGCTCGATGTCGCTCACCGTGGTGGTCAGGCCGCGTTCGTTCTGCCCGGCGATGCGCTGTCCCATTTCCTGCGCGGACAGGCCGTTGTAGTTCCAGATGACGCTGATGACCGGAATGTTGATTTCCGGAAAGATGTCGGTCGCCATGTTCAGCAACGCGAATGGCGTTGCCAGGACGATGAGCATCGCCATCACGATGAACGTGTACGGGCGGCGCAGGGCGATTTCTACCATCGACATCGGGTGGACTTCCGTCGCAACGACTCAAAACCGCCTAGGATAAATCGAATCGGCGATCCGATCGAGCAATACAATGTTACGTGTTGTGACGCACAGCTACGGTGCAGGCACCATGACCAGGCGATCGACGCCGGATTCCGCGCCCCATGCTTCGCCCGATCGACCGAGCATCTGCCGCACGTTGGCGCGATCCCTGTTCGATGGATAGGTGTCGAATTTTTCGCTGACCGGATCGAAGCGCACGATGGCGTTGGTGCTCCAGTCGGTGAGCCACACCTTGTCCTTGTCGTCGACCCACACCGAGTACGTGTGCGCGGTGCCGGGCAATTTCCACTCGCGCCAGGCCTTTGCGGCAGGATCGTACATGCCGACCTGCCCGGTGTTCCAATAGCTCACCCAGATGCGCCCACGAGAATCGGACCAGACGCGGCGAGCGCCCTGCCCCGGCGTCGGCGGCTCGATGACGGTGGCTTCACCGGTGTCGACATTGATCTGCGCGATGTGGTTCCCCGCGAGCGAAGCGTAGTACACGTCGCCGGCAGGTGTGGTCGTGATGCCGTACGCGCCGCTGCCGCGCGGCGCCTTCCATACCTTCATGTCGCCGCTCGCGGGGTCGAGGCGCCCGTAGTACCCGCTCTGCCCGGTAAACCAGATGCGGCCCTTCTTGTCGAAAGTCAGCGTGTTGAGATTGGCATAGCCGGTATCCGCCGGCAGCGGCCACGCCTTGACCGCGCGCGTCTGGGCGTCGACACGAACGATGGCATTCTGGCCGCCGTCGGTAACCCAGGCGTTGCCGTCGGGCCCGACGATCACGCCATGTGGCGCCGATCCGGAACCCAGCGGAACCTCGACCGTCTTGCCGCTCTTCGGGTCGAGGATGCCGAGCTTGCCCGACGCCTGTGCGGTGAAGTACACCGGGCCGCCGGGGCCAGGCGCCGCCGCGACGTCGTGCGGTCCCGACCCGCGCGGCACGTCGTAATACGCGGGCGCCACGCATGCCGCGGAACAACCGAGGCCGATCGCCCACACGGCGGTGCAAACCAACGCTCGAATTGCCATGGTCGTCTCCTCGACTGGCGCGCCTGGCGGTCGCGGTCGCATCGTGCAGGTCCGCGCGCAGCCTCCCCCTGAGACGGCAGTTTAGAAGAAGACGCAGCGAAGTGCTACGATGGCGCCCCGATCGGGTATAGCGCGCTCGCCTATGGAAGTGACCATCGTCGGCGCCGGCATCGGCGGCCTGACGCTCGCCCTGACGCTGCATGAAGCCGGGATCGCATCACGGGTATTCGAAGCCGCGCCCGAGATCAAGCCGATCGGCGTCGGCATCAATGTCCTGCCGCACGCGTCGCGGGAGCTGTCGCGACTGGGGCTCGAAGATGCGCTCGCGGCGGTCGCGGTCAGCACGCGCGAGTCGGCGTTCTTCAATCGTTACGGCCAATTGATCCACCGCGAGCCGGCGGGCCGAGCCGCGGGGTACGACTGGCCGCAGTTTTCTATCCACCGCGGCGACCTGCAGCAGGTGCTGCTCGACGCGTTCCGGCAGCGGCTGGGTGCCGATCGGCTGCACGCCGGTTGGCAATGCACCGGATTCTCGCAGACCGCGTCCGACGTGACGGCGCACTTTCGCGACGGCGCGACGGGTGCGTCGCTGGCATCGCAAACGGCAGACGTCGTCATCGCTTGCGATGGTCTGCACTCGGCGATTCGCCGGCAGCTGCATCCCGGCGAAGGCGAGCCGGTGTATTCCGGCGTGAACATGTGGCGCGGCGTGAGTGCCTGGCCGCCCTTCCTGACCGGCGCGAGCATGGTGCGCGCCGGCTGGCTCGCCACCGGCAAGATGGTGATCTATCCGATTCGCAACAACGTCGACCGCGAAGGTCGCCAGCTCGTCAACTGGGTCGCCGAAATCGTCACGCCCAAACACCAGCGGCGCGACTGGAACCGGCGCGGCGCGCTGGCCGACTTCATCGACGCCTACGCCGACTGGCATTTCGACTGGCTCGACGTTCCGGCAATGATCCGCGCGGCCGACACGATCCTCGAATTTCCGATGATCGACCAGGATCCGCTGCCATGGTGGAGCCAGGGACGCGTGACGCTGCTGGGGGACGCAGCGCATCCCATGGTGCCGCGCGGTTCCAACGGCGCGGGACAGGCGATCCTCGACGCGCGCGCGCTCGACCGACGCGCTGGCGTCGATGCGCGATCCGGTCGAGGCGCTCAAAACCTACGAAGCCGCGCGGCTCGACGCGACCGCGACCATCGTTCGCACCAACCGCAGCAATCCGCCCGACGCCATCCTGCGCGAAGTCTACGAGCGGACCGGCGACCGGCCCTTCGAACGCATCGAGGACGTCATCAGCGTGGGCGAACTCGAGGCGATGTCGCAAGGCTACAAGCGCATCGCCGGGTATGATCGACAGACGCTGGCGGCAAAAAAGACGTCGTCCGCGTGAGCAACAGCATGCGACCCAGGAGGCACATATGATTCGATTCGACCGACTTGCACCCGGCGTGTTCATCGCCAGCCTGCTGACTGTTGCTCGCCGGCACCGCGCTGGCGCAGACCGCCGGCAAGGGATCGGCCGCCACCTATCCGAGTCGCACGGTGACGATCATCGTGCCGTTCACGCCCGGCACCGGCATGGACATCCTCGCGCGCACGGTCGGGCCGAAGCTCGGCGAGCGCCTCGGCGTGCCGGTGGTCATCGACAACCGCCCCGGTGCGAGCGGCAACATCGGCGCAGCGGCGGTCGCCAAGGCCGCGCCCGATGGCTACACGCTGCTGCTGTCGGGCAATCCGCTGGTGATGAACGTGAGCCTGAACAAGGACCTGCCCTTCGATCCCATCAAGGACCTCGCGCCGGTGGAGGAAATGGCGCGCGGCACGCTGGCCATCACCGTCAATCCGTCGATTCCGGCGACCACGGTCAAGGAGTTCGTCGCCTACGCCAAGGCCAATCCGGGCAAGCTCGCGTACGGCTCGCCGGGTGTCGGCACGCCGCAGCATCTGGCGACCGAGTGGTTCAAGTCGACGACGGGCATCGACATGTTGCACGTTCCCTACAAGGGTTCGGCCGGCGCGATCACCGGCCTGCTGGCGGGCGAGATCGCGTTCATGTTCAACGCCGTGCACGCGGTGCTGCCGCAGGCGAAAGCGGGCAAGCTGCGCATACTGGCGGTCGCCGGAGCGAAGCGCTCGCCGGTCGAACCCGGCATTCCGACCGTCGCGGAGTCGGGCTATCCGGAATTCGACGTCGACCTCTGGTACGGGCTGCTGGTCCCTGCGGGGACGCCCACGGAAATCATCGCCCGGCTCAATCGCGAGATCACGCAAATCCTGAGCGCTCCGGAGATGCGCGACACGCTCGCCGGCCAGGGACTCGACGCGGTCACCAGCACGCCCGAACAGTTCGGTGCGCTGATGAAGTCCGACCTCGAGCGCTGGGCGAAGGTGGTCAAGACCGCCGGCATTCGCGCGGAATAGCGCGCGAGCGGACCGGCTTTTAGTCGGCGGCGCTGGCGCCCGCCGCCTGCGCCGCGGGCCGACGGCGCACCTGCACCACCGTCGTTACCGCGAGCAGCAGCGCGGCCGCGATGAACACGAACACCATGCGCGGCGAACCGCGGTCGAGCAGCAACCCGATGAGCACCGGGCTCAGCGTCGCGCCGAGGTCGAGTCCCGAATAGACGAAACCGTAGACGCGGCCCGAGGCGCCCGGCGGCGTCGCGTTGCGCACGATCATGTCGCGCGAGGGACCGGTCGAGCCGATCGCGAATCCGACCGCGGCAAGAACTGCCACCGACCATTGCGCGAGGCCGGGAAACGACGCCAGCAGCAGCATGATCACGGCGGCGGAAGTCAGTCCCGCCGCGGCGATGCGATTGTGACGCTTGGCAATCGTGGCGAGGTAGCCGCCAAACAGCACGCCGGCGGTGCCACCGAGAAAATAGGCGGTGAGCGCCGAGGTCGCCACGATAAGCGAGACGTCGTAGGCCGCGTGCAGGCTGGTGCCGGCAAAGGTCTGGATGCCGATGCCGGCGACCGTCACCACGCAAAAATAAGCAAAGCAGAGCACGATCGGCTTCTGGCGGAACAGTGCGAGGCTGCCGGCGAGCGTATGCCTCGGCGCCGTCGCGTCGTGCGCGCGGCTCTTGAGCGCATTGCGCTGGGTCGCGAGCAAGGCCACTGCCACCAGCCCCAGCGCACCGAGCACCAGCAGCGCGGTGCGCCAGCCGAAGGCACTGCCGAGGCCGAAGCTCGCCAGCGGCGCAAGCGCGTAACCGAGGTTGCCGCCGACGCCATGGATGCTGTATGCGTAGCCCAGGCGCTTAGGCGCGACGTTGGCGTTGATGACCGCGAAATCGCCGGGATGGAATACGCCGTTGCCGATGCCCATCAGCAGCGCGACCGGAAACAGCCAGGCGATGCCCGGAGCAGCCGACCCCACCATGACACTGCCGGCCATGAGCGCCAGTCCACCCAGCAGCACCGGTCGCGCGCCGAAGCGATCGACTGCGAAGCCGGCGCTGAACTGGCACACGCCGCTGGCGACGTAGAACAAGCCGATGAGCGAGCCCAGCGTGGCGAAGCTGACGCCGAATTCTTCACGCAGCAGCGGAAACAGCGGTGGCAGGACCAGCTGGAAGAAGTGCGACAGGCCGTGGACGACGCCGACGACGCCGATGACCCTGACGTCGTTGCGGAACGAGACGGCGGTTGTGGAATCCAAGACGGGTCGGACTGGTAAATGTCGCGCTAAACCTCAACTATACTGCATGCGTTGCGCGTAAGCACCGCGGCGCGGGGGACGACAGACACCGAACGGTACGATCAATGTCGTTCACCCCACCACAGGAGAAACCCGATGGTCGACAAGGTCAAGAAGTCGGATGCGGAATGGAAAGCCCAGCTCGCGCCCGAGCAGTATCGCGTTACGCGTCAGAAAGGCACTGAGCGGCCGTTCACCGGCGAGTACTGGGACAACGAGCGCGCGGGTGAATACCGCTGCATCGGCTGCGGCACGTTGCTGTTTGCATCCGACACCAAGTTCGACGCGGGTTGCGGCTGGCCGAGCTTCTACCAGCCGGCCGCGGCGGAGAACGTGCGCACCGAAGTCGACAACAGCCTGTTCATGCGTCGCACCGAAGTGCTGTGCGCGGCGTGCGATGCGCACCTCGGTCACGTGTTCAACGACGGTCCCGAGCCGACGGGGCTGCGCTACTGCATGAATTCCGCGTCGCTGAAGTTCGACCCGAAGAAGGAATAGCGCTCCAGTCGCATGCGCATTCTGCTGGCCGAAGACGACCCGATGATCGGCGCCAGCGTCCGGCAGGGCCTGACGCAGGACGGCTTCACCGTCGACTGGGTGCGCGACGGCCGCGCTGCCGAGCTGGCGCTGGGCGAGCGCGTTCACGATGCCCTGCTGCTCGACCTGGGCCTGCCGCGCAAAGCGGGGCTCGAGGTGCTCGCGGCGATGCGCCGCGGCGGCGACACGCGGCCGGTGCTGGTCATCACCGCGCGCGATGCCGTGGGCGAGCGCGTTGCAGGACTCGATACCGGCGCCGACGACTATCTGGTCAAGCCCTTCGACCTCGACGAACTCGCGGCGCGCCTGCGCGCGCTGCTGCGTCGCGGCGCGGGGCGCGCACAGCCGGTGCTGACACTGGGCGACGTCGAGCTCGATCCCGCCGCGCGCGCAGTGCGCCGCGGCGGTGAACCGGTGTCGCTGTCGGCGCGCGAATTCGCGCTGCTGGAGGCGTTGCTGGCGCGCCCCGGCGCGATCCTCTCGCGCACCCAGCTCGAAGACAAGCTCTACGGCTGGAGCGACGCGGTCGAGAGCAACGCGGTCGAAGTGCACATCCACGCACTGCGCAGGAAACTCGGCGCGAGCCTGATCCGCAACGTGCGCGGCGTCGGATGGATGGCGGCCAAGCCGGATCCGCGCGCGCCGTGACCTCGATTCGCCGCCAGTTGCTGGTGTGGCTGCTCGCCGGGCTGTTGCTGGCGATCGGGGCCGCCGCCGTCGGCACCTACCTGCGCGCACGCGAGGAAGCCAACGCGCTCTTCGACTACCAATTGAAGGAGATGGCGGCGTCGCTGACCGATGCGCCGTTCGCCGGAGTCGTGCCGCCGACCAGCGCGAAGGGCGCCGCTTCCGACACGCTGGTGGTGCAGATCTGGGATCGCAACGGCGTGCAGCTGTTCATGTCGCAGCCACGGCGGGTACTGCCGCAGCATGCGCAGCTGGGTTTCACCACCATCGCCGCCGACAACGGCGAATGGCGCGTCTTCAGCACGCTCGCCGACGGCCAGGTGGTGCAGGTGGCGCAGCCGATGAGCGCCCGCCGCGAACTCGCGGCAAGCCTTGCACTGCGCACGATCATGCCGTTGCTGGCGGTGCTGCCGTTCCTCGCGCTGCTGATCTGGGTCACGATTGCACGCGGACTTTCGCCGCTGGACCGCGTCGCGGCCGACGTCGCGCGTCGTTCGCCCCATCTTCTCAAGCCGCTGTCCGAAGCCGGATTGCCGCGCGAAGTCCAGCCGCTGGTGCATGCCCTGAACGGTTTGCTCGAACGACTCGGCCAGACGCTGGCGGCGCAGCGTTCGTTCATCGCCGACGCCGCGCACGAGCTGCGCACGCCGTTGACCGCGGTGCACCTGCAGGCGCAGCTCGCCGAACGCGCCGACAACGACGTCGCGCGCAGCGCCGCACTCGCCGAACTCAAGGGCGGCCTCGATCGCGCGACGCGGCTCTCCGAGCAGCTGCTGGCGCTGGCGCGCGAGGATCCGGACGTCGCGGATCGTGCGTTCGCGCAAGTCGACCTCGCGGCCATCGCCCGCACAGTGGTCGCGAACGCGGCGCCGCTTGCTGTCGCGCACAACATCGATCTGGGGATCGAGGCCGCCGCGCCCGCCGTCATGCGCGGCGACGCCGACGCGCTCGCCACGCTGGTGTCGAATCTGGTCGACAACGCGCTGCGCTATACGCCGTCGGGGGGAAGGGTCGACGTCACGGTGACGCCCGACCATGCTGGTGCGCGGCTTACCGTCGCGGACACCGGACCCGGCATCGCCGAGGCTGAGCGCGAGCGCGTCTTCGACCGTTTCTATCGCGGCACGGCGGCGCACGCGGAAGGCGCGGCGCGCGGCAGCGGCCTGGGACTCGCGATCGTGCGCCGCATCGTCGAGCGGCACCATGGGCGAATCATGCTCAAGGCAGGCATCGACGGCTCAGGCCTTGGCGTGATCGTCAGCTTCGCGGGCCCCATACCCTGAACGGGCTGCCACTTGGGCGGCCGGCGGGTCTACGCCTATGGACACAATGCTGCCGACTTATGACAAATGCATTGCCTTTGAGGCGATTTAGGGATAGGCTGAAATCCCATCCACCTGTCCCCTACAAGCCATGGCCATCTGGAAAGAAAATACTGCGTTCAAGCCGGTCCCGACGCCTGCGCCGGCAGCAGGCACTCCCACCCGCTACGATGCGTCGACGGGTGCCGAAGTCGCACCCAGCGTAACCGCAACGCCTTCCTCGCGCGCGGACACCGATGCGTCGCGCAAGGAGTCGCTGATCGCGGCCGACATCACGATCGAGGGCAAGATCGAAGGCGGCGGCAGCATCCGCATTGCCGGCAAGTTCAAAGGCGACGTGACGGTGCAGGGCGATCTCTCGATCGAAGTCGGCGCGAAGCTGACCGGCTCGGTACGCGCCGACAAGGTCATGATCGCTGGTGAACTGGAAGGCAACGTCATCGAGGCGTCGCGCGTCGAATTGCTGCGCACCGGCGTCGTGACCGGCGAACTGAAGGCCGGAACACTTACCGTGGAGGCTGGCGCGCGCATGCGCGGTCAAGCCGAGTTCGGTTGGGATGACAAGAAGGGTTCGGAAAGCAGCCAGGTATACCAACGGACACGGCGTGGAGCGCGGCGCGGCCTCGTGAGCAGCTTGCGCCCGGGGAGTCCCGGGGCAACCCGGGAATGCCCTCACTGCCGCGAGACGGTGCTTGAAAGTGCGGCGGTATGTCCCGCCTGTCGTCACTACCTGCGCTACGACACCGCTGGCGATGCCGATGCAGAAGCGTCGAAGCCGCCGGCGAGCACACCGTTGCGCATCGAGGGCAGCATCCGTCATCCTCCCGACGGGGATCCCTGGGAATACACGGTCATCGTCACCATCTGCAATGATCGCGGCGAGGAAATCGCCCACAAGCTGGTCGGCGTCGGCGCGATGAATCCGGACGAACAGCGCACGTTCATCCTGTCGGTCGAAGCCGTGTCCACCAAGGCGAAACCTGCCGGCAAAGGCGGTACACGGCACTGAACGCAGTTTGGTTTGCGTCCCCGCGGAGAGGCCGTCAGGCGAATGCCGCCGCCATCGCCAGTGGCGCAACGTGCCGCCGGTGCGTGCCTCGACGCATGCGTTCGATCGCGCGCAGGAACGTCAGGTGCAAAACGTCGCGCTGCGCATGGCTACCACCGAGCCGGTGGGCTAATCCTGGCAAGCTGCCGAGCAGCGCAACGGCGAGCCTGTCGTTGCCGCGCCCGAACGCGATAAGTGCACGGCACGCGGTGAGCCCCAGTTGGCGCGTGGTCGTGCCGTGACGCGTGGGCAGAGTATGGCTTTGGGTCAGCACCGCCTCCAGCCTTTGTGCCCGGCTCCAGTCGCGTGCGCCGACGAAAGCCAGTGTCGCGTGCAGGTCATTGAAGCTGCAAAAGCCGTCGTCGATATGGGGTGCCCAGGCATCGGAGAGTTCGCCCCAGCGCTTCCCCGCGTTGCCGCCAAACATTTCGATGCGCCACAGCAGGGCCGACGCATCGATCATATCCGCAACTTCGCTCGAACGATCGGCGCGGATCTTCTGGTCATACAGCGCCAGCGCGCGGTCGACCCGGCCTTGCGCGAGATGGAAGAGAGCCGTATGCCACCAACAATGCGTCGCGACTATCGTTCCCACCGACCAGTACGCCGCGTGCTCGTCCATCCAGCGCACGCCGGCGTCGGCACGGTCGGTCATCTCGAAGACGTGTGCCATGGCATGGTGAGCCCGCGCATCCAGCGGATCCCACGTCAGCGCGGAAGCCGCGACCTGCTCGGCACGGCCGTATTCGCCACATTCCTCGAGACTGAAGGCGTGCATGGCAAGTACGGCATGGTAACCCGGCAAGTCGCTCGACCACGCCGGCAGCACCGATCGTACGCGGTCACGAAGACAAATCAGGTCGCCGGTTAGATAGTCGAACGCGTGCGCGACCTGCAGCGCCAGCACGTCGCGCGGCTGCAAGCGCAGCAGCTCGCCGAGACGTTCCTTGGCGCGTTCATAGTCGTCGTCGAGTGTTGCTGCGATCGCGGCAAGATGCAGTCGCTCCCGCTCGTTGGTCGGCAGCGCTGCAGCGCGCGCAAGCACCGGACGTGCCGAACGCACGCGTCTTGGGTCACGGCTGGAAAGCACCAGCCACGCCTTCAGTACGTGCGCCATCACGAAGTCGGGCGCCTGCTCGAGCGCTGCGCCAAGTGGCTCCATGGCGCCGCTTTGCCAACTCAGCGACTTTTCGAGCGCACGCTCGTACGTTTCCAGCGCGAGTTGGGTCGCGCCTGAGGTTGCGCATCCCCGTGGGTCGGTGCTGGTCACGGCGATACCCCGGCATTTGGTTCGTCGGACGGCGCGATTTCCACATTCATGGCGCGACGGTACGACGCCCTGTGTGCGAGGACGCGTGCAATTGGCGCAGCGTACCGATCGATGCTACCGTTCCCGTCGTTTCGAGCTTCGCCGCCTACGGGATGGTCGGGGCCAAGTTTGCCGGCAACGCTCGGAGCGAGCAATGTCTCGATATCGGCAACACACGGTGGCTGGACATCGCGGTCCAGCGTGAGGTAGCACAGTGTATCCATGTACAGCTCCGGTAGTTGATACGGCGGAGAAAGCTTTCCGGCGACTCTGTGTGGCGAATGGCTGCATTGTGTTGCTCCGGTCGATCGGCCACTTGACTCGAAGTCGTCCCCATTTGCTCGCGCGTCCATGGCTGGCGGCACGCGACCCAGCGGCTTGATCGTTCACCAGCACAACCTGGTCGAAACGTTACTTCACCCGCGATGAGCCGAGACACGCTTTCCGATGTGCTGCGCGGGGTGCGCCTGCGGGGAGCCGTATTCTTCAATGTCAGCGGCAACAGCGACTGGGCGGCCGAGGCGCCTCCGGCCAAGGACATCGCGCCATTGCTGATGCCCGGTGTCGAACACGTGATGGAATACCACGCGGTCGCCCAGGGACATTGCTGGGCCAGCATTCCTGGCGGGCCCGCCGTCGAGATGTTCGCTGGCGACGTCGTGGTGTTTCCGCATGGCGACGCGCATGTCGTGTCGAGTGCGCCTGGGATGCGCGGCGACGCGGACTGGAGCTGGATGTCAAGCGTCCAAGTCGACCGATTGCCATTGCAAATAGCCCACAATGGCCAGAACGTCACGCTCTCGGCGCCGCCGCCGCGCAGCGCCGACGCTACGGTCGTGTGCGGCTTTCTCGCGTGCGAACTGCGGCCATTCAACCCATTGATCTCGGCTCTGCCGCGATTGCTCCATTTGCGTGCAAGCACAGACACGGCGTGGATGAGCAAATTCGTGCAGCAAGCGGTGACGGAGTCGCACGCGCGTCGCGCCGGCGCAGAGGCGATGTTGGCGCGCATGAGCGAAATGATGTTCGTCGACGCCGTGCGCCGCTATGCCGAAGACCTGCCGCCCGAAAGCGCGGGCTGGCTCGCCGGCCTGCGCGATCGACAGGTCGGCCGCGCACTGTCCCTGATGCACGAGCATCCAGGACAAGCCTGGACCATCGACGAGCTGGGCAGGCGCGCCGGCCTGTCGCGCTCGGCACTCCACGAGCGCTTCGTCCAGCTGATCGGCATCTCGCCCATGCAATATCTGGCGCAGTGGCGCATGCAGGCGGCGGCCAGGCTGCTCCTTGACACGCGAGCCCCCGTCGCAGCGATCGCACTCGATGTCGGATACGATTCGGAAGCGGCGTTCGCGCGGGCGTTCAAGCGCATCGTCGGCAAGCCGCCGGCGACCTGGCGGCGAGAGCGCGACGCCGCCGTTGCGTAACCCGTTGCCGCGCAGTCGCAACGGCTGCGGCTCCAGGCCGCACGGCATCCAAACTGCGATGCACGACAGCGTATCGTCCCGCTTAAGTCTGTCTTAAGTATTCGCCCCTACCTTTGGCAGCGTGCCGGAGAAGTTTCCGGTTCCTTCAGAGTTAGGAGCGACAGATGGAAGCAAGAACCTTCAAGCGCAGCGCGATCGCGATCGCCGTCGCCGGTGCGTTTGCCGTGGGCGCGTTCACCGCCGACCGCGTTTCGATGCATTCCGCGCAGGCGGCGAGCCCGCCGTCCGCCGCGCCCGTGGCGGTCGCCAGCGGCGCGCCGCTGGTCGCACTGCCCGACTTCAGCGTTCTGGTCGAGAAGTACGGTCCGACCGTGGTCAACATCAGCGTCACCGCCGACGGCGCCAAGCGAGCCAAGAACCAGCAGCGCGGCATGCCCGACATGGACGAACTGCCGCCGCAATTCCGCGGCATGATTCCGAACATGCCGCAGCCCGGCCCGATGCACGGTCAGGGTTCCGGCTTCATCGTCGACTCCAGCGGCATCATCATCACCAACGCGCACGTCGTCGCCGACGCCGATGAAGTCACGGTCAAGCTCGTCGACAAGCGCGAATTCACCGCCAAGGTGCTCGGCAGCGACAAGACCACCGATGTCGCGGTGCTCAAGATCGACGCCAAGAATCTGCCGGTAGTGACCATCGGCAACCCGGACACTACCCGCGTCGGCGAATGGGTCGTCGCGATCGGCACGCCGTTCGGGCTGGAAAACACCGTCACCTCGGGCATCGTCAGCGCCAAGTCGCGTTCACTGCCGGGCGATTCGTACGTTCCGTTCATCCAGACCGATGCTGCCGTCAATCCCGGCAACTCGGGCGGCCCGCTGTTCAACCTCAAGGGCGAGGTGATCGGCATCAACTCGCAGATCTTCACCCGCAGCGGTGGCTCGCAGGGACTCGCGTTCGCGATTCCCATCGACGTCGCGATGCAGGTCAAGGATCAGATCCAGCAGACCGGCAAGGTCTCGCACGGCCGCCTCGGCGTAACCATCCAGGACGTCAACCAGGCGCTCGCCGAGAACTTCGGCCTCAAGGGTCCGACCGGCGCGCTGGTGGGCTCGGTGCAGAAGGATGGCCCGGCCGCGAAAGCGGGTGTCGAAGCCGGTGACGTCATCCTCAAGTTCAACGGCAAGGACATCACCCGTTCGGGCGAACTGCCGCCGCTGGTGGCCAACGTCAAGCCGGGCGCCAAGGTAACCATCGATGTCTGGCGCAATGGCGCGGCGAAGCAATTGTCGGCCACGGTGGGCACGCTCGAGGACAAGACCGTGGTCGCCGCCGAAGACAAGGCCGAGCTTGGCAAGGCGCGCCTGGGTGTCGCGGTGCGTCCGCTGTCGCCGGAAGAAAAGCGCGACAGCGAGCTGGCCAGCGGCGTGGTCGTCGAGGACGTCGGCGGTGCCGCAGCCAAAGCCGGTGTGCGCACCGGCGACGTCATCGTGTCGATCAACAACACGCCGGTCAAGAGCGTCGAGCAGCTCAAGGAACTGGTCGCGAAGGCGGGCAAGACCGCCGCACTGCTGGTGCAACGCGACGACGCGCGGATATTCATCCCGGTGACGCTCGGCTAGGCCCTTTTCAACTCTCCTGGTTCGCGCTGCTCTCCCCTGACGGCGCGATCCTTCCTGGCGCGGACGGAATTTCGTTCGCGCCTTTTTTTCGCCTGTGGAAAATGCATCGCAAGCCTGCGAGCGCGACGCGTCGAACTATAATCGCGCATCCGGCTTCACGCGCCGACATCCGCGAGGCATCGCCATGAAAGTCCGCACTTCATTCGCAACAACATTGATCGTATTGGCCATCGGCGCGATCTCGGGCTGCGCCAGCGTACCGCCCGACGTCGCCAAGCGTGCGCCCGAGATCAAGATCTACGACACCGGCCAGCTCCCCGTCTACCGCTACGACGTCGTCAGGCGGATCTGGGTGGATTCGTGGCGAACCGCGTTCGGGGCGCCGACTTATCCAACGCGCGACGACGCCGTCGCCGCACTGCAAACCGAAGCGGCGGTCGCGGGGGCCGACGGCCTGATCAACGTCATCTGTCTCGACCAGGCACGCGGGCGCTTGTTTGCACGCGCCGAACCGGCCATCCTCTGCTACGGCAACGCCATCCGCCTCAAGCCCGCCGAAAGCTGATCGCGGCGCCGCGGCCTCGCGCGGCTCCTCCCCTCGTATTGAAGGTACTGCTGCGACGCGGCACGCCCGCGCCTTGCCCGGCTTGACATGATCCGATATTATAGTGATATCATCTCAATATCGTCCGCTGCCCACCCGGCGCGGACGCCATTGGACGGAGGGCATCATGGAACGCGCTGGCGAACCCAAGATCACACATCAGGAGCGTCCGGTCACCACCTGGAACGGCTTCCTCGCGCTGGCCGTCGGCCTCGCAGCAATGGCGATTGCGCTCTGGCAGCTCATCCACGCGGTGCAGGCGGCCAGTCAATACGGTCAATCCGGCGTGATTGGTTCGCTGGCTCTGGGCAGTGCTGCTTTTCCTCTTTGGCGCGCTGGTGCTCGCCGGCATGTACACGCTGCAGCCCAACGAGGCGGCGATCCTGCAGCTCTTCGGCAGCTATCGCGGTACTACGCGCATCGCGGGACTGCGCGGCTGCAATCCGTTCTACACGCGGCGCAAGATTTCTCTGCGCGCGCGCAATCTCAACGCCGAACGGCTCAAGGTCAACGACAAGCGCGGCAATCCGATCGAGATCGCCGCCGTGGTGGTTTGGCGGGTCGACGACACCGCCAAGGCGAGCTTCGATGTCGATAACTATGAGAATTACGTCAAGCTGCAGAGCGAAGCCGCCTTGCGCCACCTGGCCTCGTCGTTCGCCTACGATCATGGCGACCTGACGCTCGCCGGCGCGCCCGAGCCGACGCTGCTCGCCAGCGGCGAGATCGTCTCGCGCGCGCTGGTGATCGAATTGCAGCAGCGCCTGGGCAAGGCCGGCGTGGCCGTCGAGGAAGCGCGGCTGATGCACCTCGCCTACGCGCCCGAGATCGCCCAGGTCATGCTGCGCCGCCAGCAAGCTGAAGCCATCATCGCCGCCCGCCAGAAAATCGTGCACGGCGCGGTATCGATGGTCGAGATGGCGTTGAACGAGTTGTCCGACAAGAAAGTCGTCGCGCTCGACGACGAGCGCAAGGCGGCAATGGTCAGCAACCTGATGACCGTGCTGTGCTCGGAGAGCGACGTTCAGCCGGTGATCAACACCGGCACCCTCTACAACTGAGTCCTTGATCCACCAACCGACGGGAGGCAAGCATGGTCATGCGCGCAAGAAATCCTGGAATGTGGACCGCCATCGGCGCGGGTGTCGGCATCGTGCTCGGCACGGCGCTGGGTAACACGCCCATCGGACTCGCGCTGGGCGCGGTGCTGGGCGTCGCGTGGGCGGTGTTCGTCGCGCGGCCGCGCAAGCCGTCCTGCTGATCTTCGAGCTCCGTTGCCCGGTTCGGCACGCGCCGCGAATCGGGCGGCTTTCTTTTACAACCGTCGCCGCACCCCGGGAGACGCCGTGCCCATCTTCAGCGCATTTGTGTTCCTGTTCCTGCTCGTCAGCGGCGGTGCCATCCTCGCGCTGACCGCCAATCTGCTGCCAACACACGTCGCCTCGCACTTCGACTCCGCGGGCGTCGCCCGCGGCTTCATGGCGCGCTCCGACTACCTGCTGTTCATGCTCGCCATGACCCTGGGTGTTCCGCTGCTCATCGCGGCAACCACGGCGCTCCTGCCCCGGCTCGTGCCCGTCGACAAACTGCGCCTGCCCAATCGCGACTACTGGCTCGCCCCGGAACGGCGCGACGCCACACTGGCCGGCCTGACGACTTCGGGGCTGGGCATGGCGAGCATCGTCGCCGCGTTCCTGATTGCGCTGCACCTGCTGGTCATCGCCGCCAACCGCCAGACGCCGCCCCGACTCGACAGTACACTGATATGGTTACTGGTCGGCGCGCTGCTCGTCACCACCGTCGGCTGGCAATTCCTGCGCTGGCGCCGGTTCAGGCTTCCACGATGAACTCGCTGTCATCCACTTCACGCGTCGGTGGCTGATCGCCGATGGCGGACAAGAAAGCCTTTCTGCTGCGAGTCGACCCCGCGGTCTGGGCCGAGCTCGAGCGTCTCGCGCAGTCGGATCTGCGCAGCGTCAACGCGCAGATCGAATATCTGCTGCGCGACGCGCTGGGCCGACGCGGCATCAAGCCCCGCGACGCGCCGCCAAAGTCGACCCACACCCGTGGCGACGCCGTGGATTGACGCGCTGGCGGCGCTGCTGGCTGCCGAGCCGAAGTTCGCCGGTTGCGCGCTTCGCCCCGCGACGCGTGCCGACCAGGCGATGCTGTTCGCCCTGCATCGCGAAGCGTTGCGCGTGTACGTCGAAGCGACCTGGGGCTGGAACGATGCCTGGCAGGAGGCGCATTTCTCGGGCCACTACGCGCCCGCGCGCAATGCGGTCATCGAACGAGGAGCCGACCGCGCCGTCATCGGCCGGGTCAGCCTGTCACTGCATTGGCGCGCGCTGTTCCTGCGCGACATCGAGTTGATCGCGGCGGAGCGCAATCGCGGCCTCGGTGGCGCGATCGTGCGTGGCGTGCTCACTCTGGCACGCGCCGAGGGCCGACCGGTCGAGCTGTTCGTGCTCAACTGCAACCCGGCGCGGCACCTGTACGCACGGCTGGGCTTTCGCGTCGTCGGCGACGACGGCGCGCGGCTGACGATGCGCACGACGTAGTGTGTTGACCACGCGTCAGATCGCAAGCACCTTCTGCAGCCACGCCGAGATCGCCTGGATCTCCTCGAGGCAGACCGAGTGTTCCATGCGATAGGTGTGCCAGACCACGCGATATCCGCTCGCTTCCAGCGCCTTGCGCGACGCCTCCGCCCAATCCAGGCGAATCATCGGATCGGCGGTACCGTGCGCCATGAAGATGGGCACGTCGCGATTCACGCTCGCGGCCTCGATCGGCAGCTTGTCGGCGGCGACCAGGTAGGTCGACAGCGCCAGGATGCCCGCCAGGCGCTCGCGGTAGCGAAGCCCGGCGTAGAGCGCGATCGCGCCACCCTGTGAAAACCCCGCCAGCACGATCCGCGCGGCCGGGATTCCGCGCTGTACTTCCCGGGCGATGAGTTGTTCGACCTGCTGTTGCGACTGCTGCACGCCGGCGATGTCGGCACGATTGTTGAAATCCGCGCCGGCGATGTCGTACCACGCGCGCATCGGCATGCCGTTGTTGATCGTCACGCGGCGGGTCGGCGCGTGCGGAAAGACGAAGCGCAGCGGCAGCGTCGCCGGAAGCTTGAGTTCCGGCACGACGGGAACGAAATCGTTGCCGTCGGCGCCCAGCCCGTGCAGCCAGATGACGCTGCCGACGGGATGGGGTCCGGTTTCGCGTTCGATGGTTTGCAGTACGGTCTCTGGCATGGCGATCTCGCAGTGGACGGGCAGCGCATTTTAACGTGGCCGAAGCCGGCACATCGCATCGGCGGCGCAACGCCGGCAGAGACGGCGCAGCGGGCGGCAGGTGCAGATGCATGAGCACCGTGCAAGAATGACCGCCATGTCGTCGCCGCACGTCCGCTTCACTCGCAGCCTGCCGCGCACGCCATTGCGCGCGGCAATCACGGCTGCGCAGCGCCGGCCGGAGATCGAATGCCTGCCGCCGCTGATCGCGATCGCAACCCTCCCACCCGACGTCACCGCGCGCGCCCATGGCCTCGCGCGGCGACTGGTCGAGGCACTGCGCGCGGAGCGCTCGCCCTCGGGAGTCGAGGCGCTGATCCGGGAGTATTCGCTGTCGTCCGAGGAAGGCGTGGCGCTGATGTGCCTCGCCGAGGCGCTGTTGCGCATTCCCGATGACGCCACACGCGGCGCGCTGATCCGCGACAAGATCGCGCCGGGCAACTGGCGGGCGCACTTCGGGAACAGCGAATCGCTGTTCGTCAATGCCGCGACGTGGGGCCTCGCGATCACCGGCACGCTCACCGCGACCGCGAGCGAAGGCAGCCTCTCGGCTGCGCTCACTCGCTTGATCGGCCTGGGCGGCGAGCCGCTGATCCGCAAGGGAGTCGACCTCGCGATACGCATGATGGGCGAGCAGTTTGTCACCGGCCAGACCATCGAGGCCGCGCTCGACCGGGGCCGCGCCATGGAACGCAAGGGCTTCCAGTATTCCTACGACATGCTCGGCGAAGCCGCGCTCACTGCCGCCGACGCCGCGCGCTACTACGGTGATTACGAACGCGCGATCCACGCCATCGGACAAGTCGCCGGAGGTCGTGGTCCCTACACGGGTCCGGGCATTTCGATCAAGCTCTCCGCGCTTCACCCGCGCTATGCGCGCGCGAAAATCGATCGAGTCGGCACCGAATTGCTCCCAAGATTGAAGGCGCTGGCGCGGCTCGCCCGCGACTACAACATCGGGTTCAACATCGACGCCGAAGAAGCGGACCGGCTCGAACTCTCGCTCGACCTGCTCGAAGCGTTGTGCCTCGACCCCGAACTGCGTGGCTGGCAAGGCCTGGGGTTTGTCATTCAGGCCTACCAGAAGCGCTGCCCGTACGTGGTGGACTTCATCGTCGACCTGGCGCGGCGCGGCCAGCGACGCCTGATGGTGCGCCTGGTCAAGGGCGCGTACTGGGACAGCGAGATCAAGCGCGCGCAGGTCGACGGCATGATCGACTTCCCCGTATACACGCGCAAAGTGCACACCGACGTGTGCTATCTGGCGTGCGCGCGCAAGCTGCTCGCCGCGCCCGACGCGGTGTTTCCGCAGTTCGCGACCCATAACGCGCACACACTTGCGACGATCCTGCAGATGGCCGGGCCGGATTATTACGCCGGTCAATACGAATTCCAGTGCCTGCACGGCATGGGCGAGCCGCTCTACGAACGTGTGGTCGGCAAGCAGAACCTCGATCGTCCCTGCCGCATCTACGCGCCGGTCGGCACGCACGAGACGCTCCTCGGATACCTCGTTCGCCGCCTGCTCGAAAATGGCGCCAACACGTCGTTCGTCAATCGCATCGGCGACCCGGCGGTGTCGATCGATGAACTGATCGCCGATCCGGTCGCTGCCGCCCTCGCGGTTGTGCCGGTCGGCGCTCCGCACCCGAGGATCGCCCGACCGCCGGAGCTTTTCGGCGCCGAGCGCCCGAACTCCACCGGCCTCGACCTGACCAACGAAGACTGTCTACAGAAGCTGTGCACGACCTTCGCAGCCGGCGCGTCGCTCTCCTGGACCGCAGCGCCGCTGATCGGCGATGGCGTTGGCGACGGAGCCGCGCGCATCGCGCGCAATCCTGCCGATCACGGTGACATCGTCGGGCACGTGGTCGACTCAAACGCTCCATCGATCGCCGCGGCGTTTGCGCACGCGATGGACACGGCGTCGGCCTGGGCGGCGTTCGCCCCGGCAGCCCGGGCGACGTGCCTGGAGACGGCTGCGCAACGGATGGAAGCGCGCACGCCCGAGTTGCTCGACCTGATCATCCGGGAAGCCGGCAAATCGGCCGCCAACGCGGTCGCGGAAGTTCGCGAGGCCGTCGATTTCCTGCGCTACTACGCGGCTCAGATCCGCCGCTGGCCCGCTTCGAACGCACCGCGTGCAATCGGTCCGGTCGTGTGCATCAGCCCGTGGAATTTTCCGCTGGCCATTTTCACGGGCCAGGTCGCGGCCGCGCTCGCCGCCGGCAATCCGGTGCTCGCCAAGCCCGCCGAGGAGACTCCTCTGATCGCTGCGGAGGCCACGCGCATCATGCGCGAGGCGGGTGTGCCTGCCGGTGCGCTGCAATTGCTGCCCGGCGACGGCAGCGTCGGCGCAGCGCTGGTCGCCGACCTGCGCACCGCGGCGGTGCTCTTCACCGGCTCGACCGAAGTCGCGCAGCACATCCGGCGCCAGCTCGCCGCGCGCGTGACCACCGATGGCCGTACCATTCCCCTGGTCGCCGAAACCGGCGGCATGAATGCGATGGTCGTCGATTCGTCAGCGCTGCTCGAGCAGGTCGTCGCCGACGTCATCGCCTCGGCCTTCGACAGTGCCGGTCAGCGCTGTTCGGCGCTGCGCATCCTCTGCGTCCAGGAGGACATCGCCGACCGGCTGCTCGCACTGCTGGAGGGCGCGCTGGCCGAACTCACGCTCGGCAACCCCGGCGAATTGGCGACCGACGTCGGGCCGGTGATCACGGCCGAGGCACAGCGCGGCATCGTCGCCCACATCGACGCGATGCGCGCGCGCGGCCACCGCGTGCACCAGCTGGGGACTACCGCCGCGACGGAGCGCGGAACCTTCGTGCCGCCCACGCTCATCGGTATCGACCGCATCGCCGACGTCGGGCGCGAAGTGTTCGGTCCGGTGCTGCACGTGCTGCGCTACCGGCGCGACGACCTCGAGCGCGTCATCGGCGCAATCAACGCCACCGGCTATGCCCTCACCTTCGGCCTGCACACGCGCATCGACGAGACGATCGCGCGCGTCACCGCGCGCATCGATGCCGGCAATGTCTACATCAACCGCAACATCATCGGCGCAGTCGTCGGAGTCCAGCCCTTTGGCGGGAACGGCCGATCGGGAACCGGCCCCAAGGCCGGTGGACCGCTGTACCTGCTGCGCCTGGTGGCGGATGGCGCCTTGCCGCCCTCGTTCGAGGCCGGCACCGCCGACGCCGCCCTGCGTCCGGCGCGCGAGTTCTGCGCGTGGCTGCACGCCAACGGCCACGCGACGGCCAGCGAGCGTTGCCAGCGTTACATCGATCGCTCACCGTTGGGTGCCCGCAGCGAATTGCGCGGCCCGGTCGGCGAGCGCAACGAGTATGTGCTGCGGCCGCGCGGCAGCATCGTCGTGCTGCCGGGCAGCGATGCGGGACTGCTGTTGCAGATTGGCGCGGCGCTGGCCACCGGCAACACGGTCTCGGCGCAACGCGGGGCCTTCGCCGACCGCCTGGTGCCCACGCTGCCGCGCGCGCTGGCCGAGCGTATCTCAGTCTGCACCGACTGGACCCGCGGCGTGGACCCTGGCGCCATCCTGTTCGAAGGCAACCTGCAGGCCTTGCGCGAAGTCGAGCGCGAGGCTGCGGCACTGCCGGGACCTCTCGTGGCGGTGCACGCCCGAAGCACCGAGGAACTGGCCCAAGGACAACCCGACTACACGCTCGAATGGCTGCTCGAAGAGCGCTCGATTTCCACCAACACGGCAGCCGCTGGCGGCAACGCCAGCCTGATGTCAATCGGATAGGCGGACGATGCGCGTGTCGACCCCTTGTCGAGACGGCCTGATTTGATGTATTGCGTGGGCATCGCGCAGCAACGAACGTCCTGACCGTGTCCGACACTCCGACCATGCCCGCCTGCACTGCCTGTGGAACGGCACTCCCTCGCGGCGCGAAGTTCTGTCCGGAATGCGCGCACCCGGTCGCCGGACCTGCGCCGTCCCCCCGAGTGCCCGACAGCACCGAACGCCTGGTCAGCGCCACAGCCGCCGTCGAAGGCGAACGCAAGTTCGTCACCGTGCTCTTCGCCGACCTCAAGGGATCGATGGAGCTCATCGCCGATCGCGATCCCGAGGAAGCGCGCTCGCTGCTCGACCCGGTGCTCGAGCACATGTGCGAAGCCGTCGAGCAGTACGGCGGCACGGTGAGCCAGATCATGGGCGACGGCATCATGGCGCTGTTCGGCGCGCCGATCGCCGCCGAGGATCACGCTGTGCGCGCGGCGCGTGCCGCGCTGACCATGCAGGACCTCGTGCGTCACTACAGCGAGGAAACGCAGCGTACGCACGGCGTGCCGCTGCAGATCCGGGTCGGACTGAATTCGGGCGAAGTCGTGCTGCGCATGAGCGAGCACGGACTGCACCTGAGTTACAGCGCGATCGGGCTGACGGTGCACATCGCTTCGCGCATGGAGCAGATGGCGGCGGCGGGATCGATCCTCGCGACCGCCGACACGGTGCGGCTCGCCGCGGGACACATCGAGACGCGCGCCATCGGACCGCTCAAGGTCAAGGGCTTCGAGCGCCCCATCGAGGTGGCCGAAGTGCGTCGCGCGGCGGTTCCACGATCACGCTTCGACAGCCTGCCGGCGCGAACGGTCACACCCTTCGTCGGTCGGCTGCGCGAAATGCAGCAACTGCTCGACTGCTTTGACCATGTCGCCGCCGACGGCAAGGGTCGCATCGCCGTACTGGTTGGCGATCCAGGCATCGGCAAGTCGCGCCTCGCCCACGAATTCCTGCGCGCACTGTCGGGCAGAAACGCGTTGATCCTGGAAGGCGGCACCGCCCCTTACGGCAGCGGCGCCGGCTATCGGCCAGGCGTGCAGATCGTCCGACAGTACTTCGGCGTCACAGACGCCGACGACGCGACCAGCATCCAGGGCAAGGTCGCCGGCAGGATCGTCGCGCTCAGCGGCGACTCCGGCCGCGTCGTCGAGCCGATCCTCGCGTTGCTGCGTGCGTTGCCCGCCAACCATCCCTTTCACTCGCTGCCGGTCAAGGAACGCCAGCAGCAGGTCGCCGAGTCGCTGTTCTGGCTGGCGCGCCGCGCCGCGGCCGACCGCCCGATGGTGCTGATGTTCGAGGACCTGCAGTGGGTGACGTCGGACACGCGCAAATTCCTGGAAACGCTCTTCGAGAACGTGCCGGCGGCGACGCTGGTCGTCGCCAGCTATCGTCCCGACTTCGACGCCGGCTGGCTCCCCGCGGCGACGCTCAAACTGCGCATGGAGGGGCTCGATCGGCCGGTCACGCGCGAGCTCATCACCGGACTGCTTGGCACCGACGCAAGCCTCGATCATCTCAAGGACGAGCTGCCGGCACGCAGCGCAGGCAATCCGTTGTTCATCGAGGAACACATCCGCAGCCTCTTGCAGTCCGGCGCGCTGCAGGGTGAGCCCGGTCGCTATCGCCTTGCGTCCAGCCTCGAGGACGTGGAGATTCCGCCGACGGTGCGCGCGGTGCTTGCCGCCCGCATTGACCGCGTCGATCGCGTCGACAAGCACGTGCTCCAGGCGTTGGCCGCCGTCGGCGACGTCGCCAGCGTCGCCGTGCTCGCGCGCGTGCTCGAGATGCCGGCGGAGGAACTGCGCAAGTCGCTGCGGCGCCTGCAGGCGACCGGCTTGCTCATCGAACGCTCGGAGGGCGAGCAGCTCGCCTACGAGTTCAAGCATGCGCTGACGCAGGCAGTCGCCTACGAAACTCTGTTGCACGAACGCCAGCGGGAATTGCACCTGCGCATCATGAACGCGCTCGCCGACAGCAACGACTACGACGTGCTGGCCAGGCACGCGGTCGAGGGCGAGGCGTGGGAACGCGCGGTCGCCTACCTCTGGGCTGCGGGAAAGCTCGCCGCCGGGCAATTCGCCGAGGTCGAGGCAGTGGCGTATTTCGAGCGCGCGCTCAAACTGTTTCCAAGGTTGCCCGAGTCCCAGCGCTCGGCCGCCGCGATGATCGATCTCAACCTCGATCTGCGTAACGCGCTGGTGCCGCTGGGCCGGCATCGGCGTATACCCGAAGTGCTGCACGCCTGCGAACAGCTCGCGATCGACAGCGGCGACGAACGCAGGCTGGCGCAGGTGCTCTCGTTCCTCAGCAATTACTACGGCAACGTTGGGCGCTCGGATCTCGCGCTCGACGCCGCCGAGCGTGCGCTGCAACTCGCCGAGAAGGTCGGCGCGCCGGGCATGCTGCTCATGGCGAGGCTCAGCGTCGGCGAGATCCATCGCACACTTGGCAATTACCGCAAGGTCGAGACCTTTCTGTCGCGAGTGGTCGCCAACAGTGGTGCCGCCGACGCGCTGGATCGACACGGACAGGTCGGCCTGCCTTCGGTGCGTGCGCGCAGCCACCTGGCCTGGGCCCTGGCCGAACTCGGCGACTTCGACCAGGCGCGCCGTTTCGCCGAGGAAGGAGTGCACATCGCCGACGCATCCGGCCACGCATACAGCATCAGCCACGCGTGCCTCGGGCTCGGGGGGACCCGTGTGCGCCAGGGCGAATTCAAGGCCGCCATCCCGTTGCTCACTCGCGGGCTCGCCACCAGCGACCGGGTTCCCGTGTTGCGTCCGCCGATCGCCGCCGATCTCGGGCTCGCGCATGCGCGCTGCGGCGATCTTCACAAAGGGTTGGCGTATCTGCACGAAGCCATCGACACGGCGAAGTCGATGGGCCGCATGAGTCGCCTGCCGCTGATGCTGGTCAAGTGCGGTGAAATCCATCTCGTCGCCGGCGAGCCTCGCGATGCGCTCCTGCTCGCCGAAGATGCGCTACGACTGGCGCAGCGGCAGAACGAACGCGGCAACGAAGTCTACGCGCGCCATCTGCTCGGCGAAATCCACGCCCACGATCACGCGCGCTCCGCGACCGACGCGGCGACGCATTATCAGGATGCGCTCGCGCTCGCGGGCGACCTTGCCATGAAGCCGCTGGCAGCCCGCTGTCACGCCGGACTGGGGGTGCTCTACCTTCGCACCGGCCAGCGCGATCTTGGCGCGCCGCATATTGCCACAGCTCAGTCCCTGTTCCGCGACATGGCGATGCGCTTCTGGCAGGACAATCTGGACCGCGAACTCGCGCAGCGTGCGTAATCGCGCCGAGCAAGCTTCGCGCCAAAACACGGCGCGCGATAGCGCGCATAATCGACACTCTTTTCATCGGCAGCCGTACCATGGCCAAGGCCATTGAACCATCGCCTCGCGACGCCGCGCTGAAGAAACTCGCGGCGCGCAGTTTCGATGCCCGCCTGGCGGCGGGGAAGGCCTTGCGCGGCCGCGTGCCGCGCGCGGCACAGTCCAAACTCAAGGTGCAACGCAAGGGTCGCGATATCGTGGCAATGCTGCGCGCGTCCAACCGCGGCCGCGTGCCATCGCTGATACCTATCCGCTACGGCCGCATGTTGCATTCGCCTTTCGCATTCCTGCGCGGCGCGGCGTCGATCATGGCCTTCGACCTGGCGAAGACGCCGGCAAGCGGCATTCGCGTCCAGGCCTGCGGCGACGCGCACCTGATGAACTTCGGCGGCTTTGCGACACCGGAGCGCAACCTCGTCTTCGACCTGAACGACTTCGACGAGACGCTGGTCGCGGCCTGGGAGTGGGATCTGAAGCGACTCGCGGCGAGCATCACCGTCGCGGGCCGCCATCTGGAATTTCCCAAACGACGCAACGCCGAAGCCACGATGGCTGCGGTGGCGTCGTACCGCGAACACATGGCGCTGTTCGCGCCGCTGAATGCGCTGGAGATGTGGTACCAGCGCATCGACGCGTCAAAGGTCGCCGAACTGCATTTCGATTCGCTCCCCAAGCATGCCGCAGCCGCGCCGCCGCACCCGGTCACCGAAAAACTGTTCCCCAAATTCATCGACGCCGTCGGCGAGACGCGCAGGATCAAGGAAGAGCTGCCGTTGATGTTCCGCCCGCACAAGGGTGACGCAACCATATCCAACATCGGCCGCCTGATGGCTGGCTATCGCGAAACGCTGTCGCTGGACCGTCGCGCCCTGCTCGATCGCTTTGAGCTCATCGACGTCGTCATCAAGGTGGTCGGTGTGGGCAGCGTCGGTACGCGCTGCGCGGTGGCGCTGCTGATGGCCAGCGACGAGGACGCGCTGTTCCTCCAGTTCAAGGAAGCGCGTCCTTCGGTGTTCGAGCCCTACGTGGGCCGCAGCCGATTTGGCAACCATGGCGAACGCGTGGTCGAAGGCCAACGGCTGATGCAGTCGGCCAGCGACATGTTTCTCGGCTGGTCGCGCGACCCGGCACAGGGCGTGGATTTCTACGTCCGCCAGCTGCGCGATTGCAAAACCGCTGCCGATGTCGACACCATGGACTTTGCGCACCTGCAGGACTACGCGCACCACTGCGGCGCAGCATTGGCCCGCGCACACGCCAAGGCCGGCGACGCCGCCGCCATCAGCGGCTACTGTGGCCGCGGCGCCGTGCTCGACCGGGCGCTGGCGAGTTTCGCGGCCGCCTACGCCGATCAGACCGAAGCCGACTTCGACGCGCTCAAGGCGGCCGCCAAGGCGGGCCGAATCGAATGCCAGGACATCTGAACCGCCGCGCGAGGCGCCGGCCAGGGTGCGATTTGCCGGCGCCGGCTGCGGAGCGTAGAATCCGCGCCTCGTAACGGGTCCTTGACACAATCGCGGCGCCCGTGGTTGCGGTACCCTATGGGTATCCGCGCAATCCAGAGACACGATCTTTCGGAGTACGCACGATGGCCCCCTCCTCCGCCGGCGCCCTGGCGCTGCGCAACGTTTCCCTCAACGACAAATACGAGCTCGAGTCCGGCCGCGCCTACATGACCGGCGTGCAGGCGCTGGTTCGCCTGCTGATGATGCAACGTCAGCGCGACGCCGCCGCGGGACTCAACACCGCGGGCTTCGTCTCGGGCTATCGCGGCTCGCCGCTGGGCGGTCTCGACCAGGCGTTGTGGAGCGCGGAGAAGTTCCTGTCGCGTGCGCACATCAAGTTCCAGCCGGGTCTCAACGAAGACCTGGCCGCGACCGCCATCTGGGGCAGCCAGCAGGTCAACCTGTACCCGGGCGCCAAATTCGATGGCGTGTTTTCGATGTGGTACGGCAAGGGTCCCGGCGTCGATCGCTGCGGCGACGTGTTCAAGCACGCCAACTTCGCCGGCACGTCGACCCACGGCGGCGTGCTGGTGCTGGCCGGCGACGACCATGCGGCGAAATCCTCGACGCTGCCGCACCAGTCCGATCACCAGTTCTCCGCGGCGATGATGCCGGTGCTCTACCCGTCGTCGGTACAGGAAATCATCGACCTCGGCCTGCATGGCTGGGCGATGAGCCGCTACTCGGGCTGCTGGGTCGGCTTCAAGTGCGTCGCCGACACGGTCGAGAGTTCGGCGTCGGTGTTGATCGATCCCTCGCGCGTGCAAATCGTCACGCCCGACGACTTTCCCCTGCCGCCCGACGGCGTGCATATCCGCTGGCCCGACGCCTTCCTGGCCACCGAGGCGCGGATGCAGGACTACAAGATCTACGCAGCGCTGCACTACTGCCGCGTCAACAAGCTCAATCGCATCGTCATCGACTCGCCCAAGCCGCGACTGGGCATCATCACCAGCGGCAAGAGCTACCTCGACGTTCGCCAGGCGCTCGACGACCTGGGCATCACCGAGGCCGACGCCGCCGAAATCGGCATCCGCGTCTACAAGGTCGCGATGCCATGGCCGCTCGAGCCGGAAGGCGTGCGGAACTTCGCCGAAGGCCTGACGGAAATTCTCGTTGTCGAGGAAAAGCGCCAGATCGTCGAATACCAGATCAAGGAACAGCTCTACAACTGGCGCGACGACGTGCGCCCGCGCGTGGTCGGCAAGTTCGACGAAAAAGGCGAATGGGTGCGCCCGCACGGCGACTGGCTGCTGCCGGCCACCGCCGAACTGACGCCGGCGATGATCGCGCGCGTGATCGCGCAACGCATCGAGCGCCTCGAACTGCATCCGCGGACGATGGAAAGGATCAAGAGCCGGGTGGCGTTCATCAACGGCAAGGAAGCCGCACTCGCCAAGCCGCGCATCATGTTGCAGCGGGTGCCGTACTTCTGCTCGGGCTGCCCGCACAACACGTCCACGAAGGTGCCCGAAGGCAGCCGCGCAACGGCCGGCATCGGCTGCCACGTCATGGCGATCTGGATGGATCGCTCGACCACCGCGTTCACGCACATGGGCGGCGAAGGCGTGCCCTGGATCGGGCTCGTCGCCGTTCACCGAAGAAAAGCACATCTTCGCCAACCTCGGCGACGGCACCTACTACCACTCGGGTTCACTGGCGATCCGCGCCTCGGTCGCGGCCAAGACCAACATCACCTACAAGATCCTCTACAACGACGCGGTCGCGATGACCGGCGGCCAGCCGGTCGATGGGCCGCTCTCGGCCGCCGACATCGCGCGCCAGGTCGCCGCCGAAGGCGTGCGTACCATCGTCGTGGTCTCGGACGACCCGGAAAAATATCCTTCGGGCTACTTCGCGTCGGACATCGAGATCCACGACCGCGCCGACCTCGACAGCGTGCAGCGGAAGCTCCGCGAGACGCCGGGCGTGTCTGTGCTGCTCTACGACCAGACTTGCGCCGCGGAAAAACGTCGCCGCCGCAAACGCGGCAAGCTGGCCGATCCGGCCAAGCGCGTGATCATCAATGAACTCGTCTGCGAAGGTTGCGGCGACTGCGGCGTGAAGTCCAATTGCGTGTCGGTCGCGCCGGTCGAAACCGAATTCGGACGCAAGCGCACCATCGACCAGAGCTCGTGCAACAAGGACTATTCCTGCGTCAACGGCTTTTGCCCGAGCTTTGTCACCGTCGAAGGCGGCAGCCTGCGCAAGCCGAAAAAAGCGACCGCCGGCGAATTTCCCGCCCTGCCCGAGCCGTCGCACGCGAGTTCCGCCGAGCCGTACGGCATCCTCATCACCGGAATCGGCGGCACCGGCGTCGTCACCATCGGTGCCCTGCTCGGCATGGCGGCGCACCTCGAGGGCAAGGGCGTGTCGGTGCTCGACATGGCCGGCCTCGCGCAGAAGAACGGCGCGGTGGTCTCGCATGTGCGCATCGCCGATTCACCTGACCAGCTGTACGCGACACGCATCGCCGCCGGCGAAGCTCGACTGGTGCTGGCCTGCGACATTCTCACCGGCGTGAGCTACGACGCGGTCGCCAAGATGCAAAAAGGCGTCACCCGCGCGCTGGTCAACACCGCGCTGGTCATGCCGGCCGATTTCACGCGCAACGCCGACCTGCGCTTCCCGCTGGGCTCGATGGAACAGGAAATCCGCGACGCGGTGTCACCCGGCGACGCCGAGTTTCTCGATGCCACCAAGCTCGCCACCGGTCTCATGGGCGACTCGATCGCGACCAACCTGTTCATGGTCGGCTACGCGTATCAGCGCGGCCTGCTACCGTTGTCGGAAGCCTCGATTCTGCAGGCGATCAATCTGAACGGCGCGGCCATCGAATCGAACACCCAGAGCTTTCGCTGGGGCCGCCTTGCCGCGGTCGACCCGCAGCGCGTGCTCGCCGCGGCGATCCCGGCCGAAAAGCCCGATTCGCAGCGGATGTCGACGTCGCTCGACGAAATCATCGCGCGACGCAGCGATTTCCTGACGCGCTACCAGGATGCGGCCTACGCGACCCGCTATGTCGAATTCGTCACCAAGGTGCTGACCGCGGAGTCCAAACTGCTGCCGGGGAGGACCACGCTCACCGAAGCGGTGGCGCGTTACTACTTCAAATTGCTGGCCATCAAGGACGAGTACGAAGTCGCACGCCTGTACACCGACGGCGAGTTCACGAAGCGAGTTGCCGCACAGTTCGAGGGCGATTACAAGCTCAAGTTCCATCTCGCGCCGCCACTCTCCAACCCCGCCGACCCGATCACCGGGGAAGCGAAGAAAAGCAGCTACGGTCCGTGGATGATGAGCGGCTTTCGCCTGCTCGCGAAGCTCAAGGGACTGCGCGGGACGATGTTCGACGTCTTTGGCCGGACCCCCGAGCGGCGCATGGAGCGGCAGCTGATCACCGACTACGAGGCGCTGATCACCGAGGTCCTGCCTCACCTGGCCGCGCACAATCACCCGATCGCGGTCGAACTGGCCAGTATCCCGGAACATATCCGCGGCTACGGCCACGTGAAGGACCGGCACCTGAAGGCCGCCAAGGCGAAAGAGGCGGAACTGGTCGCCGCGTACCGCGGCGCGAAGCCGGCCGAAGCCGCAGCCCAGATCAAGGTCGCTGCGTAGTTGGAAAAAAACGCCGCGCCATTCGCAAGGGTTGCTGGCGGCGCGGCGTGGAGGAACCCCGGGCGTAATATTCAGCGCCACCAAAGGCGCCTAGAATCTCTTCTTCCATGGCCGCCCGTGCCGTGCCAGTGATGGCCAGCGCCGCGGCGGCCGGCGGCAAGTCTCGTCAATTGAAAGTACATTCGGTGACGATCCCCAGTTCCGGTTGACACTCGCGCGGAGTGGCGACAGGCACACTGATCTTGTCGTTCATGTCACGGGCGAAAAACGCCTGCGTCGTCAATCGCTGGTCCGACGTCGCCGTTGCGCCCCGTTCAGACGCCTGAACGCTTGGTACCGCCGGCGTCGCAAGAGCATGCAGCGACGGCACCGACTCCTTGCCCGCGCTGATGGTAAGCAAAACGGCCCCGATCAGCACGAGGACGATTATCGAGGTCCTGAGCCAGCGCGGCGCAGTGTGGATACCGACGTGACGAGCTTGCTTTTCCACTGCCATGGTCATCTCCTGGAATTAGTTTGTGTACGGCCCAGACTCATCGGGCGGAATGCGCAACGAGCTTCAATTCCCCAACAACTTCGCCATCACCAATGTGGCAGACCGCGCCGACGGCGCCGAGCAGTGCACGCATCTGGCAATTGGCAAATAGGCATTGGGCAACGACGCAATCGATTCCGCGATCGCGTGCAAAATCAGCCGCCGTTGCGGCGTCGGAAAGTCCTCGACAAAACCGCATCTGCCGATCCCGCTCCGACAGGCGTAACAAGTACGTACGAATGGTGAGCTGGTCGCCGCTGGAAAGTCGCCCAATAGTTGCTACGCGCTGCCGCAATGCGGTACGTGATTCCACTGTAATTCTCCTGTGTACCGGGTTCCTGCTTTGCAACCTGCCCTACCTGTTAGTACGCAGGCGCCCCGCAGAACCGGACATGACATGGAATGCGCATTACGCAGCGACATCGGGAAGGCGACGTGGCAGTCGCCTGCCTCGAGGTGGAGGCCACCGAGCGCTTGCCGACACTTGGCTACTACACGGGAGCGCGGATACCTGCAGGGAGCGACATCAACGCCAACGGCGCGTCGCCGACCCGACCGACGAATGCAGACGGGTCGCGCTCAGCCTGCGCTAAGCGTCAATGGCCGCTGACCGGCCTGAGCGCCTGATGCGGCCGTGCATCGGCGAGCTGCCGTTCGAGGCCCGCGATCCACCGGCTGCCCTGGGCGTCGTTGGCACGGCGAATGGTAAGCGCATGTTGCAGCTCGGCAGTCGCGCCATTTACATCGCCGCGCACGAGCAAGGCCTCACCGCGCCGTTGCAGCGCCGACGCCTGCAAGCTCACTGGCCGCTGTCCTTCGGGTAACGCAGCGATGGCCTGCAGCGCCGCATCGGCCTCGGTCAAGGCCTCGTCGAGACGGCCCAGCGCGGTCAGTGCACGGGCACGCATGATGTTACGCGCAATGGCATCGCGTGCCGTGGACGGTCGCGACAGGTCGAGTTGCACCAGCGCCTGCATCGGCTCACCGAAGGCCAGGGCCACGTGCGCGCGACTGATGTCGAATGTCGTGTCGATCCGCGCCGCATCGACATCTGCAGATACCGTGCGCCACAGCGCATCTGCGCGCGCCATGGCTTCGCGCGCCGCGGCCAGGTTGCCGAGGTCGGCCTGCAACTCGGCAAGCTCTCGCTGACGCTGGGCCAGCACCGAGGAATTGGCCATATTGCGCTGCAAATCGTCGACGCTGGCTCGATTCGATGCCAGCGCCAGATCCGGACGGCCACGTTCGGCCATCGTCGAATCCAGCAAGGAATTTTCGTCGGCGAGCCATTGGACGGTCATGCGGCGGTCGCCATTTTTGATCGCGGCTCGAACGGACGCGTGCAATGCCTCCCCTTCCGGCCTGTGGCCGATGGTCAGCAGAAGGTTGCCGAGCCTAGTCGTCGTTGTCAGTGTGTTGGGGCTTTCAGCACCATTGAGGTGCGTACTCGTTGCGATTGCCGCGCGAAGATTCGACTCGGCTTGGTCGAATTTCATCTGTCCGATCTGCGCTTCGGCCAACCTAATCGTGGGCGACAAGTACCACGCCGCTGACGCTGCGCCGCGGCGCTTGGCAATTTGGATTGCCATCGCCGCCTGCGCCTCGCCACCTTCAAAGTCTCCTGTGTTCATGCGGGCATGCGACGCCAGGGTGTACGCGGTGACCAAGCTCGCGCGTTCCGGGTGATAGCGGGCAAACATGGCCACAGCCGCATCGGCACTCTGCCGTGCTTGCCGCAACGCCTCATAGCGCGAGTAGCGCGCGGTTTGGAGTAGCGCGACTCCGCGCAAGAACGAGTGATCGTCACCGGCTGCATCGAGCGCTGCAATCGCCTCGGCAAGTAACGCGGGAATCCGGTTGCGGTTCGGTCCTTCCTGCAACGTTTCCACGTAGCTGATAAGCGTATCCGCAAGCTTGGCCTCGCCTGGGCCATAAATCGTGCGTGCCAGGTCAATCCGGCGCTGCTGCAACGCAGCGGCCTGTTCGTGAAGATTGAGCTGCATGTACATGTCGGCAAGCGTGCCCATCACTTCCATGCGCCCCTGAGGAGAGTCGCCCAGCGCCTTGTCGACGCGTTCGGCGCCGCGGTCGAGCAATTCACGCGCGGTAGTGTTTCGCGCGGCCTGCGGATCGGACTGCTGATTGGTATTTGCGTTGAACAGGTCGGTCAGGAAACCCTGCACGGCCTGGGCACGAAGCGCTTCCTGTTTGGCCAGCACGGCCTGGTCGCGCGCGACGGCGGCCTGACGCCGCGCCTCATTCGCCTGGAGCACGGCGACCGAGCTGGTGGCCAGCAAAATGATGGCAACCATGGCACTCGCGGCCACGGGTACACGATGGCGGCCCACAAACTTGCGCACCCGATAACCAAGTCGGTCCGGCTGCGCCAACACAGGCTCGCCGGCGAGCCATCGATTGAGGTCTTCGGAGAGCGCGTCGACGGTCGCGTAGCGCTCGCCCGGCGACTTTTTAAGCGCCTTGAGCACGATGGTCGCCAGATCCGCAGGCAGACCCGGCGGTCGCGCCGGTTCATTGTTGAGGATCGCCAGCTCGAGCTCGCGTTGCTTGCCGACGAAGGCACGCTTGCCGGTCAAGACCTCATAGAGCAACGCACCGAGTGCCCACACGTCGGTGGCAATGCTGATCGGCGCACCCATGATCTGCTCGGGCGCCGCATAGTGCAGCGTCATCGCCCGGCCGCCCATGCGCGTAAGTTCGGTCTCGGGCGCGTTTTGCGATTCTTCCTGCAGCATTTTGGCGATGCCAAAGTCGAGCAGCATCGCGTGTCCCTGAGCCGTCACCAGAACATTGCTCGGCTTGAGGTCGCGGTGAATGACAAGATTGGCGTGCGCGAATTGCACCGCCTGCAGCACCTGCTGCAGCAAGCGAACGCGCGCACGCAGGTCAAGCTTTCGCTCAGCGCAATACTCGGTGACAGGATGACCCTCAACGTACTCGAGCGCCAGGTACGGTTGACCGTCTTCGGCCAGACCGGCGTCGTAGAGTCGTGCAATGTTCGGGTGCGCAAGCGAGCCCAGGATGTCGCGCTCTCGGGCGAAACGCTGCACAAGTACGTTGCGCCGCGCGCTCAGCATCGGCAGCTTGAGGGCGACACGGCGCTTGAGGTGGCCGTCTTCGCGCGCGGCGAGCCACACCTCGCCCATGCCGCCTTGGCCAATCTCGCGCTCCAGCCGATACGGACCGACGCGCTCGCCCGCAGCGAACTGCGGAGCGGAAGGGAGATCCGCGACCACAGTAAATGAAGGGCCGCGCTCGAGTATGTCGCCGGTACTCTTCAGATTCTGCTGAGCGAGCAGCTTGCGCAGTGTCGGCAGCAACTGCGCATCGTCACCCTCGAGACGGGCAAACCATGCCTCGCGGCCTTCCGCGTCGAGATCGATAGCCTCGTCGAGCAGCGTCGACAGGCGACTCAGGTACGCATGCTCAAAATTCACGCCGCTTCCTTGCCGCTACTGGGACTCCCTGTACGCGAATACGTGAAATGGACATCAAAGCGGACACGCTCCCGCGCTGAAGCGTCGGCAGCGGCGCATTCCGCCCACGCGTTACTCGAGTGCCGCAAGCAAAAGCAGGCGGGCTTTCTCCCACGAGCGTCGCACCGTGCGATCGGATAGGCCGAGGACCTCGCCAATTTCGAGTTCCGTCATGCCTCCGAAATAGCGCATTTCCACGATCTGGGCCAGCCGTTCATCCACCCGCGTCAGGGCATCCAACGCCTCGTGGACACGCAGTACGTCATTCTCCGGCGCCGCGAGCTTCTCGGAAAGTTCCGTATCCAGAACAACTGGCGCGGAGGCGCCACCGCGCCGCGCGGCAACCCGAGCGCGCGCGAAGTCGACAATAACCGAGCGCATAACCGTCGCCGCGTACGCAAAGAAGTGATGCCGGTCCGCAACTTCCAATGTCGAGTTACCGATCATCTTCACATAGGCTTCGTGCACCAAGGACGTAGTGTCCAGCAGGGTCATCGCCTGGTGCTGGCGCAGGCGCGAACGCGCCAGCCTTCGAAGCTCGTCGTAGAGCAGCGAAAAAGCCTGTCCCGCGGCCCGCTGATCCCCCTGACGGGCGGCCACCAGAAAGGCGGTAAGTTCCGACATCGATGCGCTCCCGCGCCAATTGTGCGGGCAGAACCCACTTTGCGCTACTTCGACAGGAAAGACAGCGGTCCACAGGGGACGCGGCGAGTATCGCAGTCGCTCGCGACCGACGTCAATCTGCCCGCGTTCTAGAACGCCACGCGGTGCCGGCCCTTCAGCGCGAGGATCTCGCGCGCTTCGTCCGCGCTCGCCACCTTGAGCCCCATGCCCTCGATGATGGTGCGCACTGCGCGCACCTGCGCCGCGTTCGACTCGGCGAACTTGCCGGCCCCGAGCCACAAGCTGTCCTCTAGCCCGACCCGCACGTTGCCGCCCATCGCCGCCGACATCGACGCGATCGGCAGCTGATTGCGGCCGGCGCCGAGCACGCTCCAGCGGTACTGGTCGCCGAAGAGCCGGTCCGCAGTGCGCTTCATGTGCGACACGTCGTCGGGGTGCGGGCCAATGCCGCCGAGGATCCCGAACACGCTCTGGATGAATAGCGGCGGCTTGACGATGCCGCGCTCGAGAAAATGCGCCGCCGTGTACAAGTGGCCGATGTCGTAGCACTCGATCTCGAAGCGCGTACCGTTGTCGGCGCAGGAGGTCAGGATGTATTCAATATCCTTGAAGGTGTTCTTGAATATGCGCTCATCGGAACCTGCCAGGTAAGGGCGCTCCCAGGCGTACTTGAATTCCTTGAAACGACGGAGCATCGGAAAGAGCCCGAAGTTCATCGAGCCCATGTTGAGCGACGCGACCTCGGGCTTGAGCTGCAGCGCCGGCTGCAGGCGCTCCTCGATGCTCATGGTCGCCGCACCGCCGGTCGTGAAGTTCAGTACCACGTCGCAACGCTTGGCGATGTCGGGGGCGAATTCGCGAAAATACTTCGGATCCTGCGTCGGATGTCCGTCGACCGGATCGCGCGCGTGCAGGTGGACGATCGCCGCGCCGGCTTCGGCCGCGCCGACGGCCGCGTCGGCGATCTGCTTCGGCGTGACCGGGATATGCGGCGACATCGACGGGGTGTGTATCGAGCCGGTGACGGCGCAGGTGATGATGACGCTTCGGGGGCCTGCCATGACGCTCTCCTTTATTCGGACGGATCCTGTGATCGTTTGTGCGCCACCAGCGCCATCAGCCGGCGATCGCGCCAGCGCGTTCGGGCATCGCGCTGAACCTGAGTTTGCGGCGAGCCGAGAGCATCGCCCACGCGCGCCGCGTTGGCCTCTCCCCAGACGGCAACAGGCGCGGGATCGGCGGCAAGCCGCCGAAAAAAGTCGCCGTAGCGCGCGCAATAGTCGGGGACGCCGCCTGGAGCATTGAGCTCGATGGTCGCGAACGGTCCCATGAACGCCCAGCGCAAGCCCAGGCCGTCGCGAATCGTCTTGTCCAGGTCTTCCGGCGAAACGTAGCCCTCGCCGACCAGGCGCATCGCTTCGGCCAGCAATGCGCCCTGCAAACGATTGAGGATGAATCCGTCGAGCTCACGGCGCACGACGATCGGAACCTGACCGACTGCGGTGTAAACCTCCAGCGCGCGAGTGACGGTCTCCGGCGCAGTCCACGGCGCGCCGCACAGCTCGACGATCGGTACCAGATGCGGCGGATTGACTGGGTGCGCGACGATGCAACGTGCCCCGCCGGCGAGCTTTTCGGTGAATTGCGATGCCGGTATCGCCGAAGTCGAGCTCGCGAGCACTGCATTCGCTGGCGCGTGGCGGTCGAGTTCGGCGAACACCGTTCGCTTGAGTTCGACGACTTCAGGGAGGTTCTCCTGTACCCAGTCGACGCCGGCAACCGCGGCGCGCAATTCGGGCACGTAACTGATGCGGCCGAGCGCGGCGGCGGGATCGCTTGCCAGGCCATGGGCAACCTGCTCTTCAAGGCTCGCGGCAATGAAGTCGCGCGCTGCGACCAGCTGCTTCGCCGCGTTGTCGGTCAGGCGCACCTGCCAGCCGGCGCGCGCGAACACCATCGACCACGCGCGCCCGATGAGGCCCGCGCCAACCACCGCTATCGTCTTGTTCATGTCCTCACATCCACAGTACACGGCGCCGCAGGTCAAGGTCGGTGCGCAGCGCCATCGCCGCGCCTTCGTACACCACGCTGCCCCGTTCCAGCACGTACGCGCGATTGGCCAGCGCCAGCACCAGGTCGAGATTATGCTCGACAATCACCATCGTGACCTCGCCGCGCAGCTTGTCGAAGGCATCGAAGAGCTCTTCGACGACCGCCGGCGCCAGCCCTTCGAAGGGCTCGTCGAGCAGCAACACTCGCACGTGGCCCGACAAGGCGCGCGCCACCGCGACCATCTGCTGCTCGCCTCCGGAAAGGAAGTCGGCGGGCGTGTCGAGCCGCGACTTGAGGCGCGGGAAGAACTCCATGATCTTCTCTTCGCTCCACACGGCGCCGCCGGCGCGCCGCTTGAGCCGGCCCAGTTCGAGGTTGTCGCGGACGCTCATGCCCGCGAACAGGCCGCGGCCCTGAGGCACGTACGCGACACCTTGCCGGGCAATCTCCGCCGCCGGTCGCCCGGTCATTTCCTCGCCACCGAGCGTTATGCTGCCGTCGGCCGCCCGGACAATGCCGATGATGGTCTTGAGCAGGGTCGACTTGCCGGCGCCATTGCGCCCGAGCAGCGCGACTATCTCGCGCTCGTGCGCGACCAGCGATGCCCGCTGCAGGATGTGGCTCTTGCCATAGTACGCGTCGACCGAGTCGAGGACGAGCAGTGCGCGGCCGGTCGGCTGCGTCGCGCGCTGTTGCGCGCCTGCCGCCAGCGTGGAGGTGCCCACGCCGATATAGACCTCCTGCACTGCACGGCTGTTGCGCGCATCGTCGGCGGTCCCATCGACGAGCACGCGGCCCTCGTTCATTACCGTGACGCGATCCGCCAGCGCGAACACGCGGTCGATATCGTGCTCGACCATCAGTACGGGCACCTCGTGCGAGATTCGCTTGACCAGGTTGGCGACGCGCTCGCGCTCTGCGGCGGCAAGTCCGGCCAGCGGTTCATCGAGCAGCAGCACACGCGGCGCGGACGCGAGCGCGAGTCCCATGTCGAGCAGGCGCTGGCCGCCGTAGGACAATGCGCCCGCTTCGGCGCGCTCCATGCCGGCGAGTCCGAGATAGCTGATCAGTTCGCGCGTCTTGCGCATCACCGGTGCAATGGCGGTAGCGCGCGCCCAGCCGTTGAAGTGCGAGGGATCGCGCGCCTGCACCGCAAGCCGCAGGTTTTCCTCGACGGTGAGCACCGGGAACAGGTTGGTGATCTGAAACGAGCGCGAGAGGCCCGCCGCGACGATCCGATGCGGTGCTTCGCCGGTGATGTCGCGACCGTCGAGTAGCACGCGGCCGCGATCGGGCCGGAACAGTCCCGACACCAGGTTGAACAACGTGGTCTTGCCCGCGCCATTGGGACCGATCAGCGCGTGCAAGGTGCGTTCGCCGACCGACAGGCTCGCGTCCTGTACCGCGTGGATGCCGCCGAACGCCTTGGCCAGCCCCTGCACCTCGAGCGGAGTCGTGGCGCCCCGCGCGCCGGACTGCAGGAACTCCGGCAACGGCAGGCCCTGCTCGATGTTACGCCCGGCCATCGCCGCGGCTTCGGTCACCGGCTTGCGCAGCGGTGCGGTGAGGCGACGCCAGACACCGACCAGACCGGTCGGCGAGAACACCACGAAGCCGACGAACAATAGGCCGAAGAAGAGCAGCCAGTTCGGCGTCCAGATCGACAGGTATTCGCGGAACAGGATGTAGAACAGTGCACCCAGTGCCGGTCCCAGAAGGCTGCGCATGCCGCCGATGATGACCATCGCCAGCAGCTCGCCCGAGAACGAAACGCCCGTTGGGTCGGCCGAGGCGAATCGGTGGTGGAACGCGAACAGGACGCCTGCGATGCCGGTGAGCGTCGCCGAAAGCACGTAGGCGATCTGTCGATAACGCTGCGTGGCGTAGCCGATGAACTGCGCGCGCTGCTCGTTCTCGCGAATTGCCAGCAGCACGGTGCCGATCGGCGACGCGAGAAAGCGTGTCAGCGCATGCACCGTGGCGACGCCGAATACCGCGACAAGCGCGTAGTAGACCCAGGGATTTTCGAGGTCGACGCCGAACCAGACCGCGCGCGTCACGCCGCCCAGCCCGTTCTCGCCACCGGTGAATGCGGTCCAGCGAAAGGCGATGGCATAGGTCAGCGCCGCGAAGGCCATCGTCAGCAGCGAAAAATAAACGCCGCGGCGGCGCAGCACCAGAAAACCGACGAACGTCGTTGCGACGAGCAGGAAGGCCAATGCAAACAGCGCTGGCCAGAGCACCGATCCGGCGAACCAGTGTCGCTGCGCCAGCGCCGCCGCGTAAGCCCCCAGCCCGAACCACGCGCCGTGGCCGAAGGAGACCAGCCCGGTGCGCCCAACGAGCAGGTTGAGCGCCATGCACGCGACCGCAAAGATCACCACGTCGGTGGCGCTGGTCATCGTCAGCCCGCCGGCGAGAAGCACCCATGGCAGCACCGCGCAGGCCAGCGCGGCGAGCACGACCGGTGAGGTCAGGCGTTTCATTCGAAGCGCTGGATGCGTTCGCCGAACAAGCCTCGCGGGCGAAACAGCAGCACCAGCACCATCAGCAGGTACATCGACGCCTCGGCCGCGGGGGGATAGAAGTAGATCGTCAGGCCGCGCACGACGCCGACGATCAGCGCCGCCAGTACCACGCCCCAGAACGAGCCGAGGCCGCCGATCACCACGACCACGAACGAGGCGGTCAGGATGTCGGCGCCCATGGCCGGATGAACGCCGGAGATCGGCGCGAGCAATACGCCGGCCAGGGCAGCCAGCGCCACTGCGAGCGCGACCACGCTGGCCATGTACGGCGCGAGCGAAATGCCGAGCGCGGCGAGCATGTCGGGGTTCTGCACACCGGCGCGGACGACCCGGCCGAACGGCGACTTCTGCAGCAGGAGCCAGAGCCCGCCCACCGCCGCCGCCGCCACCGCGAGCATGAGCAGGCGATACTTCGAGTAGATGAAGTCGCCGACCAGGATCTGGCCCTTGAGCGCCGGTGGAATCGAGAACGGAATCGGCGCCGCACCGAAGATCCAGCGCAGCGCCTGCTCGGCGACCATGGCCAGGCCGAAGGTCAGCAGCAACCCCAGCGCCGGATCCTCGCGGTAGAAGCGACGAAACAGGAAGCGCTCGACGACGATGCCGATCAGTGCAACTGCAATGGGCGAGAGTACGAACGCCGGCCCGAAACCGAGCACGTCGGCGATCTTGACCGCGAAATACGCGCCGAGCGCGTAAAACGCTCCGTGGGCGAGGTTGACCAGCCCGCCCAGCGAAAAAATGAGCGTCAGCCCGAGCGCGATCAGCAGGTAGTACGCACCGGCGAGCAGGCCGTTCAAGACCTGCTCGAGGATCTGGATCAGCATCGCCGCTCGTGCTTCGGACGCGCGCGGGACGCGCCCGTTGCCGCGTACGTCACGCCGGCATCGTGCAGGCGTTCTCCGTCTTGGTCGGCGCCAGAACCTCGAGACTCTGGTCGGCGGCGGGCACCGGCGCAGACAGAGTAAATAGGTCCCAGCGGTCCTTGACCTCGGACTCCGGCTTGAAGGTCAGCGTGTACATCTGCTGCATCAGCTGGTGATCCCAATCGCGATAGTAGCCTTCGCGCGTCTTCAGGATGTCGAACTTGGCACCTCGCTCGAGGTGTTCGACGACCTTGGTCGAGTCGGTGCTCTTGATCTCGTTCATCGCCTGCGCCACGTGCTTGGTCGACAGGTAATCGCCCCAGGCCTGATTCTCCGGAGGCTTGCCGTACTTCTTGACGAAGGCCTCCACAAAGCGCTGCGACGAAGGTGTCTTGACCTGCGAATCCCAGACCAGCGGCCAGGTACCGAGCACGTTGCCCTTCCCCGCACCCCACGCCACCGCGGTGTCGAAACCGAAACCCGCCACTGGAAACGGCAGCCCGTATTCCTTGTACTGCTTCATGAAGTTGGTGATCTGGTTGCCGGCAAGATTGGAGATGACGAGGTCGGGCTTCGCATTGCGGATCTTCAGCAGGTACGGCGAGAAGTCGGCGACGTCGGTCGGCACCAGTTCGTCGGCCGCGAATTCGCCACCGTTCGCCGCCATGAAGCGCTTGGCGACGCGCAACAGGTCGTGGCCGAACGCATAGTCCGCCGTGAGGCTGTACCACTTCTTGCCCTTCACCATGCCGTCGCGCAGCAGCGCGTTGCCTTCCGCGGCCACGTACATGCTGTTGGCCGCCTCGGTGTGAAACATGTAGCGGTTGCAGGCCTTGCCGCGCAGTTCGTCGGAATTGCAGCCGGTGTTGAAGAACAGGATGCGATTGCGCTGCGCGACCTGGGCGATGGCGAGTCCCGACGCGGAACTGATCTCGCCGATGATCGCGACCACCTTGTCGCGCTCGATCAGGCGCTCGGCCTTGGTCGATGCGGTCTGCGGATTGACGCTGTCTTCGGCAATGAGATCGATCTTGCGGCCCATGATGCCGCCTGCGGCGTTGATTTCCTCGACGGCGAGGGTCACGCCCATAACCGCGTATTCGCCCAGCGGTCCGAGAAAACCGGTGCGCGGCGTCAGGTGCCCGATGCGTATGTTTTCGGCCTGGCTGCGCACGATGGCGGGGAAACCGAGTGCGCCCAGCGCGGCAGTGGCTCCTGCACCCTGAAGCAAACCGCGACGACGACGGCTGACCTTTGAGCGATCCATGACTCCTCCTTTGGAAAACGGAACGTCGGGTGCAACGGCTCTTGCAGGCCCGTGTTTGCCTTGTCAACGCGACCGACGATGCCCGCAGTTATAATCCAAAGCACATCCCGCTGTCCACGACCCGCTCTCGGAGGAACATCCATGGACCTGAACATTCGCGGCTTGCGCGTGATCGTGACTGCGGGCGCGTCGGGCATAGGGCTCGCGACCGCCCGGGCATTCTTTGCCGAGGGCGCGCGCGTGGTCATCTGCGACGTCGATACCAAGGCGCTCTCGGCCGCTGCGGTCAGCGACGCGGCGCTGACGCAGCATGTCTGCGACGTCTCCGACGCTGCCGCCGTTGAGCGCTTTTTCGCGGCGGCCACCACAACATTGGGCGGCCTCGACGTGCTGGTCAACAATGCCGGGATCGCCGGTCCCACGGCAAAGTGCGAAGACATCAAACTCGCCGACTGGGAACGCACGCTGGCGGTCGATCTCACCGGCCAGTTCCTGTGCGCGCAGCGCGCGATCCCCTGGCTCAAGAAAAGTGCCAATGCGAGCATGATCAACCTGTCATCGGCGGCTGGTCGCTTCGGATTTCCATTGCGCACGCCGTATGCCGCGGCGAAATGGGGAGTGATTGGACTGAGCAAGTCGCTGGCTATCGAGCTCGGTCCACATGGCGTGCGCGTCAACGCCATCTGTCCGGGATCGGTGGCGGGCGCACGCATCGACGCGGTATTCGCCAACCGCGCCGCCGCGCGCGGTGTCCCGGTCGACGTCGTCGTCGACGAAGCGCTTGCCAACACTTCATTGCGTCGGCTGGTGACGGCCGAGGACATCGCCAACGCCATCGTGTTTCTCGCCTCGCCTCGAGGTGCGAACGTCTCCGGCCACGCGTTGCCGATCGACGCCGACATTCACACGCTGACCTGACCCGCGACGGCACGTGCTGCGCCGCATCCTCGCCGAGCACAAGCGCAAGACGGCGCGCCAGCTCGATTCCATCGCCACGCTGGAGCGCGCCGGTGCCGCGCCTCCTGCCGCCAATTTGCTGGACGCCGCACCGCTGTCGCCACGCGAATGGTTTGCCGCGCAGGGTTGGTCACCTTTCGCGTTCCAGGAAGAAGTGTGGGCTGCGCACGCTCGCGGCGAATCGGGGCTCATCCATGCACCCACCGGCATGGGCAAGACTTACGCGGCGTGGATAGGACCACTGGCCGCGGGCCCCACGGGCGAACCCAACGCCCCTCCGCCGCTTGCCGTGCTCTGGATCACCCCCTTGCGTGCGCTCGCCGGAGACACCGTCCTTGCGCTGCGCCGCGCGGCGGCGGCGATCAGGCCGTATTGGACCGTCGATGCGCGCACCGGCGACACGACGAGCTCGGCGCGTGCGCGGCAGAACAAACGCCTGCCCACCGCGCTGGTCACCACGCCAGAATCGCTGACGCTGCTGCTTGCGCGCGCCGACTGGCGCGAGCGCTTCGCGCAACTGTCGACGGTCATCGTCGACGAATGGCACGAATTGCTGTCGACCAAGCGCGGCGTCCAGGTCGAGCTCGCGCTGGCGCGGCTGCGCACGCTGGCCCGGACACGCGACGTGGCGCTGCCGGTGTGGGGCTTGTCGGCAACGCTGTCCAACCTCGACGAGGCGCTGGCGTGTCTCGTCGGCGTGGGTGCGGAGCGGCCGCGCACGCGCATCGTGCGCGGTGTCGACACCAAGGAAATCGTCATCGACAGCCTGATTCCGGCGACGATCGCGCGTTTTCCCTGGGCCGGGCATCTGGGCCTGCGGCAGTTGCCTGAAGTCGTCGCCGCGATCGAGCGCGCCAACTCGACGCTGGTCTTTACCAATGTCCGTTCGCAGGCGGAGATCTGGTACCAGGCGCTGCTCGAAGCGCGGCCGCACTGGGCCGGGCAGATCGCGCTGCACCACGGCTCGCTCGAGCGCGAGGTGCGCGACTGGGTCGAGGATGGCCTGCGCAACCAGCGCCTGCGCGCCGTGGTCTGCACGTCGAGCCTCGACCTGGGCGTGGATTTCACGCCCGTCGACCAGGTGTTGCAGATCGGCAGCCCGAAGGGCGTGGCGCGCCTGTTGCAACGCGCCGGCCGCAGTGGCCACCAGCCCGGCGCGGTGTCGCGGGTGACCGTGGTCCCCACCCACGCACTCGAACTGGTCGAGGCCGCTGCTGCGCGCAGCGCGGCGAACGCCCGGCGGATCGAAGCGCGCCCCGCCATCACCTGCGCCAATACGCCGCCGCTCGATGCGCTGACGCAGCACCTCGTAACCTGCGCGCTGGGCGGTGGATTCGTCGCCGACGAATTGCTCGTCGAACTGCGCTCCACTCACGCCTATGCCGGGCTCAGCGACGCGCAGTGGCACTGGGCACTCGACTTCGTCATCCGCGGCGGTATGAGCCTGGTGGCATATCCCGAGTACCACCGCGTGGTCGCCGACGACGAAGGCGTGCTGCGAGTGCCGGACCGCGCGATCGCGCATCGGCACCGCATGAACATCGGTACCATCGTCAGCGACGCTTCGATCAACGTGCAGTTGAAGCGCGGCAAGCGCCTGGGCCATGTCGAGGAGTCGTTCGTCGCGCGGCTGTCTCCCGGCGACTGCTTCGTCTTCGCAGGCCGAAAGCTGGAATTCATCCGCGTGCGCGAAATGACCGCCTGGGTCAAGCCCGCCCCGGCGCGCGCGGCGGTGGTGCCACGCTGGATGGGCAACAAGATGGCCTTCTCGACGCAGCTCGCGGCGGAGACTCGCCAGCTGATCGCCGACGCGCGCGATGGCGAGTTCGCGTCGCCGGAACTGCAGCGCTGTGCACCGCTGCTGCAATTGCAGGCGCGCTGGTCGGCGCTGCCCGGCGAGCGTGAATGGCTGATCGAGCAGATCACCACGCGCGACGGCCATCACCTCTTCTTCTATCCCTTCGAAGGCCGGCTGGTGCACCTCGGGCTGGCAACGCTGTTCTCGTATCGTCTGTCGCGCGCCGCGCCGCGCAGTTTTTCGATCACCGTTACCGACTACGGCTTCGGGCTGCTCTCGCCGGAACCGCTGACACTGTCGATCGGCGAGCTGGGCCGCCTGCTGGCCGCGCCCGAGGTCGAACACGACATCCTCGCCGGACTCAACGCGTCCGAACTCACGCGCCGCCAGTTTCGCGAAGTGGCGCGTGTGGCCGGCCTGATCTTCCAGGGCTATCCCGGCCAGGGCAAAAGCGCGCGCCAGCTGCAGGCATCGAGCGGACTGGTCTACGACGTCTTCGCCGAATACGATCCGCATAACCTGTTGCTGGCGCAAGCGCTGCGCGAGGTGCTGGAACGCCAGCTCGAGGCGTCGCGCCTTCAACTCGCCTTGCAACGCCTGCGCGGCGCGCGCGCGGTGATCACCCGACCGAGCAAGCCGACGCCGTTTGCGTTTCCATTGATGGTCGAGATCTTCAAGGACAGCCTGTCGACCGAGCAGCTGGCGGACCGCGTCGAGCGGATGGTCGCGGCACTGGAAAGCGCGGCGGACGCGCGCTGATGACAGCCCCTTTATTCAGTGTGAGGAAACAACAATGAATGCAACTCCTTTCGATCTGACCGGAAAGGTCGCACTCGTCACTGGCGCTTACCGCGGACTGGGCTTTGCCATCGCGCAAGGCCTTGCGCGCGCCGGGGCGACGGTGGTGCTCAATGGCCGAAAGCAGGAAGCGCTCGACCATGCCGCGGCGTCGCTGACTGCGCAGAAACACAAGGTGGCGACGGCGGTGTTCGACGTCACCGATCGCGATGCGATCAACAAGAGCGTCGCCGAAATCGGCGCGCAGCATGGCTCCATCGACATCCTGTTCAACAATGCCGGCATCCAGCGGCGTGGCGCGTTCGCCGACTTTCCGAAGGAGCAGTGGGACGAGATCATCGCCACCAACCTGACCGCGCCGTTCATCGTCTCGCAGGCGGTGGCGCCGGGAATGATCGCGAAAAAGCAGGGCAAGATCGTGCATATCGCCTCGCTGATGAGCGAGCTCGCGCGCCCCACCGTGGTTCCCTACACGGCGGCAAAAGGCGGCGTGCGGCAGCTGACGCGTGGCATGGCGGTCGAACTGGCGCAACACAATATCCAGGTCAATGCGATCGCGCCCGGCTACTTCGCTACCGAAATGAATCGAGCGCTCATCGACAACGCCGAATTCAACGCGTGGGTATGCAAGCGCACGCCGGCCGGTCGATGGGGTCAACCCGACGAACTCGCGGGCCTGGCGGTGTTCCTGGCGTCAGCCGGCTCGAACTACATTACCGGACAGATGTTCGTCATCGACGGCGGAATGAGTGTAGCGCTGTGAGCTGTAGGCAGTGAGCAGGATCCGGCGAAAGCGAACTACTGCTCGCGCGAAACGACTCTAACAGGCACTTCCCGATGATTGCGAAACCCCATGCGCTCATACAGGCGTCGCGCGTTCACGTTGTCGTGCCTGACATGAAGAAAGGGCGTCTGATCGCGCCGCATCTCGAGACCAACCAGTCTCTCGACTAGACGACGCGCCAGACCACGACCCTGAAAGTCGGGGTGGGTACATACGCCGCTGATCTCCTTGAATGCACCGACTTCCATACGCTCCCCCGCCATCGCCACCAGGCGCCCGATCTCGAATACGCCAAGGTAGTCCCCAAGCTCGCCGTTTCTGGGACCGAAAGGTCCCGGCTTGGTTAGCGCGACCAGTTCCAGCACTTGCGCAGTGTGCTCCGGGCCCAGCGGGACAGCCGCAAGTGTCTCGTCAGCCGCAGGAATGGGCGCGTCCCATACCATTTGATGCATCGTCGCGTCGGCATGCAATCGCCAGCCGGACGGAACAGCCCCGGACCATCCTGCGCAAACGAACTGCTCGCCCGGTTCACAGCAGGGTGCCAACGCGGCAAAGTGCGGACGCTCCGTACTGGCAAATCCCAGGATTGGCGAGAAGCCCGGGGCGTACCGCCGCGCGTCTCTGGTGCCCGACGAGTAACGTAGGTGCGGGCCAGCCAGGCAATTCCAGGCAATATTGTCGAATAGCTTCATGTCCATGGCTGGAGTGACGTCACCGGCAACGCGGTTCCGTCTTCGAATCGCAGATGTGTGAATGGCAGTGTGGCAATGCCTGGCAGGGGCTATAACGCCAACCGAGGCGCTCCCGACTGCAGCCTGCGCACCTTCGCCGCTTCATCGCGGACAAGATTCACCAGCGTCGCCAGCGGCAGGTAATGCTGGAGCGCCCGCTGGATGAGCACGCCACCGGCAAAGCCCCAGACAAAGCGGTCGAAGGGCACGAATCGGATGCCCAGTTCGGGGTGCGCCTGGATCAGCGCGTCGGGGACGCAGCTCAGGTACGGCCCCGCACGCAGCAGCTGAACCAGCGCGAACATCGATTTCACTTCGGTGCCGATGCGCAGCGGTGGCGCACCGGTCTGCTGGATCGCGGCGAACAGTTGGGTGACCATCTCGGGATCCTGATGGTAGATCACCCAGGGATACGCGCCCAGCTCGCGCGCGCCGACCTTCGCCTTCTTGAGCAGCGGATGGCCCGCGCCGGCCACGACGCGCGACTGGATGGCGATGAACTCCTGACGCAGGATCGACTGCGGCAGCTCCGCAGGGTCGGGCAGCCGGCAGAACACCGCGTCGAACTCGCCTTCGAAGAGTCGCGGGTGGGTCACCTCGTTGATGCCGACGTCGAGTTCGACGCGCAGATCGGGAAAGCGTGCCTGCAGCGCGGCAATGGCATTGGGCAGCAGCGTGGCTCCGAAAAAGGGGCCGGCACCCAGGCGCAGACGCCCGGAATGCCCACCGCGCAGCGCCTTCATCTCGGTCTCGGCGAACTGGCATTCGGCTTCGATGCGCCGCGCGTGCGGCAGCAAGGTCTCGCCAAAGGGCGTCAGCGCCACGCCACGCGGCAGCCGCTCGAACAACGGCGCGCCTAAGTGCGCCTCGAGCTTGCGCAGGCTCTTGGTCAGGGCAGGCTGCGAAATTGCCAGCCGCTGCGCCGCGCCGCTGATGCTGCCTTCGGCGGCGATGGCGAGGAAATGACGAAGCAGCGGCGCTTCGTGCAGCATTGCCATTTCCATGAGTTATGGTTCCGTGCTGAAGATATATATTTCAGTATGGCATTGCCGTGGCATGCTCGCAACCTTGTCCCTGGCGGAGGATCCGCAATGCGCGCCGTGTTCGTGCTCTTCGATTCGCTCATGCGCACCGCGCTCGGCTGCTACGGTTCGAGCGCGATCAAAACGCCGAATTTCGATCGCTTCGCCAAGCTCGGGGTGACCTTCGACACGCACTTCGTCGGAAGCCTGCCGTGCATGCCCGCGCGCCGCGACCTGCACACCGGACGACTCAATTTCATGCACCGCAGCTGGGGGCCGCTGGAACCCTTCGACAATTCGTTCCCGGAGATGATGCGCGACGCCGGCATCCACACGCATCTGGTCACCGACCACATGCATTACTTCGAGGACGGTGGCTCGACCTACCACGGCCGCTTTCGCACCTGGGATTTCATCCGTGGCCAGGAATACGATCCGTGGAAAGCGATGGTGCAGCCGCCGCTGGATCGCCTGCGCGAAAAATACTCACCCAAGCATTACGATTTTGACGACGGCTGGAAACGCCTCCAGCACGCGATCAACTGCGAATTCATGCAGGAGGAAAAGGACAACTGCCTCCCGCGTTGCTTTGCCAGCGGTTTCGAATTCCTCGACCTCAATCGCGACGCCGACAACTGGTTCATGATGCTCGAGTGCTTCGATCCGCACGAACCTTTCCAGGCGCCGGAGCGATTCAAGAAGCCCTACGCGACGAACTGGAAAGGAGGAGTGCTCGACTGGCCGATGTACGAGAAGGTCAGCGATTCACCCGAGGAGATCGCCGAAATCCGCGCCAACTATGCGGCGCTGGTCGCGGCCTGCGACCATTATTTCGGCAAGCTGCTCGACTATTTCGACCGGAACGACATGTGGAAGGACACGGTGCTGTTCCTGTCGACCGACCACGGTTTCCTGCTCGCCGAGCACGACTGGTGGGGCAAGAACCTGCAGCCCTACTACACCGAGATCTCGCACATCCCGTGCATTGGCTATCATCCGAAGCACGCCGGTCGCGCCGGAGCTCGCCGCAAGGCGCTCACACAGACCATGGACCTGATGCCGACCTTCCTCGAAGCGTTCGGCCTGCCGATTCCGGATGAAGTGCGCGGTAGCTCGCTGCTTCCACTGTTCGCACACGATCAGCCGCAGCGCGACATCGGCATCTTCGGCATGTTTGGCGGGCCCATTGGCGCCACCGACGGCCGCTACACCTACTACCTGTATCCCGAGGACCTGTACGCGCCGGGCCTCTACGAATACACGCTGATGCCGATGCACCTGCACACGCTGTTCAGCGGCGCCGAAATGCGCACTGCCAAGCTGGCCGAGCCGTTCGATTTCACCAAGAGAATGCCGCTGCTGCGCATCGACGCGCTCAAGGACGCTCGACGCATTCCGATGCAGGACGGCAAGCAATTCGATCCGGGAGTCGGCACGACCCTGTACGATCTGGCGACCGACCCGAAGCAGCAGCGACCCTTCCGCGACGCGACAATCGAGCAGCGCTTCCATGCAGGCATCGCCCGCGTACTGCGCGCACACGACGCGCCGCCCGAATTCTATCGCCGTTACGGAGTGCAGGCCGACGCCGCCGTCGAGTTGCAAGCATAAGCTGGTCCACGAGGAGGGCAAAGCAAAATGAGCAAGATGAGCCTGGTCCACCACGCGCGCGCCGCGCTGGTTGCCGCGAGCATGATGATTGCAACGGTTGGCGGCGCCCAGACGCCGGCCGGCAAGCCGTTCCTGGATGTCGGCAAGCAGCCGCCGATCACGATCCTGGTCGCGTCGACGCCGTGGTATTCGGCTTTCGAGAAGGTCGTCGGGCTCTACGAACAGCAGACCGGCAATTCGATCAAGCTCGACACCACGCCGTTCGGCGGCATGCTCGAAAAGGCGCGCAACGCGGTGCGTACGGGCAAGAGTCCCTACGACCTGATGTTTCTCGACACGCAGTGGACCATCGAGTTCTACGAGGGCGGCTTCCTCGCGCCGCTCAAGGAAATCGATCCGACATTCGACCTGCCCAAGGAAGTGCTGAGCTACGGCGACTCCGGTTACTGGAACGCGCAGAAGCGCTGGCGCACTGCCGACGGCGGCAAGCTGATGGCCTATACCGTGCTGGGCAACCTCCAGCTCATCTACTATCGCGCCGATCTGCTCAAGCAGGCGGGACTGTCGCCGCCCAAGACCTGGGCCGACGTTCTTGCCGTCTGCACCAAGCTCAACGATCCGGGGAAGACATACGGCTTTGTCGTGCGCGGCGAAAAAGGCAACGCCATCCGCTACGACTGGCAGAGCGTGATGCTTGCCGAGGGCGGTTCGGTGGTGAAGGATCCCGCGGCCGGCGACTTCAGCGTGACCATCAACAGTCCGCAGTCGAAGGCGGCGCTCGACCTGTACATCGACTTGCTCAAGCGCTGCGGCCCACCCAATTACGCGACGCTCGGCCAGGGCGACGTCATTCAGCTACTCGCCACCGGCAAGGCGACCATGGGCGACGTGGTCACCGCGGCCTTCTCGAGCTTCGAGGATCCGGCCAAATCCGCGGTAGTCGGCAAGCTGGAGACGGTGCCGCTGCCGCGCGGCCGCGACGGCGCCGGCGGTGCGGTGATCGGCAATTGGAACGCCGTCATTCCGAAGGACATTTCCGATGCACAGAAGAAGGCAGCGCTCGCCTTCTCGCGCTGGCTGTTGAGCTACGAGGCGCAGCGCGCGTTCGCGCTGGCCGGGGGCATTCCCAACCGCAGCGACGTCTACACCTCCGATGTGGCCAAGGAACCGCGCCTGCGCTGGATGCCGGCGTACCTCGAGACGCAGAAGTTCGCCAAGCAGGAACTGGGCTACGCCGAGGGCGCGCAGGTCGAGCAGATCCTCGGCCTGCGCCTGAATCAGGCGGCGATCGGCGAGATGAGCTCGGGCAAGGCGCTCAACTCGGCGGCCAAGGATATCGAGGAACTGTTCCGCAAGAACGGCCGCCGTACCGGGTCGCTGCCGCCGCTGCCCGAGTAGCCCTCGCGCGACATCACCGCGGCGCCCTCTCGCTACGCCACCGATGCGCCGCACCGGCAGCCCGTTCCGCTACGCGAGTCTGCTGCCGGCGGTGATCGTGCTGCTGGTGCTGACCGTCTATCCGGTCGCCAACCTGCTGCGCATGAGCCTGTCGACGATCGAGTTCGTGCAGGGGACCGACATCTGGACGTGGACCCCGATGCGCAACCTGGCGATGCTCGCCGGTGACGAGGTGCTGCGGCCGGCGCTCTTCAACACCTTCGTGTTCGTGATCGTCTCGGTCGCCGTCGAGATGGTGCTGGGACTTTCGCTCGCTCTGGTGGTCGCGGAACTCGGCCGCGGCAAGGGCTGGGTCCGCACCGCGCTGATCCTGCCCATCCTGGTGCCACCGGTGGCAATCGGCAGCGTGTGGAAGCTGATGTACAACTACGACTTCGGCATTTTCAATCAGACGCTGATCGGGTTGGGCGCGTCGCCGGTGAACTGGCTGGGTTCGCCGTCGCTGGCGCTGATGTCGGTGATCGTCGTCGACGTGTGGCACTGGGTGCCGTTCGTGTTCCTTATCCTGTTCGCCGCGGTCGAAGGACTTCCGGTCGACGTGCTCGAGGCCGCGCGCATCGACGGCGCGTCGCGCTGGCAGATGATTCGTCGCGTGCAGATCCCGCTGCTGCGCCCTGCCATCGTGGTGGCGCTGCTGTTTCGCAGCATTCTCGCCTTCAAGGTCTTCGACGAGGTCTACCTGCTCACCTCCGGCGGGCCCGGGACCGCGACCGAGCTCGTCAACCTGCATCTGTACAAGGTTTTCTTCGAGCAGAACCAGCTGGGCTATGGAGCGCTGCTGTCGCTGGCGATCATCGCCGCGATCGTCGCCTTTCTTCTGGTGGCGCGGCGCGGCATGCGCGTCTTTGCAACGTGAGTGCGACGTGATTGCGACATGAGGATGGCGGAGGCAGCGACGGGCACGGGTGGCAATACACTGCGGCGGCGCGGACGGCGTCAGCGCACGCTGGCCTGGTCGATTGCGTTGGTCGCGCTCTTCGCCGTGCTCGGTCCGTTCGTCTGGATCGCAACGGCATCGTTCAAGCAGCAGATCGCCATTTACGCCGGCCAGTTTCCGTTCACGCCGACGCTGTCCAACTACGCCGACGTGCTGTTCGGACGCCGCTCGGACTTCGCCGGCAACGTAATGAACAGCCTGCTGGTCGCCGGCGTGAGCACGGCGATCGTACTCATCGTCGGCACGCTCGCGGCCTATTCGCTGCACCGCTTCCGCTGGCCAGCCTGGGTTTCGGCCGGGTTCCTGGGCTGGACGCTGGTCTTCCACATGATCCCGGTGCTCACCCTGATCGGCCCGTGGTACGTCGCCTTTCGCGATTTGGGGCTCTACGATACCCGCGCGGCGCTGGTCCTCACCCACGTCACCATCAACCTGCCGATGACGGTCTGGCTCATGGCCGCATTCCTGCGCGAGATCCCACCCGAGATCGAGGAGGCCGCGGTGATCGATGGCTGCCTGCCGCTGCAGGCCTTCCTGAAGGTGGTGCTGCCTCTGGCGATTCCGGGACTGATTGCCGCCGGCATCCTCGCTTTCATCTTCAGCTGGAACGAGTTTCCCATCGCGCTTTCACTGACCTCGCGCGAGACCGCGACGGTGCCCGTGGCAATCGCCCGTTTCGCCCAACAGTACGAGGTGCAGCACGCGCAGATGGCGGCCGCGTCGGTGATCGCGACGATTCCCGCCGTCCTGCTCATGTTCTTCGGTCAGCGCTTCATCGTGCGCGGGCTCACGATGGGGTCGGTGAAGTAGCGCTACCCGCGCGGCGTGCGCCAGTCGAGTTTGTTCAGCCACGTCAGTCCCGCGCGCGTGGACACTGCGGGGCGATACTCGCAACCCACCCAGCCGTCGTAACCGAGTTCATCGAGCAAGTCGAACAGGTAGTAGTAATTGACCTCGCCGGTGTCGGGCTCGTGGCGGTCGGGCGCGCCGGCGATCTGCACATGCCCGATGTACGGCTGCCAGCGCCGGAACTTCGTTGCGATGTCGCCCTCCATGATCTGCACGTGGTAGAAATCCATCTGCACCAGGACGTTGGCGGCGCCGATGTCCTCGCGCAGCGCGTGCGCCTCGGCCTGCATATTCAGGAAGTACCCGGGGACGTCGCGCGTGTTGATCGGCTCGATGGTGAGCATGACGCCCTGCTCGGCCGCGTCCTTCGCGGCCAGGCGCAGGTTGCGAACGAAGGTCGCGCGGTGCTGCGCGCGCGTGTCTGCGTCCGCGTCGGTCGGCAGCACGCCGGCCATGACGTGCACGCGCGGGCACGACAACGCATCGGCGTAGCGCAGCGCGGTGACCATGCTGGCGGCAAATTCGTGTTCGCGCCCCGGCGACGACGCGAGGCCGCGGTCGCCCGCGGCCCAGTTGCCCGGTGGCGCGTTGATCAATACCTGATTCAGGCCGTGGTCCGCGAGCCGCGCCGCAATCTCGGACATCGTGTATTCGTAACCGAAGGCGAATTCCACCGCGCCGAAGCCGGCATTGGCGGCTTCGCCGAAGCGGTCGAGAAAGGGAACCTCGTTGAACAGGAACGACAGGTTGGCGGAAAAGCGCGGCATCGGGCGTCCCTTGGCGTCGCTGGACTCGTGGTGCGTCGGCGCCATCGCTGACTTGCAAGCTGACTTACAATCGCTGCATCCATGTTGCATTGCCTTTGCGCTGCGCGCAACGAAAACTTCGCCTCGCACCTTGCCCACCGTTCATCACGCTGACCGCGCGCCGCTGCGTCATCGCGTCGGCGGTGAAGACGTATGGCTCTACGCCGAGCGCGCGCTCTATTGGCCCGCAGGCCGCACGCTGTTCGTCGCCGACGTGCATCTGGGCAAGACCGCGGCGTTTCGCGCCGGCGGCGTCGCGTTGCCCGGCGGCACGACGCTGGCAAACCTGGCGCGGTTGTCGGCGCTGGTCAGCGCCACCGGCTGCGAAGCACTGGTAGTGCTTGGCGACCTGATCCACGCCGCGTCGGGTCGCACCGCGGCGCTCGATCGCGCCGTTGGACACTGGCGAGCAAGCCATGCCGAGCTCGCGATCACGCTGGTGCGCGGCAATCACGACGCTCACGCCGGTGATCCGCCCGAAGCGTGGCGGGTCGATATGGTGGAAGGGCCCGAGCCCGCGCCGCCGTTCCTGCTCTGTCATGAGCCACCCGACGCTGCTGCAGGCAACCTGTTCGGTTACGCGCTCGCCGGCCACGTGCACCCCGCCGTGCACATCACCGGCACCGGCCTGCAGAGCGAGCGCCTGCCGTGCTTCGTACTGGGCCGACATCGCGCCATCCTGCCCGCCTTCGGACGGTTCACCGGCTCCGCCATACAGCGGTGGGCGAGCGACGACGTCATTGTCGCCATCGCCGGAGAGCGCCTTTTCGCGCTGCCGCGCTAGGGCACTTTGTGCGTGCCGCGCTGTCCTAATCTATCCCGCTGCGCCATTGCTATCGCTGCGTCAAGAGTCGTTGTCATCTGTTCGTCACAGTACAGAACGTGCACTCGCCGGCGCGTTGCAGACGCTGTATCGCGCATAAGTCTTGCGGCGGTGGACAACCATGGGGACAACCGGTGGATTCGCGGTGCGCAGATCGATAAATTAAATCTACAACGCTGATTTTCCGACGCTTTTCAGGCCCCGTTTGTGTGCATCAAAAAGCTCTTGCATCGCCGAACGCGAGCTACTATGATTAGTGTTGATTCAGCACTTGAACACAAGATATAGTAGGTTTTGATTTGTAAGGGAAATCCGCACGTCGCACTGGAGCAGCCCTGGGAGGGGTGCGCGCCCCGCCGGGTCCACCGCGCGGCAAAAGGATCCGGTCCGACGCTGTACTGTATGTGCGCAATGCAGTCGGTACTCGCGGTTGCAAGCAAGAACCATAAGAATTTGCCAGGAGAACGAACAATGCAAGTCGCCAGCCCCGCCGCTGCCCCATCCACCACGACCCAACGCACACTGATGGCCGGCGAGACCCCTACCCCCCTCGAAGCGAACACCGATCCGCGACTGGCGGAGTACAAGGTGATCCGGCGCAATGGCGCCGTCGTCGGCTTCGAGCCCTCGAAGATCGCCATCGCCGTCACCAAGGCCTTCCTCGCCGTCAACGGCGGCCAGAGCGCAGCGTCGGCGCGCGTGCGCGAGCTGACCGCGCAGCTCACCGACGTGGTCATGAAGGCACTGATCAAGCGCAAGCCCGACGGCGGCGCGATCCACATCGAGGAAATCCAGGACCAGGTCGAGCTCGCGCTGATGCGTGGCGGCGAGCACGAAGTCGCGCGCGCGTACGTGCTCTATCGCGAAAAGCGCTCGCAGGAGCGCGCGCACGAGAAGAAGACCGCCAAGGGTGACGCTCCGGCCATCGCCATCAATGTCGTCGACAATGGCGTTACGCGCCCGCTCGACATGGCGCGGCTGACCGACCTGGTGAAGACCTCATGCGAGGGCCTGCCCGACGTCGAGCCCGAGCGCATCCTGAAAGCGACGCTGAAGGACCTGTACGAAGGCGTGCCGATGGAAGAAGTGCGCAAGTGCGTGGTGCTGGCCGCGCGCACGCTCATCGAGAAGGACCCTGCATATAGCTTTGTCACTGCGCGCCTGCTTCTCGATTCGCTGCGCTTCGAAGCGATGGGCGAAGAGGCCTCGCAGGCCGACATGGCGACCAAGTATGCCGAGTACTTCCCGCGCTTCATCAAGCACGGCATCAAGATCGGCCTGCTCAATGAAACGCTCGCGCAATACGACCTCAAGGTGATGGGCGCCGCGCTGGTGCCCTCGCGCGACCTGCAATTCGGCTACCTCGGCCTGCAGACGCTCTACGACCGTTACCTGCTCGTCGACCAGTACGTCGGCGGACGCCGCTTCGAGCTGCCGCAGGCGTTCTTCATGCGCGTGGCGATGGGCCTGGCGCTGAACGAAGTCAATCGCGAAGCGCGCGCCATCGAGTTCTACAACGTGCTGTCGACCTTCGACTTCATGAGTTCGACGCCGACGCTGTTCAACTCGGGCACGCATCGCTCGCAGCTCTCGTCGTGCTACCTGACCACGGTGGCCGACGATCTCGACGGCATCTACGAGGCGATCAAGGAAAACGCGCTCCTGTCCAAGTTCGCCGGGGGCCTGGGCAATGACTGGACCAACGTGCGCGCGCTCGGCAGCCACATCAAGGGCACCAACGGCCGCTCGCAGGGCGTGGTGCCGTTCCTGAAGGTAGTCAACGACACCGCCGTCGCGGTCAACCAGGGCGGCAAGCGCAAGGGCGCGGTCTGCTCGTACCTGGAGTCGTGGCATCTCGACATCGAGGAGTTCCTCGAGCTGCGCAAGAACACCGGCGACGATCGCCGGCGCACGCACGACATGAACACCGCCAACTGGATTCCCGACCTGTTCATGAAGCGGGTGATGGAAGGCGGCGACTGGACGCTGTTCTCGCCCTCCGACGTGCCCGACCTTCACGACAACTGGGGCCGCAATTTCGAGGAGGCGTACACCGCCTACGAAGCCAAGGCCGCGCGCGGCGACATGAAGCTGTTCAAGAAGATCCCGGCGCTGCAGCTCTGGCGCAAGATGCTGTCGATGCTCTTCGAGACGGGCCATCCGTGGATCACGTTCAAGGACGCGTGCAACGTGCGCTCGCCGCAGTCGCACGTCGGCACCGTGCACAGCTCGAACCTTTGCACCGAGATCACTCTCAATACCAGCGACAGCGAAATCGCGGTCTGCAACCTGGGCTCGGTCAATCTGCTGAACCACATGAAGCAGGTGGGCGAAGGCGCCAACGCGCCGTGGGAGCTCGACCAGGCCAAGCTCAAGATCACGATCACGACCGCGATGCGCATGCTCGATAACGTCATCGACATCAACTATTACGCAGTCGCGAAGGCGCGCAACTCCAATCTCAAGCACCGTCCGGTGGGTCTGGGGATCATGGGCTTCCAGGACTGCCTGCACCTGCGGCACACGCCCTACGCGTCGGAGGCGGCGATGGACTTCGCCGACCGCTCGATGGAAGCGGTGTGCTACTACGCCTACGACGCGTCGGCCGACCTGGCGCAGGAACGCGGCCGCTACGCCACCTACAAGGGCAGCCTGTGGGATCGTGGCATCCTGCCGCACGACTCGCTCAAGCTGTTGCGCGAGGAGCGCGGCGGCTACGTCGACGTCAACGAGTCGGTCACGCTGGACTGGGACGCGCTGCGCGCGCGCATCAAGGAACACGGCATGCGCAATTCCAATTGCGTCGCCATCGCGCCGACCGCGACCATTTCCAACATCGTTGGCGTGGCCGCGTCGATCGAGCCCGAGTACCAGAACATCTACGTGAAATCGAACCTGTCGGGCGAGTTCACGGTCGTCAACGAGCATCTGGTCGCGGAACTGAAGAAGCAGAACCTGTGGGACGAAGTCATGGTCGCCGACCTCAAGTACTTCGACGGCTCGCTGGCCAAGATCGACCGCGTACCCGCGGAATTGCGCAACCTCTACGCGACCGCGTTCGAAGTCGACGCCAAATGGATCGTCGAAGCCGGGGCGCGCCGCCAGAAGTGGATCGACCAGGCGCAGTCGCTGAACATCTACATGGCCGGCGCGTCGGGCAAGAAGCTCGACGACATCTACAAGCTGGCCTGGGTGCGCGGCCTGAAGACTACGTACTACCTGCGCACCATGGGCGCGACCTCGGCCGAGAAGTCCACCGGCCAAGGAGGCGAACTCAATGCGGTGACTTCCGGCGGCATCAGCACGGCTGGCGCGAAGTCCGCAACGGCACCCGCGAGGAACACCGTGCAGGAGCCCGACGCCAAGTTCTGCTCGATTGACAATCCGGACTGCGAGGCCTGCCAATAGTAGGCCGCGCAGGCCTGATTGCGGCGAAGGCTAACGTGAGCGAAGCGAACGTTAAGCGAACGAAGTGAGCGGCCGTAGCCACAATCCGGACTGCGAGGCCTGCCAATAGGCAGGTCCGACACATCAACAAAGGAAAGAATCATGGGATTGCTCAGTTTCATCAAGGAAGCCGGGGAGAAGCTCTTTCACAAGGGCGAAGCACAGGCGGCGATGACCGCAGCGCAGGCCGACCCGGCATCGGTGGAGAAGTCCAAGGCCGCCAATGACGCCGCAGGAGACGCCATCCTCGCCTACATCAACGATCAGGGGTTGAAGGCCACCGGCCTTACCGTGACCTTCGACGGTGCGACGTCGGTGGCAACGGTATTCGGCATCGCCGACGACCAGGCGACGAAGGAAAAGATCGTGCTGTGCGCCGGCAACGTCGCCGGCGTCTCGTCGGTGAACGACCAGATGACGGTCGACCAGAGCACACCCGAAGCGCAGTACTACACCGTGGTGCGCGGCGACACGCTGTCGAAGATCGCCAAGCAATATTACGGGGACGCCAACAAGTATCCGGCGATCTTCGAAGCCAACAAGCCGATGCTCAAGAGCCCGGACCTGATCTATCCGGGACAGATGTTACGAATCCCGCCCCTGTAAGCAGGGAGCAAGGGATCGAACAGAAGGAAGCATGAATACCGCCCGCGAGCCCGGACAGGAATCCTTGCGTTGTACGCGGAGCGACTCACCGAGCAATGCAACCGCAGAAGCCTGCGGTGGAGGTGCAGCAGCGTAGTTCCGCAACCAACGTGGGAGGTTAGCTCGATGGCTCAGTACGAGTACGTGCCTTGTCATGTGGTGGAAGCGCGGTACATGGGTGATTACAAGGTGTGGCTGGAATTCAACGACGGGCGCAAGGGCGTCGTGGATCTGGCGGACGAGCTGTATGGCGAGGAATTCGAGTCGTTGCGCGATCGCGAGCGCTTCGCCGAATTCCAGCTCGATTACGGGCTGGCGACGATAGCGTGGGCGAACGGCGTCGACTTTTCCCCTGACTATCTTTACGACCGGTTGAGCGCGTTGCACTAGCCCCAATATAGGCAGGAGGGGCCAAGAAAAATCCCCACCCGGCACATTGTTGCCGGTGTGAGGACAAGGTACCGCGCCAGGACACTGAAGTCCGAGCTGCGAGAGCTCTCGGATCAACGAGGCACAGTATGCTGACATTTGAAGACGATTTCGTGACACCCGCGCCGCAGCCCCGTCTGCAGCCCGCGACGCCGGACACCATCCGCGCGCAGACCACCGGCGGCATCCTGTCGCGCGAGCCCGTGCACGACCTCGACGCCGAGGCGCAGGCAATGCAGAACGGCTTCCGTCGCGTGCGCGCCGAGGACAAGCGCGTCATCAACGCGCAGTCCGACGTCAACCAGCTCGTCCCCTTCAAGTACAAGTGGGCCTGGGACAAGTACCTCTCCGCGTGCGCCAATCACTGGATGCCGCAGGAGATCAACATGCAGCGCGACATCGAGCTGTGGAAGAACCCCAACGGGCTGACCGACGACGAGCGTCTGATCGTCAAGCGCAACCTGGGCTTTTTCGTCACCGCCGATTCGCTCGCCGCCAACAACATCGTGCTGGGGACGTATCGCCACATCACCGCCCCCGAGTGCCGGCAGTACCTGCTGCGCCAGGCCTTCGAAGAGGCGATCCACACCCACGCCTACCAGTACATCGTCGAGAGCCTGGGCCTGGACGAAGCCGAGATCTTCAACGCGTATCACGAGATCAAGTCCATCCGCGACAAGGACGAGTTCCTGATGCCGTTCATCGAGGTGCTGACCGACCCCGCGTTCAAGACCGGCACCATGGAGAACGACCAGCAGCTGTTGAAGGGCCTGATCGTGTTCTCGTGCATCATGGAAGGCCTGTTCTTCTACGTCGGCTTCGTGCAGATCCTGGCGCTGGGCCGGCAGAACAAGATGATGGGCGCGTCCGAGCAGTACCAGTACATCCTGCGCGACGAGAGCATGCACTGCAACTTCGGCATCGACCTGGTCAACACGGTGAAGATGGAGAATCCGCACCTGTGGACGCCGGAGTTCCGCGAGGAAATCCGCACGCTGATGAAAAAGGGCGTCGACCTGGAGTACGCCTACGCCGAGGACACCATGCCGCGCGGCGTGCTGGGTCTCAACGCCGCGATGTTCAAGGAGTACCTGCGCTTCATCGCCAACCGCCGTTGCCAGCAGATCGGCATCGATCCGCTATTCGACAAGGCGGACAATCCGTTCCCGTGGATGGCGGAGATGATCGACCTGAAGAAGGAGAAGAACTTCTTCGAGACGCGGGTGATCGAGTATCAGACGGGTGGAGCGTTGAGCTGGGATTGATCTATACGCAACCAATAACATCAGAGCCGCATTTCGATGCGGCTTTTTTTGACCAGTAGCGCTGCGATGGTCACTTCACCGCAACCCACTCCCCCAACTCGCACTGCTCATATGCCTTGATCTTCGCGGTGTCCGACCGGATCACCGTCTTGATCGCCTCGGGCTTCGCCAGCACGCCGACGACAAGCGTGTAGTTTGCATCGCTGATGCCGATGTACTCGATGCTCAACACGGCCGATCCTTTGGCTCCATCCTGAGCCTTGCGCTGCCAGGGGCGTTGCACGATCGTGGCGGCACGAAAGCGCGCCGTCGGGTGGTAGCACTTCAAAACTTCCGTCGCGAACTCCGCGAAGCGCGGGTCCGCCTGGACCACCGCGATCGTCGGCGCCGGCTTCTTGGGCGCCTTGGGCGGGAACTGAGGCGGTACGGCGACTGCAGTCAACGCGAAGGCCAGTGCGGCAGTGGTGATCATTGTTTTCCCCTTGAGGCGAGCGACGCTGCGACAGCAATCTGTCGCCGCAGCCATGCTACTTCGGCACCGCTACATCGCAAAGTCCTAATGCACCGGCTGAAACGCGCTACCGAACACCAGATCCGCCACCCTCCTTCCCTGCGCGATCCCCTCGCGCTTGTCGAACGACCAGTGAATCCCCAGGTAGATCCTGCTCTGCCCGTTCTCTTCTTCGGCTTCCGACAGCGACTCAAAGTGCCGCGCCATCAGCGGCCGGACGTTGCCCTGGTGATCTAGCGTCACGCCGTTGAACTCGTCGGACGTGAAAGTGAAGGCGATGCGATTGCGCCCGTAGAATTGGCGCAGCGTCTGGAACAGCGCGCCGCCGAAGCCGGCGTGGCCGGAAGGATACGATGGAAACGGTGGCGTGAAATTGGGTCCGGTCAGGTTGCTCGCAGGCGCGCCCAGCGGCATGAAGTTGACATCGCCACCAGTGGCCGGATTTCCGTCACCGGGTATCGACAGCGCTGCATTGGCGTCCGACTCGCGAATGCCGGTGATCGGGCGCCAGAAGTCGTAGTAGTACTTCGATTCCCAGATGGCGATGGCGGCGTCCGCCATGGCGGTGTTCACCAGCGCCAGCAGTCGCGTCAGCTCGATTGCGTCGGTTCCCATCTGGTCGGCGATCTGCATCGTGATCTGGTTGTACAGGCGCGGTGGCGCGCACAGCGTCGGCGTCCCGTCGTAGGCCCAGAAAATCCCGGTCGCCGTCTGCTCGTCGGTGCGGCGTGTACGCGTGACGATGCCATCGCCTCCGAGTGCCTTCACCTCGGCGAACGCCAGCGCGTACTCAAAGGAATTGAGCGGAGGCGGTGGCGGCACGCGAAATTGCATGCTGCTGCTCATGACGAAGGGTGTCACTTCACTCCAGTACGCGCCCAGCGCCAGCGGAATCCTGCTCATCGGATCCTGGCGCCATTGGCCGGGACCGGTGCCGGTGATGTACTCGACGCCCACGCGGGGCTCGGCGCGCGCCGAGCCGTCGCCATCGCGCAGGCTGAGTATCGCCGCAGCGGCGCGCTGTCCGAGGTCGATGCCGCGTGCCCGCGCGAACGAATCGGTGATGTGACGAAGGCTCCATGCCAGATCCTCGTCGAACGCTTCCTTCTGCGACGGGTACATGGCGACCAGCGTGTCGTGAGCAGCCTGCGATATCGCTGCCTCGGGCGACGTCGCGCGCGGCGCAGGACGCAGTCCGGTGAAACTGCGATAGCGGCCGGTGATCGCATTTAGCGCGTCGAATACCGCGATGTGCACGATCGCCATGGCGCGGCTCGAGCGCGCGGGCCCGAGCTGCTCGCCGAAGACACGCACCTCACCCTGCGCGACCGGCGTGTGGTCGAGTCCACTGGCGTCGATCGCGACTTCGTTCCAGTGCCGCACCATCCCACGGGTGCTGACATCACCCCTCGAGCGCCGGCTGTCCGCGCGCTGCGCGTAGGGATTGTCGCGGTACAGGGGACCCAGCGCATCCTGCACGTCCCTGCGAAAGCCTTCCGCGTGTACGTTCGCGACAGTCGCCAGTGCAGCAACGGTCACCGCTTTCATCAGGAAGTCCACCAGGACCTTGCGTTGCAGAGTGCGGTGCAGCATGGCGACCACTTTCGCAGAAATAACGGCCCGCATTCGGGTCATGACGCCGTCATTGTTTGCCTTTCGTGAGACTTTCGCAATACGAAAAAATGCCCGAGCTGCTGCACTCGGGCACTCCGCTGCCTGGTGATCGGATGGCTGCTCGGCGTTGACGCTTAGCGCTTGCGCGCCGCGGCGCCGACGTCCACCTTCACGGTTACTCCAGCTGTGGGGTCCACACACAAGTCGCCGCGCGAGGTCAGTCGCTGCATCATCGCCTCCGCCTCTTTCAAGCGCCCGTCCTTGTTCGCGACCGACGCCGCGCCACAGAGCGCCTGCGCATCATCCGGGCTGGCCGAAAGCGCCTTCGCGTAGGCAACCTTCGCCTCGGCGAGGCGCCCGAGGTTTGCGTTCAGCTTCCCTTCCTGGACGAGGCTGACCACGTCCTGCTCGTTGAGCGTCACCGCCCGATGGAAAGCATTGAGCGCGTCGGTGGGTCGCTCCAGCGCGACGTACACCAATCCAAGGTTCTGCCAGGTCCGAAAATCCCCGGCAGCGAGCTGGGTCGCCTTGTTGGCGGCATCCAGGGCATCGCCGTACTGACGCAACTTGATGTAGCCCTGACTGAGTTCCTTCCATGCTTCCGGATTGTCCGGCTGCTTGCGGGTCCATTCCACGCCGTAGAGCACGACGAGATTCCAGTTGCCGGACTTTTCCAGCACCCGAATCCGGCCGACGAAATCCTCGAGTGCCGCAGCGGCCGCTGCCGCCTTAGCGGCTTCTTCGGCTGCCAATGCAGCCGCGTTCGGAGCCTTGGCGCTCACTGCGCCGCTGTGGCCGACGCCGCCGGCCTGCCCCGAATCGCCCCCACCGTTCAAGACGGCCACCAGTCCGCCAACGATGATCACCACGCCGAGTACCCCGGCAATCAGCATGACCCGATTGAAGCTCCAGGGAGTCGAACCACTTACCTTCGGCGTCACCTTCGCGGCCGTCTTGGGCACCGCGCCGGGCGCACCGGTTTCGGTCCCACCGCCGAGGGCCTCCTCGACCTTGGCATAACGGGCCGCCTTGTCGTCGCGCCGGGAGACCCTGATTGCGATCGCGCGGTTTTGCAGATAGATGTCCTTCGCGCGGGCTTCGTCGCCGCCGGCCTTGTCCAGCGCCCGTTTCCACAGCGAGCGGTCGATGTGCCCCGAAGCGTACTCCTTGGTGGCTCGCCTGAGGTAACGGTCGGCGCCATCCGGAGCGAGCGCCGGCCCCGGTGCTGCGACCCGTACAGGCGCGGCATCGGCGGCGGGATTCGCGGCGCCGTGCGTGCTTTCCTCCACCTTGACCAAGTGGATATCCGAGGCATCGACACCCGGCGCGTACTTCTTCATGACCTGTCCAATGCAAGCTTCGTGCCGGGAATTGTTGTCCAGTCGCGAGTCCCGATTTTCCGCATTGCCTTCCTCAGTCGATCGGGTTCGAAACGGCTGGTGGTGTACATGTCGGACACTCCCGCCTCGCGATACGCTACGGTGTGGCCGGCAGTCCACGCCACCGCCACGCGCAGCGCGGAGTATCAAGCTTCGACCGCAGACGGTCAAACGCCAAGCGGGCGAATGCGCACCCAAGACATCGAACTCGCCTGAGGAGACTTCGCAGATGGCCATCGATCCCACCCATGCAGCATCCGGCTCGCGGCGGATGCCGGGTGTACTGCTCTTCATTCTCGGTGTGGCACTTGCAGCGTATGGGGCGTTCGGGACGTGGGGTGCGCTCGACGCCGCGCGCCACGGCGTCCCTGCCTCGGGGAAGATCGTCGAATACCATGGCACCTCCGCCCGCAGCCGCTCGATCGTCGCGCAGGTCGACGTGACGGTGCCCGGCGGACGGCCGTTCCGCGCCGAAGTCTACGACGCCTTCGGCCTGGGCACATGGAGCGACGGCGGCAGCATCGACCTGCTGTGCAGCAAGGCAAGCGCCGCGTATACCGAGTGCGGTGTGGCTTCGCCGCTGGATCGCTGGCTGCTGCCGGTCGCGTTCCTGCTGCTCGGGCTGGTAATGATCGGGTGGGCGCGGCACATTTCGAGGTAACGATCCGGTCGACGGGTAGAATAAACGTGATCTTGAAGCTGCCAACGCAAGCGCAGCGAGCCAGCACGCAAGGCAGACGAAACCGGCAACCCAAGGAGGAAGCATGAGCACCCAGACCCGACGCGAACACCTGCAGGGACTGCTCGGCATGGCGGCGTGGAGCGCGCTGCCCTTCGCGCACGCGGCCGACGCGAAGGAAGATCCGCCGATTCCGCAGGAAGGCATTGGCTATCGCATCAAGCACATTTCCTACAGCGACATCGGCGGGCGGCCCGACAGCGTTCAGGTGATGGTCAATCGCAAGCACATCTACGTCGGCCACATGTTTTCCGACGGCGTCACGATCCTCGACGCCTCCGATCCGCGCAATCTAAAACCGGTGGGATGGTTCACGGCGGGACAGTACACCCGCACGCATCACCTTCAGGTCTCGGATAACCTGCTGCTGCTCGCCAACGGCGCCAACATCGTCGCGATGCAGTCCTACGACAATCAGCGCGGCTATTTCGAGAACACGCTGGCCGACAGCATCACCAATCGCAAGAAATTCCGCTCGGGCCTGTCGATTCACGACATCTCCAAGCCCGCGGAAATGCGCGAAATCGCGTTTCTCGAAATGCCCGGCTTCGGCATCAATCGCCTGTGGTGGCCGGGCGGCAGGTACGCCTACGTGTCGGCGCACTTCGATGGCTTCACCGATCACATCCTGTGCATCGTCGACCTCAAGGACATCACCAAGCCGGTGATCGTGTCGAAGTGGTGGTTGCCCGGCATGAACCGCGCCGCAGGCGAGACGCTGACCAGCGCCAAGGGAAAACGCTGGGCGCTGCACCACATGATCACCGCGGGCAACCTGGGTTACGCCGCGTGGCGCGATGGCGGACTGACCGTGCACGACATCAGCGATCCGGCCAAGCCGCTGCTGGTGTCGCACCTGAACTGGTCGCCGCCGTTTCCCGGCGGCACGCACACGCCGCTGCCCTTGCCGGGACGCAAGCTGGCGGTGGTGGCCGACGAGGCGAATGCCGAAAAGTGCGCCAAGGGCACGTTCCATACCTTCATCCTCGACATGCGCGCGCCGGAGAACCCGGTGCCGATCGCGACCATGCCGCAGGCCGTGGATCGCGACTACTGTGCCGCCGCCGGTACCTTCGGCCCGCACAACCTGCACGAGAACCGGCCGGGCGCGTTCCAGAGCGAAGAAGTGATATTCGCGACCTACAACAACGCGGGTGTGCGTGTGTTCGACATCAAGAACCAGTTCGCACCGAAGGAAATCGCGTACTGGGTCCCGCCCATACCGAAGAAAATGATCGACCCGCGGCCCAACGTAGCGCTTGCAGCGAAGACCTGCGACGCCTACGTGGCGACCGACGGCCTGATGTACGTCAGCGACTGGAACGCTGGCATGCACGTACTGGAATATCAGGGCTGATTGCGCCGGACCAGTTTGCTTTCAACGAATTCTACGGAGACCTCATGAGTCGTCGCCACATCCGCGCAATCTTGACGTTGATGCTCAGTGCAGGTTGTGCCACGGCGGCAGCGCAGAACGTCAAGATTACGCCGCTGGGCTCACACGCCGGCGAACTCTGCGCCCGCGACCGCGCCACCATCTTCGAGGATCCCACCGGCGTGCGCATCCTCTACGATGCCGGCCAATCGGTGCTGGGCGCCGACGATCCGCGCCTGGGCAGGATCGACGTGATCCTCCTGAGCCACGCGCACGGTGATCACCTGGGCGACATGAAGCTCAGCGCACTCGGTGCAGGTACCTGCGACAACGTGCCGGTGGTTTCCGCGGCGCCGAACTCCACGACCGCCGAAATCGCCGCGGCGAAGAATTCGGCGGTGGTGATGGTCACTCCGCTTGCCGCCTTCGTCGGCCGCAAAATCGAGACCATCCGCGGCAAGCCGATCGTCGCATGCCCGGTGACGGCCTCCGACATCGTCGCGCCTCCGGCTGCGCCCTGCCTGGCCCCCGCACAGACGGGCGGCACGCGCACCGTCAAGGCTTCGGCGAGTGCCAAGCCGGTAGAGATTATCATCGTCCCCGCCGCACACGACAGCACCGTTCCGATTGCATTGCTCGGTGAAGCGGCGCGCAAGGACCTGGAACCCGACAACGTCAGCCTGACCCTCGGGCCGCCCGGCGGTTACATCATTCGCTTCACCAGCGGCCTCACCGCGTACCTGACCGGCGACACCGGAATTCATGCCGAGATGCAGACTGTCGCGCACGATTTCTACAAGGCGAACCTGATGCAGATCAACTACGGCGCGACCGCGCTGTCTCCGGAAGGCGCTGCGCACGTGGTCAATACGCTGGTGCAACCCACCGCGGTGATCCTGTCGCACGTCAACGAAGCCGCGACCACCGACGGCAAGCTGCGCCCGACGTCGCGTTCCGCCGCGTTCGTTGCGCTGGTGAAAGGACGGCCGGTCTATCCCGCGCTGAGCGGCAAGACGATGGAATTCGACGGCGCGGGCAAGTGCGTCGCCGGCTGCTAGACCCGCTTCATCAGATATCGAGCGCGCGCATCGCTTCGGCGTCGAGCCGCAAGGTCATCGCAGGCAGCAACTGCTCGAGTTGCGCGACACTGGTGGCGCTGGCGATCGGCGCGGTGACGCCGGGCTGAGCCATCAGCCACGCCAGCGCGACTTGCGCCGGCGTGACGCTCAGTCGCCGAGCGACCGCTTCGAGGGCGTCGAGAATCTTCATGCCGCGTGGATTGAGGAACTTCTTCATGCCCTCCCCGCGCTTGCTCTTTGCGAAGTCTGCTTCTGAGCGGTACTTCCCCGTCAGGAATCCCGACGCGAGCGCGAAGTAGCAGATCACGCCGATGTTCTCGCGCACGCACAACTGCTGCAATTCGCCCTCGAAGCTCGCGCGCTCATAGAGGTTGTAGTGCGGCTGCAGTGTCGCGTAGCTCGGAAGTCCGTGCGTTGCGCTGACCTCGAGGGCATGCTTCAACCGTGCGGCGGACAGGTTTGAGGCGCCGATCGCCCTGATCTTGCCCTGGCGCAACAGCTGATCGTACGCGGCCAGCGTCTCTTCCAGCGGCGTGTGCTCGTCGTCCCAGTGCGACTGGTAGAGGTCGATGCAATCGACCTGCAGACGCCAGAGTGATTCTTCCGCCATCTTCAGGATGTAGTCCTTGCGCAGTATCTTGTGCCCGTGCCCCATGTCCGAACCGACCTTGGTGGCGATGAGCACGTCGCTGTGGTGCCCACGGCGATCGATCCAGTGACCGATGACGATTTCGGACTCTCCGCCCTGGTGGCCAGGCGCCCAGCGTGAATACGAGTCCGCGGTATCGATCAGGTCGCCGCCGCCGGCAACGAAGGCATCGAGCACCGCGAACGACGCCTTTTCGTCGGCGGTCCAGCCGAACACGTTGCCTCCCAGCGCCAGCGGCGCCACCTCGAACCCTGTGCTGCCGAGTTTGCGTCTCTCGATGCGCGTTGCGGTCGACACTGCCCCTCCCCAACTCATGCACTGCCGCAAATCTGCGCGGGCGCATGGCCCGCGCCCGTGCTAGTTTTTCGGCGCGCTGGTCGATGCTCCCGGAGATGCCTGCCGCCGATCCTGCGACTGCAGCAGCGAACCCTGCGTGTCGTCTTCGCTGCCATCCAGCCGCTTGATGTCACCGGTGAGCTCTCCGCCTTCCTCGACGATCAACTTGCCGTAGCGAATCGTTCCCGACACGCGCCCCGTTCCATGCACCACCAGTCGCGTGCGCGCGGTCAGTTCGCCGGAGAATTCGCCGTGCACCTCGGCGACGTCGATGAGCGCCGTGCCATTGAGCGTACCCGGCTTGTCGATCTGCATGGTCTTGCTGTGTACGGTGGCTTCGACCTGGCCTTCGATGACCAACGAATCGCAATTCGAGATCTCGACGCCCTTGAGGTGAATGTTGATGCCAACGCTGAGCTTGCTTCCGGCCGCGGTGATGGGCGTTGCCGTTGGCGCGGCACTCTTCGCGGGCAATACGGCGTCGTTCAACGCCGGAATCGCGTGGCCAGTCGCCGGTGCAGCAGGTGCGCTGGGCATCGACGGCCGCGTCGCCGCGGCGCTGCGAGCCGGCGCTTCGGGTGGATCATAGTGCGCGGGTTTGAGTGGAGCCTTGGCACCGCTTCGAGGATCGGGGGTGCCATCGCGACGATTGAAATTGAGCATGGCTGTTCCTTCCATAGAGACATCGTGGATGCCAAGAGCGTCGTCACGGCCCATGACAAGGTCATTGTTCCCCTTCTCCGTTCGGCATGCAACCGGAAATCGCGATTGAGATTTTTTATTTTCGAAATTGCGATTCGCGCGGAACTTTTATCGCGGCACCGCAATCGTCGATATCGAATTCATCGGCGAACCGCTGATGATCTTTCGGCTGACCGCGACATAGACCAGCGTATTGCGCTTCGCGTCGAACATGCGCACGACCTTCGTATCCTTGAACAGGATCGACGTGCTCTCACTGAACACGCTCTCTTCTTTCGGCAATTGCGCCGGCAACGCGATCGGCCCTGTCTGATGACACGCGATCGCGAATCGAGACGGGTCTTCCGCGACTCCGAGCGATCCTTTGACGCCGCCGGTGCGCGCCTGGCTGACGTGACACGACACGCCTGGAACGCGCGGATCGTCGAAGGCCATCACACAGACCTTGTCGTTGGCGCCGAAGATGCGAAACGTGGTCGAAGTGCAACCGACATCATCCGCCCGCGCCGGCACAGTGCAGACCACGAGCAGGGCGGCAAGAATCCATCGCTTGGTCATTGCAGTAACCTCATTTCTATGACGTTTGCATAATTACGGCCGCCCGGACCTGCCGCAGCCGGCAAAATTCGACCTTGTAACACTACAAATATGTACTATTCTTTACATGAGCAGCGACCGGCCTTGGGCCGGAAATTCGGAGGTGCTTGAATTGAAGCTGGAAATTTCCCGACCATGAATCGACAAGGCCCGGCCGCTGCCGGGCTTTTTTTTGGGTGCAACGCAACACATTGTAAGCGACAAGAATCTTCGAGTTTGTCGGAACCTCGCCAGACTCAGGGCGCGCAGCCGGGGCGTGATTATCCCGGCAGTTACGAAACCAAGGAAAAACGGGGGTAGGACGATGGTTTCGATTTGGTGGGTAATAGTGGCGTTCATCGGTGGCGGGTGCCTGGGCATTCTGACCATTGCAATGATGCGGATGTCCGGAGGGCTGCCCGAGCAGTCGCCCTACGCGCCGGACCTCAATGGGACGCCGTGGTAGCCTGATCGATATTCGATAGTCAGGCGCAGCGCCAAGCAGTCGAATTGCCAGCCGTCCGCGGCCCGGCACGGCATAGTGTCCCCCACAATTGCCCGGGCCCAGTGTTCGTCCGCGCGACGCCGACGAATGCGCCAGACCCTTCAGGAGTAAACGCATGACCAGGATCGGTACTGCCGTCGCCGCCATTGTCGTTGGATTGGGGCTGATACTCAGCCCGGCCGCGCTCGCCCAGCAGTGGCCGAGCAAACCGGTCAAGGTCATCGTGGTATTCCCGCCCGGCGGCTCGGTCGACCAGGTCGCCCGTGTTCTCGCCCAGCAGTTGTCGGCACAGACCGGACAGTCGTTCATCGTCGACAACCGCGGCGGCGCGTCCGGCTCGATCGGCACCGCGGCGCTGGCCAAATCCGACCCGGATGGCTACACCCTCGGCGTCGTGTTCGACACGCACGCGGTCAACCCCGCGTTGATTCCCAACCTTCCTTTCGACACTCTCAAGGATCTGACGCCACTGATGCTGGTGGGCACCGGCGGCATGGCGCTGGTCACCAACGTTGCGCAGCCGTACCGGTCGTTCAAGGATGTCGTCGCTGCCGCCAAGGCCAAGCCTGGCAGCGTCGCCTACGGCACCATCGGCGCGGGCAGCATCGGGCACCTGACCATGAGCCAGCTCGGCAACCAGCTCGGCGTCGAGTTCAATCACGTGCCGTATCGCGGCGGCGGTCCGCTGATGAACGACGCCATCGCCAACCAGGTGCCGCTGGCCATCGGCTCGGTGTTCCTGGTCAGTCCGCACGTCGCGTCGGGGCGCTTGCGCGCCATCGCGGTGACCTCGCTCAAGCCCGACCCGAGCCTGCCCGGCGTCGAGCCGATCGCGGCACAGGGCGTTCCCGGCTTCGAAGCCTATACCTGGTGGGGCGTGTTCGGCCCGGGCAACCTGCCGGCGCCACTGGCCAAGCGCATCTACGATGAGCTCGCCAAAGCTGTCAACGCCCCGGCGGTTCGCGAGAAACTTACCGCACAGGGCATCGACGTCAGCGGCGCGTCGGGCGAGCAGCTCGACGCCTTCGTGCGCAAGGAAATGATCCGCTGGGCCAAGGTCGTCAAGGACAACAACATCAAGTCCGGCGACTGAAGTCGCGCAACATGGCTGGCACGACCGAAAGCCGACGCGCCGGCGCGATTCTGGAAACCGAGGTCGAATTGTCCGCCATTCGTGCTCAGGGCGCCGGCGGCCAGAACGTCAACAAGGTTTCATCCGCGATCCACCTGCGTTTCGATGTGCTCGGGTCCTCGCTGCCGGAAACAATCAAGGCCCGACTGCTGGCAAGCGGCGATCAGCGCATTACACCGGCAGGCATCGTGATCATCAAGGCTCAGCGCTTTCGAACCCAGGAGCGCAATCGTGCGGATGCCCTGCTGCGACTCCAGGAGCTTGTCGACAGCGCAGCGCATGTTCCGCGCGCGCGCCGGCCGACGAAGCCCACCAAGGGTTCGCAGCGGCGAAGGCTGGACAGCAAGGCGAAGCGAGGGCAGATCAAGGCGACGCGGGGCAAGCCCGTCGAGTGAAATCCTGGATCAATCCAGCTTGGCACCCGAGCGCTTGACCACATCGCCCCACTTTGTCCGTTCGCTCTGCAGGAAGGCAGCAAATGCCGCGGGTGCCAGAACCCGCGCTTCCGCGCTCTGTTCGGCGAAACGTTGCAGCACCTCGGGGTCGGCCATGACACGCTCGAGCTCCATCGCCAGCCGTTCGATGATCTCCTTCGGAGTCCCGGCCGGCGCGAGCATGCCGAAGAACGAATAGACGTCGAACTCCGGCACGCCACCTTCCTGCATGGTCGGCACGCTGGGCAATGCGCTCAGGCGGCGCGACGCGGTCGTTGCCAGCACGCGCAACTTGCCGCTTTGTACGTGTTGCATCACTTCGATCGGCGTGGCGAACATCATGTTGACCTGTCCACCGATGAGATCGGTGATAGCAGGGCCGCCGCCCTTGTAGGGCACGTGCACGATATCGACCTTGGCGTTGAGCTTGAACAATTCTCCGGCAAGGTGCGGCACCGAGCCGCTTCCCGCCGAGCAGAAGGTCAATGCGCCGGGTTTGGACTTGGCAAGCGCAACCAGTTCCGCCACGTTCGTCGCCGGCAGTGCATCGTTGACGACGAGAATGAAAGGCGACACGGCCAGCAAAGCGATCGGCGCGAATTCCTTCGCGGCATCGTACGGCAGGCTGGGATAGAGCGCCTGGGTGATGACAAAGGGCGTGGGCGCGAACAATAGCGTGTAGCCATCGGGGGCAGCTTTGGCGACGAAGGCGTTGCGGATCGTGGTGCCTGCCCCGGGCTTGTTGTCGACGATCACCGGTTGGCCGAGCCGATCGCCGAGTTTCTGTGCGACGAGACGGCCGATGATGTCGGTTGCCCCGCCGGGAGCAAAGGGAACTACCAGCTTGACGGGCTTGCTGGGCCAGGTCTGTGCGCCGGCAAGCGAGGGTGCGCATGCGCAGATCGCCGCCAAGCAAGCGACGACCACGGCCCGCAGCACGCGTCCAACCGCAATGGGTTGTCCATCGGTCATGGCGCCAACGCGATTTCCACGCGCCGATTGCGACGGCCCTCGCTGCGGATCCTGAGCACGCGAATCGCGCCGATCTCGGCGATATTCCTCACGTGCGTACCGCCGCAGGGTTGAAGGTCGATCCCGGGAATCTTGAGCAGCCGCACCCGCCCCGCACCTCGCGGCGGTTGCACGCTCATGGTCTTGACCAAATCCGGGCGCGCGTCGAGTTCCTCGTCGCTGATCCAGACGGTCTCGGTGTCGACACCTCGAGCAATCAATTCGTTGGTCGCGTACTCGATCTTTTGAGCATCGAGCAGGCTCATGTCGATATCGAAATCCAGACGCGCCTTGTCCGGAGCAATGTTCCCACCTGTCACCGGTGCGACCACGACGCAGGACATCACGTGGAGTGCCGTATGCAGTCGCATCAGCGCGTGGCGTCGGGGCCAGTCGATTTCAAGACTGACAATTTCGCCGACCTTCGGCTGCGACGCCGCCGGGGCGGGGACATGCAGCACGGTGTCGATGCCATCGCCTTTGCGCGTGTCGATGATGGGAATGCGCTCACCGTCGGCCCGGGTTATCGAGCCCACGTCCCCCATCTGTCCGCCGCCGAGCGGATAGAATATGGTCCGATCGAGCTCTATGCCGCGTTCATGAACAGCAACGACACGCGCGCTTGCCGTCTTCAGATAGGCGTCCTCGCGGAACAGCAGATCACTCGCCATCGAGCGCAAGTGCAGGGTTGAGGTTTCGCCGCCTCCTCAACCCGCCGCAGTCACCGCGCGCGCCGCCATGACCGCGACGAGATGCGCGCGATATTCGGCCGAACCGTGCAAGTCGCTGTTCAGATGATCCGTTGGAATCTTCACCGACTTCGCCGCATCGGCGGTGAAGCTCTTGGCCAACGCGGTTTCAATCATGGTTGCGCGATGCACGCTGGCTGCCGCACCGGTCACCGCCACGCGCGTGCCTGTGCCACTCTGCGCGACGAACACGCCAACCAATGCGAACCGCGACGCGGGTTGCGGAAACTTCGCGTACGCCGCCTTCTTCGGAATCGGGAAACTCACCGCGGTGATTATTTCGTCGGCCGCCAATGCGGTTTCGTACATGCCCTTGAAGAATTCGTCGGCGGCAATCTTGCGCTTGTTGGTCTGCACCGTCGCACCCAGCGCCAATACCGCGGCCGGATAGTCGGCCGCGGGATCGTTGTTGGCGAGCGAGCCGCCCAACGTCCCGCGATTGCGCACCTGCCTGTCCCCAATGCCTTCAGCCATCGCGGCAAGCGCCGGTATGGCCTGGCGCACCACTGTCGACGCCGCGACGTCGGCGTGCGTGGTCATTGCACCGATGACGATGGCGTCGCCCTCCTTCTTGATGCCCTTCAATTCCGCGATGCCGCCGAGATCGACGATCGTTCCCGGATTGGCGAGCCGCAGTTTCATCGCCCCGACGAGACTCTGCCCGCCGGCAAGCGCCTTGCCGCCGGTCTTGCCGAGCGCTGCGGCGGCGTCGGCGACGGTTTTGGCACGCTGGTATTCGAATGCGTACATGGGACGTCTCCTGGACTATTGCTTGGCCGAACGAATCGCCTGCCACACCCGATGCGGCGTGACTGGCATGTCGATATATTTCACGCCTGCCGGCAGAAGCGCGTCGTGCACCGCGTTCATCAGCGCCGCGGGCGAACCGATCGCGCCGGCTTCGCCGCAACCCTTGGCGCCGAGCGGGTTGTGCGTGCACGGTGTCACTTTGGTGGCGACCTTGAACGTGGGCAGGTCGTCGGCGCGCGGCATGGCGTAGTCCATGTAGCTGCCGGTGAGAAGTTGACCGCTCTGCTTGTCGTAGACGCAATTTTCGAGCAGCGCCTGGCCGATGCCCTGCGCCAGCCCGCCATGCACCTGGCCTTCGACGATCATCGGATTGATGATGTTGCCGAAGTCGTCGCACGCCGCAAACGCGATGACGCGCACGACGCCGGTGTCGGGATCGACTTCGACCTCGCAGATGTGCGTCCCCGCGGGGAAGGTGAAGTTGGTCGGATCGTAGAACGCGGTCTCGTCCAGACCCGGCTCGAGCTTGTCGAGCGGATAGTTGTGCGGCACGTACGCGGTCAGCGCGACTTCGCCGAAAGACTTGCTGCGATCGGTGCCCGCGACGGTGAACTTGCCGTCCTTGAACTCGATGTCGGCTTCCGCGGCTTCGAGCAGATGCGCGGCGATCTTGCGGCCCTTGGCGATGATCTTGTCGAGCGCCTTCACGATGGCGGTACCGCCCACCGACAGCGAGCGCGACCCGTAGGTGCCCATGCCGAAGGGAACGCGCCCGGTGTCGCCGTGCACGATCTCGACCGTCTCGATCGGAATGCCGAGCCGGCTGGCGACCACCTGCGAGAACGTCGTCTCGTGGCCCTGGCCGTGGCTGTGCGAACCGGTGAAGACGGTCACTCCGCCGGTGGGATTGACGCGCACCTCGCCAGCCTCATAGAGCCCCGCCCGCGCGCCAAGCGCGCCGGCGATGTTCGACGGCGCCAGGCCGCAGGCTTCGATGTAGGACGAGTAGCCGATGCCACGCAGCTTGCCGCGCTTGGCGGCTTCCGCCTTGCGTGCTGGAAAGCCCTTCACGTCGGCGATTTTCATCGCCTCGTCGAGACACGCGTCGTAGCCGCCGGTGTCGTAGAGCAAAGCGACCGGCGTTTGGTACGGAAAGCTGCGGATGAAATTGCGCCTGCGGATTTCGTCCTGCGCGATGCCCATCTCCGCCGCAGCGGCGTGCACCAGCCGCTCGACGACGTACGTCGCTTCGGGCCGTCCCGCGCCGCGATACGCATCTACCGGCGCGGTATTGGTGAAGGCCGCGGTCACTTCACAGTAGATCGCGGGGGTCGTGTACTGCCCGGCGAGCAGCGTCGCGTACAGGATCGTCGGGATGCACGAAGCGAAGGTCGACAGGTAGGCGCCCATCGCGGCGGTCGTGTGCACGCGCATGCCCAGGAACTTGCCGTCCTTGTCGAGTGCGAGTTCGGCATGCGTGATGTGATCGCGGCCGTGGGCGTCCGAGAGGAACGACTCGCTGCGCTCGGCGGTCCACTTGATTGGGCGATTGACGTGCTTCGACGCCCAGACCATCGCGGTCTCTTCCGGATAGAGGTAGATCTTCGAGCCGAAGCCGCCGCCGACGTCGGGCGCGATGACGCGCACTTTCGTCTCCGGCAATCCAAGCACGAACGCCGTCATCAGCAAACGCTCGACGTGCGGATTCTGGCTGGTCACGTAGAGCGTGTAGCCGTCGTCGGCGCGGCTGAACGTTGCGACCGCGGCGCGCGGCTCGATCGCGTTGGGGATGAGGCGGTTGTTGACGATGTCGAGCTTGGTGACGTGCGCCGCCTTGGCAAACGCCGCGTCGGTCGCCGCCTTGTCGCCCAGCGCCCACGTGTAGCACTTGTTGCCGGGCGCGCCTTCGTGGATCTGCGGCGCGCCGGGCTTGAGCGCATCGGCGGGATTGACCACCGACTTGAGTACTTCGTAATCGACGTTGATCAGCTCGGCGGCGTCCTTGGCCTGCTCGGGCGTCTCCGCGACGATCATTGCGACGCCATCGCCTACGTAGCACACCTTGCCCTTGGCGAGCACCCAGTGCGGCGGCTCCTTCATCGGCTGGCCGTCGGTGCCGGTGATCAACCAGCCACACGGCAGGCCGTTCACGCCGACGAGATCGTCACCGGTGAAGATCGCGACGACTCCCGGTGCGGCCTTGGCCTTGGTCGTGTCGATGTTGCGGATCTTCGCGTGCGCATGCGGCGAGCGCAGGAAATACGCGTGCGTGTGATGTGGCGGATTGACGTCGTCGGTGTACTGCCCGCTGCCGGTCAGAAAGCGATAGTCCTCCTTGCGGCGGACCGATTGGCCGATGCTGTTCAGGTCGCTGGCGCCCATGATCTATTTCCCCATGGCGGCTGCGCCCTGCTGCACCGCCTTGACGATGTTCTGGTAGCCGGTGCAACGGCACATGTTGCCTTCGAGCTCGGCGCGAATGGTCGGCTCGTCGGCCTTCGGGTGACGATTGACCAGGTCGATCGCGCTCAACACCATGCCCGGCGTGCAGAAGCCGCACTGCAATCCATGACAATCCTTGAACGCGGCCTGCATCGGATGCAGGTCGCCGTTGGCGGCCGCGAGGCCCTCGATGGTCGTGATCTTCGAACCGTTGGCCTGCGCGGCCAGGATGGTGCACGACTTGACTGCGTTGCCGTCGATGAGCACGGTGCAGGCTCCGCACTGGCCCGTGTCGCAACCGACGTGCGTCCCCGTCAACGCCAGATGGTTGCGGATGAATTCGACGAGCAACGTGCGCGAATCGACATCGGCGACCGTTGCCTTGCCGTTGATCGTAAGAGACAAAGAGACTGACACGGGCTTCCTCCTTCGGGTGGGGACCGGTACGAGCCACTGGCGGGTCGATGGTCGTTACTGCGTCGAAAAACAAGCATACTCCGGCGGTGCGCGGCCGGCAATGCGATACGGTGCCGCAAGCGCGCTAGTAGAGATTGGCGATGTACTGGGACAGATTCTCGATGTCTGAATCGGACAGCGTTCCGGCGACGCTGGTCATGTTGCCGGCGTCGTTGGTGCGTCGCTTCGCCTTGAAATCCCCGAGCTGCTTCTTGATGTATTGCGGCCACTGGCCGGCGACACGCGGAATTTCATTCTGACCGACGAAGCCACCGAGATGGCACATCGGACAGAGCACCGCGTCGGCCGTCTTGCGACCGGCGTCGACCTTGGCCGGGTCGACGGTGATCTTGATGGGCAGCTGCTTTTGCGCCGCAAAAAAATTGCCCAGATCGATCATGTCGTCGCGCGACAGGTCGGCGGCAATCGGCGACATCTGCGGATCGCTGCGCCGGCCTTCCTTGAAGTCCTTGAGCTCGATGTAGATGTAGCGCCAGCTCTGTCCGGCCAGGATCGGGTAGTCGGGGCTCTGTGAGTTACCGTCCGGCCCGTGACATCCGAAGCACACCTGCGCCTTGACGCGCGTCGCGGCCATCTTGGCCGGATCGGGCGTCGTGTTGGATTGTGCATTAGCGAATACTGCGACGAACAAAAGGCCTAGGCAAACGTAGCGAATCGTGAACATGACCGACACAAAATAAACGCGGCCACCCCGCCATGGGATGGCCGCGTCAGGTTAACAGGAACGACTAGGGCATCGCAAAAACGAAGACGCTGTTGCCTCGCTTGGCATCGATCTGGTTGTTGCCGCCCGCGGCGACGGCGACGTACTGCTTGCCACCGACCATGTACGACACGGCCGGCGCGTTCACGCCCGCGCCACAGTTGTATTTCCACAGCTCTTTGCCATTGGCCGCGTCGAAGGCCTTGAACCAGCCATTGGCCTCGCCGTTGAACACCAGGTTGCCGGCCGTGGCCAACGTGCCACCGATCAGCGGCTGCGGCGTCTTCACGCCCCACGCCACCTTGCCGGTGTCGAGATTGACCGCGACCAGCTTGCCCCACTGCTCTTCGCCGGGAATGGTCTTGAACGCGCCGCCCAGCCACAGCTTGCCGCCTGGGTACGCCGCATCTTCCACATGATAGGTCATCGGCTGGTGCAGATTCGCCGCGTAGGCGAGCCGCAGTTTCGGGTTGATCGCCATCGGCGACCATTCAACGCCGCCGTTCGCGCCTGGCAGCATGCGCGCACCGTCCTTGGTCGGCAGTACCCACATGTTTTCCTGCGGGATCATTGCCTCGGAGAAACGGATCAGCTTTCCGGTGTTGCGCTCGTGCACGTAGATGTGGCCGGTCTTGCCGCCGTGGATGACCACGTCGACCACCTTGCCGCTCTTGTCCTTGGCCTGCGTCAGGATCGGCGGGCTGACCGCGTCCAGGTCCCAGACATCGTGCGCGATGTACTGGTAGTGCCACTTGTAGGTGCCACGATCGAGATCGATCGCTACGATCGAGTCGGTGTAGAGGTTGTCGCCCGGCCGGATCGCGCCGTACAGGTCGGGGGACGGATTGCCGACAACGAAGAACACCGTGCGCGTCTTCTTGTCGATCGCCGGTGTCATCCACACGCCGCCACCGAGCGTCTGGAAGAAGCCGCCGCCCTTTGCCAGCGTCGCCTTTTCGGCGGCGATGTCGCGATGCATGTCGCGGCCGGTCGCGTCGTTGACGGCCCAGACGCCTTCCTGGCCGGATTCGGGAATCGTGTAGAACGTCCACAGCAGCTTGCCGTCGTTGGCGTCGAAGGCCTTGACGAAGCCGCGGATGCCGTATTCGCCGCCGTTGGTGCCGATGATCACCTTGCCGTCGACATAGGCCGGCGCCATGGTTTCCGAGTAGCCCTTTTCCGGATCGGCGATCTGCGTTTCCCACAGCAGCTTGCCGGTCTTGGCGTCGAGCGCGACCAGCTTGGCGTCGATGGTGCCCATGAACAGCTTGCCTTCCGACACTGCCACGCCGCGGTTGTTGTTGCCGCAGCAGACGGTGACGATCGGTCCCAGCTTGTGCTTGTAGTGCCAGAACTCGACGCCGGTAGTCGCGTCGATGGCGTAGACATGATTGAACGACGTGGTCAGGAACATCACGCCGTTGATGACGATCGGCGCGGTCTCCATCGACTCGAGCACCGCCGTCTGGAACACGAACGCGGGCTTGAGCTTGCCGACGTTGGTCGTGTTGATCTGGCTGCCGGCGTAGAAGCGCGCGTTGTCGTAACTCCCGTTGGCATGGATCCAGTTCTTGGTGTCGGTGGCCGCCGCATCGAGCATGCCCTGCGTCACGGGAACGAGGTTCGACGACATCGGACTCGCTGCCGTCGTCGCGCTGCCGGAAATCTCCTGCGCGAGTGCGACTCCCGCAAACGCGCAGGTGATCGCCGCGGTCGTCGCAAACTGGACGACCCGTATGGAAAGGTTGTGCATGATGCCTCCTCTTGTTGATTCGTTTTTCTCGGGCCCGGCGCGCCAGCCGGCACGCCCGATCCTCTGAAAAACGTTATATTCCTAATTGAAAATGTTTGCAAACCGGTGGGCTACAGAAACTGCAGCCATCGTTTCGTTGCGCTGCAACCCAAGCCCCCACTAATTCGAATGAAAGTGCACTCATGAACCTCTCGCGATGGCCTTTGTTTGCGTATCTCGGGCTCGGCATGACCATCATGCAGAGCTTCTCCCAAAGCGCCTGGTGCGACGACCTGAGCGTCAATGCGCGAATGCTGGTTTCCGCACGATCGGGGGATATCGCAGGCGTAACCCGGGCGCTGGAGGCCGGCGCAGCGGTCGACGCGCGCAACCGGCTGGGTGAGACCGTGCTTCTGATCGCGCTTAAGGGCAACAAGCCTGACCTTGCGCTGAAGATGCTCGACGCCGGCGCCGACGTCAATGTCGCGGCGGTGAACGGCGTCACGCCACTGATGGCGGCCGCGCATGCCGGAATGGTCGACATCGCCAAGCGCCTGCTCGCCAAGGGCGCCAACATCAACGCTGTGGATCGCATCGACAAGACGGCGATGACCTATGCCTCGGGCCAGGGCAATACCGAGATCGTGCTGTTGCTGCTCAAGGCAGGTGCCGATGTCAACGCGGTCAACGCGCACCAGCTCACCGCACTGATGTGGGCCGCGGGCTACGGCAAGACCGACACGGTTCAGGCGTTGCTTGCCGCCGGCGCGCGGCCCGACGCCAAGGACGATCGCGGCAAGACCGCGCTGGACGTGGCGCGCGAAGGCAAGTTTGCCGACACGGTCGCGCTGCTGGAGAAAGCTACCGGAAAGTAGGTCCAGTCCCGCGCCTCAGGCGGCGCGGCGCACCCACATTCGGCGCAGCAGCCCATTGCCGTCGACGAAGTGGTGCTTGAGTGCAGCGAGCACATGAATGGCGATGGCTGCGGCGAGGATACAGCTGTTCGCCAGATGAGCGCTGGAAAGCAGATCCTTCCATGCTTCGTTCTTCGCGGCCCAGGTCGGCAACAAGACGCCGAAAAAGCGGACCGGATAGCCACTGAACACCGACCCGAGGTAACCCGTGACCGGCTGCACGAACAGGAACGCATAGAGCAGCCAGTGGTTGATGCGCGCGGCCTGAATTTGCCACGCGGGCATCGTCGGCAGCGCCGGCGGCGGGTGCGAAGCGCGCCATGCGAGGCGGACGAGCATCAGCAGCAGGATGCTCATGCCGATCGACTTGTGCAGGTTGTAGGCGTTCACCCGGGGACCGACCGGCAGCTTCGGGATCTCCTGCATCCACCAGCCGAAGGCGATTTGCGCCGCGACTGCGATCGCGACGATCCAGTGCAGCGCGATCGCGGTCGTGCTGTAGCGGGCTCGCTGCTCAGAACCTGACATTGGCGGTCACTCCGACGAGAAAGTTGCGCTCGGCCGACGGCTCGAAGTAGCGACCATTGGTGTCGCCTACGATGACAGTGCCCGAGTAGTTGCGCGCAGTCACGTTATTGATGCGGGCGAATTCCGTGAAGGTCCACGGCCCGCAACCTGCTGGAAGCCGACGCGAATATTGGCGATCGCATAGGCGGGCGCGTAGGCGACATTGCGGTCATTGACATACACCTTGTTCGCGTATTGGCCTTCTATCGCGGCCGAGAAACCGTACCATTCCGGACGCGACCACGTCAGTTCGGCGTACGCGCTGGAGGCGGGAATTCCCGGTAGACGGGCGCCCGCCGGAATGAGTCTGCGGCGGACTGCCCGTCGTCGTCGCGGCAGCGAATTCCGCCAACAGGTAAGTGTAGGACGCGTAAGCCGTGAAGCCATTGCCGAGGACCGCGTCCCACTGCTGCCTCGACGCCGCGGCGACGCGTCTTGGCCGCATTGCGTATACGTCGTTCGTCCGCCGGTCGCGGTGTCGATGACGAGTTCATCGGTCGTGTTGATCGCAGAACACCGCACGCATCGATCCGCTGCTGGTCTGGCAACAAGCATCTTGATCCCCGATTTCGGCGGACTTGCTGACGGCCGGCTGCAGCGCGAAATTGAGACCCGAGCCTACGTTGCGGTACGCGAGTTCGGCGAAGGTCGGCGTCTCGAATCCGACGCCGTAGTTGGCATAGACGTTGATCTCGTTGGTCGACGTGCCAGACGCCGCCGATCACGGGGGTTGGCTTGCTGTAGCGCACGCTGCCGCTGTCGTCGGGGTTCGTGGCGGTGATGTAGTGGTCGGTCGACACAAAGCGTACGTCGCTGTAGCGCAGGCCGGCAAGCAGCGAGAAGCGACGGCAGCGACCATTCGGCCTGGATGTAAGCGTCGTTGTCGCTGACGTTGTCCTGCTCGTCGCGTCGCAGGTCGCCAAGCGCACCGAAGTTGTTGACGATATCCGCGCCGACGCTGGTGCTGCGTGTCGTAGGTGGCACGCCGACAGTCAGCAGCAGCGGACCGCCCCCGAATCGCCAAGCGGGTGGTCACTCGCGCATCGACGCCATCGAAATCCCTGCTGAGGTCGGTGACGCCTCCCGATGATGTCGCCGCCGACGCCCGATAGCGCCAGGTACTGCCGTACACGGTCGCGACCCACCGTAACCGGTGACGCGCAGCACGGTGTCCGCCGGTCAGGCGTTGCTCGCAGGTCGCGCCGCCCTGCTGCTGATTGACGGTCTTGCGCGTGTCGAATAGGATCGCCGCCGGATCCGCCTGCCGCGGGTCCGCGTACCACTGCGCCTTGGTCAGGCCGAGCGGATCCTGCGCCTCGGGCTGATAGAACGAGTTGCCGATCACGGTGAGGTGCCGGAATCGCCTACGTCGAAGCGCAGCTTGACGTTGGTCAGGTCGCGCGAAGCGTCGCTGTGTTCGCGGTAGCCGTCGATGTGGAACACGTTGCCGGCGAGCACGTAGCTTGCCGTCGGCGTCGCGCCCTCGAACTTGACGATGGTGTTCGATGTGCCATAGCTGCCGCCGACGAACTGCGCCTGCGCCATCGGCGGATCGGGACCGTCCTCGGTGAAGATCGCGATCACGCCGCCCGACGCGTTGCCGTAGAGCGTCGAGAAAGGACCGCGCATGACTTCGACACGCTTCGCCGAAACCAGGCTGAAGCTGCTGGCCTGACCCTGCCCGTCGGGCATCGTCGCCGGTATGCCATCCTGGAACAGACGCACGCCGCGCACGCCGAAATTGGCGCGCGCGCCGAAGCCGCGCGAGGAAATCATCAGGTCCTGCGCATAGTTGCCAGCGGTTCTGCACGACGATGCCGGGCACCCGCGCCAACGACTCCGACAGGTTGATCTGCAGCTGGCCCTGCTGGATCTGCGCACCGTCGACGGTGTCGATCGCGATCGGCAAGTCGAAGGCGCGCTCCTCGACCCGCGTCGCGGTGACGACGACCGGGTCCATGCGCTCGGCCGTCTGCGCGTTGGCCAGCGCGGCCAGCGCCATTGCGCATATCGCGGCGCCCGCGCGCAAGCGCCCTGCCGATGCTGCCTTGCGCGTGCTGTGCATGCTCTCCGGACTCGTCGAAGGTCGCCACGCGGACGGCGCCTGATGTCGTGTAGCATATCCGATCGTTCGCGTACGCTTCAATCGCGCCGGTGATCGCGTGCGCGTGCGATTGCGACGCCGCGCGCGTTCCAGGAGACCCTGCCGCCATGCCCGAACTGCGCATTGCCGCCCTGCTTGCCGCGCTGTTGATCAGCGCCCCGACCTGCGCGGCCCCATACGCGTATGCGTCCAACGAAGGCTCGGGTTCGATTTCGGTCATCGATACCGCCACCGACAAGGTCACGGCCACGCTCAACGTCGGCGGCAAGCCGCGCGGCATCGCCATCGCGCCGGACGGCAAGCGGCTCTACATCAGCGAGCAGGCCGGCAACGCGCTGCTGACCATCGACATCGCGTCGGGATCGGTCGTCGCGCGCACGCCGCTGGGCGATTCGCCGGAGGCCATCTACCTCTCCGCCGACGGCAAGCTGTTGTCGGCGGCGATCGAAGAAAACGACATGGTGCTGATCATCGACACCGCGACCGGCAACGTGGTGCAGCGCGTGAAGATGCGCGGCAAGAATCCCGAGCACGCGGTGTTCAGCCCGGACCGCAAGTGGCTCTACGTCAGCAGCGAGGAAGCCGACAGCGTGGATATCGTCGACCTGGCGAAGGGCGCGGTGGTCAAGTCGGTCAAGGTCGGCGATCGCCCGCGCGGCATCGGCTTTCTTCCCGACGGCAGTCGCGCCTACGTCGCCGCCGAGAACGCCGACATGGTCAACGTCTTCGATGTCGCGACCCACGAAGTCATCGCGCGCATCAAGGCCGGCGCGCGGTCGAATGGCGTGACGGTGCACCCGGACGGCAAGACGAGTCTACGTAAGCTCGGGCGGCGAAGGCACGGTGCAGGTGATCGACACCGCGACCAACACCATCGTCGCGAAGATTCCCGTCGGCAAGCGGCCGTGGAACATGGCCATCACGCCCGACGGCGCCAAGCTCTACGTCGCCGCCGGTCGCTCCGACGCGGTCGCGGTGATCGATACCGCCACCAATACCAAGGTCGCCGAGATTCCGGTCGGCAAGCTGCCGTGGGGCGTGGCGATCCGCTAGCGCGACCGGCGATGACGACCTCACGCAGGGACATTCTCGGCCTGCTCGGCGCGCTGGGACTCGCGTCGCTGCCGCGCGCTGCGCTGCCCGACGCGTCGCGTCGCGCCCGCGGATGCCGCCGCGTCCGACTTCTGCGGCGCCGGCCCACGCGGCAACGAGCCTCTTCAGTCCCCGGCGCCGACGGCTTTCTGGGTCGCCTTGCGCCGGGCGACGACAGTCCTGAAGCTGGATGCGATTGCGGTGACGCCCGCGGCCGCGAACACGGCGACCGGCTTCACGCTCGGCTACGTGGTCGACGCATCGCGGCCGCCGATATCGCAATCCGACGCTGCAACTCGAGCGAGGTGAACGCGTCCGCATCGACTTCGACAACGCTCTTGGCGAAGCCACGATCGTGCACTGGCACGGGTTGGCGGTGGATACGCGCAACGACGGCGCCGGCATGCTGCTGGCCGAGCCTGGCAAGCGCTACGCCTACGATTTCGAGGTCCGCGACCGGGGCGCGCTGTACTGGTACCACCCCCATCCGCACGGCATGACGGCCGCGCAGGCTTATCGCGGGCTGTTCGGCATGATCGAAGTCGAGGACGACGACGAGCGGCACCTGCGTAGCGCGCTCAATCTGACCCCCGGAAAGACCGAGATTCCTCTCGTGCTGCAGGACAGGCGCGGAAGCACTTACGATGCAACAGACGCGGATCGCATGCACGGCTTCCTCGGCGACAGCGTCGACATCAACGGCACCGCTTGCCCCTATTTCGACGTCGCGACGCGAATCTACCGTTTTCGCGTTCTCAATGCGTCGAATGCCCGCAACTATCGTCTCGGGTTGCGCACGGTGAGCGGCAGCAGCGTGCCCTTCACGCTCATCGGCACCGATGGCGGTTTGCTGGCCTCGCCAATCTCTTGCAATGACGCCTTCATTGCTTCCGCCGAGCGCATCGACATCCTGGTCGACCTGTCCAATGCGAGCGTGGGCGACACGCTCGTCATCGAGACACGCGCGTTCGATCCGATGCACATGGAGATAGGCGCGACGACCACTGCGTCGCCCGGTGCCGTCGACCACGCGGCGATGGGACATGTCGCGCCGTCTCCCTCGAACGCGGCGGCGCCAGTCGTCGATCACGCCGCCATGGGGCATGGCGCCAGTTTTCCTGAAGGCGCGCAGCGCGCACTCCTGCAGCTGCGGGTGCGCGAGCGCGTCGCCTATGGCGCGCGCATTCCGGCGCAACTGTCATCGATCGCACCGATCAATCTCGACAACAGTACCGAGCGCCCGCTGCGACTGGGATTCGCCAAGGGACGCTGGCGCATCAACGATCGCGTGTTCGCGATGGGCGAGACACCGATCGAGGTGAAGCGCAACACGGTGGAGACCTGGTTGATTCGCAATTACTTCAACAGCATGCCACACGCGATGCACCTGCACGGTTTCCACTTCCAGGTGCTTGAACGCCAGACCAGCCCCGACCAGCTTGCCGCGTTGAGGGTAGACGAACGTGGCCGGCTCGCGACAGACCTGGGCTGGAAGGATACGGTGCTCGTCTGGCCGGGCGAGAGCGTCAGAGTCGCAGTCGACTTCAGCATGCCCTTCGCGGGTGAGCAGACGTACATGGTCCATTGCCACAACCTCGAGCACGAGGACGGCGGCATGATGCTCGGCGTCAAGGTCGCATGATTCCCGTGCCGATCATTCGCTGGGTGGCACTGTTCCTGCTCGCGTTCCGCGCGAGCGTCGCGCTGGCGCAGGAAATCGTGCTCGAACCGCAACGCCTGTCCGAACACTGCTGGTTCTTCCAGGGCGAAGCGGGCATGGCATCGCAAGCCAACAAGGGCTACATGTCGAACGCCGGATTCGTCGTGACCGATGCCGGTGTCGTCGTGTTCGACGCGCTCGGCACGCCGGCGCTGGGTCGTGCCATGATCGCGGCGATTCGCAAGGTCACTCCGCAGTCCATCAAGCGCGTCATCGTCAGCCATTACCACGCCGACCACATTTACGGCCTCCAGGAATTCAAGGCGCGCGGCGCCGAGATCTGGGCGCACACCAAGGCGCGCGAGTACCTGAACTCGGGCCAATCGGTCGAGCGGCTCGCGCAGCGTCGCGCCGACCTCGGTGTGTGGATCGACGCAGGGACGCGCGTCGTGCCGCCGGACTTGTGGCTGGACGGCGATACCGACTTCAAGCTGGGCGGTCTCACGTTTCGGCTGATCTATTCCGGCGGCGCGCATTCTCCCGAGGACATGCTGATGTACGTCGTCGACGATCGCGTGCTCTACGCGGGTGACCTCATCTTCGCCGGCCGTGTTCCCTTCGTGGGCGGCGCCGACAGTCGTAGCTGGCTGGTCGCAATGGACAAGGTGCTCTCACTCGCACCGCCGCCTGTCGTCGTCATCCCCGGCCATGGCGGCGCGTCGCGCGATCCGGTGCGCGACACCGCGCTCACCCGCGACTACCTCACTTTCCTGCGTGCGGCGATGGGACGCGCGGTCGCGGAACTCGAGCCGTTCGACGATGCGTACGCCAAAACCGATTGGAGTCGATTCCAGGCGCTGCCCGCATTCGAACAAGCGAATCGCGCCAACGCGTATGGGACGTACTTGTTGCTCGAGCAGGAGGAATTGCAGCGTACCCGGCGCTAGCCGCGCCGGCCCTGACGTCAGTCGTCGCCACGCCCCGGCTGCGGATCCGCCGTCGCGGGACTCGCGGCGGCATTGGCCGGCGTAGCTCCGGGCAGCCACGCGATCGCCACCAGCGTTACAAGTGCGATCCCGGCCATCGCCAGCAACAGCATGGAGAAGCCGCCCGCCTTGACCACCGGGCCGAGCAGCCACACCGCCGCCGAGCTGACGCTGAAGGAAACCGCGAGGCGCATGCCGCTGACGCGCGAACGCATGCGATCGTCGACGTAGCGCACGATCATGGCATCGGTGAACGGGATTGCACCGAAGACGACGATCATGAACGCGACCACGCACGCGAACAGCGCCCAGCCGCTCGTCGATGCAGCCAGCGCGAACAGCGGCGCCTGCAGCGCGACGATGCCGAGGTACATGTACTTCAGCGGATAGCGGTCGATCAGCAGGCCCACTGCAACCTGCGCGAACGAGGCGATCACGTACACGCTCGCCAGCAGCATGCCCAGCAGCGCGGGATCCTCGATGATGCCGGTAAAACGCTCGCGCAGCAGCTGGCCGTTGCCGTTGGTGGTGAAATTGAACAACAGGCTCGACGAAATCGCTGCGATGGTCATCACGGCGAACACGCGCGCGAGCGTGGCCGCATCGTGGACGGCGGCCTTCCTGGGCGCATGCGCCGGCGGCGCAATCTCGCGGGGCGACACGCGGGCGAAGGCGACGCCGCAGGCGAACGCCACCAGGGCGGGCACGACGAAGGCCGCGCGCCAGCCGACGTACTTGACCAGGAATCCGGTGGTCACGGCGGCGAGCGCGACGCCAAGGTTGCCGGCCAGGCCATTGATGCCGATGGTCAGACCGGGTCGCCTGGCGCCGCGGACGAGCATCGGAATGCCGACCGGATGGTAGATCGACGAAAACGCGCCGAGCAGCGTCAATGCGCCGGCGAGCTGCCACGCGTTGCGGGTGAGTGCGACCAGCAGCGACGACGCGCTCATGCCGAAGAAAAACAGCAGCATCATCCGTCGCCGCCCCCATAGATCGCCAAGACGCCCGGCAGGCAACGAACCCAGGCCGAACAGCATGAACGCGCCGACGCCGTAGGGCATCAACGATTCCCAGTCGGCAAAACCGAACTCGACCGCGATCGTTGCGACCGCGGTCGCGAAAATGAGCAGGAACATGTGGTCGAGCGCGTGCGCGATATTGAGCAGCAGCGAGGTCGCGCGCGAGGGAGAGGTATGCATGGCGGCAGCAGTCATCGACGCGATCGGTCGGAGCCAAGTATCGGCCGCGCGGCGCGGCCACGCAACTTGCCAGGGTCCGTTGGGTTCAAGCGTCTGCCAACTGCTGCAACTGTTGGGCCAACGCCGCCGGGATCTCCACCCCGGCCTGCGCAGCTTTGGCGCCAAGCGCGCGGCGACGCACCCCGGGCAAGCGTACGCCGGCGTCCTTCTGCATTTCGGTGATCAACGTCTCGATGCGCTCGAGATAGACCTCGCGGCCGGCGAGTGCATCGGGATCGATCACCAGGAACGCCTGGCCAATGCGCGGACGGTTTCCCTCGTCGACGAAAAAACTGTCCGCTTCGAAGCCCATAGCCGCACCGGTCAGCGCGCAGGCCAGTAATTCGACCATCATGGCCAGCATCGCGCCCTTGGTGCCTCCCATCGCGAGCATCGAACCGGACAACGCCGCCTTGGCGTCGGTCGTCGGTTGGCCGTCGCGATCGAGCGCCCAGCCCGCCGGAATGGGACGCCCCTCCTTGGCCGCGACCATTACCTTGCCGCGTGCGGCCTCCGATAGCGACAGATCGATGGCGAGCGCTTCGTCGTCACGGCGCGGAAAAATCGCGGCGATCGGGTTGGTTCCGAAAACGGGATGCTTTCCGCCCGCTGCCGGCATCGCCGAGGGCGAATTGCCGAACGCGAGTCCGACCATGCCCGCCGCCGCGACGGCTTCGAGATGATCGGCCGCGACACCGAAATGATGGCTGTTGGTGACGCCGACAAAACTGACGCCGAATTCGCGGGCGCGTTTGATCGCCTCATCGACGGCGAACGCGCACGCCGGAAACGCAAGCCCCGAATGCGCATCGACCAACGCCGCGCCGCCGCGCGCCTTGGCCACGGTCGGCACCGCGTTGCCAATCGCGCGGCCATTGCGCAAGTGCGTTGCATATTGAGGTACGCGTGCCATGCCGTGCGATGCCAGACCCTGTGCCTCCGCCGCAACCAGTGCCTTCGCGGTTGCCGTCGCCATCGCGCGGCTCGCGCCGGCCCGCTCCAGCGCACGCGTCGAAAGATCGGTCAGCTGGGCGAGCGTGAAATGCGGCATCGTTCAGCCCTTGGCCACACCGGTCAGTGCTGCGGCGACCTTGTCCGCGATCAGCGTCGACACGCGCACGTTGGATTCGCGGGTCACACCGGCGACATGTGGCGTCAGGATCAGGTTCGGGCAATCGGTCAGCGGAGAACCCGCGGGCAGCGGTTCGGCATCGAACACATCGAGGGCGGCACCGCCGAGCTTGCCGGCGCGCAGCGCGGCCGCGAGCGCGGCCTCGTCGACCACGCCGCCGCGCGCGGTGTTGATCAGTATCGCACCCGGCTTGAAACGCGCCAGTGTGCCGGCATCGACCAGGTTGCGCGTCTGCGGAGTCAAGGGCACGTGCAGCGTGACCACGTCCGCCGCGGCGACCAGGGCGTCGAGCGAGGACTGCGGCTGCGTCTGCTCCTCACGCCAGATCGCCGCATCGGCAGCCCACTGCGCATCGAAACCGATCGCGCTCATGCCCAGCGCGCGCGCCAATCGACCTGTGAGCCGGCCGATGCCCCCGAAGCCGACGATGCCCAGGGTCTTGCCTGCCATTTCGCAACCATCCGACATCGCGGCGCGCGGCCATCTTCCAGTCGCGACGGCACCGGTGCCGAAGTACACACCGCGCAGCAGCATCATTGCGGTGCCGATGACATATTCGGCGACCGCCAGCGCATTGGCGCCGGTCGCCGGAATGACCGCGATGCCGCGCGCGGCACACCCGGGCTGATCGATGTTGTCGAGGCCCACGCCGAGGCGACCCACCACCTTGAGCATTGGCGCCGCCGCAAGCAGCTTGGCGTCGACCTGCGTTCTGTTGCGCACGATGATTGCCGTCGCATTGGCCAGCAGCGCGGAGAGTTCGGCGGGCCGGTCGACCAGCGTAGCGTCGTAGATCGTGTCGAAGTGAGCCGCGAGCGACGCGACCGCTACGTCGTCCATGAACTCGCAAATGACGATGCGCATGCTGCGGTCGGTCACTGTCGGGCGAACAGCTGTCCGATGTTCTCGAATGCCTTGAATTCCAGCGCGTTGCCGAAGGGGTCGAGGAAGAACATCGTCGCCTGCTCGCCCGCGAGGCCCTGGAAGCGCACGTGCGGCTCGATGACGAAACGGGTCTTGGCTGCCTGCAGCTTCGCGGCAAGCTTGCGCCATGCCGCCATCGACAGGATGACGCCGAAGTGGCGTACCGGAACGTGGTCGCCGTCGACCAGGCTGGTGGCGTCGCTCATCGCACCCGACGCAACCTTGTGCGCGACGATCTGGTGGCCGTGGAAATCGAAATCCACCCAGTCGGGCGAACTGCGACCTTCAGGGCAGCCCAGGAATTCACCGTAGAAGCGCCGCGCTTCGGTCAGGTCGGTCACCGGGAAGGCCAGGTGAAAGCGCGGGTAATCCGCGCCAGGGGATACGCGTTCACTCATCTGCAGCTCTCGCTTCTGTTCAATTCTGCATGCCCCATTTGCGCACGGTCCTCGCTTCCACCGTTCGGAAGATGACGTTTTCGACGAACAGGCCGATCAGGATCACCGTGAACAGGCCGGCGAATACGTTGGGAATCTCCAGCTGGTTCTTGTTTTCGTAGATGAACCAGCCCAGCCCCCCCGAACCCGAGGACACACCGAAGACGAGTTCCGCGGCGATCAGCGTGCGCCAGGCAAACGCCCAGCCGATCTTGAGTCCGGTGAGAATGCTCGGGAATGCCGCGGGAATCAGGATCCTGCCCACGTACGACAGGCCACGCAGGCCGTAGTTGCGCCCCACCATGCGCAGCGTGTTCGACACCGACAGGAAGCCCGAATGCGTGTTGAGCGCAACCGCCCAGAGCACCGAATGGATCAGCACGAACACCAGGCTGCCGTTGCCCAGTCCGAACCAGATCAGCGCCAGCGGCAGCAGCGCGATGGCAGGCAAGGGATTGAACATCGACGTCAGCGTTTCCAGGAAATCGGTGCCGATGCGCGACGTGATGGCGAACATGGTCAGCAGCGCCGCAAGCAAAATGCCGGCGCTATAGCCTATGAGAAGCACCTTGATCGAGGTCCACGCCTTGCCGAGCAGCCCGCCGCCGAACAGGGCGTGATAGAACGCGTCGATCGTCGACACGAAGGTCGGGAACAGCAAGGCGTTGTTGAGCCAGCGAGCGTAGATTTCCCACACCAGCGCCAGGAACACCAGGATCGCCAGCTTGCGTACCGCGGTGACGTTGTAGATCCGCTCCCAGGTCGAGAGCGGTTTCTGCACGACGCCGAATTGCGCGGCGTCGACGGTGTCGCGGAAGACGTCCGCACGCACGATTGCGCTATCAGCCATGAACGACCTCCTCGTGCTCGACTTCATCGGCGAACAACATGTCGTGAATCTTCTGTTCGAGCGCCTTGGCTTGCGCGCTCTCGCCCAGCTCGCGCGGCAGGCTGTTGATCTCGGCCTTCACCTGCCCCGGATGAGGCGACATCAGCAGGATCCGGTTGCCGATCTTGATCGCCTCGGGAATCGAGTGGGTCACGAACAGCACCGTGAAGCGGGTGTCGTCCCAGAGCTGCAGCAGCTCGTCCTGCATCTTGCGGCGCGTCAGCGCATCGAGCGCCGCGAACGGTTCGTCCATGAGGAGAATGTCGGGCTCCATCGCCATGCCGCGCGCGATGGCGACACGCTGCTTCATGCCGCCGGACAGCGTATGAGGATAACTGTCGGCGAACTTGGCGAGATTGACCTTGGCGATGTAGTCGAGCGCGCGCTCCGCCGCGGCCTTGCCGGACAGCCTGCCGCTGGCGGTAAGCGCGAACATGACGTTTTCCTTGACCGTCTTCCACGGCAGCAGCTGGTCGAACTCCTGGAAGACCATCATGCGGTCCGGGCCTGGCTTGGTGACTTCGACGTCCTTGAGGCGGATCTCGCCCTCGACCGGGCGCATGTATCCGCCGACCGCCTTGAGCAACGTCGACTTGCCGCAGCCCGACGGTCCGAGCAGCACGAAGCGATCGGATTGGAAGACCTGGAAATCGACGCGATAGGTCGCGGTGACCAGGTAGTCCTTGGTCTTGTATTGCAGCGTGACGCCCTTGACCTCGAGCAGCGGTGCGACGGTGCTCATGTTTACCCCCTTAGCGCGCGCACTATTTTTGCCACGGCAACCGATCGAGATCGACATTGCCGCCGCTCAGGATCACGCCCACGCGCAATCCCTTCACCGGCAGTTTTTCTTCCAGTAACGCCGCGAGTGGCACCGCCGCCGACGGCTCGATCACGATCTTGAGCTTTTCCCAGGTCAACCGCATGGCACGCACGATCGCGTCTTCCGATGTCGTGCCGATGCCGTCGATCATCGTCGAGAGTACCGCGAAAGTCTTGTCGCCCAGCGACGAACGCAGGCCGTCGGCAATGGTGCGCGGGTTGGTTTGCGGAACGATGTGTCCGGCGCGCAGCGACTGCGCCGCGTCGTCCGCACCGGCGGGCTCGGCGCCATAGACCTTGATCGACGGCAAGCTGCCCTTGGCCGCGATCACCGTCCCGGACAAGAGTCCACCGCCACCGACCGGCGCGATCATCACATCGAGCTGCGGAATCTCGGAGAGCAGTTCCAGCGCCGCGGTGCCCTGCCCCGCGATCACGCGCCAGTCGTTATAAGGATGGATCAGCGTGGCGCCGGTTTGCGCGAGCACTTCGGCGCACGCCGCTTCGCGCGCGGGCAAGGTCGGTTCCGACAGCCGCACCGTCCCGCCGAAACCGCGCACCGCCTCGAGCTTGACCGTTGCGGCGTTCGACGGCATGACGATCCACGACGGGATCCCGCGCCGGGTGGCCGCCCACGCCAGCGCGGCGCCGTGGTTGCCGGAGGAATGCGTCACGACTCCGCGCGCCGCGTCAGCATCGGAGAGCGAGAGCACGGCATTGCAGGCGCCGCGCGCCTTGAACGCCGCGACCTTCTGCAGGTTCTCACACTTGAAGAACAGCGTGGCGCCGGTCGCCGCATCGAGCGAGCGGCTGCAAAGGACCGGCGTGCGCTGGATGTGAGCGGCAATGCGCGCATGCGCCGCGCGGATCGCCGCGAGATCGACCGCAATGTTCGCCGTCGCGGTAGCTGCCGGGGCGTTCATCGGCCGATCAGCTTCCGGGCAAGCCGTGGACGTTGGGGAAAAACAAGTCCTTCCACGAATCCGGGCGCACCTTGATTGCACCGGTCCTGGACATGAAGTCCGCATATTTCATGACATTCTGCGGCGTCGTGGTGAACACGACCTGCGGATCGTTCATCATGCGCGCAATGTTCTCGACGGTGTCCTTGTCCTTGGAGATGCGCAGGTAGGCCTCGGCTGCGGCGCGCTTGTCGCGATTGATCGTCGCCTGCGCTTCGTCGAGCGCTTTGACGAACGCATCGTAGAGCTTCGGATTCTCGGTGCGGAATTTATCGGTCGTCCACACGACGTTGAAGGTAACGGCCCCGCCCATCACGTCATAGTTGTTCAGCACGACACGCATGCCCGGCCTGGCGAGCTCCTGATACTGGTACGGCGGCGAACCGAAATGTGCGTTCACTTCGGATTGGCCCGACAGCAATGCCTGCATCGCGTCCGGGTGCGCCATGGTCACGGTCAGCGGGTCGAGCTTGTTTTGCTGGCCCGGCCCGAACGCCTGCTCGGCCGCCATCTGCAGCGCCAGTGCCTGCACCGAGATCTTCACCGCCGGCAGGCCGATGCGATCCTTGTCGCTCAGATCCTTGACGCTTTGTACGTTCGGATTGCGAGACACCAGCATCAGCGGCATCGAATTGAGCGCCGCGACGCCGCGCACGTCGAGATTGCCGCGAGTGCGCGACCACAGGATGACCAGCGGCCCGACGCCACCCGACGCGAACTGGAGGCTGCCGGAAAGCAGCGCGTCGTTCATGACGTTGCCGCCGGCAAATGTCGACCAGTTCACCGTGACATCGACACCGTTCGCCTTGGCGTGCTTCTCGATCAGCTTGCCGTCTTCCATGAGCATCAACGGCAGGTAGCTGATGCCGTACTGCTTGGCAACCTTGATCTCGGACATCTCGGCCAGCGCCGCCGGCGACGCGACAGCGACGAGCACGGCAATCAGCAGCAAGCGGGCGCGGCGCGCCGGCGTGTCGATGCGCATTGGGGCTTCCTCCAGAATTGTCCGCTACGCCCCGATTATAGAGGGCATCGCCGCAGAGCGCACCGGCTCCTCCCGGCACGCACTGTCGCGTTCAGGCGCTCTCGTAGAGGCGTGTCAGCACGAACTCGCGATGGCCCAGCGCTTCGGCGGCGGTCAGCCGGCCGTTGGCGGTGCGAAACATCATGTCGAGCAGCTTGTCGCCCGCCTGGTCCATGGTGATCTCGCGTTGCAGCAGGCCGCTGGTGTCGACGTCGACGTGCTCGCTCATGGTGCGCACGGTGCGCGGGTTGGCGCAGATCTTGATGCACGGCAGGATGGGGTTGCCGATGACGTTGCCCTGTCCGGTAGGAAAAAAGTGCACGACGTAACCGGACGCGGCGCACAAGGTCACCATTTCCGCAGCCGCCGACGAGCTGTCCATGAACCATAGGCCCGGACCGGTCGGCACTTCCGCCTTGTCGAGCACCCCGTCGACAATGCACTTCTTGCCGATCTTCTGGATGTTGCCGAGCGCCTTTTCCTCGATCGTAGTGAGACCGCCGGCGATGTTGCCCTTGGTCGGCTGCGAATCGGAGAGGTCGGAAGTCTTGTGGCGGTTGATCATCTCCTGGTAGCGATCGAACATGCGCATGAATTCCTTGCGCACCTTGTCGTCGCGGCAGCGGGCAGCGACGAACTTCTCCCCGCCGGTGATTTCCGAGGTTTCACCGAACACCAGCGTAGTGCCCATTGCATAGAGCTTGTCGAAGGCGTCGCCGACGGTCGGGTTGGCGCCGCATCCCGAGGTCGTGTCCGACTCGCCGCACTTGGTCGACACCCACAATTCGCTCACCGGGCATTCGACACGATGCAGTTCGCTGGCCGCCTGCAGGTACGTCTTGGCGACTTTCGAGGCGCGCATGATGGTGTCGTGATCGCCGTGCAATTCGATGCCGAATCCGCTGACCGGCTTGCCGGTCGCGGCGATCGCGTCGACCACCTTCTTGGTCCAGCCGTCCTCGATGCCGATGACCACCACCGCGGCGACATTGGGATTGCTGCCGGTGCCGATCAGCGTGCGGAAGTGCAGATCGAGGTCGGCACCGAACTGCAGACGTCCGTAGGGATGCGGAATCGCCAGTGTGCCCTTGATGTTGTTGGCGACCGCCTCGCAGGCGGCGTTCGACAGATCGTCGACCGGCAGGATGATGACGTGGTTGCGCACGCCGACACGGCCATTTTCACGACGGTAACCCCAGAATTTGCTTTGCACGCTTACCACCGTTTGGTCTTGATGTTGTGAACGTGGGCATGTTGCCCGGTCTTGATCGCCGCGACGACCTTGCCGATGTCGACGCCGTACTTGATGACGGTCTCGCCAACGCCGAGGTCCTTGAGCGCGACCTTGTGCCCGAGCGGGATGTCCTGCGTGCAGGGCAGCGTGATGGTGCGATTTTCGTCGAGGATCAGGCCGGTCAGCGTCTGGCCGGCCTTGACGCCTTCGACGACGACCACCGCGACCGAATCGTTCGGGTCGTGCAGCACGCAATGAATCATGGGGGGTCTCCAGGGCAGGAAGCGACTCGTTGGCAAGCTTAGCGCTCGGCGCGCGCTTGAGTCAACTATATCATCTATATGAGTTGAATCACCTATAGGATTTGTCTAGACTGTCGTCATGGCCAGCGACAGCGCACCGCCGTCGATCGACGCTCCCTTCCCGGGCGTCCCGCTCACGGGGCCGCTGTACCGCGAGGTCAAGCGGCAGCTAATGGAGGCCATGTCGAGCGGGGAATGGAAACCCGGCGAAGCCATTCCCGCCGAGCGCCGCCTTGCCGAGCGCTACGGCATCAGCATCGGCACCGTGCGCAAGGCGATCGACGAGCTTGTCGCGGAGAACATGCTCATTCGCCAGCAGGGTCGCGGCACCTACGTCGCGAGCCACAATCGCGATCGCCTGCTGTTCTACTTCTTCCACGTCGTGCCGCACGAGGGTGCCAAGCAATATCCGGTCGTGCGCATGCTTGCTTTCACGCGGGCCAAGGCGGACAAACTCGCCAGCGACAAGCTGGGCATCGCGATGGGTGATCCGGTGCTGCGCATCCGCAACCTGCTCTCGCTATCGTCTGCGCCGGTCATCGTCGACGACATCACCATCGCCGCGGCGCGCTTTACGGGTCTGACCGAGCGCGCCTTCCGCGACCGGCCGAGCACCGTCTACAACCTCTATCAGGAAGCCTTCGGCACATCGGTGGTGCGCACGGTCGAAAGGCTGCGCGCCACCATCGCCGACGCCGAGTTCGCTTCGCTGCTGCAGTTGCCGCGCGGCGCGCCGCTGCTGCAGATTCGCCGCGTCGCGCTTTCCTACAACGACGTTCCGGTCGAACTGCGCATATCGCACGTCAACACCGCCGAGCACGAGTATTGGAGCGAGCTGAACCAGCAGTGACGCCTGCGTCGCTCGCTAGACGCCCAGCTGGCGCGCGAGGTCGAGAAAATCATCGACGTTGTACGTGCAGCGCGCATCGTCAGTCACGTCGTTGCCGGCCTTGGCGCCAAACTCCAGCGGACGACGCACGAACGCGGTCTGCATCCCGCAGGCGCGCGCCGCCGCAAGGTCGTTCTTGTGGGCGGCTACCAGCATGACCTCGCGCGGACGCAAGCCCAGCAGAGCGACCGCGCCCAGATAGGCCTCGCGGTCCGGCTTGTAGTGGCGGAACAGCTCCGCCGACAGCACGCAGTCCCACGGCAGCGCGGCGTGCTTGGCGAGGTCGACCAGCAGCGCGACATTGCCGTTGGACAGCGAGCCGACAATGTAGCGCCGCTTCAGGCGCGTGAGTCCCGGCACCGAATCCTTCCACGGCGCCAGACGATGCCACGCCAGGTTGAGTTCGCGCTTCTCGCGCTCCGCGAGCCGCAGCCCGAATTGCGGCAGCAGCCGGTCGAGGATCCGGCGGTGCAAGGCGTCGATCGTCTGCCAGGGCAGCGTGCCCCGCCGCACGCGATCCATCGCCGGCGCGTAGCCGGCGCGCCACGCATCGGCAAAGTCGCCCCAGTCGGCGCGCACGCCCTTGGCACGACCGACGCGGCGCGCCTCGCGGATGATGCTCCCGCGCCAGTCGACGACGGTACCGAACACGTCGAACAACAACGCCCGCGGCGTGGGACGTGTCATGCGAAGTCGATCCGCAGCTGCAACACCGGACTGAAGCTGCGCCGGTGCGCGGGACACGGCCCGTGCGCTGCCAGCGCGGCCAGGTGCTCCGGCGTGCCGTAGCCCTTGTGTCGGCAAAAGCCATACTGCGGATAGTCGCGGTCGAGCTCGATCAACATGGCGTCGCGATCGGTCTTGGCGAGAATCGACGCAGCAGCGATCGCTGCGTGATCGCGGTCACCCCCCACGATCGCCCGCGTCGGATAGTCGAGCGCGGGACAATGCAAGCCGTCGATCCACACCACACCAGGACGTTGCGCGAGGCGCTGTACCGCGCGTTGCATGGCGAGCAGCGTCGCCTGGAGGATGTTGAGCGCGTCGATCTCGGCTACGTCGCTCAGCGCAACCGCCCAGGCAATCGCATGCGCGCGAATTTCGATGGCGAGTTCTTCGCGCGCTCGTGCCGAAAGTTCCTTGGAATCGCGCAGGCCGCGGATGCGCTGCGCCGGGTCGAGGATCACCGCCGCGGCGACCACCGGACCGGCGAGCGGGCCCCGCCCCGCCTCGTCGACGCCAGCGATCAGCACGCGACACCGCCTGCGCGCAGTTCCGCCGCGACCGCATCCGCCGCCAGCGCGGCAGTGTCCAGCGCAAGCGTCTTCGCCATACCCGCGAACAGCGCCTCCTGCCGGCGCCGCGTCACGGTGTCATCGTAGAGATTGAGCGCGGCGCGCGTGAGGTTCGGAACACTGGCCTGCTCCTGCAGAAACTCGGGCACCACAAAACGGCCGGCGAGGATGTTGGGCAGCCCCACGTACGGCAGCAACAACATCGGCTTGACGAGAGCGTAGGACAGGGCATTGGCCCGGTAGAAGATCAGGTGAGGGCAACGGCACATCGCCGCCTCGAGCGTCGCGGTGCCCGACGCGACGATGGCGACGTCCGCCGCCTTCAATGCGTCGTCGGAGTGACCGTACAGAAGTTTCAGCGGCAGGGCCTCGAGTTGCAGACGATACTGCACGTTCTCGAAGAATTCACGGGTTTCGCGACTGATCAACGGCACCACGAAGCGGGCTTCCGGCTGCGCATCGAGGATTTCCGCTGCGGTCCGCAGCAGCAGCTCGCTGTGCATTGCGAGTTCGCTCATGCGGCTGCCGGGAAGGAGCGCAAATACCGGCGATCCGCTGTCGAGCCGCAGCAGCTCGCGCGTTTCACGGCGACTCGATCCATTGGCGGCATTGGCCGCCAGCGGATGACCGACGAAATCCACCGTCAGGCCGGTGCCCGCGTACAGCGGCGGCTCGAATGGGAACAAGGCGAGCAGCCGGTCCGCCGCGCGCGCGATGCCGGCGATGCGATTGCGCCGCCACGCCCACACCGAGGGGCTCACGTAGTGCACGGTGCGCACGCCCTGCCGCTTGAGGCGACGCTCGAGGCCGAGATTGAACTCGGGCGCATCGATGCCGATGAACACCGGCGAGCGCGCCGCGCGCAGCCGGCGATGCACATCGCGCCGGATGCGCACCAGCTCGGGCAAATGGCCGACCACTTCGACGATGCCGCCTACCGCAAGGCGTTCCTGCGCATACCACGCCTCGCAGCCGGCGCTTTCCATGCGCGGGCCCGGAATACCCGCAAAGCGCACGCCGGGAATGCGTTCGAGGACCGCGCTGATCAGTTGCGCGCCGAGCGCGTCGCCCGAAGGCTCGCCGGCGACGATGCCGATAGTGACGGGATTTGCACTCATCAGCGCACGATGCCGCGCCCAGCCGTCTCCAGAAACTCCACCAGGGGCGCGAGCACGGCGGCGGACTTCGCGTCCGAGGCAATGCGCGCGCGCGCGGCGTCGAGAGAGAGCTCCGAGCGATACAGCGTCTTGTATGCGCGCTTGATCGCCACCAGTTCGTCCGACGTGAATCCGCGGCGACGCAGTCCTTCGCTGTTGGTGCCGTGCGGCTTCGCCGGATAACCGGCGACCGTGACATAGGTCGGCACGTCCTGCAACACGATCGAGCCCGCGGCGATGAACGCATGGGCGCCGATGCGGCAGAACTGATGCACGCCGACAAATCCGCCGAGCGACGCGTAATCCTCCACGATCACGTGACCTGCGAGTTGCGCATTATTCGAAAAAGTCGTGCCATTGCCGACGACACAATCGTGCGCGATGTGCGAGTACGCCAGCAGCCAGTTGCCATTGCCGATGGTCGTCACGCCCCGGTCCTGCGCGGTGCCAGCGTGTATGGAGACGAATTCGCGGATGACGTTGTCGTCGCCGATCACGGTTCGCGTCGGGCTGCCGTCGTATTTGCGGTCCTGCGCAATTTCGCCAACCGAGGCGAACTGGAAGATGCGATTGTTGCGACCGATCGAGGTGCGAGCCGCGATGACCGCGTGCGGACCGACGATCGTGCCTTCACCGATCGAGACGCCGGCGCCGATCACGGCGTACGCGCCAATTTCGACGCCAGATGCGACCCGGGCGTCGGCCGCGACGACCGCGGTGGGGTGCGTCCCGGACATTTCCGCTCAGACCTCCCGCAATACGGCCAGCAATTGCGCTTGCGCGACCAGCACACCACCGACGGTGGCCTTGACGTTGAACTTGCCCACGCCGCGTGCGAGCCTCACCTCGGTCGATTCGAGCAGCAGCTGATCGCCGGGCAGCACCTGGCGCTTGAAGCGGGCGTCGTCGATGCCGGCAAAGAAGATCAGCGACTTGCCGTCCGCAGTCAGATTGAGCGTTTTGTGGACCAGGATCACCGAGACCTGCGCCAGCGCCTCGACCACGAGCACTCCGGGCATCACCGGATAGCCGGGAAAATGTCCCTGAAAAAATGGCTCATTGGCGGTGACGTTCTTGATCGCCTTGATGCGTTCCCCGGGCAGGCATTCGAGCACGCGATCGACGAGCAGAAACGGGTACCGATGCGGCAGGTAGCGCATGATTTCGCCGATGTCCATTTCGCCCATGGTCACTCCCCCTGGTCTTGGTTCGAATGTTTGGTCGAGCGTTCCAGTGCCAGCACGCGTTCGGTAAGCTGACGCAGGCGACGCACCGCCGCCGCGACACGCTTCCAGTCGCGGTGGGGCAGCATCGGGAATACCGAAGTGTAGCTGCCCGGCTCGCGGATGCTGTCGAATACCCCGGTGCCCCCGGAGATGACGGTACCATCGGCGATCTCGAGATGACCCGCGATCATCGCCGCGCCACCGATCCGGCAATTGCGCCCGACGCGGGTGCTACCGGCGATGCCGGCCTGGCCGGCGATCGCCGTGTGCTTGCCGATCCGGCAGTTGTGGCCGATCTGGATCTGGTTGTCGAGCTTGACGTCGTCCTCGAGCACGGTGTCGCCAAGCGCGCCGCGGTCGACGGTTGAATTGGCGCCGATTTCCACGTCGGCGCCGATGACCACACCGCCCAATTGCGGCACCTTGAGCCAGCGCCCCTCCTCTTCGGCCATGCCGAATCCGTCGGCGCCGAGTACCGCACCCGCGTGCACGATGGTGCGCGGGCCGATGCGAGTATCAGGATAGGCAACCACGCGCGGGTAGAGGATGACGTCGTCGCCGATGCTGCAGTCGTCCCCGATCACGCAGCCGGCATGAATGCTCGCGCGCTCGCCGATGCTGGCACGTTCTCCGACGACCGCGCCGGCGCCGATCGATGCCGACGACGCCACCCGCGCCGTCGCCGCGATGCTGGCACTGGCATGCACCACCGGATCGGGCGGCATGATCGGGTAGAGCACCGCCGCAGCCTTGGCATAGGTCGCGTGCGGATTGTTGGAGATCAGTTTCGGCAGGCTGGTCTCGGCCGCGTCTGCCGGCGCGACAATGACCGCGCTGGCGCGCGTCGTCGACAGCATGCCGCGATACTTGGGATTGGCCAGGAAAACGATGGCGCCGGGCCCGCCGTCGCCGAGCGAAGCGACGGTGGTGATCACCACGCTGCCATCGCCGACCAGTTGGGCTCCGCAGCGTTGCGCGAGCGCCGCCAGCGATATCCCTGAACCTGAGCGACGCGGACCCATATGCGCTCGTTCCGCGCCTTCACCGACACTACTTGTCGGCGAGCGCCTTGATGACCCGATCGGTGATGTCGATGCGGGGACTCGCATAGATGACCGGATCCTGGATGATCAAGTCGAACTTCTCGTCGTTGGCGATCTGCAGGATTACCTTGTTGGCGCGTTCCTGCACCGCGGACAATTCCTCGTTGCGACGCAGGTTGAGGTCCTCGCGGAATTCGCGCTGCGCGCGCTGCAGGTCGCGGCTCATGTTGGCCAGGTCACGCTCCTTGTTGCGCCGCTCGGCTTCGGCCATGGTCACGCCGTCTTTTTCCAGCAGCGCCTGCAGGTCGCGGACCTGCTTGGAGAGTTTCTGGATCTCGGCATCGCGGCCGGCGAATTCTTTCTCGAGTTTCTGCGTTGCGCGCTTGGCGGGCGTCGCATCACGAAACAGGCGTTCGCTGTTCACGAAGCCGATCTTGTAGTCCGCTCCCTGCGCGAACCCGGGAATGGCCAGCGACGCGATGAACAGCGCGCCGGCGAAGTTGATCAATGCGTGCCGCGTAAGGTATTTCAAGTTGCTCTCCTACACCAGTTGCCCGGATCGCCGGGCCATGCCTAGAACGTCGTGCCGACCTGGAACTGGAACCGCTGTATCCGGTCGTGCGGTCCTGCGTTGAGCGGATAGCCATAACTGAACTTGAGCGGCCCGATCGGCGAATTCCACGCCAGCCCTACGCCGGTCGAATATCGGAACGACTCCAGGTTCGGTTCGAATCCGCTATCGTAGATCTGGCCGGCATCGACGAAAATCGACCCCCGCACCGACTGGTCGCCCGGCTTGGTTCCGGGAATCGGGAAGAACAGCTCAACGTTGCCGACGACCTTCTGGCGGCCACCGATCGTATTGCCCGAGATGTCCTGCGGCCCGAGCGACGCGGTTTCGTACCCCCGAACCGATCCTACCCCGCCCGCATAATACGCCTTGAAGAACGGCAGCGGTTTGCCGCCTAGGCCGCCGCCATACCCCAGGTCGCTGCGCAGCATGAGTACCGTGTCGAGCGGCAGCGGCGTGAACCACTGGATGAGGTAGTTGGTCTTGTAGTACTGCAAGTCGCCTACGCCGAGCTCCGCATACGCGCTCTGCAGCATGCCCCGGGTCGGAAACAGCAGGTTGTCGCGGGTGTCGCGGGCCCATCCCAGGCTGAAGACGAAGCTGTTGGTGATACTCCCGAACTCCCTGACGAATTCTCGATACAGCAACGGGCTGTTGTCGAATAGCGTGAGGTTTGTGTGTTCAAAGCGACCGCCGAAGGTGATCGAATCGGTTTCGGTGAGCGGGATTCCGAAACCCATGGCTGCGCCGGCCGTGCTCGACTCGTAGGCAGCGACCGAGAGCGACGACGGGTTGGTATTGCGGATGTAGAGCTCGGTGGATCGAGACACGCCGTCCTGCGTCCAGTAGGGCTCGACATAGGTAAGCGAATAGACCTGGTTGACCTTGCTGCTGTTGACCGATGCAGTCAGCGAATTGCCGGTGCCGAACACATTGTTCTGAGACACCGAGCCCGATATGACGAATTTGTCGGCGGTCGAATAGCCGACGCCGACGAGCAGATTGCCGGTGGATTTCTCGGTCACCGTGACATTGACGTCCACCTGGTCGGGGCTGCCGGGAACCGACGGCGTCTCCAGATTCACGTCCTCGAAGAACTGCAGGCGCGTGATACGAACTTTCGAGCGATCGATGCGTGTCGAGTCGTACCAGGCGTCCTCGAGCTGACGTATTTCGCGGCGGATGACCTCGTCTCGGGTACGCGCGTTGCCGCTGATGTTGATCTTGCGGACGTATACCCTGCGACCTGGGTCGATATAAAAGGCAAATGATGCCGTCTGCTTCTCGCGATCGATTTCAGGCACGGCGTTCACGTTGGCGAAGGCATATCCGTCGCTGCCCATGCGGTCGGAAATCGCCTTGGCCGACTGCTGCAATTTCTCGCGCGAATACACGTCGCCCGGCCTGATTCTCACCAGCCGCATCAGCTCTTCCTCGGGCAGCAGCAGCTCGCCGGCCAGGCGCACGCCCGACACGGTGTACTTGGGTCCCTCGGTGATGTTGATGGTGATGTAGATGTCGTCCTTGTCGGGAGTGATCGACACCTGCGTCGAGTCGATCGCGAATTCCAGGTAACCGCGATTGGTGTAGTAGCTGCGCAGGGTTTCCAGGTCGGCCTGCAGCTTCTGCTTGGAGTACTGGTCGTTCTTGGTGTACCAGGTCAGCCAGCCCGGCGTCGAAAGCTGCATCTCCTTGATCAGCTGGCGTTCGGTGAACGCCTGCGCGCCGACGATGTTGATGTTGGCGATCTTGGCGACGTCGCCCTCTTCGACCGTGAAATTGACGGCGACGCGGTTGCGTTCCTGCGGCGTCACGGTGGTCGTGATCTTGACGCCGTAGAAGCCGCGGTTGATGTACTGGCGCTTGAGCTCCTGCTCCGCGCGATCCAGTGCCGACCGATCGAAGATGCGTGCTTCGGCGACGCCGATGTCCTTGAGCGCCTTCTTGAGTACGTCCTTCTCGAACTCCTTGGTGCCGACGATATCGATCTGGCTGATCGTGGGACGTTCCTGCACGATGACCACCAGCACGTCGCCCTCGACCTCGAGCCGAACGTCGCGGAAGAATCCGGTGGCGTAGAGCGCCTTGACTGCGGCAGACGCCTTCTCGTCATCGAGGCGCTCGCCGACCTTGACCGGCAGGTAGTTGAACACCGTGCCGGCGTCGGTGCGCTGCACGCCCTCGACGCGGATGTCCTTGACGACGAACGGATCGAATGCGGCAGCAGGCAACGACAGGAAGGTCGCAATCAACAGCAGCAGCGTCCGGCAGGAATCGGCGGCGCGCATTCGAGCGCCGCGCGGTCGGCGCGGATCAGAACAGTCGGGAAAGGTCATTGAAAAGCGCCAAAGCCATCAGCATTGCCAGCACGGCCATGCCGAATCGCTGGCCGACCTCGAGCACGCGGTCGGAAACGGGACTGCCCTTGATAATCTCCGCGAGATAATACATCAAGTGCCCGCCATCGAGTAAGGGAACGGGCAGCAGGTTGAGCACGCCGAGGCTGATGCTGATCAGTGCCAGATAGCCGACGAAAGTAAGCAGTCCCGCCTGCGCCGATTGGCCGGCATAATCAGCCATGGTGAGCGGTCCGCTGATGTTCTTCAGCGACGCATCGCCGGTGACTATCCTGCCGAGCATCTTCAGCGTGAACACTGACAATTCCCAGGTCTTGCGCGCGCCTTGGAGGAGCGCGTCGAAGACGCCATAGCGCACCGTCAGCGCAGAACGCTCGGCCACCGCCGGGTCGACACCGAGCCGCATGCCGGCCAGTCCCACGCGCCGTCCACCCAGCTCGCTCGCCTCCGGAACCAGTTCGACGCGAAGTTCGTTGCCGTCGCGGCGCAAGGTGAACACCAGCGGATCGCCGGGGTGCGCGTTGGTAATCGCCGCGACGTCGGACGGCGAACGCACGAGGTCGTTGCCGATCGCGATGATGACATCGCCGGCACGTATGCCCGCCTTCGCCGCAGGCTTGCCGGGCACCGCCTCGCCGACCACCGGCGGGCCGAGGTCGGTCTTCAAGCCCAGCGAGGCCAGGAAATTGCCTTCCCAGTCGCCTTGGGCGAGCGATGCCAGCGACAGCCGGCGCTGAACCTGGGCGCCGTCCGGGCGCTCGACTGCTACCGCGACCTCGGTGCTGCCCGAGGACTTGAGCAAGCGCCAGCGCAGATCCTGCCAAGAGCGCACGCTCTCGCCGTCGACCGCGGTGACCAGATCGCCTCCCGCGAATCCGGCGCTGGCCGCCGGCGTGCCGGCAGGCGGCGCCGCGAGCAAGGCGCGCTGGCCGGGGACGCCAACCATGTACGTGCCGGCGAAGAGCAGCACCGCCAGCAACAGGTTGGCGATCGGGCCCGCGGCCACGATCGCGATCCGCCGCCATACGCTTTGGCGATTGAACGCGCGCGGCAGGTCCGCAGGCGCGACATCGCCCTCGCGCTCGTCGGCCATCTTGACATAGCCGCCGAGCGGCACCGCCGAAAGTGCCCACTCGGTGCGGTCGGGTCCGAAGCGGCGCGACCACACGATGCGGCCGAAGCCGACCGAAAAGCGCAACACCTTCACGCCCGCCAGACGCGCTACGACGTAATGGCCGAGCTCGTGGAACACAACCAGCACGCCCAGCGTGACGACAAAGGCAAGGATCTTCTGCGTCAGGGCGATCATGCGCTGAGCCTGCGCCGGTCGGGGTGATCGCACAACGTGCCGGCGACGCGCCGCGCGTTCAGATCGGCGTCGAGCGCATCGGCCAACGACGCCACGGGGCCTGCGGCGATGGCGGTCATCGTCTCTTCGCACACGCCCGCGATCTCGGGAAAGGCAATGCGCCCCTGCAGAAACGCCTCGACCGCGACTTCATTGGCGGCATTGAGCAGCGCTGGCGCGGTACCGCCCGCGCGCAGTGCAGCGTAGGCCAGCCCGAGGCACGGAAAGCGTGCGCGATCCGGCGGTTCGAACTCGAGCCGGCCGATCTGCGCCAGGTCCAGCCGGGCGACTCCAGCATCGATGCGTTGCGGCCACGACAGCGCCTGCGCGATCGGCGTGCGCATGTCCGGGTTGCCCAGTTGCGCGAGTACCGAACCATCGACGTATTCGACCAGCGAGTGCACGATGCTTTGTGGGTGTATGAGCACCTCGATCGCGTCTGCGGCCGCGCCGAAGAGCCAGTGCGCCTCGATGACCTCCAGGCCCTTGTTCATCATGGTCGCGGAATCGACAGATATCTTGCGACCCATCCGCCACTTGGGATGCGCGCACGCCGCGTCGGGCGTGACCCGCGCCAGGTCGGACTGTGGAGTTACACGAAACGGACCCCCGGACGCCGTGAGTACGATACGGCGGACGCCGATAGCGGCCAAGTCGCGGCCCGCGTCGGGAGGCAGGCACTGGAAGATCGCGTTGTGCTCGCTGTCGACGGGCATGAGCGTCGCGCCGCCTTCGCGCAGCGCGGCCATGAACACTGCTCCGGCGAGGACCAGTGTCTCCTTGTTGGCGAGCAGGATGCGCTTGCCTGCGCGCGCCGCTGCAAGCGTCGATGACAGGCCCGCCGCGCCGACGATGGCGGCGACGACGGTGTCGGCCTCGGGCAGCGTGGCCATCGCGCACAGTCCATCGGGACCGTGGGCGACGCGCGTCGGCAAACCTTCGCGGCGCACCGCGGCGGCCAACTCGCGCGCCGCATCGGCGTCGAGCAGCGCTGCGTGCGGTGGCCGGAAGCGCCGCACCAGCTCGAGGAGCGGCTCCCAGCGACGGCCAGCGGTCAATGCCGCGACCGAATAGCGGCCTGGATGGCGCGCGATCACGTCCAGCGTCGACGCGCCGATCGAACCGGTGGCGCCGAGAATGGCGATGCTGCGAGGCGCGGAGCCGGGCATGTCAGTCGGGAAGGGCCGCCCCGACCGACTGACCTGCCCCCTGGGGGGCAGCGAGCACCAGGTCGAAGACCGCAGGACAGCCGAAGGCTGGTCCCGCGTAGCGGGATGCGGCGAAGCCGCACAGAGCGAGCGTGGGGGGATGTTTCATTTCAGCGGATCAGATAATGCGCGACCAGCGCCGCCGCGGGCATCGCGGCGGTCAGCGCGTCGATGCGATCAAGCACTCCACCGTGGCCGGGCAGCACCTTGCCGCTGTCCTTGACGCCGCACTGGCGCTTGAGCAGCGATTCGAACAGGTCGCCGAAGACCGACAGCCCCGCCAGCAGCAGGACCAGACACACCCAGGCGACGACTGCGCCGACGCCCAGCGCGCGCGCATAGCCGTTGTGTGCCGCCAGTGGCAGCAGAGCAAGCGCGTAGACGCCGACCGCGAACAGCGCGCCGTAGACGCCTTCCCAGGTCTTGCCGGGACTGATCAGAGGCGCGAGCTTGCGCCTGCCGAACTTGCGTCCGGTGAAATACGCCGCGGTATCCGCTATCCAGACGATGGCCATGAGTGCCAGCAACATCCCCGGCGAGCGCGCCTGGATCTGCACCAGTGCAACCCAGGTCGCAACGAGCACCAATGCACCGACCAGCGCCAGGACCACTGCGGATTTCACCTGCCAGCGTCGCAACACCCACACCGGGACAATGCAAGTCCAGAACAACGTTGCCGCACCGCAGATCACAACCACGACCGCCGGAGGCCAGCCCGAATGGGCGGAAAAACCGAATTCGGGAAAAAATAGCAGCGCGAGCCCGATGCCCGCCGCCGCGACCACGTAGAGCCAGCGTGCCGGCGTCGCGAAGTCCGCCAGCATGGCCCACTCTCCCGCCGCGATGCACACCGCGACCAGCGTGACCAGCGCCCAATTGCGCGCATCGAGGCCGAACAACGCCGCCAGCACCAGCGGTACCAGTACGATCGCAGTAAGTACGCGGGTCTTCAGCATCGACGGCAACCGCGCATCAGCTGCTCGCGGTTTCCTGCAACTGCTCGCTGGTTCGTCCGAAGCGACGTTCGCGCTGCTGATACGACGCGACCGCCGCGTCCAGCGCCTTGCCGTTGAAATCCGGCCAAAGCAGGTCGGTGAAGTACAACTCGGTGTAGGCCAGTTGCCAGAGCAGGAAATTGGAGATCCGCTGCTCGCCGCCGGTGCGAATGAACAGGTCGGGCTCGGGCGCGTACGCCATCGCAAGGAAGGGCTCGAGCGCTTCCGGGGCAAAGCCTCGCGCTGCTTCCGGATGCGCCGCGATCAATCGTTGCGCGGCCTGCGCGATGTCCCAGCGTCCGCCGTAGTTTGCGGCGACGGTGAGCGTAAGGCGCCGGTTGCGCGCGGTACGCGCCTCGCCGTCCGCGATCAAATCGCGGATCCGCGACTCGAAACGCGACGTGTCGCCGATGACGCGGAAGCGAATGCCGTTTTCGTCGAGCTTGGCGACCTCCTGCTCGAGTGCGCGGATGAACAGCTGCATGAGGATCGAAACTTCCTCGGGCGGTCGACGCCAGTTCTCGCTCGAGAACGCGAACAGCGTCAGGTATTCGACGCCGCGCTCGATGCACGCACGCACCACCGAACGCACCGACTCGACACCTTTGCGGTGCCCCGCGACTCGCGGCAGGTGGCGCTGCTTTGCCCAACGCCCATTGCCGTCCATGATGATCGCGACATGGCGCGGCACCGCGGGTGCGTCCGGGATATCTCGGGTGGAGCTGGTAAACAAGGGCTGGCGCGAAGCGGGGCGAAAGTGAAGGGAGTCTTGAGTCAGACCGCCATCAGGTCCGCTTCCTTCGCGTGCAGAGCTTTGTCGACTTCGCCGATGTAGCGGTCGGTCAGCTTCTGGATCTCGTCTTGCGCCCGGCGATCGTCGTCTTCCGAGACCGACTTTGCCTTCAGCAGGTCCTTGACGTGGGCAATGGCATCGCGACGGATGTTGCGGATGGCGACGCGCGTGCCTTCGGCTTCCTTGTGCACGACCTTGACCAGTTCTTTGCGGCGTTCCTCGGTCAGCGCCGGCATCGGTACGCGGATGACGTCGCTGGCGGTGGCCGGATTCACGCCCAGGTCAGATTCGCGGATGGCCTTCTCGACGACCTGCACCATCTTCTTTTCCCACGGCTGCACGGCAATGGTATGCGCATCGGCGAGGGTCACGTTGGCGACCTGGTTCAACGGCATCATCGAGCCGTAGTAGTCGACCTTGATGTGGTCCAGCAGTCCGGTGTGCGCACGGCCCGTGCGCACCTTGCCGAGATCGGTCTTGAGCGTCTCGAGCGACTTCTGCATCTTTTGCTCGGCGGTTTTCTTGACGTCTGCAATCATCTCGTTCTCCTCGGTCCGTCTAGCAATGGACCAGTGTCCCTTCGTCCTCGCCCATGACAACGCGCTTGAGCGCCCCGGCCGCAAAAATGCTGAAGACCTTGAGCAGCATGTTCTGGTCGCGGCACAGCGCCAATGCGGTGGCGTCCATCACGCGCAGATTCTTGACGATGGCCTCGTCGAATGTGAGGCTGCGGTAACGTTTCGCGGTCGGATCGGTCTTCGGGTCCGCGGTGTAGACGCCATCGACCTTGGTGGCCTTGAGCACGATGTCGACACCCATTTCGCGTCCACGCAGCGCGGCCGCGGTGTCGGTCGTGAAGAACGGATTGCCGGTGCCGGCGCCGAAGATGACGACCTTGTTTTCCTCGAGGTAGCGCAGCGCCTTGCCGCGTATGTAGGGTTCGGCGACCTGCTCGATCGCCAGCGCCGACTGCACTCGCGAGACGACGCCGCCGCGGCGCATGGCATCCTGCAGCGCGAGCGCGTTCATCAGCGTCGCAAGCATCCCCATGTAGTCGGCGGTGGCGCGATCCATGCCGGCAGCGCCGGGCGCCACGCCGCGGAAAATATTGCCGCCGCCGATGACCACCGCGATCTGCACGCCCAGGCCAGCGACTTCGGCGATCTCGGCGACGATGCCGTCGATCACCTCGCGGTTGATCCCGTACGCATCATTGCCCATGAGCGCCTCGCCCGACAGCTTGAGCAGAATGCGCTTGTACGCCGGCTCCTTGTTCGTCACCGGGGATACGCTGGCCAGCGGCGCGATCGTCGGTATCGTCATCGGAAACCTATCCTTGGGTTGCGTGCGTTGCGCGCGTTGCGTTTCAGGCCTTCGCCATCGCCGCGACTTCGGCGGCGAAATCGTCTTTCTTCTTCTCGATACCTTCGCCCACCACGTAGAGCGCGAAGTTGTTCACGGTCGCGCCCTGAGCCTTGAGCAGCTGTTCGATGGTCTGCTTGCCGTCGCCCTTGACGAACGCCTGCGCGACGAGCGTGACTTCGGCCAGGAACTTGGCGATCGCGCCTTCGACCATCTTTTCGACGATGTTCGCGGGCTTTCCCGATTCGGCGGCGCGGGCCGCGGCGATCGTGCGCTCGCGTGCGACGATGTCGGCTGCCACCTGGCTCTTGTCGAGCGCCAGCGGCTTGCTCGCCGCGATATGCATCGCCAGATCCTTGCCCAACGTCGCGTCGCCGCCGGTCACGTCGACGAGCACGCCGATGCGCGTTCCATGAACGTAGGAATGGATCCGCCCAACCCCGACCATGCGCGTAAAGCGGCGGATCGACAGGTTCTCGCCGATCTTCTGCACCAGCGCGACGCGCCGAGCCTCGACGGTCTCACCCGACGCAAGCGTGCGCGCCCCCAGCGCGGCGAGGTCGGGCGGATTGTCGCGCGCGACGACCTTGGCGACTTCGCCGGCGAACGCCTTGAATTCTTCGTTCTTGCCGACGAAATCGGTTTCGCAGTTGATCTCGACCAGCGAGGCGACCTTGCCGTCGGCCGCAACATCGAGACCAATGATCCCTTCAGATGCGATGCGGTCGGCCGCCTTGGACGCCTTGGCGCCGCTCTTGATGCGCAGCAGTTCCTCGGCCTTGAGCATGTCGCCGCCGGTTTCGGTCAGCGCCTTTTTGCATTCCATCATGCCCAGCCCGGTACGGCCGCGCAGTTCCATCACTTTGGCTGCGGAGATTTCCGCCATGCTTGCTTGCTCCATGTTCGTTGCCATCGCCGCGCGCGTCTGACTTCGCACTCGCGTCGATCAAAAAAAAGGGGCCGCAGCCCCTTGAGACCTATAGCTTGCTGTCGCGCGTCCCGGTTCGTTGATTCACGCCGCGGCTTCCTCGCCCGACACTTCGACGAATTCCTCCGTCTGGACGATTTCCTGGATGACCTGGCTCTTGCCTTCGAGAATCGCGTCGGCGATGCCGCGAGCGTAGAGCCGGATCGCCCGGCTCGAATCGTCGTTGCCCGGAATCACGTACGCGATGCCGTCTGGCGAATGATTGGTGTCGACGACGCCGACGATCGGAATGGCGAGCTTGTTCGATTCGGTGACCGCGATCTTCTGATAGCCGACATCGATGACGAACAGTGCGTCGGGCGGCGCGGTCATTTCCTTGATCCCACCGAGGCTGCGCGTCAGTTTTTCCATTTCGCGCTGCAGCGTCAGCGCTTCGCGCTTGCTCATCTTCTCGAAGGTGCCGTCGAGCGACATCGCCTCGAGATCCTTCAGGCGCTTGATCGACACCTTCACCGTCTTGAAATTGGTCAGCATGCCGCCGAGCCAGCGATGGTCGACGTAGGGCATGCCCGCGCGACGCGCTTCCTCGGCAACGATCTCGCGCGCCTGGCGCTTGGTACCGACGAAGAGGATGGTGCCGCGATTGGCGGCCAGGCGACGCACGAATTTCAGCGCCTCCTGGTACATTTCCATCGTCTTTTCGAGGTTGACGATGTGAATCTTGTTGCGCGAGCCGAAGATGAAATCCGCCATCTTCGGGTTCCAGTAGCGCGTTTGATGGCCGAAGTGGACTCCGGCTTCCAGCATTTGACGCATTGTGACCGACATTACTACACTCCTTTTCAGGGTTGAGCCTCGATCCGCAACTGGGCCGGAAATGTTCTCCGGCACCCTGAATGGGCGGATCTGCGAATTGCCCGGAATCTGCGGTTCGGGTGCGGGCAAAATGCCCACGGTTTTTACCCAACCGCGCCAATCCAAGCTAACGTTCGATTTTAACACGCTTTCCACCCTTGGCGCCAGCACCGCGAAACCCGCGCCACGACCCCGCGTCTGGCCCTACACTGCTCGCGTGACCCCCTGGACCACTTTTCTTGCCGACCACGGCGCCCGATTCGACCATGCATCGGTGCGATCGTTCGGCGATTCTCCCGCCGAACTCGAGGCGGCCCGCGACCATGCCGTGGTGTGCGACCTCGCGCCGCTTGGCGTCCTGCGCGTGGCCGGACCGGATGCGGCGGTGTTCCTCCAGGGACAGCTGACCAACGACGTCGCCAGCCTGGATGCAGGCACGTCGCAACTGACGGCATGGTGCTCGGCCAAGGGCCGCATGCTCGCCAATTTCCTGCTGCGCCGAGTCGATGACTCAGCCTTCGAGCTGATTTTTTCTGCGACCCTGCTGGAGTCGGTGCGCAAGCGGCTGCAGATGTTCGTCCTGCGCTCGAAGCTGACGATCGAGGATGCCAGCGCAGCCACGATTCGCCTTGGCGTGGGCGGCCTCGCCGCCGCGACGGTGCTCGGCGACGCGCTGGGCGCCATACCAACGCCACACCGATGGTCGGTAGCCGCGCCCGGCGCGGCCATGACCGCATTGCCCGGCGGGCGCTTCATGGCAAGCGTGGATCCGCAACACGCAGAAGCGTTTTGGCGGCAACTGGCCTCGCTCGCCCGACCGGCCGGCTACCCCACGTGGGAGTGGCTGACGATTCGCGCCGGTGTACCCGTGATCACGGCCGCAACCAGCGATCAATTCGTGCCGCAGACCGCAAATCTCGACGCGCTCGGCGGCGTGAATTTCCAGAAGGGTTGCTACACCGGGCAGGAAATTGTCGCTCGCACGCAATACCTGGGGCGACTCAAGGAACGCCTCACACTGGCGCACGTCGACGGTGCGTCGCCTGCGCCCGCCGACCGACTCTACAGCGCAGTCTTCGGCGATCAGGCCTGCGGCACGGTCGTCAATGTCGCCCCGGCGCCAGGGGGCGGCGTCGACTTGCTGGCGGTGCTGCAGAACGCAGCCCGCGACAGCGGTGAGGTACGACTGGCCGCGCCGGACGGTCGCAGGCTGGCACTCATACCGTTGCCGTATCCGCTGCCCGAGGCCGCGCCGCCGCGAGCGCGCATCACTTGAGCGCTGCAACCGGCGCAAGCGCGGTTCACTACTACGTCTACTACCGCGTACTTCCCACGCACGCCGCTGCCGCGAAGGCCGCGCTCGTACGCATCCTCGCGCAACTCGAGGCGCGCACCGGCGTCGCCGGCCGCCTGCTGCAACGCCAGGACGACCCGCTGTTGTGGATGGAGATCTACGAAGGCGTGCGCGATGGCCGCGTTTTCGAACGTGTGCTCTCGGAGTTGCTGGACGCGGGGGACTTCACGGCGCTGCTCGCGCCCGGTTCGGCAAGGCAGATCGAGCGCTTCGTGACGGTGGCGCAGTGAGCAGCCTGCTGGTGCGCAACATTCACACGCTGGCGACCATGGACCCGCAGCGGCGCGAACTGCGCGACGCCGCCATTTACGTGCGCAACAACGCCATCGTCGCCGTCGGCGCGCTCGCGGACATGCCCGCGACCACCGCCGACCGGGTCATCGACGCGCGCGCCCACGTGGTGCTGCCGGGCCTGGTCAACACGCACCATCACCTGTTCCAGACGCTCACGCGTGTGCTGGCTCAGGACGCCAACCTGTTCTCGTGGCTGCGTACGCTCTACCCGATCTGGTCCCGGTTGTCCGCCGAGGGCGCGTACGTCTCCGCCAGGCTGGGCATGGCCGAACTGATGCTCTCGGGGTGCACCACCACCAGCGATCACCTCTACCTGTTCCCCAACGACGTCCGGCTCGACGACACGATTCGCGCAGGACACGACATGGGCATGCGCTTTCACGCCGCGCGCGGCTCGATGAGCGTCGGCGCAAGCGCGGGTGGACTGCCGCCGGACGCGCTGGTCGAATCGGAGGACGCGATCCTGGCCGACACGCGCCGCGTCATCGAGGCGTTCCACGATCCGTGCCGCTTCGCGATGACGCGCATCGTGGTCGCACCGTGCTCGCCGTTCTCGGTCAGCCGCGACCTGATGCGCGATTCGGCGGCGCTGGCGCGCAGCTACGGCGTCGCGCTGCACACCCATCTCGCGGAAAACGACCACGACGTGGCTTACAGCATGGAGCGCTTCGGCTGCCGTCCCGGCGAGTACGCGGAAAGCGTCGGCTGGACCGGCGCCGACGTATGGCACGCACACTGCGTGAAGCTCGACGAACAAGAGATCGATCGATTCGCAGCGACGAGCACCGGCGTGTGCCATTGTCCCGGATCCAACATGCGCCTGGCCTCGGGACGCGCGCCGGTCTCGCGACTGCGCGCCGCCGGCGTGCGCCTCGGGCTTGGCGTCGACGGATCGGCGTCCAACGACGGCAATCACCTGCTCGCCGAAGCGCGACTGGCGTTGCTGCTCGCACGGGTCGGCGGCGATGCGGCGGCGCTGTCCGCCCGTGACGCGCTGGAACTGGCGACTGTGGGTGGTGCCGCGGTGCTGGGTCGCGACGACATCGGCAGCATCGCGCCCGGCATGGCCGCCGATTTCGTCGGCTTCCGCCTCGACCAGCCGGGGTACGCCGGCGCAATGCACGACCCGATCGCCGCGCTGGTGCTGTGCGCTCCAGCCATGGTCGACTTCTCGGTGATCGGCGGCCGATTGCGCGTCAGCGAGGGCATCCTGCAGGACGTCGAAATGCCGGCGCTGATCGAGCGGCATAATGCGCTGTCGCGGCAGATGATCGGCGGTTGAGCGCATGTGCCTCGCCATCGTCGCGATCAACGCGCACCCACGCTTCCGGCTGGCCATCGCCGCCAACCGCGACGAATTCCATGCGCGCGCTGCGGATGCGGCGCAGTGGTGGCCCGAAGGTCTTCTCGCCGGGCGCGACCAGGTCGGCGGGGGTACCTGGTTCGGCGTCACACGCCACGGCCGCTGGTCGCTGGTGACCAACTTCCGCGAAGGCATCCCGCGTGATCCGCGCGCGCCGTCGCGCGGTGCGTTGGTCACGCAGGCATTGCACACGGGCCTGTCGCCGCTCGCTCACTGCGCACACGTCTCGGTCGACGGACAGCGTTACCACGGCTTCAATCTGCTCGTTGGCGACGGCGCGAGGGCGGCGTATGCCTCGAACCGATCCAGCGGCGGCGTCGCGCTCGGCGACGGCATCCACGGCCTGTCGAATCATCTGCTGGATACGCCCTGGCCCAAGGTGCTGCGCAGCAAGGCGCGGCTGCGCGAGGCGCTAGACGGCGGCGGCGAATTCTTCGCCGCGGCATTCGCCCTGCTCGGCGACCGCGAGAGCGCGCCCGATGTCGCGCTGCCATCGACCGGAGTCTCGGCGCAATGGGAACGTGTGCTTTCGCCGGCGTTCATTGTCACCGACGATTACGGCACGCGATGTTCGACGGTGCTCACGATCGACCAAAAGGGCGGCGCGCGCTTCGTCGAGCGCCGCTTCGATCACCACGGCCGATTGACCGGCGAAACCGACGAGGCGTTCGCGCTGGCGTAGTTTTCGACGCGCCTGCCCGGCAGCGCAGCGCTACAGCAAGCGCTGCATCGCGCGATGCGGAATGCCCGCATCGTCGTATTCGGGACCGTATGCGACGAATCCGCGCCGCGCGTAGAACGCCAGCGCGTGCGTCTGGGCGTTGAGCATGACGCGCGTGTGGCCCAACTCGCGAGCCAGCGCAATCATGCGTTCCAGCAGCGCGTCGCCAACGCCGCGTCCGCGCCAATCCGCCAGGACCGCGACGCGACCGATATGGCCGTCGGGTAGCAGGCGCGCGCAGCCGATCGGTCGTCCCTCGCCGTCTTCGGCGAGCGCGTGCCGGCACTCCTGGTCGATGCCGTCCCATTCGAGGTCGGCGGTGACGCCTTGCTCGACCATGAACACGCGCTGGCGGATGTCGCGCAGCGAGCGCTCGTCGCTTGCCCAATCTGCCAGGCGCACTGTGTAGATCGCGCTCAGGTTCGCACTCCGTAATTCGAGAATTGGAGCCTGCCCACACCGTCGCGAACGCTGAGCGCGCAGTGCCCGCCCACGGGCAGCGTCAACTTGTCGCGGCAATGCCCGAACGGCAGCCCGGTGAAGATAGGAATGCCGAAGGTTGCGCGCGCGTGCTCGACCACGGCGCCGAGATCGTATCCATTGTCGTTGGCTCCCGGCTCGTAACCATTGAATTCTCCCAGCAGCAGCGCGCGCTGGCGGCCGAGCACACCGGAGTTGTGCAGTTGGTAGAGCATGCGTTCGATGCGATACGGCTGTTCGCCGATGTCTTCCAGGAACAGGATGCCGCCGTCGATGCGCGGCAGATAGGGCGTGCCGACCAGGTGCGCGACCATTGCCAGGTTGCCGCCCCAGAGCGTGCCCTCGGCCGCGAAGTCCACCGGTCCGGCAAGGGTGCACTCGACCGAGTGTTCCGTCCCGTCCAGGAGCGCCCAACAATGGCGTAGGGTGAACGCCGAGGGCTCCGGCGCGCCGAAGTCGTAGGCAGCCAGCGGTCCTGCGAACGTGACCATCCCCGTGGCGGCAAGCGCTGAGAGTTGGAAGGCGGTGAAGTCGCTGTGGCCGAGCCAGCGCTTGTTCGCCGCGGCGATGGCGCCGAAATCCAGACGTTCGAGCAGGCGCGACGCGCCGTAGCCGCCACGCACCGAGACCGCAAGCTCGACGCGCGGATCCTCCACCATGCGCATGATCGCCGCGATGCGATCTGCGTCGGGCGCCGAAAAGCGCTGCCAGCGCGTGGTCACCGTCGGATCGACAACGACGCGATGGCCTGCAGCTTCGAGACGCGAGACCGCGAGTGCAATCGCCGCCGGGTCGATTACGTAACCCGCCGGAGCGTACAGGCCGATGCCGTAGGTGATCGCGCGCATGCCGGGGCCGTCAGCGGCGGGCCGCGAAAAACTTTGTCAGCAGCAGACCGCACTCCTGCGCCGCGACGCCGCCACTGACCTCAGTGTGGTGGTTGAGCCGTGGTTCGGCAAACAGGTCGACGACGCTGCCGCACGCGCCGGTCTTCGGGTCACTGGCGCCGAAGACCACGCGGCGGATGCGCGCGTGCATGATCGCGCCCGCGCACATTGCGCAGGGCTCGAGCGTCACGTAGAGCTCGCAGTCGGGCAGGCGGTAATTGCCCAGCGCCTGCCCTGCCTCGCGCAGTGCGGCGATCTCGGCGTGGGCGGTCGCGTCATTGTCGGCCACCGGTGCGTTGCCGCCGCGTCCGACGATGCATCCGTCGCGGATCACGACCGCGCCCACCGGGACTTCGCCGCGTGCCTGCGCGGCATGCGCGAGCAATATCGCCTCGCGCATCCAGCGTTCGTCGGCAGAGCTCGAGTCCGCCGAGGGCGCGTCCGGCCGATCAACCAGCATCGCGATCGCCGATCTGCGCGTCGTCTTTGCCTTCGCGCGCTCGGGTTGCGAATACCCGGCGATGCATGGATGTTGGTGTCGCGCACATAGTTTGTCTGGGTGACGTCGGCTGGGAGCGATGGCGCCGATGGAGCAGCATTATATAAGGCGGCACCGTGCCATTGCCGGTCCGGCCGACAGCGTATGCGCAACGCCTTTGCGCGCCGCGAGAAAGGCGCGTGTCGATGGCACGTGGCTTGACCCTTCCGCGGCATCGGCGTAGCGTCGCCTGATGCGTCCACGTGGGTTGGAGTGATGCCGCGCGCCTTGCATACCTCGCTACTGTTGCTGGTGCTGCTGACGGTAGCGCCGGCGCAGGCGCAGGAGCAGACCCGCGAGCAGGCAGTACTGGCACTCTCCGCTGCCGACGCCGCGGAGCGCGCGCAGGCCGCGAGCCGGCTTGGCGACGTGGGCACCATGGCCGACGCCAAGTTGCTGGTTCGCGCGCTGCGCGATGCCGACGAGGACGTGCGCGCCAGCGCCGAGCAGGCGCTGTGGCGGCTGTGGTCGCACTCGGGCAACGCCAAAATCGACGCGCTCTACTCGACGGGTGTCAGGCAGATGAGCGTCGGCGAGCTGGAGCAAAGCATCGCCACGTTTAGCCAGATCATCAAACTCAAGCCTGATTTCGCCGAAGGCTGGAACAAGCGCGCCACGCTCTATTTTCTGGTCGGCGACCTGCGCAAATCGCTTGCCGACTGCGACCAGGTGATCAAGCGCAATCCCTACCATTTCGGTGCGCTGGCAGGTTACGCGCAGATTTACGCGCGCATGGAGTTTTACGATCGGGCGCTGGACTACTCGCGCCGCGCGCTGGAGGTCAATCCGAACATGGTTGGCGTTCAGCGCAACATCGAATTGCTCGAGCACCTGCTCGAACAGCGGCGTCGCCAGACGATCTGAACCGGCGCAGGCTGCCGGGACTAGGGCCTACTCCCACTCGATGGTCGCGGGCGGCTTGCCCGAGATGTCGTAGACCACCCGATTGATGCCCCGCACTTCGTTGGTAATGCGGGTCGAGACCTTCGCCAGCAGATCGTGCGGCAGCGGCGCCCAGTGCGCGGTCATGAAGTCGGTCGTCTGCACCGCGCGCAGCGCCACCGCGTTTTCGTAGGTGCGGCCGTCGCCCATGACGCCAACCGAGCGCACCGGCAGGAACACCGCGAACGCCTGCGCGACCTGGTCGTACCAGCCGGCCGCGCGCAGCTCGTCGATGAAAATGGCGTCGGCCGCGCGCAATATGTCGGCGTACTCGCGTTTGACTTCGCCGAGGATGCGCACGCCCAGCCCCGGGCCGGGAAACGGATGGCGGAACACCATGTCGCGCGGCAGACCCAGCGCCAGGCCGAGTTCGCGCACCTCGTCCTTGAACAGTTCGCGCAGGGGCTCGAGCAGCTTCAGGTGCAGCGTGTCGGGCAGTCCGCCGACGTTGTGATGCGACTTGATGGTGTGCGCCTTTTTTGTCGACGCCGCCGCGGACTCGATCACGTCCGGATAGATTGTTCCCTGCGCCAGCCATTTCGCGTTCTTGAGCCGGGCCGCCTCGGCCTGGAACACGTTGACGAATTCGCGGCCGATGATCTTGCGCTTGCCCTCGGGATCGGCGACTCCGGCGAGTTCGCCGAGAAAGCGCTCGCTGGCGTCGACCATGTCGACCTTCACCCCAAGGTGCTTGCCGAAGGTCTCCATCACCTGTCCGGCCTCGTTGTGCCTTAGCAAACCAGTATCGACGAAGATGCAGGTGAGTTGGTCTCCGATCGCGCGCTGGATCAGCGCCGCCGCAACCGACGAATCGACACCCCCGGAGAGCCCGAGGATGACTTCCTCGCCGCCCACTTGCGCGCGAATGCGCGCCACCGCTTCGTCGACGTAGCCAGGCATGGTCCAGTCGCCGCTGCATCCGCAGATGTCGCGGACGAAGCGCTGCAGGATCGCCTTGCCCTGCCGCGTGTGGGTCACCTCGGGATGGAACTGCACCGCGTAAAAGCGCCGCGCCTCGTCCATCATGCCGGCGATTGGCGTCGCGGCATTGCTTGCCATGAGCGAGAATCCTGGCGGCAGCGCGGTGACCTTGTCGCCATGGCTCATCCAGACATCGAGCAGCCCGTAGCCTTCGCCGGAGGTACGGTCCGCGATGCCGTCGAGCAGTCGCCCATGTCCGCGCGCGCGCACTTCGGCGTAACCGAACTCGCGTGTCCTGCCGATTTCGACCGCGCCGCCGAGCTGCGCCGCCATCGTCTGCATGCCGTAGCAGATGCCCAGCACGGGAACCTCCGCGGTCCAGACCGCCGCCGGCGCGCGCGGCGTGTCGCCCTCGGTCACGCTGTTGGGGCCGCCCGAGAGAATGATGCCGACCGGCGCGAAATCGCGGATGAACGCATCGCCGACATCGTGGGGATGAATCTCGCAGTAGACGTTCTGCTCGCGCACGCGGCGGGCGATCAACTGCGTGTACTGCGCGCCGAAATCCAGGATCAGTATTTTTGCATGCATGGGGGAGCAGGGATCTGGCGCTGCGTCGGCCTACCCGGTGATGCGTCAATCGGCACGATAGTTCGGCGCTTCCTTGGTGATCTGGACGTCGTGCACGTGTGACTCTCGAATGCCTGCCGAGGTGATTTCCACGAACTGCGACTGCGTGCGCATCGCTTCGATGGTCGGGCAACCGCAGTAGCCCATCGCGGCGCGCATGCCCCCGGTCAACTGGTGGATCACCGCCGACAGCGGCCCCTTGTACGGCACGCGCCCTTCGATGCCTTCGGGCACCAGCTTCTCGGACTGGCCTTCGCCTTCGGTGTCCTGGAAATAGCGGTCGGCCGAGCCCTGCTGCATCGCCCCCAGCGAGCCCATGCCGCGATAACTCTTGTACGAGCGACCCTGGTAGAGCTCGGTCTCGCCCGGCGATTCCTCGGTGCCGGCGAAGAGGCTGCCCAGCATCACCGACGAGGCGCCCGCGGCAATCGCCTTGGCGATATCGCCCGAGTAGCGGATGCCGCCGTCGGCGATCAGCGGCACGTCGTGACCGGCGCCTTCCAGCGCGCCGAGGATGGCGGTGATCTGGGGCACGCCGACGCCGGCGACGATGCGCGTGGTGCAGATCGAGCCTGGACCAATGCCGACCTTGACACCGTCGGCGCCGTGATCGGCCAGCGCGCGCGCGCCGGACGCAGTGGCGATGTTGCCGCCGACGACCTGCAGCTTCGGATACGCGCGCTTGATCCAGCGCACGCGATCGAGCACGCCCTGCGAATGACCGTGCGAGGTGTCGACGACGATGACGTCGACGCCGGCCGCAACCAGCGCTTCGACGCGTTCCTCGGTGTCGCCGCCGGTGCCTACCGCTGCGCCGACACGCAGCTGTCCGCGGTCATCCTTGCACGCGAACGGATGCTCGGTGGACTTGAGGATGTCCTTGACGGTGATCAGGCCCTTCAACTCGAAGTTGTCGTCGATGACCAGCACGCGTTCGAGGCGATGCTCGTGCATCAATTGCTTGGCGCGCTCGAGCTCGGTGCCCTCGGGTACTGTGACCAGGCGATCGCGCTTGGTCATGATGTTGGAGACCGGCTGGTCGAGGTGGGTTTCGAAGCGCAGGTCGCGGTTGGTGACGATCCCGACGACTTTCTTGCCGTCGACCACCGGAAGTCCTGAAATTCGATGCTGGCGAGTCAGGGCAACCACCTCGCGTACCGACATCGCGGGCGGGATGGTGATCGGGTCCTTGACCACGCCACTTTCGAAGCGCTTGACCTTGGCGACCTGGGCGGCCTGCGCCTTCGGCGTCAGGTTTTTGTGCACCACACCCATGCCTCCCTCCTGGGCAATGGCAATCGCCAGGCTCGCTTCGGTGACCGTATCCATCGCCGCCGAGAGGAGCGGAATGTTCAGCGTGATGCTGGCGGTGAGCCGGGTCTGGAGGTTGACGTCGCGGGGAACGACCGACGAATGGGCGGGAAGCAGCAGAACGTCGTCAAAGGTGAGCGCCTTCTGGACGACACGCATGGTGCATTTCTCCTATGCGCAAATAACGATTATACGCGCATGGTCTGCACTGGTAAACGACGCGCGGTCCGTCCCGGAGCAGACCGGGTTGACGGTGGGCCGCCATTGGTATTACCTTGTCATAAGTCTTGCTCGTTTTGGACATCGGATGAAGCTGCCAACAGCCATGCGTTTTGCCGCCGCTTGTGGCGTCGTCGTGACACTCGCCTCGACGCTCGCGTTCGGGGCAATGTACAAGTGGGTCGACGACAACGGCCGCGTGGTCTATGGCGACACGCCGCCGGCAGGCGTCAAGGCCGAGCGCATGGGAAACATCGCCGGGCCGGCGGATCCGGCGGCGGTACGCGATCTCGCCGCCAAGGATGCGGAGATCCGCAAACGTCAGCAGCAGCGCGTCGACGATTCCGCCAAGCAGGAAAAGGATCGAGCCGATCAGAATCTGCGGTTGTCGCAATGTCAGCAGGCGATCGGCCGCAACAAGAGCCTGCGCGACGATGCGAATGTCTACCGCTACAACGACAAGGGCGAGCGCGTCTACCTCGATGCCGCGATGCGCCAGGAATCGATCGCGCAAAACCAGAAGCTGATGCGCGACCTCGGCTGCACGCCGGCCATCCAGCCCTGACCGCTGCGTCGGGCCGCGCGGGTCACTGCGCGATGTTGTTTCAGCGCTCCGGCGGCCGCCGCACGGACTACTGCGCGGACTTCTTCTCCAGATTCACCTGGTTGATCTTGACGTCGGCCTTCGCCTTGAGGCTCGCGACGTAGGCATTGAACATCTCGCGGCCGAGCTGCTCGCCCATACGACCGGTGTAACTCGAGAGCCGCGCCGCGTCGGGTGGCGGCGCTGCGGTGACCTGCTGGACCTTGTAGATCGCGTACCCACCGCCTTCCCCGGTCGCGCCGACGTAGGCAGGCAGCTTGGCGGGGTCGGCCTGGAATATACGGACCAGCGCGTCCTGCGTGAATCCGGGTTGCGGCTGATTGCGACTCAGTGTTACCGGCTTGGCAAACGAGAGCGCCACGTCTTTCTTCGCTTCCAGCGCCGCCAGCTTTTCCTTGCCAGCCGCCTGCGCAAGTTCCGTCGCTGCCTTCATCTCCAGGCTGCGGCGGATATCCGTCTTGACCTCGTCGAATGGTCGCGGCGTCGCCGCCTTGTACTCGACCACGCGCGCCGCGACCAGCGTGTTCGGCGCCACCTCGATGGCCTCGGTGTTGCGCTTGGCTTGCAGCGAATCCGGACTGAATATCGACTGCGCGAACTTTGGATTGCCCTGACCTAGCGCCTGGATCTGCGCGCGAGTCTGCATCGGCGTCGTCTGGACCTGCAGATTGAGCGCCTTGGCCACTGGCTGCAGCGAATCGGCCTGCTCGTAGACAAGGTTCTGGAACTGGTCCGCCGACTCGGCGAATTTCTTCGCCGATTTCTGCCTCTTGAGATCCAGCTCGATCGTCGGCCGGGCCTCTTCGAAGGATTGCGTCTTGCCCGGCTTGATACCCGTGACCTTGATGATGTGCCAGCCGAAGTCGGTCGCCACCGGACCGACGATCTCGCCCTGCTTGGCGGTGAATACGGCGTCTTCGAAGGGCTTGACCATCGATCCGTCACGCGCGAACGAGCCCAGGTCGCCGCCTTGGGCGGCCGAGCCCGGGTCCTGCGAATTCTGCTTCGCCAGCTCGGCAAACTGCGCCGGATTCTTCTTGAGCTGCGCCAATAGCGCGTCGGCCTTGGTCTTGGCCGCGGCCTTGTCCGCCGCGCTCGCGTCGGGCTTCACCGCGATGAGGATGTGGCTTGCCTGGCGTTCCTCGGCCTTGCCGAACTGCTTGATGTTGTCGTCGTACAGTTTCCTGACTTCGGCCGGGTCCAGTGGCACCTGGCCGGCGAGCGCGTCGGGCGTGAGCGTCACGTATTCGATCTTCACCTGCTCGGGGACCTGGAACAACGCAAGATTGGCGTCGTAGAACGCCTTGACGGCGGCATCGTCGATCTTGACGTCCTTGAGGAAGGCGTCGGGCGCGATCACCGCGACCGCGACTTCGCGCTGCTGTTCGAGCAGCGCGAGATAGCGTTCGACGTTGGTCTTGGCGACGATGTTTCCCGCCGAAATCGGTTCCTGCAAGGGCGCCAGCGTCAGCGCCTGGCGCACGTCGTTGACGAACTGCGCCGAGCTCTTCGGCGGATTCTGAGTCGCGAGCACCTGCTCGTAGCGTTGCTGAGAGAACTTGCCGTCGACCTGGAACGCGGCGATGTCGCCGATGAACTGGCGCAGCTGGTCGTCAGACACGCGAAACTGGCTGCGTCGCGCCTGATCATCGAGCAGTCGCTGGCCGATCAGCTGTTCGAGCAGCGAATAGCGGACCTCGGGATTGTCGAGTACCGCCGGATCGTAGTTCCTGCCCAGTTGCTGGCGCATGCGGTCCTGCTGTTCGCGCAGCGTCACGTCGAAGTCGGCCTGGGTGATCTTGTCGCTGCCGACGCGGGCGACCTCGTTCACGCCGGGACCGCTGCGAAAGTAGTAATCCACGCCGAAGAATGCAAACGGCAGGGTGATCAGCGCCAGGATCAGTTGAACGACGCGCTTTCTGCGGTGTACGAAATCGAACATGGCAGGCGTGGTCTAAAAGGTCGGTTCGGGTCGCGGTGGCGGGCTACGTTGACTCGCGCCGGGACCTGTTGCAGCGGTTGTAAAAAAGGGCGAACTTGCGTTCGCCCTCGCGTCGATGTTGGCGGAGTGGACGGGACTCGAACCCGCGACCCCCGGCGTGACAGGCCGGTATTCTAACCAACTGAACTACCACTCCGGGAATTCGAAGGCAGCGTCTGGTTCGCGATAGTCAGTGTGGTGGTGGGTGCTGAGAGGCTCGAACTCCCGACATTCGCCTTGTAAGGGCGACGCTCTACCAACTGAGCTAAGCACCCTTATCCATCTTCGATCGCGCCCTGCGTTGCAGAGCCTGCGCGCGATCGATGCCAGCCGCGAAACTCAACTCGCTAGTTTACCGAATCCTTGAGTTCTTTGCCAGCCCGGAATTTCGGGACCTTGGCGGCCTTGATCTTGATGGTCGCGCCGGTGCGTGGATTTCGACCCTGGCGCGCGGTGCGCTTGCCGACGTAGAACGAACCGAAGCCGACCAGCGTCACGATATCGCCCTTCTTCAGCGAGCCCTTGATCGAGTTGACGGTGGCGTCCAGCGCGCGGCCGGCGGCCGCCTTGGAAATGTCTGCATGCTTGGCGATCGCGTCGATCAGTTCCGACTTGTTCACGGGTGTCCCCTTTCGATGCTTGATGGAGAATTGGGATGTGCGCGCGACGCCCGACTCCGAGCGTGCTTTATAGCAATCGCGAATTCCCCGTGTCAAGCGCCATGGCGCGCGTTGCGAACGGTGACGCGGCGCACGCCGCGTCACTGCGAGGGAATCAACAATGCAATTACAAGGCGATCAACGCCCGTGGCGCACCGGCCATCGTCATCAGTGCTTGATGACGGCAGCGGGTTCTTCGACCGGTGCCGCCGGAGGTACCGCAGGCGCATCGACGGGCGTCGCGGCCAACGGTTCCGGCGCGCGTTCGAGCGCGAACTCCAGCACCTGCTCGATCCAGCGCACTGGATGAATTTCCAGCCGATTCTTGATCTCGTCCGGAATCTCGACGAGATCCTTCACGTTCTCTTCGGGAATGAGCACCTGGCGAATTCCGCCGCGTCCTGCAGCGAGCAGCTTTTCCTTCAGACCACCGATCGGCAGCACTTCGCCGCGCAACGTGATCTCTCCTGTCATCGCCACGTCGGCGCGAACCGGAATATCGGTCAGGATCGACACGATCGCGGTCGCGATTGCCGTGCCGGCGCTGGGGCCGTCCTTGGGAGTCGCGCCCTCGGGAAGGTGAATGTGCAGATCCATCTTCTGATAGAAATCGGCACTCAGCCCGAGCTGCTTCGAACGGTGCCGGACGACAGATAGCGCCGCGGCGATCGATTCGTTCATCACTTCACCCAGCTTGCCGGTGGTCGTCGTCTTGCCCTTGCCCGGCAGCGCAACCGCCTCGATGGTGAGCAGATCTCCGCCGACTTCGGTCCACGCGAGTCCCGTGACCTGCCCAACCTGGTTTTTCTTTTCCGCGATGCCGTAGGTGTAGCGGCGCACGCCCAGATACTTGTCGAGATTCTTGGCATTGACCTCGACGGGCTTCTTCGCCGCGCGCGGCTTGCCCTCGCTGGCCTTGAGCAGCAGACCTTTCACCACCTTGCGGCAGATCTTGGAAATGTCTCGTTCGAGCGCACGCACCCCGGCCTCGCGCGTGTAATAGCGCATGATGTCGCGCAGTCCCGAGTCGGCGATATGCAGCTCGTTCTCCTTGAGCCCGTTGTTCTTCATCTGCTTCGGGACGAGGTACTGCTTGGCGATGGCGATCTTCTCGTCTTCGGTATAGCCGGACAGCCGGATGACTTCCATCCGGTCGAGCAGCGGCGCGGGAATGTTGAGCGTGTTCGCGGTCGCGACGAACATCACGTCCGACAGGTCGTATTCGACCTCGACGTAGTGATCGACGAAGGTGTTGTTCTGTTCCGGATCGAGCACCTCGAGCAGCGCCGACGACGGGTCGCCGCGAAAATCCATGCCCATCTTGTCGACTTCGTCGAGCAGGAACAGCGGGTTCTTGACGCCGACCTTGGACATGTTCTGCAGGATCTTGCCCGGCATCGAACCGATGTAGGTGCGGCGATGGCCGCGGATCTCGGCTTCGTCACGCACGCCGCCCAGCGACATGCGCACGAACTTGCGATTGGTCGCGCGCGCGATCGACTGGCCGAGCGAGGTCTTGCCCACGCCGGGTGAGCCGACGAGGCAGAGGATCGGTGCCTTCAGCTTGTCGACGCGCTGCTGCACCGCGAGGTACTCGACGATGCGTTCCTTGACCTTTTCCAGCCCGTAGTGATCGGCGTCGAGCACCTTGACCGCATTGGCGAGGTCCTTGTTGATCTTGCTCTTCTTCTTCCACGGCAGGCCGAGCAGCGTATCGATGTAATTGCGCACGACCGTCGCTTCGGCCGACATCGGCGACATCATCTTGAGCTTCTTCAGCTCGGTCATCGCCTTGCCTTCGGCCTCCTTCGACATCTTGGCGGCCTTGACCTTCTTTTCCATTTCGTCGAGGTCGGCGTTCTCGTCGCCCTCGCCGAGTTCCTTCTGGATCGCCTTGACCTGCTCGTTCAGGTAGTACTCGCGCTGGCTCTTTTCCATCTGACGCTTGACGCGGCCACGGATACGCTTTTCCACCTGCAGGATGTCGACTTCGCCTTCCAGCAGCCCGAGCAGGTGCTCGAGGCGCTTGCCGACGAGTTGCATTTCGAGGATTTCCTGCTTCTGCTCGAGCTTCAGCGGCAGGTGCGCGGCAATGGCGTCGGCCAGCCGGCCGCCGTCATCGATGCCGGACATCGACGTGAGGATCTCGGGCGGAATCTTCTTGTTCAGTTTCACGTACTGGTCGAACTGGGCCAGGAGGGCGCGGCGCATCGCCTCGATTTCGTGCGTACCGTCTTCGGCGCCACCCAGCATGCTCGCCTCGGCGGACATGTACTCGCCGCTGTCGTCGATGCTGCGGATACGCGCGCGCTGCGTGCCTTCGACGAGCACCTTCACGGTCCCGTCGGGGAGCTTCAGCATCTGCAGGATGGTGGCGACGCTTCCGATGTCATACAGGTCGTCCACGCCCGGCTCGTCCTTGGCCGCGGACTTCTGCGCGGCGAGCAGGATGTGCTTGCCCGACTCCATCGCGACGTCGAGCGCCTTGATCGATTTCGGGCGCCCGACGAACAGCGGGATCACCATATGCGGGAAGACCACGACGTCGCGCAGGGGCAACAGCGGAAAAGTCGTCACTTCGGCAGCTTGATTCGGGACGGTAGCCATAAAGCGTGAGGATCCTGGATGATGGAACGGTAACGGTTAGATGGGGCCCGCGGAGGACAGGTTCAAGCCAGGGGCCCCGGCAGGCCGGGCAGAAGTGCCGCTCGGCCGGAGGCAATTGACCCACATGGTTGCAGGGGTATCGCCCAAGGCACCGGTAGGGATCCGCGAGGCACCCGCCTCCGGGATGGCAAAACGATTCGAAGTTCTAGGAATGCGCGGCCGCCACTTTGGGCGTCTCGGCGAACATCAGCAGCGGCTTGCCATCGTTGGCAATGGTCGCTTCGTCGACGACTACGCGGGACAAATTCGTCTGCGACGGCAGGTCGTACATGACGTCGAGTAGCACCTGTTCGAGAATCGAACGCAAGCCGCGCGCACCGGTACCGCGTGCAAGTGCACGGCTGGCAATGGCGCGCAGCGCGGCTTCGCGAATTTCGAGCTCGACCCCTTCCATGCGGAACATCTTCTGGTACTGCTTGATCAGCGCGTTCTTCGGCTCGACCAGAATCTGGATCAGCGCGGCTTCGTCAAGCTCCTCGAGCGTCGCCACGACCGGCAGCCGGCCGACGAATTCCGGAATCAGGCCGAACTTGATCAGGTCTTCAGGCTCGGTCTCGCGCAACAGGATGCTGATGTCCTTGCGATCGTCCGGGCTCGCGACTTCGGCGCCGAAGCCGATTCCGGGCTTGGCGGTGCGCTGGCGGATGATCTTTTCCAGGCCGTCGAAGGCGCCTCCGCATACGAACAGGATGTTGGTCGTGTCGACCTGAACGAACTCCTGGTTCGGGTGCTTGCGGCCGCCCTGCGGCGGAACCGACGCGATGGTGCCCTCGATGAGCTTGAGCAGGGCCTGCTGCACGCCTTCGCCCGACACGTCGCGGGTGATCGACGGGTTGTCGCTCTTGCGCGAAATCTTGTCGATTTCGTCGATGTAGACGATGCCGCGCTGCGCCTTCTCGATGTCGTAGTCGCACTTCTGCAGCAGCTTCTGGATGATGTTCTCGACGTCTTCGCCCACGTAACCGGCTTCGGTCAGCGTGGTCGCGTCGGCGATCACGAACGGGACGTCGAGCAGGCGGGCCAGTGTTTGCGCCAGCAGGGTCTTGCCCGACCCGGTCGGGCCGATGAGCAGGATATTGCTCTTGGCCAGTTCGACGTCGTCTTCCTTGACGCTGGTTTCGAGCCGCTTGTAGTGGTTGTAGACTGCAACTGACAGGATTTTCTTCGCCGGCTCCTGCCCGATCACGTACTGGTCGAGGATCTGGCGAATCTCGTGCGGAGTCGGCAGCTTGTTCTTGTCGGCCCGGGTGGCATCGGCGGTGGCACCCTCTTCCCGGATGATGTCATTGCAGAGTTCGATGCACTCGTCGCAGATGAACACCGACGGACCGGCGATGAGCTTCCGCACCTCGTGCTGGCTCTTGCCGCAGAAGGAGCAGTAGAGAAGCTTGTCGCCGGACGTCTTTTCCGCCATTTAACCGCCTTCGTGCCTCGCTCGCTAAGGCACGAGGCGTCTACACTTTACCCGGGCTCAGCCCTGCTCTGCAAGATTTTGTCCACGATCCCGTAGCTAACGGCCTCATCCGCCGTAAGAAAGCGGTCGCGGTCGTGGTCCAGCTCGACCTGCTCGATGCTTCGCCCGGTCAACTTGGACATAAGCACCAAAAAGCGGCGTTTCAGGTCGATGGCGAACTGGGCGTGGCGCTCGATGTCGGAAACCTGGCCCTGGAAGCCGCCCGAGGGCTGGTGGATCATGACCGTCGAGTTGGGCAGCGCGAAGCGCTTGCCCTTGGCTCCCGCGGCCAGCAGGAACGCACCCATGCTTGCCGCCATGCCCACGCAGAGAGTGGACACGTCCGGCTTGATGAACTGCATGGTGTCGAAAATCGCCATGCCCGCCGACACCGATCCACCCGGCGAATTGATGTAGAAGTTGATGTCCTTGTCGGGATTCTCCGATTCCAGGAACAACATCTGCGCGACGATCACGTTGGCGGTGACGTCGTCGACCGGCCCGACCAGGAAAATGACGCGCTCCTTGAGCAGCCGCGAATAGATATCGTAGGCGCGCTCGCCCCGACCGCTTTGCTCGATCACCATCGGGATCAAGCCCAGTCCGGTGGGTTCCTGCCTGCTGCCTTGGTTCATGTTCTGCCTTTCGTGTTACTGCCTGCGCTTCGGTACTAGGCCGCAGCCTGACCCGTCGAGGGCTCCATCAGCTCCGCAAAGCTCGTCGGCCGATCCACCACCTGCGCCTTGGTGAGCGCCCAGTCGACGACATTGGCTTCCACCGCGGCCATTTCGAATTCGGTCAGGCGGTCGGCCTGTTCGTAGTGCCACCGGATCACCGCCTCCGGCTGTTCATAACTTTGTGCGGCTTCGGCCACCAGCGCGCGCACCTGCTCGGGCCGCGCCTGCAGCTGATGCGTGCGCACCAGTTCGTTCAGGATCAGTCCCAGCGTGACCCGGTCCTGCGCCTGCGGCCGGAAAGTCTCCGGCGACAGATCCACATCCTCGGGCTTGATGCCGCGGGTCTTGAGCTCTGCCGCCGCGCGCGACGCCAGGGTCCGGGCTTCCTGCTCGACAAGAGACTTGGGGGCGGGAACCGACACATTCAACAGCAGTGCCTTCATCACCTGGTCCTTGACCGCCGCTTCGATCTTGCGCTTGAGCTCCAGCGAAAGGTTGGCGTGGACCTCGGCGCGCAGATCGTCGACTTTGCCACTGGCAACGCCGAAAGCCTTGACGAACTCGCTGTCGAGCTCGGGCAACTTGGGCTCAGCGAGCGAGTGCAACGCGATGGTGAACTCGGCGGTCTTCCCGGCGACTTCCTTGCCATGGTAGTCGGCGGGGAAAACCAGCGGAAAGTTGCGGGTTTCGCCGGCGCTCATACCGTTCAGGGCTGCGTCGAACTCGGGCAGCATCCGGCCTTCGCCGAGGGTCACCGCGTAGTCCTTGGCCTGGCCGCCGGGAAACTCAACGCCATCGATCCGCCCGCTGAAGTCCACGGTGGCGCGATCACCCTGCTGCGCCGGACGCGTGACCGCGTCGTAGCGCACGCGCTGCTTGCGCAGGATCTCCAGCGTTCGATCGACATCGTCAGTCCCTACCGCTGCCACCGGCCGCTCGACTTTCATGGTCGAGAGCTCGCCCAGCGTGACCTCGGGATAGATCTCGAAGAGTGCCGAGAACTCGAATTGGTCGGTCGCTTTCGCGTCCCGCGGTTCGATGCGCGGCGTGCCGGCGACGCGCAGGTTCTGCTCGCGGATCGCGTCGTTGAAACTGGTTTGCACGGTGTCCGAGATCACGTCCGAGCGCACTTGCGGCCCGTATTGCTGCGCGATCATCTTCAGCGGCACCTTGCCCGGGCGAAAGCCGTGGATCTTCGCCGTTTTGGCCAGCCGCTCCAGGCGCTTCTGCACCTCGCCTTCGACCTGCTCGAGCGGCACCGCGATGTTCAGCCGGCGCTCCAACTGGCCCAGCGTTTCCAGAGTTGTTTGCATACCCGATGATTCCTTGCTAGATTCTTTGGTGGTGCGAAAGGAGAGACTCGAACTCTCACGCCTCTCGGCTCCGGCTCCTAAGGCCGGTGCGTCTACCAATTCCGCCACTTTCGCAGCCGTATTGCGAAACACGTAAGTATAGCGGAAGCGACCCCTCCGCGTCACGCAAAGGCCGTGCGCCCTCGCCCGCTCAAGACTCGATTCCGGTGCCGGTCGATCACTACGAGAATTTCCCCGTCGCGTCGTGGCTTGCGCCGGCGCGGCTACGTCCGGCCATCGTGGCGATCTATTGGTTCGCGCGCGGCGCCGACGACATCGCCGACGAGGGCGACGCCGCGCCCGCCGAGCGTCTCGCCGGGCTCGACCATTATTCCGCCATGCTCGATCGCATCGAGGCCGGACTGCGGCCCGCCGAGAAGCCGTTCGCCGCGCTGGCCACGGCGATCCACGCGCACCAGCTGCCGCTTGCGCCACTGCGCTCGCTGCTTTCGGCGTTTCGCCAGGATGTGCAGAAGACCCGCTACGCCGACTTCGACGAGGTGCTGGACTACTGCTCGCGTTCAGCCAACCCGATCGGCCGCCTGCTGCTGCATCTCTACGGCGTCGATACCGACGCCGCACGGCGCCAGGCCGATGCCATCTGTACCGGGCTGCAGCTTGCCAATTTCTGGCAGGACATCGCGGTCGACTGGGCCAAGCAGCGCGTCTACCTGCCCGCGGCGGATCTGATGCGCTTCGGCGTGACCGAGTCCCAGATCGCCGCCGGCACGTGCGATGCACGCTGGACCGCGTTGCTTGCGTATGAAACGCAGCGCACGCGCGCGCTGCTCGAATCCGGGAGGCCACTGACAGCCGCATTCCCGCTGCGCGCGCGCCTCGAGCTGAAGATGGTGATCGCCGGTGGCCTGCGCGTCCTGCAGGCAATCGACGCGGCGCGCGGCGATGTCTTTCGGCACCGGCCGGTGCTGAACCGACGCGACTGGGCGGCGATTTCGGTGGCCGCACTCCGCCACTAGCATGGATCCCTTCGACTACTGCCAGTCCAAGGCCGCGAGTAGCGGCTCGAGCTTCACCTACAGTTTCCGGTTCCTCCCGGAAGCGCGCCGCCGGGGCATGACAGTGCTCTACGCCTATTGTCGCGAGGTCGACGACGTCGTCGACGAGGTCACCGATCCGGCGGTGGCGCGGATGAAGCTCGCGTGGTGGCGCAAGGAAATCGCCGCGGTGTTCCACGGCACACCGCAGCATCCGGTGGCGCTCGCGCTCAAGCCGGTGGTCGCCGAATTCGGACTCGCGCGCGCGCACTTCGACACCATCATCGACGGCATGGCCATGGATCTCGAGCAGAGCCGCTACCTCGACTACGCGACGTTGGAGCGCTATTGCCACCGCGTCGCGGGTGTCGTCGGCCTGCTATCGGCGGATATCTTCGGCTACGAGGACCCCGCAACGCGCACCTACGCCAACGATCTTGGCATCGCGTTCCAGCTGACCAACATCATCCGCGACGTCGGAGAGGACGCGCGGCGCGGGCGAATCTACTTGCCTCAGGACGAACTGCAGCGCTTTGCCGTGAACGCCGCCGACATCCTCGGCAACCGGACGACGCCGGCGTTCAAGCGTCTCATGGCGTTCCAGGTAGCGCGCGCTCGCGCCACGTACGACCGCGCGCTCGCCGCGCTGCCGCGCCGCGACCGGCGCGCGCAGCGTCCGGGTTTGATGATGGCGGCGATCTATCGCGCGCTACTCGACCGGATCGAGCGCGAAGATTTTCAGGTGCTCGAGCGCAGGATCAGCCTGACACCACTGCACAAGGCGTGGCTGGCATGGCGGACCTCATGGTCGTACTGAATTGAGCGCGACGCCCGGTCCCGGACGCGCGTACCGGAGCACGCAGCGCGCTGGGAGTGCCGGCGATACCATCGCCGTCGTCGGCGGCGGCTATGCAGGCTTCGCCGCAGCGGTGACGCTGGCGGCAGCGCGCCGGCGAGTGGTCGTCTTCGAGGCGGCGCGCACGCTGGGCGGGCGTGCGCGGCGGGTGGACGCATGCGGCACGCCGGTCGACAATGGCGCGCATATCCTGCTCGGCGCATATCGACAGACGCTTTCGCTGGTTCGAGAAGTGCACGGCCACGGCGCGGAACACGAATTGCTGGATCGGCGGCGGCTGGTGCTCGAACAGCCCGGCGTTTTTCGCCTGCGCACGCCGGGATTGCCTGCACCGTGGCACCTGGCCGCCGGACTGCTGACCATGCGTGGGGTGTCGCCAGGCGACAGGCTGCGCACCGTTGGATTCGTGCGCCATCTGCAGCGCAGCGGCTTCGCCTGCGCGCCGCATCTGACCGTCGCCGCGCTGCTCGATGGACAACCGGCCGCGCCCGTTGCGATGCTCTGGGAGCCGCTCTGCCTCGCCGCGCTCAACACGCCGATCGCGACAGCGTCCGCGCAGGTCTTCCTCAACGTGCTGCGGTTTTCATTCGCCGGCAACGCACGCGACTCCGACCTGCTGCTGCCACGGGTCGACCTGTCTACGCTGTTCCCCGATCCCGCCGCCGCGTTCGTGACGGATCGCGGCGGCGAAATTCGCGTGGGCGCGACCGTCGCCGCGGTCTCCAGCGACGACGGCGGCGTTGCCATCACCACGGGTTATGCGCCGGAACGCTTCGCCGCGGCGGTCGTCGCTGTTGGTCCCCATCAGCTCGCGCGGCTGTTCGCTCCACCTTCGATCACCGACGCCGCGGCGCGCGCGCTCTCGCTCATCAGCGCGTTCGCCTACGAGCCCATCACCACCGTGTACCTCAATTACCCGCGGTCGCTCGAACTGGCGCTGCCGATGCTAAAACTCGACGGCGCGCCCGGGCAATGGGTATTCGACCGCGGCGCGCTCGACGGACCGGCGGGCCTTGCTTCGGTCGTCATCAGCACCGAGGGCGCGCATCCCAGGATCGCGCACGCCGTGCTGGCGCAGGCGGTCGACGCCCAGCTGCGTCGGGTCTGGCCGCAATTGCCCGCACCCCTGTGGACGCAAGTCATCGCGGAACGGCGCGCGACCTACGCCTGCACGGCGGGGCTGCAACACCCGGCAGCGACAGCGATCGGCCCGCATTTGTACCTGGCGGGCGACTACACCGACGCGGAATTGCCGGCGACGCTGGAGGCGGCCACCCGCAGCGGCGTCGCGGCCGCGCGCCTGTTGCTTGCAGAGCAGGCTTGAGTTCCCCCGCCGTCAGGTCGCGGGAACTCGCCCACCCTGCCCCAGCGGTCGCTGCATCATCACGACATCGAGCCAGCGACCGAACTTCCAGCCGACGTCGGGCAACACGCCGATGGGCGCGAAGCCTGCCCCGGCGTGCAGTCGTATCGATGCAACATTGCCGCTGTCGCCGATGATCGCGACCATTTGGCGTGCGCCGGCGCGCTCGCAGTCCGCAAGCAGAGCGGCCAGGAGCGCGCGACCGATGCCCTGGCCGACGCACTCGCGGCGCAGGTAGATCGAATCTTCCACGGTATAGCGATACGCAGGCCGCGGGCGGTACGCGCCGGCGTAGGCATAGCCCGCGACCTTGTCGCCAAGCAGCGCGACGATGTAAGGCAAGCCGCTTTCGGTGACCTCTCGCCAGCGGCGAAGCATCTCCCGCAGGTCGGGTGGTTCAATCTCGAATGTGGCGGTGCCGATGCTCACGTGCTCGCCATAGATCGTCGTGATCGCGGCGAAATCTTCAAGCGTGGCCGCGCGCAGCGTCGGCACCATGTTTCGCTCCACGCTAGCGGGCGCCACCGGTTCGATCGCGCAGCAGGCGCTGCCGCTCACGATTCCAGTCGCGTTCCTTTTCGGTGGCGCGCTTGTCGTATTGCTTCTTGCCCTTGGCGAGGCCGATTTCGAGCTTGATCCGGCCGCCCCTGAAGTGCAGGTCGAGCGGAACCAGCGTGTAGCCCGCTCGCTCGACCTTGCCGACCATGCGGTTGATCTCGATGCGGTGCATGAGCAACTTGCGAGTGCGCGTCGGATCGGGACGGATGTGAGTCGACGCGGTCGGCAGGGGCATGATGTGTGCGCCGAACAGGACGATCTCTCCGCTCTTGATAAGGACGTACGCCTCCTTCAATTGCGCGCGACCGGCACGGATGGCCTTGACTTCCCAGCCCTCGAGCGCGAGACCCGCCTCGAATTTTTCCTCGACAAAATAGTCGTGATAGGCTTTTCTGTTGGCGACGATGCTCATCTGCGGTTCCAGGTTCTCACTCCATCCATTGTAACAATGGCCAGCGTGCACAAATCGGTACTCGTGCCCTACAGCGCGGCGCAGATGTTCGCCCTGGTGGAGCGCAGCGAGGACTATCCACGATTCCTGCCGTGGTGCGCCGGGGCACAGGCGCTCGAACGGGACGGCGAGCGCGTCGTGGTGCGCATCGACATCGACTTCCGCGGCGTGCGCGCCCATTTCACGACGGACAACCGGAATCTGCCGTCCGAGCGCATCGTCATGCAGCTGCGCGACGGACCGTTTCGCCGTCTCGAGGGGCGCTGGCAGTTCCGCGAACTCGCGGCAAGCGCATGCAAGGTCGAATTCGACCTCGACTACGAATTCAGCAGCGCCGCCCTGTCGAAGGTCGTCGGACCGGTGTTCAATTACATCGCAGACAGTTTCATCGACGCCTTCGTCAAGCGCGCCGAAACGGTGTACGCGGCGTGAAGCAAATCGTCGTCACTGTCGTCTATGCGCTGCGCGAACGCGCGACCGAGATCGAGCTGCAACTGCCCGAGGGCGCAACCGTCGCGCAGGCACTTGCAGGCTCCGGACTCGCGGCGCTGCATCCCGAAACAGACATCGCACACTGCCCGGTCGGCATCTTTGGCAAAGCCACCGTACGGCACGCGATCGTGGCCGATGGCGATCGGATCGAAGTCTACCGGCCGCTCCAGGTCGATCCGAAGGAACTGCGTCGCAGGCGCGCAACGCGTCGGCCGCAGCGCTGAGGAACGCTCCGCGTCAGGACTTGGCGCCGCGTTGACGCAAGCTCTTTTCGAGGTCGAAAAAGCCGCCGCGATCCGCCCACGCCCGCGCGCTGGCGCCGTTTTCATTGCGGTGATTGATGTCGGCGCCCTTGGCAAGCAGCAGGTCGACGGTGGCAGCGTGGCCGCCGCGCGCCGCCATCATCAGCGGCGTCGTGCCATTGGCGGATTCCGCGTCGACTTTGGCGCCCGAATCGAGGAGATAGCGCACGACTTCGGTCTGGCCGGTCGACGACGCATACGCCAGCGGCGTCCATCCTGGCGGATTGATTTCGGCGCCGCGCGCATGGAGTTTCTTGACGATGACCAGGTGCCCGCCGAGCGCGGCAACCATGATCGCGGTGTCGCCGAAGCGATTTTTTGCGTCGACCTTGGCTCCCGCTTTCAACAGCAGATCGACCGTCGGATTGAATCCCGCGCGTGCGGCGACCAGCAGCACCGGATCGGCGCTGGGGTCGACGGTATTGGGGTCGACGCCGCGGGCGAGCAGCGCCGCGACGTCGTCGGAGCGGTCGATCGCCACCGACTCGATGAAACGGTCGTAGAGCGACTGCGGCTGCGCCTGGGCTTGCGCCTGCGCCGGCATCAGCGTGAATTGCGCCAGCATGGTGGCCGCGGCGACGCCGCGAACTAGATCATTGAACTGCATCACGAATCCCGAAGAGTTGGAAAAAATTGGCCGATGTGGCCGCGGCGACAGCTTCGACCGGGATTCCGCGCAGGCGTGCGATTTCCTCGGCGACGTGGCGGACGTACGCGGGCTGATTCAGCTTGCCGCGAAACGGCACCGGCGCGAGATACGGCGAGTCGGTCTCGATGAGCATGCGCTCGAGCGGCACGCGACGCGCTACATCCTTGATCGCGAGCGCGTTCTTGAAGGTGACGATGCCCGAGAACGAGATATGGAAGCCCAGTTCCAGCGCAGCCGCGGCGACATCCCATGTTTCGGTGAAGCAGTGCATGACGCCTCCCACCCGGTCCGCGCCCTCCTCGCGCATGATCGCCAGCGTGTCGTCCGCGGCCGAACGGGTGTGGATCACCAGCGGTTTGCCGCATTGGCGGGCGGCCCGGATGTGGGTGCGGAAGCGCCGGCGCTGCCATTCCAGGTCCCCGGTCAGGCGGTAGTAGTCGAGACCGGTCTCACCGATGGCAACCACCTTGGGCTGCTGCGCGAGGCGGCAGAGGTCGTCGATCGACGGCTCGGGCGTGTCCTCGTAGTCCGGATGCACCCCGACGCTGGCGTAGATGTTGGCGTGTTCCGCGGCGAGGGCGAGCACCCCGGGCAATTCCGGCAGGTTCACGCCGATGCACAGCGCATGCGTGACCTGCTGCTCGGCCATGGCGTCGAGCAGCGCCGGGAGCTTGCCGACGAGCTCCGGAAAATTGATGTGGCAGTGGGAATCAACGAACATGAGGACCAACGTGCTTCCGGCGGCGCAGGCGCGAGCCTGTGCCGCCTCGACACGTACCCTGGACACTACATGGTGTGCGTGGGACGGTTCGACGCGAGCGTCTCGCCGAGGATTTTCTCGATGGTCGCGCGTGCTGCGGCGCCGGTATCATCGCGGGTGAACTGAACGCCGATGCCCTGCGTCCGATTCCCCTGGACGCCTTCGGGAGTCACCCACACGACCTTGCCTTGCACGGCGATGCGTTGCGGGTCGTCCATCAGCGAGAGCAGCATGAAGACTTCCTCGCCGAGCTGATACTGGCGGTTGGTCGGAATGAAGATGCCACCGCCCGCCAGGAACGGCATGTACGCCGCATAGAGCGCGGCCTTTTCGCGAATGTTGAGCGACAGCACCCCCGGCCGCGCGACGGAGGCGGGCCCGGAACTGCCGTTGGAACGGTCTGTCGCCATACTTGCTTCGGTCAAGGTCCTGATAATATTGTCCGCACTGCCGTCGGACGCGTCGGCGCGCCTCAGCGCGCCTTCGGCCGCGCGAACAGGTCCCGATATTCGAACAACAGCGTCTCGGCAACCAGCCGCGGTTGAAGCGGATGCGACAGCAGCGCGCGCTGCCGCAACAGCGACCGATGATAGCGGAACAGGGGCACCCGCGCCACCCGCCCCGCCAACTCGCCCAGCGCCGCGCGGCGGTCGGGATGGAATCGCGGCTCCCCGCCGCTGACGACCGCGGCGAGGTCTGCGGTCCAGGTCAGCAGCCACGACACGGCCGCTGCCAGTTCAGGCTTGCGCTGATCCTTGGGCAGCGCATCGAGCCGCGCACCGATCGCGACCGGCGAGAGGCGCTCCGGACGCACCAGTTCGGCGAGCAGCGCCTCGCGCGCGCGCTGCAGGTCGGCGTGCGCGAGCTCCAGCGCCAGCCCGGGGGCGCCGCCAGCCTGTGCCAGCAGCGATGGAGCGTTTTCGACACCGCGTTCGGCAAGCCAGGGCGCGGCGACGGCTGGATCCGGATACGGCAATGGAAGCCTTCGACAGCGGCTAACCAGCGTCGCCGCGAGGCGACCCGGCTGGTGAGTCACCAGCAACAGATACGTGCCCGGCGGCGGCTCCTCGAGCGTCTTGAGCAACGCGTTCGCGGCCGCGCCGTTGAGCGCTTCCGCGGGCACGATCACCGCCACCTTGGCGCGGCCGCGATGGGAGGACAGCATCGCGAAATCGATGAGGTCGCGGATAGGTTCCACGGTGATCGTATCGACCGGCGTCGCGTTGCCGTCGTCGTCGTACGTGACCGGCTCGACCGTGCGCAGATCGGGGTGCGTGCCGCGGCGCACGAGGTTGCAACCAACACACGTTCCGCAGGCACCCCCCGCGGGTTGCGGTGATTCGCACAGGAGTGCCTGCGCCAGATGCAGCGCGAGCACGCGCTTACCGATGCCGCGCGGTCCCGCGAGCAGCAGTGCGTGCGGCCAGCGATCTCGCGCGGCAACGGTCGCGGCTGCGGTGTGCTCCAACCAGGGCGGCAACGGTTCCCACGTCGCAACGTCGAGTGCGATCTCGTCACTCATAGCGCGGAAACGATCGCTCCGAGTTGCGCGCGCACGTCGTCCGGGCTCTTCGTGCCGTCGATCACGCGGCAACGCCGCGGCTCCTCGGCGGCGCGAGCGAGATAGGCAGCGCGCACGCGCTCGAAGAACTCGGACTGCTGGCGCTCGAACTTGTCGAGCACACGACCTTGGGCCAGGCGCTCGCGACCCACCGCGACCGGGATGTCGAAGATGATCGTGAGGTCCGGTTGCGTGCCGTCGAGCACCGAACGCTCGAGCTCGGCGATGCGTGCCGCGTCGACACCGCGTCCGCCTCCCTGATAGGCGAAGGTCGCATCGGTAAAGCGATCGCACACGACCCATTCGCCTGCCGCCAGCCGCGGCCAGATTTCGCGTTCGCAGTGCTCGCGCCGTGCCGCGAACATCAGCAGCGTTTCGGCCAACGGCGCCATTGTTTCGTGCAACAGGACTTCACGCAGCCGTTCGCCGAGCGCGGTGCCTCCCGGTTCGCGCGTCAGCCAGACGCGGTGGCCCTTGCGCTCGAGCTGCTCCTTGAGCCACGGCAGGTGCGTGCTCTTGCCGGCACCGTCGATGCCTTCGACGGTGATCAGCAGGCCACGGCGGATTGTGTCGGTCATGTGCGAGGAAGGTGCCGAAAAACTAGCGAGCACCCTTCTGATATTTTGCCACGGCCCGATTGTGGTCCGCGAGATTGGACGAGAACTCGCTGCTGCCGTTGCCGCGCGCAACGAAGTAGAGATACGGCGACGTCGGCGGATGCAGCACTGCGTCGAGCGAGGCCTGGCTGGGCATCGCGATTGGCGTCGGCGGCAGGCCGTCGCGGGTGTAGGTATTGAACGGCTGGTCGGCGTCCAGATCGCGCCGGCGCAAGTTGCCGTCGAAGCGTTCGCCCAATCCGTAAATCACCGTCGGATCGGTCTGCAGGCGCATGCCCTGGCGTAGCCGATTGACGAACACCGCGGCGATGAGCGGGCGATCGGCGGCGCGTCCGGTTTCCTTTTCGACGATCGAAGCCAGGATCAGCGCCTGGTCGGGCGTGACGAGCGGCAGACCAGGCTCGCGCGCAGTCCACGCGAGCGCGAGGCGGTCCTGCATCGTCCGGTTGGCGCGCGTCAGGATCGACGCATCGGTCGAACCTGCTGCGAAGAAATAGGTGTCCGGGAAGAACCAGCCTTCGGGTGAGGTCGCCGTCGCACCGATTTTCTGCATCAGTTCCGCATCGGGAAGATCGGCGACCGTTGTCTTCAGCGCGGGGTTGGCCTTGAGCGCGGCGCGCAGGTCGCGCATATTCCAGCCTTCGACGATGGTGAACGCGCTCTGCGTGACATCGCCTTGCGTCAGCTTGGCCAGTAGCGCGGCGAGCGTGATGCCCTCGGAGATTTCGTAGTTGCCGGCCTTGATCGCGCGGTCGACACCGTAGGCGCGGCCGAGCGCGACCAACGTCCAGTCGGCAGGAATGATTGCGGCAGCACTGAGTTCGCGCGCGACCGAGCGCAATGTCGCGCCGGGTTTCACGCCGAATGCATAGGGCGACTGCGGGAGCGGCAACGCCTGCCGCGTCGCCCAGAAGTACGCTGCCGTGACCACCAGCGCCACGACAGCCAGCAGCCCTATGATTCCACGTCGCACCGAAGCACCGCCAAACGAATCGAGTGCGCGCGATTATAATGGCTGCATGTCCGCCATGTTCCGCGATCTTCGCCGCGCTCGGGGATTCACGCTGGTCGAAGTCCTCGTCGTCATCGTCATCCTCGGTATTCTCGCCGCGCTGGTCGTACCGCGCGTGCTCGAGCGTCCCGACGAAGCGCGCGTCATCGCCGCGAAAAATGACATTGCCGCGATCATGCAGGCACTCAAGCTCTATCGGCTCGACAACGGTCGTTATCCGACCACCGACCAGGGACTCGCCGCGCTGGTCGCGCGTCCGACGCAGCCGCCACCACCACCGAACTGGAAAGCGAACGGGTATCTCGAGCGGCTGCCCAAGGATCCGTGGGGAACGCCGTATCAATACCTCAATCCAGGACTGCGCGGCGAGATCGACGTGTTCAGCTTCGGTGCCGATGGTGCGCCAGGCGGCTCCGGATTCGACGCCGATATCGGCTCATGGGAACTGTAGACGCGCGGTACCGGCTGATGCCGCGACGTCACGGCGGCTTTACCCTGGCCGAGATGCTGGTGGTGATCCTGGTGATCGGATTGGCTGCGGGCTTCGCCTACGCGCGCCTCGATGCCGATCCGCGCCAGGCCATGGAACGCGAAGCCCGGCGCCTGGCCGCGGCCCTCGAGCACGCTGCCGCGCTCGCTCAGTGGCGCAACCAGACCCTCGGCGTCGCGGCAAGCGGCGCGGGCTATCGCTTCTGGCGGCGCGAACCCGGCGCCGACGGCGATCGCTGGGTGCCGGTAACCGACGACGACGTCCTCCAGGCGCACGCATTGCCCGCCGACATCGCGGTCACGGTGCGCGATTACGCGGGACAGCCCGTGGCCGCCGACGCGATCCTGCCGCTCGCCGCCAGCGGTCGCAACGAACCGTACACGATAGTTGTCAGCTCCCCTGAATGGCGCGTCCTGCTCGTCGCCGATCCGCTCAATCGCGTCGCGCTTACCGCAACGGCGCCGCGCTAGTATCGCGATCCGCGGGTTTTACGCTGGTCGAGGTGCTGGTCGCGCTGGCGATCGTCGCCGTTGCGCTGGCGGCCGGTTTTCGCAGCGTGGCGCAAAGCGCCGAAGCCGCGACCGTGCTCAAATCGCGCACGCTGGCGCTCTGGGTCGCGCAGAATCGGCTCGCCGCAGCACAACTCGAAACTCCGCTGCCCGGGACGGGCGAACGCAACGGCAATGCCGCGCAGGCTGGAGCGACCTTCGCCTGGCATGAAACGGTCGGCGGCACGCCCAATCCGGCGTTTCGCAAGATCGAAATCACGGTCGCCGACGTATCGGCTCCCGACCACGTGCTGGCGCGACTGGTCGGCTACCTCGGGCAGCGCTGAATGCGAATCCCGCGCCGCGGCTTCACGCTGCTCGAAGTGCTCATCGCAGTCGCGATCGTCGCCACCATCGCCGTGCTCGGTTACCGCGCGGTCGCCGCGCTGGCCGACAGCGAGACGCGGCTGTCGGCGGAAGCGGCGCGCTGGCGCGCTCTCGACGGCTTTTTCGCGCGCCTCGAGGGCGACCTGCGCGAAGCGGTGCCGCGCAGCGCGCGCCTGGGTACCCAGCGCGAAGCCGCGTGGGTCGGCGCGGTCGCCGACTCCGACGGCAACGCCGCGCTCAGCTTTTCGCGCGCCGGTCCCGAATTCAATCTGGAATCCGGGAGCAGCGGCCAGCGCCTGCAGTATCGCTTCCGGGAAGGCACGGTCGAAGTGCTGTACTGGACGGGCTACGACCGGGTGCCGACCGTCGTACCCACCGCCTACCCATTGCTGTCCGACGTCGCGCGCTTTCGGCTTGCCTACCTGACCAAGGACGGCGCCTGGGTCAACGCGTGGCCGGTCACCGGCGACACCGACCTTCCCCGCGCGACGCGCGCCGAATTGACGCTGGCCAACGGCGAAGTTGTCGAGCGCTGGATGGCGCTGCGATGAAGCGGGCGACGCGCGGCGCGGCGATCATCCTGGCGATGCTGCTGGCCGCGCTCGCCGCAACTATCGCCGCGACGCTGCTCTGGCAGCAGCAGCGCTGGATCAGCGATCACGAACATCGCCGCGACCAGGTGCAGGCACAGGCGCTGGCGATGGCAGGCGTGCAGTGGGCGCGACAGATCATCTACGACAATGCACCCGGAGGCGCACCGGTGCATACCGGACAGCCGTGGGCTTTGCGGCTGCCGGCGATACCGCTCGAGAACGGCTCGATCTCGGGTTATCTGGTCGATGCGCAGAGCCGAATCAACGTCAACAACCTTGCGATCGCCGCCAATCGGCCGGCGACGCGTGCCGCACTGTCGCGACTGGTCGCGGCGCTGGGGTTGCCCGACGCCACCCTCGACGCATTCACCGACTGGGTCGACGACGACGACCGCGTCACCGCGCCCGGCGGTGCCGAGGACGCGTGGTACCTGGCGCAGCCCAGTCCGGGGCTCGCCGCCAACGCTCCCGTGACGCGCGCGAGCGAACTCACCGCCGTGCGCGGCGCCAGCATCGCGCTGCTCATCGCGCTGCGCCCGTTTGTCGGCGCGCTCGATGCGCCGACGGCGGTGAACGTGAATACTGCGTCGCCGGAAGTGCTCGCCGCCGTCGCCAGCGGGCTCGATCGCGCCGGCGCGCTGGCGCTGGTCACCAAACGAACGCAACAGCCGTTCACGAGCGTCGCCGACTTCCGCTCGCGACTTCCGCGTCCGGACATCGCCTTCGACGATGCGCTGGTCACGGTCACCAGCAGCTGGTTCGAGGTGTCGATCGAGGCCCGCCAGGGCGACACGCTGGCGCGAGCACGTGCACTGCTCAAACGCGCCGCGGGTCAGAATTGGCCGGTCGTCGTCTGGCAGACGGTCGAATGACCGGTCTGAGGCACCCCCGGCGTCGAGTAGAATCCGGCCACCATGTCCACCCTGCGCGTTTACTTCGACGCTCTGCCCGACGCCCATCGCGAGGTTGATTGGGCGTTGTTCGATCCGTCCGGCGGCGTCGCGCGCACCGGACGCGGGCGCCGCGCGGACTGGCCGCAGGCCGATGTCGCCGAAGCCGTGCTCGCAGCCGCCCACGGGCGGGTGGTTGCGCTTGCGCTGCCACCGCTGCCGGCCGGACGCGCGCTGGCGGCGGCGAAATTCGCGCTCGAGGACCAGCTCGCCGGCGCGCCCGACGACAGCCATGTGGCGGTGGCCGCGCAGGCGTCGTCGGGTGTGATGCGCACTGCTATCGTAGCGACCGCGTGGATGCGCGATTTTGTCGCGGCATCGGCGCGCGCGGGAATGCGCTGGCGACGCATCGTGCTCGAAAGCGATCTTGCACCGGTACTCGCCGATGGCTGGTCCTGGTGCGCCCCCGCACTCGATCGCGCTGGCTTCGTGCGCACTGCCGATGGGACGACCATCGCGGTTGGCATCGCGCAGGCGGATGCACTGCCCGCGGAATTGCAGCTCGCGCTCGCCGGTAGTCGCAAACCGCGGCCGCGCACGGTGCGGGTCGATGTCGCGCGGGCAACGCCTGCTCTGCTCGCGCGGGCGCGCGAAGCGACCGGCATCGAATTCACCCTCGGCACGCCGTGGCAATGGAGCGCGGCGTCACCTGCGGCGTTCGGTGCCGCGATCGACCTGCAGACTGGCGCATTCGGCGCGACACCCACGGCGCCGCGCATCGACCCGTGGCGTGTGTTGCGCCCGGCCCTGTGGATCGCCGCGCTTGCCGTCGCCATCAACGTGCTTGCAAACGTTGGCCAGTGGCTGTCGCTGCAATGGCAATCGGCGCAATTGCAGCGCGATATGACTACGCTCGCCAACACCTCGGCGCCGGACGAAGCCGCCAATGCGCCGCCGGCGGCGGCGATCGCGCGCCGCGACGCTGCCCTGCGGCACCGGGCGGGCCTGGTCGCGGGCGACGACTTGCTGCCCTTGCTCGCGCGCGCCGCCCCAGCGCTGGCCACGCTCCCGGCCGGGGCAATCCGTTCGCTGCGCTACGCCGACGGCCACGTCACCATTGAATTGCAGAAACTCGACGCCTCGCAGCCGGCACGGGTGCAACACGAACTGCAGCAGCTGGGACTGGTGGCGATCGCGGCGCCGAACGCGACCGGAGCGCGGCTGCGCGTGGGACTCGACTGATGGCGACGCTGCCTGCCGGGGATTCCCGCGCCCGAATGTCGCAATGGTGGCAATTGCGCTCGCGTTTCGAGCGCGCGCTGCTGTCGATCGTCGGCGCTGCCGTGCTGGCCACGATCGCCTGGCTCGTGTTGTGGCAGCCGATGCGCCAGGACAGCGACCGGCTGATGCGTCAGGTCGCCGCGCAACGAACGGCACTAGCGAACGCGCGGTTGCAGGCCGACGATATCGCGGGCCTTTCGCGCACGACCGCCGCGCTCGCGCCGCGCGATGCGCGCGCCGACCTCGATGCGGCGCTTGCGCAGCAAGGGCTCAAGGCGACCACCATCGACCGCGCCGATGGCGACCGCTTGCGAGTCAATTTCGACGCCATCGCTTTCGATGCCTTGCTCAAGCTAGTCGAGACGCTTCAGCGCGATGCGCATCTGCGCGCGATCGACCTGACGTCGACGGCGCGTGTCGAGCCCGGACAGGTGCGCGCCGAGCTGGTTCTGGCGCCATAGGAACGTGCGCACCGCGATCGCCATCGTCGCGGGCATTGCCCTGTTGCTGCTCGGGCTGATGATCACCGCACCGGCGACCATGATCGATGGTCGTCTCGATTCCGCGACGCAGGGCCGTATACGCCTTGCCGACACGAGCGGCACGATCTGGAACGGCGCCGGCACGATACGCGTGACTCAGGCGAGCGGAGCGATCGACGTCGCCTGGCGCGTTGAACCACTGCCGCTGCTCTGGGGTGAGCTGCGCGGCACGCTGGTGAGCGCAGACGATATGTCGCCCAAAGCGAACTTTGCGCTATCGCGCGCTTCGGTGGACCTGCGCAACGTCGCACTGAACGTCCCCGCCGACACGCTGCTGCGTGCGGCCGGTGCACCGGCGCTGGTCGGCGCGAGCGGAACGCTTACGCTGCGCAGTCCCGCGATCGCCATGAGCGGCGAGGCGATCACCGGCCAGGTCGCGCTGCGCTGGGACGACGCCACGCTGTCGATGCCTGGCACGGGGTTGCGCATCGCGCTCGGCGAAGTTCACTTCGACGGCACAGGACAGGGCCGCTGGCTCAGTGGAGTGCTCGCCAATATCGGTGGCGAAGTCGAGATCGCTGGCACCGCCGGGCTATCGGCGGACGGTGCGCCGCGCGTGAACGCCACGCTGCGGACACGCGGAGGGCTCGACGGCCGCCGCACGACGGCGATCGCTCTGGCGCTGGGGTTGATCGGCAGGCCCAGTGGCGACGGCGGTTTCATGATTGTCGTGCCCTAGAGACTGCGATGGGCCGCCGCCGCAAGCACACGGGCCATACGGCGCCCAATGCGACCATCGTGTCGGGCTCCGCGGCGCAGCGCGTCGTCGCCATCGATGCGCTGCGCGGCGCCGCGATCTGCGCCATGATCGCGTATCACTTCTCTTTCGACCTGAATTGGTTCGGCGTCTTTCGCGCCGATTTCAACCGCGATGCGCTGTGGCTGTCGGCGCGCGCAATCATCGTCACCGCGTTCCTGCTGCTGGTCGGCGTAAGCCTCGTACTGGCGCGCAGGGCGCGCATCAGCAGGCACCGCTACTGGCGACGCATCGCGCTCATCGCCGGATGCGCGTTGCTGGTGACTGCAGGCAGCTATTTCATGTTTCCGCAAACCTTCATCAGCTTCGGCATCCTGCATTGCATCGCGGTTGCCTCGATTCTCACGTGGCCGCTCGCGGGGCGTCCGGTCGCCGCGCTGATTGTCGGGATCGGTGTAGTAGCCATTGGAATTTGGGTGCAATTGCCCGCGTTCGATGCGCCATGGCTGAACTGGATCGGACTGATGACGCACAAGCCCGCGACCGAAGATTACGTCCCGCTGTTTCCGTGGCTGGGCGTCGTGTGCATCGGCATTGCCGCGGGCGGCTGGCTCGACGCGCGCGAGTATCGGCCCCTGCGTGGCATCGCGCGTCGCGCCCCGCCGTGGCTCAACTGGCTCGGGCGGCATAGCCTGCTGGTGTACATGGTGCATCAGCCGATGCTGATCGGTTTGCTGCGTGTGCTGCTGCCATGAGCGCGAAGCGCGAAGGCACTCCGGTGACCAAGCGTGGCAACGGCGCGCGAACTCCGGTATAATTTTCCTCTTTAGGCGCGTAGCTCAGCTGGTTAGAGCACCACCTTGACATGGTGGGGGTCGTTGGTTCGAGTCCAATCGCGCCTACCATCCTATTCGAGGGCTTGACGAACTCCCGTCAACGCCCACATCCCACAAGTTTTACGTGACGGCTAAAACGCGCAACTCGCGGGCGTGGGTCCGACCCTGACCAGGTCGATGTTGCCCGCCTGACCGCTCGCCGAACCCGATATAAATGAGTAGGTGAGTCGCGCATTGCCGCAACTGCTGAACGCCAGCGTTCCGGTCCCCACGTCAACGGTGTTCGGCGCCGGACTCGTCGAATTCAGCAATCCACCCGTGGTTTCGCGCAGCGTGATGGGAATCGATCGCGCACCCGGTGTGTACGATGCCAATGCCGTGAACCAGCGCTGACCGGAGACCCCTTGCGATTGCCCACTGACCGCATAGGTGTACCACGCGAAGAAGACAATTCTCGCCACCGGGTTCAGTTCGACGAGCAAGCCCTGCCCTGATTTCGCCGGATCGTACCAATTGCCCGACAGGCCAAAATCGGAAGTTCCCGCCAGGCTGTCGGCGGTCGCGCACAAGACATTGGGTGTCAGTCGCGTCAGCGGCACAGCGCCGCTCCGGTTCGACCCGTCGGTGAACGCGTACGTGAATTGCGCGGTCGTGCAATCGGTAAACGCGATCGTGACGTTCCCGACCTGCACTGCCGACGTGACGGGTAACGCGTTGAAATTGCCCCCGACGTTCTGATACAGCGGCAGCGAGGCGCTATTCCTGCCAGCGCTCACCGCACCGCCAAACGTGTACCAACGACCGTGGTCGGCGCCGCCACTCGTTGCGGCATCGAAGGTGAACCAGCTTCCCTGAAGAAATCCCGAACCCGGACCCGAACTGTCCTTGAACACCTCGATTTCGAATCCCTGCCCGCTCGTCGCTGCCTGGTACCACGATCCAGTGAGGCCCTGCTGATCGATGTTGAGCGTTCCCGGCGCACCGCTTGTCGCACCCACACCCGATATCGACCAGAAGTAGTGGAAGTGTCTCGCCGGATTGTCGGTCGGATGGAAGTCCAGTTCAAATTCAGTCGATCGCGGTCCGGCGGCGCTCGGAGTGAATACTATCGTCGCGACGCATCCACTGCCAGAGCCTATCGCCTTGCCCAGACAATCGGACGTCATGGTGAAGTCGTGGGCATCGCCCCCGGACAGCGCGACGGCCTCGATCACCGCAGTACTCACCGTTTCGGGGTTAACCAGCGTAAGCGTCCGACTGGTTGTGGCCGTGCCGACGCTCTGGTTGCCGAAGTCAAGCCACGGCGGGGATGACAGCATGCCCGTCGCTATGTCCGTCAACGCGACAGCGATCATTGAAATCGTTGCGGGCGCAGGCGTTGAGTTTGACGCCAGAGTTAACGTACCGAATCGATTTTGCGGCACGCTGGACGCAATGGTCACAGTCATGTCGATGCGACACTGGTTCCCGGGCGCAAGGGTCACCGGCGGCCCGCAGGTGCCCGCGACGGCAAAATCGCCCGCCTGCGCGCCGCCCAGCGTGAGGGCGGAGATCGTCAATGGCGCATCGCCGGTGTTGGTCACGAAGACGGGCTGCACGCCACTCTTCGTCCCGACGCCGACAGGACCAAAATCGACCGACGGCCTGCTGAGGTTGGCAACGGGCGCCGCATGACTCTGCGCCGCGCAGGAGAGTGCACCTGCAAGAATCCACGCAGAGAGGCTGCGTGCGCTGGCAAGACGGTTGCGAGACATGGTCCCACCCCTCGAAATGCGCGACTGGTTCATGCTAACGCCACCGCACGCCAGCGTAAACCCTGCGTTGCGCCCAAAACATTCATCGTCGGTGACCTTGTCGCCCGCAGTTCGGCCAGGTCGATACGAGTTACACAATCGCCATACGAATTGCATAGTCAGTCTCATGCAAGCTTCGTGCACTCGCCTTAATACGATGGTAGGATTGGGGCGGTGTGGATCAGCCACACCCGCACCACCCGCCGAGACCTGATGAGAGCGAAGGAAAGGCATGGTTATGACACCGCGAACGCGTTCGGAGACTGCTTGATCTAGCTCGAGCTCGCACGCGGCTGTCCAGCGAAAAAGTGCGGCTCGTCCGCACTTTTTTTGTTTCTGGAGTACGACATGCCTGATATCCGATTACCCGATGGCGCCGTCAAGCACTTCGACGCGCCGGTCACCGTCGCCCAGGTCGCTGCCGCGATCGGGCCCGGACTTGCCAAGGCCGCGCTGGCCGGCAAGGTCGACGGCAAACTCGTCGACACGTCGTTCGCGATCGATCGCGACGCCAGCCTCGCCATCGTCACCGACAAGGACGCCGAGGGCCTCGACCTGCTGCGCCATTCGACTGCGCACCTGCTCGCCTATGCGGTCAAGGAGCTGTTCCCGGACGCGCAGGTAACCATCGGGCCGGTCATCGAGGACGGTTTCTACTACGACTTTTCGTACAAGCGGCCGTTCACGCCGGAGGACCTGCGTCGCGATCGAAGCGAAGATGGCCGAGCTGGCGAAAAAAGACGAACCGGTGTCGCGTCAGACGATGAAGCGCGACGACGCGGTGAAGTATTTCGAAGCGCTGGGCGAGCACTACAAGGCCGAGATCATCGCCTCGATCCCGTCCGACCAGGATATTTCGCTCTACTCCGAAGGCAAGTTCACCGACCTGTGCCGCGGTCCGCACGTGCCGTCGACCGGCAAGCTGCGGGTGTTCAAACTCACCAAGCTGGCCGGTGCGTATTGGCGCGGCGACTCGAAGAACGAAATGCTGCAGCGGATCTACGGCACCGCCTGGGCGAAGAAGGAAGACCTCGACGCCTACCTGCATCGTCTCGAGGAAGCCGAGAAGCGCGACCATCGCAAGCTGGGGCGCCAGCTCGACCTTTTTCACCAGCAGGAAGAGGCGCCGGGCATGGTTTTCTGGCATCCCAAGGGCTGGACGGTGTGGCAGCAGGTCGAGCAATACATGCGCCGCGTCTACCAGGACAACGGCTACCAGGAAGTTCGCGGACCGCAGATCATCGATCGCTCGCTCTGGGAGCGCTCGGGTCACTGGCAGAACTTCAAGGACAGCATGTTCACGACCGAGTCCGAGAAGCGCGACTTCGCGATCAAGCCGATGAATTGCCCGGGCCACATCCTGATCTTCAACTCCGACCTGCGCAGTTACCGCGACCTGCCGCTGCGCTACGGCGAGTTCGGCGCCTGCCACCGCAACGAGCCCTCGGGCGCGCTGCACGGCATCATGCGCGTGCGCGCATTCACGCAGGATGACGGACACATCTTCTGCACTCCGGACCAGATCCAGCCTGAATGCACCGCGTTCCATACGCTTGCGATGAACGTCTACCGCGACTTCGGCTTTACCGACATCGAAGTCAAGATCGCACTGCGCCCGGCACAGCGGCTGGGCGACGACGCCACCTGGGATCGCGCCGAAGGCGCATTGCGCAATGCCCTTGCCGAATGTGGGGCGAAGTGGACCGAATTGCCCGGCGAAGGCGCCTTTTACGGCCCCAAGATCGAATATCACCTCAAGGACTCGATCGGCCGGTCCTGGCAGTGCGGCACCATGCAGGTCGACTTCCAGATGCCGGGACGCCTCGGCGCCGAGTTCGTCGACGAGGACAATGGCCGCAAGGTCCCGGTGATGCTCCACCGGGCCATCGTCGGGTCGCTCGAGCGATTCATAGGTATTTTGATCGAGCACCATGCGGGCGCGATGCCGGTCTGGCTGGCGCCTTTCCAGGCCGTCGTCCTGACTATCACCGACCGCCAGACAGCCTACGCCAAGGAAGTGGCCGAACGCCTAAGGGGGGCCGGGATCCGGGCCTTTGCCGATTTGCGTAATGAGAAAATAACCTATAAAATTCGAGAACATAGCCTGCAGAAGTTGCCGTACCAGGTGATCCTGGGCGACAAGGAACTGGAGGCTAGCCAGGTGGCTGTGCGGACCCGCGCCGGCGAGGATCTGGGGGCAATGCCTCTGGATGCCTTCATCAACCGTCTCCAAAGCGAGGCGGCGTCTCGTCGTTAGAGTCGATGAGACATGATGGGCGAAGGGCGGCACGGCCAATTTTTTACTGACGAGGAGTAACGCGATAGCCCAAGACAAAGCACAGCGGGTCAACGGAGAGATCAACGCCCCCGAAGTCCGGCTGGTAGGTGCAGACAGTGAGCAACTCGGTATCGTGCCCATTGCGGATGCAATCGCACGAGCGGAAGCGGCGGAACTCGACCTGGTCGAGATTGCGCCGCTGGCCGAGCCCCCGGTATGCCGGATCATGGATTTCGGCAAGTTCAAGTACCGGGAGGCAAAGCGCGCGCACGAAGCCAAGCTCAAGCTCAAGCAGATACAGGTCAAGGAAGTCAAATTCCGGCCGAGTACCGACGATGGCGACTACAAGATCAAGTTGCGAAACCTGATCCGGTTCCTCGGCGAAGGCGACAAGGCGAAGATAACGCTGCGTTACCGTGGCCGGGAAATGGCGCACCAGGAGTTCGGTATCCGTCTGCTCGAGCGTATTCGCGGCGATCTCGAGCCGTACTGCATCGTCGAGCAATTTCCAAGGCTTGAAGGTCGGCAAATGGTGATGCTGCTGGCCCCCAAAAAAGTCGTCGTAACCAAGCATCACCCGAACAAGCCCGAAGCCGGTTTGCCATCGAGCAAGCAAGCCTCTCCCTCCGAGAGCACCGCCGTGGGCAGCAAATAGGAAAGTTGTCATGCCGAAGATGAAGACCAAGAGCGGCGCGAAGAAGCGCTTCCGCGTGCGCGGAAGCGGCAGCGTCAAGCGCTCGCAGGCGTTCAAGCGCCACATCCTGACCAAGAAGTCGACCAAGACCAAGCGGCAGCTTCGTGGTTCCACCGCAGTCCACAGCACCAACGCGGACTCGGTCAAAGCCATGCTGCCCTACGCCTAAAGGAGATCCGCCATGCCAAGAGTCAAGCGTGGGGTGACCGCCAAGGCGCGCCACAAGAAAGTCCTGGACCTGTCGAAGGGTTATCGCGGCCGTCGCAGCAACGTCTATCGCATCGCCAAGCAGGCGGTGATGAAGGCCGGCCAGTACCAGTACCGCGACCGGCGCACCAAGAAGCGCGAGTTTCGCGCGCTCTGGATCGCGCGGATCAACGCCGCGGTGCGCGAGCTGGGCCTGTCCTACAGCACGTTCATGAATGGCCTGAAGAAGGCGTCGATCGAAATCGATCGCAAGGTACTCGCCGACCTCGCCATTCACGACAAGGTTGCGTTTAGCAAGATCGCGGAGCAGGCCAAAGCCTCTCTGGCCTGAGGATCGAAATCCAAAGAGGGAGGCGCGAAAACGCCTCCCTTTTTTTCGTCTAGAGAAAATGAACGAGCTCGAGTCCATCGTCGCTGCAGCTCTCGCCGAATTCGCGGCGTGCACCGAACCTGCGTCGCTCGAGAACGCAAAGGCGCGCTACACCGGCAAGGCCGGGCGTCTTACCGACTTGCTGAAGGGCCTGGGCAAGCTGTCCGCGACGGAACGGCCGGCCGCGGGCGCGCGCATCAATGCCGCCAAGGAACAGCTCGAGGCAGCACTCAATGCGCGTCGCGACGAGCTCGCCGATGCCAAACTGACGCAGCAACTCGCCGGCGAGTCACTCGATGTCTCGCTTCCCGGGCGCGGCCAGGGCGTGGGCGGCCTGCATCCGATCACGCGCACCATCGATCGCATCGAAGCGCTGTTCGGTTCGCTGGGATTCGCCGTCGCCGATGGCCCCGAGATCGAGGACGACTTCCACAACTTCACCGCGCTCAATACGCCCGAGGACCACCCCGCGCGCTCGATGCACGACACCTTCTACGTCGACGGCGGCATGGTGCTGCGCACGCATACCTCGCCGATCCAGGTGCGCTACATGGAAACGCACGCGCCGCCGATCAAGATCATCGCACCGGGACGCGTCTATCGCGTCGACAGCGATGCCACGCATTCGCCGATGTTCCACCAGGTCGAGGGCTTGTGGATCGACGAACACGTCACCTTTGCCGACCTGAAGAGCGTGTTCAGCGAATTCCTGCGCCGCTTCTTCGAGCGCGACGACCTCAAGGTACGTTTCCGGCCATCGTTCTTTCCATTCACCGAGCCCTCGGCGGAAATCGACATGAGCTTCGGCGACGGCTGGCTGGAAATCTCAGGCGCAGGCCAGGTCCATCCCAACGTGCTCTCCGCGGTCGGCATCGACCCCGAGCGCTATCAGGGTTTCGCCTTTGGCATGGGCCCGGATCGCCTGGCGATGCTGCGCTACGGCGTCAACGACCTGCGGTTGTTCTACGAGAACGACCTGCGTTTCCTGAAGCAGTTCGCGTAGTGCGCGCCTGGCGATGAAGTTCTCCGAACACTGGCTGCGCACGCTGGTCGATCCACCGCTCGACAATGCGGCGCTCGCCCATGCACTGACCATGGCCGGCCTCGAGGTCGAAGAGAGCGCTCCCGTGGCGCCGCCCTTTACCGACGTGGTCGTCGGCAAGGTCCTGACGGTGGATCGTCATCCCAACGCCGACCGGCTAACCGTTTGCAGCGTCGACGTCGGACGGGGCGCCCCGCTCTCGATCGTCTGTGGCGCGCCGAACGTTGCGCCGGGCGTGTTCGCGCCATGCGCATTGGTTGGCGCCACACTCCCAGGCGGCCTCGTGATCGGCAAGACCGCGATGCGCGGCGTGGAATCGCAAGGCATGCTCTGCTCGGCCGCGGAATTGGGTATCTCCGACGACGCCTCCGGCTTGCTGCTGCTCGATGCGCACGCAGCGGCCGGTACCGATATCCGCCAGGCGCTCGATCTCGACGACACGCTGCTGACACTCAAGCTGACGCCGAATCGCGCCGACTGCCTGTCGCTGGTGGGCATCGCGCGCGAGGTCGGCGCGATCACCGCGGCACCGGTCAAGCCGGCACCGCGGGCAAACGTCGCCACGGCGTCGTCCGCCCGCCGCGGTGTGCGTGTCGAAGATCCGCTCGCCTGCCCGCGCTTCTGCGGCCGCGTGATCGAAGGCATCGATGCGCGCGCACCGACCCCGGCGTGGATGAAGCAGCGGCTCGCGCGCAGTGGCATTCGCCCGATCTCGGCGGTCGTCGACGTCACCAACTACGTCATGCTCGAACAGGGCCAGCCGCTGCATGCGTACGACAACGCGCTGCTCGACGGCGACCTGGTCGTCCGCTTTCCACGCGACGGCGAGCAATTGACGCTGCTCAACGGTCAACAAATCGAGCTGGTCCCGTCGCTGCTGCTGGTCGCCGACGAGAAGAAGGCGCTCGGGCTTGCCGGCATCATGGGCGGCGAGCACAGCGCCATCAGCGACGCCACCACCAGCGTATTTCTGGAAGGCGCGTTCTGGAATCCCGCGATCATCCAGGGCAAGTCGCGGCGCCTGGGCTTCGCGACCGATGCTGGCTTCCGCTTCGAACGCGGCGTGGATTTCGCGGCATCACCCGCGGCGGTCGATCGCGCGACGGCGTTGATCATCGAGCTCTGCGGCGGACGTGCCGGACCGCTGGTCGACGCTCTGTGGCACGCTCCCGCCGCGCGATCCGGTTCGCGTGCGCAGCGCGCGCATTGCACGCATTCTCGGCGTGTCGATACCGGCGAGCGAACTCGAAGCGATTTTCACCCGGCTGGGGCTCGCGCCCGCGCGCGATGGCGACGACTTCGTGTGCACGCCGCCTTCGTATCGCTTCGACTTGTCGATCGAAGCCGATTTCATCGAGGAAGCCGCGCGCCTGTACGGCTACGACAACATTCATACGACGGCCGCGACGCACCCGCAGTCGATGTTGCCGAGTCCCGAGACCGTGCGTCCGCTGGCGCCGCAGCGTGCGCGCCTGGTCGATCGCGGCTACCAGGAAGTGATCACCTTCAGCTTCGTGAGTTCGGCGTGGGAACACGCGTTGCGCATCGAAGCCAACCCCATCAAGGTGCAAAACCCGATCGCCAGCCAGCTCGATGTCATGCGCACGACCCTGCTCGGCGGCCTGCTCGACACGCTGCGTTCGAACCTCAACCGCAAGGCGGAACGGGTGCGTGTGTTCGAGGCCGGCCGCTGTTTTCTTCGTCACGGCGAGCAATTCCTGCAACCGTTGCGCATTGCCGGTCTCGCGTACGGTGCCGCGGAGCCCGCGCAGTGGGATGGCGGCAAGCGCGCGGCGGACTTCTTCGACGTCAAGGGCGACATCGAGGCGCTGGCGGCGCCGTTGCCCGTCACCACGGTGAGGGAGCCGCATCCTGCCCTGCACCCGGGCCGCTCGGCACGCGTCTTCATCGACGGCAAACCGGCCGGGTGGATCGGCGAGTTGCACCCGAGGCTCTCGCGCGAGTTCGAATTGCCGCGAGCGCCCATCGTCTTCGAACTCGACCAGGACGCTCTCGCGAACCGGCCGATGCCCGTAGCCCTGCCCGTGTCCAAACTGCCCGTCGTCCGGCGCGACCTCGCCATCGTCGTCGACGAGGCATTGCCCGCGCAGGACGTGCTGGACGCCCTGGCGGCGGCGCGGCCCGCGCACGTCGACCAGATCAGCGTGTTCGACGTCTATCGCGGACCCGGGGTCGAGCGCGGCAAGAAAAGCCTTGCAATTCTTGTGCTTATGCAAGACACTGCACGTACTTTGACCGACGCTGAAATCGACTCCACCGTAGCCGTGCTGGTACGGGTCGTACAAGATCGATTCGGCGGAACGTTACGCCAATAGGCACTTCCGGGGACCTCCGATGACGCTTACCAAAGCCGAACTCGCCGATCTGCTGTTCGAGCAGCTCGGCCTCAACAAACGCGAAGCCAAGGACATGGTCGAGAGGTTTTTCGAGGAAATTCGCATCGCGCTCGAGTCCGGCGACAGCGTCAAGCTTTCCGGCTTCGGCAACTTCCAGCTTCGCGAAAAGCCCCAGCGGCCCGGACGCAATCCCAAGACCGGCGAGGAAATCCCCATCACCGCGCGCCGCGTGGTCACCTTTCACGCCAGCCAGAAACTGAAGGCAATGGTCGAAGCCGCGAACCATGGCCGAGCACAGGCAGACTAAGTCAGAACTCCCGCCGATCCCCGCCAAGCGCTACTTCACCATCGGTGAAGTCAGCGACCTGTGCGCGGTCAAGCCGCACGTGCTGCGCTACTGGGAGCAGGAATTCACGCAACTCAAGCCGGTCAAGCGGCGCGGCAATCGCCGCTACTACCAGCATCATGAAGTCCTGCTGATCCGGCGCATCCGGGACCTGCTCTACGAGCAGGGCTTCACCATCAACGGTGCCCGGCACCGGCTCGAGTCCGACGCCCTGCCGGAAACCGTCCAACCGCCTTCCGCGCCCGCTGCGCCCGAAGCTCGCCGGGGCGCGTCACTTTCGCCTGCCCAGTTGCGTCAGGCGATCGAAGAAATCCGCGCCCTGCTCGGCCCGAACTCGTGAAGCCGGTATAATTCATGGTCATACGTCGGGGCGTAGCGCAGCCTGGTAGCGCACCTGCATGGGGTGCAGGGGGTCGGAAGTTCGAATCTTCTCGCCCCGACCATTTTCCCTCTCAATTGAAGAGACGACCGGTACCGGCCTCGCGCGGCCGGACCGGCGCACGTGCAAGATTTCTCACCGTGAAGATCACGACTCCAGCCACATCGGAACAGCGCGGGCGCCAGTACGGGGCATGGGTGGACAAAAGAAGGCATACTAATTGCTTTCGCCAAGCTGCCGTACATACGGGACAAGGGGGGACGCCATGAGTGCAGCCCAGGCAAAGCCTACAGGCAAGAACGCGGTTGTTTCCGAGCTCGCGCTTGCGCGCGCGCAACGCAACACCGTACTCATCATCGACGACCTGTTCAGCAGCCGCCTCCTGCTCGCCGAAATCGTCCGACAGATCGACGGCAAGCTCAATCTCGAGCTGTTCGATACACCCAGCCGGGCGCTGGAATACGCCCGCAATAATCGCGTCGACATGGTCCTGACGGACTACAAGCTGCCCGAGTTCGATGGGGTTCAACTGGTTCGCCAGATCCGGGCATTGCCACATTGCATCGACGTTCCGATCGTGGTCATCACCGTCGTCGACGATCGCCGGGTGCGCTACGACGCGCTCGAGGCAGGCGCCACCGATTTCCTCATCAAGCCGCTCGACGAGCACGAGACCCGCGCCCGTTGCGCCAACCTGCTCGACCTGCGCCGCCACAAGATCGTACTGTCGGACCAGGCTCGCGTGCTGCAGTACCAGGTCGACAAGTCGGTGTCCGAGATTCACGAACGCGAGCTGGAGACGCTGTCGAAGCTCGCCAAGGCCGGCGAGTTCCGCGACCAGACTACCGGCAATCACCTCACGCGCATGGCGCGTTACTCGTCGTTGATCGGGACCAATCTGGGCCTCGCGCCGGAGACGGTGCACGTGCTCGAAGTGGCGGCGCCGATGCACGACATCGGCAAGATCGGCATTCCCGACGCGATCCTGCTCAAGAAGGGCCCGCTGACCACCGAGGAAGATGCCGTGATGAAAACCCATCCGCGCATCGGTTACGACATACTCAAGGGCAGCCCCTCGAAGTACCTGAGCATGGGCGCGATCATCGCGCTCGGCCATCACGAAAAATTCGACGGGTCGGGCTATCCCAACGGCTTGCACGGGGAAGACATTCCCATCGTCGCGCGCGTCGTCGCCGTGGCGGATGTTTTCGACGCGCTGGTAAGCGAACGACCTTACAAGCACGCCTGGACGATCGAGGACGGCCTCGCCTACCTGGTCGCGCAGAAGGGCAAGCACTTCGATCCGCGCTGCGTCGACGCATTCCTGAGTGGCGAGGCGAAGGTGCGCGAGATTCGCCAGCAGTTCGGCAACTAGCCGAGTGAGTCATCCGGTGTAACATGAAGCGGCCCTGCGGGGCCGCTTTGCGTTATTGAGCAAACAGTGAGCGCCGACACCGACGACACGGACTACTACTCGAGCCTGCCGGTCTTCGAGGGCTTTTCGCGCATTCTCGATCCGGAACAATATCGTCCGCTGCCCGATGGCTGGCTGCTCGGGTTCACCGATGTGGTGAGTTCGACGCAGGCGATCGAGGCGGGACGTTACAAGGCGGTCAACACGGCAGGCGCATCGGTTATCGCCGCGGTGACCAACGCGCTCAAGGGTCGTCGCTTTCCGTTCGTCTTCGGCGGCGATGGGGCGAGCTTTGCGGTCGCGGCGAGCGACGAAGCGTCGGTACGCGACGCGCTGGCGGCAACCGCAACGTGGTCGCGCGACGAACTCGACCTGGTCACGCGAGCGGCACTGGTCCCGGTTTCCGCCGTACGCGCGCAGGGGCTCGACGTCGGCGTGGCGCGCTTTGCGCCATCGAAGAACGTGTCGTATGCGATGTTCTCCGGCGGCGGGCTGGCATGGGCGGAGCGCGCGATGAAAAGCGGCGAATTCGCAGTGGCGCCGGCGCCCGCCGGTACGCAGCCCGACCTCACCGGATTGTCGTGCCGCTGGAACGACATTCCTGCCACGCGCGGAATCATCCTGTCGGTGCTGGTGGCACCGGTGAAGCACGGTGACCCCGCGTTCCGCACGCTGGTTCGCGAACTGCTGGCAGCGATCGAGGCGAGCCCCGACGTGGTCAAGCCGGTGCCGGATGGCGCCCCGGCAGTCGGCTGGCCGCCGCCGGGAGTCGAACTGGAGGCGCGCGCATCGCGCCGCGCCGGCGAGTCGCGCTTCATGGCACGACTGCGGGTGCTCGTCGAGACGTTGCTCGCCTACATCATCGTGCGCTTCGGCATCCGGGTCGGCTCCTTCGATCCCGCGAAGTACCGGCGCGAGGTGGTCGAGAATTCGGATTTCCGCAAATACGACGACAACCTGCGCATGACGCTCGACTGCACGCCCGCGCTCGCCGACGCCATCGAGCAGCGCCTGACCAAGGCTGCGGCCGGCAACGTCCTGCGCTTCGGACTGCACCGCCAGGACAAGGCGATCATGACCTGCATCGTGCCGTCGATCGCGGACAGCAGCCACGTGCACTTTGTCGACGGCGCGGCGGGCGGCTATGCGCTCGCGGCGAAGAACCTCAAGAGCCGCTGACCTTCAGCAATCCGCAGCGAGACGCGACAACAGCCCCTATCGGGTCCAGGTCGCGAGCACCCGATCGTACTCGCCGGTCGCCTTGGCCAGGTGCAGCCACTGGTCGACCCAGGCCTTGAACACGACGTCGCCGCGCGGCAGCAGATAGCCCATCTCCCCGTATTGCAGCGGTTTGTCCGGATTGACCGCGCACAGTCCCGGCCGCAGCTTCTGCTGCACGATCGTCTCGACCGATTCCGAGATCATCACGTCGGCGTTGCCCTTGAGAATTTCGTCGAAGATCTTGGTGTTGTCCTCGAAAATGACGATCTTCGCCTGCTTGAAATTGGCGCGGGCGAAGCGCTCGTTGCTGCCGCCCGGATTCTCGATCACGGTGACGCCGGGCTTGTCGATGTCAGCGACGGTCTGGTACTTCTTCACGTTTTCGCACTTGGTGATCGGCGCCTTGCCGTTGACCATGTATGCGTCGGTGAAGAACGCGCGCTTCTGGCGGTCCAGCGTCACCGAGATGCCACCGACGGCGATATCGCACTTGTCGATGAAGTCGTCCATCAGCTTGGGCCAGCTGGTCTTGACGAATTTCGCCTCGACTCCGAGTGACTTGGCCATCGATTGCACGAGGTCGACGTCGATTCCCTCGAACGCGCCGTCGGTCTTGGGTGCGCTGAAGGGCTTGTAGTCGCCCGGCGTGCACACCCGCAGCGCGCCGCTCTTCTGCACCGCGTCGAGGCGCGACTCCTGTGCCTGCGCCAACGTACCCACGCCAGCCAGGCACAACATCAGAACCAAACCCTTCTTCATGACCACCTCCACTTGCGCCGAAGCGCCGAATCATACCTTGCCCGCGCGCTACGCGGCATCGACCCGCGACCGCCACACCGACGCCAGCCACGGCTGCTGCTCGCGTGGCAATCCCTCGGGGCGGTAGTAATGCGCGAGCTCGCTGAAACCGGCCTCGGTCAGGTAGCGTTGCCACGTCTCCAGCCGATGGTAGGCACCGAAGCGCCCACGGTTCCAGCCCTCGTCGTCGTTGCCGTGCGGATTGGAGCTGAACAACACGCCGCCGGGCTTGAGTGCCGCATGGAGCTGCCGCAGCACGCGCGGCAATTCCTGCGTCGGCACGTGGAACAGCGATGCGTTGGCGAAGATGCCGTCGAACTGCGCGTCTCCGAGATCGAGCGCCAGGAAGTCCTGCTGCAAAACGGTACAGCCACTGTAGGCACGCGCCTGATCGGCAAACTCGGGCAGCGCCTCGAGACCGACCGCGACGTGTCCCAGGCGGGTGAACGTGGCGAGGTCGCGCCCCGGACCGCAACCGAAATCGAGGATGCGATATGGCGGCGTCGCATTGATGTGCGACAGCAGCGCGTCGATGTTCTGACTGACGTCGTGGTGTCGAGTCCCCTCCCAGAACGTTGCCGCGCGCTTGCGATAGTCAGCGAGCGTGTCGCGCGAGATCTGTTCGAGGTCGTGGGGCGTCAAGTTCATCGGCGGCGGATGCGGAGGTGCGGGGTGTTTCGGCGTCAGTCGCACGCGGCCTCACTTTACGGTACTTTCGGGCATGGCGCAGCGCGAGTGGTGGCTCTATGTCCTCGAGTGCGAAGGCGGCGCGCTCTACACCGGCATTTCGGTCGATGTCGAGCGCCGCCTCGCGCAGCATTGGCGAGGCACCGCGGCGGCCTACACTCGCTTGCGACGGCCGCTGCGGCTGGTCGGCGCGGTCAGGGTGGGCACGCGATCGGACGCGCTCAAGCTCGAGTATGCGTTCAAGCAGCTGCCCGCGGACGAAAAATGGCGACGCGCAAGCGCGCTGGGCATTCCTGCGGCGATCGATCCGTCACCGCGCTGACGCGGCGCCCGGCTGCGGCACCGGCGTGGGCACCGCGCGTCCCGCGAAGAAAGCGTCGAGGTTGGCCAGCACCATGTCGCTCATCGCAGTGTGCGCTTCCATGGTATTGCCGCCGATGTGCGGCGTGAGCGCGACGTTCGGCAAATCGAGCAGCGCAGGTGATACCTGCGGCTCATGCTCGAATACGTCGAGCCCCGCACCGGCGATGACCCCGCGTTGCAGCGCATCCACCAGCGCCGCCTCATCGATGGTCGACCCGCGCGAGATGTTGATCACGAAGCCGTCGCTGCCAAGCGCTGCCAGCACATTGCTGTCGACCGCGTGGCGATTGCTGTCATTGGCGCGTGCCGCGACCACGAGCACGTCCGCCCACGTCGCGAGATCGAGAAGCGTCGCGTGATAGGGGTAGTCGACGTCTGGAAGCGGCCGCCGATTGTGGTACGCCACCTGCATTTCAAACGCCTCGGCGCGCGCCGCGATCTTGCGTCCAATCACGCCCAGTCCGTAAACGCCGACCTTTCGCCCGGTGAGTCCGCGCCCTACCGGGGGGCGGGTGCGCTCGCTTTTCAGCCATTGCCCGCTGCGAATGAATTCCCGACCCGTTGCAAAGTCGCGCACACAGGCGATGAGCAGTCCGATTGCCGCATCGGCCACGCTCGAGGCATTCGCGCCCGGACTGTGGGCGACTCGAATGCCTTGCGCGCGTGCGGCCGCGAGGTCGACGCCTTCGTAACCGCTGCCCAGACAGGCGATGAGTCCCGCGCCGGGCAGCCGTTGCATCGTGGCTGGACCGATGGTCACGGTGCCGACGCTGACGATCGCGCGCACACTATGCTGGTCGTCCGCCGACAACGCTGCGACGGAAGCCTCGAACGGTTGCGCCAGAGGCCCGAGGACACGGTACGATGCGGCGAGCCGCTCGACCAGGGCAGCGGGAATTTTCGTCGCCACTAGAACCGTCGGGAGCATGGGAAACGACCAGGGGGAGCCAGCACCGATTCTACCGCCGGTCGCGGCGACCGAGCGCTGGCTCGAACGCGCAGTCATCGGCCTGAACCTCTGTCCGTTCGCCAAGGCGGTGCATGTCAAGCGACAGATTCGCTACGCCGTTTCCGATGCGACGACCGAGGAAGGACTAGGCGTCGATCTGCGACGCGAGCTGGAATTTCTTGCGCGCGCCGACCCGGATGCGGTCGATACCACGCTGCTCATCCACCCGCATGTGCTGACCGAATTTGGCGACTACAACCGGTTTCTGGCCGCCGCCGACGCGCTGATCAGGGAGCTGGGACAGGAAGGCGTGCTGCAGATCGCCAGTTTCCATCCCGACTACGAATTCGCCGACAGCACGCCGGGCGCCATCGAGAACTACAGCAACCGTTCGCCCTACCCGATGCTGCATCTGCTGCGCGAGGCCAGCATCGATCGCGCGGTTGCGGCTTTCCCCGACGCGGCGGAGATCTACGGCAGGAACATCATGACCCTTCGCGAACTCGGCTACGAAGGCTGGAGCGCGTTGTGGCGCGACCCCTGACCGCACACGGGAACTCGAGCGCCACAGCGCATCGCCGGGCCGGTGCCGGCAAGCGCCTGTCCGCGGCAGACGGTTGCAATGCTCAGCTGCTTTGCCGGCAGCCTGCGTCGCTCGCCGCGGCATGAAGCTGTGTGGGCTGGGCCGGCGCCGCATCGGCGCAGGTGCAACGGCTCGCGACCTCGACCTGTGCCGGTGCGCTTGCCCGCAATTCGGCAAAACCCGAGTCCAGCTTGGCCGGCGCAACGATGGTCAACCCCAGCGTGAGTGCGGTCATGGCAAGGGCGGCGAGGACGAACGGGATGCGGCGGGCGGCATTGGATGCGTAGCTCATGCGATTCTCCTGGGTTGTTTTTTGCTCTACACGCCTTGGATGCGGCAACCCGGGATTCCGGATTCACGTTCCCGCGGCAGGCGGAAACTCGTGGCACGGGCGACGCGGTAAGATGCGGCGGACCGGGCGGGCTGCCCTTGGATCGCACCAGCGGTGCGACATCTCATCGCCCTGCTCGAGCCAGCCATCGACTCATCGCGACCACCCTTCGTTCCTTCCACTGGAGAGCACCATGATCCCGACCTCAGTTCCCGTATCCGTCGAATGCCGGTCGCGACCGTTCGCTGACGCAGTCGCCGGCTTGGCAATGGCCATCCTGATCGTCGGCTGTGCCAGCGCGCCCACGGACGATCCGCGTGCTGCGGCCACGCGCTATCAGGCAGTCATCGCGAGCCCGGTGCGAACCGACGCGGACCGGCGCACCGACGCCGCCCGTCATCCCGCCGAATTCCTTCCTTTCACGCAGGTCGCGCCGGGCATGCAGGTGCTCGACGTCGCGACCGGCGGCGGCTACACCTCCCAGTTGCTGGCGCTCGCGGTCGGACCCAGCGGGACCGTCTGGGCCCAGGCGCAGCAACCCGGCGCCGGGATCACCAAGCGGCTCGCCGACCAGCCGCAGCCAAACTTCATCGTCGTCGCGCGCCCGTTCGAAGATCCCGTTCCTCCCCAGGCCACGCAACTCGACCTGATCACCATCGTCCTCAACTACCACGACATTTCGTACTTGCCGGTCGACCGCGCGAAAATGAACCAGCGTCTTTACGCAGCGCTCAAGCCGGGCGGACGCCTGGTGATCGTCGACCACGCTGCCCGCGCCGGGACCGGCGTCGCCGATGGCAAGACGCTGCATCGCATCGACGAGGCAGTGGTGCTCGCGGAAGCACGCCAGGCCGGCTTCGTGCTCGACGCCGAAGGCACGTTCCTGCGCAACCCTGCCGACCCACGCGACCAGACGTCGTCGGACTCGAAGATTCCGACCGACAAGTTCGCGCTGCGCTTCGTCAAGCCGAAGTAGTCGACCCGGGCGAGCATCGCGCGCCGCAACGGCGCGCCACGCTAAGGCTGGTCGAGCACGCTGCGGATCAGTGCCGCCGCCCGCGCCGGCTCCTCCTCGTGCAGGACGTGGCCGCCATCCCAGCGCACGACGTTCGCGGCGGGAAACGCCGACGCGATCACCCGGCGCAGCGGCGCCTCCGGCACCCATGCGTCGCGCGCGCCGACAACGAAGGTCATCGCGACGGAGAGTTCATGCGCGTCGCGCTGGATCGCCGGTAGGTCGGCGGCCGCCATCAGGCCCATCGCCCCGCGCACGTGCGCCGGATTGCGAAACAAGGCGGCGTAACGCGCGCGCTGCGCATCGGGAATGCGCGAACGTGTCGACGTGAGCAGGCTGTCGACCATCCGGGTGCGGCCGGCGATCGACGCTAGCAGCGCGGTCATCGGCGACGATGTCGCGACCGGGGTAATCAGGGGCGCGAGCAGGCGCGTATAGGCGGAGGGCGGCGCGATCAGCGACGGATTGAAGCCGACAATGGCGCGCGGGCGGCTGGCCATGCGCAGTGCCCAGCGCAGCGCGAGCGCCGCGCCGGCGGAGTGCCCGACGACCAGCGTCGGCGCATCGACGTCGAGCGCAACGAGCAGCCGGTCGAGATTGGCGGCGACCTCGGGCAGCGACAGCGAGGCCAGCGTTGCGCCGGTCGTGTAGCCGTGCCCCGGCAGATCGGGCACCACCAGCGTCGCGAAGGGTGCGAGATCCGGTAGCACGTCGGCCCACGAATGCGCGGACGACCCGGTGCCGTGCAAAAGCACGATGGTCGGTCCCTTGCCCAGCACTTGCACGTGCCAATCCAGCCCACCCGATCGCACCGAGCGACTGAATTCGCGGTGTGGCCAGTCTCCGGGTACGCGCGCCGGAGCTTCGCTGCTCATGGAACTGCTTTCGCGCTTGGCATGGGACCGCAAGCCTAGCGACTAAGAACGGACATCTCAAGCGTTCGCTGCGCGGGGCCGCCGCTCGGTTAGAATGCGCCGCCGCGTCCACGCGTGGCACGCGGGCGCGACAGGCGCCCCGGGGGTCGAGGGAGCATGATGCAGCGAATCTGGTGGATATTCATGGTGCACGCGTCGATCGGCGCGGCGGTCGCGCAGGACGCCGGCACCGGCTGGCCAAGCTACGGCGGCGATGCCGGTGGCACCCGCTATTCGCGCCAAGCGCAGATCACGCCGCAGAACGTCGACCGACTGGTCCCCGCCTGGGAGTACCACACCGGCGACGTGTCGGACGGCAGCGGCGAAATCAGCGCGACGTCGTTTCAGGCGACGCCGATCCTGTTCGACGACAAGCTGATCCTGTGCACGCCGTTCAATCGCATCGTCGCGCTGGATCCGCGCACGGGCAGCGCGCTGTGGAGCTACGACCCCAAGGTGGAAACGCGCAAGACCATGTCGGGCAAGACCGACGGCGGTGCGCTGCGCTGTCGCGGCGTCGCGGCGTGGAACGACGCGACCGCGCCGGCCGACGCTGCCTGCGCGCGGCGCATCTACGAAGGCGTCATCGACGGCCGGTTGGTCGCGGTCGACGCGCGCACGGGCAGGCCCTGCGTTGATTTCGGCACGCAAGGTACCGTCGACGTCAACGCGTTGCCGCACGAAGGTGTCGGCCGCATCAGCTTTTCCTCGCCTCCGGCGATCTTCGATGACCTGGTCATCATCGGCAGCGCCATCGGCGACAACGTGCGCACCAACCTTCCGCACGGCTATGTCCGCGCGTTCAACGCGCGCACCGGCGCGCTCGAATGGTCGTGGGATCCGATTCCGGCGGACATGGCCGCGACCACCGGCGCGGCGAACGTCTGGGCGCCGATCTCGGTCGACGTCAAGCGCGCGCTGGTCATGCTGCCGACGACCAGCCCCAGTCCCGACTATTACGGCGGCGAACGCGCCGGCGCGATGCCCTACACTTCGGCGCTGGTGGCGCTCAATGCGCGCACCGGCAAGCCGGTGTGGAGTTTCCAGACCATCCGTCACAACCTCTGGGACTACGATCTCGCGTCGCAACCCGCGCTGGTCGACATCCGCAAGGAGGGTGTCGTTCGCGCGGCGGTCGCGCAGGCCACGAAGATGGGATTCGTGTTCGTGTTCGATCGCGAGACCGGCGCGCCGTTGTTTCCGATCGTCGAACGCGCGGCGCCCAAGAGCGATGTGCCCGGCGAGATCACCGCGCCGACGCAGCCGGTGCCGTCGCTGCCACCACCGATCGCGCACCAGGCCGTCAGGAGCGAAGACGCCTGGGGGCTGCTCGGCGGCTGGCTCTACTTCGACCGTCGCGCGTGCGAAAAGATGCTCTCCGAACTCGACAACCGCGGATTGTATACGCCGCCGAGCCTGCGCGGCAGCGTCAACATTCCGCTCTTCGGCGGCGGCAGCAACTGGGGCAGCGTCGCCTTCGATCCCGAGTCGAATCTCCTCATCGCCAACACCATGAACCTGGTCGGCATGATCCGGGTAGTGCCTCGCGACCAGTTCGACGCGGTGAAGAAAGCGCACCCCGATGACGAAATCACCGCGCAGGCCGGCACGCCGTACGGGATGTGGCGCACGATCCTGCGTTCGCCGCTGGGCATTCCATGCAACCCGCCGCCATGGGGCGAATTGTCGGCGATCGACCTCGCGAGCGGCCAGATCCGCTGGCGAGTGCCATTGGGTCAGGTGAAAAAAGGACCGTTCTACACTTTCGAGAGCTGGGGTTCGCCCAATGTCGGCGGTCCCATCGTCACTGCCGGTGGACTGGTGTTCATCGGCGCCACCATGGATCAGAAGATCCGCGCCTTCGACCTCAAGACCGGCGGCAAGCTCTGGGAAGCGAAACTCCCGGCGTTCGCCATGGCGACGCCGATGACCTATTCGTCGGGCGGCAAGCAATACGTCGTAATCGCCGCCGGCGGCCACGGTGCGCTCGGTGGCTGGGGCGATTCGGTAATTGCCTTCGCGCTGCCCTAAGCACGGTCCGGTGCCAACGGTCTTGCGTCCAGGGCGATTCGCCTCCATATTCCGCTCACGTCTTACGGAGGAATTCATGAAAACAGTATCGATGCTCGTCCTGGCGACTTTTGCGGCCACCGCGCTCATGACCAGCAATCCGGCGGATGCCAAGCGGCTCGGCGGCGGAGGAAGCCTGGGCGCGCAACGCTCGATCGCCCCAAGCAAGCCGGCAGCACCGGCACCCTCGACGCCCGCCAACAACGCCGCGGCGCAGCCGGGAACACCGGGCACGCCGGCGGCAACACCCGCCAAGCCCGTCGCTCCGGCGGCAACGCCCGCTCCGGCGCCGTCGGGGATGTCGCGCTGGCTGGGTCCGATCGCGGGAATCGCCGCCGGTCTCGGCCTCGCGGCGCTGCTGTCGCATTTTGGCTTGCCCGAAGGCATGGGCAGCATTCTGCTCATCGCACTGGTGATCTTTGCCGGCTTCATGCTCGTCCGCATGTTCATGGCGCGCCGGCAGGCACCGGGCGCGCCACTGCAGTACGCCGGCGCAGGGGCGAACGCCACGCCGGCCGCGTCGTCCCCCACGGTGCCGACCTGGCGCATCCCGTCGAGTACCGAACTCGCCGGCGGTGACGTCGCTACGCCTGCGCAGGATGCGCCCGAGTTCGGCGTCGCACGCAAGGCGCTGCCGCAGGGATTCGACGCCGACGGCTTCGCGCGCGAAGCCAAACGACAGTACATCGAAATCCAGCGGTCGTACGACAACGCCGATCGCAAGGCGCTGGCTGGCGTAATGACCGCCGAGATGGCGACCGAAATCGGCCGCGAGCTCGACGGGCGCGGCATACATCACCCAACCGAAATCGTCAGCCTCGACGCCGACGTGCTCGACGTCTCGACCGAAGGCGACAAGTATTGGGTCAGCGTCCGATTCACCGGACAGGTACGCGAAGATGGCGAGCCGCTGCCGCATGCGATCGACGAGGTCTGGAACCTCACCAAGCCGGTGAAGGGTGGCTCGGGGTGGTTGCTGGCGGGGATCTCCCAGCTCGCCTGAAGACGCGTCGACTGCGCGCCGTTCCGGCCCCGGAACGGCGCGTCGCCCGGCCATGCCGAAAGTCTGAAGGCGCCTGGCGCGAAACAAATGTAGTCTCCCGCCATGAGTGCTGTCCCGCTTGATCGCGCTGTGCCCGAGTCGCTGCCCGCTGTCGCCGACGAGCCACATTGCCGCAATTGCGGCGCGATCGCACCCGGCCGGTATTGCCCCGCTTGCGGCCAGGAAACGCAGATTGCATTGCCCACCGTGCGCCAGGTCATGCGCGACGCAGCCGGCAACCTGGTTGCAATCGACGGGCGGCTATGGCGCACCTTGCAGGCCTTGCTGTTTCGCCCGGGGCAATTGACACTCGAGTACCTGCGCGGAAGGCGCAGGCACTACATCCGTCCGGCCCGGTTGTTCTTCGTCACCGCGCTGCTCATGTTTGCAGCGATGCGGTTCTTCGACGCGCAGCCCCTGACTATCGATGCCTCGCCTACCGGCACCGCGCCGTCGGCCGTGCCGGGCGAGATTCGTGACGCCAGCAAAGGCTCCGGCAGTGCAGGGAAGCCTCATGCGGATACCGAAGCGATTCGGGATGACGTCGACCTGCAGCGCGCGATTACCGCAGTCGGCGACAAGGTCCCCTCGGGATTGCGTAAGCGCCTGGAGCATTTCCTGAGCCTGTCCCCCGAAGAAGGCAACAAGCAGGTATACGCGGGCGTGTTGCGCTTCGGTCCTTATGCCATGGTGGTCCTGCTCCCGGTGTTCGCCTTTCTTCAGTGGCTGGCATATCTGCCGAATCGCCGCGCAGTCGCGACCCGGCCGCGCCGCTACGTCGAACATCTCGTTTACGGTGCGCATCTGCATGCCTTCGCGTTCGTGATGATCATCGCGTGGATGCTCGCCCCCAGTGCCATCTTGCGCTACGCGCTCGCGGCGTGGATCGTGGTGTATGTCTGGCGCGCGCGCAGCAGGATTTACGGCGGGTCACGACTGGGCGGCCTGGCGCGGGCCGGATTCGTCGCCGCGGTCTACGTCGTGCTGCTCGGATTTACCATGATGGCGCTCGTTGCGCTCGCGATTGCGTTGGCGTAACCATGAGTCGTCATCACCCCCTGCCCGGCCTCCGTCGGCAATGACGCCGCAGCCCGTCGCGCTCGAGGTCCTGCAGCAAACCTTCGGCTACGCATCGTTCCGTGGTGCGCAGGGCGAGGTCGTCGACCACATGATCGCCGGCGGTGACGCGCTGGTGCTCATGCCCACCGGCGGCGGCAAGTCGCTTTGCTACCAGATACCGTCGCTGGTGCGCGCGGGCACGGGCGTCATCGTGTCGCCGCTGATCGCGCTGATGCAGGATCAGGTGGCCGCACTGACGCCAGCTGGGCGTGCGCGCGGCATTCCTCAATTCGACGCTCGACGCCAGGTCGGCTCGCGCCACCGAAGATGCCCTGCTGGCTGGACAACTCGACCTGGTCTACATCGCACCGGAGCGGCTCACGACTGCGCGCTGCCTCGACCTGCTCGACCGTGCGCAGATCGCGCTGTTCGCGATCGACGAGGCACACTGCGTGTCGCAATGGGGCCACGACTTCCGTCCCGAGTATCTGCAGCTTTCGCTCCTGCACGAACGCTACCCGAAGGTACCGCGAATCGCGCTCACCGCGACCGCGGACCCGCAGACGCGCGCCGAAATCATCGCCCGCCTCGGCCTCGGCGACGCGCGCGTATTCATATCGAGCTTCGACCGCCCGAACATCCGCTACACCATCGTCGACAAGGACGACGCGCGTGCGCAATTGCTGCAGTTCATCACCGACGAGCATGCAGGCGAGGCCGGCATCGTCTACTGCCTGTCGCGGCGCAAGGTCGACGAGACCGCGGCCTGGCTGGCGTCGAAGGGCGTGCGTGCGCTGCCGTATCATGCAGGCATGGACGGCGTCGCGCGTGCCGACAACCAGGCACGGTTCCAGCGCGAGGACGGCATCGTGATGGTCGCCACCATCGCCTTCGGCATGGGCATCGACAAACCCGACGTGCGCTACGTGGCGCACCTGGATCTGCCGAAGAGCATCGAAGGCTACTATCAGGAGACCGGCCGCGCCGGGCGCGATGGCGCGCCTGCCGACGCATGGATGGCCTACGGCCTCGCCGACGTCGTGCAGCAGCGGCGCATGATCGACCAGTCAGATGCCGGCGAGGACTACAAGCGCGTGTCGGCGGCCAAGCTCGACGCGCTGCTGGGCCTGTGCGAAACGGCCGCGTGCCGGCGCGTACGACTGCTCGAATACTTCGGCGAGGCCAGCGCCGCATGCGGCAATTGCGACACCTGCCTGGCACCGCCCGAGACCTTCGACGCGACGACGCTCGCGCAGAAGGCGCTCTCCACGATCTATCGCACCGGCCAGCGCTTCGGCGCGATGCACGTCATTGACGTGCTGCTGGGACGCGACAGCGAACGCATCCGCCGCTGGGACCACGATCGGCTCTCGGTGTACGGCATCGGCACCGAAATCGACGACGCGGCGTGGCGCAACGTCTTCCGCCAGCTCATCGCACTCGGACTGGTGCAGGTCGACCACGCGGCCTACGGAGCATTGAAGTTGGGTGCCGCCTCCCGGCCGGTGCTCAAGGGTGACAAGGACGTCGCCATGCGGCGCAATGTCACGCGTGCACGCACGCCTCGTCGCGCCCGCGCGACGCCGGGCGGTACGCTCTCGCCCGCCGACGGCGATTTGCTCGACCGACTCAAGGCGTGGCGCCTCGGCGAAGCGCGCACCCAAGCCGTGCCCGCGTTCGTGATCCTGCACGACAAGACCCTGGTCGAGATCGCGCGTGCGCGCCCGGCAACGCTGCACGCGCTGGGAGGCGTGTCCGGAATCGGCACTGCCAAGCTCGACCGCTACGGATCAGCTATCGTCGACCTGGTTGCGGAGCGAGGACCGGCTGGCGCATGAACCGTCGTCGCAGAGCCCTGCTCGCCGCGGGTGTGGCATCGCTCGCGGGCTGTGGCGGTGCGCGCGCCCCATCCATCGCGGTCACCGGTAACGCAACCAAATCTGCGACCGGCACCCCGAGCCACGTCACCATCGACATGCACAGCCATGCGGGCCGTGTCATCGCCGCTCGTCCGGATGTGCGACAGCGACCTATCGAACCAGTGGCTGCGCCGATGCGCGCAGGCGGCATGGACGTGATCTGCCTCGCCATCGTCGCCGACAACAATGTCATTCATCCCACTGCCGCGGGCACCATCGAAGCGTTCCGGGAGCCCGAACCCGGAGAGCTCTACGCCCGCTCGCAGCTGGCCTTTGCGCGGGTGCAGGCGCTGATCGCGGATCAGGGACTGCATGTCGTCACCGATGTCGCGTCGCTCTACAGGGCGCCGGCTGTCGGACCCTCGGTGATCATCACCAGCGAGGGTGCCGATTTTCTCGAGGGCCGGCTCGATCGGATCGACGAAGCGTATTCCGAACACCGACTGCGCCAGCTGCAGCTCACGCACTATCGCGTCAATGAGCTGGGCGACATCCAGACCGCCGCGCCGGTGCGAGGCGGCCTGACCGATTTCGGCGCCGACGTGATCCGCCGCTGCAACCGCCTGGGAATCGTCATCGATGTCGCGCACGGCACCTACGAGCTGGTCAAACGCGCGGCCGAAGTCAGCACCGCGCCAATGATCCTGTCGCACACGTCGCTCACGACGCGTCCCGGCGCGCGCAGCCGCCAGATCTCTCCCGATCACGCCCGACTCGTCGCTGCAGGCGGCGGCGTCATCGGCGTGTGGCCGCCATCGACGATCTACGGCGACCTGCCGGCCATGGTCGTGGGCATCAAGCGCCTAGCCGACCTGGTGGGCGTCGAGCATGTCGGCATTGGCAGCGATATGCTCGGGCTGCTCTCGCCGTCGGTGTTCTCGAGCTACCAACTCCTTCCCGACCTCAGGCAAGCGCTGTCTGCAGCGGGCTTCGGCGTCGACGAGATCAACGCGGTCCTGGGCGACAACTACGCCCGCGTCTTCGCCGCTGCGCGACAGGTGTGAAGCGATGCGGCGCCGCGCTACCTGATCCGTCGCAAGTCAAACGCATCCGCAAGCAACTCGTACGAACGCTGCCGCGCAGCAGGATCGAAGGTCCACGTGTTGATCACCAGCTCGTCGAGCTCGAGGCGCTTCGCCTCGTCGGACAAACGCGCGGCAACTTGCGTCGCGGTGCCGGCGAAGGCCTTGCGGCGCAACGATTCGATGCGTTGCATGTCCGCGGGCGAATACGCGAAATCCGCCGCTTCCTCCGGCGATACCAAGGGATTGCGGATTCCCTTCTCGAAGCCCACGCGCCAGTACTCGCGCGAGCGCAACAGGTGGCGCGCCTCGTCTTCGGTCGCGGCGGCCAGTGCCCAGATGCAGACCGTCGCCTTGGGTTCCGGAAAGCGTGCGCTCGGCCGATAACCCTGGCGATAAAGGTGCAACGCTTCCTCGACGCCCTGCCCGTCGGTGAAGAAATACGCGTAGGCATACGGCAGGCCAAGGTGCGCCGCGAGCTGCGCGCCGTAATTCGAACTGCCCAGTATCCACAGTTCGGGCGAAGTGGGCCCGCGCGGGTGCGCGATGATCTTGCCGAACGGGTGCTCGTCCTCGAGCGCTTCGCCGCTGACCCAGTGCTGCAGGTCGATGACCTGGCGCGGAAAATTCTCGGCCGCGGCGTCGGCGTTGGGATTGAGCGCGAACGCGGTCAGTCGATCCGAGCCCGGCGCGCGGCCGACGCCCAGGTCGATGCGGCCCGGGGCGATCGCCTCGAGGACCCGGAACTGTTCGGCCACCTTGAGCGCCGAGTAATGCGGCAGCATAACGCCGGCGCTGCCGACGCGAATGCGCGTCGTGGTTGCGGCAATGCCCGCCATCAATATTTCCGGTGCAGTGCCGACGATGCTGCCGCTGTGATGGTGCTCGGATACCCAGTAGCGGTGGTAGCCGAGCGCATCGCAGCGGCGCGCGAGCGCCAGCGATTCGCCGATGGAATCGACTTCGGGGCGGCCCTTGGCGGCCGGGGACTGATCGAGTACGGAAAGTTTCATGCGGGTCCTTGGGCATTGCATCGGGTCCTGAGCCGAAAGCGTTCGACTAGAATGGCGGACCGCGGCGCGAAGTCATGCGAAACCACGCCCGCATCATGCCATCCCAGGAGGATCCGAACGTGACCGCATTTTCCGCCAAGCCGTTCACCGGCGTATTTCCCATCGCTCCGACGCCGTTCACCACCGCCGGCGAAGTCGATCTCGACGGCCAGCGGCGCGTCCTCGATTGCATGATCGACCAGGGCGTCGACGGCATCTGCATCCTGGCCAACTATTCGGAACAGTTCCTGCTCACCGACGACGAGCGCAGCGCGCTGGTCGAGCTCTGCCTCGGGCACGTTGCCGGGCGCGTGCCGGTGATCGTCACGACCAGCCACTTCAGCACCCAGATCGCGGTGGCCCGCGCACGCAAGGCCGTTGCCGCAGGCGCTTCGATGCTCATGATGATGCCGCCCTACCACGGCGCCAGCCTGCGCGCCGACGAGAAAGGCATCGTCGAACACTTCGCGCGCGTCGCCGACGCGGCGCGCGTGCCGATCATGGTCCAGGATGCGCCGTTGAGCGGCGTCAACCTGTCGGTGCCGTTTCTGGTGCGCCTAGCGCGCGAGGTGCCCGCAGTGTGCTACCTGAAGGTGGAAGTGGCAGGTGCCGCGGCGAAGCTGCGCGGCCTGATCGAAGCCGGCGGCGCGGCGATCGTCGGCCCGTTCGACGGCGAAGAATCGATCACGCTGATGGCCGACCTCGACGCCGGCGCGACCGGTACGATGCCCAGCGCGCTGCTGCCGGATCTCATCCGGCCTGTCCTGTTGCAGCATCGCGCCGGTAAACGGGGCGAGGCCGCCGCGAGCTACGCCCGCATCCTGCCGTTGATCAACTACGAAAACCGGCAATGCGGCCTGCGCGCGTGCAAGACCGTGATGATGGAAGGCGGCGTTATCAAGAGCGACGCCGTGCGCCACCCACTGGAGGCGTTGCATCCGGCGACGCGCGCGGGGCTGCTCGAACTTGCCCGCGAAGTCGATCCGCTGGCGCTGCGCTGGGGGCGGTAGCGGCGCGAGCCACGCGGCGAGGGGCCCCGCGCGATAGCGCGGGGATCGACGCCAAGGCGAGTCGACGCTGCGGCCGACACGCCTATGCAACGCGTTCTGGTTGTCCTTTCAAGGAGGCCGCTGCGCGAGCCACGCGGCGAGGGGCCCCGCGCGATAGCGCGGGGATCGACGCCAAGGCGAGTCGACGCTGCGGCCGACACGCCTATGCAACGCGTTCTGGTTGTCCTTTCAAGGAGGCCGCTGCGCGAGCACGCGTCAGGTGATGCGGTTGAACCAGAGCAGCGACAGCAGCAACGCGAGCAGGAGCAACGTGGCAGCGATGGCCGTGAACAGGAAGCTGATCTCAGTGTCTTTTTTCTCGAGTACGAGTTTGGCGGTCAGTCCCTGGTATACCTTGCGCAAGTCGGAGGCGGTGGCCGCGTAGAAATATTCGCCACGCGTGATGTTCGCGACGGCCTTGAGCGTTTCCTCGTCGAGGCGCACGTAAGCCGACCAGCCGCCCTCGAAACCGATCGAGGCGCCCTCCGCGGTGCCGAAGCCGACGGTGATCACCCTGACCCCATGGTCGGCGGCCATGTGCGCCGCGTCGAGTGGATCGGGTCCGGTGGTGCGGCGACCGTCGCTGAGCAGGATGATGACGCCCGAAGTGTACGAACCCGGCTCGACCGGCTTGAATTCCTTGACTGGCGCGGGGGCTTTCTTGGCATCGAGGCTGCTGCCGCGCGACCCGCTGAACAGCCCGCCGTTGTAGACCAACTTCTCCAGATCGATACCCGCGTCGGGAAACAACGTCTGCAGCGCGACATAGAGCGCGCTGCCGGTGGCGGTGCCGCGCTGGAGCTGGAAGCGGTCGATGGCGGCGAGCAGGTCCTCCTTGCTTTGCGTGGGAGGCTGCACCAGCGCCGCCGTGCCGCCAAACGCAACAATGCCGATGCGCACGTCGGAAGGATGGTCCTCGACGAAGGACTTGGCCGCCGCCTGCGCCGCGGTGATCCGGTTGGGATCGACATCGCGCGCGCCCATGGAGAGCGACACGTCGATGGCGAGCACCACGGTCTGCTGTTGTGACGGCAACGTGATCACCGCGTTCGGCCCGGCGACGGCGATGATCAGCGCGATAAAGGAAAGCAGGAACAACAGCGGCGGGACATGGCGGCGGAAACGCTGGCCCGGTCCGATCGCCTCCTTGACCAGGCTCACGCTGGCGTAACGCAGCGCGCGGCTCTTCTTGCGCCGCAGGAGCGCGATGTACCCGGCGACCAGCAGCGGCACGGCCAGCAGGAACCACAGCATCTGGGGCCAGAGGAATTTCATTTCATCCGCGTGGAATGCTCACGATTCTCTTGCCGGGAATTCCCGGTCCGACTGACCACAAGTGGTTCGAAACATTGGTACAGGAGTGCAGTTTACGCCAGTCGCGCCCGCCTTTCAGCAGGTGCGTGATTCTGCCGAGACTTTGCGCCGGCGACGGGAAGGAGGGGACCTTGCAGCACGCTACGCAACTGCATACGATGTCGACACCACAGCGAGCACTCCGCCTGCTGCTGGCTCACCGGAGTTCTCCATGTCCGCATCACCAGCGAAGGCGCCCCAGAAGTTTACCGTGAGTCATTTGCGTGACAGCGACTTCAAGAGTGGCGGCCTGCGCACTTATTCGTCCTACCGGGATCTCGGCATTGCCGCCGCGACGAACGGGCTGGCAACGGCGCACGTGATTCGTATGACCGCGCCGTTCGACAAGGCGTTCAGCCAGCGCCACCACCACGACGTCGAATTCCAGATGATCTACGTCCTCAAGGGCTGGTTCAAGACCGACTTCGAGGGCCATGGTCCCGAACTCATGAAGGCGGGCTCGTGCTGGCTGCAACCTCCCGGCATCCGGCATACCGTCGTCGGCTGGTCGGAGGATTGCGAGGTCCTCGAAATCATTCTTCCAGCGGAACATGAAACGGTCGATGACGACTGAGCATCGTTGCGCCGATGCCGAAGCTCGCATTTCACACTCACCCAGAAGGAGCACATCCATGCGCAATGCAGATCACCCCGGCGTGACGATGGCCACTCCGATGCTGGCCGTGGCAGCCGCGGCAGCGTTCTTCTCGGCGGGCGCAGTTGCGGAGCCGGCGTCGGGAACCATCAACTACCAGAGCAAGGCCGGCGCGCTGGCCATCAATGCGGCCAATGTCTACCTGGTCAAGGGTCCGGACGCCGTCAGCGGCAAAACGGTTCGCCAACTCATATTCACTTCCGCCGACATCGGCGCAAAGCTGCAGGCGTGCGCGACCATGTCGTGCGCCAGCGGCAGCGTCACCGAAGGCATGACGGTCGACTTCGACGTCGGCCCGCGGTTGAACTACTGGGTCGTCGGGAACGGCCAAAAGATCCAATACTCAGGCACGGCCCGGCCGGAGGAAACGCTCAAGCTCAGTGCCGACACCGCGCAACGACTGGCCGGGACGCTGGCTATCGATGACAGCGCCGCGGGTGGCCCCAAGGCCAACGTCAAGTTCGACGCGTCGGTCGTCAAGCAGTACGCGAAGTGACGTACACCCGTCATCGCAATGGCCCAACCTGATTCCTGTCCGCACCTGACGCTCATCGCCGACGTCGTGCCGTCGTCCGCCGACGGCTGCGCCGAGTGCCTCGCTATCGGCAGCGACTGGGTACACCTGCGCCTGTGCCTCGTCTGCGGTCACGTCGCCTGCTGCGACGACTCGCCCAACCGGCATGCGACGCGCCATTACCACACCAGCGGGCATCCGGTGCTGCGCTCGTTCGAGCCTGGGGAAGCGTGGGGATGGTGTTACATCGACCAGCAGTTCTTCGATCCGATGCCCGGTCCGCAACGCCCGCACGCGAGGCGCAGCCGATGATTTCGGTCGCCGAACTGCGCACGATGCCGCTGTTCAGGACATTGCCCGATACCGAGGCCACCGCGCTCGCCGCGCGCATGGCCGACGTGCGCCTGCGCACCGGGGACTGGCTGATCCACGAAGGCGAGCAACCGGCGTTCTTCATGCTGGTCGAAGGCTCGCTCGAAGTGCGCAAGGTGCTCCACGGCAGCGATCGCCGCATCAATGTCTATCGCGCCGGAGAATATTTCGGCGAACTGCCCTTGCTGCTCGGCTCGCCCGCGATCGCCAGCCTGCGTGCCCTCGAGCCCTCGCGAGCTGCACAACTCGACCACGCTGATTTCAGCGACCTGTTCTCCGCGTGCAAGAAGTTCGCAGCCGAACTGACGCAGACGATGACCCGGCGCTTTTCGCACCTGCGCACGCTCGCCGAAGAACTGCCGCCGCCGCGCGTCACGATCGTCGGCCACCGATACGACATCGCCTGCCATCACCTGCGCGACTTCCTGGTGCGCAACCGAGTCACTTTTCGCTGGGTCGATCCGACCCAGCCGTCACCGGCCGATGAGGTCGAAAAGCCTCGTGCGGGCGACCGCTTTCCCATGGTGGTGCTGCCCGACGGCACGCGGCTGGTCACGCCGACGCTGCGTCAGCTTGCCGAAAAGATCGGCCTGCAGACCGTACCGGAACAACCGCTTTACGACGTCGCGATCATCGGCGGCGGCCCCGCAGGTCTCGCCGCCGCGGTGTATGGCGCATCGGAAGGCCTGCGCACGGTGTTGCTCGAGCGCGAAGCCCCGGGCGGCCAGGCCGGAACGTCCACGCGCATCGAAAATTACCTGGGCTTTCCCACCGGCGTGTCGGGCGACGATCTCGGTGCCAAGGCGCTGCAGCAGGCGCGCCGCTTCGGCGCCGAAATTCTCGTTGCGCGCGAGGTCGTCGGGCTGGAAGCTGAACCGGGCAGCAGCGAGCGGGTCATCCGGCTCGACGGCGACGATGTGGTCCGGACCCGCAGCGTCATTCTCGCCAGCGGCGTCACCTGGCGCGAGCTCGACATTCCGAGCGCGGAGGCGCTCGTCGGTCGCGGCATCTACTACGGCGCGGCGCGCACCGAGGCCATCGCATGCTCAGGGCAGGACGTGTACCTGGTCGGCGGCGGAAATTCGGCGGGTCAGGCGGCGATGTTCTTCTCGGGCTACGCGCGCAAGGTCACGCTGCTGGTACGCGGCAAATCACTGGTCCAGAGCATGTCGCACTACCTCATCGAGCAGCTCGCCACCAAGTCGAACATCGAGGTGCGCACACGCTCGCGCATCGTGCGGGTCGAAGGCGAACAGCGTCTCGAGGCCATCGTGGTCGAGAACCGCGACACCGGCGCGATCACCACCGAGCCCGCATCGGTCGTGTTCGTGCTCATCGGCGCGGACGCGCAGACCGACTGGCTGCCTCCCGCGCTGATCCGCGACGAGCACGGCTACATCTGCACCGGGCGCGACGTGATGGACCTGGTCGCGGCCAAGCAGGGCACATGGGACCTGCCGCGCGATCCGTTCCTGCTCGAGACCAGCATCCCCGGCGTGTTTGCGGCAGGCGACGTGCGCCACGGCTCGGTCAAGCGCGTCGCTTCCGGCGTCGGCGAAGGCAGCATGGCCATCGCCTTCGTCCATCAATTCCTGGCGACCGTGCGCTGAGCGTCGCCCAGCGCCACGGTAGCGTCAGACGAAGCCGGCGTTCTTCAGCGGTAGCGAACGCACCGGCTTTCCGGTCGCGGCGTGGATCGCGTTGAGCACTGCCGGCGTGACCACGCAGATGGTCGGCTCGCCAACTCCGCCCCAGAAATCGAAGCTCGGCACGATCACCGTTTCGACCTTCGGCATTGCGGCGAGCCGCAGGATCGGATAGGTGTCGAAGTTGCGCGCCACCATGCGCCCGTTCTCGACGGTGCATTCGCCGTACAGCGCCGCAGAGAGTCCATAGGCGACGGATCCTTCGACCTGCGCGGCGATCTGCTGGGGATTGACGGCGTGCCCGCAATTGAGCGCGAGCACCAGGCGGTGAACCTTGAGCTTGCCCTGCTCGCTGACCGACACTTCGGCGACCGCCGCGGAATAGCTTCCGTAGCCCATGAACTGCGCGCAGCCGCGATAGACGCCCGCGGGCAGCGGCTTGTCCCATTCCGCTTTTTGCGCTGCGGCGTTCAACACAGCGAGATGCTTGGGATGCTTGGTCATGAGCGCGCGCCGGAATTCCAGCGGATCGGTGCCGGCAGCGCGCGCGACTTCGTCCATGAAGCATTCCATGTACACCGCGTTCTGATTGGTATTGACCCCGCGCCATGGACCGACCGGAACATGCGTATTGCGCATGGCGAACTCGAGCAGGAACGCCGGAAACGTGTAACCCAGCTGCGCGTCGCCCGGCTTTTCGTAATAGCCCTGCAGCTGCCGCTCGTCCTTGCCGTCGGCGACCGAGGAAGGATTGAGAAAGGCGTTGATCGATTGTCCCGAGACGCGCAGGTGCAGGCCCACCAGCTTGCCACCGCCGTCGACGCCCGCGGCGAGCCGGCACTGCGATATCGGCCGATAGAAATCGTGCGTCATGTCTTCTTCGCGGCTCCACACCATCTTGATCGGCACGCCGGGAAACTGCTTGGCGATGGCGGTGGCCTGGCGCACGTAATCCTGGGTCCCTCCGCGCCGCCCAAAGCCGCCACCCAGATCGATGCGATACACCTCGCACTTGTCCAGCGGCAATCCGGACTCCTCCGACAATGCCGCGAGCGACGCTTCGGCATTCTGGGTCGGCACCCACACCTCGGCGCGATCGGCGCCGATCTTCGCGGTGCAATTCATCGGCTCCATGGTCGCGTGGGCGAGGAAAGGCGTGCTGTATACCGCCTCGACCTTTTTCGCCGCGCCGTCGATGGCCTTGAGCGCATCGCCTTCGGTGCGCGAAGCGTACGCCGAGGTCGCGGTCAGCCCTTCCTTGAGCCGATCGGCGATCGTCGCGCTGGATTGCGTGGCGCCGGGCCCCTCGTCCCACACGATGGGCAGGACGTCGAGCGCGGTCTTGGCGTGCCACCAGGTGTCGGCGACGACGGCGACTGTGGTGTCGTTCACCTTGACCACGCGGCGCACGCCGGGTCGCCGCGCAACCTGGGAATCGTCGAAACTGACCAGCTTGCCGCCGAATACCGGGCAGGCCTTGATCGCGGCGTTGAGCATTCCTGGCAGCCGCAGGTCGATGGCGAAGATCTTCGAACCGTCGAGCTTGTCGGTGGTGTCGAGCCGTTTCACCGGCTTGCCGGCGATCGTCCAGGCGCGCGGATCCTTGAGCGTGATGCTCTTCGGATCGGGTGGCGTCAGCCTGGAAGCGGCGGCCGCCACTTTGCCGTAGGTCGTCTTGCGGCCCGACGGCGCGTGGGTGATCACGCCTTCGGATACGGTCAGCTCGCTCACCGGGACCTGCCACGCATCAGCCGCAGCCTGCACCAGCATGATGCGCGCCGCCGCGCCGCCGCGGCGCACGTAGTCCTCCGAGGTTCGAATGCCTCGGCTGCCTCCCGTGCCCATCTCACCCCAGACGCGCTTGCGCGCGTAATTCTGGCCGGCCGTCGGCGATTCGGTGGTGACGTTCTTCCAGTTGCATTGCAGTTCTTCGGCGACCAGCTGCGCGAGGCCGGTCAGCGTGCCCTGTCCCATCTCGGAACGGGCGACACGGATCACGCAGGTCTCATCGGGACGGACGAGGACCCACGCATTGACTTCGGCAACCCCCGCATTGGCCCCGCCCGCGACGCCCGCCGCTTCGGCCGTCGCTATCCCGGGACTCACGCCAAACTGCAGTTGCATGCCCAGCGCCAGCCCGCCGCCTGCGGCTGCGGAGCCGACGATGAACTTGCGCCGTGCCAGGTTTGGAATGGGGCGCGCCTTCTTGACTGTGGAGTTGGTCATTTCTGGTCTCCCGGGTCAGGCTTTGGCTTGCAGGTCAGCGGGGAGCCCCGGCCAACCGTCGTTCTTGGCGCCGGCGGCCATATGCACCGCGGCGCGGATACGCTGATAGGTACCGCAGCGACAGATGTTGGTCATCGCGTCGTCGATGTCCTTGTCGCTGGGGTGCGGGTTCTTCTTGAGCAGGGCGGCGGCGGCCATGATCTGTCCCGACTGGCAATAGCCGCATTGTGGTACGTCGATCGCGGCCCACGCGACCTGGACCGGGTGCGAGCTGTTCGGCGAGAGCCCTTCGATGGTGACGATCTTGTCGCTGGCCTTCACCGCACTGACCGGGTAGGAACAAGACCGTATCAGTTCACCATTGATGTGCACCGAGCACGCGCCGCACTGCGCGACGCCGCAACCGTACTTGGTGCCGGTCAGTCCGACTTGTTCGCGCAGGACCCACAGCAGGGGCGTGTCGCCCTCGACTTGCACCTCGCGCACCTTGCCATTGATGTTGAGCTTTGCCATGAGCGACGCTCCTCGAGTCGATTTATTTTGATGCGGGCATTGAATTCGAAGTTCCGATAGTGGCTTCGACCGCAAACTCCGGGCCATGCCACGATCGTGCTCGCTTGAACCGAGCTTACTACATCATTGCGATACGCGCAGTCGTGCGGCGCCGCAATCGATTTTGGAGTTAAGATCCTGTCGTGACAAGGAGCAGATCGTGGAACAAACCGCGGCACCTGGAGTCATTGCTACACCGGGTGTGAAGGACGGTCACATGCGCACGCTCAGCACGCTCAGCACGTCACGCAGGGCACATGCGGCACCCATGCACGCTGGCGGATCGCCTTGCTGTTTACCCTGGCGAGCCTGATCGCAGGCGACGTTCTTGCCGCTCTCGTCGAATTCCGCGTCGTCGGCGATGGTATTCCCCAGGCATTGACTTCCGTTCCCGGCAGCGTCGAGCGCGGGCGGGCGCTGGTCATCGCTCATGACAACGCCAACTGCATCGTGTGCCATTCGCTCGCCGATCCGGGCGTGCGTGTCTCCGGCAGCATCGGGCCGGCGCTGGATGGCGTCGGGCGCCGTCTGTCGGCCGCACAATTGCGCCTGCGAGTCGTCGACAGTCTGCGCGTCACTGCGGATTCGGCCATGCCAAGTTACTATCGCATCACCGGCCTGAATCGCGTCGCCGAGATGTACCGCGACCAACCGATACTGGACGCGCAACAGGTCGAGGACATCGTAGCCTGGCTCGCTCAACTGCAATGAGAACGGCATGACCCAGCGATCTGCGACTCCACCCGCGAATTCAGCCAGGACGCGACGGCTGCTGCTGCAACGAGCCGGCGCGCTGGCGCTGGTGTCGCCGCTGGCCTGCTTGCCGGGCATTGCGGGCGCTCAGACACTGCCGTCGCTGCCCGCGCTCACGACGCTGCTCGCCGGACGCGTTCCCCGGTGGGAGCGATTGCGTCTGGAAATGCCGCTGTTTGCGGACAACGGACAGGCGGTACCGATCCGCCTGAGTATGCAGGGGCCGTTCGCGCCAGGACCGACGGTGCAGGAGATCCACCTGCTGTCCGAGCGCAATCCGGTCGCCGTGATGGCGGTGTTCGAATTTCCCGTGCCGCCGCTCAAGGTCGAGATCGACTCCCGGGTACGCCTGGCTGGCGCGCAGCGCGTGCTCGCCATCGCAGTGATGAGCGACGCCACGGTGTATGCCGCGGCCGCAGACGTCGAGGTCACCATCGCAGGGTGCCTCGATGCCAGCTGAAACTCCGGCCTGCGGCAGCTGAAAGGACTCGCCATGGCCGACTCGCGCGTCAACGTACCTGCCGAAGCCCGCCGCGGCGAAGCCTTCGAAGTGCGCATTTCCATTCGTCACGCGATGGAGACCGGCTATCGCACCGACAGCGCCGGAGCGGTGATTCCGCGCAATGTGATCCAGCGCTTCAACTGCCGCTACAACGGCGAGCAGGTCTTCACGGTGCGCATGGGGCCGGGCATCGCCGCCAACCCGTACCTGCGCTTTTTTGTCACGGCGCGCGAATCCGGGACCCTGGATTTCGATTGGATCGACGACGCCGGCGTGCGCGGCACCGCGCAGGCAGCGGTTCGCGTCGTCTGATGCAGCACCGGTTGGCGCCGCTGCGCCGCGGCGCGCTCCGTATCTTGGTCCTGGCGCTGCCCGCGGCGCTTTCGCTTTCCGCACATGCGCAGAATCTGCAGCGCGCGCTGCCGCTCGATCAATTGCGCTCCGGCGTGGAGTTCGCGGGCGCCGACGTGCGAGCGATGCAGGCCGACGACTTCGCCAATCCCGGATTGCTGTGGGTCGATCGCGGCGAGCGGTTGTGGCGCGAATCCGCGGGCGCAAAAAGTTGCGCCTCCTGCCACGGCGAGGCGCGCACTTCGATGCGTGGCGTTGCCGCGCGCTATCCCGCCTACGACCCGGCAAGCGGGCAGGTGTTGGACCTCGAAGCGCGCATCAACGATTGCCGGATACGGCGCCAGCAGCTCCCGGCACTCGCCCGAGAGTCGGACGACCTGCTCGGCCTCGAGGCGTTCGTCGCGCAGCAATCGCGCGGTCTGCCAATGGCGGTGCGTGTCGACGGCACGGCCAGCACGACCTTCGAGCGCGGTCGTGCGTTCTATTTCACGCGCCACGGGCAGATGAACCTGTCGTGTGCGCAATGTCACGACGATCACTGGGGCAAGAAGCTGTATTCGGAAACGCTGAGCCAGGGCCATGGCACCGCGTTTCCGGCGTACAAACTCGAATGGCAGTCGCTGGGTTCGCTGCAGCGGCGCATTCGCGCGTGCATGTACGGCATACGCGCGCAAATGCCCGACTATGGCGCCCCGGTGCTCACCGACGTCGAACTCTATCTCGCATGGCGCGCCCAGGGACTGCCGGTCGAGGCGCCCGGCGTGCGCCGCTGAGAATCCTTCGACCACGCGATGCCGGCCGTGCGGTTACACTGGCGACCCTCGTAGCCGACACTCGCGTTTGCATGAGCTCACCCCACACGGCAGGCGCCCGACCGGCCGCATCGCCAGCGATCGGCGCGTTGTTCGTCCTGCTGTGGAGCACCGGGTTCATCGGCGCCAAGCTCGGATTGCCCTACGCCGAGCCGCTCACCTTCCTTGCGCTGCGCATGGCGCTGGTGGCAACGCTGCTGCTCGTCGTCGCGATCGTGACGCGAGCACCGTGGCCGGTTAGCCGACGAGGATGGATCGATGTCATCGTCGCCGGGCTCCTGGTGCAATGCGGTTATCTGGGCGGGGTATTCACCGCGATCTACCATGGCATGCATGCCGGAGTCGCCGCGCTCATCGTCGGGCTGCAACCGTTGTTGACGGCAGTGGGTGCCGCGTTCTTCCTCGGCGAACGCTCGACGCGCATGCAATGGGTTGGGCTGGCGCTCGGGTTCGTCGGCGTTGCGCTGGTCGTGTCCAATGGCCTGGCGAGCGAAGGCGTGACCACGACCAGCCTGGCATTGGCGACGCTGGCGCTGCTCTGCATCACGGCGGGCACGATCTACCAGAAGCGCTACGGTGGCGCGATGGATTTCCGCACCGGCGGCGTCATTCAGTACACGTCGACCGGCATCGTGTTGTTCGCACTGGCCGCGATGACCGAGTCGATGCACGTGACCTGGAGCGGTCCGTTCATCTTCGCGCTGACGTGGCTGGTGCTGGTGTTGTCGATCGGCGCCATCAGCCTGCTATTCATCCTCATCAAGCGCGGCAAGGCCACCGCCGTGTCCAGCCTGTTCTACCTGACGCCCCCGGTGACCGCGATCATGGCTTACCTGTTGTTCGGCGAAGCGCTCACGCCGGTGGCGTTGCTGGGCATGGCGATCGCGGTGGTGGGAGTCGCGCTGGTCAACCGCTGACCATCGAGGCGTTCAGTCGTAGGTCACGACCGCGCGAATCGACTTGCCGGCGTGCATCAGGTCGAAGCCGTCGTTGATGCGTTCCAGCGGCAGCACGTGCGTGATCAGGTCGTCGATGTTGATCCTGCCGTCCATGTACCAGTCGACGATCTTCGGCACGTCGGTTCGGCCGCGCGCGCCGCCGAACGCGGTGCCCTTCCAGGTGCGCCCGGTAACGAGCTGGAACGGCCGGGTCCTGATTTCCTGTCCCGCGCCCGCCACGCCGATGATCACCGACACGCCCCAGCCGCGGTGGCAGCATTCCAGCGCCTGGCGCATGACGTCGACGTTGCCGATGCACTCGAAGCTGTAGTCCGCGCCACCGCCCGTAAGCTCCACCAGGTGCGGCACCAGGTCGCCGTTCACCTCCTTCGGATTGACGAAGTGCGTCAGCCCGAACTTGCGCGCGAGCGTTTCGCGCGCCGGATTGGTGTCGACACCGACGATCATGTTGGCGCCCGCCATGCGTGCACCCTGCACCACGTTCAGGCCGATGCCACCGAGACCGAACACCACCACGTTCGCGCCAGGTTCGACTTTGGCGGTATTGATGACCGCGCCGATACCGGTGGTCACGCCGCAGCCGATGTAGCAGACCTTGTCGAAGGGAGCGTCGGGGCGGATTTTCGCGACCGCAATCTCCGGCAGGACGGTGAAGTTCGCGAAGGTCGAGCAGCCCATGTAGTGATGCAGGCGCTCGCCGTTGAGCGAAAAGCGGCTGGTGCCGTCGGGCATGAGTCCCTTGCCTTGCGTCGCGCGAATGGCGGTGCACAGATTGGTCTTGCGCGACAGGCACGACTTGCACTGCCGGCACTCGGGCGTGTAGAGCGGAATGACGTGGTCGCCTTTCTTCACGCTGGTCACGCCGGGTCCGACGTCGACCACGATGCCGGCGCCTTCATGGCCGAGGATCGCCGGAAATAGGCCTTCGGGATCGGCACCCGAGCGCGTGAACTCGTCGGTGTGGCAGATCCCGGTCGCCTTTATCTCGACCAGTACCTCACCGGCGCGCGGCCCGTCGAGTTGTACAGTCTCGATGGTGAGCGGCGCTCCCGCGCGGTGGGCGACTGCGGCACGTACATCCAAGGCAAACTCCACGGTGGTTGCTGATCGCGGATACTTTCGTGTCAGGCGGTGTTTCTGTCAACTTCGCCCTGACCGGTTCGCGTGACGGCCGGCGCTCACCCGCGCGTCGCGCGGGGGGCCAGAATTCAGTGGTCATCCGCTCTTGCATGCCTTAGCCTACGCGGCCAAGGCTTCGCGCCATTCACGGGAGGATTGTCGTGTTCGCCCGCTTCGCTCGTAGTTGGGATCTCGCGCAGGCCTGCATCGGCGTACTCATCGCCGACAAATCATTGCTGCTGTTTCCCTTGCTCTCGTCGGTCGCGATGGTGGTCATCGTGGGCAGCTTCGCCATCCCGCTGGTTCCGGCTTTCGGCTTTCTTGCCGGCCACGGCTCCGAACACGTGGTGTCGGCGGTTGCGTATGTGGCCCTGTTCATCTTCTACTGGTTGCAATACACCATCGTCATTTTCTTCAACACCGCGTTGGTCGAGGTCGCGATGCGCCGCTTCGACGGCCAGGAAGCGGGCCTCGGCGACGGACTGCGCCGTGCCTGGTCGCGCCTGCCGATGATCATGGGCTACGCGCTGATCGCCGCGACGGTCGGCACGCTGTTGCGCTTCATCGCCGAACGCATCGGCTTGATCGGTAGACTGGTCATCGGGCTCATCGGCCTGGCCTGGAGCGTGGCCACTGCGCTGGTCGTTCCCGTGCTGGCTGCAGAGAACGTCGGGCCGATCGATGTCATCGGCCGCAGCACCGAACTGATCAAGAAAGCATGGGGCGAGCAGATCATCGGCAACGCCGGCATCGGCATCGTGTTCTTCCTGGCCAGTCTGCTCGGTATCGCGTGCGGCGGATTTCTGGTGATCGCGGCGTTCGCGTCGCACCAGGCCGTCGCGGGAGTCGTGTTGCTGATCCTGCTCATCCTGGGCATCGGCCTGCTCACCATCGCCAGTTCGGCGCTGCAGGGCATCTACTCCGCGGCGTTGTATCGCTACGCCAACGGCAAGCCGACCCAGGGCATCGATCAGGCGTTGCTCGGCAGCGCCTTCCAACCCAAGACGTAGGCGAGCCTGCGACCCGCGGCCGCGCGCAACGCTGTCCTCGCGCCCGTCACGATCGCGGCGACGCCGCTTTGATCGCAACGAGCTCCAGCGACACCGACGCTGTCGCGTCGCCGAAAAGGATCTGCCCCTCCTGAATCGTGCAATGCAGGCGCATGGTGCGTCCGGCGAGTGCAACAAGCGCCTTGCTCGCCTCCAGGGGCACCTCGCTCACCGCGAGCCGGTCCTGCCCATCGAGCTTGCCGCGCATCTTGTCCCACCACAGGCCGACTGCGCGGCCGCCATAGGCATAGACGTGCACCGCATCGGCGCGACCACACGCTTTGCGAATTTCCTTTTCATCAGGCAGGCCGACATCGATCCAAAGCTCGATCGCGCCGGTCAGATCGCGCTGCCACAGGTCGGGTTCGTCTTCGGTGCTCAGGCCTTTGCCGAAGGCGAGCGCGTCGCTCGCGTTCAAGGCGAATGCCAGCAGCCGCACCATCATGCGCTCGTCGGTCTCGGACGGATGCCGCGCAATGGTGAGCGCGTAGTCGCCATAGTGACCGCGACCGATGTCGGCGACCGACAATTCGGCCTTGAAGATGGTGGACTTGAGTGCCACGGTTTCCGCAATCGCGCTCGCCTGCGACGCGTATTGCCTCCCGACTATCCTGCGGGATTGGGAAACCGCGCCTGCACCGCGACGATCTCGGCCAGCGTTTCGGCATCGAGTTCGAATTGCGCGCCGGCGATGTCTTCCTCGAGTTGAGCCATGCTGGTGGCGCCAATGATCGACGCGCCGAGGAACCAGCGGCTCCTGACGTATCCCAGCGCCAATTGCACCATCGAGATGCCGCGCCGCTTGGCCAGCGCCGAGTAGGCGTCGATGGCTTCGAACACCATCGGCTTGCGAAAGCGTTGCCCGAGTCCGTCGAAGAGCGTGAATCGCGAGTTCGGGGGCTTGGCGCCATTGAGGTACTTGCCGGAGAGCATGCCGGCCGCAAGCGGGCTGTAGGCAAGTAGCGACATCTGCTGCCGAAACAGTGTCTCGGCAAGGTCGTTGTCGATGCTGCGCGAGACCAGGCTGTAGCTGTTCTGGATGGTGACCGGCGGGGCGACGCCCTGCTCCTTCGCCGCCTGGCAGAACGCGCTCACGCCCCATGCGGTTTCGTTGGACAGGCCGTAGTGGCGAATCTTGCCGGCCTTGATCATTGCCGCCATGCCCGTGACCTGCTCGGCGATGGACGGACCTGCTTTTTCCTTGGACGGATCGAATTCGATCGCCCCGAACATCGGCACGTTGCGCTGCGGCCAGTGGATCTGATAGAGGTCGATGTAGTCGGTCTGCAGGCGCGTCAGGCTGGTGTCCACCGCTTCGGCAATGGTCCCGGCGGTGACGTCGGTGCGGCCGTTACGGATCCAGTCGCGCCGGCCCGGGCCGGCGATCTTGGTCGCCACTACCAGCCGATCCCGGCGCTGACGCCTCAGCCACGGTCCGATGTACGTCTCGGTGCGCCCCTGCGTGGTCGCGTTGGGCGGCACCGGATACATTTCGGCGGTGTCGATGAAGTTGATGCCCTGCGCCACCGCGTAGTCGAGTTGCGCGTGCGCTTCGGCTTCGGTGTTCTGCTGGCCCCACGTCATCGTGCCGAGGCAGACCTCGGAGACATTGAGTTGCGTGCCGGGAAGAATGCGATATTTCATTGCAGATTCAATCAGTGGACTCGAGGCCCGGTAGATTACCTGAAAACCGGGCGACATCGCGCAACGGTGTCTGCTTTGTGCTGTGACCCCGCGCCGTGCGAAAATGGGATCTTCCAACGTCGATCTGCGGCTCGCGAGTTCGCTTAATGACCTACTGTGTCGGAGTACTGCTGGAGCAAGGCCTGATTTTCGCTTCGGATTCACGCACTCACGCTGGTGTCGACAATTTTGCCAGCTTTTGCAAGATGACTGTGTTCGAGCGCAGCGGCGACCGTGTCATCGTCGCGCTCAGTTCGGGCAACCTCGCTGGCACCCAGGCCGTCATAAACATCGTCAGGCAGCGCGGCGAGAGCACCACGGGCGAACCGAACATCTGGAATGCCCGGACGATGTTCGACGTCGCCGTCACCGTGTCGGACGCGATGCGCGACGTCGAGCGCCGCGACTCCGAATACCTGGAAGCGAACGACATCGAGTTCAACGCTTCTTTCATCCTCGGCGGCCAGATCGACGGCGAGCCCATGCGCCTGTTCCGCATCTACGCCGAGGGCAATTTCATCGAAGCCGGCATCGACACGCCGTTCCTGCAGACCGGCGAGGCCAAGTACGGCAAGCCGATTATCGACCGGGTGATTCGGCCCTCGACCGACCTCGCAGCGGCCACCAAGTGCGTGCTGGTCTCCTTCGACTCGACCATGCGCAGCAACCTCTCTGTGGGCATGCCCATCGACCTGATCTGCTACGAGCGCGACAGCCTGCGCGTCAACATGCGCCGCCGCTTCGAACATCACGATGCATATTTCAGCGCACTGTCAAACGCCTGGAGCGAAGGCACGCGCAAGGTGTTCGCGCAATTGCCGGATCTGAGTTGGTAGCGCGCCGCGCCTTTGTGGTCGTTACCTGCGAGCACGGCGGCAATCGCATTCCAGCTCCCTATCGGCCCCTGTTTACGGATGCTGGCGCGCTGCTGGCAACGCATCGCGGTTACGACGCCGGCGCCCTTGACATGGCCCGCGCGCTGGCCAGCGCCTTCGACGCGCCGCTGATCACATCGACCGTGAGCCGCCTGCTTGTCGACCTCAATCGCTCGATCGGACATCGGACGCTGCATTCGGACGCGACTCGGCAGCTGCCACGCGCCGCGCGCGAGCGCATCCTGTCGCTTTACTATCGCCCGTATCGCCAGCGGGTCGAATCGCGCGTCGCGCGTGCGATCGCGGCGGGCATGCGCGTCGTGCACATCTCGTCGCACAGTTTCACGCCGGTACTCGACGGGACCACACGCAAGGCCGACGTCGGCTTGCTCTACGATCCCGCGCGAGCGGGAGAACTCACGCTTTGCCAGTCGTGGAGCGCGGCGCTTGGTCGGCGCATCGCGCCGCTGCGGGTGCGACGTAATTATCCCTACCACGGTTGGAACGATGGCCTGACTTCGCATCTCCGGCGGCGCTTTGCGCCCACGCGCTACGTCGGCATCGAACTCGAGATCAATCAGAAACACGTCGGCGCTGGCAATCGCCTTCCCGTCGCTCTGCGTCGCGCGGTCGTCTCTTCGCTGCGCGAAGTGCTGGCGCCCGGTCACGACCCGCGCCGACCGACCAACCCATCGAGGACCGCCGCATGAAGATTCGCATTGGCTACGAACTGCTCTACGACTGTCCGCAGCCCACTCCCATGATCCTGATGCTCAATGTCCACTACTCAAGGGTGTCGGACATGGTCACGGCGGATCACATCGTGACCACGCCGTCACTGGCGCAGCGGAGCTATCGCGACTCGTTCGGCAACTGGTGCACGCGCATCGTCGCGCCGTCCGGGCGCACCCGCATAACCACCGACGCGCTGGTCAACGACACCGGCGAAGCCGACGCGGTCGTTCCCAACGCGTTGCAGACGCCGATCGAAAACCTGCCCGAGGAGGCACTCATCTACCTGCTGGGCAGCCGCTATTGCGAAACCGAATTGCTGATGCCCATCGCCTGGAGCATGTTCGCGAATTCCGCACCGGGCTGGCCGCGGGTGCAGGCGATCTGCGACTTCGTGCACAAGCACATCGTATTCGGGTACCAGTACGCGCGGCCCAGCAAGACTGCCTTCGAAGCCTACCGCGAAGGCAACGGCGTGTGCCGCGACTACGCGCACCTGGCCCTTACATTGTGCCGGTGCATGAACATCCCGGCGCGCTATTGCACCGGTTACATGGGCGATATCGGCGTGCCGGTGCCCGATGCGCCCATGGACTTCTCGGGCTGGTTCGAAGCGTTTCTGGACGGCCGCTGGTACACCTTCGACGCGCGCAGCAACTTTCCGCGCATCGGGCGCATCCTCATGGCGCGGGGCCGGGACGCCGCCGACGTCGCCATCGCCACGAGTTTCGGCCCGAATGTGCTGGCCGGATTCAAGGTCTGGACCGACGAAGTCCCCGGCTGAGAAAGGTGCCGCAACAGCTGCATGCGGCCGAATATTCCCGCATGTTGCGCCAGAGTGAATACCGGTTTCGCGGCCCGTACAAAACCATCCCACGGTGGCGCCTCGCGGTGCTATCGTATGCGCGCAGCCGGCGTAGTACCGACGGCGCCCGGGGGTAGGCCAACTTTTTTGAGGGAGAGGAATCATGGTGAAGACGAGATTCAATTGGAACTATGTTCTGCTGGCGCTGGCCGGTGCACTGGCGGTCCTGGCGGGGTGCCAGTCGATGGGCATGATGGCGACCCAGCAAGTGACGCTGTCCGGCGCCAATGAGGTGCCGCCGGTGACCACGACAGCGACAGGCAGCGCCACGGTAACGATCAAGGAAGACCGCAGCGTCAGCGCGGCGGTTACGGTCAGCGGCATGACGGCGACGGCGTCGCACATCCACGAAGCTGCGGCCGGCGCAAACGGCCCGGTCATCGTTCCGTTCACCAAGACCGGCGACAACACGTTTGCCGCGGCGCCCGACGCCAAGCTGACCGAAGCGCAGTATGCAAGCTTCAAGGCGGGCAATCTCTACGTCAACGTGCACAGCGCCAAGAATCCCGGCGGCGAGATCCGCGCACAGTTGAAGTAAGGTTGGGCGGCGCGTCGTTCGCGCCGTGTCATCCGGGTTGCTGTCGCCCGGATTGAGCGATAGCGGCAACTTGTCATCCCGGCCGGCGCCGGGATGACGATTCCGTAGTCTCGAGGACGATGAATCCAACCCGCGCCACGCTGTTATTGCTGTCCATCCTGTTGCTGGCGAATTGCTCCACGACTCCCATGCGTCCCGCCGCCCCCGCGGCAGCCGTTGCCGAACTCGCTCCGTCGGGCACGCTGCGCGCCGCGATCAACTTCGGCAATCCGATACTTGCCACGCGTGATCCGGTGACCGGAGCGCCGCGCGGTGTTTCTGTCGATCTTGCGCGCGAACTCGGAGCACGCCTCGGCGTGCCGGTTGAACTGGTGCCGTTCATGGCCGCAGGCAAAGTCACCGAAGGCGTCAAGATCAACGCCTGGGATGTCGCCTTTGTCGCCGTCGATCCGGTGCGCGGCGTCGACATGGAGCAAACGCCTCCCTACGTCATCATCGAGGGCGCTTACCTGGTCCCCGTCGCATCGCCGATCACAGGCAACGCCCAGGTCGATCGCGCCGGCATCCGCGTCGTGGTCGCCCAGGGTAGCGCCTACGACCTGTACCTGACGCGCGAACTCAAACAGGCAACGCTGGTGCGCGTGCCGACCTCGCCGGAGGTGGTCAACGGCATGGTCGCGCAGCGACTCGAAGTCTCCGCCGGCGTGCGGCAGCAGATGCAATCGGATGCGAAGCGGGTCCCGGGTGTACGCGTGCTCGACGGGCGCTTCATGGTCATCAACCAGGCCATGGCGACGCCCAAGGGACGGCTTGCCGGCGCGCGCTATCTCGAAACCTTTGTCGAGGAGATGAAGGCGTCGGGTTTTGTCGCCGCCGCTCTCGCGCGGCACGGCATCGAGGGTGCCGCGGTGGCGCCTCCGGCCAGTCGTTAAGGCTTGAAACGCCGTCGCGTTGTCTGCATGATGGCGGCGGGTTAGCTGGCGCGTCCTACCCGCACCGCAATCGCCAGCCCCGTTCCAGCCATCTCTCGGGAGACCACGCATGTCCGCAGCTTCCGCATTGCGATCGCTGCTGCCCGCGGCGCTGATTGCCGCTGCTTGTCGCGATACTGACGCCAGTCGAGGCGTTCGCCGCGAAGGCTACCGAATGCTCGAAGATCGGGGTCTGCTTCTGCGTCGACCAGGACGTCAAGCCGGTAGTCGAGAGCAAAGTCGCGAACTTCAGGGCGCAGATTGCCGAGCAGCGCAAGCGCGACAAGGCGATCGGCTATCTCAGCGTTCCCCTCTCGCCCGCTGGCGGCGGCTACATGAAACTCAACATCGAAGTCGCGCAGAGCGCGAAGAGCGCGGTTGAAAAACGCTTTGGCGCCGACGATGTCTGGGTGCTCAATCCCGGCACCGCCGAAGCGAACCTGCCGAGCACATCCGGCGCCGACTATATGTTGATGTGGACGAGCATCCTCGAAGGCCCGACTGGCATGGGCGAGGACTTCGATTTCGTCTATTTCGTCGGCCCTCAGGACTTCGCGCGCTTCTTCGAGTTCGACGGCAACGCTGACATGGCCAAGCTCGATGCGTATTACGACAAGCGCATCAAGTCGGACCCGGATTTCGAGAAGGAAGCGCGCGCCGGCCTCACGCGAGCCAAGTTTCGCAACTACTATGCGCTGAAGGCTTCTGCCGCGTTCAGTCGTGGCGCGCACGACGAATGGAACATCATCCGGGTCATCAACGAGCGACGGCGCAACGACCCGAAAATGGGCATCGCCAATCAGCTGCCGATGCTCTTCGATGGCCGCGCTACGCCGTCCGCGGGCGCCGAGTTGCCGGTGTCCGACGGCTACCTCGGCAAGTGCGCACCGTGATCGGAAATCCATGCTGATCTTCAGGCAGCTCTTCGATCCGCAATCGTCGACCTATTCGTATCTGCTCGCCGACGGCACGACCAACGCCGCGGTGTTGATCGACCCCGTGTTCGAACAGGCGCGCCGCGACGAGGCGCTCATCCATGAACTCGGACTCGACCTGGTCGCGACAATCGAGACACACGTGCACGCCGATCATGTGACTGCCGCGTGGCTGCATCAACGTGCACTCGGTTGCGCCATTGTCGTCTCCGCCGCCGGCGGCGCAGCCGGCGCAGACCGGCAGCTTGCGCACGGCGATCGCATCGACTTCGGCAGCCGTCATCTCGAGGCCCGCGCCACGCCCGGCCACACGCATGGCTGCATGACCTTCGTGCTCGACGACGAAAGCCGCGCGTTCACCGGCGACTGCCTGCTCATCCGCGGCAGCGGCCGCACCGATTTCCAGCAAGGCAATGCGCGCGAGATGTACCAGTCGGTGCGCATGCAGATCCTGACGTTGCCCGCCGACTGCCTGCTCTATCCCGCGCACGATTACCGCGGCCTGACGGTCACCAGCGTCGCCGAGGAGCGGCGCTTCAATCCCCGCCTGGGTGGCGACATAGGCGAAGCAGATTTCGTGGGCTTCATGAACAACCTCGGACTGCCGCATCCGAAACTCATCGATATCGCGGTGCCTGCCAACCTGCGTGTGGGCCGACCCGAGCAGGAAATCGCGATTCCCGCAGACCCCGGCTGGGCGCCGCTGAACTTCACCTTCGCCGGCATCTGGGAAATCGAACCGCGCGCGCTCGAGGAAGTCGCGCCGAAGGTGCAGATCGTCGACGTGCGTGAGAGCAGCGAATTCACGGGGTCGCTCGGCCACGTGCGCGACGCGCGGCTGATTCCGCTGGGCGAGTTGCAGGCGCGCGCCGGGGAAATTGCGCGCGACAAACCCGTTGTCGTCGTGTGCCGTTCCGGGGCGCGCTCCGCGCAGGCGCTGGTGCTGCTGCAAAAAGCCGGCTTCAGCGACGTAGCGAACCTGGCCGGCGGCATGCTGCGCTGGCGCGCCGAAGGCCATCCCGTCGAGGGCGGCAGGGCATGATCCGCTGCGCCCCGGCGCTGTTGGCGCTGGCGCTGGGTGGTTGGGTCGGCGGCCCCGCGATCGCGGACGATTTTCCAACGCGGCCGATCAAGATCATCGTCCCCTTTTCGCCGGGCGGCGCGGTCGACGGCCCGATGCGCCTGATCGCGCAGGAGATGTCCAAGCGCCTGGGCCAGGGCGTGATCATCGAGAACCGCCCCGGCGCGGGCGCCACCATCGGCAGCGAAGCTGTCGCCAAGGCGGCCCCCGACGGCTACACGCTGCTGCTCGCCTCGCAAACCAACGCCATCAGCGCGGCGCTCTACCCCAAGCTCTCCTTCGATCCCGTCGACGGCTTTGCGCCGATCTCGCTCATCGGCCGCGAGCCGGGCGTGATCGTGGTCCATCCGTCGCTGCCGGTGCAGACACTTGCCGAGCTCATCGCCTACGTCAAGGCGCGGCCCGGAAAGATCGACTACGCGTCGTCGGGCAACGGCAGCGGCCAGCACCTGTTCACCGCCATGCTCTGTTCGATGACGGGCATGACCATGAATCACATTCCGTATCGCGGCAGCGGCCAGGCCACCACCGATCTCGTCGGTGGACAGGTGCAGGTGTCGATTCCCGGCATGGCGGGCATGCTCGGCCACATTCGTGCCGGCAAGCTGCGCGCGCTGGCGGTTACCGGCGCCCACCGCGCGCCGCAACTGCCCGACGTGCCGACGGTGATCGAATCGGGCTTTCCCGGCTACGAGGCCTACGTCTGGATGGGGCTGCTCGCGCCCGCCGGCACGCCGCCGGCGATCATCGACCGGTTGCAGCGCGAAGTCGTCGCGGCGCTGGCGACACCGGAAGTGAAAAACTACATGGCCGGCGCAAGCATCGAGGCCGTCGGTTCGACGCCGGCGGAATTCGGCACGTTCTTTCGCGCCGAGCGCGAGCGCTGGGCAAGAATTGTCCGCGAGACTGGCGCCAAGGTAGACTGACCCCGACATGAACACATCCAACGCAAGCGACAACGCGCCGGTCACCGGCGTCGAGCACTGGACACACAAAGGCGACGTGCGCCTGTTCCTGTGGGAGAAATACGTCGGCGCCCCCGACGGCAAGCCGGCGGTGTTGTTCGTGCACGGCTCGTCGATGGCGTCGCAGCCGACCTTCGACCTTGTCGTGCCGGGCCGGCCGCACTCGTCGGTGATGGACTGGTTCGCGCGCCGCGGCTTCGTCTGCTGGTGCGTCGACATGGAAGGCTACGGCCGTTCCACCAAGACCCGCGACATCTACTGCGACATCGCCAACGGCGCCGACGATCTGGCGGCCGCCACCGACTACATTCGCCAGGCGCGGGGCATCGAACGCTTCGCGGCCTACGGCATCTCCTCGGGAGCGTTGCGTGCCGCACTCTTCGCGCAGCGTCATCCGAAACGCATCGCCCGCCTGGCACTCGACGCGTTCGTGTGGACCGGCGAAGGCGCGCCGACGCTCGCGCAGCGGCGCAAGAAATTGCCCGAGTTCCTTGCCAGCAAACGCCGCCCGATCGATCGCGCCTTCGTGCATTCGATCTTCCAGCGCGATCATCCCGATACGGCGGAAGCGCGCGTGGTCGACGCCTTCGCCGATGCCATCCTCGCCCTCGACGATTCGATGCCCAACGGCACGTACATCGACATGTGCTCCAAACTGCCGGTGGTCGATCCGGCACAGATCGCCATGCCGACGCTGGTGCTGCGTGGGCAGTACGACGGCATCGCAGCCTTCGACGACCTGATCGAGTTCTTCAAGCGCCTGCCCAATCCCGACAAGCAGTTCACGGTCATGGCGGGCATCTCGCACGCGAGCTTCCAGCAGAAGAACTACCTCATGGTCTACGCTATCCTGCACGCCTGGTTTACCCAGCCGCCGCCGACCTACGTCGGGCCGCCGCATTGAGCGCGATGACCACGCCGCAACCTGCGCCAGGGCGCCCCGCCACCGGGCCGCAGCTGCTGCGCTACGCCAGCGCGGGCGCCATCGGCACGGCCGCGCACTACGCCGTGCTGATCGCAGGAGTACAGCTTCTCGGGCTGGGCGCGGTCGTGGCGTCGTCGATCGGTGCGGTCGCCGGCGCACTGGTCAACTATGGCCTCAACCACCGCTTCACCTTCAAGAGCGACAAGGCGCATGGCCATGCGCTGCCGCGCTTCGCGCTGGTGGCCGCTTTCAGCGTCGCGCTCAACGCCCTCGTGCTCGCCGCGCTGCTCGCGTACGTCACGCCGAATTACCTCGTCGCACAGGTGATCGCCACGCTGGTGGTGATGATCGCGGGCTACGCCGCCAATCGCAGGTGGACCTTTTGAGCGCGTCTGCGACCCCCGGAGTGGCGTTTTCGCTGTCGGTGGTGGTGCCGGTGTACAACGAGGCGGAAGTGCTGCCCGAATTCCACCGTCGCCTGGGCGCCGCGCTCGCGGCGCTGCCGGCGAAGAGCGAGATCATCTATATCGACGACGGCAGCCGCGATGGCAGCCGCGCGTTGCTCGCGAAGTTGCACGATGCCGATCCGCGCGTTGCCGTGATCGCGCTGTCGCGCAATTTCGGCAAGGAAATCGCCATGACCGCGGGACTCGATCGCGCCGGGGGCGACGCGGTCGTGGTGATCGACTCCGACCTTCAGGATCCTCCGGAACTGCTGGGCGACATGGTCGCCGCGTGGCAGGCCGGCGCCGACGTGGTGCTGATGCGGCGCGCCACGCGCGCGCAGGAAAGCTGGTTCAAGAAGGCCACCGCCGGGGCGTTCTATCGCGTCATCGGCCGCATGAGCGACATCGACATCCCCGAGAACGTCGGTGACTTCCGGCTGATGTCGCGACGCGCGGTCGACGCGTTTCGCCGGCTGCCCGAGCGCAGCCGCTTCATGAAGGGGCTGTTCGCGTGGATCGGTTATCCCACCCGAGAGCTGACCTACGATCGCGACGGTCGCTTCGCGGGCGAGACCAAGTGGAACTACTGGAAACTGTGGAACTTCGCACTCGAAGGCATCACTTCGTTTTCAGCAGCGCCGTTGAAGATCGCGAGCTACGTAGGATTCATCACCGCGCTGGTGGCGTTCACCTACGGCGTGTTCGTCATCGGCAAGACGCTGCTGTTCGGTGACCCGGTGCGCGGCTATCCGACGCTGGTCGTGCTGGTGCTCTTCCTGGGCGGCCTGCAGCTCATGGCGCTGGGGATCATCGGCGAATACATCGCGCGCATGTTCATCGAAGTGAAGGGTCGGCCGTTGTACCTGGTGGAAGACTGGCGCCCGCCGGCCACGCCGCTGGCGCTCGATGCGCCCGCGTTGACGCGTGCCACGTCGGAAGCATGGCCGTTGCGCTGACGCCGCGGCAGCGGCACGCACTGCTCATCCTGATTGTTGCAATCGTCGGCGTGCGGCTGCTCTCGCTCGCGGCCTATCCGCTGATGGACCCGACCGAAGCGCGCTATGGCGAAATCGCGCGCAAGATGCTCGAGACCGGCAATTGGGTCATGCCGCAATTCGACTACGGCGTGCCGTTCTGGGGCAAGCCTCCCCTATCGACGTGGCTCTCCGCGGCCGCCATGGGCGTACTCGGCAGCAACGAGTTCGCCGCGCGCCTGCCCTCATTGTTGCTGATGTTCGGCTGCGGCGCGCTGGTGTATGCGCTGGCGGCGCAGCGCGCCGGTCGCGACGCCGCGCTGTGGGCCAGCGCGATCTTCGCGACCACCGGTTTGGTGTTCGTCGCCGCCGGCGCAGTGATGACCGATCCTGCGCTGACGCTGGGCACGACACTGTCGATGGCAGGATTCTGGCTTGCCGTCGACGGCGAGGAAAAATCGCGCCGCGTGGCGGGCGCTGCGTTCTTCGTGGGCCTCGCCATCGGGCTGCTCGCCAAGGGGCCGATCGCAGTCGTGCTCACGCTGGCGCCGATCGGCGCGTGGACGCTTTGGACGCGGCAATGGCGCGCAGTCTGGACGCGCATCCCCTGGCTCATCGGAGGCGTACTCACCGTCGCGCTGGTCGTCCCCTGGTACCTGGCGGCCGAGCGTGCCACGCCGGGCTTCCTCGAGTATTTCTTCATTGGTGAACACTGGAAGCGCTTCACGCAGTCCGGCTGGACCGGCGATCTCTACGGCGCCGCGCATGCGCGGCCGCGCGGCCTGATCTGGCTGCTGTGGCTCGGAGTCGCGTTGCCCTGGTCGGCGGTCGCGCTGGCGTGGCTCGCGCGCGCTGCGTTCACCCGACGCGACGATCTGCGCGCGCTCGTCAGCGATCGCTGGGCGCTGTATTTTGTACTTTGGGCCGCGACGCCGATGGCTTTCTTTACCGTCTCGGGCAATGTCCTGCCGACCTACGTGCTGCCCGGGCTGCCCGCGCTGGCGCTTCTCATCGGCGATCGCTGGCGGCCCTCGGCGACCGCCGGCACCAATGCGCTCGGCACGCCGGTGCGCAACGCGCTCGCTACGGGGGCGGTGCTTTGCGTCGGACTTGTCGCCGCGATTACTGTCCTTCACCATCGCGCCGAGACCGAGCTTTCGCACAAGGCGTTGCTGCGCACCTACACCACCGCGCGCGTCGATGCGGGCGAGCGACTCTTCTATCTTGCGCAGGAGCCGGTATCGGCGCAGTTCTATTCAAACGGAAGGGCGACCAAGCTTGCCGATGCCGCGGCACTTGCGCCCTACCTCGAGGACGCACCGCGCGATTTCCTGGCAGTGCGCGAACGCGACCTGGCGAAACTTCCGGCTACGGTGCAGGCGCGCCTGGAGCCCATGGGCTCGTTTGGCGAATATCGCCTGTTCCGCGAGTTGCCGCGCACCAGCGCCGACGGAACCGTCGCGCCGATGCGCTAGAATTCGCCCTGCTTCGGTTCCATTTCCGGTAATTCCGGTTTCGCAGTTTATCCCGCAGCACTCGCGTTGGAATCCGCATGACCTCGGCCTTGCAAGCAAGCTACGACGAATTTCCTTACCAGAGCCTGCCGTTCGCGCAGTCGCATCCGGATCGCCTGGCGACACTGGGCTGGCTGTTCGGCATGACGCCAACGCCGATCGACCGCTGCAAGGTGCTCGAGATCGGATGCTCGGCCGGAGGCAACCTGATTCCGGTGGCGGCCACGCTGCCGCATTCCGATTTCACCGGCATCGACTTCTCCCGCGTGCAGATCGGCGACGGTGCTTCGCAGGTCGCTGCGTTGGGCCTGACCAATGTGCGCCTGTTGGAAATGGACCTGCGCGCGGTCGGCGAATCCTTCGGCCAGTTCGACTACATCATCGCCCACGGTGTGCTGTCGTGGGTGCCGGAGGACGTGCAGGAAAAACTGTTCGCGGTGTGCAAGGCGCACCTGGCGCCCAACGGCATCGCGTACATCAGCTACAACACGCTGCCCGGCTGGAGCACCCGCGGCGCGATCCGCGACGCGATGCGCTATCACACCGCTCGCTTCACCGACCCGAAGACGCGCGTGCTGCAGGCGCGCGCGCTGCTCGATTTCTTCGCCGATTCGCTGCAGAACGATGCCTCGGCGTACGGCGCGACGATGCGCGACGAGGCGCTGCGACTGCGCCAGCAGCCCGACTTCTACATCTTCCACGATCACCTGGAGGAAGTGAACCAGCCGATGTACTTCCACGAATTCATGACGCGCGCGACGCGGCATGGACTGCGCTACCTGGCCGAAGCCGATTTCCGCACCATGCTGACCCACGACCTCGCGCCGCAGGTGGTGCAGACGCTCGGCCACCTCGCCCCCGACCTGCTGCAACGCGAGCAGATGCTCGACTTCCTGCGCAACCAGGTGTTCCGGCAGACGCTGCTGGTGCACGAGGCGGCGCCGCTGAACCGGCGGCTCTCGCCGGAGCGGCTGTTCACGCTCCACGTCGCGACGCGGGCGACGCCGGTGAGCGCGACACCCGACATCGCCTCGACTGCCACCGAGGAATTCCGCACACCGGAGGGCGCAATTTTGACCGCGCACCGCAGCGCGACCAAGGCGGCGATGATGGTGCTCGCCGAGCGCTCGCCGTGTGCCTGCGCCTTCGACGAACTGTGCGCGCTGGCACAGGCGCGCCTTGGCGGACAGGGAACACTGTCGCGCGAAGATCGCGACGCGCTGGCCTCCGACCTGCTGCAGTGCTACGCCGCGGGCGTGGTCGAGTTGCAGTTCGCCGCGTCGCCCTTCGTGGTCACGCCGGGCACGCAACCCGAGGCGAGCCGCGTCGCCCGATTGCAGTCGACCCGCAGCACGCAGGTCACCAACCTGCGCCACGAATTCATCACCCTCGACGACGATATGCGCCGCATGCTCCCGCTGCTCGATGGCACTCACCGCGAGAGCGACCTCGGCGCGCTTGCATGGCCGGGGGAAGCCGCAGGTACCGCCACCGACAAGGTGCGGTCGACATTGGCGCGGATCGCGCGCCAGGCGCTGCTGGTCCGCTAGTCGATCAACTCGGGGCGCTGGCGCCCTTCGTGTCCCACGCGAGGTTGGTCGCGTCCTTGCCCGCGACCGAATACAGCGCGCCGGGTGCGTTGCGGGTCTTCTGGAATTGTTCCAGCGTTTCGCCGCGCATCGCGGCGTAGATGTGCAGGTTCGACACGCCCACCACCGCGCCCAGCTTCTCCAGCACGAAGAAGATCACGCCGTAGTGGATCATGCCGCGCCAGTCGCGCCGGCGCACCAGATCGCGCTCTTCCTCGGTGAGTCCTGCGGCGTCGAACGCCGCTTCCGGGTCCGCGAGGAAGTGTGCCCGATGCGCGGGCTCGACCATGCGGTGCAGGAAATCGTTCAGGCGGTAGGTCTTCACGCTGCGCGCGAAATTGAAGGGATACGTGCCGGCAAGCTTCTCCACGCCGTCGAGCTGGTGCGACGCGGCCGCGCGCGAGCGCGCGATCGATTCGGGATCGGACACCGGATCGACGTCCTCGTAAATGGCGGTGCCGATGCCCGCCATCGACGGCAGGTAGTAGCTGCGATGCAGACGCTTGATGCGCGGCGCCATCGCCCCGCGCATGACCAGCCACATGATGACCTCGGCGCCTTCGAAGCCGCCGCGGGTCGCGTAGTCGGCGTGCGTCATTTCCAGGAGCTGCTCGGGATTGGTTTCCAGCAGGTCCATGAAACGCGCGTCCCACTCGGGGCTGTTGAAGCCGGCGCGCTCGCCGTGCACCTGGTGCGACAGTCCGCCGGTGGCAATGATCGCCACGCCGATGTCCTCGGGATAACTCTCGATCGCACGGCGCAGTGCCTGCCCGAGCCGATAGCAGCGCCGCGCGGTGGGTATCGGGAACTGCAGCACGCCGATCTGCAGCGGAACGATGGGGATGGGCCAGGTCGGCTCGTGCGGCAGCATCATCGACAGCGGCGAGAAGCAGCCGTGGTCGAGCGCACGCTGCTGGAAGAACGACAGGTCGAACTCATCGGCCATCAGCGACGCGCCGAGGTGCGCCGCGAGCGCGGGATCGCCGCGCACCGGCGGCAACGCGCGCGCACCGCCGCCTTCGTCGGCCACCGCGTACTCGTCGCCGATGCCCAACGCAAAGGCCGAGTAGTGATCGAAGAAGAACGACGTGACGTGATCGTTGTAGATGAAGAACAGCACGTCCGGCTTCTTCGCCGCCAGCCATGCCTGGATGGGCTTGTACGCTTCGAAGATCGGCGCCCAGACGGGATCGTCCTGCTTCTTCTTGTCGTAGGCGAAGCCGATGGTGGGAGTGTGCGAAGTGGCGATCGCGCCGACGATTCTGGCCATGGCAGAAGCAGTCCTTGGGATTGGTCGATGACAGGACGACGCGCCTACTGCAGGCGGATCTCGCCGTCGAATTTGACGTTGAGCTTGAGTCCGGCTACAACCAAGGTCACCTCCGCTGGATAGCTTTCGGTGCCCTTGCTCGCGCCATCGGCAATCGCCTTGGCTACCGCCTGCTCGATCTCGCGCTGGGAGCTGATGCCGACCATCTTGAGGAACTTGCGAATGCTGAGGTTGAACGTTTCTTGATCCATTGCTGCCTCCAGGCGCACATCGGCGCCGTATCCTCCATTATCCGCCATTCGCCACCAATGACGAATCGGCGGTCCGGCGATTCGACTGTTTAAAGTACCTCCCTTCATGACAAGGAGCACGACGTGGCAGACAAATTCCGTGTGGGACTGACCCGCGACATCCTCGACGCGCGCGGCGAGCCCGCCTTCGGCAAGGCCGCGCTGGCCGTGCTCGAGGGCGCTCCCGGAGTCGAGTGGGAATACCTGCCCAAGGTGGTCCCGGAGATCGACCCCGATCTCGCGGCGCGCTACGACGCGCTCTATGTCAATGTCGCGCGCGTGCCCGCCTCCGCGGTCGCCCGCGCCGACTGCAGGCTGCGCGTGGTCGCGCGGCACGGCGTGGGTTACGACTCGGTCGACGTCGCCGCGATGACGCGTGCCGGTATCCTGGTCACCAACACGCCCAGCTCGATGCCGCGACCCGTCGCGACGATCGCGCTCACCTTCATCCTGGCGCTGGCCGGCAAACTGTTCCTCAAGGACCGATTGACGCGCAGCGGCCGCTGGAACGAGCGCATGGACAACATGGGCATGGGACTGACCGGGCGCACCGTCGGCGTGATCGGCGCGGGACGAATCGGCAAGGAACTGCTGCGCATGGCGCGCACTTTCGACGTCAAGTTGCTGGCGACCGATCCGGCGGTCAACGACATCGAACTCGCCTACGTCGGCGCGAAGAAGGTCGACCTGCCAACGCTGCTCGGCCAATCCGATTTCGTCGTCGTCTGCTGCCTGCTCGACGCGGGTACCCGCCACCTGATGAGCACGAAGGAATTCGCGCAGATGAAACCCGGCGCCTACTTCGTCAACGTCGCGCGCGGACCGATCGTCGACGAAGCCGCGCTGATCACAGCGCTGCGCGACCGGCGCATTGCCGGCGCCGCGCTCGACGTGTTCGAGCAGGAGCCGGTCGATCCGGCCAATCCACTGCTGACCATGGACAACGTCATCGTCACGCCGCATTCGCTGTGCTGGACCGATGAATGCTTCCACAACATGGCGTCGACCGGGCTCAAGAGCATCGTCGATGCGCTGGCGGGGCGCGTGCCCGAGTTTGTCGTCAACCGAGAGGTGCTCAACGATGCGCGGGTGAAGGCGTGGCTGGCGTAGGCATTGCATGACGAATTTCAGATCTCGCCAAGCAATCGGTTGTTTTGCAGATATGATAATGGCATAATCACGCGATACTGTATCGTCAGGGCTCCGCATGAAATTGGCCGCGTTGTTCCGTCTGCTGGTGGGATGTGCGCTGACAGTGGCGGCCGTCAGCGCGCAAGCATCTGCAATCCTGCAAGTTCCCCCGCTCTTCCCGACCAACAACATCTGGAACCGCGCCATCGACACGCTGCCGGTCGATGCGCGTTCCGACGCCTATGTCGCCACCATCGGCGCGACCCGCACCGCGCATCCGGATTTCGGCACCGTGTACGCCGGCGCGCCCAATGGCATTCCGTACGTCATCGTTCCCAGTACCCAGCCCCGGGTCGCGGTGACCTTCGACTACGCCAGCGAAAGCGATCCCGGCCCTTACCCTATTCCTCCGGATGCGCTGATCGAAGGCGGTCCGCAGTCGACCGGCGATCGCCACGTGCTCATCGTCGACCGCGATGCGCGCAAGCTCTACGAGCTCTTTGCCGCGTACCCGAACGCCGATGGCACCTGGCACGCAGGGTCGGGCTCGGTGTTCGACTTTTCCGGCAATGCCTGCGTCCAGCAGGATGGACCTCGGCCGATGCCGCGGGACTGCCGATCCTGCCGGGACTGGTCCGCTATGAAGAGGTCTTTTCCGGCAACATCAATCACGCGCTGCGCTTCACCGCTCCACAGACGCGCAACACCTACGTCTGGCCGGCGCGCCACCAGGCGTCGAGCCTGACCGGGCTCAACTATCCGCCGATGGGGCAGCGCTTCCGTTTGAAGGCAAGCGTGAATATCTCGACTTTCGGCCCCAACGTGCAGGTGATCCTGCGCGCGCTGAAGAAGTACGGCATGTTCCTCGCCGACAACGGCAGCAGCTGGTACCTGAGCGGCGCACCCGATCCGCGCTGGGACGACAACGAGCTGCACCAGCTCGGCCAACTGCACGGCAGCGACTTCGAAGCGGTCGACGAGTCGGCGCTGATGGTCGATCCGAACTCGGGACAGGCCGCGACAACGGCAGGAGCACCTGCTCCGGCGAGCATCGCCGCGGTCGAATACTATTGCGCCGCCGCCGACCGTTACCTCACCACGACCGCGAGCGACGAAATTTCGGCGCTGGACGGTGGCCTCGCGCCGGGCTGGAATCGCACCGGCGAATCGTTCGAGGTCTACGCCACGGCGGTCCCGGCGAGTTCGACCTGTCGTTTCTGCACGCCCGCGCACGCGGCAGACACCCGCGGCGCGGCGCCGTCCGCCGGCTGCGGCAAGATCGCGATGCGCTTCACCAACGCGTGGCCGATCGACACGACGTCGCTCGATGTCCCGGCCCAGCCGAACGCCGACGGGAGTTGCGCCGCCGGCGCGGTGCCGGTGTTCAGGGTCGTCGACAATCGTCCCGACCTCAACAACCGCTACACCGAATCGCTCGCACTGCGCGATGCGATGCTGGCGAAGGGTTGGTCCGCGCAGGGGCTAGGAGCACTGGGCGTCGCGATGTGCGCGCCGTCCGCGCAATAGCGGTTGCTTTCGTTGCTGCGGTACTTTGGTCCTTGCGCCGCGCTTCAGTTGCTCGCCGGCGGCGGCGCGGCGTCTTCGTTCGCGCACTTGAGCGTCTTCGCCCAGTACTCGTTGCCCGCGCCGTAGAACGCGCTCAATTTGCTCTCAACGGCGAAACCGCCGCGCCCGGCGGCGCGCATGTCCTTGAGCCCCTGGCAATTCGCGCGCAGCTCGTCGGTCGTCGGTACGCGTGCGTGCGCACATTCGTGGAAGAAGATGAAGTCGTGCACCGCGGGCGGCAACGACTTGAGCTTTTCGGTGTTCCAGGTGATCTGGTAGCCCGAACCCGCCTCCGAAGTGATCCCGGTGTAGCCGATCTTGTGGATCGGGCTGCCTGGCGGCGAGTCGATCTCGATGACGGTCCGGCCGGCGGCGGTACAGATGGCAGTGGTGCCATCGGTAAAGGTGAATGCGCCGGCTCCGGCCGTCATGGTCGACAGCAGTGCAGCGAACATCCCGCGAAGCATCGGCGACATCGGCGGCTTACATCGGCGGCGTGAAGCCGTTCTTGCCGACTGTGATGCGATCCGCGCTGAGCGACCCATCGGGCGATCGCGATACGAACACGATGACGTGCGCCCCCGGCACCAGCAGCGCGCGATCCGCCGGCTCGACCATGACGATCGGCACATCCGCAGGCACGACGACGACTTTCTCGCCGCCGGGATAGGTGAGGGTCATGCGGCGCGCTGCCGACGCGCCCGTTACTCCGGCTACCGTCGCATTGGTCATGGTGTTGCGCGGCTTGGCGTCGGCGCCCACCTGGCTGACCGTGGCGTTGGTCATGGTGTTGCCGGGAGTATCCATCGGCCGGTGACCTTCGCCGGTGCCGCGCATCGATTCGGGAAAGATGTGCACTTCACTGGCCAGCAGCGTGCCGTCAGGTTGCGGCACGGCGGTCGTGCCGAGGAACGCGCCTGACACGATCTGCGCCGCAGTCGCGGGCGAGCGCGCGCTCAGCCGCGTCTTGTCGCCCAATGCGACGACTTGCACCTGTCCGTCGCTGGCCTTGATTTGCAGTGCCGAGCCGTCGAGGCGGATCACCTCGCCGGTAATCTTCTGCGCTTGCGCCTGCGCTACTCCACTGCCGACCAACAAGCCGGCGGTCAGTGCGACGATTGTTGCGCGAAGGATCAACTTTGCCATGAATTCCTCCAGGATTCCTGCCTTCCCCCACCATGGGGAAATTACTCAATTGAGCTGACCCGACTGCCTCAGCGAAGTTCCAGCTCGGTGACTTCGTCGTTGACGCGCCAGCCGCCCCGCTCCTTGACCATCAGAACCTCACCACTTACCTTCCCGACCGCGGATTCGCCGCTGATCAGCAACAGCGCGGTCGCATCGCGCGAATAGCCCTTGGCGATGCGCACCGATTTCTCCGGATGCTCCTCTGCGAGGTAGCGTAGGTAGCCGGCAGCGTCGTTTTTCTTCTCCGCCGCCGCCCACCCCTGCAATCCTTCGTCGGACAGCAGCGCTTTGACGCCCACGCGATCGCCCCTGACCAGCGCCGCGTGGTACGCGAGGTAGGCCGCGCCCGGTGCGCCACCGTCGGCGGGTAGCGCCGCGCCATGGTCATCGGTCAACACCTGCAGGTCGAGCGTGACATCGAAGGGCCGGCCGGGCTCCGTGCCCTTGAGCTTCCCGGCAATGCGCCCCTGCGCGTAGCGCGCCGCTGATTCGACCTGGCTGGTGCAGAAGCCACAGCCGTTGCCCGGTCCAAAGTAGTAGCTGACGCCGCGGAAACTGCCATCGGGCCGAAACTCGAAGTACACCACGCCGGTGTCGCGATCCTTGATGCGTTTTTCCATGGCGCGGCGTCGATCGCCGAAATCGGCAAGCAGCGCAGCATTGATCCGGGCGTTGGTCGCCGCGACGATCAGCGCGTCGTCGCCGCCAAGGAAGGACTTGCCGCGAAACGCGATCGCGCTCCTGATGTCGAGCGTCGCGCCCTGGCTGGTGAAGCGGCCCGTCGCCGTGTCGGTCGCGGGACCCGCGGCGTGCGCGGCGGCCATCGCCAACGCGGCGCTCGCGATCAGCAGGATGCGTTGCATACGCGCGTCGGACATGGGCTGCATCGGACGCAATTGTCCCGCAATCACGCAAGTAGCGCACCGAATTGCACCGTTGCAGCCGCTTCAACGTTCCACCGTCGTGCGTGTGCGCGCGGACACGCACTGCTGAAGTTGGCGGCGGAACACGGTCGCGGCGCGCAAACACACGGTGGAACAAAGGCTTGCTACCGACGCGGGGTCGCCTGAATTGCTGGCATAGCGATTGCTGGTGTTCGTACTGGTATACCAGACGGGGCACCATGAACGCACGGGGGTGGATGGGGTCGGTCGACACTGCGGCCGCGCTGCGCGACGGCGCGATCACCGCCACGGCGGTCGCGAAACGTGCGCTCGCCGCGGCACGGTCCGCCGAGCATGGCCCTGTCTGGATCGCACTGGTCGCCGAACCCGCACTGCTCATCCGCGCCGCAGCGCTCGACGCGCTCGACGCCGATGCGCGCGCAGCGCTGCCGCTGTTCGGGCTGCCCTTTGCCGTGAAGGACAACATCGACTTCGCCGGCATGCGCACCACCGCGGCGTGCCCGGCATTCGCGTATTCCCCGGCGACTTCGGCCACCGTGGTGCAACGACTCGAACAGCGCCGGAGCGCTGTGCATCGGCAAGACCAACCTCGACCAGTTCGCGACCGGGTTGGTCGGCACCCGGTCGCCCTACGGCGCGGTGCCCAATCCCTTCGACCCATCGCGCATTTCCGGCGGTTCGAGCAGCGGCTCGGCGGCGGCGGTGGCGCTCGGCCAGGTCGCCTTCGCGCTAGGCACGGATACCGCGGGCTCCGGACGCGTTCCCGCGGGATTCACCAACACCATCGGCCTCAAGCCATCGCCGGGCCTGCTCAGCACGCGCGGCGTCGTGCCGGCATGCCGTTCGCTCGACTGCGTGTCGATCTTCGCGGCCGAGCTCGAGATCGGCTGGAGCGTGCTGCGCGTGGCCGCCGGATACGATGCAGAAGACGCCTATTCGCGCGTCGTCGTACCGCGCGCGCCCTTTGCCAATCCGTTGCGGCTGGGTGTGTTCGAGCCGCTGACTTTTGCCGGCGATGCGGCGTCTGCGGCCACCTTCGAGCGCGCGACCCGGGCGATGCGCGCGCTTGGCGCGCAGTTGGTCAGCGTGCCCTTCGCGCCCTTTGCCGAGGCGGCCGCGCTGCTCTACGACGGCCCGCGACTGGCCGAGCGCGACGCTGCCTTCGGTGCCTTCGTGGCCGAGCATCCGGACGCCTGCGACCCAGTCGTGCGCGACATCGTGCGCGGCGCTGCGGCGTTCTCGGCGACCGATGCCTTTCGCGGCGAATACCGGCTACGCGAGATTGCGCGCGAGGTTGCTGGCGTCTGGGAGTCGATCGACGCGCTGCTGGTGCCCACCGCGCCCAACTTTCCCACGATGGCCGACGTGGCTGCCGCGCCGCGCGAGGTCAACAGCCGCCTCGGCACCTACACCAATTTCGCGAACCTGCTCGACCTTGCCGCGATCGCGATTCCCGCCGGATTTCGCGACGACGACCTGCCCGCCGGTGTGACACTGCTCGCCCCGTCGGGCAGCGATCACGCACTGGCCCAGTTGGCGAGCAAGTATCTGAACGCCAATCCGCGAATGCTTGGCACGTCGGGATTACCTGCAGCGACGGTCGCGTCGCTGCCAGCGCTGCCCGATGCGCGGCCACACATCCGCGTCGCCGTCGCCGGCGCGCACATGCGCGGCATGCCGCTCAATCACGAGCTTGCCACTCGCGATGCGCGCTTCGTCGCGGTCACGCGCACGTCGCCGCGTTACCGGCTCTACGCGCTGCCCGGTGCGCTGCCCAAGCCGGGCCTGGTGCGCGCCGCAGAGGGCCGGACCATCGGCGTCGAAGTCTGGGACGTGCCCAGCGACCGATTCGGCAGCTTCGTCGCCGGCATTCCGCCACCGTTGGCCATCGGCAGCATCGAGCTCGACGGCGGTGCCTGGGTCAAGGGCTTTGTGTGCGAGCCGATCGCGCTCGAAGGCGCGCGCGAAATCACCCATCACGGCGACTGGCGCAACTATCTCGCTGCCGAGCGCGGCGCCCCGCTCACTTCACCATGACCTTAACCTGAACTGGAGACTGCAATGAAGAATCGCATCGCAATTGCCGCGACGTCGCCTGAGAACCCCACCCGTCGCCGCCTGCTCACCGGAGCGGCCGCCGGTCTTGGCACTCTGGCGCTGCCGCGCATGTCGCGCGCGCAGTCGAATCCCAAGATCCGCATCGGCTACTGGCCGATCGCCGCCGGCCTGCCGTTCTACGCGGCGATCGAGAAAGGCTACTTCAAGGAAGCCGGGCTCGATGTCGAACCGCTGAAGTTTGCCGGAGCGCAACAGGTCATGGAAGCGATGCTCTCGGGTCGCGCCGACGGCAGCGCCAACGGCACGGGCTCGGCCAATCTGGCAATCGGCGAAATCGCTTCGCCCGGCCTGCTCAAGATCATCGTCTCCAACCCGAGCAACGTGAAGAACGTCCTCGATGAATTCCTGGTCGCCAAGGACGCGCCGTACAAGGCGATTTCCGAACTCAAGGGCAAGCGCGTCGGCTCGGGCCCGGGCATCCAGAACGTCACGCTGTGCAAGACCGTGCTCGAGCGCGCCGGCGTCACCGATGCGACCGTCATCGAGCTGCCGATCGGCCAGCACGTTGCCTCGATCGCCGCCAACCAGATCGACGCGGTGTACACGCTCGAGCCCACCGGCACGGTCGGGCGCATGAACGGTGTCACCCGTATTCTCGAACCGGGCGTCATCGCGCATTACATCCTGGGCGACCCGATGGCGCCGTGGTTCGGCGGTTCCGCATCGCTGACCTCGGAATTCATCAAGGCCAACCCGGAAGTCACCAAGAAGTACATCGCCGCCTACGCCAAAGGCGTCGAACTCGTGCGCAGCAAGCCCGACGAGGCGCGACCTTTCCTCAAGGGCTACACCGCGATCGAAGGGCCGCTGACCTCCGAGGTTCCGCTGGCCGCATACACTCTGCACAGCGAATTTTCCAAGAGCGACATTGCCATGTTCCAGAAATTCTACGACCTGTTCACCGACAAGAAGATCTTCGACAAGCGCATCCTGGTCGAGCCGATGATCTACAAGGCCTGACGCCATGGCGACGTCGCGCACTGGCAGTTTCGACTACAGCCGCCTGCTGCCCTTCATCGGGCCGCTGGCGCTGTTCGCGGTCTGGCAAATTGTCGTCATGACCAAGCTCGTCAGCCCGATCCTGCTGCCGACGCCGGGTGCGACGCTGACCGCGCTCGTCACCGGCATCTTTGGCGGAGAGCTCGCCAAGGACTTCATGTACACCGTGATGCGCACGCTCGAAGCTTTTGCGATAGCCGCGATCATCGGCGTGCCGCTGGGCGTTCTGCTCGGCAGCAACGAAAAGGCCTATCGCAGCGTCGAGTTCCTGATCGACTTCTTCCGCTCGACGCCTTCCTCGGCGCTGATTCCGCTGTTCCTGATGATCTTCGGCGTGACCGACATCAACAAGGTCGCGATCGCCGCCTTCGCTGCCGTGCTGGTGATCCTGTTCAACAGCGCCTACGGCGTAATGAACGCGCGCAAGCAACGGGTGATGGCAGCCAAGGTCATGGGCGCATCGCGCTGGCAGATCTTCCGCGACGTGCTGTTCTGGGAAAGCCTGCAGCCGACCTTCGTCGGCCTGCGCAGCGGCGTGTCGATGGCGCTGGTCATCGTCGTGGTCGCGGAAATGTTCATTGGCTCGGACAATGGCCTCGGCCACCGCATCATCGACGCGCAGCAGGTGCTCAACGTGCGCAGCATGTATGCGGCGATTCTCGCGGCGGGCGTCCTCGGCTACGCTCTGAACATTCTGTTCCTGCTGACCGAGAAGAAAGTCGTTCACTGGAGCGGGAGATAAGCATGCGCCCAGTAGGAGCCGTCATCGAGCCGGAAGCGCCGTTCATACCGGGGCCATTGGGTACCCACATCACCATCCGCAAGCTGACAAAGTACTTTGCCGGCAAGCCGCTCTACGAGAACTTCGACCTCGATATTCCGAAGAGCCAGATCATGTCGATCTTCGGCCCCAACGGCTGCGGCAAATCGACGCTGATCAACATGATCGCCGGCCTCATCCCGATCGACAGCGGCGAGATCCTGTTCGACGGGAAGTCCTTGCGCGATACCAAGATCGGCTACGTGTTCCAGAACTATCGCGATGCGATGTTCCCGTGGCTGCGCACGGTCGACAACATCGGCTACCCGCTCAAGCTCGCGGGACAGACGCCGGCGCAGGTGTCGCGCAGGGTCGAGGAACTCGTCGCCTCCTTCGACGTCAAGTTCGACCTGATGCGTTATCCTTACGAACTCTCCGGCGGGCAGCAGCAGACGACTTCCATCATGCGGGCACTTGCGCCCGGGCCGGAGGTGCTGTTCCTCGACGAGCCCTTCTCCGCGCTGGATTTCGAAATGACTCTGTTCATACGCGAAAAGCTGCAGGACGTGTTCATGCAGACCGGAACGACGATGGTCGTGGTCTCGCACGATCTCGAGGACGCGGTCTACCTCGCCAACAAGGTGCTGCTGCTCACCAAGCGCCCGACCCGCATCGCCGAGATCATTCCTTTCGACGATCCGCGCCCGCGCACCATCGCAACACTTTCCGCGCCGAGTTTCATCCGCACCAAGGCGCGCACGCTGGAGGTTTTCCAGCGCGAAGTGCGGCGCTGAAGCCTTGGGACCGCCCTCGGCAGAGCCGTTGGACGCCGTTGCGCTCGCCGCGTACGTCGACGCGACGGCGCATTTGCTGCAACTGCCGATCGCCGTCGAACACCTGCCCGGCGTGCGCGAGAATTTCGCGCGCATCGCCACGTTCGCGCAGCTCATCCTCGCTGCGCCGTTGACGCATACCGACGAACCCGCGCCGATCTTCCTGCCCGGCGACCGGCCGTGAAATCGGCGCTCGCCATCGCCGCCGAGGTGCGCAGCGGCGACATCAGCGCGTCGGCCATCCTCGCCGAGACCTTGAGCAAGATCAGCGTGCGCGACCCGGCGATCAACGCGTTCACGACTCGCCTCGATGCACAGGCGCGACGCGATGCCGCGGCCGTCGACGCCGCGATCGCCGCGGGCCGCGATCCCGGACCGCTCGCGGGTGTGCCGTTTGCAGTCAAGAATCTGCTCGACATCGCCGGCGTCACCACGCTCAACGGCGCGCAGATCAATGCCGATGCCGCGCCTGCGATTGCGGACGCCACCGTCGTGCGCCGGCTGCGCGAGCGCGGCGCGATCCTGGTCGGCGCGCTGAACATGGACGCGTACGCATACGGATTCACGACCGAGAACACGCATTACGGGCCGACGCGCAATCCGCACGCCCTCACCCACAGCGCCGGCGGCTCGTCCGGCGGCTCGGCCGCGGCGATCGCCGCCGGCATGGTGCCGCTGACGCTGGGCTCCGACACCAACGGTTCGATCCGTGTTCCGGCGTCGCTGTGCGGCGTGTTCGGGCTCAAGCCGACCTTCGGACGGGTGAGCCGCGCCGGTGCCGCACCGTTCGTGCACGATCTCGATCATCTCGGCCCATTTGCCGCGTGCACCGACGACCTGGCTGCCGCCTACGACGCCATCGCGGGACCCGACGCACACGATCACGCGTGCTCGACCCGTGCGCTGCAGCCGGTGGCATCCGAGCTGGCCTCGGGTGCCACCGGGCTGCGAATCGCCGTCGCCGGCGGTTACTTCGACGCCCCGCTCGCACCGGAAGCACGCGCTGCGGTCGCATGCGCGGCCGAGACGCTCGGCGCTCGCGACAGCATCGTCCTGCCGCACGCCGACACGGCGCGTGCAAGCGCCTTCGTGCTGACCGCGAGCAGCGCGGGTGCGCTCTATCTCCCGGAATTGCGCAACCGCGCGCAGGACTTCGAGCCACTGTCGCGCGACCGCCTCCTCGCCGGAGCGCTGATACCGGCGGCGTGGGTGCACGCGGCGCAGCGCTTTCGCCGCTGGTACCATGACCGCGTGCTTGAATTGTTCCAGACTGTCGACGCCATCATCGCGCCGGCGACGCCGTGCTCGGCGCTCCCGCTGGGCACCGAGACCATGACCCTCGGCGGACAGACGATGGCGGTGCGTCCCAACCTCGGCATGTACACCCAGCCGATTTCATTTATCGGCCTGCCGGTCGCGGCGGTGCCCATCGAATGCGGCAGCGCGTTGCCGATCGCCATTCAGGTGATCGCAGCGCCATGGCGCGAAGACATTTGCCTGCGCATCGCCAGCGCACTCGAGCGTGCGGGCACGGCCCGCGCGCAGGATCGCAAGCGCCGCCGGGCCGTCCCAAGGCGCGAGCCCCCTCGGGGGGAGGCGGCGCGCAGCGCCGCTTCGGGGGGATCGATGAGTGCCGCAGGGCCGCCCCAAGGCACTCGCCCCCCGGGGGGAGCGGCGCGCAGCGCCGTTCGGGGCGATCATACAAGCGCCGCAGCGCCGCCCCAAGGCGCTCGCCCTCTGGGGGGAACGGCGCGCAGCGCCGCTCGGGGCGATCATACAAGCGCCGCAGCGCCGCCCCAAGGCGCTCGCCCTCTGGGGGGAACGGCGCGCAGCGCCGCTCGGGGGGATCATGCAATCGCCGCCGCCGTCGTTCCGCGCGGGCAGATCGCCTTCGAGCGCATCAAGAGCGACATCTTCGAGTTTCGCCTTCTGCCGGGCGACCGGTTCTCCGAACCGGAAATCGCCACCCGCTTCGGCATGAGCCGCACACCGGTGCGCGAGGCGTTGCTGCGCCTCGAACTCGAAGGCTACGTCACGGTCGAGCCGCGCAGCGGCTGGCAGGTGCGCCCGCTGGACTTCAAGGCCTTCGACGAGTTCTACGACGTACGCCTGATCCTGGAGTCGGCGGCCGTACGCCGCATATGCGAGCTCGATCCGCAACCACCTCTGACTACATTGCGCGACACATGGCTGGCGCCGAAGAGCCAGTGGCACAGCGATCCGCGCACGGTGAGCGAGCTCGACGAAGCCTTTCATGCGACGCTCGTCGCCGCCGCAGACAACCGCCAACTCTCGCGCATGCACGGCGAGATCACCGAACGCATCCGCATCATCCGCAGGCTTGATTTCTTCCAGCCCGAACGCGTCCGTGCGACCTACCAGGAACACGCGCAGATCCTGCGCCACGTGCTGCGCCGTCAGGCCGACTCGGCGCTGCTGCTATTGCGTTCGCACATCGCGGCCAGCAAGGCCGAAGTGCGCAAGATTACCCTGCACATGCTCTACGAAGCTCGCCGCAACCATCCCGTGACGCAGTCGAGCTAGCGCGAAGGCGCGGTGGCGGTTCGGGTGCGCGAGCCTACGCGAACCACTTGCGCAGTGTGGCGGCGCCTTTCGTGAACAATGCGCCGATATGAGCAGAGCGCACCGCGCGCGCTTCCCTCTCGACCATGAAATAATCGTACGGAGTCCAGTAGCGCTGGTCGGGCCGGTCGGCCCCGTCGATCGCGGAGTCGATTCCGCGACGTAACATATCGAACCCGGCGAGCGCCGGTGCGACGTTCGTCGGCGACGGGCTCGATGCCTTGAGCAGTCGCGGTTCGTCATAGCGTGAAAGTGTGTCGGCAGTTGCGAGCATAGGAGTTCCCTCGGTAAGAGATGCATCGAATTGACCCTTTTGAGGTCACGCTTCGACCTTAGACCGGGCGTACCGGACGGTCCAATCGCAATTCGCGATGCAGATCATCACGTGCGCTGATGCCCAAAATTACAGGAGTGGCAATGCAAGGCAAATGGCTGGTGTACGGCGCCGTACTGGCGGTTTTTCTGGCGTGCGACGCAGTGTGGCTCGCGCTGGTCGCCAAGGATTTCTACCAGGCGCAGATCGGGCAACTCATGCTGGCGCAACCCAGGTGGGGTGCGGCGGCGCTGTTCTATCCGCTCTACGCGTTCGGCCTGGTCTTTTTCTGCGTGTCACCGGCGCTCGCGCGGGGCACCTGGACCACCGCGCTGACCATGGGTGCGCTGTTCGGTCTGGTCGCGTACGGAACCTACGACCTGTCGAATCTGGCGACGCTCAAAGGCTGGCCCGCGGCCATGACGGTGTTCGACATGTTGTGGGGAACAATTGCCAGCGCCATCGCGACGACGGCCGGATACTTTGCCGGCGACCGCGCCCGGCGCGCGCGCTAGCACCGGCGCGCGCCCTCAGGGTTTGCAGCGGCTGCGCAGTTCCTGCGTCTGCTGCATCGCCGCGGCGAAATCGGGCGAATTGGATTGCACCGATTGCGACAGCTCCTGCATCCGCGGCTGGTACGACTGGATGCGCTTGGCGATCGGTTCCATCTGCGCGATCAGCTCCTGGCGCTTGGCCAGATCGCCGGCGCGTGCCGCCGCGGCCGCCTGCGCGCTCAGTTTCTGCAGCGTGCACTGATCCGGCGCGATCTTGGTCTGGATATTCATGAATTCCTGCGCATCCTTGGACATGGCCGAGGCCGTGCCGGACAACAGCGCGAGGGCGAAGGCCAGCGCGACCTGGCGGTTGCGAGCGATCGAGGCGGCGCCATGGGTGGACATGGTCGGCCTAGCTTACCCGAACGACGGTCGCGATCAAGGTCGTCGCGGGTTGCACATTTCAGGACAACGGCATAGGATCGCCATTCACGTCATGGAGGTCAGCATGCGCAAATCCGGAATTCTGCTCGGGGCCTGCGGCACGGCGCTGGCGTTGTTCGCGCTTGGCGCCCATGCCGTCACCTGCGATATCGTCATCGACCGCACCGGCACGGTCGTCTACCAGGACGTGGTGCCGCCGGTCGACATGTCGGCGCGCGGCGCGGCGGCGCGCGAGCAGATGCGCCAGCGCGGCGAGCAGCTGATGATCATCGAGGCGAGCCAGTGTCCGAAGCTGGTGTTTTCCACCGTCGCGAACTCCGCCAACGTCGACGAAATCGTCTCGGCATGCGCCCGTACGTGGGCGCCAACGGCGGCATGGGAGTGAGCGCCCGTCCCGATTCCGGCGTGGCCAACGCGCGCTTCCCGGCGCAGACGTCCGCCAAGACGTACTAGGCGGCACGCCCGCATGCGGCTCCGGGGATCACCGGAGCCGCCCGCGCTCAGGACTCGTCCTAGGACTCGTACTTGAACGACAGCGCGACGCGCGCGCGATACGCGACGACCTTGCCGCCGTCGATCTTGACGTCCAGCTTGACGATGTCCGCGATGCGCAGATCGCGCAGTGAACTCGACGCAGTCGCGACCGCGCGCTTCACCGCGTCTTCCCATGACACCGAGCTCGTGCCGACCAGTTCAGTGATGCGGTAGACGCTCTCTCCGCTCTGCGCCTTCTTGCTCTTCGCTTTTGCCACGGCTGTGCTCCTCCTGGTTGAAGTCCGGGGCGAGCGCTGGCCCGCCCCACTTGGATCGAACGCCGGTGCCTAGGCGTGCGCGCGCTCGATATTCGCGTTGTTGACGAATATGTATTCCGCGCACGGCCTCTTGTCAATGCGCGGTGACTGCGCAAGCAAAACAGAAACCAATGCTGCAGTGCGGCGTTCGATCATTGCTTGGCTGCCCATCGCAGTGTCGGGATCGTGCGCGCAATCAACGCACCCGTTGCGGCTACAGCGGCAAGCGCGAAGAACACCACGCGGTACGCGCCATCGAGGTGCGCCGCGAGCGCACCGCGCTGCTCCGGCGCCAGTTGTGCAATGTACGCGGGCCCACCCTCGACGACTTCGCGCAGTACACGGGCCAGAGACCCGTCGACGGCACCGATCAGCGTGAAGAGCACCGCGCCGATGAGCGCGACTCCCAGCGCGCCGCCGAGCGAGCGCGACAGCGCGATCGACGCCGTCGCCACGCCCAGCGCAGCGCGTCCCGCCACCAGCTGCACGGTGACCTGCGTGGGAGGCATCACCATACCCAGCCCGATACCGACGAACATGGTCAGCGCGAGCACGACCGGAGTCGGCGCCGCGGTGATGCTCGACCCAAGGCCGACGAATGCCAATGCCGCGACGCTGAGCCCGATCTGAGGGAAGATGGTCACGTGTCCGGTGCGAGTGATGATCTGGCCGACGATCGCCGAAGTGCAGACCATCGACAGTGTGATCGGCAGCAGCAACAGGCCCGACTGGCCGACCCGCAAGCCGCGCCCGATCTGCAGATACAGCGGCAGATAGAGGATCGTCGAAAACAGCGCTGCACCAAAGCAGATCACCACCGCGTCCGAGCGCGCGATCGCCGGCACTTTCAGGAAACGGATGGGAATGACCGGGTCCTCCACCCGCCGTTCCCAGGCCACGAGCAGCACGAAACTAACCGCCGAAACGCCGAGCAACGCCAGTAGCACCGGCGAATTCCAGGGCAGCCGATGTCCTCCCGAAGTCAGCGCGTAGAGCAACGACAGCATCGCGACGCAGAACAGCAGCGCGCCGACAACGTCCGGTCGAAAGCGCCCGCGCGGCACCATCGGAGTCAGCGGAATGCGCAGCGCGAGCAGCGCTGCGAGGAGCCCCAGCGGAAGGTTGACAAAGAACACAGCGCGCCAGCTCAGGTGCTCGGTGAGATACGCTCCCGCGATCGGCCCCGAGGTACTCGCCAGCGCGAACACCGTCGCGAAGTACCCCGAAAAGCGGCCGCGCTCGCGCGGCGACACGTGCTCGCCGATGAGCGCCTGGGCCAGCGTCATCAGCCCGCCGCCGCCCAGACCCTGCAGCGCGCGCGCGACAATCAACATCAGCAGCGTCGGCGCCAGCGCGCAGGCGAGCGACGCGGCAGTGAATATGGCAAGCGCGACCAGCAGCATGCGCCGGCGCCCGAAGCGATCGCCCAGATGACCGTAGAACGGCGCGCCGATAGTCGCCGTGAGCAGATACGCGACCACAACCCACGACAGGTCGGCCAGCCCTCCGAGCGAGCCGGCGATCGTCGGCAGCGCACTGGCCAGGATGGTCTGGTCGGCGGCCGCCAGGAACATCGCCACCATGACGCCGGGAAAAACGCGCAGGAACGCCTGCCTGCTTGTGAGCGCGGACGTGCCTGCATCCGCGGGCTCGACATCAGGAGAATCGTGCTTCGGAGTCATGTCTGGAAACGGCACCATGGGCGCCGCGTACGGCAACCTTCGATTCGATGGTAGCAGACGCTCGGTGCGCCGATCGGGCGCAGTCAGATCGACAGCGGCGAGCGCGCGCCGTTCCGCGCCGGGCGATAATGCGCCACAGTGCCGTCACGAATCGGAGCTCGCAACCATGGACATTCCCGCCGCCGTCATCGACGACCTCAAGCGCCAGGCCCGCGACGCAGCGCGGCATGCGTACGCGCCGTACAGCAGCTTTCCGGTGGGCGCCGCGGTTCTTGCCGACGACGGCACGGTCCACGCAGGGGCCAATGTCGAGAACGCATCGTACGGCCTTGCGATGTGCGCCGAGCGCACGGCGATCTTCCAGGCCATCGCGCGCGGTGCACGGCGCATTCGCGCGGTCGCGGTCTACACGCCGACCAAGCGGGCGACCCCACCCTGCGGTGCCTGTCGCCAGGTGATCGCGGAATTCGGCGCCGACGTGCTCGTCGTGTGCTTTGCCGACAGCGCCGCGATGGAGCAGCGCTACTCGATCGGCGAGCTGCTTCCGCAAGCCTTCGGTCCGGCCAATCTCTGACGCACGCGCGGGGGCGTGGCGACACGTAGCGCCCGCGTTACAATCGGCGGCGGCGAATCGCGCCGGACGCACAAGGATCCCGACTCATGACCACATCGAAAATCGCCGTCGTGACCGGCGCCGGCAGCGGCATCGGCCGTGCCGTGGCACTCGCCTTCTTGCGCGAGGGCTACAAGGTTGCGCTCGCGGGGCGTCGCCGCGACGCGCTCGACGCCACCGTCGCCGGCGCCGGCGCGAATGGCGCCAATGCGCTGCCGATGCCGACCGACGTGAGTAATCCGGCGTCGGTTGCAGCATTGTTCAAGGCGATCAAGGACACCTACGGCAGGCTCGACGTGCTGTTCAACAATGCCGGTGTAGGCGCGCCCCCGGTCAATCTCGAGGACTTGACCTTCGAGCAGTGGAAGAACGTCGTCGACATCAACCTCACCGGCAGTTTCCTGTGCACGCAGGAGGCGATCAAGCTGATGAAGAGCCAGGACCCGCGCGGCGGCAGGATCATCAACAACGGATCGATATCAGCGCATGCACCGCGCCCGAATTCGGCGCCCTATACCGCCACCAAGCATGCGATTACCGGCCTGACCAAGTCGACTTCGCTCGACGGGCGCAAATACGACATCGCCTGCGGGCAGATCGACATCGGCAATGCCCTGACTGAACTGGCCGCGCGCATGGCCAAGGGCGTGCCGCAGGCGAACGGGACGATCGCGCCCGAACCGCTGATGGACGTTGCGCACGTCGCGAGCTCGGTGCTTTACATGGCAAGCCTGCCGCTCGATGCGAATGTGCAGTTCATGACGGTCATGGCAACCAAGATGCCCTTCGTCGGGCGCGGCTGACAGCGCAATCGTCGCGGCGCGAAGGGTATTCGCGCCACGCGCCACAGGAGTTATTGGCCGTGGTCGTTGGGTGCGCGCGAAGGACACTGCGGCACCTGACCCCACTGCCCGTCGCAATATTGCGCGCGCACTCGCTGATCGCACACGATGCGATCGAACAGGCCGCCGGTGCAGCGCGCGAGGCTCTCGTTCATCGCTTGCCATGGATCGACGCGCGGCGTTTCGCGCGGCGCCGCCGGCGGCGGAGCAGGTGCGGCGGCGAGGGTCTGCACGACCGGCGCAGGTTCTGCGGGCGGCGGCACGACTTCGACCGGCAGCGCGCGTGACCGCGCCGCGGCACGCTTGGCGGCGTCGCCTCGCGTTGCAGGGGCCGCATCCTGTTTCGCCGCAGGATCGGCGATCGGCGCGGCCAGCCCCGGCTTCGCGGTAAACGTTGCAGCGGGCTGGGGCGGCGCCACCGCGACCGGCTCGAGTGACGCTGGCGCGGCTTGTTCGGTTGCGACGGGGGACTCGGTCTTGGGCGTGACGAAGCTGCGTCGTGCGGCAAAGGTTGCAGTGACCACCAGCGCAGCGACGACCAGTGCAATGGGCCAGACATTGCGCCGGCCATGCGACTCGGCGATCGGCGGCGATGATGGCGTGACCGCCTTCGCCATCAGCGCGCGTTCCGCGCTCCGCCGCGCCGTGGCCGCGACCGATTGGCTGGGCTTGAGCAGACGCGTGCCGGTGCGCGCGCTTGCAGCGGCGAGCAAGGGCTGCGTCACCGTCGCCGCAAATGCGCGCTTGCGCGCGGAACTGCAGTCCGCGCACAACTTTGCACCGGGCAGGCTCGCCCGACCACAGATCAGGCACTTCTTCATTGTGCGTCGTCAGCTCACCCGGGCCGCTGCGGGGCGCCGGGTCTGTCCTCCAGTTATGATATCGGCATAATAGTCTACTGCGTCGGCGATGCAAAGTGGCGCCTGCCGGTGCCCGCTGCCGCCCAGGCAGTGGCGGAACTTGCGAGGCGTCAGGCCCGGCCCGTCGCGACCGCGCCGAGAGTCACCGCGAGCATGCCGATGGAGCCATGCTCGATGCCATCCACGCGAAACGCCACCGCGTCGTCCGCGCGCTGCATGCCCAGGCAATAGAGCAGCGGCAGGTAGTGCTCGGGCGTGGGAATCGCCAGCCGCGCATCCTGGCCCAGCTTTTCGTAGGCCAACAACGGTGAATGGTCGGCGCTCTTGAGCAGTTCGCGCACGCGATCGTTGAAGCGTACAGCCCAGTCGAAGGCCATGCTCGGGTTGCCCCAGTTCATGATCCGCAGGTTGTGCACCACGTTGCCGCTGCCGATCACCAGCACGCCCTCGTCGCGAAGCGGCGAGAGGTGCTTGCCGAGCTCGTAGTGGAACGCTGCAGGTTGGGTGGCATCGATCGACAGCTGTACCACCGGCACGTCGGCGTCCGGGTAGGCATGCACCAGCACCGACCAGGTCCCGTGATCGAGCCCCCACGCCTCGTCGAGCGCGACGGGCTGCGGCGCGAGCAACTCGCGCACGCGCCGGGCCAGTGCGGGCTGCCCCGGCGCCGGGTAGCGGACCGCGAAGAGTTGCTCCGGGAAGCCGCCAAAGTCGTGTATGGTGCGCGGCGATGTCATCGCCGTCACTGCAGTGCCGCGCGTGGTCCAGTGCGCCGATACGCAGAGAATCGCACTTGGACGCGGCACCGCGCGGCCAATGTCGCGCCATGCGTCGGTGTAGCGGTTGCTGTCCAGCGCGTTCATCGGACTGCCATGCCCGAAGAACACGACCGGCATGCGCGTCGCATTGGTGCTCATGAGCTAGCGCCGCATGCGCGCGACCGCGCTGCCACCGCGTTCGCGCCACAGGGACAGCGGGTTAATTGCCGCGATCGCCGTACGCGCCGACGGGGCATTGCGGGACCTTGCCCCAGTAACCTTCGCAATACTGCTTGCCGACGCGCGAATTGCACGCGATCTTGTCGAAGAAACCCTCGCGATCGCATAAGGCATACGCTTGGCGCATCTGCTCCCAACGATCGACCTGCGCGGGTGGATGCACGACCGCAGCCGGTGCTGGCGCGTGCTGCGCGGCTGGCGCGGGCGCTGCGACCGGCGGTGACGATGGCGCAGCGCCGACCGGCGGCGCCTTGTTGGCCTCGGCCTTCGCCGCGGCACTCTTAGCTGCGGCCGCTTTTGCTGCGGCTGCGTCGACGGGCGCCGGTGGCGGCGTAGCCTTGGCGGCCTCGGCAGCGGCGGCGGCCTGCGCCGCGGCGTCGGCGGGACTGCCCGGCGGCGGCGTCATGTTGCTGCCTGAACCCTGACCCGCCGCGGAGCTGTCTTTGCTGGCATCGGCCGGAGGCGCCGCAGCAGCGTCGGATTTTGCCGGCTCGGTAGTGACCACCGGCGTGACGTCCTTGGCGATGAACATCTTGTATGCGACGAAGCTACCTATGCCCAGTACCGCAATGCCCACCAGCAGCCCGGCAATCAAGCCCAGATTGCTCTTCGGCGCCGGGACCATCGCGGTATCGGGCGGCAAGGCTCCAGGTGCCCCGGTATTGCCCATCGGCGTCAGGCCGGGTGCGGCTGCGGAGGGCGGCGTTGGGGGCACGTACGCCGGGCGCGCCGCCGTCGCGATCGTCGCGGCGGCTGCCGAAACAGCAGCCTTCGCCGCGGCCGGAGGTGCCGCCGGCGCCGCTGTGTTGGTCGCCACGGTGGATCCGCAGTGCACGCAGAATTTTGCGCCCGGCGGAATTTCGTTACTGCAGGTCGTGCATTTCATCGCAGTCCTCCGATTGCACTCCAGGCGTTGGACGCCAAACAGGTCCAGCACGATAGCCCCTCGCGGGCACTAGTGTAAACCCGGCGAACGTCGGCGTGCTGCGCGCAGGGTCAGCCCAGATACCGGCGCAGAAACTGCAGACTGCGCTCGCGCGCGAGCTTTGCCGCGGCTGCGTCGAATGAACCGCGCTGATCGCAATTGAAACCGTGATCGGCCGCATAGATGTGCACTTCGACACCCGGCTGCGCGGCGGCGAACTTGCGCACGCCGTCGACCGGGATCATGTGGTCACGCTCGCCGAAGTGCGCCAGCACCGGACAGCTAGGAGTTTCGTCGCCCACGTCGAGCAGGCCGCCACCGTAATATGGAATCGAGCACGCGAACCCGGTGAGCCGACAGGCGCTCACCCAGGTGATGAATCCGCCCCAGCAATAGCCGACGATGCCGATCTTGCCGCTGCCGGCGAGCGCGTCGCGCGCGGAAGCTACATCGAGCAGTGCAGCGTCGGTCTGCGCCCTGCCCTTGAGATCGCGGCCGCGCTCGATGTCTTGTGGCGAGTAGCCGATCGAGACATTTTTCTCGTACCTGTCGAACAGCGCCGGTGCGATCACCCGGTAGCCATCGGCGGCGTAACCATCGCAGACGTTGCGGATATGCGAATTGACGCCAAAGATTTCCTGCACGACCACCAATCCACCGCGCGGCGCTGCCGGCGGGTCGGCGCGATAAGCCGCCAACCGGAATCCATCAGCGGCGGTCAACTCGATCATCGTGCCCATGGCACCACTCCCTTTTTGCTGGCATGGAGCGGCGCATTATCGCACCACTTTCGCGAGCTCGGAGCGGGCTCAGGCGCGCCTGGCAAGCGTCCATCCGCGCCGGCGCGCATCGGCGCGCGGGCGCGGATGCCGGCAACGCAAATCAGGCGCCGGTATCGTCGTGAAACGGTGAGGTGGGATGGATACGCTTGGCGGCGTCGATCGTCGCGTGATCTACGCGCGCCGGCGCGGCTGCGGTCGGCGCCGGCTGCGCGGGCTGGACCTGGCGTTTCGGTTGCTGCTTGTCGAGTGGCTGCCAGGTATCACCGGTAAACCGATTCATGCCGTTGTCGCCGCCGTCACCATCGGCCAGTGCGACACCTGTGGCGCCGATGGCAACACCTGTCGCGAGCAGCAACATTGTCGTTCTTCGTTTCATGAGAAACTCCATATCGTTGGTCAGAGGATCGAAATCGCGATCTCTCGGACGCACGCTCGCCGAGATGCGCGAGGTCGACGACCGCGAACGATCGCGATGCTTCACTGAGCGGGATCCGCCGCGTTGAATTCGCTTGCAACTGCCGCTACGCGTCGCCGTCGACATCGTGATGATGGCGATTGCTCGCGCACGGCAACATCTTGTAACAAGGATTGCGAACGACTCACGCGGTCGCACAAGCGCAGGCAGGACTCAAGTGTCGCGAATGCGCCGTGACATAATGTAAAAATCACCACGCAAAATTCGACTAGACGCCCACCGGAAGGTTCCCGCGATGAACACCAGCAAGATCGAAACATTGATCCACGAGTTGCTCGTCGAAATCGGCGAGGACCCGAAGCGCGAGGGGTTGCTGAAGACTCCGCACCGGGTCGCGGCGGCATTCGAATTCCTGACGTCGGGCTATCGCACCGACATAGATCGGCTGCTCAACGGCGCGGTCTTCACGCAGGAAACGAACAGCATGGTGATCGTGAAGAACATCGAGGTCTACAGCATGTGCGAGCACCACATGCTGCCGTTCTTCGGCCGCTGCCATATCGGATATATCCCGGACGGTCGCGTGTTCGGCGTGTCCAAGCTGGCGCGGCTGGTCGACATGTACGCGCGCCGGCTGCAACTGCAGGAGCGGCTCACCGAGCAGATTTCCAAGGCGGTGCTGGAACTGGTCGGCGCGAAGGGAGTCGGCGTGATGATCGAGGCGCGCCACCTGTGCATGATGATGCGCGGCGTAGAAAAACAGAATTCGGTGATGATCACGTCGTCGGTGCTCGGCACGTTTCGCGATTCGACAGCCACGCGCGAGGAGTTCCTCGGACTGGTCGGCAATCGCGCGGCCTAAAGCACGGCGCAGTCAGACCAATGAAAGCAGCGGCGCCCATGCCTGGCGCGCCGCCGCGATGTGCTGATCACCTCACGCAGGCATGCATACTTTCGCCAACCTGATCGCGCTAACCGCGCCGCTGTTCATGCTCGTGCTGCTCGGCTACGTACTTACACGCTGGGCTCGCTGGCCAGCGAGCGTCTCCGACGCACTGACGCGTTTTGTATTCGCGGTAGCGATCCCGGCCTTCCTGTTCCGCCTGATGAGCGACTTTGCGCGTCTGCCGCCGGTCGATCCGCGACTGCTGATCGCGTACTTCGGCGCGTGCTTCATCGTCTTTGCGCTGGGACGACTGATCGCCAAACGCGTATTCCGGATGGATGGCGTCGCCCAGTCGGTATTCTCGCTGGGCGGCATTTTCTCGAACAATGTGCTGCTCGGTGTGCCGCTGGCCAAGATCACGCTCGGCGACGCGTCGATTCCGACCGTCTCGCTGGTGCTGGTGTTCAACTCGCTCACGTTGTGGACGCTGGTGACAATTTCGGTCGAGTGGTCACGCCAGCAGTCGATGTCGTGGTCGGCCTACGTATCGGCGGCCAAAGCGGTGCTGGCCAATCCGGTGGTGGCGGCCATTCTGCTCGGCACGGCGTGGGGTTTTACCGGCATCGCGCTTCCCGAGGTACTTGGGCAGACCCTTGAACTGGTCAGCCACGCCGCGGTGCCGCTGTCGCTGATCGCGCTGGGCATGGGCCTGGCAGAGTACAAGATCCGCGATGGCTGGCGGCCCAGTGCGGCGATCTGCGTACTCAAGCTCATCGCGTCGCCGCTGGTCGTGTTCGCGCTGGCGCGCGCGTTGTCGCTGCCGCCGCTGGAAACCCAGGTGGTGGTCCTGCTCTCGGCGCTCCCGGTCGGGGCGAACGTGTACCTGATGTCGCGCCAGTTCAACACGCTCGGCGGGCCGATCGCCGCCAGCATGCTGGTGTCCACCGCACTTGCCTCGGTGACCACTCCGCTGGTACTGGCACTGACCGCGGCGTCGTTTCGCTGACGCCCGCAGCAGCGCTCACTGCGTCAGCGCGAGCCCAGGGTCTCCCGCTGTCCGGGCTTGAGGCTGCCGCAGTCGGCGCTGACCCAGCGAGATTCCATCTGCACGTTGAGCTTGGAATCGCCGCGTTCGTTCTTGTTCAGCATCGTGATCTTGCCGACGACGCGATCGGTTCCCACCGCAGTGAATTCGGCCTCACCGGTCGACTTGCCGCCACTGCAGACGAGCGCCATCTTTACGCGCTGCGGCGTTTGTTGCAGCACCGTGCGCTTGCAGTCCGCCGCCGCACCCTGGCCGGTGCCATACGAATCCCACGGATCGAGCGTCTCCTTGCTCATGCACATCCGTTCGCTGGTCGTGACCGGCTTGCCGCCTCCGGGGGCGAGCGCCCGCTCCAGTTTGGCGCGTTCCTCGGGCGGCAACTTCGCGGCGTTCGGAACGTTGGCTGGGAGTCCCACCTCCAGCACGGTCGTCGACGCGCTCTCCCATAGCCCTGCCTTGGCGTTGGGCATCGCCGCGGACGAAGTGCCGACAACGCCGACCAGGCAGGACATCGTTACCAACCACGTATTGCGCATGTTCCATCCTTATACAGACTGCAGGTCAGCTAGACTAAGGTGCCGCGCCCGACGAGGCAAGCGCCGCCGCCTGACGTCGAAAGGCGGCCGACGAACGTCGCGTATCATCGTTTCGGTCTACGCAGGAGGTTCCCATGCAGCCCAATCGTCGCCGCGCAGCGATCGTCGGCAGCACCCGCATTCCGTTCGCGCGCAGCAACACCGCCTACGTGCACGCGAGCAACCTGGAATTGCTGACCGCGTCGCTGTCCGCGCTGGTCGACCGCTACGGGCTCAAGGGCGAGCGCCTGGACGAAGTGGCAGCCGGGGCGGTGATCAAGCATTCGCGCGACTGGAACCTGACGCGCGAAGCGGCGTTGGGTTCGGGGCTCGACCCGCACACGCCCGCGTACGACGTGCAGCGCGCCTGTGGCACGAGCCTCAGCACGGTCGTACAGATCGCGCAGCGCATCGAGGCGGGCGAGATCGAGTGCGGCATCGCCGGAGGCGTGGACACCACCAGCGACGTGCCGGTGGTTTACAGCCGTGCGCTCAACCGCATCGTGCTCGACAGCGCCCGCGGGCGCACGCTAGGTGCGCGCCTGAAGCCATGGCTGCACCTTCGTCCGCGCGACTTGAAACCGGCGACTCCCACCGTTGCCGAGCCGCGCACCGGTCTGTCGATGGGCGAGCACTGCGAATTGATGGCCAAGCAGTGGAGCATCGGTCGCGTCGAGCAGGACGAACTGGCGATGCGCAGTCATCGCAACGCGGCGGCGGCATGGGACGCGGGTTTTTTCGACGATCTGGTCACGCCGTATTCGGGACTGACCCGCGACAACAACGTGCGGCCCGACACCGACATGGCGAAGCTCGGTGCGCTCAAGCCCGTGTTCGATCGCAGCGCCACGGGCACGCTCACCGCAGGCAACAGCACGCCGTTGACCGACGGCGCGTCGTGCGTCCTGCTCGCCTCTGACGCGTGGGCGCGGCAGCGCGGACTGCCGGTGCTCGCTTATCTCTCCTACTCGGCATCGGCGGCGATCGACTTTGCCGGGATTGCCGGCCCGCGTGAGGGGCTGCTGATGGCGCCGACCTACGCGGTACCGGCGATGCTCGACCGGGCTGGACTCAGTCTGCAAGATTTCGATATCTACGAAATCCACGAAGCCTTTGCCGCGCAGGTGCTGTGCACGCTCAAAGCCTGGGAGTCCGAGCAGTATTGCCGTGAGACGCTCGGTCGATCGTCGCCGCTGGGCGCGATCGATCGGACGAAACTCAATCCGAAAGGCAGCAGCGTGGCGCTAGGGCATCCGTTCGCGGCAACCGGAACGCGCATCGTCGGCATGCTGGCGAAGCAACTCGTGCAGCGCGGATCAGGTCGCGGCCTGATCTCGATCTGCACTGCCGGCGGAATGGGTGTGACGGCGATACTCGAGCGCTAGATGCGCCTGCGTGGCGCCGGGCAGTTACTTCATCCGCACGAAACACGCTTGCAAAAACGCGCGCCGGTGCTCCTCGGGCACTTCGGGGTGCACGAAGACTTCGCGCGCCGCGCCGAGCAGGAATGCTTCGTCGTCGCTGTCGTGCGCGAACCAGCGCAATTCCTGCCGATAGGCGTGGATCAGGCGGAAGTCCTGCTGCATGCGGTCGATGAATTTCTCTTCGGGCATGCCGGCATCGCGCGCCAGCGCCGCATTGCCGATGAAGTCCGATCCCTCGACGCACTCGCTCAACGTCGGTTGACTGGCGACGGCGCACCATGCGGGCAACAAGGCTGCGACCGCAATGCCGCGTACGAACAACCGTGTGGTCCGGGTCATCGTCGGTCTCCCCAGGTTGATGTCCGCGCGCGCTTCAACTCCAGCTCACGCGGCGCTCAGCGTGTTCACAAGCTCATGCTAGACCGGCCGCCGCACCGATTCAAGGCCGTTCGATCGTCGGCACGGCGTGCCGGGCGTTACAATGCCGCGTCCCCATCCACCGAGAAACAGCATGGCGCTCAAACGCCCGCCGGGGCCAGCCGGAAGACTGGTCGTGCTCGAACACACCTCGAAGGTGCTCGCGGGCAATCCGCTCGGCGATCCGCATGTGCGCAAACTCGGTGTCTGGTTGCCGCCGCAGTACGATGCGGCCGCGACGCATGGACGCGGTCGTCGCTTTCCGGTGCTCTACGATCTTGCGCCTTTCGGCGGCACGGGGCTGGCGTACGCCAACTGGAAGCCGTTTTCCGAAAACCTGATCGAGCGTGCCGCACGGCTCGTGCACGAGCGCAAGATGGGACCGCTGATCCTGGTATTCCCGGACTGTTTCACCGCGCTCGCCGGCAACCAGTACGTCAACTCCTCGGCAATCGGCAACTATGCCGACTACCTGACGCGCGAGCTGATTCCCCATGTCGATCGCGAATTCCGCACGCTGGCGTCGCGCGAGCATCGTGGCTGCTTCGGAAAGTCGTCGGGTGGTTACGGCGCGATCATCCACGCCATGAAGTATCCGCAGCACTGGGGCGCGATCGCCGATCATTCGGGCGACTCGTATTTCGATTTCGTGTACCGACACGACTGGCCCAACACGCTCAATGAAGTCGGCAAGTACCGCGCGACCAAGCGGCGCAACGGCAAATACGATGCGGCGCGCGAAGCCGCGCGGCCCGGATTGGCCGAAGGCCGCGACGACGGACGGGTCAAGCGCTTCCTCGAGCACGTTTGGCAAAAGGAAAGACTATCGCAGGCCGAGGGACACGCCATCATGAACATCTGCATGGCCGCAACATACGATCCCGACCCGAAGGCGCCGCTGGGCTTTCGCCTGCCGTTTCACCTCGAGACCGGCGAGCTGCTGCCGACGCGCTGGAACAAATGGCTGGTGCACGATCCGATCAACCTCGTCGACAAGTACAAGGCCAACCTCAAGACTAGCCGCGGCATCTACATCGATTGCGGCTGGCGAGACCAGTACCACATCCAGTACGGCACGCGCATCCTGTCCAGGCGCCTTGCGCAGGCCGGCATCAAGCATGCGTACCAGGAATTCGACGACACCCACTCCGACATCGATTACCGCATGGACGTGAGTTTCCCTTTTCTCTATCGCGCGCTGCGGTCCTGACGCCATGTTCGACGACAAGAACGTGCTGGGTGGGCGGCTGCAGCCCTGCTCTACCCAGCCGAGAACCGGCTTCTATCGCGACGGTTGCTGCAATACGGGTTCCGAGGACGTCGGCATGCACGTCGTGTGCGTGCAGACGACGGCGCGCTTTCTCGCGTTCTCCCGCGAGCAGGGCAACGATCTGTCGACGCCGGTCCCCGAGGCCGATTTTCCGGGATTGAAACCGGGCGACCGCTGGTGCCTTTGCGTCGCGCGCTGGCGCGAAGCCTTCGACGCCGGTGTCGCGCCGCCGGTGATCCTCAATGCAACGCACGAGGAAGCCCTGGCGGTGGTGCCGCTCGGACTGCTGCAACAGCACGCGCTCGATATCGGCTGACCGCGCGCCTGCAGCGGCATAGCCCTTCGCCGCTATTCGAGCCACGCCGGCAACGCGGTTGCCAGGTCCGGGAAGCGCCAGAGCAGGCAGATCAACACGATCTGGATCGCGATGAACGGCAGCGCGCCGCGATAGATGGCGCGTGTGGCAACGTCGCGCGGCGCGACCGAACGAAGGAAAAACAGTGCGAATCCGGAGGGCGGCATCAGGAAACTGGTCTGCACCGTGATCGCCATCAGCGCGGTCAGCCAGATCGGGTGCGCTCCCAACGCGAGCAGCGGTGGCATGGCGATGGGCACCACAAGCAGGACGATTTCCAGCGCATCGAGAAAGAAGCCGAAGCAGAAGGTCACCGCAAATACCGCGAACACCGCGACGGTCAGCCCTCCCGGCAGCATGCCCAGCAACGAATGCACGGTCTGCGCCCCGTTGAGCCCGCGAAACACCAACGTAAAGGTCGACGCGCCCATGAGCAGCAGGAACATCATGCCGGTGAGCCGCATCACGGTGCGTACTGTCTCGGCCCAGCGCGTCCACGATAGTTCACCGCGCAGCCAGGCATAGACCGTCGCGACGATTGCACCTAGCGCGGCGGCTTCGACCGTGTACATGCGGCCGGTAACGATCGTCGCCAAAAGCAGCGCGATGAACGCCAGGGGACCGATCACGACGACGAACAGGCGAGTCAACGGCAGGCGCTTGCGGCGTTCGGGCGGCAGCGGCGGACATTCGGCGGGCCGGAAGATCGCGACCGCGATCACATAGATGAGATAGAGCGCCAGCAGGATGCCGACCGGCACCAGCATGCCGGCGTAGATATCCTTGATGATCAGCGCGCCGTGCACATCCTCGCCGCGCATGATCTGCCCTTCGGCGTTGACGCCGCGCATCAGGTCGGCGAGCACGATGAGTATGATCGACGGCGGAAGTACGGTGCCCAGCGTACCGGCGCTGCACACCACGCCGCAGGCCAGGCTCGGGCGATACCCTGTATCGAGCATCGCCGGCAGCGCGAGCAGTCCCAGCGTCAACACGGAAGCGCCGACGGCACCGGTCGTGGGCGCCAGCAGCGCGCCGAGGATCACGGTCGAGATCGAGAGCCGCGCCGGCGCGCTTGCCGAACAGGCCGGAGTGGACGCGATCACCGCAAACAGCAGCGCGGTACCCATCAGTGTGAAGCCGACCGGAAAGCCGAATGGCAACAGCGCAAACACCGCGGCGAACATGATCAGCCCGAGTTCCGGGATGAGCACGCTCATGGTGTCGCCGCGCCCGGAATGCGCTGCGCGTCGGGCGGCGCGCGCGGGTCGATGAGCTGCGCGAGGCTGCGCGCCGCATGGCCGCTTGCCTGCAGCAGCAGCAGCAGCGCGCCGAAGGTGACCAGGATCACCTTGAACACCCAGTAGCCGGGAGACCAGGTTTCCGGAAATTTCTCGAAGCCCGCAACCGAACGCACGGTGGTCGACCAGCTGAACCAGACGACGATCGCCGCCCACGGCACGACGATGCACAGCGTCCCGACGAGATCGACCAGGGCGCGAGCGCGCACCGACATGCGCTGGTGGAACACATCGAGCCGTACATGGCCATCCCAGCGCAGCGCGTAGACGACGCCGATGGCGAACACCGCCGCGTGCGCGATCTGGCCAAAGTCGTTGGCGAAGATGTGACCGGCGCCGACGAATTCGCGCAATGGCCACTGTCCGAACAGCGCCGCGACGACGAACAGGACCATCCACGCGACGCTGCGGCCAATGGCATCCACCAGCGCGTCCATGGCGCGGGCAAACCAGCGAAGAATACGCAGGAGTCGGGGCATGTTCGCGCCAGGTGGAGCGAGAGCATACCGCAGTCGACGCCGGCCTGTACCCGCCACAGGCCCGCGTCGCGCGCGCTACAATGCAGCGCTTGACTCACCAGCCCATGGCGCATTCATCACGACCACAGCGGGTGCGCGGGTGACACCGCTGCCCGTTCGATTGCAACCCGGCGACGACCTGCGCGATCGCCTCGAGGCGCTGGTGCGCGAACAGGGAATCGCCGCGGCGTTCGTGCTGTCCGGCATCGGCAGCCTGGCCAGCGTCGCGATCCGCCGTGCCGGCGCGACGCGCCCGGAAATGCACGACGGCGACTACGAGATCATCGCGCTCTCGGGCTCGCTGTCCGTGGACGGCGCGCACCTGCACATGGCGATCGCGGACGCTTCAGGGCGCGTCACCGGCGGCCACGTCGCCTCCGGTTGTCGCGTGAGGACGACGGCCGAAATCCTTCTGGCGGTCCTTCCCGGATGGACATTCGCGCGCCGGCGCGACAGCGCGACCGGTTATCCCGAATTGGTCGTCGAACGCGACCATTGATATGCCTGAGGAGCGACGCCTGGTGCTGCCATCGTCCGTACCGCGCTGCGCGATCCGCGAGGCGCAACCTTGGCGCAGGCCCGCGCCGTGAGCGAGAGCGGACATTCGACCGTTACCGCGCCGGCCGACGCCGGCGATCTGTTCATGGGCTTCCTCAAGGTCGGCATTTCTGGCTTCGGCGGCGTGCTGCCCTTCGCACGCCGCATGCTCGTCGAGGACCGTCGCTGGCTAGACGAACGCGAATTCACCGAAGTGCTGTCGCTGTCGCAGTTCCTCCCCGGCCCCAACATCATCAACGTCGCGGTCATCGTCGGCAACCGATTTCGCGGGCCGCTCGGATCGCTCTCTGCGGTCCTGGGCCTGATGCTGATGCCGTTCCTGATCGTGCTCGCGTTGGCGGCCCTGTATTCGCACTTCGACACGGTGGCCGCGGTGCGCGGCGCGACCGCGGCGGTATCCTCGGCGGCCACCGGCCTGGTCATCGCGACAGGACTCAAGATGGCGCGCCCCCTGCTCGGCACGCCGTGGCAGGTCGCCATCGGGCTGCTCGGTTTCGTTGCACTCGCCATCGCCCGCGTGCCGCTGCTTTGGGCACTGCTGGTCCTGGCGCCGCTCGCCGTCGCAATCGCGTGGGCGACCCGAGAACGGACGGCGCGATGATTCCTCCGGTGCTCATCGAGCTGGCCCAGCAGTTCGGTTTCCTGTCGTTCCTGGCCATCGGCGGCGTCAACTCGCTCCTTCCCGAGATCCATCGCCGCGTGGTCGACGTCCAGGGCTGGATGACCAACGCCGAATTCGCGCAGGCGTTCGCGATCTCGCAGGCTTCGCCCGGACCGAACATGCTCATCGTCAGCGTCATCGGCTGGAAGGTATACGGCTTCCTCGGCGCGCTGGTCGCGACCGTCGCCATCTGCCTGCCCACGTCGGTGATGACCTTCGCCATTGCCCACGTCTGGGATCGCTTTCGCGGCGCGCCGCTGCGCGCAGCGATCCAGCGCGGTCTGGCACCGGTGACGGTCGGCCTGGTGCTCGCCAGCGGCTACGTGCTCGCGCGCACGACCGACGACGGATGGATCTCCTATGCGCTGACCGCCGCGACGGCACTCCTCGCGCTCAATACGCGCTGGCACCCGCTGTGGTTTCTGACGGCAGCTGCCGCGCTCGGCGCGTTCGGTCTCGCCTGACACGATGCCCGAGTTGCCCGACGTCGTCGTCTACGTCGAGAGCCTCGAAGCGCGCATCGTCGGACAGCGGTTGCTGCACGTGCGCCTGCACAACCCGTTCCTGCTGCGTACCGCCGTGCCGCCGCTGTCCGCCTGCGAGGGCAGGCGAGTAACCGGGGTGCGGCGACTTGGCAAGCGCATCGTCATCTCGCTCGACGCAGACCTGCACCTGGTGTTGCACCTGATGATCGCGGGCCGTCTGCGCTGGCTCGAAGACGGCGCCAAGGCGCCGGCGCGCATCACGCTGGCGCTATTCGAATTCGAGCGCGGCACGCTGGCGTTCACCGAGGCCGGCACCAAGCGGCGGGCGTCGCTGCACCTGGTCGAAGGCGAAGCGGCACTCGCCGCGTTCGACATGGGTGGCCTCGAGATTGCCGACGCCGATGCTGCGAGCTTTCGCGAGCGCCTGCAGCGCGAGAATCACACCCTCAAGCGCGCGCTGACCGATCCGCACCTGTTCAGCGGGATCGGCAACGCGTACTCCGACGAAATCCTGCACCGCGCGCAACTGTCGCCCATCGCGCTGACGCAGAAACTCAACACCGACGAGGTCGAACGGCTGCGGATCGCGACGGCTTCGGTGCTGGCGGAATGGACCGCGCGACTGCGCGAGGAAGCCGCGGGTGGCTTTCCTGCGATCGTCACCGCGTTTCGACCGCAGATGGCCGCGCACGGAAAATTTGGACAGCCGTGCCCCGCGTGCGGCGCACCCATCCAGCGCATCGTCTACGCCGAGAACGAGACCAACTACTGCGCGCGCTGCCAGACCGAAGGCACGGTGCTCGCTGATCGGTCGCTATCGCGCCTGCTCAAGGCCAGCTGGCCACGATCGATTGACGAACTCGGGTAAGCGCTGCGTCTGGCGTTAGAATGGGCGTCTTTTCCGCGGTGGAGACTCCCATGCGCTGGCAGGACATGCGTCGCAGTGACAACGTCGAAGAAGCCTCGGGAGGCGGTTCGCCGGGCATGGGCGGCGGCATGCGCCTGGGGGGAGGCGCGATCATCGTCGTGGTCGTCGTCAGTCTGCTGCTCGGCAGGAATCCGCTGGAGCTCCTGGCACTGCTGGGCGACGGCGGCGCGCCGTCGACACCGACGCAGACGACGCCCTACACGCCACCGTCGGGCGCGGCGACTACGCCGCGCGACGAGCAGACAGAGTTCGTGGCCAAGATTCTCGGCGACACCGAAGACGTTTGGGGAAGCGTGTTCCAGCAGGCGGGCACCCGCTACCAACCGCCCAAGCTGGTCGTGTTCAACGGGCAGGTGGGCTCGGCGTGCGGACTCGCCAGCGCAGCCATGGGCCCGTTCTATTGCCCGGCCGACCAGAAGGTCTACCTCGATACCGCGTTCTTCCAGGAACTGTCGCAGCGCTTCGGCGCGCCAGGCGAATTCGCCCGCGCCTACGTCATCGCCCATGAAATCGGTCACCACGTCCAGAATCAGCTCGGCCTGATGGACGAAATCCAGAAGAAGATGTCGCGCGCTTCGCCCGAAGTGCGCAACGCCGTGTCGGTGCGCCAGGAATTGCAGGCCGACTGCCTTGCCGGCGTGTGGGGCCAGTCGGCGGCCAAGCGCGGGCTCATCGATACCCGCGACATCGAATCGGGCATCGCCGCAGCCGGCGCGGTGGGCGACGACCGGATCCAGAAGGCCTCGCGCGGCGTCGTCTCGCCAGAATCGTTCACCCATGGCTCGTCGGCGCAACGCACGCGCTGGTTCAAGATCGGACTGCAATCGGGCGACATGAGACAGTGCAACACCTTCGCGGCACGCGAATTGTGACCGCACGCGTGGCGCCCTTGCGGGTGCCGGCGCGTGGGGCGACGCGGCGCTGAATCGGGTTCCGTCGAGCCATGAATTGTCCGGGCTGCCATGTCGAGATGCTCACGCTCGATTTCGAGCGCGCGCTCATCGGCCGCGTGAGCATCGATTTCTGCTTTCCCTGCCAGCTCATCTGGTTCGATGGGCACGAAGCCACCGAGCTTTCACCCGGCGGCGTCATCGAGGTGTTCAAGGCTTTCGACGCGCATCACGCCGAAGCTCGCAATCCGCTGACGTCGCTGCTGGACTGCCCACGCTGCACGTCGCGGCTGCAGCTTACGCAGGACGTGCAGCGCACCACGCACTTCTCTTACTTCCGCTGTCCCTATGGCCACGGCAGGCTCTCGCCCTTCATGCAATTCCTGCGCGAGAAGAACTTCATCCGCCCGCTGTCGGGCGCGGAACTCGCCTCGCTCAAAGCCAAGGTGCGCTCGATTCAATGCTCGAATTGCGGCGCACCGGTGGATCTGGAACACGAGAGCGCGTGCACGTATTGTCATACCCCGATCTCGATCCTCGATCCCGAAGCGGTCGCCCGGACCGTAAGCGAGCTGTCCACGGCCGAGACGCGTCGCCAGTCCATCGATGTCAACCTGCTCGCCGATGCGCTTCTGCAGAAGGCGCCCAGTGCCGAGCCTTCGTTCCCGTTCGATCTCACCACGGGCAAGACCGGGCTCGCCGTCGACCTGGTCGCGGTCGGCGTAGGCATCGTCGCGGCGCTCCTGCGCTAGCGACTGCACTGTGAGCCCGGCAGCTCGCTAGCCGGCCTGCCCCTTCCCGGGGCGCGGCAGCAAGCATAAAATGTCCGGCTTCAACCACCGATACCAGGCCCGTCCATGATCCCGCGCCTCTGCACAGTCACCGCCATCGCAGCTGCACTGATGGTTGCCAGCGCATTCGCCCAGCAACCGGCACCCGAAGCCGCCAGCGCGTCCACCGTCACGGTCGCGCCGCCGACCTGCGTCAAACCGGAATTTCCGGGGCCTTTCTCCGACCAGCGACGGTTCGACCGGTTCAACAAGGAATCCAAGAGCTACGCGGACTGCATCAAGAAGTACATCGCCGAAACCAAGGCGGTCTCCGACGCGAACATCGCGGCGGGCAACGCCGCCATCAAGGATTTCAACGCCTATATCGAAGAAGTGGATGCGCGCCAGGCTGCCATGAAGAAGTGAGCGGCCGGCCGCGTACGCGATGATCGCAACAACGCAGGCGATCGCGCAGGCGACCCTCGACGGATTCAACCGTCACTACGCGCTGTTCCGCGACTGCGCACGCGTCGCCAAGCGGCACTTCGAGGCGGGCAACTGGCTTGCCATCGCGCACACCTCGCAGGACCGCATCGACTTCTACGATCGCCGCGTGCTGGAGACCGTCGCCCGGCTCGAGCGCGAATTCGAGTGCGCCAGCATCGACGAGGCGCGCTGGGAAAACGTCAAGCGCCAGTACATCGGCCTGCTGATCGACCACCGGCAGCCGGAATGCGCCGAGACCTTCTTCAACTCGGTCTCGTGCAAGATCCTGCACCGGACGTATTTCCACAACCGCTGCCTGTTCGTGCGACCCGCGGTGTCGACCGAGCACATCGACGCCGACCCCCCGTCGTACCGCTCGTACTATCCGCGCCAGCACGGGCTGCGCAACGCGCTGATCGATATCGTGCTCGACTTCCGTCTCGAGCGCCGCTTTGGTGATTTCCGGCGCGACCTGGCCAATCTTCTCGGCGCCTTCCGTGCGCACTTTCCGCGGCCGTTCCGCCTGGAGGCCAATCATCAGCTGCAGGTGCTGTCGAGCCTGTTCTTCCGCAACCGTACCGCGTACATCATCGGCCGGGTGGTCAACGGCTATCAATCGCACCCTTTCGCAGTGCCGATCAAGCATGGTATCGATGGCACGCTGCATGTCGATGCGTTGCTGCTCGATCCCGAGCAAATCGCGCTGCTGTTCTCGGCCAACCGCGCCTACTTCCTGGTCGACATGGAGGTGCCGTCGGCGTACGTGAACTTCCTGCACCAGATCGTCCCCGCCCGCAGCGAAGCCGAGCTCTACACCATGGTCGGCCTGCAGAAGCAGGGCAAGACGCTGTTCTTTCGCGACTTCCTGCACCATCTCAGGCACTCGACCGACAATTTCATCATCGCGCCGGGCATCAAGGGCCTGGTGATGACGGTGTTCACCCTGCCCTCGTATCCGTACGTGTTCAAGGTCATCCGCGACAAGATCGCGCCGTCGAAAGATACGACGCGCGAGAAGGTCAAGGAGAAATACGTGCTGGTCAAGCATCACGACCGCGTCGGCCGCATGGCGGACACGCTGGAATACTCCGACGTCGCCTTTCCTCGCGGGCGCTTCACCGCCGAGCTCATCGCCGAGCTAAAGGCGGTCGCGCCGTCGCTCATCGAGGACGATGGCGACATGATCGTCGTCAAGCATCTCTACATCGAGCGACGCATGACGCCGCTGAACATCTATCTAAAGTCGGCGACCCCGGCGCAGCGCGAGTGCGCCATCCGCGACTACGGCGACGCGCTCGCGCAACTGGCCGCTGTCAACATCTTTGCCGGCGACCTGCTGTTCAAGAACTTCGGCGTCACTCGCTTCGGTCGGGTGGTGTTCTACGATTACGACGAGATCGAATACCTGACGGCGTGCAATTTCCGCAAGATCCCGCCGGTGCCCGCCGGATTCGATGAAATGTCCAACGACGTGTGGTACCCGGTGGCGGCGAACGACATTTTTCCCGAGGAGTTCGCGACCTTCCTGCTCACCGACCCGGGCGTGCGCGCGGACTTTCTCAAAACGCATGCCAACCTGCTCGACGCGCACTGGTGGCAAGCGGTGCAGCAGCAATTGAGCGGCGCCGACCTGCCCGAAGTGCTGTCGTACTCCGAGTCGGTGCGCTTCGCGTGTCCCGGGCCGCCGCCGGCGGCCGCGGGCAGCAGCCGGGAGCCCGTGATCGCCCGCTAGTGCGGCTTGGCGGCGGGTGTGTCTGCCAACAGCCGCCGCGCGACGTCCTTCGCCTGCGCAGCCGCGCCGACGTCGCCCTGCCTCGCCGCCAGCACATACCAGTCGAGCGCCTTCTTGAGGTCCGGCGCCACGCCGTCGCCGTGCTCGTAGAAACTGCCGATGATGTACTGCGCGCCCACGTCGCCGTTCTCGGCCGCGGCCTCGTACCAATACGCGGCACGTCGCCAGTCCTTGGGCGCACCTCGGCCAAGAAAATACTGCGTCGCGACCTGCACCTGGGCGTCGGCATGACCTTGCGCGGCAGCCTTCTCCCACCACGTGGTGGCGTCGGTCAGCGATCGCGGCACGCCCATACCGGTCTCGTAGAGCAGCCCGAGGTTGTATTGCGCCTGGGCCATGCCGGCATCGGCGGCCTTGCGTAACCAGTAGACGCCCGCGTCGGCATCGGCGCTGCCACCCTCGGCGCGAATCTGCATCATTGCGAGGTTGTACTGTGCAAGTCGATCTCCGCTGCGCGCGGCGGCTTCGTAGAGCGTGCGCGCCGTCGCGTAGTCGCCGCGCTGGTAGGCACTCCAGCCGGTGTCCGAGGCGGCCACCGACGCCGCCAACACGCCGATGGCCGTCAGCACTACCAACGCTGTGCGCTTCAAACGGGTGTCCTGGCACCGTGCCATCGCTGCTCCCGGGTTACAATCGAAGAGTCTAGCACTGCGCATTTTTCCGCCCGGTCAAGCGCCGATCATCACAACGCAGCACGGCTTTTCGGACGAGCAGATGTTTGTCAGCGCATTCGATCTATTCAAGATCGGCCTCGGGCCGTCGAGCTCGCACACCGTGGGACCGATGCGCGCGGCGTATCGTTTCGCGCAGGACCTCGTCCTCGCGGGCAAGCTTGACGCCACCGCACGCATCGTCGTCGACCTCTATGGTTCGCTGGGCCTGGCCGGCCGCGGGCAAGGCACCGACCGCGCGATTCTGCTCGGTCTGTCGGGCGAAACACCGGAACGCATCGACCCGGACCAGATCGAACCGAAACTGCGGCGCATTCGCGAGCAGCAGCTGCTGCCGCTGGCGGGACGGCACGCGATCGCTTTTCGCGAAGCCGAGCACCTGCGCTTTCGCATCGACAAGGCGCTGTTCTTCCACAGCAACGGTGTACGCTTCTCCGCCTACGCGATCGATGGTGCGCCGCTTGCACGCAACGTCTACTACTCGATCGGCGGCGGCTTTGTCGTCGACGAAAAGGAGACGGCACAACTCGGCGAGCCGGTCGAGCCGCTGCGCGTACCCTACCCTTTCAAGAGCGCCGCGGAATTACTGCGCCACGGAGACGAGGCCCACAAGCGCATCCCGGACATGATGCGCATCAACGAGCTGGCGCTGCGCAGCCCCGATCAGGTGCGCAACGGCCTGCTCGAACGCTGGGCCATCATGAACGACAGCATCGAGCGCGGCATGCGCACCGAAGGCGTGCTGCCCGGCGGGCTGCACGTGCGACGCCGGGCGAAGGGCCTGCGCGATGCGCTGCTGGCGCACCGACCGCAGGCGGGTGCGAGCCCGGCCGCGGCGATGGACTGGGTAAGCATCTACGCCATCGCGGTCAATGAAGAGAATGCCGCAGGCTCGCGCGTCGTCACCACACCCACCAATGGCGCGGCAGGCACACTGCCCGCGGTGCTGCGCTATTACCGCGAGTTCTACCAGGAAGCCAACGAGGAAGGCATCGTCGCGTTCCTTCTCACGGCGGCGGCAGTCGGTGGGCTGTGCAAGCGCGACGCCTCGATGTCCGGTGCCGAAGTCGGCTGCCAGGGCGAAGTCGGTGTCGCCTGCGCCATGGCTGCGGCCGGTCTCGCCGCGGCGCTAGGTGGCAGCAACACCCAGATCGAAAACGCGGCCGAAATCGGCATCGAGCATCACCTCGGCATGAGCTGCGATCCGGTCGGTGGTCTGGTGCAGATTCCATGCATCGAACGCAACGCCATGGCCGCGGTGAAGGCCATCAACGCCGCGTCGCAGGCACTGCGCGGCGACGGCACGCAGCGAGTCGCGCTCGACGCCATCATCAAGACCATGTACGAGACCGGACGCGAAATGATGTCCAGGTACAAGGAAGCCTCGCTGGGTGGCCTGGCGATCAACGTCGTGGATTGTTGACCGGGCACCTCGCGGCGCAGAGGTCATTCGACGAGCAACCGATAACCGACACCCACTTCGGTCCGCAGGAATTGCGGATGGGTCGGATCCTGTTCGAGCTTGTGTCGCAGCTGCCCCATGTAGATGCGCAGGTAGTGCCCCCGCTCCACATGGCCGGGGCCCCAAACCTCGGTGAGCAGCTGGCGATGCGTGCATACCTTGCCGGAATGGCGGATCAGCGTGGTCAGCAATCGATATTCGTTGGGGGTGAGGTGGACTTCGGCGGAGGCGCGGAACACGCGCCGCGCCGCGAGATCGACGTCGACATCGCCAAAGCGAAACGTGGTCAGGACTTCATCGGTGTCGCGCGCCGAGCGCCGCAGGGCAACGCGGATCCGCGCCAACAGCTCGCCGATTCCGAAGGGCTTGGTCAGGTAGTCGTCGGCCCCCGCGTCGAGAGCCATGATTTTTTCCCGCTCGTCGCTGCGAGCGGAGAGGATCACGATGGGCCGCGCGTACCACTCGCGCAGGCGAGTCACTACGTCGACGCCGTCCTGATCGGGCAAACCCAGATCCAGGATGACCAAATCCGGCTTGCGCGTCGCGGCGATCACCAAACCCTCCTTGCCGGTCTCCGCCTCGAAGATCCTGAACGGCTCCGCGGACAACCCGGTACGCAGGAAACGTCGGATCTGCGGGTCGTCCTCGATGACGACGATGGTCGCCGACGGCGCGCTCCCTGGAGTACCTTCGCGCTGCGCGCTCATGGCTTCGCCTTGAGCGGCAGTGGCTCGCCATCAGCCTCGGCTTCGACTGCTGGCGGGCTGCCAGCAGGCAACTCGAAACGGAATACCGCGCCTCCGTCGATGCGGTTGGCCGCGACGATGCGTCCGCCGTGCGCGTCAATGATCGCCTTGCAGATCGCGAGCCCCAGCCCCACGCCGCTTTGCGCGGATTCCGCCCGCACGCGGTAGAACTTGTCGAACAGGCGCGATTCCTCGCCGGGCGGGATGCCCGGGCCCCGATCGGCGACTTCGACGACCATGCGCCCCTGCAAAACTTGTGCGCTCACTTCGATGGGCGTATTCGCCGGAGTGTACTTTGCCGCGTTCTCGAGCAGATTGGCGAGAACCTGCTCGATCAATACCGGATCGACGCTGACCAGCGGCAGGTCGGCCTGCAGGTCGACCCTGACCGGATGCGCGGTGAGCGGTCCGGCGAGACGCGTCAGCACGCTGCCCACCAGTTCTTCGAGCGACGTCCACTGGCGCTTGAGCTCCGCGGTTCCCGATTCGAGACGCGCCATGTCGAGCAGGTTGTTGACCAGCACGGTCATGCGCCGCGCCTCGTCGTGGATCGACGTCGCGAGCTCTCTACGCGCGGATTCGTCCAGGGTCGAGGCGCCATCGGCCAGGCTCGAAGACGCTCCGACGAGCACCGACAGCGGCGTGCGCAGGTCGTGTGAAATGGCATTGAGCAGCGCGTTGCGCACGCTCTCCGCTTCGGCGCGGCGGGCGAGCTCAGCGCGGTCGGACGAAAGCAGGACGCGTTCGATCGCTGCGGCGACCTGCGCGGCAAAGGTGTCGAGCAGGTGCCGCTGCTCGGGAATGAGCAGGCGCTCTGACCGCGAAGGCAATACTCCGAGCACTCCGGTGACCTGGTGCGCGGCGAGCAGCGGGACGTACAACGCATCGGCGCCGGACAGCGTGTGCGTTCCCAGGCCCGCAGCGACGCGATTGCCGTACACCCAGCGCGCGATGCCCAGGTCGGCGCCATGCAGCGAGCCGTAGATGGCCGCTTCGCGCGGATGGCGAATCACCCCGGCGGCGTCGGGCATCAACACGACCGCCTGCGCTTCGAACACACTGGAAACGTGGCGCACGGCGATGCTGGTGACTTCGGCCAGTTCATCGGCGCGCGAAAGCTCACGCGTCATCGTGTACAGCGCTTCAGTGCGCGCCTGCCGATGCTGCGCCACGCGTGCCTGCAGGCGCACGCTCGCGGTGAGGCTGCTGATCACCAGCCCGACCGCCAGCATCACCGCGAACGTGATCAGATACTGCGTATCGGTGACGGCAAAGCTGTAGTACGGCGGAACGAACATGAAGTCGAACAGCGCCACCGACAGGAGCGAAGCGAGCACTGCCGGTCCACGCCCGAAGCGATAGGCGACCGCCAGCACGCCGAGCAGGTAGACCATGACCAGATTGGTCGCTTCCAGGCGGCCGAACAGGCTCCACGCGGCGAGCGTCGTCACCGCGCAGATGGCGATCGCGGCGGCGTAGCCGGGAAAGCGCTGCTTGCGCGAGCGCGGCTTCGACTCGTCGATGCCCAGGTGCGCCTTGGTGCGCGCGATCTGATCGGCGAAACCGGCGTGCGCGGCACCGGCGTCCACGTCGGCGATGAGCAGCACGTCGATGCCGTGCATGCGCGCGGTCACGTCGTCGACGACCGAGCCGAACAGCAGACGGCGCAGCCCCAGGTTCGCGGGTGGACCGAGTAACAGCTTGGTGGCGTTCTGGCCGCGCGCGAAGGCAAGCAGTTCGTCCGCGACACGCGCACCCGAGAGCACCGTTGTCTTTGCGCCAAGCTGCTCACCCAGCCGCAGGTAGCCGAGGATGCGGGTGCGTTCCGCCTGCGGGAGACGCAGCAGGCGCGGCGTCTCCACGTACACGGCGTGCCACGGCGCGCCGACCGCATCGGCCAGGCGCTTGGCGGCCCGAATGCGCTGCTCGCCGTGGCGATCGGCCCCGATGGCGACCACGATGCGCTCGCCCGCGGCCCACACCGGCGCAATCGATTTCTCATCGCGATATTCGCGCATTTGCGCGTCGACGCGGTCAGCCGTCTGGCGCAACGCCATCTCTCGCAGCGCGATCAGGTTACCCTTCTTGAAGAAATTCGCCAGGGCGCGCTCGACCTGCTGTGGAACGTACACCTTGCCCTCGCGCAGCCGCGACAGCAGCTCGTCGGGAGGAAGATCGATCAGCTCGATTTCGTCGGCGGCTTCGAAGAAGGTGTCGGGCAGCGTCTCGCTGACGCGGACGCCGGTGATCTGTCCGACCACGTCATTGAGGCTTTCGATGTGCTGGACGTTGAGCGTCGTGTAGACGTCGATGCCGGCGGCGAGGAGCTCGTCGACGTCCTGCCAGCGCTTCGGGTGGCGAGCGCCCGGCGCGTTGGTGTGCGCAAGCTCGTCCACCAGGATGAGCGTCGGCTTGCGAGCGAGCGCTGCGTCGAGGTCGAATTCCTTGACCGGGGTGCCCTGCACATCGAGCATCAAGGGAGGCAGCTGCGGCAGGCCGTCCTGCAGCGCCGCCGTCTCGGCACGGCCGTGCGTTTCCAACAGTCCAACGACAACGTCGGTCCCGGCGCGCAGCTGCTCCTGCGCCGCAGTCAACATTGCAAATGTCTTGCCGACTCCGGCTGAGGCGCCAAAGAAAATTTTCAGCCGCCCGCGCCGTTCACGCGCGGCTGCCGCATTGACCTCTGCCAGCAAGGCGTCCGGGTTGGGTCGTTGCGCTTCCATGTCCGCCGCCAAGTCTCGTCGACGGTTAGTTTACCGCGTCATTCACCCGTCCGACACGGCATTGCTTGTATTGGGGCTAGCGCATCTGGTCGAGAGCCCTGTTGAGGTCGAGCACGTTGACGCGGGGCTCGCCAAGCACGCCCAGGTTGCGGCCTTCGGTATTCTGGGCAATCAGCGCTTGGACTTGCTGCAACTGCGCGTTGCGGACCTTGGCCACGCGCGCTGCCTGATAGCCGGCTGCTGCAACGCTGATGTGTGGATCGAGTCCGCTTCCCGATGCGGTGACCAGGTCGACGGGCACCGGCGCATTGTTGCCCGGATCAGCGTCACGCAAGGCCTTGATGCGATCTTTCACCGCATCGGCCAGGGCCGGGTTACGCGGACCCTGGTTCGAACCGGAAGACGCGCCACCGTTGTACGGCTGCGGCGAAGTCGCCGATGGCCGACTCCAGAAGTACTTGGGATCGTCGAACGGCTGTCCGATCAAGCTCGATCCGAGAGTCTTGTCGCCATCGACGATCAGGCTGCCGTTCGCCTGGCGCGGAAACGCGAGCTGGGCCACGCCAGTGACCAGCAACGGATAGACAACGCCGGTCAGAACCGTGAGTACGACCAGCATCCGTAGCGCCGGCAGAAATTGAGAGAACATGGTCATGCTCCTGGTGTTACGCGAGTTTGGTGGCGACGAGCAACCAATCGATCGCCTTGATGCCGACGAACGGCAACAGGATGCCGCCCACGCCGTAGATCAGCATGTTTCGGCGCAGGATCGATGCCGCACCGACCGCGCGATACTTGACTCCCTTGAGCGCAAGCGGGATCAGGGCTGGGATGATCAGCGCATTGAAGATGACCGCGGACAGGATCGCGCTGTTCGGCGTTGCAAGATGCATCACGTTGAGCGCGTCGAGCACCGGGTAAGTGCTGGCAAACGCCGCGGGAATGATGGCGAAGTACTTCGCCACGTCGTTGGCGATGGAGAAGGTCGTCAGCGCACCGCGCGTCATCAGGAGCTGCTTGCCGATCTCGACGATCTCGATCAGCTTGGTCGGATTGGAATCGAGGTCGACCATGTTGCCGGCTTCCTTCGCCGCTTGCGTGCCGCTGTTCATGACGACCGCCACATCCGCCTGCGCCAGCGCGGGCGCGTCGTTGGTGCCGTCGCCGGTCATGGCGACCAGCTTACCTTCGGCCTGGATGCTGCGAATCAGCTTGAGCTTGGCCTCGGGCGTCGCTTCGGCGAGGAAATCGTCGACGCCGGCTTCGGCGGCGATCGTCGCCGCAGTTAACTTGTTGTCGCCGGTGATCATTACCGTACGGATTCCCATCCTGCGCAACTCGGCAAATCGTTCCTTGATATGGGTCTTGACGATGTCCTTGAGCTCGATGACACCCAGCACGTGCCGGCCTTCGGCAACAACCAGCGGCGTCGAACCGCGCCGCGCGACATCCTCCACGCGCGTAGCCAGTTCCGCGTCGATGCTGCCACCCTGCACCTCGACCCAAGCGCGTATCGCATCGAGTGCGCCTTTGCGTAGCTCGCGGCCTTCGAAAGTGACTCCGCTCATCCGCGTCTGCGCCGAAAACGGCACGATCGTGAATTTGCCGGGGACGAGCGGCGGCGGAACAACGCTGAAGGCGCGTTTGCAATACGCAACGATGCTCTTGCCTTCGGGTGTTTCGTCGCCGAGAGAAGCGAGCAGAGCGATCTCGGCGACCTTCGCCTGCGCCATGGTGGCCAAGGGATACAGCGCCGACGCCTGCCTGTTGCCATGGGTGATCGTGCCGGTCTTGTCGAGCAGCAGCACGTCGCAGTCGCCGGCAGCTTCCACCGCGCGACCCGAGGTCGCAACCACGTTGGCGCGCATCATGCGGCCCATGCCGGCGACGCCGATGGCGGAAAGCAGGCCACCGATGGTGGTCGGAATCAGGCAGACCAGAAGTGCAACGAGAACCGTGATCGTGACCGGCACGCCGGCCTTGGCCACCTCGACGCTGTAGAGCGAATAGGGCAGCAGCGTCGCCGTGGCCAGCAGGAACACCAGCGTCATCGCCACCAACAGGATCGTCAGCGCGATCTCGTTCGGCGTTTTCTGCCGCTTCGCGCCCTCGACCATGCCAATCATCCGATCGAGAAACGCCTCGCCCGGATTGACGTTGATGCGGACGATGATCCAGTCGGACAGCACCCGGGTCCCGCCCGTCACGGTGTTGAAATCGCTGCCTGCGGCCCGGATTACCGGCGCGCTCTCACCAGTGATCGCCGACTCATCGATCGATGCCACCCCCTGGATCACCTCGCCGTCGCCGGGAACCAGGTCACCCTGCTCGACGAGCACGACATCACCCTTGCGCAGATTGCTCGAAGGCGTCGCGGTAACGGGCGCGCCGCGCTCCGGTCGCATCAGCCGCTTGGCGCTGGTATCCTTGCGCGCGCTTTTGAGCGACGCCGCTTGCGCCTTGCTGCGCCCCTCCGCGATGGCCTCGGCGAAATTGGCGAACAACAAGGTGACCCATAGCCACAACGTCACCGCCAGGATGAATCCTGCCGGGGCTTCACCCTTGCCGACAAGCGCCTGGACCCACAGGATGGTCGTCAGGATGCTGCCGACGTACACAACGAACATCACTGGATTGCGCCACTGGTAGCGTGGCGTCAGCCGGCGAAAGCTGTCGATCAACGCGGTCTTCAGCAGATCCGGGTTTATAAACCACGACAGGGTGTCTCGTTTTGCAGTCACAGTCGACATGGCTTGCTCTTTCGGTGGTTGTTGCAGGTCACGGCGAGGCGAACAGCAGGAGATGCTCCACCACCGGCCCCAGCGCCAGCGCCGGTACGAAGGTCAACGCGCCCACGGTGATGACCGTGCCGATCAGCACGACGATGAAAAGCGGCGTGTGCGTGGGTAGTGTCCCCGCCGATGGCGGCACGAGCTTCGCGGCGGCAAACGCGCCGGCGAGCGCCAGCACGGGGATCGCCAGCCAGTAGCGGGCGAACAACATAACAATACCGAGCGCCGTGTTGTAGAACGGGGTGTTGGCGGACAGCCCCGCGAAGGCGCTGCCATTGTTGTTACTGGCCGACGAGAACGCGTAGAGAATTTCCGAGAAACCGTGCTCTGCCGGATTCGCGACCCCGGCCTTACCCGCGTCGACCATGACCGCGATTGCCGTCCCGCACAGCACCAGCAACGGTGGAATCAGGATCGCGATCGACGCCATCTTGATCTCGAAAGCGCCGATCTTCTTGCCGAGATACTCCGGTGTGCGGCCGATCATCAGCCCGGCAATGAACACGGCGACGATCGCGAACATGATCATCCCGTACAGCCCGGATCCCACGCCCCCGTAGATCACCTCCCCAAGCTGAATCAGCCACATCGGTATCATCCCGGAGAGCGGCATGAACGAATCGTGCATCGCATTGACGGAGCCGTTCGATGCCGACGTGGTGGCAACCGCCCAAAGCGCGGAGTTGGCGATGCCGAAGCGCACTTCCTTGCCTTCCATATTGCCGCCTGGATTGGTCGCGGTCGCGACTGGATCGGCACCCAGCGTTGTCAGCACGGGGTTACCCACGCCTTCACCGATGTAGACCGCGGCGAGGAGCGGGACGAAGACGAGCGTCATCGCGGCAAGCAGCGCCCAGCCCTGTCTTGTGTCACCAATCATCTTGCCAAAGGTGTAGCAAAGTGCCGCACCGATCAGCAGGATCGATAGCGCCTCCAGAAAATTCGCGAGCGGCGTCGGGTTTTCGAACGGATGGGCCGAGTTGACGTTGTAGAAGCCGCCGCCGTTGGTGCCGAGCTGCTTGATCGCGATCTGCGACGCGGCGGGGCCGAGCGGAATCGTCTGGTCGGTAGCGGTCGCCTTCTCCGTTACCGGGTTCCCCTTGTCGTCCTTGAGTGGCTGGCCGTCGGGCCCGTTTTTCGGGTTGTCGTAAGTCACCGGCTGCATGAGTGTTGCGGTTGCGTACTTGTCGAAGGTTTGCGGCACACCCTGGCTCACCAGTACCAGCGACAGGACGATCGACAGCGGCAAAAGGATGTAAACCGTCGAGCGGACCAGGTCGACCCAGAAGCTACCGATGCCGCCCGCTTCCTTGCGCACGAAACCGCGGATGAGCGCAACGAGAACAGCCATCCCCGTTGCCGCCGAGACGAAATTCTGCACCGCAAGCGCGAGCATCTGAGTGAGGTAACTCATCGTGCTCTCGCCGCCGTAGCCCTGCCAGTTGGTGTTGGTGATGAAACTCGTCGCCGTATTGAATGCCGAGTCAGGCGTCACCGCAGCCATGGCTTGCGGATTGAGTGGCAGTGATAGCTGGAGCCGTTGAATCGCGTAAACCGTCAGGCAACCGATGACCTGGAACCACAGCATCGCCACGGCGTAGCGCATCCACGACATATCCTCGCGCGGATCGATGCCTGCGCCGCGATAGATCAGGCGCTCGAGCCAGCCACCGATGCGTTGCGCTCGCATCGCCCGGCCTTCGTAAACAGCCGCCATATAGGAGCCGAGAGGCTTGGCGAGCAGCAGAAGCACCGCCACATACAAGGCCAGTTGCAACCAACCCGATGCGCTCATGAAAAGAACTCCGGCTTGAACAAGGCAATCAGGAGATAGATGAAGATACCCAGCGCCGCGATACCGCTCAGCCAATAGACCCAGTTCATGGCTTACCTCCCTTACCCATCAGCTGTGCACAAAAATGCATCAGCCCCAGCGTCGCGCCGAAAAACGCGAGCACGAGCGCGACGTAGATGACGTCCATCATGATGTCCATTGGCGCTTCCCTTGAAGGTCAGTCGATGCAAGAACCAAGAATAGAACTCGGCGCATCAAGACGCCGTAAAATGCGCAGGTGCCCGATATAAGGAAAGCGTAAGGGCCGAAATGATACGGTCCAACTTCAGACTTAGCGTGGCGTCCAGGGGACGACGCATGCCGCCCCGCAGCCCGTCTCGCCTACGCTGACCAAGAGAAGCCTCCAACTAATCACACGTGCCCGCATTGATCAGGATCAACGAGTGCTCGGCTATAGTGTCCACCATCGACCGCGTGTAACCAGTCACGATCGGTCGTGATGCCCGGCCAGCGTTTGTCGGGTGACGGGACCGCGCAAGCTGCGGTACTGGCGCAGTTGCCTGACAAGACAATGCGTGCGCCGGAGTTGGACCGCTGTCGCGAGGCTCCAACATGCGATCGCGAAGAGTACGAGCGCCGATTCGCCGATGATTGGGAGTTCGGACGACGCCCAGCACGCGAGCAATGCACCGAGCGTGAAGCTTGCGATGGCCTGACAGATTGCGTTGAGATAGCGTTGCCGCAGGACGTGCTCGCCGTACAGGCCCGGGCATGTATTCTGCAGCATCTCGATGAACTCGAGGACAGCCTTTTCGTGCTGCCCTGAAAGCGCAGTGGCGAGGAATAGACCGTGCAATCGGCGCTGGTCACCTGCAGGGGACGCGGAAACGGCGCCCCAGCGGTCACCCAATTCCCGGAGGGTCGCGACTGGCATATGCCGTCCCTTCCCCAGGGCGACACGGAGCAATTCCGAGCAGGCGTCGCGCGTCACCACCCAGCCGAGTGCACGTACGTCAAGCCGGTTCATGCGTTGCCGGAAAGCGCTTCACCAAACAGGCGTTGAATTGCGGGCGGACCATCGGCGGCGGACAGGCGGAGCCGAAAAGACTCGTTGGAAAGCATCTCTGAGACGTCCGCCAGTATTTGCAGATGTTCCTCATTCGCATGCTCGGGAACCAGAATCACGAACAGTATCGACACGGGCTTGTGATCGGGTGCGCCAAATACGATTGGAACCTTGGTACGCAAGAGAAGCACGATCGGTTCGTTGAGGCCGGCAATACGAGCGTGAGGGATTGCAATGCCGTATCCAAGCCCTGTCGACCCGATCTGTTCCCGCCGCCATAGTGCCCGAAGGATCGGAGCATGATCGATGTTGTGGCGCCGTTCGACCAACAAGGCCGCCTCCTCAAGAGCGTGCCATTTGTCGTGAACGTCGAGCCCCACAACGATGTTGTCGCAGGAAAGAAGCTGATTGACGATAGTCACAGGTGGCTATCCTTCTGTTCAACGATTAGCGAGCCTTGCGGTGGTAACCCGCGCCAGGCTCCGGGCCGGCTCTTGACCACTAGCCTTGACCCGACTGCGATCTCGTGCTCAGGCGCAGAAGTATCGCAGTAAGGCCCAATTCCGCAGCCACAAACGCGACAAAAAGACCTATCCAGAACGATGTCGAGCAGGAGAAATACTCCACGCGAAGCCTGCGATGATCAAAGCACCGAAAACAGGATACGACCGCCCGAGTAAGAGAAATATCGCGTTTCTGCGGCGAGCTGTAAGGATGATGTAAATGAGGCGCCGGCACCGTCGCGGAATGCACAAAGAAGTCACGGACACTGCGACGTCGCCACCGATAAAACGCTTGACAGTCCGCACCGATCGCAATAATTGAGCTAATGCGCCGCCCAAGTGCGCGCCAGAAACGCACCCGTCCCGAAAGCCCACCATGGCCGCACGTTCTTACCCTGAGACCACCGGCCAGCAGCTGAAACGCAGCTGGAGAAACGGCTGGATCGACGCGATCGTCGTCCTGACTGTCTTCGTATTACTCTGGCTGGTCGTCGTCCTAAGCGGCGACATGCAGGTGCGCTTCGACGAGCTGCACCCGCCGCCGCTTTCGCTCGACGTGGCATTTATTCCTTACTACACGGCACGTACGGTGCTGCGAATGTTCCTGGCATTTGCCGCGGCGCTGCTGTTCACCCTCGCTTACGGCTACGTCGCCGCCAAGAGCGTGCGGGCGCGCAAGGTCATGCTGCCCTTGCTCGACATCCTGCAGTCGGTGCCCGTGCTGGGATTTCTCTCGATCACCGTTACCGGCTTCCTCGCGCTGTTTCCCGGCAGCCTGCTCGGCGTCGAATGCGCCAGCATCTTTGCCATCTTCACGGCGCAGGCTTGGAATATGACCTTCGGTTTCTATCATTCCCTCGTGACGATCCCCGCCGAATTGCAGGAAGCCGCCACGGTCTATCACATGAATCGCTGGCAGCGCTTTACGAAGGTCGAGCTGCCCTCCTCCGCCATCGGCCTCATGTGGAACTCGATGATGAGTTTCGGCGGCGGCTGGTTCTTCGTCGCGCAGAGCGAAGCAATTTCAGTGCTGAACAAGAACATAAAGCTGCCCGGGCTGGGCTCGTACATGGCGGCGGCGGTGGAAGCGGGGGATACACGCGCGGCCGTGTACGCCATCGTCGCGATGATCCTGACGATTGTGATCATCGATCAGCTCCTGTGGCGGCCGCTGGTCGCGTGGGCGGAGAAATTCAAATTGGAACAGACTGAAGGCAAGGACAGCCAGACATCTTGGGTGCTGAATCTGCTTCAGCGCTCGTTCGTTCTGGCCTGGCTATCCGATCATGTCGGTCGCGGGTTCGGACGTCTGACGGAGCGCGCGTCGAGCGTCGGCGCGGACTTCACGCAAGCGCTTTCCGTGCGCACGCCGGGACCTACAAAACTGCTGGTGCGCCTATGTGTTTGGTTAGCCCTCGCGATCGGGCTTGGCTGGCTCGGCATGAATGCCATCGATATCGCGCAGGATATCCGGACCGACATGACGGTTGCGCAGATGCTGCACGTGGTCTGGCTGGGCGTGCTCACGTTGCTACGTGTGGCGGCGATGACCATCATCGCCACGCTGATCTGGACCCCGATCGGTGTCTGGATCGGACTGCGGCCACGCGCGGCGCGCATCGCGCAGCCGCTGGCTCAGATCGCCGCATCGTTTCCGGTGAACATGACTTTTCCATTCATCGTCGCCTTCTTCATTGCGGCAGGCATACCGATCAATTGGGGCAGCGTGCTGCTGATGGCGCTCGGAACGCAGTGGTATATCCTTTTCAATGTCATCGCCGGCGCGATGGCCATCCCCACCGATTTGCGCGAAGCCTCCGCGCTGTTTGGTCTGAGACGCTGGCAACTATGGAAAACACTGATCATCCCGGCGATCTTCCCGTTCTGGGTGACCGGCGCGCTGACCGCGACCGGCGGCGCGTGGAACGCCAGCATCGTCGCCGAGGTCGCGTCATGGGGCAAGGACAAACTCGTTGCCGACGGGTTGGGAGCCTACATCGCCCAGGTGACAGAGAAGGGTGACCAACCGGCGATCTATTTCAGTATCATGGTCATGGCGATCTTTGTCGTCGTCATCAATCGCACCCTGTGGCGACGCCTGTACGACCTTGCCGAACGGAAGTTCAAGCTCGACTGAGGCTGATGATGCAATGCGATACGATGCGCGGGAGAATCGGCACGGATGTGCGGCGTCACTGCGCGTCCGCCATCCTGTTCAGTGGGGCCAGCGATGTCCGGTGAAACATTGGTCGACGAAAGACCGCAACCCCTGCTTCCGCAGGACATGAACGAGATGGTTCCGCTCATTGAACTGCAGCACGTCTCCAAGGCGTACGTCGACGCGGAGGGTGGATCGCCGGTGACGGTGCTCGACGACATCAGCCTCGAAGTACGGGAAGGAGAGATCCTCGCGCTGCTGGGTCAATCCGGCTCCGGCAAGTCCACCATCCTGCGCCTGATGGCGGGCCTCACGGAACCGACGCAGGGCGCCGTGCGCAGTCACGGCGGCCCGTTGGCGAGCCTGAACCGCGGCGTGGCCATCGTGTTCCAGAGCTTCGCCCTCTATCCCTGGCTCACGGTGCAGCAAAACGTGCGGGTCGGGCTCATTCAGCGCCGTCTCGAACCGAGGCAGGAACAGGTGGAAATCGACCGCGCGCTCGAACTCATTGGCCTGACCGGCTACGAAAATGCGTATCCAAAGCAATTGTCGGGCGGGATGCGCCAACGCGTGGGCTTTGCGCGCGCCCTCGTCGCGCAACCCGAAGTGCTATGCATGGACGAACCTTTCAGCGCGCTCGATGTTCTTACGGCGGAAAGCCTGCGCACGGAAGTGGTCGATCTATGGCGCGGCTCCGGCCACGCCGGGCTCAAGAGCATATTCCTCGTCACGCACAACATCGTCGAGGCGGTCTTCATCGCCACGCGGATTGTCATCATCTCGTCGCATCCTGGCCGCATCCGCAATGTCATCGCCAATCCGTTGCCCTTCCCGCGCGATGTCAATTCGAAGCCGTTCGCCGCCATGGTCGACCAGGTTCATGCTGCGATAACGGCGTTGGTCATGCCGGACGACCTCGCCGAGCAGGCTGCGTTACGTGCGACCAGCGTTGATCACGGGGCCGCAGCGGCCGACGGTACTGCAGCGGTGATTGCTGCGTCCGGCAGCACGCGGGTCGAATCGATCCCGAACGTCCCGGTTGAAACCATGATCGGCCTGCTCGAAATCATCGAGGATGCACAGGAGACGATCAACGTCTTCGATCTGAGCGCCCGCATCGGCAAGGAATTTGGCGACACGATTGCGATCGTCAAGGCGGCTGAAATGCTGGACCTGGTCGACACGCCAAAGGACGACGTACTTATGACCGAGGCCGGCTGGTACTTCCTCGCCGCGCCGACGCCCGCACGAAAGACCTTGTTCCGGCAGGCGATCATGAAGCTGCGACTGTTCCAGATGATCAATGCCCGATTGTCTGAATCGCCCGACGGGCGCGTCAACGCCGACAGCGTGCTGGAGGAACTGGGAACGCTACTGCCCTACGACCAGCCGGCCAAGCTCCTCGAAACGTTGATCGCCTGGGGACGGTACGCCGAGCTGATCGACTTCGACGAGAACTCGAACAGTGTCTACCTGCACGCCGCAAGCGAGAGCGAGGATGAGGACGAAGCACCTTCCGAATGATCATCGATGGCTGCGTCCGCTCGTCATCAACGAATGGAAATGGTCGCGATGAATCCGGTTGGCGAACTGCTACGGTTCGACGACATTCGCCTGGATCTCGACATTTCGAGCAAGTCTCAACTGCTCGAAGAAGTTGCTGGGCTGCTGTCGGTGCGGCACGGACTATCCAAGCCGCTTATAGTGGAGAGCCTGAAGGTACGCGAGCAACTGGGTTCGACGGGCATCGGTCACGGATTCGCCATTCCCCACGCGCGCATGAGCCAATGCGCGACCGCGACGGCCGCGTTGGTACGAACGAAATTCGCCATACCTTTCGACGCGCCCGATGGCAGACCGGTTTTAGTCTTTCTCGGCCTCATCGTTCCGCACAAGGCGAACGAGGCACATCTGCAACTCCTCGCCACCGCCGCCGGCATGTTCAGCGACCGCGGTCTGCGCGACAAGCTCAGGACACTCAACGATCCGAGCGCGCTGCGGGAGATCATCGCGGCGTGGCCGGATGCGCCGGTCGCATCGAGCATCGCTGCAGGTTGACCTATAGCGCAGCTGCCCTACGCTGCTCGTGTTTCGCGGTCGGTCGCCGAGTGAGGCGGTGGGGCGCCCGAAGCGAACTCGGGGGGCGCGACTTGCGTCCCGGCCGGCACGAGCTGATGGGCATCGGAGATTACGGATACCCGGCCGCTGCGCGCGGCAATAAGATTGCGAATCCACGCAGCGACGAGTGCAACAAGGAGTGTCGACAACGTTATCGCCACGACCAGCAACGGCCGCAATAGCACCCAATCCGTGGAGAGCCAATCCTTCACGAGAGTCTTCCGGCGCCACGCGCGCGTTGTCCAGGTCGCACTGAACGGGGACCGGTCCTCATCCTATCGGCGCCTGTTCAAGAACGACACGCTCATCGCCCGAAGATCAACATGCTGGATATCAGAACGTCCTTTGGATGAACGCAGTGCCCGTCGACCTGCCGATGTTCTTGCCGGCGATGGTGTACACGCTCTCGTTGTTGTTGGTATCGGTACAGTATCCGCCGAAGGTCCAGCCATTGACCGTGTACTGCAGACCCAGCTTCCAGTCGGTATAGTTGAGGACGCTATTGCTGACACCGTTCTGGTTACCCTGATACTCCTGGCGCCCGACATGCGCGAGCACCGTCCACTGATCGTTGATCGGATAGTTTCCGGTCAGGTCGAGATACCACGAGTTGTGCGAACTGGGGATGCCGAATGTGTTGCCGAGGCTGTCCGAGAACTTCAGCGACACCCACTTCCAGTTGCCGGCGATGTAGAGCTCCGTCGTATTCGGCTTGGTCACCCCGGAGTTGTAGCTGCCGGGGTAGTAGTAGTAGAGGACCCCAACGTCCATGCCCCAGTCATCGTTGAATGCGTGCTTCCACCCGCCGTACATGTCCCATTCGAGGCTGCAGCCGTGATTGCAGAGGCCCGAATCCTGGATCCAGCTGATGTTCGAGCCCCACGTGCCCAGGTAAAAGCCACTCTCATGCGCGAAGTCGAATCCGCCCTGGAATGCGGGCTTCGCGTCGGTCTGCGTCAGGCCGCGGAAGATGTACTGGCTGAAGATGCCGACATTGGCCGTGAGCGTGTAAGGGTCGGCGGGCTTCGATTCCGGCGCCGGCACTGCAGTTTGGGCGTTGACGCTGGTTACAAAAAACAGCAGCGCGGCGGCGGCATTGCCGATGCGCATTCTGTTTGTCATGGCGCTTTCCTTTTCGGCTGGTTGTTCGTGACTAAGCAACGGAGTGTGACGCTTTCAGTCAGATGACCGCACACGCGGGGGGCGCCCCGCGCTGCGAGTCAGACTCCGTGCCGTTCTCCGATATTTATTCGCGATCTACGCCGCGCGACGCCCCGCCGCTGTCGTGTCGAGGGAACGCACTTCTGCAGCTGCGGCAATGTCCCTGTCCCACGCGCTGGGTCCCGAAATCTCGGGAGATGCGCTCTTGTCATCCGGCCCGTCGCTGGAGATCGGGGCGTCAGCACGACCCTGGCGAAAGCCCACCACCACCGCCGCGACAAGAAACGGCAACACAATCAAGCCAATCATCAGCAAGCGCCAAAGCGCCCAGTTGTGCATCGTGTCCATGACCTATTCCCTTCTTGTTGACCAGGATGCAAATTTACGTCAGGGGGCGTCAAAGGCATGTCAAATGTTATGAGTTTCGCGTCAAGGAAACGTAAAGGTCGGCCGCCGAGCGTAGCGGGCAGGACATGTCCTAAGGTGGGTATAGTCGGTCAGTGGCGCGTCCTTACGCGCTATTTATGCGCGTGACGCGTTTCCAGATACGGATTTTCGCCGCAACACTTTAGGCTTGGGCCATGATCCATGTCGGAGCAATTGAAATGACCTTCGCACAGCCGTTCGAAGCCACCGCCAACGAACGTCACCCCGTCGTCGGTACGTCGCAAGTCGGTGACCTGCTGTCCATCGACGACATCATTTTCGAACTCGACGCGGCCAGCAAGACAGGCGCCTTTGAAGCCCTCGCCGACCATCTGCAGCGCAAGCACGGTCTTGATGCGCGCCAGGTTTGCGCTTCCCTGGCAAAGCGTGAAGAACTCGGCTCGACCGGTCTGGGACGAGGCGTCGCGATTCCACACGCGCGGCTCGAGGGCTTGCATGACGCAGTAGCGGTCTTCGCGCGGCTTTCCATGCCCGTTGCTTTCGACGCCCCGGACAACAAGCCCGTCTCCGACATGCTGGTGCTCCTCGTACCTGAGCATGCCAACAATACTCACCTGGAGATCCTTGCCGATGTCGCGGCGATGTTCTGCGAGCGCGACTTCCGCAGCGCACTGTGCGCAGCCACCGACGCGGCAAGCGTCCAGCAACTGTTTGCAACCTGGCGGACTTCGTTACACCCTTCCGAGCGGCGCCTGAACGATTCCTGAAGCAGGTCATACCGGCCCGGCAACAACTGCAGCCACGGCAGGGGTACCGACGCCCGCCACCAGGCCCGATGTGGAGGAGCACAAGCACGCCAAAATAGTGTAAAAGACGGCTAATGCGTTTTGCCGCCTTCATCCTGTTCGCGCTCGCCACGCTAACGCCGGCTTTGGCGCTCACGCCAGTCACCGATTTCGATCTCAATCGCTACGTCGGAACGTGGTACGAGTTCGCGTCGATCCCGGGGTTTTTGCAGAGCAAGTGCGCGCGCGACACGCAGGCCGACTATTCGCCGGCGGAGAATGGCGCCCTGGCCGTCGTGACGCGCTGCACGCGCCCCGACGGCAGCGCCGAAACCTCCGAGTCGCGCACGCGACCGCTCGAGGCCAGCGTCCCCGCGGTGCTCAAGGTGACCGCGGTCAATTTCCTGGGCATCTGGTGGTATCCGCTGGGCCGCGAATCGATCGTCATCGCGGTCGGCCCGGACTACCGGTGGATCGCATTGGGCCACCCGTCGCTGCGCTACGCCCGCATCATGTCGCGCACGCCGTCGCTTCCCGACGATGCGATCAAGAACGCCGCAGCAGCGCTGGCCGCGCAGCAATTCGATTTGTGCGCGGTGGTTACGACGGCACAAAGCGCAGGACGCGCCACGACAGGCCGTCTCTGCGACATCATCAAGTAGCCAGGCCATGCGCTGTTGGCGACGTGCCTCTCGCGCCGGCGACGCCACCGTGTCCGGCGAATACACCTCGACCAAGGAGAAGCCGATGCCATTGCGCACCGCCATGCTGGCAGCCGTGCTGTTGCTGACCGGACTTGCCGCCTGCGAGCACAAACCGAGCAAGGAGGAAGACGAGGCGGTGAAGAATACCTTCGCCTGCAAGTTGCAGGGCGCGCGAATCGTCATCCGATTCGATCTCGGCGAAGCGCGGATGCTCACGGCCTCCGGCGAAAAGGTCACGCTCTACCAGATCCCCGCACCCGCCGGTACCACCGTGCGCTATAGCAATGGCAATACCGAGCTGCGCGGTGCCGGTTCGGACCTGACCCTCAGCGAATTCGGCACGCAGGTCAAACTCGAAGACTGCCAGCCGTACGCTGCGCCCAAGCCATAGAAGCGCCGCTGCCCAGGGTAGGCGTGATCGGCGTCGGGGCGATGGGCCTCGGGGTCGTGCAGAGTATGCGTCGGCACGGTATTGCCGTCGCGGTGCGCGACATCCGCCCCGAAGCCGAGGCCGCGGCGCGCGACTTCGGTGCGACGCCGTACCCGACGCCTGCGGCGCTGGCCGCCGAATGCGGGATCGTGATCCTGCTGGTCGTCGACGCGGCGCAAATCGATTCGGTCATGTTCGACGAACAAGGTGCCGCGGCCACGCTCGCGCCGGAGAGCATCGTCATCGTATCGTCGACGGTCGCTCCGGGGTACGTCGCGGCGCTTGCAGAGCGCCTGCGCAGCATGCGCATACGCGTGCTCGACGCCCCTGTCTCCGGCGGTCCGCAGCGTGCCGCCGCGGGAACGATGACGGTCATGGTGTCCGGCGTTGCAGCGACCGTCGAGGAATGCAATGCGCTGTTCAAGGCAATCGCTGGAAACACGTTCGTGGTCGGCAGCGCGCCTGGCGCGGCCGCGACCTTCAAGATCCTCAACAATCAGCTGGCGGCGGTGAATCTCGCTGCCGGCGCCGAAGCGATGGCGATGGCAATGCGCGCCGGGATCGATCCCCACAAGTTCATGGAAGTGGTCAACGCGAGTTCCGGCGCGAGCTGGATCTTCAGCGAGCGAATGGTCCGCGCGCTTGCCGGCGACCGCACGCCGCGCGCCGCGGTCACGCTGCTGCACAAGGACGTCGGCCTCGCGGTGGACACCGCACAGGCGATGAATTTCGACGCGCCGCTGGCGCGCGCTGCACGCGCCGCATTCGTCGCCGCGGTCGCTGCAGGATACGGCGCTGCCGACGACGCCGCACTGGTCGAGTACTACCAGGCGTCCGACCGCAAACCACCGCAGCGCGGGAAGTAGTAGCGACCACCGCGTCGCGGGCCGCAACTCGCGCCCGACACGCTATTTCCTCGCCGCCGGATCGATGTCCAGGTATTTCCAGATGTCGGAGCGGATCGGATGCGGCTTGTACGCGCGAACCCAGGGCTGCACGAGATGATCCTCGAGCAGGTGATGCGTCATCTTCCACGGCGCGTACACCAGCATGAGCTCGGTCATGCGATTGAACAGCGCCGTGCGCCGCGGCGAGTCGGGTAGTTTGCGTGTCTGCTCGTAGAGCTGGTTGAACTCCGGCAGATTGAAGCGCGAGTCGTTGCCCTGCCCGATGCTCGGGCCATAAAGCAGCTGCATGAAATTCTCGGCATCCGGATAGTCGGCGTTCCAGCCATCGCCGCGCATCTGGATCTTGCCGGCACGAGCCATCTTGCGCAGTTCCGGCAGCCGGTCCTTGCGAAACGTCATGCGGATGCCCAGCGCGTCCATGTTCTTCTTCCAGAGCTCGTCGATCTGCCGCTCGCGCAGGATCGGCGGCGACCAGCGTTCGATGATCAGCGCGCCGCCATCGGGAAGCTCGCGATAGCCGTCGCCATCGCGATCCAGGTAGCCGAACCTGTCGAGCAGCGCCCGCGCCGCGGCCAGGTCGTAGATCTGCGCGATGGTTTTCTGGCGCGGGTCGAAGCCCGGAATATCCGGTGGCACGGGACCTTGCGCAGGGAGTGCCCGGCCGCGAAAGATCACGCGGATGAATTCGTCGGTGTTGAAGGCCATGCTGATGGCGCGGCGCAGGGCAATTTTCTCCGGCGTATAGCCTCCGACGACCGGGTCGTCCATGTTGAAATAGTTCCACCAGGTGTTCGGGCGCGACTGCGTGAGCTGGCGAATTCCGCGTGCCGACCATTCCGCTTTGAGCTTGCCGGCGTCCAGCGCCTGGTCGATGAGCCCGGGCGGGAGTTGCTGCATGTAGTCGAGCTGGCGGTCGAGGAACGCAAGCCAACGTGTCTGCTCTTCCTCGAGCACCACGATCTCGATGCGACCGATCAGGGGAAGTGTCTTGCCCGTGAGGTAGCGCGCGGTCTCCGCATCGCTGCCGTCGGGCGCCGCGGTTTCATTGAAGATCTCGGTGCGATACCCCGGATTGGCCTCGAGCACGATGCGCGTCGAGCGCCTGTATTCGGCCAGGCGATACGGTCCGGTGCCGACAGGATGTGCGCCAATGTCATTGCCGTAGGACTGCACCACTTCGCGCGCAACCGCCGAAGTCGCCGGCATGGCGAGCATGTACGCAAAGGTCGGATCGGGGCGCACCAGGCGAATGCGCAGCGTGTAGCGGTCGACGACTTCCAGCCCGGCCATTGGCGCGTCGTAATCGAACTTGCGCTTGGCCGCGGCCTGCGCCTGCAGCGCATCGCCGCCGACGAGCTTGCCCTCGAGCACCCACGTCCAGGGCGAATGAACCGCCGGGTCGAGCAGTCGCTTGAGCGAATAGGCGTAGTCGGCTGCGGTAAGCTCGCGCCGCTTGCCGCCGAAAGCTGGATCGTCGGCGAAGTAGATGCCTTTGCGCACCCGACACAAATACGTCGCACCGTCGGGCGAGATTTCCGGCATGTGCTCCAGCGTATTGGGCTTGAGCCGCACCGGCCGCGCGAGGTACTCGTACTCGAGCATCGCATCATGGGTGTGCTCGATGACCGCATCGGACGCCGCATCCCATCCGGATGCGGGGTCGAAGCTGGTTTCCGCGTTGTTGAATTCGGCGTGCAGGACCTTGCCCATGTCGGCCGCGACGGCGCCGGTCGCGGCCAGGGCGAAGACGGTTGCGAGCAGGAAACTTCTGAACAAGGTTGCTCCGCTGAAGTCAGGCAAGGGCGTCGCGCGCAGTCAGCGCGTCGCTATAATCAGCGTACACGTCATGATCAGGATCGACGAATCGCAAAGGGGGCATGCAATGGAAATGAAGCGCCTTTCCGGCGGCAATCTGCGCGCTGCCGGTTACGACGGGGCCAGGCGTGTGCTGGTGGTCGAACTCAACGCAGGCACCTTCGAGTATTCGGGTGTCACCGTGGAGACCTGGCGCCGCTTTGCCGGCGCCTCGTCGCCGTGGAGTTTCTTCCGCGACAACATCGAGGAAGAGTTTCCCGCCAAGCGGATCCGCTAGCGGTCCCGCCGCCGTGATGCCCCGGGCGCGGCATATCGCTTCATCCAGGCGAAGAACTCGTTGAACCAAAGCCGTGAATTCTGCGGCTTCAATATCCAGTGGTTCTCGTCCGGGAAGTACACCAGACGCGCCGGCACCTGCTTCGCGTGCAGCGTGTCGTAGTACTGCAGCCCTTGCGTAGCAGGCACGCGATAGTCGAGCTCGCCGTGCATCACCAGCGTGGGTGTCTTGAAGCGCCTGGCAAAATTGTGCGGCGACTGCTTCATCACCCGCGCCGGGTTGTCCCAGTGGAAGGCACCGAGTTCCTTGGCGAGGAACAGGTAGCCGTCGGTCGCCATCATGCTCACCCAGTCGTAGCAGCCGGCGTGGCAGACGTAGGCCTTGTAGCGATCGGTATGGCCGTTCATGTACGCGACCATGTAGCCGCCGTAGCTGCCGCCGGTCGCGATCAACCGGTTCCGGTCGATGTAGCCCTGGCGCAACATGAAGTCGGTCGCCGCTTCGATATCGGCAAATTCCTTGGTGCCGAACTGTCCGGTGATCGACTCCAGCCACTTCTGCCCGAAGCCCGACGAGCCGTGGTAGTTGACGCCGACCACGACGTAACCCTGCGCCGCGAACAGCTGCATGTTCCAGCGCCAATGCCAGCCGTCGTGATGCGCGGCGTGCGGGCCGCCGTGGATCGAATGCACCAGCGGCCACTTCCGCTTCGGGTCGAAGTTGGGCGGATACGCCACCCAGATCTGCACCGGCTCGCCGCCCCAGCCCTTGATGGTGAATTCGCGCGTCGCGCCGAGTGCGATGCGCGCAAGATGCACCCGATTGGGCGAGTGCAGCGCTCGCTCGCCGCGGCCATCCGTCTCAGACGCAAACAACGCCGGCGGCTGCGAAAACGTCTGGCGGGAAAAGGCGATGCGTTGGCCGTCCTTCGCGATGTCGAAGCCGGTAATCGTGCCCCCTGCGGCCACCACCTCGGGCATGGCGTCACCCAAACCCAGACGGCAGAGCCCCTGCCTGCCGCGATCCTCGACAATCATGAATACGGCGGCGCTGTCGGGCGCCCACATGACATGACCGACCGCACGGTCGAGTCGGGATGCGAGCCGACGGGTGCGGCCGCCGCGTCGTTCGAAGAGAGTCAGTCGGCCCTGGTCGTTGTACGCGCGTCGCACGTTGTGCGAGTACCACAGCAGATGGCGGCCATCCGGCGAATAGCGCGGACCTCCGTCGGAGAATCCGCTGTCAGCGGTCAGGATGCGATGACGGCCGGTCGACAGGCTGACCACGGCGATGTCCGACTCGTTCATCATGCGCGGCACCGGCGCGGAATCGATGGTCAGCGCGAGTTCGCGGCCGTCGGGACTGATGTCGTACAGATTCGCGGACGGGTCCCACGGTTGCAGCGCCAGGCCGGTTCCCGAGAGCAGGTCGCGCGTCCTGCCGGTCGCGACGTCGACCGCGTAGATGTGCGGTTCTCGCCCGTCGGTCAGCCAGTGGTCCCAGAAGCGATACTCCGGTCGCTCGGTGACGTGCGCCTTGACCTTGCTGTCCTTGCGCTCCAGTTTGCGCTTCGCCTGCGCCTTGTCGCCCTTCAAATCGGGCCACACCGTGGACACGAAGGCAATCGACTTGCTGTCGGGAAACCAGCGCAGCGCCGCGGCACCGGTGGCCAGCGTGGTCAGGCGTCGCGCTTCGCCGCCATCGGGCGCAATCACATAGACCTGGGGCTCGTCATCGCCCTTGCGCTTGGCGGTGAATGCGATCCATTGGCCGTCCGGCGACCAAACGGGATCGCCGTCCTTGTCGCCGGCGGTCAGCCTTCGCGCGCGGCCACCGTCGGTGGGAAAGAGCCACAATTCGGTCGAGGCTTCGTTGGTGTCCATGTCGTAGGCGGTCACCGAGGCGCAAGCAGCGTGTCCGTCCGGCGCAAGGCTGGGCGAGCCGATGCGCTTGAGCGACCACAGGTCGGCGACGGTCAGCGGGTGCTTTTTTGACGGCATGATGGCGGCTCTTTCTGCGACACGCATAAAGCGCGCGATTCTACGCGAGTCGCCCGCGAACTGCCCGCGGCGATGCGGTAAACTGTGCAGCAATGCCGCACTGACGGCAGAACAGCATTTTTTCCAAGGACGGTGGACAGTGCAATGAGCGCCCCGATGCGCGAACCGCCATGCGCGCGCATGGCCCCGGTGCCGTTGCCATGAGCAACCCGCTGGAAAGCTGGGCCGAGGAACAACGTTCGGCATACCTCTACCTCGTGTGCGCCGAAGCCGAGGCGGGAACGCCGCGCGCCGACCTGTTCACGCGATTGTCGGGTGAAGCGCAGGCGCAGGCGGCGATCTGGCGCGCGCAGCTGACCGCCAGTGGCAAGCCGGCGCCGCCGCCGTACGTCCCGGATGTCCGCACGCAGCTGGTCGTGCGCCTGGTGCGACTGTTTGGGCCACGACATCTCAAGGGCGTGCTGGCGGCAATGAAAGTGCGCGGCATGGCGATCTACAGCCAGCGCGAACCCGGCGGCCACGCCGTCGCGGCCAGCGGCACGGTCGAGCGCCGCCACCGCGGACTCGGCGGCGGCGGGAACCTGCGCGCGGCGGTGTTCGGCATCAACGACGGCCTGGTGTCGAACGTAAGCCTGATCTTCGGCGTCGCCGGCGCGAGCCAGAGCGCATCGGTGGTCCTGCTCACCGGCGTCGCGGGACTCACCGCCGGGGCGTTCGCGATGGCCGCCGGCGAATTCGTGTCGGTGCGCTCGCAGCGCGAGCTCTTCGAATACCAGATCGGACTCGAGCGCGACGAGCTCGCCGAATATCCCGATGCCGAAGCCGAGGAACTCGCGCTCATCTACAGCGCCAAGGGACTCCCGCCGCGTGAAGCCAAGCGCCTCGCGCGGCAAATCGTCGCCGACCCGGAACACGCACTCGACACGCTGGCGCGCGAAGAACTGGGGCTCAATCCCGACGAGCTCGGCTCGCCATGGGGTGCCGCAATATCGTCGTTCCTGTCGTTCGCGCTGGGCGCGGCGATTCCACTGCTGCCGCTCTTCTTCGGCGCGGGCGCGAATGCGCTCGCCATCGCTGCCGCGCTGTCCGCGCTCGCGCTCTTCGGGGTCGGCGCCACCCTGTCGCTGTTCACCGGGCGTGGTGCGTTCATGTCCGGCGCGCGCATGCTGGCACTGGGCACGCTGGCGGCGGCGGTCACCTACGGTATCGGCCACCTGTTCGGCGTCGGCGTCGCCTGATCGCGATGCCGTCGCCGCGCGTCACCCTCAAGGCGGGACGCGAGAAATCGCTGCGCCTGCGGCATCCCTGGATATTCTCCGGCGCGATCGAGCGAGTCGACGGGGCGCCCGAAGCGGGCATCAGCGTCGCGGTGCATTCGGCCGATGGCGAATTCCTCGCCACCGCGGCGTGGAGTCCCGCGTCGCAGATTCGCGGCAGAGTCTGGAGTTTCGACCCGCGCGACACCATCGACTCCGCGTTCATCGCGGCCCGAGTGCACGCCGCCGTGCGCAGGCGCGATTGGCTGCTCGATGACCGGCACACCGGCTGCCGCCTGATCCACGGCGAGTCCGACGGACTGCCCGGGGTGATCGCGGATCGCTACGGCGACGTCCTGGTCGTGCAATTGCTTGCGGTGGGCGCCGAGGCCTGGCGCGACGTGCTGGTTGCGGCGCTCTCCGAGGCGACGGGTTGCGCGGCGGTGTTCGAGCGCTCCGACGCCGACGTCCGCGCGCTCGAGGGGATGGCCCCGCGCGTTGGCCTGCTCGCGGGGGCGCTGCCAGAGCGCGTGGCGCTGCTCGAGGACGGCCTCTCATACCGTGTCGACGTGGCGCACGGCCAGAAAACCGGCTTCTACCTCGACCAGCGTGACAACCGCAGGCGGGTGCGCGAACTCGCGCAGGGTCGCGACGTGCTCAACTGCTTCTGCTACACCGGCGGCTTCACCATCGCGGCGCTCGCCGGCAGTGCGCGCAGTGCCCTTTCAATCGACAGTTCGGCCGAGGCCCTGCGACACGCCGCCGAGCACGTCGCCGACAATGCGCTAGCTGCCGCGCACGTGGAGTGGCGCGAAGCCGACGTGTTCGCCGAACTGCGCAAGCTGCGCGACGGCGCGCGCACGTTCGACCTGGTCGTGCTCGACCCGCCGAAATTCGCGCCCACCGCGGGTCATGCCGAAAAGGCGACGCGCGCCTACAAGGACATCAACCTGCTGGCGCTGAAACTGTTGCGTCCCGGCGGCTTGCTGGCGACGTTTTCGTGCTCGGGTGGCGTGTCGGCCGAACTGTTCCAGAAGATCGTCGCCGGCGCGGCGCTCGACGCGCGTGCCGACGCGGCGCTGGTCGGACGCTTCGCACCGTCCGCCGACCATCCGGTCGCGCTGAATTTTCCGGAGGGCGACTACCTGAAGGGCCTGCTAATACACAAGCGCGCGTAGCGGCGCCGGATGCCCGGCGCCGCCCTTCCCCACGCTAGGCCTTCTTCTTCGACAGGCAGGTCTTCATGAAGTCCTTGCGCTCGGCGCCCTTCTTGCCGGTCGCCTGCTTCGAACACAGTCGCATCTTGTCCTGCTGCGACACCTGTACCGGCACGGCGGCCGGGGGCGCCGGGGCGACTGCCGCGGCAGCCGGCGTTTTCGTCGACTTGGCCTTGGCCGCGCCGTCGTCCGCATGCGCGGCATCGGCGCAGAATCCGAGCAACGTTGCCAGCAGAACTGCAGTGAGCGTCTTCATCGTCGTCTCCTTGATCGTCGTTTGAGAAATGCGGCCCGACGGAATTGTCGGCGGCCACACTCGCATTAACGCCGGCAGAGACGTCCGGCACATCAGACGTACGGCTGATGCAAACGACGAATTGCGACTTCAGGTGGCACCAAAAAACAAGGCGGCCACCGGATTGCTCCGGCGCCGCCTTGTCAGTGCGGCTGGGTGGACAGGAGGTCACCCAGCCGTATTCGGCAACTTTTACGTGATCAGGCAGCCTTCATGCAGTCGCTTTGCGCCTTGGAGCGCTCTTCCTGCTTCATGCCCGCGGTCTTCTTGTTGCACATCGCCATCTTGCTTTCCTTCTTCTCGGGCTTGGCGGACAGGCAGGTCTTCATGAACGCCTTGCGCTCATCGCCCTTCATGTCGCCGGCCTTGGTGTTGCACGCCTTCATCTTTTCCTGTTGTGGATTGACAGGGTCGTTGGCGGCAGCGTAGGCGCCCGTGGCAAACAGGCTCAGCAAGGTCAGGGCAAACAGCTTCTTCATCGAGGTCTCCAAAAGATTTTCAAGGGGTAGCGGGCGATTTGTGGCCAGTCTACGGCACGCATAACGCGGCGCGCAATGTATTCGTGGACAGCGCCTGGGTGACTGTATCAAATTTTTATCATGCGGTGCAGCATCGAGCTCGCCGCATTCGCGCTAAAATAGGGCAAATTTCTGAATTTGCACAGAAAAGGTCAGTTCCGCACCGCCCATGATCCTCATTCTAGAACCCAACGCCAAGCCCGAAAGCAGCGATTTCAAGACCTTGAGCAGCCAGCTCGACCGACTGCCGGGCATCAAGTACCGCGTCCACCGCGAGGTCGGCGCCGAGGTCACGCTGACCGAGATCTACCTGATCGGAAACACCGGCGCGCTGACCGTCGAACAGATGCAGGTGCTGCCCTGCGTGGCCAGGGTCGTGCGCGTCTCCGAGGCCTACCGCGTTCTGGGCCGGCACGCCAAGGGTGACGACCGCTCGACCCATTTCGACTACAACGGCGTTCGCTTTGGACAGGACACGCTCAACGTGTTTGCCGGACTGTGCGCGGTCGACTCGCGCGAGTCGGTCGAAGCGATGATGAAGGCGCTGCAGGCCAACGGCCAGGTTTGCACGCGCATGGGCGCCTACAAGCCGCGAACCAATCCCTACGCCTTCCAGGGCTACGGCGCGGAGTGCCTGCCGTATGTGTTCGAACTTGCCGGCAAATACGGCATCAAAGTGATCGCGATGGAGATCACCCACGAGTCGCATGTCGACGAAATTCGCCATGCACTCAAGGCAACCGGCGATGCCACTGGCGTCATGCTGCAGATCGGCACGCGCAACACCCAGAATTTCGAATTACTCAAGCTGGTCGGCAAGCAGCCGGACTTTCCGGTGCTCATCAAGCGCGGCTTCGGCATCACCCTCGACGAGTCGCTCAACGCCGCCGAATACCTGGCGTCGGAGGGTAACCGCAAGGTCGTCTTCGGCTTGCGCGGCATGAAGACCAACATGGGCGATCCGCACCGCAACTTCGTCGACTTCGCGCATGTGCCGGTGGTCAAGCGGCTGACGCGCATGCCGGTGTGCATCGACCCCTCGCATTCGGTCGGCGCGCGCTCGGTGGCGCCGGACGGCATCCTCGACATCTTTCACGTCGTCGCGCAGGGCGTGGTCGCCGGTGCCAACATGGTGCTGGTCGACTTCCATCCCAACCCGGCGAAGGCACTCGTCGACGGACCCCAGGCGCTGCTGATGTCCGAGCTGCCGCATTTCCTGGCCGACGTCGCGCTCGCGCGCGAGACCTACCTCCAGCGCAGCGCGCTGGCCGCGAAGCACGGGGCGCAGTAAAGCTGCGCGACATGGACTTCGCCGCGCCGGCGCCGCAGGAAGTCGAACTCAAGCTGGCGATCGATCCGCTGGCCCTGCCCCGGTTGAAACGCCATCCGGCGCTGCTCGCCGTCGCCTCCGGACCGACGCGCAGGGCGCGCGTCACCAGCGTGTACTACGATACCGCGGCGTTCGATTTGCGCGACGCAGGCGTGGGCTTGCGCGTGCGCCGCGACGGCCGTCGCTGGCTGCAGACGCTCAAGGGTGCCGGCAGCGCCGCGGGCGGCGTCTACCAGCGCCCCGAGTATGAGTGGCCGCTGGCGGTCCCGCGGCTCGACCATGCGCGCTTTGCCGCGACGCCATGGGAAAAGTTGCTCACGCAAGCCAGCGTGCGCGATGCACTCAAGCCCGTGTTCCGCACCGAAATCACGCGCACCTCGCAGCCGCTGATCCTTGCCGACGGCACCCACGCGGTGCTGTGCATCGATGTCGGTTACGTGCAGGCGGGGCGGCGGCGCAGCGCCATCAATGAAATCGAAATCGAATTGAGCACGGGTCACACCCGCCCGCTGTTCGATCTCGCCCAGGCCCTCGCCGTCGACCTGCCGCTGACCCTCGCGCCGTCGAGCAAGGCCGAGCGCGGGTATCGCCTGATCGCGCAGCAGCCTGCCTCGCCGCTGCGCGCACGGTCCGTTCCGTTGGGCACGGACGTCGGTGTGGCGCAGGCATTCGCCGCGATCGCCGCCGATTGCCTGGCGCAGATCGGCGGCAACGCCGACGGCGTCGGCCTCGGCACGGACAGCGAATTCCTGCACCAGATGCGCGTCGGCGTGCGCCGCCTGCGCTCGCTGATCCGGCTCGCGCGCGGCGTGACCGTGGAATTGCCGGAGCCACTGGCAGCAGAGTTGCTCTGGCTGGCGGCGAGCCTCGGGCCGGCGCGCGACTGGGATGTTTTCACCGACGAAGTCCTGCCGCCGATCGCATACAGTTTTCGCGCGCGGCGCGAGCTGACATCGATCCGCATTCGCGCTGCAAGACGACGCGCTCAGCACCGTGCCAGCGCGCAGGCGGCAGTCGCTTCGCCGCGCTTCCTGCAGCTGCTGCTAGCGCTGGGCGCGCACTTTGCCACCATGGCCGAGACCATTGCAGCCCCCGACGCGCCGGCACCGGCGAAGCCATTCGCGATCGAGTTGCTCGGCGGGCGCGCGCAGAAGCTGCGCAAACTCGGCAAGCGGCTGCCGACCGCAACCAGCGTGCAACGTCACGAGGTGCGCATCGCCGCGAAGAAATTGCGCTACGCGGCCGAGTTCTTCTCGCCGCTGTTTCCGGAGCGCCGCGCGCGCGCCTATGTCCGCTCGCTGTCGCGACTGCAGACCATGCTGGGCGTGCTCAACGATGTCGCCACGGCCGAGCGCCTGCTCGCCGAACTCGTGCCGCCCGACGCGATCAGCAATGCGCGTGTCGCGCACGCTGCCGGACTGGCGCGCGGCTGGATGGCCGCATCGCAGGCGAGCAACGTCGGTGCGCTCGACCGCGCCTGGCGCGCCTTCGCGCGGCGCAAGCCGTTCTGGAACTGAAGGAGTCCGCATGCTCGAGTCCGCAGAAATCGGCCACAAGCTCTCCAAGGCCGTCTACGCCCGGGAGGAGCCCAAGCTGCGCGAGGCGTTGCTCGACGCCCAGTTCCGGCTGTCGGAGGCGAATCGTGGTCCGATCCTGGTCCTGCTCTCCGGCGTCGAAGCCGGAGGACGCGGAGAGACCGCGAACAAGCTCACCGAATGGATGGATCCGCGCTACATCCGGGTGATCGCCTTCGGCGCGCGCAGTGTCGAGGAGTCGCAACGACCCATCGCCTGGCGCTACTGGCGTGCGTTGCCTCGCAAGGGTCGCATCGGCATCTACATGAACGCGTGGTACACCGAAATGATGCTGGCGTTCGTGCGCGGGCACATCGACGAAAACACGATGCACGCGCACATGCAGGTCATCCGCGAGCACGAGCAGATGCTCAGCGATGAAGGTGTCGTGCTGCTCAAGTTCTGGGTCCACCTGTCGAAGTTGGAGCAGAAGAAGCGCCTGGAGAAGCTGGAGAGCGACCGGCACACCCGATGGCGCGTGACGCGCGACGACTGGAACGCGTATCGCATCTACAGCAAGGCGCACGAACTCTGGGAACACCTGCTGCGCGAGACCTCGACCGGCGAGGCGCCATGGTACGTCGTCGAGGGCACGGACGAGCGATATCGCAACCTGACCGTCGGCAAGATCCTGCTGGCGAGCCTGCAGAAGACGCTCGCGGCCAAACCCGAAGCCCCGAAGCACTCGATCGTTCCGCCGGCGCCTTCGGTCATCGACAACGTCAAGCTGATTCGCGATCTCGATCTGAGCAAGAAGCTGTCCGACAGTGATTACGATCGCGACCTGGAGAAATACCAGCGCAAGCTTGCCAAGCTGACTCGAAACAAGCACTTCGCCGCGCATTCTTTGATCCTCGTGTTCGAGGGCGCCGACGCCGCCGGCAAGGGCGGCGCCATTCGTCGTGTTACCGGCGCGCTCGACGCGCGCCAATATGTGACGGTGCCGATTGCGGCGCCGACCGATGAGGAAGGCGCGCATCCGTACCTGTGGCGCTTCTGGCGGCAGGTTCCCGCGCTCGGGGGCATCGTCATCTTCGATCGATCGTGGTACGGACGCGTGCTCGTCGAGCGCGTCGAGGACTTCTGCGCACCCGTCGACTGGATGCGCGCCTATGGCGAGATCAACCAGTTCGAGGAACAGCTTGTCGAGGGCGGCGCAATCGTCGTCAAGTTCTGGCTGCAGATCAGCAAGGCGGAACAGCTGCGACGATTCAACGAGCGCGAGGAAGTTGCATACAAGCAATTCAAGATCACCAAGGAAGACTGGCGCAATCGCAGGCGATGGAATGCCTACCAGGTGGCGATCAGCGACATGGTCGATCGCACCAGCACCGAGATCGCGCCGTGGACGCTGGTCGAGGCCGAAGACAAGAACTTCGCGCGCGTAAAGATACTGCGCACGATCACCGAACGGCTGGAGCGCGCGCTCAAGCAATGAAGCACCGCGACGACGGCTACCGGGCACCGGCATGGCTGCCCGGCGGGCACCTGCAGACGATCTATCCGGCGTTGCCGCCGCGTCCGGCAACCGCGTACCGGCGCGAGCGAATCGACACGCCGGATGGAGACTTCGTCGACTTCGACTGGCAGGACGGCCCCGCCAACGCGCCGCTGGTGGTGCTCTTCCACGGCCTCGAAGGCAACTCGAATTCACACTATGCGGCCGCACTGATGGCGAAACTGCGCACGCTGGGCTGGCGCGGTGTGGTGCCGCACTTCCGTGGCTGCAGTGGCGAGCCGAACCGACGGCCGCGCGCCTATCATTCGGGCGACTACGCCGAGGTGGGCTGGATGCTCGCAGCGGTGCGGGCGCGGGCCCCGGAGGCGACAATCTACGCGGTGGGCGTGTCGCTCGGCGGCAGCGCGCTGCTCAACTGGCTCGGGCGCGAGGAAGGACGCGCCTTCGACCAAGTCAGCGCCGCGGCGGCGATATCGACGCCGCTCGATCTTGCCGCGGCCGGGGTCGCCATCGAGCAGGGCCTCTCCCCCATCTACTCGCGCCTGTTCCAGCACACGCTCAAACCCAAGGCGCTGGCGATGGCCGAGCGCTTTCCCGGCACCCTCGACGCCGCGGCCATCCGGCGCGTGAATACGATGTACGCCTTCGACGACGCCGTCACGGCGCCGCTGCACGGTTTTGCCGGCACCGACGACTACTGGAAGCGCGCCAGCAGCAAGCCCTGGCTGCGCAGTGTCAAAGTACCAACGCTGGTGCTCAATGCGCGCAACGATCCGTTCATCCCGGCGCACTCGCTGCCGGCGCAGGACGCGGTCGGGCCCGGCGTGACCCTCGAACAACCGGAGCACGGCGGCCATGCCGGCTTTCCTTCGGCAGCCAATTCGGGCCTTCTGGGGTGGTTGCCGGCGCGACTGGTATCATTCTTCAAAGAACGCGGAGGCGAAGCATCCGCCGGCTAAACCATTGCGGATGGCATCAATGTCCCTACCTCCCGATATCTTCAAGGCCTACGACATTCGCGGCATCGTCGGCAAGACGCTGACGGCGCCCATTGTCCGCGCGATCGGCCAGGCGCTTGGCACGCTGGCGCAGGAGCGTGGCCGCGACACGCTGGTGGTCGGCCGCGACGGCCGGCTCTCCGGACCCGAACTCGCGCAGGCGCTCGCCGACGGCATCCGCGAGAGCGGCGCGCACGTCGTCGACATCGGCCTGGTGACGACGCCGATGACCTACTTCGCCGCGCAGCACCTCGATACGCAATGCAGCGTCATGGTGACCGGCAGCCACAATCCACCCGACTACAACGGCTTGAAGATGGTCATCGCCGGCGGCACGCTCGCCGGCGACGACATCCAGGCGCTGCGGGTACGCATCGACGCCGGCGACCTGCGGAAGGGCGCGGGCAACTATCGCCGGGCCGACGTTGGCCCCGCGTACCTCCAGCGCATCGTTGGCGACGTGAAGCTGGCGCGACCGATGAAGATCGCGATCGATTGCGGGAACGGCGTCGCAGGCGCCTACGCGCCGCAGCTCTTTCGCGGCCTCGGCTGTACGGTCAGCGAACTGTTCTGCGAGGTCGACGGCAACTTTCCCAACCATCACCCCGACCCGTCGCAACCCAAGAACCTGCGCGACCTCATCAGTTGCCTGGCGACGACCGACAACGAACTCGGACTGGCCTTCGACGGCGACGGCGACCGCCTCGGCGTGGTCACTCGCGATGGCACGATCATCTACCCGGACCGGCAGCTGATGCTGTTCGCGGCGGACGTGTTGTCGCGCAATCCCGGCGCCACGGTGATCTATGACGTGAAATCGACGCGCAACCTGCAGCCGTGGATCGCCGCGCGCGGCGGAATGCCGCTGATGTGGAAGACCGGACACTCGCTGATCAAGGCGAAGATGAAGGAGACCGGCGCGCTGCTCGCCGGCGAGATGAGCGGCCACACCTTTTTCAAGGAACGCTGGTTCGGCTTCGACGACGGCATGTACGCCGGTGCACGGCTGCTGGAAATCGTGTCGCGCGACGCCGACGCCTCGCAGGCGCTCACATCGCTTCCGGACAGCGTCAGCACGCCGGAGCTCAATGTCGCCTGCGCCGACACCTCGCCGCACGCACTGGTCGAAAAGCTCGCCGCGACCGCCAAATTTCCCGGTGCGGTCGACATCATCCGCATCGACGGATTGCGCGTCGAATATGCCGACGGCTTCGGGCTCGCCCGCGCGTCGAACACCACGCCCGTGATCGTGCTGCGTTTCGAGGCCGACGACCAGCCGGCGCTGTTGCGCATCCAGGCCGAATTCCGGCGAGTGCTCGGCGAATCGATGCCGGGCCGGGCGCTGCCCTTCTGATGATCATCGCCTACACGACCTCCAACGACGGAATCGACTGGGTCGCGCTCAAGACCGACGTCGCCGCCGACCATTTCGACAACGGTCGCACGCCGTCCCAGATGGAGCGATCGTTTCGCGCGAGCTATCGTTGCGTGTATGCCCGCGCCGGAGGCCGGGTCGTCGGCACCGGTCGCGTGTTGTCCGACGGCGTCTGCAACGCCTACATCATCGACATGTGGACGCAGTCTGCGCACCGGCGGCGCGGAATAGGCCGGCGCATGCTCGACGTGCTGTGCGAGGGCCTCGAGGGCCAGCATGTCTACCTGTTCACCGACGACTGCGAAGAGTTCTACACGGCGTGCGGCTTCGTCGCGCGCGGTGCGGGCATGCAGCGCGTCGTCGGCACGTGGCTGCGAAACACCAGGGACTGATGGATTCCGGCGTCACACTGGCAGACATCGAGGCGGCGCGCCGGCGCATCGGCGGTGGCATCTACGTCTCGCCATGCGTCGAGTCGATCCCGCTGTCGCAGCTCACCGGCGCTCACATCTATTGCAAGCTCGATTACCTGCAGCGCACCGGCAGCTTCAAGGAACGCGGCGCGCGCAACGCGCTCGAACTGCTACCGCCGGAGGTGCGCCGGCGCGGAGTCGTCGCCGCTTCGGCAGGCAATCACGCACTCGGCGTCGCGTACCACGGCGGCCTGCTCGGCATTCCGGTCACCGTCGTGATGCCGAAATTCGCGGCGCTGATCAAGGTCGCCAATTGCCGCGCGCTCGGCGCAAACGTCGTGCTGCACGGCGCGGGTCTGGGCGAAGCGCGCGCCGAGGCCGAGGCGATCGCCGCGCGCGAAGGACTCACCTTCCTGCATCCTTTCGACAACGTCGACGTCATCGCCGGGCAAGGCACCATCGCGCTGGAGATTCTCGAGCAGACCGTCGATCTCGACGCTATCGTCACACCGGTTGGCGGTGGCGGCCTGATCGCGGGCATCTCCACGGCGGTGAGGGCGCTGCGCCCTAATGTGAAAGTGATCGGCGTCCAATCCGAGAGTGCACCCTGCCTGGTCGCCGCGCTCGCCGCCGGCCACCCGGTCGACGTAACGCTGAAGCCGTCGCTGGCCGATGGCCTTGCCGTACCGCGCGTAGGTGGACACGCCTTCGCCGCGATCAGGAACCTCGTCGACCGCGTCGTCACCGTCGACGAGGCCTCGATTGCACTGGCGATCCTGCGCCTGATCGAACTCGAAAAGAGCGTCGTCGAAGGCGCTGGCGCGACGCCACTGGCGGCATTCCTCGCCGGCAAGCTGCCAGAACTGGCCGGCAAGCGCGTCGTGCTGGTGCTCTGCGGCGGCAACATCGACCTGACCATGCTCGATCGCGTCATCGAAGTCGGCCTGGTCGCCGACGGGCGCCTGGCGCGCTTCACCGTGTCGATCACCGACCGTCCGGGTGGACTCGCCCGCCTGGCCGATGTGATCGCATCGGCCGGCGCGAGCATCAAGGAAATCGTCCACGACCGAGCCTTCTCGGGGCCGGATCTGTCCGAAGTGCGCGTCGTCTGCGTCGTCGAGACGACCGGCAGGACGCACCTCGAAGTGCTGCACCGCGCGCTGGCTGCGGCGGGCGTGAAGGTGGTGGCATAGCGCGTGCGGCAGGACTCGATGCCAGGCGCGAGTTCTCGTCAGTAGGCGATGCCCAATCGCCTGTAGACGAATCCGAGCAACCACGCCGGACCGACCAGCAGCGAACGGATGTCCTCCATGAATGCCGGCTTGCGCCCCTCCAGCACGTGACCAATGAATTGGCCGATCCACGCCGCCACAAACACGCCGACCGACACCACGAGCGCACGTGACCCCAACAGGACAAGCGGGTAGATCATCAACGCGATGACGCCGAGCATGCCGGCGGCGATGGGAAGCGACAACCACACGTAGAATGCCATCGACGCGGCGACGGCGATACCGGCGACGATCGGAGAAGCCGACCAAAGCATGCCGAGCAGGCTCCACACGATAAGTGGCACGCAAATCCAGTGGATGGCCTTGTTCGCCGAATTGCGGTGGAACTCGCCGTAGCGCTCGAACAGAATATCAACGGTGCGCATGGTCGGGCGGAAACGAAGGATGCACCATGTTGGCACGCACCGGGCATTGCGTCCAGCACGAGAGGCCGGCGCCGCGCCTACGCTATAATTGCGAAAAGACCGTGCGGTGCGGCGGCGCGATTCCACAAGACCCGTTCTGGAGGACAACATGCGCAACATCGTTCGAATCCTGCGACCCGTGTTGCTCGCCGCCGCTGTTCTGGCCGCGCCCGCGTACGCCGCAGACCAATTCATCAACGTTCTGACGGGCGGCACCAGTGGTGTCTACTATCCGCTCGGCGTCGCGCTTTCCAACAGCATTGGCAAATCGATGCCGTCGGTGAAGACGTCGGTGCAGGCGACCAAGGCCTCTGTCGAAAATCTCAACCTGTTGCAGGCAGGTCGCGGAGAAATCGCATTCACCCTGGGTGATTCTCTCTCCGATGCCTGGAAGGGCAACGAGGACGCCGGGTTCAAGACGCCGCTGAAGAAGCTGCGCGGAATCGCGGCGATCTACCCCAACTACATCCAGATCGTCGCCCGCGCCGACTCGGGCATCAAGACGCTCGCCGACCTCAAGGGCAAGGCGATATCCGTCGGGGCACCGAAATCCGGAACCGAACTCAACGCGCGCGCGATCTTCGCCGCCGCGGGCATGACGTACAAGGATTTCTCGAAGGTCGAGTATCTGCCCTTTGGAGAAAGCGTCGAACTGATGAAGAACCGGCAGCTCGACGTGACACTGCAGTCCGCAGGCCTGGGTGTCTCGGCGCTGCGCGACCTCGCGACGTCGGTGGACATCATCGTCGTTCCGATTCCGCCCGATGTGATCAAGAAGACCAACGACCCCGCGTACCTCGCGGCCACGATCCCGGCGAACACCTATCGTGGCCAGACCGCCGACGTGCCGGCGGCGGCGGTGCAGAATTACCTGGTCACCTCCGACGGGGTCAGCGCCGACATCGTCTACGGCATGACCAAGGCGCTATGGAGCAATCTCGAAGGGTTGGTCGCCGCGCACTCTGCCGCCAAGGCGATCGATCTCAAGCACGCGCTCGAAGGCATGCCCGTTCCACTGCATCCCGGGGCCGAGAAATATTACAAGGAAGTCGGCCTGATCAAGTGACGCGGATGTCCGAGAGCAAGATGCGCAGCATCGCAGCGATCGGAAACAATCGCGTCGTCCCGGCGCAGGCCGGGATCAACCATATCGGCAACTGATGAAGCCTGTCGCCGCGACGGACGAAGAGATCGCGCACGCAGACGCCGCGTTCGACGAGACCGGCGTCAAACGCGATCTGACCGGACTCGCGTGGAAGGTCGTTGCCGGTTGCGCACTGGCTTTCTCGACGTATCAGCTGTTCATCGCGGCGTTCAGCCCGCTGTCGAGCCTGGTGACGCGGTCGCTACATGTCGGATTCCTGCTGCTCCTCGCGTTTCTCATCCATCCGATCAGCGCAAAGGCCGACCGCCGGCGGATCGCGTGGTACGACGCAGTGCTCGCCTTGCTCGGATTCGGATTGGCGTTCTACCACTGGGTGTTCGAGGCAGCCCTCATCCAGCGCTCGGGCGATCCCACGACCGCGGACCTTATCGTAGGCACCATTGTCGTCGTCCTTCTCTTCGACGCGGCGCGACGGGTTCTTGGCATGGCGCTTCCGATCGTGTGCGCGATTTTCCTGGCGTACGGCGTGTTTGGCCAGTACCTGCCGTCGGCGATCGCGCACCGCGGCTTCGGCTTCGACCAGATCATCGGGCAGCTCTATCTCGGTACCGAAGGGATCTACGGCATACCGACGCTGGTCTCGGCGACGTACATCTTCCTGTTCATCCTCTTCGGCTCGTTTCTGGAGCACGCCGGGATGATCGGCCTGTTCAATGACGTGGCGCTCGGCTTCGTTGGACACGCCAAGGGCGGCCCGGCCAAGGTCGCCGTTATCTCGTCCGGTCTGATGGGAACGATCTCGGGATCGGGCGTGGCCAACGTCCTTACCGTGGGTCAATTCACCATCCCTCTGATGAAGCGCTTCGGATATTCGTCCGTGTTCGCGGGCGCGGTCGAGGCCACCTCGAGCATGGGCGGCCAGATCATGCCACCGGTGATGGGTGCCGTCGCATTCATCATGGCGGAAACGTTGAACGTGCCGTACGTCACGATCGTGAAGGCGGCGGTGATTCCTGCCTTCCTGTACTACATCACTGCCTTCATCATGGTTCACCTGGAAGCGGGGCTGCGCGGACTGCACGGCATGCCCAAGGCCGACTGCCCAAACCCGTGGCTGGCGATACGGAACAAGTGGTACCTGATGCTTCCGCTCGCGGTCTTGGTCTTCATGCTGTTTGACGGGTTCACGCCGATGTATTCGGGAATCGTCGGCCTCGCCCTCACGGCGGCTCTGATACTCGGTGTGGGCATTGCGTCCGGCTTTGGTTCGATGCTTTTCCGCGTGGTGTTCTGGTTCGTGCTGGGTGCAGCCACCGCGTCGTTCTTCAAGTACGGCATCTGGCCGATCATCGCCATGATTGCGATCCTTGTGGCGTGGAATCTGGTCATTCGCGGTGGTCGCGTCACGCTCGGGATCATGCGCGACAGCCTCATCGACGGCGCCAGGCAGGCGATCGGCGTCGGCATCGCCTGCGCCATCGTTGGCGTGATCATCGGTGTCCTGACGCTCACCGGCGCCGCTTCGAATTTCGCGGGATTCGTGCTCGACGTAGGGTCGAAGAGCCTGTTCCTATCGCTCTTTCTGACCATGGCGGTATGTCTCGTCCTTGGCATGGGCATTCCGACCATCCCGAACTACATCATCACCAGCGCGATCGCCGCGCCAGCGCTGCTCAAGCTCGGCGTACCGCTGATCGTGTCGCACATGTTCGTCTTCTACTTCGGAATCATGGCCGACCTGACGCCGCCGGTCGCGCTCGCCGCGTTTGCCGCGGCGTCGATCGCCAAGGCTTCGCCCATGAAGATCGGCTGGAAAGCGACCCATATTGCCATCGCGGGTTTCGTGATCCCGTACATGGCGGTGTACGACCCGGCACTGATGCTCCAGGGCGGCACACTCCTGGATACCGCGTACATGGTATTGAAGGCGATCGTCGCAATCGTCCTCTGGGGCGCGGCCGTCATCGGCTATCTGCGCACGCCGCTGAACTGGATGGAGCGAGTCTTCGCCTTTGTCGCCGCGGGATTCCTGGTCTACGCCGAGCCGTGGACAGATCCCGTCGGATTCGTGCTTTCGGGGCTGTTCGTCGCATGGCATTTCCTGAGATCGCGCCGCGCGGCCGCGGCAACGATCTCCTGAGCGAGAACCATCGGCCGTGGCAGCAGGGGCAATCTGCCTGGTGGCTGCCGGGATCGTGCGCGCGACGCTGCCGTCAAGCGAAGTCACCGTCGGGTGGACGCACTCGGTGGAAAAAACTCGATGGGAGGAACGCTACGCGATCATCGGGTCGTCGCTGACGCTGGTCGAGGCGCGAGTCCAGGCGATGGGTGCCGGCATGGAACCTGCCGCCAACGCGGTGCTACGCGATGGCTGGTGGCGCTGGACGCCGCGCGCGGATCCGTTGACCGAACTGCGCCTGACGTATTCGACATTCACGCAGGACTACACGATTTGCGCGGAGCAGCAATGCAGCTCGCTTCGAGCGCTGGTTGGCCCCCCGCTTGATGAAGGCCAGGTCGTAAGCCTTCGGCCTTGCTGAGCTGGACGCGTCCCAGGCATCACCCGGCGGCGGAGAATGATGGCGGTACTGGCGCGCGCCGCTCGAGCGCACTTTCGTGTACCGGAAACACCCCCAGCTTGCGGTCGAGGAAATAATTGCGCAGGGTGCGCGAGATCGTCCGGAATGCGAGCAAATCCCAAGGCACCTCGTCTTCCCGGAACAATCGCACCTCGAGGCTCTCCGGACCAGCACCGAATTCGGGTCCTTCGAGCTGCCCGCGAAACATCACGTAGATCTGGTTGATGTGCGGCAGGCTGATCACCGTATAGAGTGTGGTGTCCCTTACGCGTGCCCCGGCCTCTTCCATGGTTTCGCGAAGCGCGCCGGCGACCAGGGTCTCGCCGTTTTCGAGGAATCCCGCCGGCAACGTCCACAGGCCCAGTCGAGGCTCGATCGCACGCTTGCACAGCAACACCTGTCCATCGCTTTCGGGAAGGCAGCCGACGACCACCTTGGGATTCTGGTAGTGGATGGTCGTGCACACCGGACAGACGTAGCGCGGGAGCGTGTCCCCTTCGGGAACGCGGAAATCAAGCGCTGCGGATCCACAATGGCTGCAGAATTTCACGGCCGGATGAATGTGTCGCGGTAATACTTGAGTTCGTCAATCGATTCGTAGATATCGGCCAGCGCTTCGTGCTTGCCCTGCTTCGCCCAGCCCTTGGCGACATCGGGTTTCCACCGCTTGCACAATTCCTTGAGCGTCGACACGTCCAGGTTGCGGTAGTGGAAGTAATCTTCCAGCGCGGGCATCCAGCGGGCGAGGAAACGCCGGTCCTGGCAGATGGTGTTGCCGCACATCGGTGAAATCCGCGGCGGCACGTGTTCGCGCAGGAAGGCTAGCATGCGCTGTTCGACGCCGGCCTCGTCGTGGGTCGATGCCTTTACCTTGTCGATCAGCCCCGAGCGCGCGTGCGTCGCCTGGTTCCACGAGTCCATCGCCGCGAGTGTCGGATCGTCCTGACGTACGACCAGAACCTCTGCCTCGGCGACCGTGTTCAGGTCGCTGTCGGTCACCACCAGCGCAACCTCGATGATCCGGTCGGTGTCCGGCTTGAGCCCGGTCATTTCCATGTCGATCCAGATCAGGTGATTCGCGTTCTGCGGCATGGCGGCTTCGGAGTGGTGGAGTTGGCGTAAAATGAGCCGTATTCTCGCACACGCTCCCGCGCACCGGATTTCATGTCGCATCCCGCAGCCTTGTTTGGCGCAGTCTTTCTGGCTGCGCTGGTCGCCTCGGTGGTACTTCAGCTCTGGCTGGCGCGCCGGCAGATGCAGCACGTGCAGGCTCATCGCGATGCCGTCCCCGCGCATTTTGCCGGCAAGATCACGCTCGAAGCGCATCAGAAGGCCGCCGACTACACCGTCGCGCGCACGCGCGTTTCGATCGTCGACACGCTGCTCGACACCGCCGTGTTGCTCGCGTTGACGTTGGGCGGCGGTGTCGCGTTGCTCGCGGGCGCGCTCGAGGGAGTTCCGATGTCCGCGTTTTGGCAGGACGTCGCGCTGGTGGTCGTGGTGGCGCTGGTCGGTGCCGTCGTCGCGCTGCCGCTTTCGTGGTATCGCACCTTCGTCGTCGAGCAGCGCTTCGGTTTCAATCGCATGACCTTTGCGCTTTGGCTGGCCGACCTCGGCAAGGGCACGCTGGTCGGCGCGCTTCTGGGCATCCCGCTGCTCTGCCTGGTACTCTGGCTGATGGCGCGCGCGGGCACTCTGTGGTGGCTCTATGCGTGGATGGTGTGGGTGGTGTTCCAGTTGCTGGTGCTTGCGCTCTATCCGACGCTGATCGCGCCACTGTTCAACCGCTTCGCGCCGCTGACCGATACTGAAGTGCGCGAGCGCGTCGAGCGCCTGCTGGCGCGCTGCAGTTTCGCAGCCAAGGGCCTGTTCGTGATGGATGGTTCGAAGCGCTCCAGCCACGGCAATGCGTACTTCACCGGCTTCGGCGCGGGTCGCCGCATCGTGTTCTTCGACACCCTGCTCTCGCGCCTCAAGGTCGACGAGATCGAGGCCGTGCTTGCGCACGAGCTCGGGCATTTCAAGCTGCGCCACGTACTCAAGCGCACCGCGTGGTTCGCGGTCGCGAGCCTGGCTTTCCTGGCGCTGCTCGGCTGGCTCGTCGGCGAGCCGTGGTTCTATGCCGGCCTGGGCGTTCCACTGTCCGCGCCGCGCTACGGCGTCGCGCTGGTGCTGTTCATGCTCGCACTGCCGGTGTTCACATTCCTCGCCGCCCCCTTGGCGTCGTTGTATTCGCGCCGGCACGAGTTCGAGGCCGACGCCTACGCCGCCCGCAACGCGTCGGCGAGCTCGCTCGTCGCCGCTCTGGTCAAGCTCTACGAGGACAACGCCAACACGCTTACCCCCGACCCGCTGCACTCGGCGTTCTACGACTCGCACCCGCCGGCAGCGGCGCGCATCGCGCGGCTCGAGGCCGCGATCGCCTGAAAAATGATCGCTAGCCTCTGCGCTGCAGGAATTGCAATGGCGCTGGCGATGCCGGCGGCGGCGGAAGGGCCAGCGTTGCCCTTCGCCAACGGCGATGCGAAGCAGGGCGCGCAACTCGCCAGCAAGGATTGTGTCGCCTGCCATGCACGTCGCTTCGACGGTGACGCCGATCGAATCTACCTGCGCGCCGATCGCAAGGTGCGCACTCCGGCACAGCTAGCGACCCAGGTCAGCTATTGCAACACCGAGCTGGGGACGGGTTATTTTCCGGATGAAGAAGAGCACGTCGCAGCGTTTCTCAACCAGCAGTACTACCACTTCAAGTGAGGCCCAGCGATGACGTCCCCATCCGTGGTGACACTCGCGGCATTGGCCGCGCAGAGCTGCCGCGCAGGCGCGCCGCTGCTCCCGAGCGCCGAACTCGCGCCGCGGCTGGCCGTGCTCGCGGGCTGGACGCATGAGGACGGCAAGCTGCGCAAGACCTTTCGCCTGCCCGACTACTACCGCACCATCGCCTTCGTCAACGCGATCGCGTGGATGGCCAATCGGCAGGATCACCACCCCGACCTGTCGGTGCACTACGATCATGTCGTCGTCGACTGGTCGACGCACGACGCCGGGGGCGTGACGCACAACGACTGCATCTGCGCCGCCCGAACCGAGCAGCTCGCGCCGTGACTGCTACGACGGGACTGGTGACTCAGACGCATCGGCGGCACTACGCGGTCGCGCTCGACGACGGACCCACCGTGATGTGCGTGCTGCGCGGGCGGGAGTCGACAGTTGCCTGTGGCGACCGCGCCGAGGTCGAGGTGTCGGCGGGCGGCGAAGGCATCATCACCGCGATCCTGCCGCGCGCAACGCTCTGCTTTCGATCCGACGCGCACCGCGAGAAACTGGTCGCGGCGAACGTCACGCAGGTGCTCGGCATCGTCGCACCCGATCCGCCCTTCGACGACGAACTCGTGAATCGCTGGACGATCGCCGCGGAGAGTTCGGGTTGCCGCTTCATCCTGGTCGCGAACAAGAGCGACTTGCCCGGCTTCGCCGCGCTCGCGCCTCGCCTCGCTTCATTCGCCGCGCTTGGCTACACCGTGATCGCGGTGTCGGCGCGCGACCATGCCCGCGAACTCGCCCCGCTGCTGGCGAACCAGCGCAGCGTGCTCGTCGGGCAATCGGGGATGGGCAAGTCGACGCTGATCAATGCGCTTCTGCCGGGAGCCGCGGCGAAAATCGGCGACGTATCGGTGTCGCTGCAGACCGGCCGCCATACGACCACCCAGACGACGCTGTATCGTCTAGACGCCGATAGCTGGATCGTGGATTCGCCCGGCATGCAGGAATTCGGGCTGGCGCACCTCAACCCCGCTCAGATCGCGCACGCCTTCGTCGAACTGCGTTCGTTGCTCGGCCATTGCCGATTCCGCAACTGCCGCCACGATGTCGAGCCCGGATGCGCGGTGCAGGACGCGGTCGAACGCGGCGAAGTCCTGCCCTGGCGTGTCGAACTGATGCGGCAGCTGCTCGCCGATAGCGAGCGCCGGGCGCGCAGCTGGGCTTAGGTCGCGCGCGCGCGTCGATCGCGGCGCGATCGTATCGACTTTTACGGTGCCCAGTACGCGAGCGTCAGCAACAACAGCAAGACCAGCCACACCAGCAGCGCGCGCCACACCAGCCCAGTCGCACTCGGCATGACGTCGACGTCGGGGGCGTCGCCCATGCCGAGTTCGGGTCGAAACTCCAGCTCGCCTGCCGGCGAAGTCAGCGCCCCACCCAGTGCGCAACCGAGCGCGCCGCCGCCACTGGCCAGGAGGATTCCATCGTGCAGCGACGGCCAGTGCTCCGCCTGTGTACGCCAGCAATACACCGCGTCCTCGAAGTCGCCGACCACCGCGAAGGTCATTGCCGTCAGGCGCACCGGCACCCAGTCGAGCCAGTAGCGCAGGCGCTGTACCGGATGCCCGAACAGCGCCAACTGCGCGCCCATCGGCGTGACAGCGTCACCGCGCCATTGCTCGGCAAGCAGTGCCGCCAGACTGTAGAGCACCGCGCCGGTCGGTCCGGGCAACATCATGAACCAGAATAACGTGCCGAACACGTGGTGATAGGCGTCGAGCAAGCCCTTCTCGATCGCCAACTTCGGAACCTCCTCGGCGGTGGCGCCGCTCGCGGCACTACCGAGCCACGCGATCAGGCGTTTGCGCGCAGCGATCGCATCGCCAGACTTGAGCGCATCGGCGATCGAGGTGAAGGCATGGCTGAAATGGCGAAAGCCGACGAATACATAAAGGAGGGCGACGTTCCACAGCACACCCAGCAGCGTTGCGATCTGATCGAGCCCCCAATAGATCGCTCCCGCCAGCACGACCGGCGGCACCAGCGCCAGCGCGCCGGCAACCGCTCCCTGTTGCGCCACACCGGCATTGAAACGGCGCTCGAGCCAGCGGGCATAACGGCGAAACCATTGCCGGAACACCCCGCGCCAGCGCAGCGAGCGCCATTGCTCGAGCGCGAGCGCGAGCACGATGGCCAGTAGGTTCATTCTCGCGTCATCATGGACTGTCGGGATCAGCCTGCGGTTTCAAGCCGCGGTCGGACCCCATTCAAGACTTCAGTTCCGGTCGATCGCGGAACTGCTCCAGTGCTTCCGGGTTGGCCAGCGCTTCAATGTTCTTGACCTCGTCACCGCGCACGACGTTGCGCACCGCGAGTTCGACGATCTTGCCGCTCTTGGTGCGCGGAATGTCGGTGACCTGGACGATCCTGGTCGGCACGTGTCGTGGCGTGGTATTGGTTCGAACGTGCTTCTTGATCCGCTCGACCAGGGCATCGTCGAGCACGAGGCCGTCGCGCAGACGCACGAACAGCACCACACGCAGGTCGCCGACCTCGCCCGGCGGCCAATCCTGGCCGATGACGATACTTTCAACCACCTCGTCGAGCTGTTCCACCTGCCGGTAGATCTCCGCGGTGCCGATGCGCACGCCGCCGGGATTGAGCGTCGCATCAGAGCGGCCGTAGATGATCATGCCGTCGTGCTCGGTTAGCTCGACATAGTCGCCGTGGCACCAGATATCGGGAAAACGCTCGAAGTAGGCGGCGTGGTACTTGACGTTGCCGGGATCGTTCCAGAATCCCGTTGGCATCGACGGAAATGACTTGGTGCAGACCAGCTCGCCTTTCTCGCCGCGCAGCGGCTTGCCATCCGCGTCGTAGACGTCGACCGCCAGTCCAAGGCCGCGGCATTGCAGTTCGCCGCGCCACACCGGGCGCGTCGGGCAACCCAGTGCGAAGCAGGAGATGATGTCGGTGCCGCCGGAGATCGACGACAGGCACAGATCATCCTTCACGCACTGGTAGACGTAGTCGAAGCTCTCGGGAGCAAGCGGACTGCCAGTCGACAGCATCGCGCGCAGCGCGGAGAGCGCGTAGTCCTTGCGCGGCACCAGGCCGGCCTTGCGCATGGCATCGATGTACTTGGCGGATGCTCCGAAGTGCGTCATGCGCTCCTGTTCGGCCAAGTCCCAGAGGATGCGCCCGCGCTCGATGAACGGCGAGCCGTCGTAGAGCAGCAAGGTCGCGCCCGAAGCGAGCCCCGACACCAGCCAGTTCCACATCATCCAGCCGCAGGTGGTGAAGTAGAACAGGCGGTCGCCGGCATTGACGTCGCTTTGCAGCCGGTGTTCCTTCACGTGCTGGAGCAGCGTCCCACCCGCCCCGTGCACGATGCACTTCGGGACGCCGGTCGTGCCCGACGAGTACATGATGAACAGCGGATGATCGAAGGGCAGTCGTTCGAAGACGATGGGACCGGCCGCGTGCGGGGCGAGGAAATCTTCCCAGGATTGCGCCAGCGCAATGTCGCGCAATTCCGGCGGCGGTGTCGACGTGACCTGCAGGTAGGGCACGACGACCACCCGCCGCAACGTCGGCAGGCGCGCAACGATTTGCGCGACCCTGTCGAGGATGGGCTGCGGCTTGCCGTTGTACCAGTAGCCGTCGACGGTGAACAGCACGGTCGGCTCGATCTGGCCAAAGCGATCGACCACGCCCTGGACGCCGAAGTCGGGCGATGCCGACGACCAGATCGCGCCCAGCGCGCTGGTGGCCAGCGTGGCAATGATCGTTTCCGGCTGGTTCGGCAGGTAGCCCGCGACACGGTCGCCGCGCTTCACGCCGGCCGCCTTCAGAGCCAGGATCGCGCGCGCGACGCTGGCGTAAAGATCGGCGTGCGACACGCGCCGCTTGACCTTGTCCTCGCCCCAGAACACGAGCGCGTCGCCGGCATCGTCGCGCGACCGCCGGCAGAGCAGGTTTTCCGCGTAGTTCAGCCTGGCGTCGGGAAACCAGCGCGAGTCGCGCATGCGCAGGCCCTCAACCAGCGTGCGCGCGCCAGGCTCGCCGATGATCGCCGCCTCATCCCACATGTCACGCCAGAATTCTGCACGCTGGGCGACCGACCATGCGTAGAGCGCGGTGTAGTCGGGCAGGTCGAGTTTGCGTGCAGCGCCCACGCGGGCCGCGAACGCGGTGAGGTTGGCGCGCGCGATGCGTTCGGGAGACGGACTCCAGAGCGGCTTGTTGGTCGCCATCGAAGCGGCGCGTCAGCGATACAGAGCGAGCAGTCGATCGGGCAAGGGTGCCGAGCGTTGCGTCTTGTAGTCGACCCAAACGATCTTGGCCGCGCCTTCGGCATACTTGCGCCCGTCGATGGTCATGTCGTAGTAGCTATCGATACTCGAGCGGCCCGGCTCGCCCAGGTACATGGCCACCTCCACCGTCGCCGGAAAGGTGATTGCGAGGTGGAAGGTGCAGCTGGCGTTGACGATGAAATGGCCCTCGCCCGGGAACGCCCCGGCGCGCGCAAGCACGTCGTTCATCCAGGCGATGCGCGCCTCTTCCATGTAGCGAAAGTAGCTGGTGTGGTTGACGTGCCCCAGCGCGTCCATGTCCCCCCAGCGCACGGGTACGCGGATCGTCTGCACGAGGTGGCGGGTCGAGGTCATGGCCGGCTTCGGGGGAAAGCGAATTATAATCGACGCCGCCCTACCGGCCGCCCGACCCCAACCGTTCGCCCCTCCTGGAGGATGCCCGTGGCACGCGAGGCAATGCAATACGACGTCGTCATCGTCGGCGGCGGACCGGCAGGACTCGCCGCGGCGATCCGCCTGAAGCAGCTCGCGGCGATGGGCGGACGCGAGACCAGCGTCTGCGTGCTCGAAAAAGGTTCCGAGATCGGCGCGCATATTCTGTCGGGCGCGGTGATCGACCCGCGCGCGCTCGCTGAACTGATTCCCGACTGGCAGGCCGCGGGTGCGCCGCTGACCACGCCGGTGACCAAGGACCGATTCCTGGTGCTCAGTGCCACCGGCGCGCGGCGCATTCCCAATTGGCTGATGCCGCCACTGATGAACAACCACGGCTGCTACATCGCGAGCCTTGGCAGTGTCTGTCGCTGGCTCGGACAGCAGGCCGAGGGGCTGGGCGTGGAAATCTATCCCGGCTTCGCTGCCGCGGAAGTGCTCTACAGCGACGCCGGCGCGGTGCGCGGTGTCGCGACCGGCGACGTCGGCGTGGCCCGCGACGGCACGCACAAGCCCGAGTATCAGCAGGGCATGGAACTGCACGCCAAGTACACGCTGTTCGCGGAAGGCTGCCGCGGCTCTCTGTCGCAGGAACTGATGGCGAAGTTCGGCCTGCGCGAAGGTGTCGACCCGCAGAAGTACGGCATCGGCATCAAGGAACTCTGGCAGGTCGCGCCAGGCAAGCACCAGCGCGGACTGGTCATGCACACGCAGGGCTGGCCCCTGGACTCGAAGACCGGCGGCGGATCGTTCCTCTATCACTTCGATGCCGACCTGGTGTCGGTCGGCTTCGTCGTGCACCTGAATTACGAGAACCCGCATCTCTCGCCATACGACGAATTCCAGCGCTTCAAGACGCACCCCGCCATCCAAGGCACCTTCGAGGGCGGCAAGCGGCTGGCCTACGGCGCGCGCGCAATCAGCGAAGGCGGCCTGCAGTCGATACCGAAACTGACCTTTCCCGGAGGCGCGCTGGTCGGTGACGCTGCGGGTTTCCTGAACGTGCCGCGCATCAAGGGCACTCACAATGCGATGAAGACCGGCATGCAGGGCGCCGAGTCGGCATACGCGGCACTGACCGAAAATCGCCAGCACGATGAACTCGCAAGTTACCCCGCCGCGTTCCGATCGTCGTGGGCGCACGATGAACTCTACAAGGTTCGCAACGTCAAGCCAGGGCTCAAGTGGGGCGCCATGTTCGGCACGCTGCACGGCGGCATCCACATGTGGCTCAACGATCTCGGGCTGGGCGCGCTAGTGGGTTGGACATTGCACCATGGCAAGCCGGACAACGAGTCCCTGAAGCCTGCGGCCGAAATGCCGCGCATCGAGTATCCGAAATACGACGGCGTACTCACCTTCGACAAACTCTCCTCGGTGTTCATCTCCAACACCAATCACGAGGAGAATCAGCCTTCGCATCTGCAACTACGCGATCCTGCGGTGCCGGTCGCGGTGAATCTGGCGCTCTACGACGGTCCCGAGCAGCGCTATTGCCCTGCCGGTGTGTACGAGTTCGTCGCCGACGAAGCCGTGGGCGGCGCGGCGCGTCGGCTGCAGATCAATGCGCAGAACTGCGTGCACTGCAAGACCTGCGACATCAAGGATCCGCGCCAGAACATCCACTGGGTGACTCCGGAAGGCGGAGGCGGTCCGAATTACCCCAACATGTGATCGCGCGGCCACAGCCACGCCGCGCCGCGCACTCCGCTGGAGTCGCCATGGCGATGCGCCACGAGCCGCGTGTCGACGCGATCCGAGAACACCCATTGGCCCCACAACTGCGGAACGTCGGTGTACAGCGCGGCAACGTTGGACAAGCCGCCGCCAAGCACGATGACGTCCGGATCGAGCAGATTGATAACGTGCGCCAGCGCCCGTGCGAGACGCTCTTCGTAGCGGCGCAACGACGCGCCGGCGGTGATATCTCCGGCAGCGGCGCGCGTCGCGATTTCCATTGCAGCTGCGCGCTCGCCGGCCACGGTCAGGTGATCGCGCTCCAGGCCCGGTCCGGACAGAAACGTCTCGATACAACCGTGCTTACCGCAAAAACAGCGCGGGCCCGGACGCTCGGCATCGGTGGGCCACGGAAGCGGATTGTGGCCCCATTCGCCGGCGATGGCATTCGGACCCACCAGGACTTCGCCGCGCACGACGATGCCGCCACCCACGCCGGTGCCGATGATGACGCCGAAGACCACACCCGCCCCCTGCCCCGCGCCGTCGACAGCTTCCGACAAGGCAAAGCAGTTGGCGTCGTTGGTCATGCGAATCTCGCGTTCGAGCATTGCTTCGAGATCGGCCTTGACGGGTTGGCCATTGAGGCAGACCGAATTCGAGCCCCGGAGCAAGCCGGTCGCGACGGACAGGGAACCCGGCGTGCCGACGCCGACGCGACCCCTGGACCCCAGCTCCGCTTCGCCCGCGCGGACTAGATCGGCAATCTGCCGCAGCGTCGCGGCATAGTCGTTGCTGGGCGTGGCAACGCGCCGGCGCAGGAGCTCGCGGCCGTCGGCGTCGAGCGCGATGATCTCGGTCTTGGTGCCCCCCAGGTCGATACCGAAGCGAAGCATGGCTTTCGAAGCTGCGTTTCCTCAGAATGGCGCATTGGCGCGACAGGTGCCGCGACGCAACAGCAACGAACGGTTGACGCCGCTCGGCGCTATCACTGATTATTACAGAATCACTACAAACTCATTACAGTCTCACCCCCGGAGGAGTCCCATGCATCTGCAACGAAGTCTGCTCGCCGCAACCCTCGGCCTGCTTGCGCTGCCTGTCGCCGCGCAGCAGCAGGTCAACGTAATGTGCCCGATGGCCGCCGAATGGTGCAACATGGCCGCGACCGAATTCGAGAAGGCGACCGGCATCAAGGTCGCGCTCACGCTCAAGGGCTCGGGCGAATCGTACGCGACCATCGCCGCGGAAAAGGCCAATCCGAAGCACGACATCTGGTATGGCGGCACCGGTGATCCGCACCTGCAGGCGGCGGAACAGGACCTCACGATCGCCTACAAGTCGCCGCTGCTCGACCAGCTGCAGCCGTGGGCAAAGAAACAAGCCGAGCAGTCCGGCTACAAGACCGTAGGAATCTACCTGGGCGTGCTTGGCATGGGCTACAACACCGAGCTGCTCGCCAAGAAAAAGGCGACCGCGCCGGCATGCTGGAAGGACCTCGGCAAACCCGAATACAAAGGCGACCTGCAGATGGCGAATCCCAATGCATCGGGCACCGCCTACACCGCGATCGCGACGCTGGTGCAGGTTTTCGGCGAGGACGAAGCCTTCAAGATGCTCAAGGACTGGAACAAGAACATCAGCAACTACGCACGGCAAGGCGTCGGCCCGATCAAGGCGACCGCGCGCGGCGAGAACATGGTGGCGGTGTCCTTCATCCACGACGTCGTCACCGAGGCGCAGGCTGGCTTTCCGGTGAAGAGTGTCGCGCCCTGCGAAGGCACCGGCTACGAGATCGGCTCGATGTCGCTGATCAAGGGCGCGCGCAACCTCGAGAACGCCAAGAAATTCTACGACTGGGCGTTGACACCTGCGGCGCAAAAACTGTCTTACGAATCGAAGTCATCGTTTCAGCTGCCGTCGAATGTCGCCACGCCAGTGTCGCCGCTGTCGCCGCGGCCCGCCGACATCAAGCTGATCGATTACAACTTCGCGAAGTACGGCTCGTCGGCCGAGCGTAAGCGCCTGCTCGAAAAATGGGACAAGGAAGTCGGCGGAGCGGCTGCGGTTAAGTGACGTCGGACCAGGCCGTGTGAAGCGCGGAATGGGGCCCGACGTCATCCCCGCGAAAGCGGGGATCCAGTGGCGTCAGTGCGCAAGACACTGGGTTCCCGCTTTCGCGGGAACGACGAATTAGCAGTACCGTGTCTTGAGCGTGTGCGAACGAAGACTGAGCTAAGCGATCGATGCACCCATCCCTAGCCCGCATTCTCCTGCTCGGCCTCGTTGGCTTGTTGTCAGCGACTGCAGCCCTCGCCCAGGGCACCCTCGCCATGTACTGCAGCTCGCCCAACACCGCCTGGTGCCAGGGCATGGCAAACGGCTTCGAGAAGGCGACCGGCGTCAAGACCACGGTCACGCAGAAGGCCACCGGCGAATTGTTCGCGCAGATCAAGGCCGAAGCCGCCAATCCCAAGGGCGACATCTGGTGGGCGGGACCGGGTGACGCGTTCCTGCAGGCCGCGGAGGAAGGCCTGCTCGAGACCTACAAGTCGCCCAACCTCGATCAACTCCAGCCGTGGGCGAAGCGCGAGGCCGAATTGTCGAAGTACCGCGTCGCCGGAGTCTATGGCGGCATCCTCGCGCTGGGCTACAACACCGAGCTCTTCGACAAGAAAAAACTGCCGGTGCCCAAGTGCTGGAAGGATCTGACCAACCCGATCTACAAGGGCGAGGTGATGCTGTCGAACCCGAACTCCTCGGGCACCGCGTACATGATGCTCGCGTCGCTGGTGCAGGTGTTCGGCGAGGACGAAGCCTTTAAGTACATGAAGGCGCTCAACGCCAACGTCAACCAGTACGCGCGCTCGGGGATCGGTCCGATGACGGCGGTCACGCGCGGCGAAACCGGCATCGGCAGCACGGTGCTGCATGGCGTGATCAACGAGGTCGTGCGCGGTTTCCCCGTCAAGGCAATCCTGCCCTGCGAAGGCGTGGGCTACGAAGTCGGCTCGATGGCGGTCATCAAGGGCGCGCGCAACATGGACAACGCAAAGAAGTTCTTCGACTGGGCGCTGACCCCGGCCGCGCAGCAGATCGGCCTCGACATCAAGGAATACGCGATCCCGACCAACCGCAACGTGACATTGCCGCCGCAGGTGCCAAATCTGGCCGACATCAAGCTGATCGACTACGACAGCGCCAAGTACGGCACGACGGTCGAGCGCAAGCGCCTGCTCGAGCGCTGGGAGAAGGAAATCAACCAGGGCGCGCGCTAGGCGCATGAACGCGAGGAACCGCGCCGTCGCCGGCTGGCTCGTCGTGGGCGCCATCGGCTTCGTCGGCGTGCCGTGGTACATGCTCGAAGCCTCGTTGCTGTCGCCGGCGTGGCTCACCCACTTCACCGACGCGACCAACGCGCCGGCACTGCTCCAGGCGGCACGACACGGACGGACATGGTTGTGGCCCGTCGGCGCGCTGCTCCTGGCAGGCGCCGCGCTGCTTGCGCCGGGTCTCGATCGCAATCTGCGTGCGCGCGCTCTGCTGGTGCTTGGTGCCATCGGGTTCCTCTACACGTTCGCGCAAGGCTTCGCCATCGGCGCGCAAGGCTGGTCCTTCGAAGCGCTGACCCGCACCTGGGGACCGCTCGACGGCAAGCAATACGGCATGGGGCTCGGCGCAACGCTCGCCCTTTCCTCGTTTACGATGCTCTTCGCGCTGGGGCTCGCCGAGCGCGGCAATTTCGGCGGCGACGGCTTCATCGCCGGCAGCATTGTCGCGATCCTCGCCGCGACGACCGTCTTCACCTTCTTCCCCATCCTGAACATCCTCATCAGCGCGTTCCAAGACGACGGTGGCGCGTTTCGCCTGTCCGCCTTCCTCGGCCGCTTCCTGCAGGAGAAGGTGTGGGGATTGGGTTGTCTGTCGGGCGGCCCGCGCTGCGGCGTAGCCTGGAACACGCTGCTGCTTGCGCTTATCTGCGGCTTCGGCACCACCGCGCTGGGGCTCGCCTTCGCGCTGGTGGTCACGCGGAGCAATTTCCGCTTCAAGAAACTGCTGCGCGCGATGTCGATCCTGCCGATCATCACGCCGCCCTTTGTCATCGGCCTGGCGCTGATTCTTCTCTTCGGTCGCTCGGGCGTGGTCAATCAGGTCCTGGAGATGGCCTTTGGAATCGATCCATCGCGCTGGTTCTATGGCCTGCCGGGCCTGATCCTCGCGCAATTGCTGTCGTTCACACCGATCGCGTTCCTGGTGCTGATCGGTGTCGTCGAAGGCGTGTCGCCGAGCATGGAAGAAGCCGCGCAGACGCTGCGCGCGAATAGCTGGCGCACCTTCATCGATGTGTCGCTGCCGCTGATGCGACCCGGACTCGCCAATGCCTTCCTGATCGGCTTCATCGAGTCGATCGCCGACTTCGGCAACCCCATCGTGCTCGGCGGCAATTTTGGCGTGCTCGCGACCGAGGTGTTCTATTCGGTGGTTGGCGCGCAGCTCGACCAAGGCCGCGCGGCGGCACTCGGGCTGCTGCTGCTGGGTTTCGCGCTGGCAGCATTCTTCGCGCAGCGCTGGGTGCTCGGGCGCAAGGTCTATACGGTGGTGTCCGGCAAGGGCGATTCCGGTCTGCCGACACCGCTGCCCGATCGCGTGCGCAAGGTCTGCTATTCGCTGGCGGTGCCATGGATCATTCTCACCGTGATCATTTATGCCATGGCATTCGCGGGCGGCTTCGTCGAGCAATGGGGCCGCAACTACACGCCAACGCTGCGCCACTACGTCAAGGCCTTCGGGGTCGAGTCGGGCCCCAATGGCCTGTTGTGGGTCGGCACTGCGTGGAATTCGTTCTGGACCACCGTCAAGCTCTCGGCCATCGCCGCCCCGCTGACCGCGGTGCTCGGACTGCTCACCGCGTACGTGCTGACGCGTCACAAATTCCGCGGCCAGTCGGCGTTCGAATTCGGCACGCTGCTCAGTTTCGCGATTCCCGGCACCGTGATCGGCGTGTCGTACATCCTCGCCTTCAACGTGCCGCCGATCGAGCTGACCGGCACCGCGCTGATCCTCATCGTCTGCAACGTCTTCCGCAACATGCCGGTGGGCGTGCGCGCCGGCATGGCGTCGATGGCGCAGATCGACAAGAGCCTCGACGAAGCCTCGACGACGCTCGGCGCGCGCGGCTTCACGACACTGCGGCGGGTGCTGCTGCCGCTGCTCAAGCCCGCGGTCGTCGCCGCACTTGTCTACAGTTTCGTGCGTTCGGTGACGACCGTCTCGGCAATCGTGTTCCTGGTGTCTGCGGAATACGAATGGGCGACCACCTACATCATCAACCGCGTCACCAACGGCGACTACGGCGTGTCGATCGCGTACTCGTCAGTGCTCATCGTGCTCATGCTGCTCATCATCTGGGCGATCCAGCGCGTGGTGGGCAGCCGGCGCCTCGGTCGGCGCGCGGCGGTGGCGCCTGGTGGTGTGGCACAATTGGGCAGCAGCGCGGCCTGAGCCTGGAACCGAACATGAACCAAGATCCTACAATGAAAGTAAAAGCCGCCTCGATCGAGTTTCGCAACGTCAGCAAGCTCTACGGCAACGTCGCCGCGGTCAAGGACATCAGTTTCACCGTGGCCGCGGGCAGCCTGGTCACCCTGCTCGGCCCGTCTGGCTGCGGCAAGACGACGACGCTGCGCATGATTGCCGGACTGGAGCTTCCGACCATGGGGACCATTTTCATCGGCGGCGCCGACGTCACGCGCATTCCGGCCTCCGAGCGCGACGTGTCGATGGTCTTCCAGAGCTACGCCCTGTTCCCGCACATGTCGGTGATCGAGAATGTCGGCTACGGACTGAGCGTCGCCGGCCTGCCCAAGGCCGCGGTGCGCGACAAGGCGCAGGTCGCACTGACCACCGTCGGGCTCACCGGATTCGACGAACGCCTGCCTTCCGAGCTCTCGGGCGGTCAGCAGCAGCGCGTTGCTGTCGCGCGCGCGCTGGTGCTCGAGCCGTCGGTGCTGCTCTTCGACGAGCCACTCTCCAATCTCGATGCGCGGCTGCGCCGCCAGATGCGCGAGGAAATCCGCGACCTGCAGCAGCGGCTGGGTCTGACCGTCGTCTATGTGACGCACGACCAGGCCGAGGCGATGGCGGTGTCGGACAGGATCATCGTGATGAACAAGGCGACCATCGCCCAGGAAGGCGCTCCGCGCGAACTCTACGAGCAGCCGCGCGACGTTTTCGTGGCAGGCTTCATGGGCGACGCCAATCGCGTGCGCGGCACGCTGCGCCGTGTCGACGATCGCCTCGGCGAACTCGTGCTGGGGCCATTGACCATGACGCTGCCGCATCGCGGGCTTGCCGGCAGCGTCGACGTCTCGATCCGTCCCGAGGCGATCGAACTCGGCGTCGCCAATGGCGGTGGCATGCCGGCGAAGGTGCGCAAGGCCGCATACATCGGCGGCCTGATGGAGTACACCATCGCCACCGAGTTGGGCGACCTGTTCGTCATCAGCATGGCGGTCGATCGGCCGCTTGGCGCCGGCGCGCCGGTCTCGGTAACCCTCGCCCACCACGGCGTCGTCCCGATCGCCGCGGCATGACGCCGGACGGAATCGCCGAACGCGCGCAGTTCGCCAGACAACTCGCCCGCGACGCCGGTGCACTCGCCTGGCGTTACTTCAAGCGCGACATTGCCTATGCCACCGAGACCAAGGGGCCGCAGGATTTCGTCAGCATTGCCGATCGCGCCGTCGAAGCGCTGATCCGCACGCGGATTAGCGCAGCTTTTCCCTCCGACACGATGTACGGCGAAGAAGCCGGCGGCGACGTCGGCGAGCACGCATGGTTCGTCGATCCCATTGACGGCACGATCAACTTCGTCCATGGCGTGCGCTACTGGTGCATATCGATCGCCTTCCTGGTCGGCGGAGAGCGACGCATCGGTGTCATCTACGATCCGGCGCCCGACGAACTTTTCTCGGCAACACGCGGCGCGGGTGCTTTCTGCAACGACGCGCCCATGCATGTGTCGTCCTGCGATCGCCTCGACAGCGCGCTGGTTTGCGCGGGCTACGTGCCGCGCCAGGAGCTCGATGATCATCTGCGTGTCAGGCGACGCATGTACGAGGCCGGCCTCGCCGTCAAGGACATGGGCGCGGGCGCACTTATGCTCGCGCATGTCGCCGCTGGCCGGTTCGACGGTTACTTCGAGCCCCACATGCACGCCTGGGATGCGCTGGCCGGCCTGCTGCTGGTCGAGGAAGCGGGCGGCAGGACGCATGCGTACCCGGGTGCCGGCGGACTTTCTGGCGGTGGACGGGTACTGGCAGCGGCGCCCGGCCTCTACGCCGCGCTCGAGTACGTCGCGGGCGAAGACTGAACACGTCCCGACGGTGCAGCGCGCGACGGCCTCCTTGAATCCACACAGTGAACACGTTGCGTATGTGTGTCGGCCGCAGCGTCGACTCGCTCTGGCGTCGATCCCCACGCTTACGCGTGGGGCCCCTCGCCGCGTAGCTCGCGCCGCTACCGCAACGCCGCAGTGTCGATGGCGAATACCAATGGATAGTACGTCGTCCAGCGATTCCAGCGCTGCGAGCCGGCCTCGCTGACCGCCCAGAGCGTGCCGTCGGGCGCGAACTCGATGTCCTCGATGCCCGCGGGCATGGCGTATTCGGCGAGCACTTTGCCGGTCGCCGCGTCGACCCGCTGAACGCGGCCCAGCGTGCCGCCGCTCTGCGTCAACCAGAGCGTTCCATCCGCGGAGAGTGCCGCGCCCTGCGACTGGGCAGCGACCGGCAGCGTTGCCTGCGCGAAACTCTGGTCGAGCGTGGCGCCGCTCGCCATCAGCGCATCGATGCGTGCCAACGGCACGCGCCACAACCGCCCCGGTCCATCGCGGGCGCGCGTGTACTCGCCGATCCACAGCGCGTCACTGCCGTGCGCGAGGAAATGCCCTGTGATCTCGCCCCCCAGCCTGACCGTCTGACAAGTCGCGGGAGCGCAACGGCCAGCGCGCAGCGCATCGGCGGCGCGGATGCGAATCAACACATGGGTGTCGGCAATATAGAGCGTGCCGTCGCCGCCCCACGCGGACCCACCCGCGTGTCCGCACTCCGGCGGCAGATCGAAGTAACCGCTGATCGCTCCACTTGCCGGATTGACGCGATACACGCGGCAGGGACCGCGGTCCTGCGCCGGGTCGGCGCTACGATAGGTGGCCACCCACAGCGCACCGTCGCCGAACGCGACACCCTGCGGCACGTAAGCGTCGTCCAGACCAGGTACCCAGAAATGGCCGCGCAGCGCCTGCGCATTCGGGACGCCGGACAGTGCGCGATCGGTGTACGTCGGAGCCTTGCCCGCCGGTGCGAGGCGGGCGCTTGCCGATGGCGACGGCACGCCGACACCATTGGGAGCCTGCGCGCATGCCGACGCTGCGATGAGCAACGCCAACGCGACGGGTCCGCGCATGGTGCGCGTCAGTTCAGAACTGCTCGTCGGCGAGCGCCAGCACCGATTCACTGCCGTGGACGATCGACTGTGCGAGTGCAGCCGCCTGCGGCAACAGGCAATCAGCGTAGAAACGCGCGGTCGAAATCTTCCCGCGGTAGAACGCGGCGTCGCCCGTGCCTTCCTCGAGCCGCTTGGCGGCGATCAGCGCGGCGCGGCCCAATTGCCAGCCGCCCGCCACCAGTCCCCACAACTGCAGGTAAGGCACCGCGGCGGCGTGCGCCGCGCGCGTCGATGCTGCATAGTTGGGTACCAGCCAGTCGATCGCCTCGCCGAGTGCTGTCGCGGCAGCGGTCAGTGCGGCGCCCGTCGCCTTGAGCTCCGCGTCACTTGATGCCGACAATTGCGCAGCCACCTTGATAATTTCGGCAAGCACCGCGCGTGCCGCCGCGCCGCCATCGCGCGCGGTCTTGCGTCCGATGAGGTCGTTGGCCTGGATGCCCGTCGTTCCTTCGTAGATGGTCGTGATCCGTGCGTCGCGGTAGTACTGCGCCGCGCCGGTCTCCTCGATGAAGCCCATGCCCCCGTGGACTTGCAGCCCCAGGTACGTGACCTGCTGCGCGACTTCGGTGCTGCAGCCCTTGACGATCGGGATCATGAAGTCGACGAAACCCTGGTGGCGCTTGCGCGCGGCGGGATCGGGATGATGCAGCGCGTTGTCGATCGCGGCACCGGTGACGTACGCCACGCCGCGCGTCGCCTCGGTCAGCGCCTTCATCGTGAGCAGCATGCGTCGCACATCGGGATGCTGGAGGATGGTCGCCGTCGGCACGGACTTGTCCATGCCCGGTGCGCGACCTTGCACGCGATCCTTGGCGAATGCCAGCGCGCGCTGGTAGGCGCGTTCGGAAATGCCGATCCCCTCCACGCCGACCGAATAGCGCGCCAGGTTCATCATGATGAACATGTACTCGAGGCCGCGGTTCTCCTCGCCGACGAGGTGGCCGACGGCGCCGCCGTGTTCGCCGTAGGCCAGCACCGCGGTCGGGCTCGCGTGAATCCCCAGCTTGTGTTCGAGCGAAACGCACTGGACGTCGTTGCGCGCGCCCAGCGAGCCGTCGGCATTGACCAGGAATTTCGGCACGACGAACAGCGAGATGCCCTTCACGCCCTCCGGCGCGGTCGGGCGTACGGGCGAGCACCAGGTGGATGATGTTCTCGGTGTAATCCTGGTCGCCGTAGGTGATGAAGATCTTCTGACCACGGAGCTTGAAGCTGCCATCCGGCTGCGGCTCCGCGCGCGTGCGCACCGCGGCCAGGTCCGAGCCCGCCTGCGGCTCGGTGAGATTCATCGTGCCGGTCCACACGCCCTCGACCATCTTCGGCAGGTACATTGCCTTCTGCGCGTCGGAACCGACCAGCTCCAGCGCCTCGATCGCGCCCTGCGTGAGCAACGGGCAGAGCGCAAACGCGAGGTTGGCGCCGTGCCACATTTCCTCGACTGCGGTCGACACGAGTTGCGGCAGGCCCTGTCCGCCGTGGTCCGGGTGCTTGGTCAGGCCGTTCCAGCCGTTGTCGGCGAACTGCTTGTACGCCTCCTTGAATCCAGTCGGCGTTTTTACTATGCCGCCGTCGACGAGCTTCGAACCCTCGCGATCGCCCACCGCGTTGAGCGGGTCGAGCACTTCGGTCGCGAACTTCGCCGCCTCTTCGAGGATCGCGGCGACGGTGTCGGCCGTCGCGTCCTCGTAACCGGGCAACTTGCTCACCTGCTCCATGCCGGCGAGCTCGTTCATGACGAACAGCATGTCTTTGAGCGGGGCGTGATACATACTCATCGGTGTCGCCTCGAAACGGGTTGTGTGTCGCAGAAGATGCGGTAGAAACCGCGGAACGTGAACGACGCGCCGCGCGCGGAAAAGTGGGCGCCTAGCCCAGCTCGGCGGTCAGCGCGGGAATGATCTCGAACAGGTCACCGACCAGCCCGTAGTCGGCGATCTGGAATATCGGCGCCTCGGGATCCTTGTTGATGGCGACGATCACCTTGCTGTCCTTCATGCCCGCCAGATGCTGGATCGCGCCGGAAATGCCGACCGCGATGTACAGGTCGGGCGCGACGATCTTCCCGGTCTGCCCCACCTGGTAATCATTCGGGACGTAGCCCGCGTCGACCGCCGCGCGCGACGCGCCCAACGCGGCGTTGAGCTTGCCGGCCAGAATCTCGAGCATCTTGAAGTTCTCGCCGCTCTGCAGGCCGCGTCCGCCCGAGATGACCACGCGTGCACCGGTCAATTCGGGCCGGTCCGACTTGGTCAGTTCCTGGCCCTTGAGCTCGACGCGACCGAAATCCGCGGGTGCCGCGACGGTCTCGATCGGCGCCTGGCCACCGCTTGCGGCGACGGCGTCGAATCCGGTGGCGCGCACGGTGACGACTTTCTTCGCGTCTTTCGATTGCACCGTCGCAAAGGCGTTGCCGGCGTAGATCGGTCGCACGAAGGTATCCGGCGACTCGACCGCGATGATGTCCGACACCTGCGCCACGTCGAGCAGCGCCGCGATGCGTGGCGCGACGTTCTTGCCGAAGCCGGTCGCCGGCAGGAGGATGTGCGAATACGCACCCGCCAGGCCAACGACCAGCGCGGCGACGTTCTCCGCGGTCTGCGCCGCGAGTTGCGGCGCGTCCGCGTGCAGCACCTTGGCAACACCTGCCACCTGCGCCGCGGCACTCGCCGCGGCTTGCGCGCCCTGTCCAGCGACCAGGACGTGAATATCGCCGCCGATCTTCTGCGCCGCGGCGAGCGTGTTGAGCGTCGCGCCCTTGAGCGCAGTGTTGTCGTGTTCGGCGATGACCAGTGTTGTCATTTCTTCGTCGCCCTGGTCACGCGATCACTTTGGCTTCATTGCGCAACTTGGCGACCAACTCCTTGACGTCGGCGACCTTGCCACCGCCTTTGCGCTTGGCGGGCTCGACCACCTTGAGCGTGGTCAGGCGCGGCGTGACGTCGACCCCAAGCGCATCCGGCTTGACGATCTCCATCGGCTTTTTCTTCGCCTTCATGATGTTCGGCAGTGTCGCGTAGCGCGGCTCGTTCAGGCGCAGGTCGGTGGTGATCACAGCGGGCAGAGTCAGCTTCAGTGTTTCCAGCCCGCCGTCGATTTCACGCTTGACGGTCGCATGCCCGTCGGCAATGTCGACCTTCGACGCGAACGTCGCCTGCGGCCAACCGAGCAGCGCCGCGAGCATCTGTCCAACCTGATTGGCATCGTCGTCGATGGCCTGCTTGCCCAGGATTACCAGCTGGGGCGCCTCCTTATCGGCCAGCGCCTTGAGCAACTTGGCAACTGCAAGCGGCTGCAGCTCGACGTCGGTCTCGACGAGCACTGCACGGTCGGCGCCGATCGCCAGCGCGGTACGCAGCGTTTCCTGGCACGCTGTCACACCGCAGGACACGGCGATGATCTCGGTGACGATGCCCTTTTCCTTCAGCCGCACCGATTCCTCGACCGCGATTTCATCGAAGGGGTTCATCGACATCTTGACGTTGCTGGTGTCGACCCCGCTGCCATCCGGCTTGACCCGGACCTTGACGTTGAAGTCGATGACGCGCTTGACGGGAACGAGGACTTTCATTGGGGGCACCTTGTATCCGCGCCCGGAGCGCGGCCGCACCGGGGAAACCCGGTGCGCAGCGGCCAATTATAACGCCATGACCGCAGGCCGCCCTTCGACGCCCGGTGCCGCTGGATTACCCTTCGAAGTCGCGCAGCCGGGGTCAACCCATGGTGTTTCAGGTGCGCTTGCTGTCGCAGCTCGGGGCGTCGGCGTTCATCGTTCCCTTCCAGCTGAGAACGTTGTTCAGGCGCACCGGATCGGGGACGACACGATCGGGATCGACGACCACGTCGATGCTCACGACATCCTTGGCGAAATAGTGGGTCCTCTTGAGCTGCACGTCGGCGACGCCCGACACCGTCATCGGAATCGCCAGATTCGCGGAGACTTCTTCCTTCGCGCCGCCGACCCAGGTGACCTGCGCGATGACCCGGAACGCACCGACGTCACCGTACAGCTGCTCCCGCACTGGAATGATGAATGCCCCCAGGTTCTGCACGCGAGCATTCACGATCAGCGTGCCGTCGCGGGCCAGCGAGCAGCTGATCGCCTGCAGGTTCAGGTCCGATCGCGGTGTCCCGTCATAGATCGGGATGAAGAACATCGTCTCATCCGGATACGAAAGGATGTACGGCGGCGTATCGCGATAGCGGGCGGATGTCCAGTTTGCCGAATCGTCGAAAATCGGCGACGAAAACCGAGTTTCCCGCTGGTACTGGCCGACCTGGCAACCAGCGACCAGAACGGCACTGAGCAATACTCCGATCGTTACGTACGCGCGCATGTGCTTCCCCTTGAACGGTGGCCAACCCAACCCCGGTCGCACCGGTATTCCGGCCGACCTTGCCCCCGCCCCGACCCCAATAGTGGCTGCTTGGGGTGCTTAGGTCAACAGCATAACCGCGGAAAACGCCTTTCGATTCAAGACCGGTGTGGCAAAAACGCCGGGTTCAACGGGATCGACGCGCCCACCATGCGCCGATTTCGCCGACGATGCCTCGCCGAAAGGCGAGCACGCAGACGACAAAGATCACTCCGGTGATGACGGTAACCCACGACCCGAAGCCCGCCAGGTAGTTCTGCAGCCCGATGATGGTGAACGCGCCCACCACCGGCCCCAGGATCGTTCCCATGCCGCCCAGCAGGGTCATGAGCACGACCTCGCCCGACTGGTGCCAGTGGACGTCGGTGAGCGTCGCCAGCCCCAGCGACTGCGCCTTGAGCGCACCGGCCAGGCCCGCCAGCGCCGCCGAGAGCACGAAGGCGAGCAGCTTGTAGCGGTCGACGTCGTAGCCCAGTGACAGCGCGCGTTGCTCGTTCTCACGGATCGACTTGAGAACCTGCCCGAACGGCGAGTGAATGATGCGGTGGATCAGCCAGAACGCGGCGACGCAGATGGCCAGCGCAGCGTAGTACATCACCAGGTCGTTGGACAGATCGAGGATGCCCAGCAGCGTACTGCGCGGCACGCCCTGCATGCCGTCCTCGGCATGGGTGAGCGGCGACTGGACGCAGATGAAGTACACAAGTTGTGACAGCGCGAGGGTGATCATCGCGAAATAGATGCCCTGCCGGCGCACCGCCAGAGAGCCGATGACGAAACCCAGCAGTGCCGACCCGACCATGCCGAGCAGCAGGCCGACCTCGGCAGTGACGCCCCATTCCTTGAGCGCGTAGCCGCACACGTAACCGGCGACACCGAAGAAGGCCGCGTGGCCGAAGGACAGCAGGCCGGTATAACCGATGAGCAGGTTGAAGGCGCACGCAAAGAGCGCAAAGCACAGGCACTTCATCAGGAAGATGGGATAGATGCCGTGCGGCGCGGCGATCGCCAACAGCAGCAGTGCGCCGTAGAGCAATGTCGACTTCGAGCGCGCCACGGCCTATTTCTCCCTGCCGAACAGGCCGGCCGGCCGCAACAGCAACACGATCGCCATGATGACGAAGACCACGGTCGACGAAGCTTCCGGGTAGACGACCTTGGTGAGGCCCTCGATCAAACCCAGCGCGAGGCCGGTGACGATCGATCCCAGAATCGATCCCATGCCGCCGATCACGACCACCGCGAAGACTACGATGATCAGGTTCGAACCCATCAACGGCTGCACCTGGTAGACCGGGGCCGCGAGCACACCGGCAAGGCCCGCGAGCGCGACGCCGGTGCCGTAAGTCAACGTCACCATGAGCGGCACGTTGATGCCGAGCGCCTGCGTCAACGCCGGATTTTCCGTGCCGGCGCGCAGGTACGAACCGAGCTTGGTGCGCTCGATCACGAACCATGTTGAAAGGCACACGACCACGGACGCGGCGACGACCCAGGCGCGATACTTGGGCATGAACATGAAACCGAGGTTGAATCCACCCGACAACCCCGACGGGATCTGGTAGGGCGAGCCGGACACGCCATAGGCGTTGGTAAAGCTGCCCTCAAGAATCAACGCCAGCCCGAACGTAAGCAGCAGCCCGTAGAGATGATCGAGCTTGTACAGATGCTTGAGCATCGTCTTTTCGATCAGCATGCCGAACACGCCAACCACGAGCGGCGAGAGCACCAGCGCCCACCAGTAGCCGAGGCCCAGATAGTTGAGCAGCATCCACGCGACGAATGCGCCGGTCATGTAGAGCGCGCCGTGCGCGAAGTTGACGATGTTGAGCAGGCCGAAGATCACCGCCAGCCCGAGCGAGAGCAAGGCGTAGAACGAGCCGTTGACCAGCCCGATCGTCGCCTGCCCGAACCACGCCTGCAGCGGGATGCCGAAGATTTCGGTCATGACAGCGTCACCCCGTTGCTCCAGGCAGCGCAGCGACAACTGCCCCTTGGCGGGGGCAGGCCGTTATTTCTTTATCAGCGCGCACGTGCTCTTCGACAGCGGCTGGAACGCCTGGTCTCCGGGAACCGTCGCCTTGACGTTGTAGTAGTCCCAGGGACGCTTCGATTCCGACGGCTTCTTCACCTGCATCAGGTACATGTCGTGCACCATCCGGCCGTCGTCGCGGATCTTGCCGTTCTTGGCGAACACGTCGTTGATCGGCAGCGCGCGCAGCTTGGTCATGACCGCCTGCGTTTCGTCGGTGCCTGCCGCCTGCACTGCCTTGAGATAGGTCAGCACCGACGAGTACACGCCGGACTGGATCATCGTCGGCCGCGCCTTGTGCTTGGCCAGGAAGCGATCGGCGAACTTGCGCGTCTCGTCGTTGAGGTCCCAGTACCAGCCCTCGGTGACCATCATGCCCTGCGTGGTCTCGAGGCCCAGCGCGTGGATGTCGGTGATGAACACCAGTAGCGCCGCAAGGTTCTGGCCGCCCTTGGTGATACCGAATTCGCTGGCCGACTTGATCGAGTTGATCGTGTCGCCGCCGGCATTGGCCAGGCCGATGATCTTGGCCTTCGACGCCTGCGCCTGCAGAGGAACGAGGAGAAGTCGGTCGTCGACAGCGGAGTCTTCACCGAACCGAGCACCTTGCCGCCGTTGGCCTTGATGACATCCGAGGTGTCCTTTTCCAGCGCTGCGCCAAAGGCATAGTCCGCGGTGAGGAAGTACCAGGTGTCGCCGCCGCCCTTGACGATTTCCTTGCCGGCGATATTGGCCAGCGCGTAGGTGTCGTAGGCATAGTGCACCGTCGTCGCGGTGCAGTTGGCATTGGTCAGCGCCGAACTGGCCGCGCCGACCACCATGACGACCTTGTTCTTGTCCTTGCCCACGCCCGATACCGCCAGCGCCACCGCCGAGTTGAGCAGGTCGGTGATCATGTCGACGCCATCGCGGTCGAACCACTCGCGCGCCTTGCTTGCCGCCAGGTCGGCCTTGTTCTGGTGATCGGCCGAGATCAGCTGGATCGGCTTGCCCAGCACCTTGCCGCCGAAATCGTCGATCGCCATTTGCGCCGCGATGACCGACCCTGCCCGCCAAGGTCGCCGTAGACACCGGTCATGTCGGTCATGACGCCGATCTTCACCATGTCGCCGCTCAACTGCGCCTGTGCCGGCATCGTGGATACGCCCAGTGCGGCGGCTAGCAATACGGATAACAATTTTCGCTTCATTTCATCTACCTCCAGAGTCACTTCGAAAAATGTTGGCAAGGGATGCCGCGCCGTTCAGACACCGAGCATCTCGTGCAGCTTCTGCATGTTTGCATCGAGCGCGGAATTGGGGATCATGTCCACGATCTGCCCGCGCTCCATGACGTAGTGCCGGTCCGCGACGGTGGCCGCGAAGCGGAAATTCTGTTCGACCAGAAGGATGGTGAAGCCTCTCTTCTTGAGCGCCCCGATGGTGCGGCCAATCTGCTGCACGATCACCGGCGCGAGTCCTTCGGTCGGCTCGTCGAGCAACAGCAGGTCGGCGCCGGTGCGCAGAATGCGCCCGATGGCGAGCATCTGCTGTTCGCCGCCGGAGAGCTTCGTGCCCTGGCTGTGCAGGCGCTCCTTGAGGTTGGGAAACATCTCGAAGATCTCGGCCACCGACAGGCCGCCCGCCTTCACGCGCGGCGGCAGCATCAGGTTCTCCTCGACGTCGAGGCTGGAGAAAATTCCCCTCTCTTCGGGACAGATGGCGATGCCCAGCCGCGCGATGTGATTCGACGCGAGACCGATGGTCTCCTTGCCCTCGAGCTTCACCGATCCCTTGCGCTGGCCGACCATGCCCATGATCGACTTCAGCGTCGTCGTCTTGCCGGCGCCGTTGCGTCCAAGCAGCGTCACCACTTCGCCGCGCGCGACGTCGAAGTCGACGCCGTGCAGGATGTGCGACTCGCCGTACCAGGACTGCAGTCCGCGCACGCTGAGCATGGCGCCTGTGGAAGCGAGATCAGGCATGCGCGACTCCAAGGTAAGCCTGTACCACGTCCGGGTTCTTCGACACCGCGGCGTAGTTGCCTTGCGCCAGCACCTGGCCGCGCGCGAGCACCGTGATGTGGTCGGACAGCGTGGCGACGACCGAGAGGTTGTGCTCGACCATGAGGATGGTGCGACTCGCAGACACCTTGCGTATCAAAGCGGTAATGCGCTCGACGTCTTCGTGGGTCATGCCGGCGGTCGGCTCGTCGAGGAGCAGCATTTCCGGATCGAGCGCGAGCGTCGTCGCCATTTCCAGCGCGCGCTTGCGCCCGTACGGCAGTTCGACGGCCTTGGTTTCGGCGTAGGACGACAGGCCCACCGACTCGAGCAGTTCACGCGCGCGCGGATCTAGCGCATCGAGCGTGCGCGCCGAGCGCCAGAAATCGAAGGAATGGCCGAGCTTGCGCTGCAGCGCGATGCGCACGTTCTCGAGCACCGTCAGATGCGGAAAAGTCGCCGAGATCTGGAACGAGCGCACCATGCCCATGCGCGCAATCGCGGACGGCCGCGATCCGGTGATGTTGCGACCGTTATAGAAGATCTCGCCGCGGGTGGGTGTCAGGAAATGGGTGAGCAGATTGAAGCAGGTCGTCTTGCCCGCGCCGTTGGGCCCGATCAGCGCGTGGATGGTGCCGCGCTTGACCTTGAGGTCGACGCCGTTGACCGCCACGAAGCCCTTGAACTCCTTGGTCAGCGCGCGCGTTTCGAGGATCAGGTCGTCGGCCATGGGACTTCCGTGGGGTCGCATAGCGTACCCGATTTCATCGCCCCCGCCATCAGGCGCCCCATTTCGGCGGCCGTTTGGCGACGAAGGCGTCGATGCCCTCGTGCGCCTCCGGGTCGAGGATGCTGCACGCCATCACGTCGCCGGCGAGGCCGTAGGCGCCCTCCAGCCCCAGGTCGACCTGCGCATAGAACGCCTTCTTGCCGTTGCCGATCACGCGCGCGCTGCGCGAACCGATGCTGCGCGTCAACGCGCCGATCGCTGCGTCGAGACCGGATTCTGGAACGACGCGATTGACCAGGCCCCAGGCCAGCGCCGTCGCGGCGTCGATGGTGTCACCCGTCAGCAGCATTTCCATCACCCGCTTGCGGCCGATGTTGCGCGCGACACCCACCGCCGGTGTCGTGCAGAAGACGCCGACGCTCACGCCAGGCAGCGCAAAGCGCGCGCTGTCCACAGCCACCGCCAGATCGCACATCGACACCAGCTGGCAGCCCGCCGCGGTGGCGATGCCGTGCACTCTTGCGATCACCGGTTGCGGCAGGCGCGTCAGTTGCACCATGAGCGCGTTGCAGGCCGCAAACAATTCCTGCTGCCACGCGAGGTCGGGATGCGCGCGCAACTCGCGCAGGTCGTGGCCGGCGCAGAAGCCCTTGCCGTTGGCCGCGATCACGACGCTGCGCACGGCAGTGTCGTCGGCAATTCGCGCCAGCGCATCCTGCAGCGCCGCGATCATCGCGCGTGACAGCGGATTGAAGCGATCGCCGCGATTCAAGGTCAGCGTGGCGACGCCTTCAGCAATGGCGCAGAGCACGTACGGCGGATGCGCGGCATCCGGCGCCACAGCCGTCGTCGGCTTTCCGGTCGCGACCTGGTCGCTCATTCGATGGCCTGTGTCGAACGCGCGCGCTCGCGCAGCAGGAATTTCTGAATCTTGCCGGTGGACGTCTTGGGCAGCTCGCCGAAGATGACACACTTGGGCGCCTTGAAGCGTGCCAGGTGCTTCCGGCAATGCTCGATCAGATCAGCCTCGGTCACGCTGGACTCGGGTCGGACTTCGACGAATGCGCAAGGCGTCTCGCCCCACTTGGAATCGGGCTGCGCGACCACCGCCACCGCCAGCACCGCCGGGTGCCGATACAGCGTGTCTTCGACTTCGAGCGAACTGATGTTCTCGCCGCCGGAAATGATGATGTCCTTGGACCGGTCCTTGATCTTGACGTAGCCGTCGGGCTGCATCACGGCCAGGTCACCGGTGTGGAACCAGCCGCCGGCGAATGCCTCGGCGGTCGCCTGTGGATTCTTGAGGTAGCCCTTCATCGTGATGTTGCCGCGAAACATGATTTCGCCCATGGTCTCGCCGTCCCACGGCACCGGCGCCATGGTATCGGCGTCGAGTACCGTCATGCCTTCCTCGCAGGTATAGCGCACGCCCTGCCGGCCATTGCGTTCGGTGCGATCGCCGATGTCCAGCGCGTTCCACTCGGCGTGCTTGGCGCATACCGCGGCCGGCCCGTAAGTCTCGGTCAGGCCGTAGACGTGGGTGATGTCGAAGCCCATCTGCTCCATGCCCTCGATGACCGAACTTGGCGGCGCGGCGGCAGCGACCAGGCAATTCACCTTGTGCGTGATTCCGCGCTTCAACTCGGCGGGCGCATTGATGAGCATGGCGTGCACGATCGGCGCACCGCAATAGTGGGTGACCCTGTGCTCGCGGATCGCATCGAAGATGGGCGCGGCCTCGACGCGGCGCAGGCAGACGTTGGTCCCGGCGTTGGCCGCCATCGTCCACGCAAAGCACCAGCCGTTGCAGTGAAACATCGGCAGCGTCCACAAATACACCGCGTGGTGCGGCATGCCCCAGTCGATGATGTTGGACAGCGAATTGAGATACGCACCGCGATGGTGGTAGACGACACCTTTGGGATTGCCGGTGGTGCCCGAAGTGTAGTTGAGCGAAATCGATTGCCACTCGTCGGCAGGATGGCGCCACTCGAATCCGGGATCGCCGGCGGCGATGAAGGCTTCGTATTCGGTCGAGCCGAGGCGCTTGCCGCCGGGGCCTTGCGGATCGTCGATGTCGATCACCAGCGGCCGCACCTGAAGCTGCGCGAGCGCAGCCGCGACGGTCGGGGAAAATTCGGTGTCGGTAATCAGCACCTTGGCGCCGCCATGCTGCAGCATGAAGGCGATGCTGTCCGCGTCGAGCCGGGTGTTGAGCGTGTTGAGCACGCCACCGGTCATCGGCACGCCGAAGTGCGCTTCGACCATCTCCGGCGTATTGGACGCCATCAGCGCAACCGTTTCGCCGACGCGGATCCCGGCCGCGACCAACGCCGACGCCAGCCGACGCGAACGCGCGTAGGTCTCGGCCCAGGTATAGCGCCGCTCGCCGTGCACGACCGCCAGCTGGCGTGGATAGACGTAGGCGGTACGCGCGATCAGCGAGAGCGGCGTCAGCGGCGTGTAGTTCGCCGCATTGCGATCCAGGTCTTCCTCGAAGGGGCTGCGCTGGGGCATGGCCGATGTTACCGGGTGGTTGTGCCGGCACATGGTAACGAATCCCTCCGAAAACACAATTGAGTCGCCGTTGTCCAGTATTCGAGACGCTGCTATGCTCGTCGGCCATTCTGCGGGATAGCACGCAATCGTCGCATTGCCTCGATGGGTCACCGTCTTTCGAAAATCGTCACCCGTACCGGCGACGCCGGAACCACCGGCCTCGGCGACGGCACGCGCGTGGCCAAGGACAGCGCGCGCATCGACGCCATCGGCGCGGTCGACGAACTCAATTCGGTGCTCGGCGTGCTGCTTGCCGAGCCGCTGCCCGAACCCGTGAAGGCATGCCTGATCGAGATCCAGCACGACCTCTTCGATCTGGGCGGCGAACTGTCGATTCCCGGCTACCAGGCCGTTAGCGAGGCGCAGGCACTGCGCCTCGAAGACGCCGTCGAACGCTTCAATGCCGATTTGCCGGCGCTCAAGGAATTCATCCTCCCGGGCGGATCTCGCGCCGCGAGCCTCGCCCATGTCGCGCGCACCGTCTGCCGTCGGGCCGAGCGTGCGCTGGTGCACCTGGGCACCACGGCCGAAGTGCGCGAGCCCGCCCGCAAATATCTCAATCGCCTGTCCGACCTGCTCTTTGTGCTGGCACGCGTGCTCAATCGCGCGGCCGGTGGCGCCGACGTGCTCTGGCGCAAGGACCGCGCAAGCGCGCGGCCCATCTGAGCATGGCAATCGATCCCGCCCGTCAGCTCGAGCGCAATGCCCGGCTGATGGACCTGCTCTCGCGTACCGCGCTGGCCGATCAGCGCGCGTTCGCTGAACTCTACAACCTCACCTCGGCGCATCTGTACGCGGTCGCGCTGCGTATATTGAGACAGTCTGCTTCCGCCGAGGAGGTGCTGCAGGAGTCGTTCGTCAACATCTGGCACCACGCGGGCTCGTACGTCGCCACGCGGAGCCAGCCCCTGACCTGGCTTACCAGCATCGTGCGCAATCGCTGCCTGGACCAGCTGCGCCGGCGCGAAGTCGACACCGTGACGATCGACGACGAGGATGAAGGCATGACGCTGCCCGACGATGGCCCCACGCCCCTGGAGATGCTGGTCTCCGGCGCGGACGCGCGCGCCGTCAGGACATGCGTCGAGGCACTGGAGTCCGGCCAGAAGCAGGCAGTCGCGCTGGCGTTCTACCGCGGCCTGTCGCACGCCGAGCTGGCGACGCATCTGCACGAGCCGCTGGGCACGGTCAAATCGTGGGTGCGGCGCGGGCTGGAACGGCTCAAGGCGTGCCTCGATGCCGCCGGCGTGACGCGGTGACCGGCCGACCATGAACTATCGCCAACCTGAACGCGCCGACGCCCTCGCAGCGCAGTACGTGCTGGGGACGATGTCGTCGCGGGCGCGGATCCGGTTTGCCAAGCTCGTCGCGGCCGACCCGGTGCTGGCCCGCACGGTCAGGGCGTGGGAGGAGCGGCTGCTGCCGTTCGCGGAGGGCATCGCGCCGGTCGCGCCGCCGCCGCAGGTCTGGTCGCGCATCGCCGCGCGCATCGAGCGCAAACGCACATCCGAGCCGGCGGCGCCGTCGCTGTGGGCCAACCTGGGACTCTGGCGCGGCCTCACGCTCGCGGCCTTCGCGACCGCGCTGGCGCTTTCGGTGGTACTGCTCGCCCCGCCGGTCGAGCGCCCCGAGCAAAACCTCGTTGCGGTCCTCGCGGGTCCCGACGCCAAGCCGGCGCTGATCGCCACGGCCGAGCGCGGCGGACGCACGCTGCTGATCAAGCCGATCGCGCCACTGACCATCGCCGCGGACAAGGCGCTGGAATTGTGGGCCTTGCCGGAGGGCGGTGCGCCGCGCTCGCTCGGCCTGATCTCACCCACGGGCATATTCCGCGTCGCGCTACCGCAACGCGTCGACGCCGCGCTGGCACGCGTTCCTGCGCTGGCGGTCAGCCTCGAGCCTGCCGGCGGGTCGACCACCGGCCTGCCGACCGGGCCGGTGCTGTACAGCGGATCGATCCAGCAGCTGTTCTAAGTCCCGCCGGCGCGCACGACAGCGATAGGACCCGTTGCGCCGCAGCGGATCAGCGGGGCGAGCGAACCGTCTGGTCGATGGCGCCGAATATCGAGCGGCCGGCCGCGTCGAGCATTTCGATGCGAATCCGGTCCCCGAAGCGCATGAACGGCGTCGACGCCTTGCCGGTCTGGATGGTCTCGATGGTGCGCTGCTCGGCGATGCAGGCGTAGCCCGCGCCGCCTGCGGCAGCGGGCCGCCCCGGTCCGCCGTTTTCCTTGTTCGACACCGTGCCCGAGCCGACGATGCTGCCGGCCTCGAGATCGCGCGTCCTGGCGGCGTGCGCGATCAATTGCCCGAAGTGGAAAGTCATGTCGACGCCGGCGTTGGGCCGGCCGAACAGCGCGCCGTTGAAATGCGTGAGCAATGGCAAGTGCAGCCTGCCTTCGCGCCACGCGTCGCCCAGTTCGTCGGGCGTCACCGCGACCGGCGAAAAACTCGACGCCGGCTTGGACTGGAAGAAGCCGAAGCCCTTGCCCAGCTCGCCGGGGATCAGGTTGCGCAGGCTCACGTCGTTGACCAGCATCACCAGGCGCACATGCGCGAGCGCGACGTCCGGCGCGACCCCCATCGGCACGTCGCCGGTAATGACCGCGACTTCGCCCTCGAAGTCGATGCCCCAGGCTTCATCGGCGAGCACGATGTCCTCGCAGGGACCGATGAAACTGTCCGAGCCGCCCTGGTACATCAAGGGATCGGTCCAGAATTCCGGCGGCATGGTGGCGCCGCGCGCCTTGCGCACCAGCTCGACGTGATTGACGAACGCCGATCCGTCGGCCCACTGGTAGGCGCGCGGCAGCGGCGAGTGCGCCTGCCGCGCGTCGAAGGCGATCGCATGGCGCGACCCGCCATCGCCCGCGTCGAGCGCGACGGACAATTCGGAAAGCCGCGGCGCGATGCGCGGCCAGTCGTCGAGAGCGGCTTGCAGCGTCGGGGCAATGCCGGTCGCGGCAACCGCGCGGCCCAAGTCGCGCGAGACGACCACGAGCTGTCCGTCGCGCGTGCCATCCTTAAGCGTGGCGAGTTTCATGACCAGCGCCGGCTCATGTCGGCCGCCGCCGCAGCGAATAGCCGTCGGGGCGGTCTTCCATCTCCCAACCCGCCGCCGCGAGTTCGGCGCGCAGGCGGTCCGCTTCGGCCCATTGCTTCGCGTCGCGAGCCGCAAGCCGCGACTGCGCGAGCGTTCGCACGGCGTCCGGAATCGTCTCCACCTTCGGCTGCCAGGTCGCGAGGCCGAGGCCGAGCACGCGATCGAAGGCCAGCAACGTCGCTTTCTTCGCTGGCGCGGGCAGATCTCCGCGCAGCACTTCCCAGGCCACCGCCAGCGCGCGCGGCACGTTGAGGTCGTCGTTGATCTCGGCCGTGAAACGCTCGATGTAACCCGCATCGACCGCGCCCGATCCCTCCAGTGCGTGCACGCCATTGCGCATCCGCTCGAGCGCGGTCGTCGCGGCATCGAGCGCGTCCCAGGTGAAATTCATCTGCGTGCGGTAGTGCGCGGTCAGACAGAGGTAGCGATAGGCGAGCGGATCGTAACCCTTGTCGGTGAGCACCTTCAGGCGCAGGAAACCGCCCGCCGATTTCGCCATCTTGGCGTCGTTGGCCAGCAGGAAGTAGCCGTGCATCCAGAAGTTCGCCAGCCGCGTGCCCACGCGCGCCTCGGTCTGCGCGATCTCGTTGGTGTGATGCACCGGGATGTGATCCTCGCCGCCGCAATGGATGTCGAAGTAGTCGCCGAGGTACTTCTGCGCCATCGCCGAGCATTCGATGTGCCAGCCTGGAAAGCCGGTGCCCCAGGGGCTGTCCCATTCCATCTGGCGCTTTTCGCCGGGGGTGGAGAATTTCCAGAGCGCAAAGTCGGTGGCGCTTTTCTTTTCGCCCAGCTCGACGCGCCGGCCGCCGTCGAGCCCGGCCTTGTCGAGGCGCGCGAGGTAACCATAGCCCGGCTGTCGGCTGGTGTCGAAGTAGATGCCGTCCGAAGTCCGATACGTGTAGCCGTTCTTCTCGATGTCGGCGACGAAGCCGATCTGTTCGGCGATGTGGTCGGTCGCGCGGCACAGCGTGGTTGGCGGCTCGATGTTGAGCGCCGCCATGTCGGCGAGAAACGATTCGGTGTAGAGCTCGGCGATCTGCCACGCTGTCATGCCGGTGCGCCTCGAGCCGGCTTCCATCTTGTCCTCGCCGGTGTCGGCGTCGCTGGTGAGATGGCCCACGTCGGTGACGTTCATTACGTGCGTGACCGCGTAACCGTTCCATTCGAGCACCCGCTTCAAGACGTCCTCGAACAGGAACGTGCGGAAGTTGCCGATATGCTGGTAGTCGTAGACCGTCGGACCGCAGGTGTAGAGCCCGCAGCGGCCGGCGACCAGCGGTTCGAACTGGCGCCGGCTGCGCGTGTAGTTGTCGTAGAGTGCAAGAGGCTGCGGGAACTGCGGGGGCTGCGGCATCGTCGATTCCAACAAAAAAGCCGCCTGGACGGTCCGGGCGGCTTCAGGGTCACACAGGGCAGTTTCAGACCGGCAAGCGCGCGAATCTCCCGCCCGGACAGCGGTCGTTGCTGCGATAGGTTGTGCGGCGCGGCGACATGGACCCATGGTAGCGAATCGACGATGCCGGGGCAAGCCGACGACCGTTGTCCGATAGTTTGGCGTCATGACCGCGCAAGGTCGAACGCGCAAGCTGGCGGCGCGCCCGGCCTCGAGGCGAACGCTGTAAAATTGCCCCCTCTCGATGCGCGCCTCCCCGCCTTCCCGATCCGTCGCCGACGACCGCGCACCGCTCACCCGCCGTGGCGTGGTCGCACTGCTGTTGCTGTTCGCGGTGATCTGGTTCGTCAATCTCGATTACCGGCGTTTGGTGCATCCCGACGAAGGCCGCTACGCCGAGATTGCGCGCGAAATGGCGGCGAGCGGCGATTGGGTCACGCCGCGCCTGAACGGCATCAAGTATTTCGAGAAGCCTGCCCTGCAATACTGGATCACCGCGGCGACATACCGGGCTTTCGGAGTACAGCAGTGGACGGCGCGGCTATGGCCGGCTGGCGCCGGATTTCTCGGTGTGCTGTTCGTCGGTTACGTCGGACTGCGGCTTGGCGGTCCGCGTCAGGGGCTCTACAGCGCTGCCGTGCTGGGCAGTTGCCTGTGGTACGTCGGCAATGCGCATCTGCTGACACTGGACACCGGGCTGACCTTCTGGATGACCCTCGGACTGGGCAGCCTGTTCGTCGCGCAGCGCGACAGCGCGACGCCGCGCGAGCAGCGCTACTGGATGCTGCTGGCGTGGGCGGCGCTGGCGCTGGCCGTCCTGTCCAAGGGTCTCATCGGCGTGGTGCTGCCCGGCGGGGCGTTGGTGCTCTACACGCTGCTCACGCGCGACTGGGCGCTGTGGCGGCGGCTGCATCTGCTGGGCGGTAGCGCCGTGTTGCTCGCCATCGCGGCGCCATGGTTCGTGCTCGTGTCCATCCGCAATCCCGAGTTCTTCGATTTCTTCTTCATCCACGAGCACTTCACGCGCTTCCTGACCAACGAGGCCCGGCGCGTCGAAGCGTGGTGGTTCTTCGTTCCGATGTTCATTGCCGGCATCCTGCCCTGGCTGCTGGTCTTCGCGTGGACCGCGAAGCGCTCGTGGACCGACGCGCCGATCGCCCGCAACGGCTTCTGCTGGCCGCGTTTCGCGCTGGTCTGGGCGGCGTTCATCTTCGTCTTCTTCAGCGCTTCGGGATCGAAGCTGCCGTCGTACATCCTGCCGCTGTTTCCGGCACTTGCGCTGGTGATCGGCTGGCAGCTTGTGACCATGTCCGATGCGCTGCTGTGGCGGCTGACGGTTCCCGCAGTGCTTTTCGGGGCCGGCGCGTGGCTGCTCGTGCTCCTCGGCTACGACACGCTCGCCGATCGCTGGCGCGACCCGGCGCAACCGTTGCTCCCGCTGCTTGCCTATGGCACGTGGATCAAGGTGGCACTAGGCGTGGCCTTTGCGGGCGGCATGGTGGCGCTGTGGGCGCTGCGCCAGGGCCGCAGGACGCTGGCCATCCTGGCGATTGCCTTCTCGACCCTGGTCATGACCCAGCTCATCGTCACCGGTCACGACACGCTCGCCGAGTCGCGTTCCAGCGCCCCCCTGCTCGCCCGCGTGACCGCGCAGCATGGCCCGCTGCGCGCCGATATCCCGTTCTACAGCGTCCATATGTACGATCAGACGGTGCCGTACTATCTCGGTCGCACTGTGATCCAGGTTGAGCATCCCGACGAGCTGGCGATGGGCATCGCCAGCGAACCCTGGCGCGCCATCGCCAAGGTCGACGCCTGGCGCGCGATCTGGGCGGCAAGTGGCGACGCATATGCGATCATGCCGCCTGGCGAATTCGAGCAGTTGCGGCGCGAAGGCGTGCCCATGCGCGAGCTTGGCCGCGACGCGCGCCGTGTGATCGTCAGCCGGCAATAGAATCGACACCATGACCTGGACCGCATTCTCGTTCCTGTTCACCGGCGTGCTGCTCAACGCCGCCGCGCAATTGCTGCTCAAGGCCGGCACCAACGTGCTCGGCGTGATCTCGCTGACCCGCGAAAACTGGCTGGAGCAGGCGGCACGCATGGCGGTGCAGCCGCACTTCATCGCCGGCGCGGCGTGCTACGTCGTGAGCCTCGTGGTGTGGATCATCGGCCTGTCGCGCGTCCCCGTGTCGATCGCGTATCCGATGCTCTCGCTGGGTTACGTGATCAACGCCATCGCGGCGCACTACCTGCTCGGCGAGTCGGTAACGATGGCGCGTTGGCTGGGCATCGGCTTCATCGTGCTCGGCGTGTGGCTGGTCGCGCGCAGCTGACGGTCGGTTTCTGTACGCCATGCCCACCCCGCTCAAATTCGCCAGTCCCGAACTCGACGAGGCGACCCTCGCCGGCGTCGCCGACGTGCTGCGCTCGGGCCACCTCGCGAGTGGGCCATGGGTGCGCGACTTCGAAGCGCGGCTTTCGGCGTTTTGCGACGGACGCCCGGTACGCGCGCTGACGTCGGCGACTGCCGCCATCGAAGTCGCGTTGCAGTTGGCAGGCATCGGTCCGGGCGCGGAGGTGATCACGTCCGCGCAGAGTTTTTTCACCGTGCTCAACATGATCGTCAAGGTCGGCGCGAAGCCGGTGTTCGTCGATTGCGACCTGGTCACCCGCAACATCGACCTGGCGCAGGTCGAGGCCGCGATCACGCCGGCCACCCGCGCCATCATTCCCACGCACTATCCAGGCGCGCTGGTGGACATGGATGCGCTCCTTGCGCTGGCGCGCCGGCACAAGCTGCGTGTCATCGAGGACGCGGCGCTGGTCATCGGCTCGCGCTGGAAGGGCCGCAACGTCGGCGCATTCGGTGACCTGGTCAGCTTCAGCTTTCACCCAAACAAGAACATCACCGCCATCGAGGGCGGCGCGCTGGTCGTCAACAGCGCCGAGGAAGCCGCCCGCGTCGAAGCGCTGCGTTTCCACGGCATCGTGGCGCTCGCCGATGGGACCCGCGACGTCGCCTTTCCGGGCGGCAAGTTCAACCTGCCCGACGTGAACGCGCGCATCGGGCACGCGCAGCTTGCGCGGCTGCCCGAATTCCTGGCCAAGCGGCGCCGTCTGGTCGATCGCTACTTCGCGCGCTTCGCGACCGACCCGGCGTGCGTGCTCCCGCCCCGGCCGAGCGCCGGCGATGCGGGCGAACATTCCTGGAACATGTTCTGCGTGCTGCTGCCGCTGGCCCGAATGCACATCGACCGCCGGCAATTCCGCGACGCGCTGCTCGCGCGCGGCATCGCCACCGGCGTATCGTACGAGGCTTTGCACCTGTGCACGCTGGGCCGCAGCCTTGGCGGTCGTGAAGGACAGTTTCCCAATGCAGAACGCATCGCTCGCGAGACCGTCACGCTGCCGCTGCACACCGCCATGACTGAAGCCGACGTCGATCGCGTCTGTGCGGCCGTCGCCGAGACGATCGCCGGGGGGAGCAAGTGAACATTACGCCGCCGCTCGTTTCAGTCGTCGTTCCCGTCTACAACGAGGAAGCCGGACTTCAGCGTCTGTTCGATCGGCTCTATCCCGCGCTCGACGGTCTGGGCTGTGCCTACGAGGTCATCTTCGTCAACGATGGCAGTCGCGACCGCTCGGCGGCGATCCTCAGGGACCAGTTCGCCCGGCGCGCCGACGTGACGCGGGTGATCCTGCTCAACGGCAACTACGGCCAGCACATGGCGATCGTCGCCGGCTTCGAGCATTGCCGCGGCGAACGCATCGTCACGCTCGATGCCGACCTGCAGAATCCTCCCGAGGACATCGGCAAGCTGCTTGTCGCCATGGACACCGGCCACGACTACGTCGGCAGCATTCGCCTCGACCGCGAGGATTCGTGGTGGCGGCGACTGGCGTCCAAGGCGATGAACCGCGTGCGCGAGCGCATCACGCGCATCAAGATGACCGACCAGGGGTGCATGCTGCGCGCCTACAGCCGCGACATCGTCGATGCGATCGTCGCCTCGCGCGAAGTAAGCACCTTCATTCCGGCACTGGCCTACACCTACGCATACAGTCCCACCGAGATCGAAGTCGGTCACGCCGAACGCGCAGCGGGCGAATCGAAGTACTCGCTCTACAAGCTGATCCGCCTGAACTTCGACCTGATCACCGGTTTCTCGCTGGTGCCGCTGCAGGCATTTTCGATGTTCGGCATGCTCGTCTCGGCCGGTGCGCTCGTGACCTATCTGGTCGTCATCGTCGACCGGTTGGTGCTTTCCGGTTGGCGCGAGGGCATGGCAACGCTGTGGGACCGCGACATCCTCGCCTTTTTCCTGATCGGCATGCTGCTCTTCGGGTTGGGTCTGATCGGCGAATATGTGGGTCGCATCTACCTGCAGGTACGACAGCGGCCGCGCTACGTGATCCAGGCGCTGCTCGAGCAAGCGCCAGACACCCGAGCGCCATGACGCGTGCGGTCGTTTTCGGCTACCACAACGTCGGCGTCCGCTGCCTGAAGGTCCTGCTCTCGCAGGGCATCGAGATTCCACTGGTAGTCACTCACGATGACGCACCGGGCGAGACGATCTGGTTCGACAGCGTTGCCGGGGTGGCGGCCGAGCACGGCATTCCCGCCGTTGCGCCCGCCGATCCGAATACTGCCGACTTCGTCGACCGCGTCGCCGCCGCGAGACCCGAGTTCATTTTCTCGTTCTATTATCGGCAAATGCTCAAGCGCCCGATGCTGGCGCTGGCGCCGCGAGGCGCGCTGAATATGCACGGCTCGCTGCTGCCCAAGTATCGTGGCCGCGTTCCCGTGAATTGGGCGATCATCCACGGCGAAACCGAAACCGGCGCGACGCTGCACTACATGACCGAGAAGCCCGACGACGGCGACATCGTGGCGCAGACTGCGGTGCCGATTCTCATGGACGATACGGCGGGCGAAGTTTTCAACAAGGTGACGGTGGCCGCGGAAATGACGCTGCATCGAGCGCTTCCGGGATTGGTGTCAGGCAGCGCGCCGCGCATTCCCCAGCAGCGCGGAAGCGGCAGCTATTTCGGTGGCCGCAAGCCCGAAGATGGCGTCATCGACTGGATGCAAAGTGCCGCCGCCATTCACAATCTGGTACGCGCCGTGGCGCCGCCGTACCCTGGCGCTACGACCACGATCGGCGATGTGTCGGCGAAAATTCTCAGGACGCAGCTCGTCGATGCGTCGACGCCCGCGGTCACGCCGTCGCTGGAGCTGGCTCACGGCCGACTGATCGCGCGCTGCGGAGGTGGAGGTACGCTGGCAATCCTGGCGCTCGAACTCGAAGGTCGCGGCATCGATCCATTGACACTCTCCGCACGCCTGCCGCATCAACTGCCGGCGCGCGTCGTCGTCCAGTAGCGACAATGAGCGAAGAAAGCGATGCCGACTCGTTTGCCGCCGGGGGCATGGCGAAGAATCGCGTCGAAGCGCTTGTCGATGGCATCTTCGGCGTCGCGATGACCCTGCTGGTACTCGACGTCAAACTCCCCCAGGGACTGCCGCTCGACACCGACGCCGCAATGCGCGCTCAACTCCTTGGTCTGAGCGGCAATTTTCGTATCTATCTCATCAGCTTCGTCGTTCTCGGGCTGTATTGGATCGGGCACCACCTGCAATTCCACCTGGTGCGCAGCGTCGATCGAGTGATGCTCTGGATCAACCTGTGCTTCATGTTTGGCATCACCATGATTCCCTTCTCGACGAGCGTGCTGGGCGAGTACGGAGACCTGCGCTCGTCAGCGATCGTCTACGGCCTGAACCTGCTCTGGCTGGCATTGCTCTATTGGATCCAGATCGCCTATCTGGAACGCAATCCGCACCTCGCCACGACCGCGTTTACACCGACGCTCGCGCGGCAGTTCAAGCGGCGAGTGGCGTGGTTCATCGCCATACCGATCATCAGCGTCGCGGTGGCGTTCTTCAACGCCTGGCTCGCGGTGCATCTTTACTTCCTGATGGCGATAGTCGGCCTGCTTCCGGGTAGAATCACGCGCAGCAAGCACGTCCCTGCCCATTCGAAGCGTCCCGGCGACTAGCAGCCCCAATGAAGCGCATCCTGATCCTCGGCGTCAACGGTTTCATCGGCCACCACCTGTCCAAGCGGATCATCGCGAGTACGGACTGGGAAATCTTCGGCATGGACATGCAGACCGATCGCATCGCCGACCTGATGGATGAGAAGCGCTTTCACTTCTTCGAAGGCGACATCACCATCAACCGCGAGTGGATCGAATATCACATCAAGAAGTGCGACACGGTCCTGCCGCTGGTGGCGATCGCCACGCCGGCCACCTACGTGCGCGAGCCGCTGCGTGTGTTCGAACTCGATTTCGAGGCCAACCTGCCGATCGTCCGCGCCTGCGTGCGCTACAAGAAGCGCGTCGTGTTTCCCTCGACTTCCGAGGTCTACGGCATGTCGCGCGACGAGGAATTCGATTCGGAGGCGTCCGACCTGGTGCTGGGACCGATCAACAAGCCGCGCTGGATCTACTCTTGCGCGAAGCAATTGATGGACCGCGTGATCCACGCCTACGGCATGCAGGAAGGACTCGACTACACGCTGTTCCGGCCCTTCAACTGGATCGGTGCGGGGCTCGATTCGATCAACACCGCCAAGGAAGGCAGTTCGCGCGTCATCACCCAGTTCCTCGGCCACATCGTGCGCGGCGAGCCGATCAAGCTGGTCGACGGCGGCACCCAGAAACGCGCCTTCACCTACATCGACGATGGCATCGCTGCATTGCTCAAGATCATCGCCAACGAGAACAACATCGCCAGCGGAAAGATCTACAACATCGGCAACCCGAAGAACAATTTCTCGGTCAAGGAAGTCGCGCGGATGATGCTCGACCTGGCGCTGACCTACCCCGAGTATCGCGACAGCGCGAAGCAGGTGCGCCTGCTCGAAACTACCGCCGACGACTACTACGGCAAGGGCTACCAGGACGTACAGAACCGCGTGCCTAAGATCACCAACACCAGCGCGGACCTCGACTGGAAGCCGGTGGTGCCGATGGACGCCGCGCTCAAGCACATCTTCGACGCGTATCGCGGTCAGGTAGCCGAAGCCCGCCGTCTCGTCGACTGAGGACGGCGCATGATGCTGGCGCTGAAAATAGACGTCGACACGCTGCGCGGCACGCGCGAAGGCGTGCCGCGGCTGGTCGAACTGCTGCGCCGCCACGGCGCGGGCGCGACTTTCCTGTTCAGCGTCGGGCCCGATCATACCGGCCGCGCGATCCGGCGCGTGTTTCGCCCCGGCTTCGTGAGCAAGGTCAAGCGCACGTCGGTCGTGCAGCACTACGGCATGAAGACATTGATGTACGGAACGCTGCTGCCCGGACCGGACATCGGTCAACGCGCCGGCGACGTCATGCGCCACGTCCGCGATGAGGGTTTCGAGGTTGGCGTGCATAGCTGGGACCACACCAAGTGGCAGGACGGCGTCGCCGCCGCCGACGCCGAGTGGACCGGCAAGCAGATGCTGCTAGCCTGCGAGCGCTTCACCGAGATCTTCAAGGAAGAGCCGCGTGCGCACGGCGCCGCCGGCTGGCAGATGAACCTGTACGCATTCCGCATGTCGCAAGCGCTGGGCTTTGACTACTGTTCCGACGGGCGCGGGACGCATCCGCATCTGCCGGTGTGGAATGCCGAGCTGATCCGCTGCCCGCAGTTTCCGACCACGCTGCCCACACTCGACGAACTCATCGGTACCGACGGTATCACCGAAACCAACGTCGCCGAGAAGTTGCTGGCGCTGACCGCAACGCCGCCGGCACACGGCCATGTGTTCACACTGCACGCCGAGCTCGAGGGTATGCTGCTCGCGCCGGTACTCGAGCGGCTCATCGATGGCTGGAAAGCACAGGGCTACGCCGTCACGTCGATGCGCAGGCTCTACGAAACCGTGCAGGCGCTGGCGCTGCCGCGCCACGAGGTCGGCACAGGCACGATTCCCGGACGCAGCGGCACGTTGCTCACGCAGGGCATCGAATTTCTCGGCGACGTGAACCTGGCCGCCGCCAACTGACTGCTGTAGCGCCGGCGAAGTGCGCCGCGTCGCTTTTTAGGTCCACTTCGAGGAGCCGAGCATGGCACAGAAAAAAGTCGCGGATTTCTCAGCTGCCGCCACCGGCGGCACGTTCAAGCTTTCCGATCACAAGGGTCACCCGGTCGTGATCTATTTCTATCCCAAAGACAACACCCCAGGGTGCACCACCGAAGGCATGCAATTCCGCGACCTGTATCGGCAGTTCGCCAAGGCGGGCGCGGTGGTGGTCGGCGTGTCGCGCGACAGCATGAAATCGCACGAGAATTTCGCGGCCAAGATGGAGTTTCCGTTCGCGCTCCTTTCCGATCCGGATGAAAAGCTGTGCGCGCAGTTCGGCGTCATCAAGATGAAGAACATGTACGGAAAGCAGGTCAGGGGCATCGAGCGCTCGACCTTCCTGATTGCCGCGGATGGCACTTTGGCTGCGGAGTGGCGGGGCGTGAAAGCTGATGGCCACGCGGCCGAGGTATTGAAGGCTGTAAAAGCGCTTTAGAGGCGCGTTGATCGCGGCCGGCGCGTCACTGATCGACTGCGTCACCAAGCGCGCTCGCTGCGGCAAGTCAGCCTTTCGGTGTCGAGAATGCTTACACCAAAGTCTTCTTGACCCTGCGGAGCAACCGCATCCCAATATCAATCAATAGCTTGCGACTGTGGCGTACATCTTGCATGTGGCCTACAGCTTTTCCTCGCGCGGAGGTGTCATCATGAAACGTCTGTCGACGTGCGTCTTGCTAACGGTAGCATTGCTGGCTTTCGCCCCTCTTGGCCAAGCGACTCCGTACACCTTTTTTGCGACCTTAGCCGGAGCCAACGAGTCGCCGCCCATTGTCTCCCCCGGCACCGGCTTCGCCATCGTCATGCTGGACACCACCACTCACCTGATGGAAGTAATCGTTAGTTTCAGTGGGCTCACTACAGGCAACACGGCATCACACATTCATTGCTGCATCCCGGTTGGAGGGAACGCCGGAGTTGCCACGACGACTCCAACGTTTACCGGTTTTCCGAGTGGCACTACCAGCGGGTTCTACGATCACATTTTCAATCTGACTTTGGCGTCGTCGTACAACCCGGCCTTCGTAACCCTCAACGGCGGTCTCGCCGGCGCCGAAGCGGCGCTGATCGCGGGCATGCTTGCGGGACAGTCGTACCTGAACATTCACACCACCCAAAACCCCGGTGGCGAGATCCGGGGTTTTCTCGCGTTGGTCATTCCGGAACCCGGCACTGTGCTGCTGCTCGGTATTGGCCTGGTGGGGCTTGCTCTGGCGCGTCGCCGCAGCTCGCGCTGATCGACTCCCGGCTGTGTCCTTGGGACGGTCGCGTCGGTGACGTGACTGTTCCGTTTCCACCACAAACTCTTCCGTTGCACCGCAACGTCGACCACAAGTTCTTGTGTTCCAGGATGTGGCTGGCTAGCATGGAGTCGAACTCCCGCCACCCTGCCCCAGGAGCCCCATGGTCGAGCGCACTCTCCGTCCCGCGCCGCACGCTGCCAAATCCGCCAAGACCTCCGTCGCCAAGCTGTTCGTGCTGGACACCAACGTCCTGATGCACGATCCCACGAGTCTGTTCCGCTTCGAAGAGCACGATATCTACCTGCCGATCCTCACCCTCGAGGAACTCGACAACAACAAGAAGGGCACCAGTGAAGTCGCGCGCAATGCGCGGCAGGCGTCGCGCTATCTCGACGAACTGGTTACCGCAGCGTGTGCGATCAATCCCAACGGCCTGGCCGACGGCATCCCGCTGAAGGCGCATAGCGGCGGCGCCGCGACCGGCAGGCTGTTCCTGCAGACCGAGGCGATCACGACACTGTTGCCGGCGTCGCTTGCGGGCGGCAAGGCGGACAACCTCATCATCGCGGTGGTCATGCACCTGACCCACGCGCACCCCAAGCGCAACGTTATCCTGGTGTCGAAAGACATCAATATGCGCATCAAGGCGCGCGCGCTGGGCATCGCCGCCGAGGACTATTCCAACGACAAGGTGCTCGAGGATACCGACCTCCTCTACACCGGCACCCGCGAGCTGCCCTCCGACTTCTGGGATCGCCACGGCAAGGGCATGGAGTCGTGGCAGCAGGGCGGCCACACCTACTACCGCGTGACGGGCCCGCTGTGTCCGAGCTTCCTGGTCAACGAGTTCGTCTACCAGGAGGCCAAGGGTCCCGGCGAGACCGCGCTCTACGCCAAGGTCAAGGAAGTCAACGGCCGCACTGCGCTGCTGCAGACGCTCAAGGACTATACCCACCAGAAGAACAACGTCTGGGGCATCGTCGCGCGCAATCGCGAGCAGAATTTCGCGCTCGATCTGCTGATGAATCCCGAGATCGATTTCGTCACCCTGCTCGGCCAGGCAGGCACCGGCAAGACGCTGCTCACGCTTGCCGCGGGCCTGATGCTGACGCTGGAATTCAAGGTGTATACCGAGATCATCATGACCCGCGTGACGGTGCCGGTGGGCGAGGACATCGGCTTTCTTCCCGGGACCGAGGAAGAGAAGATGAATCCGTGGATGGGCGCGCTCGAAGACAATCTCGACGTGCTCAACAAGACCGACGACGAGGCTGGCGAATGGGGCCGCGCCGCGACGCGCGACCTGATCCGCTCGCGCATCAAGGTCAAGAGCCTGAACTTCATGCGCGGGCGCACCTTCATCAACAAGTTCCTGATCATCGACGAGGCGCAGAACCTGACGCCCAAGCAGATGAAGACTTTGATCACTCGCGCAGGTCCGGGCACCAAGGTCGTGTGCCTGGGTAACATCGCACAGATCGACACGCCGTATCTCACCGAAGGCAGCTCCGGGCTGACCTATGTGGTCGACCGATTCAAGGGCTGGTCGCACTCGGGACACATCACGCTCATGCGCGGCGAACGCTCGCGGCTGGCGGATCACGCGGCGGAAATCCTCTAGCGATTACAGACTACTCCGCGGCGACCTTTTCGATGCGCCGATCGGGGACGAACCACATGGCCGCGACCACGGCGTAGAGACCGCACGCGATCCACGGGTTGACGAACGCCAGGGCGATCGCAACCGCGTACACGACGAGCGAAATCTTGCCCTTGGTATCACCGCCGATGGCGGTGGCCAGCGTCGACTCGCGGCCGTGGTGCGCGATCAGCGTCGCCGTCAGCAGGCTGTACGCGAAGCCGGACATCAGCAGCACCACGCCGTACGCCGCCACCGGGAACGTGGTGAAATGGCTCTCGTTCACCCAGGCGGTGACAAAGGGAATCAGCGACAGCCAGAACAGCAGGTGCAGGTTCAACCACAGCACCTTGCCATCGACGTGATGCACGGCGTGAAACAGGTGATGATGGTTGTTCCAGTAGATGCCGACGTAAATGAAGCTCAGCACGTAGCTCGCAAAGATCGGGATCAACGGCTGCAGCGCGGCCAGGTCGTGGCCGGCCGGCACCTTGAGCTCCAGCACCATGATCGTGATGATGACCGCGATCACGCCGTCGCTGAACGCTTCGAGGCGCGTCTTACCCATGACCAAGCCCCTGTCGCGACACGATCACGTTGCGGATAGCATCCGGCTCGCGGAGCAGGTTCTGCCAACGGGTTGGTATCAGTCCGCCGTCGACGCCGATCTCCCAGCACATGAAGCCCCGCGATTCCAGGAAGTGGACGACGAAATTCGCATCGCAGGCGAATGCATTCATCATCCGCGGACAGAACTCCATCATCATCTTGATATTGCGCGACCGGTCGATGATCTTCGCCATGCCATTCAGCGCCAGCCCTTCGGCGCCCTCGATGTCCATTTTGATTACATCCACCTTGGCGAGCTGAGTTCCCAGATAGTCGTCGAGCGCCACGACCTTGACCGTTTCGCGCACGAGCGCTCGCGTGCCGTCGCCACCTGCCCCCGCCGACTCGCCGATCTCGAGATGCCCGCCGCCTGAAAGATGGGGGTCGTAGGCGAGGGTGAGCTCGCCCTCCGTGTCGCCGAGCGCGAGGTTGGCGACCGAAACGACGCTGCCCAAGCCATTCACACTCACCGACTTACAGATCAGGTCGTAGAAGTTCCTCCCCGGCTCGAAGGCGTAAACGTGCCCGCCCGGCGCGATGCGCTGCGCCGCGATCAGCGAATAAAAGCCGTGGTTGGCGCCGATGTCGAGCACGACATCGCCAGGCTTGAGCAGGCTGCAAAAAGCCTGCGCATAGTTGGACTCCCACATGCCACCCATCATCAGATGCGTCCCGATGTCGACGCTGCGCGTATCGACGAAGATCTTCTGGCCGGTCTGCAGATACGTAAGTGCCCGGTGATCGCCTAGATACACAGCCTGCGAAAACAGGACGTCCTGCGTGACGCCCGCGGCTCGGCCCAGCGCTTGCAGATTGGCGGCGAGGCCTTGAACGCTCGCGTTCAGGCGGTCCAAGCGAGATGACACGTCTCCCGCGGGCGACGCGACCGCAAGTCCCTTGCGCAGCTGTGCGGCTTCCTGAATCGCCTGGAACTCGCTGGCGCGGACAAAGTCGTCGAAGAAATTGGGCGGCACCGAAAAGCACGTCGCCAACCGGGCGTGTTCGCGCGCGACATAGAAGCGATTCAATCCGTCGAAATACACGAAATCGTAGTCGGCGTCGGTGATCGCGCGTTCCCATTTGTGGTGCTCGGGTATCTGCGTCATTGGAGCGACGGCCTCGACGAGGATGATCCACGGCCGGTTGCGCTTCAGGTCGGCGCCGGCGAGAACCGCGGCTTCGGAACCTTCCGCGTCGACCTTCAGGAAATGCACCGGGGTCTTGACGTGGTCCGCCCATACGTCAGCGAGCGCTCTTTGACTGACGCGTTGCAGTGTCGATGGCCGGCCCTCACTGCGGTGCCTGCCGGCGAGGTCGGCATCGAGCGTGGACAGCCCAGTGTCCGCGATCTCGAAGAAATCGCGCTCCGCCTGCTCCGCGCCGGCCGCCAGCATGAGGTTCGTGTCGCGCGGTCGCGCCCGGCACAGCATCTCGTGATATTTCGGTACCGGCTCGATGTTGATGCCGGACCAGCCGCGCTCATAGAATGCGCGCGTCACCGACGAAACGTCGGGATCCTGCGCGCCGACGTCGATGTAGAACCCGTTGCGCACGTCCTTGAGCGCGCGCCACAGCATCACGTCTTCGTAGTTCTGCGCGTAGGAAATGAAACTCATCGGTGCCTCCGCGGGGTCACAGCAACCCCAACTGTGCGAGTCGCTGTCGAATCGTCGCTGCGGTGTTGGCATGCGTGAATCGCGTTCGCACATCGCGCTGCCCGGCAAGGGCGATGCGATCCCTGAATGCGACATCGTCGGCCAGCTTCACCATCCACTGCGCCGCCTGCCCGACGTCGGGCTCGGCCCAGCGAAAGCGCTCGTCGTCGATGATGTACTGCCCTTTTTCGATGGCTACCAGCCGGTAGTCGACCAGACAGCTGTTCTCGGGAGACATGAATTCGAGGTTACCCGAATACGCGGTGCCGATGACAGGCTTGCCGAGAAACATCGATTCGGCAAGCCCGAGCCCCAGCCCCTCGGCCCGGTGAAGCGAGACATACGCATCGACCACGCTCTGCAGGCCGAACACCTGGTCGCGGGTCATGAAGCCGTCGACGATGACAATCCGGTCGTCGCCGCCGATTTGCTCACGAAGCGCGCGCAGCTTCTCCGGCTTGTTGCCGCCGTTGATCGACTTGATCACCAGGCCGACATCGCGTCTGCCACTGCCGAACGCCAGCTTGAATGCGGCAATCGCCCCTTCGGGATTCTTGCGCATAGCAAAGGAGTTGAAGTCGAAACTGAACAGGAACAGGAAGGCGTCCTCGGGCAGACCGAACTCGGAGCGCGTGTACGGCCGCGATAGCTTGACGTCGATCGGCGTGTGGATCTTGGTCACCGGCTTGCCAGTCGCGGCGCGCATTGCGGAGGCGATGAATTCGGTCGCCACCCAGATTTCGTCGACGCTGTCGATGGCGTAGGCCCATTCGCGCGGAACCTGCTCGAGTTCCCAGAACCAGAAGCCCACGTTGTACCGGCGCACGCCCGCCTTCGGCTTCATCAGGCGCACGACCGGCTTGAGCATGTCCGGATTCAGGCAGAACAGCGAGCACTTGTAGCGCAGCTCGTCGACGATGTACGCCGCCACGCTTCGATCTGCCTGGCGCGTCTTGAGTCGCATGTCGACGTCAAGCACCGCGAACGGAATGTCACCGACGCGACACGCGCTCGCGAGCGCGCGCAGATTCTCGCCCAGGCCGAACTCGCCATAGGCAAAGCCGACCAGATTGACACCCGGGGTTGCTGCCTGCACCGTACCGGACCCGGTCGGTTCGACGATTTCCCGGCCCAGCGTTTCCAGCCGCTCCAATGGAAATGCCAGCACGTGCCCAACCTGGAATGGCGTCTTGAGGAAATGGCGACGCCATTGATGCAGCGACGGCGCGTAAGCGTTTGGTGGCGGGACGTCGCCGCAGGCACGTGCGTAGTATTCCCTGAACATGGCGATTTGCGCCAGGTCGGACTGCTCCTGGGTTCCGACGGCGACCTCGTGAGCGACAACGCGCGTGTAATGGATGTCCGGGACGTACACTGGCTCGTCGAACCAGAGCGCGCGCAGACCGAAATCCCACGCCCAGTGGTGCTGCATATCCCTGAAACCGTCGATCCGGTCGAACAACTCGCGGCTGAAGAAAAGGTTGCCAGCCGACACGCCGACGAACGACTGGTGAATAAGCGAAAATCCCACGGTATCGGCTTCGGCGATGCCGGCAAAAAGATCCACCGCGCGTGCCACGACCGGGTCGTGTTCGGAAGCCAGCGCCCTGCCCGCGTCGTCGATGAATGCGGCGTTGCCGAAGCCCCACGCCTGTCTGCGTCCTGCCACCTGTCGAACAAAAGTCGCAATGCGCTCCACGCCGAGGCGATCGCGTGCGTCGAGTACGTTGACGAACGCGCCGGTGCTAGAGCGCACGCCGGCATTGAGCTGCGCCGGCTCGCTTGTCCCGGCCGCCGCAATCCTGCGCCAAGGGAAGCGGCAAGTTGCAAGCACGCCGGCCATGCCGTCGGGTAGCGCGCTGTTCGCTGCATCGCCCACGATAATCAGCTCGACGTTCGCGTAGGACTGCGTACATGCCGATTGCAGCGCCGCGAGAACGCGATCTGCCCGTCCGGTGGTCAGCAAGACGATGCTCACCAGGGGTTCCGGCGCGGAAGCGTCGCTCGCTGTCTCGGACTGCCACCGCAGGTATTCGGCGCGCTTGCGCCCGGCGAGCACCGAATCCATCCCCGAGAGCACCTGCGTAAACATGAATCCGAGATCGGACCACACCGCGTACTGTCGCGGGCCGCTCAGCGGAAAGGTCTGCATCGAACGCGCCGCCGCGAGGAGCTTTTGCAGCCCGGCTTCGGGCTCGCCGTTCTCGTAGTCGCAGCGCCCCAGTATGCGCAGCGCTTCCGGATGATCGGGCGCGCGCTGCAGCGCGTCGCGCCCCAGCGCAGCGGCTCCGGCGACGTCGGCCGCCTCGAGCCGTTTCGTGGCCTCGAGCAGCGTCGCAACCGGGTCGACGGGCGCCGCCACCGCAGCGACCGCCAATTCGGCCGTCGTCGCGATGTCGCCGTGGCACTCCTTGTAACGCTTGCCGCTCCCGCACGGGCAGGGCTGGTTGCGCCCGATGGGCTGCATGCGCGTCAGTACGTTCTCGGCTGGGCCATGTTCTCGAAGCGCGTGTATTGTCCGAGCCAGGTCAGCGACACCGTGCCGATCGGCCCATTGCGCTGCTTGCCGATGATGATTTCGGCGACGCCCTTGTCCGGCGTATCGGGGTTGTACACCTCGTCGCGATAGATGAACAGGATCACGTCGGCGTCCTGCTCGATGGCGCCCGATTCGCGCAGGTCGGACATGACCGGGCGCTTGTTGGGCCGCTGCTCGAGGCTGCGATTCAACTGCGACAGCGCCATCACCGGGACCTTCAGCTCCTTCGCCAGCGCCTTGAGCGAACGCGAGATCTCCGAGATCTCGGTTGCGCGGTTCTCGCCGTCTCCCACAGCCTGCATCAGTTGCAGGTAGTCGACCACGATCGCGCCGAGCTTGCCGCCATACTGGCGCGAAAGCCGGCGCGCGCGCGCGCGCAGTTCCAGCGCGTTCAACGCCGGCGTCTCGTCGATGTGCAGCGGCGCGTCGTTTAGCCTGCCCAGCGCGCCTGAAAGCCGCTCCCAGTCGTCGTTGGTCAGGCGCCCGGTGCGCACGTTCTGCTGGTCGATGCGGCCCACCGATCCCATCAGGCGCATGGCAAGCTGCGTGGCGCCCATTTCCATGCTGAACACCGCCACCGGCATCTTGAGCGCGAGCGCGACGTGCTCGGCGATGTTGAGCGCGAGCGCGGTCTTGCCCATGCTCGGGCGCCCGGCGATCACCACCAGATCGCCCTCCTGGAAACCCGAGGTGAAGCGATCGAGGTCGGTGAAGCCGGTGGCTACACCCGTGACATCGGAGGGATTGTCGCGGCTGTACAGGAATTCGATGCGCTCGACGACCTGCGTGAGCAGCGGGCGGATTTCCTGGAAGCCCTGTTGCCCGCGAGCGCCATGCTCGGCGATTTCGAACACCTTGGTCTCGGCGTGATCGAGGATTTCGCGCACGCTGCGCCCCAGCGGGTTGTACGCGCTGTCGGCGATCTCGCCGCCCGCGGCGGCGAGCCGGCGCAGGATCGCGCGCTCGCGCACGATCTCCGCATAGCGCCGGATGTTGGCTGCGGTCGGGACGTTCTCGACCAGCGCGCCGAGGTACGCCATGCCGCCGATGTGCTCGAGTTTCTTGAGCGATCCCAGCGCTTCGCCCAGCGTCACGACGTCGGCGGGTTTGTTGTCGCCGATCAGGTCCATGATCGTCTTGTAGAGCACCCGGTGCGACTCGCTGTAGAAGTCGTCGGCGCCCACGATGTCGGCAACGCGATCCGACGCACCGTTCTCGAGCAGCAGCCCGCCCAGCACCGACTGCTCGGCCTCGAGCGAATGCGGCGGCACTTTCAGGGCTTCGAGCTGGGAGTCGTTGGGCATGCCGGGGAACCTGCGTGGAACCCGTTCATTCTAGCAAATTGGCGAGCGCGCCAGCGCCTGCCTCGCGCTGCGTTGACGATCGACGTGGCGATGACGGAGACGAAAAAAAGGGCCGTCGCCGGCCCTTGATTGCAGTGCGTTTGAAGCGAGGTTCAGCTCGCCGGCGCTCCGGTCGTATCGCCCAGCACCGCGACGACAACGTTGGCGTGGACATCGGTGTGCAGCGCCACGACCAGTGGGAATTCGCCGACGTGCTTCAGCGGGCCGTCGGGCATGCGCACCATCGCTTTTTCGATGGTGTGCCCGAGGCCCTGCAGCGCTTCGACGATGTCGACGTTGGTCACCGAGCCGAACAGGCGACCATCGACACCGGCCTTTTGCGTGATCTGCACCTTGACGCCTTCGAGCTTCGCGGCGCTCTCCTGCGCTGCCGCGAGCTTGGCGCCCGCAGCCTGCTGCAGCTCGGCGCGCTTGGCTTCGATCAGTTTCAGGTTCTCCGGCGTGGCGCGCTTGGCCTTGCCTTGAGGGATCAGAAAATTGCGCGCGAAACCCTGGCGGACCTTGACCACGTCGCCGAGGTCGCCCACGTTGGGCAGTTTTTCAAGAAGTATGACTTGCATGTTCTATGCCCTCGCTCAGTGCAGGTCGGTGTACGGCAGCAGCGCGAGAAAGCGCGCGCGCTTGATCGCCGTGCCGAGCTGGCGCTGATAGCGCGCCTTGGTGCCGGTGATGCGCGCCGGCATGATCTTGCCATTTTCCTGAACGAAGTCCTTCAGGATGTCGATGTCCTTGTAGTCGATTTGCTTGACGCCTTCGGCGGTGAAGCGGCAGAACTTGCGGCGCTTGAACAGATTATTTCCGCGTTCGCGGCGCTTGCCATCCTTACCCTTGCCTTTGCCTTTGGCGTTTCTTCCCATGGGACGGGGCATGTCAGTTTCCTTTGCGTGTATTCGGTGTTGCGTTGTTCGAAAGATCGAAGGCGTTCACATGCAGCGCGACACTGGTGCCGGTGCGGTAGCGGCGGGCGAGAAACCCGCTGCAGCGCAACTGCGCACCCGGCACGACCTCGGCCAGCTGGTGCGCCACCGGGCCAAGCGCGACGGCAGCGAGTTCGCAAGCCACGTGCCGCTCGATGCCGGCTTCGACCTGCGTCGATTCGTGCGCAAGCGCGAAATCGAGCACCGGAATGCCGGCGGGCGTGTACCGCAAGTCGTCGCGCGATTGCATGCGTGCGTCGAGAGTGAGCAAATTCGCCTGCACTGCCCGGAACTAGGCCGGTTGCGAAGCAGGCGCATCCGCCGCCGGCGCGGGTGCCGGGGCAGCTGCCGGCGCCGCGTTGGGCGACAGCGAGCGCGACTTCTCTTCCTTCATCATTGGCGATGGCGTGACGACCGCTTCGGTCATCGCGACGATGAGGTGGCGCAGCACCGCGTCGTTGAACTTGAACGCGTGCTCGAGTTCGCCCAGCGCCGCGGCATCGCACTCGATGTTCATCAGAACGTAGTGCGCCTTGTGAACCTTGGCGATCGGGTACGTCATCTGGCGCCTACCCCAGTCTTCGAGGCGGTGGATCTTGCCACCGTTGGCGGTCGCCATGGCGCGGTAGCGCTCGATCATGGCGGGCACTTGCTCGCTCTGATCGGGGTGAACGATAAATACGATTTCGTAGTGACGCATGCAGACTTCTCCTTGTGGACGGTGGTTGGGCGACTGGGGCAAGAGCGTCAATCGCTCCGCGGTGTCGCCGGCGGCCTCATCCGTCTGCGGCGGGTGAGGCAAGGAACCGAAAATTATAGCTGGATTCTTTAGCCAAGACAAGGCCTTAGCAAAGCCTTATCGCAAGGTGCCGGCGGCGGGCGGGGTCGCCACGGCCGCCGACCGGCTAGCCGCCGCGGCCAGCGCGGCCTCGCGCTCCGCCTTGGGTTGGGCCGCCAATGCCTTGACCCGGGCGTAGAAGCGCGGCAGGTCACCCCCCTCCGCGGCGAGCAGGGCACGGAATTCGGGGACCTTGCGCGAATAGAGGGCGACCGCGGCCAGGCTGGCGTTGTTCGGTCCCTGGGCGAACCAGGCATCGTAACCGGTCATCCCGACCGATTCGCGCTTGAGCGCCGCGTAGTCGGCGCGCATCGCGGCGAAGGCCGCCGACTTGCCTTCCCGCTTGGCCGCGTCGTTCGCATCGCTGGCGTAGAGCGCGGCGAGGCGTGTGCGCGTGCGCGTGACGAGTTCGCGAAAGCCGTCGCGCGAGCGCTGGCTCGCGGCGAAATACGCCGCCAGCGCAGGGTCGTTCTGTGCCGCGAGCCAGCGCGCGAGGCCCTCCTCCTCGACGGTGACCGCGAAGGACTCGTTGAACACGCTGTCGTCCTTGGCGTAGGCGACCTGGTGCGCCAGCTCGTGAAAGATGAGACGTGCCAGCTCGGGATCGGGGTAACGGATGAACGTCGACAGGATCGGATCGTTGAAATAGCCGAGTGTCGAGAACGCCGGCACGCCGCCGATGTGCGCGTCATCTCCGCCGGCGCTGATCTTCGCCGCCTCGTCCTTCGCGGCAGTCTCGTCGAAGTAGCCGCGATAATTGACGCAGCCCGCGACCGGAAAACACCACTGCCTCGGCTCGAGCGACAGTTCTGGCGTGGCGACCACGTTCCACAGGACGTAGCGCCGTCCGACGTCGCTGTATTTGCGGTAGCTGGCGTTGTCGGGCAGCGCGAGTTCGCGGCTGGCGAAATCGCGAATGGCAACCGCACGCTCCAGTTTGCTCTTGAGAGCCGGGTCCGACGTCGTGGCGATGACCGCCGGTATCGACTCGGCATGTTGCAGCAGCTCGACTTCGCCGCGAAGTCCCTGCCAGTAGTAGGCGACGCTACTGCAGCCCGACAACAGCGCCAACAGCGCGAGCGCGACGACGCTTCGCATCAGGCCAGTGTCGGCAGCCAGGCAGCGAGGCGCCGCACGCCGTCGCGCAGCTTGTCCTGCGCAATGGTGTAGGCGAAGCGCACGTGCGCCTCGGCGCGATGGCGACCGAAATCGATGCCGGGCGTGAACGCCACACCGGTCGCCGCGAGCGCGGCCGCGCAAAATCGTTCGCTATCCATCCCGAAGCGCGAGCAATCAGCGTAGACGAAGAATCCGCCGGTGGGCATGACCGGAATCCCGAAGCCGAGTTCGCGCAACGCGGGAACCAGGAAGTCGCGGCGCGCCTGGAACTCGGCGCGGCGCGCTTCGACGATGGCCAGCGTTTCGGGGAGGAAGCACGCCAGCGCGGCGCGCTGCGACACCGTCGGCGGCGATATGTACAGGTTCTGCGCGAGCTTTTCCAGGTCGCGCACATGCTCTTCGGGTGCGACCAGCCAGCCCAGGCGCCAGCCGGTCATGTTGAAGTACTTGGAGAAGCTGTTGATCACGAACAAGCGGTCCGACAGTCCCAGAGCACTCTGCGGTGCGCCCGCATAAGACAGGCCGAGGTAGATCTCGTCGACGATCAACGTGCCGCCGCGCGCGTCGACGGCGGCAGCGATGCGCGCCATTTCATCGCGAGCCACCATGGTCCCGGTCGGGTTGGACGGCGACGCGATCAGCGCGCCGCGCGTATGCGGAGTCCACGCGGACTCGATGGCCGCCGCCGTCAGCTGATAGTTCGACTCCGGCCCCACGGGCACGCCGATCGCTTCGCCCTCCAGCGTGCGTACGAAATGTCGGTTGCACGGATAGCCCGGATCGGCGAGCAGGATCGCGTCGTCGCGATTGACCAGCAGCGCGAGGGTGAGCAGGAGCGCTGCCGACGAGCCCGCCGTAACGACAATGCGTCCAGGGTCGACTGCCACGTCGTAACGGTCGTGGTAGTGCCTGGCAATCGCCTCGCGCAATTCGGGCGTTCCCAACGCCGAAGTGTAGTAGACATTTCCGGTGGCGATTGCCTGCTGCGCCGCGGCCAGCACCGGTGTCGGCGTTGGAAAGTCCGGCTCGCCGATTTCCATGTGCACCACGCTGCGGCCCGCGGCTTCGAGCGCGCGCGCCGCGGTCTGAACTTCCATCACGTGAAACGGCGCGATCTCGTGCACGCGCGCCGCGATCCGGCTCCGGGTATCCATCGAAAGGATGACTTTTTGCTGCGGGAGAAAGGTGTATGGTAAACGCTTTCGGATGCGCGGGAGCGCAGCCATGCCCGACTTGCGACTCGCGACACTGCTGGCGATCGCCCTGGCATCGACACCGGCCGGAGGGGCGACGACCATCTACAAATGCGCGGGCGCGGGCGACTCGGTCGTCTATCAGGACGTGCCATGCGCGGCCGGCAAGGAGCTGCGCAACTTCACCAAGGATCCACCGCCGGTGAGCGTCATTCCCGGCACCCCGGTACCGGGCAAAGCGGCGCCGCCCGAGGCAAACCCGCCGCGCGCGGAACGAATCACCACGGGTAAGCGCACCAAAACCGCCGAGAGCAACGCCGGCGAGCGCCGTTTCATCGCGGTCGGCATGAGCGCCGCCGAAGTGATCCAGCGCATCGGCAAGCCCGACGTCAACGCCAGCAACCAGCGCGGCAAGGGTCAGCACTGGTCGTACCTGCCGAAGGCCGGCGATCCCGACACCACGACCACGCTCACGCTCGTCGGTGGCAAGGTGACCGACGTCGAGCGCAAGGTCGTGCGCTGATGCGCGCGCTGGTCCAGCGCGTACGCGAGGCATCGGTCAGCGTCGCGGGCGTGCGCATCGCGGCGATCGGCCGAGGCCTGCTCGTGCTCGCCGCGGTCAGCGCGACGGACGACGATGCCGATCGCAACTGGCTGGCGCGCAAGATCGTGAGCCTGCGCATTTTCGACGATGAAAATCGCGTCATGAACCGGTCCATCGCCGATGTCGACGGCGACATTCTCGCGGTAAGCCAGTTCACTTTGTACGCGTCGACCAGCAAGGGCGCGCGGCCCTCCTACAGCGCGGCCGCGGCGCCGGAAATCGCGGAACCGCGCTTCGCTGCCTTTGTCGCCGCGCTTGCGCACCAGCGCGGCCGACCGGTACCGACGGGAAAATTCGGCGCGGACATGCAGGTCGCACTGATCAACGACGGCCCGGTCACGCTGTGGCTGGATTCGACGACGCGCGAGTAACCGCGCGACGTCGCACTCGCGTCAGCCGCGGTCGACGCTGTATCGGCCGGGCCCCAGCGCGACGACCATCAACAGGCCGCCGATGATGGCGATGTTCTTCAGGAAGTGGACCTGCTGACCCATCGCTTCCGCCGCGGGAGCACTCCAGAAATTGTGGAAGATCGGCGTGATGACCACGGTGAATGCCGCCATCACCCAGGCGATCCAACGTGCCTTCCACCCGATCAGCAGAAGCAGGCCGCCACCGAGCTCGACGGCGATGGCGAGCGCGGCAAGGACCTGCGGCATCGGCAATCCCTGGCTCCCGATGAAGCCGGCGGTGCCCGCGAATCCAGCGACCTTCCCCAACCCCGAAACGATGAACAGCACGGACAGCAACGCACGCCCAAGTAGTGCGAGTCCATCCGATCGCTTTTCCATGGCTGACCTCCGATTCGACTAGGTGACGATGGGTGCGGCATCGGCATGGACGACGACCTGAGGTGGCACTTTGAGCGGCGCAGGTGCGACCGCAAAAACGACCTCGATGCGCGTCCCCCGACCATGCGGCGGGTCGGCGATGGTCAGCTGCGCGCCATGCCGCGCGGCAATCTCGCGAGCGATGGTCAGGCCGAGTCCGCAACCGCCCGAGGTGCTGTGGCGAGGCCGGTAGAACGGCTCGAAGACGCGTTCGCGCTCCGCCGGCGGAATGCCGGGACCATCGTCCTCGACGAAAAGCGTCAACGGTTCCGCTGTCACGCCCACCGTGATCCTGCCGCCGGATTGGCCGTAGCGAATCGCGTTGTCGACGAGATTGCCGAGCAGTTCGCCGAGCAATTGCTGTTCGCCCGACACCAGCACTCCGGTGTCCGGACCTTCGTATCCCAGGTCGATGTTGCAGGCGATGGCCGGGTCGGCCCAGCGCTCCAATTCGGCGCGGGCGAGCTGCGCCAGATCCACCGTCGTCATCTGCAGGATGCCCTGCGAGGATGGGTCCGAGCGGCTCAGCGTCAGCAGTTGCTGCGTCAGGTGGCGCATGCGCGACACGGCGCGGGCGATGTCGCCCAATGCCTCGCCATGGCGTTGCGGATTGGTCTCGCGCAACGCGCGCTCGGTCTGCACCTGCAAGGCAGCCAGAGGCGTACGCAACTGGTGCGCCGCGTTGGCGACGAATCTCTGCTGCGCGCCGCGCGCCTCGGCGAGCTTCTCGATGAGCTGGTTGATGGCGCTGATCAGCGGCTTCACTTCGGAAGGGATGTCATGGTCGTCGCCCACGGGGACCAGGCCGTCGGGCTTGTAGCGACGCAATCGTGACGCGGTTTCATCGAGTGTGGCGAGGCTGGACGTAACGGCGAACCAGATGAACGCGCCCGCAGCCAGCAGCATGGCCACCTGCAGCGGCAAGAGCATCAGGATGATCTCGCGCACCAGCGCCTGGCGCTTCTTGATCGTCTCGGCAACCTGGATGGTGACGACCTTTGATTCCGGCGCCGGCCCCGTGACCGTGATCGCGACCACTCGCACTGGCACGCCAGCCACGACCTCGTCGAAATAGAAAGGATGGTCCATCGGCAGCGACAGCGGAATGTCAGGAAATTCGACGTTGCCGAACAGCCGCTCGCCGTCCGCAGAAACCACGTTCTCGTAGATGCGGTCGACGCTGTCCCACTCGAACATCTCGACCGCCGAACGGGGCAGAGTGAGGTTGGGGCCCGCAGCACCTGAGCGGAGCTGCGTTGCCAGCGCCATGGCGGAATCCAGCAACCAGCGGTCGTGCACTACATTGCCGAAGTGCAGCGCCAGTCCAAAGGACAGGAAGCCACCGACCAGGAGGACGCCCAGCAGGGGCATCCAGAGTCGCGTCAGGAGGCGGCGACGAAGGCTCTGCTCAGGACGCGACATCGCCTTGCTGTTCGAGCCGGTACCCCAGCCCGCGAAAGACCCGGATGCCGACGTCGGCCTCGGCCTGCCCGAGCTTGCGACGCAAACGACTGACGAAGACTTCCACCGCGGACAGGCTCGCGTTGTCCTGCCAGTCGTAGAGCGAATTGAAGATCTGCGCCTTGCTGACGATGCGTCCGGGCCGGCGCATCAGCATTTCGAGCACCGCGAGTTCGCGCGCCGTCAGTTCGAGCTCTTCCCCGTTGACCGTTGCGTGGCGCGATTCCAGCTCGAGGTGGACCACGCCAAAACTGAGCGTCGCTCCGACCGGATCGCCCCGGCGCAGCAGCGCCCGGACCCTGGCTTCGAGTTCTGCGATAACAAAGGGCTTGGCGAGGTAATCGTCTCCACCTGCGTCGAGACCGACGACGCGTTCCTGCGGTTCATCACGCGCGGTCAGTATGAGCACCGGCGTCTTGACCGCGCCGAAGCGCAGCCGGCGCAGAACTTCGAGGCCATCCATGTCGGGCAGCCCCAGGTCAAGAATAATCAACGAATAGCCTGCGTCCGCGCACGCCGCCATGGCTGCGCGTCCGTCGTGCGCAACATCGGCTTCGTATCCCGATTGGGCCAGCGAGGACGCCAGACCTTTCGCCAACTCGACATCGTCTTCAACCAAAAGTAGTCGCATGATCGTTCACCTGCTCCATGGGTCGGAACGGCGACGGCCAGCCGCGGGCTGGCCGCACCCCAAGCCCAGTTTGATCGAAAGATTGCTCGATTACAACTTGTAGGCGCGCTTGGCCAGCTTGTAGGCAAGCTCGGGCGCCAGCTCGTAGGCCTCGTCCTCGCCGATCTTGTGCTCGGTGACCAGCTGCGCAAGGAAACGGCAATCCATCCGCCGTGCGACGTCATGTCGAGCCGGGATCGACAGGAACGCCCGCGTATCGTCGTTGAATCCTACAGTGTTGTAGAAGCCCGCCGTCTCGGTGACCTGCTCGCGAAAGCGCTGCATCCCCTCGGGGCTGTCGTAGAACCACCACGACGGCCCCAGCCGAAGGATCGGATAGTGGCCGGCCAGCGGCGCCAGCTCGCGCGAGTATGACGTCTCGTCGAGCGTGAACAGGATCACGGTCAGGTTGCGCTCGTTGCCGAACCGGTCCAGCAACGGCTTGAGCGCATGGACGTAATCGGTACGGGTCGGGATGTCGGCGCCCTTGTCGCGCCCGAAGCGTGCGTAGAGCTGCGGATTGTGATTGCGCATCGAGCCCGGGTGGATCTGCATGACCAGCCCGTCGTCGAGACTCATGCGTGCCATTTCGGTGAGCATCTGGCCGCGAAAGGCTTCCGCCTCCAAGGCGGTGATGCTGCCTTTGAGCGCCTTCGCGAACAGTTTTTCGCACTCGCCGGTGTCGAGGTCGGACGTCTGCGCAGTCGGATGCCCGTGGTCGGTCGACGTCGCGCCCATGCTCTTGAAGAATGCACGGCGGTTGCGATGCGCGGCCAGGTACCCGCGCCAAGTCGATGTGTCTTCGCCCGCAAGCTTGCTCAAGGCCGCGACGTTGCCAGCGAACCCGTCAAATTCGGGATCGACCACCGGATCCGGGCGATACGCAGTCACCACGCGACTCTTCCAGCCGCTGGCGCGAATCTTCGCGTGCTGGGCGAGCGGGTCGAGCGGCGATTCGGTGGTCGCGATCACTTCGATGTTGAAGCGCTCGAACAGAGCGCGCGGGCGAAATTCCGGCTTGGCCAGGCAAGCATTGATCTGGTCGAAGATGCGGTCCGCGGATTCGGCCGTGACACGCTCGCGCACTCCGAACGATTCATGGAACGCATGGTCCAGCCAGATGCGCGTGGGCGTGCCACGAAACAGGTGATAGTGCGCTGCGAACGTTCGCCAGATCTTGCGTGCATCCTGCTCCACCGCCCCGCCATCGCGCCGGGGTATTGCCAGGTCCTCCAGCGCAACACCCTGGCTGTATAGCATCCGGAACACATAGTGATCGGGCGTGATGAAGAGCGCCGAAGCGTTGGTGAACGGTTCGTTGTCGGCAAACCACTGCGGATCGGTGTGTCCGTGCGGACTGACGATCGGCAGGTCCTTGACCGTCGCATAGAGCGAGCGTGACAGCGCACGTTGCGCCGGATCGGACGCGAACAGTCGGTCCGGATGCAGATTCAGCGGAATCATGGGAAGCCTTTCAGTGCGTGTCCATCGCGGCGATACGCGCGACGGTACGCTCGGCGCCGTCGGCAAGAAGCGCCGTCAACCAGGCGATGACCTTGTCGGCGAATTGTGGAGTCGCGGGCAGATCGGTGCCGAAGATCGCGCCGATGCCCAGCAGGCCGCGCGCCAGCGCGGGAGCGTCACCGCGATGCTTCGCGGCGATGTCGGCGAATTGCGCAGCCAATGGATCGGATACCTTGATTTCGCGCCCCGCCTCGTCAACGCCCGCGACGTAGCGCATCCAACCGGCAACGCCGAGCGCGAGGCGATCGATCGGGCGCCCGGCGGCGAGATTTTCGCGCACCGTCGCGAGCCATCGCTGGGGAATCTTCTGCGAGCCGTCCATCGCGATCTGCTGCGTTCGATGCGGCAGCGCCGGATTGCCGAAGCGCTCGACCAGCGCCGACTGGTATGCAGCGACATCGACGCCCTCCGGCAGGCTCAACGAGGGGGCGACTTCCTGCCCCATCAGCGCGCGCATGTACGTCACGAAGTCGGGTTGCGCGGCAACCTGATAGACGAATTCGTGGCCGGCGAGAAAGCCGAGATAGGCAAACGCCGAATGACTGCCGTTGAGCAGGCGCAGTTTCATCGCCTCGAACGGTGCGACATCGGCGACGAGTTGCGCGCCGACCTTGGACCATGCCGGGCGCCCGGCGGCGAAATTGTCTTCGACCACCCATTGCTTGAAGGGCTCGTGCATCACCGGCGCGGCATCGTGCAGCCCCAGCGCTGCGTCGTTGTCGGCGATGTCGGCGTCGGTGGTCGCCGGCACGATCCGGTCGACCATCGTCGATGGAAAGCTCGCGTGCTCGCGGACCCAGCTTGCGCAAGCTGCGGGTCGCGCGCCTCGGAAAACGCCAGCACCAGGTCGCGTACCAGCGCACCGTTGTGCGGAAGGTTGTCGCAGCAGAGGATGGTCAGAGGCGTGCCATGCGACCGGCGGCGCGCCTCGAGCGCGGCGACGATCAGGCCGATGGCGCTGTTGGGGCTCGCGGCATCGGCCAGATCGTGCACGATGTCCGGATGGGCGAAATTCAGGCGTCCGGTCGCGGGGTCGTGGCAGTAGCCTTTTTCGGTGATCGTCAGCGACACGATCCGGGTCGCGGGCGCTGCGAGCCGGGCATGGATCGCCGCGCGTTCGTCACCCAGGAACAGCACTTCGCGCACGCTCCCGATGACCCGACGCCGCACCCCGGCGGGGCTCTTCTCGACCGCGGTGTAGATGCCGTTCTGTGGCGCCAGGCGATCACGCACGTCGGGTGAACGCAGGCTCACGCCGCAGATGCCCCAGTCGCCACACTCCAGCGCGAGGGCATCGTCGGTGTAGACGGCACTCTGCGCTCGATAGAACGCGCCAATACCGAGGTGCACGATGCCAATGCCGACACCGCGCGGATCGTAGGACGGCTTGACCACGCCGGCGGGAAGCTGCGCCAGCGTCGCCTGCGACAGCCTGTTCATGCCGGTTGGGGATGTTCCTTGACGCGCGAGACAAGCTGCGTCGGATTGACGAAGCGCAACGCGATCAGCAACCAGGTCAGCGTCACCATCATGTAGACCATCGCCATCGCGTCGACCGACTGCGGTGCGCGCACGCCCGCGGCAAACACCGCGTAGTACAGCGCCACGACCAGCGTCTGCGAGTCGGGACCTGCGGTCAGGAAGGTCAGTTCGAAGAGCGCGATCGTGCGCACCAGCACCAGCAGCGACGCCGCCAGGATGCCCGGTCCCAGCAGCGGGACGAGCACGTGCCAGAACATGCGACCGGTACTGGCGCCGAAAACACGCGCCGCCGACTCGAGATTGGGGTCGATCTGCTCGATGAACGGCGTCATGACCAGGATCACGAAGGGCGCCGCCGGGATCAGGTTGGCCAGGATCACACCCCAGATCGTCCCCGCAAGCTGCACCTTGTAGAGCACTGTTGCCAGCGGAATGCCGTAAGTAATCGGTGGCACCATCAACGGCAGCAGGAAGAGCAGCATCAGGAAGCGCTTGCCGACAAAATCGCGCCGGGCCAGCGTATACGCGGCAGGCACACCGATGATCAACGCCAGCGCCACCACCGCGAACACGACCTCGACGGTCACCACCAGTACTGACCCGAGCTGGAACTCCTTCCACGCTTCCACGTACCACTGCGTCGTCCAGCCGTCGGGGAGCCAGGTTCCAAGCCAGCGCTTGGCGAAAGAACTGGTGACCACCGCCGCGATCATCAGGCCGATGTTGACGACGAACAGCGTCATCAGGCCGAGCAAAAGTCCGCGCCATACCCGGTCGAACAGGGGGTTCGGGTCAGTCGGCCGCTTGGCAATGTCGGTCGACACGTTCAGCCCTTTCCGCCGCTGACCGGGCCGCGATAAAAGACGTTGCGCAGGCTCAGCACCGCCGCGACGATGATCAATTGCACGAATCCCATGATCATCGCGATCGCCGACGCCAGCGAATAGTCGTATTGCTCGAAGGCCGCTTCATACGCCGCGATGGATATCACGCGCGTGGGACCGGCCGGCGAGCCGAGCAGGACCGCGGACGGAAACACCGAATACGCCTGCACGAACGCGAGACAAAAGCACATCGCCAGGCCGGGCGCGAGCAGCGGCAGGTAGATGTGCCGGAATTGCGCCTTCGGACCGGCGCCCAGCGTCGACGCCGCGCGCGCGAGCACCGGGTCGATGCCGGTGATGTAGGACAGTATCAGCAGGAACGCGAACGGGAAGCCCGAGATCACCAGCGAGATCAGCACGCCCCAGTAGTTGTGCGTGAGGCGGATCGGCCCGTCGTAGAGATGCAGCAACTGCAGGAACTGCGACAGCCAGCCCTTGGGGCCGAAATAGGTCAGCATGCCTTCCGCGATCAGCACGGTGCCCAGCGTGATGGGCACCACCAGGATGGTCGTCACCCAGCGCTGGTAGCGCGACTTCACGCGCATCTTGTACGCGATCGGCAACGCAAACCCGATGTTGATCAGTGTCGCGGGAAGCGCGAGCTTGAGTGTGGTCCAGATCGTCGGCCACTGATTGTCGGTCGTGAAGAAGAACTTGTAGTTGTTGAGCCAGCCGCCCTCCTTGGGATCGAAGGAAAGGGCCAGCCCGTACAGGAACGGGTAGACGAACAGCAGCAGCATGAACGCGGTCGCCGGCAGCACGAGCAACAGCGAGCGGTCGAAGGCCGGGCGCGCCAGGGGGGCGCTGGACGTGGACATTGCCGCTTACTCGCCGGGATAGACCAGCACGCGCTCGATCGGCACGTGTACGCGCACGCTGTCGCCGAGCGCCATCGCGCCGGTGGCGCGCACATGAAGGACAGTGCCCGACGCGGTGACCACATCGAGCAGCGAATCGCGGCCGTTGTATTCGATGTTCTGCACGCGCGCGGAGATAGTGTTCGCGCCTCCTGGGCCTTCGCCCACAAGGATTTCCTCGGGACGGATCGCGACCGCGGACTTGCCGCCCTTCAGAGGCTGTTTGCGCACACCAGTCAGTCTGATGTCGGGTCCCTCCAGCGCAACGCGATCGCCGTCTTCATGCTGCACGTCGAGTGCGAGCACGTTGCGATAACCCATGAAGCGCGCCACGTGCAGGTTTGCGGGTTGGCCATAGACCTCGGGTGGCGGCGCGATCTGCTGCACCACGCCGTCCTTCATCACCACGATGCGGTCGGCGAGCGACAGCGCCTCGTCCTGGTCGTGGGTGACGTAGATCGTCGCGCGGCCCAGCTCGTGATGAATGCGACGAATCTCGGCGCGCGTCTCGATGCGCAGCTTCGCATCGAGATTCGACAGCGGTTCGTCCATCAGGATCAGCGGGGGTTCGATGACGATGGCGCGGGCGATGGCGACGCGCTGCTGCTGCCCGCCGGAGAGCTGGCCCGGCAGCTTGTGCTCCTGGCCAGTTAGCTGCACGAGCTTGACCGCTTTCTGCACGCGCGGCGCGATGTCCGAAGCCGACATTCCGCGCATGCGCAGGCCGAAGTCGATGTTCTTCGCCACGGTCATGTGCGGGAAGAGCGCATAGTTCTGGAACACCATGCCGAAGCCGCGCTTCTCCGGCGGCAAGGTGTCGATGCGCGTGTCGTCGAGCCAGATGCTGCCGCCCGAGAGTTGCATCAACCCGGCAATGCAGTTGAGCGCAGTCGATTTGCCGCAGCCCGAGGGTCCGAGCAAGCAGATGAATTCGCCGCGCTTGACCGTGATCGAGAGCTCGTCGAGCGCGTTGAAGGCCTTGCCTCCGGCACCGGCGAAGCGGCGCGTGACGTGGTCGAGCTTGAGTTCGCTGAAATCGTGTTTCATTGTGATGCGCCCGATCTCCGGCCGTCGTTCCCGCGCAAGCGGGAATCCAGCGTCTTTGGTGCAACCGCCACTGGATCCCTCGGTTTCGCGAGATTACTACGTCACTGGATCCCCGCTTTCGCGGGGATGACGCAACTGTGTCCGATCGCCGCGACGCTACACGTCTTGCTCTCGGACAGTTGCGTCACTTGGTCTTCGCGGCACCTACCTGCTGGTCCCAGATCTTGAACGCCTCGACTTGCGCAGAGGGCGGCAGCGACTGCGTATGCGGGAACTCGGCGAGCCACTTCTCGTATTCCGGGCGGCCGTATTCGTTGATGACGTCCTGGCTTGCCTTCGGCGCGACGCCCAGTGGCACGCCCTGGACCGCGGGGCCGGGGTAGAAGTATCCCTTGTCCCAGGAATATGCCTGCGCTTCCGCGGTCAGCAGGAACGCCATGAGATCAAGAACAACAGCGACCTTTTCCGGAGGAACACCTTTGGGAATGGTCATGAAGTGCGCATCGTTGACCCAGGTCATTCCCTTGAACGGCTGCACCTTGTAGTTTTTCGGCACGATGCCGAGGGCGCGCGGATTGATATCCCAGCCGGTCATCGTAATCGTCATGTCGCGCGAACCTTCGCCGAGCTCCTTCATGACCGCGCCGGTCCCCGTCGGATAGTATTCGATGCAGGTGTTGAGTTCCTTCAGGTACGCCCAGGTCTTGTCCCAGCCTTTCACCGGATCCTTGGGATCCTTGTCGCCCAGGATGAACGGCAGGCCCATGATGAACGTGCGGCCTGGCCCCGAGTTGGCAGGACGCGCATAGATGAGCTTGTTCGGATTGGCCTTGCACCATGCCAGCAACTCCGCCGGGGTCGTCGGCACCTGCTTGACCTTGTCCGGGTTGTATTCGATCAACGGTCCGGCCGGCATGAAGTTCACTGCGACACCGTAGCCTTCGGCGAGCTCCTGCATCTTGGCGGCGGCGGGAATGTAATTCTTGGTCAGGTTCGGGAACTTGGCCGCGCGGTCGGGCAGCAGTTTCATCAACACACCCTGCTGCACCCCGGCCGCCAGGAAGTCGGTACCGGTGAGCACCAGGTCGATGTCGCTGCGTCCTGCGCCCTGCATGGCTTTGAGCTTGCCGGGAAGTTCCGGCGCCGGTGCCTTGGTGAAGTTGACCTTGGAGATCAGTTCGGGATGCGCCTTCGCGTAGAGCTCGATCGCCTCCTGCGTCAGCGCCAAATTGCCGGCGACATCAACGATATTGAGCGTCACCGGGCCCCCTTTGGGTGCCTGCGCCTCGACGGCCAGCGGCAAGCCGGCGAGCGTGCCGACGGCGGCGGCGAATAACGCGGCGATGGAGCCGCGCAGCAGCGCGCGGCGTGAATCCTGAATACCAGACTGAAACAGTTTCATGGTGCGCCTCCTTATGAATGGAAATTGAAACTCACTCGACACGAGCACTCTTTCTTCCGCGAGTGGCCCGCGGCAATGCGACTTTCTGTTCGACCAGCGTGCCGTTCAGGCCACGCTGGAACTCCTTGATGACTCGCGAAAGGTGCCGATGCATCGCACCGCGCGCGCCGGCGGGATCGTGCGCCGCGACCGCTCGCACGATGGCGGCGTGGTCGCGAATGGTCTGCGTGGCGAGGTCGCTGGTATGGAAGTGCTGCTGCATGCGGCCCCACAATTCCGCGCGCTGGTTCCAAAGCCCTTCCACTACCAGCTCCAGCGAGCCATTGCCGGTCGCCTTGGCCAGCGCGAGATGGAACTCCCGGTCGCTGTCCTCGCGGACGGTGAAGTCGTCGATGTGCGTGGTCATGCGCTGGACGCTGCTCTTCAGGGATTCGATGTCGGTCGCGCTCGCTTCGATCGCCGCCAGCGCAGCGATCTCGCCTTCGACGAGCTTGCGCGCATTGAGCAACTCGAACGGGCCCGGACCCGCGTCTCCCGCGCTGCCACCGGCGCTCGCCTGCTTGTGCAGGACGAAGATGCCAGTACCGACCCGGACTTCCACCAATCCGCCGATTTCAAGCGAAATGATGGCTTCGCGCACGGAGGCCCGGCTCACGCCCAGCTTCACCGCCAGCTCGCGCTCGGCAGGCAGCCGCGATCCCGGCGGGAATTCGCCAGCGGCAATCAATCCCGCGATCTGATCGGCGATCTGGCGATACAGACGCCGCGGCTCGACCTGCTGCAGTGGCACGCTTTCGACTCCTCCGGAACAGCAAACTTGCGCAAAACATTCGGCGCTACAATGGCGCGCACCGTGCGATTTCTGCGCCGCTGTGGCGCGGCTCGACGGCATCTTAGCCCGCATGTTATGCTGTGGTCAAGTGGTCGGACCACCGAACCACGGCCAGTCGCGGGCCGCCCGCGATCTTTCATTCGCCCCGCGCAACCTCCGCTTACGAGCTCGCCATGAAAATCACTGCCTGTCGCGTCATCGTCTGCAGCCCTGGCCGCAATTTCGTCACACTCAAGATTGAAACCGATGAGGGGGTGTACGGCATCGGCGACGCCACGCTCAACGGGCGCGAACTGGCCGTCGCATCATACCTGAGCGACCACCTGGTCCCTGCGCTCATTGGCCGGGATCCGGCACGTATCGAAGACATCTGGCAGTACTTCTATCGCGGCGCGTACTGGCGGCGGGGGCCGGTGACCATGAGCGCGATCGCCGCGGTCGATACTGCCCTCTGGGACATCAAGGGCAAGGTCGCCAAACTGCCGATCTACCAACTCCTCGGCGGACGCAGCCGCGAGGGCGTGATGGTGTACGGGCACGCCAACGGCAAGGACATCGCCGAGACGCTCGACGAAGTCGGACGTTATATCGACCTGGGCTACAAGGCGATTCGCGCACAGTCGGGCATTCCCGGACTGGCGTCGACCTATGGCGTGTCGAAAGATCGGCTGTACTACGAACCCGCCGACGCCGCGATCGCGACCGAGAACGTGTGGTCGACCGCAAAATATCTCGATCATGCGCCGAAACTATTCGAGGCGATTCGCGCGCGCTTCGGTTTCGAGCACCACCTGCTGCACGACGTGCATCACCGACTGACGCCGATCGAAGCCGGGCGACTGGGCAAGTCGCTGGAGCCGTATCGCCTGTTCTGGATGGAAGACCCGACGCCGGCGGAGAACCAGGAGGGATTCCGGCTGATTCGCCAGCATACCGTCACGCCGATCGCCGTCGGCGAAATCTTCAACACCATCTACGACTGCCAGACGCTGATCACCGAGCAGCTCATCGATTTCATTCGCACGACCGTCGTGCACGCCGGCGGCATCACCCACCTTCGGCGCATCGCGACGCTGGCCGAGCTCTACCATGTGCGGACCGGCTCGCATGGTGCCACCGACCTCTCGCCGGTCTGCATGGGCGCGGCGCTCAACTTCGACACGTGGGTGCACAATTTCGGCATCCAGGAATACATGCGCCATACGCCGGAGACCGACGCGGTGTTTCCGCATGCGTATTTCTTCAAGGAGGGGTACCTGCACGCCGGTGAAGCGCCTGGCCATGGCGTCGACATTGACGAGAAGCTCGCCGCCCGCTACCCGTACAAACCGAGCGTGCTTCCGGTCAACCGCCTCGAGGACGGCTCGATGTGGAACTGGTGAGCGTGATGTACCGCGCGACGCCAGTGGCGAGGTGGGAATTGCGCGCTGCCGTGTAAGAAGTTGTTGGCGATGCGCGACTAGCGTTGGAGATCCGCGGCATCTGGCATTTTCAAGCCGCGGCTGTCACAACGAACCGGAGACATATCCGTGAAGAACCCGCGAACTGCGATCCTCTTCAGGCTTGCATTGGCGTCGACCTTCGCGCTCCCGGGCGCGACTTTCGCCGCCTGCGAGGCGCAAAGCGCAGCAACGACCGCGGCGCTGGTCGAACTCTACACATCCGAAGGCTGTTCGAGCTGTCCGCCTGCCGACCAGCGCCTGAGCCATCTCGACGCGGTGCTCGGCCCCTCGGCCGCTGCCATACCGCTGGCGTTGCACGTTGGCTACTGGGACTACATCGGCTGGCACGATCCGTACGCCAAGGACGCTTTCGCCGAACGCCAGCGATGGCTGGTGAAGCTCAATCACCAACGCACCGTGTACACGCCGCATTTCTTCGTCGCCGGCAATGAGCTCTCGCTCGATGATCAGGCGCTGGGCGCGGAAATCAAACGCGTCAACGCCCGGCCGGCGGAGGCGGAGATTCGTGTCAAGGCCCGCGTCGACGGAAGCGATGTACTGGTGGTCAACGCCGATGCGACCACGCGCGCCCGGCCGACGCCGGTCGCGCTCTACCTGGCGATCACCGAGAGTGGACTGTCGTCCAAGGTGACGCGTGGCGAGAACGAGGGTGCGACACTTGCCCACGACCACGTCGTGCGTGCGTGGGTGGGACCGATTCGCATCGATGGCGGCAGCGTCCGAGTGCAGCGCGAGATCACGCTCGCGCCGCAGTGGAGCCGCGCGCAGCTCGACGTGGTCGCGTTCGTCGAGGACCAGACCACCGGTGTCGTGCTGCAGGCCGTCAACGCGGGACGTTGCGCGGGATCCTGATCCCGCGGGACAAAGGCGCGGTGGATCTGCCGTGTCGGCAGGCAGTGCTACGCGGCAGCGAAGTGGCCCGACTTGCCGCCTGATTTTTCGAGCAGGCGGATCGCCTCGATGCGCATTCCTCGATCGCCCGATTTGCACATGTCGTAGATCGTCAGCAAGCCAATCGCAACCGCGGTCAACGCCTCCATCTCGACGCCAGTGCGATCGATCGTCTCGGCGGTGACCTCGATCGCGACCGCCGCCGCGTCGAAACTGAACTCGACCGCGACTCGCGTCAGCGGCAGGGGATGCGCGAGTGGTATAAGCTCGGCGGTGCGCTTTGCCGCCTGGATCGCCGCGATCCGCGCGACTCCGAGAACGTCGCCTTTGCTTGCGGTTCCGGCACGAATCAGCTCGAGCGTAGCCGGCTCCATCGTGATCCGACCGGCAGCACGCGCGACGCGCTTGCTTGCGTCCTTGCCCGCGACATCGACCATGTGCGCCTGACCGGCCGCGTCAAAATGGGTAAAATGTGCGTCTTGCCCCGCCATGGCTTCGTTCCGGAAACTTTACGTCGCTCGCAGGGATCATAGCACCATGTCCGCAGGCCCCCTTCACCGCGCCCGCCGCGTCATCGCGGCGCTGGTTGCGACGGCGCTGACCTTCGCGCCCTGCGCGGTTGTCCCGCAAAGCCTTCCCGAACTCGGCGATCCGTCGGGCGCGGTCATGTCGCTCGCGCAGGAGCGCCGACTCGGCGAATCGGTGATTCGCGAAATTCGCAATTCGGGCGCCTATCTCGACGACCCGGAAGTCAACGGCTATCTCAACGAACTCGGCAACCGGCTGGTGACGGCGATCCCGGGCGCGCCCTTCGACTTCGAATTCTTCGCAGTCAACGATCCCTCGATCAACGCCTTCGCGCTGCCGGGTGGATACGTGGGCGTCAATACCGGACTGATCCTGCTGACGCAGACGGAGTCGGAACTCGCCGCGGTGCTGGCGCACGAGATCTCGCACGTCACGCAACATCACATCGCGCGCAGCATTTCCAACCAGAAGGACGCCATGCTCGCGACGCTGGCGTCGCTGGCGGCGGCCGTTGTCCTGGCGCGCTCGAAGAGCACGAGCGCCGGCCAGGCGGCTCAGGCGGCGATGGCGTCCGCGCAAGGCTTGTCGATCCAAATGCAAATCGATTTCACCCGCCAGAACGAGCAGGAGGCCGACCGTCTGGGATTCCAGCGCCTGGAGGCCGCGGGCTTCGACGTCAACGCCATGGCGACGTTCATGGAACGCCTGCAGAAGGCGACGCGCTTTTCCGAAGGCACCGCGCCGTCGTATCTGCGCGATCACCCTGTTACCTACGAGCGCATCGCCGAAGCGCAGGCCCGCGCCCAGAACAAGACCTTCCGCCAGGTCAAGGACTCGCTCGATTTCAACATGGTGCGCGCGCTAGTGCGCAGCTACCAGGGAACCCCGCGGGAAGCGATCGTGTTCTTCGAGGACGCGCTGGCCGAGAAACGCTACAACGAGCCGATCGCCGCCCGCTATGGGCTGGTCGCGGCGCTGCTTCGCGCGCAGGATTTCAAGCGTGCGCAGGTCGAATTGGCGATCCTGGAAAAATCGACACCGCCGCACCCGATGATCGATGCCATGGCTGGCCAGGTGCTTTTGCAGTCGGGTCAGGTGAAGGAGGCGATTGCGCGCTACGAGACAGCGTTGGCGCGCTATCCGAACAAGCGCCAGCTGGTCTACGACTATCCCGAGGCGCTGCTCAAGGACAACCAGCCGGCGAAGGCTGCCGCGTTCCTCAACGACCAGTTGCTGCGTTATCCCACCGATGGCCCGCTACAGTTGCTGGCAGCGCGATCCTATGCCGCGCTCGGCAAGCAGACGCTCGCGCACCGGCACCAGGCCGAGTATTACGCGTGGCTGGGCAACCTCAATGCAGCGGTCATCCAGTACGAACTCGCGGTCAAGGCAGGCGACGCCGATTTCTACCAGGCGTCGGTAACGGAAAGTCGCCTGCGCGAGCTGCGCCAGGAAGTCGTCGACCAGAAGAAACGGATCTCACAGGGCGGCGGCCCGGGCTGACCGCCAGTATTTGCTACGCCTTGCCGGAGGATTCCGGGATGAACTTCAGCGCCACCCCGTTGTTGCAATAGCGCAGGCGCGTCGGCGGCGGTCCGTCGTCGAATACATGACCTTGATGACCGCCGCAGCGCACGCAGTGATACTCAGTGCGCGTCACGATCAGCAGGTTGTCGCTCTTGGTGCTGACGCGGTCCGGAATGGTGGTGAAAAAACTGGGCCAACCGGTGCCGCTGTCGTATTTCATCTGCGAACTGAACAGGGGCAGTGTGCATCCAGCGCAGACAAAAATGCCGGCACGCTTTTCGTCGTTGAGCGGGCTGCTGAAGGGACGCTCGGTCCCTTCCTTGCGCAGCACGTAGAAAGACTCCTCGCGCAGTGCTTGCTTCCATTCTACTTCGGTCTTGGTGATCGGACTGGTCGATTGCGCGACGTCGGCGCCCTTGGCGAGCAGAGTCGGCCAGTCCTTCTGGATGTCGGCGATGGACTTGGTCGGGGCACCGGCAGCATGGGCGCGTGTGCCGGTGGCGGCGCCCACCGCGGCGGCGGACAGGCTGATCAGGAACTTGCGTCGTTTCATCGGTACTCCTCGAATGCGTTGATTGCCATCACGGCGACAGCAAACAGGCGAATGCCAGTGCGTCTTCCGCTTAGTCTGGATATCGCCTCGCCTGCTTACGCCAGCCAGTCGGCGCCGCGCCAATATCCGCTACACTAACAATGTCGACGCCGAGCGGCAAATCCAGGGGAGGCTTCACCATGACCAGATTGTTGGGCCAGGCGCTGTCTACGGGCGTTGTTCTGCTGGCATCGCTGACGGCCCTCGCCGGCGAAATCACCTTTTTCGAATATCCCGACTTTGGCGGCCGCCGGGTCACGTTGCGCGCCAGCGTGTCGAACTTCGACCCGGCTGGCTTCAACGACCGCGCATCGTCGATGGTCATTCGCGACGGGACGTGGGAAGTGTGCACCGACGCCTACTTTCGCGGGCGTTGCGCCTCCTTCGGTCCGGGCGATTACCGCACGCTCGGTGCTTCGTTCAGCGATTCGATTTCGTCGGCGCGCGAGATCGGGGGACCTCCACCGATGGCGCCACCGGTCCAGTACTACGGCAGCGGATCGCCGCGCATCGAATTATGGGAGCGGCGCGAATTCGGCGGCCGCTCGGTCGTGCTCGAGTCGGGCGCGCCCGACTTCGAGCGCATCGGCTTCAATGATCGCGCTGACGCAGCTGTTGTCTACGGCGGTGTGTGGCGCCTGTGCGAACACGCCGGGCTCGGCGGCCAATGCCGCGAGTTCGGCCCCGGGCGCTACAACGACCTGGGCTATCTAGGTGGGAAAGTCAGCTCGGCGGCGATTGTGGGCGGCATCGGAGCACCACCACCCGTCGACAGCCGTCCACCCCCGGGTTATGTCCCGTCCGGTCGGCCGCGTGCCGTGCTTTACGAATACAGCGGCTTCGGAGGCCGCACCTTCGTCATCGAGGGCGATGTCGTCAACAACCTCGATCGTACCGGCTTCAACGACCGAGCCTCGTCGATTCGCATCGAGGGCGGGTACTGGATGTTCTGTACCGACATGAATTTTCAGGGCACCTGCCGGACCTTCGGTCCCGGCGAATACACATCGCTGCCGTGGGACGTCGATCGCAAGATTTCGTCGGGCCGGCGCATTGCCGAGCACTACCCCTACGCCGGTCCGCCGCAATGGGGTTCGTCGCGCTAGGCGAGCGCTCAAGATGCCGATCGTCGATGACATTGCTGGACTGCGGCGGATCCTGCGCGATTCGCACACGATCGCCGTGGTCGGACTGTCGGCGAACTGGTTCCGGCCGAGCTATTTCGCGGCGAAGTACATGCAGGACCATGGCTACCGGATCATTCCGGTGAATCCGACCTATAAGGAAGTTCTCGGGCAGACCTGCTACCCCAACCTGGCCGCGATTCCCGGACCGATCGACATCGTCGACTGCTTCCGCAAGCCGCAGGAGATGGTCGAGATCGCGCGCGCCGCAGTCGCGATTCGCGCCAAGGTGCTGTGGATGCAGCTCGGCATCGTCAATCCCGAGGCGGCCAAAATTGCCGTCGACGCGGGCCTCGACGTCGTCATGGATCGCTGCGTGAAGATCGAGCACGCGCGCATTCTCGGCGGACTCAACTGGGCAGGTGTGAACACCGGCGTGATTTCGGCGCGCCGGCCGATCTAGGCAAGCGTGGATCGACGTGGCTGACCACAAATTCGGTTTCGATACGCTGTGCCTGCACGCCGGCCAGATTCCGGACGCGGCGACGGGCGCGCGCGCGTTGCCGATCTACCAGACCACGTCGTTCGTCTTCGACAGCGCCGATCACGCCGCCAGCCTGTTCAACCTGCAGACCTTCGGCAACGTCTATTCGCGCATTTCCAACCCGACCGTCGCCGCGCTGGAGGAACGCGTCGCCGCGCTCGAAGGCGGGCGTGCGGCGATCGCCACCGCAACCGGCATGGCCGCGCAAATGATCGCGCTGCTCACGCTGGCGCAAAACGGCGACCACATCGTCGCCGCGCGCACCCTCTACGGCGGCACGTTCTCGCAATTCGCGGTGACCTTCGCCGGCTTCGGCATCGAGACGACCTTTGTCGACTCCTCCGATCCAGAGAATTTCCGCCGAGCGATCAAGCCCAACACCAAGGCGCTCTACGCCGAGACGCTCGGCAATCCGCAATTGAACGTGCTGGACATCGCCGCGGTGGCCGCGATCGGGCGCGAGGCCGGCGTACCACTGGTGATCGACAATACGCTTGCATCGCCCTACCTGTGCCGGCCCATCGAGCACGGCGCCGACATCGTCATTCATTCCGCGACCAAGTACCTCGGCGGCCACGGCACGACCATGGGCGGCGTGGTCGTCGAGTCCGGAAAATTCGATTGGGCCAATGGCCGCTTCCCGCAGATGACCACGCCGTCGCGCGGATATCACGGCGTGATCTTTCACGAAACCTTCGGCGACTTCGGATTCACCATGAAGGCGCGCATGGAAACGATGCGCACGCTTGGGCCTACCCTGTCGCCGTTTTCGGCATTCCTGCTGCTGCAGGGAGTCGAAACGCTGCACCTGCGCATGCCTCGGCACTGCGAATCGGCACTGGCGGTGGCGCAATTCCTCGCCGGGCATCCGCGCGTCGAATGGGTCAACTACCCGCTGCTTCCGGGCAACCGTGAAGAAGTGCTCGCCCGCCGCTACCTTCCCCACGGCGCGGGGGGCATCCTGACCTTCGGCGTCAAGGGTGGCGCCAGCGCCGGCGAACGCTTCATCGAGTCGGTGCAGTTCCTGTCGCACTTGGCCAACGTCGGCGATGCCAAGACGCTGGTAATCCATCCGGCATCGACCACGCATCGGCAGCTCGACGAGGACGAGCAGCGCGCCGCGGGCGTACTGCCGGAAATGATCCGGCTGTCGATCGGCTTGGAGTCGCTGGATGATATTCTCTGGGACCTCGAACAGGCCCTCGGCGCATCGCCTTGAACAATCCGCAATGCTGAACAATGCCCGTTATCCCTCGCTGGCGTGGCCCTGGGTCGGCCTGCTGCTCTGCCTCGCGCTGCTGGGCCAGGAGTACATGCTCCACGCGGCTGGCGCGAACGCCCCGCTAACGGTGTACCGGCTGGTGCTGATGGCGGTGGCGCTGACGTCGCTGGCGCTGGTGCTGCTGCCGCCGCGGCGCATCGCGTATTTCCTCGCCTTCGGCGTCTGTGCGGGCCTGATCGCCTTTGCGTTCTACCTGCAGTACGGCGAGGGTCTCGAGCCCTGCCCGCTGTGCCAGTTCCAGCGTCTGTGCGTGATCGGCATGGGCATCGTGTTTCTGATCGCGGGCTTCCACAATCCGGGTCGGACCGGTGCTGCCTTCTACGCGCTGCTGCAATTGCTGATCGGCGGTGCGGGCATCGGCTTCGCCACGCGTCAGGTCTGGCTCCAGTCGTTGCCCAAGGACCAGGTGCCGTCGTGCGGCATGGGCCTGTCCTATATGCTCGAAAATCTGCCGTTCACCGACGTCATCAGGAAAGTGCTGGAGGGCAGCGGCGAGTGCGCCGAGAAAGCCTGGGAGTTCCTCCACCTCTCGATCGCCGGCTGGACGCTGGTGTTCTTCGTCGCGATGATCGCTACTTCCTTCGCGCTGATCCGGCGCGACTAACGGACCGCAACCTTCAATGGCACCGAAATCGATGAGGATCACGCTGGTCGGCTCGCGCTATTTCGGCGCGGCCGCGTTCGACGTGCTGCGCGCGCTGCCGGTGACCATCGCGCGCGTCGTCGTGCCGCAAGCCGACGACAGGTTGGCGGCCGCGGCCGCCGCGGCGGGTATCGAGGTGGTCGTGCAGAAGGACCCGCTGCACGTTCCCGCTACCGACATCGCCGACCGACACCGACCTCATCGTCACCGCGCACAGCCACGCGCGGGTTAGCAACGAAGCGCTCGCGCGTTCGCGACTGGGCGGAATCGGCTTTCATCCGTCGTTGCTGCCGCGACATCGCGGCATGGCCGCGATCGAGTGGACGATCAAGGAAGGCGATTCCATTGCCGGGGGCACGATCTACCATCTTGCCGAGCGCATGGACGCCGGCGCCATCGCCGCGCAGGACTGGTGCTTCGTCAGGAAGGGCGAGACCGCGCGCGAACTGTGGGAGCGCGCGCTCGCGCCAATGGGACTGCGCCTGCTCGGCGAAGTCATCGGAAACGCGGCGAAGACGGGCACGCTCCCGGCTCGACCCCAGGACGAGCAGTTCGCGACGCGAGCGCCGATGATCAAGGCGTAGCGGCGCGAGCTACCCAGCGAGGGGCACCGCGCGCAGCACGGGGATCGACGGCAAAGCGAGTCGACGCTGCGGCCGACGCGCCAGCAAAGCGTGTTCGCAGTGTCGATGCAAAAAGGCCGCCGAGCCGCTCACGAAAGCTGGGGAACTCCACCAACGCGCCACCCCGGCACTGCCCCATTGCGGCAGGCGGCGTGAACGCGCATCATTCTGTTCGGTCGAGATCCGCTCCCCTGCCTACGTGCAAAGCGTACATGACTGACCCCGCGTTCCCGGACGCACTGCCGGCGATGTCTCGCCTGCACTGGTACGTGGTGGAGCGCGTGCTGGGTCAGGGCGGATTCGGCATCACCTACCTCGCGCGCGACACCAACCTCGACCAGGCCGTCGCGATCAAGGAGTACCTGCCGATCGATGTCGCGACGCGCTTGCCGGACGCGACCATTCGAGCGCGCACCGATGGTCTTCGCGACCGCTACCGCTGGGGGCTCGAGCGCTTCGTCCAGGAAGCGCGCACGCTGGCGCGCTTCGACCATCCCAACATCGTGCGCGTGCAGTCGGTGTTCGAGTTCAACAACACCGCGTACATGGTGATGCGTTTCGTGCAGGGACAGACGCTCTCCGCGCTGCTCGATCGCCGTGGAACGCCGCCCGAGGACGAGCTGCTGCGCATCGTACTGCCGATTCTCGATGGCCTCGAACTCGTGCACAACGCCGGCTTCATCCACCGCGACATCAAACCGGATAACATTCACATCGGCGACGACGGCAATGCGGTGCTGCTCGACTTCGGATCGGCGCGCCAGGCGTTGGGCAACTCGAATACGCTGACGATCCTGATCGCGCCGGGTTACGCCCCGTTCGAGCAGTACTACAGCGATTCCTCGAGCCAGGGCCCGTGGACCGACATCTACGGCCTCGGCGCGACGTGTTACCGCGCCATTGCCGGGCGGCCGCCTCTGGACGCGGTATCGCGCAGCAAGGGAATTCTCGGCAGCACGCAGGAGGTGCTGGTACCCGCCAGCGTGATCGGCGCCGGACGGTACTCCGGATCGTCTCGCGCCATTGATCACGCGCTCGCCTTCTCGGAGAAGGATCGTCCCCAGTCGATCGCCGCGTGGCGGCAGGAACTGGCTACGCCGCGCGCCATGCCGCTGCCCGGGCCCACCGCGCCGACTGCCACAGCGACCGCACCGACGAAACTTCTCACTGCGCAGTCGGCGCAGTGGCCGCGACCACACGTTCGACTGCTGCAGGCACGGCCACAAGCTCGCAATCGCCTGGTGTACCGCGCGAGCCGGTCGATCCGCAGGTGCCACCGCTGCGGCCACGCAAGCCGATGGCTGCAGGCGTCGTCATCGGCGCGGCGATTCTCGCCATGGGCCTTGCCGTCTACATGGCGACGACGCGTACGGGCGAAGAGATGCGAGGCGAACTCGACAAACTCAAGAAGACGCTAGCATCTCATTGCGGATGATCTCGCCGACCAGCGAGGCATATTCGGGCGGGCGCCCGAGACGCGGCGGAAATGGCACCATCTTGCCCAGCGATTCCTGCACCTCGGCCGACATGCCGGCCATCATCGGCGTCTCGAACAGACCCGGCGCGATGGTCATCACGCGAATGCCGTGGCGGGCGAGTTCGCGCGCGATCGGCAACGTCATGCCGACCAGCCCTGCCTTGGACGCGCTGTAGGCAGCCTGCCCGATCTGCCCGTCGAAAGCTGCGACCGACGCGGTGTAGACGATCACCCCGCGCTCGCCCGCGGCATTCGGCGTGTTGCGCGACATGACGTCGGCAGCGAACCGGGTGAGGTTGAACGAACCGATGAGATTGATATTGATCGTGCGCACGAAGCTCGCCAGTGCGTGCGGCGCTTCCTTGCCGACGATGCGCTCGCCGATGGCTATGCCGGCGCAGTTGATAAGCCCGTGCAGGCCGCCGAACGCAGACTGTGCCGCGGCGACCGCGGCCTTGGCGCTCGCCTCGTCGGTGACGTCGGTCCGGACGAAGCGCGCGCTCGCGCCCAGTTCCTTCGCCAGTTCATTGCCCTGTGCGTCGTTGACGTCGGCGAGGATGACCTTACCGCCTGCCTGTGCAAGCATGCGCGCGGTTGCCGCGCCCAATCCGGACGCGCCGCCGGTGACGATGAAAGTGCTGCCGCTGGTTTGCATGGTCTGCCGTGAGAAGTTGGGAGAAACACAATTATAAGTGCGTGGCGGCCAGGCGACGTCTTGTCCTGAAGCAAGCCAGCGCTATTTGTCCTGCGCTTTGAACACCGTCGTCACCGTCGCGACCAACCCCGCGAGGTCGGAGAGATTCGACGGCACGATCAGCGTGTTGTTGGTCTTGGCGAGATTGGCGAACGCGGCAACGTACTCCTCGGCGACCTTGAGGTTGACCGCGTTGAGGCCGCCCGGCGAGTTGATCGCTTCGGCGACCTGCCGGATCGCTTTCGCGTTGGCTTCGGCGATCGAGAGTATCGCGGCAGCCTGCCCCTGCGCGGTATTGATCTCGGCCTGCTTCACGCCTTCCGACTGCGCGATCGCCGCGGCGCGCGCGCCGGCGGCGAGATTGATCTGCTCCTGCTGCCTGCCTTCGGAGGTCGCGATCACCGCGCGCTTCTCGCGCTCCGCCGTGATCTGCGCCTGCATGGCGTGCAGGATTTCCTTCGGTGGCGTCAGGTCCTTGATCTCGTAGCGCAGCACCTTCACGCCCCAATTCGCTGCCGCCTTGTCGAGCGCCTCGACGAGCAATCCGTTGATGTGGTCGCGCTCTTCGAAGGTGCGGTCGAGCTCCATGCGGCCGATCACACTGCGCAGCGTCGTCTGCGCGAGCTGCGTGATGGCGAGGATGTAGTTGCTCGACCCGTACGAAGCCAGCTTGGCGTCGGTCACCTGGAAATACAGGATGCCGTCGACCTGCAGCTGCGTGTTGTCCTTGGTGATGCAGATCTGCGACGGAACATCGAGCGGAATCTCGCGCAGGTCGTGGCGATACGCGATGCGGTCGATGAACGGGATCACGAAATTGAGTCCCGGGGCGAGCACCGCGTGGAAGCGACCTAGCCGTTCAACCACGATGGCATGCTGCTGCGGCACGACCCGGATCGTCTTGACGACGACGATGACAGCCACCAAGAACAGCGCAAGAGCAACGATCGAGGATCCCATATGTGCTCCGAGTTCGTTGAACATGTCGACCAGTTTACGCGCGCGAACGGCGTGCAGGTCGCAATGCATTGGCGATCGCGAGCCCGCCGATCGCCGCCGCGATGTGCTTGAGCGCGTGACCCGCGAAAGCTTCGCCGGTCGCGACCCAGATGGCGGCGTCGGCGCTCTCCAGTATCTTCGCCAGCACGTACCACGCCATCAGTTGCCACCAGGGGAACGGGTCATGGCCCTTCCCGATAAGCAACAGGATGAGCAGCGTTGCCGCCATCGCACCGAACTGCACCACGCCGTAAAGCGACAGATTGCCAGTCGCCTTCCAATAAAACACGCTGCCGGGTCCGACGACGAGCATCAGCAGCAGCATCGCCAGCCCCGCGCGCCGCGAGATGCGCTCGCCAAACAGTGCGCCAAGCATGCCGGCAAAGGCGATGGTCATCGGCAGCCGGTCCCAGACCAGCGTCTGGTCGTTGGGCAGCCAGTGGTAGTACGCGGATCCGAATCCGGTCAGGAACAGGCCGACAAAAAATATGTTCATGCTGAACTTGATCACCGGCGCCAGCGGCAGCTCATTGGCGGCCAGGCGCCAGAGGCCGAGCACCGCGACCACGACGAAGGCGAGATTGGACAGGACGTCGGCGGCGTTGGGTACCCCGAGCCATGCGCGCTGGTCCGCGAACCCATGATATTCCTGCGGCTGCGCGATCTCCGGCAGGAATATCCATACAACCACCACCATGGCGATACCGAGCAACGCGAAGCCCTCGCGACGGTCCAGGAGTGGTTGCTGCGTCATCGATCGATCCTGGTACGGGCGCTCATGGCGCGCCGTCGGAAGGCGACATCGCATCGCCGAAGTCGTCGAACAGCGACTTGTCCGGCATGGGCGGCCGTGGCACGGGTATAGCGCCGGCGGCCGCGGGCGCGGCGCGTACGGCGGGCCGGTCGATGCCCTCCTCGATGCGCTCGAGGATGTAGGGAAAAAACGGATTGGACGCCAGTCGCGTCAGGAAATCCATGTTGACCACCAGTGCGCCACGCTCCCCGCGCACCGCCATCGCGCCGAGGTTGGCGCCGAATTCCACGCCGGGGACAGGCTCGAGGCCGTAGAGCGAATCATCGATCGGCATGGGCAGCGCGAGGTGTGACAGCGAGAACACCTGCTGCGGGTACGACAGCGCCAAAGCGCGCGTGACCTGGGTGGTCTCGCCGGCGCGGGTGGTGCGCGCGAATGTCGCGGTGGCATCCGCTCCGCTGTTGCCGACAACGGTAAAGGTGAAGGCTTGTGGCGTGGCCGGGGTCAGCCGCGCCAGCGCCGTGTCCGCCGACGTGCGCAGCAACGGGCTGAAATTGACGCTCCGGTTCACGTCGAAGACCACCATCTCGCTGCCGTTGGCGGGCAGGTACGCGTAGAGCGAGTGCAGAATCGCCGGCGTGCTCACGGTAAAATCGACGACCGACTGGAAGGTCAGGATGGGCGCAATGTCGGCCAGACGCCCGTCGTTGGCCAGGCGCACGATCTGCTCCTGCAGCGCCGCGGTCAGGCGATGCGACTGGCGCGCCGCGTTGACGGGAAACGAGTTGTACTTGAACGGATTGAACTCAGGCGTGATGTCGAGCCACGCCGCCGCGGAAAATGCGGGCAGCAATGCGGGCCAGCCCGCAATGCTCGCGAAACGGGCGAATCGGGTGACACCGATCATCGGCGAGATGAGCACGATGCGATCCGGGTGCGCGAGCGTGCTGTTTTCCAGCGCATCGAGCGCGTACTTGGTGACCAGTGCACCACCGTTGGAATACCCGACCAGGTGCAACGGCGTTGCCGGGTCGGTACGCCGTCGCGCCTCGCGGACTGCGAGGCGCGTCGCCGCCTGCCAGTCTTCCCATTGCACCGAGGTGAGCCCTGCCGGCACCGTGCCGTGGCCCGGCATTCGTATTCCGATGACCACGAAGCCGCGCTCGCGGTAGCGATTCGCCACGTGCCTCAGGCTGTACGGCGAGTCGGTGAGGCCGTGCACCAGCACCACCGCGCCGACGGGCTTCCCGGCGGGCTCGAGCACGAACGAGCGATTCCAGTCGTGCGCGAAACGCGGCGGATAGATCGCGCTGGTGCGATCGTAGCGGTTGGGGGTGCTTTCGCCGCCTCCCTCGGGCGCGAAGCTGACGTTGGCACGCACCGCCTCGAACACCTGGTCCTCGGCCTTGAGGTACGCCGCCCAATCGGCAGCGTCGAGTTCCTTCGCACTCAGTTCCTTCGGCACGTAGGTATGCCATTGCTGCAACGGCGGCGAGCGCCTCGCATCGAAAGCGCGCACGACGAGCACGGTCAGCACGATGACCGCGAGCACCAGCAATCCAAGCTTCAGGATGCGGGCCAAACTAGCGTACGCCGGCCGGAGGTTGTTCGCTCAGGATCAGGACCGAACCGCGCATCGCCGCGATGAACATGGTTTCCAGCTGCGGCGTGTCGGGCGCGGCGAGTTCGGCGTCCCAGGTGCTGCCGCGATAGGCGACCCGCGCGGTGCGATTGGGGCCCCAGGCAATGACCTGCACCTGCGCGCCGATGTCGAGTCCGGGTTGCTGTGGCGTCTTGGCCGCGATATCGCGTTTCCAGCGCTTGATCCAGAAGGTGCCTGCAATGGCGAGCACGCCGGCGATCAGCCATTGCAACGGCAGGGCCGCCCCGAGCCAAGCGGCGATGCCCCCGCAGGCGACCGCGATTCCGATCACCAGCAGGTAGAACGTTCCGGACACGAGTTCCACCGCGATCAGCGTCGCCGCGGCGATCCACCAGAGCGCATAGGTTGTCATCGTCGGACTCCTGAAAAGCGAACTGAAGAATATCAAGGATTGGCGACGGCGGCGCAGCGAATGGCAACGGCTGCACGCATGGCCTTGAGTGGCCCCGGCGAGCCCCCACA
>CAVUHK010000006.1:0-81301 GCA_963741315.1 uncultured beta proteobacterium
GAGATTGGCGCCCCAATAAGCGCGGTGTTCCCAGGTACCGTTGTTCCACTGCAGCGTGACTTCGCTGGGCGGATTGACCGGATCGAGGTAGACGTACGTGTATAGAGTGTCGCCGGTGCTGACGGACAGGGTGGTCGTGGCGTCATAGAAGTAATGCTGGTGGACGCCGGAGAGCAGCGCCGACTGGTGCGCGAGCGCACCGGAGAACGGTGCGGGGCTGCTGCTCACCCAGGTCCAGCCCTCAGCGGTGCCGGTTTGCGTCGCTCCTGCGGGGACGACGTCGTCGAACCAGATGACGTCGGTGCTGGCATTGACTCCTTGCGATAGTGCAGGGGCGTTGAACGAAGCCTGGTTGGCGGCGTCGCCGGAATAGGTGGCGACGATGCTGTGGTTGCCGACGGCGAGTGTGTTGCTGCTGCACGTTGCGGTCTTGGTGTTGCCCGAGCCGCCGCTGAAGGCGACGCTGCTGCACAACGGGCTGCCGTCGGCAGTGAAGCTGACCGTGCCGGTGGGTGCGCTGCCGTTCACCGTTGCCGTGAACGTCACGCTCGCGCCGGACGCCGAAGGATTGGGCGAAGCACTCACGGTGGTCGTCGTAGGGCTCTTGGTACCGCCCATGGCGACGGTCACGGTCAACAGACCGGACGAACCAGGGGTCGCGCTGTTGACGCTGATGGTGACGCCGGTGCTGTTGTCGACATAAGCGGGTGCGGTGGCAAGCAGCGTGGCGTTGTCGAAATTGCCGTCGCCCGGAGTCAGATCGAGCAGTTCGGTGTCATCGGAACCGCCGGTTGATTCAAACGGCGACTGCACGCGAATTTGTGCGCCCAGGTTGGGCAGTGTCGAAAGCGGGCTGTCGAAACCGATCGGCTGGCGAAACTCGACCCAGTACGTGCGGTTCGGGTTGCTGGTCGGGATCTTCACTGCATATGTCGACTGTCCACCGACTTCCAGTGGCGAGAGCTGGTATGTCTGGGTGCCCGAGGTGTGCGTCTTGACGGAGGTGCCCGGAATCCAGTTCAACCGTTGCTTCTGCATCGCGTTGTAGTGCATCTGGCGGTAGTTGCCCATGATGTCGAACGGATCGCCGTATTCGGAGACGCCACAGCCGGGTCCGATCACCAGCGACCCGCAACCGACACTGCCCGCGTGCCACAAGCCGAAGTTGTGACCCAGTTCATGCCCGTAGACCCACAGTCCGTTGGCGTTCGCGCTCCACGCAAGGCCGATGCCGACGTACGCCAATCCCGCCCATCCGCATCCATTGTTGCCTGGCAGGACGTAATACTTGTTGTCATAGCTGCTTATGTTGTAGCCGGCCGCGGTTGCGGCGGCGTCGGCGAGCGTGCCCATTTGCGCCCAGCCGCAATCGCCGCTCGACGGTCCAGGCGTTGCAGCGCGTCCGTTCAACCAGCCTCCGGGCAGCGTATTCTGGTTTGTCGTGCATCCCGGAAGCATCGACGCCGAGGAACACGCCACCGTGATATTGAGCTGCTGGTTGCCAAATGAAGTTTCGACAACAAATGGCGCGACCCGCGTCTGGAATTCGGTGTTGATCTGATCTGGCGTAAAGCTGTCCGCGGGCGAATCGGAAAACTTGATCGGCAGCACCAGCACCTTGTTGGTGATCGATTGCGGAGTGACATCGGTGGAGCGCAGTGGCGCCAATCCAACGATGGAAATCGCAGTCGTATCGAGCGAGGTCGCATCGGCGGAAAGCGTTCCCGAGGCGATGATTCTCATTCCGGGCTCGAGCGTGTTGGCGATCACCGCGACGTTGAGCCGGGTCGTGCGGCCGTCCGCGGACGCGATGGCCAATCCGTATTCGCCGCGCCCAAGTTCGAAGTAATCGATGTGGAACATGCGCAGCGTTCCCTGCAGCTGTGTCGGGCTGCCTTGCGCAGTCACCTTGCCGTTGCCGGTAGCGCCCGTCCTTGCGAAGCTGCTGACCCGCATGACGTCGCCATTGAGCGTGCCCGTTGCCGAGATGCGCTCGCCCTTGGCAAGCGTGTCGAAGTTCGCCCCGGTGATCGCGACGCTGTGCCCATCGTCCATGCGCAGGCCCAGGTAGCGAAGCGTGACTCCGGTGACCTGGTTGTCGACGGTCAGTTCGGTGACGGTGCCTGTTGCGGTAGCGGTTGTGGTTTCGGTCGCAGTCGCAGTCGCGGGGCGGGTATCGTGGGCCGTTGCGGGAAGCGTCGCCAGGGCCAGCAAGAGCGAAGCAACAACGATGGTGAATTTGTAATGCGCAGTTGTGGTGGACATCAGCTTCCGTTTGACTGGTCAATGGGCGCCCGCTGACGCCTGTGCGTCGTCCATCGACGCACCGCTTCTATGCTAATGGCATATTGCTTCCATGCCAAGCAAGACTGCGGGAGCAGGGGTCTAAAAAAACCGCGAGGCACTCGGGGAATACCCGGGAATCGAACGCAACGGGGGAGTTGCGGAAGACTCGCAAGCTTGGGGCAAGTTGCCCAAGCCGCGCTTTAGTGCTTGCGAATTAATATCAGCTTTCGACGCTAAATTCGTTGGCGGCCAGTGGTCGCCAACACCCGGTTACGACGTGCATTGTAGCATACCGTCCGCTGTCAGAACGCGAACGGTGAGCAGAACGCGACGCCCTCGGGGCCGGTGCCGTTGCGGGCCCATTGCTTGTTGGCCATCTCGCGACGCACCGTCAGGTCGATGGTGTGGCGCATGTTGGCATCGTTGCGATTGTTGAAGAAGCGGTACACGGGCAGGAAGCCGCCGAGGCACTTGCCGCTGGCATCGGCGGGCAGCACCCAGAAAATGGCCGGGTTCTCCAGGTTCCAGACACCCGGATACGTGTTTGCAATGAACGAACACTCGGCGTCGCTGGCCGTGTAGATGTTCGAATTCACCAGCGGCGACGCGTTGTAGAAGCTGCATATGGCTTGCAGCGGCGGCGTGCCGGGTGGCGCCCTGTTGGCACCGCTCCACGCATAGAAGACTTCGCCGGTGCGCTGGAAGACGCCCGAATTGTCCAGGAACGCCTGCGCGCCCGGATCGGCCGTCATCAGGTAGTGATCTAGATCGGCGCGGTAGTACTCGACGACCGCCACTGTTCCCGGCGGCGCGTTCTGGCTGGCATTTCGGGTGTTCTGCAGCGCCAGCAATACGTCGAGGATCCCCGAACCGCACACGTTTGGCTGCAGACAAACCGCACCTTCCGGAAACTTGCGCGCGGTCACGGTGATGATGCCTAGCACCTGTCCCGGCGTCAGGTTGGCGTTGCGCGCCAGCATCAGCGAGACCGCGCCGGCGACGTGCGGCGCGGCGAAGCTGGTGCCGATGCCAAGTGCGTAGGCAGGCTGAAGCGGAACCGTCGTGCCGGTATTGGACAGCGACAGGATCCAGTCGTTGATGTTGCCGTCGCCACCCGGCGCCGAGACATCGACTCGCCGCCCGAAATTCGAATAGCTGGCGCGATCGCCTTGGCGCGTCGATGCGGCGACGGTGATCACACCCGCGCAATTGGCCGGCGCCGAAAGCTCGGTGTCGGCGGACTCGTTGCCGGCTGCGACGACCACGACCGTGCCCTGGGCGAGCGCGGTGTCGATCGCGTCCTGCATCGATTGCGGGCACGCCGTCGCGCCGCCGATGCTCATGTTGATCACGCGCGCCGGGGTGAGATTGGGCGGTGCGCCCGTTACCGGCACGCCTGCTGCCCACATCACGCCGGCAACGATGTCGCTGAAATCGCCGCCACAGCGGCCCAGCACGCGCACTGGCAGGATCTTGGCGTTCCAGTTCACGCCTGCCATGCCGGCTGCATTGTTGGTATTGGCGGCGATGATGCCGCTGACGAAGGTGCCGTGCCACGAGCTGCCCTCCGCGGGCGAACCGGGATAACACTGGCTGTCGTCGGTCCAGTCGCCCGGATCGGACGGATCGGGGTCGCGGTTGTTGCCGTCGTTGGCGATGCTGGGATCGCCAATGAAGTCATAGCCGGCGAGCACTCGGCCGGCAAGTTCGGGGTGCACGGTGATGCCGGTATCGACGACGGCGACCACCGTCGAGGCGTTGCCGGTGGTCAGGTTCCAGCCGTTCTGCGCATTGACTCCGCCCACCGGATCGAACAGCGCCCACTGCTGCCCGTATCTCGGATCGTTGGGCACGACCTTGGCGGATACGCGGCGCACCGGGTCGGCGTAGCGAACGGCGGGATCGGTTTGCAGTTGCGTCGCAATCGCTGCCAGCTGCGCATCGGGAATCGCATCGGCGACGCTTAGTTGCCAGATCGCTCCGATTTGGCGATCGACTGTGAGCGGCTGTCCGGCCAGCGCGGAAAAGCGCGGCAGCAGCACCGACCAGTCCGGCACCGGGTCGCCGGTCAAACGCACCAGGAGCTTCCGGCCAGGAGGATTGGAGTCGCTCGCGGCGTCTCTGCTCTGCACGCGCTCGGTCGGGGCGAGGATGCTCTCGGCCCAGAGCACGCTGCGATCGTTGCGCAGACGCGCGAGCACCGCGTCGGCATCGGCGGATGCCAGTGGAGTCGCGAGCGCGAATTCGAATGCGCCGGTCCGCGTCGTCGCGGTGAGCGCCAGCGGTACCTGTGCGATCGTCTGCAGCTGTGCAAGCAGCGCGTCCGCGGTTTGTCCGGCGCTGGCATTCGGATGCGCCATCACGCGGATGCGAGCGACCGTTTGCGCGGATGCGAGCGGGGCCAGTGCGCCCAGCAGCACACAAAGCATGAGTTGGCGTCGAAAACGATGCAACATGGAAATCTCCCGTTGACGACCGCGCCGGCTGCGCCTCGCTACGCCACCGGGCCATCGAGCGAACTATCGTACACAATGACAATGGAATTGTCATGCCGGTTGCACCGCAAAATCAGCCGCTTGCGCCGAAGCGTCGCATTTACGGGCGCAAGAGGGGTTTGGCGCCACCCGCGCCGGGACCCGTTCCGGGGTCAGCTTTTGCCTGGTGGCCGACTTTTGAGCTTGCCTTGATACGGGGCCAGCAGTTTGACCATTTGGGCGAATATCCGCGGATTCCCCGCCACCACCTGTCCGCTGTACAGATAGTCGCCGTCTCCGGCGAGGTCGCCGACCAGCCCGCCGGCCTCCAGAATCAGCAGGCTTCCCGCGGCGACGTCCCACGGATTGAGCCCGACCTCGAAAAAGCCGTCGGTGTAACCTGCGGCAACGTAGGCCAGGTCCAGCGCCGCCGCGCCGGGACGCCGCAGGCCGGCGGTCGCCGCCATCATGTCGCGCATCATCTTCACGTAGTTGTCGAGATCGGCACCATCGCGAAACGGAAAGCCGGTGCCGATGAGACCATCCTTGAGGTGCTGGCGTTTGGACACGCGCATGCGATGGTCGTTGATGAATGCGCCGCGGCCGCGCGTCGCGGTGAACAGGTCGTTGTGCACCGGGTCGTAGATCACGCCCTGCGTGACCTGCCCCTTGTGCTGGAGAGCGATCGACACGCAGTACTGCGGAAAGCCGTGCAGGAAGTTGGTGGTGCCGTCGAGCGGGTCGATGATCCACACGTTCTCGGCCGCGGCATTGGCGCCTTTGGCGGTGCCTTCCTCTGCTAAGATCGCGTGATCGGGATAGGTCGCGTGGATGGTGTCGACTATCGCGGCTTCGGCGGCGCGATCGATTTCGCTGACGAAATCCTTGGGGCCCTTGGCGGTGATGGTCAGGCGATCGAGATCGCGGGCGCCGCGATTGATGATACTGCCGGCGCGGCGCGCGGCCTTGACCGCAATAGTGAGCATCGGGTGCATGACGAGACCTCTGACGGGAGCCCGCGGCCATCACGCGGCGCGTGACGCCCGCTGTCGAACGCTCCTTCTGCCGCGCATTCTACCTGCTACGGACGGCCGGAATGACCACACCGCTTGATCGCGTCCGCATCGTCCTGTGCGCGACGAGCCATCCGGGCAACGTCGGCGCGACCGCGCGTGCGATGCTGGCGATGGGACTGTCGCGGCTGGTCCTGGTCAATCCGCAGCGATTTCCCGATGCCGAAGCCGACGCGCTCGCGTCCGGAGCGACGGCAGTGTTGCGCAATGCCGAAGTCGTCACGACGCTCGATGCCGCGCTCGACCGGTGCGATGCTCGCCATCGGATTTTCGGCGCGTCCGCGCGAATTCGCCGGCGCCGTGCTGCCGGTGCGCGCCGCCGCCGCAGAGGCCTTGCGTTACGCGCAGGCGGGTGAGGTCGCGCTGGTGTTCGGACACGAAATGTCGGGGCTGTCGAACGACGAACTGGCGCGCTGCCAGATCGTCGCGACCATACCCACCGACCCGGACTTCGCATCGCTCAATCTCGCCGCTGCGGTGCAGGTCGCGGCCTACGAACTGCGGCTCGCTGCGTTTGACGGCACCGTGTGGCAGGCGCCCGCCTTCGAGCCGGCCACGCAGGACGAAATCGCGCAGCTCTTTACGCACGGCGAACGCACGCTGATCTCGCTGGCTTTCCTGCGACCCGCGCATCCCAAGCGGCTCTTGCCGCGACTTCGCCGCCTGTTCGCGCGGGCGAGGCTCGAAAAGGAGGAGGTCAACATCCTGCGCGGCATCCTGGCGCGGATCGACGAGCGGCTGGGCCAGGGAGAGCGGGGCGGCAAATAGCGGGCAAGGGCCAATACTTGAGTGTTTCGCTCGGATATGGGAAAATCACGCTATGTTCGATCGATTGCGTGAAGACATTGCCGTCGTGTTCGAGCGCGACCCCGCGGCGCGCTCGACCTGGGAAGTGCTTACCTGCTACCCGGGGCTGCATGCGCTCGTCTGGCACCGGCTGGTGACCAACCGCCTTTGGCGCTTCGGCGCGCGCTGGCTGGCACGCTGGCTGGCGCACTGGAGTCGCTGGCTCACCGGCATCGAGATCCACCCGGGCGCCAATATCGGCCGGCGTGTGTTCATCGACCACGGCATGGGCATCGTCGTCGGCGAAACCGCCGAAATCGGCGATGACTGCACGCTTTATCACGGCGTCACGCTCGGCGGAACGTCCTGGAACAAGGGTAAGCGCCACCCGACGCTGGGCCGCGCGGTGGTGGTCGGCGCCGGTGCCAAGATCCTCGGGCCGCTGCTGATCGGCGATGGCGCCAAGGTTGGCTCCAACGCGGTCGTGGTGCGGGATGTCCCGCCAGGAGCCACCGCGGTCGGCATTCCGGCGCGCATCGTCACCGGCGAGGATGCGGTCCGGCGCGAGGAAAAGGCGGCCAAGATCGGTTTCTCGGCCTACGGCATCAGCGCCGACATGAACGACCCGATGGTGCAGGCCATCCACGCCCTGCTCGATCACGCCGCCGAGGCCGACGAGCGTATGCAAAAGCTTATCGCCCTGATGCAGCAGGGGGGGGTCGACTGCGGCGACGCCAAGGCAACGGCAGACGGCTTCGATCCGGCCCAAATCAACAAGATGCTCGAGTGAAACCTCTGGGGAACCTTCCCGGCGTTTACTTGACTAAACTGGTCGGGAATTATAGAATTGGCCCTGGATTGAGGGGCAGCGCCCACGCCAAGGATAACCGGACATGAGACTGACGACCAAAGGCAGGTTCGCGGTGACCGCGATGATCGATGTGGCAATGCACAGTGGCAACGGCCCGGTGACGCTGGCCGGGGTGTCCGCTCGGCAGAAGATTTCGCTGTCCTATCTGGAGCAGCTGTTCGGCAAATTGCGCCGGCACGGCCTGGTCGAGAGCGTGCGCGGGCCCGGCGGCGGGTACAACCTGGCGCAGCCTGCCACCAGCCTTTCGGTCGCCGACATCATCCTCGCGGTCGACGAACCGATCGATGCAACGCAGTGCGGTGGCAAGGAAAATTGCCTGGACGACAAGCGCTGCATGACCCACGAACTGTGGGCGGCACTCAACGCGCACATCTTCAGCTTCCTGCGCTCGGTGACGCTCGAACAGCTTGTGCGTGCGCAGGACAAGACCGCGGTCAACGTGCTGCAGGACCATCGCGCGGCAACACCGCGCAAGTCCGAACCCACGCCCGTGGTCTGAAACGCGGCCGAAACAAGATGAAGAAACCGATCTACCTCGACTACTCGGCGACGACGCCGGTGGACCCGCGCGTCGCGGCGGTGATGATCCCGTACTTGACCGAGCACTTCGGCAATCCGGCATCGCGCTCGCACGCCTTCGGCTGGACCACCGAGAAGGCGGTCGAGAACGCGCGCGAGGAAGTCGCCAAGCTGGTCAATTGCGATCCGCGCGAGCTGGTGTGGACATCGGGCGCGACCGAGGCGATCAACCTCGCCGTGAAGGGCGCTGCGCACTTCTACAAGGACAAGGGCAAGCACCTGATCACGGTCAAGACCGAGCACAAGGCGACGCTCGACACCATGCGCGAACTCGAGCGCGAAGGATTCGAAGTCACCTACCTCGACGTGCTGCCGAACGGCCTGCTCGACCTCGAAGCGTTCAAGGCGGCGCTGCGGCCGGACACGATCCTGGTCTCGGTGATGTACGTCAACAACGAGATCGGCGTGATCCAGGATATCCCGGCCATCGGCGAAATCTGCCGCAGCCGCGGCATCATTTTCCACGTCGACGCAGCGCAGGCGACCGGAAAGATTCCCGTCGACCTGGGCACGCTCAAGGTCGACCTGATGTCGTTTTCGGCGCACAAGACGTACGGTCCCAAGGGCATCGGCGCGCTGTTCGTGCGGCGCAAGCCGCGCGTGCGCATCGAGGCGCAAATGCACGGCGGCGGTCACGAACGCGGCATGCGTTCGGGCACGCTGGCCACGCATCAGATCGTCGGCATGGGCGAAGCGTTTCGTCTTGCGCGCCTCGAAATGGCAACCGAGAACGAGCGCATCCGCATGCTGCGCGACCGCCTGTGGGCCGGCATCTCGCAGATGGAAGAAGTGCACTTGAACGGCGACGTCGAGCGGCGCGTTCCGCACAACCTGAACGCGAGCTTCAATTTCGTCGAGGGCGAGAGCCTGATCATGGCGATCAAGGACGTCGCGGTGTCGTCGGGCTCGGCGTGCACCTCGGCCTCGCTCGAACCTTCGTATGTGCTGCGCGCGCTGGGGCGCAGCGACGAACTGGCGCACAGCTCGATCCGCTTCACCGTCGGCCGCTTCACGACCGAGGAAGAAATCGATTTCGCGATCGAGTTGCTCAAGGGCAAGATCGCCAAGCTGCGCGAACTGTCGCCGCTGTGGGAAATGTACAAGGACGGCGTCGACCTCGATACCGTGCAGTGGGCTGCCCACTGAAGCAGTAAGTTGAAACGGAGTCAGTCATGGCATACAGCGACAAAGTTCTGGATCACTACGAGAATCCACGAAACGTCGGTTCGTTCGCGAAGGACGCGGACGACGTCGGTACCGGCATGGTCGGTGCGCCGGCCTGCGGCGACGTGATGAAGCTGCAGATTCGTGTCGGCGCCGATGGTCGCATCGAAGACGCCCGGTTCAAGACCTACGGGTGCGGCTCGGCGATCGCGTCGTCGTCGCTGGTCACCGAATGGGTCAAGGGCAAGACGCTCGACCAGGCGATGACGATCCGCAACACGCAGATCGCCGAAGAGCTCGCATTGCCGCCGGTGAAGATCCATTGCTCGATCCTGGCCGAGGACGCAATCAAGGCTGCGGTCGCCGACTACCGTAAGAAGCACGGCGGTGAATCAGCTGCCGACGAATCCGCGAAGGCTGCGGCAGATTCGGTCGCGGCCGACTGATCTTCGCCATGGCGATCACCCTCACCGAAACCGCGGCGAAACACGTCGCCGGCTCCCTGAGCAAGCGCGGCAAGGGCATCGGCTTGCGCCTGGGCGTGCGCACGACCGGCTGTTCGGGTTTGGCGTACAAGATCGAATTCGCGGACGACGCGAAACCGGAAGATCTGCGCTTCCAGAGTCACGGGGTGACCGTGCTGGTCGATCCCAAGAGCCTGCCGTACATCGACGGCACCGAACTCGACTTCGCGCGCGAGGGCCTCAACGAAGGCTTCAAGTTCAACAATCCGAACGTCAAGGACGAGTGCGGCTGCGGCGAATCGTTCAACGTCTGACGACCCGCCTGCACGCCTAGTCTTTCGCAGTCCCGCTCCCGCGGCGCACTCCCGCTGGGCGCGCGCCTCGCGCAACAGAAAACGCCAACCGTGATCGATTTCGCCCAAGACTACTTCTCGTTGTTCGGCCTGCCTGCCCGCTACCGCTGCGATGCCGCCAAGCTCGACAGCGCCTACCGCAGGTTGCAGGGGGAGGTGCATCCCGATCGCTACGCCACGGCGGGCGCCGCCGAGCGTCGCCTCGCGCTGCAGTCGTCGGCGCGCGTCAACGAGGCCTACCGCGCGCTCAAGGATCCCGTAGATCGCGCGCAATACCTGCTCTCGCTGCACGGCATCGTCGCGCTGGACGAAACCGACACCGCGCTGCCGGCGGACTTTCTCGAATACCAGCTCGATCGTCGCGAAGCCGTCGCCGACGCGACCGCTCAGCGCGACGAGCGCGCTCTCGGTGCACTGCTCGCCGACGTGGGCAAGGAGACCACCGAGCTCGAGCAGACGCTCGGCGACGAGATCGACGTCGCGCGCGCGCTCGAAGCCGCTCGCATGACGGTACGCAAGCTCAAGTTCCTGTCCCGGCTTGCGGCCGACATCGAGAACGCAGTCGCCGAGGTCGAGCACTGATGGCGTTGCTGCAGATCGCGGAGCCTGGAGAAGCGCCGGCGCCGCATGGCCACCGGCGCGCGGTGGGCATCGATCTGGGCACGACCAATTCGCTGGTTGCGACTGTGCGCAACGGCATCCCGTGCGTATTGCCCGACGCGGCGGGCCGCATGCTGCTGCCGTCAATCGTCCGCTATGCCCCTTCCGGCGTCGAAGTCGGCTACGAGGCCGAACTGGCGCAGGCACACGACGCGCAGAACAGCATCGTGTCGGTCAAGCGGCTCATGGGTCGCGGCCTGGACGATCTTGCCGACGCGCGCCGCTTTCCGTATCGCTTCGTCGACGGCAAGGGCATGGTGCAGATCGAGACGCGCGCGGGAATCAAGACGCCAGTCGAGATCTCGGCCGAAATCCTGCGCGCGCTGCGCGTTCGCGCCGAGCAGAGTCTCGGCGGCGAACTGCAGGGCGCGGTCGTGACCGTGCCGGCGTACTTCGACGACGCGCAGCGGCAGGCGACCAAGGATGCGGCGCGCATCGCAGGATTGAATGTGCTGCGCCTGCTCAACGAGCCGACCGCGGCCGCGATCGCGTACGGCCTCGACAACGGCGCCGAGGGTACCTACGCCGTCTACGACCTCGGAGGTGGCACCTTCGACCTGTCGATCCTGCGCCTCTCGCGCGGCGTCTTCGAAGTACTGGCAACCGCCGGCGACACCGCGCTCGGCGGCGACGATTTCGATCATCGCATCTATTGCTGGGTCCTCGAGACTACCGGCATTGGCCCGGTATCGGCAGGGGACACGCGGCTGTTGATGCTCAAGGCGCGCGAAGCCAAGGAAACGCTGACCATGCACGCGGTTGCGCGCATCGACGCGACGCTGGCCTCGGGCGAGTCGCTGTCCACGACGCTGACGCTGCAGACTTTCACCGCCATCACCGAAACGCTGGTCAACAAGACGCTGGCCCCCGTGAAGCGCGTGCTGCGCGATGCGAAACTGACGGCCGCCGATATCAAGGGCGTGGTCATGGTCGGCGGCGCGACGCGCATGCCGCAAATCCAGAAAGCGGTCGCGGATTTCTTCGGCGCGCCGCCGCTCAACAACCTCAATCCGGACCAGGTCGTGGCGCTCGGCGCGGCGATCCAGGCCAACGTGCTCGCAGGCAACCGCGCGCCGGGCGAGGATTGGTTGCTGCTCGACGTCATTCCGCTGTCGCTGGGACTCGAAACGATGGGAGGACTGACCGAAAAGATCGTGCCGCGCAACGCGACCATACCGATTTCGCGGGCGCAGGAATTCACCACCTTCAAGGATGGCCAGACCGCAATGGCGCTGCACGTCGTGCAGGGTGAGCGCGAGAAGGTCGCCGATTGCCGCTCGCTCGCGCGCTTCGAGTTGCGCGGCATTCCGCCGATGGTCGCGGGTGCCGCGCGCATCCAGGTGACTTTCCAGGTCGACGCCGACGGCCTGCTGTCGGTCGCCGCGCGCGAACAGTCCACTGGCGTCGAGGCGGCGATCACGGTCAAGCCTTCCTACGGACTGGCCGATGCCGACATCGCGCGAATGCTGGAGGAGTCGCACGCGCACGCCGCCGAGGACATGGTCGCGCGCTCGCTCGCCGAATCGCGCGTCGATGCCGAGCGCACCATCGCGGCGACCGAATCGGCGCTGGCCGCGGACAGTGAACTGCTGTCGGCCGACGAGCGCAAGGCGATCGATCGCGCGATCGCCAACGTCCGCAAGCACGCTGGATGGCGACGACCGGCACGCGCTGCATGCGGCGACCGATGCGCTCAACCGCGCCACCGAGGAGTTCGCCGCACGGCGCATGAATCGCAGCGTCGCGCAGGCGCTTACTGGCCGCAAGGTCGACGCCCTGGGCTGACTCGCGCATGGCTGAAATCGTCGTGCTGCCGCATGCGGAGCTGTGCCCCGAGGGCAAGACCTTCGAGGCCAAGCCAGGCGAATCGCTGTGCGACAATCTGCTTGACCAGGGCATCGCGATCGAGCACGCGTGCGAGAAGTCGTGTGCGTGCACCACGTGTCACGTCATCGTGCGCGAAGGATTCTCGTCGCTGGCGCCATCGACCGAGGACGAGGACGACTTGCTCGATCGCGCCTGGGGGCTCACGTCGCAGTCGCGCCTGTCGTGCCAGGCGAAGCCCGGCGCCGCGAAGCTGGTCATCGAAATCCCGAAGTACACCATCAACTACGCCAAGGAGGCCGCCAAATGAAATGGACCGACAGCCTCGACATCGCGATGGCGCTCTCGGAGGCGCATCCGGGGATCGACCCGTCGCGCGTGCTCTTCGTCGACCTGCGGCAGTGGGTGCTGGACCTGCCCGGATTCGACGACGACCCCAAGCACAGCGGCGAGAAGATACTGGAGGCGATCCAGCAGGCGTGGATCGACGAGGGCGATTTCGAGGACGACTGACATGTTGATCGTGGTGCCGGTGACCGCTCTCTATGCAGGCGTATGCGCGCTGCTGCTCTTGGTGTTCGCGGCGCAGATATCGCGCTATCGAATGCGATTCCGGGTCGGCCTGGGCGACGGCGGCAACGCCGATCTGGCGAGGGCCATCCGCGTGCACGGCAACGCAGTCGAGTGGATGCTGCCGATGCTGCTGCTCATGCTCATCGCCGAACTCAACCACACCAGTCACATGCTATTGCACATCTGCGGTGCCGCGTTCGTGTTGGCGCGAATCGCGCACGCGGTCGGGCTGGGGCGCCGATCGGGTGAATCGCCGGGGCGCAAACTTGGCACGGTGGTGAGTTGGACGGTGATCGTGGTACTGGCCATCGTGAACATCGTCGACTTCGCGCGCACGATGCTCGTGTAGGTAAGTGCAGGCGTATGACAACCCTGCAGGACTTCACGCAAAGAAGTTCAGCACAGCGTCGAGCCCACAGTGGTCGATCGCGTAGGTCGTCTTTGCCCTGACCACGGGCTTCGCGCGATATGCAAAACTCGCGTCGGCGTGCGCCAGCATCGGCAGGTCGTTGGCGCCGTCGCCCAGTGCGGCGATCAGTCCGTCACTGCCTGCGAGCGCGCTGCCGATACGTTTCACCTCGGCGGCTTTGGCTTCCGCATCGACAATCTCGCCCTCGATCCTTCCGGTCAGCTTGCCGTCCGCGATCCCCAGCGTGTTGGCGAGCACGTGGTCGAGTCCCAGGCGTGCCTTGAGCCGGTCGGTGAAAAAAGTGAATCCGCCCGAGACCAGCAACGATTGCGCGCCCGCGCGCTTGAATCCCGCCAGCATCCGCTCTGCCCCCGGCGAAAGCCGCAGCCGCTCGTCGTACACGCGTTGCAATGCGCCGACTTCCAATCCGGCCAGCAGGCCCACGCGCTGGCGCAGGCTTTCACGGAAGTCGATCTCTCCACGCATCGCGCGCGCGGTGATTGCCGCCACCTGCGGCTTGATGCCGCGCAGGTCTGCAATTTCGTCGATGCACTCGATGGTGATCAGTGTCGAGTCCATGTCCATTGCCACCAGCCGCACGCGCGAGAGCCGTTGGTCGGTAGGGACCAGGCCGTAATCGAGGCCGACGCGGGCGCAGAATTCGGCGATCGCCTCATGCTTGGTCGGCTGCAGCAGCCGGAATGCCTGAGTCGCGGCGCGGCCGAGCGCTACGATGCCCTCGGCGCCGGTCAGCCGAGCCAGTTCCTTCAAGTCGGGCGTGGCGATATCGTCGCCCTGGACCACGAGGTCGCTGCGCGCCGCGTGCGGTGCGGCGACGGGATCGATAGGGGAAGTGGATGCCATATGCATAGCGCCGGACGATCTGTTTCGCGCATCGCGGCAGGCGTATTATAAGCACCCCGAACCGAGCGATTTTTCAGGAGGGCATCATGTCAGTTCGCATTGGCGACGAAGCACCCAATTTCACGGCGCAGACCACCGAAGGAACCATCACCTTCCACGACTGGATCGGCGATAAATGGGCGGTCCTGTTCTCGCATCCCAAAGACTTCACGCCTGTATGCACGACCGAGCTGGGCTACCTCGCCAAGATCAAGCCCGAGTTCGACAAGCGCAACGCAAAGATCATCGGATTGTCGATCGATCCGGTCGACGATCACAAGCGCTGGGCGAAGGACATCGAGGAGACGCAGGGCACCGCGCCGAACTATCCCATCATCGGCGACGCCGACCTCACCGTCGCGAAGCTCTACGACATGATCCATCCGAATGCGAGTGGCGCTCAGCCGCGCACGCCCGCGGACAATGCGACCATCCGTTCGGTGTTCATCGTCGGACCCGACAAGAAGGTCAAGCTCAACCTCACCTATCCGATGACCACGGGTCGCAATTTCGACGAGGTGCTGCGCGTGCTCGATTCGCTCCAGCTCACCGCCAAGCACAAGGTCGCCACGCCGGCGCAGTGGAAGCCCGGCGAAGATGTCATCATCGCCGGTTCGGTCAGCAACGACGAGGCGAAGCTCAAGTACCCGGGAGGCTGGAAGTCGCCGAAGCCGTACCTGCGCATCGTGCCGCAGCCCAAATAACATCGAAGGCGGGTCGCCGGTTCGTCAGCGGCCCTTGCTTTGGCGTGCTTTCTTCGCTGAGCGGGGCGGCGTTGCCGGCGGTGGTTTCCTCGACGTGACCGCGGACGCGACGTCGACCAGCACGAAGTCGATCTTGGTCGCCTCGAGGTCGACTCGTGCCACCTTGACCCGGATGCGGTCGGCGAGCCGGTAGGACTTGCCACTTCGTTCGCCGTTCATCGCATGGTGCACGGCGTCGAAGTGGAAGTAATCGTTGCCCAGCTCGGTGACGTGCACCAGGCCGTCGACGTTGAGCCCGTCGAGCGTTACGAACAGGCCGAAGTGCGTCACGCCACTGATCGTGCCGTCGAATTCCTCGCCGACGCGATCCTGCATGAAGAAGCACTTGAGCCAGTTCTCGACATCGCGCGTGGCTTCATCGGCACGCCGCTCGGTCAACGAGCAGTGCACGCCGAGTTCCGCCCATCCGATGCCGCCGGGTTGATACTTGGTGCCGGCCAGGCAAGCCTTGATTGCGCGATGCACCACCAGATCCGGATAGCGCCGGATCGGCGAGGTGAAGTGCGTGTAGGCATCGTAGCCGAGCCCGAAGTGGCCTTCGTTGTCGGGACTGTAGACAGCCTGCTGCAGTGAGCGCAGCAACACGGTTTGCAAAAGGTTGAAATCGGGGCGTCCCTTGATCTTGTCGAGCAGGTTGGCGTAGTCGCCCGGTGTCGGCTGGTCGCCGCCGCCGAGCGAGAGCGCCGACGCGGCGAGGAACTCCTTGAGCGCAGTCAGCTTGCCGGGGGTCGGGCCTTCGTGCACGCGATAGAGGGCAGGATGCTTGTGCTGGAGCAGGTAGTTGGCGGTGCAGACATTGGCCGCCAGCATGCATTCCTCGATCAGCTTGTGCGCCTCGTTGCGCACCACCGGGACGATGGTCTCGATCTTTCCGGCGCCGTCGAACTTGAGTTCCAGCTCGATGGTCTCGAAGTCGATGGCACCGCGCTTGGCACGCGCCGACGACAGCGCCTTGTAGAGCGCATGGATGTTCTCGAGGTGTGGCAGCACTGCCTTGGCCTCGGCGGTTCGCGTCGACGGATCGGACAGCCAGTCCCAGACCTGCGTGTAGGTGAGGCGGGCGCGCGAGTGCATGACCGCCGGGTAGAAGCGCGCTTCCTTGATGTCTCCTTGCCCGGTGATTGCCATGTCGCACACCATGCACAGCCGGTCGACCTTGGCTTTGAGCGAACACAATTCGTTCGACAATTCCTCCGGCAGCATCGGAATCACCCGACGCGGAAAGTACACCGACGTGCCGCGCTCGCGCGCCTCGACGTCCAATGCATCGCCGTCGCGCACATAGTGGCTGACGTCGGCAATCGCGACCACGAGGCGAAAATCACGGCCCTTGCGCTCGCAATACACCGCGTCGTCGAAATCCTTGGCGGTCTCGCCGTCGATGGTGACCAGGGCGAGCTTGGTCAGGTCGGTGCGGCCCTTGCGGTCGGCATCCTGCACGACGGCGGGCAGGCGCGTCGCCTGGCGCTTGGCTGCCGGCGAAAATTGATACGGCAGATCGTGCTTGCGCAGCGCGATCTCGATCTCCATGCCCGGGTCGGTGTAGTTGCCGAGCACCTGCACGATTTTCGCGAGAGCCTCGCGATGCGCGGACGGCTGCTCGACGAGTTCGGCGACGACCACCTGGCCGGGACGAGCCTTGCCGCGCATGTCGGCGGGAATGAGAATGTCCTGGCTGATGCGTTTGTTTTCGGCCACCAGGTACCAGATGCCGTGATCCTCGTACACGCGGCCGACGATCTCGCGGTTGACGCGCTCGAGCACATCGACGATCACGCCTTCGGGACGGCCGCGCTTGTCGATGCCGACCTGGCGCGCGGTTGCGCGATCGCCGTGCAGCGCCTTGTGCATTTCCTTGGGTGCCAGGTACAGGTCAGCGCTGCCGTCGTCGGGAACCAGGAAACCGAAACCGTCGGCGTGTCCCTGCACGGTGCCCGAAACGAGGTCGAGCTTGGCGACGACGCACAGTGCGCCCTTGCGGTTGGTCATCAGCTGGCCGTCGCGGGTCATCGCGGCGAGGCGGCCTTCAAAGGCTTCGCGCTCTGCGCCGGTGGGCACTTTCAGGTTGCGGACGAGCTCGTCGGCGTGCATCGGCACGCCCTGGTCAGCCAGGTGTTCGAGGATCTGCTCGCGCGACGGGATATCGACGTCGCTGACGCGACGGCCCGCTCGGCGCGGCGCGCCAGCGACGGGTTTTACAGCAGGTTGTTTCTTTGACAATGCAATGTATCTTTCGTAAAATTATGGGCTTGCTGTCGCCCAGATGGCGGAATTGGTAGACGCACTAGGTTCAGGTCCTAGCGGTGGCAACACTGTGGAGGTTCGAGTCCTCTTCTGGGCACCAGTTTTCCGGCACGTCTGTTGGTTCGCCCGCGCCATTCGGAGCGGGCTTCGCGAAGCCTTCGGCAGTAACGACACTGGCGCGCCTGCAAAGGTCGCGCACGGCGTCCTTGATCAGCCGAGCCGCGCCTTCAATCCTTCCGGCCGCAACGTGTCGTACACCTCGAAGGGCTGGTGGATCCACGGATTATCCGCGAGATACGACACGTAGTGGTCGGGCTTGAACACCGAGCACTGCTTGTACCACAGCACCGCGGTGCGAATGTCGCTGATGTGCGGGAAGCGCTGCGGCAGTTCCTTGTGAACGACCTGCAGCGTGTGCCCCGAATCGACCATGTCGTCGACCAGCAGCACCTTGTCGCCCAGCCGCGGCGCGGTCATCGTCATGTGTTCTGCAACGACCAGCTGCCCGCGTACCTTGCCACCTTCCTCGGTGTAGGAGTGTGTCGACAGGATCGCCAGCGGCACTTCGTAGATGCGCGAGAGCACGTCGCCGACGCGCAAACCTCCGCGCGCGATGCAGATGATCTGGTTGAAGCGCCAGCCGGACTCGTGCACCTGCAGCGCCAGTCGCTCGACCAGCGTGTTGTAATCGTCCCAGCTCACGTTCAGGCTCATGATCGGCGCGTTTCTCGCAACGGTTAGTGAAACGGGTGGTGCAGCAGGATGGTTTCGTCGCGCTCGGGACCGGTCGAGACCATCGCGATTGGCACGCCGGTCAAGGTTTCGATCCGGCGCAGGTATGCGCGTGCGTTGACGGGCAGCGCGTCGAAGGTGTCGATGCCGAAGGTGCTGCCGGTCCATCCCGGCAGGTCCTCGTACACGGGGACGCACTCCGCGACGGCTTCGGCGCCGATGGGCAGCAGCTCGACCGGCTTGCCTGCGACGGTGTAGCTGGTGCAGATGCGGATGGTCGGCATGCCGTCGAGCACGTCGAGCTTGGTGATGCACAGGCCGTCGACGCCGTTCAGTTGCAGCGAACGCTTGAGTGCGGGAATGTCCAGCCAGCCGCAACGGCGCGGGCGCCCGGTGACCGACCCGAATTCGTTGCCGCGCTTGGCCAGCCCCGCGCCCACCTCATCGGTCAGCTCGGTCGGAAATGGACCGGTGCCCACGCGTGTCGTGTATGCCTTGACGATGCCCAGCACGTAGTCGAGCATCTGCGGCCCGACACCGCTGCCGGGGGCCGCCGCGCCGGCGAGGCAGTTCGACGAGGTGACGTACGGATAGGTGCCGTGGTCGATGTCGAGCAGCGCGCCCTGCGCGCCTTCGAACAACAGCGAATCGCCACGCGCGCGTGCCAGCTGGATCAGCGCGGCGACATCGGCGACCATCGGCTTCAACTCCGCAGCCAGCGCCAGCGTCGCATCGAGCGTTGCACGATACGGGACCGCCGCACGCTTGAAGAATTGGGTGAGGACGAAGTTGTGATACTCGAGCAACGGTTCCAGCTTCGCGGCGAAGCGATCGGGATAGAACAGGTCCTGCACGCGCAGTGCGCGACGCGCGATCTTGTCCTCGTAGGCGGGGCCGATGCCACGGCCGGTGGTGCCGATCTTGGTTTCGCCCATCGCCGCCTCGCGCGCCTGGTCGAGCGCGACGTGATACGCCAGCACCAGCGGGCAGGCGGGCGAGATCGCCAGGCGCGAACGCACCTGCACGCCCGCGCTTTCCAGCTCGCCGATTTCCTGCAGCAGCGCCGAAGGCGACAGCACGACGCCATTGCCGATGTAGGCGCGCACGTCGGGCCGCAGGATCCCCGACGGGATCAGCCGCAGCACCGTCTTCTTGTCGCCGATGACCAGCGTGTGTCCCGCATTGTGGCCTCCCTGGAAGCGGACGACGCCCTGCGCGTGCAGCGTGAGCCAGTCGACGACTTTGCCCTTGCCTTCGTCGCCCCACTGGGTGCCGATGACGACAACGTTTTTACCTTGGGTCATAAAGGTGATACTCGGTTTGGTTGGAGCAACGGCGGCGCGATGGATCAGCGCGCCGCCAGCGCTGCGAGCTGGCGCAGGTCCAGCGTGAAGCCGGTGGCGGGGCGCGCGCGGCCGAAGGCCTTGCCGATGCCGTCGTAGCGCTCGCCCCGGCCGATCGAATTGGGCTCGCCCGCGGTGAACACCGAGAAGCTCGCGCCCGTCTGATAGTGGTAGCCGCGCAGGTCGGCGAGGTCGATGTGCAAGGCGTCGACGTGCGGTTGCGCGGACTTCGCCAGCGTGGCGAGCGCCGCGAGCGCTCCCGCGATCGCGGGCGTGTCGGGCAGGCGTTCGCGCGCCGCGGTCAGGACTTCGTCGGCCGGGCCGTAGAGCGTCGGCAACACCGCGAAGGCGTCGCGCCACGCCGCGGGCAGCTTGCCGGTCAGCTCGGTCACGGTGGGTACGTCCTTGTTGCGCAGTGCAGTGAACAATTCGCTGTCGCCGCCGTCACCGGCGATGCGCGCGCCGTTGGCGAGCGCGCGATAAACGCCGACGTGTCCGAGGTCCAGGTGCAGGCCGCGCACGCTCACCGCCACGAGCGAAGAGAGCAGCAGGCCGAGGACTTCCTGATCGGCTCCGATCTGCGCGTCGCCGTAGAGTTCGGCGCCGATCTGCAGCACCTCCCGCGATTGCGCGAGTCCTGAAGCCACGGTGCGCAATACGCTGCCGGCGTAGCACAAGCGCGTGACCCCGGCCTCGTTCAACAGGTGCGCATCGATACGCGCAACCTGCGGCGTGATATCGGCGCGCACGCCGAGCAGGCGTCCGGACAGTGGGTCGGTGACCTTGAAGGTCTGCAGCTCCAGGTCGTGGCCAGTGCCGGTGAGCAGCGAATCGAGGTGCTCGAGCAGGGGCGGCTGCACCAGCCGGTAGCCATGCTCCTTGAAGTGATCGAGCAGCGTGCGGCGAATCTTCTCGATCGCCTCCGCCTCGGCGGGCAGTATGTCGTCGATGTACTCGGGCAGCACCCACTTACGCATAGATCACCGTCAGGAGAATGCCGCCGACGACTATCGACCCCAGTCCGATGAAGCGCAACTGGCCATCGGACAATTCAGTGACGCGGCGAAACGTGTCCCGCCACGCGCGCGGCGCCAGCAACGGCATCAGGCCTTCGAGCACGAGCACCAGCGCGCACGCGGCCAGCAACGATTCCGGCACAACGTCCTCTCCGCGATCGCTTATTTGGCCGGCGGACGCGCGACGCCGCCCGGGCGATGCATGAACTTGAAGAAGTCCGCGTTGGGGTCGAGCACCAGCATGTCGCTCTTGTTCTTGAACGTCGCCTTGTACGCCTCGAGGCTGCGGTAGAAGGAATAGAACTCCGGATTCTGGCCATACGCCGCGCCGTAGATCGCCGACGCCTTGGCGTCGCCTTCACCCTTGGTCTTCTGCGCCTGGTTGTACGCGTCGGCCAGGATGACTTCTCGCTGGCGATCGGCGTCGGCACGGATCTTTTCCGACTCCGCGCCGCCCATCGAGCGCAGCTCGTTGGCGACGCGCTTGCGCTCGGACTCCATGCGCTGGTAGACCTGCGCCAGCACTTCGTCGGGCAGCTCGACGCGGCGCAGCCGCACGTCGACGACCTCGACGCCGATGGTGCGCGCGTCGGCGTCGGCCTTCTGCCGCGCCTCGGTCATGATGTTGTTGCGCTCGGTCGAGATCACCTCGTGGATGGTGCGCTTGTTGATTTCCTGCGCGAGATTGGCGCGGATCGTCTGCGCCAGGCGGCGCTTGGCGGCTTCCTCGTCGCCGGTGACGCTCTGGTAATACTTGCGCACGTCGATGATGCGCCAGTAGGCGATGAAGTCGACCTTGAGCGGCTTCTTCTCCGACGTGGTGATGCGATCGGGTTCGGGTGCGTCGAGCGTGAGCAGGCGTCGGTCGTAGAACTTGACGTTCTGCACCAGCGGAATCTTGAAGTAGAGACCGGCCTCGGTCTTCGCCTCGATGAATTCGCCGAGTTGGAACTTGATCGCGTACTGCTTCTGGTCGACCGTGTACAGCGATTGCGACAGCACGAGCACGATCGCGACCAGCAGGGCGACGACGGGCATGATGGCCTTCATCGCGAGGTCCCCCGGTCGCGCGACAGGCTGCGGCTGCCTTCGACCGGCACTGCCGTTTCGGGCGGCGCGGCCGCCGGGCGCGTGGCGTCGGCGACGCTGGGCACCGACGCTGCCGCGCCTTGCCTGATCAACTGGTCGAGCGGCAGGTAGAGCAGGTTGCTGCCGGCTTTCTGGTCGATGAGCACCTTGCTCGAGTTGCCGAGCACCGACTGCATCATGTCGATATAGAGGCGATCGCGCGTGACCACCGGCGCCTTCAGGTATTCGACCAGGATCTGCTTGAAGCGGCTGGCGTCGCCCTCGGCCTTCTGCACGACGCTGGCGAGGTAACCGTCGGCTTCCTGCAGCAGCCGCGATGCGGTGCCGCGCGCACGCGGCACGACGTCGTTGGCGTAGGCCTGGCCTTCGTTCTTCTGGCGCTCGCGGTCCTGGCTGGCCTTGACCGCATCGTCGAACGCCGCCTGCACCTGCTCGGGCGGTTGCGTGTTCTGCAAGGTGACCTTCTGGATGTAGATGCCGGCGCCGTACTTGTCGAGCATCGCCTGCATCAGCTTCTCGGTCTCGGCGGCGATCTGAGCGCGACCCTCGTAGAGCACGAAGTCCATCTGGCTGCGGCCGACGACTTCGCTCATCGCGGTGGCAGCGACCTGGAAGACGATGTCGTCCGGCTTGCGCGTGTTGAAAATGTAGTCGGGCGCGCTCTTGAGGTTGTATTGGACCGCGAACTGAATGTCGATGATGTTCTCATCGTCGGTCAGCATCAGCGATTCCTTGGCGATCTTGTTCTTCGGATTGCCGTTGCGGTAGCCGATCTCGACCGTCTTCACCTGCGAGAAATCGATGACCTCGACAGCCTCGACCGGAAACGGCAGGTGCCAGCGCAGGCCCGGCGTGGTCGTCTCGGTGTACTTGCCGAAGCGCGTGACGACACCGCGCCGTCCTTCATCGACGATGTACGAGCCGCTCACCAGCCAGACCACGAGCACCAGCGCGACCAGCAGTCCGGCGCCGCTCAGGGGCAACCGTCGCGGTGGCGGCGGGACATCGTTGCCGGCGTCGTCGGGCTGCTTCTTGCCGAACAGCTCGTTGATTCGACGATTGAGGTTGCGCCAGATCTCGTCGAGATCGGGCGGACCGCTGCGGCCGCGCTTGCCCCATTGCGGGTCGTTGAGAGACATGACGGAGGCTGGCCTCGCGGAACTCTGGAATTGTTATTAGGGTGGAGTGGGTGGCGCCGCGGCGTGCTTCAGGCGGTCGCCGCCCAGCCTTCGGCGCGGGGAAACCGCTCGGCAAGCGCCGCGCGCAAATCTGGCACGCCGGCGCCGGAAAGCGCGCTCAGACGAATAGCCACGATTTTACCATATTCGTCACGTTCGACGGCGGGGTCGGCGCCCGCCGCGTCGGCCTTGTTCCACACCACCATGCGCGGCACCTGATCGGCGCCGATCTCCTCGAGCACCGCATCGACCGCCGCCATCTGGTCGGCGCGGCCGGGGTGGCTCGAATCGACGACGTGAAGCAGCAGGTCGGCGTCGACCGCCTCCTTGAGCGTCGCATGGAAAGCCGCCACGAGATCGTGCGGCAACTCGCGGATGAACCCAACGGTGTCCGAGAGCACGATGGTCTCGGCGCCGGCGATGAACACCCGGCGCAGCGTCGTGTCCAACGTCGCGAAGAGCTGGTCGGCGGCGTACGATTCGGCGCCGGTCAGGCGATTGAACAGCGTCGACTTGCCGGCGTTGGTGTAGCCGACCAGCGCGACGTTGCGCACCGCCGCCCGCTGTCGCGCGCGGCGTTGAGTTGCACGGTGACGCTCGACCTGCGCGATGCGGTCGCGCAACAGCTTGACCCGCAAGCCGATGAGGCGACGGTCGGTCTCGAGCTGCGTTTCGCCCGGTCCGCGCAGGCCGATGCCGCCGGCCTGGCGTTCCAGGTGGGTCCAGCCGCGAACCAGCCGCGTCGACAGGTGCTGCAGCTGCGCCAGCTCGACCTGCAGCTTGCCCTCGGCGCTCTGCGCGCGCTGCGCGAAGATGTCGAGGATCAGCGTCGTGCGGTCGACCACGCGGCACTCCAGTTCGCGCTCGAGGTTGCGCTGCTGCGCGCCCGACAGGATGTGGTCGAAGATGACCAGATCGGCGCCCAGCGCCGTGCGTTGGGCGGCGATTTCGTCGACCTTGCCGCGGCCGGCGAAAAAGGCAGGATCGGGTTTCTTGCGCTTGGCGGTGATCACGCCCGCGACTTCTGCGCCGGCGCTCGCCGCGAGCGCGTGCAGTTCGGCCAGCCGGTCGGTTTGCTCGCCATCGCCGAAATCGAGTTCGACGAGCAGCGCGCGATCGCTACCCTCCGGTCGGTCAAACACCGAAGTGCCTGCGCCGCGCGGTCAAAGGATCCCCCGAAGCGGCGCTGCGCGCCGCATCCCCCAGAGGGGGCGAGCGCTTTGGGGCGGCCCGGCAGCGCTCATGCCGGACGCGCCGGCAACGGAAACTGCGGCCGATCAAGCTTCGCGGTCGCTTTCGTGCACTGGCATGGCGACGGCGCGGGCGGGAACCACGGTCGAAATCGCATGCTTGTAAACCATCTGCGTGACCGTATTCTTGAGCAGGACCACATACTGGTCGAAAGACTCGATCTGTCCTTGCAGCTTGATGCCGTTGACCAGGTAGATCGAGACCTGCACGTGTTCCTTGCGCAGGGTGTTCAGGAACGGGTCTTGTAGCATTTGCCCTTTGTTACTCATTGAGTGCTCCACTAAGTTTTATTGGCCGTTCCTGCCCTTGTGCTGCTGGCCTCTTTCTTCGCGCTTGTTCGGTCCGCGCCTGGAACGACGGTTTTTGGTACCCCCCCGCGGGTGCGCTGAGGTATCGGCATAGGGGTTCGCACCTGTCTTGAATTGTATCCTAAGCGGTGTTCCCCGCAGTTTGAACGCGTCGAGAAAGAAATGTTCCAGGTACCGGCGGTAGGTCGCCGGGATATGCCCCAAAGCGGTGCCGTGAATGACGATGATCGGCGGGTTCATGCCCCCCTGGTGGGCGTAGCGCAGCTTCGGCCGGACGGCTCCCGTGCGCGGCGGCTGCTGCTGCTCGACCGCCTGCTGCAGCACCCGGGTCAGGCGCGGCGTCGGCAACTTGGACGTGGCCGCCGCGTAGGCCTGATCGACCGCCTTCAATAGCGGTCCGATGCCCTTGCTCTCCTTCGCCGAGATGGTGAGCATGTCGGCAAAATTGAGAAATGCCATTTTGCGGTCGAGTTCGCGCTTGATCTGTTCGCGCTCGAGCTTCGACAAGCCGTCCCACTTGTTCACCGCGACCACCAGTGCGCGGCCGGCCTCGAGGATGTACCCCGCAATGTGCGCGTCCTGCTCGGCGACGTCGGCCTGAGCGTCGAGCAGGAGCACGACGACGTTGGCGTCCTCGATCGCCTGCAGCGTCTTGATCACCGAGAATTTCTCGATGGTCTCGATGACCTTGCCGCGACGGCGCACGCCGGCGGTATCGATGAGCGTGTAGTGTCGCGCGCCGCGATCGAAATCGAGGTAGAGCGAGTCGCGCGTGGTGCCCGGCTCGTCGAAGGCGATGACGCGCTCCTCGCCGAGCAGGGTGTTGATCAGTGTCGACTTGCCGACGTTGGGGCGCCCGACGATCGCGACCTTGATGCGCTTCGCGTCGTCTTCGGCCGCCTCCGGTGCGGCGGGCGTTTCCGGTGGACACTGCGCCAGCGCAGTCTCGATCAGGTCGCGCACATTTTCACCGTGCGCCGACGAGATCGGCACCGGCGCGCCGAGTGCCAGCTCGTGGAATTCGGCGGTGACGCGTTCTGCTGCCAGACCTTCGGACTTGTTGACCGCGAGCACGATCGGCCGTCCGGCACGGCGCAGCAGGTCGGCGATCACCTTGTCCTGCGGCGTGAGCCCCTGGCGGCCGTCGACCATGAATACGATCGCGTCGGCCTCGGCAATGGCGATGCGCGTCTGCGCCGCCATCGCGTGCATGATGCCGGTGGTCGCCTTGGGCTCGAATCCGCCGGTATCGACGACCAGGTAGGGCCGCTCGCCACCCAGTCCGCGCCCGAAATGGCGGTCACGCGTCAGGCCGGGAAAATCCGCGACCAGCGCGGCGCGGGTTTGCGTCAGCCGGTTGAACAGCGTCGACTTGCCGACATTGGGCCGGCCGACGATGACGAGGGTGGGCAGCACACGACCTACTTTGTCGACGCGCTGATGAGGTTGCCCGACGCGCTCTGCCACACCGCGCCCGCGCCGTTGGGCAGCGGCTGCGAAATGGCCGCGGCGCCGTCGGTGGCCAGCCGCCCGACCAGGCTGCCGTCACCCCGGTCGAGCAGGTGCAGGTAACCTTCGACGTCGACAACGCCCAGGTAGTCGCCGATCACCACCGGGCCGCTGGGATAGCGCAAGGTGAGCTTGTCCTGCTTCCATGCCGACGCGCCGGTGATCTTGTCCAGCGCGTGAATCGAGCCGTCGTCGGCGGTCAGGAACAGGTAGCGATTGTCGACGGCGATGCCGTTGAGGCTGGAGAAATCGCGCGACCAGTTGAGGTTGCCGCGAACCAGTTCGAAGCAGGCGACGCGGCCCTGGAACGCCGCCGCGCAGACTTGCCGCTCTTCGACGACGGGCAGGCTGGTCACGTCGGCGATGCGCTCGAGTTCGGTAGAACCCTTGGGCGTGGCCACGCTCGCTTCCCAGGCGACCGCGCCGGTTGCCAGGTCCATCGCCAGGAGCTTGCCGCCGGCCGTGCCGGTGAACAGTCCGCCACGGCTGATGACGCCGCCGGCGAAGCGGCGCACGGTCAGAGGCGGATTGGTGCGCTGGTATACCCATTTGCGCTCTCCGGTGGCCTCGACCAGTCCATAGAGCTTGCCGTCGAGCGACCACGCGACGACGATACCGTCCGCGCTGGTCGGCGGACCGGCAACTTCGCTGGAAATCCTCGCCTGCCATATCGCTTTGCCGCCGCTGTCGAACGCCAGTACATCGGCCTTGTTGTTGCCGGCGATCACGCTGTTGGCGCCCGCGCCGACGCCCGTGGACAGCGTCTTCTCGGCGCTGATGCGCCAGATCTGCCTGCCGGTCGTCGGATCGACGCTGACGATGGTGCCGTCGGAACTCGCAGCGTAGATCGCCTCCTTGCGCACGGCAGGCGCGAAGCCAAGGCTCATCTTGCCGCCGCCAAGTGACACCTGCCAGTCGATGCGGGCCGAGGCCTTGGCATCGAATGGCGGCAGCGGTCCCGGTTTCTTGACGCCGCGACCGATGCCCAGCCAGGCCAGCGATGGCGTCGGGATCGATGGAATCCAGGTCGACATCGTCTCGCAGCCGCCGAGCAACAGCGCGCCGCACGCCACGATCAGGCGCAGCCGTCTTGTCACTGCGTGCCACCCAGTGCTTCGAACTTCACCTGGACGAACTGGCGATACGGCGACTTGGGATCGAACTTGGCCATCGCGATCGTGTACGCGGCCTTGGCCTCCGCCGGTTTGCCGGCAGCGCTGAGGATATCGCCCCGGAGGTCGGCAAAGATGGCGGCGAAGGCGTCGTCGGTCTTGCTGTCGAGAATCGCCAGCGCCGCGTCGTATTGCTTGTCGTCGAGCAGCAGTTCCGCCAGCCGGAAGCGCGCGATTGCCTTGAGCGAATCTTCGCTCGCATGGTCGATCGCCCACTGCAGCTGCGCTTTCGCGCCCGCGTGGTCGCCCGAATCGTAGAGCAGCTTGGCGTAGAGCAATGCCGCGCGCGGCGCGTAGGCGGTGCCGGCGTAGCGATCCTCGATTTGCGTCGCCGGCTCCTTCGCCTTGGCGACCTCGTTGTCGCGTGCGGCCTGGCTGACCGCCTGATAGAGCACGCTTGCCTGCTCGGCCTGGCGCTGCTGGTACCAGCGCCAGCCTTGGTTGCCGACCATGACGATCGCGACGACCATCAGCACGCCCGCGACGTACTTGCCGTAACGTGCCCACCACGCCTTGAGATCTTCCAGTTGGTCCTGTTCTTCCAGATCGTAGACTGCCATCTTTTTTCCTTGGTAACTCAGTGATCGGTGCCGGAGTGCGAGCTCATCAGTCGCGCGGCAAGCTCGCCCGGCGCGAGCAGGGTCTGTTCGCCGGGGCCGCGCAGCGCCTTGACGGCGACTCGCTGCGCTGCAACTTCGTCGTCGCCGACGATGAGCGCATAGCGCGCGCCGCTGGCGTCGGCGCGCTTCATCTGCGATTTGAAACTGCCGCCGCCGCCGTTGACGACGATCGACAGTCCGGCATCGCGCAGGTCTTCCGCCACGGTGCGGGCAAGTGTCGCGGCGGTCTCGCCGACGTGAACGAAGTACGCGTCCGGCACGCTGTCCTCCGCCTCCGCGGCCTGTTCCATCAGCAGAATCACCCGTTCGATCCCGATGCCGAAGCCGCAGGCTGGCGTCGACTTGCCGCCCAGCTGCGTGAACAGGCCGTCATAGCGGCCGCCGCCGCCCACCGTACCTTGCGCGCCAAGACGATCGGTCATCCATTCGAATACGGTGCGGTTGTAGTAGTCGAGTCCGCGCACGAGGCGTGGGTTGATCGTGTACGCGATGCCGTGGTCGGCGAGCTGTTGCTGCAGGCCGTCGAAATGCGCCTTCGACGCGCTGCCGAGGCGATCGAGCAGCCGCGGCGCGTCGGCGATCAGCGCTTGCAGCGCCGGGTTCTTGCTGTCGAGGATGCGCAGCGGATTCGTGTGCAAGCGGCGCTGCGAATCCGCATCGAGTTCGGCGGCGTGCGCGCTGAAGTACGCGACGAGTTCATCGCGATGGGCACGACGTTCCTCGGGATCGCCGATGGAATTGATGTGCAGCGAGATATCGTCGAGACCCAGCGTCTTCCACAGGCGGTGCAGCATCGCGATCTGCTCGGCGTCGACGTCCGGGCCTTCGAACCCGAGCGCTTCGGCGTCGAACTGGTTGAACTGCCGGTAGCGGCCCTTCTGCGGCCGCTCGTGGCGGAACATCGGCCCGCTGGTCCACACGCGCTGCGGACGCTCGTAAGTGAGATTGTGCTCGATCGCCGCGCGCACGATGCCGGCGGTCGCCTCCGGGCGCAGGGTCAGGCTGTCGCCGTTGAGCCGGTCCTCGAACGTGTACATTTCCTTTTCGACGACGTCGGTGACTTCGCCGATCGCGCGCACGAACAGCGACGTGGCTTCGACCAGCGGCACCTGCATGTGCCGATAGCCGTATTGCCGCGTCACTTCGCGCATGGCCGCGTCGAAGCGCCGCCACAACGGCGCCGCGTCGGGCAGCACGTCGTTCATGCCGCGCACGGCCTGAATCACGCTGGCCATGGTGTTACGCGACCGCCTTGATGGAGACCGATTTTCTTTCGGGTTTGAGATGCGGTCCCGCCGGCTCGCCGCCGTAGGTCGCGCGCACGTAGTCGGCGACGATCTGCTGGAATTCCTCGGCGATGCGCTCGCCGCGCAGCGTGACCGTTTTCTCGCCGTCCACGTACACCGGCGCAACCGGCATCTCGCCGCTGCCCGGCAGGCTGATCCCGACGTTGGCCATCTTCGATTCGCCGGGGCCATTGACCACGCAGCCCATGACCGCGACGCTCATGTCTTCGACTCCGGCGTAACGGGTGCGCCAGACGGGCATCTGCTCGCGCAGGAACGATTCGATCTTCTGCGCGAGTTCCTGGAACGTGGTGCTGGTGGTGCGCCCGCAGCCGGGGCACGCCGTGACCTGCGGCGTGAATGAACGCAGGCCCAGCGTCTGCAGCATTTCCTGCGCGACGATGACCTCGCGCGTGCGATCGCCATTCGGCTCCGGGGTGAGCGAGACGCGGATGGTGTCGCCGATGCCTTGCTGCATGAGTACCGCCATCGCCGCGGTCGAGGCGACGATGCCCTTGGAGCCCATGCCGGCTTCGGTGAGCCCGAGATGCAGCGGGTAATCGCAGCGCCGCGCCAGTTCACCGTAGACCGCGATCAGGTCCTGCACGCCGGACACTTTGCACGACAGGATGATGCGATCGCCGGGCAGCCCGAGTTCCTCGGCGCGCTGTGCGCCGCCGATCGCCGAGACGACCAGCGCCTCGCGCAGGACCAGCGATGCATCCTGCGGCTCACTCGCGCGCGCGTTGTCGTCCATCATGCGCGCGAGCAGGTCGGCGTCGAGGCTGCCCCAGTTCACGCCGATGCGGACCGGCTTGTCCCACTTCATCGCCAGCTCGATCATGGTCGCGAACTGCGAGTCGCGCTTGCTGCCCTTGCCGACATTGCCCGGGTTGATGCGGTACTTGGCCAATGCCTGCGCGCATCCCGGGTTCGCACTCAGCAATTTATGGCCGTTGAAATGGAAGTCGCCGATCAGCGGCACGGCGCAACCTGCGGCGTCGAGCGCGTCGCGAATGGCCGGTACCGCAGCCGCCGCTTCGGCGGTGTTGACCGTGACGCGCACCAGTTCCGACCCGGCGCTGGCGAGTGCCCGCACTTGCGCGACGGTGGCGGCGACGTCGGCGGTGTCGGTATTGGTCATCGATTGCACGACGATCGGGGCGCCGCCGCCAATGCGCACGCCGGCAACCCGAGCCTGCCGCGTCGGCCGGCGCGCGACCATCGGGGCGTGCAAGGCGCTCATTGCAGTGTCAGGCGGGCGACGTTCTGCCGCGTGTACGACGACAGGTCGATCGTCTGGCCGCGGTAGGTCAACGTCACCGCGCGGGCATTGCCTAGCACGACTTCGAAAGGCGGAGTGCCGCGCACGCCTTCGACTGCGTCGGCCGCGACCAGCTTTGACACGAGCAGCGTGCCGGTGCGATCGCGGATTTCGGTCCATGACGGACCCGTGTAGGCAAGCATCAACGGCGCATCGGTCGCCGCCGGCACGGGTGCGACAACGGACGGCGTGGCTGTCGACGGCACGGCGGTTGCGGCAGTCGCCGTTGTCGTTGGCGACGCCGCAGCCGCAGGTGTGGGCGCGCCCATGCTCGCGTTCGCCGTCGGCGGCGCTCTTTCCGCGGCGATGGTCGCGGCAGCACCCGCCGGCCGGACCTCGCTGGCCAGGGGATTGGGCAGCGCGACCGCTGCGGGCACGGTTGCCTTCGTGTCGGGTGCCGTGCTGACCGGTCGCGACGGTTCGTTGAGGCTCGCCAGTCCGCCGCGATACCACTCGTAGGCGGCCGCGGCGACGATGCAGCCGACGAGGGCCAGCGGGATCAGCCAGCGCGCGAGGTTCGGCCGTGCGATGGCGCTGCTCGGCAGCTCGGCGATCATCGAGCCGGTCGAATGCAATGTGGGTGATACCAGCGAAGCGGCGTGCGCCGCATCGGGCAACTGCGCGAGCAGGCGTGGCGCGTCCAAACCGAGCAGGCGCGCGTAATTGCGCACGAAGCCGCGGATGAAGGTTCGCCCTGGCAACTCGGCGAAATTTTCGTCCTCGAGTGCCTTGACCTGGCGTTGCGCGAGCTTGAGCTGCTGCGCGACCTGATCGAGCGACAGCCCCGCGGCTTCTCGCGCGGCGCGCAACTGCTCGCCCGGCCGGGCCTCGGCAACGGGCAACGCCGGCGGCAACTCGTCGGCGCCCGCGAGCGGCTCGCCCAAAGCGTTCACACGCAACCTTCGGTGGCGATCGCCTTGGTTTCGGGCGCGTCCGGATAGCGATTTTTCATCTGCGAGATGTACGACTGTTCCGCTTGTGTATCACCGAGCTTGCGCTCGACGCACATGCCCAGGTAGAGCGACTCGGGCGCCGGGTTGTTGGCCTGCATCACGCCCTTCATCCAGTTGCGCGCGTCGGGGTAGCGCGACTCCTTGTAGGCAATCAGCGCAAGCCCGTACGCGGCCAGCGCGTTGCCGGGTTGCGCGACCAGCGCGCGCCGGAAATACGTTTCGGCCAGGCGCATGTCGCCGAGCGTGATGGCGCAGCGCCCGGCGTTGACCAGCGCGACCTCGGGCGTCCGGTAGAGCGGATTGCGCACTGCCAGGTCGAACTGCGCCAGCGCCTCGCGCTCGCGCTTGTGCTGGCAAAGGTACCAGCCCCAGTTGTGATGGATTTCCGAATCGTCGGGCGCGAGCTGCAGTGCGCGCTCGAAGTTCTGTTCGGCTTTGCGGTCTTCGGCAAGCATCGAATACACCAGGCCGTAGACGTTGTAGGCCTGCGCGTAGTTGGGATCGAGCTTGACCGCGACGTTGAGCTCGTCGATCGCCACCTCCATCTGCCCGCGCTCGTAGTAGCCGGCTGCCAGGTCGGTATGCACGCGCGCGCGCTCGGCGGGCGGCACCTGCTGCGGTGTCGGCGCGGCGCTGGTGCGCACCGGTGCCGCGCGTTGCAGCTGCTCCGGTGTTTCGGCTTTCTTGGGATCGCTGGAGCAGCCGGCGAGCAGCCCCAAGGCCGCCAGCGAGCTGACAAGTACACGGATGAGTGCAGGGCGAATGATCATGATCAGTGGGCGGCCACGGGTTGAACTTTGATGGTGCGGCGCTTGGTGCGATCCTGCACCTGTCCGGCAAGCTGGCCGCACGCCGCGTCGATATCGTCGCCGCGGGTCTTGCGCACCGTGGCGACCAGGTCGGCTTCCTGCAGGATGCGCTGAAAGGCGACGATGCGATTGCGTGAACTGGTACCGAATTCGGTATTGGGAAACGGGTTGAAGGGGATCAGATTGAACTTGCACGGCACGTTGCGCACGAGTTCGACCAGTTCGCGGGCCTGTTCCGGAGCATCGTTGACGTGGTCGAGCATCACGTACTCGAAGGTCACGAAATCACGCGGCGCCTTTTCGATGTAACGAACGCAGGCCGCCAGCAGTTCCTTGAGCGGATACTTGCGATTGATCGGCACCAGCCGGTCGCGCAACACGTCGTTTGGCGCATGCAGGCTCACCGCGAGCGCGACGGGGCACGCGTCACCCAACCGGTCGATCGCGGGCACGATGCCCGATGTCGACAGCGTGACGCGACGGCGCGACAGGCCGTAGGCGTTGTCGTCGAGCATGACATGCATCGCGGTGACGACATTGTCGAAGTTGGTCAGCGGCTCGCCCATGCCCATCATCACGACATTGGTGACCGGATGGCGGCCCTGTTGCATCCACGGTGTCGACACGCCGTCGGCAAGCAGCGCCCGATTGGCATGCCAGAGCTGGCCCACGATTTCGCCGACGCTCAGGTTGCGGTTGAAGCCCTGTTTGCCGGTGGAGCAGAATGCGCAGTCCAGCGCGCAGCCTGCCTGCGACGAAATGCACAGCGTGCCGCGATCGTCCTCCGGGATGTAGACGGCTTCGATGGCGTTGGCGCCGCCGACGTCGAGCAGCCACTTGCGAGTGCCATCGCTGGCCGTCGAATCGCGCACGACCGCGGGCGCGCGGATTTCGGTGTCGCGCGCGAGCGACTCGCGCGTCGTCTTGGCCAGGTCGCTCATCGCCTCGACGCGATCGACCAGACCGTGGTGCAGCCACCGCAGCGTCTGCCGCGCGCGAAATGGCTTGTCGCCGCGCCCGACGAAATACGCTTCGAGGCCGGCCCGGTCGAAGTCGAGTAGGTTGATCATGGCCGTGCCAGTGTCGTGCGCTCCCGCGCTAGCGACTGTGGATCTCGAGGGTCGGGAAGAAGTAGGCGATCTCGACGCGTGCGGTGTCAGGCCCGTCCGAGCCGTGCGCGGCGTTGGCATCGATCGATTCGGCAAAATCGGCGCGGATGGTTCCCGGCGCGGCCTTTTTCGGGTCGGTGGCACCCATCAGGTCGCGATTCTTGCCGATGGCGTTCTCGCCTTCCAATACCTGGATCATGACCGGCCCCGACGTCATGAATCCGACCAGGTCCTTGAAGAACGGCCGCCCCCGATGCACCGCGTAAAAGCCTTCGGCGTCGGGTTGGGCGAGCCAGGTCATCTTGGCCGCAACGATCTTCAGGCCGGCGCGCTCGAAGCGCGAATAGATCTCTCCGATGACGTTCTTGGCCACGGCATCGGGTTTGATGATCGAAAGGGTGCGTTCTACCGCCATACATGGGCTCCGACAGGATAATTCCGAGTAAATTCAAAATTATACCATGCCTGGCCCAGTTTTTCCCCTGGGCAGGGGTGCCCGGTTCAGGACATCATTCCCAGCGTTCTGGGCAACACCAGCGACAGCCACGGCCAGTAGGTCACCATCACCAGGAAGACGAGCATGGTGAGCAGCCACGGCCAGACCGCAACCGTCAGTTCGGTAATGCCCATCTTGGTGATACCGCTGGCGACGTAGAGGTTCAGCCCCACCGGTGGGTGGCACATGCCGACTTCCATGTTGACCGTCATGATGATGCCGAAATGGACCGGGTCGATGCCGAGCTTCATCGCCACCGGGAACAGGATCGGCGCCATGATCAGCACGATCGACGAGGGTTCCATGACGTTGCCGGCGAGCAGCAGCAGCACGTTGACGAACAGCAGGAATGCGACCTGACCCAAACCCTTGTCGAGCATCCACGCCGCCATGGCCTGCGGGATCTGCTCCGAGGTCATCAGGAACGAGAACATCACCGCGTTGGTGATGATGTAGAGGAGCATCGCGCTCATGTTCGCCGAATCGAGCAGGACCTTCGGCACCCTGCGCAGCGTCAGGTCCTTGTAGACGAACACGGCGACGAAGAACGCGTACACGGCGCTCATGGCTGCCGCTTCGGTCGGCGTGAAGATACCGGTGTAGATGCCGCCGATCACCACGACGATCAGCAGCAGGCCCCAGACGCTTTCCCTGAACGTGCGCCAGCGTTCGCCCCACGACGCCTTGGGCATGCGCGGATAGTTGTTCTTGCGCGCCTTCCACCAGGTGGTGAGCCCGAGCATGGTCGCCAGAACCAGCCCCGGGACGACGCCGGCCATGAACAACTGGCCCACCGACGTGTTGGTCGCAACCGAGTACATCACCATGACGATCGACGGCGGAATCAGGATGCCCAGCGCGCCCGAAGTCGTGATGACGCCGGCGCCGAACTGCTTGGGAAAGCCCTGCCTGACCATCGCCGGCAGGATGATCGAACCGATGGCCACCACCGTCGCCGGCGAGGATCCCGAGACCGCGGCGAACAGCGCGCACGCCATCACGCCGGCGAGCGCCAGGCCGCCATACCAGTGACCGACCATAGACGAGGCGAAGTTGATCATCCGGCGCGCCACGCCGCCGTGGGTCAGGAAGTTGCCGGCGAGGATGAAGAACGGGATCGCCATGACCTCGAAGCGCTCGATGCCGGTGAACAGTTTCAGCGCCACCGAGGTGATCGGCACGGTGGTCATCGTGAACAGGAACGTGAGCACGGTCAGGCCGAGTGAAATGGAAACCGGCATGCCGGTGAGCATCAGCCCGAACAGCAGTAGGAAGATGATCAGCCACGGCGGAACGTGCAGGCCCGCCGCGAAGCCAAGCAACGGCAGGACCACCATCGCTGCGGGGAGGGCGGCGAGGAGGCGCATCGACGTGCTCGCTGGAGTGTTCGCCGTGGAGTTCATGAGCGGCCCCCGGAATTCACGTCGGCAGGATGCAGGTTGTCGCGCATGCCCAGCGGATCGATATCGAGCGGCGAGACGTCCTCGAGCCCTTCGACAAAGCCGTGATCGTGATGTGGCAACTCGCCGGTCTTGAAGAAGGTCCAGGCGACCTGCAGGAAGCGGAAGCACATCAGGTACGAGCCGAGGGGAATGCACAGGTACACGATCCACAGCGGCAGCTCCAGGTCCGCCGACACCTGGGAGGTATGGCCGATTGCCCAGACGTAGTTCGCGCCGAGCGAACCGACGATGAGCGTGAACAGCGCGCCGGAAAGCAGACCGAACAGCACGTACTTGCGGCGCAGATTGTCCGGCAGCCGGTTGATGAGTACGTCGACCCCCACGTGGATGCCCGTGCGCACGCCGTAGGCGGCGCCGAACTTGGCCATCCAGATGAACATGTAGATGCACAACTCCTGGGCCCACGACAGGTGGATCGACAGCAGCCAGTCCTGCAGCCCTGGAATCGGCAACCCGGCGGCGTAGCGATGGATCACGGCGACGAACACGAGCAGGGTTGCCGCCCCGATCAGAGTGGCGATGAGCCACTCCTCGAGGTGATCAAGAAACTTGAGCATTAGCGTTCCCCCTGGATCGCAGTGCGGACGTCGCGTCCGAATGTGAAAACGCCACTGTGGGCCTTGCGTCCGACAGTGGCGTCCTGGTCATGCGCCGTTCACGTCTAGGGCTTGAACCCGGTTTCCTTGTACACCGCGTCGATCACGTCCTTGCCGATCCGGCCTTCCATTTCCTTGTGCACCGGCACCAGCGCTTTCTTCCACGCTGCCTTTTCCTCGGCAGTCGGGACGATGACCTGCGTCTTGCCGGATTTCTTCACTGCCTCGAGCGCGTCGTCGTTTTCCTTCTTGGCGATGTCGTTCGCGAATTTGGTCGCGTCCTTCATCGAGCTCTCGAGTGCGCTGCGGATGTCTGCGGGAAGGCCGTCCCAGAATTTCTTGTTGGCAATCACCGCGTACTCGATCACCCCGTGGTCAGTCATCGCCATGTACTTCTGCACCTCGTACATCTTCTGCGTGTAGAAGTTCGACGGCGGATTTTCGGTGCCGTCGACGACGCCGGTTTGCAGCGCCTGGTACACCTCGGAGAACGCCAGCTTCTGCGGTATGCCGCCTAGCGCACGGATCTCGGCCTCCAGCACGTTCGACGACTGGATGCGCATCTTCTGTCCCTTGACGTCGGCCGGTCCCTTGAGTGCCTTGTTCGCGCTGAAATCCTTGAAGCCGTTGTCCCAGTAGGCAAGCCCGGTGATGCCCTTGGCCTCGAGCTTCTTGAACAGGCTCGCGCCGACAGGGCCGTCGGTCACTTTGTGCAGCTGGGCGAAGTCGTCGAAGATGTAAGGCAGGTCGAAGACTTCGAATTCGCGAACGCCGAGTGGGCCGAACTTCGCCACCGAGGGTGCCAGCATCTGCACTGACCCGAGCTGCAGCGCTTCCATCTCCTCGCCATCCTTGTACAGCTGGCTGTTCGGAAACACCTCGACCTTGACCCGCCCTTTGGTGCGTTCCTCGGCGAGCTTCTTGAAGTATTCGGCGGCCTTGCCCTTGGGGGTGTCCAGCGCCACCACGTGGCTGAACTTGATGACGATCGGCTGTTGCGCGATCGCGGTGCCCGCCACTGCCAGCGCAGCTGCCGCTGCCAGGGCGATTGTCAGACGATACTTCATGCGTTCCTCCAGATGGTGAAGCTGCAATTTCTAATTTGAATTGTCCGGGCATTTAGCCCCGGGAGATTGAGGCTTGTCAATCTTTGTGGCCCCCCGATGCCGGTCAGGCCGCCAATCGAGGGTCCAGCCATGCTCGTCGTCCCCGCTCTGGTATGCCAGTTCCACGCCGAGACCGGGAACCGCGGCCAATTCCTCGCCGCAGAAGACCAGCGGCACGCTGGCGCGCTGCCACACCGGGAATCCCGCATCCTGCAGCATCCTCTTGAGCGCGCGCCGCGGACGGTTGGCGACAATCTGGATGCGCTCGCCGCCCGCTCGCGAGCGCAGGCTTACCCGCCCGTGCGTGAGCTTGGCTGCGGCGATTCCGGTTCCAAGCGCGGGCATGAAGCGCAGCAGGCCGCCGGGCAGCCTTACTTCGGCTTCGCCATGCCACTCGGAACGAAAGGGCGCGGGCGTCGGCGCATGCACGACGACGTGGCCGTGGTGACAGCCGATTTCGGCGCCGTCGTGAACGATGCGCATTCGCGCATCGGCGCCGCGCGCCTGCTGCAGCAGATCGGCGAGGCGTGCCTCGGAGGGTGCTCGCAGACCCTCGCCGCGCAGATACCAGCGCAGGAGATTGCGGCCGCGTGCCGCCGACAACTGCGCGAGTCGCGCACAATCGAGTCCGAGCGAGTCGATGGCGGTCGCGGCGTCGAGCTGGGCAAGCTCGTCCAACAGCTCGCTCGCCTCCGCCTGGTGCGTCGCCGCGCGCGAGAGCGTGGACTGGTAGCCGGGGAATTGCTCCGTGAGCACCGGCGCCAAGGCGTGCCGCAGCAGGTTGCGCTTGTGGCGCGTGTCGGCGTTGCTCTCGTCGGTGATCCATTGCAGTGCTCGCGCGTTCGCGCTGGCGGCGATGGCAACGCGGGTGAGCCCGAGCAAGGGCCGCAGCAGCGCGGGGGGTCCCGGTCGCAACGCCGGCATCGCAGCCAATCCGCGCGGCCCGGCGCCGCGCAGCAATTGAAGCAGTATGGTTTCGGCCTGGTCGTCGGCGTGATGCGCGAGCGCGACCACGTCGACCGCGGCGGCAGCGAAGCAGCGGTAACGCGCGGCGCGGGCGTGCGCTTCCAGGCCCGCGTCGGCGACGCGCGAGAGCTGCAGTTCGTGGATCGTGAGCGGCACCGTGCGCATGGCGCACTGTTCGGCACAGAAACGCGACCATGCCTGCGCATTCGGCGACAGGCCGTGATTGACGTGGATCGCGGAGAGCTTGAACGAATGGCTGGCGGCCGCGGTCGCCAGCGCATCGAGCAGCACCATAGAATCCATGCCACCGGACAAGGCGACCGCGACGTGCGAACCCGGATCGATGGCGGTGGAGATTGCGGCAGCGACTGCTGCAGCAACCGCGTCGGCCGGCGCGCTGGAATGCACCGCGTCATCGTGCGCCGTCGCGCCTGGCGCCGCGACGGTAGAGCGGCCGCCCGCTTCAGCCGGTGGTGAGTTCCTTGAACTTGCCATAGCCGAGCAGCTTGTCTTCGCGGGCCTCGAGCAGCGTCTCGAGCGGTCGCTCGGTTGCCTGGCGCAATGCCTCGGTGAGCGCTTTCTTGAGCGTCGCCTGCATCGCCGCGTGGTCGCGGTGTGCGCCGCCGAGCGGCTCGGCGATGACCTTGTCAATCAACCCCAGCGTCTTCAGGCGCGGTGCAGTGATCGCCAGCGTTTCCGCGGCTTCTTCGGCGTGCGCAGCGGATTTCCACAGGATCGACGCGCAGCCCTCGGGCGAGATCACCGAATAGGTCGAGTACTGCAGCATCAGCGTGGCGTCGCCGATGGCAATGGCCAGCGCGCCGCCGGACCCGCCTTCGCCGATCACCGTGACGATGATCGGCGTCCTGAGGCCAGCCATTTCGTAGAGGTTGCGGCCGATCGCCTCGGACTGTCCGCGCTCCTCGGCGCCGATCCCGGGAAACGCGCCCGGCGTGTCAACGAACGTGAACAGTGGCAATTCGAACTTCTCCGCGAGCTTCATCAGCCGCAGCGCCTTGCGATAGCCCTCCGGCCTGGGCATGCCGAAGTTGCGGTGGATCTTCTCCTTGGTGTCGCGTCCCTTCTGATGGCCCAGCACCATGCACGGCGCGCCATTGAAGCGCGCCAGTCCGCCGACGATGGCGGGATCGTCAGTGTAGGTGCGGTCGCCGTGCAGTTCGTGGAAGTCGCTGAACATCCCGGCGATGTAGTCGAGCGTGTACGGTCGCTGGGGATGACGTGCAACCTGCGCGATCTGCCATGCGTTGAGCTTGGCGTAGATGTCCTTGGTCAGCAGCTGGCTCTTCTTGGTCAGCCGTCCGATTTCGTCGGAAATATCGACCGCGGAATCCTCGTGCACGTAGCGCAACTCGTCGATCTTGGTCTGCAGATCGGCGATGGGTTGCTCGAAGTCGAGGAAGGTATGTTTCAAGGCGGCGGCAGGTATGTTGACGGCGCGATCATAGCGCAAACGTCGACGTGGTCGCCAATCGTCCCATGCGCGGTGCTCAGGCCGTGACCGCGTCGTAGATCAGCTTGCATCCGGTGCAGAACAGAATGGTATAGCTGACGCGATAGAACGGCTTTTCCGGAATCCAGCGCTCCAGCCTCAGCCCGAGCCAGATGCCCAGCGGCGCCAGCGGCGCGAACAGCAGCGACAGTCCGAGGTTGTCGACCGAAAGCTGCCCCAGCCAGAAGAAGGGGACCAGCTTCACATAGTTCACGACGGTGAAGAAGATCACGGTCGTGCCGACGAACACGGTCTTGTCGAGGCGTTGTGGCAGCAGGTAGACGAGCAGCGGCGGGCCCCCCGCATGCGCCATGGTGCTGGTGAAGCCGGAGGCGGCGGCGCTGACGTAGCCGACCGCGCGTCCGGGCTTGGCGGTCGAGGCCCCCAGACGTTGCGCGATGCCGAACCAGCGATTGAGCGTGAACGTCACCGCGATCACGCCGATGAATAAACGCACCCAGTTGACCGGCACCGTGCCGAACGCGAGTGCGCCGAGCGTGATGCCGACCAGCGCGCCGGGAATGAGGATCTTCATGTGCTCGCGCGACCAGTTGCTGCGATACGCCAGGACGCCGAAGATATCCATGACGCAAAGGATCGGCAGTACGATCCCAGCCGCATTGGCCGGCGCAATGAACATCGACATCAGCGCCACGGCGATGCCGCCAGGTCCGCCGCCGAAGCCGCCCTTGAACACGCCAGTGAGCAGGATGCCGAAGGTCGCGGCGACGTAGAACGCCGCCGGATAGGACGCCCATTGCTGCAGAAGCGCGTTCAATGATCGCCTTCGCGTTGCGCTCTGCGGTATTTCATGGCGACGACGCGAGCGCGCCGCGTGCCTTGTAAGCGCCGAAGAGTTCGTTGGCGATTACCGCCGAGAGCACTACGCCGGCGCCGAGCAGCGTCAGCGGCGACGGCTGCTCGCCCATCAGTACCCAGACCCAGATCGGTCCGAGAATGGGTTCGAGCAGCGCCAGCAGCCCAAGCTCGGTGGCCGAAAGATCGCGTGCGGCGGCGGTCATGAGCAGGCAGCCGGTGCCGAGCTGGACGCAACCCATGAGCAGCAGGATGGCAAGGTCACGGTGAGTCGCCGCGAACGGTCCGGCCAGGAAGAACGCCGGAACCAGCGACCAGATGCCAGCCAGCATCACCGTCGGCAGCATGTCGGCGGTTGCGCGAAACTTGCGCAGCATCACCAGGTTGAGCGCGAAGCAGCACGAGACGCCGAGTGCGAGCAAGTTGCCCTCGAGGCGGCCGACGTCGACGGAATCGGCGAACATCACCACGATGCCGGCGAAGGCGACGCTCATCGCGAGCCAGGTGCGCGTCGGCACGCGCTCGCCCAGGACCAGCCGGCCTGCGATGGCGGCGAGGAAGGGAGAAACGCTCATCAGCACGAAGGTGTTGGCCACGGTCGTACGGGTGAGCGAGCCGATGAAGAAGAAAAACGTGCCGGCCAGAAAGAGTCCCGAAAGCAGGCCGGGCAGGCCGACCGCCGCGACCTTACGCGGCATGCGCCGGCGGTACATCACCAGCAGGGTGCCGGCGACGAACAGCGCCATGAACAGCGAGCGCCAGAACACGATTTCCCAGGCGCTGGTAATCGACAGCTGGCGCACCAGGATGCCGCCGGAGGACCAGCAGACCGCGGCGATGACCATGAACACGATGCTGCGGCGATGGCGTGCGGGTGTCGATTGATGCATTGCGTCGCGCCCGCACCGGCGAGCGTCGTTCGTGGAAGCGCGCTAGGATACCCCAGGCTGATAGAATGCGACGCGGGGGAGAGGTACATGGCCACAGGGCAGCGCGCACATCGCATCGCGGTCATTCCAGGCGACGGCATCGGCAAGGAAGTCGTCCCGGAGGGCATCCGCGTGCTCGAGGCGGCAGCCAGCAAATTCGGCATCGCGTTCGAATGGGACGAGTTCCCGTGGAGCTGCGACTACTACGCCAAGCACGGGCGGATGATGCCCGAGGACTGGTTCGAGCAGATCCACAAGCACGATGCCATTTTCTTCGGTGCTGTGGGCTGGCCGGCGACCGTGCCCGATCACGTTTCGCTGTGGGGCTCGCTGATCCAGTGGCGGCGCGGCTTCGACCAGTACGTCAACCTGCGGCCGTGCCGGCTGATGCCTGGCATTCCTTCGCCGCTGGCGAATCGCAAGCCCGGCGACATCGACTTCGTCGTCGTACGCGAGAATACCGAAGGCGAATATTCGTCGGTGGGCGGACGGGTGTTCGAAGGCACCGAGCGCGAGACGGTGTTCCAGCAGACGATCTTCACGCGCACCGGCGTCGACCGCATTCTCAAGTTTGCGTTCGAGCTGGCGAAGACGCGTCCTAAGAAGCATGTGACTTCCGCGACCAAGTCCAACGGCATCTCGATCACCATGCCGTATTGGGACGAGCGCTTCCGTGCGATGGCCGAGCAATATCCCGACATCCGCGTCGACCAGTACCACATCGACATCCTCAGCGCGCACTTCGTGCAGCGGCCCGACATCTTCGACGTCGTCGTCGGGTCGAACCTGTTCGGCGACATCCTCTCCGACCTGGGACCGGCAGTGTGCGGCACCATCGGCATCGCGCCCGCGGCAAACATCAATCCGGAGAGGCTCTTCCCGTCCACCTTCGAGCCGGTGCATGGCTCGGCGCCCGATATTGCGGGCAAGGGTATCGCCAATCCGATCGGGCAGATCTGGTGTGCGGCGCTGATGCTCGATCATCTGGGGCATCGCGAGGCCGGCGCCGCTATCGTGCGCGCGATCGAGAGCGTGCTCGCCGATAAATCCGCGCCACGCACCCGCGACATCGGTGGCAGCGCCAACACCATCGCCGTGGGTAAGGCGATTGCTGCGGCCATATAGCCGACAGACATGGTGCCGGTCTTTGTGGCACTATAGCGACCGCGTCAAAACAGTCCGCCGCAAGAGGGAACAACCAACATGATCATCGGCATTCCGCGCGAAACGCGCCCGGGCGAAACGCGCGTCGCCGCGACTCCGGAAACGGTCAAGAAACTCGCGGCAAGCGGCAAGCACAAGATCATCGTGGAAGCGGGCGCGGGCGCCATGTCGAGCATCCCCGAGGCCGAGTACCAGGCCGCCGGCGCGATCATGGTCGACGCCGACCAGGCGTTGGGCGCCGATATCGTGCTAAAAGTGCGCGGTCCCACCGCGCAGGAACTGCCCAAGCTCAAGCGCGGCGCGATGCTGATCGGATTGCTCGACCCGTTCGACGCAGCGGCGATCGAGTCGTATGCGAGCGCGGGCGTGAGTGGCTATGCGCTGGAAAAGCTGCCACGCATTTCGCGCGCGCAGTCGATGGACGTGCTGTCGTCGCAAGCCAATATCGCCGGCTACAAGGCGGTGATGCTGGCAGCCAATACGTATGGGCGCTTCATGCCGATGCTGATGACCGCCGCGGGCACGGTGAAGGCCGCGCGCGTGCTTATCCTCGGTGTCGGGGTCGCCGGCTTGCAGGCGATCGCGACGGCCAAACGCCTCGGCGCGGTTATCGAAGCCTCCGACGTGCGGCCGTCGGTCAAGGACCAGGTCGAGTCGCTGGGCGCCAAATGGGTCGATGTTCCCTATGCCAACGACGAAGAGCGCCAGATCGCCGAAGGTGTTGGCGGTTACGCGCGCCCAATGCCGCCGGAATGGATGGCGCGGCAGGCGGCGGTGATCGCCGAGCGCTGCAAGGCCGTCGATATCCTCATCACCACGGCGCTGATCCCGGGGCGCCCCGCTCCGAAGCTGATCAGTGCAGAGACCGTCGCCAACATGAAGCCGGGCGCGGTCATCGTCGATCTCGCGGTGGAACAGGGTGGAAACGTCGACGGCTCGGAACTCGACAAGATCGTCGTCAAGAACGGCGTCAAGATCGTGGGCTTTGGCAACCTGCCCGCTCGCGTCGCAACCGACGCGAGCGCACTCTACGCGCGCAACGTATTCAATTTTCTGTCGCTGTCGCTCAACGCCAAGACCGGCGAATTCAGCGTGCCCAAGGACGACGAGATCGTCGTGGCGACGCTGGTGTGCGACAGCGGACAGGTAGTCGTCAAGAAATAAAAGAGGAGCGAGCCATGGCCGCAGGCGTTGATCCGATCGTCATCAACCTTACCGTGTTCGTGCTGGCGATTTTCGTCGGCTATCACGTCGTGTGGAATGTGACGCCGGCGCTTCATACGCCGCTGATGAGCGTCACCAACGCAATCTCGAGCATCATCCTGGTCGGCGCGATGCTCGCGGCCGGCGCGGCCGACCTCGACTGGGGCGGGTGGCTGGGCGTGCTGGCGGTGGCGCTGGTGTCGATCAATACCTTCGGCGGCTTCCTGGTCACGCGGCGCATGCTGGAGATGTTCAAGATCAAGGAAAAGAAAGCCGCCCCCAAGGACGCGCACTAGCGCGCGGCGGAACATCACATGAGCGCCAATCAACTCGCACTCTGGTACCTGGTCGCAGCGGTCAGCTTCATCCTGGCGCTCAAAGGCCTGTCGAGCCCGCACACCGCGCGCCGCGGCAATCTGTTCGGCATGATCGGCATGACGATCGCGGTGCTGGTCACGCTGGCGTTGATTTATTCGCACACCAGGAACGTTTTGCCGATCCTGGGCGGCATGGTGATTGGCGGCTCGCTCGGTGCGCTGGTCGCGCGCCGTGTCGAAATGACGCAGATGCCCGAACTGGTGGCCGCGATGCATTCGCTGGTCGGCCTGGCTGCCGTCTTCATCGCCATCGCCGCGGTCAACAATCCGGCAGCCATGGGTCTCGACGTGCCGATCACTTTCGGCCACAAGCTGGAGTTGTTCATTGGCACATTCATTGGTGCGATCACCTTCTCGGGATCGGTGATCGCGTTCGGCAAGCTCTCGGGGCGCATCCGCAGCGCTCCGGTCGTGTTCTCCGGCCAGCACATGGTCAACCTCGCGCTCGGCGTCGCCATGATCGCCTGCGGCATCTGGTTCTGCATGGTCCCGGCGCCGGGTGACTGGGTGCCATTCATCGCGATGATGGCGCTGGCGTTCCTGCTCGGCTTCCTGCTCATCATCCCCATCGGCGGCGCCGACATGCCGGTGGTGATCTCGATGCTCAACAGCTACTCGGGTTGGGCCGCGGCCGGCATCGGCTTCTCGCTCGACAATCCGATGCTCATCATCGCCGGCTCGCTGGTCGGCTCGAGCGGCGCGATCCTGTCGTACATCATGTGCAAGGCGATGAACCGCTCATTCTTCAGCGTGATTCTCGGCGGATTCGGCGGCGAGACCGCCATCGCCGCCGGCGACGGGACGCAGAAGCAGGTCAAGAGCGGCAGTCCGGACGATGCGGCGTTCCTGCTGTCCAATGCCGACACGGTGATCATCGTTCCCGGCTACGGCCTGGCAGTGGCCCGCGCGCAGCATGCGGTGAAGGAACTCGCGGCCAAGCTGACCGAGCACGGCGTGACGGTCAAGTACGCGATCCATCCTGTCGCGGGACGCATGCCCGGTCACATGAACGTGCTGCTTGCCGAAGCGGAAGTACCGTACGACCAGGTCTTCGAGATGGAAGACATCAACGGCGAATTCGCGCAGGCCGACGTCGCGTTGATCCTCGGCGCCAACGATGTGGTGAATCCGCTCGCCGAACAGAAGGGAAGCCCGATCTACGGCATGCCGATCATCGAAGCCTTCAAGGCCAAGACCATCATCGTCAACAAGCGCTCGATGGCGTCCGGTTACGCGGGCCTCGATAATCCGCTGTTCTACCTCGACAAGACGATGATGGTTTTCGGCGACGCCAAGAAGGTCGTCGAAGAGCTGGTCAAGGCTGTTGACTAGCGCGCGGCACGCGACGACCGCGCCCTGGGCGCGGCGATGACGCCCATCTCGCGGCGTCCTGCGTTCTGGATCGTATTCGCGGCGCTGTCCGCGCTCGCGGGGCTGTTCGCCTGGCGCTACTTTCCCGATGCACTGCCGCTGGTCAACCTCGACGTGCGCATGTCGCGCGTCGAGGCACTTGCGCGCGCCGGCGAGCTCGCGCAGAAGCTGAAGTTGGCGCCCGCGGATGCGCGTACCGCGGTGATGTTCGGGCACGACGGCGCGACGCAGAATTTCGTCGAACTCGAGGCTGGCGGCAATGCCCGGTTCACCGCGATGCTCGCCGGCAAGACCTACTCGCCGTACTGGTGGGACGTGCGCCTGTTCAAGGCGCGCGAGACCGCCGAGGCGCGCATCCGTTTCCGGCCCGACGGTACGCCGTACGGCTTCGCGCTCAAGGTTCCGGAGAACCAGCCCGGCCCGGCGCTCGACGAGATTGCGGCGCGCCTGATCGCCGAGGAGCGCGCACGCGTCGACTGGGGCGTCGACTTCACGCCCTACAAGTTGCTCGAGCACTCGCAGGAGCGCCTGCCCGTGGGTCGCGTCGAGCACGCATTCGTCTACGAACGCGTGGATGAAATGCTGGGCGAGGGACGCTTTCGCATGCGCCTCGGCGTATCGGGCGACACGCTCTCCGAACTCCAGCACTACGTGTTCGTGCCGCAGGCCTTCGATCGACGCTTCCAGGAAATGCGCGCCGCCAACAACGCGATTGCGCGGGTGGCGAGCCTGACGGCGGGGCTCCTCTACGGCATCGGCGGTTGTGTGCTGGGCACGCTGTGGCTGTTGCGCAGGCGCGCGCTGCTCTGGCGGCCGGCGCTCGTCGCCGGGGTGATCGTCGCCGGCATCAACGCGCTGGTGATTCTCGCCAATGCCCCGCAGTCGTGGTTCGGCTTCGACACCGCGCAATCCGAGTGGGTGTTCTGGGGCCAGCAGGTCGGCGCCTCGGTATTGGTATTGATCGGTGGCGCACTCGGTCTGGCGCTGGTGTTCATGGCGGCCGAGAGCCTGTCGCGACAGGCATTTGGCGATCATCCGCAACTGTGGAGGCTGTGGACACGCGACGCGGCGCCGACGCCATCGATACTCGGCCGTACGCTCGGCGGCTATCTGTTCGTGCCGCTGGAACTTGCGTTCATCGTTGCCTTTTACTTCGCCACCAATCGCTATCTTGGCTGGTGGCAACCGTCCGAATCGCTGTCCGATCCCAACATCCTGGGCAGTGCGGTGCCGGGCCTGGCGCCGATCGGGATGGCGCTGCAGGCGGGGTTCATGGAGGAGTGCCTCTTCCGCGCGGTCCCGCTCTCGCTCGCGGCGCTGATCGGTGCGCGTTTCGGTCATCGCCGGCTGCTGATTGGAATCGCGCTGGTCCTGCAGGCGCTGGTGTTCGGCGCGGCGCACGCGAATTATCCGGGCTTCCCAGCGTATTCGCGGCTGGTCGAGTTGATCGGGCCGGCGTTCATCTGGGGACTCATCTTCCTGCGTTTCGGCCTGCTGCCGACCATCACGCTGCATGCGCTGTTCGACCTCGTGCTCATGTCGCTGCCGGTGTTCCTGGTCGACGGTGGGGTCGCGCGAGCCAATCAGGCGCTGGTGATCGCTGCCGCGCTGGTGCCGCTGGGTGTCGTGTTGTACCGGCGCGTGCAGGCCGGGCAGTGGCTCGAATTGCCGGCGAGCCTGCGCAATGGAGGCTGGCAGTCGCTGGTGCAGGTCGCGATCGCGAGCGCGGTCAGCACCCATGCGGCAGCCGGTGCGTGGGCCGCGCGCGTCCAAAAGGCGCTGCCGATACTGGCGCTGGCCGGCCTGCTGTCGATCATCTTCCTCGGCGACTACAAGGGCGATGCGCCGGCGTTGGCGATCGACCGCGCAGCGGCCGAGGCCGCTGCCGACGCTGCGCTCAAGGCGCACGGCACGACGCTCGGACCGGAGTGGTCGCGCCTGTCGGCGACGCGACTCGCCGGCGAGGATTCGGACGCATGGCTCTGGCACAAGTTCGTCTGGCGTGAGGGCGGCCCCGAAACCTACGCGCGGCTGATGGGCACGTGGCTCGCGCCACCGCTGTGGGAAGTGCGCTACGCGCGCCTGGCGGGCGGCGACGTTGCCGATCGCGCCGAGGAGTGGCGTGTCGTGGTCGACGGCCGCGGCAACGTGCGCCAGGTGCGGCATGCGTTGCCCGAGGCGCGCCCCGGGGCGAAACTTGCGCAGGAGGAGGCGCGGGTGCTCGCCCGCGACGCCGTACTCAAGCTTTATGGACTCGATCCGGCGGCGCTGCGCGAAGTCTCGGCCGAGGAGAAGGAACGCCCGGCGCGCACCGATTGGCGTTTTACCTTCACCGATCCGCGTGTCGACGCCGGCAAGACCGGCGAGGCGCGCGTGCTGGTCAATATCTCCGGCAATGAGGTGACCAGCGCGGGTCGCTATATATTCGTTCCCGAGGATTGGCAGCGCGGTGAGCGCGAGCGCTCGTCGCGCATGCGCATCGCCAAGCTGAGCGTCGGACTGGCCGCGGCGCTGTTCGCCATCGCCGCGCTGATCGCCGCGATCATGGCGTGGAGCCGCGGGCGTTTCGACCGGCGCGCGTTCAAGCTGACGTCGATTCTCGTTGCCGTGGCCTCGCTGGTCACCGGCGTGAACCTCTGGCCGGCATTCGCAATGCGCCTCTCGACCACCGAGCCGTATCTCTGGCAGGTGTTGCTCTGGGCTGGAGGGCTGGGCCTCTCGCTGCTGATACAGATTCTCCTGGTCGGCCTGCTCGCGGGCGTGGCGGCGTGGGTGTCGCGCGCACACGCGCCCGACGGCGTCGCCGCGCGCACGCTGTGGCTGCGCGGCGCGCAGGCGGGCCTGTTCGCGGTCGGCGTCAAGCTGCTCGCCGGCGTCATGGCTATGCGCGACGTTCCGCACTGGCCGGGCGTCGGCGAAGACAACGCGTGGTTTCCCTGGCTGGCCGCGCTGGCCAGTCCGATGGTGATTGTCCTGGCCGCGACCGCGATCACCGCGTTCGTGATCCATTGGCTCAATCGCCTGTCGGACGGATGGCAGCAGCGACGCGTGCTGACCTGCGTGCTGCTGGTCGTCGTCGCGGGTGCGCAGGCGGCGCTGCTGGCCGACGACTGGCTGGAAATCGTCGTCACCGGCCTGCTGGTCGGTGCACTCAACACGCTGCTCTTCGCGACGGTCCTGCGTTTCGACCTGCGTGCGGTGCCCGGGTTTGTCGGCGCCGAGATCGCGGCGACGATCATCTCCGAGGCGCTTCTTGAGCGAACCGAGAGCGCAGCCTGGCACGCGGTATTGCAACTGGCCGTTACGCTGGCGCTGACCTGGGCGATCACGCACTATCTTGTGCGCGCCGGTGCGCCGACCGTCGCTGCGACGCCCACCGGCCCGCTGCCGGTCGCTGCGGATTAGCGTCGCGAGCCACCCGGCGAGGGGCCCCACGCGAAGCGTGGGGATCGACGCCAGAATGCCGTCATGACTACCGCGTCGCTCTACGAGCAATTGCGCGCTGAACTTGCCGCCGGCATGACTGCCGACCACGAGCGACTGTCGCGACAGCTGCAGCGTATTTCGCGCGCCGGCACACCGAACGCGGAAATCGAGCGCGTCGCGCGCGCGGTGGCGGCTTCGCGCGAGTCCGCGCAGCGCCGGGCCGCAGCGATTCCGCCGATTGCGTATCCGCCCGAATTACCGGTTTCGGAACGCCGCGACGAGATCGCAGCAGCGATACGCGCCCACCCGGTGGTGATCGTCTGCGGCGAGACCGGGTCGGGCAAGACGACGCAATTGCCGAAGATCTGCATGGAGCTTGGCCGCGGTGCGCGTGGCCTGATCGGCCACACGCAACCGAGGCGCATCGCAGCGCGCAGTGTCGCGACGCGCATCGCGGAGGAGCTCGAGACGCCGTTGGGCGCGGTGGTTGGCTACAAGGTCCGCTTCACCGATCGCACGCAACCCGGGGCGTGGATCAAGCTGATGACCGATGGCATCCTGCTCGCCGAGACGCAGGGCGACCGCCGCCTCGCCGCATACGACACGATCATCGTCGATGAAGCGCACGAGCGCAGCCTCAACATCGACTTCCTGCTGGGCTATCTCAAGCGCCTGCTGCGCGAGCGCGCCGATCTGAAGGTCATCGTCACGTCAGCCACGCTCGACGCGGCGCGCTTCGCGCGGCACTTTGGAGAGCCGGACCATCCTGCGCCGATCATCGAGGTGTCGGGGCGTGCGTATCCGGTGGAAACGCGCTATCGGTCGCTGGCGAAAGATGAGGACGACGACGAGGAAGAGCTCGAGGAGGCGATCGTCGCTGCCACCGAGGACCTGTGGCGCGAAGGCCCGGGGGACATCCTGGTATTCCTGCCCGGCGAGCGGGAAATCCGCGAGACTTCGGAGTTGCTGCAGCGCGCGCTCGCGCGCCGGCCGTACGCGGCGGCGGTGGAAGTCCTGCCGCTGTTCGCGCGCCTGTCGGTCGAGCAGCAGCAGCGCGTCTTCGCCACCAGCCAGGGCCGGCGCATCGTGCTCGCGACCAACGTCGCGGAGACCTCGCTTACGGTACCAGGCATCCGTAGCGTGATCGACACCGGACTCGCGCGCGTCAAGCGCTATTCGCTGCGCAACAAGGTGACGCAGCTGCAGATCGAGAAGATCGCGCGTTCCGCCGCGAATCAGCGTGCGGGACGCTGCGGACGCGTCAGCGCGGGCGTATGCGTGCGGCTATACGGCGAGGAGGATTTCGCGGCGCGGCCCGAGTACACCGAACCCGAGATCCTGCGCAGCTCGCTGGCCGCGGTGATCCTGCGCATGGCGTCGCTCGAACTCGGCGCGGTCGACGCGTTTCCGTTTCTCGAGGCGCCGAGCCCGCGCGCGATTGCCGACGGCTACCAGCTGTTGCAGGAACTCGGCGCGGTCGACGGCCAGCGCGACCTGACCGCGCTCGGTCGCGAACTCGCCCGATTGCCGGTGGACCCGCGCATCGGCAGGATGATCCTGGCGGCACGGGACTCGGACTGCCTCGCCGAAATGCTGGTCATCGCCAGCGCGCTCGCCGTGCCCGATCCGCGCGAGCGGCCGCTGGAAAAGCAGCAGGCCGCCGACCAGGCGCACCTGCGCTTTCGCGATGAACGCTCGGATTTCCTGAGCCTGCTCGCGGTCTGGCAGTTCTTTGGCGACGCGCTGACCGCGAAGCTTTCGCATCGCGCACTGGTCGACCGCTGCCGCGCGCACTTTGTTTCGTACCTGCGCCTGCGCGAATGGCGCGACCTTCATCGCCAGTTGTCCGAGCAGATTCAGGAACTCGGGTGGAAGTGGAACGACGCTCTGCCGGCGGCCATTGATGACGCGCGTTACGCACGGATTCACCGGGCGCTGCTTGCCGGGCTGATCTCGAACGTCGGTTGCAAGGCCGAGGACGGTGATCATTACGCCGGAGTACGTGGCCTGAAGTTTTACGTGCATCCCGGATCGGGTATCGCGCGCAAGGCCAGCAAGTGGATGCTGGCGGCCGAGCTGACCGAGACGACCCGCCTGTACGCGCGCTGCGCGGCGAAGATCGAGCCCGACTGGATCGAGGCGGTTGCCGGCGAGCTGGTCGAGCGCACGCACTTCGATCCGCGCTGGGACAGCGCGCGCGGCGACGTCGTCGGCGCCGAGCGCGTGTCGCTCTACGGCCTGACGCTGGTCGCGCGTCGGCGCATTTCCTACGGCCGGGTCGATCCGGCGACCGCGCACGAAGTGTTCCTGCGCGAAGCGCTGGTACCGGGCGATCTCGCCAGCAAGGCGCCGTTTCTCGCCCACAATCGCCGGCTGGTCGCCGAGGTCGCCGAACTCGAACACAAGGCGCGCCGGCAGGACGTGCTGGTCGACGACGACGCGTTGGTCGCGTTCTATGCGGCACGCGTTCCGGAGCACGTGCATTCCACCGCGGGCTTCGAGCACTGGCGCAAGGAAGCGGAGCAGAAGCAGCCGGACCTGTTGCTGCTCACCCGCGAGGCGTTGATGCGGCACGCGGCGGCGGGGATCACCGAGGAGCAGTATCCGGAGCAGCTGGCGATCGCGGCTACGCGCCTGCCGCTCAAGTACCGGTTCGCGCCGGGTCATGCGCTCGACGGCCTGACGCTGACGGTGCCGCTGACGCTGCTCAACCAGCTCGACGCCGCGCAACTGTCGTGGCTGGTGCCAGGAATGATCCGCGAAAAGCTGACCTGGTACTTCAAGGCGCTGCCCAAAGGTTTGCGCGGCCGGTTCATTCCGGTACCGGATTCGGTGACGGCATTCCTGGAATCGCCTACCGCTTCTGCGCGCGGCCCCGCAGCGCTGGCAGATGCGTTGCGCGTCTGGTGCAGCGCGCGGGCCGGCGTGCCGCTTGGTCCGGACAGCTGGGACGAGGCCGCGCTGCCCGTGCACTTGCGGGTCAACGTGCGCGTGGTCGACGCCGCCGGGGCGGAGCTGGCGCAGGGCCGCGACCTCACCGCGCTGTGCGCGCAATTGGGCGACGCGGCGCAGCTTTCGTTCGCCGCGGCCGGACCCGAAATCGAGCGCGGCGACATTCGCAGCTGGGATTTCGGCGACCTGCCCGAGTCGATCGCAGTGTTGCGCGAGGGGCGCCGCGTCACCGGCTACCCCGCGTTGGTCGATCAGGGCGACTGTGTTGCGCTCAAGCTCTACGACACGCGCGATGCCGCCGATGCGGCAACGCGTGAGGCGGTGATCCGCCTGATTCGCATGCAGCTCAAGGACGCGCTGCGCAACTGGGAACGCGAGCCGGCGGGATTCGTCGCGACCGCATTGCAGCTCAAGTCGGCGGTGCCCGCGGACGCGCTGCTCGCAGACACCGTGCGCGCGATCCAGGCGCGCGCATTCCTGGGCGATGATCCGCTGCCGCGCTCCGAGCAGGCGTTTGCCGAACAGGTGAAGCGCGCACGCGCGCGCCTGCCGGCGGTGGCCGATGGCGCCTTCCGGATGCTCGCGGCGATTGCCGGGGAGTATCACATCACAGGGCAGAAGCTGGCGGCGGCGCCACCGGCGCGCGCCCGCCTGGTCGCCGAGCTCGCGGCGCAGCGCAACGCGCTTGTTTTTCCCGGATTCATGGCGGCCACGCCGTGGGGCCAGCTCGCGCATCTGCCGCGCTATCTGCAGGCGCTGCAACGACGTTTGGCCAAGTACGCCGCGGACCCGGCGCGCGACGCGAAGCACGGCGAGTCGGTAGCGCAGCTGTGGGAGCGCTTTCGGGCCCGGGAGGCGGCCAATCGCGCCGCCAAGCGCGTCGAGCCGGCGCTGCAGGCGTTTCGCTGGCAAATCGAGGAACTCAGGGTGTCGCTGTTCGCGCAGGAGCTGCGCACGGCGCTGCCAGTGTCGTATAAACGTCTCGAAAAGGCCTGGACGGACCTTTCCCGGGGATAAGTGGCAATTTTTCACGTTGGCGTAGGGAAACCTTGCGTGATACAGTGATTTACCGCACTCCAGGGGATCTGCGGAACGGGCTCGGAGCGTGCTGATCGGGGCGCAACGGGCTTGACCGGGCAGGTCCATCCAAGGACCAGACGCGTGAATACGACTACCACCTCGGGCGAACGCGCAGTCGCGCGCGGGACGACCAAGGAAATGACGCGAATTCTCGGCGATTGCCGGGATCTCGCCATTCAACGCCTTGTGGCGACCTTCAAGTCGATGCTCGACCGCGTCGGCGAACTGCTCATGGCGCGCGCCGAGCGGTCCGACGTGCGTGAAGAACAGAATCTTTGCCTTGAAGCGCGCGGGGTCCTGCATAACGAAGGTGCGAAGCTGCTGGCCGACTTCGAGCGCCACCTGCGCCGGCTGGTCGCCGAGCGGATCGCGGGCAAAGTCGAGACCAAGGCCGATTTCGCCAAGGTCGACGCCAAGAAGCTGTCGCTGGTCGACAACTCGGCGATGGACGAATCGGTGCTCTCCGGCAACATCATTCGCGTGGTCGAGAACCAATGCGAGAGCGAGTTGCGCGACTTCAACCGCTCGGTCGGCTATCTGCTCGGACGGCCGGATCTTGAAACCGCCGCCAATCCGCTCGCGCCGACGACCATCGTCGAGGCGTTCACCGGCGCGTTGCACGGCATCGGCAGCACTCAGAAGATCATGCTGATGATCCTCAAGGAACTCAACCAGACGTCGCTGGGCGACATCAACGAAATCTACGCCGACTTGAATCGGCATCTCGAGCAGCTCAAGGTCGTGCCGAAGCAGCGTGCGCCGATCGTCAACCGCGCGGCCGGGGAGCGCGGCGCCGCAGGCGGCGCCGATGGCAAGCCGGCGGCGGCCCAGCCCGGCGGCGAGATCGATATGATGGCCGTGCTGCAGCGACTCGCCAATTCCGGTGCATTGCGTGGTGGTGCGGTGCAGGCAGGCGCACCGCCGCCGCCCGCAGGACATGCCGCCGGCGCGGCATTCGGGGCGTCGGGGTCAGCATCGGCGGCCGCGGGCTATGCGCTGAACTTCCCCGCGCAGGGCGGCAGTGGCGGTTCCTTCGGGCCGCCTTCCGGAAGTTTTGGCGGCCAGCAGGGGGGCGGCGCGTCGAACGCGCCGCTAGCGATCGGCCCCTACGGCGGACCGCGCATCCTGGTGACTCCGGGCCTGGGTGAGGCGCTGGGCCGCCTGCAACACGGCGAATCCGGCTTCGATTTCGCCGGTTCGCCGGTGCAGTTCTCGGGCCTGCAGCAGGACATGCACAACGTCCTGCGCGACGTGCAGGATTCACCGATCGGAGCGCGCGCCAATCAGCTCGAATCGATGACCATCGAGCTGGTCGCGATGCTGTTCGACTTCATCTTCGAGACCAAGGACCTGCCCGACAGCATCAAGGCGCTGGTCGGCCGGCTGCAGATCCCGCTGCTGAAGGCGGCGATGCTCGACGGCGCGTTCTTCTCCAAGAAATCGCATCCGTCGCGCGTGCTGGTCAACGCGCTCGCTCAGGCCGGCATCGGCTGGTCGCCGACGATGGGTCACGACGACCCGCTGTACCGGAAGATCGAGTCGATCGTTCATCGCATCCTCGATGACTTCACCGACGACATCGGCCTGTTCGACACGCTGCGCGAGGAGCTCGAGGACTTCCTCGCAACCGAGGAACGGACCGCGGAAGTCAACGTCCAGTCGAGCGCGGAGGAGATCAACCAGCGCGATCGTCGCGAGATCGCGCAGATGGTGGCGCGCTCGGAGATCGAGCGACGGCTGAAGGATCATGCCGCGCCCAATTTCCTGGCGGGCTTCCTGCGCGACAAGTGGCAGGACACGCTCACCCAGCTCTACCTGCAGGAGGGCGAGGAGAGCGAGGCGTGGACCTCGGCGCTGGCGACGCTCGACGACCTGGTCTGGAGCGTGCAGCCGAAACGCGCGATCGACGATCGCAAGAAGCTCGTCGCGATGCTGCGCAACCTCCTGCGCCGCCTGCACGGCGGACTGCACAACGTCGCCTGGGAAGCCGGCGAGCGCGAACAGTTCATGGCGAACCTGGTCGCCGCGCATGCCGCCGCGGTCAAGGCGAGCCTGTCCGCGGTGCCGATGCCGACGACCGCGGTCGCGGAAGCTGCGGCGGCTGCGGCCGAGGAGGCCACCGCCAAGGGTGACATCGAAGGCGCGACCAAGGCGCGCGCACTGGCAGTCGCGATGGCGCCGGCGCCGCCGCCCCCGCCGCCGCCGGAAGAACCCGAGGTGCTGCAGGATCGCTTCGCCGAAATCGCCGGCAGCCTCGAGCGTGGCATGTGGGTCGAATTCGAAGGCGACGACGGGCAGCTCGCGTTCGCCAAACTGGCGTGGGTGAGCCCGCTGCGCGGAACCTACCTGTTCACCAATCGCCAGGGACAGAAGGCGGTATCGCTGACTGCGGACGAGCTTGCGCAGCGCTTCCGCAACGATCGCGCGCGCATGGTCGAAGCCGAGCCACTGGTCGACCGCGCGTTCACGAGCATGCTGGCGACGATCGAAGAGAAATTCGGCGGCGACGCAGTCGCCGCTGCGCAGGCACACTGAACGCCGGGCGCGCTCGCCAACTCACTGCGCTGTCGCGAACGCCCCGCAGCGCGCCATCGAGGCCATGACCGAAGCCAGCGGCAAGTGGTTCGACGAGGTCGGCGAGGGCGATCGCTTCAGTGCCCGCGTGACCATCACCGACGCACACCTGGTTCTCGGCGCAGGGCTCATCGGCGATTTCAATCCGCATCATGTCGACGACGAGTACGCGCGGGCGTCGCGCTTTGGCACGCGCATCCTGCACGGCGTGATCACCAGTGCCATCATGGGCGGCCCGGTCGGCATGTACTTTCACGGCACCGCGATGGCGTATCTCGAACACGCGGCGCGCTTCAAGGCGCCGGTGCGCGTGGGCGATACATTGACGACGACCTGGACTGTGGTCGGACTGCACCCCAAGCCGCACACGCAGGCCGGCGTCGTCGCATTGAGCGGCGTCTGCCGCAACCAGCATGGCGAAGTCGTCGCCGAAGCCGACGGCAAGATGCTGGTGCACGTGCGGCCCTAGAATTCGCCAGCGCAGCGTTCGACGCGCGTGAACGTCGTCAGGCAGTCGCCAGCGCGTCGGCAATTTCGGCGACCAGTTCCGGGCCCTTGTAGATCAATCCGGTGTAGATCTGCAACAGCGTTGCGCCGGCGGTGAGTTTTTCACGCGCATCGGCGCCGGACATGATGCCGCCGACGCCGATGATCGGTAGCGCGCCGGCGAGTTCGGTGGCTAGCGTGCGGATCACGGCGGTGGCCTTCTCGCGCAGCGGCCGGCCCGACAGGCCGCCTGCCTCGTCTGCATTGGGTTGACCCGCGACGGCGCTGCGATCGACCGTGGTGTTGGTGGCGATGACGCCGTCGATCGAGTGCGCGACCAGCGAACGGGCGATGCGGCGCAAGTCGGCCGGTTCGAGGTCGGGCGCGACCTTGATGACAACCGGAGTGTACTTGCCGTGTCGCTGTGAGAGTTTCGCCTGTTCCGCCTTGAGTGCGGTCAGCAGCGCTTCCAGCGCCGCGTCTTCCTGGAGCTCGCGCAGGCCCTTGGTATTCGGCGACGAGATATTGACGGTGACGTAGCTGGCGTGCGCGTAGACCGCATTGAGGCAGTGCAGGTAATCGTCGATCGCGCGCGCGTTCGGCGTGTCGAAATTCTTGCCGATGTTCAGACCCAGGATGCCGCCGCGGGCCGGCCCGAAGCGCGCCTTCGCGACGTTTTGCAGGAAGCGCTCGACGCCGTCGTTGTTGAAGCCGAGGCGATTGATCAGTGCCTCGGCCGCGGGCAGGCGAAACAATGCGCGGCTTGGGATTGCCGGGCTGCGGCCGCGGCGTCACCGTGCCGCATTCGATGAAGCCGAAGCCGAGCGTCGCTAGCCCGTCGATGTGCGCGGCGTTCTTGTCGAGTCCTGCGGCGAGTCCGACGCGATTGGGAAAGGTGAGACCCATCGCGGTGACTGGCGAACTGCGCACCCGCGGCGAAAAGGCGCGTGCCACACCGCAGGCGGTTGCCGCGTCGAGGCTGGCGAAGGCAGCGTCGTGTGCGGTCTCGGGGTCGAGCGCGAACAGCAGCGGACGCAACAGGGGATAGAACATGGGTTGCGAGAGGGGGCGTCGCGCAGAAAAGAAGCGATGCAATGATACCATCCGCCGCAATCCATGAATCCGCAACCTCCCGCGCCGCGAGTGCATTTGCCAACACGGCGATTGGCGTCGCTGTTCGCGCTACTGGCATTTGCGACGCAGTCGACTCTTGGCGCCGCCGTCTCGCCCGCAGCCGACTACACCACGCGCGCCGACGTCAAGGCCTTCATCGCCACGCTGGTCGCCGATGACGGCTTCGATGCGACGGCGTTGCGCCAGGTTTTTTCCCAGGTGCGCGTCCAACCGAGCGTCATCGCCGCGATGTCGAGGCCGCTGGTTGCGCCGCCGACCTGGTTCGACTATGCGCCGCGTTTTCTGAGTTCGGCGCGTGTCGACGGTGGCGTCGCATTCTGGCAAGCCAACGCCGCCGCGCTCGCGCGTGCCGAGAACGAGTTCGGTGTCCCTGCCGAGGTCATCGTCGCCATCATCGGCGTCGAGACGTTCTATGGCCGCAACACCGGCTCGTATCGCGTCATCGACGCACTGTCCACACTGGCCTTCGATTATCCGCGTCGCGCCGAGTACTTCGCCGGTGAACTCAGGCACTTCCTGCTGCTCACGCGCGAGCAGGGTGTCTCGCCGCTGCTGCCGCGCGGTTCGTTCGCGGGCGCCATGGGGTTGCCGCAGTTCATGCCGGGCAGTATTCGCGCCTATGCGGTGGATTACGGCGGCGACGGCCGCATCGACCTGGCCACCGACGCGGTCGACGCCATCGGCAGCGTCGCGAATTACCTGGCCCGGTACGGCTGGCAACCGGGACAACCGGTGATGGAGGCCGTGCGCGTCGAAGGCGAAAATCGCGACGCGATATTGCGCACGCTCGACGGCGGCGTCGCCGAGCGGCGCGCGCTTGGCGCATGGGTGAACGGCGGCGTCACCGGCTTCGTCATTCCCGGTGACCTCGCCGCCGATCCGGTGGGGTTGCTGATGCTCGAGGAGCGCGCCGGGCCGGCGTATTGGATCGTGTTCAACAACTGGTATGTGCTGACCCGCTACAACCGCAGCCGACTCTATGCGTCGGCGGTGTGGCAGCTCGCGCAGGCGCTTCGCGACGCGCGGGCCCAGGCCTTGCCCGCGCGCTGACGCGCATCGCGCTCTAGCGCTGCTGGCGCAGCGCGCGGACGTGCGCAACCAGGCCGCGCGTCGACGCATCTGCGTTGTCGATGCTGGTGCCGTCGCGCAGCGCTACCGCGAGCGGCCCGGCGAGCGCCTTGCCCAGTTCGACCGCCCACTGATCGAAGGAATTCACTCCAAGCATGACGCCTTCGACGAAGGTGCGATGTTCGTAGAGCGCGAGCAACTGCCCCAGTCGCCGCGCATTGAGCTCGGGCATGAGGAGCGTGGTCGATGGACGGTCGCCGGGACAGACGCGGTAAGGTGCCTGCAGCGCAACGGTCGCGGCGTCCATGCCCGTTGCCGCGAGCTGGGTGCGTGCGGTGTCCAGCGACAAGCCGTTCATCAACGCCTGCGCCTGCGCCAGCGCGTTGGCAACCAGCGTGTTCTGCTGATCGCCCAGAGGATGCGCCGCGCGCACCGGCACGATGAATTCTACCGGCACGGTTTGCGTCCCCTGGTGCAGCCACTGGAAGTAGGCGTGCTGGCCGTTGCTGCCGGTGCCGCCCCACAGCGCGGCCGCGGCGCTGCCGTCGAGCGCGGAGCCGTCGCGCGCCACCGACTTGCCGTTACTCTCCAGCGCCAGTTGCTGCAGATACGCGGGCAGGTGCTCGAGCGCCTGTGCGTAGGGTACGATCACGCGCTGCGTATGCCCCAGTCCGCGCGAGTTCCAGACGTCGACCAGCGCCAGCAGCACGGGCAGGTTCTGTTCCAGCGGTGCGCTTCGGAAGTGCGCGTCGACGCTTGCCGCGCCGGCGAGCAGTCCGACGAACTGCTCCCATCCGCAGCGCATGGCGATCGCCAGTCCCACCGCGGACCAGAGCGAATAGCGGCCGCCGACCCAGTCCCACATCGGCAGCACGTCGCGTCCGGCGACGCCGAAGGCGCGCGCGGCGTCGGTGTTGCTGGTGACGGCGACAAAGTGCGGCGCCAGTGCCGCGCCGCCGCCAAGCGCCTTGGCCAGCCACTCGCGCGCCGAGTGCGCATTGGCGAGCGTCTCGACGGTCGTGAATGTCTTTGACGTGACGATGAACAGCGTCGTTGCGGGATCGAGCCCGACCAGCGCTCGGGTCAGGTGCTCGGGATCGACGTTGGATACGAAGCTGACCTCGACACCACTGGCGCCGGGCGCGCGCGACGCGCCAAGTGCATCGCAGACCAGGCGCGGGCCGAGATCCGAGCCGCCGATGCCGATGTTGACGACGTTGCGCAGCGGACGCCCGGTCGCGCCGACGCGCGTGCCGCCACGCAATTGTCCGGTGAGCTCGCGCATGCGCGTCTGCACCGTGCGAATCGCGGGGATGACGTCGGTGCCCGCAACCGTCAGCGGTGTTTCGTTCTGTTGGCGCAGCGCCGTGTGCAGCGCGGGGCGGCCTTCGGAAAGATTGACTTTCTCGCCGGCAAAGAGCGCGGCGATCCAGTCCCCGAGATTGCGCTCGTGGGCATGCGCGATCAGCAGCGCGATCGTCTCCGGCGTCACGCGCTGCTTGGAAAAATCGGCGAGCCAGTAGTCCCAGGTCAGCGAGAGCTGCGCGAAGCGCTGCGCGTCCTCCGCGAACAGCGATGCAATCGTGCGTCCGCCAAGCGCGCGACGATGGTCGGAGAGCGCCTGCCAGGCGTGCGGCATCGTGGTTTCGCGGTTCATGGAGGCGGGTCGGATCGTATCGGAATGGTGCTGCAGGCACCACGACGGTGCGCGTGAGCATAATGCATTGGGAGCGGCTTGCAAACTCGCTACAATCGTCGGCAGATCGCCATGGATGCAAAGACCGACAAGGACCTGCCACTCAAGGAGGACACGCGCCTGCTCGGTCGTCTGCTCGGCAACGTTCTGCGCGCGCAGACCGGCGAAGCGGGATACGGACGCATCGAGGCGATTCGACAGACCGCGATTCGCTTCCGGCGTGCCGGCGCGGCCGAGGCGCCTGCGGTCAAGCGCGAGCTCGAGTCCCAGCTCAACGTGCTGCCGATCGGGCAGACGCTCGAGGTCGTTCGCGGCTTTTCGTATTTTTCGCAACTGGTGAACATCGCCGAGGACGTGCATCAGAATCGACGGCGGCGGGCGCACGCGCTCGCGGGCTCGCCACCGCAGATCGGCAGCGTCGCGCGGACACTGGAACGCGCTGCCGCGGCCGGCATTAGTGGCAAGGAACTGACGCGCTGGTTCGGTGATGCACTCGTCGGTCCCGTTCTCACCGCGCACCCGACCGAGGTGCAGCGGCGCAGCATCCTCGACTGCGAGCGCGAGATCGCGCGCCTGCTGCAATGGCGAGACAGGGTTGTGTTCACTCCGGAAGAGTCGGACGAGTTCGAGGCCGGCCTCTACCGTCAGGTGCTGGCACTTTGGCAGACCGCGATGCTGCGCCTGTCGAAGCTGCGCGTCGCCGACGAGATCGACAATGGCCTCGCTTTCTACCGCTATACCTTTTTGACCGAGATACCCAGGATCTATGCGGGCCTCGAAGAGCGTCTGCACCGCGATTTTCAGGTTCCGCGCAGCGAGCGCCTGCCGCCGTTCCTGCGCATGGGCTCGTGGATCGGCGGCGACCGCGACGGCAATCCGAACGTCGTCGGAGCGACGCTCGAACACGCGATCGGCGCGCAGGCAGGCGTCGCCTTCGCGCACTATCTCGACCAGGTGCATCAGCTGGGCGCCGAGCTATCGCTTTCGACGCGCCTGGTGACGCCGACGCCGGCATTGCTCGCGCTGGCCGAGGCCGCGCACGACGGCAATCCGCATCGCAAGGACGAACCGTATCGCCAGGCACTCGTCGGCATCTACTCGCGTGTGGCCGCGACCGCCGCGGCGATCGCCGGCTACGTCGCGCCGCGCGCGCCGCAGGCCGCGTTGGCGCCCTACCTGACACCGGCGGAACTGCTCGTGGATCTGTTCGTCATTCGCGAGTCGCTGGCCGGTCACGGCGCCGGGCTGCTCGCGGCAGGGCGGCTCGATCCGTTGATTCGCGCTGTGGAGGTGTTCGGGTTCCATCTCGCGGTGCTCGACCTGCGCCAGAACGCCGACGTGCACGAAGTCGTCGTCGGCGAGCTGCTCGCCAATGCCGGCGTCGAAGCCGACTACCTGGGCCTGTCTGAGGCCGACCGCGTCGCGCTGCTTGTGCGCGAGCTGGCCGGTCCGCGCCTGCTGCACTCGCCGCATCTGGAATATGCGCCGTGCACCCGCACGGAGCTGGAAATACTGCGTGTCGCGGCGGACATCCACCGGCGCTATGGCGCTGCGGCACTCCCCAACTACGTGATCTCCAAGTGCCAATCGGTCAGCGACCTGCTCGAAGTCGGCATCATGCTCAAGGAGGTCGGGCTGCTGCGCGGCAACGAGCTCTCGCTCAACATCATCCCGCTGTTCGAGACCATCGACGACCTCAAGCGCGCCGCATCGATCATGAGCAAGGCGTTTTCGCTGCCCTGCTATCGGCAGTGGCTGACCGGGCGCGATGACTGGCAGGAGGTGATGCTCGGCTATTCGGACAGCAACAAGGACGGCGGCTACCTGACCGCCAACTGGGCGCTCTATCGCGCCGAGTTGTCGCTGGTCGAAGCGTTCTCCGATCACGGCGTGAAGCTGCGCCTCTTTCATGGCCGGGGAGGCAGCGTCGGTCGTGGTGGCGGCCCGAGCTACGAGGCGATACTGGCGCAACCGGCCGGCAGCGTACGAGGCGGCCTGCGGGTCACCGAGCAGGGCGAGATCATCGCCAGCAAGTACTCCGATCCGGAACTGGGCCGGCGCAATCTCGAGACGTTGGTCGTGGCGACCATGGAAGCGAGTCTGCTCGACGCCGAGAAGCTTGGCGATCGCGCACGCGGCTATTACGGCGCGATGGATGCTCTATCGGCGTACGCGCTGGCGACGTATCGCTCGCTGGTGTACGAAACGCCGGGTTTCGTCGACTACTTCCGCGCCTCGACGCCGATCGCAGAGATCGCCGAGCTCAACATTGGCAGCCGGCCGTCGTCGCGTACGGCCTCGACGCGCATCGAAGATCTGCGGGCGATCCCGTGGGTGTTCAGCTGGGCGCAGTGCCGCCTGATGCTTCCGGGCTGGTTCGGCTTCGGCATCGCCGTCGACGCTTGGCTTCGGGTCAGGCCGGACGGGCTCGCGCTTCTTCGCGAAATGCACGAACACTGGCCTTTCTTCCGGAGCATGCTGTCGAACATGGCGATGGTGCTCGCCAAGACCGACCTGGCGATCGCATCGCGCTACGCGGAGCTGGTTCCCGACGCGAAGCTGCGCGAGTCGATTTTCGCGCGCCTCGCCGCGGATCATGGCCGCACCATCGAGCTCGTACTGCAGATCACAGGCAAGGACGCGCTGCTCCACGACAACCCGACGCTGGCGCGCAGCATCCGCGATCGCTTTCCCTACCTGGACCCGCTCAATCACCTGCAGGTGGAATTGCTGCGCCGGCATCGCGGCGGGCAGACCGACGAGCGCACCAAGCGCGCAATTCACCTGACCATCAACGGCGTCGCCGCGGGACTGCGCAACAGCGGTTGAAGCCGCGTGCCAAGGCGCTCAGTGGCGCCTGTCCGCCGGGCAATTCGGGCGTCGGCAGACCGTTCCGCACGCGCCATTCAAGTGCGACTGCTCGTCGTTGGTGCGCTATCGCGGCGCGGCAACGAGGACGAAACAATAAACGGCTGAAATGGAAGCGCATTCCGGTTGCGGCGCGCTGGAACAATCCATGCTTTGTTCCCGGGCGTTCCCATTCCGCGGAGATCCCCATGCTCGATCGAACCACAATGAAATTTTCCCACGTCAAGCCGGGCGATACGTCATTCCGGGAAGACGGGCTGCGCGACTTCTTCAAATATCGCGACCTCGGCGTTGCCGACGCGACTGCCGGCAAGGTGCTGGCGCAGCTGGTCATCGCCAATCGGCCGCCCGAAGCAGGTACCGGATGGCACTACCACGAGGCCGGATTTCACATTGTGCTGATGCTCAAGGGTTGGGCCCGCTTCATGTACGAAGGCAAGGACACGCTGGTCGAGGCCGGCGACTGCGTGCACCAGCGCCCGGGCATCGTGCACTACCTGTACGACTACTCGCCGGACATGGAATACCTCGAGGTGGTCGGACCGGCGGATTTCGGGACCGTCGACGTCGCCGCGGGGCCCGCCGCAGTGCCCGCACCCACGCCCTGGAAATGATCGGCAGGTCGAGCGCGCACCTCGGCGCTGGCTCAGAATTCCATGTCGAGTTCGTCGATCTCCTCGGGCTCGCGCTTCGCAGCTGCGATCCACTCGGTCATCTCGGGCATTTTCATGATCAGGTCGCAATACGCGGAGCAGCGCTTGTCGACCTCGACGTCGTAGGTGCGAAAGCGCGTCACCACCGGTGCGTACATCGCGTCGGCCATCGAGCGCTTGCCGAACAGGTACGGCCCGCCGTAGGTTGCCAGGCACTCGCGCCAGATCGCGGTGATGCGCTCGATGTCGCCGGTCGCGCGCGCCCACACCTTGTGCTTCGGAAAGCTGCGCTTCAGGTTCATGGGCAGCGCCGAGCGCAGGCTGGAAAATCCCGAGTGCATTTCGCCGCACACCGCCCGGCAGTGCGCGCGCGCCGCGCGCTCACCGGGCAGCAGGCCGCTCTTGGGTTTCACTTCGTTCAGGTATTCGGCGATCGCCAGGGTGTCCCAGACCTTGATGCCGTCGTGCGTGAGGCAGGGCACAAGGATCGACGGCGACAGCAGCAGGATCTCCTTGCGTGCATCGGCGTCGTCGGGAGAAACAATAATCTCCTTGAAATCCAGTCCGGCGAACCTGGCCAGCAGCCAGCCGCGCAACGACCACGATGAGTAGTTCTTGCTGCTTATGCTGAGCGTTGCCTTGGACATGTTGCGTACCTCCGGTTCCTGGAATGCACTGGTTTGGTTCCTCGCCGTCGTTTGCGACGGCGGTTGCGCCATCCTTTGCAAGCGACGTGCCAATCGATGCGGCGCTGGCGCGCAAGTTGCGTGCATGTCGTCAACCGGACCCCATCCATGACTGCAATGACGCGAGAACACGGCATGCTCTATAGATCCTTCCAGACTCATTCGGACGGCATGTGGGCGTTGCGGGCGCTGGCCACCGCAGCCATCCCCGTGCTCGACCGAAGCCGCCCCGGACTGTCCGGCGACAAGATGCTGCGCAAGATGGCCGCCGCGCTGGAGGTGTTCCTCCTGGCCGCGCTGACCCATCGCCGGCCGCCGTTCCGGATCGACACGGTCAAGGTGGGCGAGGTCGACGTCGCCGTGCATGAGGAAGTCGTGCAAACGACGCCGTTCGCGACCTTGTTGCGGTTTCGCAAGGACATGGCGCAGCCGGGACCCAAGGTCCTGATCGTGGCGCCGATGTCGGGACACTTCGCCACGCTGCTGCGCGACACCGTGCAGACGATGCTCCAGGACCACGATGTTTACATCACCGATTGGCACAACGCCCGGGACGTGCCGGTGTCGGCCGGCCGCTTCGGCATGGACGAATACATCGAGCACGTCATCGACTTCCTGGGCGCGCTAGGCCGGGGCGCGAACGTGATGGCGATCTGCCAGCCCTGCGTGGCGGTGCTCGCGGCGGTCGCGATCATGTCGGAAGACCAGCACCCGGCGACGCCGGCGGCAATGGTGCTGATGGCGGGACCCATCGATTGCCGCATCGCGCCCACGGTCGTCAACAATCTTGCCAACGACAAGCCGATCGAGTGGTTCGAGAAAAAGCTGATCTCGACCGTTCCATTGCGCTATTCCGGAGGTATGCGTCGCGTGTATCCGGGTTTCGTCCAGCTCTCGGCGTTCCTGAACATGAATCTGGAGCGGCACATCGCCTCGTTTCGTGGGCTCTTCGAGGACATCGTCAACAACGAGACCGAAAAAGCGGAGGCGACGCGCAGCTTCTACAAGGAGTACTTCGCCGTTGCCGACCTGCCTGCCGAGTTCTATCTGGAGACGGTGAAGCTCGTGTTCCAGGAATACGCGCTGGCCAAAGGCGAGCTGAAATGGCGCGGCCGCACCGTCAATCCCGCGGCGATCCACCGCACCGCGCTGCTGACCGTCGAGGGTGAGCGCGACGACATCTGCTCATTGGGGCAGACGCTTGCCGCGCACGACCTGTGCGCCGGGCTGCGCCAGTACATGAAGACGCACTACATCCAGCCGGGCGCCGGTCACTACGGCGTGTTCAGCGGCCGGCGCTGGAGCGGCAGCATTTACCCCATGGTGCGCGACATCATCCACGTATCGCGCTAGGTGGTCAGCGCTGCCGGGGTAACTCGTCGGTGGCGGCGTCGAGCGGGATGCGAGTCGCGCGCGCGTCGATGAGCGGCCCGAGCTCATACACGTTGCGGTAGCCGTAGTCATACAGCGCCACCCAGGTCGACAGGTTCAGAGACGCGCTCGGCAGCTTCGAGGGAAAGGCCTCGTCGGCATTGCTGAAGTTGTTGTTGCAGTAGATCAGGATGCGTGCGCTCTTGTCGGGAAGCGACTGCGCCAGCGTGGAAACGGCGATGTCGGGAAAGCTGAGGTTGATCGCACCGCGCACGTGCAGCACCGAGTACTTTTCGCTGCTGCGTGCATCGAGGATGATGGTGCCCGGCTCGCCGGCGTAGCGGATGAATTCTTCTTCCGACAAGCGATGCGACGCGCGAAATTGCATCGCTTCGGTCGCGACGCGAAGATACGCTGCGGCATCGATCGCCGGATTCGGAGGCGCGCTCTGTTGCGCGACTGCGGTAAGCGATGCGACTGAGGCGCAGGCAATACACGCCAGCGCCGCGAGGCGCAGGACACGTGGCATAGGCAGCTCCGACGACGCGGCACGCCCGGTGCCGTCGATGGGCTGCCGCAATGTCGATTCAAACGCGCGACGGCTTCGCGGAGTTGACGCATTGATGCCGTCGCGCCTTGACTGCCGCCGACTACCGTTTATAATAACGGTACCGCATATAAACACGGGTAACACGATGCCAGCCGAGCGCCGCCGTCCGTACGCCCACCTCGTGCACACGCAGGGCGACGCGCCCCCGCGGCTGACCGCGCGCCAGCGCCAGATCCTCGACTGGATTCGCGCCTTCATCGACAGCCGAGGCATGCCACCCACCCGCGCCGAAATCGCTTCGGGACTGGGGTTCTCGACGCCCAGTTCCGCCGAGGATCATTTGCAGGCGCTCGCGCGCAAGGGGGCGCTGGAATTGTTGCCCGGGGCGGCGCGCGGGCTGCGACTGATCGACGCTCCGGGCGTTCCGGTCCAGGGCACGCTGCCGCTGGTGGGACGTGTCGCCGCTGGCGCTCCGATTCTGGCGGTCGAGCACATCGAGGCGAGCTACCGCATCGACCCGGAGTTGTTCGCGTTGCGCGCGGACTACCTGCTGCGCGTTCGCGGGTCGAGCATGAAGGACGCCGGCATCTGCGACGGCGACCTGCTCGCGGTGCACCGGACGGGCGAGGCGCGTCAGGGTCAGATTGTCGTGGCGCGCGTGGACGACGAGGTCACCGTCAAACGCCTGCGCCGCAAGGGACATGCCGTCACGCTGCTGGCGGAAAACCCCGACTTCGCGCCCATCGTCGTCGATACCCGCAAGACTCCATTCGCGATCGAAGGCATCGCCGTGGGCCTGGTGCGCGACGGCAAGCGCTGGTAGAGCCATGGCCAGGATCGCACGCGCCGCGATGACCCGGCTCGAAGACCTGCCGAACGTCGGCAAGGCGATCGCCGCGGATCTGCGCGGCATCGGCATTCGCACGCCGGCGCAACTCGTCGGCAAGGATCCCTACGCGCTCTACGCGAAACTCAATCGCGTCACCGGCACTCGCCACGATCCCTGCGTACTCGATACCTTCATCGCCGTGGTACGTTTCGTCGATGGCGGGCCGGTCAGGCCATGGTGGGCCTTCACCTCCGAGCGCAAGCGCACGCTCGCCGCGCGCGCAAAAAAACCGGCCTGAGCCCGCCGGCAGCTCGAGGCAAATCGGTTCGTGAGCGGCCGCACCATCCGCAGGAGCGACCATGTATACGCTTTACGGCAAGAATGGATCGGGATTGGCGGCGATCGAGGCGGCGCTGATGCTCGCGCGTGCCAAGTACACCCTGGTCGAAACCGCGTCTTGGGAGCGCAACGACGCTTACGAGCAATTGCTCGCAGCGAATCCGCTCGGCCAGATACCCACGCTGGTTCTGCCCGACGGCAGCGCGCTGTCCGAAAGCGCGGCGATCCTGATGTACCTCGGCGACGCGCATCCCGGCAGCGGGCTGCTGCCGGATGCGGCGACCAGTCGCGCCCAGGCGCAACGCGGACTGGTGTTCATCGCCGCCAACTGTTACGCCGCCATCGGCGTCATCGACTTTCCCGAACGCTGGTGCGTCGACGCCGATGCCGACGACGCGCTGAAGGATCGCATTCGCGCCGGTGCGCGGGCTCGGCTGCATCGACTTTGGGAGATCTTCGCCGACATGTTTCCCGCGACACCGTGGCTCGGCGGCGCCGGACTGGGCGCGCTGGACCTGCACGCCGCGGTCGTGTCGAAGTGGTCCGGCGCGCGCAAGCACCTGGCGACGCAACGCCCGGCGTTCCATGCAACGCTGCAGCGCATCGAAAGGCATCCCGCGGTCGCGCCGGTGTTCGAGAAGCACTGGCCGCCACAATAGCGCGTCGCGCACACTGCGCACCGCAAGGCGTGTCGTCGTCTCGGCCCGGGCCGCCGAAGCGATCGCTTGCCGTCACAGCCGCTCGTCTATAATGCGCAATTGCTCGCGGCGCAATCGTTGCGCGTGCGGGCAACCCCGACCAACGCGATGCGCATCCTGCTCAGCAACGACGACGGATATTTCGCCCCAGGGCTCGAACGCCTCGCCGCGGACCTCGCGCCGCACGCCGAACTCACCATCGTCGCGCCCGAGCGGGATCGCAGCGGCGCATCGAACTCGCTGACCCTCGATCGACCGCTCACCGTGCGGCGCGCGCCGAACGGTTTCTTGTTCGTCAACGGCACGCCGACCGATTGCGTGCACCTGGCGGTGACCGGACTGCTCGGCGAGTTGCCGGACATGGTGATCTCCGGTATCAACCTCGGCGCCAACATGGGCGACGACACGATCTACTCCGGAACCGTCGCCGCCGCGACCGAGGGTTATCTGCTCGGCATCCCGTCGATCGCGGTGTCGCTGGCGAGCAAGAATGGCCGCCACTTCGAGTCCGCGGCGCAGGTGATCATCGACCTGGTGCACCGGCAGTCGAGGCATCCCTCGGGCGCGTGGTTGCTCAACGTCAATGTGCCCGACCTGCCGGCCGCGCAGCTCAAGGGTCTGCGCGTGACGCGGCTGGGCAAGCGGCACAAGGCCGAGCCGGTGATCAAGACCGAGACGCCACGCGGCGAGACCTGCTACTGGGTCGGTGCCGCGGGCGCCGCGGCAGACGCCGGCGAAGGCACCGATTTCCATGCGGTCGAAGCCGGCTTCGTGTCGCTGACGCCGCTGCAGATGGACTTGACGCATCACTCCGAACTCGCGCCGGTTGCGCGCTGGCTCGATGTTGACATGCGCGTCGCCGTCCAGAAGGCGCAGGGATGATCACGGGCGTCGAGAAGTTCGACGGCATCGGCATGACGTCGGCACGTACCCGCGCGCGCATGGTCGAGCGGCTGCGCGAGCAGGGCATCCGCGACGAGACGGTGTTGACCGCGATGGGCACCGTGCCGCGCCACATCTTCGTCGAGGAAGCGCTGGCGATCCGCGCCTACGAGGATTCGCCGCTGCCGATCGGCGCGGGCCAGACGATTTCACAGCCCTACGTCGTGGCGCGCATGACGGAGCTGCTGCGCGAAGGCGGCAAGCGCTCGCGCGTGCTCGAAATCGGCACCGGTTGCGGCTACCAGACCGCGATCCTGGCGCTCGTCGCCGACGAGGTGTACACGGTCGAGCGCATCGGCTCGCTGGTCGCCAAGGCACGGCGCAACCTGCGCGCGCTCAAGCTCAACAATGTGCGCATCAAGCACGGTGACGGTTCGGCCTCGCTCGGCGAGGAACTCGCCGTCGACGGGATCATCATTACCGCTGCGGCGCGCGAGGTGCCGACGGCGCTGTTCGCGTACCTCAACGTGGGCGGCAGGATGGTATTGCCGTTGGCGGGTCGCGGCGACACCGATCGCGGCGCGCAGTACCTGACCGTGATCGAAAAGTCTGCAACCGGAACGCGCGAGCAGACGTACGACGCCGTGCGCTTCGTACCGCTCTTGCCCGGGCTAGCATGACTTGTCGCGGTAGCAGCCTCGCGGTCGCGCTCGTCGTCGCGTTACTGGTGACGGCGTGTGCGACGCGCACGCCAGCGCCGGTTTCCGAACGCACGCCGCTGACGACGTATGTCGGACCGCCGCCCCCGCCACTGCCGCCGGTCGCGGCGCCGCGCGAGACCCCGCCCGCGCCGCCGCCGACTTACACGGTGAAGCGTGGCGACACACTGGCGCAGATCGCGCTCGAACTCGGGCTCGACTATCGCGAACTCGCGACGTGGAACAACATCGACAACCCGAATGTGATCCGCGTCGGCCAGGTGCTGGTAGTCGCCGCGCCGGGGCAGGCGACGGGCGTGTCGCCCTCCGGTAGCGCGGTGACGACACCGCTGGCGGCCGCGGCGCCGATTGCTCCCAAGGGCGCGGACACGCCGCCGGTGAGCACGGCGCCGGTGCTGCCGTCGGGCAGGGGCAACACCGCCACGCTGAAGACCGAACCGAAAGCGCTGAAGCTGCCCTACTCGGAACAGGCGCTCGCACAACTGCAGGCGCCCGCGCCTTCCGCGCCCGCTGCGTCGGCGATACCGCCGCCCGTGCCGCCCTCAATCGCGCCTCCAGTCGCGCCTCCCGTTGCTCCCGCCGTGGTGACGCCACCGGTGGCCGCGGCAACGCCGGCGCGGCCGGAGAGCGCGCGCGTTCCGGAAATCGACGACGACAAGATCGACTGGGTGTGGCCCACCGCCGGCAAGCTCATCGCCGGATTTTCCGATACGGCGAGCCTGAAGGGCATCGACATTGCGGGCAAGGCCGGCCAGCCGGTGGTGGCGAGCGCGGCAGGCAAGGTGGTCTATTCAGGATCGGGTCTGCGCGGCTACGGCAAGCTCATCATCGTCAAGCACAACACCACCTATCTGTCGGCCTACGCGCACAATCGCGAGATCCTGGTAAAGGAAGGCCAGCAGGTGACCAAGGGGCAGAAGATCAGCGAAATGGGCGACACCGACGCCGACCAGGTCAAACTGCATTTCGAGATCCGGCGCCTGGGCAAACCAGTCGATCCCGTCAAGTACCTGCCACCTGCATGAGCCCGTCGGGCCGTCCCATGGGCCTGAGTGCCCAACGCGCTGAAGCGCGCAGCGCGAACGTAGTCCGATGAGCGCGCGCCCACAGAGCGACGATGACGACGCGCCTGCGCCCGTCGAGCGAGACACGCTCACGCGCGAACTGCCGCTGGACATGCCGCCGGTCGGCGTGGGTTCCGACTTTCTCAACGACGTCACCCAGATCTATCTCAATGAAATCGGCCAGAGCCCGTTGCTGACCGCCGAGGAGGAACTCGGCTATGCCCGCGCCACGCGCGAGGGCGACTTTCCGGCGCGCCAGAAGATGATCGAGCACAACCTGCGCCTGGTCGTCAGCATCGCCAAGCATTATCTCAATCGCGGCCTGACGCTGGCCGACCTGATCGAGGAAGGCAACCTGGGCCTCATCCACGCGCTGGAAAAGTTCGATCCCGAACGCGGCTTTCGCTTCAGCACCTACGCGACGTGGTGGATCCGCCAGTCGATCGAGCGCGCGATCATGAACCAGTCGCGCACGGTCCGCCTGCCGGCGCACGTCGTGAAGGAACTCAACGTCGTGTTGCGCGCGATGCGCCATCTTGAAACGCACGGCCTGCTCGGACAGGACCGCGAGCCGACGCTCGACGACGTCGCGCACCTGCTCGGGAAGCCCGTGGAGAAGGTGCGCAAGGTGCTCGGCTACAACGAGCACATCACCTCGCTCGACGCGCCGTTCGACTCCGACGCCGGCACCTCGGTGGGTGACCAGCTCGCCGACGAGGACGCACCGAGCCCCGAGCTGCTGCTGCACAACACCGAGATCGAAGCGTGGGTCAAGCAATGGCTCGACGAGCTCTCGGAGCGGCAGCGCGAAGTTATCGAGCGCCGTTACGGCCTCAACGGTCACGAGGTCGCGACGCTGGAGCAACTCGCGCGCACGCTCAAAGTCACTCGCGAGCGAGTGCGCCAGATCCAGGCCGAGGCGCTCGACAATTTGCGCGCGCGTCTGCGCCGGCGCGGCCTGTCGCGTGAGGCGCTGCTCTAGCGGGGTGAGCGCGGGCGCAGGCAAGCTTGCGCCGTCCTAACGGAAAAGCCTTGCGGCATCGGCAACGCCCCTTGTTCGCGCATCCGCGGATTCGGCGCACCATCATCGCGCAGCGGCGCCCATTCGATTCCGGTCCGCGGGCCTGGGATCACCTTGCCGTTCCTGCGTAACTCCCTGTTCCCACGCGACTTTCGCCACTCGCACAAATCGCGGAGGCAATGGTCTGTTTATTGCGAGATCGCCCGCGGTGTATTGATCTCGGGGAGGATCGCGATGACAACCAGCACCAGCGCAACGAATTTCAAACCCGCGCTCTGGACACCGGGCGACTGGAATGCTTTGTTCGGCTTCGGCACCAACATCCTGGTCAACATGCTCACGCTGACCGCGCTCTTGCGCTACGTGCTGAAGATGCCCGACGACCTCGTCTTCGGCCGCATCCTGCCGGCCACCGGCCTGATGATGTGCCTGAGCACGTTCTACTACGCGTGGCTCGCCTACCGGCTCGCCAAGTCCTCCGGCCGCAACGACGTCTGCGCGCTGCCTTCCGGCATCAGCGTGCCGCACATGTTCATCGTGGTGTTCGTGATCATGCTGCCGATCGCGGCCAAGACCGGCGACCCGGTCAAGGGCTGGGAGGCCGGCCTGACCTGGGTGTTCGTGCAGAGCTTCGTGCTGATGGCCGGCGGCTTCGTCGCGCCGATCATCCGACGGATCACGCCGCGCGCGGCGCTGCTGGGCGCACTGGCGGGCGTGTCGATCGCGTTCATATCGCTCAAGCCTGCGCTGGATATGTACATGACGCCGGTGATCGGCGTCGTCTGCTTTGCGATACTGCTGGCAAGCTGGTTCGGCGGCGTGCGCTACTTCAAGGGCGTTCCCGCGGGACTCGTTGCGATCGCGGTCGGCACGGCGATCGCCTGGGGATCGACGCTGCTGGGACTCGATTTCGGCGGCATGAGCGGGGCAGGGCTGGGCAGTTCGCTCTCGAGCTTCGGCTTTTCGTTCCCCATACCCGCGGTCAATCACGTTTTCGCCGGGTTCGAGTTCCTCGGTATCATCCTGGTCACCGCGATCCCCTTCGGCATCTACGATCTGGTCGAAGCGATGGACAACGTCGAGAGCGCATCCGCGGGCGGGGACAACTTCCCGACCACGCGCGTGCTGACTGCGGACGGCGTCGTGAGCCTGATCGGTTGCCTGATGGGCAATCCGTTCATCAATGCGGTATACATCGGCCACCCGGGCTGGAAAGCCATCGGCGGACGCATCGGCTACTCCGCCGCGACCGGAGTGATGGTGCTCATCCTTTCTTGGTTCGGCATCCTCGCGCTGCTGATGGCGCTGATTCCCGTCGTCGCGATCTCGCCGATCCTGCTCTACATCGGCATGCTGATCGGCGCGCAGGCGTTCCAGGAGACGCCGCGCAGCCACGCGCCCGCGGTCATCCTTGCGCTGGTGCCGCAGGTGGCGGCGTGGGGCAAGTTGCAGATCGATAGTGTGCTCGGGGTTGCGGGGACCAGCGCGATGGCGGTCGGCCTCGACAAGCTCGGGCAGGTTGGCGTGCTCTACCAGGGACTGTCGGTGCTGGGCAGCGGCGCGATCCTGGTCAGCCTCATCCTCGCCGCCGTCACCGCCTGCCTGATCGACCGGGCGTTCTACAAGGCGTCGGGCTTTGCGCTGGCTGGTGCGATCCTGACCTTCTTCGGCTTCATGCACAGCGAAGCGATCGGCATCGCGCGCACGCCACTGGTGGCAATTTCGTATCTGGGCGTCGCGGCGATCCTGTTCGGTTGCGCGAAATTCGCAACCGCGTCACCGAAAGCGGTCGAGATGCACGCCGGTCACGGAAGTGCCGCGGCCGCGGACTGACGATCCGCAGTTTGGGGTGGCTCAGCCCGACTTCGCCTTGAGCATTCGCGCGCCGGGAAGCGCATCGACGGCGGCGCGCAATTGCGCGAGCATGGCCGCGCGGGCCTCCGGGCGCGGCCCGTAGCGCAGGCTCGCATAGGTTTCGCCGATGCGCCAGAACAGGGGACTCCAGCGCGGCCAACGAGCGGCGGCGCGCTCGGCGTAATCGAGCGGCCCTTCGTCGGGCCGACGCGCGAGTCCGGCGCGCGCCAGGCGGCGGCACGCGCGCTTCCACAATTCAACCTCGGCGTCGCTGCTGCGCCGGCGCAGCCGTGACAGGCCGAGGATCGCCAGGCCCCACACGAAGGCCACGCCGGAGATGATCAGCCACAACTGCACCGGGTGCGAATTGTCGAGCCCGAACTCGCGCAGGAAGTCGCGCTGGCGCTCGATGTTGAACCCGACCACGCCGCGTTGCCACTGGTAGTTGATCGCGTCCCAGTGCAGGCGCACGCTCTTGAGCCACGTCATTTCCATGCGCGCGAGGTACGGTACCTGCTCGCTGTCGGGCAATGCGGCGCCCAGACCGCTCTCGATGCGCGACGGAGCGACCGCGGCGGTCGGATCGAAACGTTGCCAACGACCGTTGACCAGTGCCTCGGCCCATGCGTGCGCATCCGACTGGCGCACGATCATGTAGCCGCCCTCGGGATTCATTTCTCCACCCTGGTAGCCGGTGACCACACGCGCCGGAATGCCCGCGGCGCGCAGCAGCAGCACGAACGCGCCGGCGTAGTGCTCGCAGAAGCCGCGTCGCGTGTCGAACAGAAATGCGTCGACCGGATCCTGGTCGAGCAGCGGCGGCGTCAGCGTGTAGACGTAGGGCTCGTTGTGGAAGCGATCGAGCACCGCCGCGATGTACGCCTCGTCGGAATCGACGCGCGCGCGAAGTTCGCGCGCGAAGGACGCGGTGCGCAAATTGTTGCGCGGCATCTGCAGGTTGTCGGTCACGTCGCCGGGTAGCGCCAATACGGCGCCCTTCAACACCGAGCGCTGCGTGTAGCGCACTGCCTGACTGACCGTGGCCTTGGCGAGCAGCTGGTGATCGAAGGTCAGGAAGGCGATGTCGTTCATCGTGCCCGCGGTAACGTTGTCGTCCGTAGGCGGTCGAGGCAGGCTCGCCGCGTGCTCCAGCGCGAACAGCCACAGCTTGCCGTGTGGTTCGAGTGTCACCGAGTAGTCGATGACGGGCCCTTCGCGCCGCGCGAAGGCGCCCGATTGAAGGCGAAACAGCGGGCTCCATTCCTGACCGTTGAAGCGGGCGAGCACCGGGCCGCGCCAGTAACGGTCGCGCGCGGGGGGCGGTGGCTCGTGGAACTCGACGCGAAAGGCAACCGCATCGGACAGCGAGAGCTCGCTGATCGAGCCGGGGGACATGCGTTCCGAAAGGCCGGTGCGCGCGCCAGTGTCCGCGGGCGAACCCCAGAGCGGACCGGCGAGCCTTGGGAAGAGCACGAACAGCAGCGCAGCGAGCGGGATTCCCTGCAGGATCAGGCGCGCGGGCGCCGCGAGTTGCGCCTTCAATGATCCGGACAACGTCCCGGACGGGCTGCGCAGCACTGCAAGCGCGCCGCCAAGTGCCAGCAGCGCCGGCAAGCCCAGCAGCGCCGCAAAGATCGTCTGCGCGTAGAAGAACTGCGTCACCGTCAGGAACAGCGCGAGGCAGACGAGGAGCGTGCCGTCGCGCGTGGACCGCGATTCGATGAACTTGATACCGACCAGCACGAACAGGAACTCGACGCACGGATCTCGCGCCAGGAAATATCCGAGTTGCGCGCGAATGCCGAGCGCGGCGAGCAAGGCCAGCACCGGCAGCAGCACCATGCGCCAGACGCCCGCGGTGAGATAGCGCCTGGGCAGGAGCAGGCGCGCGATGACCAGTCCGCTGCCGCCGACGGCCACCCAAGGCAACACGTGCAACCACAGCGGCGCTTGCGCGCACAGCAGCAGAGCCGCAAGCCAATACGTCTGCGCGACGGTCATCGGCAGCGCGGGTGTTTTGGACTTCACTGCCTTGGTGGTCTTCATGGTTCGAACAGGGCGAGCGCGCTCAACGCGGTGCGGCGGTGCCCCGCACCCTGGCCCTGCGGCAGTTGGGTACCCGGCAGCCGTAACGAAAAGGCGCGCGTTTCGCGCTCCGCGGCAAGAATCCATGCGGTGAAACGCGACAACCTGACCTCGACGTCGAGCCCGGCCGGAAGTTCGGCCCAGTCGAGGTCGAGCGCTCCGCTGCCGCCGGAGCCCTCGAATTGCTTGGTATACCAGCCGGCACCACGTGCGACGGCTTTCCAGGCGATGCGGTTTTGCGGATCGCCGCTGACATAGTCGCGAAGGCCCGCGAGTTCGGCGTCGGAGGCGTTCGCCGAACGGCGGGCTTCGGAGCCTTGGTGGCCGGTGGGAAGTGGCGGAGGTGACGCTTCTGGCGCAGGATAGACGCTGGCCGTCAGGGGGAAGTGCACGTACGCCCAGCCTCGCCAGAGGCCCAGCGGGAAGTCGGTCGACAGGGTGACCCGGCCCAGGGGCAGGCGTCCGCGCTGCAGGGCCGGCACCGCCACTCGCACCGGGCGGGTTGCCCCTGCCGGCAGGTCCGCCAGAACCGGCGCGCCGTCATGCGGGGCTACGCTGATGCCGGTGCGCGCGCGCGCGCCGCTGGCCAGCGACAGGGTGAATTCCATGAAGCCTCCGGCGAAGGCTTCGCCGGCGACCAGCGGCGACAGACTCAGTCCGGCAAGGTTGCGAAAGGTCGCCAGCAGTGCCGCCGCGACCATGCCGCCAGCCAGGAAGGTGAGCGCATAACCCAGCGACAGGGCGTAGTTCATCGACGTAAGGAGCATGATCGTCAGCGTCGCGATGACGGCGACGCCGCGAGTCGTGGGCAGGATGTAGATGCGGCTGTGGCGCAGGACGACCTGGTCCAGATCGCCGGGACGCAATCGCCAAAGACGCTGACGCCAGCGCGATAGCAGCGTAGGCGCGGCGAGTGCGGAGGACACGATGCGGGAGGCCCGTGGGCCCGGCGACTAGGGCAGCGGGACCGAGCGCAGCAGCGCCAGCGCTTGCGGACCGCCGGCACGAATGCTGCCCGCGAGTCGATGGCCGGCCACCGACGGAAAGACCGCCTGGACGTCTTCAGGCAACACCATGGGACGGCCTGCCAACAGCGCCCACGCGCGGCTCGCAGCCATCAGCAGCAAGCCAGCGCGCGGCGAGAGACCGCGCTGCAAACGCGGTGCACCGCCCCCGGTACCGCGCGAGGCCGCGAGCAGGCCCTGGATGTAGTCGAGCAGGGCGGGAGCGACATGCACGGCGGCCGCTTCGCGCTGCCACGCCACCAGCGTTGCCGCATCGGCGCAGGCGGTGAGGTCGGGGATGCGCGCGCGGCGATCGCCCGAGAGCAGAAGTTCGCGTTCGGCGGCCGGATCGGGGTATCCGAGCTCGATTGCCATCAGGAAGCGATCGAGCTGCGACTCGGGCAACGGGTACGCGCCGATCTGCTCGGTAGGATTCTGGGTCGCGAGGACGAAGAACGGCTCAGGCAGCGGCCGCGTCGCACCGTCGATCGACACTTGGCGCTCTTCCATTGCTTCGAGCAGCGCGCTCTGCGTCTTGGGCGGCGCGCGGTTGATTTCGTCTGCGAGCACGATCGAATTGAATACCGGCCCGTTGTGGAAGCGAAACGACTGCGAGGCCGGGTCGAAAATCGATACGCCCAGCACATCGGCGGGCAACAGGTCGCTGGTGAACTGGATGCGCGAGTAGCGCAGGCCAAGGGTGCCGGCCAGCGCCTGCGCAAGCGTCGACTTGCCGACGCCGGGGATGTCTTCGATGAGCAGGTGACCGCGTGCGAGCAGGCAGGTCAGCGCGAGCTTGAGTGGCGTTTCCTTGCCGACCACGATGCGGCCAAGTTCGGCGAGGACGCCGGCGAGGCGCTCGGGCACGGGAATGGCGTGGGTCTGGGCAGGGCGAAGAGTCATCCCGTGGATCCGAGCAAGAAAGGTGCCACTATAGATCGCAAAGGCCGGCTAGTCATCTGCGCCGGCACCGCGCTACACTCCATTCGTCTGCCCGCCGGCCACATTGCGCCGATTGAGGCCGGCCATTTCCTTCGACATCGGTTCCCCTTTTGGCCACCGCGTTCATCACGCATCCGACGTGCCACCAGCACGACATGGGCGCGCATCACCCCGAGTGTCCGCAGCGCCTGGACGCGATCTGCGACCAGCTGATCGGCGACGGACTCGACGGATTCGTGGCGCACCACCAGGCGCCTTCGGCGACGCGCGAGCAACTCGCGCGCGCGCACTCCTTGAACTACATCGACGCCATCGAGGCTGCCAGCCCGGAGTCGGGCATCCACTACGTCGATCCGGATACCGCGCTCAATCCGTACTCACTTACCGCGGCGCGACACGCCGCCGGCGCGGTGGTGCACGGCGTCGACCTGGTGGCGAGCGGCGAGTTCCAGAATGCTTTTTGCGCGGTGCGCCCGCCGGGCCACCACGCGACGCGCGAGCGGGCGATGGGCTTCTGTATTTTCAACAACGTCGCCGTCGGTGTCGCGCACGCGCTCGCCGCGCATGGTTTCGAGCGCGCCGCGGTGCTCGACTTCGACGTGCACCACGGCAACGGCACCGAAGACATCTTTGCGGCGGACCCGCGCGTGGTGATGACCGGCACGTTCCAGTATCCGCTCTATCCCTATTCCGGCATCGAGCCGGCCGGCCCGAACATGCACAACGTGCCGTTGGCGCCGGGCAGCGGCAGCGACGCGTTTCGCAAGGCGATTGTCGACCGGTGCCTGCCAGTGCTGGAAGCGCACCGACCGGAAATCATTTTCATTTCCGCGGGCTTCGACGCACATCGCGAAGATCCGCTGGCCAACCTCAAGCTGGTCGACGCGGACTTCGCGTGGGTCACCAGGCAGATCATGGAGGTCGCCGAGCGCCATGCCGGGGGCAGGGTGGTGTCGACGCTCGAAGGCGGCTACGCGTTGCCTGCGCTGGGCCGCAGCGCGGTCGCACACATGCGTGCGCTCACGGGACTGTAGGGACGATGCGCAGGCGCGAATTCCTCAATGCCTGCGCGGCAGTCGCGGGTGCCGCGCAGGTCGGCGCCGCGGCGCGAAGCTGGGCCGCGACGCCGCCGCGCCTGTACTCGCGCGCGTTGCTGGTCGACGTGCATTCGGAACCGTTCAAGGCTTCGCGTATCGAGGCACGCACGAACTACGTCTTCAACTACCCATTTGGCGGGACGCCGTGCTTTCTGCTCAATCTGGGGCGCGCCGTCAGCGCGAAGGCGGAGTTGCGGCGCGCCGATGGCTCTGCATATGCGTGGACCGGCGGCGTGGGCAAGGCGCGGGCGATTGTCGCCTACTCCGCGATCTGCGCGCACCGGCTTGCCTATCCCGCGCGCGAGGTGAGCTTCATCCGCTTCCAGTCCGACCGCTCGCCGACCTCCGACGGCGATGTCATCCACTGCTGCGCCGAGCACAGCGTGTACGACCCGTCGGCAGGCGCACGCGTGGTCAGCGGGCCCGCGCCGCAGCCGCTGGCGGCAATCGTGCTCGACTACGATCCCGCTCGCGACGAACTCTACGCGCTGGGCACCGTCGGCGCGGAACAGTTCGACGCGTTCTTCAGCAAGTACGACTTCAAGCTGGCTATGGAATACGGCCCCGGCCGTGCGCAGGCGCTGGTCGGCAAGACCGCCGTGGTGCGCGAGATGGCGCAGTACTGCCGGCAGACGATCCAGTGCTGATGCGCGTCGCGTGACGCGGCAGCGTACGGCTCAGGCCGCGGCCATGCGCACGTAGCCGGGCTGCGCCTCGACGCGCGAGAGCCACTGGCGGATTGCGGGAAATCGCCCAAGGTCGAAATCGCCGTCGCCGGCGACGTGCGTGTACGCGTAGAGCGCGATGTCGGCGAGGCTGTAGTTGTCGCCGACGAAGAACGGTACCTTCGCCAGTTGTCCCTCCATGACCCCGAGCGCGCGATAGCCGCCTGCCATGCGCGAATCGGCAAGCGCGCGCTGACTCTCCGGATCGGGGTGGAATCGGCGCAGGAATCGCGCCACCGCGATGTACGGCTCGTGGCTGTACTGCTCGAAGAACATCCAGCGCAGCATCTGCGCGCGCAGCAGCCTGTCGGTGGGCACGAGCTTCGAGCCATCGGCGAGATAGACCATGATCGCGTTGGACTCCGGCAGGAAGACGCCGGGCTCGATCTCGGCCACCGGCGCCTGGCCATTCGGGTTCATCGCCAGGAATTCCGGCGTGCGCGTGGTGCCGTCGCGCGTGTCGATCTCGTGCCACTGGTACGGCTGCCCCAGCGCTTCGAGAACCATGCGCACCTTGTGGCAATTGCCGGATGTCGACATGCCGTGAATTTTCACCATTGCTTGCTCTCCGGTGCGCTTGCGTGCTATCGCGTAAGCCACAACTTCAGTTTAACCAATTGCCCTAGAATCGGCGCAGTTTACGCGCGGTCGCTGCCAGTCCGCTGCGCGTCCGCGCGACTTGTCCATTGCCAGGCGACGCATGCCCGATACCCTTTCCCCGGTTTCCCATCCCCGTCATCGAAGTGCGCGAACTGCGCAAGTCGTACCGGCAGGTCGACGCAGTCCGGGGCATCAGCTTCGACGTGGCCCGCGGCGCGACGACCGCGCTGCTCGGCGGCAACGGTGCGGGAAAGACGACGACGCTGTCGATGCTGCTCGGCGTGCTCACGCCGACCAGTGGCGCGATCCGCATCCTCGGCGAGGACATGCTGCGCCACCGCTACCGAGTCTTGCCGAGGATCAATTTCACCTCGCCGTACGTCGACCTGCCCAAACGGCTGACCGTAGGCGAGAATCTGCGGGTGTACGCGCGCCTCTATGGCGTCGAGGAGTCACGCCGGCGCGTCGACGAAGTCGCGGAGGAACTCGATCTGGTCGACCTGCTCAAGCGGCCCTACGGCAACCTGTCCGCGGGCCAGCGCACGCGGGTCAGCCTCGCCAAGGCGCTGCTCAATCGCCCCGAGGTGCTGTTGCTCGACGAACCGACCGCGTCGCTCGATCCCGACGTCGGCGACCGCATGCGCACGCTGCTCGAGGACTACCAGCGCCGCAGCGGCTGCACGATGCTGCTCGCGTCGCACAACATGGGCGAGGTCGAGCGAATGTGCGACGAGGTCATCATGCTGCGCGCCGGACTGGTGGTCGATCAGGGATCGCCGGCCGCGCTGCGCGAGCGCTACGGCCGCGGCAACATGGACGAGGTGTTCCTCGACATCGCGCGTGAGCGCAACGGTGCCGAGGACGTGCCTGCGGCGAGCGATCGCGCCGTGCGGAGCCTGTCGTAGCGATGTCCGCCAGTCTCGCCGTCGGTTCGCTCAACCGCATCCTGGCGCTGGTCGAGCGCCACGCGTACCTTCTGCTCAAGTCGTGGCCGCGGCTGCTGTCGATGGCGTACTACCCGACCGTGACCATGATCCTGTGGGCGTTCGTCACGATCTACCTGCGCCCGACCAACAACTTTCTCGCCGACGCCCCGGGCTTGTTCATCGGCGCGGTGCTGCTGTGGGACATCCTGTTTCGCGGCCAGCTCGGCGTGTCGCTGACGTTCTTCGAGGAAATGTATTCGCGCAATCTCGGCAACCTGTTCGTCAGCCCGTTGCGGGCGTGGGAGCTGATCGCCGGGCAGTTGGTGTTGAGCCTGCTGCGCACGCTCATCGGCGTCGGCGCCGCGTGCGCCTTCGCGTGGCTGCTGTTCCACTATTCGATCTTCTCGCTGGGCCTGCCGCTGCTGGCGTTCTTCGTCAACCTGATCGTTTGCGGCTGGGCGATCGGCCTGGCGGTCTCGGGCATGGTGCTGCGCTGGGGCCTGGGCGCCGAGGAGTTGGCGTGGGCCGCGGTCTTCCTGCTGGCACCGGTGTCGGGGGTCTACTACCCCATCGCCGTGTTGCCGGGGTGGCTGCAGGTCATTGCGCATCTGATTCCGACGAGCTACGTCTTCGAAGGCATGCGCGCATTGCTGCTCGACCACACGTTTCGCAGCGACCTGTTCATGCAGGCACTGGCGCTCAATGGCGTGTTCATGCTCGTCGGGATCGGGCTGTATATGGCGGCGATTGGGTATGCGCGAAAGCATGGCTTGCTCCTGCAGATGGGGGAGTAGCCGAGTGAGTCATCCAGCGAGCGTCCCCGCGCGATAGCGTGGCGATCGACGGCAA
>CAVUHK010000007.1:0-88795 GCA_963741315.1 uncultured beta proteobacterium
TCACCGGATTGCTAATACGGATTCGCGATCGGCAATTCTTCCGCCGGATACAACGAGATGATCTTGGGCCCCGACGGCGTGAGGATGACTTCTTCCTCGATGCGCGCCGCGGAGATGCCGTCGCTCGCGGGACAGTAGGTCTCGACCGCGAATACCATGCCGACCTTGAGCTCGATCGGATCTTTCAGCGAGTTCAAGCGCGAGATCAGCGGCCGCTCGTGCAGGCCCAGCCCGAGGCCGTGGCAGAAGTTCAAGCCGAACGCGTCCATCTCGCTGGCGAAGCCGATGTCCTTGGCCTTGGGCAGCGAGCGGGCGATCTTGTCCGAGCTCACGCCCGGTTTCAGAAGGTCGATGGTGCGATCCATCCACTCGCGTGCCTTGCGGTAGGCGGTGCGCTGCGACGAGGTCGCGCGGCCGACGTTGAAGGTGCGGTAATAGCACGTCCGATAACCCATGAACGACTGGATGATGTCGAAGAACGCCTGGTCGCCGGGCCGGATCAGGCGATCGGTGAAATTGTGCGGATGCGGCGAGCAGCGTTCGCCCGAGATCGCGTTGATCGCCTCGACGCAGTCCGAACCCATGCCGTAGAGCCTGCCGGTGGCGAGCGCGACGATTTCGCTTTCCTTGACGCCCGGTTTCAGTGCCTCGGCAATATCCTGGTAGACACCATCGACCATCGCCGCCGCCATGTTGAGCAGCGTCAGTTCGTCGATGTTCTTGACCTCGCGCGCCTGCAGCAGCACCTGCTGGCCGTCGCGTACCTCGATGCCCAGCTTCTGCAACTCGAACAGCATCGGCGGCTCGACCACATCGAGCCCGAGCGGCATGTTGCCCACACCCTCGGCATCGAGGATCGACTTGATTTCGCGCGCGGCGTCGCGGAACAGCGTGATGTCGCTGCCGACCGCGCCGCGCAGGCCGAGCAATCCGGCGCGGCAGTGGTCGTGATGCAACCACGGCGCGTGCAGGCGGTGATGTTTGGCCGCGGAGCCGAAGTCCCAGATGTACGGGTCGCCGTTGCCGGTGAGCAGCGAGTAGCGCGTCAGCTTGTCGCGCGCCCATTCGCCGATGACGGTGCTGGTCGTGTAGCGGATGTTGTGCTGGTCGAAGCAGAGCAGCGCGCCCAGCCCCGAGTTGGCCAGCGCCGCGCGGGTGCGCGCCAGCCGGTAATCGTGCAGGCGGCGAAAGTTGATCCGCTCCTCGAAATCGACCTGCGTATGCCCCGGCGACTGCAGCGGACGATCCCAGCGGAAATGCGGATCGATGTCGTCGGGCCGGATGATCTTCGGTTCGTTCGGCTTTTTCTTCGCCATTGCAGTGTCCCGTTTTTGCCGCTCAGCGTTTCGCGTAGGCCTTGTCGTAATACGTAAGGTCGACGTATTTCATCGGGTCGGTCAGCGTCTTCTGGGGCAAACCGTACTTGCTGCGCAGTTGCAACACGGTTCGGATGCCTTCGATGTCGAGCGCGACATCGCGGGTGACGCCTCCCTTGTCGGCGACGAGCAGGTCGTAGGACTTCCTGGCCAGCGCGGGCGTCATGTCGCGAACATTGGCCACCAGCAGCGCCTCGACGATTTCGCGATTGGCGCGATCGTAGATCCAGTCGACTCCGGCACGATAGCCGCGCATGAAGCCGAGCAACGCGGTTTCATTTGCCTTCGCCCACGAGCGGCGCGCCGCGCCGACCGTTCCTTCGTACGCGCCGAGCGATTCTCCCGTCGCCAGCTGGTTGAAGCCGCGTTCGCGCACCAGCAATTCGAAGGGAGTGCGCAGCAGCGTGGCGTCGTGTTTGCCCGCGACCAGGTCGCGATAACGATTGGAAGTGCCTCCCGCGCGCACATAAGTCACGTCGGCTTCGGCTAGACCGTTGCGCGCGAGCAGTTCGCGCACCATGAACGCGTAGCCGGTGGTCATGGCGTCGACCGACACGGTCTTGCCCTTGAGATCGGCGAAGCTCTTTACGTTCGGCGCCGCGACGATCGATGCAAAACCGCTGTCGTTGCCGAGGAACGCGAACAAGTCGGGATTGTCGGCGATCTTCGCTTCGCCCTGGCCTTCCTGGTAGGCGACGATGTTGTCGATGCCGGCAAGGCCGATGTCGAATTTCCCGTCGAGCAACGACGTGATCAGGAACACCGAATTCGGCGTGTAGGAAAGCTGGACCGTCACGCCGTTGGACTCGAAGAAACCCTGGCGCTGCGCGGCCCATACCGGCAGGTTCCAGCCTCCGTCGAAAGCGATGACGCGCAACGGTGTCTGCGCGTTTGCGATGACGGTCGTCAGGCACGCGAGCAGCGCGAGTGCGAACGCGCGAATATTCATGACCCCCTCCTTGCAGCCGACGTCGGCGACCACTGGGCCGCCAGCGGCCGCGAGGGAATTAGATCACATCGACGCGCCGCCAGTGCGGCGGCTGACGCAGTGTCAGGCGGGAGTCACGGCGCGCGGCCGCACTCGCGGCAGCACGCGATCGGTATGCGGCGGCTGCGCGACCAGGCCAGCGATCATGCAATCGACCAGTCCCGGTGCTGCCTTGGCCAGATCGAAAGCCTGCGGGTCGAGCACCCACTCGCGCATCAGTCCGGAAATGCACGCATGCAGCAGTTGCGTGGCGAGCGTGGGGTCCGTGTGGGCAGGCAGCTGGCCGGATTCCACGGCCTGGCGGACTAGTTTCTCGACCTGCAGCAGGCAGTCTGAGCGCTCGCGTTCGCGGCAACCCGCGGCTTCGCCCAGTTCACCGCACAACTCGGTCTTGTGGAAGATGACTTCGAAAACGGCCTGCGTGCGTGCGTCGGTGGCCAGGTACTGCAACGCCCCGACCATCAGGCCGCGCAGCGAACCCAGGGGATCGTCGCTGCTCTCGCTACTGGCCGACTCCAGCATCGCGTCGAGCGGTAGCGTCGCCCGGTCGCACATGGCGGTGAATAGCGCCGCTTTGTCCTTGAAGTGCCAATAGACCGCACCGCGCGTGACTCCCGCCGCGGTCGCGACCTCGGTGAGGGACGTGCGTGTGACGCCGTGCTCGCGGAACACGCGTTGCGCTGCGTCGAGCAGTTGCTCGCGGGTGACCGCGGCGGCTTCTTTGGTCCTGCGGACCATGGTGCGCTTTCCTGAATTGAACTGTCGTTTACCGAGGGCACTTTACAAACATTCTCGATTGTATGTAATATCGGGCAACCTTGCAAGATGCTGCGGCATCCAAGCAGGTACCCCTCCCAGGAGTCGCTGATGGTTTCCCGTCCCAAAGCTTCACGCGCCATGCGCTATTTGACGATATTTGCAGTAAGCCTGCTGGTCGTAGCCTGCGGCAAGTCTCAGGGGCCCGGTGGTTTCGCTATGCCACCCGCCGAGGTGACGACGGTCACCGTCGCCAGCAAGGACTTCCCGGTCGCGTTCGAACACGTCGCACAGACGGTAGGTTCCAAGGACGTCGAGGTGCGCGCCCGCGTCACCGGCATCGTCGAGAAGCGGCTCTACCAGGAAGGCGCCCCAGTCAAGGCGGGGCAGACACTGTTCACCATCGACCCCAAGACCTACGCCGCGCAGGTCGCCGCCGCCGAAGCCGACCTGGTCCGGGCGCAGGCGCAGAAGGCGCAGGCCGACCGCGAACGCGCGCGGCTGGCGCCGCTGGCCGAGCGCAAGGCCATCGGGCAGAAGGAAGCCGACGATGCCGCATCGAACGCCGATTTCGCCGCCGCTGCGGTACAGGTCGCGCAGGCCAAGCTCGACGAGCTCAAGATCAACCTCGGCTATACCCGCGTAGTTGCACCAATCTCGGGGCTCTCCAGCCGCGCGATGAAGTCCGAAGGCAGCCTTGCTACCGCCAACGACACGCTGCTCACGGTCATTTCGCAGACCGATCCGATGTGGATCGCCTTCAATATTTCCGAAAACGAGGCCCTGCGGCTGTCGCGTGCGGTGGCCGCGGGTCAACTGGTGCTGCCGAAGGACAACGGTTACGACGTCACCGTCAAGCTCGCCGACGGGTCGACCTTCCCGCGACGCGGGAAAATCAACTTTGCCGACACCCGCGTGAACCCCACCACCGGCACCTATGAAATGCGCGCCGACGTGGCCAATGGCGACCTGGCGCTCAAGCCCGGCCAGTTCGTGCGCGTGGTCCTGCGCGGCGCGCAGCGCAAGAATGCGCTCGCCGTGCCGCAGGTGGCGGTACTCGACGGCCCGCAGGGCAAGTTCGTCTACGTGGTCGGCAAGGACAAGGACGGCAAGGACATCGCGCAGCAGCGCCCGGTGGTGGTCGGTGATTGGGTCGACGCCGATGGCAATAACCTCTGGCAGATCGAATCCGGACTCAAGGCCGGCGATGTCGTCATCGTCGACGGGATCGCACGTCTGCAGCCCGGCGGCCCAATCAAGGTAGCCGCTGCAGCGCCAGCCGGCGGCGCTGCGCCGACCGGCGTTCCCGGCAGCCCGCCCGCCGCCAAGCAATAAGCGCGAGGACACCTATTCATGTTTTCACGCTTCTTCATCGATCGCCCGATTTTCGCGATCGTCATCTCGACCTTCCTGATCCTCGCCGGTTTGGCTGCGATGCGCACGCTGCCGATCGCGCAATACCCGGAAATCGCGCCGCCTGTGGTCACCGTGCAGGCGATCTATCCGGGCGCGTCGGCGACGACGCTCGAGCAGACCGTCGCCTCGCCCATCGAAAACGCGATCAACGGTGTGCCGGGCATGATCTACATGAGTTCGTCGTCGCAGTCGAACGGCACCGTGCAGATCCAGGTCACTTTCGAAATCGGCACCAACGTCGACATCGCCGCGGTCAACGTCAACAATCGCGTCAAGCAGGTTGAGCCGCGCCTGCCCGAGGAAGTGCGGCGTCAGGGTGTCACCGTCGAGCGCGGCAGCTCGGCGTTCCTGCAGGTGCTGGCGTTCTATTCGCCGGAAGACAAGTTCGACGACCTGTTCATCTCCAACTACGTCACGCTCAACGTCCTCGACCAGCTGAAGCGCCTGCCCGGCACGACCAACGTGCAGATCTTCGGCGCCAAGGACTACGCGATGCGCATCTGGCTCAAGCCGGATCGTCTGGCACAGCTGAAGCTCACGCCGGCCGACGTCATCGGTGCGGTCAACGAGCAGAACGCGCAATTCGCAGCCGGAAAGATCGGCCAGTCGCCGATCGCGCAGAAGCAGGACCTCGTCTACACCATCACCACGCGTGGTCGCCTGACCGACGCCAAGCAGTTCGACCAGATCATCGTGCGCGCCAATGCCGACGGTTCCATTGTTCGGCTCTCCGACGTCGCGCGCGTCGAACTCGGGTCGCGCGACTACGAATTCATGGGTCGCTACAACGGTAAGCCGGCGACGCTGGTCGGCATCTTCCTCTCGCCCGGCGCCAACGCGCTCGAAGTCGCCAAGACCGTGAAGGCGAAGATGGCCGACATCTCGTCGCGCTTCCCGGAAGGGATGACCTACGCGATCCCTTACGACACGACGCGCTTCGTCGAAGTGTCGATCCGCGAAGTGCTGATCACGCTGGGTGAGGCGATGATGCTGGTGTTCCTGGTCGTGTACCTGTTCCTGCAGAGCTGGCGCGCCGCGATCATTCCCTTCGCCGCCGTGCCGGTGTCGCTGATTGGCACCTTCGCCGGCATCTACCTGCTCGGCTACTCGATCAACACGCTGACATTGTTCGGTATGGTGCTGGCCATCGGCATCGTCGTCGACGATGCGATCGTCGTACTCGAGAACGTCGAGCGCCACATGCGCGAGGACGGTCTGACGGCGCGCGACGCGGCGATCAAGGCGATGCGCGAAGTCACCAGCCCGATCATCGCGATCGTGCTCACGCTGACCGCGGTGTTCGTGCCGATCGCGTTCCTGGGTGGATTGACCGGCGAGCTCTATCGCCAGTTCGCGGTGACGATTTCGATCTCGGTGGTGATTTCGGGAATGGTCGCGCTGACGCTTTCGCCTGCGCTGTGCGCGATGATCCTGCAACCGCACGAGCCGCCGAACCGGTTCTTCGCGGCTTTCAACCGCGGTTTCGAGAAGGTCACTGAGAAATACGGCGACGGCGTGGTGTGGATGCTCCGGCGCGGCGTGGTCGGGGCCATCCTGTTCCTGGGCATGGTGGCGCTGACGGTGGGCTTGTGGCACATCACGCCGAGCAGCCTGGTGCCCGATGAGGATCAGGGCTTCTACATCAGCGCGGTGATCCTTCCCGACGGCGCGACGCTGGAACGCACCTTCAAGGTCGTCACGCAGGTCGAGGAAGCGATCCGTTCCAATCCTAACAACCTCGACACCATTTCCTTTACCGGTTTCGATTTCATCGGCGGCGGCTTCCGCAACAACGCGGCCACTATCTTCGTCACTCAGAAGCCGTGGGACGAGCGCAAGGTGACCGCGGCGCAACTGGTCGGCGAACTCTACGGCAAGACCGCGGGCATCAAGGAAGCACTGGTGCTGGCATTCAATCCCCCACCGATATTCGGACTGGGTACGGCAGGCGGTTTCGAGTTCTATCTGCAGAACCGCGGTGAAGGCGGCGCCAAGCGACTCTCCGAAGTGACCCAGGCATTCCTCGCCAAGACCCGCGGCGATCCGCAGCTCGCCTACGTGCAGACGTTCTGGCGGGCGACGGTGCCGCAGCTCTCGGTCGAGGTCGATCGCGAAAAGGCGAAGACGCTCAACGTGCCCATTTCCGACGTCTACAACGCACTCAGCGCGACGCTGGGCAACTACTACGTGAACGACTTCACCAAGTCGGGTCGCGCGTGGCAGGTACTGATGTCGGCGGAACCGCAATACCGCAGCCGCCCCGATGACATCGGCGCGATTTTCGTGCGCTCGACCAAGGGCGAGATGATCCCCTTGTCCTCGCTCGCGACGGTAACCTATACGTCCGGGCCCGACGCGCTGGATCGCTTCAACAACCTGCCCGCGGTAAAACTGCTCGGGTCGGGCGCGCCCGGCGTGAGCTCGGGCGAGGCGATCGCGCGCATGGAACAGATCGCCAAGGAAGTGCTGCCTGCCGACTTCAGCTATGACTGGGGCGGCACGTCGTACCAGGAGAAGAAATCCAGCGGCGCATCGACCTTCGCGCTCGGGCTGGCGGTGATCATGGTGTTCCTGATTCTCGCCGCGCAATACGAGAAGGTGTCGCTGCCGTTGTCGGTCCTGCTCGCCTTGCCGTTCGGCACTTTCGGCGCGCTGGCCGCGACGTGGCTGCGCGGCATGACCAACGACGTCTACTTCCAGATCGGCCTGGTGACATTGCTCGGTCTCGCCGCCAAGAACGCGATCCTGATCGTCGAATTCGCAGTGCTCAAGAATCACGAGGGCATGTCGCCCTCGGCGGCGGCGATCGAGGCGGCGCGGCTGCGCTTCCGGCCGATCCTGATGACCTCGATGGCGTTCATCCTCGGCGTGCTGCCGCTGGCGATTTCGGTCGGCGCGGGCGCGGGAGCGCGTCGCGCCACCGGCACCGGCGTCATGGGCGGCATGATCGCGGCGACGTTCCTCGCGATCTTCTTCGTGCCGTTGTTCTATCGCGTGATCGTCGAGCGACGCCTGATTGAGCGGCGCAGCCACGACGAGCTGATGAATGAGGTCAAGCATCTGCGCACGGTGAAGCACGACATTCCACACACACCGGGCCACCCGCCCATTGTCAAACCCGGAGACGAACTTGCGTAAATTCACTCTGGCGCTCCTGCTCGCCGGCGCGGTCGCCGGCTGCACCACCACGCCGACTGCGCCGCCGGTGCTCGACCTGCCGCAGGCAACCGTCAACGATCCCGCGCTGGGTCGCTGGTGGACCGCGTTCGGCGATCCGACGCTCACCGCGCTGGTCGACGAAGCGCTCGCCAACAGCCTCAACCTCGCCGCGGCGGTGGCGCGCGTCGATGAAGCTCGCGCGCAGTACAAGATCGTCGCCTTCGAACAGTTGCCCAACCTCGACGCGACCGGCAACGCAGCGCGCACTCGGCAAACCGGGCTGGGCAGCATTCCGCTGCCGAGTGGCACCAATCTCACCAGCAATGATTTCCTGGTGGGGCTCCGGGCGTCCTATGAAGTCGATCTTTGGGGCAAGTACCGCACCGCGTCGCAGGCGGCGAAGAACGACTTTTTCGCGTCCGAGTACGCACGCGAGACGGTGCGCACCGTGGTCGCGGCCGAGGTCGCGCGCGCCTACTTCCGCCTCATCGCCTCCGATGCGCAAGTGTCGTTGCTGCGCGACACGCTCCAGTCGCGCACCGAGACCGTGGTCCTGCAGAAGGACCGCTACCAGGCCGGCGTGATCGGCGACTTCGACCTCAACACGGCCGAGGCCGAGCAGGCGGCGGTGGCGTCCGACATCGCGTTGGCAGTGCGCATCCAGGCCGAAAACGAATCGGCGCTGGCGGTGTTGCTCGGGCGTTCACCGCGCGAAGTCTACGAACCGAAATTCACGCGCGACGTGCAGATGGTGTGGCTGATGCAGGTGCCGACGTTGCCTCCCGGATTGCCGTCCGACCTGCTGGCGCGGCGGCCCGACATCCGCGACGCCGAGAAGCAGCTCGTTGCGGCGAACCAGCGCATCGACGTCGCGCGCGCGGACTACTATCCGCAGCTCACGCTTACCGGCTCGTACGGAAGCGAATCGAACGTGCTCAAGAGCCTGTTCAGCGGGCCGGCGGTGATCTGGGGCATCGGCGCCGGGCTGCTGCAGCCGATCATCGGACTCAAGCTCGTCGATGCCAACGTCGAACTGCGGACCGCGCAACGCGACGGCTCGGTGATCAACTATCGGCAGACGGTGCAGGCGGCGTTCCACGACACTCACGATGCGCTCGTTGCCAATCAGACGACGCGTGAAGCACTTGCCGCGCAAAGCGTACGTCGTGACAAGCTGCAGAAGTCGCTGGAACTGGCCAACCTGCGTTACACCTCGGGTTACTCGCCGTATCTCGAAGTGCTCGACGTGCAACGCCAATTGCTGCAGGCGCAGACGCTGCAGATCCTGGCGGCGCGCGACGTGCGCCTGGCGGTGGTCGACGTGGCCAAGGCGCTCGGTGGTGGCTGGGACTACAAGACCGAAGTCGCGGGACCCTGACCTTCGGGGGCGTTCGGCGAGTCTACTGCAACTGCGGCTTGCGCAGGAAGTCGTGCCGGTCCGCCGAGCGCACGCGCACCCGCATCACTTCGGCATTGCGCGCCAGCGTGAGGGGAATCTCGACGCCCGCGGCGCCCACGCTCCAGGTCTTGCGCAACAGGTCGGCCAGGCCGTGCGCGCGCTCGCCGCCGACCTCGAGCACGACATCGCCCACGCGTACCCCTGCGCTTTCAGCAGGGGCGCCCTTGGCAAGACCGCCGACGACCAGCGCGCCTTCGGCTTCGGCGGTGTACATGCCGAGCCATGGCCGCACCGCGCGCGCGCTGCGGCCGTACTTCAGCAGGTCGTCGAGGATCGGCTCGAGCAGGTCGACCGGCACGAACATGTTGCCCTGCATGGTTTCGCCATCGAGCGCTTCCTGCACGAACAGCGAGCCGATGCCGATCAGGCGACCGTCGCTGGCGACCAGCGCCGCCCCGCCCCACTGCGGATGCGCGGGCGCCGTGAACAGCGCCTCCTCGAGCAGGTATTCCCAGTAGCCCGCAAATTCGCGCTTGGCGAAGATGCTGGCGTTCACCGCGTGCGCGCGGCCACCGCTGCCAATGACGATCACGTTGGCGCCGACGCGCGCTGCGCTCGCCGAACCACGCTGCATCGGCGGCAGGTCAAGGCGGCCCAGAGGTTGCACGAGGCCGAACCCGGTGGCGAAGTCGTAGGCCAGCGCATGGCCGGGCAGCACCCTGCCATCATTCGTAGTGACCCAGATCGTCTCGGCCTCGGTGATGACGTAGCCGATGGTCAGTATCAGGCCGTCGTCGCCGATCACCACGCCGTTACCGACCCGCTCGGTGCCCAGTATCTGCGCCGTGTAGGCGTCCTCCGGGACTTCGGTGCGCAGCAGCACCACCGAGCGCAGCACCGCGTCCAGGTCGAACGAGACCTGCGCCGGGTCAGGCTGCAGGTCTTCGGGAAACGCCCAGTTCGTCTGTTCGTCCATGCCTTTCCGTGTGCACCATTGCCGACCATGACCGGACTGCCCGCGCCCGGCAAGGCGGGACAAAATCGCCCGCCGGCCCTTGTGCCCGCGGGTGACAATCCCAACTCTATCCTTCGTATTCGCAAATTGCCACCCGCGGGCGGGCACGGGCGCGACAGGTGACAAAGCGGCCGCGCGCCTCCGCTATCATGTTCCCGTAACGGCGCAGACCGCATATCCGACTACAAAGCCTCCCATGCCACACGACTTGAATTCACTGATCATCCAGTTCGGGTTGATCGTCGTCTTTGTCAACGTGTTCGTCGAGCAGATCGGCCTGCCGATACCCGCGGTGCCGACACTGGTAGTCGCCGGTGCGCTGGCCGCGAACACGCAACTTTCGCTGCCGATGGTGGTTATCGTCGCGATCGTCGCCTGCATGCTCGCCGACGTGGCGTGGTACCTGATCGGCCGGACCTACGGCAACCGGGTGATGAAGACGCTGTGCCGGATCTCGCTCACCCCCGATTCCTGCGTCAGCGAAACCCAGTCCCGCTTCGAGCGCTGGGGCATCAACGCGCTGGTCGTCGCCAAGTTCGTTCCCGGCTTGTCGCTCATCGCCCCGCCCCTGGCAGGCGCAACGCGCATCGGCATGGCTTCGTTCCTGATCTACGACGGCCTGGGCTCGGCGCTGTGGGTCGGCGCGGCGGTCGGCGGCGGGGCGCTGTTCGGCAAGCAGGTCGAGTACCTGCTCGCGCGCATGGAAGACTACGGAACGTATGCGATCGTCGCGCTGGGCGTAATGCTGGCCGCCTACATCGCCTACAAATATTGGGAACGGCGGCGCTTCTACGCTGCATTGCGGATGGCGCGCATCAGCGTCGACGAACTCTACAGCCTGATCGACGGTGGCGGTGCGCCGGTCGTCGTCGACGTGCGCTCGCATACCGCCCGCGGCCTCGAACCGCGCCGCATCCCGGGCGCGGTGCACGTACCCCTCGACGCGGTCGAGCATCACGTCAAGGACCTGCCGCGCGACCGCGACATCATCCTCTACTGCACCTGCCCGAACGAATCGTCTGCCGCGCACGCAGCAAAGCTGCTGATGAACCATGGCTTCAAGCGGGTGCGGCCGCTGTACGGCGGCCTCGACGCGTGGATCGCCGCCGGCTACGCGGTGGAGGTGTTCAACAGCGACGAAGTCACGCCGCAGGCCGAAGCCCATCCGGCCTGACGCGCGCACTCACGCATCGGCGCGCGGCGGCGAAGCGCGGTAACATCCGGGCACCCTCCTACGCCTTCGCCACGTCATGACCACCATCAACAAGGGCCGCATTCTCGCCGAAGCGCTGCCGTACATACGCGCTTATCACGGCAAGACACTGGTCATTCGCTTCGGCGGCAAGGCGATGACCGATGCGGCCCTGAAAGCCGGTTTCGCGCGCGACGTGGCGCTGCTGCGCTCGGTCGGGATGAAACCGATAGTCGTGCACGGTGGCGGCTGGCGCATCGATGAACTGATGCAGCAGATGGGCATCGAGAGCCGCAAGCATCGCGGCGTTCGGGTGACCGACGAGCGCACGCTCACGGTGGTCGAGATGGCGCTGGGCGAACTCAACCAGGAGCTCGCGGGACTGATCAACCGGCACGGCGGGCGCGCGGTGGGCCTCAACGGCCAGGACGGTCGATTCATCCACGCGCGACCGCGCACCTTCGACGCCGATGGACCCGACGCCGCGACGCTGGGCTTCGTCGGCGACGTCGAGTCGATCGACACGGGACTCATCGACCTGCTGCTCTCGCGTGAATTCGTGCCGGTGATCATGCCCATCGGCGTCGGTCCGGACGGCACCGCGTACCACATCAACTCCGACCTGCTCGCGGGCGAACTGGCGCGCGCGCTCAAGGCCGAGAAACTGATCCTGATGACCAACATCGCCGGAGTGAACGGGCGCGACGGCAAGCTCGTCTACATCATCACCGCCAGCGAGGCCGAGGCACTTCTGCGCGACGGCGTGGTGCAGGGCGGCATGCGCCCGCGGGTGAGTGCCGCACTCGATGCGGTGCGCGACGGCGTGCGCTCGGTGCACATCATCGATGGCGGCGTGGGCAGCGCGCTGCTGCTCGAAGTGCTCACCGCCTCCGGTGTCGGTACCGCAGTGCGCTCCGATGCCGGACCGCACTTCCTGGAGGACAGCAAGGCGTACCTGCTGGAACAGTAATCGGTTGCTTGCCTGCGGCACCCACCGTTCTGTCGAGCCAAGGACCGGCGCGCCTACCCCGTCCAGCCGAGGTGGCTCAGGAAATCGCGGGTGCGCTCGGTGAGCGGTGCGTCGAAGATCTGCGTGGGTGGTCCCTGCTCGACGATGCGCCCGGCGTCGAACACCGCGACCCAGTCGCCGACCCGTCGCGCGAAGGTCATCTCGTGGGTGACGACGACCATGGTCATGCCTTCGTCCGCGAGCTTCTTCATGACGTTGAGCACTTCGCCGATGGTTTCCGGATCCAGCGCCGACGTCGGCTCGTCGAAGAGCATGACGTCGGGCTCCATCGCCAGCGCGCGCGCGATGGCGACGCGTTGCTGCTGGCCGCCCGACAACGCCGACGGGTAGTTCGCGGCCTTGTCGGCGAGGCCGACCTTGTCGAGCATCGCCGTGGCGCGCCGGTTGGCTTCCGCTCTGTCCTTCTGCAACACCGTGCGCGGTCCTTCGGCGACATTTTCCAGGGCGGTCAGATGCGGGAACAGTTCGAAACTCTGGAACACCATGCCCATGCGCGTGCGCACCGCGCGCAGCGCGCGCTCGTCGCGCGGCAGCGGCGCGCCTTCGAACTCGACGTCGCCGCCGTCGATGGTCTCGAGGCCGTTGGTGCAGCGTAGCAGCGTCGATTTGCCCGAGCCCGACGGTCCTATCAGGCAGACGACTTCACCCGCGTGCACGTCGAGGTCGACGCCGCCGAGCGCCTGAAACGCCCCATAGCGCTTGATCACGCCGCGGTAGCGGAGAATCTTGGCACCGGCGCCCATCTCGCGCGGTGCAAGTGTCGGGGAAGGGTTCATTCGGTGACAGCGAAACGGCGCTGGATCCAGTCGACCAGCTTGGCCTGAGGGTAGCCCAGCAGCCAGTAGATGGCAGCCATCGCAGTCAGCATCTCGAGCACCCGGAACGTCTGCGAGCGGATCTGCATCGACACGTAGGCCAGTTCACTCACCGCGATCACCGACACCAGCGACGTATCCTTGAACAGCGAAACCCAGGTGCTCGCCAGCACCGGCAGGATGCGTCGCAGCGCCTGCGGCACGACCACCCGGCGCAGCGCCTGCGTGCGGCTCATGCCGATCGCCATCGCCGCCTCGACCTGTCCGCGCCGGATCGAGTTGATGCCGGCGCGAAACGTCTCCGCATTGTACGCGGTGACATTGAGCGCCAGCGCGGCGAGTCCGGTCGCCAGCGGCGACAGGCCGATGCCGGTCAGGATCGGCAACACGTAGAACGCCCAGAAGACGACGAGGATCAGCGGCAGGTTGCGAAACAGCTCGACATACGCGGTCGCCAGCGCGCGCAGCGGCGCCCAGCCGTAGAGCCGCAGGATCGCCACCACCATGCCGCAGGGGACGGCAATCGCCATCGTGGCCACGGTGAGCAGGATGGTCGTGACGGTGCCGGCGAGCAATGTGTCGCGATGTTGCCAGATGACGCCCCAGTCGAAGGTCATGACCGCCCCAAGTGCGCAACGCGCTGGTAGAGCCGGTCGACGCCGCGCGTCACCGGAAACAGGATTACGAAGTACACGAGCATCGCGAAGGTGTAGACCTCGATCGGCTGGAAGCTCTGGCCCGCGACCGTTTCCGATTGCCGCATGAACTCCGGCACCGCGATGACCGACGCGATGGCGGTGTCCTTGATGGTGATCGACAGCAGCGAGCCGAAGGCCGGCAGCATGCGCACTACTGCCTGCGGAACGATGATCCGGCGCAGGATCTGCGCGCGCGACATGCCCAGCGCCAGCGCCGCGCGCGTCTGCCCCGCGCGCACCGACTCGATGCCGGCGCGGATGATCTCGGCGGCGTACGCGGCGAGGTGCACGGTCAGGCCGATCAGCGCCGCGAAGAACGGCGGCATGGTGATTCCCGCCACGATCGGCAACGCAAAGAAAGTCCATACCAGCACGACGAGCACCGGGATCGCGCGCATCGAGTCGATGTAGAGCACGACGATCGGGCGCAACCAGCGAGGCCCGTAGAGCCGCAGCAGCGCGACGATGAAGCCCGCGGCGAGGCTCGTTACGCCCGACACCACCGAGAGCAGCAGCGTGACGCCGATGCCGGAGGCGAGGAAGCGCCAGTGGCTGGTGATGACCGAAAAGTCGAATTCCAAAGCACGGTCCCGTCGTCGCGAAAAAGCGCCGGAACGACGGCGCTTTTTCGGATTACTTCATGGTGTCGACGACTTTCGCCTCTTCAGCCTTGAGCTTGCCTTCGAGTTCCTTTTCCACCGCGCGCGCCCACGCCAGGAACGCCGGCTGGTTCTTGTCGACCGCCATGCCGACCGGTGCGGCCTTCTCGGTGCTGTTCTGGCAATTGTTGTCCTTGGGCAGGACGGCGAGTTGCTTGAGCTTGCGCCCCATTGCGACCCACGGCACGCGATTGATCGGCACCGCGTCGGCGCGATTGGCCAGCACTTCCTCGACCGGCGCCGTCCCCGAGCCGGCAACGCCACGCAGCTGCGCCTTCGGGAAGCGTTCCTTGACCCAACCCTCCTCGCCGCCGCCGGTGTAGTACGCGATGGTGACCTCGGGCCGGTTCAGATCGTCCACCGTTTTCGCCGCCGCGAATTTCGGATTGGTCGCCAGACCGAACATGCACACGCTGGTGTTCGAGTAGATTACGAAGTCGACCACCTTGAGTCGATCGGCGGTTTCGGCGAGCGGCGTCACCGAAATGTCGACCTGGTTCGACGCCAGCACCGGAACCTTCGTCTCATGGCTCACGGGGATTGCCTCGAGCTTCACACCGAGACGTTTGGCGTACTCGTTGGCGAGCACCCATGCCGGACCGCTCCAGGCTTCGCCCGTACCGGAGGTGTTCTCAACGAGCCACGGCGCATTGGCGAGCACGCCGACACGCAACACGCCGGCTTTCTTGATCGCATCGACGCGCGGACTCGCGCCAGGTGCCGGCGTGGCGACGTCGGCAAGGGCAGTTGCAGCAAGGCAAAGCGCGACGAGTGCCGCGCCAATGTGAAAAACGGCTTTCATGGGACTCCTCCGAGTGAACGTCGGCCCCGAAAAAAGGCCCCGACGCGGTTCCGCCCGGTCGATGCCGGCGGATTCGCATCAAGTGTAAATGAAACGGTGACCTTCGGTCATGGCAGAATTCGCGATTCGTCGGCGCGACCGGTCGCGCGCTGGCACAGAATCCAAAGCCATTTGACATGCTCACCCACCGCACTCACAACGAGACACCGCGTCGACCCTGGCGCGTCCTGCATTGCGCGGCGCTGGCGGCGTTGCTGGGGACAGGTCTTGCCCTTGCGCAGGTGCCGCCCACCGAGGCGGAGCGCAGCCGCTATTCCGGTCTCTTCGCGGCGGCGGCGCGCGGTGATGCCACGGAAGTCACCCACCTCGCGCGTGCCGGCGCAAACGTCGAAGCACGCGACGGCCACGGCCGCACGCCGCTGCACGTCGCCGCATTTCTCGGCAAGCACGATGCGATGCGAGCGCTGGTCGCCGCCGGCGCCGACCCGAACGCGCAGGAGAACGATCGCTACGACATCGTCACCATCGCCGCGGTCGCCAACGACGTGCCAACGTTGAAGGTCGCGCTCGAGATCGGCGGCAGCGCGCGCAACGTCACCAGTCGCTACGATGGCACCGCGCTGATCGCCGCGGCGCATCTGGGGCACGTCGAGGTCGTGCGTGAACTCATTCGCGCCGGCGCGCCGCTGGATCACGTCAACAACCTCGGCTGGACAGCGGTGATCGAGTCGATCGTGTTGGGCGACGGCGGGGCGCGGCACACGGCGACGCTCAAATTGCTCGTCGACGCGGGCGCCAATATCAACCTCGCCGATCGCAACGGCGCCACGCCCCTGGCGCTCGCCCGCGGCCGTGGCTACGCGGCCATGGTCGCGATGCTGGAGCAGGCGCCCAAGCCGCGCTGAACACGACGAAGTTACGCGATTGGTGGCGATAGCGCTACAACATTATCGCCCGGGACGGTGCGCCAGTTCGTCGAGCTTGGCATCGGACAGATAGCCGTAGCGATTGATCCACAGCGGCAACCCGGTCGCCGCGGCGAGGGTGAAGCGATTCACTACATCGGCAGTGGGTCCGTACGAATGCACGAACGCACGCACCGGTATGCCCTGGGTCAGACGCACGGCTTCGTGCAACTTGTCGCGCTGCGCGCGCATTCCCACCGGATGCGCCTCGTGCGGCTCGGGATAGCGCAGCGTCGCGCCGTCATCAGCGAGAGCGTCGGTGAAGCCGAACAGATCGGCTATCGCAGCGGTGATCGCATCCAGTTCGCGCTCGTCCCCGGTTCCCGCCATCAGGTCGCGCGCCCAGTAGCGCGCGAGCATCGGCCAGTGCATGGTGTAGAGCTTGACGCCGACGGCGTCGGCCACGCCGGCGAGCGCGCCGACCGGAAATCCGGAGATGCGATGCAAAGGTGGCGGAAAGATCTGCGGCTCCAGGCGCCGGCGCGGACCAGCGATGCCGTCGAGTGCGGCTCGGCATGCGCGCAGCAGCGCCAGCGATGCCCGACGCTTGGCATCGTACAACGCGACCAGCGGGCCGTCCTCGGCGAACAGCGCCTGCCAGTTCGCCGCAAGCAACGCGTCGCGCGCCGCAACGGGGCCACGCGCTGCCGCGCTGCGAGATGCAACGCCAAGTTGTGCGGCCCAACGCGCGACACCGGCAGCGACGTCGGCGGGATCGTTTCCCGCGCGCGCAAGGTCGGAGAGCACCGCCGGATTGAAGTCGAACAGTGCGCTTCGAAAATCGTAAGGCGGATACTCGGGCCAATCGAGACGAAAGCCGGCGACGCCGGGATAGCGCTGCGCCAACTCGACCAGCAACGTGGCGATGTAGGTGACGACGTGCGCGCTGGCGAGGCTGGCATTGCGATCGACGCGCATATCGTGCGCTACGCCACCAGGACCGAGACAGCGATCCTCGTCGACGGCACTGGAGAACTGCACGCGGTACCCGGGAGGGCTGGCAGCCATCACCTGGAGGTACACGTTGATGCCGCGCGAGCCCGCCGCGTCGAGCAGCCGGTCGAGCCAGCCTCCCTGCGTGTGGGTCGTCACGTCCGGCGGCGACGGCTGATAGCGCTGCCCGCGATAACGCGCCAGGTCGTGCTCGAAGGATGGTGCCGTGCGCACCCAAAGCTCGCGCCTGCCCCAGAGCGCACGGTCGAGCGGGCGCACGCGACCCGCGTCGCCGTCGGCAGGCGGTTCGCGACCGCCCTCGCCTTCGGCGCATTCCCGCATCACGTACGGACTGGTCGCGATCGCGGTGGCGCCGATGCCTTGCAGGCGATCGAGCACGGGCTCGATGCCTTCGTGCTGGAACCACTCGGGCATGACGGTCACGCCCAGCGGTTCGATGCGAAAGGAGTCGATGTTCAAGGTTGGATTGACCGAACGAGCGAGCGCATCGCGTTTGAAGCGTGGCCCTTAGTTCATTAGACTAGCAGCCCCGCCTCGTGCAAGGAAGGAAGTCGCAATGACCACCGCCATTCACCGCTGTTCGGTCACGCGCATCGCGACGGCGCTGGCGACGATGCTGGTGCTCGCGCTATCCGCGACGGCGGCCTGGTCGCAGGACGCGTTTCCCTCGCACCCGATCAAACTCATCGTTCCGGTTGCGGCCGGGGGCGGCATCGACACTGCATTTCGCACCATCGGCCCCTTCTGGTCGGAGTTGCTCGGGCAACCGATCGTCATCGAGAACCGGCCCGGCGGCGGACAGATCGTCGGCAGCGACGTCGTCGCCAAGGCCAAGCCCGATGGCTACACCCTGCTCGGCGCCGGCGTGCCGATCGCGTTCAACACTGCGCTCGGTCGCAAGCTGCCCTACGACGCGCTCAAGGATTTCACACCGGTGTCCGAAGTCGTCAGCCAGCCCCTGCTGATCGTCGTCCATCCCGCGGTGCCGGTGAAGAACATGGCGGAACTGGTCGCTTATGCGAAGAAGCAGTCCGCGCCGCTGCAGTACACCACCGGTGGCATCGGCAGCTACGGTCACCTGTGGTGGGAGATGTTCCGCCAGAAGCAGGGATTCGACGGTCAGCACGTCGCGTACAACGGCATCGCGCCCGCGCTCAAGGACGCGATGGGCGGACAGGTGCCGCTGCTCATCGACGCGATCGTTCCGACCGGCGCGCAGATCAAGGCGGGAACGGTGCGCGGCATCGCCATCGTCGCCACGGGCCGCTCGAAAATGCTTCCCGACCTGGCGACGCTCGCCGAGCAGGGCTACGTCGGCCTCGACGCCGCTCCCTTCTACGGCGTGCTGGGCCCCGCGAATCTCGATCCCGCCGCGTTGCGCAAGCTGTCGAGCACGCTCACGCAGGCGCTGGCGATGCCCGCACTGCGCGAAAAGCTTCAGGAGCAGGGTTTCGACGTCATTGCCAGCACGCCCGAGGCGTATGCAACGTTGATCCGCGACGAAATCGAACGCTGGACCAGGGTCGTGCGCGCAGCCGGCATCGTCGTCGACTGAATCGCGGCGACGCGCTCGCTTCAGGGACGCTGGATTCCGCGCGTGGCGAGGCGGATGCGATAGATCGACGACGACGCCGCAATGTAGAGCTGATCGCGCGCGTAACCGCCGAAGGTGAGGTTGCCGATCTTCTCGGGCACGTGGATCTTGCCCAGCAAGGTCGTATCGGGATGATAGATCTGCACGCTGTCGAGCGAACTGGTGTAGATCCAGCCGCGTTCGTCGAGACGGAAGCCGTCGGGCAGGCCGGGCTCGACCACCGCGAACACGCGGCCGTTGGTGAGTGCGTGGCCATCGACCACGTCGCGCACTTCAAAAACCCACAGGCAATGATTGCCCGACCCGTCCTTGCGCAACGCCGCCGACGTGTCCGAGACATAGAGCAGCGTTTCGTCGCGCGAGAAGGCGAGGCCATTGGGCTCGTCGACCAGATCGGTGAGTTTGGTCAGTACACCGGTGCGCGGATCGAGGCGGAATACGTAGCAGTCGCCCAGCTCGGAAATACCGGGATGGCCCTCCTCGGGAATGACGATGCCGTAGGGTGGATCGGTGAACCAGATGCTGCCGTCGGACTTGACGACGATGTCGTTGGGCGAGTTCAGGCGCTTGCCTTCGAAGCGATCGGCAATGACCTCGGGCGGGCCGTCGCCGCGCGTGCGATACACCGCGCGCAAGCCGTGCGAGCAATGCAGCAGCGCGCCGTTGTGCTCGCGGGTATGTCCGTTGGTGAAGCCGACGCCGCTGCGCCATACGCTCATGCCGTCGCGCGCCGACCAGCGCAGCATGCGATCGTTGGGAATGTCGCTCCACAGGAGGCTGTCGTCCTCGTGCATCCAGACCGGGCCTTCGCTCCAGCGCGCTCCCGTGCACAGCCGCTCGAGTTGCGGTGCGCCGGCGACCACCGGGTCGAGGCGGCGATCGAAGACTTCGATGCGCGTCGGAACAATTTGCGGAGCGTCGCTCATGGGGACCGTCGAATAGCCGGGCGGTACGCGACGCGCCTCGTCGTGCACCAGCGACCGGCCTTGTATGCTGCCACGCCCGCCCCCTGCTGCGCCACCGCAGGCCTCGCCGCGACGTCCACCGCTACGCCGACTCGGACGTTAGAGGGGTCGCTGCTGATGCTATTGTCGCGCTACAGGAGGTGCCCGCATGAAACGCTGGTCTTCACTACGCATCGGGCTGGGCATGCTGCTCTGCGCGCTGCCGCTTGCGGCGCTCGCGCAGCAAGCGTTCACCACGCGCACCGTCTACCTGCGTGCCGGCCCGGACAATTCCTATCCGCTGGTGGTGCAGATCGCACCGGGCACGCCTCTCTATGTGCAGGGCTGCCTCGAGGACTGGAGTTGGTGCGACGTCGAATACGCCAACTTCCGCGGCTGGACGTGGGCTCCGTACCTCAACTACGTCTATCAAGACGGTCGCGTGCCGCTGTACAACTACGCGCCCAGCCTCGGCATTCCGATCGTCGTCTTTTCGCTCGGGCCCTACTGGGACCGCTACTACTACGGCCGGCCTTGGTACGGGCGCCGCGACTACTGGGTGAGCCGGCCGCCGCCGCCGCATTATCGACCGCCCGGTCCGCCGCCGCGACCGGGACCGCCACCGCCGCGACCGCCGCAAGGTGGGCCGCCGCCTCGCCCCCCGATGGCGACACCCAATCCGGCACCGCGTCCGCCGGGCGACGTCCGGACCATGCCGGCGCCGTCGAATGGCGGCCAGCAACCGCCGGCGAACCGGCCGCCGCCTTCGTCGCAACGGCCGCCTTCGTCGGGGGGGCCACCGACCGGTGGTGCCCCGCCCGGTGGAGGACAACCGCCCGCCGGACCGCCCCCCGGAGGCTCGCCGCCCGCCGGCGGCGCGCCGATGACGCGCAACTGATCGATTGCCGGTCGCGTCAGCGCGGGGCGCCAGCGCCAGTAACCGGCCACTTCAGCGCGAGTAACATCGCTCTGTGCAACGCAGCGACGTACTGATCGCCGGCGCCGGCCCCACCGGGCTGGTGCTGGCCCTCTGGCTCACCCGCATGGGCGTGAGCATCCGCATCGTCGACAAGGTTGCCCAGCCGGGCACCACGTCGCGCGCGCTCGGCGTGCAGGCGCGTACGCTCGAGTTCTATCACCAGCTCGGACTTGCCGACGACGTCATCGCGCACGGCCTGAAGTTCGTCGCGGCAAATCTGTGGGTACGCGGGCGCCGCGTCGCGCGCGTCCCGTTCGGTGACTTCGGCGTCGGCGCGAGTCCGTATCCGTACATGCTGATTTTTCCGCAGGATGCCCACGAGCGCCTGCTCATCGAACACCTCGCGGACCTCGGCATCACCGTCGAGCGCCCGACCGAGCTGGTGAGCTTCGAGGACGATGGCAGTCGCATCGTCGCGCAGCTCAAGCACGCCGACGGCAGCATGGAGACTTGCGAGGCCGCGTATCTCGCCGGTTGCGATGGCGCCCACTCGCGGGTGCGCGAAGCGCTGCGGACCGGCTTCCCGGGTGGAACCTATACGCACATGTTCTACGTCGCCGACGCGGCGGGTAGCGGCCCGGTGATGAATCACGAGCTGCATGTCGCGCTCGACGACGCCGGATTCCTGGCCGCGTTTCCGATGACCGGCGATGGTCACGCGCGACTGATCGGCACCATCAAGGACAGCGCAGTCGATGCGCAGCGGCCGCTGGAGTGGAAGGACGTCAGCGGCGTCATTCTCAAGCAGCTCGGCGTCGTCGTCGATCGCGTCAACTGGTTCTCGACCTATCACGTACACCACCGTGTCGCTGCGCAGTTTCGTGTCGCGCGCGCTTTCCTGCTCGGCGACGCGGCGCATCTGCACAGTCCGGTCGGCGCGCAGGGCATGAACACCGGCCTGGGCGACGCCGTAAACCTCGCATGGAAACTCGCGGCCGTGGTGCAGCAGCGCGCGGTCCCGCGATTGCTCGACACTTACGAGCCGGAGCGCATCGCCTTCGCGCGACGGCTGGTCGCCACCACCGATCGCGCATTCCAGCTCGTCAGCAGCGACGGCGCGCTCGCGCGGTTCGTGCGCACGCGGATCGTGCCGCTGCTCATGCCTTTGTTCTTTTCACTCGATGCCACGCGGCGCTTCATGTTTCGCACCATTTCCCAGACCGCGATCGAATACCGGGGTGGTGCGTTGAGTTCAGGCGCGGCGGGACGGGTGAACGCTGGAGACCGGCTGCCGTGGATCAAGCTCGATGACAGCACTTCGGCGAGCGACAATTTCGCGCCGCTGCAGTCGCTGGACTGGCAGGTTCACGTCTATGGCCAGGCCAGCGCGGACCTTGCCGACTGGTGCAAGGCGCTCGGTCTTCCTCTCCACGTCTTTGCGTGGCGCGACGCAATGCAGGCGGCAGGATTCGCGCGCGATGCCGCGTACCTGATCCGCCCGGATGGATACGTCGGTTGCGCCGACGTGGGCGCGACCGCCGATGGCCTGAAACGCTACGTGGCCGACTGGGCGTTGCGGCCGCGCGGCGCCGCCTGACGACGCCGCGCGGCGAGTCTGACGACGCGTTCAGCGCGGCATCGACCGGATCGACACAGGTCCCGCCGCGAGCTTGATGCGCTCGCCGGTGTCGACCAGCCTGCCGTCGCGAATGGTGTAGAGCGCGAGCGCGCGCTCGACGTCGAACTGCACCAGGATGTTCTTGCTGTCCTGGGTGAAGACGACGCCCTGCGCGGCTTCGCCGCCCGGCAATTCGTTCACCATCGTGGCCACACCGTCCTTGATCGCGTAGAGCACGACCTTGCCGAGCTTCTGCCGGTCGGCGTCCTTCGCCGTCAGGTTCGAGCCCGCCATCGACGACACCACGATCCACTTGCCGTCCGGCGAAATGGCGACGCCCTCGGGCGTCGCCGGCACCGAGATCTGCTGCACCGCGCGAAACGGCCGCTTGCTGACGTTGACCAGCGTCACGACGTCGGCGTCGGCGACTGACCGGCCCGTGCCGGTGTTGCCGATGATCGCCCACTGGCCGTCGCTGGAGATGTCGATCGCGTACGGATTGACCCCGGTGGAGATTTTTTCGCCGGTGTTCTTCACCGTCGCGCCGTCGACGCTGAGCACCGCGGCGCCGTTCTCGTCGCGCAGCGCCACGATCGCCGCCTTGCCATCAGTGGTGAACGAAATGCCCGACAGGCGCTTGTCGCCGACCTTGACCTGTTCGAGCATCCTGACGTTCTTGCCATTGATGGTGAGCACCTTCACCGTGCCGTCGTGCGCGGCGGCGAGCAGCAGCGTGCCCTCGCGATTGATGGTCAGTCCGTTGGGGTGGCCGCCGACATCGACGGTGCCGAGCAATTTCGGCGGCGATGCCTCGATGTCGACGACCTGCAGTACGTTGTCGAAGACTTCTTTCTTCGCTGCGTAGTCGTAGCGCGTCGGGGCGGCGACGATCGCCAGCTTGCCGTCGGGAGTGACCGCGACTGCCTGCGGGGGGCCCTGCACGGTGTGCTCGATGCCTTCGAGCGTGCCCTTGACCACCGGCGGCGTACGCGACGCGTCGATCACCACCAGGCTGTCCGGCGGCGCGGGTTGCGGATAGGTCGCGACGCCGGTGCTGCGCACGAACTTGCCGTCCTGCGCCGAGACGATGATGTCGGCGGCACATGCCGGCAGCGTCGAAACGATCGCCAGGCTCAGGCAAAAACTGACGCTCGAGTGGAATCTGTGCATGGTTCCTCCGTGCTGAAATTATTGTGTGGACGGCCCCGGGTGCCGCGCAATTGCGGTGCCCGCTCCGATATTATTCCACCCGCGATTCGGGCGCGACTAGGGGGTGCGCCAGGCCCGAACTGCATGTGCCGCCGTCAATGCGCGGCGTGGCGATGCGCGTGCAATTCGTCGTCGATGGGCGAATGCAGCCGCACCTCCGAGTTCACCGCGATCTCCTGGCGCGACCCGTCCGCCTGCTCGACGGTCAGGGTCAGCCAGACCCGATCGCCGAGCTTCAAGGTGCGGTTCAGCCGCAACAGCGCGACGCGGTACTTGCCCGGCGCGAGCGCGACGAGTTGCCCGGCAGGCAACGCGATGGCGGTCGCTTTGCCGCGCTGCCGGTCCGGCCCGCGAATGCGCGTTGTCGCCGCGACATCGCTGGCAACCGCAACCACCGTCGCGCCCGCCGTGCTGGTGATGTCCATGAAGACCTCGGTGGCCTGACCCGCCAGCGCCGGTCGAGTCCATGGCTGATTGACGATCAGCAACCCGTTCGCGTGCGCAAGTGACGCACCCACACCGGCGCCGAGCGCGAGTACGAGGACCAGGCTGCGGACCAGTGCATGGGTCATCGCGCGCTCGACGTCGGCAATTGTTCGCAAACAGGTCTCCATCGCGGCCTATTCCGCGGCGCGAAGTCTGGAATAGGCACGCTCGCCCGGATGTTGACTACACCTCAGCGCCAATGGCATGCGCAGGTATGCGGAGGCTGCACACGCCGCGCAATCACGGAGCCCACATGAAGACCATTGTCCAGTCCATGATCGCGTTTGCGGCGGCCCTCCTGGCAACGACCGCACTCGCCGAGTTTCACACCTACCGCATCGAGCAGATCTTCTCCAATGCCAGCGGCACGGTGCAGTTCATCGTACTGCACGAAGCGCAGGGCATGAGCGCGGAATATTTCTGGGCCGGCAACAAGCTCACCAGCACCAGCCCCGGGGTGTCCAACTCGTATACTTTTCCCGCCAATCTGCCGATCGGCATGGCCTGCAATCCCTACTATGGCTGTGGGTACGCTGCGCCGACTTCGACCGCCAACACCCGCGTGCTGGTCGCCACGCAGGGCTTTGCCGAACTGGGCCTGATGACCCCCGACTACGTCGTCCCCAACGGCTTTCTCTCGACCGCGGGCGGAACCATCAACTACGCCGGCGTCGACCAGGTGACCTATGGTGCGCTGCCGACCGACGGTGTCAACGCGATCAATCGTGCCGGCGCGATCGTGCCGAATGTCGCGACCAATTTCAACGGATTGACGGCGTCGGTCCAGCCCGCGGTCGCGAACTACGAGGGCCTGTGGTGGGCTGGTGCCGCCGAGTCGGGATGGGGCATCAACTTCGCGCATCAGGGCGACGTGATCTTCGCGACATGGTTCACTTACGACGCGGCGGGCAAGGCGTGGTGGCTGACCATGACCGCGAACAAGAGCGCCGAAGGGGTGTACGGTGGTCAGGTGAACAAGACCACCGGGGCCCCGTTCAACGCCTTCGTGCCACCGGCAACGCCAACCGCCGTCGGGACGGCGACGATCACCTTCACCAGCGCGAGCACCGCCTCGTTTGCGTACACCGTCAACGGCATCTCGCAGACCAAGGCGATCACGTTGCAGAATTTTGCGACGCCGTCGACCTGCGTCTGGGGCGCGCAGCCGAATCTGACCCTGGCCACCAATTACCAGGACCTGTGGTGGGCGGCGGGCGGTCTGGAGTCGGGGTGGGGCGTCAACCTGACGCAGCAGGGGACGACGATCTTCGCCACCTGGTTCACCTACGACGTGAACCGCAACCCGCTCTGGTATTCGGCGACGGCCTCGCAAGGCGCGCCCGGCACCTTCTCCGGTGCGCTGATCAAGACCTCGGGGCCGGCATTCAGCGCAACGCCCTTCGACGGCAGCACGGTGCAGCGCACCAACGTGGGCACCGTGACCTTTACCTTCAGCGACGGCAACACCGGCAACTTCTCCTACGTGGTGAACGATCCACCCAACGTCGGCACGCAGACCAAGGCGATCACCCGCCAGGTGTTCCGGCCGCCCGGGACCGTGTGCCAGTAGTTGCGGCGTCGCCGGTGCGCTGCCGCTACAATGCGGCTTCGCACCGCAGGCGAAGCCATGGATCGCAGAAATTTTCTCCGCATCGGCATCGCAGGGACGGGCGGGCTGATCGGAGAGCAGTTGATGGCCGCGGCAGGATCTCCACCCGCATCGGGAAAGCTCCGAGTCGAAGTCGGTGAAGCCTCGATTGCGGAGCTGAGCGCGGCCATGGAAGCCGGCGCGCTCAGCTCGTCCGGGCTGGTCAAGGCGTACCTGGCGCGCATTCGCGCGATCGACCAGGCCGGGCCGCGCATCAACTCCATCATCGAGATCAACCCGGACGCCCAATCGATTGCCGTCGCGCTCGATCGCGAACGCAAGACCCAGGGGACGCGTGGTCCACTGCACGGCATTCCCGTGCTGCTCAAGGACAACATCGCGACCGCCGACCGCATGCAGACGACGGCGGGATCGCTCTCGCTCGTCGGCGCGACGCCGCCACGCGACGCGTTCCTGGTCTCCCGGCTGCGTGACGCCGGCGCGGTCATCCTCGGCAAAACCAACCTCAGCGAGTGGGCCAACATCCGCTCGACCCGCTCCACCTCCGGCTGGAGCGCGCGCGGCGGGCTCACCCGCAACCCCTACGCGCTCGATCGCAATACCAGCGGCTCGAGTTCCGGATCGGCTGCGGCGATTGCGGCGAGTCTCGCCAGTGTCGCGGTCGGCACCGAGACCGACGGTTCGATCGTGTCGCCGTCGTCGATCAACGGACTGGTCGGCATCAAGCCGACGGTCGGACTGGTCAGCCGCAGCGGCATCATTCCGATCTCGCATTCGCAGGACACCGCCGGGCCGATGACGCGCAGCGTGGCCGACGCCGCGGCGCTGCTGACGGTGCTCGCCGCGAGCGATCCGCGCGATGCGGTCACCGCGGGTTCCGCGGGAAACATCGCCGACTACACCCGGTTCCTGGATGTCGATGGCCTCAGGGGCGCCCGGATCGGCGTAGTGCGCGCCAACTTCGGCGGCCGCAACGACCTCGCGACGGCGGTCGTCGAGACGGCGCTGCAGGTGCTGGCGTCCAAGGGCGCGATCCTGGTCGACCCGGTCGAGCTACCGCCTGGCGCGAGTTACGAGGCCGCCGAGCTGGACGTACTGCTGTCCGAATTCAAGGTCGATCTCGCCGCGTACCTTGCCGAGTACGCGCCCACGAGCAGCATCAGGACGCTTGCCGACGTCATCGCATTCAACGAGGCACATCGCGATCGCGAAATGCGCTACTTCGGCCAGGAGCTATTCCTGCGCGCGCAAGCCACCGGCGGTCTCGACACTGCACAATACCGCGACGCGCTGGCCACCTGTCGTCGCGTGGCGCGCGCCGAAGGCATCGACCGCGCACTGCGCGAGCATCGGCTCGACGCGCTGGTCGCGCCGAGCAATACGCCGGCGTGGCTGACCGACTTCATCCGCGGCGACAACAGCGGCGAAGACTTCAGTTCACCGGCCGCGGTTGCCGGATACCCGCACATCACCGTGCCGGCCGGGCAGGTCCAGGGCCTGCCCGTGGGCATCTCCTTCGTCGGTGGCGCGTGGAGCGAACCGACGCTCATTCGCCTTGCCTACGCGTATGAACAGGCGAGTCGGCAGCGGCAAGCGCCGACGTTTGCGCGCACCGTCAATCCGCAAAGCGTCCCGGGTCGAGGCTGATGGTGTGCGTCGCGAGGTGCACCTCGCGGCGGAAGCAGGCGATGCCACAGATGATGGCAAGCATCGCGCCGACGAACATCGCGCCGGCGATCCAGTGCAGCTTGGCGACCAGGAATTCCTCCACGAACAGCGTCACGATCACCAGGCAGATGAGCAGCGCAGCGGTGGTGCAGAAGCTGATGGCCAGGTTGCAGACGCGCCGGCGCCGGTCGAGATCGGTGATTTCCAATCGTGCCGCAGCGCGCCTCTTGGCATCCATGGTCGGCCAGGTGACTTCGAAGCTGCGGGCGCGGTCGATGACGCGCGCCAGCCGGGTCGTCATCACGCCGAGCAGGCCGGCAATGCCGGTAAGCAGGAAGACGGGGGCGATGGCGAGCTGTATGGCGTGGACGATGTTTCCGGCCGCGGGGTCGATGGGCATGGCTTAGGCTCCTCATTGGTCGAATCGGCTTGCTGCACAACAGCATAGCGCACCGCGCTCATCGAACTGGCATGGGTTGCAGCACGTCGACGAGCGACTAGAATAGCCCTTCGCGCTGTGCGGCGACCAACAACAAAATTGGGGAGGAAGCACATGAGAACGCTCGTAACGATTGCCAGGGGGATCGCCGTGGTCGCAATCGCTTCGCTCGGCAGCGCGTCGGCGCTGGCCGCGACATTCGTCTATGTCTCGAATGCCGACGATGGCGACATCGGCATGTACCGGTTGCTCGACACCGGCGAAATGCAGCCCGGCGCGCGCGTTCGCGCCGCGAGCGTGGTGATGCCGATGGCGGTGAGTCCCGATCGCCGCTTCCTGTATGCCGCATCGCGCTCCAAGCCGTATCGGGTGCACGTCTACACCATCGCCAGGGACTCCGGCGCGCTGACCCCGCTGTCGGCGTCGCCGCTGGCGGAGAGCTTTCCGTACATTTCGCTCGATCGCACCGGACGCTTCCTGTTTGGCGCGTCCTACGGCGGTCACGTGATCAGCGTCAACGCAGTGGAGAGCGACGGACGCGTCGCCGTCGAACCGCTGCAGGTCATCCCGGTGGGACGCAATGCGCATTCCATCCGCGTCGATGCGAGCAACCGCTTCGTCTACGTGCCGACGCTGGGCAGCGACCAGATCTTCCAGTTCACCTTCGATGCCAAGAGCGGCAAGCTCAGTTCCAATACTCCCGCGGTTTTCCTGACCAGCGCGATGACCGGTCCGCGGCACTTCATCACCTCCAGCGACAACCGCTTCGCCTATGTGCTGAGCGAGCTGCTTGGAACCGTGACGACCTTTTCCATCGACGCCAAGACCGGACTGCTCTCGCAGGTCAGTTCGGCATCCGGATTGCCCGCCGACACCAAGCTTGGGCCCGGCGCGCCGCGCGGTGCGGTCGGGGCGCCTGGCGGACCACCGCCGCGCAACACCGATAACGACATCTGGGCCGCCGACATCCACATGACGCCCAACGGCAAGTTCCTCTACATCTCGGAACGCACCAGCAATACCATCGGCGCATTCTCCGTCGACGGCGCCACCGGCAAGCTCACGTTCCTGTCGAGCACGTCCACCGAGCGCCAGCCGCGCGGTTTCGCGATCGATCCCAAGGGCCGCTACATGGTCGTCACCGGCGAGAAGTCGGATACGGTTTCCGTCTACGCCATCGATGCGGCCAACGGCGGACTCAAATTCCTCAACAAGTACCCGACCGGCAAGGGTTCGAACTGGGTCGAGATCGTCAGCTTCGACTAAAACGACAGTACCTTCGAGGAGGAGAACATGGTCCATTGCGCCGCGTTCATTGGTCGCATCGTGCTTTGCGGATTGCTTATCGCCGGTGTCGCCGGAAACGCTGTTGCCGCGGATAAGGCAACGCGCGCCAAAGCGCCGCACTGGGTCGCGGCGTGGACCGCGTCGGCGCACGGCCCTTATCCGGTGGGTAACCCGACCGCGCAACCCGAGCTCAAGTTCGCGTTCCCCGACGCAACACACGGCGCTGTCGATCAATCGTTTCGAATGATCGTGCGCCCCGACGTATGGGGCAAGCAGGCGCGCATCCGGCTGTCCAACGCCTTCGGCACCCAGCCGGTCACGTTCGACGGCGCATACATCGGATTGCAGACCAGCGGCAGCGCTGTGCTGGCCGGTTCCAACCGCCCGGTCACCTTCGCGGGTCAACGCACGGTCACGGTCGCGCCGGGCAAGGATGTAGTTTCCGATGCGGTGCTATTGCCATTTGTCAGCAGCAGCAACGATCCCATGCTCAGCGGTCGCCGCCTCGCGGTGAGCTTCCATGTCGCCGGCGAAAGCGGTCCGATGACGTGGCACGCGAAAGCGCTCACCACGTCGTACTTGAGTGCGCCTGGCAGCGGCTCGCGTGGCAACGACGAATCCGAAGCCGCATTTCCGTTGTCGTCCACCTCGTGGTATTTCCTCGACGCCGTCGAGATGACGGCGCCGGCGGCGACGCGCGTGATCGTGGCATTCGGCGACTCGATCACCGACGGAACCGCGTCGACGCTCAACGGCGACGACCGCTGGCCCGACGTATTCGCGCGCCGGCTGCACGCGGCGGCCGGCGATAGGTACTCTGTGGTCAACGAAGGCATCGGCGGCAACCAGGTCGTCGGCCCCGCCGACTATGCCTCGAAGCCGCTGCCGGGCGGACCTTCCGCACTCGATCGCCTGCAGCGCGACGTGATCAGCCTGCCCGGCGTATCGGCGGTGATCTGGCTCGAGGGCATCAATGATTTCGGCGCCGCCGGCGCGTCCGCGCAGGCGGTGTCCGACGGCGTGCGTGAAGGCGTGAAGCGGCTGCGCGCGAGTATTCCGGGCGTGCGTATCTACATGGCGACGCTGACGGGCGCGCTCAACAGCACGCCCACGCACGGCACGCCCGAGGTCGAGGCGAAGCGGCGCGAATATAACGCATTCATCCGCAGTTCCGGAATCTTCGACGGCGTGATCGACTTCGACGCCATTGTCCTCGACCCGAAGACCGGCGAACTCAAGGCCGAATACCAGCCCAACTCGACCATCGGCGGCCCGGGCGACAAACTGCATCCGAACCGGGCCGGTTATGCCGCGATGGGCAACGGCATCGACCTGGTCATGATTCTGGGCAAATAGCCTTGGTCTGATCGGCCCGGGCCTACCGATAGCCCGCCGCCTGCAGTTCGAACAACTCGGCGTAGCGGCCGCCCGCCGCGAGCAGCTGGTCGTGCGTCCCGGCTGCCTCGACCTTGCCGTCGGCCAGCACGACGATGCGGTCGGCCATGCGCACGCTGGAGAAGCGGTGCGAGATCAGCACCGCCGTCTTGCCCCGCGAGAGCTCCTTGAAACGCTGGAAGACCTCGAACTCCGAGCGCGCGTCGAGCGCCGCCGTCGGTTCATCGAGGATGAGCACCTGCGCATCGCGCATGTAGGCGCGCGCGATCGCGATCTTCTGCCATTCCCCGCCCGACAGGTCGATGCCGGTGCGAAAGCGCTTGCCGATGATCTGGTCGTAGCCGTCGGGCAGCTTGGCGATGACTTCATCGGCAAGGCTGCGCTGCGCCGCCAGCTCGATGCGCGCGCGATCGTCGCGCGCTTCGATGCGCCCGACGGCGATGTTGTCCGCCGCGCTCAGGTGGTAGCGCACGAAATCCTGGAAGATGACGCCGATATTCGCGCGCAGTGCGAACAGATCGTATTCGCGCAGATCGTGGCCGTCGAGCCGGATGCGCCCTTCGTCCGGATCGTAGAGCCGTGCGAGGAGTTTCACCAGCGTGGTCTTGCCGGCGCCGTTTTCGCCGACCAGCGCAAGGATTTCGCCGGCCTGCAGCGTGAAGCTCATGTGTCGCACCGCCCAGCGCTCGGCGCCCGGATAGCGAAAGCCGACGTCGTCGAAGACGAAGCCGGTGCGAATCGGCGACGGAAACGGCAGTGCGTTGGGCGGGGACACGATTTCCGGCTGGATCTCGAAGAACGAGAACAGATCGTCGAGGTAGAGCGCCTGCCCGGCGACCGCCGAGAAGCCCATGAGCAGGCTTTCGAGCAGCGTGCGCAGGCGCCGGAAGGAACCTGCGAGGAAGGTGAGGTCGCCGATGCTGAAGTCGCGATGCAGCGTGCGCCAGATGATGTATGCGTACGCAACGTAGTAGGCGATGGTGCCGATCGCGGTCAGCACGCTGCCCACGCTGGCCCGCCGTCGCGCCAGTTTGCGATTGGCCTCGTAGAAGCTGGTGGCGAGCGCGCGATAACGATCGATGAGGAACGCGTTCAAGCCGAAAATCTTCACTTCCTTCGCCGTCTCGACGCTCGCCCCGTCTGGCGCACGTAGTCGAGTTCGCGACGCTCGGCGGTGCGCGTGTAGTTGAGCGCGTAGCTTCGGGCGTTGAAGTGCGCCTCGCCGACGAACGCCGGAATCAGCGCGATCGCCAGCAGCACGATCAGCCACGGCGCGTAGACGATCAGGCCGGCGGCGAAACTGAGGATCGTGACTACATCCTGAGCCTGCGCGAAGAGCTGCCCCATCAGCGTCATGCGCCCTGCCGCCTGCCGCCGCGCGCGCTCGAGGCGATCCTGCAATTCGCTGTCCTCGAAATCCTCGAGGTCGAGCGTCGCGGCGTGCTCCATCAGGCGCAGGCTGGTGGCGTTGGAGAACTGCTCCGAAAGCAGCGAATCGAAATACGACACCGTGCGCCCCAGCACGTCGGCAAGCACCGCGAGCGCGAATTCGACGATGACCAGCGTGCCGATGCGATCGAGCAGACCCAATGCGACCCACTCGCGCCAGTTGGCCGGCGCATTCGACGCCTGCGTCAGCATGACCACCTCGTCGATGATCAGCTTGCCGACGTACAGCGTCACGATCGGCAGCAGTGCGCGCACGAGACGCAGCGCACATTGCGCAAGCGTCAACGACGGATTGGTCTGCCAGACGAGCTTGAGGAAGGGCGGCAGGTTGCGAAGCGCGCCAACGCGTTCGCGCAGCGAGCGCGGTGCCGGGCCAAGCGGCGTGTCGGCGGCTCCGGCGGGGGGCGCGCGGCCGCCCATCGAATACTGCTTGGGCATGGCGCTATTGTGCCGGTTTCGGCGCCGCGGGAGCTACCCGGCGAGGGGCTCGACTTCACGACAGCTGCTACGAACGTCGGAGAGTGAAGGTGCAGCGCGACGGTCTCGATCACCGTTCGGTCGATCTCATCAGCCAGGAAGCTTCGACTCCTGTCGTTGGCTTGTGCGCGATAGAACTGCAGTCGCGAGGTGCCGTTGCCATACCATGGCGCTCCGCTCGGTGCTTTCGGGCGCCGAAACCCGCCTAACTACTGGTCGCTCCCGCCATGCGCTCAGGGGTCAAGCCAGGCTACGTGCCGTCATCAAAGCGCAGCTTAATGTAGGCGATAGGCCGCGTGACACGCCACGCACTGCTGCATTACGACACCAAGCGCCGCGAGTGCGGGCCGGACATCGTTGCCTGCGCTGGCGGTTTGTGCGTCTACCGCGAAGCGGCTGGCCGCCCGGTGCGTCTGCGTTCCGATGTCCTGCATGCCTTGTGGCATGAACGGTGCGATGTGCGCCGCACCATGGAGCTCCAGCGAACTCATACCTAACCTGGTCTCAGCAATCAACGCCGCTTTGTCGTACTCGTTCTTTGAAAGTGCAACATTGATCTCTTGCAGAGCCAACAAATGGTCGCGCATGCTGGTGATCGTGTGCAGACGTATCGGCTCGGGAATCTTGACCAGTTGCCTGGTATCCCCTTGGGTAGTAACCAGTGGCGTCATGTCATGTTGGTGGCTTTGTGCTCGAGCGGGCGGTGTGGACCATACTTCAAATCCGGTCAACGCCAGCAGAAGAACCGTCGTGAACCTCATACCCTCTCCTTTGATGTTCATCCTTTGCTTCCATAGTGGAACGAGGGATCTCTCGAAGCCTGCGCGTTCGCTATGCCTGTCTACCGCGTCCATGGCAAGGTCAAGGTTGCTTCCAACCCGCCTTCTTCACAATTGCGAAGTCGCACATCCCCTCCATGCGCATGCGCGATATTGCGCGCTATGCTGAGGCCAAGTCCGGTTCCGCCTGTTTCGCGGCTGCGCGAGGCGTCGAGTCGATAGAACGGTTCGAAGACTCTATCGATCTCAGCGTCGGGTATTCCCGGACCGCGGTCGCGCACTCGAATGGTCAATTGCTCAGGTGCTTCTGCTACGTGAATCTCCGCTTTCTGACCGTAGAGGACAGCGTTGTCTACTAGATTGGAGATGCAGCGCTTGAGGAGCTGCGGTGCGCTGGAGTAGGGTCTGGAAATTCGTCCGTCGATGGTGACGATTCGGCCCATGGCTTCGTTGTCGGCTTGCAGGCTTTCGAGCAGTGCCATGATGTCTACATTCTGCTCTGGCTCGTGGTTGCTGAGTCCACGCATGAATTCCAACGTCTGGGTCACCATCGATTCCATTTCCACCAGGTCGGCTTCGAATTTTTCGCGTAGATTCCGGTCCTCGAGCATCTCGGCGCGCAGCCGCATTCGTGTTAGCGGCGTCTTGAGGTCGTGCGACATGGCGGTGAGCAGGCGCGTCCGTTCGTCGATGAGCTTGGCCAACCGGGATTGCATGGTGTTGAAGGCGCTTGCCGCACGGCTGACCTCGATGGGACCGCCTTCGGGCAATGGCGGACGGTTGATGTCTTGCCCGAGTTCGTCGGCGGCAGTAGCGAGCAGTTGCAGCGGGCGCGTGACCCAGCGCACCGCAATGTAGGAAAGGAGCAGCACCGCGGCGAGCAGGGTTGCAAGAGTAAGCAGCACCCGCCACGGCAGGGTTGCCGACTCCTGGTTGACCTGGGTGTCGAAGGTAGCCCAGGTCCCGTCCTGCAGTCGAACCTGGACCAGAAACGAGATCCCATGCGGGGGAAATCGATGCATGCCCTCGGGACCCATCGGTCCGCCCATGGGAAAGTGGCCGCTCGCGCCTGCCGGTCCCAGTGCCCACGCGGGTGGCGTCCCGGTCATCGTTACTCGAGCCAGTCGCTCATCACCCAGCGCGGCCCGAAGTACTGCGGAAAACATCGCGGCGTGCGCCCCGCCAGTCACCGCAGACTCCTCCGCGGTCGGTGTGCGATCCAGCGAGACAACAAGCGGCGGGACACTCAGTATGCCGACGATCCGGGCGCGCTCGGCCGGGCTCAAGGAGTCGAGCAGCCGCACAATGTCGGCGATCCGTTGTGCCGGTTGCATGCCACTAGCGCGGGCGAGCAGGGAATCGCGTTCGGCCAGGTTGATGGTTGCGCTGAGCAACTGCGCAACGATCAGCCCGGCTGATAACACCAGCATCAGCCGACCAAAAAGGGACCGCGGTAGAAGGCGCATCAGGGTTCTGCCGTTACGTCGACGGAGAGGACATAGCCTTCGCCCCGCACGGTCTTGATCAGATGGGGCTCGCGTGGATCGTCTCCGAGTCGATTCCGCAGACGGCTTACCTGCACGTCGATACTTCGGTCAAGCGGGTCAGCCTCCTTGCCCTGCGTGAGGTCCACTAACTGGTCGCGGTTGAGCACGCGATTCGGGTGACTCAGGAAAATCCGCAGCAATCGATACTCCGCACCGCTCAACGGTGTGACGACGTTTGCGGCGGAAATCAGTTGTCGATGTGAGGTGTCGAGCACCCAGTCGGCAAAGCGGATGTGTCGAGCGCTTTCGGGTTGGAGGTTCTCCGGCAGACTGCGCGCGCGGCGCAGAATCGCCTTGATGCGTGCAAGCAACTCGCGCGCGCTGAATGGCTTGGCCAGGTAATCGTCGGCGCCCATCTCCAGTCCGACGATGCGATCCGTCTCGTCACCACGGGCGGTAAGCATGATCACCGGGGTGTCGGACTTCGCGCGCAGATTCCTGCACAGGGTCAAGCCATCGTCGCCGGGGAGCATCAGGTCGAGCACAATCAGGTCGATCCGTCCCGCATCGAGCGCATGCCACATGCCTCGACCGTCGGCCACCGCCGTTACACGCAAACCGTTTTTCACCAAATACTGGCTCAACAGGCTGCGGATTTCTGCGTCGTCATCGACGATCAGAATGTGGTCGGGCGCGTCCATGGCACAATTCTCTGTTGGGTTCGGTCGACACGGGAGAGAGAAAAGTAACGCAGTGTGTCATCCGGCTGTTGGTTGCAGTGCGCTACCAAAAGGTCCCCCTTTGACATGCTGCGCTTACACGAGGGTGCTGAAATCATAACCGTAGCAAAGGCCAATCTAGCGAATGCGCTGGATGTCCCTGAACCAGACCTCTCACCGCACATTGGAGACGCATCATGAAGAGAACTCACACACTTATCGCCGGCGTCGTTACCGGTATTGCGCTGGCAGTTGCTGGTGCCATCTATGCCCAACCGTACGGCGGGATGGGCCAAGGTATGGGGCCCGGAATGGGTATGGGTATGGGCCCCGGTCACGGGCCAATGGCAGGGGTCGATCCTGCGGCGATGGCTGACGCTCACCTGAACAATCTGAAAACGCAGTTGAAAATCACCGCCGCTCAGGAAGACGCGTGGCAAACCTTCGCGGCTCAGGCGAAACAGCAAGCGGCGAGCATGCAGGCGATGCGCGGCCAAATGCAGACGGCCACGGGAACCGCTCCTGAACAAATGGGACAGCACGCGGCCGCCATGCAGCAGCGCGCCGCCGGAATGGCAACGATGACGAGCGCGTTCGGTGCACTGTATGCCGTGCTGACTCCGGAGCAAAAGGCCATCGCAGATCAGAACGTCGGGATGATGAGTCGCCACGGGAGGGGATTCGGTGGGGGCGCCGGCTAATTGACGCGAGACGGGCATCCGACGCCATGCGCGGGATGCCCGTCTGAGTAACCGCGAGTGGACGCCGGGTCGAGCTGCTCGAACGTGTCTCTGAAGCGAGTGGGGCAGGCTTCAGGCGTGAACTGCCAGAGCGCGCTGTCTTGCGCTCACCAGTTTGGACAGCTCAACGAATCCAATCGGCGGACGGGTCAACCACGGCAGAATGAAAATGCGCTTGGCGAGCCCAGCGGCCATGCGTTCCATCTGCTTGCGTTCTCCGGCGAGCCGCGCCGCAAGCAAGGAATCGTGTGTCCCAGCGGCCAGAACACTCTTGTTGAGCACCCAAGCATAGGGTTCGATACCGGCGCGGCGAAGGTCATCCTGCAGGGCAGCGGCTTGCGAAACTGGTGTGACCTCAGGCAAGGTCACCAGAATGACCTTCGTGTATGCAGCATCCTGCAGCCGCATCAAAGGCGTGACGATGCGTCCGGCACTTTGTCCTTCGAACTCCCGCATCATTTGACGGTGGTAGGCGCCTGTAGCGTCCATCAACAACAGTGAATGCCCGGTGGGTGCGGTATCCAGCACGACATAGGCGCTACGCCCTTCGCTGACGATTCGTGAGAAGGCGTGGAAGACAGCGACTTCCTCGGTACACGGCGAGCGCAGGTCTTCCAGCAGGAGGGCTCGCTCCTGGGCGTCAAGAGTCGGTGACTTGGCCGCCATGATCTTGTCGACGTAGCGCTGCGTCTCGACTTTAGGGTCGATGCGATCGACGCGCAGACCGGGAAGCTCACCAGCAAGCGTTCCCGCGAGGTGCGCCGCAGGATCGGTGGTGCTGAGATGCACGGTCTTGCCCCGCCGAACCAGTCCAACGGCCAAGGCGGCGGCGACCGTCGTCTTGCCAACGCCACCTTTGCCCATCACCATGATCAGTCCATGCCCGGCGGCTGCAAACTCGTCGGCCAACGCGTCCAAACCTGGTAGCGATTCCATGCATTCCACGGGCACGGCCTTGCCCGGTTCGATGGCGTCCCCGCCGGTGGCCAGTAGCGCACGCAGTGCGAGCAAGCCGACCATGTCGAATGCCCGCAGCGGTACCCGATCCTGCGGCATGGTGAGGAGGGACTGAGGCATCTCAGCCAGCGCTTGCTGCCCCAAGGCTTCGATCGCACAGGCCACCGCGTCGGTGCGCTCACTGGCGTGAAACACGCCGTTGATCACAAGGCGCTGGTTGTTCAAGCCCAGCCCATGCAACTCTTCCGACGTGCGAGCCGCCTCGGCCATTGCGCCTTTGTCTGGCCGGGTCACCAGAATCACGGTCGTCTGCGTCGGATCGCTCAAGGCGTCAAGTGCGGCCTTGAAGCGCGCTTCCTTCATCTTCAGTCCCGAGTGCGGCCCGAGGCAGGATGCACCGCGATCATTGCCGTCGAGAAATCCGCTCCATGCCTTGGGCAGACTGAGCAGGCGCAGCGTATGCCCTGTCGGCGCCGTGTCAAAGACAATGTGATCGAAGTGTCCAGCGCCGTCAGACAAGAGGGACGCAAACTCGTCGAACGATGCAATTTCCGTCGTGCACGCCCCTGACAGTTGTTCGCGCACGGTCGAGAGTTCGGTATCGCTGGCGCTGGTGCCCATCTGGGCCAAGACACGCAGCCGATAGGACTCGGCCGCGTTGTCAGGGTCGATGTTCAGGACCGACAGACCCGGCGCGCCGGGTACGGACATGGGTGTGTTGCGAAGTTCGATCCCCAGCATTTCATCCAGGTTCGACGCCGCGTCAGTGCTGACCAGCAGAACCTTCTTGCCTGCGTCCGCCAGCGTTAGCGCCGCGGCCGTGGAAAGAGACGTCTTCCCGACGCCACCTTTGCCGGTGAAGAACAGGTGTCGTGTCGGCTGGCTCAGAAATCCCATGGGGTTGGGGTTCAACCATCCTTGCACTTTGTAATGTGATGGAAGGCCGCCGCTGTGCACGATCTTGCCGTCGATCATGACGGCAGGGGTAGAGCTGACGCCTAGCCGTTTGATCTCGTCACGGTCTTCGATCTTGATGATTTCAACCTCTACATTCAAGGCCCGGGCCGCTGTCTCGATCATTCCGATCGTAATGCGGCACTTGCTGCAGCCCGATCCCAGAACTTTGATCTTCATCTCGATGGCTCCGTGCTCGAATTTGACAACGCACTTCTCAGCGGTGGGAAGCTGCTTCGCCGCGACCATTCAATCGATGGATCGCACCGTCGGGCCGGTCATTTCCTGCCGGTCGAGCATGTGTCGACGCCGACCAGCGAATAAGCCGGACACACGCGCGTCAAACCCGTGAGCAGCGGGACAATGCCGATATATCCCCACGGACCGATGGTTCCAGCAACCGTCAGCCCAATCAGCGCAAGACCCGCGACGATTCGCACGGTACGGTCTACATTTCCTACGTTTACTTTCATGGCTGACACTCCTCTGGTGGCTAATAAATCATATTGATAGATTTGACCGGGTTCGGTATTGTCGAAGATCAACCCGAGCCAGGGAATCTGCGCAATTGGCAATGACTCGCGTCGTTGATCCCGTAGAGCCCCTTCTAGTTGTTGTCCGCAGTTCGGAGCGTAGCGTTCACTGTTTGCAACGCAGCTTCGTCGAGTTGCCCGGCAAGTGCCGACAGGCGCAAGCGATCCATCAGCAAGGCAACGCGCGCCTGTAGCAACGCGAGCTCCGCGCTCGCTGCGTCGTTCTCGGCGTTCAGGAGGTCGAGCGTTGTACGGTCGCCCACCCGACGGCCGAGCCGCGTGGCGTCGAGTCTGGAACGGTTCGCCCGGTGGGCCTCGGCCAGCGCTGCGATCCTCCCCGCACCAACAGTCAGCCCCAGCCACGCCGCGCGAGTCTGCAGCGCAACCTGCTGCCGCGTACGGTTGGCGTCCGCTCGTGCCTTGTCTGCAAGATGGAGAGCCTCTTCCTGACGCGCGTTGCGGTAGCCGCCCGTATAGAGCGGCACGGTGATTTGTATGCCAATCATCTTGTTGTTCGAATTGATGCTGGCGGGGCCGAAGTCACCGCTGCCGTTCAGGCGATCCTGACCAATCTGAGCAACCAGATCGACGGTCGGTGAAGCTGCAATGCTGAACTTCGCGGATTCTTCGGCGGCCAACTCGGTCCGGATTAGCTGGGAGCGCAACAACAGGTTGCGGTCGGCGGCATCGGTCAGCCATTGGTTCAATGTACGCGCCTCGCCTGGTGTCGATCCGCTGGTCGGGAAGAGAAGCTGCATGGCGTCGGGCTGCAAACCAGTCACATCGGACAATGCGAGCTGCTTGAGTTGCAGGTCGGTCTCGGCCGCCAGCACCTGCGCCTTGATAGCTTCCGCACGTGCGGCCGCTTCGTATGTATCGGTCACCGGTATGTCGCCCAACTTATGTCGGTCACGTGCTTCGCCGAGTTCTCGCTCGACGGCAGCCCGTTGTTGCTGTAGAACGCGCAACGATTCGCTCGCGAGCGCGACGGCAAAGTAGCTCTGCGCAGTGGTGAGCATCAGCGTCTGCCTCGCACCCTGCCATTCGAGGTCGGCAATGTCGGCTGACAGTCCCAATTGCCGACTTCGCGCCAGGCGTTCCCGACTGATGAGTGGCTGGCGCGCCTCGACCATCCAACGACCGAGCGAGCCATTGTTGACTGAAGTGTTGAAACTGACGCCATCGGTCTGTGGAAATCCGGGTGCGGAAAACTGGGCGCCCGTGGTCGCTGATTCACTGCTCATGCGTCCGGCAGTTCCGGCGAACTGAATCGTGGGACGCCACAGCGATTCTCCTTGCTCGCGCCGTGCCTCGCCGGCCTGGTGGGCAGCGTCCGCCGCCGAGAAGTCGAGATCGTGTTGCAAAGCGGCGCGCCACACATCCAGCAAATCCGTGGCGCACGCTGCCGACGCGGAGAGCGCCAGCGCGGTTGACACTACGATGAGGAGACTTCGCATCATCCGATCCCTCGTCCCGACGCGCTCAGCAGCCTTCGCGCGCGCCGAGCTTGCGCACGATGGATTCCATCAGGCACCAACGCGTGAGCGCGCTTTGCAGCAGATTGGCACCGACGAACGCGGTGAATGCCAGCCACCACTGGCTGACGAATATCGGGCTGCCCGGAACGCCCAGCGCGAGCGACAGCAGGATGAAAGTACCGGCCACGAGACGAACGATTTGCCAAGAGGTCATGCGGGTTCTCCTTGAGGGGTTGGACCGAAGCGCTTGCGATAGGCCACGTAGTAAAGGATGGGGATGACCACCAGGGTCAGCAGGGTGGAGACGAATATCCCGGAAATCAGCGAAATGGCGAGTCCGTTGAAGATAGGGTCGTCGAGAATGAAGAAGGCGCCGAGCATCGCGGCCAGGCCGGTCAGCATGATCGGCTGCGCGCGGGTGATCGCGGAATGGACGACCGCTTCCTTGAAGGCGACACCTTCGCGGATTTGGATGTTGATGAAATCCACCAGCAGGATCGAGTTGCGCACAATGATCCCGGCCAGCGCGATCATCCCGATCATGCTGGTCGCGGTGTACTGCGCACCGAGCAGTGCATGGCCGGGCATCACGCCAATGATGGTCAGCGGGATCGGCGCCATGATGATCAGCGGTGCGAGATACGAGCCGAAGTGCGCCACGACCAGCAGATAGATCAGCACGAGGCCGACCGCGTAGGCGGTGCCCATGTCGCGAAAGGTCTCGTAGGTGATTTGCGACTCTCCGTCCCACTTGATCGAGTAATCGCGGTAGGGATCATCGGGTGGATGAATAAAGTACTCGACCAACATACCGCCGCCGGGCGTGGCAATCGCGTTGACCGCGCTGCGCATCGCGAACATGCCGTAGAGCGGGCTGTCGACGCGGCCGGCCATGTCGGCGACGACGTAGTTCACCGGCAGCAGGTCCTTGTGGTAGATCGGCTGTTCGCGCAGCGAGTCGCTCACGGTGACCAGTTCGCGAATCGGGACCAACTTGCCCGAGCCCGAACGCACCCCTAGTTGCAGCAGCGTATCGAGATTGCCTTGTTGCTCGGCGGGTAGCTGCAGGGTCGCCGCAGCCGGATATTTGGTTTCGTCATGCAGGTAGCTCGTGGCCTCGCCGGCCAGGCCGGCGCGCAAGGTGCTGACGATGACTTCCTGCGACACACCGAGCATCGCCGCCTTGCGGCGGTCGACCAAGAGAAGCGTCTTCGGCGCCGCAGCAATGCTGCTGTCGTCGGCATCGACAATGCCCGCGGTCTTTTCGAAAACCGCGCGCACGGCTGTGGCAACGTCGTGACGGCCTTTGGCCTCCGGACCATAAATCTCCGCGACGATGGGTGCCTGCACGGGCGGCCCCGGCGGGACCTCGACGACCTTGACATTCGCGTGGAATCGCTCGCCGATCTTCTGCAACGCTGGCCGCAAGCGCGTGGCGATGGCGTGGCTCTGCTCGCTGCGGTGATGCTTGTCGACAAGATTCACTTGAATGTCACCGACCTCGCCGCCCGCGCGCAGGTAATACTGGCGCACCAGCCCATTGAAGTTGATCGGGGCGGCGGTGCCGGCATAGGCTTGGTAGTCAGTCACCTCGCGTACCGTGGCCAGGTAATTGCCGAGTTCGTGGAGGACCGCCGCCGTCTGTTCCGCTGGCGTGCCTGCAGGCATGTCGACAACGACCTGGAACTCGGACTTGTTGTCGAACGGCAGCATCTTCAGTTGCACCAGACCGAAGGCGGGCAGCAACAGCGAAAAGACGATCAGCCCGGCAATGCCCAACCCCAGCAGCCTGCGGTTGCGCTTGCCCCGGATATCGTCGAGCAACGGGCGAAAGATGCGAGAGAAAACTGGAGCAAGCTTTCCCGCAAGGCCCGGCGGTCTGGCGGGATCCGCGACGGCATGCGGCGCCTTGAGCCACAGCCTCGATAGCCACGGCGTAACGATGAACGCGATCGCCAGCGACAGCAGCATGCCCATGCTCGCGTTGATCGGAATGGGGCTCATGTACGGCCCCATGAGGCCGGACACGAAAGCCATGGGCAAGAGGGCCGCGATGACCGTCAGCGTCGCCAGAATCGTGGGGCCGCCAACTTCATCGACCGCTCCGGGAATGATTTCCACCAACGGCTTGCCGGGAAACAGGTGCTGGTGCCGGTGGATGTTCTCGACGACGACGATGGCATCGTCCACCAGGATGCCGATGGAGAAGATCAGGGCGAAGAGCGAAACGCGGTTGAGCGTGAACCCCCACGCCCACGAGGCAAACAGCGTCGCCGCAAGCGTCAGAATCACCGCGCTGCCGACAATCGCGGCTTCGCGTCTGCCGAGCGCCAGGAATACCAGGGCGACGACTGACGCGGTGGCGAACAGCAGTTTCTGGATGAGTTTCTGCGCCTTGTCGTTGGCGGTGGCGCCGTAGTTGCGCGTTTCCGCGACCTCGATGTCGTGCGGTATGACGCTGTTGCGCAACATCTCCACGCGACGCATCACCGCGTTGGCGACATCAATGGCGTTCTCGCCCGGTTTCTTGGTGATGGCGATGGTCACGGCCGGATACTCGCCACCGTCCTTGCCCGCTACGCCCTGCCAGACATAGCGACTCGCCGGGAGGGGGCCGTCGCGGACGGTGGCAACGTCCTGCAAGAAGACCGGCTTGCCGTCGCGGACGCCGACCACCAGTTCCGCGACATCGTGGGCATCTTTGAGGAAGGGGCCGGATTCGACGGTGATCGCGCGATTGGCGACCAGCAGGTCGCCCACCGGCAGGCCGAGGTTGGCCGCTTGCAGTGATGTTCGAAGGTCGGCGACGGTCACACCGGTGCTGGCCATGCGGGCCGGATCGATCTCGACGACTACAGCGCGGCCGGGTCCGCCAATCGTATTTACCTCGCGCGTACCGGCGACCCGTTTGAGATCGGCCTCGATGCTGTGGGCAACCCGCTCCAGGTCAAAGGCGCCGATGCCGGGGTTCTTGCTGAACAGGGTGAGCGTCACAATGGGCACGTCATCAATGCCTTTGGGCTTGATCAGCGGGTTCATGACGCCCAATCCCCTGGGCAGCCAATCAGCATTGGAATTGACCGTGTCGTAGAGTCGTACCAGCGCCTCGGTGCGCGGTACCCCCACCTTGAACTGCACGGTCAGGATCGCGAGTCCCGGGCGCGAGACTGACATTACGTGCTCAATGCCGGCGATCTGCGACAGCACCTGCTCGGCCGGTGCCGCGACCATCTGTTCCACGTCGCGTGCCGACGCGCCGGGAAATGGAATCAGGACATTCGCCATCGTCACGTTGATCTGTGGCTCCTCCTCGCGTGGCGTGACGAGCACGGCGAACACCCCCAGGAGAAGGGCGCCAATCGCCAACAGCGGCGTGATCTGCGCCGTCTGGAAATAGGCGGCGATACGCCCGGATATGCCGAGCGCCTTTCGCATTTCGTGACGTTCAGCGCTCACGGACAGCCGCCTGCGGATCCAAGGCAACGCGCTCACCAGCGGTTACGCCACTCAGGATCTCGACGTTGTCGTCGACGACGCGCCCAAGGCGAACTTGGCGAAGTACCGGGCGGCCGTTCGGGTCGATCACATACACGCCGGTCATTTCTGCTCGCCGAATGACGGCCTTGGTCGGTACATACAGACGAGGTGTGACCGCGCCTTGCATCGGGAGCCACACCCTCGCAAATGTCCCCGGTGTCATGCCTACGAAGGTGGCGGGAAGGTCGAGCCGGATCTGCGCGGTATGCGTGCCTGGATCGGCCGTTGGCAGCACGGTTACTTGGGCGGCCATCACCCACTGGCGATCTGCCGGCAGTCCCGGGAACTGTATCTTCGTCGGCTTGCCCGGTGCGATCTTGGCAATGTCCGTTTGCGGAACCGCCGCAGTAACGCGGATTACCGCGGGATCGTAAATGGTCAGCAGCGCGCGTCCGGGCATCGCCATGTCGCCGAGCGTGATCGGAACTTCCGAAACCACGCCACCATAGGGTGCCTTGACGACGAAGAAGCCGGATTGCGCGCGTGCTGCGCCTGCTTGGGCGAGCTGCGCGGAAACCTGCGCCTGGGTCGCCTTGAATTGCGCCTCGGCGCGCTCGAGCGCGGCCTGGCTGGTGTAATTCTTCTCAAACAGCTGCTTTTGGCGATCGAATTCCTTGGTCGCGACTTCGAGCGTCGCGCGCGCAGACAGAACCTGTGCGTCGCTGGCGGCGACGTTCTGTTCCGCCGCGCGCGCGTCGATCCGTACAAGCACTTGGCCGGCTTTGACGACATCGCCAACCTTTACGTCGATGGCGACGACTGCGCCGGGTACCTGCGCGGAGACGACTGTTTGCCGGACGGCTTCCACCACACCGTCAAAGCTGACCGATTCGCCCGCGCCCGGAGCCTGAACGATAGCGGTCGCCAGTTCACCTGCGGTTGCCGAGTCGACGGCTGCGCCGAGCAAGCCCGCGATCAGCGTCGCACCCAACAAGCAAGCCTTAAACATCCCATTAACTCCTGGTCGCCTTGCCACGAGAGGTACTCGCGTCAACTGAATCATTAGTATAGTATTTAGCTAATCACGCAACTAGTCAACAACCAGTTTAGCCAATATTGCGCCAGCGCAAGGACTTTTGAGGCATCATGGGCGTCAGCCAACAACCAGTTTGTCCTGGCATGAAGGGTCTTCCCCCCGAAGCGCTGCAGGAAGTCGCGGCGTATTTCCAGACGCTGTCGGAACCGACGCGCCTGCAGATCCTCAACTACTTGCGTGAAGGCGAGCGCAACGTCGGGGAATTAGCGCAGCTCTGTGGCTATACGGCCGCGAACGTTTCCCGGCACCTGAACATGCTGACCAAGCACGGCATGGTTGCTCGCGAGACTCGCGGGACAAGCGTCTACTACCGTATCGCTGACGACCAGATCTACGCGCTCTGCGACCTGGTATGCGGCAACATCGCACGCCAATTCGAGCAGACCGCGCGTGACCGCAAGGCGTTCGTGCGGACGACGGCGCGCATCGGCAGGCAGAAGTGAATATCGCCAGATCGTGGGTTTGCCGGACCCGTATGCCGGGGGCGATCGTTGGCAGGTCCATCGACCGATGACTAACCCTTCGTTTCCAGACGACGCCAGCACCTGGAACAAGCGCTTCGAGGGGGAGGGCTACGTTTTCGGTACCGAACCCAACGCATACCTGCGCGAGCAAGCTTTCCGCTGGCGGCCGGGCAGCCAATTGCTGTGCGTGGCCGACGGCGAAGGGCGCAACAGCGTCTGGCTGGCGGCTCAGGGGATGGTTGTCGACGCCTTCGACATCTCGGAGGTCGGTGTGGCCAAAGCACATAAGCTGGCCGCGATGTCCGGCGTGTCCATCGGGTACAGCGTAGCCGACTGCGATAGTTGGCCTTGGCCGACAGACACTTATGACGGCGTCGCCGCAATATTTGTGCAGTTCGCAGACCCGGCGATGCGCGAACGCCTGTTCGCGAATATTGTCCGCTCGTTGAAGGTCGGCGGCATCCTGGTGCTCCAGGGGTACACGCCAAAACAGCTCGAATACAAGACTGGGGGCCCCTCGCTGCTGTCTCACCTGTATACGGAGGAGGTGCTGCGCACAGCGTTCGCATCCACCGAGATACTGGAACTGCGTGCGTACGACGCCGATCTTAGGGAGGGCACGCGGCATCGCGGGCGCTCCGCATTGATTGGATTGGTGGCGCGCCGAATCTGATCGATTTGACTAGAGACATGGACGAGGCGCCCGGCAGCTGAAAGCTGATCGAGAACTCTCGTGCAAACAATTCGACGAGTCCATAGGAGGAACCATGGGTGACGACACGAATTGCCTGCGTCGCAGGCTCATTGTGGGTGGTGCCGGCGCGCTGGTAGCGACGGGGCTCGGCGCGTTGAGCCGAGCGGCTTTCGCGCAGGCAACGACCGTCGAGCTGCCGATTGCCAACGGCAAGCGGAACGTGGTGGCCTTTCCCGAAAAGCGGCCACTGATCGTGCTGACGACGCGCCCGCCGCAGCTGGAAACCCCGTTCGAAGTTTTCAACGAAGGCCTCATCACTCCGAACGATGCGTTTTTCGTCCGGTACCACAATGCCGGCATACCAACATCGATCGATGGCGATAAACATATCATCAAGATCGGCGGCAACGCGGCGGGCAAGCCGTTCGAGTTGACGGTGGCCGAACTTCGCTCGCAGTTCAAGCCTGTCGAGTACGTGGCAGTAAACCAGTGCTCCGGCAACAGCCGCGGCCTCTTCTCGCCGCGCGTCACCGGCGGGCAACTCACAAACGGTGCCATGGGCAATGCGCGTTGGGTTGGTGTGCCGCTGAAGGACGTGCTGGCACGAGCCGAAGTGAAGAACACTGCCAAGCAGGTTACATTCAATGGGCTTGACACTGCGGTGTTTGGCGGTGGCGATTTCGTCAAGTCGCTCGACGTGGGCCATGCGCTCGACGGCGAGGTCATGCTGGCTTACCAGATGAACGGTGCCGACATTCCGATGCTCAACGGCTATCCGGTCAAATTGGTGGTGCCGGGTTACTACGGCACTTACTGGGTCAAGCATCTGTCCGAGATCGAGGTGATCGATAGCGTGTTCGAAGGCTTCTGGATGAAACCTGCCTACCGAGTTCCGGACAACGACTGCGCCTGCATCGAGCCAGGTACCACGCCGGGTGCGACACGCCCGATCGGCCGATTCAACGTGCGCTCGTTCATCACCTCGCTGCAGGATGGTGCGCGGCTTCGCGCAGGGCAACCGATAGTAGTGCGCGGCATCGCCTTCGATGGCGGCCAAGGGATTCGCGAGGTTGCATATTCCACCGACGGTGGGCAGACCTGGCGCCATGCCAAGCTGGGCGACGACCTCGGTCGATACTCGTTCCGCGAGTTCACCTTCGCCTTCACACCAGATAAGGGAACCTATGACCTGCGGGTGCGCGCTTGGAACCGCTCCGGCCAGAGCCAACCTATGGACGCGCTGTGGCAGCCTGCCGGTTACATGCGCAATGTCGTCGAGCGCGTTTCGGTCACCGCGGTCTAGGCGGCATGAACATGAACGAGAACACCAAGAAAATCTTCACAGCCGCATTCTCGACGCTCGCGCTTTGCCTTGGAGGTTTGACGCTGGCCGATGCCAAATCGATCACGTTGCCGACGGAAGCTCCGGCCCTGAAGGCCAGCGCGCTGCCAGGTTACGCGAAGGCACAGACCAATTGCGTGGCATGCCATTCGGCCGAATACATGCTGTATCAGCCGCCTACCGCGCCGCGTGCTTATTGGGAAGCGATGGTCACGCGCATGAAAGCGGTGTTCAAGGCCCCAATCGACGACATGGACATGCCGGCAATTGTCGATTACCTGGTCAAGACTTACGGAAACGAGCAGCCGAAGTAGGCGACCTAGTCCGCGTCAGCTACGTCCAAGATCTTCGGGACGACCAGCTGCGAACCGAGCAAACGAATAGCGCCAGGCCGGACCGCAGCCACACCCGACGCTAGCGCATTCCGATCTTTGCGTAGGCGAGCACGTCGCCCGCGTCGCGGGGGGCCGAGCGCCAATACGGCTTGGGCACCTGCACCTGCGCGCCGAGCGTTGCCGCGGCGTGCCACGGCCAGTGCGGATCCCATAGCAGCGCGCGTGCCATCGCGACCAGGTCGGCGTCGTGCGCGGCGACGATGGCCTCGGCTTGCGCCGCATCGGTGATCAAGCCGACCGCCATCGTCGGCATCGACGTCGCCTTGCGAATGGCGCGCGCCAGATGTACCTGGTAGCCGGGCCCCAACGGAATTTTCTGCTTGGGTGAAACGCCGCCGCTCGACGTATCGATCCAGTCGCAGCCCGCCGCTTTCAAACGGCGCGCGAGTTCGATCGATTCCTCGAGCGTCCAGCCGCCTTCGACCCAGTCGGTCGCCGAAATGCGCACGCCCAGCGGTTTGTCCTGCGGCCACGCGTCGCGCACTGCCGCGAACACCTCCAACGGAAACCGGATCCGGTTTTCGAACGATCCACCGTAGGCGTCGCTGCGCTGGTTGGACAGAGGCGACAGGAATTCATGGAGCAGGTAGCCGTGCGCCATGTGCAATTCCATCGCGTCGATACCAATCCGCGCCGCGCGCTCTGCCGCGGCGACGAATTCGCGCTTGATCTGTGCGATGCCGGCGAGATCGAGCTGCGCCGGCAACGCTTCGTGCTCGAGTTGCGCGATCGCCGACGGCGCGACCGGCGTCCAGCCGCCCTGATCGATGGGAATCAGTTGCCCGCCTTCCCACGGCACGTGCGACGAACCCTTGCGCCCCGCATGCGCCAGCTGAATCGCCACCGGAATCGGCGGCGCGATCGAGCGCGCGATGGCCAGTCGTTCGCCCAGCGCGGTTTCGCAGGCGTCGTCGTAGAGCCCGAGGCAACCGTAGGTGATGCGTCCGAGCACCGAAACCGCGGTCGCTTCGATGGTGAACATGCCCGCGTTCGATTGCAGCAACTGGCCCCAATGCACCGTGTGCCAGTCCATTGCTCTGCCGTCGACCGCTGAGTACTGGCACATCGGCGAAACGACTATGCGATTGGCAAGGGTAAGTTTGCGCAGCGTGAATGGTGAGAACAGTACGGAGGGCATCGGCGCGTTTCTTGGTTAAGTGTGCTGAGTAAGGCTTGATTTGTCGGCAGGGCGGTCAATCGGTAAGCGATCGATAGACGTCCACCTCGGCGGGACCCGCGGTCAGCCCTTCTTTCTCGCGCCGTTCGCGATACGCCGCAAGGTGCGGCGAATTGCGATGCACTTCGAACGCAGCATCGTCCTTGTATACCTCGTAGAAATAGAAGAGTTCCGAATCCTTGACCGAGCGGTGAAGGCGATAGACCACGCACCCGGGCTCGGCCTTGAGCACCACCCCGACCTGTTCGGTGAGCAGCGCCATCAGCGCCGCCCCCTTGCCCTTTGCGGCGCGGATTCTTGCGACTACCGTGAGTGCGTTGGCCATGGTTCAGCGCTTCCTTTCGGGTAATTTCGACTATGGACTTGCAGGTTGCGCGAGTTTACCGCATGGCATTCCTGCACACGCAGGAGCTACGAAACCGGATGCGCGCTACTGCGGCACGTTGTTCGGTGTCAGCTCTTTGGCCAGCATCTTGAAGATGATCGGCGCGGGATTGCCCCCGTTGGCGGGGATGTCCGAATTGACCAGGACGACTACGGTCGCGTCCTTCTCGGGCAGGAAATAGGCCGCGGTGTTGTACCCCGGAAGCTCGCCGGTATGCCCAAGCCAGCCATGGTCGCTGCCGATGCCGAGCCCATATTTTCGTTGCGGCGTATTCGGCGGAAGCGTCACCCAGGTCAGCCGCTCTTTCTGGAGCTCGGGCGAAATCAGCGAGCCGGTCGTGTACGAGCGGACCCAGATCTTCAGGTCGCCCAGGGTTGAGATCAACTCACCTGCAGTGAATCCCCACGATGGATTGCGGTTGGTCGCGTCGTCGCGCCGGTCGTCGAGCGTTTGCACGGTCACGCCGTGGGCGTAGGGTACCGGCATCGCCGAGGTCGTCGGCCAGCTTGTCTGCTTGAGGCCCAGAGGCCTGAAGATCTGATCCACGAATACGCTTCGTATCGGCTTGCCGGTCACCTGCTCGATGACCATTCCGACCAGCACCGTGTTGGTATTGCTGTAATGCCAGGCGGTTCCCGGCGGGAAATTGGGCGCGTGCGCAAGACCGACATCGACGAGTTCCCTAGGCGTCCACACCCTCTGGAAATTGGAGAACGCGACCTTGACCCAGGCGTCGTCCTCGGTATAGCTGTACAGGCCGCTGGTCATGTTCGCCAGCATCCGCAGCGTGATGTTCTTGCCATTCGGCACGAACGGCAGATAGTCGCTCACCGGATCGTCCAGCCGCAGCTTCTTCGCCTGGGCAAGCTGCAGGAGCGCCGTGATGGTGAAGGTCTTGGTGATGCTGCCGATGCGAAAGTGATCGTCGACGCGTATCGCCTTGCCGGTCGCCGGATCGGATACGCCGATGGCCTTCACATAACTTCCCTGGCCGGAAATCCAGATGCCGACGACTGCGCCGGGCGCGCCGGAAGCCGCCAGCGCTTCCTTGAGCGTCGCGTCGATCGCGGCTCGCCTGGCCGCGGGAAACAGCGACTCGCCTGCTGCCTTGTCGGCCGGCGTTGCAGCGGTGCAAAAAACGGTGGCGATGGCGAAGAGCATCCACGCAAACGCCGAATGCTGCCATCGTCGCGCATTCACATGCTCCTCCGATACTCTCCACCGACTTCGAACAACGCCTTCGTGATCTGGCCCAGCGAGCACACGCGTACGGTCCTCATCAACTCGGCAAAAACGTTTCCATCCTCGATCACCGTCTGCTGAAGCTTTGCCAGCGCCGCAGGCGCCTGCTTCGCATGGCGCGCGTGGAATTCGGCCAGCCGCGCCAGCTGCGATTGCTTTTCCTCGTCGCTCGATCGCGCCAGCTCGATTTTTTTCGGCGTGGCGTCGGAATGCGGGTTGCGGAAGGTGTTCACGCCGATGATGGGATACGAACCATCGTGCTTCTGGTGCTCGTAGTACATCGACTCTTCCTGGATCTTGCCTCGCTGGTAGCCGGTTTCCATCGCTCCCAGCACGCCGCCGCGCTCGCTGATCGCCTCGAACTCCTTGAGCACGGCTTCCTCGACCAGGTCGGTGAGTTCGTCGATGATGAAGCTGCCCTGGTTCGGATTCTCGTTCTTGCCCAGTCCCCATTCGCGGTTGATGATGAGCTGGATCGCCATCGCGCGGCGCACGCTGTCCTCGGTCGGCGTGGTGATGGCCTCGTCGTAGGCATTGGTATGCAGCGAATTGGTGTTGTCGTAGGTCGAGATCAGCGCCTGCAGCGTGGTGCGGATGTCGTTGAACGAGATTTCCTGCGCGTGCAGGCTGCGGCCGCTGGTCTGCGAGTGGAACTTGAGTTTCTGCGAGCGTTCATTGGCGCCGTAGCGCTCGCGCATCGCCACCGCCCAGATGCGCCGCGCCACCCGGCCGATGACCGCGTATTCCGGGTCCATGCCGTAGCTGAAGAAGAAGGACAGATTCGGCGCGAAGTCGTCGATGTGCATGCCGCGCGCGAGGTACGCCTCGACGAAGGTAAACCCGTTCGACAATGTGAAGGCGAGCTGCGAGATCGGGTTCGCGCCGGCTTCGGCGATGTGGTATCCCGAGATCGACACCGAGTAGAAATTCTTGATGTCGTGCTGGACGAAGTATTCCTGGATGTCGCCCATCACCTTGAGGCTGAACTCGGTCGAGAAGATGCAGGTGTTCTGGCCCTGGTCCTCCTTGAGGATGTCTGCCTGCACGGTGCCGCGCACCGTGGACAGCGCCCACGCGCGGATTTTCTGCGCCTCGTCGTCGGTCGGTTCGCGCTTGTTGTCGACACGGAATTTCTCGAGCTGCTGGTCGATCGCGGTGTTCATGTAGAACGCCAGGATCGTCGGCGCCGGGCCGTTGATGGTCATCGACACCGAGGTCTTCGGGTCGCACAGGTCGAAACCCGAGTAGAGCACCTTCATGTCGTCGAACGTGGCGATCGACACTCCAGAATTGCCGACCTTGCCGTAGATGTCGGGGCGGACCGCCGGATCGTTGCCGTAGAGCGTGACCGAGTCGAATGCCGTCGATAGCCGCTGCGCCGGCATGCCGTCCGCGAGCAGGTGGAACCGTTTGTTGGTGCGAAACGCGTCGCCTTCGCCGGCGAACATGCGCGTCGGGTCCTCGTTCTCGCGTTTGAACGCGAACACGCCCGCGGTGAAGGGAAAACTGCCGGGGACGTTCTCGGTAAGCTGCCAGCGCAGGATTTCGCCGTCGTCTTCGTATCTGGGCAGTGCGACCTTGGGGATATGCGTGCCCGACAGCGAGATCGTGGTCAGCGCGCTGCGCAATTCCTTGCCGCGAATCTTCACCACGTATTCGTCGCCGGTATATGCGGCCTTGGTCTGCGGCCACATGTCGAGCAGCTTTTTCGAACGCGCGTCGAGTGCGGCGTCGCGGGCGACGATCAGTTGGTCGATGTCCGCCACACCATCGTCATTGCCGCGAACGCGGGAATCCAGTGGCGTTGTTTCAGTCGCAACGTCACTGGGTCCCCGCGTTCGCGGGGACGACGCGAGCATGTCCCGGGTCGCGCGCAATTGCTGCCGTTCGCGCGCGACCTGCGCCTGTTGCTTCGCCCATGCGTGATAGCCGCGCACGGCTTCCGAGATCTCGGCGAGGTAGCGTACGCGCGATGACGGGACGATGGCGTGCTGGGCCGTGGAGAAGGTTGTCGTCACTCTGGGCAGCGTGCCGGCGCCGGTCGCCAGTCCGGATTCGGCCAGCCGCATGGCCAGCGCCTGATAGAGCGCTGTCACGCCATCGTCGTTGAAACGCGCGGCGATGGTGCCGAATACCGGCATCGAGTCCGGCGCCTGCTTGAACAGTTCGCGGTTGCGCTGGTACTGCTTGCGCACGTCGCGCAGTGCGTCGGCGGCGCCTTTGCGGTCGAACTTGTTGATGGCGACGAAATCGGCGAAGTCGAGCATGTCGATTTTCTCGAGCTGGCTCGCCGCGCCGAATTCGGGCGTCATCACGTACAGCGATACGTCGACCATCGGCACGATCGCGGCGTCGCCCTGCCCGATGCCCGACGTCTCGACCACCACGAGGTCGAATCCCGCGACCTTGCACGCGGCGATCGCGTCGGGCAGCGACTTGGAAATCTCGGAGCCGGCCTCGCGCGTTGCCATCGACCGCATGTAGATATTCGGATGCCCGATGGCATTCATGCGGATGCGATCGCCCAGCAACGCCCCGCCCGACTTGCGCCGCGAAGGATCGATGGAGATGATCGCGATCTTCAGCCGGTCCTGTTGATCGAGCCGGAAGCGGCGAATGAGCTCGTCGGTCAGCGACGACTTTCCCGCGCCTCCCGTACCGGTGATGCCGAGCACCGGCGCTTTCGACGCTTCCGCGGCGCGCAACAGTTCGTCGCGCAGTTTCGCCGGGACCGCTTCGGCCTCGAGCCCGGTGATGAATCGAGCCAGCACGCGACGATCTCCGGCCTTGAGCGCGATGAGGTCCTTCGGCAGGTCGTGCGCGAGATCGACGTCGCAGGCGGTGATGATTTCGTTGATCATGCCCTGCAGACCCAGCCGAGCGCCGTCCTCGGGCGAGAAGATGCGCGTCACGCCGTACGCGTGAAGTTCGTCGATTTCGGAGGGCACGATCACGCCGCCGCCGCCGCCGAATACCTTGATGTTCGCGCCGCCGCGTTCGCGCAGCAGGTCGAGCATGTACTTGAAGAATTCGACGTGACCGCCCTGGTACGACGAGATGGCGATGCCGTGTGCGTCCTCCTGCAATGCGCAGGTGACGATTTCGTCGACCGAGCGATTGTGGCCGAGGTGGATGACCTCGCAGCCGGTCGCCTGGAGGATGCGCCGCATGATGTTGATCGACGCGTCGTGGCCGTCGAACAGGCTCGCCGCGGTCACGAATCGCACCTTGTGAACGGGCTTCGTGACGGGCGGTTTCTTGGCGATCGAGACGTCGTTCATCGTCTCCTCCGGGACGCGGATGCGCGATCAGGCAACGAGGCGGACTGGAAGCTTACTCCCGTCGGCCAGGGCCTATGACAGTACATTACGTTTACGTAAACGTCAACAACCGCCTTGCGCGCCGCCCGGGAACCCGGCGCGATTCTGCGAGTCTGAATCGGCGCCATACTTCGGCCCTGCCAGGACCATTCATTCAGCCATGCCCGCCATTCCCATGTTAGCCCTCGCTTCGCGCGCCCTCGCCGTATTGGCGCTGGCGATCGTGTCCGCCGCCGCGACCGCCGCGCTGCCGCCCGGTGTCACTCAAGGACCCTCGGTCGAAGGCATCACCCAATACACCCTCGCCAACGGCTTGCGCGTGCTGCTGTTCCCCGATGCCTCCACCCCGAAAATCACGGTCAACGTGACCTACCTCGTCGGCTCGCGCATGGAGAACTACGGCGAGACCGGCATGGCGCACCTGCTCGAGCATCTGGTGTTCAAGGGCACGCCCTCGCGCGGCAACATCTTTGCCGCGCTCGGTCAGCGCGGCATGAACTTCAACGGGACCACCAGCTACGATCGCACCAACTATTTCGAGACCTTCACCGCCTCCGACGAGAACCTGGACTGGGCGCTGGAGATGGAGGCCGATCGCATGGTCAACTCGTTCATCGCGCGCAAGGACCTCGACAGCGAAATGACGGTCGTGCGCAACGAGCTGGAGAGCGGCGAAAACGACCCGGGGCGCGTGCTGTCGCAACGCACGCAGGCGGCGGGCTTTACCTGGCACAACTACGGCAAGTCGCCGATCGGCGCGCGCAGCGACGTCGAAAACGTCGATATCGGTCGCCTGCAGGCGTTCTACCGTCTCTACTACCAGCCCGACAACGCGGTGCTGGTTCTCGCCGGCGCCTTCGATCCGGACAAGGCGCTCTCGCTGATCGCGAAGTATTTCGGCCCCATACCGAAACCCGGGCGCGTACTGCCGCGCCTCTATACGCAGGAGCCGGTGCAGGACGGCGAACGACGCGTCACGGTGCGCCGCGTCGCCAATGCGCAGTGGCTCACGGCGATGTATCACACGCTGCCCGGCGCGCATCCGGACGCGGTCGCACTCGAGGCCGCCGTCGACCTCATGACCCTGTCGCCCGGCGGCCGGCTCTACCGGTCGCTGGTCGAAACCGGCAAGGCCAGCGATATCGGGGGCTACGCGTACAACGCCTTCGACCCCGGCTATGCCTTGTTCATCGCGCAGGTTCCGGAGCGCGACCCCATCGACATCGCGCGCGATGCGATGCTCGGCACGATCGAGGGCGTCAAACAGCAGCCGGTCGCGGCCGCCGAACTCGATCGCGTGCGCGCGCGCACGCTCAAGAGCTTCGACGAGACCCTGAACGACCCGCAGCGCCTTGGCGTGGCGCTGTCGTCGGCCATCGCACAAGGCGATTGGAGGTTGTTCTTCCTGCGCCGCGACCGCTGGCGTGCACTCACTACGGCCGACGTCGATCGCGTGGCCGCCGCCTACTTCAAGGCTGCGAACCGCACGGTCGGCCAGTTCATACCCGATCCCTCTCCCGACCGCTCGCCTTCACCGCCCGGCGTCGATGTCGCCGCCCTGGTAAGCAATTACAAAGGCGACGCGCCGGTCGCGGCCGGCGAAACCTTCGACGCGACGCCCGCCAACCTCGACGCGCGCGCGCAGCGCTTCACGCTGGCCAACGGCATGAAGGTCGTGCTGCTGCCAAAGAAAACGCGTGGCGAAACGGTCAACTTTGCGCTGCGCCTGCATTACGGCGACGTCGCCACCGTCGCCGGCAAGGCGGGGCTCGGTCAGTTGACCGGCGGCATGCTCACGCGTGGCACGACGCAGCGCAGCCGGCAAGACCTGCAGGACACGCTAGCCAAGCTCAAGTCTTCACTGAACGTCAACGGCGACCAGACGAGCGCTTCGGCCACCGGCCAGACGGTGCGCGCCAACCTCGCGCCCACGCTCGACCTGCTGTCCGAAGTGTTGCGCTCGCCTTCCTTTCCTGCGGCGGAACTGGACACGCTCAAGCGCGCCAGCATCACCGACATCGAGGAGACTCGCGACGACCCGCAGGCGCAGGCAGTCCTGGGCCTGCGTCGTTACGATAATCCGTATCCCAAGGGAGACGCTCGCTACGTACCGACGGTCGACGAAGAAATCGCCGAACTGCGGGCGCCAGACGTCGAGGCGCTGAAGCGCTTCCACCGCGAGTTCTATGGCGCCTCGGTCGCCGAACTTGCGATCGTCGGCGATTTCGACGTTGCAGCCGTCAAGACCCAGCTCGAGCGACTGTTCGGCAACTGGACCTCGCCCGCGGCATTCACCCGCGTGCCGCAACCACTGATCGTGAAGCGCGCGACTGCAGTCCCCATCGAAACCCCCGACAAGGCCAACGCCTTTTTCATCGGCCAGAGCGCGTTCGCGTTGAACGACCGCAGCCCCGACTATCCGGCGGTGCTCGTTGCCGAATACCTGTTCGGCGGCTCGCCCAATTCGCGATTGTTCAAGCGGATACGGCAAACCGAGGGCCTGAGCTACGGCGTGGGCACGCAGATGCGCGTAAGCAGCTTCGAACCCAACGCGGCAATCAACGTCTACGCCATATTCGCACCCGAGAACCTCGCTCGTCTGCGCACTGCCGTTGCCGAGGAAGTCGACCGCGCGCTGCGCGACGGCTTTACCGCCGACGAAGTCGCCGACGCCAAGCGCTCGCTCCTGCAACGGCGCATGCTTGCCCGCAGCCAGGACGCGACTGTCGCCGGGGCGCTGGTGGAGCAGGCGTATCTGGGCCGCACGTTCGCCAATTCGGCGCAGGTCGACAAAGCCATCGAAGCGCTCACACCCGAGCAGGTCAACGCTGCCCTGCGCAACTACGTCAAGGGCGATGCCTTCGCCTCGTACTTTGCCGGAGACTTCGCGAAGACGGTCGCAAAGACAAAATAGCCGTCGGTTGCGCTCACCATTCTCCGACCAGCTGCGTGAGCGGTGCGGAGATGCCTTTGGCGCAAGCCAGCACCGGCGCCGGTTTGCGCAGGCCCTGCGGTCCTGGGAACGGCGCGGCGAAGCCGCCTGCTTCCTCGACGAGCAGCAACCCTGCCATCGCATCCCACGAATTGAGCGAGAGCTCGATGAAGGCATCGTAGCGTCCGGCTGCGACATGCGCGAGCTGCAGTGCGCCTGCGCCCATGTTGCGCATTGCGGCGCCGCTGTCCATGAGCTTCTGGCGCAGCACCATGTAGCGCGGTTCCGGGTACCGGTCGTGGTGCCCGAGGCAGATGAACGCCTTGGCCACACCCGCGCAATCGCTTGCACGCAATCGTTCCTCGCCCTTGCTGCGCGTGCACCATGCGCCGTGGCCCCGGCGTGCGTGAAACACCTCGCCGTGCTCGGGGTCGGACACCACGCCGATTTCTCGCCGCCCGTTCTCCACGTAGGCGATCGACACACAGTAGTAACGCGCGCCGCGCAGGAAATTATGCGTGCCGTCGATCGGGTCGACGATCCACATGCGCTCCTCGGCACCGGTGAATTCCGCGGCCGACTCCTCGCCCAGGAACGCGTCTTCGGGGAAGTCGCGTGCGATCTCGGCGCGGATTAGCGCTTCGACCGCGCGATCGGCGTGGCTGACGAAGTCCTGCGCGCCCTTGGCTTCCACCGGCAGGCTCCCGCGCTGGACAAAGTAGCGATGCGCAAGGCGACTGGCCTTTGCGGCGATTTCTTGCGCTGCGGCATAGCGAGCAGTTATCGACACAGCTGCCTTTCGGATGGGTAGTGGCGGAAGTCGCGGATGGCTTGCGTCGTCGACGGCCACCACCGATGATATTCCATCGCTGTTGCCTGCGGCGCTTGCTCTCCGGCGCGAAGTCCGCGAAAATTCCCGTTGCCATGCCTGCGCCGCATATCTGCGGCAATGCAGCGTATGCACAATCGCACGTTGCCGGCTTCGCAGCCTTCAGCGGCAACCACAATCGACCATGCACAACGCCACCCGCTTCGCTCCCGACCGGACGCTCGACGTCATTTGCCTCGGACGCTTCGCGGTCGACTTCTACGCCCAGCAGATCGGCGCGCGCCTCGAAGATGTCACCAGTTTCGCCAAGTATCTGGGGGGGTCGTCGGCGAACACCGCCTTCGGCTGCGCGCGGCTCGGACTGAAGGCGGCGCTGATTTCGCGCGTCGGCGACGACGGCAACGGCCGTTTCCTGGTGGAGACCATCGCCCGCGAAGGCTGCGACGTGAGCCACGTCAGCACCGATCCGCAACGGCTCACCGGCGCCGTCGTGCTCGGGATCAAGGACAAGGACACGTTTCCGCTGATCTTCATGCGCGAGAACTGCGCAGACATGGCGATCACCGAAGACGACGTCGACGAAGCCTTCATCGCCAGGAGCCGTGCGTTGCTCATCACAGGCACGCACTTTTCGACCGAGTACATCAACCGCATCAGCAACCTCGCGCTGGACCGCGCGCGCAAGAACGACGTGCGCACCGTGCTCGACATCGACTATCGACCCGTGCTGTGGGGACTGACCGCGCGCGGCGACGGCGAGACGCGCTACGTTCGCTCCGACACGGTGACCGCGCACCTGCAGCGCATCCTCCCCAAGATCGACCTGGCGATCGGTACCATCGAGGAGTTCAACATTGCCGGCGGCAGCACCGACATCATGGAATCGCTGCGTGCGGTGCGCGCGGTGAGCAAGGCCGTGCTGGTGGTCAAGCGCGGGCCGCTGGGTTGCGCGGTGATCGATGGCGCGATTCCGCGCTCGCTCGACGATGCGTTCAACGGCAAGGGGGTCGAAGTCGCGGTGCTCAATGTGCTCGGCGCGGGCGATGCCTTCTCCGCCGGATTCCTCTCCGGCTGGGTGCGCGGTGAGGATTACGCCGCCAGCACGCGCTACGCCAATGCCTGCGGCGCGCTGGTGGTGTCGCGTCACGGTTGCGCGCCGGCGATGCCGACGCGCATCGAGCTCGACTACTTCATCGCCAACGCCGAGAGCATTCCACGGCCGGACCAGGACGCCACGCTTACGCGCTTGCATCGCGTCACCGCGCCGCGCTCGCGCCACGACGAAGTGCTGGCCTTCGCGTTCGATCATCGCAACCAGTTCTTCGACCTGGCGCAGGAAACCGGCGCGAGCGAGGCGCGCCTGCCGAACGCTCAAGCGCCTCTTCGTCGAAGCGGTTGCCGAAACCGAGGTGGCGCTCGGGTTGACCGGCAGCGTCGGCCTGCTATGCGACGATCGCTACGGACAGGACGCGCTCAATGCGGCGAGCGGCCGCGACTGGTGGATCGGCCGCCCGGTCGAACTGCCCGGTTCCAATCCGCTGGTCTTCGACCGCGGCCGCTCGGTCGGCACCCACCTGATCTCCTGGCCGCACGAGCACATCGTCAAGTGCCTGGTCAAATATCATCCCGACGACGCGATGGAAAATCGCCTCGAACAGGAAGCGCAGGTGCGCGCGCTTTACGAGGCGACCCAGGCGAGCGGTCACGAGTTGCTGCTCGAGATCATTCCCCCGGCCGAGTTGCCGCGCGAGCCAGACACGGTGCTGCGCGCGCTCAAGCGCTTCTACAACCTGGGCATCTATCCGGAGTGGTGGAAACTCGAGTCGATGACCGCCGCGCAATGGCGCTCTATCGACGCGCTCATTGCCGAGCGCGATCCTTACTGTCGCGGCGTGGTCATGCTGGGTCTCGCCGCAACGGTCGAGGCGCTGGCGGCGGGCTTTCGCGAAGCGAGCACAAGCACTTCGTGCAAGGGCTTCGCCGTGGGCCGCACGATCTTTCACGAGCCGGCCAAAGCGTGGCTCGCCGGAAAATGCGACGACGCGGCGCTAAAGCGAATGGTGCGCGAGCGCTACGAGGCGCTGATCGGCGCGTGGCGCCAGGCGCGCGCGACGGCAGTGCGCGAGCGCGCAGCATGAATACGACAGTGCGCCTGACCATGGCGCAGGCGCTGGTGCGCTTCCTCGCCGCGCAGCGGGTTGCTGCGCCCGGAGGAACCGAGCCGCTGTTTGGCGGCGTGTTTGCGATCTTCGGCCACGGCAACGTTGCTGGCATGGGCGAAGCGCTCTACGGCCAGCGCGACGCGCTACCCACCTACCGTGGTCACAACGAACAAGCGATGGCCCACGCTGCCATCGCCTACGCCAAGGCGCACCTGCGCCGGCGCATGATGGCGTGCACCTCGTCGATCGGTCCCGGCGCCACCAATTTCGTCACCGCGGCGGCGCTGGCGCATGTCAACCGCCTGCCGGTGCTGTTTCTGCCCGGCGACGTATTCGTCTCGCGCGCGCCCGACCCGGTGCTGCAGCAGGTCGAGGACTTCCAGGACGGCACCGTGTCGGCCAACGACTGCTTCCGGCCGGTGTCGCGCTATTTCGATCGCATCGTCCATCCCGAGCAGCTGCTCTCGGCGCTGCCGCGCGCGCTGCACGTGCTCACCGATCCCGCACTGTGCGGGCCGGTGACGCTGGCGTTGCCGCAGGACGTGCAGACGATGGCGTGGGACTATCCCGAAGCGTTCTTTGCGCCGACGACCATCACTTTCCGCGCGCCGCCCCCGGACGCCGCCGAGCTCGAGCGCGCGGTCTCGCTCCTGCGCGCCGCCCAGCGTCCGATGATCGTCGCCGGCGGCGGCGTGCTCTACGGCATGGCCAGTGACGCGCTGCGCGCCTTCGCCGAAACGCACGGCGTGCCGGTCGCCGAGACGCAGGCTGGCAAAGGCGCTCTGCCCTGGGACCATCCGCTGCAGGCGGGCGCGATCGGCGTCACCGGCTCGTCCGCTGCCAATGCGCTGGCGAGCGCCGCCGATGTCGTCCTCGCGGTTGGCTCGCGACTGCAGGATTTCACCACCGCTTCGCATTCGCTGTTCCCGCAGGCGCAATTGCTCGGCCTGAACGTCAACGCCTTCGACGCCATCAAATGGCGCGGCAGCAAACTGCAAGCCGACGCGCGGCTCGGGTCTGGAGGCGCTGTCGCAAGCACTGCGCGGTTGGCGCTCCGAGGCCGCATGGCAGACGCGCGCGCAGGCGGCCGCCGACGCCTGGCGTGCCGACGTCGCGCGCATCACCGGAGTGCGCGATGTCGCGCTGCCCTACGAAGGCGACGTGATCGGCGCGGTCCAGCGCAGCGCCAGCGACTCGCCTGCGCGCGACATCGTGGTCTGCGCCGCGGGCACCTTGCCTGCCGAGTTGCACAAGCTGTGGCGCACGTCGACCCCCGGCGGCTATCACATGGAATACGGCTACTCGTGCATGGGCTACGAGATTGCCGGCGGCCTCGGCGTAAAAATGGCCCGGCCCGAGCGCGAAGTCATCGTCATGGTCGGCGACGGCAGCTATCTCATGCTCAATTCCGAGCTCGCGACTTCGCTGCTGCTCGACCGGAAGCTGATCGTGGTCGTGCTCGACAATCACGGCTATGCCTGCATCAATCGCCTGCAGCAGGCTTGCGGTGGCGAGCCCTTCAACAACCTGCTCGCCGACACGGTGCAGGGCAAGGACGGCGCGCCGCGCATCGACTTCGCCGCGCACGCCGCGGCGATGGGCGCGACCGCCGAGAACGTGAAGACGATCCCCGAACTCGAGGCCGCGATGCAACGCGCCCGCGCGTCGCGGCGCACCTACGTGATCTGCATCGAGACCGACCCCGCGCGCACGACGCAGGAAGGTGGCTGGTGGTGGGAGGTCGCCGTGCCGGAGGTGTCCGTGCGCAGCGAAGTCGTCGCCGCGCATGCGCAGTACGTCGAGAACAAACGCCGGCAAGAGCCATGACCCGGCGCTTCGACGTGAAGATCGGCATCAATCCGCTGTCGTGGAGCAACGACGACCTACCCTCACTGGGCGGTGAGACGCCGCTCGAGGTCGCGCTGACCGAAGGCAAGGCGATCGGCTACCAGGGCTTCGAATTGGGCAACAAGTTCCCGCGCGAGTCGGCGGCGCTGCGCAAGGTGCTGTCCTCGCATGGCCTGGAACTCGTCTCGGGCTGGTACTCGGGCCGACTCGCGCGCCGCTCGGTGGAAGAGGAAATCGCGGCGGTCGGCCCGCACCTGAAGCTGCTCGCGGACAACGGCGCTAAGGTGATGGTCTACGGCGAAGTCGCCGACAGCATCCAGGGCGCCAGCGTTCCTCTGTACAAGCGCCCGCGGTTTTTCACGCCGGAGCAATGGCAGGGCTACGCCGATCGGCTCACCGCCTTCGCCAGGCACACGCTCGCGCACGGTGTGCGCGTGGCGTATCACCATCACATGGGCGCTTACGTCGAATCGCCGGCCGACGTCGATCGCCTGATGACGCTGGTGGGTCCCGAAGTGGGTCTGCTCTTCGACAGCGGTCACATGACCTTCGCCGGCGGCGACGCCACCGCGATGCTCGCCAAACACGTCCGGCGCGTCTGCCACGTGCACTGCAAGGATGTCCGCCCCGAGGTGATTAGGCTGGCGAAGAACGGCGACTGGAGTTTCCTGCAGGCGGTCATCAACGGTGCGTTCACGGTGCCGGGCGACGGTGCGGTTGCGTTCGCGCCGTTGCTGCAACTGTTGCACGACAACGGCTATGCGGGCTGGCTGGTGGTCGAGGCGGAACAGGATCCGGTGATTGCGCCGAGTTATCGCTACGCCAACAAGGGCTACCGGCACCTGCGTGACCTGGTGACGTCGATCGAGGCTTCGGGCAAGGGAGCGGCGGGATGAAACTGTTGGTCAAGGCGACAACCGATGCGCAGGAAATCGTCAAGGTCACTCCGCAATCCGCCGGCTGGCGCTTCGTCGGCTTTGCCGCGTATCGCCTGCGCGCGAACGAAACGTTCGCACTTCCCGGCAAGCCGGGCGACGAAATATGCATCGTCGTGCTCTCTGGGACGGTGAGCGTGAGCGCAGGCGGACAGACCTGGCGCGACCTCGGCGGACGCGCGAGCGTGTTCGAGGATCGCGCGCCGTACGCGGTGTACCTGCCGCGCGGCGACGGCGCGACGATCATTGCGCAAACCGCCGCCGAAGTCGGCGTCGCCAGTGCGCCCGGGGGCGGCAAGCTTCCGGCGCGGCTGATCGAACCGGCATCGATGAAGCGTTCCGTGCGCGGCGAAGGCGCGAACCAGCGCTTCGTCTGCGACATCCTGCCGCAGACCGAACCAGCCGAGCATCTGCTGGTCGTCGAAGTGATCACGCCCAGCGGACATTCGTCGAGCTATCCGCCGCACAAGCACGACACCGACAACCTGCCGCTGGAAAGTTCGCTCGAGGAAACCTACTACCATCGGCTCGACCCCGCGCAGGGTTTCGCCTTCCAGCGCGTCTACACCGACGACCGCACGATCGACGAGTCGCTCGCGGTCGAGAACCACGACGTGGTGATGGTGCCACGCGGCTATCATCCGGTGGTCGTGCCGTATGGCTACAAATCGTACTATCTGAACGTCATGGCGGGACCGAAGCGCGAGTGGCACTTCAAGAACGACCCCGCGCACGAATGGATGCTCAAGCGCTAGTGTGAAGAATAGTGAGTTCGCGAAACACTTTCCTTCGTCATTCCCGCGCAAGCGGGAATCCAGTGGCGTTGAAAGCAAAAGTAGTACAGCGAAACTCAACGACACTGGGTCCCCGCTTTCGCGGGGACGACGATTCTGGCTATCACCCGAATTCCTGAATCGAGACACCAGGGAGACACAATGATCGAAGTCGCACTGTTCGGCGCCGGCCGCATCGGCCAGATCCACGCCGGCAACCTGTCCCGGCTGCCGGGCGTCAAGCTCAAGTACATCGTCGACGTCAACCGCACCGCCGCGGTCGAAGTGGCGGCGCGCCATCGCGCCGAAGTGCGCACCGCGGAAGCCGCATTCGCCGACGAGGCGATTCGCGCGGTCATCATCTGCTCCTCCACCGACACGCACGCCGACCTGATCCAGCGCGCCGCGGCCGCTGGCAAGCAGATCTTCTGCGAAAAACCGGTCGACCTCGACATCGTGCGCGCGCGCGCCTGCGCGCAGGCGGTCGCGCGCGCCGGAGTCACCTGCCTGATCGGCTTCCAGCGCCGCTACGACCCGACCTTCGCCGCGCTCAAGGCGCGCCTGGTCGCCGGCGAAATCGGCGAACCGGAAATGCTCATCATCACCAGCCGCGATCCTGCCGCGCCGCCGATCGACTACATTGGCCGCTCCGGCGGCATATTCAAGGATATGCTGATCCACGACTTCGATATCTTCCGCTGGATATTCGACGACGAAGCGGTAAGCGTCTATGCCACCGGCAGCTGCCTGACCGACCAGGCGATTGCCGCCGCAGGCGATGTCGATTCGACCGCAGTGACCATCCGCACGCGCCGCCAGCGCATCGCTCAGATCAACACCAGCCGCCGCGCCGCGTATGGCTACGACCAGCGCTTCGAGGTGCTGGGCAGCAAGGGCATGCTGCAGGCAGGCAATCACAAGCCCACCGAAGTCGTCGCGGCGACCGACGTCGCGGTCAGCCAGGACAAGCCTGAGCATTTTTTCCTCGAGCGCTACCGCGTAGCCTACGCCAACGAAATGGCGCACTTCTTCGAGGCGATCGAAGCCGGCACTCCGGTGAACACGAGCATCACCGATGGCGTCAAGGCGCTGGAACTCGCCGATGCCGCGACCCGCTCGTGGCGCGAGAAGCGCGTGATCGATCTGTGAGCGCGGCCTCGCTGCGTGTCGGCATCGCCGGTCTCGGCCGGTTGGGGCGTCGCCACGCCGAGAATCTCGCGCAACGCGTACCGCGCGCGGAACTTGTCGCGGCGTGCAGCCCCGTCGCCGACGAACTGGCTTGGGCCAAGTCGACCTTAGGCGTCGAGCGCTTGTATGGCGACCTGGCGCTACTGCTTGCCGACAAGAACGTCGACGCGGTTTTTCTGGTCACGCCGACCTCGCTGCACGCGGAGCAGATCATCCAGGCGCTGCACGCCGGCAAGCACGTCTTCTGCGAAAAGCCGCTGTCGCTCGACCTCGCCGATTGTCATCGCGTCCTCGCCGAAGCGGCGAAGCAGCCGGGACTCAAGGTCATGGTCGGCTATGGCCGGCGCTTCGACCCGAGCTACCGCGATGCCTTTGACAAGATCCAGCAGGGCAACATCGGCACGCCGTTCCTGGTGCGCTCGCAGAATCTCGACATGAACGATCCGTCCGGATTCTTCGTGCGCTTCGCGCCGACCAGCGGCGGCATCTTCCTCGACTGCACCGTGCACGACATCGACCTCGCGCGTTGGCTGCTCGGCAATCCGCGGCCACTTCGGGTGTTTGCCACCGGCGTGGTCGCGATCCACGAGGGCCTGCGCGAATTCGGAGACGTCGACAACGGCGTCGCGACCTGCGAATTCGCCGACGGCAAGATGGCCTGCTTCTACGCTTCGCGAACCATGGCGCATGGCCACGAGACGTCGACCGAGATCTTCGGCACCGCAGGCAGGCTGACGGTCGGCCAGAACCCGCGCCTGAACCGCCTCGACATCTCCGACGCGCACGGCGTGCGCAACGAGTGCACGCCGTCCTTCTACGAACGCTTCGAGGATGCTTTCCTGCGCGAGACCGTGCACTTCGTCGACTGCGTGCTCGACAATCGACCGCCGGCACTGACATTGCTCGACGCGACCGAAGCCACGCGCATCGCGATCGCGCTGCGCGAATCGCTGCAGACGCGGCGCATCGTCGAGCTGCAGCCCTGACCGCCTGCGAGAGGCCTGTCTGAAGACGCGGCTCGCTCCACGCGACCTGGCGCTGACCTTGTTCGTGGTCACCATGCTCGGTTTCTCGTTCGTGCCGATCAAGGTGGGGCTGCGCGAAATGCCGCCGTTCGCGCTCTGCGGCTTCCGGTTTTTCTTCGCCGCCATCCCGCTCGTTTTCTTCGTCAAGCGCCCGCGCATTCCCTGGCCGTATGTCGTCGGCTACGGCCTGGCGATCGGTGTGTTCCAGTTCGGCTTGCTGTTCCTGGGAATCAGCCTGGGCATGCCCGCCGGGCTCGCGTCGCTGGTGATCCAGATACAGGTGTTCTTCACCATCGGACTTGGCATCGCCTTCCTGGGCGATCGCCTGCGGCGCCACAACCTGATCGGCGCAGCCATCGCAACCGTTGGATTGGCATTGCTCGCGATCCACAAACTCGATGCCGGCGCGGGCGCGACGCTGGTCGGATTCCTGCTCGTGGTCGGCGCGGCCCTTGCGTGGTCGATCGGCAACATCCTCGCCAAGCGCGCCGCGGGCGCTTACCAGGCCGACATGTTCGCGCTCGTCGTGTGGTCGTCGCTGGTGCCGCCGCTGCCGCTGGCGTTGCTCTCGTATGCATTCGAAGGCGGTCCTGCGGCGTGGCACGCGGTTGCGTCAGCCGGCGCGTTGACGTGGAGCTGCGCGCTGTTCCTGGCCTGGGGCGCGACGCTGTTCGGCTTCGGCTCGTGGGCGGGCCTGATGCACCGCTATCCAACCGCGCTGATCTCGCCTTTCGCGTTGCTGATCCCGGTGTCCGGCGTCATTAGCAGCTGGCTGCTGTTGGGCGAAACGCTCGCGCCGCTGCAGATGTTCGGCGCGTTGCTGGTCTTCGCCGGGCTGGTCGTCAATGTCTATGGACCGCGCTTGCGCGCACGGTTCTCTGGCGGCATATAGGTGATCGGCCGAAGTACCGCGCCGACTCAGCCGTCGAGATCGCGGATCCTGCAGCCGTTGAGTTCGGCCAGGATGCCTGGCAGCACCGGCATGAAGCGCTCGCCGTGGCCCTGGATGTTGGCGAGCTGGTAGACCTGGTTCACCGCTTGCGCAATGAACGCGGTTGCCGGCGCACTCTCGGCGAGCTTGGTGTAAAAGCGCATGTCCTTGCCGGCGATGCGCAGCGGTCCCTTGAGCTGGCTCGCGTCGCCGTCGAGCACCCACGGCATCACCATCTGGAACATCTTGCTGTTGGCGCCACCCGCTGACACGACGTCGTAGAGCTTGCGCAGGTCGACGCCGAGCTTCGCCGCGGTCGCGACCGCTTCCGAAATGACCGCGCAGGTGCCGATCGAAATAAAGTTGTTCATCAGCTTCAGCGTGTGCCCCGCGCTCAACTCTCCGGCCTCGATGATCGTGTCGGCATAGCAGGCGATGACCGGTTTGATTTCGCGCACCGTGTCGGCGTCGCCACCAACGAAGGTACTGAGCTTGCCGGCCTCGGCCTCCTTCGGCGTGCGACCCACCGGCGCGTCGGCCATGCGGATGCCGCGCTTGGCGCAATCCGCGCCGATGCGCTGCGTTTCCCGCGGATCGGCGGTGGTGGAATCGACCAGGATCAGGCCCGCGCTTGCGCCGGCGAGTACGCCGTGTTCGCCATAAACCGTGCGTTCCACCTCAACCGAGGACGGCAGGCACATGAAAACGATGTCGGATGCGCGGGCGACCTCGGCAGGCGTCTTCACCTCGCGCGCGCCGCGCCCGACGAGCTCGTCGACCGGCTCGCGCTTACGGTGACCCATGATCGTCAGCGGATAGCCATTCTTGAGGATGTTGCTGGCGGCGCCATGACCCATCAGGCCCACGCCGATGTAACCGATGCGCTTCTTTTCCATGAGTCTGCTCTCTTTCGTGTGGCGCTCGACATTGTCGGATGACAACGCGACGCTTCAGTCGTTGGGCTCCAGGATCGCCTGGATGAAGCTTTCGAGTTCGCGGGTCTTCGGCGCGGCAAACAGTTCGCGTGGCGGGCCCTTTTCCCACACCTTGCCCTGATGCATGAATACAAGAGTGTCGGCGGTGCGGCGGGCGAAACCCATCTCATGCGTGACCAGGATCATGGTCATGCCCGAAGTCGCGAGTCGTTCGAGCACCTTGACCACTTCGCCGACGAGCTCGGGGTCGAGTGCGGAAGTTATTTCGTCGAACAGCATCAGCCGTGGCCGCATCGCCAGTGCCCGAGCGATGGCGACGCGCTGCTGCTGCCCTCCGGAAAGTTGGGCAGGATACGCCGAGAGCTTGTCCTCGAGGTCGACCTGGCGCAGCACATCGAGCGCGATCGCCTTTGCTTCCGCAAGCGGCAGCTTGTTGGTGACGGTGGGGCCCAGCGTGATGTTGCGCTCGACCGAATGATGCGGAAACAGGTTGTAGCTCTGGAAGACGATGCCGATTTCGCGTCGCAGTTCGCGCAGCTCCGCGCCACCGCGCGGCAGCGGCTTGTCGGCGAACACGATGGAGCCCTCGTCGATCGTCTCCAGGCCGTTGATGCAGCGCAGGAGCGTCGTCTTGCCCGATCCCGAGCGGCCGATGACCGCGACCACTTCGCCGGCTTCGACCGTGAGCGACACGTCGTCGAGGACGACGTGCGTGCCGAAGCGCTTACGGATGCCGTTTAATGCCAAGAGCGGCATCGATCTTCCTTTCGAGTTGGCCCGCCAGCAGCGACAGCGGCCAGCACAGGATGAAGTAGAGCATGGCGACCAGCGGATAGACGATCATCGGCTGGAAGGTGACGTTGACCATCAGTTGTCCGGCGCGGGTAAGTTCTACGAAGCCGATGATCGACGCGACCGACGTGCCCTTGATCAACTGCACGAGAAAGCCGACGGTCGGTGGAATCGCGATGCGGAACGCCTGCGGCAATATGACGTAACGCAGTTGCGCCGCCGGCGACAGCGGCAGCGCCGCCGCCGCCTCCCATTGCTGGCGCGGAATCGCTTCGATCGACCCTCGCCAGATCTCGCCCAGGTACGCCGCCGCGTACAGAGTGAAGGCCAGCGTCACCGCAGGCCAGGGATCGAGGCGCACGCCCATCAATACGGCGAGCCCGTAGTACGCCAGGAACAACTGCATCAGCACGGGCGTGCCCTGCATCACGCCGATGTACGCCGCGGCGGCCCCGCGCAACACCTTGTACGTCGAGGTGCGCGCCAGCGCGATCAAAATACCGCCGAGGCCGCCACCGACGAATGCCACCAGCGACAGCACGATCGTCCAGCGCATGGCGCCCAACAGGAACAGGAACTCGGTCCATTCGAAGTCGCGGCTCATCGCGACCAGCCCTGGGCCATGGGCCTGCCGCGCACGAAACACAGCACGTAGATCGCGTGCAGCAGCCAGCGCGTGGCCAACGCCATCGCCAGATAGGCGGCAGTAGCCACGAAGTAGAACTCGAAGGCTCGGAAGGTCGTCGACTGCAGCGTGTTGATGATGCCGGTAAGTTCCTCGACCGAGATCGCCGAGACGATCGACGAACCCAGCATCAGCAGGACGAACTGGCTGGCAAGCGCGGGATAGACCGTGCGCAACGCCGGAAACACGACGATGTGCCGGTAGATCTGCAGGCGCGTGAAGCCCAGCGAATGGCCCGCTTCGATCTGGCTCTTCGGCACCGCCTCGATGCCGGAACGCAGGATCTCGGTCGCGTAGCCGGAAAAATTGAGCGTCATGGCGACCGTCGCCGCGACGACCGCGTCGAAGCGCACGCCGATCGCGGGCAGCGAAAAATAGATGATGAACAGCTGGACCAGGAAGGGCGTGTTGCGGATCAGCTCGACATAGGCGATGACCGCGGCGCGCACCGGCTTCGGACCCGCGGTCCGCGCGAAGGCGAGCAGCGCGGCGAGCGCGAGTCCCAGCGCGAACGCGGTCAGCGACAGCCGCAGCGTCAGCCACGCGCCGTCGACGAGCCGCGGCAGGTGATCCCAGACGATGCCGAACTGGAAGACGTACTTCAGTGCTGCTCCCGTCGTTCCGGACGTGCCCGCGAGGCGGGCGCGAGCCGGAACCCAGTGACTGTCAAAGACACTGGATTCCCGCTTTCGCGGGAACGACGAAATGTTGACGTGTTGCGAATTTCGGACTCAGTACGCTAGAGGACCGGCAAATCGACCAGCGCGACCTCGGTGTACTTCTTGTAGATGTCCGCCAGCACGCCGTTCTGCTTGTTCAGGAACACCCACGTGTTCACGAATTGCAGCAGGTCGAAATCGCCCGGCCGCACCGCCGCCGCGTAGAACGCCGTGCGCACCGTGAACTTGTTCTCGATCTGCGCATTCGGATTGCGGTCGGCGACCGACTTGGCCGCGAACGCCGACATGCCGGCCGCGTCGACCTGCCCCGAGACCATCGCCTGCAGCGTCGCGGCGATGTCGTCGAAGAAAACGATGTTGGTGCCCGGCGGCGCGATGCCGCGGAACCGCCGACTCTTCGAGGGTCGCGCGGGTGATGCCGATCTTCTTGCCCTTCAGGTCTGCGGCCGAATGGATCTGCGTCTTCTTCGGTCCCGCGATCACGATCGACAAGGCGCCGTGCGGCGTGGCGAACATCACCGTCTTGGCGCGGTCGAAGGTGATCGACAGCGACGATATCGCGACGTCGGCGCGGCCCGACAGCAGCGCCGGGATGCGCTGCGGGCTGGTCACCTGCACCAGCTCCAGCTCGACCCCGAGATCCTTGGCCAGCTGGCGCGCGGTCGCGATCTCGGATCCGTCGGGCTGGTTGTTCTTGTCGAGAATGCCGAACGGTGGCGAAGTGACCTCGGCGGTCACGCGGATCTTCTTTTCCTTGATGATCCGGTCGAGCACGCCGCCCGCGGTCTGTGGCGGCGTGGTTTGCGCCTGCGCCGACGGAATCGCCGCACCCAGCGTGGCGATGCCGGCCGCGCCCACTGCGCCGGTCGCGGCGCCGATCAACATGTCCCTGCGTTTCATGGTGGTTCCTCCTTGGTGACTCTCGATGGTCGTCTTCTGACTGCGGTCCTGCCCGTGCTGCAAGTCTCGATATTACGCGCCGCCCCCGCGTGCCGCCGCGAATTCGCGGGTCAGCGCATTCCTCAGCACGGCAACCTCGTGCCCGATGCAGATGCATCGGTAGCCGCGCGCGAGCGCCGCGCGCGCGGCTTCGCCCGTCGACACCAGCCAGCCGAGTGGTTTCCCCGTTTTGGTCGCCGCGGCGAGCAATCGCGCCTCGGCGTCGCGATAGCGCGGGTCGTCGAACGCCTCGGGACAACCCAGGCTGTCGGAGAGATCGTAGTGGCCGAGCCAGCCGAGATCGATGCCCGGCGTGCCGAGAATTTCCGCGGCGTTGTCGACGCCGCGCGCCGATTCGATCAGCGCGATGGTGAGGATGGCGTCGTTGGCAGCGCGCATCTTCGGTACTGCGGCGCCCGCCGTATAGCGGTCGTGCGCGACGCCGAAGGCGAGTCCGCGTCGCCCGACGGGTCGATAGCGGCACGCGGCGGCGAGCTCTTCGGCCTGCTGGCGAGTCTCCATCATCGGCACCATGATGCCGAGCGCGCCGGCGTCGAGCACCGGCGCAATCAGGTGATAGACACACGCCGGCACGCGCACCATCGGCACGATGCCGGCGCCGTGCGCGAACGCGATCTGCGTCTTGATGGTGTCGATCGATGCGCCGCTGTGCTCCATGTCGAGGAGCACGAACTCGGCGCCGGCTTCGGCGAGCACTGGGGCGAGCCCCGGCGTGAAGAAGTCGAAGGCCATGACGCCGAAGGCGTTGCCGCCGGCGCGCAGGCGTTCGCGCACCGGGTTCGATGGCATGGGTGAGGAAGCGTTCATGTGGCAGAATCCTTCCGGCAGAGCGACGCCCAGCGCACTCGCGTTGTCGGCGATCTGCCGGCGTGTCGTGGTGTCGAGCGGTATGCCGTCCTTGAGCCGAGCCGCGCGCGTGCGCCGCTCGATCTCGCCCGGCAGCAGCACTTCACCGCCGGCCACGGCGGGCGGCGACGCCTTCACCCACTGCGCGAGGCGCGCGATGTCGGCGGCAAATGCTTCGGCGCCGCAAAATGCCGCGGGGTCGAAGACGACCGACAGCATGTTGTTCACCAGCCGCCCGGCGGTCGCGTTTTCGGGATGCGTGCTGCCGCCGCCGGTGAGCGCACCGGCGAGAATTTCGCAGAACATCGACAGGCCGTAACCCTTGTGTCCGCCAATCGGCAATAGCGCGCCAACGGGCGGGCCGTAGAACGTCGCGGGATCGCGATTCGGTCGCCCTTCGGCATCGATGGTGCAGTTGTCCGGCAACGACTGCCCGCGATTCAGCGCGACCTGGATCTTGCCTTCGGCGATCGCAGACGTCGACATGTCGAGCACCATGGCCGCGCCGCCAGGAACCGGCGCGCCGGCCGCGATCGGATTCGCCGACAACCGCCGGTCGGTGCCGCCGTGCGGCGCGACGAGGATGCCGAAGCCGGAAGTGTTGACGAAGTGCACCGACGCCAAGCCGGCGTGGGCGACCTGTTCGGCCCACGCCCCGATGCGGCCAAGATGGCCGGCATTTCGAATCGCCATCGCGCAGACGCCGGACTGGCGCGCCTTCGCGATCGCGAGCTCCATCGCCTCGCGGCCGATCACCTGGCCATAGCCGAACTGTCCATCGAGCAATGCATGGCTCGCCGTTTCGCGCACCACGATCGCATGACGGTTGGCGAGGACCAGGCCGCGCGCATGCCAGTCGACGTACTTGGACACGCGAATGACGCCATGCGAGTCGTGCCCGGCCAGATTGGCGTCGACCAGGTGATCGCCGACCAGGTCCGCCTCCTCGTTGCTCGAGCCGGTCGCTCGGAACACTTGCGCGACGAACGGGCGCAGCACCGCGTCCTCGATGCGATACGTGGACGGCTCAGCGTCCATCGGTCTGCGGATTCACGGGAGTACCTTCGCGCTGCGCGCTGCGGCATTCGCCCTTGGGACGGCCCGGCGGGCTCATGGGACAACGCGGCGTTGCAGAAGGGGGGGCTGCGCGATCATGAAGCGCGAGGGTACCGCGCTCCTCGCCGCCATGTCGAGAGCGGCGCTGCCTCTTTGCGCCACTACGCCGGGTGGCGTCGTCGCCGCCGTCAACCTACCAGCAGTCGGACGCCGACATCGTGCCGCCGCTCACGTTCTTGTTGCCCTGATCGTCGTAGGTGAACGTGCCGCAGGGGTCGCCGACGTGGATTCCGGCGGGCACCGCGCTCAAAAGGTAGAGCTTGCCCGAAGGAAACGTCAACGTCAGCGTGTAATAGCCGTTGAGGCTGGTGCTGGGTGCGATGCCGCCGCTTCCCAGCGTCGCGGTCGAATAGGTATTGCGTTCGGTGAAGTAGCGTTCCAGTTGCCCGGCCGCGCCGATCAATGCCGACTTGGCGTCGGTGCGTCGGCCTTTCTGCACCGACGTCAGATAGCTCGGGTACGCAATCGCGGCGAGGATTGCAACGATCGCGCATGCGATCATGACTTCGATCATGGTAAAGCCGCGCGGCCGTTTGGTGGAGTTCACGATCAATCCACGTAGATGACTGCGACCCGGCGGCGCTGCGGATCGGTCGCGTCGAGCGTGAAGCGAACCTTGGTGCCGCTCTTCAGGTTGAAGACGCTGCCGGGCTTGCCGTCGCGGTTGAACACGCGAACTTTTTGTGCGTTGAAGTTGAGCTTCTGGCCGTAGACGTTGAACGTGCCGGCGCTGGTATTGAACGCTTCGAGCGTGCCGCGGCGCATGCCTGCGCTGTCGTTGGCGATGGCCGCGGGGGCGAGCTTGGCGGGCGGCGACTGCACGGTCCCGTCCTGCGCGCCGGCGGCCGGCATGAACGGCTTCGCATTGCTTTTCGTATTGCCCGCGCGGGCCGCCGTCGCCGCATTGGCACGCGCCGGGGTTCCCGGTGCCGACAGCACCGTGGAGGGCTGCGTAACGGTGGCGGTACTCGGCATGACGATCTTGCCCGACGCGCCAGCGGGCGCGGCCGATGCGGCCTTCGACGCCGTCGCGCCCGCGGGCACGCTGGTCGCATTCGTCGGCGCTTGCGCGTTGGTGACGTTTGCGGTCATCGAATGCGCCGGCAGACACGACTACGCCGAGCGCCAGGACGAGCAATCTGCGATTCATGAATGCGCCTTTCATTGCACTTGCCGCCACGACGCGCGGCCCTGGCTGCCCATGCCGGCGGTCTCGCCGATGACGCTGACCGAGCCCGACGAGGTATTGACGTACTTGTTCTCGAACGGCGGCTGGCCGGTGCGCGGCGGGGCGCGCAGGAAACCTGGCGCCGCGGGAATGCTGCTCACCGCGCGACCGCTGGCATTGTCGAGAGTGCCGTTGAGATCGAGGTCCGCCGACGAAATTGCCTGGTCGTTGTTGGTGTCGAAGGTCGGCGTGTCATTGCGATTGCCGGTCATGACATCGACCTCCATCACCCAGCCGCTGCCGCCGAAGCCGCAGGGATCGGTGCTCGGAATCAGCGTAGTGAACACCACTCGGCCGGCGCGAATGTTGGCGTCGCTCACGATGCGCTCGCCCGACGCAGGCAGGTTGATGTACCAGCCTTTCTTGCCCGAGTTGTACGACGATGCCGAGATTGCGTTGTCGCCGGATAGCGGCGCATCGATCGTCGCCGGACCCACCGCATGCGTGCTCAGCCGATACGTATTGCCGTCGCGGCCGGACGCGGTGCTGCTGACGATGCTCTGCCGGACCAGGCTGGCCAGTCCGCCCACGGGCGAACCCGTATCGCGAATGCCGTAGAACGATTCCGCCTCGGTCGAGGTGTTGTCGCTCACGTCGATGTAGCGACCGGTGCCGAAAGTGATCAGGTAGCCGCCGGTGGTGAACCGCGTGACGTCGGGGCGCACCGTGATCGGCTGGCCCGGCGTGGTGAACAGCGGCGCGCCGCCGAAAGCGACGTTCCACGCGCCCGCGCTCGACCCGGACAGGTCGAACTTCCACAGGTTGCCAAACAGGTCGCCGGCGTAGACGACGTCGACGATGCCGTCACCGTTGGTGTCGATGCCGATCGGGCCCGACAGGCCGTTGGGTGTCGACGCGCTGCCCACACCGGTGTCGATCTTGGCGCGTACCGCCCCGGTCTGCGCATCGAGCACGTACAGGATCGCGTGACCGCTGCTCGACAGGGTGCCGTCGTCCTCGGAATTGTTGTAGCCGTTGCCGACGATCACCGACCAGCGCCCGTTGTTGGTCTTCACCATCAGCGGCTGCGAGAACACGTAGCCCATGTCGGCATCGTTGGCGTCGGTGAACTCCCAGCGCACGATCGAGGTGGCATTGGCCTGCGTAAACGCGGTCGGGTCGGTCACGTCGAGTGCGAACACGCCCTGCCCGCCCGCGCCCATGCCGCCCGCGAGCAGCGTGTGCCATGCCCCGCCGTAGTAGACGTCGCTGACTGTGGGCGACGCGTCGACCTGGTAGTGGTGCGCGACCGGATCGCCTGAAACCGATGACAGGCTCGACGCGGTCAGCGCGCTCAGGTTTTTGTACACCGGCGTCGGCACGTACGCGAGCACCTCGCGGCCGGTGGTGGCCGCGAAGGCGTGCAGCATCCCGTCGTTGGCGCCGACATAGATCATCGCCGGCCGGCTCGCGTAGGCAGCCGCGAAGCTGCTGTAGGTATTGCTCTCCATGCTGTCCGGATAGCCCGATCCCGGTGCCGAGACGTAGCTCGGCGCCGAGTGGATGATGTCGCCCAGCTTGCTGGTGGGGCGGCTGCGGAACGACGGCGTGCAGGTGCCGCAGGTGCCCGCTTCGTTTGCCGCATTGCCGCGCAGCCAGGCGACACGTTGCGCTCCGAAGCCGTCTTCGCCACCGGCGACCGCAACGCCGAAGACTTCGACTTCGGTCAGACGCGAGTAGCCGTCGACACCGGCGGTGACGTAGACGCGGATGCGATCGGTGTTGAACGCGGGGAAATCGAGCGTCTTCTTGACCAGGTTGTTGCCGACCACGGTGGCCAGCGTGACCCAGCCGCTGCCATCCCAGCCCTGCACCGCAAAATTGACCGTGCCGTAATTGTTGAAGGTCATCGTGTCGGTCGGTTCGGACGGCGCCCAGTACTGGTCCTGCACCGAATACACGATCGCCTGGGTGATGCTCTTGGTGCCGTTGAAATTGATCTGCAGCCAATCCGGGAAGCCGTACCAGTTGGCGCTGTTCCAGCCGCCGCCATTGCCCCAGTTCGAACCGGTGCGATCGCCATTGATCGCGGCGCCCGGGCCATACGACGAGTTGTAGTAGCTCGACGCGGTGGCCGACGCGCCATTGCTCGACGCCGCCACGTTCATCATGCCGCCGCCGGATGTCGCGCCGGGAGCGTTGAGCAGCGACGACTGCGCGAGGTCCATCTCGGTCGCGGTGGGTGTCGCGGGATAGCTCGCCGGCCAGCGGAATGGAATGCCGCGCGCACCCAGCGACGCCGATGGCTTGTAGGTCAGGATGGTGCGCCCGGTGTCCCAGTTCTGGCCGTTGATCACCTGGCCCGAGTCCCATTGCTGCGCGCCGATCGAGCCGTCGGCATTGATCAGGTAGGCGATCAGTTGCCCCGACCAGTCACCGCTGTTGAAGCGCGCCTGATAGAGATTCGTGCCGGTGCCCCACGAGCCGGTGTTCAACGACACCGCGGACGCCGCGGCGGTCTTCGATTCGATGTCGACCGCGATCGCCTGGAATGCCGCCGCCAGCGACGTGGCGTCCGACGCGAGGTAGGCGACGTTGGTGCCGCCGGTATCGGCGAACTTGTTCATCGCCGCCACCGAACTGGGATTGGCCACGGTGTCGCCCATGCCGACGACGTAGGTCTGGATGTCGTGCGTGTAACCGCCGACCGAGACTGTGCGCAATGCGCCGATCTGGCCGATCACGTCGTTGGCCGCGGGCGAGAACGACCACGTGTGCGTCGTCGAGTTGTAGGTGTTCACCTGCTGATCCAGCGGGTACATGTTGCCCCACCAGTCCGAGGTCGGGTTGCCGTCGGTGGCCAGCATGATGAAGCTCTTCTGGCACGACAGCGTGATCGGGGTGGAACCGCCGGTGAAGTACTGGTTCGCGGTCAGCATGCTGCCGGCGAGCGGAGTGAACACGGCAGCGTTCTTGATCTCGCCGCCGTACATGGTTTCGGGCGCGAGCAGCGCCTGGAGGTTGGCGAGGTGACCCGATGCGCTCGGCGGCATGATCGGTTCGTTGATGTTGCCCTGGCCGTTGACGCCGGCGTAGAAGCCCCAGGCGCGATACGCGTACAGCTGGCGCGATATCGGCGGATTGTAGGGAATGTAGCCCGCGTCGGTCGGTGTGAAGCTTAGCGTGGTCCAGTAGTTGTACATGTTCGCTTCGAAAGCGGGACCCGGCGCGTGATTGAAGAAGAAGTTGTAGGCACCGCCGCCGGCCGTAGTTGCATACGCGCCGCTGCCGAAGTAGCCGATGTAGAGCACGTCGTTGATGTCCGGGTCGTCGCTGGCACGATCGTAGGTCAGGTAGCGATCGCCGGTGGCGCCGCCGCCCCACTGCGGATTGTCAATGCAGCGCAAGCCGCCATTGGAGGCCGAAACTCCGCCGACGCAGTCGTCGGTGAACACCATCGTCGTGTCGTTGCCCAGCCAGTACGGATAAGTCGAGTAGAGACCTGGCCAGCCGATCGCGAACGATTCGAGGCCCCAGTTGAACTGGCCCGAGAAGCTGGAAATGGTGTTGCGGATCACGCCGCGCGCGATGTTGCCGCGGGTGGTCGGATCGTCGCCGGCGATGAGCTTGCCAGCCATGGTGCCGTCCATCGACTCCGAGTTGTCGTAGATCACCAGGATGTTGGGCAGCGTGCGATGCGTGAGGAACAGCGGATACTGCGCGATGGACAGCAGCGCCGCCGGCGCCGGCCCCGCGAGCAGCATCGCAATCGCGAAGGCGAGTGCTCGTTTGAACGCTTTCATGGTTCCCTCACGATGTACGTTGATTGCAGTACGACTTTGGTTTCCGGTCGCGCGCCCGTCGCCAGGACAGTGAGGCGATAAGCGAAGCCGCCCGAGTGCACACATCCCGCGCCGCAGCCCAGGCCAACGCTGCTTCCAGGACCCACCGGCAGCCCGGGTGGTGGCGACATCCGCTCGATCACGTATTTCGGCTGCGTGGCGACATCGGGCAGCCCCGACACGGCGGTCTGGCTGCCGTAGCTCCGAGTCAATCCGGTATTGCTCCAATCGATGACCTTGGAAATGTCGGCCGACGAAGGCGTGGGCCAGGTCGACGGCGGCGTGCACAGCCCCGCGACGCAGGCCGAGGTGAAGACGGTGTTGGTCGTGATGTTGCGAGCGATGTCCGCTTCGGCATCGCGCAGGCCCGCTTCCGCGGCCTGGAAGGCGAGGTTGGCGTCCTTGGTGTTCGCCACCATCTTTTCCTGCATCAGCGTGCTGTTGAGCGCGGAGACACCAAGCACCGACAGGACGAGCAGGAACATCAGCGCCGGAAACAGCGACATCCCGGATTGCCGGGCGCTCGAGCGAGCGATTTGCGCGCGTGACCACATCAGGGCACCCGGTTGCGCACGGCGATCACCGACGACAGCGAGGTACGCATCTTCCTGTCGGTCGGCGTGATCGTGGTACTCGTCGGCGGAAACGCGTAGGGCTGTGGCGAGGTCGACACGTTGTCGCGAACCGTCGCCAGCAGTACCTGCGCCTTGACGCTCACGACGTTTGCCCAGGTCGTGACTCCGCTCGCCGAGGTATAGCGATTGGCCGCGTGATCGGCGTCGAGATCCTCACCGAAGAGCAACGAGAAATTTTCGATGCCCTCGACCATCTCCTCGGGCTGCGCCTGACCGTCGTATGCGGGCACGCTGTAGGCCCACAGCGACTTGGTCCCGGACCGTTTCGTGCTCGGCCCGACGAAGTAGGTCCGGGTGACCAGCCGGTAGACCGAGGCGTCGGTGCCGAACGAGTTGCCGAGGTCGGCGGTGGTGTTGCCTGGCGACCCGCCGGTCGCGTGGCTGATCACGCCGGTGCCGGCGTTGTAGCCACTGGCGTTGAAGATTGCCGCGGATGTGCAATCGGCGACCAGCAGGACATCGCCGGCGGAGAGCGTGCTGCCCGCGGCAACGGTGAGATCATCGGTCTGGCTCGTCATCCGCGCGGTCAGCGGCACGCCGGGTCCGTCGATGTGGCGGATGGTGACGACGTCGGTATTGACCGAGGGCGCCGGTGTGAGGGCGCTTATGCTCGAATCGAGGCTCGGCTGCCACGCGCCGCTGTTGCCGTAAAAGCCTTCGATCCCTTCGCTGTACTTGTACTGGTACGCCGTCGAATTGAGCACGTTCAGCGGCGTGACACTGGCGCCGTTGCAGCCGCGAAATCCCGCCATGCGCAAGTCGCGATCGAGCAGGTGGATCACGAAGCGCCCGTTTTCCTGGAGTCGCGATATCGTGTCGTTGACCTGCGTGACCTGCTTGCTGTTGACGTAGACGGTGCCGATGACCGTGGTGACGAGGAGGCTGATGGCAACCCACACCAGCAGCTCGACGAGCCCCATCCCCCGAGTGCGCTTGAGAATCATGGCCTGAACGTGGTGACGAAGCGGTGCTGGTCGCTCTTTTCGTTCCACCACAGCTTGATGGCGAGGACGTTGCCTTGTCCGTCGCAGGCCGGGCTGCCGGGCGTGCCATCGTCGGGCGTGCTGTCGAGGCAGATGACGCCTGCGCCGCTGGGCAGTACCGTCGGCGACTGCACTTCGGTGAGCCACTCGGCGAAATCGTTGGTTGCCACTTGCGCCGCGGTGCAGTTGACGCTGATGTAGCAGCCGGGATTGGGAATGCTCTGACTGCTGAAGTTGTTGTACGCGCCGGTATTCGCCGCCGGCAGGTTGGCGCGTACCCGGTCGGCCATCTGGTAGGACAGGTACACGGCCTTGCTGCGGTACAGCGAATCGTTCGCCGCGGCCAGCCCGTTGAGCTGCAATCCGGCAAAGCCCAAGAAGCCGATCGAGACCACCAGGATCGAGATCAGCGACTCGATGAGGCCGCTGCCGCGCTGCGCATTGCGGTTCATGATCAGTTGCAGGGCGCAACGTGGGCCGCGACATCGGCGACGTCGGCCATGCCGTTGGGCTGGAGCGAAATGTCGAAGCCCGCCACCGAACCGTCGGCCGCGCAGATCTTGATGTCGACCGCGCCTGCCGGACTCAGGAAGCCCATCGGCGTGAACCCGACGACGGTCGTCGTGCCGTCGCCGACGACGATGGTCGAGGGCAGCGCATCGTGCATGCGCAGCACGGGTTCGCCGCTGTCCAGGCTGCCGTTGCCGTTGCTGTCGACCCACACCTGCCAGCCGCCGCCGAACGCATTGCCGGAAGCCGGGTTGGTCGCGCTGAGCATGACCGGCACGCCGCGGCGTGCCGCTTCGCTCCGGGCCAGCGCCAGCGACGCGGCGAGTTCGGTCTGGGTCGAGTAGATCCGGTTGTTGCTGACGGTCGAACTCATCGACGCGGCGGCCAAGCTGGTCAGGATCACCAGCACAGTCATCGTCGCCAGCATCTCGACCAGGGTGAAACCGCGTGATCGCTGGACCGATGCAGCGATGTGAAAAGGCTTCGTAGTAGCAAGGGTCTTCATGTTCATATCCCGGGTAGTCCTACAAGCATTGCTTGCTTTTGTATGCCACATTTTGCTGTCTTGACCCAGCCGTCCAGGGTCATGAAAACTACGTGTACGCAGGCAACATATTGCAAGACATATGCCGCATTCTGGGGCCTGGGGGATAAGCGGATGAACGGTCGCAGGGACCGGATTCTCGTATGAAACGGCGCAATTTCAGGGGCTCGGCGGAACGCTTTCGCCGACCCTGCGGCCCCTGCTGCCGGCCGCATGTGCCGCAATACGTCGGGCGTGTCTGCCGCTATCGGTCAGAGCGCCCTCAATTCGCGTTTTGTCACGTACAAAACGTTCACACGACGAATCGGTACAGCTGGCCGTCAACAACTCCCCACGAGCGGGGCACGGCTGCTGACTGAAATACGGCGGACTGGGTGCTGAACCGCCGTTGCTCCGATCCGGATCGGAGCAACGGCCATGCCAACAGACACGCGCGCGGCATTTTTCAGGGCGCGCGGGAAACGACGAGGGGTTCATGTGACGCGGTCAGTGGACATTTCCGCCACTTAGCGCCGAGTTTTGGCAACCCCGGCGGCGGGGACGCCTTGAAGCTTTCGAGGCGCACCGGCCGAGGCGTAGGGCGGCCGTGGCGGTCTCTTCGAACGCCGCCTACTGGAGCGGCTAACGGGGGTGGATCTACTCGAACGAGAAGATCTTTTTCCAGTCATCCTTCATGCTGATGACGACCCAGCCTTTCTGCTTCGCCTCGTCGTCGAGCGCTTGAGGAAAGGTGCCGACGCGGCTCGCGGGCAGGCCGCGCGCGGGTCCGTACGCGTACTCGCGCTGCGCATCGTCGTGCAGCACCAGCATCGCAAGACGCGCGCCATCGCCAGCCTTGGCGTACTCGAGCATCTGCCGGTCGCCGCCGGAGTTTCCAAATGAGGCATAGGGGCGGCGGCCGATCATCATGTGAATGCCCTCGGGCTTGCCGGGACCGTCGTCCAGGAGCAGCAGCTTGGGTTCCTTGGTGAGCATCGGCGTACCGTCCTTGGCGTAGCCGAACTTGGTCGCACCGGCGCTGCCCACCACCTGCTCGGGCGGAACACCGTAGGTCTGCTCCGCGTACACCCGCACGAAGTCCTGACCACCGCCAGTCACGATGTAGGTCTTGTAGCCATTGGCGCGCAAATACTTCATCACCTCCTGCATCGGCAGATAGGTGAGCTCGGTATACGGTCTCTTCCAGCGCGCATCCTTTGCCGTGGCGAGCCACGCCTTGACCTCGGACGTGAATTGATCGGTCGACATGCCGGTCAGCGTCGCCGCGAGGATCTTCTCGAGCTGCGCCATCGGCAGCTTGGCGATCGCTCGCGATTGCCGGACATCACGGTCTTGAACGGCTCGACCTTGGCCAACTCCGGTTTGGCTTTGACCAGCACCTGCACGCGGTCGAGGGCATACATCACTTGCGAATAGATGGGTTTCTCGACCCACAACGTGCCGTCCTGGTCGAAGGTCGCGATGCGCGCCTCGGGCGGCACGAACTGCGGACCGCCTTGGGTGGTCGTCGCCTGCACGAAGTCGACGATCGCCTTTTTCGCCGCGCCATCGTTCCACGACGAGCAGCGGATCCGTTTGCGCGCTCACCTGGAAGCAAGCCAGCAGGAGTGCCAGCGCACCGAACAATATTCCCATCGAAGTTGAACGTGATTTCATATCGACTCCCACATGGTCTCCGAGATGCGGATAGGAAGCGCCTGGCCACCGCCATCTTCGGTGATCGATCATACCTGCCGCCTGCACATTACTGGATCACCTCGTCCGCGCGCAGCAGTACGTCCTTCGGAATGCTGATTCCGAGCGTTTTCGCGGTCCTGAGGTTGATCACCAGCTCGAACTTGGTCGCCTGCTCGACGGGAAGGTCCGCAGGCTTGGCACCCTTCAGGATCTTGTCCACGTACTTCGCCGTATTTCGGTAGATCGCTGCGAGGTCGACACCGTAGCTGAGCAGGCCCCCGCCAGCGATCATCTGATCACGCAACAGGAACGCCACTGGCAGCCGGGCGTTCTGCGTAAGCGCCTGCAGCTTCGCGCGCTCGTTGAACAAGGCGTCCGCGATCACCACGACCGCCTGCGATCGTTGTCGGACGATCTCTGCGTTGGCGGTGTCGAGTTGCGCGGGCGTGCTGGCGACAACCCGAAGCGCAACGAGGTCCAACGCGGCGCAAGCACTCTGGGCGCGGGCCCAGTACGCGGCGTGCAAAGGATTGCTTTCGTTCAGCAGGACGGCGATGCGCCGGGCGCCCGGTGTGACCTCGTGCAGGACCCCGATCAATTTTCCCAGCACCTCATCTTGCTGGCTGGTGAAGCCGGTGATGTTGCCGCCCGGCTTGGCCAGACTGGCGACAAACCCGGCGGCCACGGCGTTCGAGACGCCCGCCATCACGATCGGTATTGTCTTCGTCGCCCGCTGCGCCGCGCGGGCGGCCTGCGAGGTGCTGGTCACGATCACCTCGATCTTCTGCCCGATCAATTCGTGGGCCATGCCGTCCAGGCGATCCAAATCGCCATTGGCGGAGACGATTCGATACTCGACGTTTTTGCCGTCGATCCAGCCGAGATCCTGCATTCCTTCCTTGAACGCCGCGCGCAGATGATCGCCAGTGGCTTCTGAGAACAAGAACATCAGCGCGACGCGACGGGTGGTCCCAGCTGATTGTGCGTGGGCAAGCGACCTCGCGATGACGAGGCCACCCGCAGCGCTCCCGATGAATGTGCGCCGGTCGATCGTCACTGAATCACTTCGTCAGCGCGCAGCAGCATGTCCTTCGGTATGTTGATGCCGAGCGCCTTCGCCGTCTTGAGGTTGATCACCAGCTCGAATTTGCTCACCTGCTCGACGGGAAGGTCCGCGGGCCTGGCGCCTTTCAGGATCTTGTCCACGTACGTCGCCACGCGTCGCGCCGTCGCGCCCAGGTCAGCTGCGTAGCTGAGGAGTCCACCTGCGACCACGTGCTCGCGCCACGAATACGCCACCGGCAGCCGTGTAGACTGCATCACCTCCTGCAGTTTGACGCGCTCGTTCAGGATAGATCGGGTCCGCGACCACCACGACGGCCTGCGATCGCTGCCGGACAATCTGCTCGGCGGCGGCGTCGAATTGCGCCGGCCCGTTGGCAACGATGCGCAGTGCAACGAGGTCCAATGCGGCGCAAGCCTTCTGCGCAGCGGCCCAGAACACGGCTTGGTTGGGATTGTTTTCGTTGAGCAGGATGGCGATGCGCCGTGCGCCCGGTGCAAGCTCGTGCAGTACGCCGATCAACTTGCCCAGTGTCTCGTCCGATTGGGTGGTAATCCCGGTGATGTTGCCTCCCGGCTTGGCCAGGCTTGCGACAAACCCGTTGCCCACCGCGTTGTTGATGCTCGACATGACGATCGGAATTGTCTTCGTCGCCCGTTGCAGCGCACGCGCGGAGATGGCGTTGCCGACCACGATTACGTCGACTTTCTGCGCGATCAGCCCGCTGGCCAAAACGTCCAGACGACTCACGTCGCCATCGGCGTAGGCGGTTTGATAGGTTACGTTCTTCCCCTCTTGCCATCCGAGATCGCGCATGCCCTGCTGAAATCCCGCGAAGGATTCGGCGGGACTTGCTATCGATCCAAGCGATACCCATCCGACACGACGAACTGTCGTGGTCGGCTGGCCGTGGCTCAACCGGTGCGCGACGAGCACACTGGCACCGCCTGCCAGTACTACTCTACGGCGTGTGATCACTGGATCACCTCGTCGGCGCGCAGAGCAAGCGTTGGGAATCGCGACTCCGAGCGCCTTCGCGGTCTTAAGTAGAAGCGATTGCGGAATCGAAGGCCGAGCGCCTTGGCGGTCTTGAGGTTGACGGCCATGAAGTATCTTGCGGGCTGCTCGAACGGCAGCTCACCCGGCTTCGCGCCTTTGAGAATCTTGTCCACGTATATCGCGGCGCGCCGAAAATTGTCGGTCAGGTCGGCGCCGTAGCTCATAAGGCCCCCGACTTCGACGTATTCGTGGAGGTTGTAAATCGCCGGCAGTCGCTGCTTCGTCGCTGCTTGTGTGATCTGCAGCGCCTGCTGCGTGAAGAACGTATCAGCAAACAGGATGACGGCGTCTGCGCGGTATTGCGCCAGTGAGGCGAAGCCGGCATCGATTTCCGCAGCCGTGCCCGCCTCCGCCAGTACGACCTGCACTCCGACCTTCTGTGCAGCCAGAGTCAACTTCGTCATTTGCGCCGGATGCGTCACGTTGTCCGGATTCAGGAGCAGGCCGACCCGGGACAATTGGGGCACGAATGATTTGAGCAACTCAAGCTGCTTCGGACCCAGGTCGATTGCGGTGTCGGCCAGACCGGTGAAGTTTCCACCGGGCCGCGCCAGGCTCGCGGCCAGGCCCGCGGTCACTGGATCGTTGGTGACGGTGATGACCACCGGAATGCTGGTCGTGGCATGTTGCAGAGCGCGATAGGCGACACTGCCCGTTGCCACGATAGCGTCAACTTTCAACTGCACGAGTTCCGCCGCAAGCGCGGACGCGCGATCGATCTTCCCGTCGCCAAAGCGCGCCTCGATAGCGAGATTCTTGCCCTCGATGTAACCAAGATCACGCATGCCCTTGACGAATGCTTCATAGCGGCCGGTGTCCAGCGCTGACTGGCGCGAACCGAAATAGAAGAATCCGATGCGCCACACTTTGCCTTGCGGCTGCGCGACAGCTCTGAGGGGCAACACGAGTGCGCCAACAGCAACGCTTGCAACGAACGCGCGCCGGTCGATCACTGAATTACCTCGTCCGCGCGCAGCAACAACGCTTGCGGTATGGCAAGCCCCAACGTTTTAGCGGTTTTGAGGTTGATAGCGAATTCGTACTTGTTGGGCTGCTCGGCCGCCACCTCCGCCGCCAGTGTCCCCTTGAGAATTCGCTCGATCGTCGCCGCAGCGCGTTGAAAGAACAGATCGAGATTGGGGCCGTAAGCCATCAATCCGCCGGCCGCGACAAACGGATGAAACGGCGAGATTGCAGGTATGCGGTTGCGAAGCGTGAATTCGGCGAACCGCGCGGAGTACTGGAATGCAGTTGGCGAGGACAGGACGACAAACGCCTGCGTACGCGCTTTGATTGCTGCGTTGACCGCTGCATCGAAGTCGCTCCATTTTTCTACTGGAACAGTCTGCACTTCTACGGAAAATGTCGGCGCCGCAGCCTGGGTTGCGGCGAGCTGTGACTTTCCGCTCGCGGTATCCCACAGCAGACTGACGCGCCGCAGGCCAGGAACGGCCTCATGCAGCAGCTGCAGCCATTTGGCGGACATCGCGGTCGTGTCGAGGAAAAATCCGGTGACGTTTCCTCCGGGTCGGGACAGGCTCTTGACCCATCCGCTTTTCACGGGGTCTGACTCGAGATCGATCGCGACGATCGGAATCGTACGTGTGGCGCTCATTGCGGCTCGAACCGCGGGCGGGCCGACGACGAGCAGGACGTCGACGTTGGCTCGTACCAGATCGGCGGCGAGCGTTGGCAGGGTCTCCGGCTTGCCGTTGCCGGAGCGAAGTTCAAATGCAATGTTCTTGCCCTCAACATACCCACGCTCTGCGAGGCCCGCAACGAGCACCTTGTACACGCTGCTGGCCTCCACGCTGGCCGGATGCAGAATGCCGAGTCGCGGCACGGTGCGCGCGGGCTGTGCGCGCGTGGCAAATGGCATCGACGCAATTCCAGCGCCAAGCACCTTCATTGCCTCGCGCCGGGTCGTCATTGAATCACCTCATCCGCACGCAGCAACAGCGATTGTGGAATCGTGATCCCAAGTGCCTTCGCGGTCTTCAGGTTGATCACCAGATCGAACTTGGTCGCCTGCTCGATGGGAAGGTCTGCGGGCTTGGCGCCCTTCAATATCTTGTCCACGTACTTCGCTGCGTTGCGATAATTCACGGCGGTGTCGTATCCATAGCTGAGCAAGCCACCCGCGACCACGTGATCGCGCAACGCAAACGCCACCGGCAGCCGGGTGGTCTGCATCAATTCCTGCAGCCTGGCGCGCTCGGCAAAGTACATGCTGTCCGAGATAACCACGATGGCCTGTGCTCGCTGTCGAACCACCTGCTCGACCGCGGCGCCGAGTTGCGCGGGCGTACTGGCGACAACGCGCGTCGCAACGAGGTTCAACGCGGCGCAAGCGCTCTGGGCGCGCGCCCAGTACGCGTCGTGCAACGGATTGCTTTCATTTACCAGGATGGCGATGCGCCGGGCACCGGGCGCAATTTCGTGCAGAGTGCCGATCAGCTTGCCCAGCACCTCGTCCTGCTGGCTGGTGAAGCCGGTGATATTGCCTCCCGGCTTGGCCAGACTGGCGACGAGCCCGGCGCCCACGGCGTTCCCGACGCCCGCCAGGACGATGGGCACCGACTTCGTCGCCCGGTGCGCGGCGTCGGCGCTTTGCCCGCTCCCAACCAGGATTACATCGACTCGTTGCCCGATCAGCTCGCTAACCAGTGCGTCCAGCTTCCCCACGTCGCCATTGGCATAGACGAATCGATACTCGACGTTCTTCCCTTCCAGCCAGCCGAGATCCAGCATCCCCTGTTTGAAGGCTGTGCGCAGATGGGCACTGGTGGCTTCTGTCGAGAACGTCAGGATTCCGACACGTCGCATGGTCGCCGCAGGCTGTCCATGGCTGAGCGGGTGCGCCGCAAGCAGGCCGAGGCCACTTGCCAACAGGACCTTGCGGCGCGTGATCACTGGATCACTTCGTCCGCGCGCTGCAATAGCGACGGCGGGATCGCGAGGCCCAGCGCTTTGGCCGTTTTCAAATTGACGACGAGTTCGAATCTCGTGGGCTGCTCGACCGGCAAGTCGGCGGGCTTGGCGCCCTTGAGGATCTTGGCCACGTAACCGGCAGCCGTCACATAGTGTTCGGCGAGCACCGGACCATAGGCGATCAAGCCGCCTTCCCTGGCCATGTTTGGCTGATCATAGCTTGCCGGCATCCGGTCGCCTGCCGCAAAGGCGTACACATCGGCCCGACGCTCGCCCAACACCGGATCGGCCATGACCAGCAGCGCATCCGGGTGCATATCGCGGATCATCGCAAATGCGTTCGGAAAATCCTTGTCCCGGGTGACCTCGGCAACGGTGATGCTGAGATTCGACTTGCGTCCGGCATCCATGGCGTCCGTGACATACCGGGATGCATTGGCATTGGATGGGTTCAAGAGTATCGCGAGCTTGGTAGCGCGCGGCACGAGCTCGCGCATCAACCCGATCTGCTTTCCGGCATAGGAAAGGTTCGTGGTTCCGGTGACATTGCCGCCCGGCCGGGCCAGGCTTGCGATCAGTCCCGCACCCACAGGATCACCTGCGTGCACCATCACGATCGGAATGGTGCTTGTCGCCTGCCGCGCGGCACGGGCGGCGGTTACCGCTGGCGCAACGATGACATCGACCTTGCTCGCCACAAGCTCACGCGCAAGATCACTCAATCGGTCTGTGTTTCCCGCAGCGTAACGGTCCTCGATCACAATGTTCTTGCCATCGACGTACCCAAGCGCGGCCAGCTTCTCGCGAAACACCGAACGATTTCGCAGGCTCGTCGGGTTGTCCATCGAACTGAGCCAAAGGACGCCGATGCGCGGAATCTTCGACTTGGACTGTCCTCGGCTGTATCCATGCCTTACGAGCAGGCCAATGCCGCCTGCCAGCAGAACATTGCGGCGCGTAGTCACTGAATCACCTCGTCCGCGCGGAGTAGCAATGGCTTCGGGACGGTAAGCCCGAGCGCTTTGGCGGTCTTGAGGTTGATCACGAGCTCGAACTTCGTCGGCTGCTCGATGGGAATATCGCCAGGCTTCGCGCCATTGAGGATTCTCTGCACATAGGCGGCGGACCGCCGGGCAACCACGGTCGAATCCGATCCGTACGTTGCAAGGACGCCTGCATCGGTTAACCCACGCCCTGTGCCGAATACGGGCAAGTGGTTAGCGAGAGCCAGTTCAGAAACGCGCGCCACGTTGGAAAGGAAAAACGTATCCGCCGATATCAATACGGCGTCCGGCCGCGCGGACCGAAGCGAATCGAAGGCGCGATCCAGGTCGCCTCGCGCCTGCACTTCGATGATGCGAACGAAAATGTGCAGCCGCGCGGCAGCAATGAGCGTCTCGCCCATCCTCAGTTGCTGCGAGATCGCGTTGATGGGATCCCACAGTGCCGCCACCCGCGTGGCCCCGGGAAGGAACTGGGGAATCAACTCCAGCAGTTTGCCCACCGCGGCGGTCGTCTGGGTGGACGTCCCGGTCACGTTGCCGCCGGGACGTGCGAGGTTGCTGACGAGTCCCGCGGCGACGGGGTCGGTGGCTCCGACCATCACGATCGGAATTGTCGCGGTGGCCTCCTTCGCGGCGACCGACGACGCCGAGGCGATCGTAACAATGACGTCTGGACGATTCTTAACGATCTCCGCTGCAAGAGCCGGCAGGCGAGCGAAATCGCCCTCGGCGGAGCGACGATCGATGATGATCGTCTTGCCTTCGACGTAACCCAAGTCGCGCATGCCCTGCCAGAACGCCGGCTCCCTGGGATTGGGACCCGGAGTGAGGAAACCGATCCTCGGCATCTTCGCCGGCAGCTGGGCGCTTGCGGTGCGCGTGCCCGCGATCATTGCACCCGCCGCCAAGGCGCGCAGTAGTGCGCGGCGCGCGATCACCGAATCACCGCATCCGCACGGCTGCGAGCGGTGCGGCAAGAATTGCTCCGACGGCGATCAGGAAGTCCCGGTGTTGAACGCGGTCCATGCATTCCCCTCCCCAGAAGGACGCGGGAAGTTTACGCCGGATCGACCAGTGTGGGTCGAGTGCGATAATTTGCGCGACCGGCATAGTGCGAGACGCGCAGCGACCGCAGCCAAGTAGGTTCGATTCAATGCTCGGTGGCTGCGATTTGGCTACGTCAGA
>CAVUHK010000008.1:0-1159804 GCA_963741315.1 uncultured beta proteobacterium
GCTATTGCCACTCAATTCCTCGAGGCGTTCAACAAAGGCCTGCGAGAGCACGGATATGTGGAGGGAAAAAACATCGTCGTCGAGCGCCGCTTCGGCGACGCCAAGCCCGAGCGGATGGTCGACGTTGCCGCCGAACTGGTGCGCCTGAAGGTGGACGTGATCGTGACCTCGGTCGACGTGGCGATTGCGGCGAGCAAGCGCCAGACGAAGACGATTCCGATTGTGATGACCGCCGCGTCGGAACCCGTAGCGACGGGATTTGTCGCGAGTCTGGCGCACCCTGGCGGGAATATCACCGGCCTGACCGGCCTATCGCCGGAGCTCAATGCCAAAAGACTGGAGTTGCTGAAGGAGGTCGTGCCCGGACTCACGCGAGTGGCAGTCATGTGGGATCCCGACGACCGCGGCGCGCTGCTCGACTACAAGGAAACGGAGAAGGCGGCCCGTGCGCTCCGGCTGCAGCTCCAGTCTGTCGAAGTGAGTCGCGCCGAGGGTATCGACCGCGCATTCTCGAGTTTGACGAAAGCACGCGCTGACGCGCTGATTGTCGTGCCATCCGCTCTCACGTACACGAATCGGGGCCAGATCGCGAGCCTGGCGCTGAAGCATCGATTGCCGTCGATCAATGGCCCCGCCGAGAACGTCGGACGCCGGCGGACTGATCGCCTATGGTCCGAATCACGACGACCGGTGGCGTCGCGCGGTCACGTACGTGGACAAGATTCTCAAGGGGGCGAAGCCGGGTGACCTGCCGGTCGAGCAGCCGACAGTGTTCGAATTCGTCATCAACGCGAAGACGGCGAAGGCACTCGGGTTGACGGTCCCGCCGTCGCTTCTGAAGCGAGCGGATGCGGTGATTCAATGATCGACCGGCGGACTTTCGTCAGCGCAGCGACGGGTACACTGCTCGCAAGAGGGCTCCCGGCGCACGCGCAATCGCCGGCGAAGATGCCTCGGATCGGCGTTCTCCATCCAGGCACTCCGGCTTCTGCTCCGCAATCCGTCGAGGCGTTCAGGCAGGGCCTGCGCGAGCACGGGTATGAGGAAGGCAAGAACATCGTCGTCGAGCACCGGTACACCGAAACCAGGCTCGAGCGGGTGGTCGAGATAGCTGCCGAATTTGTGCGTCTCAAGGTCGATGTAATCGTGACGTCTTTGGATGTGGCGACTGCGGAGGTCAAGCGACAGACACAGACGATTCCCATCGTGATGGCCATCAGCATCGATCCGGTCGCGACCGGCTTTGTATCGAGCCTGGCGCACCCTGGCGGGAATGTCACTGGCCTCAGTACCATGGCTCCGGAGCTCGCTGCCAAGAGACTGGAACTTCTGAAGGAAGTAGTGCCCGGACTCTCGCGAGTAGCGTTCATGTGGAATACCAACGTCCCGGGAAACTTGCTCGAGTACAAGCAAGCGGGGGATGCCGCTCGGTCAATGCGGCTGCAGCTCCAGTCCGTCGAGGTGAGCAGCGTCGACGACTTCGAGCGCGCGTTCTCAGCGTTGAAAACAGGCGGCGCAGAGGCGTTGATTGTTGCCGGATCTGGCCTCACGTCCACGAACGCTGGCCAGATCGCGAACCTGGCAATGAAGCATCGACTGCCATCCATGGTTAGCTCAAGAGACCGGGTGGACGCCGGCGGCCTCATGGCCTATGGGCCGAACCTCGCCGAAATGTGGCGGCGCGCCGCCGTGTATGTAGTCAAGATCCTCAAGGGAGCCAAGCCGGGCGATCTGCCGATCGAGCAGCCCACCAAATTCGAGCTGATAATCAACCTGAAGACCGCGAAGGCGCTGGAACTGACGCTTCCGCCGTCGCTGTTGCGGCGAGCGGACGAGGTGATTCAGTGAGCGAAAGTGTGAAGGAGTGACCGAGTGAAAGAGCGAATCGGCTGGATCGGCATCGGCCGCATGGGTTACGAAATGGCGGCGAGGCTCGCCAAGGGTGGCGCGGACGTGACCGTGTGGAATCGCACGCGGGCGAAAGCGGAACCGCTGACCGCGTACGGCGCGAAGATCGCCGACAAGCTCGTCGACCTCGCCGAATGCGACATCGTCTTCTGCATGGTATCGACCTGGGACGACGTGAAGGAAGTCATCGCCGGTCCCGCGGGCCTGCTGTCCGGCGCGCGCAATCCGCGCATGGTCGTCGAGTGCTCGTCGATTTCGCTCGAAGGATCGGCCGAGTTGCGAGCACTGCTCGCGGCGCGAGGGCATCGACTTGCTGGCCGCGCCGGTGGCGGCAACGCCAAGGTGATCAAGGCGGGACGGTTGTCGTTCGTCTGCTCGGGACCGAAGGCCGCGTTCGACGCCGCGCTGCCAATGTTGAAGTCGATTGCGCCGTCGGCGAGCTACGTCGGCGAAGGCGAGCTCGCTCGCATCGTCAAGATCTGCCACAACGTCTTCCTCGGCGTGGTCACGCAATCGCTCGCCGAGATCACGGTGCTGGCGCAAAAGGCCGGCGTGCCGCGGCACGCGTTCCTCGAATTCATGAACCAGAGCGTGATGGGCTCGACCTTCACGCGCTACAAGACGCCGGCGTTCGTGAACCTCGATTTCAAGGTCACGTTCACGCCGTATCTGCTGCGCAAGGACCTCGATCTCGGACTCGACGCCGGCCGCCGATTCGGCGTACCCATGCCGCTGGCGTCGCTCACCCGCGACACCGTGCAAACGCTCATCGGCCACGGCATGACCGAACAAGATTTCGCCACGCTGCTGCTGTTGCAGGCGCAGGCGTCGGGCGTGGAGCTCACGCCCGAGAACGTGCCGGTCAGCGACGGCCTGGCCTAACGAAGGAGAACAATGTGAAGCATTGTCGCTTGCTCTTTGCACTTGCCGCCGCGCTGGTCAGCGCGAGCCCCGCGTTCGGACAGGGCTATCCCAACAAGGCGGTGCACGTCATCGTCCCGTTCACCGCGGGCAGCGCGACCGACATCCTGGCGCGCACCTTCGGCCAGAAGCTGTCGGAAATGTGGGGCCAGCCGGTGATCGTCGAGAATCGTCCCGGGGCGGGCGGGACCATCGGCGCCGGGGTCGTGGCGAAGTCCCCGCCGGACGGCTACACGCTGATGGTGCATTCGGCCGCGCAGGCCTACAACGCGTCGATCTACCCGACGCTGCCTTACGACACGAGCAAGGACTTCGTCGACATCGCGCCGCTGGCCGGGCAGCCCAACGTGCTGGTCGTCGCGCCGTCCTCCGGCATCAAGTCGGTCGCCGAGCTGATCGCGCAGGCGAAGCAGAAGCCGGGGCAGCTCAACTTCGCCTCGGCGGGCACCGGCAGCGGCACGCACATCAACGCCGAGAAATTCAAGCTCGCCGCGGGCATCGACGTCACGCACATCCCGTACAAGGGCACACCCGAGGCGCTCAACGACACGCTCGCCGGTCGCGTCACCTACTTCTTCTCGCCGATTTCCGCGGCGCTGCCCAACATTCGCGAAGGCAAACTGGTTGCATTGGGCGTGAGCACCGCCAAGCGCTCGAGCGCGCTGCCCAACGTGCCGACCATTGCCGAGTCGGGGCTGCCGGGCTTCGACTACAACCTCTGGGTCGGCCTGTTCGCGCCCGCGGGCACGCCACCGGACATCGTCGACAAGATCAACAAGGACGTCGATCGCGTGCTGCAGCTGCCCGACGTCAAGGAGCGCCTGGCCAGTTTCGGCGCCGAAGCCATGCCGATGACGCCGGCCGAGTTCAGGAAGTTCGTGCAGGCCGAGATCGACGATTCGGCGAAAGTCATCAAGGCCGCCGGCATCAAGGCTCAATAGCGATGATGCATGGCAGGGCTCGGTATGCATTAAGATAGCAGCCCGACCGGCGCTCACGCCGGCGGCGCACGATCAAGAGATGGAGCAGGAGGGGATGCAGCCAGGGCTCGACACGTTTCCGCGGTTGTTGCTGGAGCATGCCGCGAGCGCGGCAATCATCCCGCGACGCGCGAAAAGGACCTCGGCATCTGGCAGACCTGGTCGTGGTCGCAGGTCGCGGACAACGTGCGCGCGCTCGCCTGCGGGCTGGCAGCTCAGGGTTTCACGCGCGGCATGCACCTGGCGATCATCGGCGACAACCGGCCGCGCCTGTATTGGTCGATGACCGCGGCCCAGGCGCTGGGCGGAGTGCCGGTGCCGATGTACCAGGACGCGCCGGCCGCCGAATTCGCGTACGTGCTCAACGACGCCGAGATCGCCTACGCGGTGGTCGAGGACCAGGAACAGGTCGACAAGATGCTCGAGTCGCTGCCGCAGGTGCCGACGCTCAAGCACATCTACTACGACGATCCGCGCGGCCTGCGCAATTACGAAAACGTGACCAGTTTCGACAGGTTGCTCGAGCTCGGTCGCGAGTACGACCGCGCGCATCCGGGATTCTTCGACGGCGAAGTCGCCAAGGGCCGCGCCGACGACGTCTCGGTGATGCTCTACACCTCCGGCACGACCGGCAAGCCCAAGGGCGTGCGCCAGACCCATAGTGCTTTCATTGCCGCGGCGGATGGCGCGCGCGGGTTCGATGCACTCGGACCCGACGACAGCATTCTGTCGTACCTGCCGATGGCGTGGGTCGGCGACCATCTGTTTTCGTATGCGCAGTGGGTCGTCGCGGGCTTCACCATCAATTGTCCCGAATCGGGCGAGACGGTGATGACCGACCTGCGGGAAATCGGGCCGACCTATTATTTCGCGCCGCCGCGCGTGTTCGAGAACCTGCTCACGCAGGTGATGATCCGCATGGAGGACGCAAGCGCGATCAAGCGCTCGCTGTTCCGTTATTTCACCGGCCTGGCGCGCCGCTGCGGCGCCGAGATCCTCGACGGCAAGCCGGTCGCGTTCGGCGACCGTGTGCTCTACGCCATCGGCAACGTGCTCATCTACGCGCCGCTGCGCAATGTGCTCGGCATGAGCCGGATTCGCGTCGCGTACACCGCGGGCGCGGCGATCGGTCCCGACCTGTTCCGCTTCTACCGGTCGATCGGCGTCAACCTGAAGCAGTTCTACGGCTCGACCGAGACCTGCGCCTACGTTTGCCTGCAGCCCGACGGTGGCGTCAAGTTCGATACCGTCGGCAAGGCGGCTCCCGGTGTCGAGCTCAGGATCGCCGACAGCGGCGAAGTGCTGGTGCGCGGCCCCATGCTGCTCAAGGAGTACTACAAGCGCCCCGACGCGACCGCCGAATCGATCGATGCCGAGGGTTACTTCCACACCGGCGACGCCGGCATCATCGATGGCAGCGGCCAGCTGAAGATCATCGATCGCGCCAAGGACGTCGGCAAGATGTCGACCGGCGCGATGTATGCGCCGAACTACATCGAGAACAAGCTCAAGTTCTACCCGCACATCAAGGAAGCGGTGGTGTTCGGCAACGGCCGCGACCGGGTATGCGCGTTCATCAACATCGACTTCGGATCGGTCGCCAACTGGGCCGAGCGCCGCGGCATCGCCTTCGCGGGCTACACCGACCTGGCGGCGAAACCGGAGGTCTATTCGCTGATCGGGGAATGCGTAGCGACCGTCAACGCCGAACTCGCGAACGAAGGCTCGCTCGCCGATTCGCAGATACACCGCTTCCTGATCCTGCACAAGGAGCTCGACCCGGACGACGACGAACTGACGCGCACGCGCAAGGTGCGGCGCAACTTCGTCAGCGAAAAATACGCCGTGCTCATCGACGCGCTGTACTCGAACAAGCAGTCGCAGCACATCGAGACACAGGTGCGCTTCGAGGATGGCCGCACCGGCATGGTTGCCGCGGACCTGCGCATCGTCGAAGCGAAGGCAAACATGAAGGCGGCAGCGTGAGCAGGGTCCACGCATGAGCACCGCGCGCCACGGCGGCGACGTGATGCTCAAGCTCGACCACATTTCCCTGTCCTTCGGCGGCGTCAAGGCGCTCACCGACATCAGTTTCGACGTACGCGAGCACGAGATCCGCGCCATCATCGGCCCCAACGGGGCAGGCAAGAGTTCGCTGCTCAACGTCATCAACGGCGTCTACCATCCGCAGGAAGGAACGATCAACTTCCGCGGCAAGGTGCGCCGCGACATGAACACCCACGACGCCGCGGCGCAGGGCATCGCTCGAACCTTCCAGAACATCGCGCTGTTCAAGGGCATGAGCGTGCTCGACAACATCATGACCGGCCGCAACCTGAAGATGCACGCGACGTTTCTGGAGCAGGCGATCTACATCGGCCGCGCGCGACGCGAGGAGCTGGAGAACCGGGCGAAGGTGGAAGCCGTCATCGACTTTCTGGAAATCCAGCACATCCGCAAGACCCCTGTCGGCCGGCTGCCCTACGGACTGCAGAAACGAGTCGAACTGGCGCGCGCTCTCGCCGCCGAGCCGTCGCTGCTGCTTCTCGACGAGCCGATGGCAGGCATGAACGTCGAGGAAAAGCAGGACATGTGCCGCTTCGTGCTCGACGTCAACGAGCAGTACGGCACCACCATCGTGCTCATCGAGCACGACATGGGCGTGGTGATGGACATCTCGGATCGCGTCGTGGTGCTCGATTACGGCAAGAAGATCGGCGACGGCGTGCCCGACGAGATTCGCAGCAATCAGGCGGTGATCGATGCGTATCTGTGGTGTGGCGCACTAGGGCGACGGCGACCGGAGGCGTATGCAGTTCTTCTTTGAGGTGCTGATCGGCGGCCTGCTTTCGGGCGTCATGTACTCGCTGGTCGCCTTGGGCTTCGTCCTCATCTACAAGGCCTCGGGCGTATTCAATTTCGCGCAGGGCGCGATGGTGTTCTTCGCCGCGCTGACCTACGTCGGATTGCTGGAGCACGGACTCTCGCCGTGGCTCGCCGCACCGGCGACCCTGGCGGTCATGATCGTGCTCGGGTTGGTAATCGAACGGGTCGTGCTGCGCCCGCTGGTCAACCAGCCGCAGATCACGCTGTTCATGGCAACCATCGGGCTGACGTTTTTCCTCGAAGGCCTGGCGCAGATCGTCTGGGGCGCCAATGTGCGCGGGCTCGATCTCGGCCTGCAGGATGAACCGATGCAATGGCTCGCCGATTCGACGGGCATCAACGTCTCGAAGTTCGACGTGGTCGCCGCCGGGGTCGCTGCGTTCCTGGTGACGCTGCTCGCGCTGTTCTTCAATCGAACGCGCATCGGTCGCGCGCTGCGCGCCGTCGCCGACGACCACCAGGCCGCGCTCGCCGTCGGCATTCCGTTGCAGCAGATCTGGGGCATCGTGTGGGGCGTCGCGGGCTTCGTCGCGCTGGTCGCCGGCCTGCTCTGGGGCGCGCGCAACGGGGTTCAGTACGCGCTGACCTTCGTCGCGCTAAAGGCGCTGCCGGTGCTCATCCTCGGCGGCTTCGAATCCATTCCCGGTGCCATCGTCGGCGGCCTCATCATCGGCGCGTCGGAAAAGCTCGCGGAAGTCTACCTCGGCCCCTTCGTCGGCGGCGGCATCGAGGGCTGGTTTCCGTACGTGCTCGCGCTGCTGTTCCTGTTGGTGCGGCCCGAGGGCCTGTTCGGCGAAAAGATCATTCGCCGCATCTGACCCGACGCGCCACCCGAGCCCATCATGTTCTATCGCGAAGCAGGCCAGTTCAAGCAGTCTTATGCCGCCGACGCGGCGATCTTTCCCATCCGCCAGGACCGGATCGCGATGGCGGCGATCCTGCTCATCGCGTTCGTCGGCATTCCGCTGTTTGCAACGCCTTATGCATTCACCGGAATCCTGATCCCGTTCCTCATATTCTCGCTCGCGGCGATCGGACTCAACATCCTCACCGGATACGCGGGCCAGCTCTCGCTGGGGACCGCGGCGTTCATGGCGGTCGGTGCTTTCGCCTCGTACAACTTCATGCTGCGCGTCCCGGGGATGCCGATATTGCTGGCATTCGCCGGCGGTGGCGTCATGGCGGCACTGGTGGGCATCCTGTTCGGCCTGCCCAGCCTGCGCATACGCGGCTTCTACCTCGCGGTCGCGACGTTGGCGGCGCAGTTCTTCATCCTCTGGTTCCTGTCCAAGGTAGGGTGGATTTCCAACTACAGCACGTCGGGCGTGATCACCGCGCAGCCGATTGTGATCTTCGGCTACGAGTTCAAGACCCCGTCCGACAAATATCTGCTGGTACTTTCGATCGTGGCGGTGATGGCGCTGGCAGCGAAGAACATGGCGCGCGGCAATGCCGGGCGATCGTGGATGGCGGTGCGCGACATGGACGTCGCCGCGGAAGTGATCGGCATCCGGCTGATGCGCGCCAAGCTGCTGGCTTTCGCCGTGAGTTCGTTCTATTGCGGCGTCGCCGGCGCGTTGTTCGCGTATGCTTTCCTTGGCACCGTCGAACCGGAAGCCTACAACCTCGACCTTTCGTTTCGCATCCTGTTCATGGTGATCATCGGCGGTGTCGGGACCGTGCTCGGATCGTTTCTCGGCAGCGCGTTTGTCACGTTGCTGCCGGTGCTGCTGAGCGTCGGCGTGCGCTTCCTCGACACCAGCATCGGCCTGCACATCCCGGAGAGCGCGATCTCCAACCTGGAATTGATGATTTTCGGGGCGCTCATCATCGGCTTCCTGATCATCGAGCCGCACGGACTTGCCCGGCTATGGCAGATCGCCAAGGAGAAGCTTCGCCTGTGGCCCTATCCCCACTGATATTGCGCTGCAGCAGGCATGGCGAACAGCGCGCGGACAGGTATCATTCAGGTTGATGGAGCTCCGGCAGATCGCGCCTCACGAAGGCGCGCGCGGAGTTGCGCAGGTATCGGAAGCAAATCCTCTGGAGGAGCAGCATGAACGTATTCAAGTCGGCCCTGCTGGGCCTTGCATTGTTCGGCGCGGCGACTGCGGCAACGGCCCAGGACGAGCAGTTCATACCGGTCCTGTCGTACCGGGTCGGGCCATACGCGGCAGGCGGCTCCGGCTACTACGGTGGCGCGATCGACTATTGGACGCTGGTCAACATGACCGGCGGCATCAACGGCGTCAAGCTCAAATGGGAAGAGTGCGAGACCGAGTACAACGCGTCCAAAGGCGTCGAGTGCTATGAGCGGCTGAAGAAGAAATACGGCGGCGCGAGCACGGTCGAGCCGCTGGCCACCGGCATCGCCTACGGCCTGTTCGAGCGCGTGGCGCAGGACAAGATTCCGCTGACGACCTTCGGCTACGGCCTGGGCAGCTCCGCCGACGGGCGCGTCTACGACTGGGTGTTCCCGCTGGGCACCACCTACTGGGACCAGATGGCGGCGATGATCGCGTACCTCGGCCAGAAGGAAGGCGGGCTCGACAAACTCAAGGGCAAGAAGATCGCGTTCCTCTATCACGAGTCCGCGTACGGCAAGGAACCGATTCCGGTGCTCGACGCGCTCGCCGCGAAACACGGCTTCGAAACGCTGAAGATTCCCATTGCGCCTCCCGGCCAGACGCAGGAATCGCAATGGCTGCAGATCCGCCAGGCCAAGCCCGACTACACCATCATGTGGACCTATGGCGTGATGAGCACCGTCGCGCTGAAGACCGCGGCGAAGGTCGGCTATCCCAAGGACAAGATCGTCGGCGTCTGGTGGGCGGGCTCGGAAGAAGACGTCATTCCTGCCGCGGATGCCGCCAAGGGCTATGTCAGCGCCTCGTTCACCGCGAGCGGCACCAATTTTCCGGTGATGCAGGACATCAAGAACAAGGTGTACGGCGCCGGCAAGGGCAACCTCGAGGACAAGACCCGGCTGGGCAACGTCATGTACACGCGCGGCGTGGTCTACGGCATGATCGTCGTGGAAGCCTTGCGCGTCGCGCAGGCCAAGTTCGGCAAGGGCAAGGTCATGACGCCGGAGCAGCTGCGCTGGGGCTTCGAGCACCTCAACCTGACCGACGCGCGCATCGCAGAACTCGGCGCCGCGGGGCTCTTCCCGGCCATCAAGACCAGTTGCGCGGACCACGAAGGCTCGGGCAAGGTCAAGTTCCAGATGTGGGACGGTAACGCCTTCAAGCAGGTCACGCCGTTCATGACCGGCGATCGCGAAATGGTGCGCAAGATGGTCGAGGAACAGGCGGGCAAGTACGCGGCCGAAAAGAAGATCACGCCGCGCGATTGCGCCAAGGACGGCTGATGCAGCGGGCGCGCTCCTCCGGGCGTAGGAGCGCGCCATTTCGCGTACTGCCTCGTCGATGACCGCAACATCATCCGGGTCCGCCGTATCCGCAGGCGCCGCCGCCGCGCCATCCGCGGCCATTTCGGTCAACAACATCGAGGTCATCTACGACCACGTCATCCTCGTGCTCAAGGGGGTGTCGCTGCAGGTGCCCGATGGCAAGATCGTGGCGCTGCTCGGCGCCAATGGCGCCGGCAAGTCGACCACGCTCAAGGCGATCTCGAATCTGCTGCGCGCCGAACGCGGCGAGGTGACCAAGGGCACGATCGAATTCCGCGGCAAGCGCGTCGACCGGCTGACGCCCAACGAGCTGGTGCGCATGGGCGTGTGCCAGGTCATGGAAGGCCGGCATTGCTTTGCGCACCTGACGGTCGAGGAAAATCTGATGACCGGAGCGTTCACGCGCACCGGCGGACGCGCCGAAATTCGCGATTCGCTGGAAAAGGTCTACCACTACTTTCCGCGTCTCAAGCAGCGCCGCGCGAGCCTCGCCGGCTATACCTCCGGCGGCGAGCAGCAGATGACCGCGGTCGGCCGGGCGCTGATGGCGCAACCCTCGATGATCCTGCTCGACGAGCCGTCGATGGGACTGGCGCCGCAGATCGTCGAGGAGATCTTCGACATCGTGCGCGATCTCAACCGCAAGGAAAACGTAAGCTTCCTGCTGGCCGAGCAGAATACCAACGTGGCGTTGCGATTCGCCGACTACGGTTACATTCTCGAAACCGGCCGCGTGGTCATGGACGGCCAGGCCGCCGAGTTGGCGCAGAACGAAGACGTGAAGGAGTTCTACCTCGGGCTGTCCACGGCAGGTCGCAAAAGCTTCCGTGACGTGAAGCATTACCGCCGGCGCAAGCGCTGGCTGGCCTGATTCCGCTCAGCTATTTCCCGGCAGAGGCCGCCGCGCGTCGCTTCGGGGACGGCAAAGAGCGTCAACGGTCGCGTGAAGGTTTCCATGCTGCACTTCGACACACTCGAAATCCGCGACCCCGAAGCGCGCGAGCGCGCCATCTTCGCTGCCTTGCCTGCGCAACTCGCGTACGCCAAGGCCAACACTTCGGCGTACGCGCGCCTGCTCGGTGACGTCGATCCCGAGACCGTGCGCTCGCGCGCGGCGCTGGCGCGACTTCCGGTGGTGCGCAAGTCGGAGCTGGTCGACATGCAGAAGGCGCTGCGGCCGTTCGGTGGCGTCGCGGCCAGCGGCTGGGGCGCGCAGCGACGCCTCGCGCGACTGGTATTCGCCTCGCCCGGACCGCTCTACGAACCCGAAGGCAACACCGCCGATTACTGGCGCCTCGCGCGCGCGTTGTTCGCGGCGGGTTTTCGCGCCGGCGACCTGGTGCACAACACCTTCTCGTACCATTTCACGCCCGGCGGCGCGATGCTCGAAGGCGGCGCACTGGCGCTGGGTTGCACCGTGTTCCGTGGCGGCACCGGGCAGACCGAACAGCAGCTTCAGGCGATGGTCGAGCTTGCACCGGACGCCTACGTCGGCACGCCATCCTTCCTCAAGATCATCCTCGACAAGGCCGACGAGCAGGGCATCCCACTGCCGAGCGTGAAGAAGGCGCTGGTGTCCGGCGAGGCATTTCCGCCAAGCCTGCGCGATGCGCTGGGCGCGCGCGGCATCGCCGCCTACCAGGTCTACGCCAGCGCCGACCTGGGCGCGATCGCGTACGAATCGCCGGCGCGCGATGGCCTGATCGTCGACGAGGGCGTGCTGGTGGAAATCGTGCGCCCCGGCACCGGCGAGCCGGTCGGGCCGGGCGAGGTCGGCGAGGTCGTCGTGACGCTGCTGGCCAATGCCGACTATCCGCTGATCCGCTTCGGCACCGGCGATTTGTCGGCGTTTCTGCCTGGGCCCTCGCCGTGCGGGCGCACCAACGCGCGCATCAAGGGATGGCTCGGCAGGGCCGACCAGACGACCAAGGTCAAGGGCATGTTCGTGCATCCCGCGCAGGTGGCGCAGATCGTCGCGCGCCACCCCGAGATCGGGCGTGCGCGTCTCGTGGTCGACAATGCCGAGGGCAGCGATCGCATGACGCTGCATGTCGAAATCGCCGGAGCGAAGTTGGCGAGCGCGGACGCGATCGTCGCGACCATGCGCGAGGTCACCAAGCTGCGCGGCGAAGTCGCCGCGCATGGGCCCGGCGAGCTCGCCAACGACGGCAAGGTCATCGACGATACGCGCAAGTACGCCTGAACACCGCCCGGGCGCATGCTACGATTGCATCGACGCATCGAGACCAGTCTATGGCCAATACCGAGATATCCTCTGGCGAATTCATGTCGCCGCTTTCCGAGCAGACGCTCAAGGCCATCGCGGCCGAAGGCGTCGTGCGCACTTTTCCCAAGGGCGCGATTCTCATCAACGAGGGCGACACCAGCGAGTCGCTGTTCATCCTGCTGTCGGGCAGGGTGAAGGTCTACGCCAGCAATGCTTCCGGCCGGGAAATCGTGTTGAGTTTCTTCGGTCCCGGCGAGTACGTAGGCGAGATGTCGCTCGACGGCAGCCCGCGGTCGGCGTCGGTGATGACGGTGGAACCGACGACCTGCACGATCATCACCGGCGCGAGCTTTCGCGACTTTGTCCGCGCGCATCCCGAGTTCGCCATGAACCTCATCGGCAAGCTGATCCAGCGGGTGAGGGTGACCACCGAGAACGTGAAAAGCCTCGCCTTGTCCGACGTCTACGGCCGGCTGGTGCGCCTGATCAACGCGCTCGCGGTCGAGCGCAACGGTGCGCAGATCGTTCCCGAGAAGCTCACCCAGCAGGACATCGCGGAACGCGTCGGTGCTTCGCGCGACATGATCAGCCGCCTGCTCAAGGACCTGGTCGGCGGCGGCTACCTGTCGATCCAGGACCGCACCATCACCGTGCTCAAGAAGCCGCCCGCGGGCTGGTAGCCGCGGACGAGGCAGGCCGCTGCAACATCTGAGGGGCGGGTTTCCAGCGTCCCTGTGCGCATCGTCTCAAAGCTAAAACGCGACGCTCGATGTCAGTCGGTGAGAACGATCCCGCGCTTGGTAATGACATCGCCTAGCCGCTGCCGCTCCTTGGCCATGTAGGCTTCGAACGCCGCCTGTGAATCGCTGGCCGGCGTCGCGCCGGTTGCCAGCACCTTCTCCTTCACGTCGGGCTGGCTCATGACCTTGACGATTTCGGCGTTCAGCCTGGCCGCGACTTCCGGCGGCGTGCCGGCCGGCAGCACGATTCCCCACGTCTGCGTGATCTCGTAGCCCGGCACTGTTTCTGAGATCGTCGGCAGGTCGGGAAGGCCTGGATTGCGCTCGGCGCCGGTAGTGGCCAGAGCGCGCACGCGGCCGCCGGTCATGTGTGCGCCAGCGGCGATTGGCGAGGTGATGATGTACTGCGCGTTGCCGGCAATGACGTCGGTGAGCGCCGGCGCCGCACCCTTGTATGGAACGTGCACTACCTTGATGTCGGCCAGCAGGTTCAACATTTCGCCGGCCAGATGCGCTGGTGTCCCGACGCCTGCCGACGCGTAGTTGAGCGCGCCGGGCTTTTCCTTGGCGAGCTTGATGAGCTCCGCGATGTTCTTCGCCGGCAGCGCATTGTTCACGACGAGGACGTTCGACGCGGTCGCGATGCGCGAGATGGGCACGAAGTCCTTGACCGGGTCGTACGGCAGGTTCTTGCGCAGGTTCGGCAGGATGGCGTAGATAGCCGTCGTCGTTAGGAGTAGCGTGTAGCCGTCGGGTGCGGCCTTCGCGGCCACTTCCGCGCCTACTACGCCGCCCGCGCCGGCGCGGTTGTCGACGACGACCGGCTGACCGAGGCTGTCGGAAAGCTTCAGCGCAACGATACGAGCGAGCTGGTCGGGCGCCCCTCCTGCCGAATCGGCCACGATCAGCTTGATCGGACGGTTAGGATACGGCTGTGCACTGGCGCCGACCGCGCAAAACGTGAACGCCACGAGCAGCAGGACACCACGATGTAGTCGCTTCATGTTTGCTCCGGAACAGCCACGCGATCGCAAAGAATACATGGAGGCGCGGCCGTGCGATACTTTCCCGCATGCGCGCCACCAACGTTCTGGTACTGATGTCCGACGAGCACAACCCGAAGTTTCTCGGGACTGCCGGCCATCCCTTCATCGCGACGCCGAACCTCGACGCGCTTGCCGCGCGGGGAACACGCTTTACTTCGGCGTATACGGCGTGCCCTATCTGCGTGCCGGCGCGCGCGGCATTCGCCGTAGGCCGCTACGTTCACGACGTCGGCTATTGGGACAACGCAGACGGCTACGACGGTGCGATCCCGAGCTGGCACCACACGCTTCGCGATGCCGGTCATCGCGTCGTCTCGATCGGCAAGCTGCATTTCCGCGGCCGTCCCGGCGATGACCACGGCTTTTCCGAGGAAATCGTACCGATGCACATCATCGACGGCATTGGTGACGTCAAGGGGCTTATTCGCGACAACATTCCGAAGCGCAAGGGCGGCGACAAGATGGCCCGGCTTGCCGGTCCAGGCGAGTCGCCGTATACGGTGTACGACCGCGACATCGCGTCGCGCGCGCAAGTCTGGCTGCACGAGGAGGCGCCGAAGTGGCGCGACCGCCCGTGGGTGTTGTTCGTGTCGTTCGTGTGCCCACATTTTCCGCTGACGGCGCCGCCGCAATGGTTCTATCGCTATTGGCAACAGGAGCTGCCGATGCCCAAGTTGTACGCGGCGGACGCGCGCCCGCACCATCCGTTTCTCGATATCTATGCGCACACAGTCGACTACGACGCGCACTTCGGGTCCGAGGCTGATGTCAAACGCGCGATCGCCGGCTATTCGGGCCTCGTGTCGTCGATGGACGAGAACGTCGGCTACGTGCTGCGGGCGCTGCGAGACGCGGGTCTCGAAGAGGATACTCGCGTGATCTACACAAGCGACCACGGCGACAATGTGGGCGCGCGCGGCTTGTGGGGCAAGTCGACGCTGTACGAAGAGTCTGCGGGCGTGCCGCTGATTGTTGCGGGTCCGGATATTCCGGCGGCGCACGTCGTCGACTTACCGGTGTCGCATATCGATTGCGCGCCGGCGATCCTCGCGGGCGCAGGCCTGCCGCCGCGGGTCGGGGGCCGGGCGCTGCCAGGCGCCTCACTGTTCGACTTGGCGAACGGCACCACATCCCAGCGGCCGGTCGTCAGCGAATACCACGCAACTGCTTGCACTGCAGGCGCGTACATGCTGCGTTTCGGCACTTGGAAGTATTGCCATTACGTCGGGGCGCCGCCGCAGCTCTTCGACCTCGCCGCCGATCCCGAAGAGCTAACCGATCTCGCGAGCGATCAGCGGTTTGCTGCCGCGCTCGCCGAAGGCGAACGTCGATTGCGCGCGGTACTCGACCCGGAAGCGACCGACGCACGCGCCAAGCAGCGCCAGGCCGAGCTCCTCGCGCAGTACGGCGGCCGTGACAAGGCGCTCGCCCGCGGCGATCTCGGCTTCACGCCGGCGCCGGGCACGGCCGCTGAGATCAACTAGGCCTCGGCCTGCCTACTTCCTCGGACTGCGCACGACGTTTGTCTATCGCAGATTTTTGAATGTCAAAGCCGCAGTCGTCGGGCAGGCGGTGGACGGGCGGCCTGACGCCGCCCGCATACCGAGCGCAGCGTGAATGTTCCGCGGCCGTGTTACTGAATGCTCCGACGTCCTGCGACGTCACGCGAGCTTAGAGTGAACGTGTGCGGCAAGGCAATTCCTTGCCGTAGCACATGTTCCCGAGCAGCGAAAGGAGCCGAAAATGTCCGCTACGAAACAGGTCAAGCCTGGTAACGAGAATTTCACCCGGTCGTTCAAGCTTGTGCTCTGCGCAGCAGTCCTTGGTTGCGTCGTCCTGGCAGTCGAAGCACCGCGGCTGGTGCGCGCACCCGACGAACACGTTGCATCGACGCACGGCGCTGCGCCTCCGGCAACGACAGCCGTGCCCGACTATTTCCCGGCACAGTTCCCCGCGCCCAAAGGCGAAGCGGAACCTGCGCCGCCTACATTCTGAGGGAGCTTCAGGGCGCGACTGCGTACCGCGGCGCGCGGTCGTGCCCCACATTGCGTGGCGTCAGATGCCGCCCATACAGATGTACTTGACCTCGACGTACTCGTCGATGCCGTACTTCGAGCCTTCGCGCCCGAGTCCCGACTGCTTGACGCCGCCGAACGGTGCGACCTCGGTCGTGATCATGCCGGTGTTCACGCCGACCATGCCATATTCCAGCGCCTCGGCGACACGCCAGATGCGGCCGATGTCGCGCGAATAGAAGTACGAAGCGAGACCGAACTCGGTGCGATTGGCGAGTTCGATGACTTCGGCGTCGCTGGAAAAGCGAATCAGCGGCGCGACCGGGCCGAAGGTTTCCTCGCGAAAGATCTTCATGTCGGCGGTGACGCCGGTGAGCACCGTCGGTTCGAAGAATGTTCCGCCCAGCGCATGACGCTTGCCGCCGACGGCGATTTTCGCGCCATGAGCGGTGGCATCGGCAACGTGCTCTTCGACCTTGTCGAGGGCTTCGCGGTTGATCAGCGGACCCTGCGTCACGCCGGCTTCGGTGCCCGGCCCGACCTTGAGCGCGCGTACCCGATCGGCGAGCTTGGCGGCAAAGGCATCGTAGACCTTGTCGTGGACGAACAGACGGTTCGCGCACACGCAGGTCTGCCCGGCGTTGCGATACTTGGAAATCATCGCGCCGTCGGCGGCGGCGTCGAGATCGGCGTCGTCGAAAACGATGAACGGCGCATTGCCGCCGAGTTCGAGGGAAATCTTCTTCACCGTCGACGCGACCTGCTTCATCAGCAGGCGGCCGATTTCGGTCGAGCCGGTGAACGAGAGCTTGCGCACGGTCGGATTCGAGGTCATCTCGCCGCCGATCGCCTTCGCGTCGCCCGTGACGACGTTGAGCACACCCGGCGGAAAGCCCGCCCGGTGCGCGAGCTCGGCGAGCGCCAGCGCGGAATAGGGCGTCGCTTCCGCAGGCTTGATCACCACCGTGCACCCGGCGGCCAGTGCCGGTGAAACCTTGCGCGTGATCATCGACGACGGGAAATTCCACGGCGTGATCGCCGCGCACACGCCGACCGATTCCTTGATCACCACCAGGCGGCGGTCGTTGCCGATGGTCGGAATGACGTCGCCGTAGACGCGACGCGCCTCTTCGGCGAACCATTCGGTGTACGCAGCGCCGATGGTGATCTCGCCCTTGGACTCCGCCAGCGGCTTGCCTTGCTCGCTGGTCAGAATGAGCGCGAGGTCGTCGATGTGGGCGAGCTGCAGCTCGGACCATTTGCGCAGGATCGCTGAGCGCTCCTTGGCGGTCTTGCTGCGCCACGCGGGCCAGGCCTTGCTGGCGGCCTCGATGGCGCGGCGGGTTTCACTGGCGCCAAGTACCGGCGTCGTGCCGATGCGCGCGCCAGTCGCGGGATTGACCACGTCGTGCGTGGCGCACGAATCGGCGTCGGCCCACTGACCGTCGATGTAGCACTGCTGGCGCAATAGTGCGCCGTCCTTGAGCGCGATGGATGCGCGCGGTTCGGTCGTGTCGGGAACCATGGGAGTCTCCTGCAGAACGGATCGGCGCAACGTCCGCGCGCTCGATCAAGGTGCCAATTATAGCGCTCGCGCTGGAGCACGAATCGCGGCGCAGGGGAAGTCCCGTTTTCGCGTACATCTGACACTCCCCGCACAAGTCGCAAGCGCGGTGGCCGCTGTGTCTGAAATGCCCATGGCATGCGTTTTTTCAGCTAATGTTTCCGCTCTGCCACAGGGTCGACAATGCACTCACAGAACGATGGACTGGCAGCGTCCGATGCCCAAGATGGGCATAAATGCATCAGCTATTGGTCCGACATCAATTCAAGGACGATCAATGCACATGTCACCTCGATCACGCGCGCTTAGCGTTTTCATTCGCGTGCCGGTGCTTGGCCCCCGGTTGTGAAACAAACAGTGACATAGAAACATTAGTAAGACGTGCGTTTGTCGTCATCCTGCTCGGACTTGCGACTTACCACTTCCTGCTGACCGTGTTCACTGTTTCGACCTTCGGGTTGAGATATCCATTTATGGATCAGTTTCGACTGAATCTACGATACCTTTCAACGCCATTTCCGCAGAATGTCTTGGCATTGGAAAACGGCCATCGACCGATATTGCCAGGAATTGTGCGCTATATCGAACTAAACTGGTTTGGTGGCACACAACTACTTCAGAAGCTCACTGCGGCTGTTGCGGCCATTGGTGTCGCTGCAATTCTCTGGGCCGGCATCAAGCGCGACATTTGGAAAAGCTCTGTCCTCATTGCAGCTTCCGTTTGCACGTTTTTTACGCTGTTAGCGTGGAACGCCAACGCGCGCATGTTCATCCACGCGTATGAAGCGATGCACGTGTTCTACGTAACTCTCCTTCTGGTTATCGCCATTCACTTCATTGTCCGCGCAGCCGGTTGAGCGCGGATTGAAGTCGATCGCTATCTCTATTGCAGCATGTGTCGGGGCGACATTTTCATTTGGGCCGGGAATAGCGTCGTTCGGTGCGATCATGGCAATCGGCATTCTGCAGCGTCGTGACCCAAAGGTATTGGGTGTCATCGCGGTCGCTGGGTTGACTACATTCCTCTTGTACTACTTTGCGCTTCCCGGATCCGAGGGCGTGCGGGGAGGTACCTCTGGAGCGTCGTTTCGCGCGTCCATGTTCTTTTCTCTGGCCCGCGTCGGCGCAATATTTGCCGAACTCCTGCGTCTCTTCTTCCCCGCTTTGGCCGCACAAGGACTCGTTGCCGCCATTGCTGGCACCGTTGGTGTTGCCATATTTGTCGCTTCATCGATCCGGCAATGGTACCGGCGGGAGAAGTTTGTCGATGCTGAACTTTTGGTGTGGGGTTGTTCGTTTTTGGGTTGGCGACAAATATTCTTATTGCGTGAACAGGACAACATATTTCTTCGAGCACACCGAGCAATTATTCGCCGATCGTTACCTCTTTTGGTCTTGCTTAGCGTGGCTAGGACTAACGATTTACGGACTTTCTCGCTTGAGTGGTGCGACTCTGGGGAAGCAGTACGTCGCTGGTGTCGCTATTGCTCTCTTTTCACTGACCGCGGTTGCCCCTGCAGTCGAGCTCAATCAGTGGTCCGCTCAGGTGCGTCGGATATCGGAGTTGGCCGCAGTCGCGATGAAGCTAGGTATGTGGAATGTCTCGCCGGTCGCCGAAGTATCAGACTATGACCCGAGCCAGACTTATCGAGCATTCGTCGAGATGCGAAAACGCAACCTCGGGTTACTAGGCGCTTCCACGTCGATGCGGCTCGGTACCTCGGTTCGCATACCGCAAACCCAACTGGCAGTGCCAATAACTATTGCCCCTGTTGTCGGTGGTTCGTCGACCGAACAAGCGATGAAAATGTTCGCGGGAGAACTGCCACCTTCGCTGGCGGCACTCGAAGAGGGTGCGGAACTATGGGTTGCCGATGCAGAGGGAATGGTTATCGGCCAGGCAGCGTTCACGAACACCGGAGGTGGCGCGCGCAACATCCTTCAACTAGGCCTTCCCACGTTGGCTGGATTTCAGGGCTTTGTTTTGGGGCCGCGTCTTCCCGCGTTGCTCTTTGCTGTCGATGAAAACGACACTGCCAAAGGCCTGGCCCGAGTGTTGGTTAGCTTCGCCGGCGTGCGTCAGGGCCGCTAACTCTGAAAATGGAATTCCAAGGCTAGCCTAGCGACCCCTCGCCTGCAATGTAACCAAGGTAACTCCGCAGAGCACCAGCGTGGCGCCGGCGAGCTGGATGGCGAACACCGGCTCGGCGAGTATCCAGTAACCGAGTGCGATCGTGAACACAGGCCCCAGCGAACCGACCAGGGACGTGCGATCCGCGCCGATGCGCTTGATCGCCTCGGCAATCAGGTAGGTGGGCAGCACAGTCGACAGGACCGCCATGGCCAGCGCGAGCAGGTGGATGCGCAGCGGCACGTCGAGCGCTGACAGCGGCCGCGTCGCCAGGAATTGCGCGACCACGAACACCGCCGAGATCAGCATCGCCCAGGCGATGAAGCGCATGCTTCCCAGCCGAGCGATGACCGAACCCGCGCCGACCAGGTAGAGCGAATAGCAGAACGCGCTCGCGAATACCAGCGCGCCGCCGATCCAGAGCGCGCGGGTGTTGTCGCCGAAACGCAGATCGTGCGCGAAGACCAGCAGGATGCCGGCGTACGACAGCGCCAGCGCCAGCAGCTTGCGTCCGCCGATGCGCTGCCGGAACAGCGCCGCGGTGAGCAATACCACCATCGTCGGGTAAAGGAACAGCACCAGGCGCTCGAGCGCGGCGGTGATGTATTGCAGCCCCATGAAGTCGAGTAGGCTCGAGAGGTAGTAGCCGATGAATCCCAGCCAGCCCAGCAGCAACCAGTCGCGGCGCGTCATGGGCTTGGCCGCCGCATCGCGCGATGCCCACCACGCCATTGCCACGAACATCGGCGCGGCGTAGATCATGCGCAACGCGAGCAGCGTAACCGCGTCGATCGGTGCCCACGAATACGCGAGCTTGACCAGGATCGCCTTGAACGAGAAACCGAGCACGCCGACGATCGCCAGTGCAGGACCGAGCAGAGCCTGCCGGCGCGCGGCGGTGCTCGCCGGCGCGTCCTGCGTCATGCCCAGTCGACCAGGCCCCAGTACGCGGTTGCGAGTATCACGATGCCGAAGGCGATGCGGTACCAGGCGAAGGGAACGAAGTCGTGATGCGCGACGTAGCGCAGCAACCAGCGCACCACCAGGAACGCGCTGACGAAGGAGACGACGAAGCCGACGCCGATCATCGACCAGTCGCTGCCGCCGAGCGTCGCGCGATTCTTCACCAATTCGTATCCGGTTGCGGCGAACAGCGTCGGGATCGCGAGGAAGAAGGAGAATTCGGTTGCCGCCTTGCGCGAGAGCCCGAACAGCATGCCGCCGATGATGGTCGCGCCCGAGCGCGAGGTTCCCGGGATCAGCGCGAGCGCTTGCGCGCAGCCGACCTTGAGCGCATCGGTCCAACGCATATCGTCGATGCTCTCGATGCGGATAAGGGCAGGGTTGCGCCGTTGCCTGCGCTCGGCCCAGAGGATCACGAAGGCGCCGACGATGAACGCGGTCGCGACCGGCACCGGTGCGAACAGGCTCGCCTTGATCGCCTTGCTGAAGGCCAGCCCGAGTACCGCAGCCGGCAGGAAGGCGATGAACAGGTTGAGCACGAAGCGTTGCGCGGCGCGATCGCTGAATACGCCCGCAGCGACGGCGATGAGCCGGGCGCGAAATTCCCAGCACACCGCGAGAATGGCGCCGGCCTGGATCACGATCTCGAAGAATTTGGCGCGCTCGCCGGTGTAGCCGAGCAGCGATCCGGCGACGATCAGGTGGCCGGTGCTGGAAACTGGCAGGAATTCGGTGAGGCCTTCGACGACGCCGAGGATCGCGGCGATCAGCAGGTTGGGTTCGGTCATCGGCGTTCCGTCATAAAAAAGGCCGGGCAACTCACGCTGCCCGGCCTGCGTATTGTAGCGCGGCGTTGTTCAGCCGGCGCGCTTGGTCAGCATCGCCATCGCCTGCGCAAGCATGTCGCTGTGATTGTCGGGCACTTGCCCGGCGGGCGTCAGGTGATTGATCAATTGCGGCAGCATCTGCGCCAGGCCTGAGCTCGCGTCGCCGTGCGACATGCCCAGCTGCTGGGCGATCTGGCCGATCGAGCCGCTACCAAGGATTTCCTGCAACTGATTGCCGGTGACCGGCATGTTTGGCCCGGTGCCGACCCACGAGTCGACGTGTTCGGTCATTCCGCCGTGCTGGAACTTGCTGATGATGCCGGGCAGGCCGCCATTCTGCTGGATCATCTGCAACGCCATTTGCATTAGCGGGCTTTGCGCCTGTTGTGCGCCACCGCCCATCATTCCACCGAGCAAACTGTCGAGCATACTCATGGCCGGACTCCTGTTGCCGAAGCGTGAGCGAACGATTATACGCCGCGTCGCCGAACCTCGTGTCAGGTGCGCGGCGCGGGAAAAATCCATAAATCGTCGGGCGGCAGCTCGAGCCACGAAGCGCCGCTGGCGACTGTCTTGCCGTAGCACCGCAATCGCAATGCGCCCAGCTTGAACAGATTTTCGCGCCGATCGCCAAGAAACATGTCGGTGACCAGTTCGGTCTGCACGCGTGCCTCACCGGCGCCGGTGGCGATCTGCGTGCGCTCGAGGCGAATGACTCCCGTGGCGGCATCGCCGACTTTCAGCTCGCCGCGAGTCACGCCCCAAAGCCGCCAGCCCTCTCCCTCGAGCAACGCACGACCGCCGGTGACTTGCGCGACCTTGCCGGGCAGCTGGTTGTTGCTGCCCATGAATTCGGCGGTGAAAAGCGACTGCGGCCGGTTGTACAGTTCTTCCGGCGTGCCTTGCTGCTCGATGCGGCCATAATTGAGCAACAGGATGCGATCCGACATCGCCATCGCCTCGGTCTGGTCGTGCGTGACCACCAGCGCCGAGATGTGCAGGCGCACGATCAGCTCGCGCAGCCAAGCGCGCGCCTCTTCGCGCAACTTCGCGTCGAGGTTCGACAGCGGCTCGTCCATCAGCACCACGGGCGGGTTGTACACCAGCGCGCGGGCGATGGCGACGCGCTGCTGCTGGCCGCCGGAGAGTTGGTGCGGCAGGCGCTTGGCGAGCGCGCCCAATCCAAGGTTTGCCAACGCCTCATTCACGCGCTGCTCGATGTCGGCCCCCGAGATGTCGCGCAGGCGCAGGCCGTAGGCGACGTTGTCGAACACGGTGCGATGAGGCCACAGAGCGTAGGACTGGAACACCAGCCCGAGATTGCGCTTCTCGACCGGCATGTCGACGCCGGCGGCGCCGTCGTAGAGCACCGAGTCGCCGATCGCAATGCGACCCTGGCTGGGTTGTTCGAGCCCTGCGACCGAGCGCAGCAGCGTGGTCTTGCCGCTGCCCGAGGCACCGAGCAGCGCGACGACTTCGCCTGGGGAGAGCGTCAGCGATACCCCCTTCAATATCGGATTGTCGCCGTACTTGAGGTGCAGGTCGTCGACAACGAGCTTATTCATGGAGGCGGACTCCGAAGCGCAGCGCGACGGCAAGGCCGACCGCGACCAGCGCGATGTTGATGAGCGACAGCGCGGCAACCTGATCGATTGCGCCGGCACTCCAGAGGGAAACGAGCATCGAACCGATTACTTCGGTACCCTGACCGAGCAGATACACACCGGTCGAATATTCGCGTTCGAAGATCATGAACACGAGCAGCCAGCTTGCCAGCAGGCCGAAGCGGATCAGCGGCAGCGTGACGTCCTTGATCACCCGTGCGCCCGACGCGCCCACGGTGCGCGCCGATTCCTCGAGTTCCGGCCCGATCTGCAGCAGCGCGCTGGAGATGAGCCGCATGCCGTAGGCAAGCCACACCACCGTATAAGCGAGCCACACCGAGAAGATCGAATTGCGCAGTTCCTTGAGTCCCGGCACGAACAGGAAGATCCACAGGAACGCGAGGCCGGCGAGCAGGCCTGGAATTGCGCGCGGGATCATCACGATGTAGTCGAGGATCTTGGTCACACCGCCGCGCTGGCGGTGGCTGGCGAGCCCGATGGCGGTGTAGCAGGCCACCGCGAGGGCGCCACCGACGGTGCCGATCAAGAGCGTGTTGATGATCGCGCGCACCTGATCCTTCGCTTCGAACACACCGCGGAAATTGTCGAGAGTGACCACGTCGGCGAGCTTGATGCCCTCGCCCCACTGTTCGACGAACGCGCGCAGGGTGATGCCCGAAATCGGCACGACGATGGTGAAGATCAGCCACAGCGCCACCAGCGCCAGCGCGAGCCACCGCCAGCTGCCCAGCGGCAGCAGTTTCTGGCGTGTCGCCTTGCCCTTGACCGAGACGTACTTGCCCGCCGTCTTGAGCAGCCAGCGCTGCATCAGCACCAGCGGAAAAGTCACCGCCACGATGCACACTGCGACCGCGGCCATCAGGTGATACGACGGCGTACCCAGCTTGTTGGTGAGCTTGTAGAGATAGGTCGACAGCACCAGGTGGCCCTCGGGGTCGCCGAGCACCAGAGGCAGCCCGAACAATTCGAAGCCGAGGAAGAACACCAGCACTGCGGCGTAGAACAGCGCCGGCATGATCATCGGCAAGCTCACGTTCACTGCCACCTGAATCGGGTTCGCGCCAACGATGCGCGCCGCTTCCTCGACGTCGGAGCCAAGACTCTTGAGCGCGGCGGACGAATACAGGTACACGTGGGGGACGTGCGTGAGGCCGGCGATTACCGCGATGCTGAACAGCGAATACACGTTCCACGGCACGACGCCGAAGATGTCCTTCGCCCACAGCGAATAGAAACCCACCGGCCCCATCGCGACGACGTAGCCGAAGGCCAGCACCATCGGCGAGACGAACACGGGAATGAGCACCAGCACTTCGATGGTGCGTTGCGCGGGCAGGTCGGTGCGAGTGAGCAGAAAGGCCAGCGCCGCGCCCAGCGGCAGCGCGATCAGCACCATGCCGGCGGCGATGAGGACTGAATTCAGGAACGCGGTCCAGAAATCCGAATCCGCGAAGATGAAGCGGTAGGAATCGAAACTGAAGCTGTGCGCGGGATTGAAGAACGGCGCGTTGAGAAAGCTCTGCCAGAAAATCAGCCCGATCGGCATGAAAATGACCAGCGCGGTGATCGCCACCACCGTGATGCGCGGGATGCTGACGCCGCGGTTGGTCATTTCAGGACTGTCGCCCCGGCGAAGGCCGGGGCCCAAGTTAGGTTATGTTTAGGAACGTCGAACTTGGATCCCGGCCTGCGCCGGGATGACGCCGCGCCGTCGTTCCCGCGCAAGCGGGAACCCAGAGTCGTGCGTCACAAGTCACTGGGTCCCCGCTTTCGCGGGGACGACGTTCCATTGTCACTTCCTGCCGAGCGTCGTCTGCCACTGCTTCAAGAATTCCAGCCGCTTGGTCTGGTCGAGTCCCGCCAGCAGGTCGTTGTTCACCGCGATCGGCTTGACCGCGCTGCCGAGTTCCTTGGCGAACGCCACGCCCGAATCCTTGCCGGTCATGTCGGTGCGCACCGAAAACAGTTCGGCCTGCTCCGAGGTGATCGTCTGCCCGCGCTTGGACAGCAGGTAGTCGACCCACAATTTTCCGGCGTTCGGATTCTTGGCGTTCTTGGCCAGGAACACCAGCCGCGACAGCACCAGGTTGTAGTCGGTCGTGAACGCGATGCCGATCGACGGATCCTTCTTGGCGCGGGTGAGCGCGTACGAGCCGAGAATGTTGTAGCCGAACAGGTTCTCGCCCGAGGACACCCGCTCCATCATGGTGCCGGTCGAGCTCTGCATGTTCGCGCCGCGCGCGCCCATCGCCTTCACCAATTCCAGGTATTGCGGATCGAGCTTGGCATCCTGGTTGGCGAGCATGAAGCCGACGCCCGATTTCTCGACGTCGTAGGTGGTGATCTTCTTCTGGTACTTGTCGGCCTTGGTGTTGAGCAGCTTGGTGAAGTCGGCGTGCGTCTTCGGCACATCTTCCGGCGGCACCAGGCGTTTGTTGTAGACGATGGCGATCGGCTCGAAGGTGGTCGCGTAGACGGTGTCCTTGAACTTGGCCCAATCGGGCAGCGATCCAGCTTCGGGCGATTTATACGCCGCCGCGAGACCGTCAGCCGCGAGCTTCATCTGCAGGTCCATCGACGAACTCCACACGGCGTCTGCCGATGCGGCGTTGGCGGCGCTCTCGCTGACGAAGCGATTGTAGACTTCGGTGGAATTGAGGTCGGTGTACTCGACCTTGACGCCGGGGTAGAGCGCTTCGAAGTCCTTGATTAATCCCGATACCAGCTTGGCGTCGGTGGTCGAATAGACGACGACCTTGCCTTCCTTCTTGGCGGCTTCGACGATCTTGGCGTAGTCGGCGGGATAGCCGGCGGGTACTTGCGCCTGCGCGAACGTGCCGAACGCGACGGCGCACGCCAGCGACAGCATGAGCTTCATGGAACGCATTGCGGATTCTCCTCGGAATGGTGCGGCAGCGATTACCGGCCGTCCTGCAAGGGGCAGCGAGGGTGCGTGCTTCTGGCGCGAAGTTTACACCGTTCGGCCGGGCGCGGGCACTCGCCAGCGCACCCCTTCAGGAAGCGGCGCCGAGTTCCTTGCGCAGGCTCGCTACGTTCGCTTCGAGCCGCTCCAGGTCCGCGCGCAACTGGCCGACGCTTTGTCGCAGCGCGGCAAGTTCGGTCAGGCTGACGACGTCGTCCGCCGCCGCTGCCGCCGCGACCGTTGCGCTCGTGGTTGCGGCCTTGCCACAGAGCAGGTGCATCCAGCGATTCTCGCGCTCTCCCGGAGCGCGCGGCAGCTCCGCAACCATCGGCGCGTCGGCGCGCGCGGCGAGTTCGCGCAGAAATCCATCGACCGCCGACACATCGGCAAAGCGGTGCAGTCGCTCGCTGTTGATGCGCAGTTCGCCGACGGTCTGCGTCCCGCGAAGCATGAACGTTGCAAGCAACGCGACAGCCTGCGACGGCACCCCCAGCGCGCGCTCGGCATTGTGCGCATAGCGCATTACGCGGCCGCCGCTCGATTCGACGACCAGCGACAGCGACTTGAGGCGGTCGATCGCCACCTGTACTTCGGCATCGGTGGCGTGGAGGATGGGATCGCGACTCGTCTTCTGGTTGCAGCCGGCGGTCAGCGCGTTGAGCGTCAACGGGTACGTATCGGGAACGGTGTGTTGTTTCTCGACCAGCACGCCGAGCACGCGCGCTTCGAGCAGGGAGAGCAGTGGCAGAGGTAAACTCATCGGGGCTGGCTCGTCGATCCGGTCATAGGCAGCCTGCGTGGTTGCTGCTATCTTAGTGGCTCGCGGCAGGCAATTCTATCCTGCACCACCGATCCTTGTCCGGACGCACGGTTTCTCGCGGGAAGTCATGGCCAATCAAAGCGAAGTCACGAACATGGCGCTGTTCTGCGATTTCGAGAACGTCGCGCTCGGAGTACAGGACGCCAAGTACGAAAAATTCGACATCGGCAAGGTCATCGAGCGGCTGCTGCTCAAGGGCAGCATCGTGGTCAAGAAGGCGTACTGCGACTGGGACCGCTACAAGTCGTTCAAGGCGCCGATGCACGAGGCCTCCTTCGAGCTCATAGAGATCCCGCACGTGCGCCAGTCGGGCAAGAATTCCGCCGACATCCGCATGGTCGTCGACGCGCTGGACCTGTGCTACACCAAGGCGCACGTCGACACCTTCGTGATCATCAGCGGCGATTCGGACTTTTCGCCCTTGGTGTCGAAGCTGCGCGAGAACGCCAAGCGAGTCATCGGCGTCGGCGTCAAGAATTCGACTTCGGACCTGCTGATCGCCAACTGCGACGAATTCATCTTCTACGACGACCTGGTGCGCCAGCAGAAGAAGACGACCGCGCGCCGGGCGTCGCCCAAGGCCGCGGCTGCCGCCGAAGGCGCTCCACCGGCGGGTAAAGGCGACGAAACCCGCCGCCAGGAAGCGATCGATCTGATCGGAGAGACGCTCGAGGCGCTGATCGCCGAGCGTGGCGAAGACGAGAAAGTATGGGGATCGATGGTCAAGCAGGCGCTCAAGCGGCGCAAGCCCGGATTCGCCGAGTCCTTCTACGGATTTCGCTCGTTCAACGGGCTGCTCGAGGAAGCGGAACGTCGCAGTGTGCTCAAACTCGAGCGCGACGAAAAATCCGGCGGCTATATCGTGCGGCTGGGCACATCGCTGGAGTGAACGCGATGCGCGCACGATCGCTGATCGCTGCGTTCGGCCTGACGCTCGCATGCGCTGCGATCGCCAATGAGCCCGCACTGACGATCACGACCGCCGCTGGAACGATGAGCTTCGCACCGGCGGCGCTGGTGGCCATGCCCTCGGCGACGACGGTGACCATTCCAAACGACGTCGCCTACAAGCGCGAGATGATGTTCCACGCGGTGCCTATGGCGTCGCTGCTGGCGGGCGTCACGGCCGACCAGTCGATCCGCTTCGTGGCCACCGACGGCTTCGTGGCGACCTTGCCCGCGGCGCCGTTGCTCGCGCGCGGCGATGGCGCCGCCGCCTACCTCGCCATCGAGTCGACCGATGCGCCGTGGCCGCCGCTGAAGGCCGGCGAACCCGCCACCGCAGGGCCGTTCTACATGGTGTGGCTGCGGCCCGAGCGCGGTGCCATCACGCAGGAGCAGTGGCCCTATCAGATCGCGCGCATCGAAGTCGTCGCCCCGCTCGCGAAGCGCTACCCGATGATGTTGCCCAGCGCGGGCTTGTCGGCGACCAACCCGGCCCGGCGCGGCTATGACGTATTCGCCCGCAATTGCGCGGTCTGCCACACGCTCAATCTCGGCGGCGACGCAACCATCGGGCCGGACCTGAACCTGCCCTACAACCCCACCGAGTACATGCGCGTCGATGCGCTGCGCCGGCTGATCCGCGATCCGCAGTCGCTGCGCCGCTGGCCCGCGTCGAAAATGCCCGCGTTTTCCACCAAGGCCATGAGCGATCGCGACCTGACCGATCTGCTTGCCTATCTGCGGCATATGGCCGACCGCAAGTCCGCGGCGGCCGCCGCGAAATAGTCGCGGGGAGGCAGCGCGCATGCCTTGGGCACCGGGGCTGCTCGCATTCCTGGTCGGTGCGGCGCTGCTTGCCGCGCCGTGGTGGTCGTCGCGACTGCCCGCGTCCGACTATCCGCTGGTGATCGTGCTGGGCTGCCTGTTCGCGGCTTTTGGCGCGTACGCCGCACTGCCCGACCGATTCGCTCGCTTGCGTACGTTCGTGTTCGCGCTCGCGATGGGTGCGTTCGGCACGGTGTGCGCAGCGTTGACGCTGACGCCGTTCAGGCCGGATGCCAACGGTTACTACACCATCGGCGGCGTCGCGGGCTTCGTCATCAGTGGGCCGATGCCGTGGTGGGCGCGCATCGTTGCCGGATGCTTTGCGTTGCTCATGCTGGGCGTCGCGGCGCTGGGTTTTTGGGGATTGCTGCGCGACCTGCTTGGCGGGCGCCGTCCGGACGACGGCTCAGACTGAACCGTCGTCCGGAGCGCGCAGGTAAGCTAGGTTCAACCCGTGGCCGCCGCGGCAGCGTTCTGGATGTGCAAGGGCCGGGCATCCTGCATCGGCGGCGCGATGTTGCCCGCGCTGGCGACTTGATAGCCTGCCATCACCATGACGCCCACGATCGCGACCAGCGCGAGCAGCGCGCCGATATCGTCGAACCAGCGGGGCATCCTGATCCACGAGAGCGCCGGGCGCGGCGCGTCGTCGTTGGCGCAGGGCGGAATCCATTCGATGGTCGAGCGCGCGGTCGATTCGATCACGGTCATGCCATGGCTTTGCAGGCGGTGCTCCTGGCCGGCGCGCAACCATACGTCGTCCAGGTTGCCGCTGCTGGTCGCCCACACGAGTCCGTCGTGGACGCGAAGCGTCCCGCGCCGTCCGGCGGGCACCACCATGGTCCTGCCGGCGTCCAGTAGAGTCGTTCCAAATGCGAGCCTGATTGTCATGTTTTCCTCACGGGAATGGCGTGTTCGATGCCTGGCCAGTCTATGAAAATAGGGTGGCCTCCACAATCGATTTGTTTTGCGTTATATTGTGAGTAATATTCACATTATCGGTACTGTCGGATGGCCGAGAAGCTGCCCCACATGCAGGCGTTGCGCGCCTTCGAAGCGGCGGCGCGTACGCGCAGCCTGACCCGCGCCGCGGAATCGCTGCATCTCACGCATGGCGCGATCAGCCACCAGATCAAGGCGCTGGAGGCGGATCTCGGCGTGACCCTGGTCGAACGCGCAGGCCGAGGCATTCGCCTGACCGACGTGGGCGAGCGTTTCGCAGGGCAGGTGCGCTCGGCGCTCGCCTTGCTCGGCGATGCGGTGCGCGAAGCGAGCGATCGAGCGAATCCCCGGCAATTGCGGGTGAGCGTCATGCCGTCATTCGCGGCACGCTGGTTTTTGCCGCGGATCGGACGCTTCATCGCCGCGCACCCGGAGGTCGACCTGGACGTGCGGGCCAGCGCCACGCTCGTCGATTTTCGCCGCGACGACGTCGACGTCGCCGTGCGCTACGGCCGCGGCCACTACCCGGGACTCGGCGTCGAGCACCTGATGAACGACATCTATTTTGCCGTCTGCAGTCCGCGCCTCGCGGGCGGCAAACTGCCGGCGCGACCCGCCGATCTGGCGAACTACACGCTCTTGCGCTCCGACGGCCGGTTCTGGCATCCGTGGTTCGCCGCGGCTGGGCTGGACCTGCCGGAGCCGACTCGCGGGCCGATTTTCGACGACGATTCGCACCTGATGCAGGCCGCGATCGAGGGGCAGGGAATCGCTCTGGCGCGCACTTCACTCATCGGCACCGACCTCGTCAACCGCGTGCTGGTCCGCCTGTTCGACGTAACGCTGCCCTCGCCGAACCAGTATTACCTGGTCTATCCGCAGCGATCGGTCGATTCACCCAAGCTCGCGCTGTTCAGGGCATGGCTCAAACGCGAAATCGCGGAAGACGACGGCGGCGCGGTGCTGCTGGAAAAGTCTCCGCGCAAGGCGTCGCGGGAACGCGTCGCAAAGACGTAGCTCGGTCTCGTGCCTCGCTTCGCACTTTTGGCCATAATGCCGTCCATGCCGACGAACCTGGCGAGCACATCCGCATGCAACTGACCGACAAGGTCGCAGTCATCACCGGAGCCGCGCAGGGCATCGGTGCCGCATGCGCGCGTGCGTTTGCGCGTGCTGGTGCGCGGGTCGTGGTGAGCGACGTCAACGATGCCGCTGGCGCGGCAGTCGCCGAGGAAATCGCGACCGCGGGCGCAGAGGCGCTGTACAGGCGCGCCGATGTCGGCAACAAGGGTGACGCGGATGCGCTGATCGAATTCGCGGTCGGGCGGTTCGGCCGACTCGACATCCTGGTCAACAACGCCGGCATCGTGCACACCGCGGAATTCCTCGATCTGACTGAGGCGGATTTCGATCGCGTGCTGCGGGTCAATCTGAAGGGCGCTTTCCTGTGCGCCCAGGCGGCCGCGCGACAAATGGTCAAGCAACCACCGGGGGTCCATGGCGCGCGCGGCGTGATCATCAACATGTCCAGCGTCAACGCAGTGCTGGCGATTGCCAATCAGGTTCCATATACCGTCAGCAAGGGCGGGGTCAATCAGTTGACCAAGGTGATGGCGATTGGGCTTGCCTCCCAGGGTATCCGCGCAGTGGGCATCGGCCCGGGGTCGATTGCCACCGAAATGCTCAAGGCAGCGGTGTTGACCAGCGACTCGGCGCGCGCACGCATCATGTCGCGCACGCCGCTCGGTCGTCTCGGGGAACCGGACGAGATCGCAGAACTGGCGGTGTTTCTCGCCAGCGATCATGCGGCCTACATCACCGGCACGACGATCTACCCCGACGGCGGGCGACTCGGCCTGAACTACACGATGTAGCGGGAGCGGTCGCCGAATCGATGGATCAGCGCTCGGCCTGGGGACCTTAGGGAGCAGCCTGCAACGTGCGCATCATGTCCTGGGCGTTGCGCGGCGCCATTTCCTTCGCCGTGTTGTCGAAGTAGCAGAAGACGTCGCGCGCAGCGCCGACGGCAGCGCTCGCCGCGACGATCTTGCGCGCATCCGGCGGCTCGCTCCCCTCGCTCCAGAGGCGAACGCGACTGCTCCAGCGAGCGATGGTCTGGTCGGCATATCCGCTGACATACAGCTTTTCGTCGCCATGCAGCCGAACGTAGACGAAGTCGGCGGTCACGTCCTCGTATTGCGGCCACTTGCCTGCCGTGTCGGCGATGACCAGCGCCACGCCGTGTTCGCGCAGCAACGCCACAAACGACGGATCGACGAAGCTGTCGTTCCTGACCTCCATCGCATGGCGCAGCGGCCGCTTCGGACCGAAGTCCACTTCCGAGCGACCTTCGACCTTGGCGTCATGCGTGCAAGCCAGCGAGCATGCCTCGTCGGTGTCATGCGGCAAGGCTTCGAGGAAATGCCTCAGCAGCGCTTCGTCGTAGCGCATGAACGGCGGCAATTGCCAGAGTACGGGGCCGAGCTTTTCGCGAAGATTGGCAACGCCGGAGGCGAAGAAGTTCGCAAGCGGGGCGTCTGCATCGCGCAATCGCAGCACGTGCGTGATGAACTTCGGCGCCTTGACACTGAACACGAAGTCATCGGGTGTATCGGCGTACCAGCTCGCGTAACTCGACGGCCGCTGCAACGAATAGAACGAGCCATTGAGCTCGATGGTCGGAAGTGCGCGCGAGGCGTACTCGAGTTCGCGCTTCTGCGGCAGGTCGTGCGGATAGAACACACCTCGCCATGGTTCATAGCGCCACCCGGAAATGCCGACGCGAACGATTCCTGCCTTGGCCGGCATGAGTTCGACCGAAGCTTCCTGTCAGGCCTTCGAGTAGAGTTCGGCGCCCTTGGTCACGAACTCGATCGCTTTCGCTTCCATGCCCTTCGCCAGCGCCGCGGAGTCATCGACGCCCAATTTCGCCGCATAGTCGCGCACGTCCTGCGTGATCTTCATCGAGCAGAAGTGCGGGCCGCACATCGAACAGAAGTGCGCGAGCTTGGCGCCGTGCTGCGGCAGCGTTTCGTCGTGGAACTCGCGCGCCTTGTCGGGATCGAGCCCGAGGTTGAACTGGTCGTCCCAGCGAAACTCGAAGCGTGCCTTCGACAGCGCGTTGTCGCGGATCTGCGCGCCCGGATGGCCCTTGGCGAGGTCGGCCGCGTGCGCGGCGATCTTGTAGGCCATGATGCCGTCCTTGACGTCGGTCTTGTTGGGCAGTCCCAGGTGCTCCTTCGGCGTCACGTAGCAGAGCATCGCGGTGCCGTACCAGCCGATCATGGCCGCGCCGATCGCCGAGGTGATGTGGTCGTATCCCGGAGCGATGTCGGTGGTCAGCGGCCCCAGCGTGTAGAACGGCGCTTCGCCGCACAGGCGCAGCTGCTCTTCCATGTTGAACTTGATCAGGTGCATGGGCACGTGGCCCGGCCCCTCGATCATTGTCTGCACGTCGTGTTTCCAGGCGACCTTGGTCAACTCGCCGAGCGTGGCCAGCTCGGCCATCTGCGCTTCGTCGTTGGCGTCGAAGCCCGAGCCCGGGCGCAATCCGTCGCCGAGGCTGAAGCTGACGTCGTACGCCTTCATGATTTCGCAGATGTCCTCGAAGTGCGTGTACAGGAACGACTCCTTGTGGTGCGCCAGGCACCACTTGGCCATGATCGAGCCGCCGCGCGAAACGATGCCGGTCATGCGCTTGGCGGTCATCGGGATATAGCGCAGCAGGACGCCCGCGTGGATGGTGAAGTAGTCGACGCCCTGCTCGGCCTGCTCGATGAGCGTGTCCCGGTACATCTCCCAGGTCAGGTCTTCGGCCTTGCCGTCGACCTTTTCCAGCGCCTGGTAGATCGGCACCGTGCCGATCGGTACCGGAGAATTGCGGATGATCCACTCGCGCGTCTCGTGGATGTTCTTGCCGGTGGACAGATCCATCACCGTGTCGCCACCCCAGCGCGTCGACCAGGTCATCTTCTCGACTTCCTCGCCGATCGACGAGCTGACCGCCGAATTGCCGATGTTGGCGTTGATCTTGGTGAGGAAGTTGCGGCCGATGATCATCGGCTCGATTTCCGGATGATTGATGTTGGCAGGAATGATGGCGCGGCCGCGCGCGACTTCGTCGCGCACGAATTCGGGCGTGATCACGGCGGGGATCGATGCGCCGAAACTCTGGCCGCGATGCTGGCGGGTGACGATTTCGGGCAGCGTGCGCAGCATTTCCTCGTGTTTGAGGTTTTCGCGGATGGCGACGAATTCCATTTCCGGGGTGATCACGCCGCGCCGCGCATAGTGCATTTGCGAAACATTGGCGCCGGCCTTGGCGCGGCGGGGCAGGCGATGCAGGTCGAAGCGCAGGCCGGCGAGCGTCGCGTCGGCAAGACGCGCGCGACCGTACGCCGACGACAGTTGCGGCAGCGCTTCGGTATCGCCGCGCTCCTCGATCCAGGGAGCGCGCAACGCTGGCAGTCCGGAACGGATGTCGATGCTCGCCGCGGGATCGGTGTACGGCCCCGACGTGTCGTAGACGACGATCGGCGGATTCTTCTCGAAGCCGAAGCTGGCAGGCGTGTCCGACTGCGAAATTTCGCGCATCGGAACGCGAATGTCCGGGCGCGAGCCTTCGACGTAAACCTTGCGCGAATTGGGCAGCGGCTGCACCGCGGCGACGTCGACGTGCGCGTCGCGGGCGTAGAACTGGTCGTTGGCGTTCATGGTGCTCCTCTGCAGCAGCGTGGCTGGGACGGCGCAGGGGAGCGGGTAGGGGCGCTGCACGCTTCCCCGCGCCGGCATTATCCGCACGGGTACCAAGGGTGTGATCTCACCGGTTCGGCGGCTTACTGCTGCGCCGGACACGGACCCCTAGCGTAAGCACTCACCTTACGCCAAAGCGAAGGTTGCGGCAACCCGACGAGGCTCGCTCGGTGCGCGTCCCGACACTCGCGCCGGCCATGAACAAGTGCTAATGTGACCGCGCGCAATCGTCACTATGGGGGAGCGAACCATGGCTGTCGTACGTGGTATCGGAGCAGGCGTCGTCCGGATACTGATGGTCGCTGCGCTGGCCGGAGCGATCGCCGCTCCGGTCGCGGCGCAGGAAGTCACCGTCTTGTGCAATTTCGAGGTCGACTGGTGCGAGGCGCTGAAAGCGACGTACGAGAAGACCACGGGATTGAAGGCGGTGTTTATCCGCCGCTCCGACGGCGAGAGCCTGGCGCAGATCCGGGCCGAGAAGGGCAATCCACGCGCGGACATCTACCACGCCGCCGAATCGGCGTCGGCGAAAGCGCTGGCGGCGGAAGGATTGCTCGAGGCGTACAAGTCGCCGTACGTCGCCGACCTGCACGATTGGGCGCAGCGCATCGCCGAGGACAACAAGTACTTCCAGACGCCGATCTATACCGGGCGTGCTGGGCTACGGCTACAACACCGAGCTCCTGGCGAAGAACAAGATGCCCGAGCCCAAATGCTGGAAGGACTTGATCAATCCCGCGTTCAGGAACGAGATCCAGATGGCGAATCCGGGCACCTCGGGCACCGCCTTCAACATGGTCTCGACCATCCTGCAGTTGATGGGTGAAGACGAAGGCTTCAAGTTCCTCGCCGCCATGAACAAGAACGTCAACCAGTACACGCGCTCCGGCAGCGCCGGCATTCGCGCGGCGGCCAAGGGCGAGACGACGATTGGCATCACTTTCCTGCACGACTCGGTCGCACAGGCGGTGCAGGGCTATCCGATCAAGACCGTCGCGCCGTGCGAAGGTACCGGCTACGAAATCATCTCCTCGTCGATCATCAAGGGTGGTCCCAATCCGGAAGGCGCGAAGAAATGGATGGACTTCGTGCTTTCGCCCGCGGGCCAGAACGTGGCGCTCACGGTCAACAAGTTCCAGATTCCATCGAACAAGAACGCCCAGATCCATCCGCTGGCCCCGAAATTTTCCGAGGTGAAGCTGCTCAAGATCGACCTCGACAAGTACGGCTCGAAGGAAGGTCGCGAGCGCCTGCTCTCGCGCTGGGAGAACGAGGTGTTCAAAGCGCCGAAATGAGCGCCTTGCGTCGCGGCGAGAAACGGCAAGGCTGAGCGCGCGGGCCGATGCACGGTGCCATCGGCCGCTGGGTCGCGGTTGCGTGGTTCGGCTTCGCGGTGCTGCCGTGGAGCGCGATCGGCGGCAGCGGTTTCTTTTCGATGCAGTGGCTGGGCCAGTATCCCCTGGCCCCTGCCGCCGCGCCCGCGGCGGTACTGCTCGCGTGGCACGGCCGCCTCTGGTTCCTGCCGCTCGGTCTGGTGTTGCTCGCGCTGCTGGCGCTGGCGGCGCTGCGCGCAAAACCCTCCACCGATCCTGACTCGCGGCTGCGCGCTTCGCTGCCGCTGATCGTTGCCGGCATCTGCGGGCTGCTGTCGATCCTGGCGATCGCGCTGGCGATCGACATCAACGGGTGGCGCTGGCAGCCACTGGCGGCGTTGTTCGGCGCGCTGCCGCGACGGCAGCCGGGGCTCGGCTACGGGGCGCTGGTGGTCACCGCCGCGCTGCTGGTCCTGCTCTGCCAAGGGCTGGCGCTGCGTGGCTGGGCCAAGGGCAACGCCTTCGTCAGTTGCGCCATCGGATTGACGATTGCACTGGTCGTGCTGTTCACACTCTATCCGCTCGCCCGCATGTTCCTGTCGGCATTCCTCGACTCGGCGGGCAATCCTTCGCTGACGGCGTTGATCGCGCGCATCGGCAGCAGCAAGATCTGGGGCTACGGTGGCATCGTCTGGAACACCATCAAGCTCGGGCTGCTGACCGCGTCGTCCGCAACCCTGCTTGCGCTGTGCTTCGTGCTGATCGTGACGCGCACGCACTTCCACGCGCGACGCCTGATCCGGGTGCTGTCGATCCTGCCGATGATCACGCCACCCTTTGTCATCGGCCTGGCGCTGATACTGTTGTTTGGGCGCTCCGGCGCGGTCAATGCATTGCTCGAATGGGGCTTCGACATCCGGCCCACGCGCTGGATCTACGGCTTGCCGGGCGTGTGGCTGGCGCAGACCCTCGCGCTTACGCCGGTCGCGTATCTGGTGCTGGTTGGCATCGCCGAAGGCATCGGTCCGACGCTCGAAGAGGCGGCGCAAACCTTGCGTGCATCGCCGACGCAGATCTTCAAGAGCATCACGCTGCCGCTGCTGGCGCCCGGCATCACCAACGCGTTTCTGATCGTATTCATCGAGAGCCTCGCCGACTTCGGCAATCCGCTGCTGCTTGGCGGCAACCTCGAGGTGTTGTCGACGGCGATCTATTTCGCGGTTGTCGGCGTCCAGCAGGACACGGGTCGCGCCGCGGTGCTGGCGATCATCCTGCTCGCGCTCTCGCTGACGCTGTTCGTGGTCCAGCGCCGCCTGCTCGCGCGACGAAGCTTCGTGACCGTCAGCGGAAAGGGCGACGGCGGGCTGCACACGCCCCTGCCGTCCTCCATCACCGGCGTCGCCGCGGCTTTGGCGCTGCCGTGGGCTGCGCTGGCGATCGTGATCTACGCCATGATTTTCGCCGGCGGCTTTTTCGAGAAGTGGGGCCTCAACCACGCGTTGACGCTGCGCCACTACGGCACTGCGTTCGGTATTGCGCTCGAGAATGGCAAGCTGCTCTGGACCGGAGGTGCTTGGCCGTCGCTGTTCACGACGCTGACCATCGCCGTGATCGCGGCGCCGCTGACGGCCGCATTCGGATTGACGGTGGCCTACCTGCTCGACCGGCAGCGCTTCTCCGGCAAGCGCGCGTTCGAGTTCATGGCGATGCTCAATTTTGCCGTGCCGGGTACCGTGGTCGGCATCGCCTACATTCTCGCGTTCAACGCGCCGCCGATCGAACTGGCGTATACCGGCCTCATCCTGGTGGCTTGCTTCGTGTTCCGCGACATGACCACCGGCATGCGCGCCGGCCTCGCCGCGTTGAGCCAGATCGATCCCAGCCTCGATGAAGCCTCCGCGACGCTGGGCGCGGGCACCTTCACCTCGATCCGGCGCGTCATCCTGCCGCTGATACGTCCGGCGGTGGTCGCGGCGCTGGTCTACAGCTTCATCAGCGCCATGACCTCGATTTCGGCAGTGATCTTCCTGACCAGTCCGCGCTTCGACATGGCCACGGTCAACATCGTCGGTCGCGCCGAGGTGGGCGAATACGGATACGCGACCGCCTACGCGTCGGTACTGATCGTGTTGATGGTGCTCGCGGTGATGCTGATCCGAGTACTGGTCGGGACACGGCAGACGTTGCGGCGCGTGGGCTGACTAACGCCCGACCGCACGAATCAGGCAGGCAGGTCCACGGGCGCGCCGGTCTTCGCCGAGCGCACGCCAGCCTCGGCGATCATCAATGCGCGCCGTCCGTCGTCGATGCCGATTTCGGACGTCTTTTCCGTCGCGACCGCCTGGATGAACGCGTCGAGTTCGCGCCGATACGATTCCGCATAACGATCGATGAAGAAGTAGAGCAAGGGATCGCGGCTGATGCCGCCTTTCACATGGCGTTCGAGCGAAGTCGCGCGCTGGTTCTCCGAGATCAACATGCCCTTGTCACCGAATGCCTCGATGCGTTGATCGTATCCGTAGACGGCGCGAAAGCTCGAGTTGACGTGCACCAGCGTGCCCTTGGACATACGCAGCGTCGCCATCGCCGTGTCTGGATCGCGATGGGGGTTTTCCCTGGCGGCCAGCATGACCGCGGTGCGGGCGTAGATCTCGACCGGCTCGTCGTCGAGCAGCCAGCGCAGCATGTCGAAATCGTGAATCATGGTGTCGTAGAAGATGCCGTACGGCATCGCCGCGACATAGTCCGGCGGGGAAATCTCCGGATCGCGGCTCGACAGCAGCAGCATTTCGGGCTGGCCGATCTCGCCGGCGCGAATCGCATCGTGCAGCGCGCGATGCGTAGGATCGAAGCGACGATTGAATCCGACGCAGAACGGGACCTTGGTCTTTGCAAGCACGTCGGCGCACGCGTCGACACGCTGCAGATCGAGATCGACCGGCTTTTCGCAGAAGATCGCCTTGCCGGCCCGCGCCGCGGCCTCGATGATCGGAGCGTGCGTGCGCGGCGGCGTACAGATGATCACGGCAGACAGCTTCGGGTCGGCGAGCGCCAGCGACAGATCGGTCGCGGCCTTGGCACCGTGCTTGTCGGCGAGCGTCTTGCCGACCGCCAGGTTGAGGTCGATCACCCATGACAGGCGTGCGTCCGGATGCGCGGCGAGATTCGCGGCATGCACCGGGCCGATGAAGCCGGCGCCGACCAGACAGAATTCAAGCATCGCGAGTTACTCCGTAAGCATCGGCAGGCGTCGTCGAATCAGCGCAGCGTCAGTGTGAATCCGGCCCTGTTCGCGGCGTCTCGCAGGTTGGCGAAGCCCATCCGCGCGTAGGTCAGCGGGTGCGCCTTGACGGGATCCTGCTCCGCCTCGACCACCAGCCAGCCTTCATAGCCGGTGCGCTGCAATTCGCCGAGCACGGTGGCGAAGTCGATCGAACCGTCGCCTGGAACGGTGAAGATGCCATCGAGCACGGCGGCGAGGAAACTGGAATCTGCGGCGAGCGCGCGGCCAAGCGCGGCGAGGCGCACATCCTTGCAGTGCACGTGGACAATGCGCTGCGCGTGACGGCGGGCGACGGCTACCGGATCGCCGCCGGCGAACACCAGGTGACCTGTATCGAGGAGCAGGCGCACATCTTCGCTGGTCGACGCCATCAGCCGATCGATCTCGGCTTCGGTCTGCACCACGGTGCCCATGTGGTGATGAAATGCGAGTCGAACGCCCCGCGCACGCAGGCCCTTGGCGACTTCATTCAAGCGCGCACAGAATGCCGGCCAGTCCGTTTCCTTGAGGATCGGGCGGCGCGACAGCGGCGCGTTGGGATCGCCGTCGGTACTGCCGTGACCTTCCGCGAACACCATCACGCGACAACCCATCGCGGACAGCAGCGCGAGGTGGCGTTCGACCGCGGCCATTTCTTCGGCGGCCGAGCGTCGGCAAAGCTTTCGCGCTGTACCAGCCTGAAACGAGATCGAGGTGATGCCGCTCAAGAATCGGACGCAGCGTTGCGGCGTCGCGCGGAAACTTGCCGCCCATTTCGATGCCGGAAAATCCTGCGATCCGCGCTTCGGCAAGGCAGACCTCGAGCGGAATGTCACCGCCCAGCTCGGGCATGTCGTCGTTGGTCCAGGTGATCGGATTGATGCCCAGCGTGACGCTCATGATTTTCCTGGCAGCAGCCCGGACGCGACGAGCTCGCCGCGCAGCTGTTCGGGAGCCCGAAAGTGTATCCCCTGGATGCCCAGCGCGTCGGCGGCGGCGGCGTTGGTAGCGACGTCGTCGATGAACACCGCCGACTCCGGCGCGATGCGCTGGCGCTGCAACAGTATGTGGAAGATGCGCGGATCGGGTTTCATCACGCCTTCGGCGCCCGACACGACGATGTCGCCAAACCAGTCCAGGAAGGCAAAGCGCCGCCGCATCGGCGGGAAGGTTTCCGCCGACCAGTTGGTGATCGCATAGATGGGCACATCGCGCTCTTTCAATTCCGCCAGGACCGCGACCGTGCCGTCGATCGCGCCGGGGACCATTTCGTCGAAGCGTTTGCCCCATGCCTCGATCAACTCGCGCTTGTCCGCGTGCTGGGGCAGCAGTTCCAGCGTCGCGTCGGCAAAGCTGCGCCCGGCGTCCTGCCGCTCGTTCCATTCGGTGGTGCACACGGTGGCGAGAAAATGATCTACCGCCGCCTCGTCGCCATGGAAGAGCTTGCGATACAGCAATCGTGGGTCCCAATGCAGAAGTACGCCGCCAAGGTCGAAAATGGCGACGCTGCGCTGTGCGGGGTGCTGCGCCATAGGGCGGGACGGCGGATCAGTGCGCAACCTGCCTGGACCGCGGCAGGTTGATCAAGACGTTGCGCAGGAATGCCACTGAACGTTCGACGCCTTCGAGCGCGGGCAGCATCGGATCCTCGTGCTCGATGCTGAAAACATCGTCGTAGCCGACTGCCGCCAGCACGGCGATGAATTCGCGCCACCACTGCTCGCCGTGACCGTAGCCGAGCGTGATGTAGTTCCACGACCTGCCCTGGTATCGATCGCCCGGCGTGGTCTCGATGACACCGTTGATGCCGGCGATTATGGGGTCAACGCGAGTGTCCTTTGCATGAATGTAGTAGATCGCATCGCCCAGCGCGCGCGCGGCGGCGAGCGGATCGGCGCCCATCCACATCAGGTGACTGGGGTCGAGATTTGCGCCTACCGTGGTGCCGACCGCTTCTCGCAGGCGCATCAATGTGTGCACGTTGTAGACATTCTGGTGACCGTGCAGCTCGAGGCACAATTTGTGGACACCGGTGTTGTTGGCGAACGCAACCAGGTCGCGCCAGTAGGGAATGAGCACCTCGTCCCATTGCCAGCGCAGGATCTCGCGGACTTCCGGCGGCCATTCGGTGGTCACCCAGTTGGCGTTGCTGTCGCCCTTGGCGCCGGGACAACCCGACATCATCACCACGCGCTCGACATCCAGCAGGCTCGCGAGCTTGATCGTCTTGCGCGTCACCGCGTCGTGCGCCCTCCCCGTGTCGCCGGGGTGCACCGGATTGCCCGAGCAATTGAGCGCGCTGATGGCGATGCCGTGGGCGGCGAGTTTGGCCTTGAAATTCCTGCGCTCGGATTCGCTTTCAAGCATGCGATCGAGATTCAGGTGGGGTGCCGACGACCAGTTGCCGCAGCCGAATTCGAGCATGTCCATCTCGAGGCGCGCAGCGACCTCGAGCATGGTGTCGAAATCGGTACCCGGAAGGCTGTCGGTGATCATGCCGATTTTCATCGCGTGGTTCTCATCGTGGTCTCATGTGCGCAGTGCTCCCCGGCGTGGCATTGCCGCGACGACGGAGTGCGAAGGGTGATCGATTTTAATGCACGGACACGGCTACGCGAAAAGCGCCCAGGCACACCGCGATTGTACAGACTGCGCCCTAACCCGCCGCGGCGTGCGCGGGCTCCGCAACCGGTTGCGGACTCTTGGCCATGCGCCAGTTCTGCAAGCGCTCGAAGTAGATGTAGATGACCGGCGTAATGTAGAGCGTGAGCAACTGCGAGACGATGAGGCCTCCGACCACCGCCAATCCCAGCGGGCGTCGTGTCTCGCCGCCCGCGCCCAGTCCAAGCGCGATCGGCAGGCTGCCCATCAGCGCCGCCATGGTCGTCATCATGATCGGCCGGAAGCGCGTGATGCACGCCTGGAAAATGGCGTCGTCCGGCGAAAGTTTCTCGCGGCGCTGCGCCTCGATCGCGAAGTCGATCATCATGATCGCGTTCTTCTTGACGATGCCGATCAGCATGATGATGCCGACGAATGCGTACATGTTGAGATCGATGCCGAACAGCCACAGCGTCAGCAGCGCCCCAAAACCGGCGGTGGGCAGGCCGGAAAGAATCGTCAGCGGATGGATGAAGCTCTCGTAGAGGATGCCCAGCACGAGGTAGATCACGAATATCGCGAGGATGAGCAGGATACCCATGCCGCGCAGCGACGACTCGAACGCCTTGGCGGTGCCCTGGTAGATGCCGGTGATGGTCGCCGGCAATTGCATGTCCAGCGTCGCGCGATTGATTTCGTTGATGGCGTCGCCGATGGCGACCCCGGGTCTGAGGTCGAACGACAGCGTCACCGCCGGCAACTGCCCGAGGTGATTGATCGCCAGCGGACCGATGGTCGGCTTGAGCGTCGCCACGCTGTTCAGCGGCACCAGCGCTCCGGTCGAGGAACGCACGTAGAGCAGCGACAGTACCGACGCATCGGTTTGATAGCGCGGCATGAGTTCCATCACCACCCAGTACTGGCTGTTCGGTGCGTAGATCGTCGATACCTGGCGCTGTCCGTAGGCGTCGTATAGCGTGTTTTCGATGGCCTGCGCCGAAACCCCCAGCGCGGCGGCCTTGTTGCGGTCGATGTCGACGGTGATCTGCGGCTTGGCGATCTGCAGGTCGCTGGTCACGTCGATGAGCCCTGGCAGGGTGCGCAACTTCGCTTCGACCTTCGGCGCCCAATCGTAGAGCTCGGTAGTGTTCGTGCCCTGCAGCGTGTACTGATATGCGCTCTTGGTGAGCTGGCCGCCGATGCGGATGGCGGGAACGTTTTGCACGTAGACCTTGATGCCGCTGATGCGCGACAGCGGACCGCGCAGCTGCTGGATGATGGCATCGGCGCTGGGGCGGTCCTCTCTCGGCGTGAGCGTGACGAAAATGCGGCCGACGTTGAGCGATGCGCTTGGTCCTCCGGCGCCGACCGAGGACATCGCTCCGTAGACGTAGGGGTTCTGCTTGACGATCTCGGCGACCTGGCGCTGCAGGTTGGACATCGCCGGAAACGAAACGTCCTGCGAGGCTTCGGTGAAGACGAGAATCTGGCCCGAGTCGTCGGCGGGCAGGAAACCCTTGGGCATGATGTTGAACAGGTAGGCGGTCGCGATCGTGATCGCGAAGAAGACCATCAGCGTGGCGCGCCGCCATTGCAGCACCCACGCCAGCGTCGATCGATACCCATTGAGCAGCGCGTCGAACATGCGCTCGCTGAATGCATAGATTCTGCCATGCGGTTTGGAGTGCTCGTCGGACAGCATGCGACTGCACAGCATCGGCGTGAGCGTCAGCGACACGAAGCCGGAGATGAGCACCGCGACGATGATCGTCACCGCGAATTCGCGCAGCAGTCGGCCGAGGATGCCGCCCATGAACAGCACCGGGATGAACACCGCGACCAGCGACAGCGTCATCGACACGATCGTGAAGGCGACCTCCTTCGATCCGTCGAGCGTCGCCTGCATGCGCGACTTGCCCATTTCGCGGTGGCGCATGATGTTCTCGAGCATCACGATCGCGTCGTCGACGACGAAGCCGACGCACAGCGTCAGCGCCATCAGCGACAGGTTGTCGAGGCTGTAGCTGAACGCGTACATCAGCGCGAAGGTGCCGACAATCGACATCGGGAGGGCAAGACTGGGAATGATGGTGGCGGTGACGCTTCGCAGGAACACGAAGATCACCGCCACGACCAGGATCAGCGCCAGGATCAGCGACTCCTGGACGTCGCGCACGGCGGCGCGGATCGGCACCGACCGGTCGTAGAACACGTTGAGGCTGATCGCGGGCGGCAGTTGCGATTCGAAGGTCGGCAGGATCTTCTTGACCGCGTCGACGATCTCGATGGTGTTGGTTCCCGGCTGGCGCTGCACCGCGAGCATGATGCCGCGCGTGCCGTTGTACCAGGCGGCGACGCGGTCGTTCTGCACGCTGTCGAAGACGCGGCCGACCTCGCTCAAACGCACCGGGGCGCCGTTGCGATACGCGACGATCAGCGGCGCGTACGCCTGCGCATTCATGAGCTGCCCGGTCGCCTGCACCGACAGCGCCTTGTCGCGGCCGGATAGCGTGCCGGTGGGCAGGTTGACGTTGCTGTTGCCGATCGCCTGCTCGACCTCGGTCAGCGCGATGCCGCGAGTGGCCAGCGAATTCGGATCGAGCTGCACCCGCACGGCATATTGCTGCGAGCCGAACACCTGCACCTGCGCGACGCCGCTGATGGTCGAGATCTGCTGCGCCAGCAGGTTCTCGGCGTACTCGGCGACCGTCGATAGCGGCAGCGTGGCCGACGAGAGCACGATGTTCATGATCGGCGCATCGGCGGGATTGACCTTGCGCTGCGTTGGCGGGTTGGGCATCGACGGCGGCAGCGAGCGCGCCGCCGCGGCGATCGCCGACTGCACGTCCTGCGCGGCGGCGTCGATGCTGCGATCGAGCGAGAACTGCAACGTGATGGTCGACTGTCCGTCGGTCGAGGTCGACGTCATCGAGTCGATGCCGGCAATGGTCGAGAACTGCTTTTCGAGAGGCGTGGCCACCGCCGAGGCCATGGTGTCGGGACTGGCACCCGGCAGTTGCGCCTGCACCTGGATGGTCGGGAAGTCGACGTTGGGCAGCGCGTTCACCGGCAGAAGCCGATACGCGATGACGCCGAAGATCAGGATCCCGGCCATCACCAGCACGGTCATCACCGGACGGCGGACGAAGATTTCGGCGATGTTCACGACGCGCTCGCGGCCTTGCCCACGCTGACCTTGGCGCCGGGGGTGAGCCGCAGCTGGCCGACGGTGACGACCTGATCGCCGGGCGCGAGGCCGCTGGCCACTACCGTGTCGTCACCCTCGGTGCGCGCGACCTTGATGTTGCGCAGCTCGACCGTCTGGTCCGGCTTGACGACGAATACGTACTGTCCGTTCGGTCCGCTTTGCACCGCCGCCGACGGCGTGACCACGGCGTCCTTCTGGTCGCTCAGCGTAAGTACGATGTTGACGAACTGACCAGGCCAGAGCGCCTTGTCGATGTTGGGAAACTCGGCCTTGAGCTTGATCGTACCGGTGGTCGCGTCGGCGCTGTTGTCGACGAACGACAGCTTGCCCGCGACCGGCTCGTGCGCGGCGTTGGTGAACGTCGCCTGCACCTTCAGTTCGCCGTTGGCGACGTACTTGCGGATGTCGGCGATGTTCTGCTCGGGCACCGAAAAGCTCGCGTAGATCGGCACGACCTGGTTGATGGTGACCAGCGGATTGACGTCGTTGGCCTTGATCAGGTTGCCCTTCTGGATCTGGATGCGCCCGGCGTAGCCGGTGACCGGCGCGCGGATGGTCGAGTAGTCCAGCGACAACTTGGCGGTGTCGATCGCGGCTTCGTCGGCGGCGACCACCGCGGCGGCGGTCGCGGCGTTGGTGCGCACCTGTTCGTACGCATCCGGAGAAATGAAATTCTTCGCCAGCAGGTCCTTGTAACGCTTGTCCTGCTCGACGGCGCGGTCGAGCAGCGCGCGGTCCTTGGCCATGTTGGCCTGTGCCTGCTTGAGTGTCGCGGCGAACTGACGCGGATCGATCTCGAACAGGATCGCACCCTGGCGAACCTCGTCGCCCTCGCGGAAGTGCACCGAGTTTATTTGTCCGTCGACGCGCGCCTTGATCGCTACCGACGTAAACGGCTCGACGTTGCCGATCGCGTAGAGCCGAACCGGCACTGTCTTGGCGACGACCGGCACCGCGGTCACCGGCACCACGGGAGCACTCTTCTGCACTTCCGCGCGCGAGCCGCGATTCGCCTGGAAAATGAAGAACGCGCCGACGGCGAGCACCATCAGCACGAATACGCCGGAAAACAGTTTCTTTCTAGTCGACATCTGTTGCCAGCGGGCCGGATAGCCCGCGCCTCCAAAAGACCTGGGGTCGGCGACTGTATTCGCGCCTTGTCCCATGGACTCCGGCCGTAGCCGAAGATTCCCGCCCTGCGCGCGCACCGCGCGCGGACCCACCCTAGTCAACTAAAGATTATGGGGCATCCAGCGCGGAGCGGGGTAGCCGTTACTGTATGTAACAGTTATCGCGCCCCGCCCCGAGTGGCAGGATTTGCAGGCGCTTGGGCCCACCGCGTAAGATTGCCGCTGCCGCGGGTGTAGCTCAATGGCAGAGCAGAAGCTTCCCAAGCTTACGACGAGGGTTCGATTCCCTTCACCCGCTCCACGCACGCGGCCCGTCGCCCGCGCGCGGGCACAGCAAAAGCCTAGGGCCGGATGTACGCCCAGCCCTGTTGCTGCCGCGACATCAGTTCCACCACCCCCGCTGGAACATAACCGATGCCGTTGAGCATGTCGGTTCGCGAGAGCTTCTGGCCCTTCATGGTGATCTCGCAGGCGACGACCTTGACGCCTGCCGCGGTGGCTTCGTCGACGCGGCCGCCGACTGGAGAGTCCATCTTGAGCATGCCGATGCCGGGGCCGTAGGCGACGACTTCGACGTCGACGTTGGCGGCGCCGAGATCGGCCTGCAGATTCCTGGCGTTGTTGAGCGCGAGGTTCCACTTGCCAGGGTCGGCGTCGCTGACCTGGATGACGACTTTATTGCGCTGCGCGGTGGCCTGCGCGGTCGCGACCTGGCTTGCGGCCACAAACCATCCCGCCATCACGATTGCAGCGAGGGAAATTCTTGCGATGCGCGTGCCGAACATGCTGCCTCCATTGCCCGATTCATCGGCGTAGCTACACATTATCGCCTGTTTTTTGGGCACCACGCGCGCCAGCTCCCGTCCGGCGGCTGGCGCGCCGCCCAGGGCGCGCCCGGGAGAGGCAGCCGACCCGATAGCGTAGAATCTGCCTCTGGTCGCGCCCGCCCCGGCGGCCGTGCGCCGCGACCCTCGAACCAATGACCGCTACAGACCGACCGCTTGCCCCCGGGCACCCCACGCATATTCCGCTGTCCGCCGTGCTGCTGATCGTGGTCGCCAGCGCGTGTTTCACCAGCGTCGACGTCACGGTCAAGCACCTGAGCCAGCGCTATCCGGTCCCGCTGCTGGTCTGGGCGCGCTGGGGCGTGCAGTTGCTGCTGACGCTGGCGATCCTCGGACCCAGGCTGCGCTGGAACCTGGTGCGCACCAACAATCTGCCGATGCAGATCGTGCGTGGTCTCGTGCTCGTGGGATCGGGCGCCTGCTTTTTCACCGCGCTCAAGTTCCTGCCGATCGCCGAAGCGACTGCGCTCAACTACACCTCGCCGATGCTGGTGACGCTGATGGCCGGGTTCTTCCTGGGCGAAAAGCTGACCAAGCCGCGGTGGGCGTTCATCGTCAGCGGCTTCATCGGCATGCTGATCATCGTGCGTCCGGGGACCGAAGTGCTGAATCCTGCGGCATTCTTCGCGCTGGGTGCCGCGGGGCTCTACGCTACCTTCCAGATCCTCACCCGCAAGCTCGCCGGCGAAGACCTGATGGTGCTGCTGTTCTATCCGTGTCTGGTGGGGACGGTGATCCTGTCGCTGGTGGTGCCATTCTTCAACTACAGCGCGTGGTATCCGATCTCCGACATCCTGCTGTTCATCGGCATCGGCGTCATGGGCTTCGTCGGCCACATGCTGTTCATTCGAGCGTTCCAGATGGCCTCCGCGTCGGCCATCGCTCCGTTTACCTACGTCAGCTCATCTGGTCGACGCTGGCCGGGTGGATAGTGTTCGGATCGTTCCCGGATGGCTGGACGATGACCGGCATCGTCGTGATCGCAGGCAGCGGCATCGTCCTCACCTGGTACGAGCGCTGGAAGTCGAACGTACCGCAGTCGGATCCGGTGGCGGTGGATTAAAGCCAGCGCGGGGCGCGGTACAATTGGTACTGCTGCACTGCGGGCACTGACGCACTGCGGACTCGGGGGCGCTATGCCGCTCCAACGCGTGGCGCATTTCCACTCAGGCGGTTTTCAGGAGGAACACAATGAGTAACGACAAGCCGCGCGTCGGCTTCATCGGCCTCGGGCTGATGGGACACGGCATGGCCAAAAACATCGTCGCCAAGGGCTTTCCGCTGACGGTGCGGGTGCATCGCAACCGCAAACCGGCCGAGGACATCCTCGCCGCGGGCGCCAAGGAGGCCAAGACCAGCGCCGATCTTGCGCGCGCGTCCGACGTTGTCATCCTGTGCGTGACGGGATCGCCGCAGATCGAGGAGATCGTCTACGGCGAGAACGGCATCATGAGCGTCGCGCGCGAAGGGCTCATCGTCATCGACACGTCGACCGCCGAACCGGCGTCGACCGAAAAAATCCGTGGCGACTTCGCCGCCAAGGGCACCAAGTACATCGACGCGCCGCTGGCGCGCACGCCCAAGGAAGCCGAGGAAGGCAAGCTCAACACCATGGTCGGCGCCGACGATGCGACCTTCGCGCAGATCAAACCGGTGCTCTCCGCGTACTGCGAAAACGTCTTTCACGTCGGGCCGCCCGGCCACGGCCACATGATGAAGCTGATCAACAACTTCATGGCACAGGCGATCGCCACCGCCACCGCCGAAGCGTGCGCGGCGTGCGCCAAGTCGGGCGTGTCGATCAAGAAGCTGCACGAACTCGTCTCCGCGGGCGCGGTCAATTCGGGCATTTTCCAGTTGCTGGTCGGCAAGATGCTCGAAGGCGGCAACCTCGGCGGGCTGAAGTTCACGCTGGTGAACGCGATGAAGGACATGCGCTATTACATGCACTTCACCGAGTCGCTGCCGACACCTGCCATCGTCGGCTCGGCGGTGCATCAAAGCCTGGTCAATGCCAACCTGCTCGGCTTCGGCGACAAGTACGTCGCCTCGCTGATCGAGGCGCAGGAAAAACTGGCCGGCGTGAAGATCGTCTGACCGCGCGATCATGGCCACCGCGAGCGCATCGCTCTGGGACAATCCGCTGGGCACCGACGGCTTCGAGTTCGTCGAATACGCTGCGCCCGATCCCGCCGCGCTCGGCAAGTTGTTCGAACAGATGGGCTTCACCGCGATCGCCAAGCATCGTTCCAAGAACGTGTTGCTCTACCGGCAGGGCGGCATCAATTTCATCGTCAACGCCGAGCCGGACAGTTTTGCGCAGGGCTTCGCGCGCGTGCACGGTCCGTCGATCTGCGCGATGGCGTTTCGCGTCGCCGATGCGGGACTGGCATTCCGCAAGACCGTGGAGCAGGGCGCGTGGGGCGTCGAAGCGCACCCGGGACCGATGGAACTCAACATTCCCGCGATCAAGGGCATCGGCGATTCGCTGATCTACCTGGTCGATCGTTATCCTCGCAACGGCAGCGGCGTATCGATCTACGACATCGACTTCGTCCCCTTCCCCGGCGTCGACCAGCAACCGCGCGGCGCCGGCCTGACCACGATCGATCACCTGACGCACAACGTGCATCGCGGCAGGATGGATGAGTGGGCTGGCTTCTACGAGCGGCTGTTCAACTTTCGCGAGGTGCGTTACTTCGACATCGAGGGCCAACTCACCGGCCTGAAAAGCAAGGCGATGACGAGTCCCTGCGGCAAAATCCGCATTCCGATCAACGAGAGCTCGGACGACAAGAGCCAGATCCAGGAATACCTGGTCGCGTATCACGGCGAGGGCATCCAGCACGTCGCGCTGGGCACCGGCGACATCTACTCGGCCGTCGAGGACCTGCGCACGCGCAACGTCGCCTTCCAGCAGACGCCGGCGACGTACTTCGACCTGCTCGAGAAGCGCCTGCCCGGGCACAAGGAAGACCTCGCGCGCCTGAAAGCAAACAACATCCTGCTCGACGGTGCGCCGGCCAAGGACGAAATGTTGCTGCAGATCTTCACCCAGACAGTCATCGGGCCGATCTTCTTCGAGATCATCCAGCGCAAGGGCAACGAGGGATTCGGCGAAGGCAACTTCCGCGCGCTGTTCGAGTCCATCGAGCTGGACCAGATCCGGCGTGGAGTACTGAAGGCGTAGTCCCAGTCGCGCGCGGCCCTTCGTGCTCCCGCCCCTCGCCTTCACATTGCTGCGCCGGCTCTCCGATGGCGAAGTCCATTCGGGCGAGACGCTCGCGGCGACGATCGGCATGACGCGCTCGCGCGTCTCGCAATTGCTCATGCAGGCGGAGACGGCGGGGCTCGCACTCGAACGCGTGCGCGGGCGAGGCTACAGGCTGCTCGACGCGACACCGTTTCTCGATCGCGCGGCAATTGTGCGCGAACTCGGCACGCGCGGCCCAAAACTGATCGTCGAGGTCGCCGACAGCATCGACTCGACCAACAGCGAATTGCTGCGCCGTGCGCCGCGCGTGCACCGGCACCTGCTCGCCGCCGAATTGCAGACGGCAGGACGCGGCCGCCGCGGCCGCGCGTGGACCGCGGTGGTCGGCGGCAGCCTGACCTTTTCGCTAGGTTGGCGCTTCGAGCAGGGTGCGGGATACCTGTCCGGTCTGTCGCTGGCGGCGGGCGTGGCGATCGCGCGAGCGCTCGAAGCGTGCGGCTGTGGCGGCGTTGAACTCAAGTGGCCGAACGATCTGGTGCACTCAGGGCGCAAGCTCGGTGGCATTCTCATCGAACTCTCCGGCGATGCGCTCGGGCCGTCACTGGTGGTGATCGGCGTCGGCATCAACGTGCGGCTGCCGGACGCGGCGCGCCGTGATATCGCGCAGCCAGTCACCGACTGCGCGGCGATTGGCGGTGCGATTGACCGCAACGTGCTCCTCGCGCGCGTCGCCTCGGAACTCGCGCTCATGCTCGAGCGCTACGAACGCGAAGGCTTCGCCGCTTTTCGCGCGGAATGGCAACGACGGCACGCGCTGCAGCGCCAACCCGTCGACGTGTCGCTGCCCGACGGCAGCGTGGTGCACGGGATTGTAGTGGGCGTGGATGCCGACGGCGCGCTGGTGCTCGACCGCGACGGACGGCGGCTGCGTTTTGTCACGGGCGAGGTGTCGCTGCGGCGGCCGAAGCGATGATCCTGGTGCTCGACTGCGGCAACAGCCGGCTCGCGTGGGGGTTCGCCGGCCCGCACGGCTGGGTCGCGCAGGGCTCGGTCGCCAATGCCGAGATCGGCACGCTGGCCCTGCGCAACTGGCAGAACATGCAGCGGCCGCTGCGCGTGGTCGGCGTCAACGTCGCTGGCGAAGCGATGCGGGTGCGCGTCGAAGCGCAATTGACGCGCTGGCGCATGATGCCGCAGTGGCTGATCGCGACGGCGCACGCATGCGGCGTCACCAACAACTATGCGTTGCCGTCGCAACTTTCCGGCGATCGCTGGGCCTCGCTGGTCGCGGCGCGCGCACGCGTGGTGCAGGAGCTGTTTCCGCCGCCGTGCGTGGTGGTCAATGCGCGCACCGCGATCACCGTCGACGCGATGGATGCGGCGGGCGTGTTTCGCGGCGGCATCATCGTGCCGGGCCTGAACCTGATGCTGCAGGCGATTGCCGCCAACACGGCGCTGAAGATTCCGCCGGGCCGCTACGATGATTTTCCGGTCAACAACGCCGACGGTCTTCAGTCCGGAGCGGTGCAGGCGGTGTGCGGCGCGATCGAGCAGATGCGGCGGCGCCTCGCGGGCGACGGCGCCCCGGCGCGGTGCGTGCTCGCGGGAGGCGCGGCCGCCGATATCGCCGCGCACCTTACGGCGCCGGTGGAGGTCGTGGATAATCTGGTGCTCGACGGCATACTCGCGCTGGCAGAGGCACAATAGAGCAACATGAGAATCCTGGTCTTCCTGCTGGTGCTCGCCAACCTCACGCTGTTCGGCTACACGCGCCTGGATAGCGTCGGCGGAGGCGAGGGCGTGCGCCTGAGCCAGCAGATCCAGCCCGACAAGATCAAGCTGCTCACGCCGCAGCAGGTGGCGGCACTCGGTCCGGCCAAGGTTGCCGCACTGGCCGATGTCTGCGTCGAGTGGGGTCCGTTGTCGGAGCCCGATCGGGCGCGCGCACTTTCGCGCATCGAGCCGCTCGACCTGGGCAAGCTGCTGACGCAGAAGAAAACCGAGGTCGTCACCAACTACTGGGTGTTCGTGCCACCGGCGGCGAACCGGGCCGCGGCCGACAAGCGCGTGGACGAATTGAAGGGGCAAGGGCTGCGCGACGCCTTCGTCGTCGAAAACGGCCCGCAGCGCCTGGCGGTCGCGCTGGGCTCGTTTCGCAGCGAGGACGGGGCGCAGGCGCGCCTGGCCACGGTGCAGAAACTGGGCGTCAAGAATGCGAAGGTGGGCGAGCGCGTGCAGGCGGTGCAGCAGACCGCGCTGGTGGTGCGCGATCCGCCCGCGCCGGCGGTGGTGCGGCTCAAGGAATTGCAGGCGGAGTTTCCCGGGTCCGACGTCAAGATCGGCACATGCGAGAAGACCGGCTGACCGGAGCACGTCAGTCACATCCTGACGCGAGCGCCGTCGTTCGTCTGGCCGCGACGGCGACCGACTTTGCGTTGGCGCGCGCGCTCATTCAGGAGTACGCCGATAGCTTGAACGTCGACCTGTGCTTTCAGGATTTCGCCGGCGAGCTGGCAGGCCTGCCCGGCGCCTATGCGCCGCCACACGGCAGGCTGTTGCTGGCAGGCACGCCGGGCGCGGCGTTTGGATGCATTGCGCTTCGACCGCTCACGAGCGGATCCGACCCGTCCGTGGGTGAAATAAAGCGGCTCTACGTTCAGCCCACGCAACGCGCGGGCGGCTGGGGTCGCCGCCTGGTCGAGGCGCTGCTGGCCGAAGCGCAGGCTATCGGTTATCGCGAGCTCAAGCTCGACACGCTGGCCCGCTTGACGGCTGCGCGCGCGTTGTACGCGCAACTGGGCTTCCGCGAATGCGCCGCGTACTACGTCAACCCGTTGCCGGAAGTGGTGTACATGTCCCTGACCTTGCCGCCGCGCGTTCGAGAGCCCGGCGACGAGGTGTGCGCGGCGCGTCAATGTACCTGACCGCCACCGAGACCAAGGCAATCGAAGCGCAGGTCGCCGGGATCGAGGCGCGCGCCGGCGTGCAAATCGTCACCGCGATCATCGGTCGGGCGAATGCGCACGGCGAGCTGCTCTGGAAAGCGTTCGCGTTGGGCGTGGCGTTTGCGGGTTTCGCGGTCGTCATCGGCGACGTGCTGCGTCCCGACTGGTCGAGCGTGCATGCTGCCCTGTTTCACGTGCTGGCGATCCTCGCGGGTGGCACATTGAGCGCGGTCGCGGCGCTGTTCGTTCCGGCCTATGCGCGCTTGTTCCTGCAAGTCGCGCGTCGCGATGCCGACGTGCGGCGCTACGCGGAGTCGCTTTTCCTGCGCCGCCACCTTTTCAACACACGCGGGCGCAACGGGATCCTGGTGCTGGTCAGCCGCTTCGAGCGCCGGGTGGAGATCGTCGCCGACATCGGATTCGACGGCCGCATCGGCGAGCCCGAATGGCGCTCGGTGATCACGCGCATGACGCCACTGCTGGCAGCCGACGCGACAGCCGCAGCGTTGACGCAGGGGCTCGCGCGCCTCGACGAATTGCTCGCCTCCAAGGGGCTCCACGGCGGGCCGGGCGGCGGCAATGAACTTTCGGATCGGCCGATCGAAGAGCGAGGTGCGACGTGAAGGGCGCTGCGCTGCGGGTCAGTCTGCTGGTGCTGTTCGCATTCGCGACGGCGTTGCCAGCGTGTGCCGCCGACGTGCCCTTCCTCAGCGGCCGGGTCGTCGACAACGCCGAGATTCTCAAGCCGCAGACGCGAGAGGCGATAACCGGGGCGCTCAAGCAGCATGAAGACGCAACCGGCGACCAGATCGCGGTGCTGACCGTGCCGACCATCGGCGACGAGTCGATCGAGGAATACGCCACCAAGGTGTTCGAGAACTGGAAGCTGGGCAAGAAAGGCAAGGACAACGGCGTGCTGGTCATCGTCGTGCCCAAGGATCGCAAGATGCGCATCGAAGTCGGCTACGGACTCGAGGGCACGCTCACCGACGTTGCCTCCAGCCGCATCATCCGCAACGTGATGACGCCATCGTTCAAGGCCGGCGATTACGACAAGGGCGTCACCGACGGTGTCGGCGCCATCATCGCGCAGCTCGAGGGCAAGGGCGAAGTCGCGGGGCCGAGCGGGGCATCGTCCGACTCGAGCAGCAGTTCGTCGGTGCATTTCAACGAACCGAACCTGGCGTGGCCGGAACGCATCCTGCTCGGCGCTTTCATCTTCGGGGTCATCGGCCTTTTCACTTTCATCGGGGTCATGACGCCCGGCATGGGCTGGTTCCTGTATGTGTTCCTGATTCCGTTCTGGGCGATGTTCCCGCTGATCGTCGTCGGCACGCGCGGCACGCTCTACATCCTTGTCACCTACGTCATCGGCTATCCGATCGCCAAGCTGATCCTCGGGCGCATGCCCTGGTACCAGAAAGCGGCGCTGGACATGAAGACCAAGGGCACCGCGACCATCGGCGGCATGGTCTTGTCGAGTTCCAGCGGCTCGTCGGGCGGCTCGTCGTCGGGCGGCGGAGGCTTCTCCGGAGGCGGCGGCAGTTCGGGTGGCGGCGGCAGTTCGGGCAGCTGGTGAATCGCGCGCCACGATGAGCGCAACACCCGGCACGGCGCCGATCGACCAGCGCTACTACGAGGACTACTCGACGGGCGCTGTCTTCGAAGGCGGACCGATCCATGTCGACGAGGCCGAAGTACTCGCCTTTGCGCGTCGCTACGACCCGCAGCCGTTTCATGTCGACGCCGCCGAGGCCGCGCGCAGCATGTACGGCGGCGTCATCGCCAGCGGTTGGCATACCGCGGCGATGACCATGCGGGTGCTTGTCGACATCTACCTGTCGAGCGTGGCGAGTCTCGGGTCGCCGGGAATCGACGAGCTGCGCTGGACGCTGCCGGTGCGTCCCGGCGACACGCTCTACGTCCGCATCACGGTGATCGAAGCGCGGCGCTCGCGCAGCAAGCCCGATCGCGGCATCGTGAGAACGCTTATTGAGACGCGGAATCAGCGCGATGAGGTGGTGTTGAGTATGAAGGCGATGAATCTGATGCTTTGTCGGAATTTGGCTGCCGTCGACGGTACGCGATAGAGGACGATGCTCGCCTCGGAGTTTGCGACGTCGATTCTGTTCCAAACTCGCCAGAGATCGCGACCTGCAGCGCTATCGATGACTAGTATGTGCTTCGTTTTGTGGGCCCCACTATTGGGAAATACAGTATTGATTCTGGTAACATTTTTTGCGTCCGCATATAGGCCAAACGAGTAACTGACGGTTTGTTTTGCGTCAGTTGTAGGATGGCTACTAATTGACTCTCGCTCACTCGGACCTCCTCGGCGGCTGCGGCCCGTCCTTCGTGCGCCGGTTAGCTTGTTCGTTAGGCGTCTGCCACTCGCATCGTGAAACCATTCCTTATCCTGATTGCATTTCCCATGCTATTCGGGATCTTGGCTGAGACGATATTTCGCGATGCGCGAAAAGCGTCCTTGGCAGCGGTCATCGGCGCAGCTGCTATAACTTTCGCGTCTGTTCAAATACTGGAACCTCGTGCGGCCTGGAATTGGATCGCCGCGCTCCTGGTCTCGCCGCTGCCGATCGCCATCTCGGTCGCGGTTGCATTGTTTTGGCATGGCCGCAGGCGATCGCCGCGCAATGGCCCCTAAGACGCCTAACCCGTCGGTCAACCTTGACGCGCCGTCAGCGTGGCTTCTGCCGTTTTGCGGATGCCCGCGTAGCCGCATTGTTACGCGTCTCGCAAGCGCGCGGGTTACCTTGTTTCGTTGGGCGTCATGAATAATCCATGGCTCGATGTACCGCTTGCTGACTATGAAAGCCATATGGCTTTGCCTGGAATCGAGCAGGCTCAATTGCTGTCCGATATTTTCTCTGGCGTCCTTGAGCAGTTTTCACCTCGCTCTGTTGCCGTAATCGGCTGCGCCGGCGGAAATGGGTTCGACAGAATTCCATCTAGCATTTCAAGGGTAGTTGGAGTTGATCTCAACCCGCACTTCATCGCCGAAACTGAAACACGATTTAGAGGTCGCTTAAAGAATCTGGAGTTGGTTGTCGGTGATATTCAGAGCCATGAGGTTTCGTTCGCGCCTGTCGACCTGATGTTCCTTGGCCTGGTCTTAGAATATGTCAATGTCGAAACAGTCATCGCTAGAACTCCATCCATGCTTACTGCTAATGGTCACCTAGCCACGGTCCTACAGTTGCCCAGTGTTAGCCATCGGCAGGTATCTCCGTCGCCGTTCCCAACCGTACAAGCACTTGGGGAAGTCGTGCATTTGGTGCCGCCGTCCCGGCTTCAAAATGCCGCGGAGACACAGGGTTACGTTCATTTGGAGTCACGCAATGTCGCGTCTGAAGGCGGCAAGCAGTTTCAGTTGCAAGTGTTCGCCATGCCGCCGAACCCATCGTTGCAGGGCACGCTCCGCCGATCGGCGAAGCGTCCCTGAACTCAAGCGTTACGCATAACAATGACCAACGTGCCCGTTCTCGTTCCAATGTCACAGGAGTTGTTCAGCGAGTTCGCAGTCGAGGCCAACGAGGGGTATGCCGAGGACCACGTTCTCGCGGGTACTTGGGCCCCAGATGAGGCGCTCGCGAAGGCAACGGCGCAGTTCAATCAGCTGCTTCCGCAGGGCATCGACACTTCCGGTCACTTCTTTTACGAAGTGCGCGACCGTTCGAATGCGACTGTTGGCTATCTACTGGTTTGCCGTTGTTGGCGCTGGGGAGGCCAAGGCGGGCTATGTCTACAGCATTCGCATCCATCCGGATCAGCAACGCAAGGGCCACGGCAGCGCCGCGCTTCTTGCCCTAGAGTCGATTGCGGCTGGGATGCAGTTGCGCGCGATCCGCTTAAACGTTTTTGGTCACAATCCAGGTGCCCAAGCCCTATACCGGGCGCTAGGCTACGAGGTCACCTCGTCGAGCATGCGCAAACCATTGCGGCAGTGACGCCTAACCTTCCTTCAAGCGGCCCCTCTCCGGCAGGCTTCGCCTGCCTCCGCGGTCCGCTTGAGTCAAACGTTACGACGCACGATGAGGACACTTAGATGGCAGAGTTGCGATTCGACGAAGAGGCTACAAAGCGATTGCTGGCTCTCTACGTCACGCCGGATATGGTGTCACAGCGCGGCGAGTTCCTTCGCGCATTGGACCCCAGACCGGGCGAGCGAGTGCTGGATGTTGGCTCCGGCCCAGGATTCTTGGCGGGCGCGATCGCAGCGGCAGTGGAATCGCGAGGCGCGGTCCATGGCATAGACATCAGCGAGCCGCTGCTTGCGGTGGCGCGAGCGCATTGTGCTCACCAGCCGTGGGTCGAATTCCATCAAGCTGACGCTACGCAGCTCCCCTTTCCACAGCAGAGCTTTGACGCGGTCATGTCGACGCAGGTATTGGAGTATGTCCAAGACGTCGGTCTGGCGTTGGCCGAGATTCACCGCGTGCTTCGAACGGGCGGACGCACGGTGATCGTGGATACAGACTGGGACTCGATCGTTTGGTACTCGCCCAATCGCGACAGAATGAACCGGGTCTTATCTGCATGGGAGCAGCACGCGGTCGATTCCTATCTGCCTCGAACAATGTCCAATAAGCTGCGTCATGCTGGTTTTCAAGTGGATTCGACAACAATAATTCCGGTACTCAATACAGCTTATGATACGAACACTTTCAGCAATCAGCTTATCGATTCTATTGTTTCGTTTGTGAGTGGGCGAAACGGATTCAGGCGCGACGAAGCGGAAGTATGGGCAGGAGAAATAAGGCAGGCTGGAAAGCGAGGCGAGTTCTTCTTTAGCCTCAATCGGTACCTTTTCCTGGCCAGAAAAACAATAGCGTGATGGTCCGCGCGGCAAGGCGCCCTTGAATACGATGAATCCGTGCGGCCTAACCTCTCGCTCAACCCGGACGCTCCTCGGCGGCGCCGGCGCGCCGTCCTTCGGTTGGCCGGTTAGCTTGTCTCGTTAGGCGTCACAGAACTTCGCACACTGAGGAATCTCACAATGGCAAAGGCCTACTGGATCGTTCGAGTCGACATCAAAGATATGGAGACGTACAAGTCCTACATCGCCGCGAACGCTGGCCCGTTCAGAAGATTCGGGGCGAAGTTCCTTGTGCGTGGTGGCAAGTATGAAAACGTTGAAGGAACAAGCCGCGAGCGCAACGCCGTAATCGAGTTTCCTTCCTACGAGCAAGCGGTCAAGTGCTGGCATTCGCCGGAGTACCAGGCTGCACTAAGAATTCGTGAGCCCGTCTCCACCGCTGATTTGGTCATCGTCGAGGGCTACGATGGTCCGCAGCCTTGATTCCTATGTCGGGTACCTCGGGTGGCAGTGCCGATCAGTCGCGCGCGTCATGCCGCCTAACGCGGCGCTCAATACGGACCGCCGGCGGTCGCCGGTTAGCATGGTTCGTTAGCTCTCATTGACGCAAAATAGGAGATCGGACATGAAGAGCATTCCAAGGGTGGACAGGTTCTTCCATGGCCTATGAAAGCTGACTTGTCGCTCAACCCGAACGCCCACCGGCGCGCATTCAGACCGCCGGCAGTCGCCGGTTAGCTAGTTCGTTAGGCGCCGATGGACGCGTGGAGCAATACAGGAATTTGGATCCTGCTCGCCGCAGTGGTGTTGAGCGCTCTTGTAAAATATTTTGCGCGCCCTAAGCAACCTCCTCGAACTACATTCACGTGCGCACGATGCAGTGCAAAGACGCATCACTCCGAACGCTCGGTAACGGCTTGGCGCGCAGGTGCCAAGCGACTTTTCTGTGACAACTGTCACCGCAAGTGGCTAAACGCACAACCCCGGGGTTTCGGCAATTCGGGTGGGCGTGCAGCCTCGACGGGACCAGCCAGGAGTGGTTGCGTTGGTGTTTTGATCGTGCTGGCGTTGGTGCCCATCGCACTTGTAGCGTTCTGGCTGTACGTCTAACTGTTCACTCGACGCGGACGCTTGGGAGCGCCATTGAATCCGATTGGTCTAGCAAGGAGATCTAATGCAAATTCACGGCCGCTGCCACTGCGGTAGCATCAGCTTCACCGGTGAAGTGGATCCGGCAAAAACCTTTGCGTGCCATTGCGCCGACTGTCAGAAATTATCAGGTGCGCCATTCAGGGCAGGTGTTCCCGTGCTGGCGAAAGACTTTTCGCTGACCGGAAACCCCAAGATCTACATCAAGACTGCGCAAAGTGGAAACAGGCGTGCACAAGCTTTTTGCGCTGACTGCGGCACGCCGCTATATGCGACCTCGCCCGACAATCCAGCGGTCTACAATGTCAGACTTGGATGCGTCGACGAACGTGCCCAGCTTGCTCCGTCCCGGCAGCTCTGGACTCGTTCTTCCATGCCTTGGCTGCACAACATGGCGTCGGTGCCGGGTGTGCCCGAGCAGTAGGCTCGGATACGGCCATGCCGCATAGTCGGTCGCAGATTCGTAACATCCTGCCTTCGGAGATTGAAGCTGCACGCCTGTTGCTTGCGGCAAGTGGATGGGAACATCGAGTCTCCGACCCTATGCAATTCCGCGAATTGCTGTCGCGATCGCAAGTCACATTGGTCGCCGTCGAAAATGGGCGGGTCGTTGGCTTTCTTCGAGCGCTGAGTGACGGCGTAACAAACGGCTATATTTCCATGCTCGTCGTGGCGGAGACGCATCGTCGAAGAGGTATCGGCCGAGACCTTGTCAGGGCAGCCATGGGTGACGACGAGCACATGACCTGGGTGTTGCGCGCGGGACGCGAGGGAGTATCGGAGTTCTACGAAAAGCTCGGCTTCGTCAAGTCCCAGGTAGCCATGGAGCGGCTACGCGCAAAGCGTGCCGACGCCTAGTTCAGCGCTCAACGGGAGGTAGTCACCGTGAAGGCTTATCCAAGAGAACGGTTCTGCTCTGAGGTCACCCTCACCCCGGCGATCGTCGGGGCCTATGCCCACTCCGCGGGCGACGACAACCCCGTTCACCACGATCCACAGTTTGCCGCGTCTACGCGATACGGGCGCGTTATAGCGAGCGGCACACATACTACTGCTCTGCTCCTTGGGCTGACGGCGTCGCACTTTTCGAAGGTTGGTGCGATGATTGGTTTGGAGTTCTGGGTTCGCTTCCGGCGTCCAATCTATGCCGATGAAACCATTCGCATGGAGTGGCTGGTGATCAAGGTAACTCCGAATGCAAAGCTCAGGGGTGACATTGTCGAGCTTCGCGGCCGCATCACGGCGCAGGATGGGCAGACCGCGATGGGCGCGAAGGGTCGGGTCCTGGTCACCGATCGACTCTAGCGCACGGGGTATTGAAGATGAAGCATTGGTACTTCGCGCGGACGAAGTGATTCGATAGTGGCACGCGGCTTCAACATGGCTGGCGTCGGCACCTGCCGCGGACCCGCTTGAATCGTTAAGCAACCCGCGAACCCATGACATTTGCGAATACGTATGCGGAAAGCGAGCCGTCGCGCACTGAGGTCGATCTTCTCGATGGCCCGATCATGCTCGAATTTGGCAGCCCCGGATGCGGATACTGTCGCGCCGCGCAACCGCTGCTAGCTGCGGCCTTGGCCGAGCACCCGCGGGTGCGTCACATCAAGATCGCAGACGCCAGCGGCCGCCGGCTGGGACGTTCGTTCAAGGTCAAGCTTTGGCCGACGCTGGTGTTCTTAAGCGGTGGCCGGGAAATCGCGCGCCTGGTTCGGCCTGGCGAGGAGAGCGCGATCCGCGGCGCCCTCGCGCAGATCGATCCCGGGCGGGGCTAGAATTCGAGCACCCGGCGCAATCCGTGCCGGGTGGTCAACGCATCCAAGGATTGGACCTTCGATCATGTCGAACGAGACGCCATCCGCTCCCGCCGCCGATATCGCCCGGCTCGCCCGCGAGCTCGAGGAGGCGGAGCTCTACGAACAAAAGCTCCATGAGCTGATCGTCGCCATCCGTAACGAACTCACGCTGGGCCATGTTGCACGCGCGTTATCGCTGTGCAATCAGGCATTGAACGAGATCGACAATGCGACCGACGTTGTCGCGAGTTCCAGGCCTGCCAAGGACCCTGGTTGAAGACAGTACATATCGCTGCCGGGCTCCTGGCACTCGTTTGCGGGGCGGTTGCGATGTGTGCCTCCAAGGGCGGCAAGCTTCATCGCAGGAGCGGCACGGTATTCGTCTACGCCATGATGGTCATGGCGGCAACTGGTGCGACTCTGGCGGCTTTCAAACCCGATAGAGCGTCGGTCATCGCCGGTGCGCTGGCCTTCTACCTGGTCGCTTCATCACTGCTGACGGTGCGCCGAAGCGTCACCGATGACCGTTGGCTCTTCACGACGATGACGTTGTGGGCGCTGGCAACCGGTACCGTAGCTGTCTCGTTCGGTCTGCAGGCGATGGGGCGAACGCCTGCCAGGCTCGATGGGTATCCCGGCGGACTCTACTTTTTCTTTGCCGCGGTTGCGTTCGGGGCGGCCCTGCTCGACGTGCGGATGCTGCTGGCGCGCGGCATCGATGGCATCCATCGCATTGCCCGGCATCTATGGCGGATGAGCTTTGCGCTGCTTCTGGCGTCCGCGTCGTTCTTCATCGGTCAGGCCAAGGTCTTCCCCGAATACATGCGCAATCGCGCCTTGCTCGCGCTGCCTGTGCTGGCGGTATTGCTGTTCATGATCTATTGGCTCCATCGCGTCCTGGTCAGGCGCCGCGTCGTCTAGCCAGCAGTAACGCACCATCCGGAGCCGCGACGGTTCGAGTCAGGCCCGTGCGCTGACGGCAAAATAGCGCCCGTTTTCCCGCGGCCACGCCGGCGGCTCGATGCGTACGTCGCCAAACCCCGCAGCGCGCAGCAACGCGACGATTTCGTCTTCGGCATACCAGGTGACCGTGATGGTCTCGTCTTCGCGCGCGACGATGCGCCCGCCCACGCGCCGCTCGTAGCGGCTGACGTAGTGCATGCGCCGTCGCTCCGGATCGGCGGTCGACTCGCCGCGGTGCACGATTTGCGATGCGTCGGGCAGCGTGACGTTGCGGACTTCGACCACCGGCGCCCCCGGAGGATGCTGCGCAGCGTCGGGGACGAACAGGTCGAGCAGCAGCAGCGACGGCCCGACCAGATGCGCGCGCAGGCAGGTCAGCGCATCGGTGGCGGCTTCGCGCGCGGTCAGCAGCTGGAACGAGCCGGCGGCGATGAACGCCGCGCCGTAGCGTGCCGGCAGATTGAGGACTGCCAGGTTTTGCCGGAACAGCCGCGCGTCGCGGCCGACTGCCTCGAGTCGTGCCGCGCAACTCGCGAGCATCGATTCCGACTGGTCGACGCCGTGAACGTTGAAGCCTTCCTCGGTGAGCGGGAGCAGCAGCCGGCCTGAGCCAGCCATCGCCTCGAGTACCGGACCGGCGTCGCGCGGCAGTCGCATCCGGTACCAGGCGACTTCGGATTCCGCGGCGCGGGGATAAGCGGTGTCGTAGAACAGCGTGGACAGCGGGCCGTAGGCGCCGGTGGACGATGGCGCTGCGCGCGCCGCGGATTGCTTCAGGTCTGCTCCCAGGGCAACCCGTCCTTGCGCCATCCCGACACGCGGCTGCGCTGGTGTTGCTCGTCGAGCGGGCCCTCGAAGCCTTCGAGCACGTTGATGACGTCGGTGAATCCCGACTGCTCCAGCGCGACACCGGCGTCGACCGAACGCTGGCCGCTGCGACAGATCAGCACCACCGGCCGGTTCATGCTGGCGATTTTCCTGACCTGTCCGACGAAGTGCGGGTTGACCTCCCAGTCGGGCCCGTCGTTCCACGCGACGTGGTGCGCGCCGGTGGGATGACCGACGAACAGGAATTCCATCTCGCTGCGGCAGTCGACGAGCACCGCATCGGGATGCTGATGCAGGAACTGATGGGCTTCGAGCGGCTTCAGGTGCTTCATGGCGCCAATCTAGCACCATGTGCGCAACGCTTCAAACTCGCTGGTGGAGTGCCTCGCGTGAAGCTTGCAGCACCGCATCGATCCAGCGGTGCGCCGCAGGAACCACGCCGGTCCAGCGCACGAAGCCGTGGATCATGCCTTCGCAGCGGATCAGGCGGGTGGGCACGCCCGCGGCGTGCAGGCGCGTCGCATAGTCGACGCCATCGTCGCGCAGCACGTCGCTTTCGGCGACGGCGATCACCGACGGCGCTAGCCGCGACAAATCGCTCGCGGAAAGCGGGCCCAGTTCGGGCGCGTGCTTGTCCGCGTCGGCGCGGTAGACGTCCCAGTACCACGCCATTTGCTGCGCGCTCAGGTTGAAACCGGTCGCGAAGTCGCGATAGGCCGCACGCGAGCAGGTCGCATCGAGCGCGGGGTAGAGCAGCAGCTGCAATTGCGGTTGCGCCGCGCCTTCGGTGCGCAGGCGCAACGTCAGCGCTGCGGCGAGGTTGCCGCCGGAACTGTCGCCGGCGAGCGCAAAGCGTCGTGCATCGGCGCCGAGTTCGCGCGCATGCGCTCGCGCCCAGTGCCACGCGGTGGCGACGTCGTCGAGCGCCGCCGGGTAGACGTGCTCGGGTGCGCAGCGATAATCGACCGACACCACGACCGCGGGCAGGCGCCGCGCCATGATGCGACAGAACTTGTCGTGCGAATCCAGCGAACCGGTGACCCAGCCGCCGCCGTGGGCGAAGACGACCAGAGGCAGCGGCGACTGCGCTTCGGGACGGTAGATGCGCAGCGGTATGTCCGTACCCGCGCCGGGAATCCGCACGTCGACGACCGATTCGACCGCTTCGGGCGCGCCGCCGAATCGCAGCGGCGCCTCGAGCGCGGCCGCGCGCAATTGGTCGATCGCGGGCGGAAAAGCACCGGGCGCGGCGTTGAATGCCGTGTCGAGCAGGCGCTGTATATCCGGGTCGAGCATCGTTTTCCTCCGCCCGAGATAGTACGCGATTCGCTGCCGCGGGTTGACAATGGCGCGTCCAGACCTTACCTTAGAAGCAAGCGCCGATTTGATTCGGGGGAAACCCTGCAGCTTGCGGGCGCTCTACAAATGCAGCTAAAGCGGCTTTCGACTGAAACCCGCTCGGCGGCAAGCTGAACGGGTTTTTTGCTTTGTGGGCGACAGCATGACCACCGACAAGACTGCGCTGCTGACCAAACTGCTCAAGGAACGCATCCTGATCCTCGACGGCGCGATGGGCACCATGATCCAGGCGCACAAGCTGGGCGAGGCGGACTATCGCGGACCCGCCGAGTGCGGCCTGCACGGCCACGCTCACGACCTCAAGGGCGACAATGACTTGCTGGTACTGACGCGGCCTGAAGTGATCCGCGGCATTCACGATGGGTTCCTGGATGCCGGCGCCGACATCATCGAGACCAACACCTTCAACGCGACCAACATCGCGCAGGCCGATTACGGGCTCGAGTCGAAGGTGCGCGCGATCAATCTCGCCGCGGCGCGCATTGCCCGCGAGCGCGCCGACGCCTGGACCGCGAAGACGCCGGACAAGCCGCGCTTCGTCGCAGGCGCCCTGGGACCCACCAACCGCACCGCGACCATTTCGCCCGACGTCAACGATCCGGGATTTCGCAACGTCAGCTACGACGAGCTGGTGGCCGCGTACTCCGAGTCGATCGATGGCCTGGTCGAAGGCGGCGTCGACCTGCTGCTCGTCGAGACGGTCTTCGACACGCTAAACGCCAAGGCAGCGCTGTTCGCCATCGAGCAGTATTTCGACACGCACAACATGCGCCTGCCGATCATCATCTCGGGAACCATCACCGACGCCTCGGGCCGCACGCTCTCGGGCCAGACGCCCGAGGCCTTCTGGAATTCGGTTCGCCATGCGCAACCGCTCGCGGTCGGCCTCAACTGTGCTCTGGGCGCGGCGTTGATGCGCCCCTACATCGAGGAAATCTCGCGCGTCGCCGACACCTTCGTGTCGTGCTACCCGAATGCGGGGCTGCCCAATCCGATGAGCGATACCGGTTACGACGAGACGCCGGAGACCACCGCACGCTTGCTCGAGGATTTTGCGCGGCATGGGTTCGTCAACATCGTCGGCGGGTGCTGCGGCACGACGCCGGAGCATATCCGGGCGATCGCGCAGGCGGTGAAGAAGCTAGCGCCGCGGCGATTGCCGGTCGAAGAAGACACGGAGGCGGTCGCCGCCTAGTGCATGACTCGGACGCACTCCACAAACGTCGTCCCCGCGAAAGCGGGGACCCAGTGTCGTCCAGGCAAAAAGACGCTAGGTTCCCGCATTCGCGGGAACGACGGATTGGTTGGCGTAGCCGTAGCGCACTTCCGTGACACTCACTAAGCCATGTCCCGCCCCCTCTCCCTCGCCGGCCTCGAGCCGCTGACCATCTCCGACGACGCGCTGTTCGTCAACGTCGGTGAGCGCACCAACGTCACCGGCTCGCGCGCCTTCGCCAAGCTGGTCCTCGCCGGGGACTACACCGGCGCGGTCGAGGTCGCCCGCCAGCAGGTGCAGAACGGCGCGCAGATCATCGACGTGAACATGGACGAGGCGATGCTCGACTGCAAGGCGGCGATGGTGCGCTTCATGCACATGATCGCGGGCGAGCCCGACATCGCGCGGGTGCCGGTGATGATCGACTCGTCGAAGTGGGAGGTGATCGAAGCCGGCCTCAAGTGCGTGCAGGGCAAGCCGATCGTCAACTCGATTTCGATGAAGGAGGGCGAAGCCGAATTCGTACGCCAGGCGACGCTGGTCAGGCGCTACGGCGCCGCGGCAATCGTCATGGCCTTCGACGAAAAAGGCCAGGCCGATACCTTCGAGCGCAAGGTGCAGATCTGTGAACGTGCGTACAACCTGCTGACAAGCAAGGTCGGCTTCGCGCCGGAAGACATCATCTTCGACCCGAACATCTTCGCCATCGCCACCGGCATCGAGGAGCACAACAACTACGCGGTCGATTTCATCAACGCCACGCGCTGGATCCGGCAGCATCTGCCGCATGCCAAGGTGTCGGGCGGCGTGTCGAATGTGAGCTTCAGCTTCCGCGGCAACGATGCCGTGCGCGAGGCGATCCACACCGTGTTCCTGTACCACGCGATCCGCGCCGGCATGACCATGGGCATCGTCAACGCCGGCCAGCTGGGCGTCTACGACCAGCTCGATCCGGAGCTGCGCGATCTGGTCGAAGACGTCGTCCTCAACCGGAGTCCCGACGCCACCGAACGGCTGGTGACTTTCGCGGAGACGTACAAGGCCAAGGGCAAGGCGAGCGTCGAGGACCTGGCGTGGCGGCGTGGCAGCGTCGAGGAGCGCCTGTCGCACGCGCTGGTCAAGGGCATCACCGCGCACATCGTCGAGGACACCGAAGAAGCGCGTCAAAAGTTCGAGCGACCGATCCAGGTCATCGAAGGTCCGTTGATGGCGGGCATGAATGTCGTCGGCGACCTGTTCGGCGCGGGCAAGATGTTCCTGCCGCAGGTGGTCAAGAGCGCGAGGGTGATGAAGCAGGCCGTCGCGCACCTGATTCCCTACATCGAGGCCGAGAAGGCGAAGTCGGGTGATGCGGGCAAGCCCAAGGGCACGATCGTGATGGCCACGGTGAAAGGCGACGTGCACGACATCGGCAAGAACATCGTCGGCGTGGTGCTCCAGTGCAACAATTTCGACGTGATCGACCTGGGCGTGATGGTGCCCGCGAAGAAGATCCTCGACACTGCCGTCGAGCGCAACGCCGACATCGTCGGCTTGTCCGGCCTGATCACGCCTTCGCTCGAGGAAATGGCGCACGTCGCGCAGGAAATGCAGCGCCTCGGCATGCGCCAGCCGCTGCTCATCGGCGGCGCGACGACGTCGCGCGTGCACACCGCGGTCAAGATCGCGCCGGGGTACTCAGGCGTGACGGTCTACGTCCCCGACGCCTCGCGCGCGGTGGGCGTGGCGAGCAACCTGCTGTCCGACGAACTGCGCAACGCCTACGTCGCCGAAGTCGCGACCGACTACGAAAAAATCCGCGTGCAGCACGCGGGCAAGAAGGGCCCCGCGCTGATCGGGCTGGCCGCGGCGCGTGCCAATGCCTTGCGCCTGGACTGGCAACACTGCACTCCGGCGCGGCCCGAACTCGTCGGGCGCCGCGAATTCCGCCACGCCGATCTCGCCGAGCTGGCCAAATTCATCGACTGGGGCCCGTTCTTCCAGACCTGGGAATTGTCGGGGCCGTTTCCCGCCATCCTCGACGATGCGATCGTCGGCGAGGCGGCGCGCAACGTCTACGCCGATGGCCAGGCGATGCTCAAGCGCGTCGTCGAGGGCCGCTGGCTCACCGCCAACGGCGTGATCGCGCTGCTTGCCCGCCAACGCGGTCGGCGACGACATCGAGTTCTATGCCGACGAATCGCGCACACAGGTCGCGATGACCTGGCGCAACCTGCGCCAGCAGACGCAGCGGCCGAGCGGCAAGCCCAACTATTGCCTCGCAGACTTCGTCGCGCCCAAGGGTTCCGGCGTCGCCGACTATGCCGGCATGTTCGCGGTGACCGCCGGCCTCGGCATCGAAAAGAAACTCGCCGAGTTCGAGGCCAAGCGCGACGACTACAACGCGATCATGTTGAAGGCGATCGCCGACCGGCTGGCCGAAGCCTTCGCCGAGTGGCTGCATCGAATGGTCCGCCGCGAGCTGTGGGGATACGCGCGCAACGAACAGCTGGATAGCGCGGCGCTGATCAAGGAGGAGTACCACGGTATCCGTCCAGCGCCCGGCTATCCCGCGTGCCCGGATCACGCCGCCAAGCAGCCGCTGTTTGCGTGCCTTCAGGCGGAAAAAATCGGCATGACGCTTACCGAGAGCTACGCGATGCTGCCGGCGGCCGCCGTGTCGGGCTTCTACCTTGCGCATCCCGAGGCCAGCTATTTCGCGGTCGGCAAGGTCGGCGAAGACCAGGTGGCGGATCTCGCGTCGCGCGAAGGCAGCCCGCTGGCCGATGTGCAGCGCCGCCTCTCGCCGTTGCGCGGCTGACGACGCGCGTCGCCAGGTTCAGCGTCGCGTTGCTTTGGTCAGCGTTCGGGTTCGCTTCACCAGCTCGACAAGTTCAGGAGCGACCCAAGGATTGGTCGCCAGGAAAGCCCGCCGCTCCTCCTCGGTACGTGCAACCAACTGATCGAAGTTATCGACGGTGACGCGCGTTCCATAGCCACTGCGTCCCCAGGTAGATCGCATCGAAGACGGCGGTTCCGATTTCCACGTTGAAATGCCCGAAATCCTGCCAAAGCCGATCGCGCATCGGCTTGCCCGCGTGCATCCGCTCGGCATTCAGCGGCCCGTAACCGAAGAAATCCCAGACCTGCACCAACTTCGATTGATCGCCCGCTTCCTCGCGCGCGATCGATGACCGCATCCCAGAGCCAGACCCAATGTGCCTCAGGCGATAGGCAGCGACGCTCGATTTCATTGAACAGAACGTGGGTCGGATAGAACAGCAGCACCAGTTCAACCTTGTTTGCCAGAGCCAGGCGAATCAGATTGCGCAGGCCAGCGGCGGTACCGGGTGCGGACGGTGTGCGGATGCGCGCCGCGTCCATCGGGCGGGGCACTTCGAGTACGTTCGGGCACAACGCGCCCGCGAGTTCCAGGGCGAAGTTCCCCGCCATCTCGTCGTCGGCCTGCAGCCGCTGCACATTGCGGCCGTACGTCCACATGCCTTCGCGCGTCATCGCCGGAGGGCGCCCCTGCTGCCGCAGGGTATCGCGCGAGGCGTCGAATGCCTTGCGCGAGAACAGCAGCTTGCCGTAGTCGACGCGGGTCAGTGCGTCGTCGTCGGGGCAGGCAACGCTGTCGATTCCTGATACGCCGACGACCATGCGCTTCATCTGTGGCTGGCGCAGCGAAAACATTGCCAGGCAATACACGTCGCCCCAGGTGGCCGCGGGCGTGCCCAGGTTGAATGATGTGAGTTGGCCATTGCGGGTAAAGCCCGGGTGGAGCGCCGGCAGTCCGATTTCGGCGAACGAGCTGCCGACGATGAGCGCTTCGGGCTTGAGTCGAACGAGCAGCGGCGGCTTCACCAGCCGATCATTGCCGGGCGCCTTGGGCTTGTCGCGGTTGAACCCGGCGATCTCGATGTCGCGGAAATACCAATACGGATCGACGATGCGATTGAACACACCGACCGTGCCGACCAGGACCAGGATCGCGCCGATACACACGAGCGTGAATTTCCGGGGACTCATCTCAGAAACGAAAATAGATGAACTCGCTGTAGCGGTGAATCGACAGGATTCCGTACCAACCCATCGCGGTCAATAACACCAGCCACCGGACGTTGAGTCGCCAGGCGAGTGGTCCGGCATCGCCCAGCTCGCCGTAGCCAGAAGTGAGCAGCGCAGGACGATACGCTGCCAGGAGTTGCTGGGTGTTGGGGGCGATCTGGCAGAACACCAGTAGGAAAAAAAGCCAGTTCAATTGCGCTATGCGATTGAAGTGTTCGAGTTTTCCGAATCCGATCTCGTGTGCGGAAAACCACGCGGCGGCGTCGCCTGCTGCCGGCTGCCACTCCACCGGCAGGACGACACCATGCGCGCCGGCCATGCCGGCGATAATCTGGAACGCTGTCCCAAGATCAGGCGCACGAAAGAACACCCACGCAACCACCACCGCGACGAAAGTTGTCACGGTGGCAAGCGCTGCGCCCCCGGGCAGCGAAGGTATCCCGAGGCGACGGCGCATCCATCGCCAGCCGTGATTGATCATCAGGTACACGCCGTGCAAGCCGCCCCAGATCACGAAGGTCCACGCCGCACCATGCCACAAGCCGCCAATGAGCATTGTCGCGAGCAGGTTGACGTAGCGACGCATGCTCGTCCGGCGGTTGCCACCGAGCGGAATGTACACGTAGTCGCGAAGGAAGCGCGACAGGGTGATGTGCCATCGCCGCCAGAAATCGATGATGCTGCGCGCCTTGTACGGCGAGCGGAAGTTTAGCGGGAGAACGATGCCGAACATGCGCGACGCGCCCAGCGCCATGTCGGTGTATCCGGAGAAATCGAAGTAGATCTGGAAGGTGTACGCAAGCGCCGCGCCCCACGCCTCGAGAAGGGTCAGCGTCGCGCCCGCGGCGGCAGCGTCGAAGGCCGGTGTGGCGAAAACGGCGAGGTCGTCGGCGACCACCGTCTTCTTGAACAAGCCGATGATGAACATCGTCAAGCCGACCGCGATGTTTTCCCAGTCAAGCCGGTAGGTGGCGCTCTGCTGGAACTGCGGCATCATTTCGCGATGGTGGAGGATCGGCCCTGCGATCAGATGCGGAAACCAGGTGACGAACAGTGCGTAGTGCGTGAAGTTGTATTCGTGCGCCAGGCCGCGATGCGCGTCGACCAGAAAGGCGATCTGGGTGAACGTGAAGAACGAAATGCCGAGCGGCAGCACGATGTTGGGGAGGGCGCCGGTGTGACCGGTGAGTGCCTGTAGGTTGACCAGGAAGAAGTGCGCGTACTTGAAATAGGCGAGCAGCGCGAGATTGACGACGATTGCGAGCACCAACCAGGGACGGCTTGCCTGCGGCCCGCGCGCCGCGCGCAATCGCGCGATCCGGGTACCGAGCGCGAAATTCACGGCGATCGATGCCAGCAGCAGCGCGACAAAGCGCGCATCCCCCCAGCCGTAGAAGAGCAGCGATGCGACGGCGAGCCAGCCCGCGGCAAGCCGATCGCTGACGCGGGCGAGCCCGAAAAAGCCGATCAGAACGACCGGCAGGAACGCGAAAATGAACGGGAACGAATTGAACAGCAAGCGGAGCCTTTTCTGACAGGCGAAACCTGGATTCGGGACGGCACGCGCATCTTACCGGCAAGGACACCCGCTTCGCGCAGCGACGCGCGCTGCAACGGTGCGTGCGGGCGTGGCGATGCACCAATCCTGATGGTCGCCCAGGACGGCGACGGGACCAGACCGCGCCAATCTCATGGCTTGGCGAACGCCCCCGGGGCACCACGGCTGCCGATGCCGCGTGGCACGCATTCTGCTCGGCATGAGTGAGGCCCCATGCCCACCGTCTCCGCCCAGCCGTACAAGTACTCATTCGAGCCCGCGTCGACCGCGCTGGTCATGATCGACATGCAGCGCGACTTCATCGAGCCTGGCGGCTTCGGTGATTCGCTGGGCAACAACGTCGCGCTGCTGGCGGCGATCGTTCCGACCGTGCGCAGGCTGCTCGACGGGTGCCGCGCGGCGGGGGTCACCATCATCCACACCAAGGAAGCACATCGGCCGGACCTGGCCGACCTGCACCTCTCGAAGCACAAGCGCGGCGATCCCCGCCTGAAAATCGGCGATGCCGGCGCGATGGGCAGGCTGCTGGTCGACGGCGAGCCGGGCAGCGATTTCGTGCCGGAGCTCGCGCCTCTGGCCGGCGACGTCGTCATCGTCAAGCCGGGCAAGGGCGCCTTCTATGCGACCAACCTGTCCGAGGTGCTGCGCCTGCGCGGGATCACGCACCTGTTGATCGGCGGCGTGACGACTGAGGTGTGCGTGCAGACGACCATGCGCGAAGCCAACGACCGCGGTTACGAATGCCTGCTGGTCGAGGACGCGACCGAGAGCTATTTCCCGCAGTTCAAGGCGTCGGTGCTCGACATGGTGCGCGCGCAGGGCGGCATCGTCGGGTGGACGGGGACATCGACCGCGATCCTGCGCTCACTCAAGCAGGCCTGATCGGCCGTCGCTCGCTGGGCCGCGGCGCGGCATCGCGATCGTGCACGAGCTCGCCCTGCAGGTAGGTCGCCGCGATGGTGCGATCGTCGCCGAGGATCATCAGCGCGAACAGTCGCTCGGCAAGCGTTTCGGCGCTCGCGAACCGGCGCGAGAGCAGCGGCGTGGCGTCGGGATCGAGGACGACAAAGTCCGCTTCGGTACCGGGCGCGAAGCTGCCGATGCGGTCGGACAGGCCCAGCGCGTTGGCGGCGCCGCGCGTGGCGAGATAGAACGCGTCGACGGCGGTGAGTGTCTGCCCCGCCAGCTGCAGCACCTTGTACGCCTCGTGCATGGTGCGCAGCATGGAAAAGCTGGTGCCTCCGGCGACGTCGGTGCCGAAGGTGACGTGGGCCCCGGCGGCATGGGCGGCGTCGCGATCGAACAGCCCGCTGCCGAGGAACAGGTTCGACGTGGCGCAGAACGACATCACCGCGCCGGCCGCGGCCATGCGCGCGCGGTCGGTGGCGTCGAGATGTATGCAATGCGCGTACACCGCGCGCGGGCCGAGCAACCCGTACTGGTCGTAAACATCCAGGTAACTGCGCGCGCCAGGAAAGAGCTCGGCAGCCCATTGCACTTCGGCGCGGTTTTCGGCGACATGCGATTGCACGTACAGACCGGGATGCTCGTGCGCCAGGCGACCCGCGAGCTTAAGTTGTTCTTCGGTCGAGGTCGGCGCGAAGCGTGGCGTCACTGCGTAGTGGAGGCGGCCGCGGCCGTGCCAGCGCTCGATCAATTCCTTCGAGTCGTCGTACGAGGATTGCGCGGTGTCGCGCAGGAATTCGGGGCAGTTGCGATCCATCATGACCTTGCCGGTCACCAGGCGCATGTCACGGGCGTGCGCGGCTTCGAACAGCGCGTCGACCGAGGCTTTGTGCACGGTAGGGAATACGAGCGCGGATGTCGTGCCGTTGCGCAGCAGTTCGGTCAGGAAGAAGTTGGCGGCTTCGCGGGCGTAAGCGGGATCGGCAAACCTGCGTTCCGCGGGATAGGTGTACTTTTCGAGCCAATCAAGCAGCTGTGCGCCGTAGCTCGCGATGATCGCGGTCTGCGCATAGTGCACATGGGTATCGATGAAGCCCGGCATGATCCACCGGGTGCGCAAGTCGACGACCGGCGTCGCGGGCGGCAAGCTCGCGAGCACGCCGGCCGCCGGGCCGCAGGCTTCGACCTTGCCGTCGACTACGACCAGCATGCCATCGTCGAAGCAATGCGCGGTGTAGGTCGCGCGCGCGGCCTCGCTGTCGGTCGTGTAGTGGAGCACGCTGCCGCGAAACGCGCGGCGCGTTCCTCGAGCGTCAGGCACGGCGCAGGGCAGAACGCGGCGAGCGCCGCGCCGCGCTGGCCGTCGTCGCGCGCAGTTGCAGCAGCTGGGCGGCAACCGCGACGGCGATTTCGGCAGGCTCCTTGCCGGTGATGCCCGGGATTCCGATCGGGCAGGTGATGCGCTCGCGGAGTTCTCCGGGAACGCCGTGCTGCTCCAGACGGCGCTCGAAGGTGTTGCGCTTGGTCGTCGAGCCGATCAACCCGAGGTAGCTGAAGTCGGCGCGCCGGAGGATGCGCTCGGTAAGCGAGAAATCGAGATCGTGACTGTGCGTGAGCACCAGGAAATAGGTGTCCGCGCGCGCGTCGTCGACGACGCACTCCGGCGTGTCGGTGACTTCTACGCTCACGTTGCCGGCAACGTGCACGGGGAATTCCTCGGCCCGCGAGTCGATCCAGTCGATGTGTGCGTGCAGTTGCGACAGCGCCGCGACCAGCGCGCGCCCGACATGGCCCGCGCCGAACACGACGATACGGAAATCGATGGGTCGCATGGGCTCGAGCAACAGTAGTGGCGAGGTGGTGTCGCTCGCGGTGTCCACAAGCGCGACCTGCAACCGCGGTGTCCGCTCGCCGGCAGCGAGCATGTCCCGCGCTGCGGACTGCGCAATCGCGTTCAGCGCTGCGTTGTCGAACGCGCCCACCATCTGGTCGGCGTCGACCACCAGCTTGCCGGTCGCCGCACCATCGGCGACGCTGGCCATGACGCACGCCGTTCCTGCGGCGTCGTGTTCGATCAACGACGCGACCCAGGCGTCGCGTGCCGGGGTGGCCTCTTCGAGCAGCAGCGTCGCGACGCCGCCACAACATTGACCGAGACTCGCGCCCAGAGGGAAGCGATGCAATCGGCGCGGCGCGGCGCCGCTGTCCGCGAGCATTTCGCGCGCGAACTCGATTGCCTTGTACTCGAGATGGCCGCCGCCGATCGTGCCGGTGACCGCGTCGTCGGCAACAATCATCTTGGTGCCGGCCTCGCGCGGCGCCGAGCCCTTGACTGCGGCAATCGTGACCACGACGCACGCGGCATCGCGCTCGCGCAACGCGGCAAGCGCGCGCAGCCAGTCGCTCATGCCAGGGCTCCAGCAGTCGCCGCTGACGCCGGCGACGTGGCGGCGCGTTCTCGCGCTTCCACCACGGCATGGAGAATGCGCTCCGGAGTCGCCGGCGCGTCGAGCCTGGGCGACACGGCGTAACCGACCGCACCCGCGATGGCATCCTTGAGCGCGTGAAACACCGAGATGCCAAGCATCAACGGCGGCTCACCGACGGCCTTGGAGCGATAGACCGTATCCTCGACGTTGATACTGCGCTCGAGTATTCGCACGTTGAATTCCGGCGGCACGTCGCTGGCGACGGGTATCTTGTAGGTCGAAGGCGCATGCGTGGTCAGTTGCCCCTTGGCATTCCAGCACAGCTCTTCGGTGGTCAGCCAGCCGACGCCCTGGATGAATCCGCCCTCGATCTGACCCATGTCGATCGCCGGGTTCAGCGACTTGCCGACGTCGTGCAGGATGTCGACGCGCAACATCCGGTTTTCGCCGGTCAGCGTGTCGATGACCACCTCGGACACCGCCGCTCCATACGCGAAGTAGAAGAACGGGCGGCCGGTGAAGGTCTTGCGGTCGTAGTGAATCTTCGGCGTCTTGTAGAACCCGCTGGCCGACAGCGATATGCGGGCGAACCACGCAAGGTGCACCAGCTCCTTGAACGACAGCGTCTGGTCGCCGACGCGTACCTGGTTGCGCTGGAAGACGACTTGCGCGGGGTCGACGCCGAAACGCTCGGCGGCAAACGCGATCAACCGCTCCTTGATGGTGCGCGCCGCGGCCTGCGCCGCCTTGCCGTTGATATCGGTGCCCGACGAGGCGGCCGTCGCGGAGGCGTTGGGCACCTTGCTGGTGTCCGAGCCGGTGATGCGGACCGCGTCGATGTCGAGCTGCAACTCCTCGGCGACGACCTGCGCGACCTTGATGAACAGGCCCTGGCCCATCTCGGTGCCGCCGTGGTTGAGCTGCACCGTACCGTCCTTGTAGACGTGCACCAGCGCGCCGGCCTGGTTGAGGTGGGTCGCGGTGAACGAAATGCCGAACTTGACCGGTGTCAGCGCGATACCGCGCTTGAGGATCGGGCTGGTGCGGTTCCACTCGCGAATCGCGGCACGGCGCCGCGCGTATTCGGAAGTTGCTTCGAGCTCGGCGACGATTTCCGCGATGCAATTGTCCTCGATCGTCTGCTGGTAATGCGTGACGTTGCGATCGGTCGTGCCGTAGAAATTGATCTTGCGCACCGCCAGCGGGTCGAGATCGAGGTGGCGCGCGATCTCGTCGATGACGCACTCGATGCCCATCATGCCCTGCGGGCCGCCGAAGCCACGGAACGCGGTGTTGGAGACCGTGTTCGTCTTGCAGCGGTACGAGACGATGTCGACGTTCTCGAGGTAGTAGCAGTTGTCGCTGTGGAACATCGCGCGGTCGTTGATCGAGCCCGACAGGTCCGCCGAGTAGCCGCAACGCCCGGCCAGGACGAAGTTGACACCCAGGATGCGGCCCTGCGCGTCGAAGCCCACGTCGTAGTCGGTGACGAAATCGTGGCGCTTGCCGGTGATGGTCATGTCGTCGTCGCGATCGACGCGCATCTTGACCGCCTTGCCGGTCGCGCGCGCGAGCAATGCCGCAATGCAGGCGAACAGGCCGGGCTGCGATTCCTTGCCGCCGAAACCGCCGCCCATGCGCCGGCATTCGACGACGATGTCCTTTTGCGTCACACCCAGCGCATGCGCGACCTGGTGCTGCACTTCGCCCGGATGCTGGGTCGAGCTGTGCACCAGCATGGTGTTGTCTTCACGCGGAATCGCGTAGGCGATGTGGCCTTCGAGGTAGAACTGGTCCTGGCCGCCGATGGCAAGCCGGCCCTGCAAGCGATGCGGTGCGCCGGCAATCGCCGCGGCGGCGTCGCCGCGCTTCATGCGCTCGGTCGGGAGCACGAACGAGGCAGCGGCGACGGCCTCGGGCGCGGTGAGTATCGGCGGCAGATCCTCGTATTCGATGCGCGCGAGCTTCGCGGCGCGGCGCGCCTGCTCGACCGTGTGCGCGGCCACCGCGAACACCGACTGGCCGTAGTACTGCACGACATCGGTCGCAAAGATGGGGTCGTCGGCGATGACCGGACCGTAGTCGTTCTTGCCCGGAATGTCGGCCGCGACCATGACCAGGACGACCCCTGGCGCCGCGCGCACCGCGGACAGGTCGAGCGACACGATGCGCGCATGCGCCCGCTCGCTGGTGCCGATCGCGGCGTGCAGCGTACCGCGCAGCTCGGCGATGTCGTCGATGTAGGTCGCCGCGCCGCTGACGTGCAGGTGCGCGCTGTCGTGCGGGAGCGCCGCGCCGGCAACCACGTCATGCGGGTCGCGCTCGTGCATCGCGTTCATGGCATCAGCTCGACGACGTACGTCGCCACGTCAGACGTGGTGGACTCGACGTAGAAGCGCTGCAGCAGGTTGCGTGAAACGAGCTTGCGGTAGGCGGCGCTGGCGCGCATGTCGTCGATGGGCGCGTAGTCGCGATCGAGCGCGGCCATCGCAGCATGCAGGGTCGTTTCGTTCCACTTGGCGCCAGAGAGCGAAGCTTCGCACTGTGTGGCGCGCCGCGGCGTCGCGGCGACGCCGCCGAACGCCACGCGCGCGTCGGCGATCGTTCCCTTGCGCAGGGTCAGCCGAAAGGCAGCGCAGACGGCCGCGATGTCCTGGTCGAAGCGCTTGGAGATCTTGTAGGTACGAAATACGCTGTCTGCGGCCGGCAGCGGAATGCGCATGCCGGCCACGAATTCGCCCGCCACCAACGCTGTCTTTTGGTACGCAATGTACAGGTCCTCGAGCGCGATCTCGCGCGTCGTCGTGCCCTTGCGCAGCAAGACCGATGTGCCCAACGCGATCAGCGGCGGCATCGAATCGCCGATCGGCGACCCGTTGGCGATGTTGCCGCCCAGCGTTCCGGCGTTGCGGATCGGCGGCGACGCGAAGCGGCGCAGGAGTTCTGCGAATTCCGGATACACAGCGACGATGGCATCGGTAGCGTCGGTGAGCGACGCGCCAGCGCCTATCTCCAGGTGCGTAGGGGTGCGCGCGATGCGCTTCATTTCAGCGACATTGCCGACGTAGATCAGCGCGGGCAGATCGCGGTGCTGCTTGGTGACCCATAGACCGACGTCGGTGCCCCCGGCGAGGATTCGCGCTTCGGGGTGCGCAAGTCGCGCGGCGGCCAACTCGTCCTGCGTCGTCGGCGCGCAGTAGTAGCGATCGGCGGACGTAAACTCCAGCGCGGGCTGGCCCGCCAGCGATTGCAGCTGCGCGCGCAATTCCGACAACGATTCGCGCGCAGGCGCGGCGCGGAACATCGCTTCGGCCGCATCGACGATCGGCCGGTATCCGGTGCAGCGGCAGAGGTTGCCGGCCAGCGCGTCGTTGATCTCGGTGCGCGTCGGCGCATGCGCCTGCTGATAGATCGCAAAGAGCGACATCACGAAGCCGGGGGTGCAAAAACCGCATTGCGACGCGTGCGCGTCGACCATTGCTTGCTGCACCGGGTGCAGGCTGCCGTCGGGACGTTTGAGGCTCTCGACGGTGAACAGCGCCTTGCCGTCGAGCGTGGGCAGAAACTGGATGCACGAGTTCATCGCGCGGCAGCGCACGGTTTCGTCGTTCAGCTCGGCAACGACGACGGTGCACGCGCCGCAGTCGCCTTCGGCGCAGCCTTCCTTGGTGCCGGTGCGAACCAGGTCTTCGCGCAGGTATTGGAGCACGGTGCGCGTCGGATCGTCGGGCGCAACCGTCATCACCTTTCCATCCAGCAGAAAGCGGATCGGCCGGTACGCGTTCGCTTCGACTGCGCCCATGCTGAAGTCTCTCCGGAAACGCGATCGATAGTCGCCGATCGCGTGCATTCACTCGCCATGCCGCACCGCACAATCTTACCGCAGTGTCTCGGACCTGTCTTGCCGCGGCGGCGATTGCTCCATGCTTTGCCGATTGATCCTTGAAGCGCTTCTGCGCGCTCGCGGCGCCACGCCGACGCATGCCGACAAGCCAGTTTACAACCTGCGCGTGCGCGCCTAGCATCGGTTCGAATGAACTCGCAGGATATCGCCAACGAAGTCGTCGCCGCGCTCGGCAGTAGCGTGTAGAATCGCGCCGTTTTCGGCGCGCGTCGAAGGTTTTGACCTCGACGCCGCCTATCGCATCGCCGCCGAAGTCCGTGCATTGCGCATCACGCGCGGAGAGCGCCCGATCGGCCGCAAGATCGGCTTTACCAACCGCACGATCTGGGCCGAGTACGGCGTGTGGGCCCCGATCTGGGGCTATGTCTACGACAGTACCGTTCGCAACCTGCCGACCGGCAGCGGCGAGTTACGGCTTGCAACGCTGGCCGAACCCAGGATCGAACCGGAAATCGTGTTCGGCCTTCGCGCCGCGCCGGCACCCGGCATGGACGATGCGGCGATACTCGACTGCATCGAGTGGGTGGCGCACGGTTTCGAGATCGTGCAGTCGATCTACCCTGAATGGAAATTCGCGGCGGCCGATACCGTCGCGGCATTCGGCTTGCACGGAGCGCTGCTGATCGGCCCGCGCCACGATGTCGCCTCACGGCGCAACGAGTGGCTTGCAACCCTGGGCTCGTTCGACATCGACCTGCTGTGCGAGGGCAAGGTCATGGATCGAGGGCGCGCGGCGCATGTGCTCGATGGCCCGCTTTCGACCTTGCGCCATGTCGTGGCCGTGCTCGCGCGTGACCCGATCAATCCGCCGCTCGCCACTGGCGAAATCGTCACCACCGGAACACTCACCCGTGCCCTGCCGATAACACCCGGCCAGACGTGGACGACCGCGTTGCGCGGTGTTGCGCTGGCCGGACTGAGCGTGCGCTTTTTCTAAGGGGTGGAGGACGGGCGTCCTCGCGCGGCGGCCTCTTTGTGCCGCCAGGGCATGCGCGAGGCGTCGGCGTGTCGGCCGCAGCCGTCACTCGCTTTGGCGTCGATCCCCGCGCTATTGCGCGGGGCCCCTCGCCGCGTAGCTCGGACGGCTAGTCCAGCGCCCCGATGAAATCGCCCTTGCCGAGTTCGATTCCGCAATGGCGAAGGATGGCGTAGCCGGTCGTGGTGTGAAACCAGAAATTCGGCAGCGCGTATTGCATCAGGAAATTGATGCCGGTGAAGGTCTTCGGCTGGCCGCGCACGGGGCGCACGATCTCGCGCGCTTCCGAGCCATCGATCGCCGACGCCTTGAGCGTGCGCACGTATTCGATGGTGCGATCGACGCGCGCGATAAGTTCGGCAAACGATTTTTCGTTGTCCTCGAATGCGGGCGGCTCGACGCCCGAAAGGCGCGCGCTTGTGCCGCGCGCGAAGTCCGACGCGATCTGCACCTGCTTGGTGAACGGCAGCATGTCCGGGTAGAGGCGGGCATTGAGCAGCACCGACTCGTCGATCTTCTTGGCCTGCGCGTGCGCGGCGGCCTTCTGCAACATCGCCTTGGTGTTGGTCAGCGCGCGAATGAATACCGGCACCGACGCCTGGTACATGGAAATCGTCATGATCGTTTCTCCTTGGGGACGGGCATTGTAGCAAGGTGGCGCGACCTGCGGCGGCGTCCCGCGACGGTTTCCGGTAGCCGCGGCTTTGGCATACACTGGCGGGCGGCTCGCCGACGACGGCCAGCGGTCGTGCGACGAGCCGCAGGTTGGCGACTGCGTGATCGCACGCGCCGCACTGGAGTCCGATATGCAGAACGATTCGGCTGCCCCCGGCAAGGAATCCTCGCCGATCGAACGCCGCCTGGCGACGATCCTGATGGCCGACGTGTACGGCTACAGCAAGATGATGGGCGAGGACGAGGAACGCACGGTGCGCATTTTCCGTGGCCACCGCGCCGTGTTCGACGAATTGTTGCTGGCCCATCGAGGACGCATCTTCAACACCGCCGGCGACGCCGTCCTCGCCGAGTTTCCCAGCGCGGTCGAGGCAGTGCGCGCCGCCACCGAAATCCAGGCCGCGCTGCGCACCCGCAACGAGCAGCTGCCCGAGGCGCAACGGATGTGGTTTCGCATCGGCATCAACCTGGGTGACGTGATCGTGCAGGGCGACGACCTGCTCGGCGACGGGGTCAACGTCGCCGCGCGCATCCAGACCGTCGCCGAGCCGGGTGGGGTATGCATCTCCGGCAGTGTCTACGACCAGATACAGAACAAGCTGACGCTGCAGATTCGGCAGCTCGGCGAAAAGACGTTCAAGAACATCGCGCAGCCGGTGCGCACGTTCTCGATCAGCGATGACGGCAGCGTGGTGTCGGGGGCACGCTGGCGCGCTTCACGCAAAGGGCCCTTCGCGATCGCGGCGGGCGTCGTCGCTGCAGTGGTGGCAATCGGCGCCGCGGGCTACTGGTGGTATCAGGACCACGACGCACAGGTCGCCGAACAGGCCCGGGTGGCGCGCCTGGCCGAAGCGCAACGCAAGGCCGAGGTGGACAAAGTCGCGGCCGAGGCGGCTGCCAAAGAGTCGCAGCTGCAGGCGCAATTGCAATCGGCGAAGGATGCGCTGACGCAAGCCGAGGCGAGCAAGCGCAAGGCGGAGGGCGATCGCGCCGCGGCCGAAGCGGCGCAGCGCGAGGCGAAGATGCAGGCGGAACTCAAGGCAACCAAGGACGCGCTGCAGAAGGCGTCCGACGCCGAGAAGAAGGCCGAAGAGGCGCGCGTTGCGGCGGCCGCCGCGCTGCAAGCCAGCGAGGCGGCAACTGCCAAGGCGAGCGAGAAGGGGCGCAACGCAGCGACGACGAAGGGCGCGGCGAACGAGCGGCCGGCGACGGCTTCGGGTACGCCTGCGCGCGTTGCCGCCAAGGGAGTCGATCGCTTCGACGGTTCGTATCTCGGTCGCATGTGCACGATCAACGCCGATGGCTCGTCTCGTTGCTGGCCGGTCACGATCAACTTGCAGCATGGAGCGGTAACCGCGGAGTGGGTCAATCGCATCAGCAGCCAGCCTTCGCACGCAAAGGGCACGATGGCCACGGACGGCACGGTCAAGTTGGCGATCGACGGCTTCACGAGCAAGGGACAGGCGTTGGGGGGCGAAGTGACCGGCACCGTCGTCGACAACAAGTTGACGGTATCGGGCAACTGGAGCAATGGGCTGCCGGTTCACGCAACGTGGTTGCTGGGACACTAGCGCGCGAAGCGCATCTATGAATTGTCGAGCACATCGGAGTGAGCATGACTGACGCAGGATCGAACAAGTGGCGATTGCACGGCGTGCGCGTGGTCCACGCCAACGAACTCGATACCAACACGCCGCAGACGCCGGGGATGAATCGCGCCGCGGCGATCACCGCCGCGCGCGCCGGCGCCGAGAAACTCTGGGCGGGTACCGTCGTCATCCACCCGAAGGCGAAGACCGGCGCGCATCACCACGGCCCGGTCGAGAGCGTTATCTACGTCGTCAGCGGCAAGGCGCGCATGAAATGGGGTGAGCGGCTGGAATACACCGCCGAAGCCGGGCCGGGCGATTTCATCTACATTCCGCCCTTCGTGCCGCACCAGGAAATCAATGCCAACGACGATGCGCCGCTGTCCTGCGTGCTGGTGCGCAGCGGGCAGGAACCGGTGGTCGTCAACCTCGATCTGCCCAACGTCGAGCCCAATCCCGAGTCGGTGCACTGGGTCGACAACATCCATCCGTTGCCGAAGACCTGACCGACGCTAACTAATCGCAGGAAAAACCCAAAAACTCGGTCGGGTCGTCCTGATGCGCGTGGCCGAAGGCGATCCGGCCCTTGCCGCGCAGCACCAGCTCCTCGCGGCGCAGCGCGATCTCGGCCTCGCCTTCGACGGTGACGTAGGTGCCGTTGGAGCTGTGATCGATGAGCACGAACTTGTCGCGCCGGCGTTCGATGCGTGCATGCAGGCGCGACGCCTTGCGGTCGGCGACTGCGATGTCGTTCTGCTGGTCGCGGCCCATGGTCAGCACCGAATGCGCCGCGCCCAGCTCGATGTCGCGCGTACCGTGCTGGAGTTTCACACGGGCCGCCGCGACGGCCTTGCGCGGCGACATCATGGTGAGCTCGTCCTCGGACTCCTGCCAGATGAGCTCGAAGATGCCGATATCCTGTTCCTTGCCCTTGAGCGTGTGCGCGTCCTGGTCGCGCGTGCGCTGCTTCATCGCCGGCGCGAGTTCGCCGACGGTGTGCGCCGAGGTGAAGACCTGGCCGCCCTTGGCGAAGGCAGCCAGCCGCGCCGCGACGTTGACCGCGTCGCCGAACACGTCGCCACCGTCCTCGATCACGGGGCCCGCGTGAAACCCGACGTGCATCGCGATGGGCGAGCCCTGGCTGGTGCGCTGCTTGGCCATGTTGAGCTGGATTTCGATCGCGGCCTGCGCCGCGAGGTCAGCCGTCGGGAAGGCAGCCATGACTTCGTCGCCGATGGTCTTGATGACCCGCCCGCCACCGTCGTCGCACACCCGCTTGACGATGCCGAGGCAGCGGTCGATCGTCACCTGCGCGACCGCATTGCCCAGCTGCTCGTAGAGCTTGGTGCTGGCGGTGATGTCGGCGAACAGGATGGCAAGATTGCGGCTGGAAGGACTCATGCGCGGAGGCTTGGCGATTTCGCACAAGTATAAGGCATGCCGCGCGCCGGGGCGCGGGCGCGCCCGGAATGCGAGTATTCACATTGACTTGAAGGGGGGTGCAGCCTAGTATCAATCACTCTGCGCCGACTTGCGAGTCGTCGTGCTGCGAGACCATCGGAATATGCTCATAAAGTGGTTTTTTGCCGGATGTTGCGCTCTTTTGGCGTCGCTGCCATGTTTTGGCGCGGATGTCGGCACCCTCACGCTCATCGATGGCAAGGCGCGGATGCTGCGCGGCACTGCCTGGTACGGCGTCGTCGAAGGAGTCCGCATTCGTGAAGGCGACGTTGTCGACGCCCCCGAAAAGACCCAGTTTCAGGTCGAATTGACCGATGGCGGCGTACTCAGCCTGATCGGACCCGGAGCGCTTTATGTCGTTTCTGCGACTCCGGGCGACGCCAAGTCGCGCCCCCTCGACGAGTTCTGGGTCACCCGCGGCTGGCTCAAGTTCGACACCAAGGCACCGGGCTCGCGGCTGCGCATCCGCTCGGGGCCGGGAACGGTGACCGTCGGCGAAGGCGCCGCGGTGGTGCGCATCGGCAGCGACACTTTCGAAGTCTTCGTCGAAACCGGTGCCGCGCGGGTCGCCGACGGCCCCGGCGGCGAGATCAAGGCGACTGGCTTTACCAGCCGCACCGCAGGCAAGCCCTTCGTGTCGGCGGAACGCGCGCCGGCGGCGTTTATCGCGGTGTTGCCCCGCGATTTCATGGATCCGCTGCCGCTTCGGGCGGCGCGCTTCGCGACCCCGCGGGAACCGGTGCTCGAACGCGAAGCGAGCTATGCCGAGGTGCAGTCGTGGCTCAACGGGCCGTATAAAGCGGCGTTCGCCAGGCGCTTCGACGCGAAATTGAACGACCCCGCGTTCAAGCCCGCAGGCGACGCCGTTGGCAAGGCGGCGCCGGAAGCCGTGCCGGCGGTCGCGAAGCCGGCGACGGCCGCGCCCGTTGCGAAGGTCGAGCCGGCGAAGGAGGAGAAGAAGGAACCCGAGCGGACGTGGCGGTGGCCGTGGGAAAAGGCCGGCAAATAGTCGTACAACCGGAGCACCTGTGAACCTGATCTGGAAATTCAACGCTGCGCTGGTCGCCATTTTCGCGGTCGGATTCGCGCTGGCCGGCGTCGTCAGCTACAACGTGCTGCAGAACAACGCCCGCGAGGAAGTCCTGCAGCATGCACGGCTGATGATGGAGGCCGCGACGTCGACGCGCACCTACACCAACCTCCAGGTCAAGCCGCTGCTGGAAACCCAGCTCAAGTACAAGTTCCTGCCCCAGTCGGTGCCAGCGTTCGCGGCCACCGAGCAGTTCAACGACATGCGCAAGAAGTTTCCCGACTACACGTACAAGGAAGCGACGCTCAATCCGACCAATCCCCGCGACCATGCGACCGACTGGGAAGTCGACATCGTCAACGGCTTCCGCCAGAACGCGACCCGGCTGGAATCGAGCGGTGAGCGCGACACGCCGGAAGGGCGATCGCTGTTCCTGGCGCGCCCGATCAAGATCACCGACCCCGCGTGCCTGGTGTGCCACAGCACGCCCGATGCGGCGCCCAAGACCATGATCGAGACCTATGGGTCCAACAACGGCTTCGGTTGGAAATTGAACGACATCATCGGCGCGCAGGTGGTTTCGGTGCCGGCGGCGGTGCCGCTGCAGCGCGCCAGCTACGCGTTCAAGGTTTTTCTGTTCTCGCTGGCGGGAATATTCCTGTTTACGATGGCGATGCTAAACCTCATGCTGTACTGGTTCGTCATCCGCCGGGTGACGCGCCTGTCGAAGCTGGCCGACGCGGTGAGTCTGGGTAACCTGGAAGCTGGCGAGTTTCGCACCGGCAGTCGCGACGAGATCGGCGTGCTCACCGACGCGCTGAACCGGATGAAAATGAGCATGGTCCAAGCGATCAAGATGCTCGAAGGCTAGTACGGACTAAAAGGAAACAGCACAACCGACATGGCAGACCCGACAAAAATCGGGAAATACGACATTCAGAGCGTCCTCGGCAAGGGCGCGATGGGGGTCGTCTACAAGGCTTTCGATCCGGGCATCGAACGCGTCGTCGCGATCAAGACGGTACGCAAGGACCTGGTCGATCCGGATCTGGTCGAGCAGTCGATGGCGCGCTTCAAGAACGAAGCGGTTGCCGCAGGCCGGCTGCTGCATCCCAATATCGTCAGCGTCTACGAATACGGCGAGGACGACGCCAACGCCTTCATCGTGATGGAATTCGTCGAAGGCACAGGCATGCGCGAATTCATGAATCGCGGCGCCAACTTCGACCTGGGCCAGATCGCGGCGCTGATGGCGCAGTTGCTGCAGGCACTCGACTTCGCGCACGAGCGCGGCGTCGTGCATCGCGACATCAAGCCGGCCAACCTGATCATGACCAAGGACGGCACGCTCAAGGTCGCAGACTTCGGCATTGCCCGCATCGACACGTCCAACCTGACCACGATGGGCATGGTGATGGGCACGCCGTCGTACATGTCGCCCGAGCAGTGCCAGGGGCAGACCGTCGATCGCCGCTCGGACCTGTTCAGCGCGGCGGTGGTGCTCTACGAATTGCTGACCGGCGCCAAGCCCTTCGCGGGCGCTCTGGAAACGATCGGCTACAAGATCTGTCACGAGAATCCGCAACCGCCGTCGACCGTGTCCAAACTGCAGTTGTCGCCGACCATCGACGCGGTCGTCGCGACCGCGCTCGAGAAAGAGCCCCGATGCGCGCTTCCAGAATGCGCGCGCCTTCAACCGGGCGCTGCGGCAGGCGTGCGACGCGCTCGCTCCCGACGACACTGGCGGAGCGACCGAAATCAACCTCGCGGCGGTGAAGATGGGACCGCCCGCGGTCGCGGCCTGGGACGAAACGGTGTTGCGCACGGTGGAGCGCCAGCTCGCGGAATACGTGGGTCCAATGGCCAAGCTCATGCTGCGCAAAGCCGCGACGCAGACCAAGGACATCACCGCGCTCTACGCCTTGCTCTCGGAGGGCATCGGCGACCCTACGGTACGCAAGCGTTTCATCGACAGCGCGCCCGGCTCAACCAACCAGCCGCACATCGTCGCGACCGGCCAGACCGTCAGGACCGTGGTGCTTCCGCTCGACCAGCAATTCGTCGATCAGACGACGACGCGCCTGGCCGCGTACCTCGGGCCGATCGCCAAGGTGGTGGTCAATCGGGCGGCACAGAAGGCGGGCAGCCAGCAGGAGTTCGTTGAAATCGTCGCGGGGCACCTGGGCACCCAGGAGCGCGGCGCGTTCCTGCGCGACCTGGGCTTCTCGCAGCTTTGATCGCCGCTGCGGGCGACGCGCCGCGCGCCCGCGCCTGGCCCTTCACGATGAGCGAGTTCTACCACCCCGGCAGCCGGCAATTGCAGGATCGCTTCGATACGCGGCGCATGGCCGATCGCATCGAGCAGCGGCTGGTCCGCGACCGCATCGAAGATGACGATCGCGCCTTCATCGAAGCGCGCGACATGTTCTTCCTCGCGACGGTCGACGACGACGGCCTGCCGAGCTGTTCGTACAAGGGCGGCGATCCCGGCTTCGTGCGCGTGCTCGACCCGGGCACGCTCGTCTTTCCCAGCTACGACGGCAACGGCATGTACCTGTCGATGGGCAACGTGCTGCGCAACCGCAAGGTGGGGCTGCTGTTCATCGACTTCGAGGGGCGCAGGCGGCTGCGCCTGTCCGGCGAAGCGACGCTGTCGACGGACGACCCGCTGCTGGGCGAGTTTCCGGAGGCGCAGTTGATCGTGCGCGTCGCGGTGACGCAGGTGTTTCCCAACTGCCCGCGCTACATCCACAAGTACAAGCTGGTCGAACGCTGCAGCTTCGTGCCGCGCGCCGGCCGCGTGACGCCGGTCCCCGGCTGGAAGAAGTCCGACTGGGCGAAGGATGTGCTGCCGGAAAACGACCCGGCGCGCTCGCGCTGACGATTCGAAGGCTACGCGACTTCGAGTCCGCGCTTTTTGTGCCACCCGGCGATCGACTCCTTCGGGTATTCGCGAAAGTGGGTGTGACCTCGGCCCTTGGGAACCTCGACCCACGGGGCGGCGTAGTCGAGCATGATCTCGGTTTCCTGCGGCGGCTTCGGCAGTGGCGTGTCGATGGCCGATGCGAAGGGATAGACCCACTCCTTCCATTGCGGATCCCAGACCCACAGCGCGCTTGCACATTTGACGCAGAAATGGCGGCGCGCGTGCGACAGCGTCTTGCGCTTCGCGCCCGGCGCGGCGAGGCGCACGCGATACACCCCGACGTGCTTCGACCCGCGCACCTTGAGCGTCGTCGCGTCGCCCATGATGTTAATCGCGTAGCCGCCGCCGCCCGCGGTCTTGCGGCAGATCGAGCAGTAGCAGCGCATGTACGGATAGGGCGTATGCGATTCGACGCTGAACTTAACCGCGCCGCAATGGCACGAACCGTTGAGTTTCATCGACGCCTCCTTATCGGTGCCGGGGATCGAGCGCGTCGCGCAGGCCGTCGCCGAGCAGGTTGAACGAGAGCACCAGGAAGAAGATCGACAAGCCGGGCCAGATCGCCATCCACGGCGCGTTGTCGATGTAGTTCTTGGCGGTGTTGAGCATGCTGCCCCAGGACGGGGCCGGCGGTTGCTGGCCCAGGCCCAGGAACGACAGGCTCGCTTCGGCGATGACCGCGGCGGCGATGGCCAGCGTTGCCTGCACGATCAGCGGCGGTATCACGTTGGGCAGGATGTGCCGCAGCGCGATGCGTAGGTGCGAATTGCCCACCGCGCGCGCGGCTTCGACGTAATCCTCGACCTTGACCGCGAGCACCTGCGCGCGCGTGAGCCGGATGAACACCGGCGTCGCCGAGATGCCGATGGCGATCATGGCGTTGGTGAGGCTGGGCCCGAGGAAGGCGGCCAGCGCGATGGCCAGGATCAGGAACGGACACGCCAGCATCGCGTCGGTGATGCGCGAGATGAGCGCGTCGGTGCCGCGGCCGACGTAGCCCGCCAGCAGGCCGATCGGCACGCCGAGCGAGAGCGAAATGCACACCGAGACCAGGCCGGCGAGCAGCGACGCGCGCGCGCCCCAGACGACGCGCGAGAGCACGTCGCGGCCGATTTCGTCGGTGCCGAACCAGTGCGCCGCGGAGGGCGCCTTGCGGATCTCGCTCCACGATGTCTGCAGCGGATCGTAGCTCGCGATCCACGGCGCGAAGACCGCCATGGCGATGAAGCCGGTGACCACGAACAGGCCCAGCATCGCCGCGCGCCTGCCCAGCAGTCGTCGCAGCACGCGCTGGGCGGGCGTGAGCTCGCGGTAGATCGGCAGATCGGCGGCGATGGCGGCCATCGGCAACTATCCGCGCAGCCGCGGATTGGCGAGGAAGTAGCCGAGGTCGGCCAGCAGGTTGAGCAGGATGTACGCCGTCGCGGTGAACATCACCACGCCCTGCACCACCGCGTAGTCGCGATTGAACACCGCGTCGACGATCAGCTTGCCGAAGCCGGGAATCGAGAACACCTGCTCGGTGAGCACCGCGCCGGAGAGCAGCGTGCCGAATTCGAGCGCGCCCAGCGTGATGATCGGGATCAGTGCATTGCGCAGCGCGTGCTTGATGACGACGACGTGCTCGTCGAGCCCCTTGGCGCGGGCGGTGCGCACGTAATCCGACGAGAGGACCTGCAGCATGGCGCTGCGCGTGTGGCGCATCAGCACGGCGGCGATGGCATTGCCGAGCACGAACGCCGGCATGATCATCGCCGCGAGATTGCCACGCAGGTCCTCGAAGGGGCTGACGTAACCCGACGCCGGCAACCAGCCCAGCGTCACCGAGAAAAGCAGGATGAGCATGATGCCCAGCCAGAAGTTGGGCGTCGACAGGCCCCAGAGCGCGAACAGGTTGGCGGCGTAGTCCCACGCGCTGCCTTTGGCGACCGCGGAAATCACTCCGGCGGGGATGCCGATCGCCAGCGCGATGATGATCGCCAGGCATGCGAGTTCCAGCGTCACCGGCAGCTTCTCCATGATCAGCGACAGCACCGGCTTCTTGATGCGCTGCGACTCACCGAGATCGCCCTTCAGTACGCCGCCGGCCCAGTACAGGTAGCGCACGGGCAGCGGCGAATCGAGATGCAGCGTGTCGCGCAGGTGGGCGACGACGGTCGGGTCGCGATCCTCGCCAGCCAGGATCAGCGCCGGATCGCCGGGCAGGAGCTGCTGCAGGCCAAAGATCAGGATCGAGACGAAAAACAGCGTCGGGACGATCGTGGCGATGCGCTGGAGGAGGTAGTTGAGCATCGGGGTTCGTTGGCGACGTAAGGCGAAGAGTCTACGTCAACGTCGTCCCCGCGAAAGCGGGGACCCAGTGTCGTGCAGCAAACGTCGCTGGGTTCCCGCTTTCGCGGGAACGACAATCGTCAGTTCATCTTCAATCCCTGCACCCGCACCAGGCCATCCGGAATCGTCTTCAATCCGGAAAGCTTGGTGGTGTAGGCCCACAGCCAGTGCCTGTGGAACAAGTACACGATCGGCCGATCCTTGAGCGCGATCGCCGCGAGCTGCTCGTAGCTCTTGCGCCGTTCGGCGGTATCGCGCGTGGTGCGCGATTTGTTGAGGATCTCGTCGATCTCGGGTTTGCAGTATCCCGAGTAGTTGAGCGGCTGCTTGCAGCCGTAGAAACTGTAGACGTTGCCGTCGGGATCGGCGCGCCCGCTCCACGCCAGCACGTAGGCCTCGAACTGACCCTTGTCGGCCATGTCCAGCGAGGTCGCGAACTCGGTCGACTGGATCTTCACGTCGAAGCCGGCTTCCTTGACCATCGACTGCACGACCTGGGCGATCTTCTGCGCGTCGGAGGTCGTCGGCGTCATCAGCGTGACGCTGGGATTGGGTATGCCCGCCTCGGCGAGCAGCGCGCGGGCCTTGGCGACGTCGCGCTTCGGGATCGGCACGTTCTTCGCGTAGTAGGGGTTGTCGGGCGCGACCCATTGATTGCCTACTGCCGCCTCGCCTTCCATCACCACCTGCACGATGCCTTCGCGATCGAGCGCGAGCTCGAAGGCTTCGCGTACGCGCGGGTCCTTCCCCAGCGGGTTCTTCTGCGCCAGATCGCTCTTGCCGGTGTTGATGGTGACGCCCTGGTAGCCGATTTCAACGATCTTGGAGATCCTGAACCGGCTGTCGGACTTGAGCCCGGGCACGTCGGACGGCGCCATGCGCTCGATGAAGTCGAGCTGCCCCGACTTGAGGTTGGCCAGCCGCACGGTCGAATCGACGATCGGCAGGTAGATGATTTTTTCGAGGTGGATGTCGCCCTTGTTCCAGTAGTTCGGATAGCGCTCGAGCACGATGCGGTCCTGCGCCACGCGCTCGACGAAGCGGAACGGCCCCGAGCACACCGGCTTGACGCCGAACTTGTCGCCGGCTTCCTGCGCGGCCTTGGGCGAGACCATCATGCCGGCGCGATCGGCGAGTTGCGCGAGCAGCGGCGCGAACGGTGCCGAGAGATTGAGTCGCACGGTCATCGGATCGAGCACGTCGACGGTCGTCACCAGCGCGAGTTCGCCACGGCGATTCGATCCGGGCAGCGTCTTGTGCCGCTCGATGTTGTACTTGACCGCCGCGGCGTCGAGCTTCTCGCCGTCGTGGAAGGTGACGCCGGGACGCACCTTGAGCGTCAGCGCCTTGCTGTCCGCGGACCATTCGTAGCTGCTGGCGAGCTGCGGGACGATGTTGAGCTTCTCGTCGATGTCGAACAGCTTGTCGCACAGCGCGGCGAACACGATGCGCCCGACGAAAGTGCGGGCGAGCGTGGGATCGAGGACGTCGGGATCCTCGGCGAGTCCGAAGCGTAGCGTCTGCGCGCTGCCGGAGCCTGCCAATATGCACGAGAACAGCACCAAACCCGCGGCTGCGGACCATGACTTCAAGCGCATTGCCTTCTCCTTGGCCGCGCGGTGCGGCATCGATTGCGGATCTGCGACGATCTTAACCAAATTCCAACGCTCATGCGCGCGAACCGTCGGGCGTGGCAGCGAACGAGTTGGCGCGAAAGGCCGCCTGCAGACGTTCCAGCCGCACGTTCCTGGCCGCCGGTGGCGCGGGCGACGCCGCCGCATCGTGGGCAAAGTCCGGCCAGAAGTGGCAGGCGACCGCGTGCGCGCCGCTGCCTTCGAGCGGCGGCGCCTCGGCAGCGCAGCGCGGCCGCGCGTACCGGCAGCGGGTGCGGAAGCCGCAGCCCGAAGGCGGTGCACTGGGGCTGGGCACGTCGCCTTCGAGGATGATCCGCGCCCGGCGAGTGGCGGGGTCCGGGATCGGAATTGCCGACAGCAGCGCCTGCGTATACGGGTGCCGCGGCTGCGCGAACAGCGCGCGCGTGTCGGCGAACTCGACGATGCGACCGAGGTACATCACCGCGACGCGGGTCGCGATGTGCCTGACCACCGCGAGGTCGTGCGCGATGAAAATGTACGCGAGACCCAGCCGGCGCTGCAGGTCGACGAGAAGGTTGATCACCTGCGCCTGGATGGACACGTCGAGCGCCGAAACCGGTTCGTCGCAGACGATGAGACGCGGCTCCACCGCCAGCGCGCGGGCGATGCCGATACGCTGGCGCTGTCCTCCCGAGAATTCGTGCGGATAGCGCGCCGCGTGCTGCGGCGCCAGGCCGACGGTCTGCAGCAATTCGGTCACCCGTTCGGCGCGGCGTCCCTCGGCGAGGGCGTAGAGCGCCAGCGGCTCGGCGAGCATCTGGCCCACGGTCATGCGCGGATTGAGCGATCCGAATGGATCCTGGAAGATGATCTGCAGCGCGCGGCGCTGCGCGCGCATCGCTTCGGCATCGAGTTCGAACAGATTCGCGCCGGCGAAGCGCACCGCGCCCGAGGTCGGTTCGAGCAGGCGCAGGACGAGGCGTCCCGTCGTCGACTTGCCGCAACCCGATTCGCCCACCAGCGCCAGCGTGGACCCGATCGCGAGGTCGAAACTCACGCCGTCTACCGCACGCACGCTGCCGCTCTGCCGCCCGAACATGCTTTGACGCACCGGGAAGTGCTTGACCAGATTTTCGACGCGCAGCAGCGGTTCCGCGCCGGTGATCATGGATCCCCCCGAAGCGGCGCTGCGCGCCGCCTCCCCCCGAGGGGGCGAGCGCCTTGGGGCGGCCCGGCAGCGCTCATGCGGCCGCGGCGAAATTCAGTGGCACTTTCCAGCACGCAGCGAGGTGGCCGCCGCCGACGTCGACCACTGGGGGCTCTTCGCGCGCGCACCGCGTGTCGGCGAACGGGCAGCGCGGATGGAAGCGACAACCGCTCACCGGAGTGGCAGGATTGGGCACCTGTCCCTCGATCGCCGCCAGGCGCTCCTGCTCGATGTCGAGCCGGGGAATCGAGCCGAACAGGCCGATGGTGTATGGGTGTTGCGGCTCGGCGAACAGCGCCGCGACACCGGCCCGCTCGACCACGCGGCCGGCGTACATCACCGCCACGTCGTCGGCAAGCTCGGCGACTACGCCGAGGTCGTGAGTGATCAGGATGATGGCGGTGCCGGTCTCCTCGCGCAGCACGCGCATCAGGTCGAGAATCTGCGCCTGGATGGTGACGTCGAGCGCGGTGGTGGGTTCGTCGGCGATCAGCAGTTTCGGTTGGCAGGCGAGCGCCATGGCGATCATCACCCGTTGGCGCATCCCGCCCGACAGGCGATGCGGATAGTCGTCGAAGCGCTGCTCCGGTGCCGGAATGTGTACGCGCCCTAGCATCTCGATCGCCAGTGCGCGCGCCGCCGCGCGATCGATGCTGCGGTGGCGCAGGATGCCTTCGACGATCTGCTCGCCGACGCTGAACACCGGATTGAGCGAAGTCATCGGTTCCTGGAAGATCATCGCGATCCGGTCGCCGCGCAACTTGCGCAGCGTCGCTGTAGGCAGCTGCAGCAGGTCGACGCCTTCGAAGCGAATCGCGCCGCTACTGATGCGCCCCGGCGGTTGCGGCACGAGTCCCATGATCGACAGCGCGGTGACGCTCTTGCCGCACCCCGATTCGCCGACGATGCCCAGCGTGCGTCCGGTCTCCAGCGACAGATTGATGCCGTCGACGGCGACGAACTCGCCGCCACCTTCGACAGCAAACGCGATCCGCAGATCGCGGATCTCGAGCAGCGCGCTCAAACGTGCCCCCACGCTTGCGGCTGCGCCGCTGCGCTGCCCCCAGAGGGGGAGCAATTCGCGCCTCGGGGCGTCCCTTCGCTGCTCATCGCTGCCCGCGCGACTCGAACGCGGCGTGAAAGCGCACGATCTCCGCTTCGATCTGCGCGCGATCGGTGAGCCCCGCCGGCCGGGCGCGCGACGGCAGGCAGGCGACAAAGGGCTGGTAGCGCTCCAGGCTGCGCACGTAGAGGCGCAGCAGTTCGGTCAGCGGCTCGGGGTGGTCATCGACTCGCAGGTCGAGGAATGGATACGATTCCGCCGCGCAGATGAGCAGCGCCGCGGCCTGCTTGCCGCGCTTGTCGCCGCCCGCGGCCTCGCCCGCTTCCATCGCGGCGATCAGCCGCTCGGCAAACGGCAAATCGCGGCCCGCGTCGTAGGCCTGCGCGGTGTCCTCGATGACCTGCGGTCCGGCGAGCATGTTGCCGGCGACCGAAAAACCGTCGCCGCTGACCTGCCCGGCCCACTCGATGCACTCGACACCGGTGTGTGCCGCGATGTGTCCCTCGGCGTCGATGACGTGCACCTGGCGGTGTTCGCGCCCACCGTCGACGTTGGTCAGCGCGAACACGACGTCCGCCGCCGACATGCCCTGCGAGAGCATCGACAGCCCGCGCGGCCCGTAGTGCGGATTCATCAGCGCCTGCGTCGACAGCGCGCCGATGCCGCTGTGCGCGTGGGGGCAGAGCGCGCCGACGGCGAAAAAGCGGCTGGCCACCGCCACGCCGAAGGCGCCGCTCCTCGACCGCGCGACGATCGACCAGGTCATGCGTTCGTCGCCGACGGCATCGCGGCCTGCTTCGCGCTAGATGCGCTCGATGACCGCGGCGATGCCTTGCCCGCCGCCGATGCACATGGTGATCAGGCCGTAGCGCCCGCCGGTGCGCTGCAGTTCGTACATCGTCTTCACCATCAGGATGCAGCCGGTCGCTCCAATTGGATGGCCGAGCGCGATGGCGCCGCCGTTCGGGTTGACCTTCGCCGGATTCATCCCGAGTTCCTTGTTCACGCCAAGCGCCTGCGCCGCGAATGCCTCGTTGGATTCGATGACGTCCATCTGCGCGAGTGTCAGGCCGCACTTGGCAAGCGCGTTCTTCACCGCCGACACGGGGCCCAGGCCCATGATCTTCGGGTCGAGGCCGGCGTGTCCGTAGGCAACCAGGCGCGCCATCGGCTTGAACCCTTTCTTCGCTGCGACCGAACGCTCCATGAGCACCACCGCGGCCGCGGCGTCGTTCAATCCCGAAGCGTTGCCGGCGGTGACGCTGCCGTTTTCCTTGATGAACACCGCCTTGAGCTTGGCCATGCCGTCGGTGGTCGCGTCGCCGCGCACGTGCTCGTCGGTGTCGAACTGGATCGGCCCTTTCTTGCTCTTCAGTTCGATCGGCAGGATCTGGGTCTTGAAATGTCCCGCGGCGATGGCCGCGCTGGCGCGCTTGTGGCTCTCGACCGCGAACGCGTCCTGCTGTTCGCGAGTGATGCCGCATTTGCTCGCGACGTTCTCGGCAGTCACGCCCATATGGATGGTGTCGAAAGGATCGGTGAGCGCGCCGACCATCATGTCGACCGACTTGGCGTCACCCATGCGCGTGCCCCAGCGCTGCGTGGTGTTGGCGTAGGCCGCACGACTCATGCTCTCGGCGCCGCCGGCCACTGCGGCGTCGATGTCGCCGAGCAGGATGTACTGCGAAGCCGAAACGATGGCCTGCAGGCCGCTGCCGCACAGCCGGTTGAGCGTCAGCGCGCCGGTCTCCACTGGCAGCCCGCCGTTCACGCAGGCCACGCGCGACAGGTACATGTCCTTGGCTTCGGTGTGCAGCACGTTGCCGAACACGCATTGGCCCACGTCCTTGGGATCGACCTTGGCGCGGGCGAGGGCTTCGCGCACCACGCGCGCTGCCAGATCGGTCGGTGCGATGTCCTTCAGGCTGCCGCCGTAATCGCCGATTGCAGTGCGGACTCCGCTCAGTATGACGACTTCACGCTCGCTCATGGTTTCTCCTCGGTTGAACCCGCAATGATACTGCGATCGGGCAGGGCGGCGCGACCGGATGGGATCGGACCGCCGCGCCCTTGCGGCCAGTGCCGCTCAGGCAGCGTCCGCCAGGGCCTGGCTGATGCGGTAGAGCCCCTCGAGCACCAGGTTGTCGTGCAATTCGTAAGGCACGTTGATCCGCGGGCTCAGCGCCCGCGCTGCGCCCCCGGAGATCAGGCAGATCAGTCCGGGCTGCTGGGGCGCGTGCAGATGATAAAGCCGCTCGATCGCACCGGCCTGCGCATGCTGGCACCCGCTGGCGATCGCGTCGACAGTCTGGGTCGGCGCGTCGACGTATTCGCCGTCGGCATCGGGTAGCGCGGCGGTGTGCTGATGCAATGCGCGCAGCATCAGTCCCACGCCGGGCAGGATGACGCCGCCCTTGAATTCGCCCTCTGCCGTCAGGAAATCGATGGTCGTTGCCGTGCCGCAGACGACCACCAATGCAGGACGATCCTGCAGCAGCGCGTGCGCGCCGATCAGCGCGGCCCAGCGGTCGCTGCCCAGCTGCGCCGGATTGCGATAGCGATTGACGACACCGCATTGCTCCTCCGGCGGGATGATCCAATGCGGCGTGGGCGCGTCCGGCCAGACTTCGAGCACGCGGATCATGGTCGAGCGCACCCGAGTGCCGGCGACGTTGGAGATCACGATCTGTGCGGGCACCGGGATCTTGGCGAACTGAGCCGCCAGCGACGGCATTTCCTCGAGCAGCACGTGCCCCGATTCGAGGCGGTTCTCGCGCGCACTGCCGGCGGACCCGGAACGGAACAGCCCCCACTTGAGGAAGGTGTTGCCGATGTCGATGAGCAGGTTGTAGGCGGGCATCCGGGCAGTCATCGTCACGTCCTTCGGGGGTTCAGAGCGGATCGAGCGGCCAGATCGGCCGGCGAAGTTTTTCGTAACGATACACGGACAGGTCGGCATTGGTGACCCCGGCGCCCGCGCACTCGACGATGTGTGCCGCGATCGGCTTGAATCCGGCTCGATAGTGGATGCGCGACTTGAGCATCACGAAGCGCTTGCGCCGTGGATCGATGCCGCAGTGGGTGAACACTCCCAGGTCCATTGGCTCGTGCGCGCGTTCGGTGACCACGATCTGCGCCCTCCCGGTATCGAGCACGGCAGTGCGGCCGAGGAATGTACGGATGCCGGTGTACATCGGCCCGGTAATGACGAACTCGCCGTCGGTGATGGCGCGCACGCGGCCGCGCACCGGCAGCGGGGCGCCGGCGAGCCCGATCGATGGCATCGCCGTCTTGCCGCCGAGCTCCAGTTGCACTTCGTTGCCGACGCCCGCGGCGATCATCCTGGCCACGCTTTGGGCGTCGCGTATTGGCGCGATCGCGACGTCGTCGAGCTCCTGGCGCAGGATCTCGGCGACGACATTCATCACGTCCTGCGCGCCGCCCGAGCCGCAGTTGTCGCAGTGATCGATGAGCAGCACCGGGCCCTTGTTCGCGCCCGCGCCCAGCGCCTTGGCGCGGGCGACCGACTCGGCGAGAGGCGGCGCGACGAACGCGTATTCGGCACGGCGCTCCCACGCGATCGTCAACATGCGATCGCACACTTCCCGCGCGGCTGCAGCTCCGCCGCGCTTGGCGTCGGCGACCACGATTGCCGACACGCCGGTATTGGGCGTGTCGGCGTGCGGGAACGAGGCGAGGAATGTGGCGGCCAGCACTCTGCCCTCGCTCTCCATGGCGCGTGCATAGCGCACGATATCGCCCGACGGGCCGTCTTCGGGCGCGTGGCGCATGATCGACGCGAGCAGCGGCCGCGTGCCCCATGCCATCAGCGGTTCGATCTCGCCGGCGAGCGCACGCACCAGGATCTCGCCGGCGAGCTTGCCGACCTCGTACATGTCTACGTGCGGATAGGTCTTGTAGCCGGTGATGACGGTGGCGTTGTCGACCAGGTCCGCGGACAGGTTGGTGTGATAGTCGAGCGTGACCGCGATGGGCAGGCGTGGCGCGATGGCCCGCAGGCGTTTTACGATCTCACCCTGCGCGTCGTCGCAGTCTTCGATCACCATCGCACCGTGCAGGTCGAGGAAGGCCGCGTCGCAGCCCGCGCGCACCGCCTCTTCGAGGGGCGTCAGCAGCTGCTCGAAGGTCGCGCGCGAGGCCTTGTTCGACGGCCACGCCTCCGCAGCCACCGGCGTCAGGATTTCTGCACCTTCGCACTCGCCAATGTCGAGATACGCGGCCATCGGTGTGTTGGTGCCCGTGAAGCGGGCGCGCGCGGCGGCGCCAAAGGCGGGGCCGTTGCCGTGACCGAACGCGGACAGCGGCGTCGCGATCGGAGAGAAGGTGTTCGTCTCGTGCTTGATCAGCGCGACGACGTAGCGGTGGCGCATCGACTTACGCGGCGGTGGAAACCGGCTGGAACGCCGGACCCCTGGGCTTGAGCCGCAGCCCGGGTCGCAGACGCGACCACGAGAACATGGTCGGGTCGGCCTTCGCCGGTCCGGGCGCGACCACGACCAGGATTTCCTTGGCGATCGGCTGGAAGTCGGCGCGAAAATGCACCGAGCTCTTCAGCGCCATGATGCGCTGCTGCCGCGGCTCGATGCCGACGTGGCGAAACATCTCCTGGTCGGCGGCCTGGCACTTCTTCGAGGCGAGGACGACGCGCACGCCATCGCGCTCGAGCACCGCCATGGGGCCCAGCTCCATGCGAAAACCGAGAAACATCGGGCCGGTGCAGGTAAAGCGGCCGTCACCCAGAGCCACCACGCGGAATTCGCCGGCGTAGGGCGTGTGGCCCGGCACGCCGGAAATTTCGCCCAGCGCGAATGGCGCGCTGTGGCCGATGCCGATCGCGTGCGCCTTGATCGCGGATGCAGGATCGACCAGCAGTCCCAGCACCGCGCCGGGCGCGCGGCGCAGCAGCAGCGCGGCGAGCAGGCCTGTGGTGTCGCCGTTGCCGCCGGCACCGGGATTGTCCTGCGTGTCGGCGAGCACCACCGGCGCTCCGGGTTCGCCACGCTGCATCGCGCGCGCCACCGCGGCGTCGGGTTCGAACAATTCCATGGAGAATTCCGGCTCGGCATCGTCGATCGCGTGCGCCAACGCCGCGACGGCGGTCTGCACCCTTGCGACATCCGGGCCATAACCGAGCGCCGCCATCCCGCACTCCGGAAAATCCGCCATCGGGAACCCCGGCGTGAACGACAGCACGCAATCGTGCTCGCGCTCCAGCCGCTCGAGCATCGTGTAGAGGCCCTTCGCCGGCTCGATGAGCGTGCATTGCGACGGCAGGCCGGTGAGGAAATCGAGTGCGCGCAGCGACTTCTCGGGCCGGTGTCCCGCCGCGAGCGTGTGCTCGAGGAGCGCGGCGGCGCGCGCGCCGGTCGCCGCCATGTCCACGTGCGGATAGGTGCGATACGCGACCAGAGCGTCGGCGTGCTCGAGCATCGCGCGGGTCACGTTGGCATGCAGGTCGAGGCTGGCGACGATCGGCACGCGGGGACCGACGATTCGGCGCATGCGTGCGAGCAGCTCGCCCTCGCCGTCGTCGAGATGCTCGGTGACCATCGCGCCGTGCAGGTCGAGGTATACACCGTCGACCGACCCCAGCGCGGCCAGCCTGCCGAGCATGTCGCCGACAATGCGCTCGTAGGCATCGCGGGTAACGTGCGCGGAGGGCGAGGCCGCGCCCCAGACGAGGCCCGCGGTGCGGTGGCCCTGCGCGTGCAGGGCAGCGATCGCGCCCGCGGCGGGAATGTTCGCGCCGGAAAGACGCGGAGCGATGGCGTCGCCTGCGACCAGCGGCGGCCAGCCGCCACCATCCTCGAAAGCCGCAAAGCCGGCCTTCGATGGAGCGAAGGTATTGGTCTCGTGCTGGAATCCGCCCACCGCGATCCTGCTCATCGTCACTCCATCGTCACACGCCGTGGTACGCTGGCGCCGGTCGAGATTAGCGGGTATCGCGCGGTCGCGCAAACCGGTTTGGCGGTCCGTACCCGACGCACCCAATCATCCTGGGATCCACAACGTGAGCGATCAACTCTGGCGCTGGAGCGCGACGCGCATCGCGGCGGCCATCAGGCAACGGGAGATTTCGGCGGTCGATGCGCTCGACGCGTGCCTCGCGCGCATGGCAGTCGTAAATCCCAAGCTCAATGCGGTCACCGTCGATCTGTCGGAGTCGGCGCGGCAGACCGCGATCGAGGCCGATCGCGCCGTCGCGAGTGGCGAGACGCTCGGCGGCTTGCACGGCGTGCCGGTGAGCATCAAGGAAAACGTCGACCAGGAAGGCTTCGCGACCACCAACGGCGTCGTCGGATTTCGCAACGTGATCGCCAAGTCCGACAGTCCCATCGTCGCCAACTGGAAGCGCGCCGGCGCGATCATCGTCGGTCGCACCAACACTCCCGCGTTCAGCTTTCGCCTCGATACGGTGAACGACCTGCGCGGACGTACCTACAGCCCGTGGTCGAAAACGCGCACGCCCGGCGGTTCCTCGGGTGGCGCATCGTCGTCGGTGGCGGCAGGCATTACTCCACTGGCGCACGGCAACGACATCGCCGGCTCGGTGCGCTTTCCCGCGTATGCCTGCGGCCTGGCGGGTTTGCGGCCTTCCTTCGGGCGCGTGCCCGCATTCAACGGCACGCAGACGGCCGAGCGCTCGCTGTCGTCGCAGTTGATGTCGGTGCAGGGTCCTCTAGCGCGATGCGTCGCTGACGTGCGGCTTGGGTTCGAAGCGATGGCGAAGCGCGATCCGCGCGATCCCTGGTGGACGCCGGTGCCGCTCGAAGGGCCGGCGCTGCCGCGCAGGGTTGTGGTGTTGACTGCGCCGGAGGATCTGGGCGGAGCGACGCTGCACCCGCAGGTCGCGGCGGCGATGGCGCAGGCGGCGCGTTGGCTCGCCGAGGCCGGATACGAAATCGTCGACGAAAAGAGTCCGGGCTTTACCCGCGCCAAAGAGTTGTGGTTCGAAATGCAGGTACCGGAATTTCGCGAATACATGCTGCCGGTCATCGAGCGCGAAGGCGACGCGGGCATACGTACGGCGACGCGTTTCAAGCTCGAGAACGTGCCGCCGACAACCGGACTGGCGTACATGAAAGCGCTCGCCGAGCGCACTCGCCTGGTGCGCGACTGGACGCTGTTCCAGGAGCGCGTGCCGCTGGTGCTCGCGCCGGTGTGTTCCGAGCCGGTATACGAACAAGGATTCGACATCGAAAGCGCGGCGCGCACCGCGGCGCTGTGGCGTGAATGCGCGACCATGATGGCGGTGCCGGTGCTGGGCTTTCCGGCGATGGTGGTGCCGACCGGTCTCGCCGACGGCATGCCGATGGGCGTGCAGATCATCGGACCGCGCTTTCGCGAGGACCTCTGCCTGGCGGCGGCGGAGGCGATCGAGGTGCGCGCTGGCGCTATCACGCCGATCGATCCGACGTGGTGAGGCGGCGCTTGTCCGAAGCCAGCATGACAAAAATGAACCGACGTGACGCAGCGCTCGCACTACTTCTTGCACCGATTGCCTTGACAGCGGCGGTTGGCGCTGCCGACGCGCAGCAAGCCGGCAAGGTGTATCGAATCGGCTATTTGAGCGCTCCCAGCCGCGAGTCCGTCGAGCAAGCGCTCGACGCGTTCAAGCAAGCGTTGCGACAACTCGGCTGGATCGAAGGTCAGAATCTGATCATCGAATACCGATGGGCGAACGGCAAGGTCGAACGACTGTCCGATCTCGCGGCCGAACTGGTTGCGCTCAATCCCGATCTGATCGTCGCGCCGGCCGGATCCGCTGCGCTGGCGGCAAAGAAGGCGACGAGCACGATCCCCATTGTCATGATGTTCCCGGCCGATCCTGTCGAGCTGGGCCTCGTCGCGAGCCTGAGACGGCCCGGGGGCAACGTGACTGGAACGAGCTCCTCGCCCGGTTCGGGCATTTTCGGCAAGCAAGTGCAATTGCTCAAGGAAGCCGTTCCGAAAGCTGCTCGAGTGGCCGTGCTCACCAACCCCGCAGACCCGGTGACGGCCATTCAACTGCGGGAGGTTGAGGCCGCCGCGCGAACGTTGGGCATCCAACTTCAACAGGTGACGGCACGGGGTCCGGACGAGTTCGACAGCGCTTTCGCGGCTATGGCGCGCGGACGGGCCGAGGCGCTGCTGGTCAGCCGCGGCACGACGTTCCTGGTCAATCGCGCCAGGATTTCCGAGCTCGCGATGAAAGGCCGGCTACCCACGATGTACAGCTTTCGCGAATGCGTCGATGAAGGCGGCTTGATGGCGTACGCGGTGAACATGGCTGAATTCGCCGGGAGCGCTGCAGTCTACGTCGACAAGATCCTGAAGGGCGCGAAACCCGCCGACCTTCCTGTCGAGCAGCCGACCAAGTTCGAGCTGGCCGTCAATCTGAAGACTGCGAAGGCGTTGGGACTTGCCTTCCCACGGTCGTTTCTTGCAAGCGCCAACTATGTGATTCAATGATCAGACGTGTCGCAATCCCTCCAACCAATCGCAAATGCCAGCTGAATCGACATCATTGCCAACGGGTACGGTGACATTCCTGTTCACCGACATCGAGGGCAGCACGCGGCTGTGGGAATCTCAGCAGGCGGCGATGCAGGTGGCGTTGCCGCGGCACGACGCACTGGTGCGCCAGTGCGTGGTCGCGCACGGCGGCCATGTCTTCAAGACCGGTGGCGATGCGTTCTGCACGGCGTTTCACACCGCGCCTGACGCGCTCGCCGCAGCGCTCGAAGCACAACGGGCGCTGCACGCGGAACGCTGGCCGGAAGCAGCGAAGATTCGCGTGCGCATGGCGTTGCATAGCGGTGCGGTCGAGCTGCGCGACGGCGACTACTTCGGGACGTCACTCAATCGCGTCGCCCGGCTGCTCGCCGCGGGCCACGGCGGACAGACGCTGCTGTCCGAATCGACACACGACTTGTGCCGCGATCATCTGCCGCCACTAACGACCGCCAAAGCGCTCGGAGAGCACGGGCTCAAGGACCTCGCTCGTCGTGAGGCGGTGTTTCAGCTTTGCCACCCCGACCTGCCGCAGAGTTTTCCGCCGCTCAAGGCGACGTCCGCCCCTCTCGACCGAGAAACGCCGTCGATCGCGGTGTTGCCGTTCATCAACATGTCGCGCGACGAGGAAAACGAGTATTTCGCCGACGGGTTGTCGGAAGAACTGCTCAACGTGCTGGCGAAGATCAGAGGGCTTCGCGTGGCATCGCGGACTTCGGCGTTTTTCTTCAAGGGTAAGGACATCGACATTCCGACGGTCGCGCAAAAACTCAATGTCGCGACCGTACTCGAAGGCAGTGTGCGCAAGTCCGGCAAGCGCGTGCGCATCACGGCGCAGTTGATCCAGGTGGCGACCGATTCGCACCTGTGGTCGGAAACTTATGATCGCGAACTCGACGACATCTTCGCGGTGCAGGACGATATCGCGCAGTCGGTGGTCAAGGAATTGCGTGCAGCACTGCTGGGCGAAGGCATCGGCTCGACCGCCGACGCCAAGGCGAAGGCCGAGGTGAAGGCGGCCTCCACGGGGCGCGCCGACAATCCTGAGGCCTATCGGCTCTACTTGCAGGGCCGCCATTTCAACGATCGGATGACTGCCTCTGACAACGCACGAGCTGTCGACTACTTCCGTCAGGCGCTCGCGATCGATCCGGAATTCGCGCTGGCATGGGCAGGTTTGTCGAACGCGTATCGCACGCAGGCCGGATATGGCTGGTCGCCGGTGAAGGACGGGTTCGAGCGCGCTCGCGAAGCCGCGAACCGGGCGCTGCAGCTCGCGCCGGACCTGGCGGAAGGGCATGTCTGCCTCGGGTTCGTCCTCGAGCTCTACGACTGGAACTGGAAGGCGGCACACGACGAGTATCAACGCGCATTCGCGCTGGCGCCCGGCAACGCCGATGTGCTGCGCGCGGTCGCCGGCATGACCCGGATTTTCGTCGGCCCGAATGCGGGAATCGATCTCCTGCGCAGGGCGACGGAGCTTGACCCGTTGAGTTCGACGGCCCAACGCATCCTTGGACTGCGCTGCTTTCTGGCGGGACGGCTGGATGAGGCGCTGGCGGCCCTCAAGGTTGCGCTCGACCTCAATCCGAAGTCGGGACTGGTGTACTGCTTCATGTGCGCAACGCGCCTGGCGCAAGGGCATGCCGCCGAGGCGCTTGAACTGGCGCAACGCGAGAGCCTTCCCGACTTCCGCTTGCTGGGCATCGCGCTCGCTCAGCACACGCTTGGTAACAAGGACCAGTCCGACGCCGCGCTTTCGCAGTTGATCGCAGACCACGGCAACGAGGCTGCGTACCAGATCGCGGAAGCATGGGCGTGGCGCGGCGAAATCGACCGCTCCTTCGAATGGCTGGAGCGGGCGTACATCCAGCGCGACCCCGGGCTGGTGCATACGATCTCGGATTCGTTTCTTCGGGCATTGCACGGTGACCCACGCTGGCTTCCGTTCGTGAAGAAAATGGGATTCGATTAGGTTGAATAAACGCCTGAGTCGCGCCCATTGTCGAAGTCTGCGCGAGCCGCCACCCGAGACGCAGCGGCAAACCAGTCGAACCTGTTTCCATTGCCCATTGCCTTGTGGGCCCCGCTTCGCTATCGTGCTCGCTTGCATGTGTCCCGCCAAGGATCAAGCCAATGTCCCGTAATCGCCATTTGATGTTCGCCCTGCTCGCAGCCGCTGCCTTTGCAGGCGCGATTGGCGTGCCCGCCGCCCAAGCACAAACCACGCTGCGGGTGGTCATGCATTCCGACCTGAAGATCGTCGATCCCATCTGGACCACCGCGTACATCACGCGCAACCACGGGTACATGATCTACGACACGCTGTTTGCGACCGACGCTGCCGGCAAGATCCAGCCGCAGATGGTCGACCGCTATGCGGTGAGCGCCGACGGCCTGATGTACACGCTGACGCTGCGCGACGGTCTGCTGTGGCACGACGGCACGCCGGTGACCTCCGAGGATTGCATCGCGTCGATCAAGCGCTGGGGCGCCAAGGACGCGATGGGACAGAAGATGATGACCTTCGTGAAGGATTTCGCGATCGTCGACGCCAAGACCTTCCGCATCAACCTGACCAGCCCCACTGGACTGGTGCTGAGCGGGCTGGGCAAGCCATCGTCCGCCGCGCCGTTCATGATGCCCAAGCGCGTCGCGGATACCAGCCCCAATGACCAGATCAGCGACTTCACCGGCAGCGGCCCCTTCGTGTTCAAGAAGGACGAGTGGAAGCCGGGCGACAAGGCGGTGTACGTCAAGTTCGACAAGTACAAACCGCGCGCCGAGCCGCCCTCGGGCATGGCCGGCGGCAAGGTCGTCAAGGTCGACCGCATCGAATGGCGTGCGATCGCCGACCAGCAGACGGCGGTGAACGCGTTACTTACCGGCGAAATCGACTACATCGAGCAGCCGGCGCACGATCTGCTGCCGGTGATGAAGAAGGATGCCAACATCAAGCTGGTCGACATCAATCCGCTGGGCAACCAGTATGCGTTCCGTTTCAACTCGACTGCCAAGCCCTTCGACAATCCCGAAGGTGAAGCAGGCACTGCTCTACGCATTCAACCAGGAAGACTTTCTCAAGGCGACCATTGGCGATCCGCAGTACTACAAGGTGTGCATGGACATGTTCGTCTGCGGCACGCCGCTGGGCTCGCCCAAGGGTACTGAAGGTCTGCTGCAATCGAATTTCGTCAAGGCCAAGCAGCTCCTGACCGAGGCGGGCTACGACGGCACGCCGATCGTGCTGCTGCACTCGACCGACCTGCAGGTACTGACCAATCTCGCGCCCGTGGCGAAGTCGCTCATGGAAAAAGCCGGCTTCAGGGTCGACATGCAGGACATGGACTGGCAGACCGTGGTCGCGCGTCGTGCCAAGAAGGAACCGCCATCACAAGGCGGATGGCACGCGTTCCTGACTTCGTGGGTCTCCGCAGATGTGCTCAACCCGGTGGCGACCGCGTTCCTGAATTCGAGTTGCGACAAGGCGTTGTTCGGCTGGCCTTGCGATGCCGAAATGGAAAAACTGCGCGACCAGTTCGCGCGTGAAACCGATCCGGCCAAACAGAAGGCGATCGCCGAAGCGGTGGTAGCGCGCTGGGCGCAGGACCCGTCGCACGTGTTCCTGGGGCAGTGGTACCAGCCGGCGGCGGTTCGCAAGAACATCGATGGGTTCGTGATCGCGCCGGTGACGGTGTTCTGGAACGTGACCAAGACTGGCAAGTAGGTCATGTCGTCCCCGCGCATGCGGGGACCCAGTGTCGGGCGTCACAAGCCACTGGATCCCCGCTTTCGCGGGGATGACGCCATCCAACGCGTTGACGTTGCTGGTACCCTGCTGAGCTGATGCTCGCTTACCTCTCCCGCCGCCTGCTCGCGACGATTCCCGTCATGGCGATCGTCGCGGTTCTGGTGTTCGCGATGCTGCGCCTGACGCCGGGCGATCCCGCGGCGATCATCGCCGGTGCCGCGGGAACCGCGCAGGACGTCGCCGCGATCCGCGCGCGCCTGGGCCTCGACCGGTCGATATTCGCGCAATTCTTCGTCTGGATCGGCAACATTCTGACCGGCGACTTCGGCGAATCGTTCTTTTTCAAGAAGCAGGTCGCGGAATTAGTCGCCGATCGCATTGGCCCGACGCTGGCACTGGCGACGACGACCATCGTTCTCTCGGTGATCGTTGCAGTCCCGCTCGGCGTGCTTGCCGCGTGGAAGCAGGGGACCTGGATCGACCGCATCGTCATGGGCTTTTCGGTGCTCGGTTTCTCGGTGCCCGTGTTCGTGATCGGTTACATGTTGATCTACGTGTTCGCGATCGAGCTCGGCTGGCTTCCGGTACAGGGCTACCAGCCGCTGCGCGAAGGCTTCTGGGGTTTTCTGCAGCGCCTGATCCTGCCCAGCATCACGCTGTCGGTCATCTATATCGCGCTCATCGCCCGAATCACGCGCACCAGCGTGCTGGAAGTGCTGTCGGAAGACTATATCCGCACCGCGCGCGCCAAGGGCCTGCCCGAGCGCGTGGTGCTGATGAAGCACGCGTTGCGCAATGCCGCGGTTCCGATCGTGACCGTCATCGGCATCGGCATTGCGCTGTTGATCGGTGGTGTGGTGGTCACCGAAAGCGTGTTCAGCATCCCCGGCCTGGGCCGGCTGACGGTCGATGCCGTGCTCGCGCGCGACTATCCGACGGTGCAGGCGGTCATCCTCCTGTTCTCGTTCGTATACGTGCTGCTCAACCTCGCGGTCGACGTTGCCTACACCTTTCTCGATCCGAGGATCCGGTATTGAGCGCCGTCGCGCAGTTGCCGGAGGGCGTGAGCGGCGCGTCGCGCAGGGAGGACGCCGTGCGGCGTCTCGCGCGCAACCCGACGGTCGTGTTCGGGGTCGCGGTGCTCGCACTGATCGTCGTCATGGCGCTGTGCGCGCCGTGGCTCGCGAACTTCGATCCTGGCGCGATCAACCCGGCGTTCCGCAACAAACTGCCCGGTGCGATGGAGACAGTGCGCGCGGACGACGGCAGCAGGGCCGAAGTGCGGCACTGGATGGGCACCGATTCGCTGGGCCGCGACGTGGCGAGCCGGGTGGTATACGGAGCGAGGGCGTCGCTGATCGTCGGCGTCTCGGTGGCGATCCTGGCGGTCGGCATCGGGCTGGTGATCGGGCTTGCCGCCGGCTACCTGCGCGCACTCGACGGCGTGGTGATGCGCCTGATGGACGGGCTTATGGCGATCCCGGCCATCCTGCTGGCGATCGCGGTGGTATCGCTGTCATCGGCCGGGCTCGTCGCGGTGATCATCGCCATCGTCGTTCCGGAAGTGCCGCGCGTCGTGCGCCTGGTGCGATCGATCGTGCTGTCGGTGCGCGAGGAGCCCTACGTCGAGGCGGCGGTCGCGATGGGTACGCCAACCTTGCCGTTGGTGATCCGGCACATCATGCCCAACACGCTGCCGCCGTTGATCGTGCAGGCAACCTACATTTGCGCGTCGGCGATACTGATCGAAGCGATCCTGTCTTTCCTCGGCATCGGCATCCCGTCGCAAACGCCGACCTGGGGCAACATCATGGCGGAAGGACGGACGCTCTTTCGCGTCTATCCGCATAACATCCTCTACCCCGGCATCTTTCTCGCGCTGACGGTGCTGGCGGTCAATCTGCTCGGCGATGGCCTGCGCGACACGCTCGATCCGCGCATGCGCAAGCGCCTGTGAATCGCGCATCGACCAGGACGACAAAGCGGTGAGCGCGCCTGTACTCGACATTCGTGGTCTCAGTATCGCGCTGCCGCCGGGCGCCGAGCGTGCGCGCGCGGTGTCGGACGTTGATCTGACCGTGGCACCGGGGGAGATGGTCTGCCTGGTCGGCGAATCCGGTTCCGGCAAGTCGGTGATCGCGCAGGCGACGATGGGCCTGCTGCCTCCCGTTCTCCGCGCGAATGCCGGAGAAATCCTGCTCGATGGCGAAAATGTACTGACCGCAAGCGAAGCGCGCCTACGCGAATTGCGCTGTACGCGCATGTCGATGGTGTTCCAGGAACCGATGACCGCGCTCAATCCGGTGCTCCGATGCGGAGAGCAGATCGACGAAGTGCTGGCGATGCACACCAATCTCGGCGCGGCGGCGCGGCGAGAACGTACGCTGGAAATCATCGCCGACGTGCAGTTGCCCGATCCCGGGCGAATGGTTGCGTCGTTTCCGCACCAGCTCTCCGGCGGCCAGCGCCAACGCATCATGATCGCCATGGCGCTGGTGCTCAATCCGCGCCTGCTCATCGCCGACGAGCCCACGACCGCGCTCGACGTCACGACGCAGGCACAGATCCTGGCGCTGATCCGCGAGTTGCAACGCAAGCACGGCACCGGCGTGCTGTTCATCACGCACGATTTCGGCGTCGTCGCCGAAATCGCCGATCGCGTCGCCGTGCTGCGCCAGGGCGAAGTCGTCGAATTCGGCGCTGCCGCGGACGTGCTTTCCCGGCCGCGGCACGAATACACGCGCATGCTCATCGCCGCGGTGCCGAGCCTGGTGCCGCGCCATCGCGTAGTCGCGACCAACGCACCGGTCGTGGTGGCCACGCGGTCTTTGGCCAAGACCTACGCACGAGGCGGCTGGTGGCGACCGAACGTGTCGGGGGTTGTGGCGGCGAGCGATGTGTCGCTGGTCATCCGGCGTGGCGAAACGCTGGGCATCGTCGGCGAATCGGGGTCGGGCAAGTCGACGGTCGCGCGCTGCATCGCGCGGCTGGTCGAGCCGACCTCCGGTGCGATCGAGCTCGATGGCATCGATATCGCCGCGATGGGCACCGACGCATTGCGCCCGCTTCGTCGTCGCGTCCAGATCATTTTCCAGGACCCGTATCGTTCGCTCAATCCGCGGCGCACGGTCGGCGAAGCGATCATCGAAGGGCCGATGAACTATGGCGCTTCGCGCGCGGCGGCGCTGGACAACGCGCGGCGCCTTCTGGAACTGGTGCGGCTGGATGCGGGCGCCATCGATCGCTATCCGCACCAGTTCTCCGGCGGGCAACGCCAGCGCGTGTGCATCGCGCGTGCGCTGGCGATCGAGCCCGAGTTGATCGTTGCCGACGAACCGGTGTCTGCGCTCGACGTGTCGGTGCAGGCGCAGGTGCTGGAGTTGCTCGACGAGATTCGTGAACGTCTCAACCTCGCGATGCTGTTCATCACCCACGACCTGCGGGTCGCGGCGCAGGTCTGCGACCGGGTGGTGGTCATGCAGCACGGACGCATCGTCGAGCAGGGTCCGATCGCCGAGGTCTACGCGAACCCGCAACACGAGTACACCCGGGCGCTGTTGGCCGCGGCGCCCGGCCGCAACTACTTTGGCGCGTAACGGCGCCGGTCTTACTTCAGCAGGGAGTACTCGCCGCCGCGCTGCAGCGCGCGCTGGTACGCAGGCCGCGCGTGAATGCGCTCGAGAAAAGCCATGAGCTTCGGGCGGCTCGCGCCCAGGCCCGCGCGCGCGGCGGCGGCTTCGACGGGAAAGCTCATCTGCACGTCGGCGGCGCTGAACTCGTTGCCGGCGAACCACCGGGTCTTGCCGAGTTCGGCCTCCTGGAAGTCCAGGTGCTGCGCGATTCGCGGATCGATGAATGAAGACAGTGCGCGCTGCTTGACCTTGGTCAGGATCGGCCTGACGAAAAACGGCATCGGTCCCTGGTCGAGCCGATTGAAGACGAGGTTGAGCAGCAGCGGCGGCATCGCTGAACCTTCGGCGTAGTGCAGCCAGTAGGTGTAGCGCAGGTGTTCGGGCGTGTCGCGCGCCGGTGCGAGCCGCCCCTTGCCATAGCGCTCGACCAGGTACTCGATGATCGCGCCGGATTCGGCGAAGGTTTGCGCGTCGTCGGTGATCACCGGCGACTTGCCCAGCGGGTGCACGGCGAGCAGCTCCGGCGGCGCAAGCATCGTCTTCGGATCGCGTTGATAGCGCTTGACCTCGTACTCGAGACCCAGCTCTTCGAGCAGCCAGAGAATGCGCTGCGAGCGCGAGTTGTTAAGGTGATGGACGACGATCATGGCGAGCCTTCCAGCGCGACGAACTCGATACGGTTGCCGAAGGGATCCTCGGAGAAAAAGCGATCGACTCCCGCGATGGGTTCCGGATCGAGCCTGATGGCGTGTCCCGCCGCCTCGAGCGCGGCACGAAGTTCGGGCAGGTTGCGCACGCGCAGGGCAGGGTGCGCTTTCTTCGCGGCGCGGAAGGCGGTGTCGACGCCCAGGTGCAACTGCAGCGCGCCGCAGGCGTACCACAGGCCGCCGCGCGCGGCCAGGTTGTCCGGCTTGGCAAGTTCTTCCAGTCCGAGCAGGTCGCCGTAGAACCGGCGCGCCATCGCCTCGCCGTTCGCAGGCATCGCCAGCTGGACGTGATCGATCGCGTAGACGTTGCGACTCATTGTCACGGACCCTCGACGCGCTTGCAGGTGACTTCCGGATCGTTGGTCTGGTCGCGCCAGCGCGCTTCGCCTTGCGCTTCCCAGAACAGCGTACCGTCGCCCTCATAGCGCGCACCGCTGCCCGAGCGTTGCTGCTGCAGCATGCTGGCGCCGCTCTTGCGCACGATCCAGGCAAAGCCCGGCTTGACGTTCACGTATGTGATGCTGAGCAGGTTGTCGGGTGGCTCGCAGCGGAACGAGAAGGGGCCCAGGCTCGTGCCCTTGGCGTCGGCGCTGCGCGCCGACTTGCTCTGCGTGCGGATCGCGGCAATGCGGGAAAGCGTGAGGTCGCGCACGCAGGCGACCCGCGTTTTGGATTTCAGGCACGCATTGCGCGTCGCGAGCCACGGAGCCTGCTGCGACCGCACGGTGCTCGCCGTTCCTCCGCTGGTGCGACCGGTGGCGAGCGCGTAAAGGCGATTGAGCTCGGTGTCGAGCGCGCTCAGCATGGCGGATTTGCAGATGACCAGCTCGATCGACTTCGGCGGCGCATCCTTGCACGCGGTGGGATCTTCGGCGAGCGCCGCGCCGGAAAGCGCGGCGGTGACGATCAGGGTGACAATGCGGTGCATGGAGCTCTTTCTCGCTGTTCAGCGGCCAATGGAAAACAACACGGCGTTGTTGACCGCGTAGACCGCGCCGTCGGCGCCGATCGCGGTGGGGGTGTACGATTCTGCGGTGCCGTTGTTGAGCTTGATCTGCTCGGTGAAGGTGTTGCTCGCGAGGCTCCAGCGATACAGGTTGCCGTCCTCGTTGTTGACCAGTATCGATCGCGTCACCGGATCGACCGCAGCGGTGTTGATACACCACTCCCTGACGCCGCCTGGAAAGCCCGGATCCGGCGTTGGAGCGAGGATGGTGAGTATCTCTTTCATGACCGGAAAGCCGGATATCGGATCGGTCTGTGGCTGCCCGGGATCGAGGATCGCCATGCGATTCTTGCCGTCACCGCTTCCCGAGCCGCCATAGTTGTTGTACTTGGATGCGAGCAGGTAGCTCGATGCACCGGTATAGGACGGAACCATCGACACCGGAACGATCGAGGCGGTGTCGTCCCAGCCAAAGGCACCGGGAATTTTCGCGTGCGCAAGCGTGGCGTCGAAATGCAGCAGCCAGCCGCGAAAGTTGTGTGCCGGCACGTTGGCTTCGAGCACACCGTAATAGACGTCACCGTCGGGTCCGACCGTCGGCGAGGATGTGGCGTTGTCGTTGACCCACGCTGGCGTGCCGGTGACGGGATCGAGCAGTCGCGTCGTTGATTGGGTGGCGAGCGTCTGCGCATCGAGCGCCAGAAGGTAACCCGATTGCCGCGTTCCGACCGCGGGGTTGGTATTCACCGCGACATAGAGCGTTCGCAGGTCGGCCGACAATGCCGGCGCGCTGTTGGTGGCTACCTTGCCGATGGCCGGATTGCCGCTCGCCGCGGTCGCCGTCACCCACGCGCCCCTGCCGTCGGCGCCGATGCGCGCAATGCCGCTCACCAGACCCGCGGGGTTCGCGGTCGCGACGAAGCCGAAGTAAATGTTGCCCTGAGAATCCGCAGTCAGCGGCGTGTTGATGAAGACAGTTGCGTCGTACTGCGCGGGCGCCGCCGCGTACACCGCTCGCGCCATAGAAGACGACTGTCTGCAGCGCACCGGCAGCAGCATCGACGCCATCGCGGTAGTAGACCTTGCCGCCCGCGCCGGGAAGGTAGACGCGGTTGGCGCTCGTCAGCGACAAATTGAAGCTCGGCGTCCAATCGTGCGCGGGGAGGATGTAATCGCTGTCGGCGGACCAGAGCAGTGCTCCGCTCCCGCCGGCTCGCGCTTCCACGCGAAAGCCTCCGGCAGCGCCGGTCTTCACCGGAACCAGCACGGTGTTGTTCGCGGTGATGAGTGGCGTGCCGTAGTGAATCAACAACGAGCCGCTGGCGGTGTACTGCGGCGCCATGTCGACCGGCGTTTGCCAGGCGATGCGGGCGAGTGCTTGCGTGCCGATGGCGCCTTGCGCGGCATGTTGCGCATCGCGACCGAATTGCCACCACGCCGGACCGGTCGTCGGGAGAGACGACGAGGAATCGCCGCCTCCGCCGCCGCCGCAACCGGCGAGCGCAGTGCACAGCGCGAACGCGATGCCGAGTAGCCGCAAGGCCGGCCGGCGCCCACCGAGTTTCGTGTCGTGCATGCATCGAAAAGTGGAAAGCACCTGCGACCTCCATCAGCGATGCAGCATCCGTTGCGTCGCCAAAGGCGCGCGGTGCGGCGAGAGAACCGCCGTCGGAAGCCATGTTACCTCGGGATGTCGATTTCCGCCGCGCCGGCCTCGACTACAGTCGGGCCGCAGGGGAGTCGTCGCGATACCGTTGGTTACATCTCCGGGTCGCCGCATTGCGCCGTGCAACGTTTATGGCAGAGTCACTCAATGGAGATCCCGACAATGAAATTCCTCGCATTCGCTGCAGTTCTGGCACTGTCTTCCACGTATGCCCTGGCCGCCGATCCCGCGGCGGGTCCTCGCCCGCGCGAAGCGTGCAAGGCCGACGTTGCAACGCTGTGTCCGGGCGTGCAGCCCGGCGACGGCCGCGTCGGCGCCTGCATGAAGGAGCACGCCGCGCAGTTGTCCGACGGCTGCAAGGCCGCGATGGCACAGGCGCACGGCAACCGGAAGGCGGCGCCACCCGCGCAGTAGGCATTGCGCAAACCGGGTCCCGCGCCGCGGGCCCCGGGTCCTGCGCCGCGCGCAGCGCGCGGCATGCTCGCGTTGCGGCGTCGTCGGAAACGCCCTATGCTGGTAGGTCGTACCTCGTCGCGTGTATCGACCTTGAATTCCGAGACTTCGACTCTTGAAACCGCAGCTGCAGGTGCGCGACCCGCGTCGCTATTGCTGCGTGCGCTGCGCTTCGACAACCGCTTCGTCGCCGCGCTGCCTTCCGATCCTGACGCAGGGCCGCGCCCACGGCAGGTTCACGGCGCGCTGTTTTCGCGCGTCGAACCCACGCCGGTCGCGGCGCCGCGCCTGATCGCCTGGTCGCGCGAAGTCGCTGCGCTGCTCGGCATCGATGACGCCGAGATCGCCTCGCCGCAATTCGCGCAGGTCTTCGGCGGCAACGCGCTGGTCGAGGGCATGCAACCCTACGCCGCGAACTATGGCGGCCACCAGTTCGGTAACTGGGCAGGGCAGCTCGGCGACGGTCGCGCCATTACGCTCGGCGAGACGATCAACGCTGCCGGCCAGCGCTGGGAACTGCAGCTCAAGGGTGCAGGACTGACACCGTATTCGCGCACCGCCGACGGCCGCGCGGTGCTGCGTTCGTCGATCCGCGAATTCCTGTGCAGCGAAGCGATGCACCATCTGGGCGTGCCGACGACGCGTGCGCTGTGCCTCGTGGCGACGGGCGAACCTGTCGTTCGCGACATGTTCTACGACGGCCATCCGCAGACCGAGCAAGGCGCGATCGTCTGCCGAGTCGCGCCGTCGTTCATCCGTTTCGGCAATTTCGAGCTGCCGGCCTCGCGCGGCGACATGGCGCTGGTCGAGCAACTGGTCGACTTCACCATTCGCCGCGACTTCGTCGAATTGCTGTCGCCGGAGCAACACGAGGGAGGCGCGGCGTTGCCAGAGCCGGTGCGCGCGGAATGGTTTGCGCAGGTATGCGAACGCACGGCGGTCATGATCGCGCACTGGATGCGCGTCGGCTTCGTGCACGGCGTGATGAACACCGACAACATGTCGATCCTCGGTCTGACCATCGACTACGGACCCTACGGCTGGATCGACAATTTCGATTTCGACTGGACGCCCAATACCACCGACGCGCACGGTCGCCGCTACCGCTTCGGCCAACAGGCGCAGATCGCATACTGGAACCTGACGCGGCTGGCCAATGCGCTGGTGCCGCTTTTCAGTTCGCACGATCCGTTGCACGCGGGATTGCAGCGCTTTGTCGACGCCTACACGCTCGCCGAGCATCACAACACCGCGGCCAAGCTCGGCCTCGCGGAGTGTACTGATGAGGATCTGCTGCTGATACAGGCCTTGCAGTCGCTGCTGACGTCGGGCGAAGTCGACATGACGATCTTTTTTCGCGCGCTTGCCGAGGTCGACATCGATGCGCCCACGTTGGCACCGATGCGCGATGCGTTCTACGATCCGGCGAAGGAGCGCGAGTCCGAACCCGCGTTCGCCGCGTGGCTGACGCAATACGGCGTGCGGGTGCGCGGCGACTCGTTGCCGAGAGCCGCGCGGCGTGCGCGCATGCTGGCGACGAATCCGCGCTACGTGTTGCGCAACTACCTTGCGCAGCAGGCGATCGATCGCGCCGAGCAGGGCGACTACGCGGGGATCGACGAATTGCTCGAAGTCCTGCGGCGGCCCTACGACGACCAGCCCGGCCAGGAGCGATACGCGGCCCGGCGCCCCGACTGGGCGCGCAACCGGGCCGGTTGCTCGATGTTGTCGTGCAGCTCCTAGCGCGTTAGCGCAGCGAGCTATAGTTCGCCGGCAGCCACGCGTAGCCACTGCCTTCGCTGCGCAGGTGCCCGAGTCCGGGAAACGGAAGGTGCGCTGCGCCGACCCAATAGCCGTTTTTGGCTGCATCGGCGAAGGCTTTGGCGCGTTCTTTCGCCGCGCTCTTGCTGTCGGTGTCGAACTGGATGGTTACCGCGGGATTGGGGAACTGCACCGCGGCGACGTGCATGAGGTCGCCCCACAGCACCAGCTTGTTGCCCTTGCTTTCGACGACATAGGTCGTGTGGCCCGGCGTGTGGCCGCGGCTGGCGATCGCCTTGACGCCGGGAACGAGGTCGGTGTTGCCGTCGAAGGGCTTGAACTTGCCCGCGGCGGCATACGGATTGATCGAGTTCATGGCGCCCATGAAGAAATCCTTCGCCTCCTTGGGCGCGGCATCCATGTTCGCCTTGGATAGCCAGTAGTCGGCGTCGTGCTTGTCGGCGCGTACGACCGCATTGGGAAAGGCAAGCTTGTCGCCGCTCATCAAGCCGCCGACATGGTCGCCGTGCATGTGAGTGATGTAGATCTCGTCGAGCTGCTCCGGCTGGTAACCCGCCGCCTTGAGGTTGGCGAGCAGCGTGCCCAGCGTGGGCCCGAACAGGACGCCGGCGCCGGTGTCGATCATGACCAGCTTGTCGCCGGTATTGATGAGATAGGCGTTGACCGACGTTTCGAGCGGGTCCGTGAGGTCAGCTCTCGCCAGCGCCTTCTTTATCTTTTCCGGCGTCGTATTGGTCAACAGTTTGGTGACCGGCAGGCCGAGCGTGCCGTCTGACAGCGCCGTCACTTCGAAATCGCCGAGCATCATCCTGTAGTAGCCGGGCGCCTGGGTTTTCGCCATGGGCGCCGCCGCGTGCGCGACGACGGCAAACATGCCTGCCACGGCCATCGCGAAAAGGCGGAGAAACAATCGTTGACTGCGCATGACGGAGCTCCTTCGGTGAGGTCGATCGCGCATGCATTATAGATGCGATGTCGCGGACTCGCGGGCTCTCGCCGGAAGACGAGGCGGAGTCAGGGTGCGGGATTGCCGCGTACTTCGAAGGCGACCGTCGACAGCGTCGTTCCTGTGGCGTCTTCAAGCGAAAGCGTATGGTGGCCGGGCACCGGCGCCCAGTCGGCGCGGCCGCGTTCCGCCGGCAGCACGACATCGTCGATGCGCCACTTCAATCCGGGCAGCGCGGGAGCGGCAGAAAAGACGACGCGTTCGCGACCCGGCGGGATGTCAGGATCGAGTGCGATGATGGTGTCCGAGGCAGGATAGCGAATGGTCGGCGGCGCGGCCATTGCGGCGCTATCGCCTGCGGCCGCGCGCACGATCGCGGTTTCGGTGCCGCGCACGAACCATTCATTGCGCTCGGCTTCGACGCCTGCGTCGAATGCAACGACCTGGCGCAACACGCCGGCGGGCGCGCGCGGCGGCAACGATGCCTCGCGCGCATGCAGGCGATGCACGATATCGCGCCAGATCGGCGCGGCGCCGGTCACTCCGGAAACATCGCGCATCGGCGCGCCGGAAAAATTGCCCACCCACACGCCCACCGTGTAGCGCGAAGTGAATCCTACGCACCAGTTGTCGCGCATGTCCTTGCTGGTCCCGGTCTTCACCGCGCTCCACACCCGCGTCGCCAGGGCGTTTTCGAGGCCGAAGCTCGATGCGCGGGCGCTGCGATCGGCCAGCACGTCGCCGATGATGAACGCTGACTGTGCGCCGAATACCCGGCGCGGCGCTGGAGTGGCGCCTCCGGCAACGACTCGCGCCGCGCCCCACTGGCCGCCATTGGCGAGCGCACGATACGCGTTGGTCAGCGACAACAAGGTCACGTCGGCACCGCCCAGCGCCAGCGATGCGCCGTAGAAATCGGCCGGCTCGGTCAGCGAATCCAGGCCGAGCTGGCGCAGCGTGTCGTAGAAGCGATCGACTCCCACCAGCTCGACGGTGCGCACCGCCGGCACGTTGAGCGAGCTCGCCAGCGCGGTACGCACGCTGACCGTCCCGCGGAAGCTGCGATCGTAGTTCTGCGGCACGTACGCGCCGCGCGCGGTGGCGATGGCCACGGGGCTGTCGTCGACCAGCGACGCGGCGGTGAGCAGGCGCGCGTCGAGCGCCTGCGCGTACAGGAAGGGCTTCAACGTCGACCCGGCCTGGCGCAGCGCGAGCACGCCGTCGACTTGCGCCGCGGCCGAGAGTTCCCCGCTGCTGCCCACCCACGCCAGCACGTCGCCGCTGGCGTTGTCGAGCACGACGATGGCGCCGTCGCCCACCGCGCGGTCGGCCAGTTCGGCGAGATGGTCGCGCAGGTTGGCGATCGCGTAACGCTGCAGTTCGGCGTCGAGCGTGGTCGTCACTCTCGATCCCGGCACCTTGAGCAATCGCGCCGCGAGATGCGGCGCGGCGCTGTCACGCTGCGCGAGGCGATATGCGCCCGCGAGCGCGACCATGGCGCTCGCGCGCACGTCTTCGCATGCCAGTTGCGGCGCCGAAACGGCAGCGACCAGGCACGCACGCTGCGCGACGGTGGCGGCAGGGGCGTTGGGCCCGCGCAGCAGCGCGACAAGGATCGCAGCCTCGCGCGCGTCGAGTCCGGCGGGCGCCTTGCCGAACAGCCCGCGCGCCGCGGCGTCGATGCCGGTGAGCTCACCTCGGTACGAGGTGACGTTGAGATACGCCTCGATGATCTGCGCCTTGCTCCACGTGCGCTCCAGCGCCAGCGCGGCCTGCGCCTGGTCCCATTTCTGCCCAAGCGTGCGCGTGTTGACGGCGATGGCGAGCGCGGGATCGAGCAGGCCGGCGAGCTGCATGGTCAAGGTCGACGCACCGCGCGGGCGGCGACCATCGAAGGCGCGCCATACGCTGTCCCACGCCGCGCTGCCGAAACCGACCCAGTCGACCCCGGCGTGCTCGTAGAAGCGCTTGTCCTCGGCGGCAACCAGCGCGGCCGCGACAGTCGGTGAAATGTCGGCGAGCGCCACCCAGTCGAGGCGGCGTACGTGTGCGTCGACACGTAGCGCCGCCAGTACGACGCCATCACGATCGAGCAGCTGCGCTTCGGAAGTCGCAAACGATGCACGGACGTTGCCGAAACTCGGCATGCTCGGTGTGGCGGCTTCGCCCGGCGCTGCGCACACCGCCAGCGTCGCCGCGATGCAGCCGATGAGCAGCTGCGTCATCCTTGCCATCACGGCGTCACCGTCATCTGCGCGTTCGGCAGCTCGCCGAACATTTCCGGCGCGTACATCGCTTCCACTCGCGTCGCCGGCAGGTTGAATTCGCCCGGATTGTTGAGTCGCACCGAGTACTCGACGATGAATTTCCCTTTCGGCACGTAGCGGTAGTACGCGTGGAAAGCCTCGAAGGTTCGCTCCTCGTAGGCCGGCCACACCGTGCCGACGCGCTTTTCTCCGGCGCGCGCCAGCGTCGAATCGCCGCCCAGGCCGCTGCCCAGCGCGGTGCTGCCGGCGGGAATGGGATCGTCGACCACCACCCATGTCATGTCGGCCTGCGCTTCGACTTCCAGATGCACGCGCGCGACGTCGCCGCGAGACCATTGCCCCGGCGTTTTCTGCTGCACCGGCGCGACGCTCTTGGTGACTTTGTAGCCGCTCGACAGCGGCGCCTTGAGCGGTATCGCCGCGATGCTCGACAGCGTCACCCATGGCTTGCCCTCGCCGTCCTGCGCGAGCTTCAGCGCTTCGGCCTGCGCCGGCCAGGCCAGGCGCTCGCGGAACGGCTTGGTGCCATCGTCGGATTTCCAGACGTGTTCGAAGCGCGCACCGGAGAGTGTCGCCGAACTCGTTCCCGTCACCGGAGCCTTCTCGAATTCCGCCGAGAACTTGTTCATCGCCAGCACGCCCCACGCGTTGGCGACCGTCGTGTTCCAGTGTCCGCGCTGCATTCGGAAGAGGCTGCCGGTGACCATGCGCGGCACGTCGTCGCGCCACGCCGGCGCGTCGAGCATCGCGATCAGCAGCTTGTTGGCGTTGGAGTCCGCCGAGATCATCAGCCACCACAAGGCGTCGGTCTTCTCGGTCGAGAAGCCCATGGTCGTGCCCTGGAAGTTCAGTCGCGAGCGCAGGATCTGCTCCGCTTCGTGCATGCGCTCGGTTCGCTTGGGCAGCTTGGCCTGGCGCTTCAGCACCAGGTACCAGTCGATGACTGCGGAGGTCGGCCACAGGTTGGGCTCGATGGCGATGCTGTCGAGCCACTTGGCATTGAACGCGTTCTTGCTGCGCGACAAGGCTTCCAGCGCTGCGATCTTGCGGATCGACAGGTCGGCGGTCTGCATCGCCGAGTAGCGCACCACTCGGCCTTCGACAAATCCGACCAGCGCTTGTTCGATGCGGGCGCGCGCGCTGTCTGGAATCTCCCAACCGGCCTCGTCGCCCACCGACAGGATGTACGCCGTCAGCGAGTCGTCGCCATCGCGCATGAACGGCCAGTACTTGAGCAGGCCATCGCGGTCGATATAGTCGGTGATGCCGCCCATGATCGCGTTCCACGCGGCGCGATTGTCCAGACCGATGGCGATCGACGCGCGCTGCTCCAGGCATGAGTAGGGATAGAAGCGGAAGAATTCGCGCACTCCGGGCAAGTCGCCGCCGAGCTTCGCCTGGAAGCGCACGTCAACGCCGCCGCGGCCGGGAATCGCGTCGACGGGGCGCTGCACCGTGATCGATTCGGGCGCGGTCAGCTGCAGGATGGTTGCCTGGTAGGTGCGCTCGGGAACGGCGGCGACGACATTTTGCGAAATCTTGAGCGAATCGCGCGCTGGCGCGGCATCCTCGGCGCGTGTCGATGCGGCAATCTGCCAGTCGAGCTTGGTCGCGCCGACGGGGACCACCGCGGTCCACGAAACCTCGCGCGCGTCACCGGGCGCAAGTTCGATCGCTTGCGCCGCAAGCGTGCCCACTGCGGGCGTCGCACTCGCCGTGACATTCACCGAGAGCTTGCGCTCGGAGGCGTTGCGCACCGTCACGGTCGCACGAAAACGATCGCCCTCGCGCACCAGCGGCGGCAAACCCGGCAGCAGCATCAGGTCCTGCGTCGAGCGGATCGACGCGCTGCCGGTGCCGAAGAACTGCGCGCCGCTGCTCGCCACCGCAACGATACGAAAACTGGTGAGCGAATCATTGAGCGGCACCTCGACTGTCGCGTTGCCCGCGTCGTCGAGAGGCACTGTCCCCTTCCAGGTCAGAAGGGTGTCGAAGAGTTCGCGCGACGAGCCGCGTCCGCCGCCGCCGCCCGAGGCGATTGCCTTGCGTCCGAAGTGGCGCTTGCCGATGACCTGCATCTGCGCGGTCGAGGTCGTGACCTCTTCGCCGCGCCGCTTCATCATGGCGTCGAGCAGCTTCCACGAGTCGTTGGGCAGCAATTCCAGCAGGCCTTCGTCGACCGCGGCCAGCGCGATTTCGGAGCCTTTGGGCGGCGCGCTGCCGTCGGGACGGCGCACCTGGATGCTTACCTTCGCCTTGTCGCGCACCTTGTACGCAGGCTGCTCGGGCACGACCTTGACCGCGAGTTCATGCGCCGACCAGCCGACACGAATTTCGGCCAGTCCCATTTTGTACGCCGGCTTGGCGAGATCGATGAGCGCGGTCGGTGCGACTCCGCCGATGCGGCCGCGCACGACGAAGGCCGATACGAACACGTTGGGCGAATACTCGGGCTTGATCGGCAGCTCGATGGTCGGCGCGCCACGCTTGACGGTGCGCACGAAGGCTTCGAGCACGCCTTCGCGCTCGACGGTGACAAGTACCGTGGCCTCCTTGAACGGCGTGCGCACCTGCAGGCGCGCGGTATCGCCCGGCTCATAGCGCTTCTTCTCGGGCAGCAGGTCGATGCGATCGTTGTCGGAGCCGCCGTACCAGTCGTCGTCGCCGCTGGCGACCCAGGCGTCGGCGCGGGTGATGGCGAGGTCTCCCTTCGCATCGGCAGCCGAGGCGCGCAGGATGAGGTTGCCGGTGGCCGGTGGCTTGATCTCGCAGATCAAGAGACCGTGCGCATCGGTGGTGCCGGCGCAGAGTTCGCCGACGCGTTTGGTCTCGCTGCCCTGGTCGAAGGCGTAGAAGCCGCCGATCAGGCGTCGGCGATGCGAGTAATACTCGCGCTGGAATGCATCGGTCTTGATCGCCACGCCTGCGATGGGTTCGCCGCGCAGGTCCAGCGCGACGACAGTGAACTTGAGCTTGTCCTTCGACGCGGCCCAGCCGTCCGGACGGATGCCCAGCACGATCGACGACGGCCAGAGGGCGATGCGCGCCGCCGCGGTCAGCGTTTCGCCGTTGGGGTCGCGATACTCCATCTCGGCGACCATGTCGCGCGGCGTGTCGCTCTTGTTCACGTTCTTGACCGTCGCGCGCACGCCGCCCGAGGCGTCGAGCGTCAGGGGCAGTTCCGTGACGCCATTGCGGGCGCTTGCCGTGGGATTCGCGTCCGCGATGTCGGCGGCGGAATCGGGATCGATGAAATCGTAGTCGCCCGACATTGCGAACTGGTCGCCGGACTCGTCGCGGCCTTCCTTGACGTTGCCCTTGGCGAACGCGTAGTCGTCGTAATCGGGGAAATTCACCGCCTTGTCGGCGATCTGCGTGCGCAGCTTGACCGGCAGGCCGCCGGCGCCGCCACCCGACAGGTAACTCACCTGCAGATCGACCTTGACCTCGGCCGGGTTGACCAGCGGCGCGCCGACCGCCTGGATGCGTCCGCGCATCAGCGGCACGCGGAACTGCTCGACGCGGAACGTCCCGGCGATGCGGTTGGACTTGTCGCGCCGATCGGTGAGCGTGTCGTGCACGACGATCTGATAAGTGCCCAGCGCGGCATCCTTCGGGATCGCAAAGCTGCCTTCGCCGTGCTGCGCATTCGGCGTGCCATCCCACTTGACCGGAATCTCGTATTCGCGGTCGCTGCCCAGGTGGACGATGGTGACGCGACTATCCAGCGCCGTGCGCGGCGGCAATGCGAACCCGGCGCCGGTCTGCTGGCGCACGAACAGTTTCATCGACAGCGTGTCGCCGGCGCGCAGCAGCGAGCGGTCGAGGACGGCGTGGGCGATGTACGGTCCTTCATAGCTGCCCGTCGGCACGTTGAAGCGCCACGGGCTGATGCCTTCGCCCCAGGCCGAGAAAGAGAAGGCCATGTCGGAGTCGGTGCGCGCGATGATGTAGTAGCCGCTGTATTCGGAACGGCAATCGAAGTTGTCGGGCTTCAATTCGCGACTGATGCGCGCGATGCCGCTGGCGTCGGTGCGGCCCTGCCAATGGAGGTTGCCGAAGCAGTCGCGCACCGTGACGCGCGCGTTGCGGACCGGCGCGGCGTCGTTCAGGCGCGTCACCCAGACCAGCGACGATTCGCGGCCGAGCTTGAAGTGCACGCCGAGATTGGTGACCACCGCACTGGTGCGCGCGTAGTACGGACGGTTCTGCGCGAGCAGCGCGGCGCCGAGTTTCGGGCTCGCCAGCTCGACGACGTAGAAGCCGGGTTTTTCCAGCGGAATGCCGACGACTTCGAAGGCACGCGCACCCAGCGGCTTGAGTACCTCGATCGCGGTGCGCGGATCCTTCGGGCCGAAGATCGAATACGCCGCGCCGTAGCGCTTGGTGATCCAGCGTTCGTTCTTGTCGTCGAACTCGCGGTCGATCTTGTCGCCGCGCTCGATGCGGCGCAGCCAGTCGAGCATCGCCAGGTCGTCGGCGGTGTTGACGTTGGCGACCTGCCCGGGGATCGGCGCCTTGGCGCTCCGGGCGGCGGCGAGTGCCGCGCCTTCGGCCTGGCTGCCGGCTATCACCGGCTCGACATTGCGTACCGTGACCGGCAGCAGTGTCTTCTCCGCGCCGGGCAGTCTGGACTCGAGGATGCCAAAGGTCGCGGGAAATTTAACCAGCGGCGGATACTCGTCGGTGCGCACGGTGAGCGGAAAGCTGCGCGCGTTTTCCAGCATGCGGCCGGCGTCGTCCTTGAGCCCTGGCGGCAACTCGAGCTTGAACGTCTGCTGTTCAGGCAGCCCGGGGCCGAAGTTGACGCCATCGACGGTGTCGCCATCCTTCTGTGGCGGCAACTGCGTCGGATAGCGCTTTCCGGTGGAGTCGACCAGTCGGATCTTCGCGGCATCGCTGCGCGCGACCGGCGCGGTAAACGCCAGCGACAGCGACTGGATGGGAATGCACTGCGCGTCCTTGTTGACGCGCTGGCAGGAAAAAGTCGCGCGAAACGCCGGGCGCACCTTGAACGCCAGCGCCTGCGCGGTCGAGGTGATCACACCGGTGGTCGCGGCAATGCCCTTGTCCCAGACCAGCTTGACCTCGGCGTTCGCCGGCAGCGTCCGCGCACATGCCAGCGTCACCAGCGGTGAATCCGCGGCGTCGCGCAGGCGCAGGAATTTTTCTTCGTCGCTGCCGGTTGTCGGCAGGCGGAACAGGAAATTGCGCGTGGTTCCGGCGTCGGCATCGAGCAGCATGACCCGCAGATAACTCGCGGCGAAGGACTTGCGGTTGTCGAGGATGGTCTTGCGTTCGTCGCCGCCGACCAGCCGCACCGGGATCTGCTCGTTGACGCCCGCGGCAACGCAACGCGCATGTGCAAGTATGGTTTCGGGCTTGGCCGGGGCGTCGAGGCCGAGGATGAACACCTGCTGCTCGTCGATGCGCGCGCCCTCACCGGGCAGGCTCTTCACGATGGCCGGGCCGCCGGTCGAGAACTCGAAGCGCTGGCCCGTCTCGAGCGTCTTGCCATCGAGCGCGGCGACTCCTGCCTTGAGCGCGAAACTGCAGCGGACTCCGGCGGGCAGGTCGCGGTCGAAGTCGTAGATCCAGTTCTTCATGTCCGCCCAGCGGCCCTTACCCTTCTCCGGACAGCTGATGTCGAAGGGATCGAGCTCGCGCGGATCGCCGAAGGGGACCATCGGCGTGGCGAAACGCGCGGCGACCTGGCGCACGCCTTTGACTTCGCCCTGTGGCGAGAAGAACTCCACCGGCTGCGCGGCAAGCATTCCGGCCCACGTGGCGCACAGCGCCACCATCCACTGACGTGAGCGTGGCATTCTGTGCTTCGTCATGCGTGTTCCCCTGATTGCTTCACTTCGAACCGCATCCGCGCCGCCGCATCCGCCCGGCCCCGCGGAAGAAGGCCGGCGTGCAACCCGTCGTCGACTGTGGTTGCGTTGCATGCAGTACGACACGTGAATGCGTCGGTGCCGCGCACGCGTTCTGGCGCGAGCGGGAAGAATTATGGCGCAATGCTGGCGCCTGGCCCATCGGCGCGAATCAACGGCGCAGAAACGCACCCAATCGGCGCACGCCATCGGCGAGGCGGTCCTCGCTTGCCGCAAAGCACCAGCGCACGAAGCCGTTGCCTTCGGGCCCGAAGGCGCTGCCGGGAGCCAGACCGAGCCGGGTCTCGCGCACCAGTTGCTTGCAGAAGTCGAGGCTGTTGCCGACTCCGGCGACGCGAAAGAAGACATACATCGCACCTTCCGGTGCCGGCGCGTCGACGCCGGGCAGCGCGTTGAGCGCGCCGACCAGGAAGTCGCGCGCGCGACGATAGCGCTGCAACGTGTGCGCGACCGTGTCCTCGCCTTCGCTGATCGCGACCACGCCGGCGCGCTGGACGAACACCGGCGAGCACGAGGTGTTGTACTCGATGAGCTTGCCCAGATCGGGCATCAGCGCGGAGGGCGCAACGATCCAGCCCAGTCGCCAGCCGGTCATCAGCCACGACTTGGAGAAGCTGTTGGTGCTGACCAGCCGATCGTCAGCGTGCGCAATGTCGATGAACGATGGGGCGCATGCGGTGGCGCGCGGCGCTCCTGCATAGTGCAGCCGTTCGTAGACATCGTCGGCGACGATCCAGATGCCGAGCCTTCGACAGTGCTCGAGAATCGCCTGCTGGCTCTCGGCATCGAGAGTCCATCCAGAGGGGTTGTTCGGCGAGTTGATCATCACCGCGCGCGTACCCGGCGTGAGTACGTCCAAAAAACGGTCAAGGTCGAGAGTCCAGCCCGTCGGCCGGAACGTCAGCGGCGCGCGCACGACCTCGGCGCCGAGGACCTTCGGAATCTCGGTCAGGTTGGGCCACAGCGGCGTGACACAGACAACACGGTCGCCATGGCCTACCAGCGCCTGCACGGTCAGCATGAGCGCCGACATGCCCGATGCGGTGACCGCGATGTTGGCTGCCGCGATTGGCTGGTGCAGTCGCGACACGTAAGCGCCGATCGCGTCGCGCAATTCGGGAATACCGAAATTCTGGTTGTAGAAGGTCTCGCCGGCGCCGATCGACGCGACCGCCGCATCGCGGATGTAGGCGGGGGTGACTTCGTCGGGCTCGCCGAACCAGAACGCCAGGATGTCCGCGTCGCCCATGCCGGCGTTGGCGACTTCGCGGATCTCGGACGCAAACAGCGCGCGCACGGCGGGGCGCGCCGCAAGTTCGACGCCCAACGGTATCGCGGAATCGTTCATGGGACGGCTGGCAGGAGATTGAATGCGCAACCGCCTTTATACTTGTCGCTCCGGGTTGGAGCAAGGCGGGAGGCGCGATGAAACTCTACGGCATCGTCAACTGCAATACAGTGAAGACGGCGCGGGCGTGGCTGGATGCGCATGGCAAGCGCTATGAATTCGTCGACTTCAAGAAGACTCCGCCGACGCGCGAACTCCTTGAGAGCTGGTGCGCGAAGTTTGGGTGGGAGAACGTGCTCAATCGTCGCGGCACCACGTGGCGTTTGCTGCCGCCGGAGGTTCAGGCGCGCGTCAAGAATGAAAGAAGTGCGATCGCGTTGATGCTGGAAAAGCCCAGCGCGATCAAGCGGCCGGTGCTCGAAAATCCGGGGCCCGAGTTGCTCGGCTTCGACGATATAGCCTACGCAAAATTGTAGGCGCGCGTTTGCTTGCGCGTTTCACTTCAACGCGAGTTCTATCGCTTGCTCAAGCGTTAAGTGATGGCCTTTCCGCCATTCGCGGTCGAACGCTGCGTTGTCGCCCAGCCCTGCGCGGGCCGCTGTCACGCGCCGGTCATAGGTCAGCTGTTCGAGTGGCGCCCACTGCGCTCCGATCTCCGTTCGCAGTCGCTCCGCGGCGCCCCAGAGAGTTGCAGCAAGCAGGAAGTTGCCGAGCTCGGCGCCTACACATGCCAGTCCTTCGAGCGAGTTGGCGATCCCTCGTCGGTACACGAGCTCGCGGCTGATCGCCATACTCTCTATGTCCAGCGTGCGGGAAACCGCGAAATCCCTCTGTCTCAACGCCTCCCCTGCCAAATTGGTCAGGGAAGTGGCAATTCCTCGCCTGTCGCCCAGTTCACGCTTGATCGCCAGGCTCTCCTCGTACATCGCGCGTGCCAAGTCAAATTCGCCCTGTGCCGAGGCCGCCAGCCCCAGGTTGTTCAACGTATTTGCAATCCCCTGTTTGTCGCCCAGTTCACGCTTGATCGCCAGGCTCTCCTCGTACATCGCGCGGGCGGCTGATGCGTCTCCCGAATTGCGAACCAGATTGCCCAGATTGTTGAGCAGGCCTGCGACGAGCGCCCGGTCTGTCAGGTCCTGGCGCATCCCCAAGGCTTCCTCGTACAGCGCCCGGGCGATGGCAACGTCGCCCAGCGCCAAGTGCACAGGGCCAAGGTTGACGAGCGAAGAAGCGATTACCGTCTTGTTTCCTAGTTCCCGCGCTATCAACAGGCGCTCCTCGTACCAGGTCCGGGCCGCGGGATAGTCGCCCTGCAAATGGGCCATCGCGCCAGCCGCATTGAGCACTTTTGCGCGCTCCGCGGAGCGCTCTTTTGCGCCTGCGTGGCTCAGGACGCGCGCGCACCACTCCCGACCCTCCGAGAAATGTCCGCGTATATTCCAGAACCGCGCCAGTGCTCCGCAAAGGCGCAGACTTGGTGATGGTTCCGGCGCCATGAGACTCCAGTCGAGGCTTGCCCGCAGGTTCTCGTGCTCGTCTTCCAGGCGCCGCAGCCACTCGGTCTGCTGCTCACCCATCAGCTTCGGTTCGGCCTCTTCCGCCAGTGCCAGGAAGTAGTCGCGATGTTGGGTTCGAAACGTGTCGGCGCTGCCGCTCGCGTTGAGTTTCTCGCGCGCGTATTCGCGCACGGTCTCGAGCATGCGGTAGCGGTCGCCGTCCTCGTCGGCAACGATGAGCGACTGCTCGACCAGAGCGATCAGCAGGTAGACGATGTCGTCCTTGGCGATGGGGTCGCCGATCGCGACGGCCTCAGCCGCCGCCAGCGTGAAGCCGCCGGCGAACACCGAGAAGCGCGCCAACAGCAGCCGCTCGTTGTCGTTGAGCAGGTCGTAGCTCCAGTCGAGCATGGCGCGCAGCGTCTGGTGGCGCGGCACGTCGCTGCCGCTGCCGCTGGTCAACAGCCGGAAGCGCTGGTCGAGCAAACGCTCGATCTGCTCGACCGGCAGCACCGCGACCCGCGCCGCCGCCAGTTCCAGCGCCAAGGGGATGCCGTCCAGGCGCACGCAAATATCGGCCACCGCACGAGCGCGTGATCCCTCCAGGTCGAAGCTCGGCCGATGCGCTCGGGCACGCTCGACGAACAACTGCACCGCATCGGAACGCGCGATGCCTTTGGCGTCAGCGCTGCGACCCGGCACCGGCAGTGCGGCCACCGGATAGACCTGCTCGCCGCCGACGTGCAGGGGCTCGCGACTGGTGGCGACGAGGGTGACCTTGGCCGTCGCACCCAACAGGGCCTCGGCGAGGTCGGCCACCGCCGCCAGGACCTGCTCGCAGTTGTCGACGATCAGCAGCACTTCCTTGCCGCGCAAGTGCGCGCATAGCGTCGCCTGCAACGGCTGCCCGGCGGCCTCCTTCACCTTCAGTACCTGGGCCAGTGCACTGGCCACCAACGTGGGATCAACCAGCGCCGACAGGTCGACGAACCAGGCGCCGTCGCGATAGGCCTCGCGCACTTCGGCGGCCGCTTGCAGCGCCAGGCGGGTCTTGCCGATGCCGCCGGTGCCGGTGAGCGTGAGCATGCGCGTGTCCGGCAAGCGTTGTTTGATCTCGGCGAGCTCGCGTTCGCGCCCAACGAACGAGGTCAGCAGTTGCGGCAGATTGGTGCGCGTGCGGTCGAGCGCTGCCGTGGCTGCGCGCGGGTCCGCGATCGCCACCACCGGACCGACGAAGCGGTAGCCACGCCGCGCCAGCGTCTCGATCCAGCTCTCGCCGCCCGGCACCCGCGCCAACACCCGGCGGATCGCCGAAATCTGCACCGCGAGGTTGGCCTCCTCGACCACCAGCCCCGGCCACGCCGCATCGAGGATCGCCGCCTTCGACACGTACTCCTGCGCCTGACCCACCAGCGTCGCCAGCACCGCAATCGCCCGCGCTCCAAGCGCCAGCGGCGCACCCGCATGCGTCAGCACTCCAGCCTCCGGGTCCAGTCGCATCGGACCGATCTCGTAGAGGCTCCTCATGGCAAGCGGATGCCTGAACAGGCACTTCGATCTTCGATCCCGGCTCCGGTCGGCGCGCCAATCAAGGAATCAGCCAACCGGTATCCCTGGAAGCAGTTCATCGATCTTTTAGGGTTTCTTTAAGACTTCGTCGCGCCCGCCGCCCAACATCCTCATCACGTACCGAGCATAGCAAGGGAGTCATCGCAAATGAACAGCAATCCCGTATTGCTCCAAATTCGTGGCGTATCGCTGCTTCGCGGTTTCGCGACGATCGCTGCTCAGATCGCGTTGCTGTGGTTCATGAGCTGGGCAGGCCACGAAATCGTGACGCGCCTCCACCTGCCGTTGCCGGGCAATGTCGCCGGCATGCTGCTCACCTTTGCGGCATTGACCAGTGGCGTCCTGCCCATGCGTTTCGTTGAAGAGGGCGGCGTGTTGCTGGTGCGCAATCTGCCGCTGTTCTTCGTCCCGCTCGCCGTCGGCTTTGTGACGCAGGGCCCGCTGCTCGCCGCGCATGGCGTCGGCATCGTTGCAACGCTCGTCGGGAGCGCTGTTGTTGGATTTGCGGTAACCGGTCGCGTGGCACAACTCGTGACTCGCCTGCAAGGCAAGTCCACCATGCCCATAAGGAACCATCATGCCTAGAATCGTCTGGATCGTCGGTAGCGTTGCGCTCACCATGCTTGCCTACCAGGCGAGCCGCGGCGTGAACGTGCGGTTTCCGTCGCCACTGACCAATCCCATATTTCTGGCCGTGGTCGGCATCATGATCGTTCTCGCCGTGCCTGGTCTCGACTACGTCCCATATCGTCAAGGTGCCGAGCCGTTGATCGCCCTGTTGGGACCGGCGACAGCTGCGCTGGCCATACCGCTGTACAAGCATCGGGCAATCGTAATTGCGTACTTCCTGCCGGCCCTCAGCGGCATGCTGTGCGGCGCCATGGTGACACTCGTGGCTGCCATTTTCCTCGCTGCCGGCTTGGGGCTCGCGCCGATTCTGGTGCGATCGATTGGCATCAAGTCGGTCACCGCGCCGATTGCCGTGGAGCTCGCACCGCTGATCGGTGGCGATCCTGCGTTAACCGTCGCCCTGGTGGTCGCCACCGGAATACTCGGGGCGATGTTGGGACCATGGTTGCTGGATCGCGCGGGAGTGCGCGATCCCGTCGCGCGTGGACTTGCACTGGGCACCGTGTCCACCGGCATCGGCACGGCACAGGCAGCGATGGAGGGTGAGATTCAAGGGGCAGTCGCCGGCGTGGCAATGGGAGCGGCCGCAGTTTTCGTATCGATGGTCGCGCCGATACTCATTCCCCGGCTATTGCAACTGCTTGCTTGAACCGGAGCCTTCGTGAATTTGGGTACGCTATCTCCCAAGCTGGATTCATTCTCGCCCAGGACGATCCTTCAGCGCGAGTTCCAGCGCTAGCTCGACCGTCAACGCACGGCCGTCCTGCCAGGCGCGCTCGAAGGCCACATCATCTGCCACGGCGGCGCGGGCAGTGCTTACGCGCTCGTCGTAGCGTGGCCGTTCTTGATTCGACAACGGTGTCCTGTTGTCTGCTCGCCATTGCTCCACCGCGCCCCAAAGCCGGGCGGCGCGAAGGCACTCGCCACGCGCAGCGACCACGGCTGCAAGTCCCACCAGCGACGCGATCTTTCCATGCTGGTCGCCCCGTTGACGTTGGATCGCCAAGCCCTCCTCGAACATCTGCCGGGCGGTCGAAGCATCGCCCTTCTCAAGGGTTACGTTGCCCAGGAGACAGAGCGAGTCCGCGATCCCTTGTCCGCGCTGCAGTTCGCGCCCGATCGCGAGGCTTTCCTCGCCGAGCCGCTGTGCGGTCGAGTAGTCGCTCTGAGCCAGAGCAATCCCCGCTAGGCGCTCGAGCGCCAGCGCAGTGTATTGGCGATTGCCCAGCTCCCGCATGATCGTCAGGCACTCGTCGTAGAGTGCGCGCGCGCCCGCAAGATCGCCCTGTTCCAGCGTAACAGCCCCGAGGTTGCCGAGGGAGGTCGCAATCCGTCCCGGATCGTCTAGAGCGCGCTTGATCGCCAACCCTTCCTCAAGCAAAGCGCGCGCCGAGCTAAGGTCGCCTTGTCGTTGTACCACCATTGCAAGGTTGTTCAGGGTGGCGGCAACCCCGGCCTCGTTTCCCAATTCGCGCATGATCGCCAGGCTCTCCTCGTGATACGCACGGGCCGCCGCAAGTTCGTGCAGATCAACGATCACCATGCCCAGGTTGCCGAGCGCGATCGCGACGCGCGACCGGTCCCCCAGTCGCCGCTCGATGGCAAGGCATTCTTCTAGGAGCGCCCGTGCGGTGGCTTGATCGCTTTGATGATAGGCGAGCACGCCCGCGCAGTTGAGCGCCCGGGCATGCTCCTGCGGCAGCTGGTCGGTTCCAGGCATGCGCAGCGCTCCGGCACACCAGCCGCGCCCCTCCGAGAAATATCCCCGCGTCGTCCAGAAGTATTGCAGCGATGTGCACAGTTCAAGGGTTGGTCCGGGTTCCGCGTGCCTGAGGCCCCAGTCGAGGCTTGTCCGCAGGTTTTCGTGCTCCTTGTCCAGGCGTTGTAGCCACTCGAGTTGCTGCGCACCTCTCAGTTTCGGTGCCGCCTCCTCGGCCAGTGCCAGGAAGTAGTCGCGATGTTGGGTTCGAAACGTGTCGGCGCTGCCACTCGCGTTGAGTTTCTCGCGCGCGTATTCGCGCACGGTCTCGAGCATGCGGTAGCGGTCGCCGTCCTCGTCGGCAACGATGAGCGACTGCTCGACCAGAGCGATCAGCAGGTAGACGATGTCGTCCTTGGCGATGGGGTCGCCGATCGCGACGGCCTCAGCCGCCGCCAGCGTGAAGCCGCCGGCGAACACCGAGAAGCGCGCCAACAGCAGCCGCTCGTTGTCGTTGAGCAGGTCGTAGCTCCAGTCGAGCATGGCGCGCAGCGTCTGGTGGCGCGGCACGTCGCTGCCGCTGCCGCTGGTCAACAGCCGGAAGCGCTGGTCGAGCAAACGCTCGATCTGCTCGACCGGCAGCACCGCGACCCGCGCCGCCGCCAGTTCCAGCGCCAAGGGGATGCCGTCCAGGCGCACGCAAATATCGGCCACCGCACGAGCGCGTGATCCCTCCAGGTCGAAGCTCGGCCGATGCGCTCGGGCACGCTCGACGAACAACTGCACCGCATCGGAACGCGCGATGCCTTTGGCGTCAGCGCTGCGACCCGGCACCGGCAGTGCGGCCACCGGATAGACCTGCTCGCCGCCGACGTGCAGGGGCTCGCGACTGGTGGCGACGAGGGTGACCTTGGCCGTCGCACCCAACAGGGCCTCGGCGAGGTCGGCCACCGCCGCCAGGACCTGCTCGCAGTTGTCGACGATCAGCAGCACTTCCTTGCCGCGCAAGTGCGCGCATAGCGTCGCCTGCAACGGCTGCCCGGCGGCCTCCTTCACCTTCAGTACCTGGGCCAGCGCACTGGCCACCAACGTGGGATCAACCAGCGCCGACAGGTCGACGAACCAGGCGCCGTCGCGATAGGCCTCGCGCACTTCGGCGGCCGCTTGCAGCGCCAGGCGGGTCTTGCCGATGCCGCCGGTGCCGGTGAGCGTGAGCATGCGCGTGTCCGGCAAGCGTTGCTTGATCTCGGCGAGCTCGCGTTCGCGCCCAACGAACGAGGTCAGCAGCTGCGGCAGATTGGTGCGCGTGCGGTCGAGCGCTGCCGTGGCTGCGCGCGGGTCCGCGATCGCCACCACCGGACCGACGAAGCGGTAGCCACGCCGCGCCAGCGTCTCGATCCAGCTCTCGCCGCCCGGCACCCGCGCCAACACCCGGCGGATCGCCGAAATCTGCACCGCGAGGTTGGCCTCCTCGACCACCAGCCCCGGCCACGCCGCATCGAGGATCGCCGCCTTCGACACGTACTCCTGCGCCTGACCCACCAGCGTCGCCAGCACCGCAATCGCCCGCGCCCCAAGCGCCAGCGGCGCACCCGCATGCGTCAGCACTCCAGCCTCCGGGTCCAGCCGCATCGGACCTATCTCGTAGAGGCTCCTCATCGTCGCTTCATCGATCTTTTAGGGTTTCTTTAAGACTTCGTCGCGCCCGCCGCCCAACATCCTCATCACGTATCGAGCATAGCAAACCAGCGACGCAACTCGACACAGGAGCAAGGGCCATGTCACTACCGATGGACACCAGCGCAAACGTATCCGCCCCCCGGCGCCTCGGGTCGAGCGACCGCCTCGCGGTCCTGAACCATCTGCTCCGGCTCTCGGATGGCGCTCGGCAGATGCGGTTTTGTCACGTCCTGAACGACGACGGCGTCCGGGCCTACGTCGAACGGATCAATTTCGAACGGGACATCTGCATTGGCGTATTCGACCGGCACGAGAACCTCGTCGCGCTTGTCCAGGGCTTTGTCTACGAAGAACACGGCGCCCGTTTGATGGAGGCAGCGTTCAGCACCGACGAGACAATGCGCCGCCGCGGGCTGGGCACGCTGCTGTTTGCCGAGATCACGGACTGCGCACTCGCAGATCGCGTCGATCGCGTGATTGCCCAGTGCCTCGCGGGCAACCGGCCCATGCGCATGCTCCTTCTTGCAGCAGGCGCCACTTGCGAAATCGAGGACGGCGAAGTCATCGGTCATCTGTATCCCGCAACTAAGGTTCGCTCGCGAGCCATTGCTTGATCTCGACGGCCAGAGGATAGCCAATGCTAAGCGCATTCGAAGTTAACGTCCCTTGCCGCATTCAGGGCCAGATGCTCCGCTTGGGCGAGCATCACGCTGTCGCCATCTACCTTCGCGACGGCCAGATGTGGGTCGCCGATTTCATCGACGGTCAGGGCACGCTCGTCGACGCAACAACCTGGTTCCGCTTCAACTGCGGCACGTTGGCGAATTCTCACGCGTTGCGCAGGATGGCGATCGAGTCCGCGACGCCGATTCCATCGGTGCTCTCCGAGCGAATCGACGCGCTACATCGCGCAAGTGTCGCGCAGGGCTCGGGATTCCTACACCGGGTGTTTGAAGCCATTGCAGCAATCCTGCCACCGGGCCGCTGGCTGACGATGGCGGCACATCGGTCGCGCCGACGACGTTCGCAACAAATACATTCGGCGCGATAAACAAGGACAGTCAGCGACATCAGTTCACCGGGAGATACTCATGGCAAATAGACAGCGTTAACGCATCGTTCGAGTCGCCAAAAGATTTCAGGATCCCTCAGAGTTGTTCTAGTAGCACTCGGACTGATCGCTGCGGGGATCGTGGCCATCAACGTGGCTGAAAATCTCGGACAGCCGCACGCGGTCGCAACGGCCGCTCCACAGAGCTTCGCATCGACTTCGAACAGCGGCACCAATGCTCCCGAAGTTCCATCGGCTATGGACGACTATCTATCGTCGAGCCTCTACGATAAGACCAGTTCGCCGATGAGCGGACCACGCGAATGCAGACCAGAGCAGGGCATTGTCGATGACTGCACTTACCAGTGAAGTCGACCGGGCACTGAGCCATCGCTACAGTGCGTTGAGGGAGACTTAAAAGCGGTCCGATGCTTTCGTAAGGTTCCTCCACGCCGTGCATCTCGCCAATTTCGCGAGGTGTGCGGCGGCTTTTTGCCGCGCGGGCAGGGTCGTGCTCACCACTGCCCGAAAAACACCCCCGCTCGCTTATGCGCTGCGGTGGCGGCCTCGACGCTGCGATCGTCGACGGTCACACGTCGCTTGAGGCGCGTGAACCACTGCAGCAGCCGCTCGCGCATTTCAGTACGTACCGCCTCGTGACTCGCGTCGGCGCCGAGATCGTCGAATTCGTCGGGGTCCGCGGCCAGGTCGAAGAGCTGTGGCCGAAAGTCCTGCCAATGGACGTACTTCCAGCGCTCGCTGCGGACCATCCATGCGCGGCACTGGTCCGGCGTCCGGCCGAGGATTCGGCGTGCGTCGCGGTAACTGTAGTCGAGTTCGGACACCACGCAGTCGCGCCACTCCAGCGGTGCTTCGGAACGCGTGAGCGCGAGCAGCGACACGCCTTCGATGCGCTCCCGCGCGGCGGGAAGTCCGAGCGCGGCAAGGAACGTCGGCACAAGGTCGACGCCTTCGGCGAATCGCGTCTCGACGTGCCCGCGCGTGCGCATCGGCGGCGGCATCCGGGTCGTAAACGATCAATGGCACGCGCTGCACGGTGTCGTAGAACTGCTCCTTCTCGCCCAGCCAGTGATCGCCAAGAAAATCGCCGTGGTCGGCGGTGAAGACGATCAGCGTGTCGTCGAAGCGCCCCAGGGTCTCGAGCGTGTCCCAGACCCGGCCCAGGTGATCGTCGATCTGCTGCACCAGTCCCTGGTACGTCGGCCGCACCGCCTGCCAGACCTCGTCGCGCATGAAGTTGACGCATTCCTCCTGCTGTCGATACGCGGCGAGTACCGGGTGCGCCGAATCGAGTTCGCGCGCGGCGCGCCTTACCGGCAGGCATTGATCCAGCGAATAGCGATTGTGGTAGGGCGCGGGCGCGATGTACGGCCAGTGCGGCTTGACGTACGAGAGGTGCAGCGCCCACGGTTCGTCACCTTGCGCGCGGATGAATTCCAGCGCGCGGTCGGTGGTGTAGGCGGTTTCCGAATGCGCTTCGGCGACGCGCGCGGGCAGGCGCGCATTGCGCATGTTCCATCCCGACGCGACCTGACCGTCGGCGCCGATGGCGCTGATCACATAGTCGGTCCACGGATCGTTGCTGGCGTAACCGCGTTCGCGCAGGTAGTGCGCATATTCACTATCCGGCTCCGCGTGATGGCCGTCGTGACGATCGGCTTCGACGAATCCGCCGGCGGCCAGGCAGCACGCCGAGATTGCTGTCGCTGCCGATGTGCAAGACGCTTCATCCCGGCGTGATCGGTCATGACATGCGTCTTGCCGGCGAGCGAGAGCGCGCGGCCCGCGTCGTGCAGGTATTCGCCGAGCGTGACTTCGCCGACCGAGCAGCGGGACGCGATTCCACGTCGCGCCGTGACTCGACACGTAGCGCCCGGTGTACATCGACATGCGCGACGGCCCGCAGACACCCGACTGGACGAAGGCATTGGCGAAGCGCACACCGCGCTGCGCAAGCGCGTCGAGGTTGCGGGTGGCCAGATAGGGGTGGCCGTAGCAGCCGAGGTGATCGGTGCGCAACTGGTCGCACATGATGAACAGGATGTTGCGAACTTTGCCCACGATGCGTTCGCCCGATTCCGCCGACTGTCGATCTATTCGGCGGTGAAGCCCGATGCCTTGATCACCGGGCCCCAGCGCGCGGTGTCGGCGATCATGATCGCGGCGAGTTGCTCGGGCGTGGTGCCGGTCGGCTCGTAACCGAGCACCAGGAATCGCTCGCGCACGTCGGATACTTTCAGCGCAGCGGAAATCGCCGCCGAGATCTGGTCGATCACGGGCCTGGGTGTCTTGGCCGGCGCGTAGACGCCGATCCAGCCGCTGCCTTCGATCGCGGCAAAGCCTTGTTCCTTGAATGTGGCCACGCTGGCCAGGAGTGGCGAGCGCTGCGCGCCGGAGGTGGCGATGATGCGGATCTTGCCACCCCGATGCAGCTCGATCATGTCGGACAGGGCATCGATGCCGGCGGGGATCTGGCCACCCATGAGATCGGTCGCGAGTGGCGCGCCGCCCTTGTAGGCAACGTGGGTCATAGCAATGCCTGTCGCCTGCCCTATCATCAGTCCGAAGAAGTGCGGCAAGCTACCTGGCGCCGGCGAACCGAAATTTGCCTGCGTGGGATTGGCCTTGAGCCACGCCACGAACTCGGGCACGTTCTGCGCCGGATGACTCGGCGTGAGCGCCAGCGCGAACTGGTAGGTCGCGACTTGCGCGACGGGCGCAAAGTCCCTGGCGGGATCGTACGGCAGCTGTTTGTACACCAAGGGTGCGAGCACCGGCACGACGACGGGCGTCAACAGCAGCGTCGTGCCATCCGGCGGCGCGTTCTTCAACGCTTCGGCGGCGATTCGCCCGCCTGCGCCGACCTTGTTCTCGACGAGTACCGTGACGCCGAGCGAGTCCTTGAGCTTGTCGGCGAGCATGCGCGCCGCAATGTCCGACGATCCACCCGCGGCGAAGCCGACGATGATGCGAATCGGACCTTTGAGCGCGGCCTGGGCGCTGGCTTCCTGCGGCGTCAGCGCGACAAACGCGGCGGCAAAGATGGCGAACAACAAACGGATAGTGCGCACGGCTTCTCCGGCGGCGGCAGTGTCCCGGCTGTTATACTTGCTGCGCTACTTCGCGGCAAGTTGACCTCCCGATGCGCTCCATTCTGCCCAGTCTGCTCGCGATCATGATCTGCGGCGGCATCGGCGCGACGCTCGCGTGGCTGATCGTCGATGCGTTGGGCTGGACCGGCGTGGCAGGCGCCATCGCCACTGCGATGCTGGCGATGCTCCTCGCGGTCGCGGTGTTCGCTGCCGGCATCGCGCTGGCGAAGGCATTGCGCCCGCGCCATTGATCTGGATTTGAACGCGCCTGAATCGTTGCAACAACCCTGCCGACGGGGGAAGACTCGACCGACCTGCGCCGTCCAGAATCGCGAAAGTACTTATCGCCAGCGCAAGCCGGCCGACCGGTCCTCCCCGGTCGGCACGGTCGGTGCCTACTGTGGCGCGAGCGCGAGCGTTGCTTCCGTCGCGCTCGGGGCAAGCGCAAAATCGGCCGCCGACCCGTTATGCGCGACGATGTAAACCGCTGCGGCGAGCAGCAAGCTGAACACCAGTCCGACGGCCATCCCCTCGACCGCCAGTTGCCCCAACTCCCGCCAAACTCTCGTTTGGATGCTGCCTGTCGCTGCCTGCATCGCTTTGCTCCTTTGACCGGTTGATCCGCGATCCGCGGCTGCCTTGCCGCACCCTGATTACGGGCGCGCATCGCGGCCATTGAGGGCCGCAAGCGTGTCGGGGCGGCGAAGAATTGTGGCGAAGTGCGGGCAGGGGACGGGGCGGCATCGACACGCGCGTCGCCTGCGGTAAGATGACCCGTCATGAGCCGCCGCATCGCCATCGTCGAGGATGAGCCCGCGATCCGCGCCAACTACGCGGACGCGCTCAGGAAGCAAGGTTACGAAGTCGCCGCATACGCGGATCGGGCGACCTCGCTCGCCGCGTTTCGCACCCGGCTGCCCGACCTTGCGCTCATCGACATCGGACTGGCCGACGACATCGACGGCGGCTTCGCGCTGTGTCGCGAATTGCGCGCGTTGTCGGCGAGCCTGCCGATCATCTTCCTGTCGGCGCGCGATTCCGATTTCGACATCGTCGCGGGGCTGCGCCTGGGTGCCGACGATTACCTCACCAAGGATGTCAGCCTGCCGCATCTCACCGCGCGCATCGCGGCGCTGTTCCGGCGCGGCGACCTGCTCGCAGCGCCTCCTTCGGTCGAAGACGTGATCGAGCGCGGGCCGTTGCGACTCGACGGCAAGCGGCTCACCGCGACGTGGGGCGGCAAGCGCGTGGATCTCACGCTGACCGAGTTCTGGATGGTGCACACGCTGGCCAAGTATCCGGGCCACGTGAAGGACCGCGACAGCCTGATGCGCGATGCCAACATCGTCGTCGACGACAGCACCATCACCTCGCACATCAAGCGCATCCGGCGCAAGTTCCTGGCGCTGGACCCCGCGTTCGACTGCATCGCGACCGTGTACGGCATGGGTTATCGCTGGAACCCCCAGGAACCGTAGGATCTTGATGAAACCGCGGCGCGTGGCGCTCGGCATCCGCGCGCAACTGTTGCTGGTGCTGACGGTGTTCCTGGCGATTCCGTGGCTGGGCTACGAGTACGTGCGCGAGCTCGAGCGCTTCCTGCGCGACGCGCAGGAGCGCACGCTCGCCGGCACCGCGCAGGCGGTGGCCACCGCATTGCACGACCGGCCGCGCCTGTTCGACGTCAAGAGCGCCGCGCAGGGCGAAGCACTGACGACCGAGCGCGGCAGCGATACGGGCGGCGCGCCGAGCGTTCCGGCCGTCGCTCCGCCGCCTCCTCCGGCGACGCCGCGCTCGCCCGAAATCGAGCAGATCATCCAGGGCCTTTCGCGTACCACCGCGCGCATCTGGGTCGTCGACCGCGATCTCAATGTGCTGGCGCGCGCGGGAACGCTCAAGGGCGTACCGGTAGCCGGCGCCGCCGATACGTCATTGCCGCGGGTGTGGCGATGGCTCGAGCGCGAAGTCCTGCACCCGCTGTACTCGCTGGTGCTCCGGCAACCCACCAACGACTTCACCGAGGAACAGGCCGGGCGCGTGCTCATTCCCGCGCGCGAAATCGACGGCGCGCTGGCCGGCATCCTCACCATCGAACGCCGCCCGACGCCCGATGGCCGCGCGATCATCGTCTCCGCCGCGCATCCGATCTGGGTCGGCGATCAGGTGCGCGGCGTGGTCATCGTCGAGGAGACGACCAACGCCGTGCTCGCCGAGCGCAATCGCGCCTTCGAGCGATTGTTCTCGATCGTGCTCGCCGCGCTGCTCATCGGCACGCTGGCGCTGACGCTGTATGCGTCGCGGCTGGTTGCGCGTATTCGTCGCCTGCGCGACGAGGCGGAGGCCGCCATCGACGAGCAGGGGCGCGCACGCGGCGCGGTGATGGCATCGACCGCGGGCGATGAAATCGGCGACCTGTCGCGCAGTTTTTCGAGCGCGCTCGCGCGTCTTACCCAGTACGCGAGTTACCAGCAGAACATGGCAAGCCGCCTGTCGCACGAATTACGCACGCCGGTCGCGGTGGTCAGGAGTTCGCTGGAGAACCTGCAGCTGTCGCCGCTGCCCGAAGACGCGCGCGTGTACATCGAGCGCGCGCAGCAGGGCCTCGACCGGCTGGCGCACATTCTGACACGCATGACCGAAGCTACCCGCCTCGAGCAAAGCCTAGGCCGCGGTTCGATGAGCGAGCGCGAACGCTTCGACCTGGCGGCGGTGGTGGCGGGGTGTGTCGAAGGCTATCGCCTGGCCTATCCCGGCCAGACGATCGCGCTCGAAGCGCCTGGCGACAAGTTGTGGATCGATGGCGCGCCCGACCTCGTCGCGCAGATGCTCGACAAACTCGTTGCCAACGCCACCGAATTCGGCGCGCCGGGGACTCCGATCATCGTGCGCCTGCGACGCGAGGACGCGGCTGCGTGCATCGAAGTCGAGAACGAGGGTCCGCCATTGCCCGAGTCGATGCCGGGCCGGTTGTTCGACTCGATGGTGTCGGTGCGCGGCGAGGGCGGGGGTGATGCGCCGCACTTGGGCCTCGGCCTGTACATCGTGCGTCTGATCGCCGATTTTCACGGCGGCAGTGCAAGCGCCAGCAATCGCGCCGATGGTCGAGGCGTCGTGGTCTCGGTCAGACTCGCAGCGACCTGAACCGACGAGCGCGGTATCGCGTGCCCCCGCCTTCGACGGGGCGAGCGTGCCAGTCACGGGCGCAACGTCGCCGATCGGCGATAATAATCGCCTTCAACTCCGCGTTCGGCGATTCCCGATGCCAACACTGCTGCAACATCCCACGCTCACCGCGGCACTCATGCTGACCGCGTCGAACCTGTTCATGACTTTCGCGTGGTACGGTCACTTGAAGAACCTGAACGATCGCGCGTGGTGGTTCGCGGCGCTGGTCAGCTGGGGCATCGCGTTGTTCGAGTATTTGCTGCAGGTGCCTGCCAATCGCATCGGTTTCACGGTCATGTCGCTGGGCCAGCTCAAGATCATGCAGGAGGTGATCACGCTGGTGGTGTTCGTGCCCTTCGCAGTTCTTCTACATGGGCCAGCCGCTCAAACTCGACTTCCTCTGGGCCGGTTTGTGCATGGTCGGCGCGGTGTACTTCATTTTCCGCACCTGAAGCGCGACGCGAGACCATGGCACCACCGCATTTCTTACGGATCTACGTCGGCTTTTCGGCGGCGTACATGCTGTCGTACTTGTTTCGCACGGTCAACGCGGTGATTTCGCCGGAGCTGACCAGGGAACTCGGCATCAGCGCGGCGTCGCTGGGCCTGCTCACCAGCGCGTACTTCCTTGCGTTTGCGGCGACGCAGGTCCCGGCCGGTATGTTGCTCGATCGCTACGGACCGCGCCGTGTCGAACCGGTGCTGCTGCTGGTCGCGGCAGGGGGCGCGCTGGCATTCGCGTCGAGCGACGGCCTGACGGGCCTCGCGTTTGCGCGCGCGCTGATCGGCGCCGGAACGGCGGTCTGCCTGATGGCGCCGTTGAAGGCGATTTCCGCGTGGTATCCCGGCAATCGGCAGGCATCGCTGTCCGGCTGGATGATGGTCGCGGGCGGTTCCGGAGCGTTGCTGGCGACCGCGCCGCTGGCGGCGGCGTTGACGCTGGTGTCGTGGCGGCTGGTGTTCGTCGCGCTCTCCGTTGTGACCGTCGCCGCCGCGGTGCTGCTGTTCTTAACCGTACCGGATGTGGCGCCTCCGGCGCGCGCGCCTGGCTGGGCCGAACAATGGCGCGGCGTGAAGGGCGTCTTTTGCAGCGCGCGCTTTTGGTGGCTGTGTCCCCTGGCGGCGACGGCGATGGGATCGTTCATGGCGATCCAGGGCCTCTGGTCGGTGCCGTGGCTGATGGAAATCGACGGCTACACGCGCGCGGTCGCGGCCGTGCACCTGCTGGTGATGGGCGTCGCCATCGTCGTCGGTTACTTCGGGCTCGGCCTGTTCGCGACGCGACTCGCGCAGCGCGGCATTGGCGCGCGGCACCTGTTCGCGATGGGCTTCGCGATCTCGATCGGTGCGCTGGCGCTGATCACCACCCGGACGCTGCCGTTCACTTATCTGCCGTGGGCGCTTTACGGATTCGGGTCAGCGGTCAACGTGCTTGGGTTCACGGTGCTCAACGAGGGCTTCCCTCGAGAACTGACCGCGCGCGCGAACACCGCGCTCAACCTGCTGATGTTCGGCGGCAGCTTTATCATGCAGTGGGGTATCGGCGTGTTTGTCGATGCGGCCCGGCTCAGTCTGGGCACCGATACCGCGGGCGGCCTGCAACTGGCATTTGCCGTTGTACTGGGCGTCAATCTGGCGGCCTACGCGTGGTTCGCCTACGGCTGGCGACGCCACGCGATCGCGGTAACGACGTGAGCGACCTGCGCGAACTCATCACGGATGCGGCTGCCCACGCCGCCGCGGGTCGGCCCGACGCTGCGCTCGCCGCGTATCGCGCCGCACTCGAACTGTCTCCCGGACTTGCCGAGGTGCATTACAACATCGGGGCGCTCCTGTATGCGCGTGGCGATTTTGCCGATGCCCGTCGCAGTTTCGTCGCCGCCGCGCAATGCCGGCCCGAATGGATCGCGCCGACGATGGCGATCGGCCATGTCGATTTCCGGACCGGCGACTATGCCGCCGCGGAACGCGCCTTCGAGAGCGCGCGCGTCATCGACCCGGGTTCGATCGAAGCGCTGGGCAATCTCGGCCTGGCGCTGCAGCGGCGTGGTCGCGCCGATCTCGCGCACGCGCATCTCGAGCGCGCACGCGAGCTCGCGCCCACCGACACCACCGCCTGGTTTGCGTTGCGCACCAACTGGCTGCAGCGTGGCATGACCGAGCAGGCCATTGCGGACTTCCTGCGCTTCGAGCGCGGCGCACCTTTGACGGCCGAACTGGTCGTGACCGGTCTAATGTTTTCGCGCCTGCTCGGCGATCGCGATCACGAGGCAAAGTACTTGCCGCTCGCGCTCGACTGGCCGTACCGTCCCGACCAGGCCGACCTGGCCGCGGTGACGGTGGCGCGCGCGCAGTATTGCGACCTGTCGCGCGACGCGATACGGCGGCTGTATGCAACCTACGATTACCTGCAGCCGCGCGACGCCACGCTCGCGCCGGCTGCGACGACGACCGCGAGTGCGTCGCGCGCTGACGGCCTGATCCACATCGGCTACATTTCCGCCGATTTCCGCGCGCATGTCATGGGCCGGTTGCTGCGCGACGTACTCGCGGCGCACGACCGCTCGCGATTCGCGGTGCACCTGTACTCGCTCACGCCGACAGAACAGGAGGATGCGATCAGCGCGGAGTTTCGCGCCGGCGCGGCCGGCTTTACGCAGCTTGCCGCGCTCGACGACCGCGGCGCGGCGCGTGCGATCGCAGCCGACCGGCTGGACCTGCTGGTCGATCTGATGGGGCATTCGGCGCTCTCGCGCCCCGGCATCCTGCTGGGCAAGCCCGCGCCGGTGATCGTCACGCACCTGGGCTATCACGGCTGCATCGGCCTGCGCGAGGTCGACTACAAGTTAACCGACGCCTTTGCCGATCTGCCCGACGCCGGCGCCTACCAGATCGAAGCGCCGCTGGTGCTCGATACCTGCGTGCTGCCGGTGCGCCGCGTCGCGCCTGCGCCGGTGCCGGTCGCGACGCGCGAAAGCATGGGCCTTGGCAATTCGACGATGGTCTATGGCGTGTTCGTGAGCCTGCTCAAGCTCTCGCCGCGCTGCCTCGAGCTCTGGCGGCAGATCCTCAAGCGCGTGCCGCGCTCGGTGCTGGCGTTTTCGCCCTTGCGCGACGATGAACGGGCGCTGTATCTGCGCCGGCTGGCGGGCTTCGGCATTCCGGCCGAACGGATCGTATTCGTTCCCCCAGGCAAGGACGATGCGCAGGGACGCACGCGTTACACCTTGGTCGACGCGGTGCTCGACACACTGCCCTATACCGGCGGCGACACCACGGCGGCGGCGCTGGACATGGGCGTTCCGGTGGTCACGCGGGTCGGCGAGCGCCACGCCGAGCGGGTGAGCTACAGCTTGCTCGCGCATCTGGGTGTGACCGATACCGTGGCCGACAGCGACGAGCGTTACGTCGAACTCGCGTGCCGACTCGCCGACGATCGCGCGTGGCGAGATGGAATCGCCGCGGCGATCGCGTCGCGCCTGCCGGGCTCGGGGCTCGCCGACGCGGCGCGCTACACGGTGAGCCTCGAGACGGCCTACGAGCGCGCGATCGCGGCGCGATCATCCGGAGGACGCTAGACGTGCACCTGCACATTCTCGGCATTTGCGGAACGTTCATGGGTGGCATCGCCGCCCTCGCTCGGCAGGCAGGCCATACGGTCACCGGCTGCGACGCCAACGTCTACCCGCCGATGAGCACGCAATTGCGCACGCTTGGCATCGACCTAAGCGAGGGCTACGATGCCGCGCAGCTGACCGGCGTGGCGAAGGACGCCGACGTGTTCGTGATCGGCAACGCGATTTCGCGCGGCAATCCGCTGCTTGAAGCGATCCTCGACGCCGGCAGCGCCTACACGTCGGGACCGCAATGGCTCGCCGAGAACGTGCTGCCCGGCAAGTGGGTGCTCGCCGTCGCCGGTACCCACGGCAAGACCACGACTACCGCGCTGCTCGCCTGGATCCTGGAGCGTGCGGGCTTCGCGCCGGGATTCCTCATCGGCGGCGTGGCGGTCGACTTTGCCGTCTCGGCACGGCTTGGAGATAGCGCGTTCTTCGTCATCGAGGCCGACGAATACGACACCGCGTTCTGCGACAAGCGTTCGAAGTTCGTGCACTATCGCCCGCGCACCGCGATCCTCAACAACCTCGAATACGACCACGCCGACATCTTTCCCGATCTCGCCGCGATCGAGACGCAGTTTCACCACCTGGTGCGCACGATTGCGCATAACGGACGGATCATCGTCAACGGCGGCGAAGCCAGCCTGCGCCGCGTGCTCGCGCGTGGCTGCTGGAGCGAGGTCGAGCGCTTCGCGCATTGGCCTACCGAGACTGCCGTCGGCGACGCTGGTGCCGACTGGACCATCGCGGTTGACGGCACCATCAAGCTCGGCGGCGCGCCGCAGGGCGTGCTCGCGCCGTTCGCGCTGCAGGGCCGCCACAATCAGCAGAATGCGCTGGCGGCGATCGCGGCGGCGCGCCATGCAGGCGTACCCGTCGCCGCGAGCCTCGCCGCGCTCTCGGTGTTCCGCGGCATCAAGCGTCGACTCGAGCTGCGGGGCGTGCGTCAACGGCGTCACCGTTTACGACGATTTCGCGCATCATCCGACCGCGATCGCGGTGACGTTGGACGGCATGCGCCGCGCCGTGGGCAACGCGCGCATTCTCGCGGTCATCGAGCCGCGCTCCAATACCATGAAGCTGGGCACGATGAGCGCGCAGCTGCCGGCGAGCCTGGCCGCGGCCGACCACGCCTATTGCTACGCCGCGAACCTTGGCTGGGACGTGGCGGGAGCGCTCTCGCCGATGGGCGCTCGCGCCACTGTCGCCACCAACCTCGACGCGCTGGTCGAAGCAATCGCCCGCGAGGCTCGCGCGGGCGACCATATTGTGATCATGAGCAACGGCGGTTTTGGTGGCATCCACGACAAATTGCTTGCGCGTCTGGCCGGCAAGGCGTGAAGCATGCCGCCGACCATCGTCTACCTGCACGGGCTCAACAGCGCGCCGGCGTCGATCAAGGCGCGCGCGCTGGGCGCGGCGATTGCGGCGCTGCCCGCTGATGAGCGCCCGGAATACTTCGTACCGGCACTGCATCACCGGCCCGCTGAGGCGGTGCGCGCGGTCGATGCGTGGCTCGACGCTCGCGCGCCCGCGGAGCTGGCGTTCGTCGGCAGCTCGCTCGGTGGATACTACGCCACGCATTTCGCCGAGCGCCGGGCAGCGCGCGCGATCATGATCAATCCGTCGGTGCGCCCGTATGCGGACCTGGAGCGCTACCTGGGTCCGCAGCGCAACCTGTACACGGGCGACACCTACGAGTTGACGCGCGAGCATTTCGACGAGCTGCGCGCGCTCCGGGTCGACGCGATCACGCGGCCCGAGCGCTACCTGCTGATGGTGCAAAGCGGTGACGAAGTCCTGGACTGGCGTGAGGCGGTCAACTATTACGGTGGAGCGTGGCAGTTCGTGCAGGGCGGCGGCGACCACGCGTTTCAGGATTTCGAGGCGCAGATCCCGGTGCTCCTGCGCTTCGCGACGGGAGCGTCCTCGTGACGAAACCGGCCGCCGAGTGCGACATCGCGGTCATCGGCGGCGGACTGGTCGGCGCGGCCATCGCATATGGACTTGCCGAGGGCGCGCGGCAGGTAACAATGTTCGACGAAGGCGATGTCGCGCTACGCGCCGCGCGCGGCAACTTCGGATTGATCTGGGTGCAGGGCAAGGGTCTGGACAACGCTTCCTACGCGCAGTGGACGCGCGAGTCGGCGCGGCGATGGCCCGAGTTCGCCTCGTGCCTGAGCGAGGACAGCGGCATCGACATTGCCTTCGAGCAGCGCGGCGGCCTGCACCTGTGCCTCTCGGAGCGCGAGCTCGCGGCGCGCGCGGAGCAGGTTGCGCGCTTCGCGCGTCTGTACACAGCGCACGATGCCGCCAAGGCACTGCGCTTCGAGATGATCGGTCGCAATACGGTCGCGCAATGGCTGCCCGGCATCGGCCCCGACGTTGCCGGTGCTTCGTACTGTCCGGAAGACGGACACGTCAATCCGTTGCGGCTGCTGCACGCGTTGCAACGCGGCCTGGTCGCGCGCGGCGGCGTGGTGCGTGCGGATCACGCGGTGCGGCGCATCGCACCCGTCGCGCAGGGCTTTACGCTGGCCACGCGACACGGCGAGTTCCGTGCCCGGCGCGTCGTCATCGCCGCGGGCCTTGGCAACGCCGTGCTGGCGCCGCAGGTCGGGCTCGCCGCGCCGGTCCGCGCCCAGCGCGGCCAGATCATCGCGCTCGAGCAGATGCCGTCATGGTTACCATTGCCGACTGAAGCGCTGCGCCAGACCGACTCGGGCAGCGTGCTCGTCGGCGACTCGCAGGAGGATTCCGCGAACACTGACACTTCGTTCGGAGTGCTCTCGGCGATGGCGCAGCGTGCGGTACGCGCCTTCCCGCGCCTCGCAACAGCGAATGTCGTGCGCGCGTGGGCCGCGCTGCGCGTGCTCTCGCCGGACGGGTTGCCGATCTACCAGCAATCGAGCACGGCGCCCGGCGCGTTCATTGCGAGTTGCCACAGCGGAGTCACGCTGGCGGCGATTCACGCGCTTGAATTGGCTCCATTGATTGCGACGGGCGCCCTGGGCGAGGCGCAGCGCGCGTTCTCCGCGGATCGATTCGATGAATCCGCAGCCGCCTGACGCCGCGACACCGCCCGGAGCCTGCGACGTCGCCGTTGTCGGCGGCGGACCCGCCGGCATCGCGGCGGCGACGCTGGCTTCGGAACTCGGCCTCTCGGTGCTGCTCGTCGACGAGCACGCCGAAACTGGCGGCACGATGTATCGCGGCATGGCGAGCCTGCCACCGAAGGTTCGCGCCAGACTCGCGACCGCGCAAGCGCAGGGTGCTGCGCTGCAGGCCGGACTCGAGCGAACTGGCACGCGTCACGCAGCGGGGACGATCGTGCACGGCCTTGTCGCAACAAGCGACGGCTTCGAGTTGTGCGTCTCGGCTTCCGGCATCGCGAGCGTTCTTGCGACGCGCGCGATCATCCTTGCCACCGGCGCCGTCGAGCGCCCGATGCCGATCGCGGGCGCCACGCTCCCCGGCGTCGTCGGCGCGCTGGCCGCGCATGCACGCCTCGCGACCACGGGCAGCGTTCCCGAGGGGAGGGTGGTCGTTGCCGGCTGCGGACCCCTGCTGTATCTGGTCGCGCAGGAGCTTCGCGTTGCGGGTGCGAATGTGGTCGGGGTGCTCGATACGCTCAACGCCAAGCGCTTCGTGCGCGCACTGCCGCACGCGATCGGCTTCATGCGCTCGCCGTACTATGCGCGCGGTGCGGCGCTGCTGCGCGACATCAACGACAACATCCCGATCTACCACGATGTCATCGAACTCGCCGCATTGGGCAACGACAAGCTGGCATCGGTGCGCTTTCTGGCCAACAAGCGCGATGCGACGCTCATTGCCGATCACCTGGTGCTGCACCAGGGCATGGTGCCGGACGTGCAGCTGTCCGGCGTCGCGGGTTGCGCGCTGCGCTGGGACGAACGCAACGCCTGCTGGTCGCCCGCCGTCGACGCCTGGGGCGCGAGCAGCGTCGACGGCGTGTTCATCGCCGGTGACGGCGCCGCCATCGCCGGCGCGACCACGGCGGAACATCGTGGCCGGCTTGCGGCGCTTGCCGCCGCTGCAGCTCTCGGCCGCATCGATGTCGCGGCGCGCGATGCGGCGGCGCAACCGCACCGCGTCGCGCTGGCATCATCGCTGCGCGGTCGTCGTTTCCTCGACACGGTCTACCGGCCGCCGGATCGGTTTCGCGTTGCCGACGGCGATACCGTGGTCTGTCGCTGCGAGAACGTCACCGCCCGGCAAGTCATCGACGCGGTGCGCGAAGGTGCTGCCGGGCCGAATCAGCTCAAGGCATACCTGCGCTGCGGCATGGGAGCGTGCCACGGACGCGACTGCAGCCTCACCGTGACCGAGCTCGTCGCGCGCGAACGACGCATGCATCCTGCAGCGGTCGGCAGCTTCCGCGCACGCTTCCCGGTCCGACCGATGACACTCGGCTCGCTCGCTACCATCCCGTGCACAGCCGCCGAGGAACAGGTGGTGGAGCGTCTGCCCGGACACGACCCGCCCGGTTGATGCCAGGCGCAGGGCGCCGCGGGGCTATACTTGCCCGATGAGCAAGCCCACGCTCGCCGACAAGCTGGTCGTTGCGATTTCGTCGCGGGCGCTGTTCGACCTGTCCGACAGCCACCGCATCTTCGTCGACCAGGGCGTCGACGCCTACCAGCGCTACCAGATCGAGCACGAGGACGAAATTCTCGCCCCGGGCCCGGCGTTCGCACTGGCCAAGAAACTGCTGCGCCTGAACCGTCCCGACAAGCAGTACGTCGAAGTTCTGCTGCTGTCGCGCAATTCGGCCGACACCGGCTTGCGCGTGTTCAATTCGATCAAGCACTACGGGCTCGACATCACGCGCGCAGCCTTTACCAAGGGCGAGCCGACGTCGCGCTACGTGCCTGCCTTCGGCTCGCATTTGTTCCTGTCGGCCGACACCGAGGACGTCAAGCGCGCACTCGACGACGGCTATGCCGCTGCGACCATCTTTCCCACGGTGTTCCGCAACGAAACCGACGAGCTGCGCATAGCATTCGACGGCGACGCGGTGCTCTTTTCCGACGAAGCCGAGCGGGTGTACCAGGAAGAAGGTCTCGCAGCATTCTCCAAGAGCGAGTCGGACGCGGCGCTGCGACCGTTGATGGGCGGACCGTTCAAGGATTTCCTTTCCGGCCTGCATCGCATCCAGTCGGACTTCCCCGAAGATGCGAGCCCGATCCGCACCGCGCTGGTGACCGCGCGCAGCGCGCCGGCGCACGAGCGCGTAATCCGCACGCTTCGCGCGTGGAACATCCGCATCGACGAAGCGCTGTTCCTTGGCGGACTGGAGAAGGGCGAGTTCCTGCGCGCCTTCGGCGCCGACATTTTCTTCGACGACCAGCGTACGCATGTCGAGTCGGCCTCGAAGCATGTCGCCACCGGCCACGTGCCACACGGCGTGGCGAACGAATGATCTGACGGCCTAAGACGCGGCGTCGCTGCGCGCCAGCGCGTCCGGCACTTCAGGTTCGATCAGCTCGACCGACCACGACTCATACACGGCGTACGGCGCGGCCTTCCAGCGCAGCATCCAGATGTCCGGCCTCTGGAAGATCAGTTCGCCATGCTCGCCCGGAGCGCCGGACAGCGCGAACCCCTGCTGCGCTTCATCGGGTATGCCGCAAAACCGGATCATGGGGTGCCAGCGCGCCAGGTGCGAATGCGCTATGACCAGGGCCAGGTCCAGGCTGCGGTGCCAGTGCTCGCGAACGCCGATCGGCACGCGCGGCCGCTGCGGAAAGAGCACGAGCAGTTGCGCCCAGGTCGCCTCCGCAGCCGAGGCAGGATCGGGATAGCAGGTGTCGCGCTGTTGCAGTCGGTAACGTGAGGCTCGCTCGCTGCGGGAGAGCAGTTGGCCGTTCACCGCCACCAGTTGCAGCGCATTAGGTGCGCCATCGCCGTACAAGGTCTTGCGCAGCACCATGTCGCCGCGGGCATTGCAGCCGACGGTCAGGTAGGTGTGGGCGTCGCGATTCGGGACGAGCTCGTAGCCGAACAGCCCGTCTTCGACAATGGGCAACAAATCGAGCGCCAGGCCGGCAGTGAGCGGGAACGCAGCCGCACTGGCGACGAGATGACTTCGCAACAGCGGCAGGAAATGCCTTGCCTCGGAGAGTCGCGGCCAGAAAGACTTCTGCATGGCGGACCTCAGGTTGACGCTCGATTGAGGACCTGCTGGGCAAACTACGTCGACTATTGAATGCCAACCTTGCCCGACTACGCCAGCTTTTTGGACGCCTTCTCAACTCCATGTCGCAACTATATGAATATGCGTGTGCACGTGCGATCGACCCGGCTTCCGGCCGGCCGGTCATTCGATACAAAAGTACTCCTGGACGCCAGCGCGTCACGACAGCGGCGGAACGTCTCCAATATCGTGCACGAACTGATTGCGCCAGAGCGCGGTAGCGGGAAACCGCCAGGGAGGCGCCACCGGCGTCGGCGCAGCGGTGTCTGCGAAATAAGTCAGCAGCGCTCGCGCGTCGTCCGCTTTCGCGTCCACGTACTCGGTCGCGAAGCACTGCTCGATCCGGGCGGATTCCGCGTGTCCGGCAACCGCCGCGATGATTCTCGAAAGTTCCTCGCGCGTGCGTCCCGAGAAGTGCCTGGCCTTGAGACGGGCGATGATCTCCATCTCGAGCGAGGAATCGATCACTCCGATCCGCCGCAGTCGGCGCAGCGTAAAACGAAAATTGCACATGGCCTCCGACAACGGCTTGAATGCCAGGTATTCGGTCGCGTGCGTGACCGCGACCTCGTCATCGTCGGTCCAGTGGCCGCTGCGAAAGAGCCGATAGATGCGGCCGATGCCGACCATGCCGAGGCTGTTCAATTCGGCGGCACGCAGTGCGCCCATGCTTGCCGCCCCGGCAACTTCGACGCCGGCGCACAGGGCGTAAAGGATTTCCTTGTGCCAGACCGACGGCACGTTGCCGAACAGCCCGTCGACAATGCCGATTCGCAGATAACCCGCCTCGACTGCCCGGTACACCGACCCCAACGCCGCGGGGCCGTAACGCTTCACGCCCTCGGGAGCCGCAATGCCGTGCAGTGACGGCCCCGCAAACACACACGAATTCATATGCCGATCCGCTTGGCGAGAGCACTTTGCATGCGAGGTCCGGGCGTGTATCCAGGTTTGTCGATCGCCCCTTCGAGCGCCGGCACGCTGACCCACACGACGGGTATTCCGATGGCGGCCTGCGTAAGGTCGACGACGATCGCCTGCTCGAAGCCGTTGCTGGTCAGGCGGGCGAGCACCCAGTCGAGCAATTGCGAGAGCGCATGCATAGTCGGCGCTTCCGGAATCTCGTCGAGAACGATCCCTTCGGTTTCGCTCATGAGCGCGTCGCCCCACGCGTCGCCATCGGCGTCGTCCACGCGCAATCGATCGCGGTACGTCGACCAATAGATGTCGTCGCGGCCACCGACGATATGTGTCAACCGGCTTTGCAACGCTTCGGTGATGGCGCGCGACAGGGCGATGCGCCGATACGGATGACATCCATAGCCGGACGACCGGTGCGGGTACCAGGTATTGCTGCGTCGATCGAACAGCGTGCACACGAAAGTGGGCAGTCGAAGTTCCTGCGTCGCGTTCCAGATGACCACCTCGAGCCCCGCCGCCGCACATCGCTCCAGCAGCCATTGGCAATGCACATCGTTAATGCTGGCGACCTTTACGCGGCTGCGGCGGGTGTCGAGCGCCAGCTGCTTGCGGGCATACCAGAAAGACGTCTGGTCGCGCTCGATGATTTCGCACAATGCGTGCAGCGTCGCCTCCGCGACCGTGTTGCCGGAAGCAAGGCCATTGGATGTGGCGACGAAGACCTGCTCGTGTTCCCGCGGAGTCGACGTGTCGAGATCGACGCAATCGCGGGGAACGCGGCGTTCCACGTTGCCAATGAGATCATGCCCCGGCACCCACTCCAACGGGTGCATCACATCGATGTCTCTGGTCGGGTGAACGGGAAAAAGCAGCGCGTCGGCAAAGCTCGAATCGCGCGTGGAATCATGGATGGAAACCCACTCTCCGCGTGGAACGAAATGTTCGGCATGATGGAGTTCGATGCATTCCATCAGCGCGGACACCTGCGCCAGTTCGTGGGTCAGGCCTTTACCCTGCGAGACGCTGAGCGATCGCGCGAGGGGGCGCACCGCCGTCCAGGTGGGAATTCCAACGTGGTCGAGACCGGTGACATTGGCCAGTCGCGTGATGCCCAGTGCGCGCATCACGCCGCGCGCCTGGCTCAGCGTGGACGCCGCATCCCTGGTGCGGATCGTGCCGGGAAGTTCGATGACCTCGCCGACGGGGGCGGTGCGGTGCACGCGGGATGCTACCGCTGGACTGACGTCGCGCGCTCGCTCGACTCCTTGCAGCGGAGCGTCACCCGCCGCAATCGAGGATCACGGGTTGTCCATGCCCGTCGTCGACGTTGACGTGACGTTGAATCCTGCATCCCGCAACAGCTTGGTCACGGCCAATCCTCCCTGCTGGCGCTTCAGCAATGCAGCCTTCAGGGTCTTGGCGAGCTTCTCGTCCTTGACGAGTTCGAGCGTGCCCTCGCTGGTGGCGACCACCACCTGACCCTCGTCGGTCAGGTGGATGATGTTTCGTGGTAAGGGTTTTAGGAGCAGCTCGGTGGATTTTGGTTTCTTCCCCGGCTTGTTCGACTTCCTGCTCGACTTCTTGCCTGTCTTGGCACCTTTGCGTGCCTTGCTCGATTTGCTCGATTTGGTCGATTTCGCCACGATCCCCTCCCTGGTAAGTACGAATTGGCGTCGGGCTACAGTTGCGTTCAAATGCTGCGCAAATGCAACCGCTTTGTCAACTCGGATTGCGGACTACCGAAGTGCGTTCAGGCGACTGATGCCAACCAGGCAAGCGTGGTATCGATGGCGCCTTCTGTCGACAGCTTGCGACCGGCGTCGACCGCCAACGCATACGCAGGCGCACCCATCGCCGCCAGGCTTTGCTCGCACAGTACCTGCAGGCGTTCGCGCTCGTCCGGCGCTGCCACCACACCCGCGGGTTGGCGCAGCGCTTCGGCCGCGCCGAAAAGGGTCGCCGTTACGGTGTGGTTTCCGGTCTTGACCGCCAGCGCAATCATGTCCTCGAGGCAGCGTGCGATGTTGATGCGGTTTCCCAGTTTGCTGCTGGTGCGCAGCGCTTCCTCGAAGTGCCTGGCTCCCACCGGCAATTCATCGTTCGCCACGGACACGTCGGCAAGCAGTCGCATCAACTCGACTTCCTGCGCGGGCGCCGAGAGTTCGCGATAGATTGCAAGCGACCTTTCGGCGAGCTGTCGGGCAGTTGCGAAATTGCCGCTGCGGCGCTCAAGATACGCAAGCTTGCCTAGCGAATCCGCCTCCACCGAAGGCAATTCGCTGCTTCGGCTTTCGGCCAACGCCTGTTCCAGAAATGCGCGCGCTCCGTTGAAGTCTTTTCGACGCAGCAGCAGTTCCCCGAGGTTGGCCAGATTTATTGCCGCCCACGCGCGATTGCCGAGTTCGCGGTTGATCGCGACCGCCTGTTCAAGGAGGGTTCTTCCCTGGGCGAAATCGCCGCGCTCCTGCACTATGGCGCTGAGATTGTTCAGCGCGCCTGCTTCGACGCCTCGATTGCCGGTGGTACGCGCAATCGCCAGCGCTTCCTGCAGCCACATCTCGGCCTCCGCGTATTCACCGAGCATGAAACTCAGGACGGCAGCACTGAGCACGGCCTTGCCACGCACATCGGGCGAAGCTTTGCCATCGTCCTGTCGCAGCGCCGCGGAAAAGCCGTCGCGTCCCTCGCGCCAGTGGCCACGAACGTTCCAGAACTGGCCGAGTGCCGCGCACAGGCGTACCGCTTTCTCGGCGCTTCTCCCGGGAGCCAGGCTCCAATCCAGCGCCGACTTGAGATTGTCGTGCTCCGTTTCCAGTCGCTGCAGCCAATGGACTTCGTCGGTGCGGCTGCGCAGGAACGGTTCGGCTTCTTCGGCAAGGGCCAGAAAAAACGCGTGGTGGCGCGCTTGCAGGACCTCTTCCTCGCCCTGTGCCTGCAAGCGACCGCGAGCGTACTCGCGGATGGTCTCGAGCATGCGGTAGCGATCGCCGCCCGGATGGGTCATCACCAGGGATTTGGCGACGAGTCGATCGAGGGCGTCGACAACCTGGTCCGATGTGGTGCGGTCGTCGGTCGTGACGGCTTCAACCGCGGCCAATGACCAGTCTCCCGAGAACACCGAGAGGCGCGCGAAGAGGGTCTTCTCGATTGGTTCGAGCAGGTCGTAGCTCCAATCGATCAGCGCGCGCAAGGCTTGCTGGCGTGGAAGCGCGGTGCGGTTTCCGCGCGACAGCAGGCCTAGACGATCATCGAGTCTGGAGGCGATACGTTCCAGGCCCAGCGTGCCGACGCGAGCAGCCGCCAATTCAAGTGCGAGCGGAATCCCGTCCAGGCGCGAACAGATTTGCGCCACCGCCGGCGCCTCGCGCTCGCCGACGGTAAAGCCCGGCTGCTGCAGTCGCGCGCGCTCGACGAACAGGCACACGGCGTCGGCGCGCATGAGCGTCGCGAGATCCGCGTGCGGGTCCGGCAGTGCCAGGACAGGCAGCGTATAGAGCTGCTCTCCTCCAATGCGCAATGGCTCGCGGCTGGTTGCCAGCACCCGGATTTCGGGGCCTGCGTGAATCAAGGCGTCGGCAAGGTTGGCGCAGGCCGAAAGCAAGTGCTCGCAATTGTCGAGCAATACCAATACGCGCCCCGATCGCAGGTGCTGACAGAGGGTGTCGACGAGTGGCGCACCCGCCACTTCACGCAGGTTCAGTAGTCGCGCGAGCGCTTCGTTGACACGCGCCGGATCAGTGATCGGCGCGAGGTCGACATACCACACACCGTCGGGATAGGCATCCAGTACATGTGCCGCGAGCTGCAGCGAAAGCCGGGTCTTGCCGATTCCCCCGGTTCCAAGCAGGGTAAGAATTCGCGTATGTTCCAGCAGCCGCTTGACCTCTGCCAGTTCACCGGTGCGGCCGACAAAGGATGTGATCTGCTGCGGAAGGTTGTTCGGAGTGGATTCCAGCGAGCGAAGCGGTGGAAAGTCGCGTCGACTCTGCGCATGGTCCAGCTGGAAGATGTGCTCGGCACGCGCCAGGTCCTTCAGGCGAACCGCGCCCAGTTCGTGCAATGCCAACGCCGTCGGCAAGCGATTGGTTACCAGCGTCGCGACTGCCTGCGAAACAAGGATTTGCCCACCGTGAGCCGCCGTCGCAATGCGTGACGCACGATTCACCGCATTGCCGAAATAATCGTTATCCCGGTGTTCGACGGCGCCAGTGTGCACTCCACAACGTACCCGCAGCGCAATGCCGTTGGTGTCGGAGGGACTCGAGAGCCCCTGCTGGATGGCCATTGCCGCCAGCAGCGCATCGAGCGGATCGTCGAACGCGGCGTGTGCGCCATCGCCAACCATCTTGATGACGCTGCCGCGATGGTCTTCCACCGCGCCGCGCACGATCGCATCGTGGCGGCTCAGCGCCAACGGCATGCGGTCGGGTTCCTGCTCCCAAAGCCGACTGCTGCCTTCGATGTCGGTGAAGACGAAGGTGACGATGCAGGGACGGGAATCGGCGGTGCCCAGTGACATTCGAGTCTGCCGTTTCAAGGGTAGGGCAATACGCGCAGCGCGACGCTGCGCGTTCGCTATTACGGCATCGGCCCCTCGCAGGTTCGTGCCTGCGACTCACTACCCGTCTGGCGGTACCGGCCTCGTACGACGCGGGGCCGCGGAACCGAAAGCTATTTCTTGGCCGCGGGTGGTGCGACGGTCGCCGCAGCGGGTTGCGTTACGGCGGGTGCCGGGGGCGCGTCCGCATTCCAAGTGTCGCGAATATACTGCCACTTTCCATCCTTCTTGCGCGACACCGACAGGAATTTGCCCGACTCGACGACCGCGCCCTTAACGGTGGCGGTATAGGTTCCGGACTCCCAGCCCATATTGCCCGAGACGCCGACATCGGTCTTGGGATTCAGGATGAAGACCACCCCGGCAGCCTTCGACTCCGCGACGTCCTTGGTGAAGTACGCGAGGATCGCAGGGCGGCCGCGCACTGCCGGGGCGCCGGGAGGAAGCAGAATTGCGTCGTCGGCGTATTGAGCCGCGACCGCAGCTGCATCGGCCCCGTTGTACGCTTTGGCCCAGCTTACCGACTGCGCGCGGATGGCGGCCTCGTCGGCGGTTGGCGCGGCCAGCGCTCCCTGGGTCACGCCTGCGATGACCGCGAAGCCGGTGGCGAGCCACAAGACAGTCTTGAATCGAAGCATTTTGTTGTCTCCCTGTTGGTGATGCACAACGACACTATTCGACTGATGCGCGATGCCGGCGGATGATACCGCAGGCCAACCCAGCGAGGTGGAAGCAGGCATGGCGTAGCGTCTGGAACTGTCGCGGCCCGCCCGCATGGCACAAAAAAGCCCGCGCGAGGCGGGCTTGTTGAACGGGGCGGTGCGGTCTAGTTGGTGTTGCTCGCTGCAAGCTTCTGCTCTGGCGCGGAGGCCTTGACCTTGACCGTCGCCTGCTTGTTCGCGTTGGGCGCGAGCGCTTTTGCGACCGCAGTTGCGGGTGCCTTCGAAACGGCAGCCGCGGGTGCTGCAGCTACCAGCGACGCGGGCGTCGCTGCCGCCGATGTAGCATCGTAGTCTTCGCATGCCACGCCGATCGCCGGAGCAAGGCTGAACGCGGCCAATGCGGTTACTGCCAACACTCTCTTCATGGCTACCTCCTGTGGAGATGGACCAGCGACCAATCTGCGCGCCGCGGGCTCACTTGTCAACCACTCGTCGGGCGGGTGCCTGGACAATGCCGTGCGAGCGGACCATCGCCAGTCGAGCACCGCCGCTGCGTGCTTTTGGGACTGCGACATGGCTGCCTACTTGATGAAGTCGGCGAGCCGCTGCGGAAGCTGATCGACTGCGAAACTGACCGCGAAGCCCAGTGCAAAGGCCTGCGCGTAGTCGAAGCGATTCGCGCCAAAGACATTTTTCGTCGCGTAGTAGCGCCAAAAGTAGAGCAGGCCGGCAATCAGCAGCGCCAGGCCGAACCGGACATTGAACAGCCAGTCCGCCACGAGCCGGGCCAGCGAAATCGGCGACGGCAGGACCGACAGCGCTAACTCTTCACTCTTGCCAAGCGTCCTGCCAATCGGTGTGATGGTGCCTGGCTGGAATGCCTCGGCCGCGACGACTGTCGGATTGACGCTTTTCGCGTCGGCATAGGCGTGCGTGAACCACTTGTTCTTGCGCAGATCCTCCGCAGTTGCCGTTTTCAGCTGGCCGTCGCCGAAGGCCATGACCAGCGTCACCCCAGGGCCCCAGATCGGATCGAGGTTGGCGACCTTGAACTCGATTTCACGGCCCACGTAGCGCTCATCCGGTGGTGTGGCGATTTCGATTTGCAGCACTCGCGAGTCGCTGAGCAAGTTGCGCAAGGTTTCGGGCGTGAGGCTTCCACGAAGATCCAGCGCCAACTGGCGTTTGGTCGCGTCGGGGAGCACCGTTGCGTCCCAGAGCGCGGAGTCGATCTCGTTGGAGAGGTTGAACGCCTTGCCGGACAGGTCGACCATCTGGGTCAGGCAATTGAGCGGCATGTTCTCGGCGACATCCGGCGCTGCCCGCGCTTGCATCGCCAGCTGATCGAGCTGTCCCTCCCATTTCGCCAGGTTAGGGTGCGCTTCGAGCCGGCGCATGCTCTCCTGACCTGCCTGCAGATCGACCAGCGTGTCGTCGCGGAGGCGCAGGCAGAATGGCGCGGTGGTCTTCAGGATCATGGCCTGCGCCCGCGCCGCGGTCCAGGCGGCCCATTGGTCGAACATGCCGCGCGAGTGGGTCGCGACCGCGTTCAGGTCAGCGGCGTCGACGGCGGTGGCAAGCGCATCGAGCTCGGCAGTCATCGCGGCAGGTGGCGGCTCCGGAAAGGTCCCCAGGCGAGTTCGCCATGCGGCTACCGTGCGCTGCAGCCACTTGGTCTTCTCGGCAGGATCAACTTTGCCGTCGGGCCCTCGCTTGAGCTTGGTCCCTTCGGCGACGACTGCTTCGATGGGTGCCAGCGAATCGTCCTTTTCTTCCTGGGCGCGCGCCGCGAGCGCCACGGCCAGCACGGCCTCGGTTTCCGCGCGCAGCGCTTCGGTGCGCGCGGCCTGGATGCGTTCGCTGACCGTGCGTCGCATCGGCCAATCGAAGGGCTCGGTGAGTGCCGCCGAGGCTTCGTCGAGCATGCGCAGGACGGCGCCGCGTCGATCGGGCGAAACACCCGCGGCTTCGACGCGGCGGCGAACCCGCTCCGCAGTGTCGACGTTGTTGCGGGTGAGCTGTGCGTAGAAGTTGGCAAGCTTCGACTGTTCCTTGATCACGTCCGCGGCGCGCTGCATCCAGCGGCGAACGGCGATGGCTTCGGTCGCCGCCATCGCGCCACGCTCCGACGCGTAGAGCAGGTCGACGCGATTGACCTGAAAGTCGAATTCCTCGGTGTATTGCTTGAGCGCCAATGCCAGCAGACGTTGCGCCACCCAGGCGTCGTAGGCACCCAGGCGCTGCGCCAGAGCCATGCCCGGCTGCGGCGGCACCAGAAACCGGTTGGCGGTGTCCGCGAAATTTTGCCTGAGGCTCTTCCACTCGGCGTCGAGATCGGCGACTTCAAGCGCGCCGCGCGGCCTGGCGCCCATGGCCTCGCGCAATTTGGCGCTAATGGCTTTGGCGTTGTCGAGGTGCTCCTGCGCATCGGGGCCGCGCTGGTCGACGAACGAAAACGCCCGCGGCTTCTGCAGGGTTTCGATGGCAGCGTCGAACTCGCGATTCATGCCCGTCAGCTGTGCGGCCCTGCTTTGCGGCGGCGGCGTGCGTTGCAGGAATTCGTGCGCGTCCTGCCGTTCGATGAGGGCGTGACGCAGTTTTCCGCGGATGCCGCTCTCGCCGTCGAGCAGGCTCAGCAAGCCCACGGCGAGCAGGCCGAGCACCATGAAACCAAAGCCCCACGCCGCGCCGGCTGCGACCCGGAACTCGATGCGGATGGGCAGGCGCGCGCCATCCTGCGTCGCGACGCGCAAGGTCGATGCGTACGCTGCGGGCACGGCCGGCACCCGGCCGGAAATGGTCAGCAATGAACTCTCGCCCGGCTGGAGTTCGCGCTGCGCGATGTTGGCGGCGAGTTGCGCGTCCGCGGCCGCGCCCGAATCCACCCATTGCAGCGGCTCGAACATCAACGGCGCGATGGTCAGCGCCGCGGCTCCGAGCGTTGGCGATCCTGATCTGCGTGGGCGGCAACGCGACGCTGGCACCCTTGCGCGCCAGCGGACCGCGCGGTGAAGCGATCCTGATCGTCACCACGGCGGGACCTGCCAGTGGCGACGCTTCGGGAGGCCTGGCGCTGTCCATGGGCAGAACTGCCTCTCGGTGTTCGGCTGCGCGCCGCTAGTCGACGATGCGCCCGAAGAACGGATATTGCGGGTCGTGGTAACCGGGCGTCGAAGGATAGCCCGGCGTGACCAGCGAATCGAGCAGTGCTTCGTCTTCGTCGTCGAGCTCGACCTCGGCTGCCGCGAGGTAATCGTTCCATTGCTCCAGCGTGCGTGGCCCGCCGATGACCGAACTTATGATCTGGTTGCGCAGCAGCCAGCCCACCGCGAACTGCGTCGCGGTCAACTTCTTCTTTTCGGCATGCGCCTTGATCGTTTGCGCCATGGCAAGAGATTCGGCGCGGAATTCGGTTTCCATGATGCGCCGGTCCTTGCGCCCGACGCGCGAATCGGCAGGAGGCTCCGCGCCTGGCGGGTACTTGCCGGTGAGGATGCCGCGCGCCAGCGGGCTGTAAGGCACGACGCCGATGCCATAGTAGTCGCAGGCGGGGAGGACCTCGACCTCGGGCATGCGGTTCATCGCGTTGTAGTAAGGCTGGCAGACGACGGGCCGCGCGACGCCCAGGTCGTCGCAGGTCGCGACCACTTCGGCGATGCGCCAGCCGCGGAAATTGGAAATGCCGAAGTAACGGATCTTGCCCGCGGCGATCAAATCGCCGATCGCTTCGATCGATTCGGCGAGTGGCGTGTCGAGATCGTCCTTGTGCAGGTAGTAGATGTCGATGTAGTCGGTGGCGAGTCGGCGCAGGCTGTCGTCGCAGGCGGTGAGGATCCAGCGCCGCGACGAACCGCCGTCGTGTGGCTTCTGCGTCATGGGGTTGCCGACCTTCGTCGCCAGGATCCAGCGGCGGCGATTCGCGGCGATCGCGGCGCCGACGATCTTCTCCGAGGCGCCCTTGGCGTAGACGTCGGCGGTGTCGATGAAATTCACGCCGGCGTCGAACGCGGAGTCGATAATGCGCTGCGCGGTCGCCGCGTCGGTGCGATCGCCGAACATCATCGTACCAAGGCAGAGCACCGAGACCTCGAGACCGCTGTCGCCCAGGCGACGGTAAGGCATCGTCATGATCAGAATATCCCGCGGAAAAGCTTCATCGTGAGGCAAAGCGCTGCGCAGTGCAATCGACGGGCGAGTGAGCGTGTCGCTGCGGTATAATTCGCGCCTCTTCCCTCGCAGTTTTCATCTCCGATGCACGTCTTTTTCGAGGACGACGGCGCGTTCAAGGCCGGCACCGTCCTCGTCGACAACGACACTTCGCTGCAGGTCGAGGCGGCATCCGGCAAAAGGCTCAAGATCAAGGCGGCAAACGTTCTGCTGCGCTTTGCCGATCCTTCGCCGTCGGCGCTGCTCGCCGAAGCACAGGCGCTCGCGGGCACGCTCGATCCGAACTTTCTTTGGGAAGTCAGCGGCGAGGGCGAGTTCGCCTTCACCGCGCTCGCCGCGGATTACTTCGGCCGCGCGCCGCGACCGGTCGAGGCCGCGGCACTGGCGCTGTGCCTGCATGCCTCGCCGATGCACTTCTACAAGAAGGGCAAGGGCCGCTACAAGGCCGCGCCCGACGAAGCGCTGAAGGCAGCGCTGGCGGGCGTCGAACGCAAACGACGCGAAGCGGAGGAGATCGCGGGCTACGCTGCGGAACTGGCCGCGCACCGCCTGCCGACGGCGCTGCGCGACAAGCTTCCCATGCTGCTCTACCGGCCCGACAAGCAGGCGATCGAGACCCGCGCGTTGCTGCAAGCCTGCGATTCGCTGCATACGAATCCGCTGGCGCTGCTCGCTGCCGCAGGCGCGATTCCATCGACGCACGACTTCCACTTCAACGGCTTCCTGTTCGAGGCGTTTCCGCGCGGCCACGCCTTCCCGGCGGTACCCGAACTGCCCGCGCTTCCCGAATTGCCGCTGGCACCGGTGCGCGCCTTTTCCATCGATGACGCGACCACGACCGAAATCGACGATGCGTTCTCGGTGCGCGCGCTGGCCAACGGCAACGTCGAGATCGGCATCCACATCGCCGTGCCGGCGCTCTCCATCGCGCGCGGCTCGCCGCTCGATGCGATGGCGCGCTCGCGCCTGTCGACGGTGTACATGCCTGGGCGGAAGCTGACGATGCTGCCCGAGGCGGCGATCGCGCGCTTTTCGCTGGCTGCTGGCGCGGAGCATCCCGCCCTGTCGCTGTACGTGGAGACCAGCGCCGACGGCACGCCGGTCGCGCGCGCAACGCGACTCGAGCGCGTGCCGATCGCTACCAATCTCCGGCTCGACGCGATCGGTGAAGGCTTCGCGCAACCTGCGTCAGTTGCAGATTCGAAGTGGACAGGTGCGCTTCGCAGCCTCTGGGCACTCGCGCAGAAACTCGAAAGCGCGCGCGGCAAAAGCGACACCGCGCGCACCGACTACAGCTTCAACGTCGACTGGGACGCGGCACCCGACGGCCGGGTGGCCATCGTGCCGCGGCCGCGCGGCTCGCCCCTGGACAAGCTGGTCGCCGAGTTGATGATCCACGTCAACGAGACCTGGGGCGCGTTGCTGGCACAGGCCGGCATGCCGGGACTCTATCGCGTGCAGCAGATGGGCAAGGTCAGGATGAGCACGCGCCCCGAGCCGCACCAGGGGCTCGGCGTCGCGCAGTACCTGTGGTCTAGTTCGCCGCTGCGCCGCTACAGCGATCTGGTCAACCAGAGGCAGCTGCTCGCGGCCATCGCCGGGGAACCGGCGCCTTACGCGCAGGGCGATGCGGAACTGTTCGCGGCGATGACCGACTTCGAACAAACCTACGCCCAGTACGGCGAGTTCCAGAATCGCATGGAACATTACTGGTGCCTGCGCTGGCTGTTGCAGGAAAACATCGAGGCCGCGCCGGCCACGGTGTTGCGCGACAACCTGGTGCGCTTCGACGCCATTCCGCTCTATCTGCGTGTGGCCGACCTGCCGGTGCTGCCCTCCGACACCCGGGTGGTCATCGCCATCGGGCGCATCGACCTCTTGGCGGCAACCATCGAAACCCGCTATTTGGCCCCCGCCGGTGATTGAGTCTGGCCCGGGCAGCGATATACTGCACGGTTATGCCAAGGGCATCCCGTACGCCTGCCGTCGACCTGCCAGCCCCAGCCCCCAAAAAGCGGGTGGTGCGCCCACGCGCCACCGTGGTCAAGGCGACGGCGGTGCCGCTGGCGATGTCATTGCCGTTTCTGGAGATCGACGAGGCGCCGGGCCATCGATTGCTCGCCAATGCCATCGGCTGGTCGGTGCTGCTTCACATGGTGGTGCTGGCGATCCATTTCAGTCCGGTCAAGGTGCCGACCTTCGACCGCAATGGCCCGCCGCTGGAAATTGCGCTGGTCAACGCCAAGTCGGAGTCCCGGCCGACCAAGGCCGACATCCTCGCGCAGGCGAATCTGGATGGCGGCGGCAACACCGACGCCAACCGCCGCGCCAAGTCGCCGCTGCCGGCGCCGCTCAAGGACAGCGCGACGCAGGACCTGTCGCTGGCCACGCAACAGGTTGCCGCGCTCGAACAGCGCTCGCGCGAGCTGATGACGCAGCTCAAGTCGACGCAGGTGGTCGCGCTGCCGTCGCCCGCACCGAAGGAAGGCGCCGAGGTGCCTCCCTTGCCCAACGCCAACGAAATGATGCAGCGAACGCTGGAGACGTTGCGTCTCGAAGCGCAGATCGCCAAGCAGATGGATGCCTACCAGAAACGTCCCAAGCGTCGCTTCGTCGGCGCGCGCGCCGAGGAATACCGCTTCGCGCGCTACGTCGAGGATTGGCGCCTGAAAGTCGAGGGCATCGGCAATCGCAATTATCCGACCGCGGCGCGCGAGCAGAAACTCTACGGCAGCCTGCTGCTGACGGTGGGCATCCGCGCCAATGGCAGCCTCGACAGCATCGTCATCGACCGCTCCTCAGGACAGAAGGTCCTCGACCTCGCGGCGAAAAAGATCGTCGAGATGGCGGCGCCGTACTCAGCGTTTCCGGCCGACATCAAGCGCGATACCGACATCCTGTACATCACGCGGACCTGGACCTTTGCGCCGGGCGATTCGCTCACCAGCCAGTAGCTTGATGGATCGCTACGCCGTCATCGGCAACCCGGTCGCGCACAGCAAGTCGCCATTGATCCACGCGGCCTTCGCCAGAGCGACCGCGCAGGAGTTGACCTACGAGCGCCTGCTGGCGCCACTGGACGGTTTTCGCGACACGGTCGCGCGCTTCGTCGCCGAGGGCGGCAAGGGGCTCAATGTCACCGTGCCATTCAAGCTGGAGGCATTCGCCCTCGCGCGCAAGCACAGCGCGCGCGCGAGCATCGCCGGCGCGTGCAACACACTGGCGTGGCGCGGCGACCATTGGTATGGCGACAACACCGACGGCGCGGGCCTGCTGCGCGACCTGGTGCACAACGTCGGCGCCACGATCGCCGGGCGCGACGTGCTCGTGCTCGGCGCGGGTGGTGCGGCGCGCGGCATCATCGTGCCCTTGCTCGGAGAGTCGCCGCGACGCCTGGTCGTCGCCAATCGCACGCATGCGAAAGCCATGCTGCTCGCGACCGAATTCGCGGCCGACGGACCCATCGTCGCGATCGAGCCGGCAGCGCTCGCCAGTGCGCGCTTCGACGTGGTGATCAACGCCACCAGTATCGGATTGGGCAGCAGCGTTCCGCGCGACCTGTGGCCGGCAACGCTGTTTGCGCCCGGCGCGCTGGCCTACGACCTGGTATACGCCAACGGCGCCACGCCGTTCCTGCGCTGGGCGCAGGAGCAGGGCGTCACGCGCTGCGCCGACGGACTGGGCATGCTCATCGAACAGGCCGCCGAGAGCTTCGTGCTCTGGCGCGGCGTCCGGCCGCAGACCGCGCCGGTGTTTCCGTTGCTGCGGACCTAGGTGCGCACGGCGTTGCGCTGGGTGTTGTGGACGACAAGTATCGTCCTGCTGGCCTTCGTGATGCTGCAGGCGTGGTACGCCGGGCAGATCTGGTGGTGGCGCGAGCACGCACCGCGCGAGACTGCCTTCATGGCGCAGCGACTCTCCGAATTGCGGCAAGCCAATCCGCAGGCGCGACTTCAGTACACATGGGTACCGTACGAGCGCATCTCGGCGAACCTGAAGCGCGCCATGATCGCCGCCGAGGACGCCAAGTTCGTCGAGCACGAGGGTTTCGACTGGGACGGCATCCAGCGTGCGATGGACAAGAATCAGCGCAAGGGACGCGTTGTCGCCGGCGGCTCGACGATCACGCAGCAACTGGCGAAGAACCTGTTCCTGTCCGGCGAGCGCAGCTACTGGCGCAAGGGCGAAGAAGCGCTGATCACCCTGATGCTCGAAGCAATCCTCGACAAGCGGCGCATTTTCGAGATTTACCTCAACGTCATCGAATGGGGCAACGGAGTCTTCGGCAGCGAGGCCGCGGCGCACCATTATTTCAAGCTTTCGGCGGCGCAATTGAACCCCGAGCAGGCGGCCCGGCTGGCAGCGATGGCTCCGAATCCTCGCCACTACGAGCGAAATCCTGATTCGCGGGGACTCGCGCGCAAGGTTCCGATCATCCTCGGGCGGATGCCGAGCGCCGAGTTTCCGTAGCGTCAGACCCGCTTGTCGTACCCGCGCGGGAATATACTTCGGTCCCGGCATGTTTGCGGCTTCGTAACACGGGCAAGTCACAGCGCCAGGTGCGCAATTTCAATTTCCTTTGGGGGAGTTTCTAGATGCAGATTCGACAGTTTGTGGCAGTGCTGGTTTGCGGCGGTTTGATGGCCGGCGGCGCGTTCGCGCAGGGCGCGAAGAAAATGGGCGGCATGATGGTCAACAGCGCCGGCATGACGCTCTATACCTTCGACAAGGACGCGGGAGGCAAGAGCGCCTGCAACGGACCTTGCGCAGCCAACTGGCCGCCGATGATGGCCGGTGCCGATGCCAAGGCATCGGGCGACTGGACGATCATCGCGCGCGACGACGGCGCGAAACAGTGGGCGTACAAGGGAAAGCCGGTCTACACCTGGTCGAAAGATGCGAAGCCAGGCGACATGACTGGCGACAACTTCAACAACGCGTGGCACGTCGTCAAGGACTAAGCTCATAGTCGATTGCGCAAACTGCGCCGCCCAGGATGTCTGAGACTCTGCCCGATCCGGACCTGCTGGCGGCGCTGCCCCGCCTGCGTCGATACGCGCGCGTGCTCACCGGCGACCTCAACCGCGCCGACGATCTCGTGCAGGACACGTTGGCGCGGGCCTGGGAAAAGCGCCGCCTGTGGCAAGCCGGGAGCGATTTGCGCGCATGGCTGTTCACGATCATGCATAACGTCCACGCCAACCAGCATTCGGTGCGCCGCCGCGAACAGGCCGAGAGTTCGCTCGACGCCGACCATGGGCCTGCCGCCGGATGGGAAATTCCGGTGCGCGCAAGCCACGACGATCGCGTCGAACTCTCCGAGGTACTCTTGCTGATCGCGCGGCTGCCGAACGACCAGCGCGAAGTGCTCGTGCTGGCCGCCGTCGAAGAGCTGCGCTACGATGAAATCGCGCGCGTACAAGGCGTGCCGATCGGCACGGTCATGTCGCGCCTGAATCGCGCGCGCGAAAAATTGCGACGCATGTCGGCGGACCGGCCGGCGCCGCTGAAGGTGGTGCGATGAGTTCCGCGTTGCCATTGACCGACGACGATCTAAACGCCTATGCCGACGGGCAGGTGACGCCCGAGCGTGCACGCGCAATTGCCGCGCTGCTCGAGCGCGAGCCCGCGCTGGCGGCGCGCGTGGCCGAGATCCGACGGGTGAATGCGTTGCTGCGCGATGCGCTCGATCCCTGGCTGGCCGAAGCATTGCCGCGCGAGCTGGTCGATGCCGCGCAGAAGCCGCGCCGGGGACGACGTGGCGAGCGCTGGGCAGCATGGTCGGCGCTGGCCGCGGCCGCGTCGCTGGCGGTGGGCGTCGGCCTCGGCTGGCTGCTGCGCGGCGAACTGCTGACCGAGGCGGGCACGCCGGTGACCTTCCAGCGCCAGGCCGCGATCACGCACGCGTTGTACGCATCGGACGCCAACCGGCCGGTGGAAATCTGGGCCAACGAGGAAGAACGTCTGGTGCGCTGGCTGTCGAAGCGACTGAGCTTTCAGCTGCACGCTCCCAATCTCAACGGTGTCGGCTTCGCGCTCGTCGGCGGCAGATTGGTCGCAGGCAACGAAAAGCCCGGCGCGCTGTTCATGTACGAGAATGCCGACAAGCAGCGCATCTCGCTGCTCGTGCGCAAGGACAGCGAGCATTCGCGGGAGACCGCGTTCCGCTATGCGCAGGAAGACGGCGTGAGCGTCTTCTACTGGATCGACGACGTTTGCGGCTATGCGCTGTCGGGCAACATCGACAAGGCGCAGCTGCTCTCGATCGCGCGCGTGGCGTATGGCCAGATCGCGGCGAGCGAAGCGGCGCCTGCCGGCAAACCCTGAGCACAGCGGCTTCCTTGCAATGACGGCGTGAAGTCGTTGTGCTGAGTGTCGGCCGCAGCGTCGACTCGCTTTGCCGTCGATCCCCGCGCTGCGCGCGGGGCCCCTCGCCGGGTAGCTCGCGCCGCTACAGCGCCACAGTTCCGCGCGGCGTACGCACCAGCGCGGCAAGTCGCGGCGTGGCGTTGTAGGTGACTTGCAACGTCTCGCTCAGACCCAAAGACGCCAACGCCTCGCGCATCTGCGCCGGTTCGGGATGCGCAGCGGCGAGCGTCGCGATGCGCAGCTTCATATCGGGCAGCGAGTCGGCGGGATGCTTCGCGTCGGGCCATTCGATGAGCGTCGGCAGCACGCCGGCGCCCGGCAGGTGGCCGTCGTCGGGGATGGTGATGCGCCAGTGGAACTCACCGCGCGAGTGAGCGTGCGCCGGTCCCGGGTCGATTGCGGCAGCGTTGCGCGCGGCGTCGATATTCTTGGTACGCGCCGCCCAGTGCAACAGGCGCGGCGAGGCGCGTAACGTGGCCTGCATGGCGGGACGGTCGAGCTCGAACCAGCGCGGCCGCCCGGGCGCGGTGCCGTCGGGATCGATCGCGATCACTTCCAGATAGGTACGCGGACCCAGACCAAGCAGGCTGTTGTGCGTGCCCATCGTTACGTGCTTGCCGCCGCGCTGCGGCCGCACACCCAGCTTCGATTCGATGTAGTCCTCGCCCTGTTCCAGCGTCGCGGCGGCGACGATCAGGTGATCGAGCGCCGCCGTCACCATCAGGACGCGGTCTCCGTCTCGCTGCGGTCGAAGTCGAGTTCGACCCGCGCGCCGTTGGGATCGTTGAAGAACACCTGCCACGTGCCCGAACCGACCTGGCGGCGACAGGTGTATTGCATGTTGCGCGCCTTGAGCGTCGAGAGCGTCCCCGGCAGGTCGCGACCGGTGAACGCCATGTGATCGATGACGCCGGCCTTGAGCTCGCTTTTCGGGCGGCCGCCGACGATGTGCAGGATCGGCGTGTCTCCGGCATAGAGCCACGCGCCGGGAAAATCGAAGGGCGGGCGAGCACCGGCGCGCAGGCCGAGTAGGTCGTCGTAGAAGCGCACGGTCAGGTCGACATCGTCGGTCAGAATGGTGAAGTGGTTCATGCTGGTGGCTGGCATCATTTCCTCCCGAAGCCGAACATGCGCTGCAGGCGCATCTGCTCGATGACGAACTCGGCGAGCAGCCCGGTTGCATCCGGGGGACGCGGATCATTGTACGACAACGCCGCGTCGCCGCCGCTCCAGGCGTGGCCCAGGTCCGGCACGCGCACCAGGCGCACGTTGACGCGCTCGCCGTCGCGGTAGTCGATGCGGTTGAACGAGCGGCCATCGGCAAGCTGCACCGTGGTTTCGACGTCGGGCCGCGGCAATTCCGCGGGTGGTCGATCGACGGCATTGATGCGGTCGTTGAGCACCAGGTATTGGCGCACGAGTTGCACCGCGTTGATGTCGGCGACGACCTCGTCGCGCCCGCCGCGAATGGCGAGCAGCGGCAGCGGCGGGCGTGCCGTGGCGGAATCGCCACGCGCCTTCGCAGCGATCCGCTCGTAGGGTGTGTCCGCGCCGTGGATCATGACGTCGAGCGCGGTGAGTGCGCTGGTGGCCGCGCCGCTGGCGAGGCCGGAATGGACGAAGATGCCGGCGAACAGCGAGCGATGCTGCACGCCCAGCGTCGCCGCGAGGGCGCCGCCGGCCGACATGCCGGCGGCGAAGACGCGGCGCGGATGCGCGCGATACGCGCGGCGCACCGCGTTGATCTGCGCCGCGACGATCGCCGCTTCACCATCGCCGGCGCTGGTGCGCGGATCGAACCAGTTCCAGCAGCTCCAGGGGTTGGCCTTGTCGGTCTGGCGCGGCAGCAGCACCAGCCAGCCATGGCGATCGGCCATCGCGGCAATGCGCGTGCCGGTCGCGAAGTCCTCCGGTGTTTGCCGGCAGCCGTGCAGCAGCACGATCAATGGCCGGCGCTTCCAGCGCGAATAGCCGCTCGGGATGTACACCAGGTAATCGCGCGAGGGCCACACCCACAGCGACGCGCCCAACCAGCCGCGCCACGACAGCTTGCTGCCCGCGACAAAGCGGCCGGGTTGCGGCGGCTTCTGTGGAAACAGCCGGGCGAAGAATCCGCGGACGCGCGTCCACAGTCGATCGATCATCTCGACCTAGATCAAAACAATGTCGTACTGTTCCTGCGTGTAGATCGACTCGACCTGCAGCGAGATCGGCTTGCCGATGAAGTCGCCGAGTTGCGCGAGACTTTGCGATTCCTCGTCGAGGAAGTGGTCGATCACCGACTGCGACGCGAGGATGCGAAAGCCGCTGGCGCTGAATTGCTTGGACTCGCGAACGATCTCGCGCAGGATTTCGTAGCAGATGGTCTGCGCGGTCTTGATTTCGCCGCGACCCGAGCAGGTGACGCAGGCTTCGCAGAGCACATGCGCGAGGCTCTCGCGCGTGCGCTTGCGGGTCATTTCCACCAATCCGAGCTGCGTGAAACCATTGACCGTCAGGCGGGTGCGGTCGCGTTCGAGGGTCTTGTTGAGTTCGGCGAGCACCGCGTTGCGGTGGTCGACGTTCTCCATGTCGATGAAGTCGATGATGATGATGCCGCCGAGGTTGCGCAGGCGCAGCTGCCGCGCGATCACCTGCGCGGCCTCGAGGTTGGTCTTGAAGATGGTTTCGTCGAAGCTTCGTCCGCCGACGAAGCCGCCGGTATTGACGTCGATGGTGGTCATCGCCTCGGTCTGGTCGATGATCAGGTAGCCGCCCGACTTGAGGTCGACGCGCCGTCCGAGCGCCTTCTGGATCTCGTCCTCGACGCCGTTCAAGTCGAACAGCGGCCGCTCGCCGACGTAATGCACGATCCGGTCCGAGATGCCCTGCGTGTACTGCGCAGCGAATTCCTGCATCTTCTGGAAGGTCTCGCGCGAATCGACCTGGATGCGCGAGGTTTCCTCAGTGACCATGTCGCGCAGCACGCGCTGAGCGAGATTCAGGTCCTGGTAGACCAGCGTCGGCGCGGGCACCGTCCCCGACTTACCGGTGAGGTCCTGCCAGAGCCGGGTCAGGTAGTCGATGTCGTTCTTCATCTCGCGTTCCGAGGCTGTCTCGGCCATGGTGCGGATGATGAAGCCGCCGGTGAGTCCTTCCGGCAGCAGCTGCTGCAGCTTGTCGCGCAGGCTCTCGCGTTCGGCTTCGTCTTCGATGCGCTGCGAAATGCCGATATGCGAATCCTGCGGCAGGTAGACCAGCAACCGTCCGGCGAGGCTCACCTGCGTCGACAGCCTGGCGCCCTTGGTGCCGATCGGATCCTTGATGACCTGCACCAGCAGTGCCTGGCCTTCGTGGAGGATGCGCTCGATCGGCTTGCTGTCGTGGCCGTGACCGTTCTGGCGGTACTCCCAGATGTCGGCGATGTGCAGGAACGCGGCGCGCTCGAGCCCGATTTCGACGAACGCCGATTGCATCCCGGGCAGCACGCGCGCGACCTTGCCCAGGTAGATGTTACCGACCAGCCCCCGCGCGCTGGCACGCTCCATGTGCAGTTCCTGCACGACCGCCTGCTCGAGCATGGCGACGCGCGTTTCCTGCGGCGTGACATTGATCAGGATCTCGTGGCTCATGGTCCAACGCAAGTTCCCATTCCACTCGGGACACTCTGGAATTCTTCAAAGCACATGGTAGCCGATCTTGCCCAGTAGCTCGGTGGTTTCGTAGAGCGGCAATCCCATGACCCCGGAGTAGCTGCCTTCGAGGTGACTGATGAACGCGGCGGCGCGTCCCTGCACCGCGTAGGCACCGGCCTTGTCGAAGCACTCGCCGGTGGCGACGTAGCGCTCGATTTCGTCTTCGGGCAACACGCGCATGGTCACGCGCGAAGTCGATACCGCGCGCACGAGTTGCGCATCCCAGCGCACCGCCACCGCGGTCAGCACCTCGTGCGTGCGACCGGACAGCCGGCGCAACATGTCGGTCGCGCTCGCAGCGTCCACCGGCTTGCCGAACACCACGCCATCGACGACGACCTCGGTATCCGCGGCGAGCACCGGCCGGGGCGGCAAGTGGCGGCGCATCATCTGATGCCAGCCGACCGAGGCCTTGGTGCGCGCGATCCGCTTGACGTACTCGATCGGGGATTCGGCCGGGTGCGCAACTTCGACGACGTCGGGCCGCCGTCCCGATGACTCGCGCACCAGCAATGCCTCGAATTCGATGCCGAGCTGGCGCAGGAGCTCCTGCCGGCGCGGGCTTTTCGAGGCTAGGTAGACCGAGGCGACCTCGGTGATGACGAAGGTGGAGTTCATTCGCGGTGGTAGGGGTGGCCCTGCAGCACGCTCACTGCGCGGTAGAGCTGCTCGGCAAGAACGACCCGCGCGAGTCCATGCGGCAAGGTCATTGCCGACAGCGCCACGACGGCCGCGGCGCCGCGCTTGATCGCGGGCGCGAGCCCGTCGGCGCTGCCGATCACGAACGCGATCTGCAGCGCCTCGTCGCGCCAGCGCCGCAGCTCGGTCGCAAGTTGCGCGGTCGTCCACGCCGCGCCGTGCTCGTCGAGCGCGACAACCTGGCAGCCGCCCGTCGCGGCAGCGATGCGCGCGCCCTCGGCAGTCAGCAGCTGGGCGACGCTCTTGCCCTGGTTGCGCGCCTCGGGCTTGAGCTCGACCAACTCGAGCGCGAAATCACGCGGCAGGCGGCGCGCGTAGTCGGCGTACGCGGCGTCGACCCACCCCGGCAGCTTCTGAGCGAGCGCGACAATACGCAGTTTCATGGCGGGCAGCTTCCATGGTGCGCCGGCGGTGCCTCGGCCGGGTGGCGCAACGCGAGCTCGCTACGTCGTGGCCGCGACCTTCGGGCGACGCGTGGGCGCCGGCGGCGTCCAGAGTTCTTCGAGGTTGTAGTGCCGGCGCACCGCCGGCTGCATGACGTGCACGACGATGTCGCCACAGTCGACCAGCACCCACTCTCCGGATTCCTCGCCCTCGACGCCGATGATCGGCGCACCGGCATCCTTGAGCTTGTCACGCACGTGCTGCGCGAGCGCATTCACTTGCCGGTTGGATTCGGCGGTGGCGATGATCAGCGTGTCGTAAAGGCTGGTGAGTTTGCGAACGTCGAGAACAGTGATGTCGCGGGCCTTGATGTCTTCGAGGGCGGTGACGGCAATTTTTTGCAGGCGATTAAGGCGCATCCGGGGGAGACCGATACAGTTGGTTGCGGTCAATATAAGCCAGAACCGGCGCCGGAAGCAAACCGGCAATCTCGGCACGTCCTGCCGGTCCGCGCGCGAGCGCAGCACGTATGAAGGTTGCCGAAATGGGCTGCGGCGCCACGGTCAGGCGCAGGATGGTGCCGGCGAGTCCGCGCGACAGGCGCGACGGATCGGTGGTGAGCCGGCGCTCCCATTGTTCGCGCAGCGCGGGCGGCAGCTTGTCCGCGTCGAAGGCATCGCCAGGGCGTTCGACCACGACCAGGTGGGCGAGCGTGAACAACTGTTCCCAGTGGTACCAGGTGGCGAGCGAGTGCAATGCATCGCTGCCCAGAAGCAGCGCCAGCGGCCGCGTCTTATCCTGCGCATGCAGTTCCTCCAGTGTCACTACCGTGTAACTGGGTCCGGGGCGGCGCACTTCGCGCCCGTCGGCGACGAGCCCCGGAAATTCCGCGCAGCCCAGTGTCGTCATCGCCAGCCTGTCTTCGCTGGATGCGAAGGGCGCGGCGCGATGCGGCGGAACTCCCGACGGCACCAGGTGGATTTGCGTCAATCCGAGCATCGAGCGCACCTCGGCGGCGAAGCGCAGGTGTCCATAGTGGATCGGGTCGAAGGTGCCGCCGAGGATGCCGAGCGTATGCGTCATCGTGCGATGCGGGGGACGCACCGGTAGCGTGCCGGAGTTACCATTGCCAAGATTTTCATGAATGCATTTGCCCCGCTTTGCGCGAAACGTCACCGAGGCGGAGAATGTACCCTCAACGACATCAACGGTCGAATGCTTCCCCCATTGCATCGGCCCTTATCCTGAAATGACATCTCGCCAAGGCTCGTTGCTGGTCTTTGCAATCGCTGCGCTCTGCTACGGCTCGGCCATCGCCGGCCTGAACGAAGGCATCGACGCGATCATCAAGGGCGACTACGCCACCGCGTTGAAGGAATTGCGCCCGCTCGCCGAGCGCGGCAACGCCGAGGCGCAATACCGCCTCGGGCGCATGTATGAATTCGGCCGGGGCGTTCCGAAGGACATGACGCAGGCGCTGGCCTGGCTGCGCAAATCGGCGGCGGCAGGCAACGCCAACGCGCAGCAGGAGCTGGGCGTGATGTACTACAACGGCGACGGCGTGCCGCGCGACGAAGCGCAGGGCGTGGCGTGGTTCCAGAAAGCGGCGACGCAGGGCAACGCCACGGCGCAATACAACCTGGCGCTGATGTACGCCAAAGGGGCGGGCGTGCCGGCCGACCTGCCGCTGGCGATCAGCTGGTTCCGCAAGGCCGCCGAGCAGGGTTACGTCGACGCGCAGTTCAAGCTGGGCGTGGCCTACGAAAACGGCGAGGGCGTCGCGCAGGACAACGTGCTCGCGTACGCCAATTTCGCGATCGCCGCGCGCGAGGGCAAGGCTGATGCGCTGGCGCATCGCGATGATATCGGCAGCAAACTCAAGCCCGCGCAAATGCGCCAGGCGCAGGCGCTGGCGGCCGACTGGCAGGTGGGCAAGCCGACGCCCGGCAGCAGCGCCGCGTCGAAGGATCAAATTGTCGCGGCCGCGCCGGCGGCGGCACCCGCGCCGTCGCGGCCAAACAAGTGCGTCGCGTCGGGCAGCATGGAAGGCGAAAAGTTTAGCGCGAGCAATTGCGCGGTTTCATTGTTTGGCGATAGGCACAGCGTGGCGATCTGGTTCAACGAAGATCCGATTTCGGCCGAGGAGACGCAGAACTTCCAGATGTCCGCGTACGCCGACGGGGCCAAGGCCGGCAAGCAGCGAACGATGATCGCGGTCATGTTCTGCCCGGGCGGCGGCACGGCGACCGCGTCGCCTGCTGCGGTAAAGAAAATCGACATGAACACCAACCACGCCAAGTCGCCGCTTGCCGGCCTCCAACGGTCTCTCGAAGCCCCGAAGGACTTCAAGGTCGAGAAAATGACCGGCGAGGTCAAGCCGGGAGCGATGCTGACCGGCCGCATCGTCGGCGGAGTGGCGAAGACCGCGTGGACTCTGGACTTCGACGTCAAGCTGCCCGAAAAGGACGCCGCCGCGGGCTTGAATTGCGACAAGTGACCCCCTCCGGTCGCGCGGACGGGCAAGCGTTGTTTGGGACGCAATCGTCGCCTGCTAGAAGCGACTTCCGGGTTCGCTGAGAAACGCGATCTCCGCCGGCGTCGACACCCGGCCCAGGATGGCATTGCGATGCGGATACCGGCCGAAGCGACGAATCACCCGTGCGTGCATTTCGGCCCAGCGCAGCGGGTCGGAGAGTCCGGTCTCGTCGCGCAGACGCGTGAACAACTCGACGGACCGGGACTGTGCCGCAGGCGATTCCGCATGCTCGAAGGGCATGTAGAGGAACCAGCGCTCGACGGCGATCAGGTCGCGATCGCGGCCGGCGGCAACTGCCGCCTCGGCGATCGCCAGCGCCATGGCGTCTCCGGCAAAGGCGGATGGCGTATCGCGATAGATGTTGCGGGTGAACTGGTCGAGCAGCAGCACCTGCGCGAGGGTTCCTCGCGAGGTCGCGGCAACGGCTGCGAGCGCGCCGTTCAGTGCCTGGTCTACCCTCGCGCCGAAGCGGTCTGCGATGGTCGCATCGAACGCCGCATCCTTGCGAAACCATACGTCGCGGGCGGTGCCGTAGACCGGCGTGCCGGGCGCGCCGAACCAGAAATCGAGGATTTCATCTTCCATTGCCGTCATCCCTCTGGCGCAATGCGTTTGATATAGTGCGAATGCCTCGCGCGCGCAAGCCCCGCGCGAAATCCAACCATCGGCTCCCGTGCGTACTTCCTACCGCGATATCGCCCTGCTCGCGTGCTGCCAGGCGCTGCTCCTGGTCAACAACTCCGGGCTGATCACGATGAACGGCCTGGTCGGCTTCGCACTGGTCGACAACAAGACTTTTGCGACGCTGGGGGTCACCAGCTACGTGCTCGGCTCCGCGCTGGCGGCCATGCCGGCGGCGCTGTGGATGGCCAGGGTGGGGCGCCGCCGCGGCTTCATGACGGGATCGCTGATCGCGATCGTCGGCAGTGCCACGTGCGCGCTGGGCATCGCGCTGGCGAATTTTGCGCTGTACTGCTTCGGCACCGCGATCGTGGGCGTCTACACCGCGTTCGGGCTGCAGTATCGCTTTGCCGCGGCGGAGGTTGCCGCTCCGGAGTTCAAGGCCAAGGCGATCTCGCTGGTGCTGGCCGGCGGCATCGTCGGCGGGTTCATCGGACCGTCGGCGAGCGTATGGGCCAAGGATATCCTGCCGATGCCTTTCCTCGGTTCGTTCCTGGTGCTCTCGGCCATCGCCCTCATTGCCATGGCGGTCCAGTCGCAGGTGCACGTGCCCGCACCGACGGCCAGTGAGAGCACGGGCGGCGGGCGACCGCTGCGCGTCATCGCGCGCCAGCCGGTATTCGTCGTGGCGGCAATGGCCGCGGCGCTGGGCTACGGGATCATGAATCTCCTGATGACGGCGACGCCGCTGGCGATGGGTTTCTGCGGGCACCCATTTTCCGCCGCCGCGTTTGTCATCGAGTGGCACGTCGTCGGCATGTATGCGCCCGGCTTCATCACCGGCTCGCTGATCAAGCGCTTCGGCGCACTCAGGGTCATTTTTGCGGGTGCGTTGCTGATGGCGGCATGTGTCGCGGTGGCGGTTTCCGGGATTGCGATTTGGCAATTCTGGACGGCGCTGGTCGTGGTCGGCGTCGGCTGGAACTTCATGTACACCGGCGGGACGACGCTGCTCACCGAGACCTACACGCCGGCGGAGAAAGCCAAGACGCAGGGCCTCAACGACGCACTCGTCTTTACCGTCATGGTCATCTCGTCGTTCTCGTCGGGCGCGCTGGTCAGCGCCGCCGGCTGGGAATGGATGAACCTTGGCGCGCTGCCGTTCATCATCATCGTTGCCGGCGCGACCGTCTGGCTGACGTGGTTTCGCCATCCGCGGCGCGTCGCGGTCGCCAAGTCCTGAACGACTACCGCGCGCGTTCAGGAGGACCTCCCATGCAGCCGATACCAGCGACCGACGACTATCAGGAACTGCGCGAAGCGGTGCGCGCGCTGTGCCGGAATTTCGATTCCGCTTACTGGCAGAAAGTCGATACCGAGCGCGGATACCCTGAGGCCTTTGTCGACGAACTGACCCGTGCAGGTTGGCTGGCGGCAATGATTCCGGCCGAATTCGGCGGATCCGGACTCGGGCTCGCCGAAGCGTCGGTGATCATGGAGGAAATCAACCTCAGTGGCGGCAACGCCGGCGCGTGCCACGGACAGATGTACAACATGGGCACGGTCCTGCGGCATGGCTCGCCCGAGCAGAAGCGAAAATACCTGCCGGCGATCGCCAGCGGCGAATTGCGCCTGCAGTCGATGGCGGTGACCGAGCCGACCACCGGCACCGACACGACCCGGCTCAAGACGACGGCGGTGCGCAAGGGCGATCGCTACGTCATCAACGGCCAGAAGGTATGGACCTCGCGCCTGCAGCACTCGGACCTGATGATCGTGCTGGCGCGCACGACTCCGCTCGCCGAGGTCAAGCGCAAGGCCGAAGGCATGAGCGTGTTCCTGATCGATTTGCGCACGATCAAGCGCGACGTGCGCGGCGGCATTACGGTCAGGCCGATTCCCAACATGGTGAATCACGAGACCAACGAGGTATTCTTCGACGAACTCGAGGTTCCCACCGACAACCTGATCGGCGAGGAAGGCCGGGGCTTCCGCTACATCCTCGACGGGCTCAACGCCGAACGCACGCTCATTGCCGCGGAGTGCATCGGCGACGGGTGGTGGTTCGTCGACAAGGCTCGCCGCTACGCCAGCGAGCGCATCGTCTTCGACCGGCCGATCGGAAAGAATCAGGCGGTGCAGTTCCCGATCGCGGAAGCGTACATCGAGCTGGAAGCCGCCAACCTGATGCGGTTCAAGGCCTGCGGGCTGTTCGACGCCGGCAAGCCCTGCGGCGCGGAGGCCAACATGGCCAAGCTGCTGGCGGCGAAAGCGTCATGGGAAGCAGCCAATGCGTGCCTGCAGACGCACGGCGGATTCGGCTTCGCCTGCGAGTTCGATGTCGAGCGCAAGTTCCGCGAAACGCGGCTCTATCAGGTCGCGCCGATCTCGACCAACCTGATCCTGTCGTACGTGGGCGAGCACGTGCTGGGCATGCCGCGCTCGTTCTAGTGGCGCCGGAGCGCGGGACCTAGTTGCGGATCTGCCCGCTGCCGAACACGACCCACTTCTGGCTGGTCAGTCCTTCGAGTCCGACCGGTCCGCGCGCGTGCAGCTTGTTGGTCGAGATGCCGATTTCCGCGCCCAGCCCGTATTCGAATCCGTCGGCGAAGCGCGTCGAGGCGTTGATGAGTACCGAGCTGGAATCGACTTCGCGCAGGAAGCGCATCGCGTTCGAGTAGTCCTCGGTGACGATGGCGTCGGTGTGCTGCGAGCCGTAGCGAGCGATGTGCTCGATCGCCGCGTCGAGGCTGTCGACCACGCGCACCGCGAGGATCGGCGCAAGATACTCCGTCGCCCAGTCCTCCTCGGTCGCCGCCTTCATTGCGGAGACCAGTGCACGCGCGGCGGCGTCGCCGCGCAGCTCCACGCCCTTCGCGACATAGATCGCGCACAGTGCAGGCAACACGCGTGCGGCAATCTTCGCGTGCACCAGCAGTGTTTCCATGGTGTTGCACGGGCTGTAGCGCTGCGTCTTGGCGTTGTCGGCGATGCGCACCGCCATGTCGACGTCGGCGGTCTCGTCGATGAACACGTGGCACACGCCGTCCAGGTGCTTGATCACCGGAACCGTCGCCTCGCTCGCGACGCGCTCGATCAGGCTCTTTCCCCCGCGCGGTACCAGCACGTCGATGTAGCGGTCCATGGTCACCAACAGGCCTACCGCGGCACGATCGGTGGTGGCGACGAGTTGCACAGCGTCCTCGGGCAGCCCTGCCAGCGCGAGGCCTTCGTGCACGCATGCGGCGATCGCCTGGTTGGAATGCAGCGCTTCCGAGCCGCCGCGCAGGATGCACGCATTGCCGGATTTCAGGCACAGACCTGCAGCGTCGGCGGTCACGTTCGGGCGCGATTCGTAGATGATGCCCACCACGCCCAGAGGCACGCGCATCTTGCCCACCTGGATGCCGGTCGGACGATAGGCCAATCCGCTTATTTCGCCGACGGGATCGGGGAAGGCGGCGATTTGCACGAGACCTTCGGCCATTGCCTCGACGACCGCGGGCGTCAGCGTCAGGCGGTCGACGAACGCCGCATCATGTCCTGCTGCCCTGGCGCCCGCTATGTCCTTGCTGTTTGCCGCGAGCAGTATGGCCTGGTTGCGCCTTATCGCCGCGGCGATGGCGCTCAACGCGGAATTCTTGGTTTTCGTGTCGGCGCGAGCCAGCGCGCTTGCTGCCGCGCGCGCCTGTTCGCCCACCACGCGCATGTACGCAGGAAGGTCGATGCCGGGAATGTTGAGGTTGGTCACCCGCCAATTCTAACCGAGCAATCGGGGGCAGGCCACGGGTGGACATCGGGCGAAGGAGCCCGACATCCATCGCCGTGCAACCTATTTGAACTTGTGTACGTCGAGCGTGCGCACTCCGGCGTCGCTGCCAACCAGAATGACGTCGGCGCCACGGCGCGCGAACAGTCCATTGGTGACGACGCCGACGATGTGATTGATCTGCTCCTCGAGCTGCGCCGGATTCAGGATCTCGAGGTCCTCGACATCGAGGACAAGGTTGCCGTTGTCTGTGATGAAGTTCTCGCGCAGACGGGGTTGGCCTCCCAGCTTGACGAGCTCGAGCGCGACATGGCTGCGCGCCATGGGGATGATTTCCACCGGTAGCGGAAACCTGCCGAGGACGCTGACGACCTTCGAGGCGTCGACGATGCACACGAATTTCTTCGCGACAGCGGCGACGATCTTCTCGCGCGTCAGCGCGCCGCCGCCGCCCTTGATCAATGCGCCGTGCTCGGTGGTTTCGTCGGCGCCGTCGATATACACGGGCAGCTCGTCGACCGCCGTGAGCTCGACCACCGGAATGCCGTGCCCCTTGAGCCGCGCTGCGGTGCGCTCGGAGCTGGCGACTGCGCCTTTGATACGACCCTTGATCCGCGCCAGTTCGTCGATGAAGAAGTTAGCGGTCGACCCGCTGCCCACCCCGACGTACGCATCGTCGACAACGTACTTGATGGCCTCGCGCGCGACGCGCTGCTTCTGCTCGTCCTGTGTCATGCCTTCTTGCGCACCGGCGGCAGGTCGGTGCAAACGCCCTCGAAGGCCTCCGCGGCGAGCCCGACCGATTCGGAGAGCGTCGGGTGCGGATGGATGGTCTTGCCGATGTCGATCGCGTCGGCGCCCATTTCGATGGCCAGCGCGATTTCGCTGATCAGGTCGCCGGCGTGCGTGCCGACGATGCCGCCGCCGACAATGCGATGCGTCGCGTCGTCGAACAGCAGCTTGGTGAACCCTTCGTCGCGGCCGTTGGCAATCGCCCGGCCCGACGCTGCCCACGGGAACAGGCCCTTCTGCAGCTTGACGCCCTTGGCCTTGGCTTCGTCCTCGGTCATGCCGACCCAGGCGACTTCGGGATCGGTATAGGCCACCGACGGAATCACGCGCGCGTCGAAGTAGGCTTTGTGCCCGGCGGCCGCTTCGGCGGCGACGTGCGCTTCGTGCACCGCCTTGTGCGCCAGCATCGGCTGGCCGATGACGTCGCCGATGGCGTAAATGTGCGGCACGTTAGTGCGCAATTGGTTGTCCGCGGGTATGAAACCGCGGTCGGTGACGATCACGCCCGCTTTGTCGGCGCCGATCTTCTTGCCATTCGGACTGCGGCCCACGGCCAGCAGCACCATGTCGTAGGGCTGCGGCCCGGCGGGCGCCTGTTCGCCTTCGAAACTGACGTAGATCGCGTCCTTCTTCGCTTCAACCGCGACCGTCTTGGTCTTGAGCATGACCCGATCGAAGCGCGGCTTGTTCACCTTTTCCCACACACGCACCAGGTCGCGGTCCGCGCCCTGCATCAGGCCGTCGAGCATTTCGACGACGTCGAGGCGGGAGCCCAGGCTGGAATAGACGGTGCCCATTTCCAGGCCGATGATGCCGCCACCGACGACCAGCAGGCGCTTTGGCACCGATTTGAGTTCCAGCGCGCCCGTCGAGTCGACAATGCGCGGATCCTCGGGCACGAAGGGCAGGCGCACCGACTGCGAGCCGGCCGCGATGATCGCTTTCTGGAAGCGCACTACCTTCTTGGCGCTGGTGCGCGCCTGTCCCGCGCCCTCGGTCAGTTCGACGACGACGTGATGCGGATCGAGAAAACTTCCATAGCCGCGCACCACCTCGACTTTGCGCGCCTTGGCCATGCCGGAGAGGCCGCCGGTCAGTTTGCCAACGACCTTGTTCTTCCATGCGAGCAGCTTGGTCAGATCGACCTTGGGTGCGCCGAAGGCGACGCCATGTTCGCCCAGTGCCGCGACTTCATCCATCACCGCCGCTATGTGCAACAGCGCCTTCGACGGGATGCATCCCACGTTGAGGCATACGCCGCCCAGCGTCGCGTAGCGCTCGACGAGTACGGTCTTCATCCCCAGATCCGCCGAACGGAAGGCGGCGCTGTAGCCGCCGGGGCCGGCACCGAGCACCAGCATTTCGCACTCGATGTCGACCACGCCGGAATACGTCGCTGCGCCGGGTGCGCTTGCCTGCGGGGCGACCGGTGCGGCCGCAGGCTTGGGCGCCGTGGACGCCGCCGCGGACGCCGCTGCGGGTGCCGCGGGCTTTGCGGGCGCTGCCGCGCCGGCGGCCTCGAGCGTCAGGATCAGCGTGCCTTCGCTGACCTTATCGCCGACCTTGACCTTGAGATCCTTGACCACGCCCGCGGCCGGCGCCGGCACGTCCATGGTCGCCTTGTCGGACTCGAGCGTAACCAGCGAGTCCTCGGGCTTCACAGTGTCGCCCGGCTTGACCAGAATTTCGATCACCGGAACGTCGGTGAACTCGCCGATATCCGGAACCTTGACTTCGATCGCGGCCATGAGGCGAGCGTCCTAGAGCATTACTCGCCGCATGTCGGCGAGCAGCGCGATGAGATAGCTGTTGAAGCGCGCCGCGGTCGCACCGTCGATGACGCGGTGGTCGTACGACAGCGACAGCGGCAGGATCAGGCGGGGAACGAACTGCTTGCCGTCCCACACCGGTCGCGTGCTCGAACGGCACACGCCCAGGATCGCGACTTCCGGCGCGTTGATGATCGGCGTGAAGTAGGTGCCGCCAATGCCACCGAGGCTCGAGATCGAAAAGCACCCGCCCTGCATGTCCGCCGGGCCGAGCTTGCCGTCGCGCGCCTTGGCCGACAACTCGCCCATTTCCTTGGCGATCGCCAGCACGCCTTTCTGGTCGGCGTTCTTGATCACCGGCACGACCAGGCCATTTGGCGTGTCCGCGGCGAAGCCGATGTTGTAGTACTGCTTGTAGATCAGATTGTCGCCGTCGAGCGAGGTGTTGAAGTCGCGGAACTTCTTGAGCGTCGCGGTGCACGCCTTGATCAGGAAGGCGAGCATCGTCACCTTGATCCCCGCCTTCTCGTTCTCGCGGTTGAGCTGGACGCGGAAGGCTTCGAGATCGGTGATGTCGGCATCGTCGTTGTTGGTGACGTGCGGAATCATCACCCAGTTGCGATGCAGGTTCGCGCCCGAGATCTTCTTGATGCGCGACAGCGGCTTGGTCTCGATCGCGCCAAACTTGGCGAAGTCGACCTTCGGCCATGGCAGCAGATTCAGTCCCGCGCCGCCGCCCGTGGCCGGTGCCGCGGCACCGGTGCCAGTCGCGCTGCTCAGCGCCTGCTTGACGTAGTTCTGTACGTCTTCCAGGACGATACGTGACTTCGGGCCGGTGCCCTTCACCTTCGACAGGTCGACGCCGAGTTCGCGCGCGAAGGCGCGCACCGCCGGCGACGCGTGTGCATTGCGGAAATTCTGGTCGTCGATGGGTGCCGCCGACGGTGTTGCCGGGCTCATTGCCGGAGCCGCGGCAGCGGGCGCCGCTGCAACAGGCGCGGCGGGGGCCGGAGCCGTCGCGGAGGTGGGCGCGGCCGCGGCAGGCGCGCCGCTGCTTCCACTTTCGAGCATCAGGATCACGCTGCCTTCGCTTACCTTGTCGCCCAGCTTGACCTTGAGTTCCCTGATCGTGCCGGCCGCGGGTGCCGGCACGTCCATGGTCGCTTTTTCGGACTCCAGCGACACCAGCGAGTCCTCGGCCTTGACGATATCGCCGACCTTGACGAAGACCTCGATCACCGGCACGTCCTTGAAGTCGCCGATGTCGGGGACCTTGACCGCCACGAGCGCGCCGGCGCCCGTCGCTGCGGAGGGCGCGGCCTTGGCCGACTGAGGGGCGGGCGCAGCCGCAGGTGGCGTTGCTGGGGCGGCGGGTGCGGCAGATTTCGCCGCGGGTGCCGAGGCTCCCGCCGCTTCGAGCGTCAGGATCACCGTGCCTTCGCTGATCTTGTCGCCGAGCTTGACCTTGAGTTCCTTGACCACGCCCGCGGAAGGCGCCGGCACATCCATGGTCGCCTTGTCGGATTCGAGCGTCACCAGCGAATCCTCGGCCTTCACCGTGTCGCCCGGCTTGACGAAGACCTCGATCACCGGAACATCGGTGAAGTCGCCGATGTCGGGCACTTTGACTTCGATTGTGCTCATGCGGATGCCCCTGTGTCTCCGGCGGTGCGCATCAAACGGTCCATGGGGCCGGCTTGGCCGCGTCGATACCGTACTTCTTGATCGCCTCCGCGGCCTTGGTCGCCGGGATGGTGCCCTCGTCGGCAAGCGCCTTCAACGCGGCGACGGTGATGTAGTTGCGGTCGACCTCGAAAAAGCGCCGCAACTGCTCGCGCGTGTCCGAGCGGCCGAAGCCATCGGTGCCGAGCACGACATAGCGACGCGGCACGAAGGCGCGAATCTGCTCGGCAAATGCGCGCACGTAGTCGGTCGCGACGACGACCGGTCCCGACGTGTCGGCGAGGCAGGCCTCGACGTGCGAGCGGCGCGGCTTGGCGGTCGGATTCATCATGTTCCAGCGCGCCGCGGCGTTGCCGTCGCGGGCCAGTTCCGTGAACGACGGACAACCCCAGATGTCGGCGTCGACGCCCCAATCCTTCTTGAGCATGTCCGCCGCGGCGATCGCTTCGCGCAGGATCACACCGGACCCGAGCAGCTGCACGCGCGGCGCCTTGGGCTTCGCGCTGGCGCCGCCTGCACCCGCGCGGAGGAGGTACATGCCTTTGATGATGTTCGGCGCGGCGCCCTCGGGCATCGCCGGCTGCGTGTAGTTCTCGTTCATCACCGTCAGGTAGTAGTAGACGTCCTCCTGTTCGGCGTACATCCGGCGCAGACCGTCCTGGATGATCACCGCGACCTCGTAGCCGAAGCTCGGGTCGTAGGAAACGCAGTTGGGAATCGTCGCTGAATAAATGTGCGAGTGGCCGTCCTCGTGCTGCAGGCCCTCGCCGTTGAGCGTGGTGCGACCGGCGGTGCCGCCAAGCAGGAAGCCGCGCGAACGCATGTCGCCGGCGGCCCACGCCAGGTCGCCGATGCGCTGGAAGCCGAACATCGAATAGAAGATGTAGAACGGGATCATCGGCACGCCGTGCGTCGAGTAGCTCGTCGCCGCGGCGATCCAGTCGCACATCGCGCCGGGTTCGTTGATACCCTCCTGCAGAATCTGTCCGTCCTTGCTTTCCTTGTAGAACATCAACTGGTCGGCGTCCTGCGGTGTGTACAGCTGGCCCAGCTGGTTCCAGATGCCGAGCTGGCGGAACATGCCCTCCATGCCGAAGGTGCGCGACTCGTCGGGAACAATGGGGACGACGCGCCTGCCTATGTTCTTGTCGCGGATGAGCGTCTGCAGGATCTGCACGAATGCCATCGTGGTCGAGATCTCGCGGTCCTCGGTGCTCTTGAGAAAGCGCTCGAAGGTCGCGAGCGGCGGCACCGTGAGCGCCTCGGCCTTCATGCGTCGCGCCGGGAGATAGCCGCCCAAATCCATGCGCCGCGCCTTCATGTACTCGGCCTCGGGCGAGCCGGGCGGGAAATTCACCAGCGGCATTTCTTCCAGCTTGTCGTCCGGCACCGCGATTCCAAAGCGGTCGCGGAAGCGGCGGACGGAATCCACCGACATCTTCTTCTGCTGGTGGGTGATGTTCTGCGCTTCGCCCGAATCGCCCATGCCGAAACCCTTGATGGTCTTGGGCAGGATCAGCGTCGGCTGGCCCTTGTGATTGACCGCCGCGTGGAACGCTGCGTAAACCTTGTGCGGGTCGTGGCCGCCGCGATTCAGGTTCCAGATGTCCGCGTCGGTCCAGTCGGCGACCAGTTCCTTCAATTCCGGCGTGTTGAAGAAATACTCGCGCACGTACGCGCCATCCTTCGACTTGAAGGTCTGGTATTCGCCGTCGACGCATTCCATCATGCGGCGCACCAGGATGCCTTTCTTGTCGCGGGCGAGCAGCGCGTCCCAGTGCGTGCCCCAGACGACCTTGATGACGTTCCACCCGGCGCCGCGAAAATCGGCTTCCAGCTCCTGGATGATCTTGCCGTTGCCGCGCACGGGCCCGTCGAGGCGCTGAAGGTTGCAATTGATGACAAACACCAGATTGTCGAGGTTCTCGCGCGCGGCCATGCCGATCGCGCCCATCGATTCGGGCTCGTCCATTTCGCCGTCGCCGCAGAAGCACCACACCTTGCGACCTTCGGTCTTGGCCAGGCCGCGATCCTGGAGATACTTCATGAAGCGCGCCTGGTAGATCGCCATCAGGGGACCCAGGCCCATCGACACCGTCGGGAACTGCCAGAAATCCGGCATCAGCCACGGATGCGGGTACGACGCGATGCCCTTGCCGTCGACTTCCTGGCGGAAGTTGTCCATCTGCTCGTCGGTGAGCCGGCCCAGCATGTAGGCTCGCGCATAGACGCCCGGCGCGGAGTGGCCCTGCACGAAGACCAGGTCGCCGCCATGTTCGGCCGATGGCGCGTGCCAGAAATGATTGAAGCCGACGTCGTAGAGCGTCGCCGCCGAGGCATAGCTGGCGATGTGGCCGCCGACGTTGGTGTCCTTGTTGGCGCGCACCACCATCGCCATGGCGTTCCAGCGCGCGTAGTTGCGGATCTTCTCCTCGATCGTCTGGTCGCCGGGCATCTTCGGCTGCTTGTCGACCGGAATCGTGTTGATGTACGCGGTATTGGCAGAAAACGGCATGTGCGCGCCGGAACGGCGCGACTTGTCGATCACCTGTTCGATCAGGTAGTGCGCCCGTTCGGGGCCCTCGTGCTCGAGCACGCCGTCGATCGCGTCCAGCCATTCCTTGGTTTCCTGCGGATCGACATCAGGTTTCATGTCCATGGCGGGCGGCTCCTCACAACGATGACGTGATGACGGTGAAATGCGCTAACAGGTGCGGTTCGGGGATTGTATGCGGCGGACGCGGTCATTGCATCGCTGCGCTGCGCCACAGGGACGATTACGATACCACGCGCATGCAGGGGCGTTCAAACCCGGTTGCGGGACCGGTTTCGTCCCGGGTTACGCGCGTTGTCGCAGCAGCCAGACTCCGCAGGCGATGCTTGCGCACCCGATCGCGATGAAACCGGAGCCATAGCTGTCGGTCATCGCCACCAGCAGCGCGAACAGCGGCGGGCCGATGACCACACCGAAGAACGTGACGAAGCCCGACGCGCCGGTGATCGCCCCGGCTTGACCGGGCGGCGAATTACGCGCGATCTCGGCCAGTTGCACGCCGTTCCATCCGATGGCGGTCGCGCCGAACAGCGCGCAGACGACCAGTATGGCAATCGCGGGCCAGCCTGGCGTGAAGGCGGCGGTCGCCAATGCACAGGTCCCCGCGACAATGCCCAGCGTGCCGAGCAGACGCCGCGGCGCCAGCCATCGGTCGGCGACGATGCCCCAGCCGATCCGGCCCACGATGCCGCCGACATTGGCGATCGTCAGCGCCACGCCGGCCGCGACCAGCGATCGGCCCAATGTTTCGGTCAGGTAGACGACCAAGTAGCTCATCAGGCAGATCTGCATCGCGGCATACGCGAACCCCGCGACCATCAGCTGCACGAGCTTGCGGTTGCGCACCGCAAGCCTGAGAGGCGCCAGGAGGCCGGCGAGCGACGCGCGATGATCGCGCCTGCGACCGTGGTCGAGCGTGGCGCGTGTCGGCTGCGCCGCGAGCACGATCAGCGGACCGCACACCGCAACCGCGAGCAGGATCGCGCGCCAACCCAGGGCGAGCACCAGCACCGGCAGCACCAGTCCCGACAGCGCAGCGCCCAGTGGCACCCCCGTCTGCTTGATCGAGAACGTGAGTGCCATGCGTTCCGGTGCCGCGGTGCGCGCGAGCAATTGCGACGACGCGGGTGTGATCGCTCCGTAGCCCAGGCCAATGAGCAAGGGTGCAATCGGCAGCGCCCACGCCGGTCCCGCAACCAGCGCGAGGCCAATGGCGCAGAGCAGCACGCATGCCTGCGACACGCGGATCGGACCGTAGCGCTCGATAAAGCTGCCCGACGCCAGGCTTGCGAACATTGCGCCCACATAGATCATGCCGACGAACACGCCGATGAGCCGAGGGTTGACGTCGATCGCCGGTCCGATTTCCGGCGCCAATACCGACGTCGTGGTGGCGACGAAGGAGGTGAACGACTGGATGCCGAGCGTGACGACAAGCGCGACCGTGGCGTCGCTGGCGAGGCGGGTGCGCATGCCGGTCAGTCGCGCGCGTGTGTGGCGTCAGCGCGCGGGAACAATGGTCCGCGTCTCGGTGACGATGGCGTCGACCGCGATGTCATGCGCGGCGGAAGGGACGCGGGCAACGAGTTGCAGGTCGAATGCGCCGGCGATGCGCGGCACGCAGGCGGGCAGGGACGGCAGCAGGCGATCGTAGTAGCCGCCGCCGTAGCCAATGCGCCGACCTTCTTCATCGAACGCAACGCCCGGCACCAGCACCCAGTCGATGCTCCCGATCGCGACCGGTGCGCAATGTGCGCGCGGCTCCGGTATGCCTTGATAGCCGGGGGCAACGTCGCGATCGAGGTCGGACACGATGCCGAATTCGAGCTCGTGGGTGGCGACGTTTACGCGCGGCAGCGCGACAAGCTTGCGTCGCGCGAGCGCGGTTGCGACCAGCGCCCGCGAGTCCCACTCGCTGCCGAAGGGCAACGTCAGCAGCAGCTGCGCCGCCGCTTGAAAATCGGTGCGTACGCAGAGCGCGGCGACGATCGCGCGCGCCGCTTCGCTTCGCGCCGCGGGCGGCATGCCGTCGCGCCGCGCCAGCACCTGCAAGCGCAGCGCGCGCTTCGCGTCACGCACGCCGCCGCGGTCCGCACCGGCGGGGTCGGTGGTGGGCAGGGTCACCGCGGCATGTTACCGCAGCGCGCCGCACGACGGTGTTCGCGGCAGCGCCTATAATGGCGACTCTGCATCCGTCGCCCATCCCGCACATGAACTACAACCACCAGCACCATCGCGCCCGCCGCGCGCAGTTGATCGCCGAAATGCGCAGCCAGGCCGGCGGCGGCATCGCCGCGATCCCGACCGCGCCCGAGGCGATCCGCAATGCCGACACGCACTTTCCGTTTCGGCCGGACAGCTACTTCTATTATGTATCCGGATTCCCGGAGGCCGATGCGGTCGTGGTGCTGCTTGCCGGCAAGGACGACGGCGAGTCGCGGCAGATCCTGTTCTGCCGCGACAAGAATCCCGAACGCGAGATCTGGGATGGCTTTCGCTACGGCCCCGATGCCGCGCGGGAAATCTTCGGCTTCGACGAAGCGTATTCCATCAGCGCACTGCCCGAAAAGCTCGTCGACTTGAGCTGCGACCGTCCGGCGCTGTTCACCCCGCTGGGGCTCTATCCGCATTGGGACGATTCGATCACCGCGACGCTCAATGCGGTGCGCGGCCGCGTACGCACCGGCATCGCCGCGCCGGAGAGCGTGGTCGACGTGCGCGCGCCGCTCGCGGCCATGCGTCTCTACAAGGACGCGCTGGAACTGCAGTCGATTCGCCGTGCCGCCGACATCTCCTGCGGCGCCCATCGACGGGCGATGGAGCACACTCGACCGGGTTGGTACGAGTACCAGGTCGAGGCCGAACTCGCGCACGAATTCCTGCGCTTCGGCGCGCAGGCGGTCGCGTACCCTTCGATAGTTGCTTCAGGCCCCAATGCCTGCGTGCTCCATTACCGCGACAACAACCGGCAAACGCAGGCCAACGACCTGCTGCTCATCGACGCCGGGTGCGAATACCAGGGCTACGCTTCGGATATCACGCGTACTTTTCCGGTCGGCGGCAAGTTCAGCGGTCCGCAGAAGGCGGTCTATGAGCTCGTGCTCGAAGCGCAGCTCGCGTGCCTGGCCGCGGTTGCGCCCGGGCGCGCTTTTCACGACTATCACGCCGTTGCCGAGCGCGTGCTCGCGCAAGGCCTCATCGATTTGAAGCTCTGTCGCGGGTCGCTCGACGAAGTGCTCGAGTCGGGCTCGTACAAGCAGTTCTATATGCATCGCGCCGGACACTGGCTCGGGCTCGACGTGCACGACGTCGGCCTGTATCGCGTCGATGGTCAATCGCGGCCGCTGGAGCCGGGCATGTTGCTCACGGTGGAGCCGGGTTGCTACATCCGCCCCGGTGACAACGTGCCCGAGGAATTCTGGGATATCGGCGTGCGCATCGAGGACGATGTACTGGTCACGGCGACGGGCAACGAGAACCTGACCGCCGCGGCGCCCAAGTCGGTGGCCGAGGTCGAGGCCGCGTGCCGTCGCTGAGTTCGCGCCTGGACTGATGATGCTGCACGATGTCGTGGTGGTCGGCGCCGGCCCTGTCGGCGCGACGCTGGCGCTCTCGCTCGCCGCCGGAGAAATCGACGTGGTCGCGCTCGACGCGCGCGCCCCGGGAACGATCGCGCGCGGCGATCGTTCGCTGGCGCTGTCGCATGGCTCGCGGCTGGTATACGAGCGGCTCGGCATCTGGGGCGACGTTGCGGCGGCACCCGATGCGGTCACGCCGATCACCGCCATCGACATATCGCAGCGCGGCGGTTTCGGCGGTGCGCGGCTGGGCAGCGACGAACAGCGTTTGCCCGCGCTGGGCTACGTTGTCAGCTATCGTGCGCTGCAGGCGGCGCTGGATGCGGCGCTGGTCCGCGCTGGCCTGCGCGTGGAATATGGTGTGACGGTCGAACGGATCGCGACGACGCCGGCGTATGCGAGCGTCGAAGGCCGGCGCGGCGACGACAAACTTTCGTGGACCTGCCGCGTTGCCGCGGCGGCCGATGGCGGCGGCGACGTCGTTGCCGGCATTCGGCGGCGCCGGCACGACTATGGCCAGGTCGCACTGGTTGCGCGCGTATGGATGCGCGAGGCGCACGCAGGCGTTGCCTTCGAGCGCTTTACTCCGGACGGCCCGATGGCATTGCTGCCCGAGAACGACCACTACGGCCTGGTGTGGACCACAACACCGGAACGCGGTCGCGAACTCGTCGCCTTGCCTGACGCAGAATTCCTCGCAGGCCTCCGCCAGCACTTCGGCGCGCGCGCCGGCCACTTCGAACGCGTTGCCGATCGGCGCACGTTCCCGCTGTCGCTGGATTTTGCCGAGCGTGTCGTCGATCAACGCTCGGTACTGCTCGGCAATGCCGCTCAGTCGCTGCATCCGGTCGCCGGACAGGGTTTCAATCTTGGCGTCCGCGACGCGTGGGAACTGGCGCAGGAGTTGCTTGCGATGCCGCGCGATCAAATTGGTGCGGCGCCCGGCATGCGCGCGTACGCGCGGCGACGTCGTTCCGATCGCCTGGCGGGCATAGCGTTCACTCATGGATTGCTCGGCGTATTTGGCAACGATGCGCCGCTGCTACGCTGGCCGCGAGGGTTGGCGCTTACTATGCTCGATGCGTTGCCATCGGTGAAACGTTCGTTCACTCGCGCGATGCTGTTCGGATTGCGCTGAACGACGCGCGACGAGTTCATCTGATCTGCATCAACATCAACAACATTTGCGCTGACAACGCTGGCGCAAACTCGGTATAATCCGCTCCCCCCTGCTGCAAAATCCGAACGTGTACATCGGCTCGCATCACATCGCCAACAATCTCGTCGTCGCGCCCATGGCGGGCGTGACCGATCGTCCATTTCGTCGCCTTTGCAAACGCCTGGGCGCCGGCATGGCGGTGTCGGAGATGGTGGCGTCGGATCCGCGCCTGCGCTCGACGGCCAAGTCGCAGCGGCGCACCGACCACCGTGGCGAAGTCGATCCCATCGTGGTCCAGATTGCCGGCGCCGACCCGCGGCAAATGGCCGATGCCGCGCGCTACAACGTCGAGCGGGGTGCGCAGATCATCGACATCAACATGGGCTGCCCGGCAAAGAAGGTGTGCAACGTCGCGGCCGGTTCGGCGCTGCTGCAGAACGAGCCGCTGGTACGCGCGATTCTGTCCGCGGTGGTCGCGGCGGTCGAAGTCCCGGTCACGCTCAAGATTCGCACCGGCTGGGATCCCGAGCATCGCAACGCGCTGCGCGTGGCGAAGATCGCCGAGGACGCGGGGATCGCCGCGCTGTCGGTGCACGGCCGCACACGCGCGTGTGGATTCACCGGTAACGCCGAGTACGAAACCATCCGCGAGGTCAAGCGCAACGTGCGTCTGCCCGTCGCGGCGAACGGCGACATCGACACGCCGGAAAAGGCGCGCGCGGTGCTGGAGCACACCGGTGTCGATGCGGTGATGATCGGCCGGGCGGCGCAGGGTCGCCCCTGGATCTTTCGCGAAATCCGTCATTTTCTGGACACCGGCCTGCATCTTCCGCCGCCGACTGTCGCGGAAATCCGCTCGGTCATTCTCGAGCACCTTGAAGACCATTACACCTTGTATGGCGAAGAGACCGGAGTGAGAACCGCGCGCAAGCACCTGGGCTGGTATTCCGGGAGCCTCGCCGGCGGTGATTCGTTCCGACACGAAGTGAACCAACTCGACGATGCCGCGGCACAGATCGCGGCGGTCAACCGCTTTTTCGATGGCCTCGCGGTGCGCGGGGAGCGCCTGGCGTATACAGCGCCGGCAGGGGTGCCATCGACGGCGTTGACGGCTCCGTGGGTGAAGGAGGCCCTCGCAGCGTGAAAAGAACAACCCGCATGAACGGCGGCAACGAGATCTGCCGCAGTGTCGAGAAATCGCTCGACGAATATTTCCACAAGCTCGACGGCGAACAGCCGCACGGCATCTACGACATGGTGATCACCAACGTCGAACGGTCGCTGCTGGCGACGATCATGATGCGCGCCGGTGGCAATCAGACCCAAGCAGCGGACATGCTCGGCCTGAACCGCAATACGCTGCGCAGCAAGCTCTCCAAGTACAACATTCGCTGACTAGAGGGCCTGAACGGTCGCGGGACAGGCGCGCAACGTGCCGCCGCCTTCCCCCAGACGTGTGACCTTGGACGCTTCGCCTTCTCCCGCCACCGCCCCGATCGCCCAGGCGCTGCTTTCGGTTTCCGACAAGAGCGGCCTGGTCGAATTCGCGCGCGGCCTGGTGGCACTCGACGTGAAACTGCTCTCGACGGGCGGCACCGCCAAGGCGCTCTCCGATGCAGGCCTTGCCGTGACCGATGTCGGCAGCTACACCGGTTTTCCGGAAATGCTCGATGGGCGCGTCAAGACGCTGCATCCGAAGGTGCACGGCGGCATCCTGGCGCGGCGCGACGTGCCGGCGCATGTCGCGGCGCTGGCAAGCCACGCGATTCCGCCCATCGATCTGGTGGTCGTCAATCTCTACCCATTCCGCCAGACGGTGGCGAAGCCCGGCTGCACGCTGGAGGACGCGATCGAGAACATCGACATCGGCGGTCCCGCGATGGTCCGCTCGGCGGCGAAGAATCACGCGCACGTGGGCATCGTGGTCGATCCCGCCGACTACCCGGCGCTGCTTGCCGAACTGCGCGCGAACGGCGCACGGCTGACCCCCGCGACGCGGTTCAACCTGGCGCAGAAGGCGTTCTCGCACACCGCGGCCTACGATGGCGCGATCAGCAACTACCTCACCGCGCGCGGCACAGAGGGCGATGCGCGTCGGTTGCCGGACCGCTTCAACTGGCAGGGGACGAAGCTCCAGGAACTTCGCTACGGCGAGAATCCGCATCAACATGCCGCCTTCTATCGCGACGAGACTCCGGCGGCCGGAACGATTGCGACGGCGACGCAGTTGCAAGGCAAGGAACTCTCCTACAACAACATCGCCGACAGCGACGCTGCGTGGGAATGCGTGCAGACGTTTGCCGGCGCGGCGTGCGTGATCGTCAAGCACGCCAATCCCTGCGGCGTGGCCGTCGCAGCGAACCCGCTCGAGGCCTATCGCATGGCCTTCGCCACCGATCCGACTTCCGCGTTCGGCGGCATCATCGCGTTCAATCGCGAGGTCGACGCGGCGGTCGTGGAGGCGGTGAGTGCACAGTTCCTCGAGGTGCTGATCGCGCCCGCGTACAGCGCCGATGCGCGTGCCGCGATCGCGAAAAAAGCCAATGTGCGCGTGCTGGCGATCACTCCCGCAGCCGGTGGAGCGGCGCCGGGCTGGGACGTCAAGCGCGTCGGCGGTGGCATGCTGGTACAGACTGCCGATACCGATGACCTCGCCCGCGATGCACTCAAGGTCGTCACCCGCGTAGCGCCGACCGAGGCGCAGGTCGACGATCTGCTTTTTGCCTGGCGCGTCGCCCGCTTCGTCAAATCGAACGCCATCGTCTATTGCAGTGGGGGACGCACGCTGGGCATCGGCGCAGGACAGATGAGCCGAGTCGATTCCACCCGCATCGCCGCGATCAAGGCGGGCAATGCCGGGCTGTCGCTGGCGGGTTCGGTGGTTGCCTCGGACGCGTTCTTTCCGTTTCGCGACGGCCTCGATGTCGTCGCCGAGAATGGTGCGGTCGCCGTGATCCAGCCCGGCGGCAGCGTGCGCGACAGCGAAGTGATCGGCGCGGCCGATGAGCGCGGGATTGCGATGGTATTCACTGGCGTGCGGCATTTCCGGCATTGAACTGATTATGCGAGAGCGAGGTACAGCTTGAAACGATTCCTGATCGCGGTCGCGATCGTACTGGCCCTTCCCGGGCGTGCGTCGGCACTCGAATGCGCCGATTTCTGGACCTGGGTCGACGCAGGCTGCCGGCGCGTAGTTGACACTTACCAGAATGGCGAAACGCAGCTCATCGTCTCGGGCTATGCGTACCATCTTCCGTATAGCTACACCCCGGAAAAGCGGGCGGAGCTCAACTCGAACGCGTGGGGTGCCGGCCTCGCGCGGACCACCGAAGAGCCGAACGGCAACACGCACACGGTGTACTTTTACGGTTTCGAGGATTCGCACAAGAACGCGCAGTTCCAGGCAGGCTACATGTGGGCGACGTTCTGGGGTGATCGCGATGGCCTGCAGCCCGGCCTGGGGTGGACCGCGTTCATCGTCCAGCGACCCGATCTCGCGAGCGGCGTTCCCATTCCCGCCGCGCTGCCCGTTGCGGCGCTGCGCTACAAGAAGTCGAGTCTGATGGCGACTTACATTCCGACGCTCAACGGCGGCATCAACCATGGCAGCACGCTGTACGTGTTCGGCATCATTGGGTTTCAGTAGCCGTCTGCCATGAACGTTCTGGTTGTTGGCAGCGGCGGCCGCGAACACGCGCTGGCGTGGAAGATCGCGCAGTCGCCGCGCGTGGGCAAGATATTCGTCGCACCGGGCAATGCCGGCACCGCGCGCGAAGCGGGGCTGACCAACGTCGCGCTGACCGCGATTCCCGATCTGGTTGCCTTCGCGACCGCCGAACGGGTCGCGCTGACCGTCGTCGGTCCCGAAGCGCCGCTGGCCGCGGGCATCGTCGATGCATTCCAGTCCGCGGGACTGAAAGTCTTCGGTCCGACGCAAAGCGCCGCGCAACTCGAGAGTTCCAAGGATTTCGCCAAGGCGTTCATGGCGCGCCACGGCATCCCAACCGCGGCGTACCAGACCTTTACCGCCGCGACGGATGCGCACGCCTACGTCGACGCGCGCGGCGCGCCGATCGTGATCAAGGCCGATGGCCTGGCGGCGGGCAAGGGCGTGGTGGTCGCCGCGACTGCCGCGGAGGCGCACGAGGCGATCGACGCGATGCTGGTCGGCAACCGGCTCGGCGATGCCGGCGCGCGCGTGGTGATCGAAGACTGCCTCATCGGAGAAGAGGCGAGCTTCATCGTCATGGCCGATGGCCGTCACGTCCTGCCTCTCGCCTCGTCGCAGGACCACAAGCGCCTGCGCGATGGCGACCAAGGTCCCAATACGGGCGGCATGGGCGCGTATTCTCCAGCGCCGGTCGTCACGCCGGGAGTCCACGCGCGCATCATGCGCGAAATCATCCAACCCGCGATTAACGGCATGGCCGCCGACGGCATTCCTTATTGCGGCTTCCTGTATGCGGGAGTGATGATCGACGCAGAGGGCAACCCGCGCACGCTCGAATTCAATTGCCGTCTCGGCGATCCGGAGACGCAGCCGATCCTCATGCGGCTCAAGACCGATCTGGTCGACCTGCTGCAGCACGCCGTCGACGGCACGCTCGATCGCGTCGACGCGGAGTGGGATCGGCGCGCGGCGCTTGGCGTTGTACTCGCCGCGGCGAACTATCCGGACCCACCCCGGACGGGTGACCCGATCGCCGGCCTGGGCAAGGCCGACGCCGACAGCATGGTTTTTCATGCGGCGACCGCACTTGCGGGTGACGCCGTAGTCACCAGCGGCGGTCGCGTATTGTGCGTCACCGCGCTGGGCGAAACGGTGCGCCAGGCGCAGCGCAATGCGTATGCCACTGTGGCCGACATCCACTTCGACGGCATGCAGTACCGCACCGACATCGGCCATCGCGCGATCGCTGCGCGCAAGCCCTGAGCCAGGGCCCCCGACATGGACATCGCGGGCGCCCGCGCCTACTTCACCGACCTGCAGGCGCGAATCGTCGCGCGACTCGAAGCGATCGACGGCCACGCGTTCCGGCGCGACACCTGGGATCGTCCCGAAGGTGGTGGGGGTGAGAGCCGACTGCTGGAGCAGGGCAGCGTATTCGAGCGCGCCGGCGTGAACTTCTCGCACGTCATGGGTGACAAGCTGCCGCCTTCGGCAACTGCCGCACGGCCGCAGTTGGCCGGCCGCGGATTCGAAGTCATGGGCGTGTCGCTGGTGCTGCATCCGGTCAATCCGTACGCGCCGACCGTGCACATGAACGTGCGCATGTTCGTGGCCAGCATGGCTGGAACCGATCCGGTATGGTGGTTCGGGGGAGGCATGGACCTCACGCCCTACTACGGCTTCGAGGACGATGCGATTCACTTCCATCGGACCTGCCGAGACGCGCTCGCGCCGTTCGGCAGCGAGTACCACCGTCGCTTCAAGCGGTGGTGCGATGAATACTTCTACCTGAAGCACCGCGCCGAGCCTCGCGGCGTCGGCGGCATCTTCTTCGACGATCTCAGCGATCGCAGTTTCACGGAATGTTTCGCGCTGACCCGAAGCGTGGGCGATCACTTCCTGCCGGCGTACGAACCGATCCTGCTGCGGCGCCACGCGCTGCCGTACGGCGAGCGCGAACGAGACTTCCAGGCGTATCGGCGCGGTCGCTACGTCGAGTTCAACCTCGTCTACGATCGTGGCACGCTGTTCGGGCTGCAATCGAACGGGCGCACCGAGGCGATCCTGATGTCGCTGCCGCCGGTGGTGAAATGGCGCTACGACTGGCGCCCGGAACCGGGCTCCGCCGAGGCGCGCCTGGCCAGCGATTTTCTGATCGGCCGCGATTGGCTCGCATGAGCGTAAAGGGCAACCCCGAGCACGAAGGTACGGCAACGAGCGACGAACCTGTCGATCGCCACCTCGTCGAAACGCGTCTCGACTCGAGCGACGTGTTCTCCGGCAACCTGCTGCACGTGCGACGCGACAGCGTCCTGCTACCCGACGGCGCGCAGGCAACGCGCGAATACATCGTGCATCCGGGCGCGGTGATGATCATTCCGCGCCTCGCCGACGGCAGGCTCGCTCATGGAGCGCCAGTACCGCTATCCGATCGGCCAAGTCTTCATCGAGTTTCCGGCCGGCAAGATCGATCCGGGCGAAGACCCGCTGGTCGCGGCCAAGCGCGAGCTCACCGAAGAAACCGGCTATACCGCGGCGCGCTGGTCGAACCTGGCGTCGATGCATCCGGTCATCAGTTATTCCACCGAGCGCATCGACATGTTCATTGCCGACGAGTTGACGCATGTCGGCACGCGGCTCGATGACGGCGAGTTCATCGAGATCTTCAGCACGACACTGTTGGAAGCGCTCGCCCGGCTCGATCGTGGCGAGATCACCGACAGTAAGACCATGATCGGCCTGCTGCTTCTGGCGAGGCAGGCGGCGCTGCGCGCGTGACGTCGGTCGTCAGACGCCTGGTAATCTCGGGCCGCGTGCAGGGTGTCGGTTTCCGCTATTCGCTGGCCGACGAGGCGCGCGCGCTGGGACTGCGCGGCTGGGTGCGCAATTGCCGCAATGGCGATGTCGAGGCGATAGTGTCCGGGCCCGAGCATGGCATCGAGGTCATTATCGCGTGGGCTCACAGGGGACCTCCGACGGCGAAGGTCAGCAAAGTGAGCGTGGAGGCTGCGGTCGGCGAATTTGCCGGCTTCGAAATCGCTGCGACAGCCTGACGCTGGCTCGAACCAACAATCGCGTTCGCGGAGCTGTATCCTGACAGTGTTTTCCTAGTGCAGTGGCCCGCCCTCAGCCGCCACAGCACGCGAAAACGTGACAATTCTGTCACGGTCCGTGTTTCCCCCTCCATACGTCTTCTGTCCGAGATCGGCCAGAAGCGGACCGTCGGCCCATTCCCCCGAAGCGGTCATTTGCTCACGGCCGTTCCATTGATACCGTGGCAAAATTGGGTGCACTCCTTTGCTCATCGCAGCTTCCATGCGCCTATGGCGAGCACATTCAAGCCAACGAAATCGCCGATCCCGACACGGTGACCTTGCTTGGGGAGCAGCACGGAACGCTGGTGGGCTACGCACAACTGCGCTGGCGGAAGGGGCCGAGCTGGGTGGTGGCGCAACAGCCCGGCGAGATTCACCGCCTGTACGTTCTCAGCGACGCACACGGCTTAGGCGTCGCGCACGACCTCATGTACGGGTGCATTGATGAAATGACGCGCCGTGGGTCAGACGTGGCGTGGCTTGGCGTGTGGGAAGCGAATCCAAGGGCAATCGCCTTCTACAGGAAATTCCATTTCGTGGAAGTCGGTGAGCACGTGTTCCTCCTGGGAAAGGACCGGCAGCGCGACATCATCATGGTGCGGCCGTGCGCCTGTCATGATTCGCCATCGACGTACGCGCTCGAGTGCATATCGTTGCCGATCTGGCTCCGGTCGATCAGAGCGGTCGCTTTCAGAGGATCGACGGCCGCTGGGACCGATGTATCACCACAGCTCGATTGACGGTGCGCGACTGCTCGATGGATCAGACAGCGTCCTCGGACGAAAGCCATTCCTGCGGTCGGGCGGCTGAAGACGGGAGCAACAATGGCAACTCTCACGACCCGGCTCACTCGGGCGCTCGACCTCAAACTTCCGATTGTCTCGGCGCCTATGGCGTTTGCCGGCGGTGGCGCACTCGCGGCGGCCGTCACTCGCGCCGGCGGCCTTGGCCTAATCGGTGGCGGATACGGCGACCCGACTTGGCTCGAAGAACAGTTCGATGCGGCCGGCACCGAGCGGGTCGGCGTCGGCTTCATCACATGGTCCCTCCGGAAGTCGCCATCCCTGTTAAAGGATGTGCTGAACCACCGGCCGGCCGCCGTAATGCTCTCGTTCGGCGACCCTCGCCCGTTCGTCGATGACATCCGCGCGGCCGGAGCGAAACTGTTGTGCCAGTGCGCAGACATGGAGAACGTTGCCGACGCGCTGGATGTCGGAGCCGACATCGTCGTGGCCCAGGGTGCTGAGGCTGGCGGGCATGGGGCGCTGCGCGGCACGCTGACGTTGGTGCCGGAAGCCGCGGACTTCTTGTCGGCGCAAGCACCCGAAATATTGCTGCTCGCCGCCGGCGGCATCGCCGATGGGCGGGGCCTCGCTGCGGCGCTAATGCTCGGTGCCGACGGCGTACTCGTTGGCACGCGACTGTGGGCCTCGAACGAAGCACTCGTGCAAAAGCGCCATCACGAAGCGATTGTCGAAACGGACGGTGACGGCACGCTGCGGACGCGGGTAGCGGACATCGCCCGCCAGATTCCCTGGCCGAGCGGCTTCACGGCGAGAATCCGCCGTAATGCGTTTACGAACCGATGGCACGGGCGGGAAGATGAACTGGAGCGAAATGTCGCCGTCGAAGGACCGCGCTACCGGCAAGCATGGACGGAAGGCGATCCCGAAAGCACCGGAGTATGGTTTGGCGAAGCGGCCGGGCTCATCCACGCCATCGAACCGGCGGCGGTCATTGTCGAGAGAATGGTGAACGAGGCCGTGCTTCGTCTCGAGCGACATGGAGGCGCGACGCTCGTTTGACGCGGGACATCGCGTCAATCGGATCCGCCCAGCGGTCACGCGCTGATCTGACCATCGCGTGCCATATCCAAAGCTGCTGAATGTCGGCTGCCGAATGTGCTGGATGGCTGCTCAGGGTCGACAAGCGCCCGTCGGCCACGATCACCATGAGGCTCCGTTCCCTCAACAGAGGAGCCGTTCATGGATACCGCTACGACGAACGCAGTGCGTGCCGCACCGTGGAACAAAGGCAAGCTGGTCGGTCAGAAGCCCCCGCTGAAGCTGAAGGAGATCTGGGCGATTCGGATTCGACTGCAACTGGACCATCGAGCGCGGGAACTGGCGCTGTTCAACCTCGCCATTGATAGCAAGTTGCGCGGGTGCGATTTGGTAGGGCTTCACGTCCACGACGTGGTCCAGGGCAGTCATGTCGCGGCACGGGCGATTGTCATGCAGAAAAAGACGCAGCGGCCGGTGCAATTTGAGATCACCGAGCAAACGCGGGAAGCAGTCACGGCTTGGATCAAAGAGGCGCATCGGAAGCCGGAGCAGTTCCTCTTTCCCAGTCGTGTGTCGGAGTCACCGCATCTTTCCACCCGGCAGTATTCCCGGATCGTCGGGTCCTGGGTGGGATCAATTGGGCTTGACCCGGCAGCCTACGGCACTCATTCGATGCGGCGCACCAAACCGACGCTGATCTACCGGCGAACGAAGAATCTCCGGGCGGTTCAGCTGCTGCTCGGGCACACCAAGCTTGAAAGCACAGTCAGATACCTCGGGATCGAGGTCGACGATGCGCTAGAAATTGCCGAGCAGACAGAAGTGTAGTTGCACAACGCTGGTCGCGACCGCCGAACTCGACGGTCGCTGACCGGCCACAACCAGACGTAGCGCCTCATCGTCCAATGCAGTCGGCCGTGGGCGCGCGGATCACCCACCCTCGGGGCCAACGACTTCCCCTTGGCCGGGCACAACCAATGCACCTCTCCGTCCGCCCGGTCGAGTCAAGAAGTGCTACGCTTTCCTGGCCGGCGCATTATGGTGTTGAACTTGCTGTCCTCTTTCTTTCGAAAACGGGGGGAAACCATGAACAATCGCATTACTGCTTCGGGGCTGATCGCGGCCGCAATGCTGGTAGTGGCCGGATGCGCAACGCCGGGCGGTCCCGGCAAGACCGAGTACATGCTGGTCGGTATCGACAACAAGGTTACGTGGGGAGACGACGGCAAGGTGCAGAACCTCGCGCCTGGCAACGACGTGGTGACGATCGTCGACATCGGCACCGATCCCGCGAATCCGAAGATCGTCACCAATCTCCCGCTGATGAACTCGGTCTTCGGCCCGCCGACCAACCTTGCCATCACGCCGAACGGACAACTCGCGCTGGTGGCGAACTCCATGGACTGGATCCCCGACGGGCCCGGCTGGAAGGCATCGCCCGACGACAAGCTCTATGTCATCGACCTGACGACCAATCCGCCGGCGCGCATCGCCACGATCGCGGTTGGCAAGCAGCCTTCGGGCATGACAATCAACCGCGCCGGCAATCTCGCGCTCATCGCGAACCGCGCCGACAACTCCATCAGTGTGCTCTCGATCCAGGGCAAGCAGGTGAGGCTCGTCGACACGGTAACGATCGGCGAGCAGGTCTCGCACGTCGCGTTCACGCCGGACGGCAAACGGGCGCTCGCGGCGAAGTTCCCCGGCCACAAGGTCGCGCTGCTCGAAGTGGAGGGCCAGAAGGTCACCTATACGAAGCGCGACCTCGTTGTCGGTCTCTGGCCGTACAACCTCGACATCGCGCCCGACGGCAGACTCGCCCTCACCGCGGACAACGGGTTTTCGGGCGGGTCCGACGGCAACGTCGACACTGTGTCAGTCATCGACCTCGAAGCGAGCCCGCCGCGCGTAATCGACAAGGTCGTGGTCGGCGACGCCCCCGAGGGCTTCGTGATTAGCCCGACCGGCAGGCTCGCCGCTGCCGTGCTGCTGCGCGGCTCGAACAATGCGAAGACCGATTGGTTCTACAACCGCAACGGCAGTGTGGCCGTCCTGCGGATCGAAGGCAAGAAAGTCACAAAGGTCGGCGAGGTCGAGGTGCGCGGTCTGCCGGAAGGCGCGGTGTTCAGCCCGGACGGGAAGTGGCTCTACGTCGGCAACTTCATGGACTCCGATATCTCCGTACTGCGCGTGGACGGCGATACCGTCACGAACACGGGGACGCTGCTCAAGCTGCCGGGCAAGCCGGCATCGATGCGTGGTCGAACGCAGTAGTTGATCTTTGAATCAAGAGCCGTTCGCTCGTCTGCGCGGTGAGCTAGGGGATAGCGATAACCCGCGCGACATCGCTATGGCTGGACCGAATTCGTCGAGTCGGGCGGACTGTTGAGCTATGGCCCGTCGATCGGGGAGAGCTTCAAGGCGCTCGCGGTCTTCGTCGACAAGGTGCTCAAGGGCGCCGATGCGAGCCGAATTCCCATCGAACAGGCCAGAAACATCAAGCTGACCGTGAATCTCCCGGCGGCCACGGCGCTCGGACTTACCGTTCCGCAGTCGATCGTCTCGCGGGCCGACAAGCTGATTGTTTGAATGGAGGGTACGCGTCTGCCGCAATCGCGATTTGGCGGGGATTTATTTCCAGCGAGCGTGGGAACGCAGTGCTCCGCGGGCGAACGGTCGCCGGCGACGCGCGCTATCCGGGCGGCGCCGCAACCGCGTAGACATCCTTCCAGGCTGCGTAGCTTGCCGCGGATACCAGCGGGATGACCGCGATCAGGCCGAACCCGAAGCAGAGCAGGCCGATGATCACCAGCAGCAGCGACAGGGCGCCGAATATCAGCAAGGGCAACACATTGAGCGCGAACGCCTGGATGCTCGAGGTAAACGCGCGGGTAAACGACGCCTCGTCGAACAGCGCGGCAAAGGGCACGAACATCAGTGGCAACGAAACGACCGTGCCCGCGAGGAAGATGATCGTCAGCGTCATCATGCCGAGCATGGGCTCGTCGCCGCTGGATTCGAGGAGGTTGACGCCTGCAAATTGGTATGCCGCCAGCGCTTCGACAACGAAGATCAGCAGCGCCGAGACGACGATCGCCGCGAGCGCCGCCGGCCGCGCGCCGAAGGGCGCGAGCGCCACACGTACGGACAGCGGGGCGCCGCGATCGACCGCGACCGCACCGATGAGCAAGCCGCACTCGATCACCGGTACGACCACCTTCGCGATTGCCGCGCCGATCCCCGGGATCAGCTGCAGGAGCAGTTCCGAGGCGATCACGATGAAACCGAGCACGCACCACATCAGCGGCGCGCGCTTGAACAGGCGCATCGCTTCCTCGAACCAGGCAAACGCGCGCGCGATGGGCACCGCGTGCGGCGAGTGCACGGTGGGCGTGTCGGCTGGAGCAGGCAGCGCCAAGACGCGGCCGCGGTCAGTGTGCCGGGCCGGCGGCTTCGCCGAGGTACGCGGCGCGCACCTTCGGGTCGGACAGCAGTTGCTTGGCGTCACCCGAGAGCGTGATCTCGCCGCTTTCCATCACGTAGGCGCGATTGCTCACTTCGAGCGCCAGCTTGGCGTTCTGCTCGATGAGCAGGATGGTGACGCCTTCGCGTGCGATCGCAAGCACCGTCTCGAAGACCTTCTGCACCATCAGCGGCGCGAGCCCCATCGAAGGCTCGTCGAGCAGCAACAGCTTCGGTCGCGACAGCATCGCCCTGCCCATCGCGAGCATCTGCTGCTCGCCGCCGGAGAGCGTGCCGGCGGTCTGTCGCCGTCGTTCCTTCAGGCGCGGGAACAAGCCATAGACGCGCTCGATGTCCTGCGCGATCGCGGCGTGGTCGTTACGCGTGTAGGCGCCCATCGCCAGGTTTTCCTCGATGGTCAAAGCGCCGAACACGCCGCGTCCTTCAGGCACCATCGCGAGGCCGTCGCGTACCAGCTGGAATGCCGGCTTGCCGGTGATGTCGTTGCCGTTGTAGTGGATCGCGCCGGCTTTCACCGGCTGCAGGCCGGTGATGCCCTTGAGCGTAGTCGTCTTTCCCGCGCCGTTGGCGCCGATCAGTGCGACGAGTTCACCCTGGCCGACGACAAGATCGATGCCCTTGACCGCGTGGATGCCCCCGTAGGCGACCTCGAGTTTCCGCAATTCAAGCAGCGGCGCCGCACCCATAGCAGTGGCTTCGCGCTGCGCGCTCATTGGATCAGGCGCCCTTCATATTGAGCAGAACTTCGCCGCCGAGGTAGGCGGCGATCACCTTGGGGTCCTGCTGCACTTCCGCCGCGGGCCCCTCGGCGATCTTCTTGCCATAGTCGAGCACGAGCACGCGATCACATACGCTCATCACCAGTTTCATGTCGTGCTCGATGAGCAGGATGGTCGTGCCGTCGCGACGGATGCCCTCCAGCAGGTCCTTCAGTGCCCGCGTTTCGGTGGCATTCATGCCCGCGGCCGGTTCGTCGAGCGCAAGGAGCTTCGGCTCGGTCGCCAGCGCGCGGGCGATTTCGAGTCGCCGCTGGTCGCCGTAGGCGAGATGGCGCGCCTGTGCGTTGGCGCGCTTGGCCACGCCTACGTATTCGAGCAGCTCGTAGGCGCGCTTTTCGATCGCGGCTTCCTCGGCAAGCGTGCGCTTGTCGCGAAAGATGGCGCCGAAGACGCCGGCCTGCGTACGCACGTGCCGGCCGATCATCACGTTCTCGAGCGCAGAGAGATTCTGGAACAGGCGGATGTTCTGGAAAGTGCGCGCGATGCCGCGCTCGGCCACCTGATTCGGCTTGAGCCGGTCCAGCGGCTCGCCGTCGAAGTTGAAGGTCCCGCCATCGGGCTCGTAGATGCCGGTGAGGACGTTGAACAGCGACGTCTTGCCGGCGCCGTTGGGTCCGATGAGGCCGTAGATCTCGCCGTGGTTGATGGTGAAGTCGACGTCGGACAAGGCATGGACGCCGCCAAAGCGCTTGCTGATGCCCGTCGCGGTGAGCAGGCTCAGGTGTGGACGCGCCTCTTTCATTTTGTCGCGACTTCGAGCTCGCGCTTGCGCACCGCCGAAGGCCACAGTCCGGCGGGTCGGTAGAGCATGATCGCGACCAGTGCGATGCCGAAGACGAGCAGTCGCAGTGTCTCGGCGTCGATCCACACGCGTCCGAAAAGCGCGTGCTGGAGTGGCTCCATGGTCGCGCGCAGCACCTCGGGCAGCAGCGTCAGCAGCACCGCGCCGAGAATGACTCCCGGAATGTGGCCCATGCCGCCGAGCACGACCATCGCCAGCACGATGACCGACTCGAACAGGCCGAAACTCTCCGGGCTGACGAACTGCTGCGTCGCCGAGAACACCGCGCCGGCAATGCCGCCGAAGGACGCGCCCATCGCGAATGCGAGCAGCTTGACGTTGCGGGTATTGATGCCCATGGCCTTGGCCGCGATTTCGTCTTCGCGAATCGCTTCCCAGGCGCGGCCGAGCCGCGAGTTCTGCAGCCGCAGGTTGATGACGATCACCGCGATGGTGATCAGCAGCAGCAGGTAGTAGTACTTCTGCGGCCCCGAAATCTGCAGGCCGAGCAGGTTGCTGTTGCCGGCCAGCGAAAAGCCGCCGATGCCGAAGGGATCGATCATGTTGATCCCCTGCGGTCCATTGGTGATGTTGATCGGCGCGTTGAGATTGTTCATGAAGATGCGGATGATCTCGCCGAAGCCGAGCGTGACGATCGCCAGGTAGTCGCCGCGGAGCTTGAGCGTCGGCGTACCCAGCAGCACGCCGAACAGGCACGCGACGCCCGCGGCAAGCGGCAGGATGATCCAGAACGGCAGGTGGATGCCGAAGTGCGGCGAGGCGAGCAATGCGTAGACGTAGGCGCCCACCGCGTAGAACGCGATGTAGCCCAGGTCGAGCAGGCCGGCGAACCCGACTACGATGTTGAGTCCGAGCGCGAGCATGATGTAGAGCATCGCGAAGTTCAGGATGCGCACCCATGCCTGGCCGGCAAAGCCGGCGACGATCGGCAGCAACGCCAGCGCTACCGCGACGAGGGCGACGCCGGCCCATGCCATCACCGGTATCGCCTTGTTCTGGCCGTTGTGCACGAATCAGGTCGTCAGCGGAAGTTGACGTTCAGGCGCGATCGGCGACGCGTTCGCCAAGCAGGCCGGAGGGACGGAAGATCAGCACCAGGATGAGAACGAAAAACGCGAACACGTCCTGGTAATTGCTGCCGAAGAGACTGATGGTGCCGTCCTTGGCGATGCACTGCTCCTGCATCGATGCGCTGAGCCAGGGAAAGCCACAGAGATTGGTGACGTCGCCGATGTATCCGGCGCCCAGCGCTTCGATGATGCCGAGCAGGATGCCGCCGAGCATCGCGCCGGCAAGGTTGCCGATGCCGCCCAGCACCGCGGCGGTGAACGCCTTCAGGCCGAGCAGGAAACCCATGTAGTAGTGAGCGATGCCGTAGTAGGTCATCACCATCAGGCCGGCGACTGCGGCGAGTCCCGCGCCGATCACGAACGCCGCCGAGATGACGACGTTGATGTCGATGCCCATGAGGCCCGCCACCTGCGGGTTCTGCGCTGTCGCGCGCATCGCCATGCCAAGGCGCGTGCGCTGCACGATGAACACCAGCCCGCCCATGAGCAGCGCGGCCAGCAGCACGATCATCATCTGCAGATCGGTCATCGACGCGCCGAAGATGGTGTACGCGGTCGGCTCGATGAGCGGAGGGAAGGTGAGGTAGTTGCGGCCCCAGATCATCAACGCGACGTTCTGCAGGATGATCGACATGCCGATCGCGGTGATCAGCGGCGCCAGCCGCGGCGCCTTGCGCAGCGGCCGGTAGGCGATCTTTTCCATGCTGTAGGCGATCGCCATGCACACCAGGATCGCGACGAAGAGGCCGGCGACGATGATGACCACCGGTGCCAGCGGCAGGTGCGCACCCAGCAGGCCGGTGATGACCGACAGCGACACCATGGCACCGATCATCACCACTTCGCCGTGCGCGAAGTTGATCAGACCGATGATTCCGTACACCATCGTGTAGCCCAGCGCGACCAGCGCGTATACGCTGCCCAGCGTCAGGCCGTTGATGATCTGCTGCAGGAAGATGTCCACGCGGCCCCTGGAAGCGGCGCGGCGGCGTCCGCACCCGAGTCCGGATTCTCCGCTGCGCGGGCGTCTCCGGCAATCCCTGCACCGAGACGGATCGACGCACAAAAAAACGGCGCCTGACGGCGCCGTTGATTGGCTTGCTGCAGCCTGACCGGTATTACTGGCCTTTTTCCTTCATTGCCTTCGCGGTGTCCGGAGCAACAGGCTTCGGATTTTCGACCGCTGACTTCATCTTGTCCATCGTCGACGGGGCCGCGGGCGCCATCGCGGGCGCCGCACCTGCCGGCGCCATTGCGGGCGCTGGCGCAGCGGGCGCTGCAGGAGCAGCGTCGAGCTTCTCGGTCTTGCCGGCGACATTCATCGCCATCGGGACCAGCTTGCCGTCCTTGACCGTGTACAGCGTGATCGCGCCGTTCTTGGTGTCGCCATGCTCGTCGAACTCGATCTTCGCGGTAATGCCGTCGTACGAGATCTTGGCGAGCTCGGGCAGGTACTTGGCGGGATCGGTCGAGTTGGCCTTCTTCATCGCTTCGATCAGCGTGTTCGCTGCATCGTAGGAATACGGCGCGTAAACCTGGATCGGGCCGTACTTGGCGGTGAAGCGAGTGACGAAGTCCTTGGCATTGGGCATCTTTTCCGGCGGCAGTCCCGCTTGCGTGCAGAACTGGCCTTCGGCCGCGCCGCCGGCCAGCTTCGGCCACTCGGACGAGCACACGCCGTCACCGGAAATGAACTTGGCCTTGATGCCGAGTTCCTTGATCTGCTTGGCCATCGGACCGCCTTGAGCGTCCATGCCGCCGTACATGATCACGTCCGGATTCTTGGCCTTGATCTTGGTCAGGATCGCCTTGAAGTCGGTCGCCTTGTCGTTGGTGTATTCACGCGCGACGATCGTTGCGCCGGCGGCCTTGGCGGCCTTTTCGGTCTCGTCGGCGAGACCCGCGCCATACGCGGTCTTGTCGTCGATGATCGCGATCTTCTTGGCGCCCAGCGTTTCCACCGCGGCCTTGCCGATGACGCTGCCTTGCTGCACGTCGTTGGCCATCACGCGGAAGGTGGTCTTGAAGCCCTGCAGCGTCAGCTTCGGGTTGGTCGCCGAAGGCGAAACCTGGGGAATGCCGGCGTCGCTGTAGATCTTCGAGGCGGGAATCGACGTTCCCGAATTCAGGTGGCCCACTACGCCGGCAACCTTGTCGTCGACCAGCTTCTGGGCGACGGTGGTGCCTTGCTTGGGATCGGCCTGGTCATCCTGCGCGTCGAGTTCGAAGGTGACTTTCTTGCCGTCGATGACGATGTTCTTGGCGTTGGCGTCGTCGATGGCGAGGCGCGCGCCGTTCTCGTTGTCCTTGCCCAGGTGCGCCTGCGGACCGGTCGTCGGTGCGACGTGGCCGATCTTGACGGTTACCGTAGGCATGGCCGGTGCGGCGGCAGGTGCGGGTGCTTCGGCCTTCTTGGGCTCTTCCTTGCCGCAGCCGTACGCGACCAGCAGCGCCGACGCGAGGAGCGTCAGGCTGAACGAGCGGTTGAAATTCATGGTGGTTCTCCGAAAGGGGGGTAGTCAAAAATGCGTGGAAAATGCGGGAACACGCTGGGGTAACAGAGTATTATTACGTCCCCGACGCGCGCTGTCAATCAGCCAGCCACAGCGGTCGAGGCGAACCCGCAGCCCTGGCGCAACGAGATTTTCGCGCCAGGTGAATCCGGGAACGCTCGCCGCCGCATCCAATCAGATGCATGTCGGGCCATGACGCCGCGCGAGGGATCGATCCTCTTGCGGGCGTCGCATTCTGTGCGCGGGCACACGATGCCCGTTCGATGGGGGAGTAATCGCCAATGTTTGCCAGTTTCACCCGTCGCCGCGCGATCGGCGCGTTGCTCGCCGCCATCATCATCGCCGCCATCGCGGGCGGCGTGGCATTTCGCGCCATCAAGAAAGCAGCGGCAGAATCGCCCGGCGGCCCCGGCGGACCTCCGGTGACGCTCGAGTTCACCGCGGCGGACCTGGTCCGCGTCGAAGCGCAGCCGTTGACACGCTGGCTGCCGGTCTCGGGCACGCTGCAGCCGGTCGATCAATCGACGGTCAAGGCCAAGGTCTCTGGCGAGATTCGCCAGGTGCTGGTGCGCGAAGGCGAGACGGTCAAGGCCGGGCAGGTACTCGCCCGCTTCGATACGGCCGACCTCGACGCCAGACTCGCCGATCGCGTAGGTGCGCTCGAAGCCAGCCGCGCGCAGCTGTCGCTCGCCGAGAAGACGCGGACGCAGAATCACGCTCTGCTCAAGCAGGGCTTCATTTCGCAGAACGCCTACGACAGCGCCGAGAGCAATCTGTCGGTGAACCAGGGTGCGCTCAAGTCCTTCGAGGCGCAGGTCCAGCTGGCGAAGAACGCGCTGCGCGACGCGGTGGTCACGGCGCCCCTGGCGGGCACCGTCGCCAAGCGTCATGTGCAGCCAGGCGAGAAGGTCAATTTCGATTCGCCGCTGTTCACCGTCGTCGACCTGGGCAGGATGGAGTTGCAGGCGATGGTTCCGGCCAACGACATTCCCGAACTCACCGCCGGCATGGCGGTGCAGCTGTCGATCGACGGCTTCAACGACCGCACCTTCACCGGCTCCGTCGAACGCATCAATCCGATGACCGAGGCGGGCACGCGCGCGATCCTGGTGTTCGTGCAGATTCCCAATCCGGACGCGGCGCTCAAGGGCGGCATGTTCGCCACTGGGCGCGTGCGCCTCGCGGCCGTCGCGCCGGTGCCGACGCTTCCGGCGACCGCGATCCGCAGCGAAGCCGGGTTGACCTACGTGTGGACCCTCGAGGGAGGCAAGCTCCTCCGGCGCAACGTCGCGCTGGGTCGCCGCGACGAGGTCACTGGGAGGGTCGAACTGAAGAGCGAATTGCCCGCCGCCGCGCAGGTGCTTGCCGCGCGCTTCGACAACCTCAAGGAAGGCGCGCCCGCCGTGCTGCGCGCGCCGGTAGCGGCGCCGGCCAAGAGCAGCAGCGCCGGCTGAGGTCTTTGCCCGGACTCCCGCCATGTGGATCACGCACGTATCGATCAGGAATCCGGTGTTCGCGACCATGGTCATGGTCGGCATCGCCGTGCTGGGCATTTTTTCGTACACGCGGTTGCGCGTCGAGCAAATGCCCGACGTGACCCTGCCGTTCGTGTTCGTGATCACCGCCTATCCGGGGGCTTCGCCGGAAGTCGTCGAGACCGATGTCACCAAGCCGCTCGAATACGCGATCAACACCGTGTCCGGCGTGCGCACGATCCGTTCGACCTCGCTCGAAGGGCGCAGCGAGATCTTCGCCGAGTTTCGACTGGCCACCGACATCAACCGCGCGATGCAGGACGTGCGCGACAAGATCGCGGCAGTGAAGCCGGGTTTCCCGAAGGACGTCAAGGACCCGCTGGTCATCCGCGCCGACCAGGAGAACCAGCAGCCGGTGGTCTCGCTTGCGGTGCTGTCGCCGACCATGGGTCTGCGCGAGCTGACATCGCTTACCGACCAGGTCATCGTGAAGGGGCTCGAAAATGTGCCGGGCGTCGCCAGCGTCGACGTCAACGGCCGCGTCACGCGGCAGATCCTGGTGCAGATCAAGCCCGGCGCACTGACCGCGCTGGGCATCGGCATCGACCAGGTTGTCGCCGCGATCCGGAATGCCAACCAGGATGTGCCCGCCGGACGCATCACCCACGGTACGCAAGATGCGGTCGTGCGCATCGAGGGCAGGATCAAGGACCCCGCGCAGTTCGGCCGCATCATCGTCGCGCAGCAGGGCGGCGCATCGGTGTACCTGGCGCAGGTCGCCGACGTCATCGACGGGGAAAAGGAAGAGACCTCGCTCGCGCGCATCAATGGCCGGCGCTCGATCACCCTCGACGTGCAGAAGTCGCAGGACGCCAACATCATCGAGACCGGGCAGGGCGTTGCCGACGCCGTCGCGGCGCTCAAACTGCGGCTGCCGCCGGAAGTCGAGCTGCGCGTGGTCTACTCGACCGCGGAGGCCGTGCAACGCAGCGTCGACCGCGTCAAGGAGACGATTGTCGAAGGCGCGCTGCTCACCGTGCTCATCGTCTTCCTGTTCCTGCATTCCTGGCGCAGCACCGTCATCACCGGCCTGACGCTGCCCATTTCCGTAATCGCGACCTTCATCGCGATCTACGCGTTCGGCTTCTCGCTCAATTTCCTCACGCTGATGGCCCTGTCGCTGTGCATCGGGCTCTTGATCGACGACGCGATCGTCGTGCGCGAGAACATCGTGCGCCATCTGGCGATGGGCAAGGATCACAATACCGCGGCACGCGAAGGCACTGACGAGATCGGACTCGCGGTCATGGCGACGACCTTCGCCATCGTCGCGGTGTTCATCCCGATCGCATTCATGAGCGGGATCATCGGGCGCTTCTTCTTCCAGTTCGGCCTGACGGTGACCGTCGCGGTGCTGGTGAGCCTGTTCGTCAGCTTCACCCTCGACCCGATGCTCTCGTCGGTGTGGCACGATCCTCCCGGCTCGCGCTTCGCCCGTGCACCGTGGCTGGGGCGCTTCATGGAGCGCTTCGAGCGCGGCGTCGAGTGGGTGCACGGTTTCTACGGTCGCGTGCTCGAATGGGCGCTGGCGCATCGCGGCAAGGTCGTGCTGATCGCGCTGGCGAGTTTTGGCGCGAGTTTCGGGGTGGTGCCGCTGGTAGGCACCGAATTCGTGCCCGAGGCGGACCAGAGCTTCATTTCGCTGCGCCTGAACGCGCCGGTCGGGTCGAGCCTGGAATACACCGACGCCAAGGTGCAGCAGGTCGAGGCAGTGCTCAAGCGCTTTCCCGAAGTCGCGTTGGTCATGACCACGGTGGGCACCAACGACGGGCGAAACTATGCGCGCGTCAACCTGCGTCTGGTCGAGCGCGCGGCACGCAGTCGCACGCAGAAGGAACTCGAGCGCGCGATCCGAACCGAATTGAAGCCGATCCCGGGCATCGAACTGGCGATCGGCTTCAACCGGCCGGTGTGGGTAAACGTGCTGGGGCCGGATCCGGCGACCCTGACGGCACTGGTCGCGCAATTCGCGCGCGAGGTCGCCAAGGTGCCGGGCATCGCCGACCTGGAGATTTCCGAAAAGACCGCCAATCCCGCGCTCTCGATCCGGCTCAACAACGCCGCCGCCGCGGACCTCGGCATCAACGTTCAGCAGGTCGGCGCGACGGTGCGCCCGCTGCTCGCCGGCGACACCGTGAGCTACTGGCTCGCGCCCGATGCGCAGAACTACGAAGTCAACGTGCAGCTGGCGAAGGACCAACGCCAGCTCGCCTCGGATCTGGGCAACCTCTACCTGACCAGCAACCGCACCGGACCAGACGGTGCGCAACGCATGGTGCCGCTGCGCCAGGTTGCCGAGATCGTCGAGACGACCAGCCCGCAGGCGATCAAGCGGCAGGACCTGCAGCGCCGAGTTGCGCTCTATGCGGGTGTCGAAGGTCGGCCTTCGGGCGACGTCAACGACGACGTCCAAAAGATCATCAAGGCGACAACGTTGCCGCCCGGCTACCGGTTCGACGTCGGCGGCCAGGCCAAGGACATGCGCGAATCGTTTCAGGCGGCGCTGGCGGCGCTCGGCCTGGCGATCATTTTCATCTATCTCATCCTCGCGTCGCAGTTCGCGAGTTTCACCCAGCCGCTGGCGATCATGACCTCGCTGCCGTTTTCGCTCATCGGCGTTTTCCTGGCGCTGCTGCTGACCGGCACCACGCTCAACATCTTCTCGATCATCGGTTTCATCATGCTGATGGGGCTGGTGACCAAGAACGCCATCCTGCTGGTCGATTTCGCCAACCGCGCGCGGCGCGGTGGCGCGACGGTGCATGAAGCGCTGGTCCAGGCCGGCCAGGTGCGTCTGCGGCCGATCCTGATGACCACCGCGGCGATGATCGGCGGGATGCTGCCACTGGCGCTGGGCCTGGGTGAAAGCGGTGAGACGCAGGCGCCGATGGGGCGCGCGATCATCGGCGGGGTCATCACCTCGACCCTGCTGACGCTGGTCGTCGTGCCGGTCATTTACACGTTTCTGGTCGGTGCCAGTGCGCGCTGGACGGCGCGCCGCGCGGCGCGACGCGCAGCAAGGGAAGTGCTGCCGGCCCCCGGCGATTGACGTGCGATAATGATTCGACGCATAATTCGCAACTGACCGCGAGTCAGTTACTGACCCTGGGTCGCTTTCGATCGCGGTTTACCGATTTCCTAGCCTTGCACGATGCGCTGGTCCACTTGCCGATGACTCCTGCCCAAACGCTGTCCACACCTGCCCGTTTCGACGTCGAGCACGCGCGTTTCAACATGGTCGAGCAGCAGATCCGCACTTGGGAGGTGCTCGATCAGGGCGTGCTGGACTTGCTGTTTCGCGTGCGGCGCGAGGACTACGTGCCGAGCGCCTACCGCGAGCTCGCCTTTGCCGACCTGGAAATTCCGCTGGGTGACGGCGAGCGCATGTGGACGCCGAAAATGGAGGCGCGCGTGCTCCAGGAGCTGGAACTGCAGTCCTCCGATGTGGTACTCGAAGTCGGCACTGGCAGCGGATACCTCACTGCGCTGCTCGCCGCGCGCGGCGCCGATGTGACCAGTGTCGAGATCAACCCGCGCCTTCATGCTGAAGCGCAGGCGCGCCTCAAGCGCGGCGGCGTGGGCAACGCCCGAGTCGTCGCCGGCGACGCGGCGCAGGGCTACGGCAGCGCGCAGTACGACGCCATAGTCCTGACCGGCTCGACGCCAGTGTTGCCCGATGCGTGGCGCTCTCAGCTCAAGCCGGCCGGCCGCCTGTTCGCGGTGGTCGGCGACGCGCCAGTCATGACGGCGCGCCTGCTGCGCTGGACCGCGCCCGGCGCGATCACCACCGAGGACCTGTTCGAGACCGTAGTCGCACCGTTGCAGAATGCCGCGCAACCGCGGCGCTTCGTGTTTTGAAGAACGCGGTGGAACGGCGGCGCGTCCGGCCTGTCGCGACCGAATCGAGAACCGGAATCCACACGATGTCGAAACGCTTGCTTGCGATCGCGCTCGGCGCGACGTTTTGCACCGCGCTCAATGGCGCGGCCGCCGAAGACCTGATTCAGATCTACCGCGATGCGCTTGCCAGCGACCCGACGCTCGCCAGCGCGCGCGCGACGTGGCTGGCGACGCAGGAAGCTGTGCCGCAGGCACGCGCGGGGCTGCTGCCTTCGGTGAACCTGTCCGCTCTCGCCAACGAACAAGATTACAACCAGACGCTGCATACCGATCCGACGGCAAAGTTCAGCCAGCGCTTTCCGCAGGCGCAGTACACGGTCTCGGCCAGCCAGCCGCTCTACCGCGCCCAGAATCAGATCGGCTACGACCAAGCCAAGCAGCAGGTCGGCCAGGCCGATTTCGTCCTCGCGTCGGCGCAACAGGATCTGATCGTTCGCGTTGCCCAGGCCTACTTCAACGTGCTGCTGGCGCAGTTCACCATCGAACTCACCGCCAGCCAGAAGGCTGCGGTCAGCGAGAACCTGGCGCAGGCGAAGCGCAATTTCGAGGTCGGGACGGCCACGATCACCGATACTAACGACGCGCAAGCCAAGTACGACCAGATCGTCGCGCAGGAAATCTCGGTGCTCAACGACCTCGAGAATGCGCTGGCGGCGCTGCGCGCGATCATCGGCCGGTTGCCGAAGGATCTCAGTCGCTTCGACCGGAAATTCATGCCGGAGCCGCCCGCGCCCAATGCGCTGCAGCCGTGGATCGACAAGTCGATACGCGACAATCTGCAAGTTCGCATCGCGCAGGCAAACTACGACATCGCGACCCTGGAAGTCGACCGCCAGCGCGCGGGCCATTACCCGACGCTCGACCTGGTTGCCAGCTTCAACCAGTATTACGCGGGCGGCGGTGCGTCGACCAATGTCGCGTCGAATTTTTCCACTGACTATCGGCTGGGCCTGATCGGCGTCCAGCTCAATCTCCCGATCTATCAGGGTGGCGCGGTCGATTCGAAGGTCAGGCAGGCCATCGCCAACCAGGACGCCGCACGGCAGAACCTGGAGTCGGCGCGGCGCAGCGCGCAGTTGCTGGCCCAAACCTCCTTCGCGGGCGTGACCAATGGCGTCGCGCAAGTCAAGGCGCTCGACCAGGCGCTGACATCGGCGCAGGTCTCGTACGATTCCAACAAGCTCGGGCTCGAGGTGGGCGTGCGCACCAATCTCGACGTGCTCAACCAGCAGCAGCAGGTGTTCCAGACCCGCTTCAACCTGGCGCAGTCGTACTACAACTTCATCATCAACAACCTCAAGCTCAAGCAGTCCGTCGGCACGTTGAACGACAACGACGTCGAACTGATCAACCGCGATCTGCGCGGCTGATCCGGACCGCCGACGACTTCAGCTTCCGGTTGCGTCGAGGCCGCGCTGAGTCAGGAGCGGCGCCAGCCACTGCAGCAAGCGATCTGCCGCACCGCGATGCGCGGCGTGGAACGCCGCCGCGGCTTCGCGCATGGCTTCGCACGCCGGAGCGTCGCGGAACAGCTCGGCAAGCGCGGCAATCAGTGCGTCTGCGTCGGCGACGCGCAACGCAGCCCCGGCGGCGATCGCTCCGGCGGTCGCATCGCTGAAATTGAAGGTGTGCGGCCCGATCAGCACCGGCGTGCCCGCGGCCAGCGCTTCGATCAGGTTCTGTCCCCCCAGAGGCAACAGGCTGCCGCCGATGAACGCGAGATCGGCGGCCGCGTAGTAGGCCATCATTTCGCCCATCGAATCGCCCAGCACAACGCCGATGTCGGCGGGCACTGGCGTGTTGTCGCTGCGACAGACAAAAGGCACACCGCGGGTGCGCAACAGCGCCGCGACCGCGGCGAAGCGCTGCGGATGGCGCGGGACGATCACCAGCAACGTATCGTGCGGCAACGGCGCACGCGCCAGGGCATCGAGCAGCAGCGCCTCCTCGCCTTCGCGCGTGCTCGCCGCAACCCACACCTGCCGCGACGCGCCGAAGCGGGAGCGGAATTCCGCGCCCAGCACGCGCGCCGCGTCGGGCAGCTCGATGTCGAACTTGAGGTTGCCGGTCACGATCGGCGCGGCGGCGCCCAGCGCGGCGAGTCGCATCGCATCGTCGGGCGACTGCGCGGCAACGCCGGACAGCCTGCCGATCATCGGCCGGGTCAGCGATGCGAAGCGCGCGTACATGCGTGCGGAACGCGCCGACATGCGGGCGTTGACCAGGAACAGCGGAACGTCCACCGCGCGTGCCGTGGCAATCAGATTGGGCCACAGCTCGGTTTCCAGCAGGCAGCCGGCGACCGGCCGGAAATGCGCGATGAACGCGCGCACCGCGAAGGGGAAGTCGTACGGCAGCCACGCCTGGACGACACTGTTGCCGAACAATGCGCGTCCTGTTTCGCGCCCGGTCGCGGTCATGTGCGTGAGCAGGATCGTCGCCTGCGGGTACGCGGCCTTCAGCCGGGCGATCAACGGCATCGCCGCGCGCGTCTCGCCCACCGACACGGCATGAAGCCACAACAGCGGCGCGGCGGGCGCGGCGTCTCCATACTTCCCGAAACGCTCGCCAATCGCCACGCCATATCCAGGCTCGCGTCGCGCGCGCCACCACAGGCGCAACGGCAGCCACGGCAGGAGCGCATAGGCCAGCGCGGTGTAGAGTGCGCGCGGTGCTTCCATCAGCACCCCGGCGCATTCCGGAGCAGCGCGCCGCACGCTGCGATGACCTCGTCGGGCGATGGCACGATCCCGACGCCGCCCAGATCGCGCGCGCGATCGCTCGCGCGCTCGACGCCGGCAAGGCGCGCGTCGGTCGCGACGAACAGCGCCACCGTCGGCACGCCGAGCGCCGCGGCCAGATGCACCAGGCCGGTATCGACACCGCACACGATTTCGGCGCGCGCGAGCAGCGCGGCCAGGCGGGGCAGGCTGCGATGCGGTGGCACCACGACGCCCGCGAAGCCGTCGGCGAGCCGCGCGCTGCGCGCCGATTCGGCGGTCGATCCCCAGGGCAGGACGACAACGATGCCAGCGCGCAGGACGTGCTCGATCAGCGTGCGCCAGTGGGCCTCGGGCCACAGCTTGTCGGGCCGGCTGGTGGCATGCAGCAGCACCGCGTAGCGTGCCGCGGGCGCCTGCTGTGGATGCGGCGGCGACAGGTCGAAGCGCGGCGGTCCTTCAGGCTCGTAACCGAACGCCGCCCCGGCAAGCGCGCGGCAGCGGTCGATCAGATGCATCGCGGGGTCGATGCGGTGCGTGTGCCGGTAGGCCAGCGTCGCCGCCGGTTCGCGGATGCTGGCGCGGTCGGGGCCGTGCACCGGTCCGCGCGCGAGCAGGCCCAGCAACGCGCCCTTGACCTGCTCCTGGAGGTCGAGCACCGCGTCGTAGCGTTGGCCGGCGAGCTGGCGACGGAAGACGCCGAACTCGCGCCATGTCGTCTGGCGCAGCAGATGGTGACGCCAGCGACGCAGCGCGACCGGTATGACCCGGCGCACGCCGCGATTGAGCGCGACCAGTCCGGCGAATGGTTCCTCGGCGACCCAGTCGATCGCCATGCCCGGTCGATGTTGCGCGATATCGTGCACGATCGGGAGCGCATGCACGATATCGCCCAGCGACGACGGGCGGATGATCAGCGTGCTGGATGCAGACATGGCTCGCCGCGCACGGTTGTAGGGTTCAGCTAGAGCGCCGGCTCGTGCTGCGCAGGCGCGTCACGCACCGTGGCGCGAGCAATTCGCGCACACCGTGCGGCCGGTGGATTGCGGGTGCGATTGCACGTAAAATGATTCGCGTCTTCCTGCCGCGCAGGTCATGAGCAACGCTGCGGGCAGTACTGCGTGGACTGAACTGCGCCGGCTGTACCGTGATCTGCTGCAACGATACCCAAGGCAACCGCCCGCGCGACGCAATGTCCGATCCACAATCCCCACTTGCCCTGACCGTCGTGGTAATCACTCGCGATGCGGGCGCCCAGCTCGCCGAATGTCTTGCGTCGGTCGACTTTGCCGCCGAGAAGCTCATCGTCGATTCCGGCAGCGAAGATGATACCGTACAAATCGCCCGCAGCAGCGGCGCGCGCGTGATTGCGCACGAATGGCTGGGCTTCGGGCCGCAGAAGAACTTCGCGGTCGCGCAAGCTGCCAACGACTGGGTACTCTGCCTCGATGCCGACGAGCGCGTCTCGGCCGAACTTGCGCGCTCCATCCGCGCCGCGCTCGATGCGCAGCAATACTGGGCGTACACGATGCCGCGCTGCAATCGCTTCCTCGGTCGCTGGTTGCGTCATGGCGAAGGTTATCCGGACTGGAACCTGCGCCTCTTCGACCGGCGCCACGCGCGCTGGAGCGATGACCTGGTGCACGAGCATGTGCAGGCGGACTCCATCGTCGGTCGCCTCGACGGCGACCTGCTGCACCTTTCGGGCGAATCGCTGGACGCCTATCTGGCCAAGCAGAACCGATACACGACGCTGCAGGCAGAGGCGCTGTATGCCCGCGGCGAGCACTTCAGCACGCTGCGCCTTGTGCTGTCGCCGGTGCTGCGCTTCTTTCGCTTCTATGTGCTGCACGCCGGGTTCCTCGACGGCGTCGCCGGCATAGTGCACATCGCGATCGGCTGCCATAACAGCTTCTGCAAGTATGCCAAGCTGCGGGCGCTCGAACTCGAGGAGGGCGCGCGATGAGGGTGCTGGTGACGGGAGCCGCGGGCTTCATCGGCATGCATCTGGCGCTGCGATTGTGCCGCGACGGCGCCACCGTCGCCGCGGTCGACAGCTTCGACGCGTACTACGACGTGGCGCTGAAGCGAGCGCGCGCCGCGCGGCTCGAGGCCGCGGGAGTGCATTGCGCGACGCTCGACCTCGCCGATGCGGCCGCGACGGCGGCGTTGTTTCGCGATGGCGGCTTCACTCACGTCGCGCATCTGGCGGCGCAGCCCGGCGTTCGCTATTCGCTCGAGAATCCGGCCGCGTACCTGCGCAACAACATCGACGCGTTTGGCGTCGTGCTCGAAGGCTGCCGCCATGGCCGGGTCGGTCATCTGGTCTACGCGTCGAGCTCGAGCGTGTACGGTGCGGGCCACACGCTGCCGTTCTCGGAAGACCAGAACGTCGATCATCCCGTCAGCCTGTACGCGGCGACCAAGCGCGCCGACGAGTTGCTGGCGCACAGCTACAGTCACCTGTATCGCCTGCCTGCGACCGGACTGCGCTTCTTCACTGTCTACGGCCCGTGGGGGCGACCGGACATGGCGCCCGCGCTGTTCACGCGCGCCATCCTCGAGGGCAAACCGATCCGGGTGTTCAACAACGGCCGCATGCGTCGCGATTTCACCTATATCGACGACATCGTCGAAGGCATCGTGCGCGTGCTTGCGCTGCCGCCGGTGAGCCAGCCCGGCGTTGCACCGCACACGATCTACAACATCGGCAACCACACCGCCGTCGAGCTCGAGTCGTTCATCGCCGAACTCGAGCGCCTGCTGGGCCGGCGCGCAATCAAGGAATACCTGCCGATGCAGGATGGTGACGTGCCGGCAACATTCGCGTCGGTTGCAAAGCTCGCGGCCGCGACCGGGTTCGCGCCGTCGACTCCGCTCGCCGACGGCCTGGCGCGCTTCGTCGCGTGGTACCAGGATTACTATCGGACGCCATGATAAAATTCGCCCTCGCCGCCATGGCGCCTAGCCGTCCGGAGTGCTCATGATTCTCGTGACCGGTGGCGCCGGATTCATCGGCGCCAATTTCGTCATCGACTGGCTCGCACAATCCGACGAGCGTGTCGTCACGCTCGACCTGCTGACCTACGCGGGCAACCTCGGCAATCTCGCACCCGTGAAGGACGACGCGCGCCATGTCTTCGTGCGCGGCGACATCGGCGATCGCGCGCTTGTGGAGCGGCTGCTTGCCGAGCACCGGCCGCGCGCGATCGTCAACTTTGCCGCCGAAACGCACGTCGACCGGTCGATCCACGGGCCGGCGGCGTTCATCGCGACCAACGTGGTCGGCACCTTCGCTCTGCTCGACGTCGTGCGGGAACACTACGCGGCATTGCCGGAAGCCGAGCGCGCGAAGTTTCGCTTCCTGCACGTCTCGACCGACGAAGTGTTCGGCTCGCTCGGGCCGCACGACGCCGGCTTCAGTGAGACGACGCCCTACGCGCCGAACAGCCCGTACTCGGCGTCGAAGGCCGCCGCGGATCACCTGGTGCGCGCGTACCACCACACGTACGGCGTGCCGGTGCTGACGACCAACTGCTCGAACAACTACGGGCCGCGCCAGTTTCCGGAGAAGCTCATTCCGCTGATGATCCACAACGCACTGTCCGGCAAGGCGCTGCCGGTGTATGGCGACGGCGGCAACATCCGCGACTGGATGTATGTCGGCGACCACTGCGCGGCGATTCGCGCGGTCCTCGAGCGGGGCAGGCCGGGGCAGACCTACAATGTCGGCGGCAACGCCGAAAAGACCAATCTCGAAGTCGTCACCACCTTGTGCCGAATTCTCGGCGAGCAGCGACCCGGGCGCGATTACGCCGCGCAGATCGCGTTCGTCAAGGATCGTCCTGGACACGATCGCCGCTACGCGATTGATCCGACCAAGGTGCGCGGCGAAATCGGCTGGGCCCCTCGCGAAACCTTCGAATCGGGACTTGCGCAGACCGTGCGCTGGTACCTCGACAACAGCACCTGGCTCGCCGCGGTCACCAGCGGTGAATACAAGAACTGGGTGTCGCTCAACTACGCGACGGAAGCCGCTTGAGTACGCGCAAGGGCATCATCCTGGCGGGCGGGTCGGGCACGCGCCTCTACCCGGCTACCCACGTGCTGTCCAAGCAGCTGCTGCCGGTGTACGACAAGCCGATGATCTACTATCCGCTGTCGACGCTGATGCTCGCCGGCATCCGCGACATCCTGCTGATCTCGACGCCGGAAGACACGCCGCGCTTCGCGCAGTTGCTGGGCGACGGCGCGCGCTGGGGCATCAACATCGAGTACGCGGTCCAGCCGTCGCCCGACGGATTGGCGCAGGCGTTCATCATCGGCCGCAACTTCATCGGCCGTGGCGCGTCTGTATTGGTGCTGGGCGACAACATCTTCTACGGCCACGATTTCCAGGCGATGCTCGAACGCGCCGATGCGCGCACCGACGGCGCGACCGTGTTCGCGTATCCCGTCGCCGACCCCGAGCGCTACGGCGTTGCCGAATTCGACGCCGAGGGGCGCGTGCTCAGTCTCGAAGAGAAACCGACCGATCCCAAGTCGCGCTACGCGGTCACCGGACTCTATTTCTACGACAACGCGGTGGTCGACATCGCCGCCACGCTCAAACCATCGCCGCGCGGCGAACTCGAGATCACCGACGTCAACCGCGCCTACCTGCGGCAACGCGCGCTCGGCGTGGAACTGATGGGGCGCGGCATGGCGTGGCTGGACACCGGCACGCACGAGTCGCTGCTCGAGGCGGCGCAGTACATCGCGACCATCGAGCGCAGGCAGGGGTTGAAGATCGCGTGCCCCGAGGAGATCGCTTACCGCCTTGGCTATATCGACGCCTCGGCACTGGAAAAGCTGGGCAGGGCGATGGAAAAGAACGCCTATGGAAGGTATCTGCTCGGTGTGCTGCGCGAACCGGTAGTGCGCTGATCACCGATGAAGGCGACGCCGACTGTACTGCCCGAGGTGCTGCTGATCGAACCGCGCGTGTTCGGCGACGCGCGCGGATTCTTTTTCGAGAGCTACAATCGCCGCGCGCTCACCGCGATCGGAGTCGCCGACGAATTCGTGCAGGACAACCATTCGCGCTCCACGCGCGGCGTCCTGCGCGGCCTGCACTACCAGGTCCAGCACGCGCAGGGCAAGCTCGTGCGCGTGACCGAGGGCGAAGTCTTCGACGTCGTCGTCGACCTTCGCCGGAGTTCACCCACCTTCTCCCGATGGGTCGGCGTCAACCTCTCCGCGGAAAACCGGCACATGCTGTGGATCCCTCCGGGCTTCGCGCACGGTTTCCTGGTCCTGTCCGATGTCGCCGAGTTTCTCTACAAGACCACCGACTACTGGTACCCGGAATTCGAGCGCACGCTGTTGTGGAACGATCCGGACCTCGGCATCGACTGGCCGCTGACTGGAACGCCGACGCTGGCCGCCAAGGACAGCGCCGGCAGGCCGCTGGCGCAGGCCGAAACCTATCCGTGACGCTGCCGACGATCCTGCTGACCGGCGCGAACGGCCAGGTCGGCTTCGAACTCGCACGCACGCTGGCGGCCCACGGCACCATCGTCGCCTGCGATCGATCCGCGCTCGACCTTGCCGATCCCGAGGCCATCATCGCGGTCGCGCGCGCGACGCGACCGCAACTCATCGTCAACGCGGCGGCGTATACGGCAGTCGATCGGGCGGAAAGCGAGCCCGCGCGGGCGCAGGCGATCAACGCGGCCGCGCCTGGCGTCCTCGCAGACGAAGCGCGGCGTCTCGGCGCGACCCTGATCCACTTTTCAACCGACTATGTCTTCGACGGCACGGCGAGCGCACCCTATGACGAACAGGCGCCGACGCGACCGCTCGGTGTCTACGGCCAGACCAAGCTCGCCGGTGAGCAGGCGATCGCCGCGACCGGTGCGACCAGCCTGATCTTTCGCACGAGCTGGGTGTACGGCATGCGCGGTGGAAATTTCCTCCTGACCATGCGCCGGCTCGCGACCGAGCGCGAGGAATTGCGGGTCGTCGCCGACCAATTCGGCGTCCCGAACTGGTGTCGCACCCTTGCCGAGTCGGTCGCCACGCTGGTCGGGCGCGGATTGCCAGCCCTCGCCGAACATGCGGGCACGTATCACCTGAGCGCGACCGGCAGCACCAGCTGGTACGAATTCGCACGCGCCATCATCGGCGACGTGCCGCGCCCGCGTGTCGTGGCCATCACGACTGCGGAATATCCGACCCCTGCAAAGCGCCCTGCATATGCGGTGCTGTCGACAACCAAGTTCGAGAAGACATTCGGTTTTGCGCTTCCGGCCTGGCGCGACAGCCTCGAGCGTTGCCTGCAACGCTAGCGCCGGGCGACGCCGGCGACGGCCTGCTTGAACCGACACTGTGAACACGTCGCGCCGGCGTGTCGGCCGCAGCCGCGACTCGCGCTGGCGTCGATCCCCGCGCTGCGCGCGGTACGACCTCCTTATGCCGTCAATGCGAATGCGCCGCGCGGCGTGTCGGCCGATTGCGGCGACTCGCGTTGCCGTCGATCCCCGCGCTTTCGCGCGGGGCCCCTCGCCGGGTCGCTCGCGCCGCACCCTCGCCGCGTAGCTCGCGCGGCTAAAACGTCAGCGTGCAGGTGACGGACGCACCGATCGCGATCGTCGTCCCCGCACCCGCTTCGATGATCGCGTTCATGCCGAAGGTGACGCCGTCCAGCGCGGCGTTGTGCCGGTATTGCGCCAGCGTGGGCAACGGCTCGATGCCGACGACGGCGCTGGCCTGGTCCGTGGTGGTGATCTGGCAGCGGGTGCAGGGCTTCACCAGCTTGAGCCTGGCCGATCCAACCTCGATCGCCGCAAAATGATCCTCGTCGTGTGCATCGATGCCCGTCAGCAGAATGTTGGGCCGGAAGCGATCGACCGGAAGCGGTGCTGCGAGCCGCCGATTCAGTTCGTCGAGCGAGGCCTGCGAGAGCACCAGTACCGGATAGCCGTCGGCGAAGGCGTGATGCGCGCCGCCGGGACCGGCAAACTCGGGATTGCACATCCGCTTCACGGTGCGATCGAAACGCACCAGCCGCGCGGGCGCTCCGATCCATTGCGACAACCACCGCGCCGCTCCGTCCCCCTGATCGATCGCCGGCAGCGTATCGCGCCACACCGTTACCTCGCGACGTGCGCCCTCGCGGTCGAATTCGATTTCCAGCGCGGGCAGCCCCGGCGCATCGAGCGAGAGCGTCGTGTCCGACAGTGAGGTATGGATCAGCGCGAGGCGCGGCAACTCGCGCTGGGTGATGAAGCGGTCCGCGGCATCGACGATCATCCACTCGCGGTCGTGCGCGATGCCGCGTTCGGTCAGTCGCGCCTCGTCGAGCGCGATGCCGCGGCAGCTCTTGACCGGATAGACGTACAACGCGGCGATGGTGGCGTGCATGACGGGTATGGACTGCATTCAAAAACAAAGGGCGGCGTCGCCGCCGCCCCGCGCAACGCGGACAATGCCGGTCAGTGCAGTCCCGACGCGTATTGCACGACTGCCTGCATTTCGCTCTCGCTCAGCCTCGCCGCAACCTGCGCCATGACCCTGCCGTTGACGTCTTTGCCGGCCTTGTCCATGCCGCGCTCGCCAGCCTTGAAGGCCTTGAGTTGTGCCAGCGAATAGTCGGCGTGTTGGCCGCCCACGCGCGGATAGCGCGAAGGAATGCCGACACCCTCGGGGGCGTGACACGCCGCGCACGCGGGCACGCCGGTGGCGATGTTGCCGCCGCGGTAGATCTGCTGGCCAGCCAGCGCCAGATCGCGCTCCTTGGTGCCGACGATCTTCGGCGTTTGCTGCGCGAAGTAGAGCCCCAACGCGCGCATGTCTTCCGGGCTCAGCGCTGCCACCATGCCGGCCATGATCGCGTTCGCGCGCACGCCGCTCTTGAAATGCTGCAGTTGCAGGGTGATATAGTCGGCGCCTTGGCCGGCGAGGTTCGGATTGGCGGGCGTCGGGCTGTTGCCGTCAGCGCCGTGGCACGCCGTGCATACCGTATCGACGATCTGTTTGGCCTTTGCCAGGTCGGGCTTGGCGCCGGCGGCAGGTTCTTCGGCCAGTGAGGCGCCGCTCGCGGCGAGTGCAATCGCCGCCGTCGCCAGCCAGAACGCGTGTTTCATCGAACGTGCTCCCCGATTCCGGCCGCGCCGGTAAGAAATTTCCCGACCTCAGCCCACTGCACATGCGGCCACAGCCAGACAAGCGCCCAATTGTACCGAAAGAGCCGCGTCAGGCGAAATCCGCGGCTGACGATGCACCGCATCCGCTGCGGCATGCCGAATTCCTGACGACGGCGGCCGAATGGATGCAATTGCCGACCGGCGGGACGCCGGAGATCGCGATTGCGGGCCGCTCCAATGCCGGAAAGTCATCGGCGATCAACGCGCTGGCGCAGCACACGCGTCTCGCGTATGTCAGCAAGACACCGGGACGAACACAGCACATCAATCTGTTTCGCCTGCGCTCGGGCGCGCTGCTCGCCGACCTGCCCGGTTACGGCTACGCGAAAGTGCCCGCGGCGATGCGCGCGTACTGGCAGCAATTCATCGCCCGGTATCTCGCCGAACGCGACGAGTTGATCGGCCTGCTGCTGGTGATGGACGTCCGGCACCCCCTGACCGACCTGGACCTGAAGTTGCTCGACTGGTTCGTGCCGCGCGGCCGTCCGGTACACATCCTGTTGACCAAGTGCGACAAGCTCGGCACGCAGGCGCAGGCGCAAACGCTCGACAAAGTCCACGCAGCGCTCGAAGGCATGTACGGGAATCGCGGCGCGCAGATCAGCGTGCAGCTGTTTTCTGCCACGCGCCGAGTCGGCATGGCCGAGGCGGAGACTACAATCGCCCAGTGGCTCGCGCCGAAGGACTCGCCTGGAACGTAGCCGTCGCGAGGAAAAGAAAAGGCCCCGGCGTCAAGGGGAGTGACCCGGGGCCCAAGAACGCCCTCCGACCGGTGCGTTGCATCGACCGAAAGGCACCCGCTCAGGGAGGGAAGCGGGAGACGATTACGCGTCTGTGAATTCAGACCGCCCTGCGCGACGCGAGTTCCGCATCGAATGTCAGAAACATCCGTACTGCGCGCCGCAGGTGTAACAAGCGATGATCGGCGTCGATAGCTGCTTTGCGATGTGCGGTTGCCGGTAGTTGCTCCACCGCGCTACGATGCACAGGCCAATCCTGCAACTCATCAGGTGTGAACATGCACTTCGCTGGAAAATTCCCAGAGCGGCGGCAGCGCCGCATGCGTCGCGACGATTTCTCGCGCCGCCTCATGCGCGAGCATCGACTGTCCAGCGACGATCTGATCTATCCGGTATTCGTTCAGGAGGGCGACGCGCGCGAGGACGCAGTGCCCTCGCTGCCCGGAGTGTCACGCAAGAGCATCGACCGGATGCTGCACGACGCAGAGCGTTGCATGGAATTGGACGTGCCGGCGATCGCGCTGTTCCCCGTCGTCACGACCGAGCACAAATCCCTCGACGCCGCGGCGGCGTGGGATCCACAGGGACTGGTTCCGCGCGCGGTGCGCGCGCTCAAGGCGCGCTTTCCCGCGCTTGGCGTGGTGACCGATGTCGCGCTCGACCCCTACACCAGCCACGGTCAGGACGGGCTGCTCGATGCCAGCGGCTATGTCGCCAACGACCTGACGGTAGCGGCGCTTGTCCGTCAGGCGCTGTGCCACGCCGAAGCGGGCGCTGACATCGTTGCGCCGTCAGACATGATGGACGGGCGCATTGGTGCCCTGCGTGGAGCGCTCGACAATGCCGGCTACGACAAGCCGCGCATCCTGGCGTATTCGGCGAAATTCGCGTCCAGTTTCTACGGACCGTTTCGCGACGCGGTCGGTTCCGCGGCAAACCTGGCAGGCGGTGACAAATACACTTACCAGACCGATCCCGCCAATGGCAACGAGGCGCTCTGGGAGGTGTACCTCGATTTGCAGGAGGGCGCCGACATGGTCATGGTGAAGCCGGGCATGCCGTACCTCGACGTCCTGTTCCGGGTGAAGGAAACCTTTGGCGTGCCGACGGCTGTCTACCAGGTGAGCGGCGAATACGCGATGCTCAAGGCGGCCATCGGTAACGGCTGGCTGCAGGAACGCCCCTGCATCATGGAGTCGCTGACCGCCTTCAAGCGGGCTGGCGCCGATGCGATCCTCACCTATTTCGCGCTCGACGCCGCCGCCTGGCTGAAGCAGTCGCGTACCGGGTGACTCCCTAACTAGCCTGCACGCACTGGCTCGGCGTCGAGCAGCGCCTTGACTTCAGCGATGCCCAGCCGCGCGTCGTCGTCGCGCCGCGGCCGGTTGCGACGCTGCAGCGGCGACGCGATCAACAGGCGCACGGTGCGCACGCCACGGCCGGCAATGAGTTGTGTCGCCGACTGGGGGGTAACGTCACCGGGCTGGTAGTCGATGCCGCCATTGATCAGCGCCAGCTCTACGGACTTGGGATCCTCGGCTTCGAGCTCCAGGCGTACCTCGCTGTGCTCGGTGGCCCAGCCGGCGGCGACCCCGCCGATGAGCAGGGGATGCCAGGGCGCCAGGCGCTCCATCCAGTCCAGCGCCAGCCGTCTTTGCGCCCGCAGCGAGGCGGCCTGCGAGTCCGGGCGGAACAAAGTGTTGTAATTACGCAACGCTTCTTCGATCTCGTCGTTGCCGGGGAGTGCCTCGTTGTCGGGCAGGCCCAGCTCCCGGCAGGCCTTGCGCTTCGCAACCGACCAGTCGGCCAGCCCATGCTCGGCGATGAGCCTTGCGGCGACCTGCGCGATGATCGTGCGATTGCGCTGCCCCCTCGGCGATGCAGCGCGGGCCATGCTCAGAACAGCTGGTTGCGGACTTCGCGCGGGGCCTGCCCGCCGGCCGGGGCAAGTGCGTCCTCGCGCTGGCGCGGAGGGAACTCGGCGTAGAAGTACTCGCTGATTCCTCCGCCGTCGTTCTCGCGCAGCCCGGTTTCGGCGTTGATTTTCGCGACCAGTATCCCGTCCGGGGGTTTCAGGGGCACCTCGGGAATACCTTTGAGCACCTTGGCCATGAATGCCATCCATATCGGCAGCGCAGCCACGGCACCGGTCTCATTGGTACCCAGCGTCCGCGGCTGGTCGAAACCGATCCATGCGACACCGACCATCGACGCGTTGAAGCCGCAGAACCAGGCGTCGACGTTTTCGTTGGTGGTCCCGGTCTTGCCCGCGAGATCCTGCCGGCCGAGGCGCATCGCCTGCGCCGCCGTCCCGCCGCGAACCACGTCGCGCATCATGGTCGTCATGATGAAGGCGTTGCGCGGATCGATGACCCGGTCGGCGTTCTGGCCGGCGATCGCGGGGTCGGCCTTGGACAGCACATTGCCCCTGGCGTCGACCACGCGGTCGATGAGGTAGGGCGTCACTTTGTAGCCGCCATTGGCGAACACTGCGTAGGCGGCGACCATCTGCATCGGCGTCGCGGCGCCCGCGCCCAGTCCCATTGGCAGGTAGGCGGGGTGAAGTTTCGGATCGAAGCCAAAACGCGCGATGTAGTCCTGCGCGTACTGCGGCGTGATCGCCTGCATCACTCGCACCGTCACCAGGTTCTTCGATTTCATCAGCGCCATGCGCAGCCGCATCGGGCCCTCGAATTTGCCGTCGTAATTCTTCGGTTCCCACGCGTCGCTGCCGGTCTGCGCCGCTTCGAAATACAGCGGCGCGTCGTTGACCACGGTTGCGGGGCTGAAGCCCTTCTCCAGCGCCGCCGAGTAGATGAAGGGCTTGAAGGCCGATCCCGGTTGGCGCAGCGCCTGCGTGACGTGGTTGAACTTGTTGCGATCGAAGTCGAATCCGCCGACCAGCGAGAGGATCGCCCCGTCGGTGGGCCGCAGCGACACGAACGCGGACTCGGCCTGCGGCATCTGCGCCACTTGCCAGGCGTTCTTGTCGTCGCGGCTGACTCGGATGACCGCGCCTCGACGGATGCGCGTCGCCGACGCGGCCTTGTCGCCGAGCGAGCGCGCCGCGAATTTCAATCCGTCGCCAGTGATGGAGATGGCGTCGCCGTCGCTGCGCACCGCCTTGATTTCGGACGGCGTGGCGGCAAGCACGATGGCAGCGACCAGGTTGTCGTTGTCGCTCAGGTCCTGGAAGGCGCGATCGAGGGCGGCGTCGAGTTCCGAAGGGTCGTCAGGCAGGCTCAGGAAGGTCTCCGGTCCCCGATAGCCATGGCGCCGGTCGTAGTCGAACAGGCCGCGCCTGACCGCCGCGTAGGCGGCATCCTGGTCGGCTTTGCGGATGGTGGTGACGACCGTCAGGCCGCGGGTGTAGCTCTCGTCGCCGTAGCTCTCGATAATCGCCTGGCGTGCCATTTCAGCGATCGATTCGGCATGCGCCGAATTGTCGCGCAGCGTTTGCCGGACCACCAGCGGCGCATCCTGCGCCTTGCTGTACTCGGCGTCGGTGATGAACCGCAGCTCATGCATGCGGCGCAGGACGTAGAGTTCCCGGGTGCGTGCCCGCTTGGGATTGACCACGGGATTGAACGCGGACGGCGCCTTGGGCAGCCCGGCCAGCATGGCAGCCTCGGCGACTTCGACCTGGGCCAGCGGCTTGCCGTAGTAGATCTGCGCTGCGGCGGCGAATCCGTAGGCCCGCTGCCCTAGATAGATCTGATTGACATAAAGTTCGAGGATTTCGTCCTTCGAGAGGTTGGCCTCGATCTTGTACGCAAGCAGGACCTCACGCAGTTTGCGAGTGAGTGTTCGCTCACGCGTCAGGAAGAAGTTCCTGGCGACCTGCATGGTAATAGTGCCCGCGCCCTGCTGGGTCCCGCTGGTAAGGTTGGTGAGCGCGGCGCGCAGCACTGAAAGGTAGTCGACCCCGCCATGCTGGTAGAAGCGCTCGTCCTCGGCCGCCAGGATGGCCTGGCGCATGACCTGGGGCACGTCCTTGATCCTGACGAACGCCCGCCGCTCCTCGCCAAATTCGCCCAGCAGATCGCCTTCCGCAGAGACAATCCGGAGCGGGATCTTGGGCTGATAGTCGGTCAGCGTCTCAAGCGACGGCAAAGTCGGATAAAGCAGGGCAAATACAAAGGCCCCCAGGAGGGCCCCAACCAGCGCCAAGCCAAACAGGACCGAGGCCAGATAGATGAGCCAGCGCTTTAGCATGGGTGAATGAAAGTTACCGGGGGGCGGGGCGGTGCCCGCGATTATATGCAGGGTTAGGGCTCAAAATAAACTTGAAAAAAAGCGTTTTACAAGGCTTATACTTGCTGCTAGCATTTAATGTAACTTATATGTAATCGGCCTAAGTACCTTACCAGGCATCCCATGCTGAAGGAAAAGCTCGATTCCGCGTTTGCGTTCCTGCAGACGAAATCTCCGCCGCTCATCGGGGTGGACATCAGCTCGTCGGCGCTCAAGCTCGTCGAGCTTTCCGAAGTCGGCAAGGGCGCCTATCGGCTTGAGCGCTACGTCATCGAGCCACTCCCCCGCGACGTCGTGAGCGACGGCAACATCGCCAACCTCGACCAGGTCACCGAAGCGTTGCGTCGCGGATACAAGCGCTTGGGTACCCGTAACCGCAACATCGCCATGGCCCTGCCGACGGCGATGGTCATCACCAAGAAGATTATCGTCCCTTCGGGCCAGACCGAGGAAGAACTCGAACTGCAGGTCGAGACCGAGGCCAACCAGTACATCCCGTTCGCGCTCGACGAAGTCAACCTCGACTTCCAGATCCTCGGACCGGCGCCGAACAACCCCGAGGAGGTAGAGGTCCTCATCGCCGCCTCGCGCAAGGAGAAGGTCGAGGACCGGGTCGCCATCGCCGACGCCGCCGGCCTCAAGCCGCGCTGCATGGACGTCGAGTCGTACGCGACCGAGGAAGCGTTTCGCATGATCTCGCCCTCGCTGCCGGCGAACGGCCGCGACCAGAACATCGCCCTCGTCGATGTGGGTGCGCACGTGATGCATTTCTATGTCCTGCGCAACAATCAGATACTGTTTTCGCGTGACCAGGCCTTTGGCGGCAACCAGCTGTCCCACGATATCCAGCGTGCGTTCAATCTATCACCGGAAGAGGCCGAAGCGGCGAAGAAAAATGCCGGTCTGCCGGAGAATTATGACGCCGATGTGCTGCAGCCGTTCATGGAGACGCTGGCGCTTGAAGTCACGCGGGCGCTGCAATTCTTCTTTACGTCCACCTCTTATAGTCAGGTCGACCAGGTGGTGCTCGCGGGGGGCTGCGCGCTGCTGCCCGGTCTCGACGAGCTGGTAGGCAAGCGTGCCGGCGTGAACACCATCGTCGGCAACCCCTTCGCCAACATGCAGGTGACCGACCGCATCCGGCCGCGGCAGCTGGCCGCCGACGCGCCGCTGCTGCTCATCGCCTGCGGGCTCGCCATGCGCGGATTCGAATAGCCATGGTCCGCATCAACCTACTTCCCCACCGCGAGCAGAAGCGCCAGGCACGCCAGCGCCAGTTCGTATCGATGGCCATCGGCCTGGCGGTACTCGCCATGGCGGTCATCGGGCTGGTCCACGTCGGCATCGCAGCGCGCATCGAGAACCAGAACGGTCGCAACGCGTTGCTGAAGACAGAAATCGCCAAGCTCGACGAGCAGATCAAGGAAATCGACAAGCTGCGCGAGCAGACGCAGGCGCTGCTGGCTCGCAAGCAGATCGTGGAGACGCTGCAATCCAACCGGACCGAGGCGGTACATGCGCTCGACCAGCTGGTACGGCAGCTGCCTGACGGCGTATACCTGCGCTCGGTCAAGCAGAACGGCGCAAAACTCACCCTCATCGGCTACGCCCAGTCCAACGCTCGCGTATCGACGCTCATGCGCAATGTGGAAAGCTCGCCCTGGCTCGAGAAGCCGGAGCTCGTCGAAATCAAGTCGGTGGCGCTGGACAAGCAGAAGGTCAATGAATTCACGTTGAATCTGCAGCTGAAGCGGCAGACTGAATCCAAGCCGGGCGCACCGGGACAGGGTCCTGCGGGCGCGCCGTTGGCGGCCAAGGGACCGTAGCCATGACATTCGACGACATCCGTCGGCTCAACATTCGAGATGCGGGTAACTGGCCGCTGCTGCCGAAGGCGCTGATTCTCGGCGTCCTGTTCCTACTTATCGTCGCTGCGGGCGGCTTCTTCGACTGGAAGGATCAGCTCGAGGCCCTCGACAAGGCGCAGGACGAGGAAGCGAAACTGCGCGTCAGTTACGCCGAAAAGAAGGCGAAGGCGGTCAACCTCGAACTCTATGTGCAGCAACTGCGCGAAATCGAGCAATCGTTCGGCGCGCTGCTCAAGCAACTTCCGAACAAATCCGAAATGGATGCGCTGCTGACCGACATCAATCAGGCCGGGCTCGGCCGCGGCCTGCAGTTCGAACTGTTCCGTCCGGCGTCGCAGGAGCGCATGGCGGACTTCTACGCCGAGCTGCCGATCAGCCTGCGCATCACCGGCACCTACCATGACATGGGCGCCTTCGCCAGCGACGTGGCGCAACTGCCGCGCATCGTGACGCTCAACGACGTCGGCATCCTCAACGACAAGGGAACGTTGACGATGGAAGCGACCGCCAAGACCTATCGCTACCTCGACGAACAGGAAGTCGCGAACCAGCGCAAGGCGGCCAAGGAAGCCAAGGACAAGGCCAAGAAATGATCCGCAATGCACTCATCTGTTGTGGAGTCGGCCTGATCGTCGCCGCCTGCGGCGGGGAGAGCCATCAGGACCTGCGCGCGTGGATGCAGGACCAGGGCAAGGGCGTCAAGGGCAAGCTCGATCCGTTGCCCCAGGTCAAGCCGTACGAGCCGTTCACGTACAACGCTTTTGACCTGCCGGACCCGTTCAAACCGCGCAAGATCGAACCGGCGAAGGGTGGCAGCAAATTGGCGCCGGATCTGAACCGACGCAAGGAGCCGCTCGAATCGTTTCCGCTGGAATCGCTGCAGATGGTGGGTACTCTGCAGCGAGGCAAGAACACCTACGCACTGGTGCGCACGACCGACAAGGACATCTATCAGATCAGGATAGGCAACTATCTGGGCCAGAACTTCGGGGTCGTCGTACAGATCTCCGAAGGCGAAGTTCAGGTCAGGGAACTCGTGCAGGACGGCGCCGGCGACTGGACGGAGCGATCGAGCACGATCCAGCTGGCCGAAGCGGATCAACGACAGGAGCGACGCAAATGAGGCCCATGGCATCCATCGAAACGAATCGTGGGTATTGGCGAATGTGGGGCGGCATGGCCGTCCTCGGCGCCATCCTCTTCGTCGCCGGCATGGGCCACTCGCGGGCACAGACCCCCGTGCCGAACAGCATCGAATCGATGACGGTGTCCAAGGGCTCTTCGGGACGCACCATCGTGCAGTTCACGATGAAGTCGCCGGTGCCCAACCCGCCAGCGGGCTTCTCGATCAGCAGTCCGGCGCGCATCGCGCTGGATTTTCTCGACACCGTCAATGGCCTCGGACGCACGGTGCAGGAAGTCAGCGATCCGGCGTTGCGCAGTCTGAACGTGGTGCAGGCGGGCAATCGCACCCGCGTCGTGTTCAACCTCAACAAGCCGCAATCCTTCGACACGCAGATCGAGGGTAACGTCGTCAGCGTGACGCTCAACGACCAGCCGACACCGACCGCGGCGGCGCCGACGACGGTATCGCGCTTCGCGGAAGCGCGGCCCGGCGAGGCCACGCACGCGTTGCGCGATGTCGATTTCCGCCGCGGCAAGAACGGCGAGGGACGCATCATCGTCGACCTTTCCGACAGCGCGACGGGCATCGACATACGCCAGCAGGGCAAGGTGCTCATCGTCGACTTCCTCAGGACCTCGCTGCCGCGCAATCTCGAGCGGCGCATGGACGTGAGCGATTTCGCGACACCTGTGACGACGGTCGATACGTTCGCGCAGGGCGGCAATTCGCGAATCGTCATCGAGCCCAAGGGCTTGTGGGAGCACTCGGCGTATCAGGCGAACAATCAGTTCATCGTCGAAATCAAGCCGATCCAGGAGGACCCGAACAAGCTCACGCAGGGCACGCGCGCGGGCTACAAGGGCGAGAAGCTTTCGCTCAATTTCCAGAACGTCGAGGTTCGCGCGGTGCTGCAGGTCATCGCCGACTTCACTGGCCTGAACATCATCACCAGCGACACGGTGACCGGCAGCCTGACGTTGCGCCTGAAGGACATCCCCTGGGACCAGGCGCTCGACATCATCATGCAGACCAAGGGCCTCGACATGCGCAAGAACGGCAATGTCGTGCTCATCGCGCCGCGCGAGGAACTTGCAGTCAAGGAAAAGCAGCAACTCGAGGCGCAACTGCAGATCAGCGAACTTGAGCCGCTGCAGTTCGAGAGTTTCCAGCTGAACTACATCCGTGCTCAGGATCTGGCCAATCTGCTGCAATCGAACAAGCAGCAGCAGTTTGGTCTGGGCGCCGGGCAAACGTCGACCACCGGCGGCCAGGGCTCGATCATTTCGAAACGCGGCGTGGCCATCGTTGATCCGCGAACCAACATCCTTTTCGTGTCGGACACCGCGGCGCGGCTGGAAGACGTGCGGCGGATCATCCGTCAGCTCGATACGCCGGTGCGGCAGGTGACGATCGAAAGCCGGATCGTGATCGCCGACGACAAGTTCAGCAGGCAGCTCGGCATACGCTTCGGCATGCAGACCGGGTTCACGCTGCAGAAACGCTACGCTGGCGGTATCGGCGGCAACCTGAACACGCAGCCGGTGGTGCACACCGAAGGCAACACCGTGACGCGCGACACGCGCACCCAGACGCCCTACGAGCTGGCCTCGGGCCTCGCAACGGCCGGATATTCCGACTCGCCACAGCTCAACGTCAACCTTCCAGTCGTCAACCCTGCCGGGCAAATCGCGCTGACGCTGATCAATCTCGGCAGCGGCAACCTGATCAACCTGGAATTGTCCGCGCTCGAAGCCGACAGTCGCGGCAAGGTCGTGTCGAGCCCACGCGTCGTCACCGCAGACAACCAGAAGGCGTCGATCGAGCAGGGCACGGAAATCCCGTACGTAACTCCGGGAACCGCCAACAGTCCGGCAACCGTGCAGTTCAAGAAGGCGGTGCTGCGCCTCGATGTCACGCCGCAGATCACGCCGGACAACCGCGTCACGATGACTGTCGAAATCCGCAAGGATTCGGTCGGACAGCAAGTGAATCTGGGCAACGGCTTTACGGTGCCGTCGATCGACACCAAGAACGTCATCACCCAGATCACCGTCAACAACGGCGACACCGCGGTGATCGGCGGCATCTACGAAGAGGCCGTCAACAACGACGTGACCAAGGTTCCGTTCCTCGGCGATTTGCCGATCCTGGGCTATCTGTTCAAGACGACGGGGAAGACGATAGACAAGCAGGAGCTGCTGATCTTCCTTACGCCGCGCGTGCTCAAGGACTCGATCACAGCGGTACGGTAGCGGCGCGCCGCTGGCGCGGCTCGCACCCCCGCAGGCTTTACACTAAAATGCCCCGATGCACATGCATCGGGGCAATTTGTTTCTGGTGGGCATGCCGGGCAGCGGGAAATCCACGCTCGGGCGTCTGCTCGCCAAGCGTCTCGACAAGCGCTTCTACGACACCGATGCCGAGCTGGAGCACCGGCTTGGCGTGACCATTCCCGTGATCTTCGAACTCGAAGGCGAGCCGGGATTCCGCGATCGGGAAGCGGCAATCGTGAGCGAGTTCGTCGGCTACGAGAACGTCATTCTCGCCACCGGCGGCGGCGCGGTCCTGCGCGTCGAGAATCGCGCCTGCCTGAAGCAGAATGGCAGCGTGTTGTACCTGCATGCGGCGCCGGAGACGCTCTGGGACCGCACACGTCGCAGCAAGCATCGTCCGCTGTTGCAAGCCGCTGATCCGCTCGCCCGCCTGTCCGAGCTGTACGCCTTCCGCGATCCGATCTATCGCGAAGTGGCAGACTTCGTTGTCGAATCCGACCAGGAACAGGTCATCCGCCTCGCGCAGCGCCTCGAGCAGCAATTGCGCTCGGCCGCACGCGCTTGATGTCGTGCGCACGCTGACGGTCGCGCTCGGCGCGCGCAGCTATCCGATCCACATCGGCGCGGGACTGCTGGAACGCGCCGGAGATCTGCTGCCGCCGTCGCGTGCGGCGCGCGCGGTCATCGTCACCAATGCGACAGTCGCGGCACATCATCTGGCGCCGCTGCGCTCGGCGCTGACGCGCGCCGGCGTGCACAAGCGACACGGTGCTCATTCCCGACGGCGAAGTGCACAAGGACTGGGCAACGCTCAACACGATCCATACGCGGCTGCTCGAACTCGGCTGCGGAGCGCTCGACGCTGCTCGTCGCGCTGGGCGGCGGCGTGGTGGGCGACCTCGCGGGATTTGCCGCGGCGACGTACCAGCGCGGCATGCCGCTGGTGCAGATACCGACGACGCTGCTCGCTCAGGTCGACTCGTCGGTGGGCGGCAAGACCGCGATCAATCACCCGCTGGGCAAGAACATGGTCGGCGTTTTCTACCAGCCCTCGGCGGTGATCATCGACACCGCGACATTGGCGAGCTTGCCCGCGCGCGAGTTGGCAGCGGGCGCCGCGGAGGTCATCAAGTACGGTGCGGCCTGCGACGCCGGATTTTTCGAATGGCTCGATGCGACGCTCGAACGGCTGCTCTCGCGCGACGACGATGCGGTCGCGCACGCGATCTTCGAGAGCTGCAGGATCAAGGCGGCCATCGTTGCTGCAGACGAGCGCGAAGTTGGCGAGCGGGCAATCCTGAACTTCGGTCACACCTTCGGCCACGCTATCGAAGCGGCAAAGAACTACGACGGCACGTGGCTGCACGGCGAGGCCGTCGCCGCCGGCATGGTGCTCGCGGCGGAGTTGTCGGTCCGCGTGGCGTCCTTGCCTCCGGGCGATAGCGCGCGCGTGCGGCAGATGGTCGTGCGGGCGGGGCTGCCGGACCGCGCGCCGGCGCTGGGTGTGGATCGTTACATGGAGCTGATGGCGCGCGACAAGAAAGTCGAGCAGGGCGGCATGCGTTTCGTCGTTCTCGATGCGCTCGGCCGCTCCGCGCTGCGCAGTGGAATCGCGCGGGCAGACATCGTCGCGACATTGGCCGCGCACGCCGCGTAGCGGCGCTGGCCTCTGCACGCCCCGCCAAATGAAAAACGGCGCCCGCAGGCGCCGTTCGAATCAGGCATCTCCCGCGATCAGTTGCAGGTGACTCCTGAGGTGATTGACTTCTGCGGCGTGCTCGAATCGGCGACCGCGATCGGATGCGCGCCCGAAGTGTCGGTGAAGCCGCTGACGGTGAACGAACCCGGCGACGTGGTCACGCCTGCGTTCGGGACGACGGTTCCGCCCGGCGCGGTAACGCTGAACGGCGGCGTGCCGCCCGAGATGACGAACGCGAAGGTCTTTCCGGTGCAGCTACCGGCACCGGTAACCGTATACGACGCGGGCGCAATCACGAGCGCAGGGGCCACCGGCGGCCCCGGCGGTGTCGGCGGCGCGGCGGTACCCGGTGCATTGATGAGCTGCGCGGTGGTCTGTCGGCCAGTAGCGTCGACGATGGTGAATACGAGGGGATTGACGCACGCGCCGTTGGTGATCGCTTCGAAGAATCCGCCCGCTGCACTGACGACCGAGTTGATCAGCGTAATCGCTCCCGGGAAGGTCGACGACACCCGATACGGCGCTGTGCCGCCATAGATGAAGTAGTCGACGCGGAAACCGCTACTGCAAGTCGCCGAATCGGGGCCATTGATGGTTGCGACCGGCGGCACGACCGACAGTATCGCCGAGCCATCGGTCGACTGCACGATGGTGAACGTGCCGATAATGGAATTGCCGGTGGACACCTCGGTCGCGCGCAGCACCGCCGGCTGAGTCGCGGCGTTGACGGCAGCCTGCAGGATGACCTGCGCCTTGCCGTTGGCGTCCGACACCGTGGTCAGCGTCGCAACCAGCGGTTGCGCCGGGTTGCTGCTCTGGATCGCAAACTGGCCCGACACAACGTCGAATCTCACCGCACGATTGGGTATGCCCGCGCCGCCGGCCCCGGTGACGGTGACCGACGCGGTCGCCGTGTCGCCGGAGCAAACCGTATTGGCGCCGCATGTGGTGCGCGCTGGCGTGATGGTCAGTGTGTTGAAGATGGGCGCGGCGCGTACTGTTACCGTCGACGTCGCGGTCTGACCGATCGCGTCCTGGATGGTAATCACGGTTACCGTATCCGCCGAGACATCGTTGGCAAGCAGCACGACCGTGTTGCCGTTCACGCTCTGGCCCACCGGCATGATCGTGGCGTTGCTCGAGAACGCGACGTACGGCGCCAGGCCACCGCTGACCGTCAGCGTGGCAGGCGTGTGCGAGTACACCGTGGCCGCAGGCGGCAAGACGAAAAGCGGACCCGGCGCCGGCGTAATGGGAGCGAATGGGTTGTTGGGTGCTCCGCTACCGCCACCGCAGCCGCCAAGCGCGAGCAAGCCGGCGAATGCCAGCAACGCGAGAATCGGCCGCAGCCAGGGAGTATTCATAGGGTTTCTCGACATGGGGGCATTCCTAATGATGATGTCCTAAAGATTTTGGGTTGGCCAACTCTTTTGAACGCTGCTACAAGCATATAGGCCACTTTGTTCAGATTAAAGCGCAAGTTTCGACCCGGCGCAAGTGCTTTTGGCAGGACAGGCATGCCGGGCGTCGAATCCATGCAACACGAGTTGCCGCAATGCAACAATATCGCTAGTATGAAAAACTTGTGGTGCAGGCACCGGATCTGCCTGCGCGGCCCTGCAGGCCCCGATCCGATCGCGCCGCGACGCGCCGCTAGACGAGGATCACGTGCATTCAGACAGAGCGCCTTCCTGGTATGCCCCACCCCTGCGGCAGGGTTTGTACGACCCCGCCAATGAGCACGACGCCTGCGGCCTGGGGTTCATCGCGCACATCAAGGGTGAGAAAAGCCATGCAATCATCAGCCAAGGCCTCCAGATCCTCAAGAATCTCACGCACCGGGGCGCAACCGGCGCGGATCCGCTGCAAGGCGACGGCGCGGGCATCCTCATCCAGCTTCCCGACGCCTTGTTGCGGAGGGCGTGCGGCCGACAGGGCCTGACGCTGCCGGCGGTCGGGCAATACGGTGTCGGCATGGTGTTTCTGCCGCAGGAGCCGGCATCGCGCATGGCCTGCGAGCAGGAGATCGAGCGCGCGGTGGCGAGCCAGGGCCAGCTGGTGCTGGGTTGGCGCGACGTGCCGACCGACAATTCCGGCCTGTCGGAGCGCACCAAGCTGGTCGAGCCGGTCATTCGCCAGGTATTCATCGGCCGCGGTTCCAACGCGATCGACCAGGACGCACTGGAACGCAAGCTCTACATCATCCGCAAGCAGGCAGGGCACGCGGTGCAGGCGTTGCGCCTGCAGCACGGCAAGGAATTCTACGTGCCGTCGATGTCGACGCGCACCATCACCTACAAGGGCATGTTGCTCGCCAACCAGGTCGGGGACTACTACCTCGACCTGCGCGATCCCGCGATGGTCTCGGCGCTGGCGATGGTTCACCAGCGGTTTTCGACCAATACTTTTCCGACCTGGGATCTCGCGCATCCGTTCCGGCTCGTCTGCCACAACGGAGAGATCAACACCGTTCGCGGTAACGTCAACTGGATTCGCGCGCGGCAGCAGGCGATCGCGAGTTCGGTGCTCGGAGAGGATCTCGACCTCATCTGGCCGCTGATCTACGACGGACAATCCGACTCGGCGTCGTTCGACAATTGCCTCGAGTTGCTGGTGATGGGCGGCTATCCGCTGGCGCACGCGATGATGCTCATGATCCCGGAAGCGTGGGCCGGCAATCCGTTGATGGACGAGGACCGGCGCGCGTTCTACGAATACAACGCGGCGCTGATGGAACCGTGGGACGGACCCGCGGCGATGGCGTTCACCGACGGCCGCCAGATCGGCGCGACGCTCGATCGCAACGGCCTGCGTCCGGCGCGCTACGTCGTCACCGACGACGACTTCGTGATCCTCGCCTCCGAGGTCGGCGTGCTCGACATTCCCGAGCGCAAGATCATCCGCAAATGGCGACTTCAGCCCGGCAAGATGCTGCTCGTCGACACCGAGCAGGGCCGCATCATCGATGACGACGAGTTGAAGCGCACGCTCGCCACCGCCAAACCGTATCGCGCGTGGATCGATCGTTCGCGCATCGCTCTGGATTCGTTGCCGGATCCGGCGCCGCCGCCGCGCTCGGAGGTCGCGCTGCTCGATCGCCAGCAGGCGTTTGGCTACACCCAGGAAGACCTGAAGATCATCCTCGCGCCGATGGCGAAGAACGGCGAGGAAGCGACCGGCTCGATGGGCAACGACGCCGCGTTGCCGGTATTGTCGAACCGGCCAAAGGTGCTCTACAACTATTTCAAGCAGTTGTTCGCGCAGGTGACAAATCCGCCGATCGATCCGATCCGCGAAGAACTGGTGATGTCGCTGGTGACCTTCATCGGTCCGCGACCGAACCTGCTCGGCATCGACGAGACCGATCCGCCGATGCGCCTCGAGGCGCAGAAGCCGATCCTGACCGCCGATGAGATGGAAAAGATCCGGCACATCGAGTTGTTCACCGGCGCGGTGTTCCGCTCGCTCGAACTCGACATCTGCTATCCGGCTGCGTGGGGCGCGACCGGCATGGAGGCCGCGCTGGCGAGCCTGTGCGCGCATGCCGAGGACGCGATCCACCTCGGCTACAACATCCTCATCGTCTCGGATCGCAACGTCTCGGCGGAGCGCATTCCCATTCCTGCCCTGCTCGCCACCGCCGCCGTGCACCAGCATCTGGTGCGCAAGGGATTGCGTACGAGCACGGGCCTGGTCGTCGAAACCGGCTCCACGCGCGAAGTGCACCAGTTCGCGATGCTCGCCGGCTACGGCGCGGAGGCGATTCATCCGTACCTGGCGCTCGAGTCGCTGGCGCAGCTGCACGAATTCGTTCCCGAAGTCTCCGCCGAAGAATCGGCGAAGCGTTTCGTCAAGGCGATCTGCAAAGGCCTCTACAAGGTGATGTCGAAGATGGGCATTTCGACCTACCAGTCGTACTGCGGCGCGCAGATCTTCGAAGCGGTGGGATTGAACTCGGAATTCGTGCAAAAGTATTTCACCGGCACCGCCAGCAACATCCAGGGCATCGGCCTGTACGAGGTGGCGGTGGAGGCGTGCCGCCTGCACGAACTCGCCTTCGGCGACAGTCCGGTGCTCAAGGACGCGCTCGACACCGGCGGCGAGTATCAGTACCGCACGCGCGGCGAAGAGCATATGTGGACGCCCGACACCGTCGCCAAGCTGCAGCACGCGGCGCGCTCGAAGAGCTACGCCACCTACAAGGACTACGCCAAGCTCGTCAACGACCAGACGCGGCGCATGATGACTCTGCGCGGACTGTTCGAGTTCAAGTACGCGTCGGAGCCGGTGCCGCTCGAGGAAGTCGAGCCGGCGAGCGAGATCGTCAAGCGCTTCGCCACCGGCGCGATGAGTCTCGGTTCGATCTCGACCGAGGCGCACACGACGCTGGCGGTGGCGATGAACCGCATCGGCGGCAAGTCGAACACCGGCGAAGGCGGCGAGGATTCGCGCCGTTACGCACCGATCCGCAAGGGCGAGACGCTGATGTCGCGCATCGAGGGCGTCGTCGTCGACGTGCCGATCAAGGAGGGCGATTCGCTGCGCTCCCGCATCAAGCAGGTCGCCTCGGCACGCTTTGGCGTCACCGCCGAATACCTGGTCAACGCCGACCAGCTGCAGATCAAGATGGCGCAGGGCGCCAAGCCCGGTGAGGGCGGGCAGCTGCCCGGCCACAAGGTGTCGCAATATATCGCGCAGCTGCGCTTCTCGGTCCCGGGCGTCGGCCTCATCTCGCCGCCGCCGCATCACGACATCTATTCCATCGAGGACCTCGCGCAGCTCATCCACGACCTGAAGAACGCGAACCCGCAGGCCTCGATCAGCGTCAAGCTGGTATCCGAAGTCGGCGTAGGCACGGTGGCGGCGGGAGTCGCCAAGGCCAAGGCCGATCACGTCACCATCGCCGGTCACGACGGCGGCACCGGTGCATCGCCCGAGTCGTCGATCAAGCACGCCGGCACGCCGTGGGAACTTGGCCTGTCGGAGACGCAGCAGACGCTGGTGCTGAACCGCCTGCGCGGGCGCATCGCGGTACAGGTCGACGGCCAGATGAAAACCGGCCGCGACGTGGTCATCGGTGCGCTGCTCGGTGCCGACGAGTTCGGTTTCGCGACCGCGCCGCTGGTCGCCGAAGGCTGCATCATGATGCGCAAGTGCCACCTCAATACCTGCCCGGTCGGCGTGGCGACGCAGGACCCCGAGCTGCGCAAGAAATTCACGGGTCAACCCGAGCACGTCATCAACTTCCTGTTCTTCGTCGCCGAAGAAGCGCGTGAACTCATGGCAAAGCTGGGCGTGCGCAGCATGAGCGAGCTGATCGGCCGCGCCGACCTGCTCGACATGCGCCAGGGCATCGACCACTGGAAAGCGCGCGGGCTGGATTTCTCGCGCATCTTCTACCAGCCGCCGATGCCGCCCGAGGTCGCGCGCTACAACTGCGAAACGCAGGATCACGGCCTCGTCCACGCGCTCGATCACCAGATCATTGCCGACGCCCGTGCGGCCATCGAGGACAAGAAGCCGGTGCACCTCGAGTACCGCATTCGCAACGCCAACCGGTCGGTGGGCGCGATGCTGTCTGGAACCGTGGCGCGCCGCTACGGTCACGCCGGATTGCCCGACGACAGCGTGCACGTCATGTTCCGCGGGATCGCGGGACAGAGTTTCGCCGCCTTCCTGGCGCGCGGCGTGAGCTTCGAGCTCGAAGGCGCGACCAACGACTACGTCGGCAAGGGACTCTCCGGCGGTCGCGTCGTCGTCTATCCGGACCCTGCGTCGCCGGCCAAGCCCGAGGACAACATCATCATCGGCAATACGGTGATGTACGGCGCGATCGAGGGCGAGGCATACTTCCGAGGCGTCGCGGGCGAGCGCTTCGCCGTGCGCAACTCGGGCGCGTCGGCGGTCGTCGAGGGCACCGGCGATCACTGTTGTGAATACATGACCGGCGGCACGGTAGTCGTGCTCGGCCGGACCGGACGCAATTTCGCGGCGGGCATGAGCGGGGGCATCGCATTCGTGTACGACGAAGACGGCACCTTCGAGCAGCGCTGCAACCTGTCGATGGTCAGCCTGGAACCGGTGCTGCCCGAGGCCGAGCAGGCCAAGATGGAACTCGATCTGGTCGCTGCCGGCAAGGGTCGCCTGCGGCACGCCGGCGCGCTGGACGAAGCGCTGTTGCGCGGACAGATCGAGCGTCACCTGCGCTTCACCGGAAGCACGCGCGCGCTGGCGATCCTCGATCATTGGGAGACGACGCGCGGCAAGTTCGTCAAGGTGTTCCCGGGCGAATACAAGCGCGCGTTGGGCGAGATGCACGCGCGGCAGGTCGCGGCCAAGCCTGCGGCGTCGTTGAAGAAGAAGCAGGTCGCCTGACATGGGGAAGATCACCGGTTTCATGGAGCTCGAGCGCATTTCGGAGGTCGCGCTCCCCGTCGAACAGCGAGTGCGCGGCTATCGCGAATTCATCCTCGCGCTCAAGGACGACGAGGCGACGCGACAGGGCGCGCGCTGCATGGATTGCGGCATTCCGTTCTGCCAGTCCGGCTGCCCGGTGCACAACATCATTCCCGACTGGAATGACCTGGTCTATCGGCATCAGTGGCGCGCCGCGCTCGAGGTCCTGCATTCGACCAACAATTTTCCCGAATTCACCGGGCGGGTGTGTCCCGCGCCGTGCGAGGCGGCGTGCACTCTGAACATCAACAACGATCCGGTCGGAATCAAGTCGATCGAGCACTTCCTCATCGACAAGGGCTGGGAAGAAGGTTGGGTCGTCCCGCAACCGCCGACGGCAGCGACCGGCAAGCGCGTCGCCGTGGTCGGCTCGGGACCGGCGGGCATGGCCTGCGCGCAACAGCTCGCGCGCGCCGGTCACCACGTCGTGCTGTTCGAGAAGAACAACCGCATCGGCGGCCTGCTGCGTTACGGCATTCCCGATTTCAAGATGGAGAAGCATCTCATCGACCGGCGCATCGAGCAGATGCGCGCCGAAGGCGTCGAGTTTCGCGTCAACCAGCACATCGGCGTCACGGTTCCCGCGCTGGATCTGGTGAACGAATTCGACGCGGTCGCGCTCACCGTCGGCTCGGAAGAGCCGCGCGATCTCCAGTCGCCGGGACGAGAACTCGACGGCGTGCACTTCGCGATGGACTTCCTGCCGCTGCAGAACCGGCGCGTGGCGGGCGACTCCGGCGTGGAATCATTGACGGCGAACGGCAAGCACGTCGTCGTCATCGGCGGCGGCGACACGGGATCCGACTGCGTCGGAACGTCGAATCGCCAGGGCGCCGTGTCGGTGACGCAGTTCGAATTGCTGCCGCAGCCGCCCGAGCACGAGAACAAGCCGCTGGTATGGCCGTACTGGCCGATGAAGCTGCGCACGTCCTCGTCGCATGAGGAAGGTTGCCAGCGCGACTGGTCGGTGCAGACCAAGGCGTTCAAGGGCGAAGGCGGGAAGGTCCGTGCGCTGGTCGCGTCGCGGGTCGAGTTGAAGGACGGCAAGCTGGTCGAAGTTCCGGGAAGCGAGTTCGAAATCAAGGCCGATCTGGTCCTCTTCGCGATGGGTTACATTCATCCCGTGCATCGCGGCATGCTCGACGAACTGGGCCTGAAGTACGACGCGCGCGGCAATGTCGCGGCCGATACCGACAGCTACCGCACGTCGATGCCGAAGGTATACGCCGCCGGCGACACGCGACGCGGCCAGTCGCTGGTCGTGTGGGCTATTCGCGAAGGCCGCCAATGCGCACGCGCCATCGACGAGTTCCTGATGGGCGCGTCCGAATTGCCGCGTTAGGCAGCACCCGCATGACGGCAATCGCTACGCTGGACCTGACGAGCTGGGGTCAGGCGCCCACGCCCGACGCGCAACAGACCGCAGTGCTCACGCTCGAAGGCGGGGGAGTGCTCGTACTGCCGCACCTCGCGTTCAATCTCCGTGCGGACGAATCACGATTTTTGTCGCCGCAATGGTCCGATGGACGCGCGAAGAACATCAGCTTTGACGGCAAGGCCCTCAAGGGCGCGCGCGGGACGGCTGACGAGCTGGCGGCGCTGCAAGCGATGGTGGCTCGATTCGCGACCAGTGCGGCAAATCTGGTCGCGGCGCTGTTTCCCCGATATGCGCCTTATGTGCGCAGCGCGCGCACGAGTTTCAGGCCGCAACCGGCGACCGGTCGCGCGGTGTCGTGGCGCAAGGACGATTCGCGGCTGCACGTCGACGCATTTCCTTCGCGGCCCAACCGGGGCGAGCGCATCCTGCGCGTCTTCTGCAACGTCAATCCTTCCGAAGACCGCGTCTGGCGCGTAGGCGAGGATTTCGCGGTCATGGCCAGGCAATTGCTGCCGAGGGTGCGGCGTCCGTGGCCGGGCGCGCCGGCACTGCTGTCGTTGCTGCGCGTGACCAAGGGCGCGCGCAGCGACTACGACCACCTGATGCTCGGCCTGCACGATTGCGCCAAGGCGGACATGAGCTATCAGCAGAACTGCAGGCAGCAGGTGGTGCGTTTCGCGCCCGGTACGACGTGGCTCTGCTTCTCGGACCAGGTCATGCACGCCGCGATCTCGGGTCAGCATATGCTGGAACAGACGATCCACCTGCCCGTCAGCGCTCTCTACGATCGCGCCAGTTCCCCGTTGGCGATACTCGAGCGCCTGTGCGGCCGGGCACTGGTACCTGCGGCGTAACATACGCGACCTAGCGCCTGCGGATTTTGCGGGATTTTTCGCGGGCACGAACGCATTCGCGAGAGAATGCGCTTTGTACTCACCGCAGCAGGTCCCCATCGATGACCGCATTGCAGAACGATAACTTCCTGCGCGCACTGCGCCGCGAACCGACCGACTACACTCCCGTGTGGTTGATGCGCCAGGCGGGACGCTACCTTCCGGAATACAAGGCCACGCGCGCCCGCGCAGGCAGCTTCATGCGTCTGTGCACCGACCCCGAACTCGCCACCGAGGTCACGCTGCAACCACTCGCGCGATTTCCTCTCGATGCGGCGATCCTGTTCTCGGACATCCTGACGGTACCCGACGCCATGGGCCTGGGGCTGGAATTCGCCGACGGCGAGGGGCCACGCTTTCGTCAGCCGCTGGTGGATGAGGCCGCCATTGCGCGGCTGGCGCCGCCGGATCCGGCGAAGCTTGGATACGTGTTCGACGCGGTGGCATCGATCAAGCGCGCGCTCGCGGGCAAGGTGCCGCTGATCGGCTTCGCCGGCAGCCCGTTTACGCTCGCGTGCTACATGATCGAAGGCTCGGGCAGCGCCGATTTTGCGCGTGTGCGCCAGATGCTCTACGCGCGACCGGACCTGCTGCACCGCGTGTTGTCCGTCAACGCTGATGCCGTCGCCGCGTATCTCGAAGAGCAAATCGTGCGCGGCGCGGATGCGGTGATGATCTTCGATACCTGGGGCGGACTGCTGTCCGCGCATGCCTACGCAGAATTCTCGCTGGCCTACATCGAGCGCGTGATCGCGCGATTGCGCGCCGGTGCAGGCGCGGTCACGCCCGTCATCGTATTCACCAAAGGCGGAGGCCAGTGGCTCGAGCGCATCGCAGCTTGTGGCTGCGATGCAGTCGGCATCGACTGGACCACCGACATCGGGGACGCGATGACGCGCGTCGGTGCGCGCGTCGCGCTGCAAGGCAACCTCGATCCGCTGGTGTTGCTCGCCACGCCAGCGGCGGTGGAGGACGAGGCGCGCACCATCATCGCTGCCATCGGCGATCGGCACGGCCACGTATTCAATCTCGGCCACGGCATACTGCAGACAACGCCTCCGGAAAATGTGGCCGCGCTGGTCGCCTGCGTGCACGCCGAGTCGCGCCGCAGGCGGGGCGGGCTCAGACGCAGCGCCGGGTAACCCCGCCGAAACCCGCGCCAGCATTGGCTCTGGCAGGGCTTGACAAACCGGCAAACCGACCCCCCTCCAAGGAGCACTTATGCACACTCCGAGGCAACTCGGTGCACTTTGGCGACAATCGCCAGGCTGCGCTGGGCGGACACCTACAAATTTATGATTTTCATGCACTATTTCGACAGTCTCCCAGGGGGCGGAGGAGCCGCGAAGCACTGGTTGCCCGGGACGGTGTCAAGCTTTGTGCACTTACGCACAGAATTGTCCACATGCGTTGCGCGCCGATTTCCGGAGTGCTGAAAAAAGAATGACTTGGAATCGAATGCTGCAACTTGCCGTGATGATTCAGAACACTACAACTTGTAACGTGTGCCGCCGACGTGGCGACATTCGCGGTCGCTGAGGCGATTCGCGGCATGGCTATCGTTCGCGTCGCACTGCCTGTGGCCACGCATCAGTTGTTCGACTACTGGTTGCCCGACGGCTTGGCGCTGCTGCCCGGAAGTGTGGTCTTCGCGCGCCTTGGTCGCAGGCGTTTGCCCGGCGTTGCCGTCGAACTCATCGACACCAGCGCCGTGTCGCCCGAACGACTCATGCCCGTCGAGGAAGTCGTCGCCGACCTGCCACCGCTGCCGGACGATGTGCGCGCGCTGGCGAGCTTTGTCGCCAACTACTACCAGGAGCCCATCGGCCAGTGCTACGCGCAGATGCTGCCGCCGCTGACCGTCGCTCGGCGCCGCAAGCGGACGTCGGAGCGCGGCGCGGTTTTCGTCGCCGCCAGTGGCCATGAACGCCGCGCAGCTCGCGGCCGTCGAGGCGGCAGTACCGGACCCGCTGACCTATGTGCCGTCTCTGCTGCAGGGCGTGACAGGCAGCGGCAAGACCGAGGTGTACCTGGCCGCGGTCGCGCGCGTGATTGCAGCAGGTCGCCAGGCGCTGCTGCTCGTGCCCGAGATCAATCTGACGCCGCAACTGGTCGAGCGTATCGCCAATGCATTGCCGGGGACTGCCACGGCGTTGCTGCACAGCCGCCTCGCGCCGGGTGAGCGGCGAGACAACTGGATGGCGGCAGCGAGCGGCGAGGCGCAGCTCGTCGTCGGCACGCGCCTGGCGGTGTTCACACCGCTGCCCAGGCTCGGCCTGATCATCGTCGACGAAGAACACGATGCTTCATTCAAGCAGCAGGACCTGGTGCGCTATCACGCCCGCGACGTCGCGATCTACCGCGCGCGACTGCGCGACGTGCCGGTGCTGCTCGGTAGTGCGACGCCGTCGCTGGAGTCCTACGCGCAGGCGCGGCGTGGACGCTATCGATGGCTGAAGCTGACGCAGCGCGCAACGGCGCAGGCGACGCTGCCGCCGGTGCGCCTGGTGCCCAATCGCACGCCGGAGAGCGTCGAGGGCATCGGGCCGCAATTGCAGCAGGCGCTGGCCAGGCGACTCGAGCGAGGCGAGCAGTCGCTGCTGTTCATCAATCGCCGCGGATTCGCCCCGTCGCTGCTGTGCGTCGCGTGCGGCTGGAAGGCGATGTGTCCCCGTTGCGCGGCCCGCCTGGTCGTCCATCGCGACGCCGGCCGGCTGTGTTGTCATCACTGCGGCCACGTCGCGCCGATCCCCGCGTCGTGCACGGCGTGCGGCAACCAGGACCTGCTCCCGCTGGGGTCGGGGACGCAACGGCTGGAGGACGCGGTGCGAAGGCTCCATCCGCAGGCGCGGGTGGTGCGCGTCGATCGCGACAGCACGCGCCGCAAGGGTGCGTTCGCGGACATGCGCGACGCGATTGCCGCAGGCGACGTGGACATACTCATCGGCACGCAGATGCTCGCGAAAGGCCACGACTTTCCGCGCCTGACGCTGGTGGGCGTACTCGGCGCCGACAACGCGCTCTACAGCGCCGATTTTCGCGCCACCGAGCGACTGTTCGCACTGCTCGAGCAGGTCTCCGGGCGCGCTGGCCGCGGCAGCGACCCGGGCGAGGTCGTGGTGCAGACCGATTTTCCGGAACACCCGGTGTTCGAGGCGCTCGAGCGCCACGATTTCGATCGTTTTGCAGACACGCTGCTCGACGAGCGCGAATCGCTCGGGCTGCCGCCCTTTGCTCATCTCGCGCTGCTCAGCGCCGAAGCCAAGCAGGTCAGCACGGTCAACGCCTTCCTGGCGCAGGCGACGCTGCATGGCCGCGCGCTCGCGGCGGAGCAGGCGGCAGGCTGCGAGGTCTACGCGGCCGTTCCGGCGGTGCTGGCACGACGCGCGGGCCTCGAGCGCGCGCAAGTCCTGGCGCAGAGCCGCGATCGCCGCGCGCTACAGGAGTTCCTGCCGCGGTGGCGCGCGGCCCTCGAGCAGCAGGGAGAGCGGCGAGTGCGCTGGAGCCTTGATGTCGACCCGCTGGGATTCGCCTGACTACGCAGTCCAATCCGGGAGTGGCGGCACGCTATACTTCATGGTTTTGCAGATCGACCCAACCGTGACCGACGTCAGATCAATCATCGCGCAGTGGCTGGCAGCGGGCGTTGCCCGCATCGCGCCAGGCGAGGCGCGGGCGACGGTCGCGTTCGAGCGCCCGAAGCAGGCGTCGCACGGCGACTTCGCGACGAGCATTGCATTGCAGTTGGCGAAGCTGCAGAAGCAGAACCCGCGCGAACTCGCGGCACGGCTGGTGGCTGCCCTCGAACCCACGCCCTGGGTCGCGCGTACCGAGATCGCCGGCGCCGGGTTCGTGAACATCTTCCTGACCGACGCGGCGCGCCAGGCAGTCGTCGGTCGCATTCTCGCGGAGGGCGATCGCTACGGGCGCGCGCAAGGCGGAGTCGCGGACAAGGTGATCGTCGAATTCGTTTCTGCCAATCCTACAGGTCCATTGCATGTCGGCCACGGCCGCGGCGCAGCCGTTGGCGATGCGCTGGCGCGCCTGCTCGAGTGGCAGGGTCATACGGTACGGCGCGAGTTCTACTACAACGATGCCGGAGTGCAGATCGCCAACCTCATGCTGTCCGTGCAGGCGCGATTGCGCGAGTCGCGCGGCAGCGACGCGTCATTTCCCGCCGATGGTTACCAGGGCGAATACATCCGCGAAATCGCGCGCGACTACGCGAACGCGCACCCGGACGATCCCGACGGGCGCGACGAGAACGCAATTCGCGAATTCGCGGTGGCGGCGTTGCGGCGCGAGCAGGACGCCGACCTGACCGCATTCGGCGTGCACTTCGACGACTACTACCTCGAATCGTCGCTCTATACCGAAGGGCTGGTGGACGCGACGGTGAATGCGCTGGTCGCCGCGGGCCGGACCTACGACAAGGACGGCGCGCTGTGGCTGCGCACCACCGACTACGGCGATGACAAGGACCGCGTGATGCGCAAGTCGGACGGGACGTATACCTATTTCGTTCCCGACATCGCGTACCACGTCACCAAATGGAAACGCGGCTACACGCGGGCGGTGACCGAACTCGGCGCCGACCACGACGGCTCGCTGCGGCGCGTGCGTGCGGGGCTGCAGGCGATGTCGATCGGCATTCCGGCGGGCTATCCGGACTACGTCCTGCACCAGATGGTCATGGTGATGCGCGGCGGCGAGGAAGTGAAGCTTTCGAAACGCGCGGGAACAGGTATCACGCTGCGCGAACTCATCGACGAGGTCGGTCGCGATGCGGTGCGCTTCTTCTTCCTGCTGCGCAAGTCGGATTCGCAGCTCAACTTCGACCTCGACCTGGCGCGCTCGCAGTCCGAGGAAAACCCGGTTTACTACGTGCAATACGCACACGCGCGGGTCGCCAGCGTACTGGAAAAAGCCGGCATTGCGCTCGCGGACGCGCCCACGCAATTGCGCGATGCCGACGTGGCGCCGCTGACGAGCCCGAACGAGACCGCGCTCCTGCGCCGGCTGGCAGATTTCCCCGAGGAACTCGCGCTCGCCGCGCGCGAACTCGCGCCGCATCGCGTGACTTTCTACCTGAAGGAATTGGCGGCGGAATTTCACAGCTACTATAATGCCGAGCAATTCCTCGTCGACGACCCCGTGTTGCGCCGCGCCCGGCTCGCACTGGTGGTCGCGACCGGTCAGGTCGTGCGCAGCGGTCTTGCCGTGCTTGGGGTCAGCGCTCCGGAGAAAATGTGAGATCAGGCAGTCGCCAGCAAGCAGTCCCTCGTCGCGGCAACCCGCGTGCGCGCAGTGCGGCGAAGGGAGGCACGCTGCTCGGGATCTTCATCGGAATCATCCTGGGCCTGATGATGGCCTCGACGGTTGCCTACTACCTGGGCAGGTCCGGATTGACCACGCCGCTGGCAACGGGAACGCCGTCCAAGGACAGCGGGCGCGGCGGCAAGGGCGACGCAACCGTGGCCAGCGCGACACCGGACAAGCCGCGCTTCGATTTCTACAAGATACTGCCCGGTGGTGAAGAACCGAAAGCCCCCGCCGAGCGCAAGGGCGCAGAAAAAGTCGAGCGCCCGGTCGACAGGACGCCGGCCGCCGTCGTGCCGAAAGCAGTCGACAAGGCCCCGGACAAGGCTCCGGACAAGGCCCCTGAAAAGGAGTCCGCCAAGGTTGCCGATCGCTACTGGCTGCAGGCGGGTGCGTTTTCCGGCGAGTCGGACGCCGAGAATCTTCGTGCGCGACTGGCGCTTTCCGGCTGGGAAGCCTTGATCCAGACCGTTCCCCTGCCGGACAAGAGCGTACGCTACCGGGTGCGGCTGGGACCATACGACAACACCGATCAGCTCAATCGCGTCAAGACCGAGCTGGGCAAGGGTGGCTTCGACGTCGCCGTCATCCGGAATCCATGACGGCGCGTTGTGGGCGCTCGATGCCATTGAACTTCAGTCGATGCATCGGGCCCAAGTGGTGTATCGATCCTATTCTTTCGCAGGAGAAGCAATGAAGCGTTTGGCGTTGCAAGTCGTGGGTATTCTGGCGGCATTGGTGCTGACGAGCGCGTCTGCCGCCGATATGGTCGAGGGCAAGGAATACGCGCGCCTCAAGATTCCACATGCGGTGGACACCGGCAAGAAGATCGAGGTCATCGAGTTCTTTTCCTACGGGTGTCCGCACTGCAACGACCTCGAGCCGTACCTGCAGGCCTGGGTGAAGACGCTGCCTCCCGATGTGCAGTTTCGGCGCGTGCCGGTGATGTTCCAGGACCGCTGGAAATCGCTGGCCCGCAGCTACTACACGCTCGAAGCGATGGGCGAGGACCTGCGGCTGTCGCCGGACTTGTTCAAGGCCGTGCACGTCAGCGGGCTGCCGCTGTACCAGGAAAAGTCCTTCGTCGACTGGGCCGCGACCAAGGGGCTCGATAGCGCCAAGGTTGCCGAGACCTACAATTCATTCGGCGTCGACAGCAAGATGAAGCGCGCTGCGGTGCTGGCGCAGGAATACAACATTCAGGCAGTACCGACCATGGTCGTCGACGGCAAGTTCGTCACCCTGTCGGACAAGGTCGGGGGACACGCCGCGCTACCTGCCGCGCTCGACGTGCTGGTCGCCAAGGCGCGCGCCGAGCGGCCGAAGACCTGATCGTCTCGCGCTGCGCTCGCCGCGCGTGAACGTATTCATCACGGGAGCGAGCAGCGGCATCGGCGCAGCACTCGCGCGGCACTACGCCGCGCAGGGAGCCACCCTCGGGCTCTTCGCCAGACGCGGCGACGTACTGACGAATTTCGCGGCCGAACTTGCCCCGGCGCAGTGCGCGACCTACGCCGGCGACGTGCGCGACGCCGCGGCGCTGCGCCTCGCCGCCGAGAATTTCATCGCCCGCTTCGGCGTTCCCGACATCGTGATCGGCAACGCCGGCGTTTCGCGCGGCACGCTCACCCGTTACGCCGAGGACAACGCGGTGTTCCGCCACATCATGGACGTCAACGTGCTCGGGTTGCTGCACGCATTGCAGCCCTTTGTCGAGCCGATGCGCGCGGCGCATCGTGGCTGTCTGGTCGGCATCGCCAGCGTGGCCGGCTTCCGGGGCTTGCCGGGCGCAGCGGCGTATTCGGCGTCGAAGGCCGCGGCGATTTCCTACCTGGAAAGCCTGCGCGTCGAAATGCGCGGCTCGGGGGTGGATATCCTGACCATATGCCCGGGTTACATCAGGACACCGATGACGGCCAGGAATCCGTACCGCATGCCGTTCCTGCTCGCGACCGACAAGGCGGCGCGACTCATCGCGCGCGCGATCGAGCGACGACGACGATTCTGCGTGCTGCCGTGGCAGATGGCGCTGCTGTCGCGCGTCTTCCGCTACCTGCCCAGGCCGCTCTACGATGCCGTGTTCGCCCGCGCGAAGCACAAGCCACGCGACGTGGCTTCGGACTGAGCACTGCCCAGCGTCCGGTCGAAAAAAAAGGCCGCACAGCGCGCGGCCTTTTTCATTCTGCGTGCGATCTACAACGGCGCGCGTATGCCCACCGTCACCGCCTGATAATTGCCGCTGCTGGCACCCGCGCTCGCGCTGACGCTCAGGAAGCCGAAGATGTCCTTGCTAAGCGGCACGCTCGCACCGACCAGAAACAGCGCGTAGTTGCTGCCCGGTTTGAACGCGGGAAGGGTGAAGGTGCCTGGAAACGACACCACCCCTGCGGTGATGTCGCGGTTGTTGTAGTCGACGTACTCCCAGCTTACGCGACCGTACGGCCGGAACTCGCCTAGCACGCCCGAGGCCTGCCAGCCCAGGCTCGACGAGAAAACGTTGTTCTTCTGGTCACCGAACGACATCGCAGTGCTCGACGTTCCGCTCTCGGAATACGAGTCGACTTTGATCTGTTGGTAGGTCAGCCGCGCATACGGCCCGTGGATGAAGTCCTTTGAGGTGTTGAACCAGTAGCCGCCGAGCAGCCGGCCGATGTACTGCGAACCGTTGGTGCTGCCGCTCTCGGACCGATTGCCCACGCCCAGCGCAAACGAGCGTCGCACATTGCGGTAGTCCAGCCCGCCACCACCCAGGGTAACGCCCAGGTACCACGGCCCGGAGCCGTAGCCGAGGTACGCCGTGAGCATGGCGTCGTTCAAGGTGAAACCGCCGCCGCCGAGCGATGCGCGGTTGTTGGAGTAGCCGAACTCCAGGCCTGCCAGCATCTGGTCGGAGACCTTCATGTCGCCGCCGACTACGATGGTGTTGTTGTTGCTGTTACCGCCGCCGGCATCGCCATTGCGATCGTAGTGACCGTAATCGTAGACGGCGTACGCATCGAACTTGGTCGTTGGCCGCGGGGCGCTCAACGCCGACCACATGCGATCGTCGAGCGCGCGGAAATTCGCCTGCTCGGCCTGCAGCGGCGCGTCGGCAAGCAGGCCGGCCTGCTGCGGTGCATTGATCACCGATGCGGCGTAGTCGGAGATGATCTGGTGCCCTGCCGTCGTCGGATGCACCGGGTCGGCGAACGCGTACGTCTGCGGCGCGTTCGGCGACACCAGCGTGGCCGAGGTGCAGAGCAGCGAACTCGACGTCGTGCACGCAACGCCGGTGACGTTGGTCAGCCCGAATGCGGCGGGATTCGCGACCACCTCGCCGAACAGGCCGAACATGTTCAGGCGGATGATGTTGATATGCAATGCATCGAGCCCCGCGCTCATGCTGCTGTTGTAGAGCCCGGCCAGCGCCGACGCCGCCGCCGCTTGGCTATTGTTCGCGAACGCCGGTGTCTTGCCGATGTCGGGCAGGTTGAAAACCATGATGTAGCGCGCGCCGGCGGCGCTGAGGATGCCGACCTGCTGCGCGAGTTGACCCCCCGCCGTGGTTAGGGCCGCTTGCGCCTGCGCGCTGTTAATAGCGCCAGTCGAGAGCAGATTGATCTGGGTGAACAGGTCGTTGGCGCCGCCCCACACCGAGTAAAGCGCTTTGGAATTGACCGATCCGGCGGCAAGGTAGGTCTGGACTTGGGTGGAAACCGGAGGCGCGGTGCTGGTCGGCGGAGTCGCCGGGTAACCGGGAAGCAGCGTCACGCGTGCGCCGCCCACCGCATAATCGTTGCCGCCCTGATTCGCCGGAGAGGCGCTCGAGCCGTAGCGCGATGCCAGCACCTGCGCCCAGACCGGCCCCGGATTCGTCGTGAACAAGCCAGTTCCGGGCGGAAGTATCGGTTTGAAGGAGCCGGCGTCGGTCAGGCTGTCGCCGAAGAAGACGAATTGATTGAATTGCGCGGCTGCCTGCCCATGAACCATCGTGAGTGCAACGGCCAGCACTCCCGCGCGCAGCCATACTTTTGTCGACGGCATGATGAATCTCCTCCGGAATTTATTGTCGTTACACCACCAGGCATTGTAATCCAAGCGACCGGGATGTCGCGCTGCGAGAGGCGGCCGGGTCAACGCGCAGCGCCGCCGTCCGTTATCGATGAACGAAGGTGGTGTCATGAGCATCGGATCGATTCTGCGGGCGGCGTGGGCATGCTGCGTGGCAGCGACTCTTGCAGTCGTTGCCGTGGGCGTGCCGTCTGCATGGGCGCAGGACGAGCCGCAGCAGGACGCGCCGGCGCGCGTTGGCCGGATCAGCGACGTATCCGGCGAACTCTTCCTCGCGACCGCCGAGCGCGCGAATGATTGGGCACCGATTGGTAGGAACTACCCGGTCACGAGCGGCGACAACCTCTGGATCGGTGCCAGCGGGCGCGCAGAAGTGGATTTCGGCGCCGGGCGCTTCTGGATGGCGGGCGACTCCAATCTGCAGGTGGTCGCCCTCGACGAACGTCAGCTGGCGCTGTTCGTCGCGTCGGGACAGATCATCGTGCAGGTGCGCACGCTCGATCCTGGCGAGGTCGCCAGCGTCGAAACGCCCAACACGCGGATCGACATCGTTCGACCGGGGCACTATCGCATAGACGTCCTGCCCGACCTTCAGCGCACCGTGCTCTCGGTGCGCGATGGCGAGGCGGGTGTCGCCTTCGCGGGCGGCGTCCAGCAGGCGTTGGCCGGGCAGCAGGTCAGCGTAAGCGGCGACAACGGCACGCAGATTGCGATCCGCAACGGATTCGGCAGCGACGCCTTCGACGCCTGGAGCGTCGCGCGCGGTCAGCGCTACGACGCGTCGCAGGCGCTTAACTATGTCGCGCCGGACATGGTCGGCGCGCGTGATCTCGACGATTACGGCACCTGGGAGAACCTGCCGTCGTACGGCGCGGTATGGTTTCCGACCACCGTGGCGGTTGGCTGGGCTCCGTATCGCTTCGGTGACTGGGCCTGGGTCGCGCCCTGGGGCTGGACCTGGGTTGACTCGGCGCCGTGGGGTTATGCCCCTTCACACTACGGGCGCTGGGCCTGGGTTGGCGGGCGCTGGGGCTGGTGCCCGGGGGCAAGGATCGCCCGCGCCGCATGGGCGCCGGCGCTGGTCGGGTGGTATGGCGGCCGACAATGGGCAAACGCAGCGGGTCCCGTCTACGGCTGGGTGCCGCTGGGCTGGGGTGAGCCGTTCAATCCCGGGTGGGGACGCTGCGGCGGTCGCTGCTGGAGGCGCTACAACCAGCCGTACGGCGTCGCCCAAGCCGAGCGCCCCTCGGGTCCGCCACCGCACTACGCCAACGCCAACGTTCCCGGCGCGCTCACCGCAGTGCCAGCGTCGATCCTCGCCGATGCCCGGCCGGTGGCGGCGAATCTCATCAACGTCTCGGCGCTCGGTGGCGGCCCGGCACCGGTACTCGGCGGCGCGCCGGGGCTGCGTCCACCGCCGGGACGAATTGTTGCACGCCCGGTACGCGCGGCTCCGGTCCCTGCGGGAACCCAGTACCAGATGATGACTCGATCCGCACCGCCGCCCACCGCCGTCGTGCTGCCCCAGACTGCGCCGCAACCCGCGGCACCGTCGGGCACCGGCCCGCCGCGGCGGGCGCTGTCGCCGGTGGTGCCGACCCCGGGGCAGGGAGGAATCGTCGTTGCCGCGCCGCCTTCGCGCGATCTGCGCGGCGCGGCGCCAACGCCGTCGGCCGCCCCGGTCGCAGTCGCGCCGGCCGCCAATGGCAGCCTTCCCGCGGGGCGCGGCGCCTATACGGGGGCGCCGCCAACCCCTGGACCCAAGGCTGCACCATCGCCCGAGCGCGGCGTTTCTGTAGTTGCTCCCGTTGTACCGGGCACGATGACCCGGAACGGTCCGGCGACAACGGTTGTGCAACCGGTAGCGCCGCCTCGCGCAACCCCTGGCGTATCCTCACCTGAAGGCGAATCGCGTGCCGCCGCAATCGTGAAACCTGGCGCAACGCCGCAGGTCAACAGTGGTGTCGCCGGGGCGACTCCGGGGACTCTGCCGCCGCTGAAATAGAACTGCGGGCGCCAAGCCCGGATTGTTCTCCCGCAGAAATGCGGGCCGATCCGTGGTGTGTCTTCAGCCGCCGGCGAACACCAGCCGGTTGCCGTCAACGATGCGTACCCGATCGCCTTCGCGGAAATTGGGCTTCGCGCTTTGCGAGACCGTCTGCCGCTTGCCGTTGTCCAGGCGCACCGTGAGCGTGTAGTAGGACGTCTTCTTGACGTTCTTCTCGACTTCATTGCCGGCGAGCGCGCCCACGCCGACGCCGGCGATCGTCGCCACCGTATTGCCGCGGCCCGAGCCGAACTGGTGTCCAACGACACCGCCCACAACTCCGCCGACGACCGCACCGCCGCCGCTCGCCTGTCCCTTCTGCTCGACGTAGCGAATCGACTCGAGGGTGCCACAGGTGGCGCAGGTGCGATTCTGCGCCGGCGCGGCGGTGGACGGAGTCATGGTCGACGGGTTCTGCGCCAGAGCGCTGTCGGCGAGCGCCAGCACGAGACTGAAGACGGACAACACAACGCGCATGATCATGGCTGTCTCCCCGATCTGCTGTGGTACCAACAATATAGCAAAGCCGTCATTGGGTGTCGGCACGCACCCGCGCATAGCTGCCCGGCGCCGCTTCGATGGCTTTCAGTCCGAACTTCCCGCGCGTCTTGCCGATCGGCCGCGCGGCAACCAATGGCCCGAGGTGCGGCTTCATCCACTCGATCCAGTTTGTCCACCAGGAACCCTCGTGCGCCTTCGCGGCCTTGAGCCAGGCATCGGGCGTGGCCGCGAGCTTGTCGTTGGTCCAGTAGCCGTACTTCTTCGCCGACGGCGGATTGATCATGCCGGCGATGTGCCCCGAGCCCGAAAGCACGAAGCGCGACTTGCCGCCCAGCAGCTGCGGCCCCGCGTAGGTGGCTTTCCACGGCGCGATGTGGTCCTCCATCGCGGATACGAAGTAAGTGGGAATGCTGACCTTGGTCAGATCGATGGGAACGCCATCGAGCTTGATGCCACCGGGCTTTCTTGAGGCGATTTTCGAGGTACATGTTGCGCAGGTAGTAGCTGTGCATGCGCGCCGGCATGCGCGTCGAGTCCCCGTTCCAGTGCAGCAGGTCGAACGGAAACGGATCGCGTCCCATCAGGTAATTGTTGATGACGAACGACCAGATCAGGTCGTTGCTGCGCAGCATGTTGAAGGTATCGGCCATTTCCGAGCCTTCGAGATAGCCGCGCTCGTTCATCTTGCGTTCGAGCGAGGCGACCTGTTCCTCGTCGATGAACACGCCGAGTTCGCCCGAGACCGCGAAGTCGACCAGCGCGGTCATGAAGCTGGCGCTGACGATGCGCTTGTCCTTTTTCGTCGCCATGTAGGCGAGCGTCGCGGCAAGCAGCGTTCCGCCGAGACAGTAACCAAGCGCGTTGACCTCACGCTCGCCGGTCGCTTTCTCGATCGCATCCAGCGCCGCCAGCGGGCCTTCGAGCATGTAGTCGGAGAAGTCCTTGCCGGCCAGCTTGGCGTCCGGATTGACCCAGGAAATCACGAACACGGTGAGGCCTTGCTCGGCGCACCAGCGCACCAGCGAATTCTTCTCGCGCAGATCGAGGATGTAGTACTTGTTGATCCACGGCGGCATGATCAGCAGCGGACGCTTGTGGACTTTCTTGGTGGTCGGCTCGTACTGGATCAGCTGGATCAGGTCGTTCTGGAACACGACCTTGCCCGGCGTGGTCGCGATGTTCACGCCCAGCTCGAATGCCTTGGTGTCGGTCATCGAGATCTTGAGCTTGCCGTTGCCGCGCTCGATGTCGTCGAGCAGGTTGTTCATGCCGTTGACCAGATTCTGGCCGCCGGTGGCAACGGTTTCGCGGAACACTTCCGGATTGGTCAGCGCGAAGTTCGACGGCGCCAGCGCGTCGATGAACTGGCGGGTGAAGAAGTCGACTTTTCGCTGCGTGCCGGCGTCGAGCCCTTCGACCTCGGCGACCGACTGGTGCAGCCAGCGCGCGGTGATCAGGTAGGACTGCTTGACGTAGTCGAACAGGAAATTCTCTTCCCAGTCCTCGTGGCGGAAGCGCTTGTCGCCGGCGGCGGGCGCGGCGACCGGCGTCGGCGTCTGGCCCATCATCCGCAGCATCGAGGATTGCCACAGCGCCGAATAATCGCGCATCAGGTGCATCTGCGTTTCGGCCAGCTTGTACGGATTGGCGAACATCTTCGCCGCCAGATCGAAAAACGCCTTGGACACGCCAAGCTCGTCGTTGCTGGACGGCGCCGAGGTCGGACTCGCGTGCCGCGACATGAATTCGCCGAGCAGCTTGGCGCTCTTGTCGGCGGCACTGGCGTAGGACGCGGCGAGTGCGATCGGATCGTAGCCGGATTTTTCAGTGGCGTTCTTATCGGTCGTGGTCATGGTCGCTTCTCTTGAGGTTACGGCGGGTCAGTCGGTGCGGGCGAAGCGGATCCTGCCGTCGCTTGCAATGTTGCGCGCGAGGCGACCCGCATGCCACAGGTAATTCAGGTGCGCGATCGCTTCGCCCATGGCGAAGTAGCGCTGCTGCAGGTCGAGCTCGCGCCGGAAAAGCACCGGCAGCAATTCGGCCGCCGAGCGGGGACCATCGATCGCGGCCTCGAGCTCGGCGAGCCGCGCGACGTGATGCGCCTCGAGTTGAGCGACGCGCGGCGCGGCGCCGACGAACGGCAGGCCGTGCGAGGGCAGCACCAGCGTGTCCGGCGGCAGCGCCCGGAAAGCGGCGATCGAGGCCAGGAACCGTGCCAGCGGATTGCCGTCGCGCTCGGCCGGCCCGGCGCTGACGTTGGTGCTGATCTTGGGCAGCAGCATGTCGCCGGAGATGCAGACGCCGAGTTGCTCGCAATGCAGCGCGATATGCTCGGGCGAGTGCCCGTAGCCGCCGATGGTGCGCCACGGCTTGCCATCGATCTCGATGCCGTCGCCCGGGATGATGCGCCGGAAGGTCGTCGGCAGTTCGGGAACGCCGCGCCGGTAATTGTTGCCGCGTCCGCGCATCGCCGCCAGGTCGCTGTCGGCCATGCCGTGCTCGCGAAACAGGTCGCAGACCGCTTCGTTGCTGTAATTCGCCACGCTGCCGCCGACAAGGTGCGCGGTCAGGAATTCGGCCTGTGGCATGAACAGCGGGCAGGCAAAACGCTGCGTTAGCCACGCGGCATTGCCGAGGTGATCGGGATGGTAGTGCGTTGCGATGACCCGCTTCAACGGCCGACCGTCCAGCGTCGTCTCGACGTGCGCGTCCCAGAGCGCACGGGTAGCGGCGTCGCCGTAACCGCAATCGACCTGAGTCCAGCCGTCGCCGTCGGCGAGCAGCCAGAGGTTGATGTGATCGAGCGCGAACGGCAATGGCATCCGTAGCCAGAGCACGCCGGCGGCCACCTCGATGGTCTGGGCGGCGGGCGGTGGTCCGGCAAAGGGGAAACCGAGTACGGCGGGTAACGACGCGTTCATGATTTGCGCGCTCGCGCGACGGCGCGCTGCACCAACGTTGTGCGACGCAGCATCCTCGTGGAATCGCCCGGGCATGTCAAGTCGGCGCCGGAAAGTTCATGGTATCTTGAGATCACCGCGATACGCGGTCATGACCTTGTTGCGATGTCGTCCCGGCCGGATTCCTCCACCTACAGCATTTCCGACCTCGCCAGGGAGTTCGCGCTGACCACGCGCGCGATCCGCTTCTACGAGGACGAGGGACTGCTCGCCCCACGGCGCACGGGACGCAACCGCATTTACGGCGAGCGCGAGCGGGTGCGCATCAAGCTGATCCTGCGCGGCAAGCGCCTTGGGCTGGCCCTGTCCGAAATCCGCGAGCTGCTCGACCTCTACGCATCGACGCACAGCGAGCGCCCACAGCTGACGCTGTTCCTCGAGGTGCTCGCCAACCGCCGCGCGCTGCTCATGCAGCAACAGGAGGACATCGGCATCGTGCTCGCCGAAATAGATGCTCTGGAGCGGCAGTGCCGCCGGCGCCTGCGCGAGGGCGCGGCAGCCGCGCCTGGGCCGAAGCGCCCGAAAGCGGACTAGATTGACGTTTACGTAAACGGAATATAGACTTCCATAGTCTGTGTCTGCCGCCGGATTGTCCATGGCCCTGCCCGAAGCCGGAGTTCCCGTCCCCGTGCGCAACTTTGTCGCGCCCGACCCCGCCTTTGAGGCGCGTGTGCGCGCAAGCTTTGCGCGCCAGGGCGCAATGCGGCTCATCGGCGCACGCCTTCTCAAGCTGCAGCCGGGCCGCTGCACGATTGACGTGGAGCACCGCAGCGACCTGACGCAACAGCACGGCTACATTCACGCCGGCATCGTCAGCGCGCTCGTCGACAGCGCCGGAGGTTTTGCCGGCTATACCCTGTTCCCGGCGGACTCCAGCGTGCTCACCGTCGAGTTCAAGCTCAACCTGCTGGCGCCGGCGGCGGGCGAGCGGCTGATCGCAGTGGGCGAAGTCGTCAAGCCAGGCAGAACACTGGTGATCACACGCGGCGAAGTCTACGCCGAGACCGCGGGCGAACGCGTGCTCTGCGCCATCATGCAGCAGACGCTCATGGTCATGAGCGGAAAACCGGACCAGGCTTCGAACGGCGACGCCAGGAAGTGACCACCCTATGCTCGAATTTCCCGCGCTGAATTTTCACCTTGGCGAAACCATCGACTTGCTGCGCGCGTCGGTGCAGCAGTTCGCCGGCGACGAAATCGCGCCGCGCGCCGCGGACATCGACCGCGCCAACGTCTTCCCGCACGACCTGTGGCGCAAAATGGGCGACCTGGGTCTGCTCGGCATGACCGTAGGCGAGGAGTACGGCGGCAGCGCCATGGGCTATCTGGCGCATGTGGTGGCGATGGAAGAGATCAGCCGCGCCTCGGCATCGGTCGGGCTGTCGTACGGCGCGCACTCCAACCTGTGCGTGAACCAGATCCACCGCAACGGCACCCCCGAGCAGAAGAAAAAATATCTGCCCAAGCTGATTTCGGGCGAGCACGTGGGCGCGCTGGCGATGAGCGAACCCGGCGCCGGGTCGGACGTGGTGTCGATGCGCCTGCGCGCCGACCGAAAGGGCGATCACTACGTTCTCAACGGCAACAAAATGTGGATCACCAACGGGCCCGACGCCGACACGCTGGTTGTTTACGCCAAGACCGATGCGCAGGCCGGGCCGCGCGGCATCACCGCGTTCCTGATCGAAAAGGGCATGCCGGGATTCTCGACCGCGCAGAAACTCGACAAACTCGGCATGCGCGGTTCCAACACTTGCGAGCTGGTGTTCGTCGACTGCGTCGTGCCCGCCGGGAATGTGCTTTCCGAAGAAGGGCGCGGCGTGAGTGTGCTCATGAGCGGGCTCGATTACGAGCGCGCGGTGCTGGCCGGCGGACCCCTGGGTATCATGGACGCGTGCCTGGATATCGTCCTGCCCTACGTGCACGAGCGCCGCCAGTTCGGGCAGCCGATCGGCGAATTCCAGCTCATGCAGGGCAAGGTCGCCGACATGTACACGACGATGAACGCCTGCAAGGCATACGTGTACGCGGTGGCGCAGGCTTGCGACCGCGGTGAAACCACGCGCAAAGACGCCGCCGGTGCGATACTCTATGCTGCGGAGAAAGCGACGTGGATGGCCGGCGAGGCGATTCAGGCGCTCGGCGGCAACGGGTACATCAACGAGTACGCCACCGGTCGTCTCTGGCGCGATGCCAAGCTCTACGAAATCGGTGCTGGACGTCCGAGATTCGCCGCATGCTGATCGGCAGGGAATTGTTCAACGAGACCAAGTGACGGGGCACGAGCATGGCACTCGAGATGCGTGAGCGTTGTCAGCGGTGCGCATGGCCGTTGGAGGCCGAGGACGACGCCGCCTACATCTGCAGTTACGAAAGCACCTTCTGCGCCACCTGTGCCAACGCGCTCAACGGCGTGTGTCCCGACTGCAACGGTGAACTGGTGCGCAGGCCACGACGCCTGCGCAAGGTCGAGGGTGGCGGCAAGGGCGCTGCGACCTAGGCAGCGTGCGTCGATCGGCGCCGCGTCGCGGCCGCCGCTTGAATCCAGGAATCATCCAGCATGCAAAACGATCCGATTGTCATTGCCGGTGCCGCGAGGACGCCGATTGGCGGCCTGCTCGGCGATTTTGCGTCGCTCACCGCGTCGGACCTGGGTGCGGTGGCGATACGGGCTGCAGTCGAGCGTTCCGGCCTCAAGGCTGACGAAGTCGAGGAAGTGATTTTCGGTAATTGCCTGTTCGCGGGTCAGGGCCAGGCGCCTGCGCGGCAGGCCGCGCTCAAGGGCGGCCTGCCGCTTTCCACGAACTGCACGACGCTGTCGAAAATGTGCGGCTCGGCGATGAAGGCGACGATGCTCGCGCACGACGCGATCGTCGCCGGCAGTGCCGCGATCATGGTGGCCGGCGGCATGGAAAGCATGACCAACGCGCCATACCTGCTGCCCAAGGCGCGTGCGGGTATGCGCATGGGTCACGGCACGGTCTACGACCACATGTTTCTGGACGGCCTCGAGGACGCCTACGAAAAAGGCACCCTGATGGGCGTGTACGCCGAGCAATGCGCCGACAAGTTCGCCTTCACCCGCGAGGCGCAGGATGAATTCGCGCTGCGTTCGCTCGCGCGCGCGCTCGCCGCGACCAACGACGGTTCCTTCGCCTGGGAGATTGCACCGGTGACCGTTCCCGGACGCAAGGGCGACGTGGTCATCGATCGCGACGAGCAGCCGGGCAAGGCCAACGCCGACAAGATTCCGGGACTCAAGCCCGCATTCCGCAAGGACGGCACGGTGACCGCGGCCAACTCGAGTTCGATCTCGGATGGCGCCGCGGCGCTGGTGCTGATGCGCCGCTCGCTGGCTGAGAAGAAGGGACTCAACCCGCTGGCGATCATTCTCGGGCATGCGACGCACGCGCAGGAGCCGGGCCTGTTCACGACCGCACCGGTGGGCGCGATGCAAAAACTCTACGACAAGCTCGGCTGGAAGCCGAAGGACGTCGACCTGTACGAAATCAACGAAGCCTTTGCAGTGGTCACGATGGCGGCGATGCGCGAACACGGCCTGCCCGCAGAGAAAGTAAACGTGCACGGCGGCGCCTGCGCACTCGGCCACCCGATCGGGGCCTCGGGCGCGCGCATCATCGTCACCCTGTTGGGCGCCTTGCGCAAGACCGGGGGCAAGCGCGGCATGGCGAGCCTGTGCATCGGTGGTGGCGAGGCCACCGCTCTCGCGGTGCAAATGATCTGAGCATGCGCGAGGAGAGGTGATGATTCCACTAGACAGTCTGGCCCTGTTCGCGTTGGCGTCGCTGCTGCTGTCGCTGACACCGGGGCCGAACCTGATGTACCTGATTTCACGCACACTCTGCCAGGGACGTGGCGCCGGATTGATATCGTTGGCAGGGACCACTACCGGATTCCTGTTTTACGCGGTGACGGCGGCGTTCGGCCTGACCGCGGTCTTTGTCGCCATCCCGATGCTCTACGACCTCGTCCGCTGGGCGGGCGCCGCGTACCTGCTGTGGATGGCGTGGGACGCGGTGCGGCCACACGGCAACGGCGGCCTGTTCGCCCGACGCGACCTTGCCACCGGTGCGCCCGACGGTGCTGTTCCGCAACGGCGTCGTCACCAGCATCCTGAATCCCAAGGTCGCGCTGTTCTACCTCGCGCTGTTTCCGCAGTTCGTCGATCCGGCGAGGGGCAGTGTGCTCGCGCAATCGCTGTTGCTCGCCGGGGTGCAGATCGTCATCAACGCCGTCGGCGACATGCTGTTCGTGCTGGCGGCGGCGCAGGCCGCGCGGTGGCTCGCGCAGCGTCCGGGCTGGCTCGCCGTGCAACGCTGGGTCCTCGGCGGCGTGTTCGCGGGGATCGCGCTCAAGCTCGCGATCGACGCCCGGAAATGACCGCGGTCGCAGGCCGCGGCGGCATCTACGTCAAGCTGGTGCTCGTGGCTTGCATCTGGGGCGGCACGTTCATCGCCGGCAAGGTCGCGATGGCCGAAATGAGCGCGCCTGTCGCGGCGTTGTGGCGTTACATCATCGCGACCGCGACCCTGCTGGTCGTGCTCTTTGCAGTCGAGCGCGGCATGGCGCGGCTGACCTCCGCGCAGTGGATGAACATCGTGCTGCTCGGCATCACCGGGGTCGCGGCATACAACCTTTGCTTCATGTTTGGAATACAGAAGGTATCGGCCGCGCGCGGGGCGTTGATCATCGCGCTCGCTCCCGCGGCAACGTTGCTGGGCGGGGCCATGTTCCTGCACGAGCCGCTGAATCGCTATCGCGTCATCGGCATCATCGTTGCCTTGCTGGGCGTCACCGTGGAATTGAGTGGCGGCAATCCACTGATGCTGTTCTCGGCGCATCTGGGCATCGGCGAAGCGGCGATATTTGGCTGTGTACTGTCGTGGGCGGCCTATACGCTGATCGGCAAGCGCATGCTTGGCGAGGGCTTGTCGCCGCTCGCGACCACGGCCTATGCCGCGCTGGTCGGCACCGCGATGCTGGTAGCGGTGAGCTTGATGGCAGGCGACCTCGGCGTGCCGCACGTTTCGCCGAAAGCGTGGCTGTCGCTCGCGTTCATGGGCGTCCTGGGCACCGCGGTTGCATTCGTCTGGTTTTACGACGGCGTAAGTGCGATTGGGCCGGCGCGCACCGCCGTATTCATCAATCTCGTGCCGGTCGTCGCCATAACACTGGGCGTACTGCTGCTCGGCGAGACCTTGCATTGGTCGATGCTGGTCGGCGGCGCGCTGGTCGTGACCGGCGTGTTCATCATCAATCGCGCGCCGGCCGCGACGTTGCCCGCGCCGCACGCTCCTTCGCACGCGGTGTGACGCCGATGTTGCTCAACAGCGAACAGGAACTCGTGCGCGACACCATGCGCGCGTTCGCGCAGGAGCAGCTCGCGCCGCGCGCCGCGCGCTGGGACCGCGAATCGCACTTTCCACGCGCTGAACTAAGTGCGTTGGGGGAATTGGGTGCGCTTGGAATGGTCGTCGCCGAACGCTGGGATGGCGCGGCGATGGACTACGTCTCGCTGGCGGTGGCGCTGGAGGAAATCGCCGCCGGCGACGGCGCAACGTCGACGATTGTCAGCGTCCAGAACTCGGTCGTCTGCGGACCGATCAATGCTTTCGGCACCGACGCGCAGAAGGAGATGTACCTGCGGCCGCTCGCGCGCGGAACGCAACTAGGCTGCTTTTGCCTGACCGAGCCCCATGTCGGCTCGGACGCCGCTGCGATCACCACGCGCGCCGAGCGACAGGGCGACGCGTGGGTGCTCAACGGCGTGAAGCAGTTCATCACCTCGGGCAAGCACGCCGACGTCGCGATCGTGTTCGCGGTCACCGACAAGAGCGCCGGCAAGCGTGGCATTTCCGCATTCATCGTCGAGACGGCGACGCCGGGATACGTCGTGGCGCGGGTCGAGGACAAGCTTGGCCAGCGCGCCTCGGACACCGCGCAGATCGTGTTCGAGGACTGCCGCGTTCCGGCCGCCAACCTGCTTGGCCGAGAAGGCGAGGGCTATCGCATCGCGCTGTCCAACCTCGAGGCGGGGCGCATCGGCATCGCCGCGCAGGCGGTCGGCATGGCGCGCGCGGCGTTTCAGGCCGCACTGTCATATGCGCGCGAGCGCACGAGCTTCGGCAAACCGATCATAGAGCATCAGGCGCTCAATTTTCGCCTCGCCGACATGGCGACCGAGATCGAGGTGGCGCGACAGATGGTGTGGCACGCCGCGGCGCTGCGCGATGCCGGGCGACCCTGCCTGACCGAGGCGTCGATGGCGAAGCTGTTCGCCTCGGAGATGGCCGAGCGGGTATGCTCGGCAGCGCTGCAGGTGCACGGTGGTTACGGCTACGTCAGCGACTTTCCGGTCGAGCGCATCTATCGCGACGTGCGCGTGTGCCAGATCTACGAGGGCACCAGCGACATCCAGCGGCTGGTGATCGGCCGGGCGCTGGCTGGTTGAACGCTTAGTGGAGAGAACGAACATGCCCGCCCCCATCGACTTCTATTTCGATTTCTCCTCGCCTTACGGCTTCATGGCGTCCGAAAAGATCGAAGCGCTCGCGGCGGCGCACGGGCGCGCCGTGCAGTGGTGTCCCGTGTTGCTGGGCGTCGTGTTCAAGCAGACCGGTGCGGCACCGCTGACGCAGATTCCGCTCAAGGGCGACTATTCGCGCCGCGACATGGCTCGCAGCGCCAGGTACCACGGCATCGCCGGCTTCCGCATGCCGAGCAAGTTTCCCATTCCTTCGCAGGCTGCTGCGCGCATCGTGCTGTGGGCACGGCAGCAGGATGCCGCGCTGGCAGGCAAGGTCGTGCATGCGCTCTACCGGGCGTATTTTGTCGAGGACATCGACATTTCGGACCCGGACAAGGCCATTGCCGTCGCCGCGAAATGCGGCATCGACCCCGCAGCCGCGCGCGCGGCGATCGACGATCCCGCGATCAAGGATGCACTGCGGCGCGGCAACGAGGAAGCCATCGCCAAAGGCGTGTTCGGCTCGCCGTACGTCGTCGTCGATGGCGAACCGTTCTGGGGAATGGACCGGCTCGACCAGGTGGAACGCTGGCTGGCGACGGGAGGCTGGTAAGGTGGCCGAATACACGCTCTACTGCTTCGCGCAATCCGGGAACTGCTACAAGGTGGCGCTGATGCTCGAGCTCGCCAAGGCGGACTGGACGCCGCGCTTCGTCGACTATTTCGGAGGCGAGACGCGCACGCCGCCGTATCGCGAAGTCAATGAAATGGGGGAGGCGCCGGTACTCGAACACGAAGGATCGCTGTTATCGCAATCGGGCGTGATCCTCGATTATCTTGCCGAGCAGTTCGAGCGCTTTGGCGCTGCCGATACGGTCGAGCGCCGCGAAATCCTGCGCTGGCTGCTGTGGGACAATCACAAGCTGACCAGCTACACCGCAACGCTGCGCTTCATGCGCGCGCTGGCCAAGAATGCGGAACCGGCCGTCGTGGCCGAGTTCGCGCGCCGCGCCGAAGGCGCATGGGGCGTCCTCAACGCGCACCTCGCCGGCCGCAAGTACGTGGTCAGCGACCACCTGACCATCGCCGATCTGTCGCTGTGCGGCTATCTCTTCTGGCCCGAAGAAATCGGCGTCGACTGGAAAAATTACCCGCACATCCGCGACTGGCTCTCGCGCATCCAGGCCGAACCGCGCTGGGTGCATCCCTACAAGCTGATGCCCGGCCATCCGTTGCCGCAACGTTCCTAGGCCCTGACCATGCCGGTGATCGCCACTCGCCTCGATACGCGCGACGCGACTTTCGTCAGGAACCGCGAAGCGATGGCCTCGCTCGTCGCCGACCTGCGCGCCAAAGTGACCGTCATCGAGCAAGGCGGGGGCAACGTGTCGCGCCAGCGCCATACCGGGCGCGGCAAGCTCCTGCCGCGCGAACGCGTAGCGACGCTGCTCGACCCGGGTTCGCCGTTCCTGGAGTTTTCCCAGTTCGCGGCGTGGGGCATGTACGACGACAACATCGCCGCCGCGGGCATCATCACCGGCATCGGGCGGGTGGCAGGCCGCGAGTGCGTGGTCATCTGCAACGACGCGACCGTCAAGGGCGGGACCTATTATCCGCTGACGGTGAAAAAGCACCTGCGCGCGCAGGACATCGCGCGCGAGAACAACCTGCCGTGCATCTACCTGGTCGATTCCGGCGGCGCGAACCTGCCCAACCAGACCGACGTGTTTCCCGACCGCGATCACTTCGGCCGCATCTTCTACAACCAGGCGACGATGTCGGCGGAAGGCATTCCGCAAATCGCGGTGGTGATGGGATCGTGCACCGCGGGCGGCGCATACGTCCCGGCGATGGCGGACGAGTCGATCATCGTCAAGGAGCAGGGGACGATCTTCCTGGCTGGGCCGCCATTGGTGAAGGCCGCGACCGGCGAGATCGTCAGCGCCGAAGAACTCGGCGGCGCCGACGTGCACACGCGCGTCTCGGGCGTCGCCGACCACTTCGCGATCAACGATCACCACGCGCTGGCTATTGCGCGCAGTATCGTCGGGCACCTCAATCGCGTGAAGACCACCGAACTCGAACTCGCGGCGCCGCGCGAGCCGCTGCATCCCGGCAGCGAACTCTACGGCGTGATCAACGCCGACATCCGCAAGCCCTACGACGTGCACGAGGTGATCGCGCGCATTGTCGACGGCAGCGAATTCGATGAATTCAAGGCGCGCTACGGCGCCACGCTGGTGACCGGGTTCGCTCGCCTGTGGGGCTATCCGGTCGGCATCGTCGCCAACAACGGCGTGCTCTACTCCGAGTCGGCGCAGAAGGGAGCGCACTTCGTCGAACTTTGCTGCCAGCGCAGGATTCCCCTGGTGTTCCTGCAGAACATCACCGGCTTCATGGTCGGTCAGAAGTATGAAGCCGGCGGCATCGCCAAGGACGGCGCCAAGATGGTCACCGCGGTGTCGTGCGCGAAGGTGCCGAAGTTCACGGTGATCATCGGCGGCAGCTACGGCGCCGGCAACTACGGCATGTGCGGGCGCGCATTCAATCCGCGCTTCATGTGGATGTGGCCCAACGCCCGGATATCGGTCATGGGCGGGGAGCAGGCGGCGACCGTGCTCGCGACGATTCGTCGCGACGCTCTGGAAGCCAAGGGCGACACCTGGTCCGCGGCCGACGAAACAGCATTCAAGACGCCGATTCGCGAACAGTACGAGCGCGAAGGTCACCCGTATTACGCCAGCGCAAGATTGTGGGACGACGGCGTCATCGACCCTGCCGATACCCGCCGTGTGCTTGGCCTCGCCATCTCCGCGGCATTGAACAAGCCCATCGAGCCGACCACCTTCGGCGTGTTCAGGATGTAGTGCCATGGCTGACAAATCCCCGATCACCAGAGCACGCAAGATCCGCGGCGCGGCGGCTGCGATTCGCTATACGACACTCGACATCGCCGTTCGCGATGCGGTGGCGTTCGTCACACTCAATCGACCCGACGTCCACAACGCTTTCGATGAAACGCTGATCTCGGAGTTCACCGCGGCGCTGCGCGCGCTCGGATCCGACGATGCGGTGCGCGTGATGGTCGTTGCTGGCGCGGGCGCCAGTTTCTGCGCCGGCGCGGACCTGAATTGGATGAAAAGGATGGCCGACTTCTCGCGCGCGCAGAACCTGGCCGATGCCAAGGGGTTGGCGACGATGCTGGCCACGCTCAATGAAGTGCCGAAACCGACTATCGCGCGCGTCCAGGGCGCCGCGTTCGGCGGTGGCGCCGGACTGGTCGCCTGTTGCGACATCGCCATCGGCGCACAGGACACGGTGTTCGCCTTTTCGGAAGCGCGGCTGGGACTCATTCCCGCGACGATTGCACCCTACGTCGTCGAGGCGATCGGCGCGCGGGCGGCGCGTCGGCTGTTCCTGACGGCCGAGCGCTTTACCGCGGCCGAAGCGTTTCGCCTGGGCCTGTTGCACGAAATTGCTCCGGCGGCGGACCTCGATGTGCGGGTCGGCGACCTGGTTGCCAACCTGCTCAAGGCCGGTCCGAACGCGCAGGCCGAATGCAAGGCGCTGCTGCGCGCGGTCGCGCATCGTCCGATCGATGCCGCGGTGATCGCGGACACGGCGCGACGGATTGCCGCGGTGCGCGTGACTCCCGAAGGCAGGGAAGGCGTCGCGGCATTCCTTGGCAAGCGCAAGGCCGCATGGTTGCGGCGCAACGGATGACCGGGTCATGGACCAACTCGACACCTGGCAACTGATCGCGCTCGCCGCCGCACTCGGGTGGGCCAGCGGCATCCGGCTCTACGCGGTGCTGTTCATCGTCGGCGCGATCGGCTACGCCGGCTGGTTCGAATTGCCTTCGCACCTGATGGTGCTCTCGCACCCGATGGTGCTCGCCGCGTCCGGATTCATGGTGTTCGCCGAATTCTTCGCCGACAAGATTCCCGGTTTCGATTCGCTCTGGGACGTCGTGCATACCGTGTTGCGCATCCCTGCCGGGGCCGCGCTGGCGGCCGGGGTTTTTGGCGACTCGCCTCCGGCGTGGACGCTGGCGGCCGCGATCCTCGGCGGAACGCTCGCCGCCGGCAGCCATTTCACCAAGGCGGGCACGCGCATGGTGATCAACACCTCGCCCGAGCCGGTGTCGAACTGGATCGCGTCCTTCGGCGAGGACATCCTCGCCGGCGGACTGATCTACCTGGCGCTGGCGTACCCGTTGGTCGCCCTCGCGCTCGTCGTCGCAATGGTCGCTGTTTCGATCTGGCTGCTGCCGAAACTGTGGCGGTTCATCCGCGCGATCATCGAGCGCGTCGGGCGCTGGGCGGCTCGCGCGGGTGGCGCCGCCGCGGCGCCGCCGCCAGGAAGCGGCCGCGATGTTTGACCGGATACTCATCGCCAATCGCGGCGAAATTGCCTGTCGCGTCGCGCGCACCGCGCGGCGCATGGGCATTCGCACCGTCGCGGTCTATTCCGACGCCGACGTCGGCGCGATGCATGTCGCAGCCTGCGACGAGGCGCACCGCATCGGGCCGCCGCCACCGCGGGAAAGCTATCTCGACGGCACGGCGATCCTTGCCGTCGCCAAGGCGACCGGAGCGCAGGCGATTCATCCCGGTTACGGGTTTCTTTCCGAGAACGCCGACTTCGCAACCGCGGTCGCCGCTGCAGGGCTGGTGTTCATCGGTCCGCCGCCGTCGGCGATACGCGCGATGGGATCGAAATCCGCGTCCAAGATGCTGATGGGCCGTGCCGGCGTCAGACTGGTGCCCGGGTACCACGGCGACGATCAGGATGACGCGCTGCTCGCGCGCGAGGCGGAGACGATCGGCTATCCGGTGTTGATCAAGGCATCGGCCGGCGGTGGCGGCAAGGGCATGCGCATTGTCGAAAAGGCCGGCGAATTCGCCGCCGCGCTGGCCTCCGCGCGCCGCGAAGCCAAAGCCAGTTTCGGCGACGACACGGTCCTGCTCGAAAAGTACCTGACCGAACCCAGACACATAGAGATGCAGGTCTTCGCCGACACGCACGGCGCGTGCGTGCACCTGTTCGAGCGCGACTGCTCGGTGCAGCGCCGTCATCAGAAGGTCCTGGAGGAGGCGCCCGCCCCGGGGATGACGCCCGCGCGCCGCGCGGAAATGGGTGCGGCTGCGATCGCGGCGGCCAATGCCATCGGTTATGTCGGCGCGGGCACGGTCGAATTCATCGTCGATCGCGACGGCACCTTCTATTTCATGGAAATGAATACGCGGCTGCAGGTCGAGCATCCGGTGACCGAAATGATCACCGGGCAGGACCTGGTGGAGTGGCAGCTGCGCGTTGCGGCGGGCGAGACGCTGCCGCTGCGACAGGAACAGCTCGCGATTTCCGGCCACGCGATCGAGGCGCGCATCTATGCCGAAGACCCGGAGCGAGGCTTCCTGCCGTCGATCGGGCACATCGCACACTTGCGTACGCCGTCGCCTTCCGCGGACGTGCGCATCGACACCGGCGTGCGCGCGGGTGACGACATCAGCCAGTACTACGATCCAATGATCGCCAAACTCATCGTCCACGGCGAGGATCGCGCGACGGCGTTGCGCCGGCTCGGCGACGCGCTGGGCGACTACCAGGTTGCGGGAGTCACGACCAACGTCGCGTTTCTGCGCCGTGTCGTCGTGCACGATGCGTTTGCCGGGGCGCGCCTGGACACCGGGCTGATCGCGCGCAATCACGACGCGTTGTTTCCGCCGGCGTCGGCGCCATCCGCCGAAGTGCTCGCCACAGCCGCGCTTGGGGAATGCATGGCGCTGCGCCAGGCCGCGAAGGTCCGGTCGGCGGCGTCGGGCGATCCGCATTCGCCGTGGCATGGCATCGAGTCCTGGTGGCTCAACAGCGACAATCACGCGTTGGAGTTTGACTACGCGGTCGGTGAGGCGACCCATCCGGTGCGCGTGCGCACGCGCGGCGATGCATTCGAGATTGTCGCGGCGGGCCGGACGCTGGCCGCGACGGTGGCGGACCAGGGCGATTCGCTGGCAGTCACGCTCGATGGCTTGCGCGCGACTGCCAGCGTGATCCCGGTCGGCGAGGATCGCTACGTCTACACGCAGGGCGGAATGCATCGGCTGAGACTGGCCGATCCGATGGCGCACGCCGACGAGGATGCTACGCCGGGAGGTCACCTCGCCGCGCCGATGTCGGGCACCGTCGTGGCGGTACTGGTGAAAGTCGGCGACACCGTGGCGCGCGGGACGCCACTGCTGATCCTCGAGGCCATGAAAATGGAGCATACGATCACTGCGCCGGCGGCAGGTACGGTGAGCGCGGTGCACTACCGCGAGCGCGATCAGGTGCGCGAAGGCGCCGAACTGATCGACGTGACGGTGGCTGTGCCCGGCAGTTGAATATCCTCTACTACACGGCTGCGGACGACGGTGCGCGCTGGCAGGAGGCAATCGAGCGCGAACTTCCCGAGGCGACGCTGCGTACCTGGCCGCAGGCAGGTACGCCTGCCGACTACGCTCTGGTCTGGAAACCGCCGGCCGCGATGCTGGCCGAACTATCCTCGGTGCGTGCCGTGTTCAATCTGGGCGCGGGCGTCGATGCCATCCTGGGCATGGCGGCATGGCCTGTCGGCGTGCCGCTGATTCGTCTCGAGGACGCGGGGATGGCGGAACAGATGGCCGAGTATGTGAGCTATGCAGTGTTGCGCCAATACCGCGAATTCGCGGCCTACGAACAGGCGCAGCGCGCCGGGGATTGGCAACCCCGCCCACGTTTGGACAAGCGCGCGTTTGCGGTCGGCATCCTCGGCTTCGGCGTCCTGGGCATCGCCGTCGCGAAGGCGCTGGACGCGCTGGGCTTTCCCGTCAACGCATGGAGCCGCGCGCGCAAGGACATCCAGGGCGTGCGCAGTTACGCCGGTGACGAACTCGACGCCTTCCTGGCGACCTGCAGCGTACTCGTGTGCATGTTGCCGTTGACGCCGCAGAACACGCCGCCTGCTCGACAGGCCGACGCTTGCGCGATTGCCCGCGGGCGCCTACGTGGTCAATGTCGCACGCGGTGCATTGATCGTGGAGCAGGATCTGCTCGCGCTGATCGACTCCGGGCATCTCTCCGGCGCCATGCTCGACGTATTCGACGACGAGCCCTTACCGCGCGCGCACGCTTTCTGGCATCATCCGCGCATCACCGTCACGCCGCACATTTCCGCGGCGACGCGCATCGACGAATCGGTTTGCCAGGTAGCCGCCAAGATCCGCCGGCTGGAAGCAGGATTGCCGGTCAGCGGCGTCGTCGACGCCAGTCGCGCCTACTGAGATGCGGATCATCGGCACGCAGCCATGAAACTTCCCAGGAAAGTACGCATCGTCGAGGTCGGTCCGCGCGACGGACTGCAGAACGAAAAGGCCATGGTGCCCACCGCGGTCAAGGTCGCGCTGATCGACGGCCTGACCGATGCCGGGCTGATGGCGATCGAGGCCACCGCCTTCGTGTCTCCGAAATGGGTGCCGCAGATGGCCGACAACGCGCAGGTCATGGCCGCGATCCGCCGCAAGCCGGGCGTGCGCTATCCTGTCCTCACGCCCAATCTCAAGGGCTTCGAGGCCGCGCTTGCGGCGCGCTGCGACGAGGTTGCGGTATTCGTCTCCGCATCGGAGTCGTTTTCGCGCAAGAACATCAATTGCTCGATTGCGCAAAGTCTGGAAAACGCACGACCGGTCGCCGCAGCCGCCCGTGCGCACGGGGTTCGGTTGCGCGGCTACATTTCGTGCACGCTGGGCTGTCCGTACGAAGGCGACATCGCGCCGGAGCGCGTGCGCGATGTCGCGGCGGCGCTCGCCGCAATGGGTTGCTACGAGATCTCGGTGGCGGACACCATCGGCACCGGCACGCCAGGCAAGACGCAGGCAATGCTCACGATGGTCGCCAGCGCCGTGCCGATGGGCGAACTGGCCGGACATTTTCACGACACGTATGGACAGGCATTGGCCAATATCTACGCGGCAATGGAGCTCGGTGTCGCCACCTTCGATAGCTCGGTGGCGGGACTCGGCGGTTGTCCGTACGCGCGCGGCGCAACCGGCAACGTCGCCACCGAAGACGTCCTGTACCTCTGCGATGGCCTCGGCATCGAGACCGGCATCGACATGACACGCCTGCGGCGCGCCGGCAACGCCATTTCCGACTTCCTGGGGCGCCCGCCAGTGTCGCGCGTCGCGCGTGCGCTCAACGCCAAGGAGCCGCACGACGCGGCGAACCCGGCATGAGCCGTGGCATGGACGATCGCGCTGTCCCTTCACCGTGCATCAGCGTGTGCGTCATGGATCCGGCGAGCGGGCTGTGCGCCGGCTGCTACCGAACGCTCGCCGAGATCGCCGACTGGATCAATCTCTCCAGCGAGGACAAGCGTGCGGTGATTGCCCTGCTCGCGGTTCGCCGCGATCGCCATGGCGCGTTGCCTGGCGTAATGATTGGCGCCAATGCCGAGCGCTGACTGGTACTTCGACTTCGTCTCGCCGTTCGCGTACCTGCAGTGCGAGCAGTTGCCCGCGCTCGAGACCCGCTTGCGCATTCACTATCGGCCGGTGCTGTTCGCCGGGTTGCTCAAGTCGCATGGGCACAAGGGCCCGGCGGAAATTCCCGCCAAGCGGCGCTTCACGTATCGCTTCGTGGTCTGGCAGGCGAGGAAGCTCGGCATCCCGCTCAAGTTCCCGGCGGTGCACCCCTTCAATCCACTGCCGTTGCTGCGACTGGCGATCGCTGCCGATTGCGATCCGGAAGCGGTGCGCCGGATCTTTCGCTTCGTCTGGCGCGACGGTCGCATCGGCGACCTGCCCATCGAGTGGGCTGAATTGATGAGCGAACTCGCACTGCCCGATGCCGCGACGCGCATCGACACGCCCGAGGTCAAGGATGCCTTGCGCAGGAACACCGACGACGCGCTGTCGCGCGGCGTGTTCGGTGTGCCCACGCTGGCCATCGGCGAGGAGCTGTTCTGGGGCGCGGACGCGACCGCCATGGCCGCCGAATACGTGGCCGCAGGCTGTCGCTTCGACGATCCCGAAATGATGCGGGTCGCCAGCCTGCCGGTGGGCGCGGAACGCGACCCCAAAGCCGGCAAGCGCTGACTACTTCTTCGCCGGCGGCGGCAACGTCTTCGCGCGCACCGCGGCAGACTGCTTCGTCCTGAAGTCTGCAAGTTTTCCGGCCAGCTTCGCATCCTGCAACGCGAGCATGGCGACTGCGAACAGCGCCGCGTTGGCAGCGCCGGCTTCGCCGATGGCAAAAGTGGCGACCGGGATGCCCTTGGGCATCTGCACCGTCGAGAGCAGCGAGTCCTCGCCGCGCAAATACTTCGATGGAATCGGCACGCCCAGCACCGGCAGCATGGTCTTCGCCGCAATGACGCCCGCGAGGTGCGCGGCGCCGCCGGCGCCGGCAATGATGCATGCGAGGCCACGGCCGGCCGCGGCGGCCGCGTAGGCCATCGTATCGTCGGGCAGTCGGTGCGCGGAGAGCACACGCGCCTCAAAGCTCACGCCGAATGCTTCAAGCTGCTCGGCCGCCTGCTTCATGATGTCCCAGTCGCTGTCGCTGCCCATCACGATGCCGACCCGCGGTGCTGCGCTTTGTCGTGCCATGACTACCCCTTCTGTCTGGTGGCGGCGATTTTACCATCGCCGTGCCCTTGAGCCGTTGCAAGGCGATTGCTTGGCGTGCGAGCGGGCGATGCGAGTGCGATCGGGCAATGCGATAATGGTGGCAATGCGTGCCCATACCATTCTCCGCCCGGCGTTGTGCTGCTTGCTGTTGCAGTGCGCGCTCGGCGCTAGCGTATGCGCGCTCGCGCAACCCACCGACGCCGATTTCGTCGTCGCTCGCGACGCCTTCAAGGCCGGCGACGCGGCGCGACTCGAACGCGTGGCGCCGCTGCTCCGAGGCCACCTGCTCGAACAGTACGTCGCGTACTGGCAACTGCGGCTCAAGCTCGACGATGCCGATCCGGAGCGTGTGCGCGCGTTCCTTGCCCGCTACGAAGGCACACCGCTGGCCGACAAATTGCGCGGCGAGTGGCTCAAGGCCTCGGCCAAGCGCGAGCAATGGGCGATCTTCGCGGCGGAGTACCCGAAGCGCGCGGGTGACGATCCCGAGCTCGATTGCTATGCCATACAGTGGAAGCGCGCGCGCGATGGCGACGCGGTGCTTGGCGAGGCCCGTCGCTACTGGGCCAGCGGACAGGACCAACCCGAGTCATGCCAAACGCTGTTCGCGGCGATGATCAAGTCGGGGCAGCTGACCCCCGCGGATCTGTGGCTACGCATTCGCCTCGCGCACGAGGCCGGCAACGCCCGACTTGTTGCGCGCACCGCGGCCGACCTGCCTGCCGGCGAGCGGCCAGCCCCGCGCGATCTCGAGCGCGCGGAGCGCAACGCCCTGCAGGTTCTGACCAAGGCCGAATTCCGGCCGGGCTCGGTGGCGGGTCGCGAACTCACACTCTATGCCCTCGACCGCGCTGCCCGTGCCGACGCCGCGGCGGCGCACGAGGCCTGGGCGAAACTGCGCGAACGCTTTTCCGTCGATGACAGGAACTACGGCAACCTGCTCGTCGCCCACCAGGCTGCCCGGCAACACCTTTCTGCGGCGAACACGTGGTATCGCGAGGCCGAAGGCGCGCCGAAAAGCGCCGAGCAGCGCGCGTGGCAGGTGCGCGCGGCGCTGCGCGCCCGCGCGTGGCCGGACGTTGCCCGAGCCATCGACGCCATGCCGCAGGACCAGGCGCAAGAGGCCGCGTGGCGCTACTGGAAGGCGAGGGCACTCACCGAAGCGGGTCAGGTCGACGACGCGACCCGACTCTACGCGGGGCTCGCCACCGAGCAGCACTTCTACGGCTTGCTGGCCGCCGAGGCGCTCGGCGCATCGATCATGCCGATCAGCGAGCCGCTGGTGCCGGATCCTGCCGTCATCAACGCATTCAGCGCCCGCGACGACGTCAAGCGGGTCGCCAAGCTGACGGCGCTCGACCTGCGCCCCGACGCGATTCGCGAGTGGTCGTACGTCGTGCGCGGCCAGGGTGACGATGGCCTGCTGCTCGCAGCCGAAGCCGCGCGGCGATACGGCCTCTACGACCGATCGATCAATTCCGCCGATCGCACGGTGCGCCGCCACGACTTCGCACTGCGCTACCAGACGCCGTACCGCACCGAAATCAGCGACGCTTCGCGCGACGCGAATCTCGACCCGGCTCTGGTGTTCGGGCTTACCCGACAGGAGAGCCGTTTCATCGCCGACATCGCCTCGTCCGCGGGCGCGATCGGCCTGATGCAGTTGATGCCGCCGACCGCGAAATGGGTGGCGCGCCAGACCGGTCGCGCCGATTTCGCGCCGCGGCAGCTCGACAATCCCGCGCTCAACGCGCAACTCGGAACGTACTACCTTCGCCACGTGCTCGACCGCCTCGACGGCCTGCCGGTGCTCGCGACCGCGGCGTATAATGCCGGTCCGGGACGCGCCCAACTCTGGCGCGGCGCCGTACCGCTCGAAGGCGCAATCTATGCCGAGACCATCCCGTTCAACGAAACGCGCGACTACGTGAAAAAGGTGCTGGCCAACGCCATGTATTACCAGGCGCAGCTCGGATTGCCCTACGTGGCGCTCAAGGAACGACTCGGCGTCGTGATGCCGGCGGGGTCGGGCAAGGGCGTTGCGAGCATCCCCGCAGCCGACACGCCAGAGGACGCGCGGTGAGCACCGCCGGGCCGTCCCAAGGTGCTCTGCCCCCTGGGGGGAGGCGGCGCGCAGCGCCGCTTCGGGGGGAACCATGAGCGACGCCGCCATCCTGGTATTGGGCGGCAGCGGCTTTGTCGGACGCCACCTGGTGCGCCAACTCGTCGACGCCGGGCGCAGGGTCATCGTCCCGACCCGCCGCCGCGAGGCCGCCAAGCACCTGATCCTGCTGCCGACGGTCGATGTCGTCGAGGCGGACATTCACGACAGCGACACGCTGCTGCGGTTGACGCGCAGCGCTGCCGCGGTGGTCAATCTGGTCGGCATTCTGCACGAAGCAAAGCGCGGCGACTTCGACAACGCCCATATCGAACTCGCGCGCAAAGTGGTCGCGTCCTGCCGCGCGGCAGGCGTCGCGCGGCTGCTGCACATGAGCGCGCTCAACGCCGATCCGCACGCCGCGAGCCGCTATCTGGCCAGCAAGGGCGAAGCCGAGAAGATCGTCGGCGACTCGCAGCTTGCGTGGACGATCATGCAGCCGTCGGTGATCTTCGGTCGCGAAGATCGCTTCCTGAACCTGTTCGCGCAACTCGAGCGCTGGCTGCCGGTGATGGCGCTGGCGTGCCCCAAAGCCCGCTTTCAGCCGATTGCCGCAGCCGACGTCGCGCGCGCATTCGTGCGCGCGTTGCCGGACGACGCGACGCAGGGGCAGCGCTATCGACTTTGCGGTCCGAAGGTCTATACGCTGCGCGAGCTGGTCGCGTATGTCGGCGAGCTTACGGGCCACGCGCGGCCGATCATTCCGCTGGGGCCTACGTTGTCGATGTTGCAGGCGCGCATCCTCGAATGGCTGCCGGGCCCGCTGATGAGCCGCGACAATGTGCTGTCGATGCAGAAGGACAGCGTGTGCGGCTGCGACTTCCCGGCGCGGTTCGGCTTTGCCCCGACCGCGCTCGAAGCCGTCGCGCCGGAATACCTCTCGCCCGCTGCGGTGAAGAGCCGCTTCAACGAATTCCGCGCGCAGAGCGGGCGCTGAGCGCGACGCGGCAGAGCGTGCGGCGCGGCCTGCGCGTCCCGTCATGAAGGTCTACGAGGTGGGCGGTGCGGTGCGCGACGGGTTGCTCGGCCGTGCGAACGCCGATCGCGACTACGTGGTGGTCGGCGCGACGCCGGAGGAAATGCTCGCGCGCGGTTTCCGGCCGGTCGGGCGCGACTTTCCGGTATTCCTCCATCCCGAGACCAACGACGAGTACGCGCTGGCCCGCACCGAGCGCAAGAGCGGGCGGGGATACCACGGGTTCACGTTTCACGCCGCGCCCGACGTCACGCTCGAAGCCGATCTCGCCCGGCGCGACCTGACCATCAACGCCATGGCGCGCGCCGCCGATGGTACGCTGGTCGATCCCTTCGGCGGCGAGGCTGACCTCCGCGCGAAGGTGCTGCGTCACGTGAGCGCTGCCTTCGCCGAGGATCCGTTGCGCGTGCTGCGCGTCGCGCGTTTTGCCGCGCGGCTGGACTTCGCGGTGGCGCCCGAGACCGAAGCGTTGCTGCGCGCGATCGTCGATTCGGGCGAGCTCGCGACGCTGGTCCCCGAACGGGTATGGCAGGAAATCGCGCGTGCGTTGATGGAGTCGCGGCCGTCGCGCTTTTTTGCGCTGCTGCGCCGCTGCGGCGCGCTGGCTCAAGTACTTCCCGAAGTCGACGCGCTGTTTGGCGTGCCGCAGCCGGTTGCTCACCATCGGGAAGTCGATGCCGGCGTGCACGTGCTGCAGGCGCTCGACTTCGCCGCTGCGGCGGGCAATGCGCTGTCCGTGCGCTATGCGGTGCTTGCGCACGACCTGGGCAAGGGCACGACACCGCGCGGCAAGTGGCCCAGGCACGTCGGGCACGAAGCCCGGGGCGTGTTGTTGGCGGAGGCGCTCTCGGAGCGGCTGCGGGTCCCGGTCGAATGCCGCGAACTCGCGAAGCTCGCGGCGCGCTATCACGGCGTTGTCCAGCGGGCTTTCGAGCTGCGGCCCGCTACCTTGCTCGACCTGTTGCTCGCCACCGATGCCCTTCGGCGGCCCGAGCGCCTCGACGCGTTGTTGCTTGCCTGTGCGGCGGATGTGCAATCGCGCCCGGCTCAGATGGCGGCAACATTTGCGCCGCGCGAACGGCTCGAGGCGGCGCTCGCCGTGGTGCGGTCTGTCGATGCCGGCAAGATTGCCGCCAAGGTTTCGGCAACGACCGACTTGCCGGCGCGCATACGCGCCGCACGGCTGCGTGCTCTGCGGGCGGCTATGTGAGCCCGGCTAAAAGAAGTGCGCGATGCCGGCGATCACGCCGTTGAGCCGGACGCCTTGCGCGGTCGGGTACTCGTTGATGTTGAACCCGTAGTTCGCATTCGCCTGGTTGGCGATCTGCACATAGCCAGCGTAGACCATGGTGCGCGGGGAGATGTTGTAGCTGTACGAGATCTCCCATTGCGTGGCGGCCGAATTTGGGCCCTTGGTCAGGCCGCCGATCTGCGTCCCGTTGACCGCGCTGCCGGTGCCGTTGGCGGCGCGGCCGATGAAGGCGTAGACGACACCTTCGCCGACCGACAGCGACGCCGATGCGGCGTAGAAGTTGCGCTTGAGCGGTCCGGTCACGGTGTCGTACTTGAGGTATTCGTAAACCGCCCCAATGCGCAGACCGACACCGTAGCCCACCGTGCCGAAATCGTAAGCGCCGGCCACCGACAGCGCATCGTCCTTGCGGCCGGTGGTGCGGACGTTGTAGTTGTGCTCGTAGGCAAATCCGAGTTCGACCGGGCCGTTGACATAGAGCGCGCCGAGGCTTGCGACAAAGGCATAGCGCATCTCCGAGGCATGGTCGCCATTGTCGCCGGCTGCGCCGGTGGCGTTACCTGAGGAATCGCGCGTCGAGTATTGCAGAGCTCCGACGAGCCCGTTGTAGTTTGGAGTTTCGTAACGAATCGAGTTGCCCAGCCGCGCGTCAAAGCCGCCCAGGCCCTTCGCCAGCGGACCCTGCGCCCAGATCGCCGCAGTCGACAGGATGGATGTGGTAAGCGTCGGTGAATTGCCGAAGATGGGCAGGATGTCGTCGTAAGGCGTAAGAAACTTGCCTACCCTGACCATCCCCCAGTCGCCCTGGGCTCCGACGAACGTCTCCCGGCTCGCGATGCCGGAATTCGGGCCGTTGCCGGTGTCGCCCTGAACATTCGACTCGATCTGGAAGATCACCACGTTGCCGGCGCCGATGTATTCGTTGCCGCGCAGCCCAAACCGCGACGAATTGCTTGAAACGCGGTTGACGGTGGGATTCGATCCATCGGGCTGGCGGCCGTTCACCAGCTCGACGTCGAGATTGAGATTGCCGTAGAGCCGCACGTTGGTAAATTGCGCCTGCGCGGTCGGGCTCGCGAACAATCCGGCAAGAAGCAGCGCGGTCAGCGCAATGCTTGCTGCGTGTATCCGCTTGCAGGACAGTCGATGCTCGCGCTCCCGATCTCCAGCCTCCCGGCAGTGCAGGGTGTGCATACAAACGACCAAAGGAGCTTTACGCACCGGCTTCAAAGGCGATACGCCGTCACCGTCATCAGCCTCGCAGTGCAGCGCATCAGCGCGCGCACCGGCCAGGGCAACTCACTGGCGCCTGCGTTGCGCGCGGCCATGCCGTGGCGAATCTCGTCGTCGCGCATCGCGGCAACTATGCTGCGGCTTTTCGCGTCGGCCGGCGGCAGCCGATCGATATGGCCGGTGAGGTGCTCTTCGACCTGGCGTTCGGTCTCGACGACGAATCCGAGGCTGGTGCGATCGCCCGCGAATCCCGCGCACAATCCGATGGCGAACGACCCTGCGTACCAGAGCGGATTGGCCAGGCTCGGCCGCGAACCCAGTTCAGTCAGGCGCCCGGAAGTCCATGCCAGATGGTCTTCCTCCTCGCGCGATGCCTGTTCGAACTGCTGCCGCGCCAGAGGCTCGTGCGCCGTCAGGGCCTGCGCGGCGTAGAGCGCCTGTGCGCAGACTTCGCCCGCATGGTTGACACGCATGAGGCCGGCCGCGTGGTGTCGTTCGGTCGCGCTGAGCTCGCCTTCGGCGACGCCGTCGCCTGGACTCCTGCGGCTGGCCGACGTTGCGCCCGAGAGCGTGCGCAATGCACGATCGAAGCCTGTAATGAGTGCGTCCACGTTCATTGCGACATGATACGTCAGGACAAAAAAAACGGGCGTCCAGTGGACGCCCGCATGATCACTTTACAGCTCGTTGAATTGACAGATTCCTGCTTTGCCGCTTTTACGATTGCGCTGCGATTAGAACGTGTGGAGCATGCCGAACACAGCACCTGCCGGCTTGCCGCTGCAGAAGTCGCCAGGGCCGCCGGTAATTGCACCCTGCGTGCCCACTGCGATCGGGTACGGGTTGATGTTGAACGTGTATGCGGCCTTGCAAGCGTTGTTGATCTGGACCCAGCCGGCATACAGCGAGGTCCGCGGCGACAGTGCATACGTGTACGTGATCTCATACTGCTTCGCGCTCGTGTTCGGACCACGAACCAGGTAGCCGACCGCCGTTCCGTCCGGTGCGCTGCCCTTGCCGTTGCTCGCATCGCCATAGAAGCCGTAGATCTTGCCCGCACCGACCGGGATCGTTGCCGACACGCCCCAGAAGTTGCGATTCAGGCTACACGTGCCGCTGGTGCCGACGTTGCAGCTCGAGCCGATCGTGACCGGCGACTGCACCGAGAAGCGCATCTGCTCGTACACGGCGCCGATCTGCAGGCCGAAGCCCTGGAAAATCGTGCCGAAGTTGTACGATGCGGCGATGGTCCAGTCGGTGTCGCGCAGATTCGGTCCGCCCGTCGCGAAGCTATTGCGGACATTGCGGTTGACTTCGCCACCCGCTGCAATGACCAGGGGGCCGTTGCTATAGATGATGTTGCCGCCGATGACATACGCGTGGTTGATGACCGACGGATGGTCGCCGTTGTCGCCGCCGTTCGGGGTCTGGGTGGTGTTGCCCGAGTCGTCGCGCGTCGAATACTGGATCGCGGCCGTGAAGCCATAGATGTTCGGGCTGTCGTAACGGATGTTGTTACCGGTACGTGCATCCCAACCGCCGTTGGACTTGCTCAGGTTACCCATGGCCCAGACGTTCGCCGTCGACAGGATCGACGTCGTGAACGTCGTGGCGTTACCGAAGATCGGGTGCAGGTCGTCCATCGGCATCAGGAACTTGCCCAGGATGACGCGGCCCCAACCGCCTTGCAGGCCGGCGAAGGTTTCGCGGCTGGCGATACCCGAGCTCGACGCGTTGCCGGTATCGCCGGAAACGTTCGATTCGATCTGGAACACCGCATTCAAGCCGCCGCCGAGGCTTTCCGTGCCGCGCATGCCGAAACGCGACGAGTTGCTGCTCACGCGATTGACGACTGGATTGCTGATCGAAGTGGCGGACGAAGCGTTCGAACGCCCATCGCAGTTGGTGGGAATCGCTACGCCAGCGCCAGCACCGTTGGTAATGCCGTTCTGGCAGGTGGATCCCTTGACGAATTCAAGGTCGAGATTCAGGCGTCCATACAGCGTGACGTTCGCGGTTTGCGCTTGCACGGCGAACGGCAGAGCAAATGCGCCGCCGACGGCAAGGGCCACGAGCTTTTTATTCATGGTCTCTCCTCTAACACAATAAGATTGGCAAGGAATCGAACGCCTGCCACCGGAACCTTCTCAGGACTGGCGAGAAGTTGAGTTGATTGTGCCAAACCGGCGAATCCATTGGCAAGCTAAACCGCCCGACCGGAAAATGCCCCGCGCGCCCTGTTGCTTAATTGCAACAAGGAACAGCACTTCCGGCGCCGTCTCGCAGGGCCCGCGGGGGTTATAATTCATTCGTGGCGGCGGCTCCTGCCCGGATTCTGCAGGGCCCCGAAAAATCGGTACAAACAACGGCTTGGCGGCGCCGCCCAAGGTAGTTTTGTATGCCTAGTTTGCACTTTTCTCGATGATCGAGCTCCTGCCCGCCGGTATCGCGATTTTTGTCGCGTCGGTCGTGCTTGCCGGACTGTTGCACTGGCGCCGGATGCCCCCCGATACGCCCAATGCGCGGTCGCTCCACTGCGTGCCGGTCCCGCGGGGCGGAGGCATCGCGCTCTGGGCCGGCGTCGCGGCGGCGACGGTGTGGCTGCCGCAGGGCGGGGCGTGGCTCGCGCCATTGCTGCTGGTCATCGGGGTGTCGGTGTGGGACGACTACCGCGACGTCCCCGTCGCGGTCCGGCTGGCCGTGCAGGTCAGTGCAGCGCTGGTGTGGATGGGCGGATCGCTGTCCTGGCCGTGGCTGCTGGCCGGGGTGGTGGCCATCGTCTGGATGGCCAACCTGTACAACTTCATGGACGGCAGTGACGGGTTGGCCGGTGCCATGACCCTTGTCGGCTTCGGCGCCTGCGCAATCGCGGCGTGGACTCCGGCGAGGTCCGAAGCGCAGGCGATGCTGCTGGTCGCTGCCGCTGTGTTGCCGGTGCTGGCGCTGAACTGGCCGCCGGCGCGCCTGTTCCTGGGGGACGTGGGCGCCGTCCCTCTCGGCTTCCTCGCCGGCGCTGTCGCCGTGGACGCATGGCACGCCGGCTGGTGGCCGCTGTGGTTCCCGATCCTGGTATTCCTGCCATTCATCGTCGACGCCACGGCAACGCTGGTGCGGCGGTTGCTCGCCGGAGAGCGCATCCTGCAAGCGCATCGCGACCATGCCTATCAGCGGCTGGTGCAAGGCGGCCTCGGGCACGGCGGCACGCTGCTGCTGTATGCGACACTGATGATCGGCACTGCGGGCTCGGCGTTGGCGGCATTGGCGCGCGCGCCAGCCGTCGGCACCATCGTGCTGCTTCTGTGGACTGCGGTTTTGCTGCTACTGCACACGTGGATCGGGTATCATTGGCGCAAAGCACGCATGGAACCCAATGCAAGTAAGCGCTAACTGGCGAGCCTGGCTCGCCTTCGTTCATGACGTGGTGGTCGCGGCCGTCGCCTGGATGGGGCTGTACTGGCTGCGCTTCAACCTCGACCTGCACGAGCCGCAGTTGTCCGACATGTGGCGCACGCTTGCCTGGGTGCTGCCGCTGCAGGCGGTGATTTTCCTCGCCTTTGGACTCTATCGCGGCCTTTGGCGTTTTGCGAGCCTTCCGGATCTGCAGCGCATCGTGATGGCAGCGGGCCTCGGAGCGGTCGCGGTGCCGCTGGTGCTGGTGATGCTGCAACTCACCGCGCTGGTCCCGCGCAGCGTGCTGGTGCTCTACGCCCCGGTGGTCATTTTCCTGATGGCCGGCAGCCGGTTCACCTATCGGGTCTGGAAGGAGCACCGCCTGTACAGCCCGCTCGCGGCGCTCGGCGAACCCGTGCTCATCCTCGGCGCCGGGGAGGCTGGCGCGCGGCTGACCAAGGAACTCGCACAAAGCAGGCAATGGCGCATCGTCGGCCTGCTCGACGACAACCCGGCCATCCAGGGCCGGTTGCTGCGCAACATCAGCGTGCTGGGGCCGATCAGCGAACTGCCCAAATGGACGCGGCGTTTCGGTGTGCGCACCGTCATCATCGCGCTGCCGTCGGCGGCTCATGGCGTGCGCCGTCGCGTCGCCGAACTGTGCGCGCTCTCCGGCGTGGAAGCGCTTACCGTGCCTTCGTACGAGGACCTGATCAGCGGACGCTCGCAATTGACCAAGATCCGCCACGTCGAGCTCGACGACCTCATCGCCCGCGATCCCGTCGTGCTGGACAGCGCGGGCTTGAGCGAATGGCTGGGCGGCCGCGTGGCGATGGTTACCGGCGCCGGCGGCTCGATCGGCGCCGAGCTCTGCCTGCAGATCGCGCGCTTCGGGCCCGAGCGGCTGGTGCTGTTCGACATCTCCGAATACGCGCTCTACCAGGTCCAGCAGGCATTGCTGGACGCGTATCCGAAACTCGCGCTGTCGACGATCGTCGGCGACGTCAAACACAGCTCTCACATCGAGCAGGTGCTCGCCAGCGAGCGACCGTCGGTGGTGTTCCATGCCGCAGCGTACAAGCACGTTCCGCTGATGGAGGAGACCAACGCCTGGCAGGCGGTGCGCAACAATGCCTACGGAACCTGGGCGCTCGCGCGCGCCGCGGTCGCGGCCCGGGTCGAGAAATTCGTGCTCGTATCCACCGACAAGGCGGTCAATCCGACCAACGTCATGGGCGCGTCCAAGCGGCTGGCGGAAATGTTCTGCCAGAGCCTGCAGAACGGAACGACCCAGTTCGTAATCGTTCGCTTCGGCAACGTGTTCGGCAGCACCGGCAGCGTGATCCCGCGCTTCCGCGAGCAGATCGCGCGAGGCGGTCCGGTCACCGTCACGCATCCGGAAATCACGCGCTATTTCATGTCGCTTTCCGAGGCGACGCAACTCCTGCTGCAGGCCGGACTGATGGGGCGTGGCGGCGAAGTGCTGGTGCTCGACATGGGCGAGCCGGTGCGCATCGTCGATCTCGCGCGCGACATGATCCGGCTCTCGGGCGCCGATCCGGACAAGATTCGCATCGTGTTCACCGGCCTGCGGCCCGGCGAAAAGCTCTACGAGGAGCCGCTGGCCGTGGAAGAGGCGACCTTGCCCACGCACCATCCAAAGTTGCGCATCGTCAAGGCGCGCTCGGCGGACGCGGCGGCGATGCGCGAGCTCGTCGCGTGGCTGCAGCGCGACCGCGGCGTTCCCGATGCCGATGTGCGCAGCTGGCTCAAGGACTGCATTCCCGAGTACGCGCCGCAGGTTGCGGCGACGGCGCGAACCGGGTCGGTTACGGTGCTGGCGCAGCGTCGCCGTTAGACGGCAATCCGCGTTCGAGTCGGGCCCCGAACCCGATCAGCAGTGCGAGCAGCGCCCAGAATTCCTTGGCGTTGCTGCGAAACAGGTAGTCGTCGGTGAGATTCTTGGCCACGAATCCCGCGAGCAGCGACAAGCCGACGATGCCGATCACGGCGAGCGCGTCGTTGCCGCGCCGCACATAACGCACGAAGCGCGCGCAGAGCGCCGCAAGCAAGCTGACGAACAGCGCCAGGCCGATCAGTCCGGTCTGCAGGACCTGGCCCACGAACAGATTGTGTGCATGCCACAGCATCGGGTTGCCAAGTGGAACCTTGAGCTGCTCGGCCACGATGGCGCGCCCGAATCCGAAACCGGTCCATGGCCGCTCGCGGATGAGTTGCGCGGTGCGATCCCATAGCGCGAGGCGCGGGTCCTCGACCAGCGATTTCGCGACCGAGGTCTGCGGCGGAAAATCCGTTTGCGCGCGCTCGCGCGTGACGTCGGCGAAGACGACGCCGAGCACGATGAGCAAGGCGAACAGCGGCGCCAGCCAGCGCAACGGCGCGCGCACCAGCGACGCGTGCCAGCGCCAGGCGGCGAGCGCCGAAGCGGTGCCATAGCTCACCGCGAGCGCGATCCACACCACACGGTTGTCGGTCAGGCGCGCGCTGACCAGCAGGAGCAACAGCATCGTCAGGCCCGCGCCGACGGTACGGGCGCGGCTGCCGAAGCCGATCGGCGCCGGCACGAGCAGGGTCAGCAGAAGCGGCGCGACGAGCACGACATGCGTCGCGTAGGGCCCGACGCCGGAATGCCAGCGGGCGGGATCCCAACCCGCCTCGGTCAGCGACGCGCCGATCGCGACCGCCGCGTAAACGGCGAAGGCGGTCATCGCCGCTATGAGCAGCGCGCGCCAGGCCGCGGCGGACGCGGGCGCAACGTAGAACGCCATGATGGCCAGCAGGCTCCAGCCGACCTCGCGTTTCACCTGCGTGGTCGAATAATCGACGTCGATCGACCACGCCAGCGATGCCAGCGACCAGGCGCACCAGAGGAAGAGCGTGATTGCGATCGCTTTCCCCGGTCCGGGCACCGGCTTGCCACGACCAACCCAGCCGGCGACGATGATCACCGCGGCGAAAGTTGCGGCCCCGCCAAAGACGAACGATCGCGCAAACGTCCACGCATTCGACGGAAGAAGTGCGAGATAGGCCGCGGCAAAGAGCAGCTGCGCGGCGACGATTATTTTTTCTGCGGTCTTGACCATGGGCCGCGCGATTGTACCTAGTCGCGTACGGCCGGCGGCATGTTGCGTCCGGTACCCACGGTGATTTCCCGGAGCACGCGATGCACGCGCTCGGCAAAACGCGGAAACGCGAACTCCTCGAGATGCAGCGCCGCGGCGGTGCGATCCGGAACCAGCGCTCCGGAGCGGATGCCTTTGAGGACGCGCTCGAAGTCCGCTCCGGCGTCGGTGCGTGGATCCGCAAAAAGGAATCCGGTTGCTCCGTGCCGGAGCGTTTCGGTGAATGGCGGCGCTGCGACCGCCAGCACCGGCGTGCCGGCGAGGCAGGCTTCGAGCGCGTTGAGGCCCAGCGCTTCGCGCTCGGGCAGGCCGGTGAGCAGGTAATCCATCGCGGCATAGGCGCTGACGATGTCGCGCTGATGACCCCAATAGCGCACCCGCTGGCCCAGGGGACGAAGTGACCGACGCAGCTCGCGCAGCGCCCGGTAGCCGACCGCGCTTCCGAATATCTCGAGGTTGATGTCCGGTTGCCGCGCCAGGATCGGCGCGAGGTGCTCGAAGAGCGCCGGGAACTGCTTGAGCGGCGCCAGCCTGGACACCACGCCGAGCGTAAATCCAGGGAGACGCCGGTACGGCTGCGGTCGCGCCAGTGCGCGACGCGCGCGGTCGATTGCGCCGAGCACCCTGTCGCGCGGTTTGCGCGCGTCCACGTCGAACAGCGGTCCTTGTTCGCTTAGACCCGCGGCGTTGCCGCGATGCAGGTCGGCGACGCCGTAGAGCGGCGTCGGATGCACCTGCTTCAAGCCGTTGCGCAGCAACGAGTCGATGACATGGCGAGATACCGCCAGCATCATGTCGGCGCGATCGTAGTACGCGGGTCGCCGGGAGTCGTAAACCGCCTGGTGTGCCACGCCGATGACGCGCTCGCCTGAAAGCGCCGCGAGCGCCGCGGTCGGCAACGGTGAATGTACCAGCGCGACTTCGCCGGGCCGGAGCGCGCCGGTCGAGGAGTCGAAATTCACGCGCTGCACGCCGCCGAAGTCCAGATCGCCCCAGAACGTTGCCGCCGGATTGACCACCACCCGCGTGCGCCAGCCGCGCGATTCGATGGCGCGGCTGAAAAATGCGGTGTAGACCTCCGCGCCGCCGAGCGTCGGCGACAGGTTGAATTGCACGATCGTCGGCCGGGCCATCGCCAATTCAGGATTGCAGCACGCCGAGCTCGCCGATCGTCGCGGTCACGGCCGCGATGTCGATCGCGTCCATGCAGCGCGGGTGCGGGCATTGCGCGGTTGAGCGCGCGCAGCGACGCACCCAATCGAGTTCGCGCTTGAAGAACACCCGCTGGTCACGGCAGGGAAAGGGCGTCACGGTCACTGCGCGGTAAGGTGAATTGCGCCAGAACTCGCCGCCGCCGCTCAAGCTCGCCGAACCGGGTCCGAACAGGGCTACGGTCGGCGTTGCGACGACCCGCCCGAGGTGCGCGACACCGGTATCGGGTGCAACCAGCAGCGCAGCGTTGGCAACCAGTCGCCAGAGCTGCGGCAGGTCGAGCGCGCCGGCGTAGCTCCGATAGCGGGTAGCGGGATCGCAGGCGCGGACGATCGCCTCCTCGCCCCGACCTGCCGACCAGACCGGCTCGAGGCCCCGCTCGGCGAGCATTGCGCCGAGCGCACTCCAACGCGCGGCGTCCCACTGTTTCAGTCGCGTGCTCGCACCGACGTGCAGCACCGCATAGCGACCCTGCGGCGTTTCGAACGCCCTGGCCGGCGGATCCTGCCAATCGGAGCGTTGGTACGGCGGCGGCGGCGGGCCATCGACGAGCGTCGCGGTGATGTCGGTCCATGCCGTGGCGATTCCTGGAAACGGCCGCAATTCATTGACCGGCCAGCTCTTGCGCGCCGGGCGATCGCCCGCGAAGGCGGCAATCCAGCGGCTGCCCAGCGCCAGCGCCAGCCAGCTGAAACGATTGTCGCCGGGAACGAGTGCAAGATCGAAGCCCGGCTCGCGCCACAGCGCCGACGCAGCGGGCGCTGCGCGGGTTCCAGCCCAGCGCGCGAACGCCATAGGGGCGAGCCGAATACAGCGGCGCGTACGCATCGGGAAGCGCCATGACTACTTCGGCATCGGGAAAGCGCACGCGCAATTTCGCCAGCAGGGGCGTGAGCATCAGCGTGTCGCCGAGCAGCAGGTGATGAACGATCAGGATGCGCCGTGGTGTGTCCGGCGCGCGCCGAGGCAGCGGGGCGGCGATGCGCTTGAGCAGCGCGCGCGCGACAACCTGCGCGCGTCCGGCGAAACGATTGGGGCTCTCGACAGTAGCGGCGTTCATCGTACCCGCGCGTCGATCGCGCGCTTGAAAACCGTCTCCATCCGGTCGAGCATTGCCGCGAGGCTGAATCGGACGCTCACACGACCGCGCGCCGCCGCCGCCAGGCGCAGGCCCAGGTCGACATCGGCGAGCAGCCGGTCGATCGCTGCGCCCAGCGCGACGGAGTTTTCCTTCGGCACGACCAGCGCGGTGTGGTCTGCGAGGGCGACTTCGCCGATCGCGCCGGCATCGGTGGTCACGCAGGGCGCTCCGACGAACATCGCCTGCACCAGTGCCTGGGGCACGCCTTCGTTCGCGTACGACGGCAGCGCGAAGACGTCAAAGGCAGCCAGCCACGGCGCGACGTCGTTCTGGTTGCCGGCCAGGCGCACGCGCTCGCGCAGGCCCAGCTCGGCGATCTGGCGCTCGAGCGCTTCGCGCTGCGGTCCTTCGCCGACGATGACCAGCTGCGCATCGGTGTGGGCAAGCAGCGGCATCGCGTCGACGAGGTAGCGATGCCCCTTCCAGCTGCGCAGCGTCGCGCAGATGCCGATCAATGGCGAGGTCTCCGGCAGATGCAGCGCGCGACGCGCGGCGAGCTTGTCCTGCGGCGCGAAACGGCCCGGGTCGATGCCAGTGGGAATCGACGACACGTGCTCGGCGGCCACGCCGATGTCGCGAATGAGTGCGGTGCGGATCGCCTCGCCCGTGGTGACCGTTTCCGCGGTCGCCCGCGTGTACAGCCATCGCGTCAGGCGATCTCGCGGCACCGGCGCGGAAATGTGCCGCGTGCGCACCAGCGCCGGTGGTGCCCTGAGCGTGCGGCAGGCAAGTGCCGAGAGCCAGCTGTCCGACGAACTGTGCGAGTTGACGACATCGAAACGCTGTGCGGCCAGGAACCGACGCAATGCGAACAATCCTGCTGGGCGTTTGCGGCCGATCGGCAGCGCCGTCGCGGGCACGCGAAAGCGCTGCGCCTCGCCGTAGATGCGTGAATCGCGCGGACAGGCGAGCGTGACTTCATGGCCGCGTCCGATCATCCCGGCGGCCTCGGTCAGGATGCGGATCTCCTGGCCTCCCCACCCCATCGATGCCTCGGTATGGAGGATGCGCAACGCAGTCAGGCGACAGCTGTCGCGAACTGGATCCGGTGCAGCTTGGCGTAGATGCCATCGCGCGCAAGCAGCTCGGCGTGCGTGCCCTGCTCGGCCACTCGCCCGGCGTCGAGCACGACGATGCGATCGACGCGCTCGATGGTCGACAGCCGGTGCGCGATGACGATGGTCGTGCGGCCCTGCATCAGAGCGTCCATCGCGGCTTGCACGTGGCGCTCGGACTCCGAGTCGAGCGCCGAGGTCGCCTCGTCGAGAACGAGCAGGCGCGCGTTCTTGAGGATCGCCCGGGCGATCGCCAGCCGCTGACGTTGGCCCCCGGACAGGCGCACCCCGTTTTCGCCGACGATGGTGTCGTAGCCGTTGGGCAGGTCCAGGATGAAGTCGTGCGCGTGCGCCGCGCGCGCCGCCTGTTCGATCGTGGCGCGCGGTGCCTTCGCCATCGCTCCATACGCGATGTTCGCCGCGACGGTATCGTCGAAGAGCGTGATCTCCTGGCTTACCAGCGCGATGTGGCTGCGCAGGTTCGCCAGCGTCAGCGCGTCGATGTCGTGGTCGTCGAGCAGGATGCGACCGCCGGTGGGTTCGTAGAAGCGCGGAATGAGATTGACCAGCGAGGTCTTGCCGCTGCCCGAGGCCCCGACCAGCGCGACCGATTCGCCCGGCGCGATCGCCAGGCTGACATCGACCAGCGCGTCGCGTTCGGCGCCGGCATAGCGCGCCGAGACATTCTCGAAAACGAGCTCGCCGCGCACGCTGGTGAGTACCGTGGTGCCGCGCTCCTCCTCCGGCTTCTCGTCGATCAGCGCGAAAATACTTTCCGATGCGGCGAGTCCGCGCTGGATATTGGAGTTGACCCCCGACAGCGAGCGCAGCCGGTCCTGCAGCGTCAGCAGCGCAACTACGTACGCGGTGAACGGGCCCGCATCGAAGCCTCCCGTCTCGGCCTGCTTGAGCATGATGTACAGGATCACCCCGACCGCGCAGGCTCCGAAGAACTGCAGCAGCGGCGAACTCGCCGCGCTGGCCGACGATTGCTTGCTCATCGACTGGCGCAGGCGATTGGCGACGCTGACCGCGCGGTCGCGCTCGTACTGCTGGCCGCCGAAGATCTTGACCACGCGCTGGCCGCCGATGATCTCCTCGAGCACTTGCGTGATCGAGCCGGTGCGCTGCTGAACGTCGCGCGCGACGCGGCGCAGCCGCCGGCTGAAATAGCGGATGGTCGCCGCGACCACAGGGAAGGCGATGATCGACACCAGCGTGAGTTTCCAGTTGAGCCAGAACAGCAGTCCGAGGCTGCCGGCGATGGTCAGCGAGCTGCGCACCGCCGTCGTGATCGCCGACGAGGTTGCCGCGGCGAGCTGGTAGGCGTCGAAGGTGAATTTCGAGATCAACCGGCCCGACGATTGGGCATCGTAGAACGGCGTCGGCAACGTGAGCAGCCGGTCGATCATTTCGCGGCGCAGGTCGAAGACGACGCGATGCCCGGTCCACGCCATGCCGTACTCGGATGCGAACGAGCCAATGCCGCGCAGGAGGAACACCAGCACCACCGCTATCGGCAGTTCGAGCGTCGTCGACGCTTCGGGACGCTGCAGCTTCTGCACGATCGGCATGACCATGTACGCCATGGTCACGTCGCCGGCGGCGACGAACGCCATGCCGAGCACCGCAAGCCCGAACGCCCACCAGTAGGGACGGACGTAGGTGAGCAGGCGCCGGTAGAGGAGCAGGCTGGGCGACACGGAAGCGCGGCTGAAGGTGGCGCGGGCAGGCGCCGCGGGTCGACTTGGGTGGCCGCGATTATAGCGCAGCGGCCTTGGGCACCGGTTTGGCCGCGTACGCCGCGGCGAGCAGGTCGCGATAGAGCAGCGCCAGTTGCAGCGTCATTGCGGAAGGCGTGAACGGCAGGACCGCGGCGCGCGCGCGGGCGCCCTGCGCTTCGCGCGTCGCCGCGTCGGTCAGCGCCTGCATGTGACCCGCGAGCGCGTCGATGTCGCGCGCCGGGCAGACGAAGCCGGCGTCGTGCTCGATCACCAGTTCGGCAGCGCCGCAGCGCGTGCTGGTGACCACCGGCAGAGCGCACGCCATCGCTTCGAGCGCGGCATTGGGACAGGGATCGTAGAGCGTAGGCAGAACGAAGACGTCGGCAGCGCCATAGAACGGCTTGGCTTCTTCCTGCGGCCCGACCAGCGACACGCGCTCGTGCACGCCGAGGCGGCGGGCGAGCCGCCGGTAGCGCCGCATCGATTTGTCGCGGCCGACCACGATCAGGTGGACATTGCCGGACAATCGCGCGAGTGCCTCGATCGCTCGCGCGGCGCCCTTGCGGGCATATCCCGAGCCGACCAGCAGAAACACGGTCGCGTCGTCGGCGATGTGCAGAGCCGCGCGCATGGCGGCCCGGTGCTTGCGCAGTTCCGGCGAGAACTGCTCGCTGTCGACGGCGTTGTAGATCACCGGCAAGCGGTCCTCGGGCAGGCCGAAACGCTGGTGGAGATCGTGGCGCACCATCTTCGAATTGCAGATCACCGCGCGCAGGACCGGGCTCGCGAACAGGCGCCGCTCGGTATTGAGTACGTAGCGATGATAGGGACTCGCTTCGGTGAACCAGCGGCGCAGCGGGCTCGCCGTGTGCAGACGTTCGTCGAGGAAGTCGCGATGCACGCCGTCGCCGGCGCGGTAGACGTCGCAGCACAGCAGCCGTTCGTGCGACTGCACCAGGTCCGGCGGCCGCGCCGCAATGGCACGGCAGACCGCGCGCGCGAAACTCCAGTCGCGCCAGAGGCGCCCGATGTGGAACGGGTCGCAGATGACAGGTTCGATGAGCTGCAGGCGCGTCTGCGGCCATTGCCGCGTGTACAGCGAGATGGCTATGCCGCGCTCGAGCAGCGCCTCGAGCGCGCCTTCGACGAAGCGTTCGGCGCCGCCGTAGGGCGTGTAGCGTTGGCGCACGATGGCGAGCCTCACGCCAGGCTCCGCGGCTGGCTTGCCGCCAGCAACTCGACGAGCGCGGCGTGGACCCGTTCGACCGGCAGCGTCGTCAGGCACTCCGATATCTTGCCGCCGCCGCAGCCGTCGATGCCGCAGGGGCGGCAGGGATGTTCGGTCGACGCGATGATGCGATGCGCGACGCCCCATGGACCCCATTCAACCTCCCCGCTCGGTCCGAAAAGCGCTACGCAAGGCGTGCCCATGGCCGCGGCAATGTGCATCGGCGCCGAATCGACGCCGACGAAGGCGCGCGCCTCGCGGGTCAGTGCGGCCAGTTCGCGCAAGCCGAGCTGGCCGGTCAGGTCGACGACCAGGGCTCGGGTGGATGCCGTGGTCGCAGCGAGTATCGCGTCGACCAGTGCGCGCTCGCGCGGATCCGGCGCGCCGGTAACGACAACGCCCATGCCGGCTGCAGCCAGGCGCTCGAGCAGGCCGGCGTAGCTTTCCGCGGGCCAGCACTTGAACAGCCACCGAGAGCCCGGATGAAGCTGCACGAACGCCTGCGGTGCCAGTCCATGTTGCGCCAGCAGCGTTCGCACCCGCGCCGTCGACGCGGAGTCGGGGCGCATCACCAGCTGCTTATCCGAAGCATCGGGCTGGACGCCGATGCGGCGCAGTGCGTCGAGGTTGCACTCGACGGTATGTCGCGGCGTCGTGCGCGGTAGCCGATAGTAGTGCGTGAAGCTGGTGCGCCACAGCCGATGCGCGTCATCGAGATGGCGAGCCACCGAGTATCGCGGCCGGAGCAGGCGCGTGAGCCACGCGCCGCGTGGATGCTCGGTCAGGTGCACGACGAGGTCGTAGCGGCGTGCGCGCAGGTCGGCAAGCAGGCTGCGTTCGGCGCCGGCTTGCGCGAGCAGGCCTTGCCGTTTCCAGTTGCGGTCGATGGTGTGGATCGCGGCAATGGCCGGGTGCCCTTCGAGCATCGGTGCGGTGTCGCGATACACCAGCGCGTCGATTTCGGCGCCGGGTGCGGCGCGCTTGAGCACCGTGAATACCGGCGAAGTCAGCAGGACGTCGCCGTGGTGGCGAAGCTTGATGACCAGCGCGCGGCGGACCACGGACGCGTCGACCGGGTCCTTGAGCGAACTCAACATCCACCGACGATAGCAAAATGCGTTGTCTGATACAAACCAGCAGCACCCCTGCCAGTCAGGGCTTACTTGTCGACGAAGTGGCGTCGCTACTGACTGCAGGCGCGTGCTGGTACAATCCGCGCAAACTGCCGGACCGATCCCAACCATGCCCACCGAGGCCGCGTCCTCTTCCCTGAAAGCGCAGATCCTCGCCGAGGCGCTGCCCTACATTCAGCGTTTCCACGACAAGGCGATTGTCATCAAGTACGGTGGCAATGCCATGACCGAGGCGCAGCTCAAGGCGGGATTCGCACGCGACGTCGTGATGCTCAAGCTGGTCGGCATGAATCCGGTGATTGTTCACGGCGGCGGTCCGCAGATCGGCGACCTGCTCAAGACCATGGGCATCCCGAGCGAGTTCCGGCAGGGCATGCGTGTTACCGACGACAAAGTGATGAATGTCGTCGAAATGGTGCTGGGCGAACTCAATCAGGAGATCGTCGGGTTGATCAATCAGTACGGCGGTCGCGCGGTTGGACTGACCGGTCAGGATGGCGCCTTCATCCACGCGCGGCGCATGCTTCTCAAGAGTGAAACCGTCATAGGCGAGATGGTCGACATCGGGCTCGTCGGCGAGATCGAAAAGATCGACCCCGAGCTCATCAACCTGCTCGATTCGCGCGACTTCATCCCGGTGATCGCGCCCATTGGCGTGGGTCCGGACGGGGAGGCGTACAACATCAATGCGGACCTGGTCGCCGGCAAGCTGGCCGAGACGCTCAACGCTGAGAAGCTGGTGCTCATGACCAACACCACGGGGGTGCTCGACAAGCACGGGACCCTGTTGACCGGACTCACCGCCACCGAGATCGAGGCGTTGTTCGCCGACGGCACGATCCACGGCGGCATGCTGCCCAAGATCGGCTCGGCGCTCGACGCAGTCAAGAACGGCGTGAAGAGTTCGCACATCATTGACGGGCGCGTCGAGCACGCACTGCTGCTGGAAGTGCTGACCAACGAAGGTGTCGGCACCATGATTCGCGCAGGCTAGGAGGTCCGCGGCGAAAAGTCCGGCGGACCACAACAGGGGAGTACGCGATGGCGATCAAACCCGGCGAGCGGCGCCTGCAGATCCTGCAAACTCTCGCGGCGATGCTGGAGACTCCGCGCGGCGAAAAGATAACCACGGCCGCGCTGGCCAAGCGCCTCGACGTTTCCGAAGCGGCGCTGTACCGCCATTTCGCGAGCAAGGCGCAGATGTTCGAGGGCCTCATCGAGTTCATCGAAACGACGCTGTTTTCGCTGCTCAACCGCATTTCCGCGGAGACCACCGATGGCGCGGCGCAGGCCGCGCAGATGGTTGCGGTGCTGCTCGGCTTTGCGGAAAAGAATCCCGGCATGACCCGGGTGCTCATCGGCGACGCGTTGGTCAACGAGGACGATCGCCTGCAGGCGCGCATGAACCAGCTCTACGACCGGATCGAAGCATCGCTGCGCCAGGCGCTCAAGATCGCGCACGCGGGAGGGTCGTGGCCGGGCGACGCGGGCGCCGACGCCAATCTGCTGCTCGCCTTTGTCGTCGGCCGCTGGATGCTGTTCGCCAAGAGCGGCTTCAAGCGTTTCCCCCAGGAGGGATGGGAGGCGCAGCGCAAGTACCTGTTCGCGTGAGTCGCGCGTCAGGTCCTGCAACCGCCGCCCCGCCAGGCGCGGCCATGCGCCATGCCCAGCGCTGATACGCTACTCAAGGACGCGCGCCGCGCGCTCGATGCGGGCCGGGCCGTTGCCGCCGACGCGTTCCTCGGCCAGGCACTGCAAAAGAAGCTCGAAGCTCGACATGGCGAGATGCTGTTCGATCTCGGCAACCGGTTCGCCCAGGCGCAGCACACGGCCCCTGCGATTCGCCTCTTCGAGCGTGCCTTGTCGCTGTTTCCGGGCCATACCGGATTGCTGGTCAATCTGGGGGTGCAGCTGGATTTGAGCGGTGCGACGGCGCGTGCCGAACGCTCATTTCGCGATGCGCTGGAGCGCGATCCGGACATGGTGGAGGCGCTGGCCAATCTGGCGCATCTGCTGTTCACGCAAGGGCGCCTGACCGAGGCGCTGGTCTGCTACGACCGGCTGATTGTCCTGGCGCCCGGCGCGCCCGGGGACGTGTGGAACAACCGCGGCGTGTGCCAAAGAACCCTGCGCACCGCGGGCGCCGAGCAAAGCTTCCGGACCGCGCTCGAGCGCATGCGCGACGCGCCGCTGATCCTCGCCAACCTGGGTTTTCTGCTTTGCGAACAACGCCGCCACGACGAAGCGTTGCCACTTCTGCAGCGGGCGCACACGCTGGATCCCACGCGGCTGCAGGTCACGGCGCAGGTGCTCGATTTGCGGATGCAGTTTGCCGACTGGACCGACTTCGAGCGCGACCGCGACCAGATTCTCGCCGGAGTCGGAACGCTCGCGACGACTCCCGGCCAGACCGTGCCGCCTTTTGCCTTCCTGTCGATCTGCGACGACCCGGCGTTGCAGCGCGCCGCGGCGACGAGCTTCGCGTGGCCGCGCGCCACGGCAGACGTCCCGGCCAGCGCAGGTGTTGGCGAACCGCTGCGCGTGGGCTTCGTCGCCGCGGCATTCCACGACCATCCAGTGGCGCGGCTTGTCGTCGACCTGTTCGAGCGGCTCGACCGCCGCCGCTTCGCGGTCGTGGCCTACGAGCTTGGTTCCGGCACGCCCGATGTCCTACAGGCGCGTGTGCGCGCGGCGGTTTCCGAATTCCGGCAACTCGGCGCGCTCAGCACGGCCGACGCGGTCGCGCGCATTCGCGACGACGGTATAGCGATACTTTTCGACCTCACCGGGCACACCGAGCACGCGCGGCCGGAAATCTTCGCGGCGCGGCCCGCGCCAATCCAGATCAATTTTCTGGGTTACGCAGGAACGCTCGGTGCGCCGTACTACGATCACGTCGTCACCGATGCGTACGTGACGCCTGCCGCCGAGCAGCAGAACTTCACCGAAACGCTTACGTATGTCGGCGAGTGCTATTTCCCAAGCGACTCGAAGCGCACGATCGATACTGCAGTGCGAACGCGGACGGATTATTCGCTGCCGGAGGATGCGTTCGTGTTCTGCATGCAGGCGGCGCCGTACAAGATCAATCCGGACATGTTCGCCCTGTGGATGCGCCTGCTCGCGCGTGTCGACGACAGCGTGCTCTGGTTGCGCCCGATGCCGGCGATCACTGAGGCGAATCTGCGTCGCGAGGCGCAGGCACGCGGCGTTGGAGCGGGCCGCCTCGTGTTCGCGCCGCACGAACCGGCGCCGCGCTACCTGGCCCGCTTCCGTTTGGCCGACCTGTACCTGGACAGCTGCGCCCTTCGGCTCGCACACCGCGGTCAACGATGCGCTGTTCGCGGGACTGCCGGTGCTGACGCTGACCGGGCGCAGCATGGCGGCGCGCGCATCGGCGTCGCAGCTGCGCGCGGCAGGGTTGCCCGAACTCGTCGCCACCTCGGCGGAACAATACGAGGCGATCGCGCTCTCGCTGGTCGACGATCGCACGCGGCTGGCTCGACTGGCCGCCGGATTGCGCGACGATGGCCGCGTTCCTGCGCTGTTCGACATGCAGCGCTATGCATCGGAGTTCGAGGCCATGCTGCTTCGGATCTGGCGGGACCGACTCGCCAGGCAGGGATGATACCTGTGTCAGGTGGACAGCACCGTCGACGGCGCGATGCGGCAACTGCTGATCCGCCATGATCCATCGTTCTGCTTTTCCATGGTGTACAGCGCGACGCGCACGGTGTTGTCGGCGTCGATGAGCCGAAGCGGCTGGATGACGAGGCCTTCGATTACTGCGCCGTCGAGAAACTCGACGTAGCGCGCGGTGAGCAGGCTCGCGTAGGCGCCGCGCACCATGGCCATGAAGGTCGTGGCGTCGTTGAACTGCGCCTGGATGCCCGGCGAGGCGTAGGCGAACGCCTTGCGGGCGTCGCCGGCGTGCAGCGCGGTTCGCTGCTCCGCGATCACGCGCTGGATCGCCTTCCACTCCGCGGGCGCGAGCGATTCCTGCGCAAGCGCGCAACGGGCCGTGCTTCCGAACACGGCCATGACTGCGAGCAGTATGGCGGCAAGGAAACTGCGCCGCGTGGCCGCGGCGATCAGAATGCGTTCGCGCTCGGGGCGCTCGCTGGGGCTCATGCGGCAAGCGATGCATCGACGTGACACACGGGGCAGGCCGGGTCGCGCAGCACGCGAACCTCGCGCCACTCCATCGCGAGCGCATCGAGCAGCAGCAATCTGCCTGCCAGCGAACGGCCGATGCCGGCGAGGAGCTTGAGCGCCTCGGCAGCCTGCGCGGCGCCGACGATGCCCACCAGCGGCGCGAACACGCCCATGGTCGCGCAGCGCGTCTCCTCGAATTCGTCGCCCTCGCCGAACAGGCAGTGGTAGCAGGGACTCGCGTTGTCGCGCGAATCGAAGACGGCGAGCTGGCCGTCGAAGCGGATGGCGGCCCCAGACACAAGCGGCTTTTTCGCGGCGACGCAGGCGCGATTGACCGCATGCCGGGTCGCGAAATTGTCCGAGCAATCGAGGACGACGTCGGCGGCCGCGACCAGCGGCGCGAGCTCGCCGTCGCTCACCCGCTGCGCCAGCGGCACGACCCGAACGTCGGGATTGATCGCAGCGATGCGCGCGCCGGCTGCGTCGACCTTATGGCGGCCGACCGCGGCGGTGTCGAACAGGATCTGGCGCTGCAGGTTGGTGAGGTCGACGCGATCGGCGTCGACCAGTGTCAGGGTCCCCACGCCGGCGGCAGCGAGGAAGTGCGCTGCGGGATTACCCAATCCGCCGACGCCGACGATGAGCGCGTGCGCGGTGGCGAAGCGTTCCTGCGCGTCGACGCCCAGCTCCGGCAGCAGGATGTGCCGGCTGTAACGAAGCAGTGTGGTGTCGTCCATGGACGGATTATTCAGGCAAAAACGCCCGGACGGGCCGGGCGTTTTTGCGCTTGCCTGTGACCGACGCCGTTTACTGCGGCTTGGCCTGCGCCGCGACGGCTTTCGACGACGCGATGACCGGCAGGCCTTTGAGCTGGTTCATCGCCTGCTTCAACTGGAAATCGTCGGCGGCGCCGAATTCGACGCGCGCGACCGGCGATTCCGCGGCCGCCTTGGCCTTTTCCGCATCGGCCACGGCCTTCGCCTTGAGTTTCGCGATCGCGGCGGCGTCGAGGTCGGCGGTCGCGACTTGCTTGCCATCGACCAGGTGGTGATCGAGATTGGCTTCGCGCATCCGGTTGGCCGACTCGCGACCGTCGTCGACATTGACGTCGGGCTCGATGCCCTTGGCCTGGATCGAGCGTCCGCTGGGCGTGTAGTAACGCGCCGTCGTGAGTTTCAGACCGGTGTTCGGTCCCAGCGGCAGGATGGTCTGCACCGAGCCCTTGCCGAAGGTCTGCGCGCCCATGACGATGGCGCGCTTGTGATCCTGCAGCGCGCCGGCGACGATCTCGGAGGCCGACGCTGTGCCGCCATCGACGAGCACCACGATCGGCACGCGCTTGATGCCGGCAGGCAGGTCCTTGAGGTAGTCGTCACCGCGACCGCGCATGTAGTCGGACTTGGTCGCCGACAGGCGCATGCGCGCGTCCGGTGTGCGGCCGTCGGTGTAGACGACCAGCGCATCCTGCGGCAGGAACGCCGCGGCCACGCCAACCGACACGTTGAGCAATCCGCCCGGATCGCTGCGCAGATCGAGCACCAGTCCCGACAGGTCGCCCTGCTTGTAGAGGTCGCGCAGCGCCTTGGCCATGTCCTCGCCGGTGCGCTCCTGGAACTGCACGATGCGCAGGTAGCCGTAGCCCGGTTCGATGAGCTTGGCGCGAACGCTGCGGAAATTGATGATTTCACGCGTCAGCGTGAAGGTCAGCGGCAGGTCGACGTCCTTGCGCGCAACGGTCAGCACGATCTGCGTACCCGGCTTGCCGCGCATTTTCTCGACCGCCTTGGATAGCGGCAGGCCGCGCGTGACGGTGTCGTCGATCTTGACGATCAGGTCGCCGGACTTGATCCCGGCGCGAAATGCAGGGGTGTCCTCGATCGGCGAGACGACCTTGATGATGCCGTCTTCGACACCGACTTCGATACCCAGGCCGCCGAACTTGCCCTGAGTGGAGATTTGCAACTCTTTGTAAGCGTCGGCGTCGAGGAAGTCGGAATGCGGGTCGAGCCCATGGACCATTCCATTGATCGCTTCCTTGATGAGCTTGTCGTCGGCGACCGGCTCGACGTAGTCGCTCTTGATGCGACCGAAGACCGCGGAGAAGAGCTGCAGATCCTCGTAGGGAATCGGCAGTTTCGCCTCGCGCTCGGCCAGCGCCGAGAAATTGAGGCTGAGCAACAGCCCGAGCACCGCGCCCAGTCCGACCAGTCCTGCCTTTTTCCAGCCATTGCCCATGTCTGCCTCACCCTTGTCCGGTGCGCGGCCCCAAGCCTGGGGCCCGGCGCATTGCCGGGATAGTCTTGCTAGAGAGTATACGCCGTTCGGGGAAGGCCCCGCAGCGCCGACAGGGGAGTGCTCGGTCGCGCGGCGCCAGCGGCCCGACCGGCGGTTGACTGGCACGCAGCGATGCCGCTCGCACTTGCGTTGCCATCCTGTCGTGGACCGCAGCGACGGCGCGCAAGTTCCCTTCGGTGGCGGCCGTGTCCTCGCACTTTCGGGCGGCGGGCGCCGGTCTGCCGGCAGGCTTGCGCTATCATTTCGGTTTCCCGCGCGTGCAGGCAACCCGAGGCGACATGTATCCCGCTCCCATTCCGTTCATCCTCAACAACTGGCCGCTGGTGCTGGTCATGGTTGTTTCCGGCGCCATGCTGCTCTGGCCCATGATCCAGCGCCAGGTATCCTCGGCGCGCGCAATCGGCGCGTCCGCGGCCACACAGCTGATCAACCGGCAGAATGCGCTGCTGCTCGACCTGCGCGACTCCAAGCAATATTCGGACGGCCGTGTCCCCAACGCCGTCAACATTCCGCTCGCGGAGTTGGGCAGCCGCGGGCAGGACCTCGCCAAGTTCAAAGGCAGGCCGGTGATCGCTTACTGCGAGCGGGGCAATCAGAGCCGTAGCGCGACGTCGGCACTGGCAAAGCTGGGATTCACCGACGTGTTCACGCTCGACGGGGGCCTGAAAGCCTGGTCTGCGGCGGGCATGCCGGTCGAAAAGGGCTGACGCTTGGTGCCGGCGGAAGTGCTGATGTACTCGACAGCGGTGTGCCCGTACTGCATCCGCGCCGAGCAGCTGCTTCGCGCCAAGGGCGTCACCGACATCGCCAAGGTGCGCATCGACCTCGATCCCGCGCGCCGCGCCGAGATGATGGAGAAGACCGGCCGACGCACCGTGCCGCAGATCTACATTGCCGGCACGCACGTCGGCGGATACGATGACCTGGTGGTGCTCGACCGCGCCGGCAAGCTCCTGCCCATGCTCGCCGGCCAGCCTGCCTGACGCGGCGCGAAGCGACGGCGTCGTTGCGCTATAATCCGCGGCTCTTCTGATCCCGCGGAACTTACGCATCATGGCTGACCAGCAACCGGAAAACGCACCTACTCTTTCGATCCAGAAAATCTACGTCAAGGACCTGTCGCTGGAGAATCCCGGTGCTCCGCAATCGTTCCTGATGACCGAGCCGCCGCAGGTCGAGGTGGGCCTGCGCACTCGCGGCGAGCAGGTCGAGGAGAACGTCTACGAATGCGTGCTGACGATCACCGTCACCGCCAGGACCGGCGACAGGACACTGTTCCTGGTCGAGGCGTCGCAGGCGGGGCTGTTCCGCATCACGGGCGTGCCGCTCGCCGACATCCAGCCGATCATGGGCATCCACTGCCCGAACGTACTCTTTCCGTACGTGCGCGAAACCATTGCCGATGCGATCACGCGCGCCGGCTTTCCCCCGGTACACCTCGATCCGATCAATTTCGAGATGCTCTACCAGCAGCAGCTCGCCAACCTGCAACAGCAGCCGGCGGCATCGCCGGTTCCCAGCTAAGGTCGCAAGTGGCTGCGCTGTGCCCGACGTCAGGCCGTGCGGTGCGCATCGCCGGGTGGGCGTGCGGAGTCGCGATCGCGGCGCTGGCCGGCGGCGCGATGGCCGCCGAATTCCATTCGACGACCGAAGTTACGATTCTCTATGACGCGCCCTCCGCCAAGGCGCGGCCGCTGTTCGTCCTCGCCAGGGACACGCCGCTCGAACTGATCGTCACGGTCGAAGGCTGGATGAAGGTCCGCGATGTCGGCGGCACGGTGGCCTGGGTAGACCGCAAAGCGGTCGGAGACAAACGCATGCTGGTGATTCGCGCGCCCGTTGCCGACGTCCTGGCCAATCCGGTCGATTCCGCGCCGCTGGTCTTCAAGGCCGAGCAGAACGTGTTGGTCGAGTTGGTCGACACCGCGTACGTGACGAATACTCCGGGTTGGGCAAAAGTGCGCCACCGCGATGGGCAGACCGGCTATGTGCGCATCGCGCAGGTCTGGGGCCTGTAGCCTGCCGCGGTCCGACCGTGCGCGCGCTTAGCGCCCGCCGATGACCGAAACCGTTGCGATTCTGGGCGCGGGTGCCTGGGGCACTGCGCTGGCCGTTCATCTGGCGCGCACCGCATCGTCGCCCGCGATCCTGCTGTGGGCGCGTGACCCGGAACAGACGCGTGCGCTGCGCGAGCGACGGGAAAATACGCGTTACCTGCCCGGTGTCGCGTTGCCTCAAGCGATTTCCATTGCCGACGATGCGGCGAGCGCCGCGGCGGCCGCAACCTTGATCATTGTCGCCACGCCGATCGCCGCGTTGCCCGGGATCGCCGCGAATCTGGCCGACGGCGCCCGCGCGCCGCTGTTCTGGCTCGGCAAGGGATTCGTCGCGTCGTCCACGAGTACAGCAGGCGTGGCGCTCGCGCACCAGGTGGTCGCGCCGCTGTGGCCGGCCCCGGTCGGCGTCGTCTCGGGGCCGAGCTTCGCCGAGGAGGTCGCTGCCGGCCTGCCGACCGCTGTCAGCGTGGCGGCGACCGATGCCATCGCCGGCGAACGCGTGGCGCAGTGTTTGCGCGGCGACTCGCTGCGCGCCTACCTGAGTGACGACCTGACCGGCGTCGAAATCGGCGGCGCACTGAAGAACGTACTCGCCATCGCTGCCGGCGCGAGCGACGGCCTTGGCTTCGGCCACAACGCACGCGCCGCGCTGATCACGCGCGGCCTCGCCGAAACGGGCCGCTTGTCAGCGGCGCTGGGCGGCAAGCGCGAGACGCTGATGGGGCTCGCCGGTCTCGGCGACCTGGTGCTCACCTGCACCGGCGACCTGTCGCGCAATCGTCGGGTCGGACTGGGTTTGGCGAGAGGCGATTCGCTGTCCGCCGTGCTGGGCCAGCTCGGGCACGTCGCCGAAGGCGTCGCCGCGGCACGTGCCGCGCACGCGCTCGCCGGCGCACTTGGCATCGACATGCCCATCGTCGCGGCGGTGCACGGCGTGCTCTACGAAGGCGTGGCGCCCAGGCAGGCGGTCGCGGCGCTGCTCGCGCGCGAGCCGGCGCGCGAATTCGATTGACACCACGAATCGCCGATCAGACCGAATCGGCGAAGGCGGCTTGCCGCCACGCCTCGTAGACCGTCACCGCGACCGCGTTCGACAGGTTCAGGCTGCGCATCCCGGGCAGCATCGGTATGCGCAGGCGCGCCGCGTCCGGAAATTCGGCCAGGATCGCCGCCGGCAGTCCGGCTGTCTCGCAGCCGAACACGAGCACGTCGTCCTGGCGCAGTGCGCAGGCGTAGAGAGAACGCGTCGCCTGCGTGGTCAGCGCCAGCCAGCGCCGCGCCCGCGGCGAGTCGAGCGCGATTCGGCACGCCGCCCAGTCCCGATGCACCAGCACGCGCGCGTACTCGTGGTAGTCGAGTCCGGCGCGTTTGAGTTCGCGATCGCCCAGCGTGAAGCCGAGCGGCTCGACCAGGTGCAGTTCCGCGCCGGTGTTCGCCGCCAGCCGGATGACGTTGCCGGTATTGGGAGGGATTTCCGGATGAACGAGAACGATCGCCGGCATCAGCTCTTGGGCGGCAGCGTACGCGCGACGACCCAGTTTTCAACCCGAGCCGCGCCCGCGGACTTGAGCGTGCGCGCGAATTCGGCGAGCGTCGCACCGGTGGTCATCACGTCGTCGACCACCGCCACGTTGAGACCGGCGAGGTCGACGTCGCAGGCAAATGCGTCGCGCACGTTGCGTGCGCGCTCGGTCCACGGCAGTGCCGCCTGCGGTGGCGTCGCACGAATTCTGCGCACCCCGCGGGTGACCAACGGGGCGCGCGTCTGGACCGCGAGCTGGCGCGCGATCTCGGCGGCCTGGTTGTAGCCGCGCTCGCGCTGGCGCGCGGCCGACAGCGGCAGCGCAATGAGTCGCTGCGGCAGCGTCGCATTGCGGCGCGCGCGCACCGCAACGATCGCGATCGCGCACCACTCGGCGAGCGCGAGGCGGCCCTGGTACTTGAAGGACTGCACCAACCGGTCGACGGGAAACGCGTAGGCGTACGCCGCAACAGTCGCGTCGAACGCAGGCGGGTGTGCGAGGCAGGTCCCGCACACCTGCGCATCGGCCGTGGGCAACGCGCAGACCGGACATGCCGGACCGATGCGCGGCAGGTCGCGCGAGCAGCTGCTGCAAACCAATTCGGTACCCGATGGACCGGCGCACAGTTCGCAGCGCTGCGGCAGCGCGCGGCGCGCGGCATGCAATGCGTTCCTGCGAACGGTGTCAAATGCCCCGGACAGAAAATTTGACAAGCCGGTGTTCCTCCACGAGACTTGAGCACAGTTTAACGCCACTTCGCACTCGTGCCGACAACCACCGACGCCGACCTCGCCGCCGCGCCTGCACGACTTCACCGCTGGAGCGTGGCCTCGGTCGAAGCGTTGCTGGCGCTGCCGATGAACGACCTGCTGCATCGCGCGCACAGCGTGCATCGCGAGCACCACGATCCCAACGCAGTGCAATTGTCGACGCTATTGTCGATCAAGACCGGTGGTTGTCCCGAAGACTGCGGTTACTGCCCGCAGGCGGCGCGCTATCACACCGACGTCGCCAGCCAGGACCTGCTCGCACTCGACGCCGTTGTCGCCGCCGCGACGGCCGCGCGGGCCGCGGGCGCGACGCGCTTCTGCATGGGTGCCGCATGGCGCGGGCCCAAGGAGCGCGAACTCGAGCCGGTGCTCGACATGGTGCGCGAGGTCAAGGCGCTGGGACTGGAAACCTGTGCCACGCTGGGTATGCTCAAGGACGGCCAGGCCGAGCGGCTGCGCGACGCGGGCCTCGACTACTACAACCACAATCTCGATACCGCGCCCGAATTCTACGGGCACATCGTCGGCACCCGCGCGTACCGCGATCGGCTGGATACGCTCGATCGCGTGCGCGACGCCGGCATCCGCGTGTGCTGCGGCGGCATCGTGGGCATGGGCGAATCGAGGCGGGAGCGCGCCGGCCTGATCGCGCAACTCGCCAACCTGGATCCATATCCCGAATCGGTGCCGATCAACAATCTCGTACAGGTCGAGGGCACGCCGCTTTTCGGCACGGCGCCGCTGGATCCGTTCGAATTCGTGCGCACCATCGCCGCTGCGCGCATCACCATGCCCAGCGCGATGGTGCGGCTCTCGGCAGGGCGCCAGGAAATGGGCGACGGCATCCAGGCGCTGTGCTTTCACGCGGGCGCGAATTCGATTTTCTACGGCGAGAAACTGCTCACGACCGGCAACCCCGACGTCCTGGCGGACACCCAGCTGTTCGAGCGGCTGGGATTGCGCTGCGCGAGTGCGGGCGCCTGAGCGCCGCCCCGGCCTGCGGCCGTGGCTTCACTGATCGCGGAACTCGACGCGGCCAACGCCGCGCGCAACGTCGCGGGCCTGCATCGGCGGCGGCGGGTGGTCGACTCGCCGACCGGCGTGCGACTGGTCGCCGATGGTCGTGAAGTCCTGCACTTCGGCAGCAACGATTACCTGGGGCTTGCCTGCGACGCGCGCGTGATCGCCGCGGCGCAGGCCGGCGCCGCACGCTATGGCGTGGGCTCAGGCGCTTCGCATTTGATCTCCGGACATGGCGCGGCGCACGAGGCGCTGGAACGCGAACTCGCCGCTTTTGTCGCGCCCTGCCCGGATGCGCGCGCGTTGCTGTTCTCGACCGGCTACATGGCGAACCTCGCCATCGTCACCGCCTTGGCCGGCCGCGGTGACGCGGTGTTCGCCGACCGGCTCAATCACGCCTGCCTGAACGACGCGGCGCTGCTGTCGCGCGCGCAATTCATCCGTTATCGGCACGGCGATGCCACCGCGCTCGAAGCCCGTCTCGCCGCCAGCACCGCCAAGCACAAGTTGATTGCGACCGACGCGGTGTTCAGCATGGACGGCGACCTGGCGCCGCTGCCGCACCTGCTCTCGCTCGCAGTGGCGCACGATGCGTGGCTGGTCGTCGACGACGCGCATGGCTTCGGTGTGACCGGCGGTGGCCGCGGTACGCTGGCGCACTACGGTCTGGCCGGCGAACGCATCGTCTACATGGGCACGCTGGGCAAAGCCGCCGGCGTGGCGGGCGCGTTCGTCGTCGCGCATGCGAGCGTGATCGAGACGTTGTTGCAGACGGCGCGTACGTACATCTACACGACCGCTGCGCCGCAGCTTCTTGCGTGTGCGCTGTCGGCGAGCCTGGCGATCATCCGAAACGACGCGCACCGACGCGGGCGACTGACGGCGTTGATCACCCGCTGGCAGGCAGCGGCCGCGGCGCTGCCCTGGATGGCGCTGCCGTCGCAAACGCCGATCCAGCCGCTCGTCGTCGGCGCCAGCGATGCCGCGATTCGCATCAGCGATGCGCTCTGGGAACGCGGCATCTGGGTACCCGCAATTCGCCCGCCGACGGTGCCGCAGGGAACGGCGCGATTGCGCATCACGCTTTCGGCCGCGCACGCCGACGCCGACGTCGACCTGCTGGCGGCTGCGCTCGCCGACATTGCGGCATGAATGCACAGTGAACGTGCACATCGAAAGCGCCGGTCGCGGGCCCCCGCTGGTGTTGCTGCACGGCTGGGCCATGCATGCCGGCCTGTGGCAGCCGGTACTGCCGCGCCTGATCCGGCGTTTCCGCGTGCACAACGTCGACCTGCCTGGACATGGCTTGAGCCCGGCAATGACTCCGTACACGCTGGCCGCGCTGGTCGGCGCAGTGGCCAGTGCGGTCGAGGCGCTGCCCGACGCGCGCGGCGCACCATTGACATTGCTCGGCTGGTCGCTGGGAGGCCTGGTCGCGCTCGAGTGGGCGCGCACGCGGCCCCCCACAGTCAGCGCGCTGGTGCTGGTCGCGACCACGCCGTGCTTCGTGCAACGCGACGACTGGCCGCACGCGATGGCGGCGGCAACGCTGGACCGGTTCGGCGACGAACTCGTCGCATCGTATCGCCTGACGCTGCAACGCTTCCTCACGCTGCAGATACAGGGCAGCGAGCACAGCCGTGTCGCGCTTGCGCAAATGCGCACGACTCTGTTCGCGCGTGGCGAGCCCGCGCCCGCCGCGCTGCGCGCTGCGCTCGCGCTGCTCGCGGCGACCGATTTGCGCGATTCGGTCGCGGCCGTTGCGCAACCGTCACTAGTCATTGCCGGCGATCGCGACGCACTGACGCCGCCGGCGGCGAGCCGTTGGCTTGCCGGCGCGCTGCCGCAGGCGACACTCGCGCCGATCGCTGGCGCAGGACACGCACCATTCCTTTCGCACAGCGAGGCATTTCTCGCCGCGCTCGAGCGATTCGCCGATGAGCACTGAGCGCGAACCCACCCGGCTCGACCGCGCGCAGATCCGCCGATCCTTCGAACGCGCCGCCGCGACCTACGACGCGGCGGCGGTCCTGCAGCGCGAAGTCGGCGCACGCATGGCCGAGCGGTTGGGCGTGATCCGCCTCGAACCCACGTCAATCCTCGACGCCGGGTGCGGCACCGGTGAAGCGCTGGGCGAACTCGCGACGCGCTTTCCCGGCGCGCGGCTGATCGGGCTGGACCTGGCATTGAACATGGTGCGCGCGGCGCAACGTCGTACACCGCCGACGTCTGCCGGGGCGCGTTCGCTGCTCAACCGCCTGCTGGGAGCGGGCCCGGCGGGCGGCAGTCTTCGTCCCGCGCTCGTCTGCGGGGACATCACGCACCTGCCGCTTGGGGCCGCGGCTGTCGACTTGGTGTGGAGCAATCTTGCGCTGCAGTGGATCGATGCGCCGGAAATCGCCTTTGCCGAGTTCCGACGCGTGCTAAGTGTCGGCGGTTTGCTGAGCTTCACGACCTTCGGTCCCGACACGCTTCGCGAACTACGCGCGGCCTTTGCGACGGTCGACAACGCGACGCATGTCAGCCGCTTCATCGACATGCACGACCTTGGCGACATGCTGGTGCAGTCCGGCTTCGCCGACCCGGTGATGGACATGGAGACGCTGACACTGACCTACGCCGACGCCGAGGCGCTGATGCGCGAGTTGAAGGCGCTGGGCGCGCACAACGTCAGCGTAGCGCGACCGCGAGGCCTGATGGGGCGCGAGCGCTGGCGACGCATGCTCGCTCGCGCTCGAACGCTTTCGCCGCGAAGGCCGATTGCCGGCGTCGTTCGAAGTCATCTACGGGCACGCGTGGAAAGCGGCGCCGCGTGTGATGCCCGACGGCCGCGCGATCGTGCAGTTCACGCCTCCGGGCTCGCGCTGATGCGGCGATGAGCGACGCAGTACCGTCGCAGGGCGCGCAGCCTCGTCGCGAGGGGCCGCGCGTTGCCCTGCCGCGCAGGCAGCATGCAAGCACGGCCGTGTTCGTCACCGGCACCGACACCGCCGTCGGCAAGACCGTTGTCAGCTGCGCGCTGCTGCGCTCGCAGGTGGCGCGCGGTCACCGCGCAGTCGGGATGAAGCCCGTCGCCAGCGGCATCGCGCCTCGCGCCGAGTGCAATGCCGACGTCCTCGCGCTTGCCGATGCCGGTAATGTCGACGCACCGCTGTCGTTGCGCAATCCGTACGCGTTCACCGCCGCAATCGCGCCGCACCTGGCGGCCGAGGCCGCCGGCGTGGCGATCGAACTGGACCGCATCCGACGCTCGTTCGACGAACTTTCGCTGCGTGCGGACCGCGTCGTGGTCGAAGGCGCCGGGGGCGCGCTCGCGCCACTCGGACCCAGGCACGACATGCTCGACATCGCGCAGGCACTCGGCATCCCGGTGCTGCTGGTGGTCGGGATGCGCCTGGGTTGCCTCAACCACGCGCTGCTCTCGGCGCTGGCGATTCGCGCGCGCGGCTTGCGCTTTCTGGGCTGGATCGCCAATGGCATCGATCCTGGATTCGAAGCGCTTGGCGCAAATGTCGCGGCACTGGAGCGGCGCCTGCCCGCGCCGCGCCTGGCGAGTTTGGCATGGCAGGATCCCGAGCGTGCGCAATGGACCCAAGAGGCTTTCGCGCTTGACCTCGCCTGAGAGTGGCACGCGGCTTTTCGCAGTGCGGTATACATGCTAAGATTCAAGGGTTTTTGACAACCGGACTTTGCGGTGCCGCGCAACTCGCCAGGCGAGGCTGCGTGCGGTCTCTGTGACGAGCCGCGGGTCCCGTGTCGTACCTTTATTTCCCGATGCCTACCGCACTTGCCCATCCCGCCGTTGCCGAGCTCGACTACAGCGTGATCGCGCGTCGCAACGATTCGCTCGGATCGCGCGGTCGCTGGCTGATTTTCGCGCTGTTGTGCACGGTGTCGCTGGCGTTGGCGCTGGCCTTCGCCGCGTTCGGCGCGTGGCTGGTATTGCCCTACTCGATTCTGGAAATGGGCGTCCTGTTTCTGGCGTTCTGGCTCTTCGAGCGCCATGCCGGCGACTGGGAGCGGCTCTCCGTTCATGGCGATCGGGTCGTTGTGGAATGCCAGCGAGGCGGCGTGGCGTCCAGGCAGGAATTCAACCGCTACTGGACCCGGCTGGAATGGGAGCCTGCGCAGCTCGGCCAGGCGCCGCGTCTGGCGATATGTCACGGCAGGGCGCGCGTGCCTTTCGGCGCGGACCTGTCCGCCGACGCTCGCACCGCGATCGCCAAGGACCTGCGTCGCGCGCTGGCTGGTGCCGGGGAACAGCGGTAGCAAACATCATCGACGTTTTTGAGGGAAGCATGGAGCGCATCAAAGCGGCATTGCAGGAGGGTGAGGGGAGCGGGCGGCTTGGGGCGGCGATGCTTGCGGCGTTGGCGATGCTCGCACCGGGCGTGGCGTTCGCCGCGCGCGAACTGAACCTGCAACCCCCGGTCACGCCGATCGCGACGCAGATCTTCGACCTGCACCTGCTGATCACCGGCATCTGCGCGGTGATCTTCGTGATCGTTTTCTCGGTGATGTTCTATTCGATCTTCGCGCACCGCAAGTCGAAAGGACACAAGGCCGCACAGTTCCACGAAAACACGCTCGTCGAAGTCGTCTGGACGGTCATCCCGTTCCTTATCCTGCTGGTCATGGCGTTTCCGGCCACCAAGACCGTCCTGGCAATGAAAGACACGTCGGTTCCCGACATGACGGTCAAGGTGACGGGCTACCAGTGGAAGTGGCAATACGACTACCTCGATCACGGCTTCTCGTTCGTGAGCAACCTGGCCACGCCGCTCTCGCAGATCCACAATCAGGAAACCAAGGGCGATCACTACCTGCTCGACGTCGACCAGCCGATGGTCGTGCCGGTGGGCAAGCGGATCCGCGTGGTCATCACGGCGGGCGATGTGATTCATTCGTGGTGGGTGCCTGCCTTCGGGGTCAAGCAGGACGCGATCCCCGGTTTCGTGCGCGACTCGTGGTTCAAGGCCGAGAAGCCCGGCATCTATCGCGGGCAATGCGCGGAACTGTGCGGCAAGGAGCACGGCTTCATGCCGGTGGTCGTCGAAGTCAAGACTCCGGAAGACTATGCCAAATGGCTTGAAGGACAGAAGGCAAAGGCAGCGGCGGCGGCCGACGATCCCGCCAAGGTCTGGGACCTGAAGGATCTGGTCGCGCGCGGCGAAAAAGTCTACACGGCCAATTGCGTCGCCTGTCATCAGGCCAACGGCAAGGGCGTGCCGCCGGCGTTTCCGCCGCTCGACGGCTCGAAGGTCGCCACCGGTCCGGTCGCCGCTCACATCGACACCGTACTCAACGGCGTGACCAAGAACGGCGTGGCCACGGCGATGGTGCCGTGGAAGGGTACGCTATCGGTGACCGACATCGCGGCGGTCGTCACTTACGAGCGCAACGCCTGGGGCAACCACACCGGCGATGCGGTGCAGCCGTCGATGGTCGCGGCAGCCAAGAAATAGCGCCAACAGGAGCCTTGAACATGAGCAGCGTTCCGCACGATCACGTCGCCGATCCCGCAGCAGGCCACGGCCACGGCTACGGCCATGACGACCACGCGCATCACCCGTCAGGGATCATGCGCTGGATCACGACGACCAACCACAAGGACATCGGCACGCTCTACCTGTGGTTCTCGTTCATCATGTTTCTCGCCGGTGGCTGCCTCGCGCTGACGATCCGCACCGAATTGTTCCAGCCGGGGTTGCAGATCGTCGACCCGGAATTCTTCAATTCGCTGACCACGCTGCACGGCCTGATCATGATCTTCGGCGCGATCATGCCGGCGGCGGTCGGCTTCGCCAACTGGCAGGTGCCGCTGATGATCGGCGCGCCAGACATGGCGTTCGCGCGCATGAACAACTGGAGCTTCTGGCTGCTGCCCTTTGCGGCGTCGCTGCTGATCGGCTCTTTCTTCGTGCCCGGCGGCGCAGCTGCGGGCGGCTGGACGCTCTACGCGCCGCTGTCGGTGCAGGCCGGCATGGGCATGGACCTGACGATCTTCGCCGTGCACATCATGGGCGCGTCGTCGATCATGGGTTCGATCAACATCATCACCACGATTCTCAACCTGCGCGCGCCCGGCATGACGCTGATGAAGATGCCGCTGTTCGTGTGGACCTGGCTGATCACCGCCTACCTGCTGATCGCGGTGATGCCGGTGCTGGCCGGCGCGGTGACGATGCTGCTGACCGACCGCCATTTCGGCACCAGTTTCTTCAACGCGGCGGGCGGCGGCGACCCGGTGATGTTCCAGCACATCTTCTGGTTCTTCGGGCACCCCGAGGTCTACATCATGATCCTGCCGTCGTTCGGGATCGTGTCGACGATCATCCCTGCCTTCGCGCGCAAGCCGCTGTTCGGTTACGCGTCGATGGTCTACGCGACGTCCTCGATCGCGATCCTGTCGTTCATCGTCTGGGCGCACCACATGTTCACCGTCGGCATGCCGGCGGCGGGGCAGCTGTTCTTCATGTACGCCACGCTGCTCATTGCGGTGCCGACGGGAGTGAAGGTGTTCAACTGGCTGGCGACGATGTGGCGCGGCTCGATGACCTTCGAGACGCCGATGCTGTTCGCGATCGGCTTCATCTTCCTGTTCACCATGGGTGGGTTCACCGGTCTGGTGCTCGCAATCACGCCGGTCGACATCCAGCTGCAGGACACTTATTACGTCGTCGCGCATTTCCACTACGTGCTGGTCGCGGGCTCGCTGTTCGCGTTCTTCGGCGGTGTCTACTACTGGCTGCCGAAGTGGTGCGGCCGCATGTACAACGAGACGCTCGGCAAGTGGCACTTCTGGTTGTCGATGATCTTCTTCAACATCACCTTCTTCCCGATGCACTTCCTCGGACTTGCCGGCATGCCGCGGCGCGTGCCCGACTACGCGGTGCAGTTCACCGACTTCAACGAGATTGCAACGGTCGGCGCGTTCGGTTTCGGGCTCTCGCAACTGCTGTTCCTGTACGTGGTGCTCAACTGCATCCGCGACGGCAAGCCGGCGCCGGCGAAACCGTGGGAGGGGTCCGACACGCTCGAATGGACGCTGCCTTCGCCCGCGCCGTATCACACCTTCGAAACACCGCCGCACATTGCCTGAGCCTGCGCCGACCGTGAAGCCCGAGACGAACCCGCAAGCCACCCGCAGCGGCGACGCCCTGCGCGCAGCGAACGTGCGCACGGGGTTGATCCTGCTGTCGATCGCGCTGGTGTTCTTCGGCGGCGTGCTCTATGCGCACTACGCCGGCGAATCGACGATGGGCATGAGCGTGCTCGGCTTCGCCATCTTTGCGTTCCTGGTCATCGCCATCGGCAGGAACCTGCGCAAGTGAACGACCAGCAACCCGACGATCCCAGGCAATCCAACCGCCGGCTGGTGACCAGGCTCGCGGTGGTGGTGGTCCTGATGTTCGGCTTCGGCTACGCGCTGGTGCCGTTCTACGACCAGATCTGCCGGGCGACCGGACTGCGCGACCTCGCCATTGCCGACACCGCGGTCAACACGCAGGTCGACGCGACGCGCACCGTGCGCATCGAATTCGACGCCAACCTCTCCAAGTTGCCGTGGCAATTCCGGCCGATGACGCAGGTGCTCAACGTGCATCCGGGCGCAGTCACGCAGGTCGTCTACGAGGTCGAGAACACGACCGGCCGCGCCATGACCGGCCAGGCGGTGCCCAGCTACGGGCCGCAACGTGCCGGCGACTACTTCAGGAAACTCGATTGCTTCTGTTTCACCAAGCAGTCGTTCGCGGCGCACGAGAAGCGGCAGATGCCGGTCGTGTTCGTCATCGACCCGAAGTTGCCGGGCGACGTCAACACGATCACGCTGTCGTACACTTTTTTCGAAGTCGAAGGCAACGGGGCCTGACCGGGCACGACCCGCGCGGGACAGTCGAGGCAAGACAGGGAGCACGAGCATGAGCGCAACGCCGAACACCGAGCCGTATTACTACATACCGCAGCCGTCGCACTGGCCGATCACCGGCTCTTGCGCGCTGCTGCTCATGGCCGTCGGCGCGGCGTCATGGTTCAACTCGTACGCGATGGGTCCGTGGCTGGTGCTGGCGGGCTTCTGCGTGCTGGTGACGATGATGTTCGGCTGGTTCGGCCACGTCATCGACGAATCGCGGGCCCATCTCTACAACGCCAAGGTCGACCTGTCGTTCCGCTGGGGCATGGGCTGGTTCATCTTCTCCGAGGTGATGTTCTTCGCGGCGTTCTTCGGCGCGCTGTTCTACGCCCGCAACCTGTCGGTGCCCTGGCTGGGCGACATGCAGAACAAGCTGCTCTGGCCGGACTTCACCGCGGCGTGGCCGACCAACGGTCCCTATTTCAAGGACGCGTTCACGCCGATGGGTGCCATCGGAATCCCGCTGCTCAACACGATTCTGCTGCTGACCTCCGGCGGCACGCTGACCATTGCGCACCACGCGCTCATCGAGGGGCGCCGCGGCGCGCTCAAGTTCTGGCTGTTCATGACGATCGTGCTGGGCGTCGCGTTCATCAGCTTCCAGGCCTACGAATACAGCCACGCCTACAGCGAGCTCAACCTCAGGCTCTCGTCGGGGGTGTACGGCTCGACGTTCTTCATGCTGACCGGCTTCCACGGCTTTCACGTGACCATCGGCGCGACCATGCTGACGGTGATGCTGGTGCGGATCTTCCGCGGCCACTTCGACGCCAAGCATCATTTCGCGTTCGAGGCGACGGCGTGGTACTGGCACTTCGTCGACGTCGTCTGGCTGCTGCTGTTCGTGCTCGTGTACTGGCTGTAGCGGCAGCGCCCGGATCGGGCGCCTGCGCAGCGCGCAGATCCGGCGCCGAGGTTGCAACGGATCGCGCAAAAAAAGCCGCCGGGAGCGTCCCGCGCGGCTTTTTTGTTCGCGGCACGCTCAGCGCAGGCCGCTATCGCCGATCCAGCCGAGCTTGTAGCTCACGATCAGGAAAATCACCAGGCTCGCCGACAGCGCCACGCGGATCGCCAGCGCCTTGACCATGCGCGTGCCCTGTCCGCGATCGTGATAGAGATAGTAGAGGGCAGTGCCGAGGCTGCCGACAATCAGCAACAATGCGACGATGACGATGACCTTGATGATCACTACGCGCTCGCGATGCGCTCGTAGCCGGCCGGGTCTGGCAGGGAATCGAGGGAGTTCCGAGTCTAGTGCACGGACCGGCCGCTGCCAAATCGGTCGTCGAGTATTGGCTGGACGGACACAAGCGCAGGCGAGGTGACCCACTTGGTACTGCGTGACCGGAATACTCACCAGGTGTCCTGGTTCCCGAGCTTGACGGTCTCGTCGCTGACCAGGCGGTTAGTGTCGAACGGCCGACCCTTGAACAGGACTTCTCGCGCAATGATCGCCGACTGCTCCACGAAGAGTCGTGTGAGCTCCATGTCCGAAGCGCGCGAACGTGGCTGCAGGTCCTCCAGGCCGGGAGCAAAGCGAAGTGCAAACGACCCGGGCGCCACCCACACGCCGGGTTCGGCCTCCCACGACCGCTCGCCCGCGTTAAGCAAAAAGTGACCGTGGCCAAAGTCCGCGCGGCCCGTGCCATCGCCGCCGACGGCGAGCGCCGTCCGCCCGACTGCACGAACAGGCTCGGCGAACGATAAGCGCCGCAATTCGCCTGGCGCGAGCCGCTGTATTGCGACGACGCCGTCCGCCGCGCGAACATCCGCCGATCGGGCGGCAAGCTCGGCTTTGACATCGATCTGGACGCCCTCCAGCACTTCGTCGTTGGTATTGACCAGCACCAACTCTTTGCCGCGCGACGCCATGAACACACCCTGCATCAGTCGAAGTCGGTCAAGCAGCCGCGTGACAGTGTCCGTCCACACACGTTCGCGCGCCGCCAGCCGCTCGGCGCCCGCCGCGAACGTCGCCTGCACGCGTCCGGTGGAATTGTCGGCGTGGCGGCACATGTACTGGTAGAGGACGCACACGCCCCAATCGCGCTCGAGTTCATCGAGTGCCTCCACACTTGTCGCCTCGCGAAAGCTGCGTTTGGTGGCGCTGAACCAGCCGCGAACGAGCGGCTTTTCGCGCTCAAAGTAAGGCATGGACGGATTGGCAGCGAGCGTGTTGAGGCGGCGCGTGCGTAGCAGCCGGATGTAGCGCAATCTCTGCCGGCAGAGATCTCCCCAGAAATACGGGCTCGCCGGATCTTCACCGGAGCACTGGTGACCCCGTGCATAAAGGCGGAGCGCCAGAGAGAGCGGGCCGCGCGCCACCACCTTCTCTTGCCAGTATGGGTTGTCAGCATTTTTCGCATGGCAGACGTAGGTGCCGGCCGGCGGAAAGTTCTCATCCATCACCGCAAATGCGCGCTGGATCAGTTCGCGGCTGTTGTTGCCTCCTGTCGCCCCGTGCAATGCGATCTCCACGCCGCGCGAAGCGAGCGTACGGCAGTAGTTCAGGTACGCGGGGTCCGCGAGCGTTACACCGCGCGAGATCGAGGTCGGCAAGGCCGGGATGCCGGACGGTTCCTCCGGCGGGAACACCCACACCGTTTTCGTAGCTCGCAGGCCGAGCGAATGCATGAAGTCGTATACGATCCTGACGGACTCGAGATCCGCTGCGTCGGTGTCATCGGTGATGCAGAAACCTCCTCGGTACGGATGCGGCGCCCAGCGCAGCTCAGCGCTCGGCACGGCGAGTCCCGCGCGCCATCAGGATGCCCGCGTATCCGCGCAGGCCGGGAATGCGTTCGCCAACGGCGTCCAGTACGCGGAACGCCGGCAGCAGTGAATCGGGAACGCGCTTGCTGGTGAACAGCATCGGACGCACGTCGACATCGATGAAGCCCGTTTTCTCAAACAGCGCAAGCACTTCGTGCTCTTGATAGAGCACATCGTCAATGTGCGTTTCGACCCCCACCGCCTTCTTGATGGGCCCGTACCAGGGACAATTCGCGTTTGGGAAATCGATCGCCACTGTCCCGCCGGGGCGCAGGACGCGGTACATCTCCTTCATCGCAATGTCGGGATGTGGGCAAAACCGCACGGTGGAAAAGCTGAACACGGCGTCAAATGACGCGTCGGCAAGCGCGGAAAGCGCTTCGGCATCGCCCACCTCGAAGGTGACGTTTGTCACGTTCCACGCGGCGGCGCGGCGGCGCGCGAGATCGATGCTTTCGGGCGAGAGGTCCACCGCCGTGACGTGTGCGAAGTGGTTCATTAGCAGGAAGGTCTGGTGCCCCCAACTGCAGCCGACCTCGAGTACCCGGCCCGCGCGCGGAGCGTTGGTCATCTTGAGCGCCATGTCCACCTTGCGATCGAGGAAGTAGTGTGACGAGCGACTCTCGGGCACACGCGCAGTTCCTCCCGCGCGCAGCCATTGTTCGTCTTCTCGATCCGCCGCCTCCTGAGCGTAGAACGAACGCATCCGCTGCTTCTCGTCGTGCGAACTCACAGGTTTCTCCTCGCGTGGGCGATTAATATATTTCCAAACAACATTTTAGCCGGGTTCTATCCGTCTATCCTGTCACGGTAGATGAACGCCGCCTGCGTGGCTCTGTCCGCGAAGGAAAAGGGAATGGCAAACTGCGCTAATCCCCTGTAATAGTTGGTGCCGGCGGTAGGAATCGAACCCACGACCAACAAAATGCAAGCACGATGATCAGCACGATGAAAGCGTTCCTGGGGCAACGGAGCTTCCGGCCGACGCTCTGGCCGACGCTCGGCCTGCTGGTGCTGCTCCTGGCAACGCTGAGTCTCGGCAACTGGCAACGCCATCGCGCCGAGGAAAAGGCGCTGCTGCGCGCCCAGTACGACGCCGCGATCGCGGCGCCGCCGGTGACAGTATCCGGCGCGTCGACCGACGCGACCAAGCTGCGCTTCCGGCCGGTGCGTGCGACCGGCGAATTCGCCGCGGCCGCGCAGGTCCTCATCGACAACAAGGTGCATGCGAGCCGACCGGGTTACGACGTCGTGACTCCGTTGAGGCTCGACGGCGGTCGCTACGTGCTGGTCGATCGCGGTTGGGTTGCGGCGGGCGCGCGCCGCGCCGAACTGCCAACGGTCCCGCCGCCGACCGGTACCGTGACCATCGATGGCCGGGCCAATCTCCCGCCGGCGCGATACCTGGAGTTGCAGCGCGATGCCGCGACCGGCTCGGTTCGCCAGAACCTGGACATCGCACGCATTGCCGAATTCACCGGCCTGCCGTTGCTGCCGTTCGTCATCGAACAGACGAGCGACTCGGCCGATGGCCTGGTGCGCGAATGGCCGGCGCCTGACTTCGGCATCGAGCAGCACAGGAGCTACATGCTGCAGTGGTACGCGTTCGCGCTCCTCGGATGCGTACTTTGGCTGACGCTGAACTGGCGCCAACGCGCGGCGGACAATGAAACCGCAGGCTGAATCGCAAGGGCGGCGCACGCTGCTGCTGCTCGCGCTGGTGGCGCTGGCGCCGATTGTCGCGTCGTATGTCGCGTTCTACTGGCTCGCGCCGACCAAGCGCCTCAACTACGGAGAACTGCTCGCCCCCTCGCCGGCGCCGGCGCTCGCGGGCACCGCGCTTGGCGGCGCGCCGTTCTCGCTCGCGGAGCTGCGCGGCAAGTGGATACTGTTGATCGTCAGCGGACCCGATTGCGCCGCGGCGTGCGAAAAGGCGCTCTACGCCACACGGCAGGCCCGCACCATCCAGGGCCGCGAACAGGATCGAGTCGTGCGCGCGTTGCTGCAGCCGACGAGCGCGGAGGCGCTGCGGCCCGGGTTGCTCGCCGCCCAACCGGGCCTGATCGCGGCGCGCGTCGACCCCGCGGCTCTCGCGCTATTGCCGCAGCCGACCGCGGACGGCGTTGCCATTCTGCTTCTCGACCCGCGCGGCAATCTGGTCCTGCGCTACGGCGCCGACCCCGACATCAAGCGACTGGCCAACGACCTCGGGCGACTGCTGCGCACTTCGCAGATCGGCTGACGTGCGCGGGATGGTAAAATGATGATCGTCCCTGACCTGCCGCCGATGCCGGGGCAGCCGCCGCCGGCACCGGACCATCCGCCTCGATGAACACGCTCGCCCTCTCCGACAATCGCCTGCGCCAGTTCTTCGCGCTCACCAAACCGCGCGTGGTGTCGCTGATCGTGTTCACCGCGGTGATCGGAATGTTCATGGCCGCGCCGGGAATGCCACCGCTGTCCGCGCTGGTGTTCGGCACGATCGGCATCGCGCTGGTCGCTGGCGCCGCGGCCGCCATCAATTGCCTGGTCGAGCAGAAGATCGACGCGGTGATGGCGCGTACCCGAGCGCGCCCGCTGCCGCGCGGCGAACTGTCTTCGCTGCAGACGCTGGTCTTCGCGTCGATCGTCGGCACCGCGGGCCTGCTGCTCCTGTACCTGAAGGTGAACGCGCTGACGATGTGGCTCACGCTGGTGACCTTCGTCGGCTACGCGGTCATCTACACGGTCCTGCTCAAGCCCGCCACGCCGCAGAACATCGTGATCGGCGGTGCATCGGGCGCGATGCCGCCGGTGCTTGGTTGGGCGGCGGTCGCCAACGACGTGCCGCCGGAAGCGCTGCTGCTGTTCCTGATCATCTTCGTCTGGACGCCGCCGCATTTCTGGTCGCTGGCGCTGTATCGTGCGCAGGAATACGCCAAGGCCGGGCTGCCGATGCTACCGGTGACGCACGGCGGCAAGTACACGCGCCTGCAGATCGTTCTCTACACGTTGGCGTTGTTCGCGGTGACGTTGCTGCCGTTCGCGGTCCGCATGAGTGGCTGGATCTACCTTGCCGCCGCCGTCGCGCTGGGCGCCGTATTCATCGGCTATGCAATCGCGCTCTATCGCAACTACAGCGACGCGCTTTCGCGCAGGACGTTCCGCTATTCGATCGTCTACCTCGCGGCATTGTTCTCCGCGCTGCTGGTCGACCACTACCTGCTGTGAACGCGCTGCGACTGTTCGGTGCGCTGGCGTTTGCCGCCACGCTTGCCGGCTGCGGCGACGCCACGGCACCGAAATTCCTCGGTTCCGACGTGACCGGCGGCAGTTTCGGCCGCGATTTCAAGCTCAGCGATGCCAGCGGTGCGCCGCGTTCCCTCGCCGATTTCCGCGGCAAGGTGGTCGTGCTTTTCTTCGGCTACACGCAGTGTCCCGATGCGTGCCCGACCACGCTGTCCGAACTCGCGGCGGTCATGCAGAAACTCGGGCCCGACGCGGCGCGCGTCCAGGTCCTGTTCGTGACCATCGATCCGGAGCGCGATACCGGTGAACTGCTCGCGCAATACGTGCCGGCGTTCAATCCCGCGTTCGTCGGGCTGCGCGGCGACGCGAAGGCGACTGCCGAGGTCGCCCGCGAATTCAAGGTCATCTACCAGAAGCAGCCAGGCGCGACACCGGGGAGCTACAGCATGGACCACTCGGCGGGAACGTTCATCTTCGACCCGCAGGGACGCCTGCGGGTCTATGTGAGTTACGGACAGCCCGAGCAGGTGTTCGCGCACGACATCACCGAACTGCTGCGCGCTAAAGCAGGATAGTGTCGACCGGCGCGTCAGGCAGCGCGCTTTCTCTCGATCAGCTCTATCTTGTAGCCGTCCGGGTCCTGCACGAAAGCGATGACGGTCGTGCCTCCCTTGACCGGCCCCGCGTCGCGCGTGACGTTACCGCCCTTGGCGCGTACCGCCGCACAGGCCGCCGCGGCGTCGGGCACTTCAATGGCCACGTGGCCGTAGCCGCCGCCGATGTCATAGCTGCCGACACCGTAGTTGTAGGTCAGCTCCAGCACCGCGTTGGACGACTCGTCACCGTAGCCGACAAACGCCAGCCGGTATTTCTGTTCGGGCCGATCGGTCGTGCGCAACACCTTCATGCCGAGCACGTCGGTGTAGAAGGCGATCGCGCGATCGAGGTCGCCGACGCGCAGCATGGTATGCAGGATTCTCACGCGGCATCTCCTTTTAGAATTCGAGCAACTCGTAGTCTTCCTTGCGGGCGCCGCAATCCGGGCAGGTCCAGTTCGGCGGCACGTCCTCCCATTTGGTGCCGGGCGCAACGCCGGTGTCCGGGTCGCCGAAGGCCTCGTCGTAAACGTGGCCGCAAATCAGGCACATGTATTTTTTCATTCTGGCACGAGGGGTTGGAGTAAAATCGCATTTTACCAAGTCCACCCCCGGTGGGTGCGGTGCATGCCGCGCGCGCCATCTGCCAGAGGCGACTTTCGCAGCGATCCTTGCAATGACCTCGCCGACCGAAAAAGATCCCGAATTCCCGCCGCTGGTGCTGACCTTCGCCGCGTCCGATCCCTCCGGCGGGGCCGGCATCCAGGCCGACCTGCTGACGCTGGCGAGCATGGGCTGCCACCCGCTGACGGTCATCACCGCGATCACGGTACAGGACACGCTGGGCGTGGAAGCGGTCCAGCCGATCGACGCCGAATGGGTCGCCGATCAGGCGCGCTGCCTGCTCGAGGACATGCCGATCGACGCGTTCAAGATCGGCGCGCTCGGCAGCGTCGAGAACATCGCGGCGATCGCCGAAATCCTGGCCGACTACCCGGACGTGCCATTGATCCTCGACCCGGTGCTGGCGTCCGGGCGCGGCGACGAACTTGCCAGTGACGAGATGCTGCACGCGATGCGCGAATTGTTGCTGCCGCAGACGACCATCGTCACGCCCAACAGCATGGAAGCGCGGCGCCTGGCCGACGTCGAGGACGACGACGAGCCCTCGCTCGCGACCTGCGCGCAGCGTCTGATCGACTCGGGTGCCGAATACGTGCTGATCACCGGCACGCACGAGCCGACGCCGCAGGTAATCAACACCCTCTACGGCAAGAACGGCGTGGTGCGCACCGACAGCTGGCAGCGCCTCCCCGGCAGCTACCACGGGTCGGGATGCACGCTCGCCTCCGCGATCGCGGCAATGCTCGCCAACGGGCTGGAGTTGCCGGAGGCGGTGCGCGAGGCGCAAGACTACACGTGGCACGCGCTGCAGAAAGCGTACCGTCCCGGCATGGGCCAGTACCTTCCGGATCGCATGTTCTGGGCGCGCGAGGATGCTCCCGGCGCCGAACCACGGGTCGAGGCTGCCGACGCAACCAAGTCGCCCGCGCAGTCGCCCGATTTGCACCGTCACTAATCAGGCGTCCATGGTCGCGGCAACGAGCCGGGCGGGGCGGGCGTCGCTCGCGGGACTTTACGTGCTGACTCCCGATCTCGAGGACACCGAATCGCTGGTCGAGCGCGTCGGCGCCGCGATCGCCGGTGGCGCGCGTGCGGTGCAGTATCGCCACAAGCGTGCCGCGCCCGACCTGCGACTCGGTCAGGCGAGATTGTTGCGCGAGCTCTGCGCCGCGCGCGACGTCGCGTTCATCGTCAATGACGACGTCGACGTCGCGCTGGCAGTCGACGCCGACGGGGTTCATCTTGGCCGAGACGATGTCGGCATCGGCGCCGCGCGACTGCGCCTGGGTCGCAGCGCCATCATCGGCGTGTCGTGCTACGACTCACTGGACCGCGCCGCGGAAGCAGTACGCGAGGGCGCCGACTACGTCGCCTTCGGCAGTTTTTTCCCCTCGACGGTGAAGCCGGACGCGGTACGAGCCGCGCCGGCGCTGCTGACCGCCGCCAAAGCGCGGTGGAACCTGCCGGTGGTCGCGATTGGCGGGATTACCGCAGCACGCACACCGGCGCTGATCGCGGCGGGCGCGGATGCGGTCGCGGTGATCTCGGCGGTCTTTGACGCGCCGGACGTCGCCGCGGCGGCGCGCCAATTCACCGCGTGCTTCGCTCGCCAATACGCAGCCCTAGAATCCGGAACACAACGATGAGTCGCAACGACGAACTGTTCGCCCGTGCCCAGCGCACCATTCCCGCCGGCGTGAACTCGCCGGTGCGCGCGTTTCGTTCTGTCGGCGGCACGCCGCGTTTCTTCAAGCGCGGCGAAGGCGCGTATCTGTGGGACGCCGACGACAAGCGCTACATCGACTACGTCGGATCGTGGGGTCCGGCGATCCTCGGCCACGCGCACCCGGAGACGGTGCGCGCGGTGCGCGAGACCGCGCTGCACGGCTTGTCGTTTGGCGCGCCGACGGAGATCGAAATCGACATGGCCGAGACGCTGTGCCGCCTGCTGCCGTCGATGGAAATGGTGCGCCTGGTCTCGTCCGGGACCGAGGCGACGATGACCGCACTGCGCCTGGCGCGTGGTTACACGGGCAGGTCCAAGATCGTGAAGTTCGAAGGCTGCTACCACGGTCACGGCGACAGCCTGCTGGTGAAGGCGGGGTCGGGTGCATTGACCTTTGGCCAGCCGTCGTCGGCGGGCGTGCCGGCGTCGATTGCCGGCGAGACGCTGGTGCTCGCCTACAACGATCTCGAAGATGTCAGCGCGGCGTTCAAGGCGCATCCCGGCGAGATCGCGGGCGTCATCGTCGAACCCGTCGCCGGCAACATGAACCTGGTCGCGCCGGCGGAGGGCTTCCTGCAGGGATTGCGCGAATTGTGCGACCGGCACGGCGCGGTGCTCATTTTCGACGAGGTCATGACCGGCTTCAGGTTGCACCTGCAGGGCGCGCAAGGGCTCTACGGCGTTGTGCCCGACCTCACCACGCTGGGCAAAGTGATCGGTGGCGGCATGCCGGTCGGTGCGTTCGGGGGAAAGCGCGTCATCATGGAAAAGATCGCGCCGCTGGGTCCGGTGTACCAGGCGGGCACGCTTTCGGGCAATCCGGTGGCGGTTGCGGCGGGCCTGGCGACACTGAGCGCGATCCAGTCGGCCGGGTTCTATGAGCGGCTTGCGCAGCGCACCGCGCAGTTGACGACCGGTCTGGTCGACGCCGCGCGGCGCGCCGGTGTCGTGTTCTCGGCGCAGTCGGTCGGCGGCATGTTCGGAATCTATTTCGCCCAGCGAGTCCCGACCTCCTTTGCCGAAGTGATGGCCTGCGACAAGGAAGCTTTCAATCGATTCTTTCATCGCATGCTCGACGCAGGCGTCTACCTGGCGCCGTCGGCGTATGAGGCGGGGTTCGTATCGGCGGCGCACAGCGCGGCCGACATCGAGCGCACCATCGCGCTGGCGGCCGAGGCGTTCGCCACGTAAGCCCGTGGACGCCCGACGCGTCCGCAACGGCGCCAGATGAACGGATCATGAGTCGACGCACCGAGGCGCGCGCGCAGCAACTGCTCATCGAAGCGACGCGCCTGCACCGCACCGGGCAACGCGACGCGGCCGAGCAGGCCTACGTGGCTGCGCTGGCGCTGGTCCCCGACGACGTCGAGGCGCTGCGCAGCCTTGCCGCGGTGCGCTCCGAGCTGGGCCGGCCCGAACTCGCGCTCGACGCATTGCTGCGCGTGCGGCGCCTGCGTCCCAACGATCCCCTCGCGCAGTATCACGCGGCCAACGCCTTGCTGCAGCAAAACCGCACTGCTGAGGCAGTCGCGGCGCTGGAGCGCGCGACCGCGCTCAAACCCAACTTCTTCGAGGCGCACCTGGCTCTCGCCAACGAGCGTGTGCGCGTCAGTGACGACGCTGGCGCCATCGCCGCGTTCGGCGAAGCGTTGCGACTGCGCCCCGACTCCTCGGACGCGCTGATCGGGCTGTGCGACGCCCATCTGCGCCGTCACGATTGGCAGACTGCGCTGAACATTGCCGATGGCATCGTGCAGCGCGTTCCGGTGAACGCCAACGCGCTCTATGTCAGAGGCGGTCTGCTTGGCCTCGCTGGCCGGCTCGACGAAGCCGAAGCCGTGACGCGCGCAGCGCTTGATGTCGATCCCACGCACGCCGGTGCGTACAGCAACCTTGGCGCGATCTCGATGTGGCGCAAGGATTATTCGCGGTCGGCGTCCGAATATCGTCGCGCGCTCGAATTGCGGCCGGATATCCGTGACGCACAGTCCGGACTCGCGTATGCACTGCTTGCACGCGGCGACTTTGAGCTCGGCTGGGCGCAGCACGAACGCTCGCGACCGCTGGGCATGCTCACCTACAAGCGCAAGGAACCGGTCCTTTGGGACGGCACACCCATGCCCAACGGCACGCTGACGCTATACTGCGAAGCAGGACTGGGCGACGTGCTGCAGTTCTGTCGCCTCGCTGCGCGCCTGAAAGGTCGCGTGGGCAAGGTCGTGCTCTATCTGCAGCCGTACTACCTGCCGCTGGCGCGCCTTCTGACCACGCTCGACGGTGTCGACGAGATCACCGCCGACCCCGAAAGCCTGCGTCAGGGCGATGCATGCCTGTCGGTATTCAGCCTGCCATATCTGTTCAACGTGTCGCTCGACGACGCGCCGGTTCAAGTGCCGTACCTGCGCGCCGATCCCGCGCTCGCCGCGCACTGGTCGCAGCGCCTGCGCGACGACCGACGCCCGCGGGTAGGATTGGTGTGGGGTGGCAATCCCCACCTGGCTCAGGCCAGAATCAGCGTCCTCGATCGCCGCCGCTCGGTACCGCTGGCGATGCTGGAGCCACTGCTCTCGACCGCCGGGGTGAGCTTCTATTGTCTGCAGAAAGGCGCTGCGGCCGCGCAGCTCGAAGGCTCGCCGCTCGCCTCGCGCATGATCGACTGCGCTGGCCAGCTCGGCGACTTCGCCGACACTGCCGCACTGATGGAGCAGCTCGATCTGACGATCACGGTCGATACCTCGGTGGCGCATCTGGCCGGCGCGCTCGGCAAGCCGGTCTGGATGCTCAATCGCTTCGATTCCTGCTGGCGATGGGGACCCCAGCGTGAGGACGCGCCCTGGTACCCGACGCTGCGTATCTTTCGCCAGCCGGCGTTTGGCGACTGGGCCAGCGTCGTTGACCGGGTCACGCAGGAGTTGCGGCATTGGGCGGCGCGGCTGTCATCGAGCGCGCGCGCGCACCAACCCTCGAGCGAAACGGCATGAACGCCGCGACTCCCGGCAGGAACGATCCGTGCCCCTGCGGCAGCGGCAAGAAATTCAAGAAGTGCCACGGCATGACGACCACCGAATCGGCCACGGCGCCGGTTGCCCCCGACAACGGGCGAGCCGCGGCACTCTTCCAGCAGGCGGCCGAGGCGTATCGACGCAAGGATTCCGCCGGCGCGGCCGCTGCGTGCCGCCAGCTGCTGGCGCAGGCACCCGCCCACGCGCCGGCATGGCACCTTGCCGGATTGATCGACATGGAACGCGGCGATCATCCGGGCGCGGTGCAGAGGCTCGCGCGCGCCGCCGAACTCGACGCCACGCAAGCCGAGTATCACCAGTCGCTCGCTCGTGCGCTGTTCGCAACGGGAGACAACGCTGCCGCGACCGCCAGCGCGCGGCGCGCGATAGCGCTGAACGCTCACAGCACGCCGGCATGGATCGTCCTGGGCATGAGCCTCGAGGCGACCGATCCCGAGGGCGCGCTTTCGGCGTGGCAGCGCGCCGTCGAGCTCGCGCCGCGCGAGCCCGAGGCGCACTTTCGCATCGGCAATTTCCAGCGCCGCCGCAAGAACAGCGCCGCCGCCGTGGTTGCTTATCGCGCCGCGCTGGCCGCTGGCCTGCAGCATCCGGTCGTGCTCAACAATCTCGGCCTTGCGCTGCAGGACCAGGACGATCACGACGAGGCGGAGCGCTGTTACCGAAACGCGCTCAAGCTGCAGCCGGGCATGCTGGAGGCACTGGTCAACCTGGCCGACCTGCTCAGCCGGCGCCTGCGCTTTGGCGAAGCCGTGCCGCTCTACGAGCAGGCGGTCGCGCAGAGTCCGGGCGTCTCGGCCCTGTGGTTGAACCTCGGTCTGGCCCAGTATCGCCTCGGCGCGCAGGCCAAGGCGCAGACAGTGCTCAAGCGCGCGATCGAACTCGATCCGAACGACGCGAAGGCGCCCGCGACGATGGCGGCATCCTTGCTTGCCGAGCAGCGCGATGCGGAAGCGCTGCCGTGGCTGCGCGAGGCGCTGTCGCGGCAACCGGAAGATTTCGAGGCGCAGAGCATGTTGCTCTACGCCAATCAGCGTACCTGCGACTGGCGCGATCTGGAATCGCTGTTCGAGCGCCAGCGCGCCGCACTGCGCTGGCCCGACGCGCCGCCGATCGTGCCGCACAACCTCCTGGCGCTGCCCTATTCGGCCGCGGAGCTGTATACGGCTGCGCAAAATTGGGCGAAGCAGCGGGTCGCGCCAGAGTCGCGGCCGCGGCCGTCGCGACCCGCCTCGCGCGACGGCCGGCTGCGCATTGCTTACCTGGGTTCGGACTTTCGTGCCCACGCCATTGCCAACCTGCTGCCGGAGGTGATCGAGCGTCACGACCGCGCACGCTTCGAGGTGATCGCCTATTCGTTCGGCCCCAACGACGGCAGCGCGGCCAGGCGCCGCTTCGAGCGAGGCTTCGACCGATTCGTCGACGTCCAGGCGGAAACCTTCGAGCAGACAGCGCGCCGCATTCGCGAAGACGGCGTCGCGGTGCTTTTCGACACCGGCGGCTACGTGATCGGCGCACGCAGCGAGATCTTCGCGCTGCGCCCGGCGCCGATCCAGGTAAACCTGTGGTTTCCCGGCACGCTGGGCGCCCCGCACTACGACTACATCGTCACCGACGGTTTTGTCACGCCCGAAAGCGAGCAGCGTCACTTCGCCGAGCGCTTCCTGACTATGCCGCACTGCTACATGGCCGGCGACAGCCAGCGGCCGATGGATGTTGCTCCGACGCGTCAGGCCTGTGGATTGCCGCCAGACGGGGTCGTGTTCTGTTGCTTCAACGCGCCATGGAAAATTCATCCGATGGTGTTCGACGTGTGGATGCGCGTGCTCGCCGCGGTGCCCGGCAGCGTGCTCTGGCTGCTGCACGGCAACGATGCGGCCGACGCCAACCTGCGCCGCGAGGGGGCAGCGCGCGGCGTCGCGCCCGAGCGGCTGGTGTTCGCGCCGCCGTTGCCGCTTGGTGCGCACCTCGCGCGGCACGCCTGCGCCGACCTGTTCCTCGATACGTACCCTTGCAACGCCCACACCACCGCCAACGATTCGCTGTTCGCCGGCCTGCCGCTGCTCACCTGCGCGGGCGAGACCTTTGCCGCTCGCGTCTCGGGCAGCCATCTGCGGGCGGCCGGCATGTCGGAGCTCGTCACGACGAGCCTCGATGAATATGAAGCACTGGCGATCGCGTTGGCACGCGAGCCGGCGCGTCTCGCATCCTTGCGCGAGCGACTCGCCCGCGAACGCGCGACCGCGCCGTTGTTCGACATTGCCGCGTGGACGCGTGACCTCGAATCGCGGCTGCTGCAGGCGTGGGACGCGCTGGCATGAGCGCGCTGGGCCGTCCCGAGCGCGAATGGGGCCCCCTCGGGGGGAGGCGGCGCGCAGCGCCGCTTCGGGGGGATCCATGAGCGCGCGACCACTGGTCAGCGTCGTCGTGCCAACCTTTGGCCGCGAGCGGCTGCATCCGGCGTTGCTTGCGATGTTCCAGGCGCAGACCTGGGCGCCGCTCGAGCTTCTCGTCGACGACGATTCGCCGGCGCCGTCGGCGTGCTTCGCGAGCGTCGCCGACCCGCGCGTGCGTTACACCCACCGCGCCGAGCGCGCCTCGATCGGCGTGAAGCGCAACCGGCTCGCGTCCGAGGCGCGCGGCGAGGTGATCGTCGCCTTCGACGACGACGACTACTACGCGCCGCAATACGTGGAGACCATGCTGGGAGCGCTCGAGGCATCGGGCGCGGATCTGGTCAAGCTCTCCGGCTGGTACGCATGGTCGATCCCCGAGCGCTCGCTCTTCTACTGGGACACTGCGGTACAGGAGGCGACGCAATACAAGGTGGGCGGCGGCCCGATGTCGCTCGTGCCATCGGCCCGCTTTGCGGCGGACGCAATGCAAAAGAACCTCGACGGTTACGGCTTCTCGCACGTGATCCGGCGCGAAGCCTTCGCCAAGGCCGCTTTCCCGGACCAGAATTTCGGCGAGGACCACGTGTTCGTCGCGTCGGTGCGCCGCGCGGGCTATCGCGTCGCGACGATTCCGGACGAGGCATGCATCGCGGTTCACCTCATCCACGGTCGTAACACTTCGGTGATTTTTCCGCAGTACCGGTTGCCCCCACTCGCGGCGGCGCGACTGTTCCCGGGCCTCGACGCGCATCTTTTGGCGATTCCCGAGCGCTGAACGCATTGCGCTCCGCGTTCGAGGCGCGCAAGCGCTCACCGCCTGTTCGGCGATCACATCAGGGAACGCCGCCGCCGATTTGAGATCTGCATTCCCGACGAGCGCAGGCAGATTCGTGGCATCGCCGGAAAAGCGTCGTGAGCAGGCGACATTATTTTCATTCGGCGTCGCCCGACGGCGACACTTTTGATGAAGAATCGCGTGCAACGCCTTGATACATGCGGATTGTCGGCGATTTTCACTCGGGTGACATGCTATGATTGCGCGACTAAATTTTGTGCGGATTGCATGTGAACGCACCAGCACGAAAACGCCTCGGCGAAATTCTGATCGAGCGCGGCAAGCTCGACGCCGCCAATCTCGAACGCGCACTGCGCCTGCAGCAGGAGTCGGGTGACCGCCTGGGCGCGCTGCTGGTGACGCTCGGCGTCGTCGCTCAGCGCGACGTTTCCGAAGCGCTCGCCGCGCAACTTGGGCTGCCGCTGGTCGAAGCCGCGGGCTATCCGGAAATGCCGATACTCGAAGAGCGCGTCTCGGCGCGGTTTCTGCGCGAATCGCGCGCACTGCCTCTGCGCGAGGACGAGAGCGAGCTCGCGCTGGCGATGGCCGATCCCACCGATGCGTACACCATGAATGCCTTCGAGATGGTCACCGGACGTACGGTACGGCCGCTGGTTGCCATCCCGACCGAACTCGAAGCGGCGCTGGAGCGCCTCTACGGCGCGGGCAAGTCGGCGCTGGGTCAGATCGTCGGCGACGTCGAGCAGCGCGACGACATCGCCTTCGACGCGGACGTCCAGCAGCTCAAGGACCTCGCCTCCGAAGCGCCGGTCATCCGTCTGGTGTCGCTGGTGATCACCAACGCGCTCGAAATGCGCGCGTCCGACATCCACATCGAACCCTTCGAGAATCGCCTGATCGTTCGCTATCGCGTCGACGGCGTGCTGCATGAAATCGAATCGCCGCCGCGACGGCTGAGCTCGGCGGTCATCTCGCGCGTCAAGATCATGGCCAACCTCGACATCGCCGAACGTCGACTGCCGCAGGACGGACGCATCCGCCTGCGTGTCCAGGGCAAGGAGATCGACCTGCGCGTGTCGACGGTGCCGACGATGCACGGCGAATCGGTGGTCATGCGGATTCTCGACAAGGGTGGCGTCGCGCTCGACTTCGACAAGCTCGGTTTCGAAGCCGATACGCTCAAGGCATTCCTCGACGTGCTCTTCGAGCCGCACGGCATTCTGCTCGTCACCGGGCCCACCGGCAGTGGCAAGACGACGACGCTCTACACGGCGCTCGACCGGCTCAACAAGCCCGACGTGAAGATACTGACCGTCGAAGACCCGGTCGAATACCAGATGCCGGGGATCAACCAGATCCAGGTCAAGCCGCAGATCGATCTGACCTTCGCCAGCGCGTTGCGCTCGATCGTGCGCCAGGATCCCGACGTGATCATGATCGGCGAAATCCGCGACCTCGAGACCGCGCAGATCGCGGTGCAGTCGGCGCTGACCGGCCACATGGTGCTGTCGACCGTGCACACCAACGATGCGGCGTCGACGGTGAACCGACTGCTCGACATGGGCGTCGAAGACTATCTGCTCACCTCGACCGTCGTCGGCATTCTCGCGCAACGCCTGGTGCGCACGCTCTGCCAGCATTGCAAGGAACCCTACACCGCGCTGCCGGAACTCGTCGACGAATTGGGCCTCGCGAAGTTTGCCAAGGCGGGAAAGGTGACGCTCTACCACGCGAAGGGCTGCAAGGAGTGCGGCACCACCGGCTTTCTGGGCCGCATCAGCATCATGGAAATGCTGCCGATGAGCGATCCGCTGCGCAGCCTCATCATGCGCCACGCGACGTCGACCGAATTGCGCGCCGCGGCGATCAAGGAGGGCATGCTGACGATGTACGAGGATGGCATCCGCAAGTCTCTCGCCGGCGTGACGACGATCGAGGAAGTCCTGCGCGTCACGCGCGAAAACTAGCGCCGGTGTCCCGATGGCACTCTACAGATACAAGGCGGTAAACGCCGCCGGCACCATCGCCGCAGGCGAGCTCGACGCCGCCAACGAAGCCGAGATCGTCGATCGGCTGCGCGACCAGGGGCTCATGCCGATGCAGGTCGAGGCGGCGACCGGCGGCAAGGCAGCGTCCGGCGCGGTCGGAGACGTCGGACCGCGTCAAGGATGGTTCACGTCGAAAACGGTCACTCGCGATCACCTGCTCGCGCTCACGCGCGAACTGGCGACGCTGCTGCGCGCCGGCCTGCCGCTCGACCGCGCGCTGGAGGTACTGATCGGCCTCGCGCCGACGCTGCCGGTGGCGCGGCTGCTGCAGACGGTGCGCGACGAGGTGCGCGGCGGCAAGTCGCTGTCGCAGGCGCTCGACATGCATCGCAACGTCTTCTCCCGCTTCTACGTCAACATCGTGCGCGCCGGCGAAGCCGGCGGTGCACTTGGCGTCGTGCTGGCGCGGCTGTCCGACACCATGGAGCGCAACAAGGATCTGCGCGAAAGCGTGAAGTCGGCGTTGATCTATCCGACCATCCTCATCGGCGTCGCGTGCACGTCGGTCATCGTGCTGCTGATCTTCGTGGTGCCGCAATTCCAGCAGACCTTCGCCCAATCGGGCAAGGCACTGCCCCTGCCGACTGAGCTGGTGATCATCTTCGGCACCGCCTTGCGCAAATACTGGTGGGCGATGATCCTAGTCGTAGTGGCGGTGGTGTGGCTGGCGCGCCAGCGCCTGAAATCGCCCGCGGTGCGTTTCCGCTGGGACGGCCGGCTGCTTCGCCTGCCGCTGCTCGGCGACCTGCTGGGCAAGGTCGAAATCGCGCGCTTTTCGCGCACGCTCTCGACACTGCTCGGCAATGGCGTCACGCTGCTCTCGGGACTCGCCATCGTCAAGGAAACGATGACCAACAGCGTGCTCGCGCAGGCGCTCGATGGCGTCATCACCAAGTTGCGCGAAGGCAAGGGCTTCGGCCGGCCGCTCGCCGAGACCGGTCTCTATCCGCGGCTGGCGACGCAGATGATCCTGGTCGGCGAGGAATCCGGGAGGCTCGAGGAGATGCTAACGCGCGTCGCCGAAGTTTACGATCGCGAAGTGCAGATGGCGGTCAAGCGTTTCCTGTCGGTGCTCGAACCGGTGCTCATCCTCGGGCTGGCGGTACTGATCGGAGGCATCGTTTTCTCCATCCTGCTCGGCGTGATGGGCATGAGCGAACTTGTCGGCTAGGCGCGGGCTCTAAACCCTTCGTCTCGACCCCCTATATAGAGAGAAACCATGCGCAGCCAAATACATTACTGGAACCTGTCGCGGCAAAACAGCCGCGGCATGACGCTGATCGAAATCCTGGTCGTGCTGGTGCTCATCGGCGTGGTCATGGGCATCGTCGGCGGCAATTTCATCGGGCAAGGTGAGAATGCCAAGCGCAAGGCAGCGAAGATCGAGATCGAGCAGATCGGCCAGACGCTCGACCTGTTCAAGCTCGAGATCGGGCGCTACCCGACGTCGCAGGAAGGGCTGCAGGCGCTGCTCACCGCACCTACAGGCGTGAACAGCTGGAACGGCCCGTACTGGAAAAAGGCGACGCTGCCCAAGGATCCGTGGGGCAACGAGTACAAGTACGTTTCGCCCGGGCAGCACGGCGCGTACGACATCATTTCGCTAGGTTCCGACGGCAAGGAAGGCGGCGACGGAACTGCCAAGGACATCACCAGTTGGGAATGACGTGCACACTGCCCGGCGCGCTGCCGCGCGTCCAACGCGCGGCGGGAGTCACGCTGCTCGAGTTGCTGATCGTGCTGACGATCATCGCCTTCGTTACCGCGGTCGTCGTGCCGACGCTCGGTGGCGGCGTGTCGACGGCGGATCTCAAGAGCGCCACCCGCGAAGTCGCGTCCGGATTGCGCTATGCGCGCGACCAGGCAATCGCGAAGCGCGTCGAGTCGCTGCTGGTGATCGACCTCGACGCGCGCACCTTCAGCGTGCCCCCCGATGCGCGTCTGCACAAGTTGCCGGAAAAACTCGAGCTGAAGCTGTTCACCGCTCAGCGCGACCTGGTCAGTGAAAAAGTCGGCGCGATCCGCTTTTTTCCCGACGGCGGATCGAACGGTGGACGTATCACGCTTGCCGCCGGCGAGCGCAAGTTCGATGTCGACGTCGATTGGCTGACCGGTCGCGTGGCGATACTGGAATGACGCGTACACGCAGCGCCGGTTTTTCGCTCATCGAAGTCCTCGCCGCCTTCGTCATTCTTGCGCTGGTCGGCACGGCGCTCTCGCGCCTGTTTTCCGGAGCGCTGGGCAATGCGTCGCTGGCCGACGAATACAGCCGTGCCACGCTCTATGCCGAGAGCCGGCTGGCGACGCTCGGCGTCGAGACGCCGTTGCGCGAGGGCACGCTGCAGGGCACTTCGGACGACGGCTACTACTCCTGGAGCACGAAGGTCGAGCCGTACACGCCGCCGGGAACGAACGCCGACATGGAGGCCGCGGTTCCCGCGATGGCGGTGCGCATCTGGCGCATTGGCGTGAACGTGCGCTGGCCCGGGACGCCCGGCAACGAGCGATCGCTGGCGCTCTCTAGCGTGCGTGTCGCGATCAAAGAGCCGAACTCGTGAGCCATGAAGCCAATTCGCCACCGCGGATTCACGTTGCTCGAACTCCTCGTCGCGCTGATGCTGCTGGCGCTGATGTCGTCGCTGCTGTACGGCACGCTGTCGCTGTCGGCGAACAGCTGGGATCGCGGCGAAGCCAAGGCGCAGCAGGCGAGCGACATGCGCCTGACCGAGGAATTCCTGCGCCAGGCGTTGACGGCGCAGCATCCGCTGCGCATGCACAAGCTGCAGGAGCAGCCGCTCTACTTCCAGGGTGGTCGCGATACGCTCGCCTTTGCCGGCGTCCTGCCGGGTCGCGCGGGCGGCGGCATCTACTACTTCAAGCTTGCGCTCACCGCTGCCGCCGACAACAAGTCGAAGTTGACACTCGCGCGCCTGATTCCCGACTACGCGGCGATCGCCCTGCCCGAATTTTCCGGTGCCGATCAGTCGGTCCTCGCGGAAGGCATCGCGGAATTGCGCATGAGTTACTTCGGACGCGACACCGATGCGAACGTCGCCAGTGCGCCGACCTGGCGCGATCAATGGGACGACCCGCAGCGCCTGCCGCTGATCATCCGCATCGACGTCAAGCCGGCTGTCGGTTCGCCGTGGCCACCGCTCATCGTCGAGCCCCGCATTGCGCCCGAGGCAGGGTGCAGGGCGTGGGACATCAACCGCAACCGCTGCGTGAGCACCTAGGCGGCGCATGAACGTTCAATCAACCATGAAGCGAAGCGGAGGAACACAACGCGGCATCGCGCTGATCCTGGTGCTGTGGGTGACCGTCATGCTGACCGTCATCGCCGGCGGGTTCGCCTACGGCATGCGCAACGAAGCGCTGGCGGCGCGCAATACCGAGTCGACCGCGCAGGCACGCGCGCTTGCCGATGGCGCGGTGTATCGAACGGTGTACGAGTTGTTGCGGCCCAAAGTCAGTCCGGAGGTGTGGGCCGCCAACGGAAGCGTGCACGTCTGGGAGGATTCGGGAGCCCGCATCGCTGCGAGTGCGACCGACGAGTCTGGTAAAATTGACCTCAATACCGCACCCGACAACCTGCTCAAGGGCCTGCTGCAGACCGCGGGCGGTCTCGATGCGGAAAGCGCAGCGCGGATGGTCGACGCGATCGGCGATTGGAAGGATCCCGACGATTTTCGCCGGCCCAACGGCGCCGAGGCTCCGGAATACGTGGCGGCCGGGCTCAAGTACACGCCGGCGAATGCCCCCTTCGAGACTCTCGCCGAGTTGCAGCGTGTGCTGGGAATGACGCCTGCGCTCTACGCGAAGGTCGTCGACAGCCTGACGGTGTATAGCCGCATCGCCGGGGTCAATCCCGCGTTTGCGTCGCGCACTACGCTGCTGGCGGTCCCCGGCGCGACCGCGGAAGTAGTCGACGCGTATCTACTGCAACGACGCGACGCGCTGGCGGCCAATCTGCCGCTGCCGCCGTTTCCGGTGCCGGGCGCTGCCGCCGGGGCGATCAATCTCTGGCGGATTCGCGCCGAGGTGACGATGAGCGACGGCGTGAGTTTTGTCAGGGAAGCAGTCATCCGTCCGGGCGATGCGCGCCGGCTGCTGACGATTCTGGAGTGGAGCGAAGGCAATGGCAGCGGCCCGGTGTTGCGGTCCGCAGCTGAAGAACAACGCGACGCGAGCGCCAATGGAACGCCTGCTAAGTAACATTCGAGCATGGTTGCGCGATACGGCGTATCGCGCCGGCCTGCCCCGCTTCTGGCGGTGGTGGACGGCCGAACTCGCGCCGCTCATGCCGGCCGCGCCGCGCAGCGCGATCCAGCGTCGGCGCATGCGCCCGATCCTCGATTTCGGTGACGGCGAAGTCGTGCTCTGGCGACCGGAAATCGCCGACGGTGCGTTCCGGATGATCAAGGTGGCGACGATTCCGCTCGCGGGCGACAGTGCGGCAACAGGCGCGGCGGGCAGGGCTGCGCTCGCGGCACTCGGCAGTTCTGCCCAAGGCGGCTCGCTGGCGCCGCGGGTCGTCGTGGCGTTGCCGTTGCGCCAGGTACTGCGCAAGGAACTGGTGCTGCCCGCCGCGGTAGAACAGAACCTGCGCCAGACACTGGCCTACGATCTGGACCGGCACACGCCCTTCCGCGCGGACCAGGTGTATTTCGATGCGATCGTGACCGGCCGCGATGCGACGAAGAAAACCATTCGCGTCGACTGGACCGCGGCTCTGAAGACCGTGGTCGATGGCGCGCGCCGCCAGGCCGAAGCATGGGGTGCCACCGTGGTGGCGGTGCTGCCCGGTCCGGTTGCTTCGAACTTGCCGCGGCTGAACCTGCTGCCGTTGGACGCGCGCCCGGCAAGCATCGCATGGCGGCGCTGGCAGGTGTGGGCGCCGATGGCGCTGGTGGCGGTGCTGGCGATAGCGGCGGTGATCGTGCCGTTGGTGCAGAAGCGCGAGTACGCGATCGAGCTGCAGCGCCAGAGTGAACTGGCGCGCGTGCAGGCCGAAGCCGCGAGCGTCATCCGTCGCGAGTTCGAACGACTCGAAGGCGAGTTCAACTATCCGCTTGCCCGGAAGTACGCCTACCCGCCCACCGTGCAGGTCCTGGACGACGTGACCCGGCTGTTGCCCGACGATACCTGGCTCACGCAAATGGAGATGAAGACCACGACCAAGGGCAAGGACACGCAACGCGAGCTGTTCCTGCGTGGCGAGTCGGCCAACGGCGGCAAGCTCATCAGCCTGCTCGAGGACTCGAAGCTCGTCGAGCAGGCGGCGCTGCGTTCGTCGACGACCAAATTGCAGCCCGGACCCGGCGAAGTGTTCGACCTTGGCGCGCAGATCAAGCCGACGCCAGCGCCTGCGATCGTTGCCGTGCCGACCGCGCCAGCTGCGCCTACTGATGCGCCAACCCCATCGGCACCGACCGCGCCCGCGTCTCCCGCTGCTGCCGCACCCGCCGGACCGCCCGCGGCATCCGCCGGTGGTGCGCCGCCCCCCGCGCCTCCTGCATCCGTGGCAGCACCGGCGCCGGCGGCCGCCAATCCGACTGTCGCCCCGGCCACGCCCAATGCCACCACCGCTGCGCCGGTTCCTGCGGCGCCGGCCGGCAGTGCCGCACCTCCTTCGACACCCACGCCGACGCCGGGCCGCACGTTGCCGGCGCCACAATGAACATGGCCACGCTGGTGCCGTCGCTTAATCCCAGGCAAAGCCGGGCGCTTGCCGTCGCTCTGCTGTTCGTCGCGGTGTTTCTCGGGCTGGTCGTTCTGCTTGCCCCGTTCCTGCTCATGCACCGGCACTACAACCAGGCGATCGATTCGGCACAGGACCGGCTCGAGCGTTATCGTCGCATTGCCGCGCAGGGACCCGAATTGCAAAAAGCGGTCGATGCGCTGCGCGAGAAGCAGGGGCGCCGCTTCTTCCTCAAGAACAGCGCCAGCAACCTGGCCGGCGCCGAGCTGCAGGACCTGGTGCGCGCGGCGGTGGACAACAATGGCGGCAGGATCACCACCATCCAGATCGTGGCCGCCCGTGATGACGGGCGATTCCGCCAGATCGGCGTCAACCTGCAGCTCTTCGCCACCACTGCGAACCTGCAGAAGATCCTCTATGCGATCGAAACCCAGCAGCCGTACATGATGGTGGACAACCTGACCGTGCGGCCGCTCAATGCGTTTCGCGGGTTCAAGCCCGCGCCGGGCGCCGAACCGGAAGTCAGCGTGCTGCTCGACGTGAGCGGCTTCGCCTACACGGGGACGGACAAGAAATGAACATTGCCGTCGAGTCCCGCATGGGCCGCTGGCGCGGTTGGCTGTGGTGGGCGATTCCCTTCGCGGCGCTGGCGCTGCTGCTCGGCGTCGAAACCGATTGGGGGCGCGCGGTGCATCGCCTGCCGGAGCCGCCGCCGCCGATCGAGCCCAAGCCAGTGAGCGCCGCGCTGCTGCCCGAATACAGCATCGAAGGCGGCCTGCCGGGGCACACCGAGTCGGTCAGCCGCACACTGTTCAATCCCACCCGCCGGCCCGCGCCGGTGGTGGTCGTGGACGCTGCGCGGCCTCGTATGAACAAAGGTCAGTTTGTACTCACTGGCACGGCAGTGGCTGGTGCTCAACATCTTGCGTTTCTCAAAGAGGTCAGCGGGGGCAAGTCGCGGGTCGTTCGCCAGGGCGATCAGCTCAACGGCGCGCTGGTGGCCGAAATCAAGGCGGGGCGGGTGAAACTGACGCTTGCCGACGACTTCGAAGAACTCGTGCTCAAGGCTCAGCCAGGACCGAAGACGACGACGCAGCCAACCCCCGTGGCGCCGCCCAATCCATCCGGCGTACCCCCGCCGAGCGGCGGCATGCCGGGCGCAGCGCCGCCGGCGGGCACCGCAGGCACCGCGCCAGACGGCAGTGGCCCGCAGGATTCAGCGGTACCCAATCGCAGGCCACCGCCACCGCAGCCTGTGAACACTGTGCCTGCCGCCGCCGCCGCCGCGGCGGCGCCGACGGCGGCGCCCGCGGCAGCGCCTGTGCCAGGCGCGGCGCAGGGCACGGCCGCCTCACCGGACCCCAGCTGGAATGAAGTCTTCGAGCGGATGCGCCAGCGCAGCCCGCAACCCACCAAATGATGCCCGCAGCCGATACCTGCTGCGATAATCCGCGCCTGCCACAGGTTGTCGCCCCCAGGAAACCACGCATGCCCAGACTTCGTAGAGCGTCATTGCACGGCCTCGCGGTGATCCTGCTGCTGGCAGGCTGCACCACCAATCCGGAACGCGACGGCGCTCCGCCGTGGTCGAATCCGGCCAAGCCGATGCAGGGCTCGATCAAGATCACCGGCCCCGCGCCCGAGACCACCGGGGAACAGCAGGCGAAGCTGTTCAGGGGCACCGGCCAGTTGGTCAAGGGCCAGTTGCCGGGTGGAGGGCTGCCGCCGGCGCCTGCAAGCGGCGCGACGGGCGGCGCCGCGGTGTCGCTCAACTTCGAAGGCGCCGACCTGCGCGACGTGATCCGCAACATCCTCACCGACATCCTCAACGAGTCGTACACCATCGAGCCGCAGGTCGGCGGCACGGTAACCATCCGCACCACCGCCGGCATCCCGCGTGAAGCGCTGCCGGCCACGCTCGAGATGTTGTTGCGCATGAACGGCGCGGCGATGGTCAAGGACGGCGGCGTCTGGAAAATCCTGCCGGCCGCGGCCGCGGTGCGCGGCAACATCACGCCGCAGCTCGGCAATTCCACACGCGCGCTGTCGCCGGGTTATTCCGTGCAGATCGTCCCGTTGCGCTATATGGGCGCCCGGCAAATGGCGTCGGTGCTCGAACCCTTCATCAAGGAAGCCACGTCGGTGCGCGTCGATGACCTGCGCAACCTGCTGATCCTGTCGGGGACCGAGCTTGAACTTCGCCATCTCTACGAAACCATCGACATGTTCGATGTCAACTGGATGGCGGGAATGTCGGTGGGCCTGTTCGTGCTGCAGAGCGCCGACGTGAAAACCGTGGTGGCCGATATCGACAAGGCGCTCGGCCCGCCCGACAAGAGTCCGCTCGCAGGCATTCTGCGCATCATTCCGATCGAGCGCATGAACGCGCTGCTGATCGTCACGCCGCAGCCCGAGTATCTCGACGAAGCAAAGAAGTGGATCGATCGCCTTGACAAGGGCAGCGACGGCGGCGGCGTGCGCTTCTACGTCTACCAGGTGCAGAATAGCCGCGCCGAGCGCATCGGACCGCTGCTGCAACAGGCGTTCACGGGTCGCGCCGCGGCGGCGGGTGCGGCACCGCCGCCCACGCTCTCGCCGGGCACGCCGGCCGGTACCATCGTCTCGCCGCCGTCGTTCCAGCCGCAGGCGACGCCGATGCAGGCGCCGGCACCGCAGGTCAATGTCAACGTCCAACCCAACGCTGCGCAGGCGGCGGCCGCGGCGGCGGCGGCGCGGGGCGTTTCCGGCGACGGCGGCGGAGTGGTGCGCAACATCCAGGCGGTCGCCGACAAGGACAACAACACCATCCTGATCGTCGCCTCGCCGGCCGAGTACGCGGTCATCGAGTCCGCGCTCAAGAAACTCGACGTGCCGCAGCGCCAGGTGGTGATCGAAACCACCATCGCGGAGGTGAAGCTCACCGATTCGCTGCAGTTCGGCGTGGAGTGGCTGTTCCGCGGCGGCGCGCCGTCGGGTCGCGGCAGCGGCGGCAACCTCACCACGACACAGCCGTCGTTCAATCCGCAACCGCCGGCGAATGGCGGCAACGGTGTGGTCGGTACGGGACTGTCGATCCTGCAGGGCTTTTTCTATCTCATCAACAACGCCGCGTTCCCGGGCGGTGTGCAGGCGGCGCTGCATCTGCTCGACCAGTATGGCGACGTCAAGGTGATTTCCAATCCACACCTCGCTGCGCTCGACAACCAGAAGGCGACGATCAAGGTCGGCGATCGCATACCGATCTGCCAGCAGACGCTCGTCGGAGGCACCACCAACGCGGTGACGACCACCGCGCAATACATCGACACCGGCGTGCTGCTGCAGGTGACGCCGCACATCAACGCGGGCGGTCTGGTCACACTCGAAGTGCAGGCCGAGGTCAGCATCGCCGGCACCACCACCACGCCGTGCGAATCGCCGCCGATCAATACGCGCTCGATCCAGACGTTGCTGGCGGTGCCCACGGGGCAGACCATGGTCATGGGCGGCCTGATCCTCGAAGACAAGGAGAACACGTCGCAGGGCTTGCCGCTGGTGTCGCGCATACCGATCCTCGGCGGACTGTTCGGCTCGCAGGAACTGAAGAACAATCGCACCGAGCTCGTGATGTTCATCACGCCGCGCGTGGTGGAAAACGAGACCGATGTCCGGCGCATCATCGACGATCTGCGCCGCCGCATGGAGACGCTCGACGGGGTGTTTCCGATCAAGAACATGACGGCGCCCCCCTCGGGGGCGCCCGAGCGAGTGCTGCCCGGGCCGATCAACCCGGGGCCGCTGCGGACCTTCCCGCAGCCCGCTGGAAACCCATGATTTTCATGGGAACTGTCGCCAAATGACGACGCAATTATTGTTGCAGCAGTGCAACAGCCAAGATGGGGTGAATGAAATGCAAGTGAAGCGATTGACGGTACCAGACGGTTTGACTAGCCTTGAATCAACCAAGGCAGGGCGACGCCTTCCCCGGGTTACGGGATGGTTTCCGCTGTTGATGATTTCGATGGTGGCCGGGTGCGCTTCGGTGCCCAGCGGGGAGTTGAACAAGGATTCCCCGCAGGAGGCGAAGAACGCGGTGCTGACGGAGCGGATCAATGCCCGTTGGAACGCCCTGATCAAGGGCGACCTGGAGACGGCTTATACGTACTTGAGCGCGGCGTCGAAGGACGCGTATCCGTTCAATGTGTACAAGCAGAAGGTCCACCCGGGAATGTGGCGTTCGGTCAAGATCAACGAGATTGGCTGCGATGGAGCTGTTTGCTGGGCAAAGATGACATTGACCTATGATCACCGGACCATGAAGGGCGTGCAGACGCCATTCGCCGAATCGTGGGTCATCGACAAGGGCACGGCGTGGTTTGTATACCAGCCCGCAGGTTAGTACGGAAAGTAGCGGAAAGTTGCAGTTTGCACACAGGAGGTCCCCGATGCTGGGGTGGAATTGATTGCATGGTGTCTGAAGCTGTATTAGGATTCGCCTGCTGTTGACTTAAAGTGATCACTTTAAATCTCGAAACAAAGGAGTCATCAAAAACATGAACACGTTCAAAAGAAAATCGCTCTACGCAGCGCTGGCAGGTGTAGGCGCGCTGGGCGTGACGGGCGCCGCGCAAGCGGTCAACGTCAACCCGGATGGCCTCGGCCAGGCGCTGATCTACCCGTACTACACGACCAACGGTCCGGGAGTGGGCGGCACGCTCGCCCCGTACAACTCGCTGTTGTCGGTCGTCAATTCGACGGGCAGCGGCAAGGTCGTCAAGGTCCGCTTCCTGGAAGGCCGTAACTCCAAGGAAGTGCTTGACTTTAACTTGTGGCTCTCACCGTTCGACGTCTGGACCGCGGCGATCATCCCGTCGGGCGCCGGCGCCGGCATCTTCTCGACCGACCTGTCCTGCACGACGCCTCCGGTGTCGGCAAGCGCGTCGTCGCCGACCAACTTCGTGAACTTTGCGTACGTGGGCGACCCCGAAACGCAATTTATTACTCGGACGAAGGAAGGCTACGTCGAAATCATCGAAATGGGTGTTGTGACCGGCGGCAACCTCGCCAACATCACGCACGCCCAGCCGTCGCCCCCGGGAACCCCGCCGGGCTGCGGCAAGCTGCCCACGGGCGCAACGGCACCGACCGACTTGGTCGCGGGCTTTGGCGGTCTGTTCGGTGGCATTTCGCTGGTCAACGTGCTGGCCGGTGGCGACATCACCGAAAACGCCGTTGCCCTGGCAAGCTTCTGCTCGGCGCCCTGCACGACCCTCTGGGCCGCGGCCGGTAGCATTCAGCCGAACCTGACGCAAGTCAACCCGAAGACCTCGGTCGTGTTCAACAACACCACCGTCGTCACCACCGACTGGAGCAGCACGCCTGCGGGCGCGCCTGCAGTGCAGCCGCAGGATCCGGTCAGTGCGGTGCTGATGGTCAACGACATCTACAACGAATACGTGCTCGATGCGAACACGCGTTCGGCGACCGACTGGGTCGTAACGATGCCGACCAAGGCGTTCTACTACAACTCGGCGTTCAACGTCACCAAGCTGTTCCAGCGTAACTTCCGCCTGAACGGTGCGTGCGATGACGTCGGCCTGACGGTCTACAACCGTGAAGAGCAGTCGGTGCTGGGCTCGTTCTCGCCGCCGCCGCCTACTCTGACCAACTCGCTGTGCTGGGAAGCGAACGTTCTTACGTTCAACAACAGCACCGGTGGCGTTCTGCAGTCGCAGATCGTGCTGAACATCCCGGTCAACTTCCCGAACGGCTGGGCGGACCTGAACCTGGTTGGCGGCGTCAGCGCGCCGGTGCACCAACTCATCGGTGGCGCCACGACGGTGATCTCGACGGCAACGGGTGCAGCGACGACGCAGATCAACGCGACCTACAACGGTCTGCCGGCGGTCGGCTTCGCAGCTCAGTACTTCAACAACGGTACCCTCACGGGTCCCGGCGGCACGGGTGTGCAGGCGTTCTACACCGGTTCGTTCCCGCATCGTTTCACGCGGAGCATCCAGTAACGCTCAGTTGCCCTTATGCAATCGCAATCGTAGTGAAAAAGGCGGAACTTCGGTTCCGCCTTTTTTTTGTAATGACGCTGCGGGGAAGTGAACTGACGCCGCGCGTCAATGTCGCAACACCGGTGCCAGTCATTGCGTCCAGACGGCGCTTCTGGCCGTATGGACGGAGAGCTAGGCTGGTTGGCGCACTGCACCAGGCTGACGTATAATGAAAGACAAACATGCACAGTCTGGCGCGAAATTTGCGCGGGACATTTCCAGATGGCGCATATACGCGCCTCGCAGGAGCCATCAATGATCCAATCGATAATTCAATCCTGTCGTGAAGCGAATCGGCTCGGGCGCATTGTCTTTGCCGCGGGCGCAATGCTGGCCGCGGCGATGCTGGCAGCCCCCATGTCCGCGAGCGCTCAGACGGGCGCCACGGTTACCTTCAACAACCCCAATTGCACCGGTTACGCGCTGACGGGAACGCCACCGAACCAAACGCTGACTTGCATCACCGGCAGCGGCGTTCCGACCGGCTGCACGATCACCGGTCCGACGTCGGGAACCTGGGGCACTCCCATCACCTTGACGTCGAGCTGCACCGGCGGCGGCGCGGCGACCCAATGGGCGTGGACCGGCGGCACGTGTGCCGGCGTCACGACCCAATCATGTTCTGCGGTCGAGACTTCGGTGGCATCCCGGACCTATACGGTGACTGCGAGCAACGCGAGCGGTACTGGCACGCCGGTGGCGCAAACTACTGTGGCCTGGGGCCAAGGCGGCGGCGGTGTGCCTAGCGGTTGCACCTTGACGCCTGCAACGCAGACCATCGGCGCGGGTGGCGGCATTCTCGGGCTTACCGCGCAGTGCACGGGCGGCACGCTGCCGATCACGCACACCTTCACCGGCGCAATCGTGGGTAGCTGGCAACAAACGTCCTACCCGGCGGGCATCTTCATCCAGAACAACTACACGCAGACGACATCCGTCAACGTCGCCACGAGCAATTCGGCGGGCGTCGGCCCCACCAGTACGGCAAGCATCGTTGTCGGCACCGGCGGCGGAAGCGGGCTCGCGAATTGCACAGCCAACGGCTTTACGACCGTGATTCCGGCCGGTGGTGCGACCGCAACATGGGGCCAGGCATTCAGTACGCCTTCGTCCTCCGCCGGCAACTTCGGTCCCGGTGACACGACGGTCTGGGTGTACAAATTGACTGTTCCCGCGGGCACCGGATTCACGAGCTTTGGCCGCTTTACGATCTCCGAGTACACCGAGGGTCCGACGCCGCGACAGCTCAGCATCTCGACGCTGCCATGCGATTTCCGCCCGCGCGACATCACCGGAGTCTCCGGCCCGCTGGCACTGTGCAGCGACGGAACCACCTGCGAGGTGTACTACGGCGTCACCGGTCCCAATAGCGCGGCGGCCGGGCTGACGGCGGGCAACACTTACTACATCAGCGCACGCAACTGGCAGAGTCCGGGAGTGAGCTCGTGCGGTAACCAACACTGCAATGCGCTCATGGGACACTCCCCAACGCAGTAGAAACTGCGCGACAGACGCATTGCCCGCGTTTTCAATTCGCCCCGCTCCGGCGGGGCGTTTTGTTTGCATTCCAGGATCAACCCAATGAAGCGAATCAAACCCCAATCCCTGCGCGGTACCCTGCACGCGCTGACATTCGTCATGCTGTCCGCGCTGGCGTCGACGACCAACGCGCAGCCGGCGCCCGACCTCAACGAGGTGCTGGTCGAAAATCGCTGGGCGAAAGTCACCCGCGGCGACTACGAAGCCGAACTGCTGAAGATCCCGGCCGACATCCGCGGCGGATTTGCCACCGACAAGAAGCGCGTCACCGATCTGCTGGTGCGCATGCTGGTGGGCAAATCGCTCGCCGTGCAGGCGCGCTCGGGCGATCTCTACAAGGATCCCGAAATGCAGCGACGCCGCGCGCTGGAAATCGACCGTGCCGACGCCGCTTTGTATATCGCGCAGGTCGAAGAGACGGCCGCCAGGGAGTTCGATTCGCGCAAGGCGCAATTCGAAGTGCGCGCCCGCGAACTCTACGCCGTCCGCGGCGACAAGTATCGCGTGCCCGAGCAGGTCGACACCTCGCACATCCTGTTCGACTTGAGCAAGCGCGACCGCGCCGAGGCGCAGAAGCTGGCGGCGGATGCGCGCGCCAAACTTGTCGCAGGCGCCGACTTCGCCACGCTCGCGAAGGAGGTCTCCGAGGATCCCAGCGTGCTCCAGAACGGCGGACACACCGGTTACTTCGACAGGGGCAAGATGGACTCGAAATTCACCGACGCGGCGTTTGCGCTCAAGAACGTCGGGGATCTCAGCGAGCCGGTGGCATCGAGTTTCGGCTACCACATCATCAGGCTCGACGGCCGGATCGCGTCCCGCCAGAGAACATTCGAAGAAGTGCTGCCAGAAATGACCGCCGAGGAGCGCAAGAATTACATCAACAACGCGCGCGACGCGGCTTTTACCGCCATACGCAACGATCCGCTCTCTAAGATGAATCAGCCCGCAGTGGACGCGCTGGTGATCAAGGTGGATCCGGAAGTCATGCGCAAGGCCAACGAGCGCATTACAGCGCCAAAATAGCCCGGCGTTGCCAGCACGCACGCCTGACGCACCGCGCCGCGGGTGCGCAAACAAGCGTACGCTCAAGGCCGTGCCGTGGGAGGCGCTTTCGGCTCATCCTTCGGCGCAGGAGGAATTTGCTCGATGTCTGAGATGAGTGACGCACGTGCCATTCGCGCGGGTGTGAACCCCGCCGCGCGCAACCAGGCGCTGTTCGCGAACTTCCTGCGCCGCGAGCTGTTTTCGCGCTATCTCGGCAGCATCAGCGGTCTCGCGTGGGCGCTGGTGCACCCGCTGGCGTTGCTGGCGGTCTACCACTTCGTGTTCACGTCGGTGTTTCGCACCGGTGCGCTCGACGGCAAGAGCTTCCTGCTGTTTGTCGCGGTGGCTTTGTGGCCGTGGCTTGCCGCGCAAGAAGCGCTGCAGCGCGGCACGGGCAGCATCGCCGCGCATGCGGGACTGATCCGCAAGGTCGCGTTCCCGCACCAGCTGGTCGTGTACGCATCGGTGGCGGCGACGCTCCTGTTGCAGTTCGCGGGTTATCTGGCCGTGCTGGTGGTGCTCGCGTCGTTCGGCGAGCCGGTGCACTTCGAGGGCCTGCTGCTGGCGGTACCGCTATGGCTGGTCATGGCGGTCGCGATAACCGGCCTCGCTCTGGCGCTGGCGGCGTTGCAGGTCTTCATTCGCGACGTCGAGCACATCCTCATGCCGGTGCTGATGATCCTGATGTACCTGACGCCGATTCTCTATCCGCTGTCGCTGGTGCCAGACGACATGAAGCCGTGGGTCGCGGCCAATCCCTTCGGCTACCTCGTGGATCGCCTGCGCGACGCGCTGCTCGATGGTCGGCTCGCGTTGCGGTGGGGCGACGCAGTCGCGGTTGCCGTCGCACTGGCGCTGTTCGGCGCGGGCCGATGGCTGTTCCTGCGCCTGTCGCCGCACTTCGAGGACTTCGTATGAGCGCTGCCGGGCCGTCCCAAGGCGCGAATTCCGCCCCCTGGGGGGCAGCGCAGCGGCGTAGCCGCAAGCGTGGGCGAATCGTATGAGCGACGCGGGTGCCGGACCGCTGCTCAAGCTCGCGGGCGTCGGCAAGGACTACGCCAAGATCGACACCAGTGCGGGCAGGGTGCGGCTGGTCTTCGACCTGCTGCGTGGCCACGGCGCGGCGCACGTGTTTCGCGCGCTCGACGACATATCCTTCGACCTGGCTGCCGGCCAATCGCTAGGCATCGTTGGCGAGAACGGCGCCGGCAAGTCGACGCTGCTCAAGGTCGTCGCCGGGGTCATCACACCCACGCGCGGCAGCATCGCCGTGCAGGGCAGGGTCGGCGCATTGCTGGAACTGGGATCGGGCTTTCACCCGGAGTACTCCGGACTCGACAATATCGACCTGGCAGCCGCGCTGCTTGGGCTTAGCCCCACGGAGATCGCCGCCAAGCGCGATGAGATCATCGCCTTTGCCGACATCGGGGAGCACATCCGCGATCCGATCAAGCACTACTCTTCGGGCATGGTGGTGCGACTGGGCTTCGCGGTCGCCACCGCGCTCAAGCCCGACATCCTGATCACCGACGAAGTGCTCGCGGTGGGCGATGCATCGTTCCAGAAGAAGTGCATCGCGTGGATCGAAGGCTTCCTTGCCGCCGGCGGCACGCTGCTGCTGTGCTCGCACAGCATGTATCACATCCAGAAGCTGTGCCGGACCGCGCTGTGGCTCAAGGATGGCAAGGTCGAGCGCTATGGACCGGCCCCCGAGGTGACGCAGGCCTATCTCGCCTATCACGAAGAAAAATCCGCTCGCGCCAACGTGCCGATCGCGGCGCCGGTGGCCGCCTTGGCGGGCTTGTATGCGATCCAGTCGCTGGTGCTCGATCCCACCGAGCGCATTGCCACTGGCGGCAAGTTGGAAATCTCCGGCGAGGTCGTCTCGCCGGACGGTCGTGCGCCAGTGGTTCTGGTGGGCCTGGTGCGCGCCGACGGCACTCCCGTATACGGCATTGCAACCGACATGGACGGCGTGGCGCCATGGCGCATCGACGAGCAGCGGTTCGGGTTCAGGCTGACGTTTCCGCGGCTACCATTGCTTCCGGGAAAGTACTTCGTGCGCGCCCATGCGCTCGACCCGGAAGGGGTGCGGTTGTTCGACAATGTCGAACGCGGTTTCGTGGTCGAGGGCGAAACGCGGGAGCTGGGGCTCGCGCGCATCGACCATACCTGGCATCAACCCGACCGCGCCGAAGGCCCGCCCGGCCCGCGATGATTGGGTAGAATCGGTCACTTGTCCACGGGGCGCAGCTGCTGCGCACGCCCAACCCTTCCCGCATGAGCGACCTGGCATTCACCGGTGAACGCTTCCTGCCCGGCTGCGCCGGGGAGATTGCCTACGAGCACTGGCATCGCTACGCCTTTGCGCGGCGCTTCGTCGCCGGCAAGCGCGTGCTCGATGCGGCATGCGGCGAGGGTTACGGCACGGCGTTGCTCGGCGCGCAAGCCGACAGCGCAGTCGGCGTCGACATCGACGCGCCGACGATCGCGCACGCGTCGGCGCGCTACGGACAGGGCGCGCGCATTCGCTTCCTCGAGGGCTCGTGCGCACGGCTGCCACTGCCCGATGCGTCGATCGACGTCGTCGTCTCCTTCGAGACCGTCGAGCACCTGACCGCAGCCGACCAGCCGCGCATGATCGCGGAATTCGCACGCGTGCTCGCGCCGGGCGGCATCGTCGTCATTTCGTCGCCCAACAAGCGCCTCTACAGCGACGCGCGCGAATACGTCAACGAATTTCACCTGCACGAACTCTATCGCGAGGACTTTGCGCGCCTGCTCTCCGGCGTATTTCCGGCGTTGCGCTGGCACCATCAGCGCGTGGCGACCTGGTCGGGCATCTGGTCCGAGCAGCCCGGCGCGCAAGCAGGACTTGCCGAAGCGTGGCTGGGCAGTGCGAAAGGCATCGCGCCCTACCAGACCGACGACGGCATGTACTTCGTCGTCATAGCCGCGCGCGATGCCGCCGCGCTGCCGCTCGCGCCGGACGTCTCGCTGCTAGCTGACGCCGAGGACAGCGAGGGCGCACGCGCGCTACACAACGAGCGCGAGATGCTGCGCCTCGACGCGCTGCTCAGGGAGGCCAACGCCGGCCTCGACCGGCAGGGCGTGCAGATCATGCACCTGGAACGGCTGGTGGCCGAACGCGACGCGGCCATTGGTGAGCGCGACCGGCATCTCGCCGACCGCGAACGCGCGTACGAACAATGCCTGCGCGAAATTGCCGAGCGCGAACGAGTGATCGGGGTGCTCGAGACGGAGGTTGCGCGCGTGCGCGCGGAGGTCAAGGCGCGCGAACAGGACATTCGTGATCGCCAGAGCCTGCGCTGGTGGTTCCTGTTGCCGTGGCGAAGGCTGCAATCGTGGCGTGGGCGCAAAGATTGAACAGCGGGACGATCGACCTTGTCGTGCCGGTCTACAACGCCGTCGACGACCTGCAGCGCTGCGTCGAGAGCGTGCTCGCGCACACTTCGGGCGACTATCGCCTGCTGCTCATCGACGACGCGTCGACCGACCCGGCCATCGCCGCATATCTGGCCGAACTCCAGGCGCGCTCGCTGCCGCGACTCGAGGTGCTGCGTAACAGCGAGAACGCAGGCTTCACGCTCACCGCAAATCGCGGCATGCAGGCGGCGCGGCCAGGCGCCGACGTGGTGCTGCTCAATTCCGACACCCTGGTGACGCGCGGCTGGCTCGATGCGATGGCCCGTTGCGCGCGCTCGGACCCGGCGATCGGCACGATCACACCGTTTTCCAACAACGCCGAGATCTGCTCGCTGCCGAACTTCTGCGAAAACAATCCATGGTCGAACGACCGCGATCCCGAGCCGCTGTTGCGCGCGCTCGAGCAGGCGGCGGTACCGGTCTATCCGGACCTGCCGACTGGCGTGGGGTTCTGCATGTACATCCGGCGTGCACTGCTCGACGCCATTGGTGAATTCGATCCTGTGTTCGGGTTGGGCTACGGCGAAGAGAACGACTTCTGCATGCGCGCCGCCGCCGCGGGCTATCGCAATGTGCTCTGCGAGGACAGCTTCGTCGCGCACATGGGAAGCAGTTCGTTCGGCGACCGGCGCGCGGAGCTGGTACGCCGCAATCTCGAGATTCTGCAGCAGCGGCATCCAACCTATGAGGGCCTGGTGCGCGAGTTCATCGCCGCCGATCCGCTGCGTGCATTGCGCGAGCTTGCGCTTTCGCAACTTCGCGTTCTCGATTCGCCATTGCCGGGTGTGCTGCATGTCATCCACGGCCACGGAGGCGGAAGCGAATATTACGTTCGCTCGCTGGCGGCGGCGTCGAAGGGCGCCTTTCGCCACTACCTGCTGACCGTCTCCGGGGATCTTTGCCACATCGAGGAAGCCGGCGAGGGCACCGCACGGCGCATGGATTTTCGGCGTCTTGCCGGGGAGGCCTGGGTTGATTTCCTCGGTGGCATCGCTGCGCGCTTCGGCATTGCGCTGGTGCATTTGCACAACGTCCCCGGGGGGCATGACGATTTCGCCGAAACGCTGCCCGAACTTGGGCTGCCCTACGGCTATACCGTTCACGACCTGCATCTGGCTTGTCCGACCAACGCGCTGCTCGATGCAAATAGAGCCTACTGCGGTGGCCAGACCAACCTGGCAGCTTGCAGTGCCTGCCTCGCGGCGCAACCGTCCTTTGCCGGAGTCGACATCCGGCGCTGGCGATCGGTCCACGACGCGCTGCTTGCCGGCGCGGCCTTCGTCATCGCCCCGTCGCAGTGGGCAGCGGCGACCCTGCGGCGCTATTTTCCGCAGCGACAGGTCGCGGTCATTGCCCACGCCAGACTGGGCGGGACAGCGCGTGCCGACGCCGTCGCCACACCCATGCCGATGCCCGACGACGGCCGGCCCGTAGTCGCCGTGCTCGGCGCGATCGGGCCGGACAAGGGCGCGCGGCGCCTGGAACGGCTCGTCGAGATGACGCGCGCGCGCGGCCTGCCCTTGCGCTGGGTGCTGATCGGGTACCTCGATCGCGATCGCGCGCCGTACCAATCCGCCGATGGCACTTTTACCATGCACGGACCCTACGATTCGCGCGCGCTGCCTGGGCTGCTCGATCATTACCGTGTCGATCTCGTCGCATTCCCTTCGGTGTGTCCGGAAACCTACAGCTTCACGCTGTCGGAGAGCTGGGCTTCGGGACGACCGGCGCTGGTGCCGCCGATCGGCGCACTTGCCGACCGCGTCAACGCAGCAGGGGCGGGTTGGGTGCTCGGCGACAACTGGCGGTCGGATGAACACCTGCTCGAACGCATCGTGGAATTGCTGTTACCGGGCGGCCGAGCCGCGCTGGCCGCCGTCTCGGCGCGGGCGCGTGCCGCCGTGTTGCCTACGCTCTCGCAGATGACCGAGCAGACAGCATCGATATATCGCGATGCAATTCGTGGCCGCACCCGCGACACTGCGCGCGAGCCCATCGCCGCGCAGCGTTGCCTCGAAGCGTTGCACTACGTGGCGTGGCGGCCGACCGTCGCGCCGCCCGAAACTTCGCAGGACGAGATGCCGGCCGCGGAGCTACCCGCGCCGCGCGTTGCCGGCGACGCGATCACGCAGATGGCGCGCGCCGCGCTGCAGATTCGGCACACGCTGCCGGGCCGGGTGCTCTACCGTCTGGCGCCGAAGGCGCTGCTCGATGCGCTGAAAGGTCGGCTCGGTTCGTGATCGATCCGGCGTACGGAGACTGGCTCGCCCGAGGGCAGGCCCACCAGCAAGCCGGACTGTGGGTGGATGCCATGCTTTGTTATCGGCAGGCGCTGAAGGTGAACCGCAACGCGGTGCAGGCGCAGTTCCACCTGGGAGAGGTGTTGCGCGAACTCGGGCTACGCAACGATGCCATTGCCGCGTGGCGCGGCGCGCTGACGTGGCAGCCACGGCATATGCCGTCGCTGCTGGCGCTGGCCGACGAGCTTCGCCGCGCGGGCGCCCTTGGCGATGCGGCGACGTTTTATCGGCAGGCGCTCGCGAGCGAAGCTGCGCATGGCGGCGCGCGCACCGCGCTCGCCCTGACGCTTGCCGCGACGGGCGACGTCGCGTCGCTGGACGAATTGCGCGCGCAGATCGATGCGCAGGCAGGCGCGTTCGACGACTGGGATGCGCTGGGCCGGATGCTTGCCCTGGCGCCGCGATCTGCGTCGCGGCACGCACTGCTGCAACGTGTGGCCGGGCTGAATTCGGCGGACCTGCCAGCGTTGCTGCTGGGTCTCTGCGCCGAAGACGCCGCGGAGGCGGGCGACACGGAAGCGGTGCGCGCGCTGCTCGTGCGTGCGGGCACTGCGAACCCGGTGATCGCGGATCCGGAGGCGTTGCGCCGGCTGGCGGTGGCGGCGGCCACAAGCGCCGTGGATGCCGCGCAGTGGGCGCAGCGCTATGCGCAGCGCGCGGCGGTAGCGCACGCGCCACCGCTGCCGGTCATGTGGTCGCGGCGTACTGCGGGCGAGGCGACGCGCATGGCATATATCCTTGCGCCGGGGCAGCCTATGGTTGTCGGCGGGACAACCATCGACATCGCTGCGTATGTCGAACATGTGGTCGCTGCACATTCACGCGACCGGTTCGCCGCCGACGTATTCATTGTCGACGGCACGCCTGTCGACGCAGCAAGCATCCTTCCTTTGCGGGGCATGCGAGTCGCACTCCTGGGTCATGCTCCCGACGCGGCGCTCGCGCGCGCTCTCGCCGAGAACGACTACGATGCGCTTGTCGACCTCGCGGGCATGGAAGCAGGTACCGGACCGCTGTTGGCAGCGCGGCCGGCACACGCGATATGGACTTTGGCCGGATTGAAGGGCGCGCATGCAGCGCCGCTGGTAACGCACGTGCTGCCGAGCGGACCATTGACCTCCGACCCGGCTGCGCTGACGACACATCGCACCGCGATCGAGTCAGCGCTTGCCGACGCCAGGTCGGCCCGTGCAGCGGCGGGTGGCGAGTCGACATTGTCGGCGGCGGTGCAGAATGCGGCGTGGCGCTCGGCGATCGCGGCGCACCAGGCGCGCAACGCCGATGCAGCACTGGACGCGCATCGCCGCGTGCTCGGCGAGCAACCCGAATTTGCACCGGCGCGGTATTTTGCGGGCGTGCTGCTGCGCGATCGCGGCGACACGGCGGGCGCGCAGGCGGCGTTCACCGCAGCGTTGGCCGCGGCGCCCCGCTACCGTGACGCGCGCGTGGCGCTGGCCAATCTGCTGCGCGATGGCGAGGCCGCGGATGCAGCGGCCGCGCTTTGCCGGGAAGGACTCGCCCTTGACGAGGACGATCCCGCCCTGTGGCGCGCGCTGGGTCTCGCCGAACTGGCGCGACGCGACGCCGTGGCGGCCAACGAGGCCTTCGAGCGCGCGCTCTCGCTGGCACCGACCGACGGAGAAACGCATTACAACCACGGCGTCGCGCTGCAGACGTTGCATCGGCGCGACGAGGCGCTGCGCGCGTATCAGCGCGCGCTGGCTTTCGCCCCAGACCTGCTCGCAGCGGACTTCAACATCGGCGTGCTGTTCCAGGAACAGGAACGTACCGACGCCGCGGTCGCGGCGTTCGAGAAGGTGCTCGCACGCGAGCCGAGGCACGCGCTCGCGCACAAGGCACTGGGCGACACGCTGCTCGCAGCGCGGCGCATCGACGACTGGCTGCGGGTGTTTGCGCGCTTCGAGGCGGCGTGCCCGGAAGCGCTGTCGCTGGTGGTGCAGGCGCTCGAGGTCTACCAGTACCGCGGCGACTTCGCGGGGCTGGATCGCTATCTCGATCGGCTGCGGCGCGGCGACTTCAAGCCCGAAAACGAAATGGACCTCGCCGACAGCCTCGAACAGTTGCTGTTCATCATGCTCTACTTCGATCTCGAGCCCGACGTTCAACTCAAGCTCTACCGCACCTACGACGCGGTGGCGCGGCGGGTATATGGCACGCCGTTGCCGACTCCGGCCACGCGCCGGCCCGGCAAGCTGCGCATCGGCTACCTCTCGGGCGACGTGCGCAATCACGTGATGGGCAAGATGATGTGGGCCGCCATCCAGCATCACGACCGCGAGCGCTTCGAAATCTATTGCTATTCGGTGACGCCCGACAGCGACGAGCTCGCCGCGAGCTATCGCGCCTTCTGCCATCGCTTCGAGGTCGTCGGAGAGTTGAGCGACCGCGTCGCCGCGGAACACATCGCCGCCGACGATCTCGACGTGCTGGTCGACTTGTCGACGCACACCAAGAACGCCAAGCCGGGCGTGCTGGCGCTCAAACCGGCGCGGGTGCAGATCACGCACATCGCCAGCGCGGGCGCCACCGGCCTGTCGGCGATCGACTTCAAGCTCACCGACGCGTATTGCGATATTCCGGAGAACCAGTCGTTCCTGCTCGAGCGCCTGCTGCCGATGGCCGGCTGCGTCTATCCGTACCGTCACGTGGCGCCCGCGACCGAGCATCCTTTTCATCGCCAGCAGATGGGCATCGCGCCCGATACGATCCTGATCGGTGCGTTCGTCAACCCGCTGAAGCTCTCGCGCCGTTGCCTCTCGCTCTGGCGCGAAATGCTCGACCGGATCCCCAAGGCGATGCTGGCGCTCTCGCCGCTATCGCCCGAAGCGCGCGACGTGTGTGCGCGACTGCTCGGCGCGGCCGGTGTTCCGCTGCAGCGTGTGCTGCTGCTGCCGCAGGGCCGTAACGACGCCGAGGGGCAGGCGCGTTTCAACGTGATCGACTTTGCGGTCGACCCACTGCCCTATGGCGGGGTGAACAGCACGCTCGAAGCGCTCGACATGGGGGTGCCGGTCGTGACGCTGCGCGGACGCAAGCACGGCGAGCGCACGTCGTACAGCATCCTCGCCAATCTCGGCGTCAAAGAGACCATCGCCGAGAGCGGCAGCGAGTACATCGACATCGCCGTGCGCCTGGCGACCGATCCGGCATTCATGGCCGGCGTACGGGCGGCCATCGCCACCGGGATCGCACACTCACCGCTGACCGACATGCCAGCGCACACGCGCGCGCTCGAAGCCGCGTATGTCGCGGCATTGGCGCAAACGCACCCGGAAGTGCAGGGAACGGTAGCGCGATGAGCGGTACGCCGCGCCTCGACGCCGCCAGACGGCAATTTGCCGGCGGCGACATCGCCGGCGCCCGCCGCGCTGCCGAGCTGATCGTCCTCGCGCCCATCGACGCGCACGAGGCCGCGGGCGCGCAGCTGGTGCTGGTCGAATGCAGCCGCCGCGAGCGCAATCCGCGCGCGGGCATCGCACATGCAAAGGCCGCCATCGCCGCGACTCCCGACGATGCGCTGACGCACTACGCGCTGGCGATCGCGCAGGATGAATCCGGCGACCAGGCCGGCGCGATCGCGAACATGCGCCGCGCCGTCGGGCTCGATCCGACGATGGTCAAGGCGCATCGCTACCTGGGAACGCTGCTGCTCGACGTTGGCGACGCGCCCGGCGCGACCGACAGCCTGCAGCGCGCGATCGCGCTGGATCCGAACCATGCCGACGCCTGGAACAACCTTGGCACCGCGCTGCATTCCGCGAATCGGCCGGACGAAGCCGAACAGGCGTACCAGCGCTCGCTCGCGCTCAAGCCCGATTATCCCTGGGCTGTCTGCAATCTCGCGCTGCTGCAACGCGATCAGGGGCGCACCGATCTCGCCGAAGCGACCCTGCGCGCGTCGATCGCGCGCCAGCCGCCGCCGGCGGTCGTCTTCGGCGGCGTGCTCACCGCGCTGGCCGACCTGCTGCGCTCGAGGAGCGCGCTCGACGAAGCCGCGGAGCTCTACCTGCGCGCAGCAAAGCAGTCGCCCAACGCCAGCACCAGCGAAATGCTGAACCTGGGCAACGTGCTGGTCGAGCGCGGCGATCACGTGCAGGCGGGCAAGGCCTACGGCCACGCGCTGCAGCAGAATCCGCGCTACCTGCGCGCGGCACTGGCGCAGCGCCTGACGCTGCCGATGATCTACGCCGACGCGGCCGACCTGCAGCGAGCGCGTGAGGGCTTCGTGCACGGGCTGGAAGCGCTGGAGCGCGATCTCGACGGCATCATCGCGGGCTCGACGCCGCGCGAGATCACCGACGGCCTGATCTGGAGCAACTTCTTTCTGGCGTACCAGGGACAGAACGACAAGGCGCTGCAGACCCGCTACGCCACGCTGGCGGCGCGCGCGCTCGATCGCGCCGATCCGGCGTGGCGTGCGCCGATCGCGGCCGCTGCCGTGACGGGCCGCAGGATTCGCATCGGCTTCGTCTCGGCACTGCTGCGCCACGGCACCGTCGGCCAGTATTTCGCGCGCTGGCTGACCGACCTCGATCGCGATCAATTCGAACTCTGCTTCTATCCGCTGGGTGGCGGCCTCGATGATGTGACGACGGCCATCGGCCAGCGCGCCGATCGCGTGCGTCCGTTCATCGGCGGCGATACGATTCCTTCGGTGATCGGGCGCGGCATCCGCGCCGAACAGCTCGACATGCTCGTCTACCCCGAGCTGGGCATGGACCAGGTGACTTTCGCGCTCGCGGGAATGCGCCTTGCGCCGCGGCAGTACGCGGCGTGGGGCCACCCGGTGACGACAGGCCACGGCGCCATCGATGCCTATTTCAGCTGCGACGTAATGGAACCGCCGGACGGCGAGTCGCACTACACCGAGCGGCTGGTGCGGTTGCCCGGCATCGGCACGCGCTTCGCGCGCCCCGTGCTGCCGCCGCGGCCCGAGCGCGCGGCGCTGGGCCTGCCGGATGGCGTGACGCTGGTGCTGTGCCCGCAATCGCTGTTCAAGATCCACCCCGACAACGACCTGCTGTTCGCGCGAGTGCTCGCTGCCAATCCGGGTGTGCGCCTGGTCCTCTTCGAAGGGCGCCATCCCGCGGTCACCGACCAGTTCATGCGCCGCCTCGCGAAATGCTTCGCCGCGCACGGACTCGCGATCCGCGAGCGCACGCTGGTGTTGCCGCAGCTCTCGCACGAAGGCTTTCTCGCGGTGAACCTGTCCTGCGATCTCATGCTCGACACCATGTTCTGGTCGGGAGGACAGACCAGCGTCGATGCCCTCGACTGCGGACTGCCGGTGGTGACGCTGCCCGGCGCGATGATGCGGGGGCGACAGAGCACGGGCATGCTGCGCCTGATCGGTGCCGACGAACTCATCGCCCGCGATGTCGACGACTACGTGCGCATCGCGACGCGCTTGTGCTCGGACCCGGAGTGGCGCCTGGCGCTGTCGGCGCGAATCCGCGACGCCAGCAGCCGGCTGTTCGACGATGCCGCGCCCATCGCTGCGCTGCAGGCTTTCTATCGCGAGGAAGCGGCGAAGCCGGTCGGGTAGAACGTCGGCGAACGCGCCGCAGCGTCAGCGCTTCTTGCCGAGCAGCGACCCGAGCACGCCACGCACGATTTCGCGACCGATACTCGAGCCAACGGTGCGCGCGGCGCTCTTGGCGGCGGCCTCGACCAGGCTGTCCTTGCGGCCGCTGCCGGTAAGCAATCCGCCCAGCGAGTCCTTGACCGAGTCGAAGATGCCGCCGCCGCCGGGCTTGGCGTCCGCCGATGCGTGCGCGCGTCCCTGTAGCATCTCGTACGCCGATTCGCGATCGACCGTGGTGGTGTACGTGTCCTTGAGCACCGACGCGGCGATCACTGCTTTGCGCTCATCGTCGCTGATCGGTCCTATCCTCGACCCGGGCGGCAGCACGAAGGCACGTTGAACCGGCGTCGGCCGCCCCTTTTCGTCGAGGAAGGACAGCAGCGCTTCGCCGACACCGAGCTCGGTGATCGCCTTTTCGGTGTCGATCGCCGGATTGGCGCGCATCGTCTGTGCCGCTGTCTTGACCGCCTTCTGGTCACGAGGCGTGAACGCGCGCAGCGCGTGCTGGACGCGATTTCCCAATTGGCCGAGCACGATGTCGGGAACGTCCAGCGGATTCTGGGTGACGAAGAATACGCCGACGCCTTTGGAACGGACCAGGCGCACGACCTGCTCGATGCGATCGAGCAGCGCCTTGGGCGCATCGGTGAACAGCAGGTGCGCTTCGTCGAAAAAGAACACCAGCTTCGGCTTGTCCGGGTCGCCAATTTCGGGCAGCCGCTCGTAGAGCTCCGCCAGCAGCCAGAGCAACATGGTCGCGTAGAGCGCCGGCGCCTGCATCAACTTGTCGGCGGCCAGTACGTTGATGACACCGCGGCCGTCCGCGGTCTGCAGCAGGTCGTCGATGTTGAGCATCGGTTCGCCGAGGAATTTTTCGGCGCCCTGCTGCTCGAGCACCAGCAACCCGCGCTGGATCGCGCCGATCGACGCCGCCGAGACGTTGCCGTAACGCGTCGTATAGTCGCTCGCGTGTTCGCCCACCTGCGCCAGCAGCGCACGCAAGTCCTTGAGGTCGAGCAGCGTCCAGCCGTTGTCGTCGGCGACCTTGAATACCAGCGCCAGCACGCCCGACTGCACGTCGTTGAGAGCGAGTATTCGCGAGAGCAGCAGTGGGCCGAGGTCGGTGATGGTCGCGCGCAGCGGATGGCCCTGTTCGCCGAAGACGTCCCAGAACACCGTGGGAAATCCGCCGAACGCGGGCGCGTCGGCGCCGATCTGTGCGAGGCGCTCCTTGAGTTTCGGCGACATCGCACCGCTTTGCGAAATGCCGGCGAGATCGCCTTTGACGTCGGCCATGAACACCGGCACGCCGATGGCCGAAAAGCGTTCCGCCAACACCTGCAGGCTCACCGTCTTGCCGGTGCCGGTGGCGCCCGTGATCAGGCCATGGCGATTCGACATTCCGGGCAGCAGGACGATGTCGCCATCGGCGTTGTGGGCAATGAGCAGGGGTGAGGGCATGGTTGGGTCGTGGTTGCGACGATGGATGAGACTATCTTACGCGTCCGCCTGCATTAGCGCGACGCGCTTCGCGCCTCTACCTCGTGTCGTCGCCAGATCTCGATGAGTCCGTCCTCGAGGTTGCGCGCGTAACTTGCCATGTCGAACAGCGGATGCGTGCTGCGATTGCGCGCCAGTCGCGCGCGCAATTGCGCCAGGCGGCCGTGGTCCCGCGCGAGCGCGACCGCCAGCGTTTCGTATTCAGCCAGAGTAGAGGTCACCAGCTCGGGAAGACCGATCGCGTGCAACTGACTGCCGGCGACACGGCTGGCGAAGGTTTCGCCGGCGATCGTGAGCACCGGCAGTCCGGCAAGCAGCGCGTCGTTCGCGGTCGTATGCGCACCGTAGGGCGTGGTGTCCAGAAACAGGTCGGCGGTGGCGTTGCGGGCGATATGTTCGGCCACGTCCGCGCGCGCAGCGAAGATGAGGCGCCCCGGTGCAATGCCACGTCTCGCGGCTTCGCGATGCAGGTTGGCGCGGGCGTCGGCATTGGCATCGAGCAACCACAGCACGCCCTCCGGCACCGCGGCCAGGATGCGCATCCAGGTGTCGAACATCCGCGGCAGGATCTTGAACGAATTGTTGAAGCACGCGAACACAAACGCGCCTTCCGGCAGCCCGCAGGCCGCGCGCGAAGGCACGGGGCCGACGGGTGCTCGGGTGGTGTCGCTGGCGTAATAGCTGTGTGCCATGCGAAATGGCCGCTCGGCGTAGCCCGACTCCAAGTCCGACGGGACGACAAAGGGATCGACATGGATGTAGTCGTACCAGTCGACGCCCAGCGTCCCGGGAAAGCCGATGCTGTTGATCTGCAGCGGCGCGGCGCGGCGCGCGAAGAGTTCCGGGCGGCAGTGGCCGGTATAGCCATTGAGATCGAAGGCAATCGCGATGCCATCGGCGCGAATGCGCGCCAGCGCCGCGCTGTCGTCGAGTGTACTCAGGTCGACCGAGTGTTCCACCGCCGCAGCGATGCGGCGTCCCGCCGGCCCCGCATCGGGGGAGAGCAAGTCGTACGCGAATACTTCCAGCCGCGAACGATCGAGGCGCTCGAGCACTTCGGTGATGACCGTCGCCATCGGATGCAGGCGAAAGTCCGAGGACACGAATCCGACGCGCAGCCGTCTGTCCGCGACCGATGCGGGCACAGGCAGTGCGGCCGGCGGATTGGGCGCGAATCCGCTACCCCATTGCGCCGCCGCACGGCGCAATGTTCGAAGCGTAAGCGGCATCGCCAGCAATTGCAGTTGGGCGATCTTCCAGTACTCGTGGGGCGGCGCCTCGATGATGCGCGAGAGTTCGCGAAACAGACGTTCGATGTCGTCCCAGGCGCAGCGCTGCATGCGGGCGTGCGCGAGCAGTGACAGCACGTAGCCGTTGTCCGGATCGAGTTCGTGCGCCCGCGCCAGCGGGGCTTCCGCCGCGTCGTAGCGCTTCTGGTCGATGTAGAGCGGGCCCAGCTTGGCGAGAATGCGCACGTCGTCGGGCTCCCGTCGCGCGGCCTCGACAAAGCACGCTTCGGCGTCGGCCAATCGCCCGATCTCCTTCAGGGCGGTGCCGCGCCGAACCACGGTCGCAACCGGAAGCTCGCGACGAACGGAGACCAGCCGCTCGTAGGCGCCGGCCGCGCCCTTGTAGTCCTGCTTCTCGTAGAGGGCATTGCCGAGGTTGCCCAGCGCGTCCGGCTGCGCCGGATCCGCTGCGAGGACGCGACGGTAGCACTCGAAGGCGCGTTCACGCTCGCCCGCCGCCTCGAGCGCGAGCCCGAGATTGTTCAGCGTCGCGGCGTTGTCCGGTGCGGCGCGCAGCGCGAGTTCGTAGCAGGCGATCGCGGCGCGCGCTTCGCCGCGTTCCCGATGCGCGTTGCCGACATGAAAATTGGCCTCCGCATGATCGGGCAGGGCGGCCAGGATTTCCTTGCAGAGTTGTTCCGCGAGCGCGGTATCGCTCGTCGCCAGCGCGGCGCGTGCTCGTTGCAACAGACCGTCAACGTGGGAACTCGCGGGTGACTGCGACACGATTTCGGCTGCCGCCGCCGCTGCCGCCGCAGCGGGCACTAGCGCACCATGGCAATCCTTGTATCTCCTCCCACTGCCGCATGGGCACGGCGCGTTGCGCGACCCGGGCGGCGAGATGGTCACGGCCAGGGCGCTCGCTAGTGCAAGATGCGTGTGCGCAGGGCGGCTGCGACGCGCTCCACCACGCCCGCCCAGTCGCGCAGTGCGACTTGCCGGAACAGGCGCAGCGACGGATACCACGGGCTGTCGTCGCGGCGCAGCAGCCAGCGCCAATCCGGCGCGAAGGGCAGCAGCACCCAGCAGGTGCGACCGAGTGCACCCGCGAGATGCACGATGCTGGTGTCGACGCTGATGATCAGATCGAGCTCGGCAATCAGCGCGGCGGTATCGTCGAGCGACGCCGTGGGCGACAGCGGCAGCATGCGCGCCGCGCCGCGCACCGACGCGACCTGCACCGCCGCGTCCCCCTGCTGCAGCGAAAACCAGGCGACGTCGTCGATGTCGAACAGTGGTGCCAGCGTCGATACGTGCAGCGAACGGTTGCGGTCGTTGGTATGGGTTCTGTTGCCGGCCCACGCGAGGCCGACCTTGAGGCGGCCCGGTTGCGCGGCCACGGTCGCGCGCATGGCGGCGCGTCGCTCCGGCGCAACGTTGATGTAGGGCGCCTTGGAAGGAATCGTCGCCAATGTGGTCGCGAAATGGCGCGGCAGCGACAGCAGCGGGAAATGCGCGTCGTAGCGCAGCAATGCCATGTTGCCGCTGATGACCTGTGATACACCGGCGACGGACGCGAGCAGCGAATGCAGCGGCGGGGCACAGTGGATGACGACCTTGGCGCCGCTTGCCGCTAACGCCGGCGCGTAGCGCACGAATTGCACCGCGTCGCCGATGCCCTGCTCGGCGTAGAGAAGCAGCGTCTTGCCCTGCGTCGCGACGCCGTCCCACGCCGGGCCGGGGAAAACATGGCGGCCACGGCCCAGTTCCGGCAGCAAGAGGCGCCATTCGTATTCGCGCCAGCCCTCCGCGAACTGACCGTCGAGCAGCAGCGCCAGCGAGAGGTTCCAGTGTGCGTTCGCGAAGTCGGCCTTGTGCGCGATCGATTGCCGGAATGCGTCGATCGCGCCGGCAACGTCGTTCAACGACTGCAGGGCTAGACCGAGATTGTTCCATGCGATCGCATGGTCGGCCTTGAGCGCGATGGCTGTCCGATACGCAGCGATCGCATCGGTCTCGCGATTGGCGGCAGCGTAAGCCAGCCCGAGATTGCCGTGGAATTCCGGCTCGGCCGGAACCGCGTCGCGGGCCGCCTCAAGGCGTGGCACCGCTGCCGCCAGGTCACCGCGCTGGTATTCGATCACGCCGAGATAATGCTGGGCCAGGGCGTGCGTCGGTTCGCCATCGAGTACCTCGCGATAGATCACTTCGGCCGAGTGCACGTCGCCGCGTTGGTGGGCCGCGAGCGCGGTGCCCAGGCGTTGCTCGATCGATGGTCGCGCAGAAAGCGTCTGCGGCGCGGGCGCGACCGCTGTGCCTGCGGTTGCTGCAGTCTGCCCGACCGCGCCATGGCAATGCTTATAGCGCTTGCCGCTGCCGCATGGACACGGGTCGTTGCGCCCAACCGCGGGCAGCGCGACGGCATTGGTCGTCGCGGTCGCGAGCCCGGCCGCAGCGGCGGCATCGTCCGGTGTCTCGTCGAGGATTCGCTTGAAGATCGCGGCCGCCGGCGTCCATTGGCCAAGCGCCAGGCAATTGCGCGCCAGCGCCGAGAGTTGCGGCGAGCGCGCGATCGACGGCGTGAAGTGCCGCACCAGCGCCGCGAGCTCGTCGGGAGGCACGACCCGACAGAAATTGAACAGGCCGTGAAAACCGAATGGAAATCCGACCGGGTACGCGGCCTCGAAGGCGAAACTGTCGGCCTGCGCCTCGCTGCCGAAGCGGATGCCGTGCTCGCGCTCGAGCAACGGCCGGAACGCGCGGCAGATGGTGACGTCTTCCGCCTCGGTCAGGACGATGCGCGGGTCCTGGAGCGCGGCGAGCAATTTGCGCGAACGCAACGAGAAACCGCCGTTGCCTACGCGCATCGCGTCGGTGTGCCAGAACCACTTGGCGCCTAGATAGTCGCAGTCGAGGTAGTCGGCGCGCCATGCGTCGGGGTTGACGACGTAGCCGTCCCATTGCACCAGCAGCACGTGCGAAGTCTCGATGTGCGGCAGCAGCGACTTGAGCACGAATTGCGAATAGTCGTCGCGCGAGGCGATCGGCGGCACGATGCGGAATTCGATACCGGCTTCGCCCGGGTCGCGGTCGGTGATGAACAACGTACGTCCGAAGCGAACCGCGGACATCGAAATGCGCAGCGCGCGCAGTGCCAGCGCATGATTCGCGGTGTCGATGCAGCACAGCGTGACCTCGGGAAGTTCGAGCATCGCCGGTTATTCGCGGTGCGGCATGGGCCTCGAGGCGCGGCGGCGCCTCAGGCGGCTTCCGGTTCGGCCGGCAGTGCGGGTGACGGTGGCGCCATGGGCGCGGCTTCCGTCGCGGGCGGTAGCAGTTGTTGCCAGATCAGCATGCCGAGCACGACCAGAAGCGGGGCGATGTGGATGGTTGCGCGATTCGCGGTCGTCAGGTCGGCGAGCCACGCGGCGGCTTCGGTGAACGCGAAGACGAACAGCAGGAACGCCAGGCCGGCAATTACGATGACTGTGAGCGGCACCAGCGGCGGTTTGAGTATGCGCCAACGCCACGCGCCGGTGACCATGATCGCGATGAAGCCGTACCACATCAGGTTCCAGTTGCCCGCCAGGAAGTACGATATGCCCAGTTGCGCCCACGCAGGCGCGAAGTCGAGGTGCATTTGATAGCCGAGGAGCACGGTGTTGGTGCGCGCCAGGAACAGCAGGATGAACGCGCTCACCGCTGCGGCGATGCCGAGAGTGCGCAGCCCGCGCCGCGGCATCACCGCAACGATAACCCCCGGCAGCAATGTCAGCGCCCAAATCCAGCCGGGCGTCTTGATCAAAGGGCAGGCGATGGCAAGAAACAGCGCCAGCACGCCGTCGCGCCAACCGCGACGCTAAGCACCACCGGTAGGTCGCCAGCGCCGCCAGCGTGTACACGGCACCCATCGGCAGGTCCGCGTAACCGGCGAGTGCGACGTGGATATCCAGCAGCGGCAACGACGCGACGAAGTACGCACCGATGAGCGCCGCCAGCGGCGCAACCCTTTCGCTGCGCAGCGCTCCGTAGATCGCCACGGTCAGCGACAACAGGATCGCTAACCACGGCCAGTTCATGGCCGAGTCGTCCCATCGACCCAGCGCGATGCAGGTCCACACCTGCAGCAACGGTACGGTCGCCGGATAATTCGGCGACGCGTCGAACCAGGCGCCCGGGGCGCCCGCCAGCCACACGTCTTCGCGGACGAAAGGAACGATGCGACCCTGTTCGTACCAGACGCGCGCCTTGGTCGCCCATTGCACCCACGCATCCCACGGATAGAGCGGACGCAACGCGACTTCGGTGGCGAGCAGCGCGAAGCGGGTCGCCAGCCATGCAAGCAGCGCGAACCAGACGATGCGTTGCCAGCGTGGCAGCTCCACCCGGACCGCCGCCAACGCGCCTTGCTTCGCGTCGCGCCATAACGTCGGTCGCGCTCGCGTGGCGTAGGCGAACAGCAGCGCGGTGGCCACCGCGAGCGGCAGCGCGATCGACCAGCCGCCAAAGGCGATGCCGACCATGCTGATGGCGCGCATCCACAGCGTCAGCAGCAGGGCACCGACGACATAGCCGAAGCCGACGCGCAACGCGAGCGCGACGCCGGGCGACTCGCTGCGCGGCCAGCCCAGCGCCAGCAGCGCGCCGACGCCGAGCAGCCACGGCAGCGCCAGCGAGAAGGTCAGCGAGAGTGCGTCCATGGCGCGGTCAGTTGAACTTGAACAGCGCGGCGCCGCCGTCGACGAGCAGCAGCTCGGCAGAGAGTGGCGCGTTACCGTCCCAGCGCAGCAGCTTGCCGGCCGGGTCGTACTGCACGCCGCGGCGCTGGAACACGACCATGTAGTCCCCGGGCCGCACCGCCGACGGTGGCGGCATCGTGTTCACCCACGGGTTGAAGAAGACATTGTGCGGATAGAGGTGATACGCACCGCGGTCGCGAAAATAATGCTCGTCGCCGACCATGAACACCCGTGCGGGTGGCGGCGGCAGCTTGGCGCGCACTTTTTCGATGAACGCGAACACCATGGCGTCTTCGGCCGCGAGATGGCGTTCGCGCCACGCCAGTCCGCCGTAGCGGTCGGCGGTGATCGCCGCCTGGCGCGCCAGATTCCACTGCCAGCGCGTGTCGACGACGAACCAGGCAGCGACGAAGATTCCGCCAATGACGAGCGCTCCCGCGTTTCCGACCCACTGTTGTCGCCACCACGCCAACGCCGCATACATCAGCGCCACCAGCGCGACGACGACTGCGAACGTCACCGGCATCGGCAGGTTTTGTACATCGGCGCCGCCGATGACGGTGTTGATCGTGGAACCGGTCCACGGCTCGAAGGTCAGCCATTCGCGGACCCGGTCGCCGATCACCTCGCGTGCGCTCAGCGTCTTCACGCTGACGCCGTGGATGATGATCGGCTCGGCGAACGAACCCTTGAAGCCGAGCGCGAGGCCGCTGATGATGCCTTTCCAGTTGGGATCGTTCTCCAGCAGGTAAGGCTGCACCCGGCCGGCTTCGGTCTCGAGGCGACGGTTGAAGATGCGGCCCGGCTCGTAGCTGTTCTGCCAGAGCAGCGCGACCTCGACAGAATCGGGAACTCCCAGCGTGTCCCATGCGACTACCGGATAGTCCGACGAGCGCAGCGACGTCTTGACGCTGACGATGGACGTTCCGCTGGCATCCGGCGCGAGCAGCGCGAGGCCGTCGGGGCGAAGCTGCGAATTGCCGCGATTGACGACCAGGTCGCTCGCAATCGAGCGCAATGTGGGCGCACTCGTGAACCAGCCGCCCTTGACCGAAAACGCGAGGTAGAGCGCCACGCACAAGAGTGCGCTGGCAGCGAGCAGCCAGCTCGCGACGACGAACGGGCGCGGACTCGCGGCCGCGGGTGTCGCGGTTGCGGCGGCCGGCGGTGTGGCGATTTCGGTCAAGGCGAGATCAGTGCGCGTTGCGGCTCTTGAAGACGTGCCACACCGTCAGGGCGAGGATGCGCAGGTCGAACCACAGCGACCATTTGTCGATGTAGTAGAGGTCGTATTGTATCCGCTTGGACAGGTCGCTGCTGCCGCGCAGGTCGTTCACCTGCGCCCAGCCGGTGATGCCGGCCTTGACCATGTGCTTCTGCATGTAGCCGGGAATCTCCTGCCGGAAGCGGGCGACGAACTCCGGCCGCTCCGGGCGCGGCCCGACCAGCGACATATCGCCCATCATTACGTTGAACAGCTGCGGCAACTCGTCGAGGCTGTAGCGGCGCAGCCACGCGCCAAAGCGCGTCGTGCGCGCATCGCCCTGTTGCGCCCATACCGGTCCGCTGGCGTGCTCGGCGCCGACCCGCATCGAGCGAAATTTGAGCATGGTGAAGTGGCGTCCGTTCCAGGTGACGCGCTGCTGGCGATAAAGAACCGGGCCCGGGGAGCTCAACTTGACGCCCACCGTGAGCACGAACAAAAGCGGCGCGAGCAGCAGCAGTGCGATGCCGCCGAGCGTGTAGTCCTCGACCGCCTTGAACACGCGCTGCACGCCCTCCATCGGCGTGTCGGTCAGTCCGATCACCGGCATGCCGGCGACCTCGGAGAAACTGTGCCGCAGCAGCTGGAACCCGAAGATATCGGGGACGTAGCGCACCTGCACGGAAAAGGCACGCATGTCGGTCACCAGTTGATGGATACGCTCCTCGGCGCGCAACGGCAACGCAATCCAGACCTGGTCGAGATCGCCCAACTCCAGATCGCGGGTGAGCTGATCGACGGTGCCCAGTACCGGCACGCCGTCGACCTCGCCGCCGGTCAGTTCCGGCGTGTCGTCGTAAAAGCCGCGCAAGTGCAAGCCGGTCCACGGTGCTCGCCGCAGGCGCGCCACGACCTCGCGTCCCAAGTCGCCCGCGCCGACGATGCAGATATGGCGCAGGTTGTAGCCGCGCCGGCGCAGACCGCGCAGCGTCAGACGTAAGCCCAGGCGCATCGCGATTTGCAACAGCAGGCCAGCACCGATCCAGAGCCCGACCCATGCCCGCGAGTACAGGTCGCCGGTCTTGGTCGCGAATACTGCCAACACGCCGATGGCGACCAGCGTCAACCAGCCGTAGACAAGGGCGCGCAGGTCCTCGACCACGCTCGCGCCACGCTCCGGTCGATACAACCCGGTTGCGGGAAATACGACGACGCTGCACAAGGCGACCGCGAAAATCGCGATCCAGTACGCCGGCGGCACAATCGGGGTTCCCTGATACAACCCCAGATACACCCAGTGCGCCGCCCAACCCACCACAACAACGATGGCCGGATCGGCGATTCGAGCCAGCGTGTCGAAGGTGCTGGCGTTGCTCTTGAGCAGGTTGCGCGGCGAGCTCAGCATGGCAATGGCGCGAGCTGGCGGGCGCGAAATGCGGCGAGCGCAATGCCGATCTCTCCCGCGAGACGCTCGCGGAAGAGCTCGGGCGCGAACCGCTCGGCGTTGGCACGACACGCTTCCGCCGTGGTCGCCGCGCCGCGCTGCTCGAGGGCAAGGATCGCGGCGCGAATCGCCGCTGCGCTTTGGACGGTGAAAAACGCGCCGGTGGGTTGCGCCGCGTCCGCACCGCGGATCGTTTCGGCGGCACCGCCGCGTGCAAATGCGATGACCGGTGTGCCGCAGGCCTGGGCCTCCACCGGAGCGATGCCGAAATCCTCTTCGGCGGCGAAGATGAACGCGCGCGATTCGCGCAGCAGTGCGCGCAGGCGTTCGCGCGAGACTTCCCCCAGGAATTCGACGTTCCCTCCTGCGCGCCGCCGTGCGCGCCGCAATTCCGGTCCGTCACCGGCGACCACCAGGCGATGTCCCGGCAGTTCGCGAAAGGCCTCTACCATGAGATCGAGACGCTTGTACGCGACCCAATGCGAAGCAGTGCAATACGCCACGCGCGACGGGGCGCTCGCCCCAGGCGTGAAAAAGTCGACGTCGACCGGTGGGTGGATAACCATCGCTTCCACGGCGTAGCAGTGACGGATGCGCGTGCGGATGAATTCGGAAATCGCGATGAACTGGTCGACGCGGGCAGTCACGTCGAAATCCCACTGCTGCAATCGATCGAGGACCGCGTTCGCCATGAGCCGCTTCGGTCCGCGCTGTGCCTTTGCGGACACAAGGTAGGTCTCACGCAGGTCCCAGGCGTAACGCATGGGAGTCAGGCAATAGCAGACGTGCAATTGGCGCTTGTGGGTGCGCACGCCCTTGGCGACAGCGTGCGAAATCGATATCACCAGGTCATAGTCGGCAACATCGAGCGATTCGATGGCGCGCGGGAACAGCGGCAGCAGCGCGCGGAAATGTCGCGCCGCGCCCGGCACGCGCTGCAGGAAGCTCGTGTGCGCCCGCTTGCCAAGGATGCGGCTGCGCTGCGCATCGGGCAGGAAGTCGACCAGCGCGAACAGGTCGGCCTGCGGGTAGACGGCAATGACTTCGGCGAGCGCGTTCTCGCCGCCGCGCCAGGTATCGAGCCAGTCGTGGACGATGGCGACGCGAAGCGGTGCGGGAGAGGGCGTTGCTGGCATGGGAGATGGTTCGGTGGGCGCCCGTCGCGAGCGCTCTCGGCGGCCGAATGAAGGATGATACTATTCGCCGTGAAAATGGTGCGACACCACGTGCGCGCCGGCGAGGGCTCCACCGCATGATTGTCCCCAATCTGGCGAGCGCCTGGCGCTATCGTCACTTCATCCTTTCTTCGATCCGCGCCGAGATCCGGGCTCGCTTCATACGCAGCAAGCTCGGCGGGCTGTGGATGATCGTGCATCCGCTGGCGCAGGCGGCGATCTTCGCGCTGGTGCTCTCCGAGATCATGTCGGCCAAGCTGCCGGGCATGGCCAACGACCGCTTCGCCTACGCGCTCTACCTCCTTTCGGGACTGCTGGGCTGGTCGCTGTTTTCCGAGCTGGTGAATCGCTGCCTGACGCTGTTCATCGACAACGGCAACCTGCTCAAAAAAATCCAGTTCCCGCGCATCTGCCTGCCGATCATCGTCGCGGGCTCCGCGTTGCTCAACAACGTGCTGCTGCTTCTGGCGATCATCCTCGTGTTCGCATTGTTCGGACGCTTCCCCGGTGCCGGGCTCGCGTGGGTGCCGCTCCTCATGGTCCTCACGCTCGCGACCGGGCTCTCGATCGGCCTGTTGCTCGGCGTGTTCAACGTGTTCGTGCGCGACGTCGGGCAGATCGTCCCGGTGCTGCTGCAATTCGGCTTCTGGCTGGCGCCGATCGCCTATACGCCGGACATCGTGCCGCCGGCGTTGCGACGATTGCTCTACCTCAACCCGATGACGCCGATCGTCCAGGGCTATCAGAACGCGCTGCTGTTCGACCGGCCGCCGGACTTTGTCGCGCTGGCATGGCTGGCTCTGGCGGCCGTGGTGTTGCTGGTGGTGGCGCTGGCGCTCTTTCGCCGCGCCAGTCCGGAGATGGTGGACGTGCTATGACGAGTCCTGTGCTGCGCGTAGCGGGTCTTGGCAAGGCGTTTCGCAAGTATCGTTCGGAGTGGCAGCGCATCGTGTCGTGGTGCGGCGTGCCGGTCACGCCGCTGGCCGAGCAATGGGCGCTGCGCGATGTTTCCTTCGAGCTTGCCGCAGGCCGCGCCGTCGGCATCGTCGGGCAGAACGGAGCCGGCAAGAGCACGCTGCTCAAGCTTGTCGCGGGCACCCTTCAGGCGACCGAAGGCGGCGTCCACGTCGATGGCCGTGTCGCCGCGATCCTCGAACTCGGCATGGGATTCAATCCCGAGTTCACCGGACGCCAGAACGCGCTGCACGCCACCGGGCTCATGGGCTTCGCCCCCGAGGCGATCGCCAGGGTCATGCCGGAGATCGAGGCCTTCGCCGAGATCGGCGCCTACTTCGACCTGCCGCTGCGCACCTATTCGAGCGGCATGCAGATGCGTGTCGCCTTTGCGGTGGTCACGGCGTTTCGCCCCGACGTGCTCATCGTCGACGAAGCGCTGTCGGTCGGCGACGCCTATTTCCAGCACAAGAGTTTCGGGCGCATTCGCCAGTTCAAGGAGCAGGGCACGGCGCTGCTGTTCGTGACGCATGGCATGGCGGACATCCGCTCGCTGTGCGACCGCGTCATCCTGCTCGATCGCGGCAGGGTGCTGCGCGACGGGTTGCCCGACGAGGTCGTCGACTATTACAACGCACTCATCGCGCGCAAGGAGAACGCACGCGACAATGCCGCGCTCGCCGTCGACCAGGAGCGCCGGCCCGACGGCTGGCTGCGCACGCGCTCCGGAACCGGTGAGGCGACACTCGCCGAATTCAACCTTACCGCTGCCGAGTCGGGACAGGCTGTGAAAACCGCGCAGGTCGGCCAGCAGCTGGTGCTGACCGCGCGTGTGCGGGTGAACGTGGCGATTCCGCAACTCGTGCTCGGGTACATGCTGCGCGATCGCCTCGGCAACGTGGTGTGGGGCACGAACACGTGGCATACGGGGCAGGTGATCACCGATGTCCAGGCCGGCCAGGTCGTCGAATACAGCCTGCGCTTTACCTGCACGCTCGGCCCCGGCTCGTATTCCTTTTCGCCGGCGCTGGTAAGTTCGGACACCCATCTCGAGCAAAACTTCGAGTGGACCGACAACGCGCTGGTCTTCGACGTGATCAATGCCGGCCACAAGTACTTCATCGGCTCGAACTGGCTGGATGCCACTTTCGACATCCGGCACGCGGACGCCAACTGAATGTTCACTTCCTACGCCCAGAATTTCGAGGACGTGATGCTCTGGCGCGCGCTGCGGAACGTCGAGCGTGGCTTCTACGTCGACATCGGCGCGCAGGATCCTGTGGTCGACTCGGTCAGCCTGGGATTCTACGAACAGGGCTGGCGCGGCGTGCACGTCGAGCCTGTGGCCGCGTACGCGCAGTCGCTGCGCGAACGGCGACCGGACGAGGTCGTGCTGCAGGTGGCGGTAGGTGCGCAGCAGGGATCGCTCACGCTGTACGAAATCGCTGACACGGGCTTGAGCACCGCACGGCGCGAAATCGCGCTCGAACACGGTGGTGCGGGATTCGCGCTCCAGGAGGTGCAAGTCGAGTGTCTGACGCTCGAGCAGGTGCTCGCGCCGTATGCAGGACGCGACATCCATTGGCTGAAAGTCGACGTCGAAGGCTTTGAGCGCGAAGTACTCGCCGGTTGGGGATCCGCTGCGCGCCCTTGGATTGTGGTGGTCGAAAGCACGCTGCCGCGGACCCAGGCCGAATCGCACCAGGAGTGGGAGGGACTGCTGCTGCAAAGGGGCTACGTGTTTGCGTGGTTCGACGGATTGAATCGCTTTTATGTGTCGGGCGCCCATGCTGAGCTCATGCCTGCATTTCAGTACGGCCCGACACCTTTTGACGAGTTCGTGCTGAGCGCGACCAGCGTCCGCGCGGATGGCTGGCGACGCGAATCGCAAGCGCTCGCCGCTCGCGCCGCGGAGGCCGAGCGAAAGTTTGGCCACGCTTCGTGGCAAATGCGCGGCCTGGAGCAGCGCCTCGAAACCGCGCTTGCCCACGGGGCAGCCGCCGAAGCCCACATCGCGGCCATGACGAGCACCGTGTCGTGGCGGATCACGGCGCCGCTGCGCTCGGTGCGTGCAGCGGTGCGGCGTGAGAGCTTGTCGCGGCCGCTCGTCGAGCGGTTGTTGCAGTTCGGCAAGGGAACCTGGGCCTACAGACGCGTAGCACCGTGGTTGCGGGAGCGGCACCCAGAGGCGTGGGCGCGCGCGAAACGAGCGCTGCTGCGTTCGTCGCCGCCACCTCGGGCGCCCGCGCTGGCAACCGGAAGGGTCGTCGCGCGCGGGCTGATCGCACACGATACCGAGACCGATGAGGGATTTGAGTCTACGGCGACAGCGGGATCCTTCGATGCGCGCGACCTGACCGCGCTGATCGAAGTCCAGATCGACCGCCGGCACCGCGCATGATGCGCGTGGTCATGGACCTGCAGGCCTGCCAGTCGGAGCCTTCCGCGGGTCGTGGAATCGGCCGCTACGCCGCCTCACTGGCGCGTGCCATGGCAGGAGACGCCGGCGACGACGAGTTGCGCCTGTGTTTCAACAAAGCCTACGCATCGACGCTGCGCGAAACGCTCGAGGACTTCGCCGATTCCCCTGGACGTTCGCGCCTGAGCGGCTACGGGCTTCCGTCGATGCCGACCGTCGCGGGCGAGCGCCGCAGTGCATTGTCGCCGGCGGCGGAGGCGCTGGTGCGGCACCATTGGATGTCGCTCGGTCCCGACGCGATCCACGTGGCGCACGTCTTCGAGGGCTTCGAGGGTCACGCCGTGGTGCCGGAGTTGCCGCAGGCGCCCGGACTCGTCCGCTCGGCCACGCTCTACGACTTGATACCGTTGCGCTTTCCCGAGCTCTACCTTGGCGACCCTTTGCGCAGGCGTTGGTACGAACAACGCTGCGACCTCCTTCGCCGCTGCGATTGCGTGCTGGCGATCAGCGAAGCCACGCGTCGCGATGGCATCGAGCTGCTCGGGCTCGACCCGGGGCGAATCGTGACCGTGCACGGCGGCGTCGCCGCGTTGCCCGCCTCGCGCACGCAGCGACGGGACGAGCACGCGTCGATCAGGCAACGGCTGGGCATTCGCCGCCGACTCGTGCTCTACACCGGCGGCGACGATCCGAGAAAGAACCTGGAAGGCGCCGTCGCCGGCTACGCCGCGTTACCGGCGCGCCTTCGTGACGACACGCAGTTCGCCATCGTCTGCGCGATGTCGCCGCCGACACGCGCTTCGCTCGTCGCCGCGGCTCGCCGCCACGGGCTGGCCGACGACGCGCTGATTCTCACCGGATTCATCGACGATGCGGACCTGGCCGCGCTGTATGCGTGCTGCGACGCCTTTGTCTTCCCGTCGCGCTACGAAGGGCTGGGCCTGCCGGTGCTCGAGGCGATGGCCAGCGGTGCACCGGTCATCGGCGCGGGCAACAGCGGTATCGCCGAGGTCATCGGACGCGTCGATGCCCTGTTCGACGCAGGCAGTGCCGAGTCGATGGCGGAGCGGCTCGCTGCGGTTTTGGACGACCCCGGCTTCGCGGACGCACTTCGCCGCCACGGCGTCGGACGTGCGGCCCGCTATACGTGGCGGCGCAGTGCTGCGCTCGCGTGGGACGCGCTGCGCGAGGCGCACGCGAGCAGCCGCCCGCGCAGCCGCGTCGCGTCCATGAAAAGCAACGGACCGCAGAACGGCGCGGCGCCGCAGTCGAGCACCGCCCTGCCTCGGCTCGCGTTGTTCACGCCGCTGCCCCCCTGTCGCACCGGCATCGCCAATTACAACGCCGCGTTCCTGCCATACCTTTCGCGCCAATTCACCATCGACGTTTACATCGACGACTACGTGCCTGACGCGGCGATGCGGGAAAGCCTGACCATCCGGCCTGTTGCTGAATTCGCCGCCCGCCGCCGCGACTACGATGCGCTGCTCTACGAAATCGGCAACTCGGAGTTCCACGCCTACATGCTCGACGTTCTCGAACGCTATCCCGGCGTGGTCATGCTGCACGACGCCTTCGCCAGCGGTCTGTATGGATACGTCGACTTCCAGCGAGGCCAGCGCGGCACTTACCGCGAGGCGCTGTTCTATTCACACGGCCCGCGTGCCCGGCGTCGCATCGCCCCGGTTCAGCGCAATCCTGACCCGGTCGGCGCCAGCATGGTCGACCTGCCGATGAGCAAGGCGATCCTCGATGCGGCCATTGGCGTGATCTCGCACACGCCGTTCAACGTGGAGGTCGCGCGCGACAATTATCCGCAAGGATGGCGAGCGCCGTACCGCGTCATCCCGCACATGAAACCGCTGCCGCCGGACGATCAGGATGCACGACGCGCGCAACGCGCCCGGCTTGGATTTGCCGCCGACGACTTCGTGATCTGCACTTTTGGCCACGTCACGTGGACCAAGAGCGGCGATGTACTGCTCGACGCCTTCTCGCGCGCGCTGTCCGGTGACAATCGCGCAAGGCTGGTCTACGTCGGCGAACTCGCGCGCGATGACTTCGGCCGCACGCTTTCACGAGCGATCGAGGCGAGCGCGCTGCGCGACAGGATAACGATCACCGGCTACGCAAGTGAAGCCGACTATGCGGCACACCTGGCTGTTGCCGATCTCGCCGTGCAGTTACGCACGCAAACGCGCGGCGGCACCTCCGGGGCGGTGCTCGACTGCCTCGCGCACGGTGTGCCGGTCATCGCCAACGAAGCTGGCAGCTTCGTCGATTATCCCCGCGACGTCATTCGGCGCATCGGCGCGCACGTCGACGCAGCGGAATTGGCGGCGACGCTGCGGGAGTTGCGCGCCAATCCGTCGGCGCGGGCCGCGCTTGCCGCGCGCGGACTCGAGCACGTTGCGCGCGAGCACGATCCGGATTTGATCGCCGCTGCGTTTGCGGAAGCGATCACGACATTTTCCGCGCGCAGCCGAGAGGGCTCGCTGGTCACTACCGTGCGCGCCGTAGGCGCTTGTCTTGCGACGAACGATCTTCGCGACGCCGCCGGTGAATGTGCAACGGCGCTGCTGGACAGCGTCTCGCAAACCACATTCGCGCGCGCGCGCATATTGGTCGACGTCTCGCACATCACCGAGCTCGACCACCAGACCGGCATCCAGCGCGTCGTGCGCAACATCGTGCGCTGGATGTACTGCTCGGACCGGGCCGGCTTCGACGTGGTCGCGGTGCGCCTGGAGCATGGCAGGCTGGTGGAGGCGACCGACTGGCTGCGCGACGAGGGTCTCCTCGACCAGTCGGAAGGCCAACGTGGCGCCGTCGACCCGCGCTGGGGCGATACGCTGCTCATGCTCGACTCGTCATGGTCGAAGATCGACGACATGCAGCCGGTATTTGCGGCGGTCCGGCGCGCATTCGGGACCATTGTCACCGTGGTCTATGACATCCTGCCGGTGCATTTTCCCGACGCCTTTGTCGAGGGAGGATCGGCGTGGTTCGCGGGTTGGCTGGACAAGGCGCTCATCGCCAGCGATGCCTGCCTTTGCATTTCTGCCGCGGTTCGCGGCGAGCTGGTGCGCTATGGGCAGGAGCGCGGCATCCGCCTGCCACCGCGACTGGGCGTCTTCCACCTCGGCTGCGACATTGCGGTGCAACCCGTCGAAGCAAGCGCGCGAGTGCGCCAGGTAACGGCGCGCAAAACCCTGCTCATGGTCGGTACGATCGAGCCGCGCAAGAACCACGCGCTGGCCCTCGATGCGTTCGAGCGCCTGTGGCAGCGTGGCAGCGATGCAAGTCTGTGCATCGCGGGCAAGGCGGGCTGGGGCGTCGAAAGCCTTGTCGAGCGGCTGAAGCATCACCCGGAGAACGGACGACGACTGTTCGTGATCGACGATCCGGATGACGGCGAACTTGCCGCGCTGTACCGCGGTTGCACCGGCCTCCTGCTGGCGTCGCGCGGCGAAGGCTTCGGCCTGCCGCTGATCGAGGCCGCGCAGTTCGGCCTGCCTATCCTGGCGTCCGACATCCCGGTGTTCCGAGAGATTGCCGGCGATCACGCGACCTACTTTCCACTGGGCACGCCGGAGCAACTTGGCGCGGTGCTCGAGTCCTGGCTCGCCAAGCCGCAAGCTTCGGTGGTCCCGCAGTCGACCAACATGCCGCGCCTCACGTGGGAGCAAAGTGCGGAGCAATTGCTCGACATCGTGCTCGCCAATCGCTGGTATAAGATTCCTCAGGACGACCGACAGTAATGATGGCGCACGCAACGCAAAGACTGCTGGTCACCGGCCGCTCCGGCTTCGTCGGCGAGACGTTGGCGAGGACGCTCGCGACGACCGATCACGGCCAGCGCTGGTCGCTGCTGGACATTCCGGTCGCGCTGGATTTGCGCGATCGTGACGCCGTGCAGCGATTCATGGAGCGGGCCCGGCCCGATGCGCTCATCCACCTCGCAGCGCAAAGCGCAGTGCCAGAGTCGTTTCGCGACCCCGAGACCACACTGCAGATCAACACTTTGGGCACGCTCCACCTGCTGCAGGCGCTTGCCGCCATCGACTTCCGCGGCCGCGTACTCTACATCGGGACCGGCGAAGTCTATGGGCTGGTGCCGGAAGCCGAACTGCCGGTCGCGGAAACGCGCCTGCCGCGGCCGCGCAATCCCTACGCGGTGAGCAAGCTCGCGGCAGAGGCGCTGTGCTGGCAGTGGCACGTGAGCCAGGGCCTGGACGTCGTCCTGGCTCGCCCGTTCAATCACATCGGCGCAGGACAGAGCGACCGCTTCGCCGTGTCCGACTTTGCGCACCAGGTCGCGGCTATCAAACGCGGATTGCGGCCGGCGGTGATGCGCGTCGGCGATCTCGACGTGACACGCGACTTCACCGACGTGCACGATGTCATCGAAGCGTACTTTGCGCTGCTCGAGCGAGGCACCGCCGGTGAAATCTACAATGTATGCTCCGGCGCCGAACACAGCATGGCATCGATACTCGCCGATCTCGTCGAACTCGGCGGGGTAGAAGTGAAAATCGAAACCGAGTCGCGACGCCTGCGGCCGACCGAGCAACGACGCATGCGAGGAGATGCCGCGAAGATCCGCGCGGCCACCGGCTGGAGTGCGACGACGCCACTGCGAGTGTCGCTGCGTGCGGCGCTACAATCATGGGAGGAGAGCGTTGGCAATGACTAAGAAGGCGTTGATCACGGGCATCAGCGGGCAGGACGGCGCGTATCTTGCTCGTTTCCTGCTCGGCAAGGGGTACGCCGTCCACGGTCTGCTCGCGCGACGCAGTTCGGACTCGCTGTGGCGCCTGCGCGAACTGGGCGTACTGGATGCGGTGAATATCATCGACGGCGACCTGACCGACCTGAGCTCGATCGATCGCGCGCTCGCAGCCAGCGAAGCGTCGGAGGTCTACAACCTCGGCGCGCAGAGTTTCGTCGCGACGTCGTGGCAACAGCCATTGCTGACCGCGCATGTGACCGGCGTGGCGGCGATGAACGTGCTCGAATCGATCCGCAGGCACGACCCCGAGACGCGCTTCTATCAGGCGTCGACCAGCGAGATGTTCGGCCTGATCCAGCGCGAACGGCAGGACGAGGCGACGCCTTTTCATCCGCGAAGCCCGTATGGCGTGGCCAAGCTGTTCGCGCACTGGACGACGGTCAACTATCGCGAAAGCTTCGCCATGCACGCGTCGAGCGGCATCCTGTTCAATCACGAGTCGCCATTGCGCGGCATCGAGTTCGTCACGCGCAAGGTCACCGACGGCGTGGCGCGCATCAAGCTGGGCAAGCAGAGGGAACTGCGGCTGGGCAACATCGATGCCAAACGCGACTGGGGTTTTGCTGGCGACTATGTCGAGGCGATGTGGCTGATGTTGCAGCAGGACCAGCCCGACGACTACGTGATCGCCACCGGCAGGACGACCACGGTACGCGAAATGTGCAGGATCGCCTTCGAACACGTCGGCCTCGACCACGACCAGCACGTCGTCATCGACCCGAAGTTCTTTCGCCCTGCCGAGGTCGATGTGCTGCTCGGCAATCCGGCCAAGGCGCGCGAGGTCCTGGGCTGGCAGGCCAAGACCGACATCACGCAGCTGATCCGCATGATGGTCGACGCGGACCTCTCCCGGGTCCGGCGCGAGTGAGCGGCGAGGGCGGCGCGCGGCGAGTCTTTCTCGAATGCACGTCGACGCTGGCCAGCCGCTACAACACCGGCATCCAGCGCGCGGGACGCAATCTCGTCAATGCGGCGCTGGTCGCAGCGGGCCCGTGGACGTGCACCGCGATCGTCTACAACGGCCGCCACTTTGCCGCAATCGATGGCTTGCCGCGGCAAGCGCCGACGGCCACCGGACGGGCATCCGCGACCGATCGGCTGCGCGTCATGTTTCACCGCATGCGCGCCGGCACGATTCGCGTGCTGCCCGGCGCAGTCGTACGCGACGCGCTGCACTCGCAACGTGTGGAGTATGCGTTGCGAAGGCTGGTGCACGGCGCACAGAACACAGGCAGGTGGCTGCGCTCGTTCACATCGTCCGCGGGGCCGCGGGTCGAGTTTCGTCGCGACGACGTGCTGGTGCTGCTAGATCCAGCCTGGACGGTCGATCTTTCGGGAGAGCTCGAACGCGCGCGCGCGGCCGGCGCGGAAGTGTGGATCGTCGTCAATGACCTGATACCCGTCCTGCATCCGGATCTCGCGCCCGAGGGCACGCCGATCCTCATGGACAAATGGCTGCGCAGAGTGGTGCCGTTTGCGAGCGGCATGCTCGGCATTTCGGGGACGGTCGCGCGCGATCTGGCAGATCATCTCGCGCGCATGCGTTTGCCCGCGCCGCCGAGCATCGACCATTTCTATCTGGGCGCCGGACTCGACGCGGTACACACATCGGCTGCAGCTCTCGATGCCATCGCCAAGGCCTGCATCGATCCAGGCGCCGGCGTTTACCTGACGGTTGGCACCGTCGAGCCGCGCAAGAATCACGCGCTGCTGCTCGACACTTTCGAGCATCTGTGGGCGGACGGCATCGATGCGCGGCTGTTGATCTTCGGCCGGCTCGGGTGGCGCTCCGACGCGCTCGCGCGACGCATGCGCGAGCACGTCCAGTCCGGGCGCTTGCTCGTCTGGTTCGAGGCGGGTACCGACGCCGAGCTCGACTACGCGTATCGCCATGTTTCGGCGCTGATCTTCGCATCCCGCTGCGAGGGCTTCGGGCTGCCGCTGGTCGAGGCCATGCACTACGGTCTGCCCGTGCTCGCAAGCGACATCGATGTGTTCCGTGAGATTGGCGCCGACTATCCCACTTACTTCAGTCTCGACGATCCGCGCGCGCTCGATTCGGTGCTGCGGCAACGGCTCGAGCTGGTAGCGTCGACCACTCCCGGGCGCGCGCCGGCGCGTGAGTGGCTATCCTGGGCAGACAGCGCACGCATGCTGCTTGAAAAAGTGACCTCCACCCCCAAGATTTGAGTTTCGCCGCAGTCGGCACCCCCTCCCAGAAGTAGAAAATGAACGAGGGGCTATTGACCGAGGCGGTTTATGCGCTATAATCGCGTCTCTCGGCACCTAGTTTTCCAGGTGTCGCGCTCTTTAACAATCTGAACAACCGATAAGTGTGGGTGCTTGGGGCTGCGGGATGCTCCAGGGCTTGCGGCGCAGCCATGCCGGGCAACCGGTGCGGCCAAGCGAAGTGCGGCCATGGAGTACTCAAGGAAACAAGCAGTAGTTCTCACACTGAAGGAAGCGGGCTTGGAAGCTTTCACGGCTTTCAAGTTCGTGGCCAATGACTGAATTGCCAGGCCGCTGGAGGCAACTCCGGGGGTCCGGTAGTAAGGTGAAATTGGTCAACGTCAGTATGAGTTCTTGCAGAGAATACAGTGATTAAACTGAAGAGTTTGATCCTGGCTCAGATTGAACGCTGGCGGCATGCTTTACACATGCAAGTCGAACGGCAGCGCGGGGGCAACCCTGGCGGCGAGTGGCGAACGGGTGAGTAATACTTCGGAACGTACCCCGTAGTGGGGGATAACTCAGCGAAAGCTGGGCTAATACCGCATATGCTCTACGGAGGAAAGCAGGGGACCGCAAGGCCTTGTGCTATGGGAGCGGCCGAAGCCCGATTAGCTTGTTGGTGAGGTAAAGGCTTACCAAGGCGACGATCGGTAGCTGGTCTGAGAGGATGATCAGCCACACTGGGACTGAGACACGGCCCAGACTCCTACGGGAGGCAGCAGTGGGGAATTTTGGACAATGGGGGCAACCCTGATCCAGCCATGCCGCGTGAGTGAAGAAGGCCTTCGGGTTGTAAAGCTCTTTTGGCCGGAAAGAAAAGATTTCGTCTAATAAACGGAGTTCTTGACGGTACCGGCAGAATAAGCACCGGCTAACTACGTGCCAGCAGCCGCGGTAATACGTAGGGTGCGAGCGTTAATCGGAATTACTGGGCGTAAAGAGTGCGTAGGCGGTTCTTTGTGTCCGCTGTGAAAGCCCCGGGCTTAACCTGGGAATGGCAGTGGAAACTAGAGGACTTGAATCCGGCAGAGGGGGGTGGAATGCCACGTGTAGCAGTGAAATGCGTAGAGATGTGGCGGAACACCGATGGCGAAGGCAGCCCCCTGGGCTGAGATTGACGCTCAGGCACGAAAGCGTGGGGAGCAAACAGGATTAGATACCCTGGTAGTCCACGCCCTAAACGATGTCAACTAGGTGTTGGGGAAGCGATTTCCTAGTACCGCAGCTAACGCGTGAAGTTGACCGCCTGGGGAGTACGGTCGCAAGATTAAAACTCAAAGGAATTGACGGGGACCCGCACAAGCGGTGGATGATGTGGATTAATTCGATGCAACGCGAAAAACCTTACCTACCCTTGACATGTACGGAACCCTGCAGAGATGCAGGGGTGCTTGAAAGAGAGCCGTAACACAGGTGCTGCATGGCTGTCGTCAGCTCGTGTCGTGAGATGTTGGGTTAAGTCCCGCAACGAGCGCAACCCTTGTCCCTAGTTGCTACGCAAGGGCACTCTAGGGAGACTGCCGGTGACAAACCGGAGGAAGGTGGGGATGACGTCAAGTCCTCATGGCCCTTATGGGTAGGGCTTCACACGTCATACAATGGCCGGTACAGAGGGTTGCCAAAGCGCGAGCTGGAGCCAATCCCAGAAAGCCGGTCGTAGTCCGGATTGCAGTCTGCAACTCGACTGCATGAAGTCGGAATCGCTAGTAATCGCGGATCAGCATGTCGCGGTGAATACGTTCCCGGGTCTTGTACACACCGCCCGTCACACCATGGGAGCGGGATGTACCAGAAGTAGGTAGGCTAACCGCAAGGAGGCCGCTTACCACGGTGCGTTTCGTGACTGGGGTGAAGTCGTAACAAGGTAGCCGTATCGGAAGGTGCGGCTGGATCACCTCCTTTCTAGAGACAACCCCTGTCTCAAGTACTCACTCTTATCGGTTGTTCGTAGCGGTCGTCAGCGGACAGCTGTCGTGCAGTCACCAAGACACGGCGTCGACTGATACTGGCTGCCGGCATCTGACGCAGGAAATACGCATAGACACGGGCCTGTAGCTCAGTTGGTTAGAGCACCGTCTTGATAAGGCGGGGGTCGATGGTTCGAATCCATCCAGACCCACCACCTCAAAGTATCGCGCGCCACGAAAAGCGGCAAAGCGAAAGGGGGCTGTAGCTCAGTTGGGAGAGCGCCTGCTTTGCAAGCAGGAGGTCATCGGTTCGATCCCGTTCAGCTCCACCAACGCGGTTTCCCGCAACAAGTCAGCAGAGTCCAGAAGCAAGCGTGCGCATTTGCTTCTGATCTTTGGATCAGGCCGGAACATCGGTTGCTCTTTAAAAATACGGAAGAGGTAAAGCGCATACGACGGAAGCATCGTCGTATGCTGGGTTAGATTGTATCGACCCGTTCTTTCTCGAGTTCAGAGAGGACGGGAAGCGCAAACACCCATGATGCGAGCGCGCAAGTGCTCAGTGTTATGGGGTCAAGCGACTAAGTGCATGTGGTGGATGCCTTGGCGATTACAGGCGATGAAGGACGTGGTAGCCTGCGTTAAGCTCCGGGGAGCTGGCAAACGAGCTTTGATCCGGAGATGTCCGAATGGGGAAACCCGGCCCGCAAGGGTCACTCCTGGCTGAATTCATAGGCTGGGTAGAGCGAACGCGGAGAACTGAAACATCTCAGTACCCGCAGGAACAGAAATCAACCGAGATTCCCAAAGTAGTGGCGAGCGAAATGGGAGAAGCCGGTACCTTTTAGCTTTTGACTTAGCGGAACGCTCTGGAAAGTGCGGCCGTAGTGGGTGATAGCCCCGTACGCGAAAAGTCGAAAGTGGAACTAGGGGTACGAAAAGTAGGGCGGGACACGTGTAATCCTGTCTGAAGATGGGGGGACCATCCTCCAAGGCTAAATACTCGTAATCGACCGATAGTGAACCAGTACCGTGAGGGAAAGGCGAAAAGAACCCCGGAAGGGGAGTGAAATAGATCCTGAAACCGCATGCATACAAACAGTCGGAGCCCAGCTTTAAGTGTTCTTGTCCTCCGGGATTCTTTGACGGCCGAGCGCGTAGCGCGAGACCCGTCAAAAGTCTAGAGGAAGGGAGTGTTCCCCGCGAGCAATCGCGCTGGGCAAAATCCCACGAGTCGTCGAGTGAAGTGACGCATTGCGCGAAGCGCAACGGAGTCACCCAGCTTGAAGGGCTCGTCGAGAGCCCTTCAAGCTGGGTGACGGCGTACCTTTTGTATAATGGGTCAGCGACTTACGTTGTGTGGCGAGCTTAACCGAATAGGGGAGGCGCAGGGAAACCGAGTCCGAACAGGGCGAATCAGTCGCATAGCGTAGACCCGAAACCGGATGATCTAGCCATGGCCAGGATGAAGCGGGGGTAACACCTCGTGGAGGTCCGCACCCACGTCTGTTGAAAAAGACGGGGATGAGCTGTGGCTAGGGGTGAAAGGCTAATCAAATCCGGAAATAGCTGGTTCTCTCCGAAAACTATTTAGGTAGTGCCTCACGTATTACTCGCGGGGGTAGAGCACTGTTATGGCTAGGGGGGCATGGCGCCTTACCAAACCATTGCAAACTCCGAATACCGCGAAGTACGAGCGTGGGAGACAGACTCCGGGTGCTAACGTCCGGGGTCAAGAGGGAAACAACCCAGACCGCCGATTAAGGTCCCCAAGCCATAGTTAAGTGGGAAACGAGGTGGGAAGGCTCAGACAGCCAGGATGTTGGCTTAGAAGCAGCCATCATTTAAAGAAAGCGTAATAGCTCACTGGTCGAGTCGTCCTGCGCGGAAGATGTAACGGGGCTCAAACTATGCACCGAAATCGCGGATTCACACGCAAGTGTGGATGGTAGGAGAGCGTTCCGTAGGCCGTTGAAGGTGGCTCGAGAGGGCTGCTGGAGGTATCGGAAGTGCGAATGCTGACATGAGTAGCGATAAACAGAGTGAAAAGCTCTGTCGCCGAAAGCCCAAGGTTTCCTGCGCCACGTTCATCGGCGCAGGGTGAGTCGGCCCCTAAGGTGAGGACGAGAGTCGTAGCCGATGGGAAGCGGGTTAATATTCCCGCACCGAACAAGAATGCGATGGGGGGACGGAGAAGGTTAAGCAGGCCGGGTGATGGATGTCCCGGTTTAAGCGTGTAGGCGTGGCCCTTAGGCAAATCCGGGGGTCTTAGCTGAGGCGTGACGACGAGAGTGAGCTTGCTCACTTGAAGCTGCCGATACCCTGCTTCCAAGAAAAGCCTCTAAGCTTCAGTTCTTGATCGACCGTACCGTAAACCGACACAGGTGGGCAGGATGAGTATTCTAAGGCGCTTGAGAGAACTCGGGTGAAGGAACTCGGCAAATTGGCACCGTAACTTCGGGATAAGGTGCGCCTCTGGTAGGTGAACGCGTACAGCGGGAGCCGAGAGAGGTCTCAGAGAAATGGTGGCTGCGACTGTTTAACAAAAACACAGCACTCTGCAAAGACGAAAGTCGACGTATAGGGTGTGACGCCTGCCCGGTGCCGGAAGGTTAAATGATGGGGTGCAAGCTCTTGATTGAAGCCCCGGTAAACGGCGGCCGTAACTATAACGGTCCTAAGGTAGCGAAATTCCTTGTCGGGTAAGTTCCGACCTGCACGAATGGCGTAACGATGGCCACGCTGTCTCCACCCGAGACTCAGCGAAGTTGAAGTGTTTGTGAAGATGCAATCTCCCCGCGGCAAGACGGAAAGACCCCGTGCACCTTTACTGTAGCTTTGCATTGGACTGTGATGGGACCTGTGTAGGATAGCTGGGAGGCTTTGAAGCGAGGGCGCTAGCTCTCGTGGAGCCAACGTTGAAATACCAGCCTGGTGTCATTGCGGTTCTAACCTAGGGCCATTATCTGGCTCGGGGACCGTGCATGGTAGGCAGTTTGACTGGGGCGGTCTCCTCCCAAAGAGTAACGGAGGAGCTCGAAGGTACGCTAGGTACGGTCGGCTATCGTACTGATAGTGCAATGGCACAAGCGTGCTTGACTGCGAGACTGACAAGTCGAGCAGGTGCGAAAGCAGGACATAGTGATCCGGTGGTTCTGTATGGAAGGGCCATCGCTCAACGGATAAAAGGTACGCCGGGGATAACAGGCTGATACCGCCCAAGAGTTCATATCGACGGCGGTGTTTGGCACCTCGATGTCGGCTCATCACATCCTGGGGCTGTAGCCGGTCCCAAGGGTATGGCTGTTCGCCATTTAAAGTGGTACGTGAGCTGGGTTCAAAACGTCGTGAGACAGTTTGGTCCCTATCTGCCGTGGGCGCTGGAGATTTGACGGGGCCTGCTCCTAGTACGAGAGGACCGGAGTGGACGTGCCTCTGGTGTACCGGTTATGACGCCAGTCGTATTGCCGGGTAGCTACGCACGGAAGCGATAACCGCTGAAAGCATCTAAGCGGGAAACGTGCCTGAAGATTAGATCTCCCGGGGACTTGATCCCCCTGAAGGGTCGTGGCAGACCACCACGTTGATAGGTCGGGTGTGGAAGGGCGGTAACGCCTTAAGCTAACCGATACTAATAGCCCGTGCGGCTTGATCCCATAACGCTGCGCATTTCAGTTGTCAGTGCTTGACGACTGTTCGCAACGATTACGGTGTTTGCGCCAACCAATTTAACCCGCTTTACCTCTTCCCTTTGCGGCAGCAACTTTGCGCCTGGAATGCCGGGTGTGCGAGTTACTGCCCAACGTTCAATGCCTGACGACTTTAGCCCGCTGGTCCCACGCCTTCCCATCCCGAACAGGACCGTGAAACGGCGGCGCGCCGATGATAGTACGGATTACCCGTGCGAAAGTAGGTCATTGTCAGGCACCCTACAACCAGCGCGGCCCCCTCGGGGGCCGTTTTGGTTTTGACTTGTTGAAACCGATGTCGTCGATGCTCTCGCGCAGTGACCTGACAGAAGCGGCGACGCAGGTCATGAACCGCTCGCAACGCAGCGTGCACGACAACGCCGGCAGTCCCGGCGTGCTCCATGTGCTGCACGACCGCGGCGGTGGCACCGAAAAATACCTGCTCGAACTCGTCGAGGCGACTCGCGCCTCGCATCGACACTATTTCCTGCGCATCCTGGGCGACCGCTGGCGCCTCATCGACACGATGGGCAAGAGCGCGCCGCGCGACTATCGCTGGCGGATCGCCGGTGACGGCAGCGACCTCGGGCAATACGATTGCGCGCGAACGGCGCCATACGCGGACCAATGGCTCTCGGCGCTGTGCGCATGGCTCGATGTCGGGCTCATCCACGTGCACAGTCTTGTCGGCGACGCCGACGACGTGACGCAGTTGCTAGTCGCGGCTGGCGTACCCTACTGCTATACCGCGCACGACATGTACCTGCCGTGCCCGACGGTCTATCTAATCGACGCGCACGGTCGCTACTGCAATGCCACGACCGACGTGCGGGCCTGCCAGGCCTGTCTGGCGCACCAGCCGGGTCTCGATCACATCGACATCGCACAATGGCGCGCGCGCCATCGACGCTTCCTTGCAGGAGCAAGCGCGGTGTTTGCGCCATCGCCGTGGGCCCGCGACACCTTGCTGCGCTACTTTCCGGAGGTGCAGGTGAAGGTGTCGCCACCGCTGGAAGCCGCGGCAACGACGTCGTCAGCGCCACTTCCTGCACCTGAATTCTCGTTGCCGGACGACGCTTGCCGCCATTTCGCCGTGCTGGGTGCGATCGGACCCGAAAAGGGCGCCAGGCATGTCGAACGGATGGTCGAGAGAATCCGCGCTCGCACGCTTCCGCTGCGCTTGGTCGTGGTAGGTTATACCGATCGCGAATCGCGCTGCCAATCCGATGACAAGGTGTTGACCGTGCACGGACCCTACGACGTCGCGCATGTCGCAGCGCTGCTGGACCACTATCGCGTTTCAGTGGTCGCGTTTCCGGGCATCTGGCCGGAAACCTTTGGCTACACACTGAGCGAGGCGTGGCGCGCCGGGCGTGCCACGCTCGTGCCGCCCACGGGCGCGCTCGCGGAGCGCGTGCGCGGCAGCGGCGCGGGCTGGATCATCGACCGGTGGCCGGATATCGACGCGCTGCTCGATCAGATCCTCGACGTGACCGAGCCGAAAAATCGCGCGGCGCTGGCGAACACGGCGCGCCTTGCGCGCCAGGCGGCGAACCACGCGCCGGACGCTGACGATCCGACGCTGCGATTCTACTCATCGAGCGTTCGCCACGTGCCGTCCGCGCCCGCGACGCAGCCGATGCTCGACTTGATCCGCGAATCCGCCGCGAAAGCGCTCGCGACCGGTTGATGGCATCGCAACCCCTGGCGAGATTGCGTTCGTGGGCGGCGGGTCGAAAGACGTCCGCCGGGGAGGCGTTTTCGCTTCGACGCCTGGCGCGCGAAAATGCGCCGCTCGCCAGGAGTTTTTGCTGGCAGACGAATCCCGCGCCCGATTGCGCAGGCGACCTGTGGTTGCAGTTGGGATGCGGCGAACGTGTGCTCGACGGATTCGTCAACGTGGACTTCATTCCGCACGATTCGCGGGTGGTGGCGTGGAACCTGCTCGATCTGTGGCCTGAGTCGTGGAGCGATCGCGCTTCGGGTGTTTTTGCCGAGGACGTGCTCGAGCACTTCTACTACTCCGAGCAGGCGTACATCCTCTGCAACATCAACCGTATCCTGCGCCCCGAAGGTGTCGCCCGCATCCTGATGCCCAGCCTGTCGCGGCTGATCGAATACGGCGCCAACTACCGAGCGACGCCGGACGAGATTCTGTACACGGCATTCGGGGCGGAGACCGGCGGCGACGCGCTCAACATGGGCATGCGATTCTCGGGTCATCGGTGGCTGCACGATGACGCCAGCCTGCGCAATCTGGCCGCGGCTTGCGGCTTCTCTGTCCAGGCGACCGACTGCGCCACGTCGACGGTGGCCCGCTTCAACGGCCTCAACCTTCGCGACGAGACCAATTCGCTGTCTTTCGCCAATGACCTGCGCAAGGAGCGCTCGATCAGGCGCTGGCTGCTTACGCCGGAAACTGTGACCGGCGCCCGGCTGGTGGAGCAATACGACGAACACGTGGCATTGTATGAAGGCACCGAAGCACGGCCGATGGTGCGCTATCGCCTTCCCGCGGCGCTCGACCGCGACGCGGTCGCTTGCGTCAACATACGCTCGTCGCTGCTATCGTCGTTCGACGAACACAATGCGAAAACACTCGGCGCCGATACGGCAAAAGGCGCTCGCCCCTGGGACTTCGACGAGACGCTCAAGTCGCGCTCATGCATGAACATCGTAACGCGGAGACCGCTCGCGATCATGCTCGGCGACGCACGCGAATTCTCGATGCTGCAGTTCAGCCCTGCAGCTGAGTCCGGCGCATGGTTCACGCTCGGTTGCGCTGAGGTCTACACGCTGGCGTAAACGCAGCGTGCGTCGATCCAGCGGCAGTCGCAGGTTGGTCCCTGTACCTACCGCGCGTCCGCGGGTCGATCACCTTTGGGCCAGTCCTTCGCTGCTGCGCCGAATATGGGCCGCGGTTGCGCAGTGAAATACGCCGCGATGTCGTACGCTTCCTGATCGGTCAGCGTGCCACCTGCGCCCAGCGGCATCTTGGCCTGCACGAATGCCGCGGCAATGGAGGTGCGCGCCATGCCGGCGCCGGTGTTGAACGACTTGGGTCCCCAAAGCGGTGGGAAGACGAACGCGCCACCCGCGCCCGGAGTGCCCTGGCCGTTCGCGCCGTGGCACGCGGCGCACTTTTGCGCGAACAGCGTCTTGCCGTGCGCGGCGTCCGGCTTGGCCGGAGCGACGATATCGCGAAAGCCGCGGCCGACGACTTCGGTGCCGGTAGGCACGCCTTTCGACAGCCATGCGGTGTAGGCGAGCAGGCCGATCATCTCGGCGCTGCCCGATGGCAATACCCGGCCATTCATCGAGCGCTTGAAGCAGTCGTTGATCCGCTGTTCCAGCGATTCGACGCCGCCGGTTCGACCGCGGTACTCCGGAAACATGCCGGTCAGGCCTGCCAACGGGGCCGCGTACGCGGTCCGACCCGCATCGAGGTGACAACTGACGCAGTTGAGCCCGTTGCCGACGTAGGCCTTCGCGTGCGTCTGCGTGTCGGTGAGGATCGCGAGCCCGAGCCGGATCGATGCTCCCAATGGATCGGTGGGTATCGCGTCCGGCGGAGGCGGTTTGAGCGCGACGGGTGCCGGAGCCGGCGGCGCGCCCGCCGCAGGCGCAGTGCAGACCATACCCATTGCAATCAGGGCAGACGCGACGACTCGAAGCAGGTACGAAGCGCAAAGGTCAGTCGACAATTGCATTGGAATTCTCCCGATCGGCATCGTGCCATCGCCAGAATGCAGGGCAGGCAGAGGCATCCCGCCCCGAACAGACTCCGCGCAAAATACCACGCCGCCGGCGATCCCTATAATGGCGCCTCTATGTCGATCGGTGCGCTGCTTGGCGCCCGTTGTGGTCCGGCGGGCGCGATGTCGGACGTGGCCGAAGTCACCCGGGAATTGCCTTGACTCCAAGTCGTCCGGTGCGCCATCGCCTGGCCGCGATGCCGACCCTGGTTCTGTTGTCCCTGGCGTTGGCCGTGATCGTCATCGCAGCCTGCAGCGTCGGCGCGTTTCCGATCGCTGCGGGAGATACGGCGCGCATTCTCTTGGGCGGCCTGGGGCTCGCCAGTACGGAGGGCATTCCGTCCGGACAACAAGCGGTGCTGTGGTCCATTCGCCTGCCACGCGTGGTGCTGGGTGTCATTGTCGGCGGCGGATTGGGTGCAGCGGGCGCAGCGATGCAGGCGCTGTTCCGCAATCCGCTCGCCGATCCATCGCTGACGGGCGTTTCCGGAGGGGCGGCGCTGGCCGCGACCAGCGTCATTGTCACCGGCGTACTGATCGCGCCGGGCGCGGCGGGCGTGCTGGGCGTGGCCACCTTGCCGCTCGCCGCATTTGGCGGCGGACTTGCCGTAAGCGTGGCTGTCTACCGGCTGGCAACGCGCAGCGGGCACACCTCGATCGCGGCACTGCTGCTTGCGGGCGTCGCGATGAATGCATTGGCCGAAGCGGGCATCGGCATGTTCACCTTCATCGCCAACGACGACCAGCTGCGCAACCTCACGTTCTGGCGGCTGGGCAGTGTCGCGGGTGGCACCTGGCCGATGATCGCCTGCGTCGGTCCGGCGGTGTTGATTGCTGTCATCGTCCTGATGGCGCAGGCGCGTGCCTACGACGCGCTGGCGCTCGGTGAAGCCGAGGCAGCCCACCTTGGCGTGCGCGTCGAGCGGCTCAAGGCGCTGACGCTGGTCTTCTGCGCCCTCGCGGCGGGCAGCGCGGTCGCGGTGAGCGGCATGGTCCTCTTCGTGGGCCTGGTCGGACCCCACCTGGTGCGAATGGCGTGCGGGCCCGCGCATCGCGTGGTCGTGCCCGGCGGCATGCTGGTCGGCGCGATTCTCGTCGTCGCCGCGGATACGGTAGCGCGCACCATCGTCGCGCCTGCCGAGTTGCCTCTGGGAGTCTTCACCGCGCTCATCGGCACGCCGTTTTTTGTCGCGCTGCTGCTGCGTCAGCGCGCGGCCTGGAACCTCTGATGATCGCGGCCGAACACGTCAGCGTAGTCGTCGACGGCGTAACGCTGCTGCGCGACGCCGGGGTCGAAGTTCGCCCTGGCAAAGTGGTTGCGGTCATGGGGCCTAACGGGGCGGGCAAGTCGACCTTGCTGCGCGTGCTCGCCGGGGAGCTGGCGCCGGCGTCCGGTACCGTTACCATCGACGGCGAAGCGTTGGCTGACGTGTCCATACTCGAACGCGCGCGTAGACGCGCGGTCGTCGCGCAGCGCGCCTCGGTTGCATTCGGCTTCACGGTGCTCGAAACCGTGCTGCTCGGGCGCTACCCGCACGGCGGCGATCTCGCTCGCGACGCCGACCTGCGCATCGCCCGCGACGCGCTTCTTCGTGCCGGCGTCGCCGAATTCGAGGCCCGGCTCGCGCCGACGCTCTCCGGCGGCGAACTCTCGCGCGTCATGCTGGCGCGGGCATTGGCGCAGATCGAATGCGCTGGACACCCGCGTTACCTGATGCTCGACGAGCCCACGGGTAGCCTCGACCCGGCGCACCAGCATCATGTCATGCGGCTCCTGCGCACGATCGCGGGCGGCGGCGACGTCGGCGTGCTGATCATCCTGCACGACCTCAATCTCGCCGCGCGCTACGCTGACCAGGTCGTGCTGATGCGTGCAGGGTCCGTGCTTGCCGGCGGTCCGCCCGATCAGGTGCTCACATCGCCGCAGATTAGCGCCACCTTCGACGTCGAAGCCTTGATCGTGCCCAACCCCGCGGATTCTCGACCGGTGATCGTGGTGACGGGATGATTGGTTGGAATGCGACACTGTGGCGCCCCGCCAGGCTCTATAGCTTGCCAAAAGCTTGCCAGCCGATGCATTTGTGTTGTAGGGTTTTGATTGATGGCTACAAGGGCGGGCGCCGTTGCATTCTGGCGCCCTGGGAGTCGAGGTGACCGCGGGGGCGGGGGCGCCGAGCGGTTCAGTGAAGGGGATGCCAATGCGTGCAATACGATCCGTGGGGCTGGTCAAGGCCGCCACGTCACTGGTGCTTGTTGCGATGTCGTCGTTCGCGGCCGCGCAAACCGCGGTACTCGGGTCCAACGTCGCCGGGCACACGTTCGTGTATCCGAACGTCACCTGGGCCGCGGGAGCCTGTCCGGCAAACCTCACCGTCAATACAGTCACCGGATCGGGCGGCGCGCCGCACGGCGTCGGCTTCTACGGCAGCGACTTTGCCCTGGTGTCGAGCTTCTCGCAGAGCCAGATCTTCAACATCCAGCTCTCGACGGCGTCGACTCTAAACACAATCAACTCCGCGCCGTTCGGCTACAGCGGAACTGGAACGATCGCGATTGCGCCCAGCCTCAATTTCGCGCTCGCACAGGAAAACAACCAACTGCATGTACTGGCGGCGCCGTTCACGGCGCCGACTGCGACGCTGCTGTCGATGCCCGGTTCAGTGGCCAGCTACCAGACCCAGGCCATCGTGTTCAACTCCGCGTCGCGCGCATTCATCTCCAACAGCGCCGGCATCAGTGTTCTCGATCCGCCGTATACGTCGGTCGCCTTTACCATGGCTATCGGCCCCGCGGAGGCTATTGCCATTACTCCCGACGGCAACACGCTTTTGGTGACGTCGCTCAGTAACACGGTACGCATCGTCACTGGCCCGTTCTCTGCCGGGTCGACCGCGGTTACGTTGAGCTTGGCGGCGGCGGGTGCAGCCCAGCTCGATGGAATTTACGCGAGTCCGGACGGAACCCAGGTGTTGACAGTAGACGCGGGCGCCAGCGCGGTATTCGCGATCAACGCGCCGTATTCCGCCGCGTCGTCGGTGCAGAAGATCACTCCAGTGGCGGGTGCCGGAACCTTTGAAGACGTCAGCATCAGCGCCGACGGCCTGTTCGCGCTGGTGACGGGCAACAACGGCGGGCCACTCGTGGGCATACGGGCACCGTTCACCACTGCGGGAGCCACGCCGTGCAATTTCCCGGTCGTGGGGACACGAGGCGCCGGCGCAGTACGCTTCCTGCCCACGAACCTGCAACCGCCGCCGGGTCCTGCGGCAGGGCCCATTACCGTTCCGACGCTGAGTTCTGGGGCACTCGCAGCGCTCCTGGCGATGGCGGCCATTGCCGGCATCATGGCACTGCGGCGCAGGGGATAGTCGCGCTCACCGGCCCAGCCGGCGCAGGAAATAGCCCGGGTTCGCCCGGGCTTTTTCTTGCCCGCATCGAATTCGAGAGCCTTCACTCGTGCAAATGTCGCCACGATCACGCCTGCGTCACGGTTACAGCATGAGTCGCGGTGGCGCATGGCGGTTCGTCGCAATCGTCATCGCGTTTGCGTGCGCGACAACCGCGCTCGCCGCGCCCGTCCAGATCTCGCTTTACTCGCCGGCAACGTCGGGTGGCCCCACCGCGCGAGCCCTCGACAGCATGGTCGTCGCGTTCGAAAGGAGTAACCCCGGCATCCGGATCAGGACCACTTACGCTGGCAGCTACCCGAACGTGCTGGCGATGGCGCTCGGCAAGACGACGCCAACACTGGCTGTGCTACCTGCCGCAGATTTGCACACCTTGCTTGACCGCAAGGCGATCGTGCCGTTCGACACGCTGGCCCGGACCGCCGCGGATCGCGCGTGGCTGGGCGGCTTCTATCCCGTGCTGATGGCGAACAGCCAGAGCGGAGGAATGAACTGGAGCATTCCGTTCCAACGCTCCACCATTGTGCTGTGCTACAACAAGGACCTGTTCCGTGCGGGCGGCCTCGAGCCGAGCCGGGCGCCGGGAAACTGGAAGCAGGTCGCGGGGTTCGGCGGCAAGCTGACCCTGCGCGATTCGTCGGGCAAGGTTACACAATGGGGCGTGCAAATCCCGTCGTCCGATGCGCCGTCCTGGTACTTCCAGGCACTCGTCGGCGCGAACGAGAGGCGCCTCGTGAACGCCGCCGGAACGCAGGCGAGCATCGATCAGCCGATGACGCTCGACGCGCTGACTTTCTGGACCGACCTCGTCAATCGATACAAGGCGCATCCCGCCGGCATCGTCGAACCGGACGCGATGGTGAGGGACTTCATCGGGGGCAAAGTCGCCATCATCTATACGAGCACCGACAACCTGCCGGTTATTCGCGACCAGGCCAAGTTCGACCTCGCGGTCGCGACGTTGCCATCCAACATGGGCCGCGGCAGCCCGACCGGCGGTGGCAACCTCTACATGTTCAAGCAGGCAAGTCCGGCGCAGCGCGGCGCTGCGTTCAGGTTCGTGCGCTGGATGACGTCAGCCGCCCAGGCCGCGCAGTGGAGCATCGCCACCGGCTACGTCGCGGTGCGCGCCGATGCCTGGGATACGCCGGCGATGAAGAGCCATGTGGCCATGTTTCCTGCAGCGACGGTCGCGCGCGATCAGTTGCAGCAGGCGTTTGGCGAGCTATCCACGCACGACAACGAGCGGGTCACAAATGCGCTCGACGAGAACTTGCGCGCCGCGCTCTCCGGCACCAAGACGAATCAGCAGGCGCTGCAGGACGCACAGAGCGAGGTCGATCGATTGCTGCAGCCGTTCCGGCAGTGATTCGAGCCGGCGTGCTCACGCCGGGAACAGGTCGCGCAGCCGGTCCGGTCGACATACACCCACCTCGGTGATCAATCCCGTGAGCAACCGCGCGGGCGTCACGTCGAACGCGGGATTGGCGACCGGCGTGGCCGCCGGGGCGATTGCCTGACCGCCACCGATGCTGAGTATTTCACTCGCGTCGCGCTCCTCGATGGGAATGCCGTCGCCATCGGCGAGCGTCCAGTCGATCGTCGGCGACGGTACCGCGGCGTAGAACGGCACGCCGTTGTCCGCCGCCGCCAGCGCCTTGGCGTAGGTGCCGATCTTGTTGCAGACGTCGCCGTTGGCGGCCACCCGATCGGCGCCGACAAGAACGATGTCGATGCGCTGCTGGCGCATCAGCGCCGCGCCGGCGTCGTCGACGATCAGCGTATGCGGCACGCCGTTGGCGCGAAGCTCCCAGGTCGTCAGCCTCGCGCCCTGGAGTCGCGGCCGCGTTTCGCTCACCCATACATGCACCGCGATGCCGGCGCGGTGAGCGAGGTAGATCGGCGCCGTCGCGGTGCCCAGTCCCAACGTCGCCAATGCGCCGGCGTTGCAATGCGTCAGGATCTGCACTGGCCTGCCTTGTTGGGCGACCCGCTCGATCAATTGCAGGCCATGCAGTCCGATCGCGAGGTTGAGCGCCGCGTCTTCGGTGGCGATGGCGTCGGCTTCGCGCCATGCTGCGTCGGCGCGCGCGGACGCGGGCAGCGGCACGACCGCCTGCAGGCAACGCTCGAGCGCCCAGCGCAGGTTGACCGCGGTTGGCCGCGTCGCAAGCAGCATGGCGTGTGCCGCGGCGAGCGCGGCGTCGCCAGCATCGACGCGCAACGCAAGCGCAAGACCGTAGGCGGCGCAGGTGCCGATCAGCGGCGCACCGCGCACCTGCATCGAGCGAATCGCCCCCGCTGCGTCAGCGACCGACGCAATGCGCACCAGCACCAGGTCCTGCGGCAGCCGCGTCTGGTCGACGATTTCAATCGCGTCTCGTTGCGGCAGCGCCCGAAGCGGCGTGAAGTCGAGATCGATTGGGGAAGGATCGGAATGCGCGCGCATGACCTGTCAATGGCCGCGGCCGAATTGGAACGTCAGCCGCGTTTGAGCACCTGCACAATGTTGTTGAAGTCGTCGGTCCACAACTTGAAATCGGGATTCACCTCGATGGGCTTCGCGACTTCGCTGATCTGCGGGACTTCGAGCGCAGCCTTGCTGTCGGACAGCAGCACCCAGTCGCTGAGGCTGCCCAATGGCGTTTCGCCGTCGTCGACGACGAGCACCGCATGCATGCCCTGTGCTTCGGCAAGGCGCTCCACCACCGGCACCAGGTTGAGAAAACGATTGGTCACGTGAAACGCGATGATGCCGCCTGGTTTCATGTGTTTTCGATAGATGGCCAGCGCTTCCGCGGTCAGCAGGTGCACCGGAATCGCGTCGCTCGAGAAGGCGTCGATGGCCAGCACGTCGAACTGCTGCGGCGGCTCACGCTCGAGCGTGAGCCGCGCATCGCCGAGTGCAGTCTGGATCGTGGCGTCGCTGCCCTTGAGAAAGCTGAAGTCCCGGCCTGCGATTTCGATCACCTTCGGGTTGATGTCGTAGAAGCGGTAGACGTCGCCCTTGCTTCCGTAGGCGGCGATGGTGCCGGTGCCCAGGCCGATGATGCCGACCTTGATCGGTCGCGTGCTCGGGTGCAGCGATTCGAGCACCCTGCCGATGCCCGATGTCTGCGTGTAGTACGTGGTCGGGGTCCGCGTGAGTTCAGGCGCGAGATACTGCGTGCCGTGCATGATGGTGCCGTGAATGAGCGACTTGTGGTGGCTGGGCCCGCCGGCTTCGTATTCCTGGACGCGCAGCACGCCGTAGAAGTTGCGAACCGCGAGCACCGTGTTGCCGTAGAACTCGCTGATCTGCCACACCTGCGTACCCAGCGTGAACAGCAGCGCGGTAATGGCCAGTGTCACGTAGACCGCGTGTGCGCGGCGCATCTGGAACGCAAGCAGGGCTGCGCAGATCACCAGCCCGAACGCGAGCTCGAAGTACGCGGGCAGGATCAGCGGAGCGACGATGCCGACCAGCGCCGAGCCGACTGCGCCGCCGGCCGAGATCATCAGGTAGAAGCGCGTCAGGTAGCGCGGCGAGGGCTTCATCCGCGCGAGTTCGCCGTGGCAGAACATGCAGGCAAGGAACAATCCGGCGCAGAACACGCCGATCTGTAATTCGAGATGATGGGCGAGGCTTCGATCGGCGACGGTCCAGCCCATGACGCCGAGCGCTGCGGCAAGCATCGGCGCGAAGATGCCGCGCCGGTACCAACCGCTGCCATCGAAGCTGAGGATGAAGGTCATCAGATAGATCGCCAGCGGCAAGACCCAAAGCAGTGGAATGGCGGAAATGTTCTGGCAGATGTGGTTCGACACCGCGAGCAGCAGGAACGAACCCATCGCCGCCAGCACCGCCCAGAGCAGCTGGCGTCCCGGCGTCGGTGGTCCGGAGTCGGGCATTTCGGTGGCCGAATCCAATGGCGCGGTACTCGCGGGTGCAGCACCGCGCAGGCTGTACCATCCGCACGCGGCGCACAGCAGCACAAAGAGCACGTACGCGGCGGACCAGCCCCACGATTGCCATCGAGTCGTCACCCATGGCTCGAGCGCGAATGGGTAACCGAGCAACGCGATCATCGATGCCAGGTTCGACAGCGCGAACAGGCGATATGGGCTGCGCCCCGGAAAGCTGCGCGCAAACCACGCCTGAACCAGCGGGCTGGTGGTGGCGAGCAGAAAATACGGCAGGCCGATGGTGGCGCCCATCAGTCCGAGGATGAGCAGCGAGGGATTCTCGGTGCCCAGTGGCTTCCATTGCGCGCCGGGCACGATCGGCAAGACCGCGCAACTGACGACGAGCAGTGCAATGTGCAGCCGTACCTGCACGCGCGACGATAGCCGCCGCACGACCAGGTCGGCATAGGCGTAGCCAAGCAGCAACACGGCCTGGAAGAAGACCAGACATGTCGTCCACACCGCGGCCGAACCGCCGAACCACGGCAGGATCTGCTTGGCCATCACCGGTTGAACCAGGAACAGCAGGAACGCGCTGACGAATATGGTGACTGCGTAGAGCGGCATCGGGTGGGGTGTCGAGCGCGCGCCGGTGGTCGGCGCGGCTAGCGGGCATTGTACGTGCCATGCACGAGCAGTGCACGCGATCAGGTCGAGGGCTTCTTGCGGAAATAGTCGACGCGATCGATGGACTGGACCTTGAGGTCGTGAACGTCGATGCCATGCAGCACACGCAGCGGAATCTCGCTTCCCGCCGCGCCGCGAGACCAGATCTTGCGATAGAAGTCGGGTTGCGAACGCACCTCGTCGCCACCGACCGCGAGAATAATGTCGCCAGTGCGCACACCAGCGCGTTCCGCGGGGCTCTCGGGCGCAACGCGCACCACGATTAGTCGTCCCTGCACTTCTTCGGCGCCCAGGCCCAGCCAGGGTCGCGCGGGTCCGGCGCGCCGGCCGGTCCGGATCAGGTCGGCGAGAATTGGCTTGAGCGTGTCGATTGGCACGAACATGTTGCCGGGCAGAGACGGGTCGCTTTGAGTGGCGTCGCGCACGATTAGCGAGCCGACCCCGAGCAGTGCGCCGTCGGGACCGATCAGCGCCGCGCCGCTCCAGTCGAGCGTGGGCGGCGAGGTGAAGATCGCGGAATCGAGCATGTATTCCCAGTTTGCAGTGAACAGTCGCCGCGACACTACGCTGGCCCGCTGCCCGCTTCCGCCGGCGCTGACGATGAGCACTGGGGCGGCTTCGGCCAGCTTGCTCGAATCGCCCAGCGGCAATGGCGCGGCATCCAGTGGCGTGATCGCGCGTACCAGTCCGAGACCGGACACATGATCGTAGGCGACAACCCGCGCGGGTAGCTCCCTGTCGTGACCGTCGATGATCCGGACCTCGTCGGCTTCGATGAGCAGGTATCCGATCGTCAGGACCAACCCGTCCTTGCCGATGACGATGCCGCTCCCTTCGCGTTCCGCGGGAAGCGTGGCGTTACTGCGCGCATCGGGCAATGAGCGAGCCTCGATGCGTACGATCGCTGCGAAGAATGCGTCGGGATTGGCGGTAGGTGCTGCTGCTGCGCCGGGTGCGTCGGCGGCCAAGACTGCAAGCGGGAAACACGCCAGCGCGGCCGCGACGAGCGCATCGAGCATGCAGCCCAGGAGCCACGCACCGGTGGATCGTGCAACCATGGCGACCTCCTGGACAAAAGCGCGGATGTTCTGCACCGCGTCACGCAACTATAGCGCGATACTCGTGCATCGCAAGCGGCGCCTGCGGGCGCGTCCCTCACGCGTCCGGCTATAATGGCCAAAAACACGCGATATACAGGGAGGAATTTCTTGAAGACCAGCGCTGTCGGACCGGCGGATCTCGCACGCTCGGTGCTCGCGGTTCCGCCGCTGGCGCGCAATCGCGACCTGACGCTGAATGCTGCCGCGAATGTCGCGTTGATCCGGCACCTCGAAGCCGGCGGCGTGTCGACGCTGCTCTACGGCGGCAACGCCAACTTCTACAACATCGGGCTCTATGAATACGGAGCGATTCTCGACCTGCTCGAGCAAAACGCCGCGCCGGATAGCTGGGTCATTCCGTCCGTGGGACCCGATTTCGGCAAGTTGCTCGACCAGGCGCGGGTGCTGCGCATGCGTGCGTTTCCGACCGCCATGGTGTTGCCGCAGACATTTCCCGCGACACCCGACGGTTGCGAGAAGGCGATCCGGATGTTCGCCGAGAGTTACGGTCGCAAGGTCATCGTCTACATCAAGGCCGAGAATTACCTGACGCCTGCGCATATCGGCCGCATGGTCGACGCCGGGATCATCGCCGCCATCAAGTACGCCGTGGTGCGCGACGATCCGGCCGCCGATCCGCTGCTGCGCGCGATTCTCGAGCGCATCGATCCCAAGCTCGTCGTCAGCGGCATCGGCGAGCGACCGGCGGTGGCGCACCTGCGCGCTTTCGGGCTCGCGGCGTTCACGTCGGGGTCGGTATGCATCGCGCCACGCGGCTCGGCGCGCATGCTCAGGGCGTTGCAGGCGGACGACTATGCGACGGCCGAGGCGCTGCGCGCCGCGTACCTGCCACTCGAGGACCTGCGCGACACCTTTTCCCCCATTCGCGTGCTGCACGACGCGGTAACGCTGTCCGGCCTCGCCGACATGGGACCGATGCTGCCACAGCTTTCGAACATCGACGCAGTGCATCACGCCGCGATCCGCGCGGCGGCGCAAGCGCTGCTCGCTCACGACCGAGGACTGTCATGACCGCTCGCCGCAAGACTCCCGACCAACTGCGCTCGCACCGCTGGTACGGCAACACCGACATGCGCTCGTTCGGGCATCACTCGCGCACGTCGCAGATGGGGTATTCGCGCAAGGATTACCTCGGCAAGCCGATCATCGCGATCATCAATACGTGGAGCGACATCAACTCGTGCCATGCGCACTTCCGGCAGCGCGCCGAGGAAGTCAAACGCGGCGTGCTGCAGATGGGCGGGTTTCCGCTGGAAATGCCGGCCATCGCGCTCGCCGAAGTGTTCCAGAAACCGACGACGATGATGTATCGCAACCTGCTGGCGCTGGAGACCGAGGAACTGCTGCGCTCGTATCCGTGCGACGGCGCGGTGCTGATGGGTGGTTGCGACAAGACGACTCCGGCGATGCTGATGGGCGCGCTGAGCATGAACCTGCCGGCGATCTTCCTGCCGGCCGGGCCGATGCTCAACGGCCGGTGGCGCAACGAGCCGCTGGGCAGCGGTTCGGACGTGTGGAAGTACTGGGCCGAGAAGCGCGCCGGCAACATCACTGACCAGCAGTGGCTGGAAATCGAAGACGGCATCGCGCGTTCGCCCGGGCACTGCATGACCATGGGCACCGCGTCGACGATGACCTCGGCGGCCGAGGCGCTGGGCTTCACGCTTCCCGGCGCGGTATCGATTCCAGCGGCCGATTCACGGCACGGACGCATGGCCGCCGACACGGGCAGGCGCATCGTCGACATGGTCTGGGAAGACCTGAAGCCGCGCGATTTCGTCAACGCCGCGAGCGTCGACAATGCGATCACGACGGTGCTGGCGCTGGGCGGCTCGACCAATGCGGTGGTGCACATGATCGCGGTGGCGCGTCGCGCCGGCGTCAACCTGTCGCTCGATCGCTTCGACGAATTGTCGCGGCGCACGCCGCTGATCGCCAATATCCGGCCGGCCGGCAAGTACCTGATGGAGGACTTTTTCTACGCCGGCGGATTGCGCGCGCTGCTGGCTGAAATCAAGGATCTGCTTGCGCTCGACGCGCGTACCGTCAACGGTCATACGCTGGGCGAGAACATTGCCGGCGCCGAAGTGTTCAATCACGACGTGATCCTGCCGCGCGACAAGGCGCTGGTCGCCAGTGGCAGCCTGGCGGTGCTGCGCGGCAACCTCGCGCCCAACGGCGCGGTGATCAAGCCGGCGGCCGCGGAGCCGCAGCTGCACAAGCATACCGGGCCGGCGGTGGTCTTTTCCGACTACAACGACATGGCCGCGCGCATCGACGATCCGGCATTGCCGGTCACCAAGGATTCGGTGCTGGTGTTGCAGAACGCGGGTCCGCTGGGCGCGCCGGGCATGCCCGAGTGGGGCCAGCTGCCGATCCCGAAGAAGATTCTCGCGCAGGGCGTGCGCGACATGGTGCGCATTTCCGACGCGCGCATGAGCGGCACGAGCTACGGCGCGTGCGTGCTGCATGTCGCGCCCGAGTCGTTCGCCGGAGGACCGCTGGCGTTCGTGCGCGACGGCGACCTGATCGAGCTCGACGTGGCCGCGCGCAAGATCGAGTTGAAGGTGAGCGACGCGGAATTGGCGAGCCGGCGCGCCGCCTGGAAAAAGCCCACGCCGAAATTCGAGCGCGGCTATGGCGCGCTCTACCAGCAGCACATCACGCAGGCGGACCAGGGCTGCGATTTCGATTTCCTCGAAGGCACCGCGCCCACGCCGGAACCCGAAATTCACTAGCCTGACCAGCGCTTTCACCTCGCCCTTCCAGATCGCGTGAACAGGGAAGGCCTTGCCGACGGACACCGATGAAAACTGTACGACCCCAACAACTGATCCAACTCGTCGCCGCGATCATGCAGGCTGGCGGCTGCAATGCCGGTGAAGCGCAGGCGGTCGCGCGCCGCCTCGTCGATTCGAACCTCGTCGGTCACGATTCGCATGGCGTCATTCGCGTCGGCAAGTACCTGGAATGGATGCGGTCCGGGTGGGTGAGGGCGAATCAGGCGCCGACCATCGCGTTTGAAAGCGACACCATCGCGATCATCGACGGCAATCGCGGCTTCGGCCAGGTGGTCGGAGAATTTGCGGGCAAGGTCGGAACCGCGAAGGCCGCGAAGTCGGGCATCGCCATGGTGGGACTGCGCAATTGCGGCCACCTGGGCCGCGTGGGCGAATGGGCCGAGCTCGCCGCCGAAGCCGGTCAGGTGTCGCTGCACTTCCTGAATACGTCCGGCGCGCAGCGAGTCGCGCCATTCGGCGGCAGCGATCGTCGGCTGTCGACGAACCCGATCACCATCGGCGTGCCGCTGGTCGGCGCCGAACCCATCATCCTCGACGTCACGACGTCGATGGTCGCCGAGGGAAAGCTGTTCGTGGCGAGCAACAAGGGTGAGCAGGTGCCGCCCGGATGGATCATCGACAAGAAGGGTCAGCCGACGACAGACCCCAAGGCGTTCTACGACGGCGGCGCACTGCTCACCGTGGGTGCGCACAAGGGTTCGGGATTGTCGATCGTGGTCGATATGCTTGCTGGAGCGATATCCACCGGCAAGAGTTCGGACCCTGACGACACGGTACTGCGCAACAACATGCTGTCGATCTACATCGCCCCCGATGTGTATGACCGCGACGGCGGCGTCGCGCGCGAGGCCGCGCGCTTTGTCGAGTGGGTCAAGGCGTCGCCACCCGCGGTTCCCGGGCAGCCCGTACTCATGCCGGGCGAAATCGAGCGCATGACGCGTGTGCGCAGGACCGCCGACGGCATTGCCCTGGACGACAAGACGCTGGCCGATCTTATTACCGCCGCGGAGTCGACCGGCATTACCGCGTCGACCGCAACCGCTATGCTCGTCGCGTAGGACGCGACGTCACCCTGAGGAGGAATTCCATGCTGTCGCTCAATCGTTTGCTGGTGGGGCTGGTCGCGCTTGCTGCAGCTGCGGTGCCGATGCAAGTGCTGGCGCAAGCGTGGCCGAGCAAGCCGATCAAGTACGTCGTGCCTTTCGCTCCGGGTGGCACCACCGATATCCTGGCGCGTACGGTCGGCGAGAAACTTTCGATCGCGCTGGGCCAGCCCGTGGTCGTGGAAAACAAGCCAGGCGCGGGCGGCGGCGTCGGCGCCGACTACACCGCCAAGGCCGCGCCGGACGGCTACACGATCATGGGCGGCACCATCAGCACACATGCGATCAATGCCTCGCTCTACTCGAACCTGCCCTACGATCCGGTCAAGGACTTCGCTGCAATCACGCTGATCGCGCGCGTACCCAACCTGCTTGTGATCAATCCCGAGATCAAGGCGAAGAACGTCGCCGAGCTGATTGCGCTCATGAAGGCGAATCCCGGCAAGTTCACTTTTGCATCCAGCGGCAACGGCACCTCGCAACACCTTTCGGGCGAGCTGTTCAAGTCGATGGCGGGTGTGGAGATGCAGCACATTCCGTACAAGGGCAGTCCGCCGGCGTTGCAGGATGTCGTCGGTGGCCAGGTGTCGATGACCTTCGACAACATCACCACTGCGTGGCCGCTGGCCAAGGCGGGCAAGCTGCGTCCACTCGCGGTCACGACCGCCAAGCGCTCGTCGGTTGCGCCGGAGGTGCCCACGCTGGCGGAGTCGGGGCTGCCTGGATTCGAGGTCGGTTCGTGGCAGGGTGTGTTCGCGCCGGCCGGGACGCCGCCCGAGATCGTCAAGCGCCTCAACGCCGAAATCGTCAAGATATTGAACATGCCCGACGTGAAGGAAAAGCTGGTTGGGCTGGGCGCCGAGCCCGTGGGTGACACGCCCGAGCAATTCTCGGCGTACGTGAAGTCCGAAGTGGCGAAGTGGTCGGACATCGTCAAGAAGTCCGGCGCCAAGGTCGATTGACGCAGGAGACGCTGCATGCAGGCTGGCTTGATGAAGCAAACCGCGTTGCGCGCACTGTCCTGCGCGATGCTGGCGCTGGCAATCGCGGCGACCCTGCCGGGCAACGCGATGGCCGCGGACCCGTATCCCAGTCGGCCGATTCGCATCGTCGCGCCGAGCACGCCGGGCGACGCGCCCGACGTCATCGCCCGCATTCTTGCCGAGCGCCTGTCGGTGGCGCTGGGCACGCAGGTCTTCGTCGAGAATCATCCGGGCGCCGGCGGCGTGGTGGGCTCCGACATCGTCGCCAAGGCGCCCGCCGACGGCTATACGCTCATCATCGGCAATGCCGGTTCGCATGGCATCAACGCGGCGGTGTACGCCAAGCTTCCGTACGACATCCAGCGGGATTTCGCGCCGGTGTCGCAAGTCGCGGTATCGCCGAACATCATGGTCGTCAATCCGGATGTGCCGGCGACCAACGTGGGGCAGTTCATCGCCTACGCCAAGGCTCGTCCGGGTGCGTTGAGCTACGCCTCCGGCGGCAACGGCAGCAGCGCGCACATGTCGATGGAGTTGTTCAAGTCGATGACCGGCGTCGATCTCGTGCACATACCGTACAAGGGTTCGTCGCCGGCATTGACCGACGTGGTTTCCGGCCAGGTCGCGGTCATGTTCGTCAACTTGCCGCCCGCGGTGCCGCTGGTCAAGGCAGGCAAGGTGCGCGCGCTGGCGGTGACCACGCGCACCCGTTCGCCGTTGCTGCCCGACGTGCCTACCATGATCGAATCGGGCGTCGCCGGTTACGAGACGGTCGCCTGGTTCGGCATACTCGCGCCCGCGGCAACGCCGAAGGAGATCGTCGCGCGTCTCTCCACCGAGATCGGCAGGATCGCGCGGACTCCCGAAATGCGCGAGCGCCTGCTCTCGCTCGGCGCCGAGCCGGTGGGCAGCACGCCCGAGGAATTTGCAGCCGTGATTTCGCGCGACATCGCCAAGTGGACGCCGTTGGCGAAGACGGTCGGCATCAAGGTGGATTGACCGCCCCGTCGGACGAGCCCGGGCAGCCATGCGCCGACTCCACTTCGCGCAACGGCTCGACGCTACACGGAGATGATCTTGGCCCCTGATCTATTTCCCGGATTTGTGTCGCAGCGCATTCGCGTCTCGGGCGCCGACATCCACGTGCTGACTGGCGGTAGCGGCCCGCCGCTGCTGATGCTGCACGGCTATCCGCAAACGCACGCGATGTGGCATCGCATCGCGCCGCGCTTGGCCGAACGGTTCACGGTCGTCTGTCCCGATCTGCGCGGCTACGGTGATTCGGCGAAGCCGGAGGGCGGCCCGCAGCACATCAACTATTCAAAGCGGTCGATGGCGCGGGACCAGGTCGAGGTCATGACCGCGCTTGGATTCGACCGCTTCGACGTCGTCGGTCACGACCGAGGTGCACGGGTCGCGCACCGCATGGCGCTGGATCACCCGGCGCGCGTGCAACGCCTGGCGGTGCTCGACATTGCGCCCACGCGCACGATGTTCGAGCAGGCCGACCAGGCGTTCGCGACCGCGTACTACCACTGGTTCTTTCTCATCCAACCCTTCGACCTGCCCGAGCGCCTGATCGGCGCCGACCCGCGCTTCTTCCTTCACTGGACGCTGGGCGGTTGGGGATCGAAGCTGGATCATTTCGATCCGCGCGCGATCGCCGAGTACGAGCGCTGCTTTGCCGATGCAGCGACCATCCACGCGACCTGCGAGGACTATCGGGCGGCCGCGTCGATCGACCTGGAGCACGACCGAGCCGACGCGCAGAAGAAGGTTGCGTGCCCGCTGTTGGTGCTGTGGGGCGCCAAGGGCGTGATCCAGCGACTGTTCCATCCGATTGACGACTGGAAGGCAGTCGCCGCCGACGTGCGCGGAGAGGCCGTGCCGGCGGGGCACTTCCTGCCCGAAGAGGCGCCCGAGCCTACATTGGCCGCGTTGCAGAGGTTCTTCGCCGCCACGCCCAAGTAGCACCCCCGTCTGCAGGTACGGTACCCGTCGGGCTGCAACACGCCCCCGGCAACGTGCCTGGCGCGATCCCACGGTGTTTCCAGCTTGGTGCGAGCGCACCAACATCGCAGGCACTGCGAGCCTCGGCGGCATTCAAGTGCACTCTATTGTCGTTAACGTCGGTCTTTGTCGCGCAACAATGATTGCGATGGCGTGGCACGCTAATTGTATGCACAAGGGAGCAATCACCTTGGTATACCAGCCTTGATCACGCCTCCCAGCACCGCCGCCGACATCGTCGACCGCGTCGTTCACGCCATACTCGCGGGCAGGCTCAAGCCGGGCACGCGGCTGGGTGAAACACAGCTGGCAGAGCTGTTCGCGGTTTCACGGACGCGGGTGCGCGAAGCGCTGATGCGGCTCGAAGCCCGCGGCATCGTCCAGGTCAGCGCCCGGCGCGGCTGGTTCGTCTTCGAGCCGTCGCCCGAGGACGCGCGTGACGCATTCGAAGCCCGACGCGCGGTGGAAATCGGGCTGCTGCACTGCAGCCGCAACATCAACGCCGCGGCGCTTGCCGAGCTCAAGGCGCATATCCGGCGCGAGCAGATTGCAATCGATTCCGGAGACGTCGGCGCGCGCAGCTTCCTGCTTGGCGACTTCCACGTGTGCATGGCCGAGGCGCTCGGCAACCGCGCGCTGGCCGACATCCTGCGCGACCTGACGGCGCGAACCGTGCTTACCGCCATGCTCTACCAGTCGCAACACGACGCGGCGGAGTCGTGCGGCGATCACGCGCACATCGTTGACGCGCTGGAAGCCGGCGACGTCGCGGGCGCCGCGCGCTTGATGGAGACGCATATCGGCGACGTCGAGGCGGCGCTGGGTGTGCGCTCAGCTGACGATCCTCTTTCCAGTCTTCGCGAAGCGCTTGCGCCGCTGCCAGCCACGTCGTTGGCTCCGCCCGCACGCGTCACCAGTCACACCGCAGCGAAGTTATCCAAGTCTTCCAACCACTGATGGAGTACGTCATGAAGCGCAGATCCCTCTTGTTTTTTCTGACCGCACTGCTCGCTGCACCGCTCGCTAGCTACGCGGACTCACTCGACGACATCATGAAAGCCGGCGTGCTCAAGGTCGCCGTGCCGCAGGATTTCCCGCCCTTCGGATCGGTCGGCTCCGACATGAAGCCGGTCGGCTACGACATCGACGTGGCCGAGCTGATCGGCAAGAAGATGGGCGTCAAGGTCGAGTTGGTGCCCGTCACCAGCGCCAACCGCATTGCCTACCTGCAGACGAAGAAAGTCGACCTCGTCATCTCCAGCCTCGGCAAGAATCCCGATCGCGAAAAGGTCATCGATTTCTCGGAAGCCTACGCGCCGTTCTTCAACGGCGTATTCGGCACCGCAGACACCAAGGTTACCAAGGTCGAGGATCTTGCCGGCATGACCGTCGGCGTGACGCGCGGCTCCGTCGAGGACCTCGAGCTGACCAAGATCGCGCCGCCGACCGCAACCATCAAGCGCTACGAAGACAACAACGGCACCATCTCCGCGTTCCTGTCGGGCCAGGTGCAGGTCGTGGCCACGGGCAACGTCGTCGCCGCGGCCATCATCGCCAAGAACCCGCCGAAGAAGCCCGAGACCAAGTTCCTGATCAAGAATTCGCCGTGCTTCATCGGGCTCAACAAGGACGAGCCGAAGCTGCTGGCGAAGGTCAACGCGATCATCGCGGAATCGCGCAAGGACGGATCGCTCAACGCGATCGCCATGAAGTGGCTGAATGCGCCGCTGCCGGCGACACTGTAGACAGGCGCGCGGCGGCACATCGGGAAAGCCATGGCCTATCACTTCGATTTCGGTTCGATCCTCGATTACACGCCGGTCCTCGTCAAGGGGATCGCCATCACGATCGAGTTGATCGCCATCGGCGCGGTGATCGGCGTGGGTGTCGGAATCGCGTGCGCGTGGGCGCGCTCCTTCGGCCCGAGGTGGCTGCGACCTCCAGTGTCCGCGTATGTCGAGCTGATACGCAACACGCCATTCCTGGTGCAGCTGTTCTTCATTTTCTTCGGACTGCCATCGCTTGGCATCAAGCTGACCGAGATGCAGGGCGCCATCATCGCCATGGTGGTCAACCTGGGCGCGTACAGCACCGAGATCATTCGCGCGGGTATCCAGGCCACCCCGCGCGGACTGATCGAGGCGGGGGCGAGCCTGGCCATGACGCGGCTGCAGGTTTTTCGCTACGTGATCCTCAAGCCGGCGTTGCAGCGCATCTGGCCGGCGTTGTCGTCGCAGATCGTGATCGTCATGCTCGGCTCGGCGGTGTGTTCGCAGATCGCCGTCGAGGAACTCACCTTCGCCGCGAACTTCATCCAGTCGCGCAATTTCCGCGCGTTCGAGACCTACTTCATCGTCACCGGCATCTATCTTCTGCTGTCCATATTGTTGCGGCAGGTCCTGCGCTCGCTAGGCTGGTGGCTCTTCCCGAAGAAGGTGACGCGATGAGTGATTTCACCGCCTGGGACATCCTGCGCAACCTGCTGTTCGCGGCGCGGTGGACGGTACTGCTGTCGCTGGTCGCATTCATCTGCGGCGGCGCATTCGGCTTGCTGGTGCTGATGCTGCGTACCGGCCGCAGTATGTGGATGCGCCGTTGCGCGATGGGCTACATCGAACTCTTCCAGGGCACGCCGCTGCTGATGCAGTTATTCCTGGCGTTCTTCGGCCTGTCGCTGATCGGATTCAACGTTCCGGCGTGGCTGGCCGCGGGTCTGGCGCTGACCCTGTGGACCGCGGCGTTTCTCGCCGAGATCTGGCGCGGATGCGTGGAGTCGATTTCCAAAGGGCAATGGGAAGCGTCGTCGAGTCTGGCGATGGGGTATCTGCAACAGATGCGCTACGTCATCCTGCCGCAGGCCTTTCGCGTCGCCATTCCACCGACGGTGGGATTTTCCGTGCAGGTCATCAAGGGCACCGCACTGACGTCGATCATCGGCTTCGTCGAATTGTCCAAAGCAAGCACGATGCTCACCAACGCCACCTTCGCGCCGTTCACGGTTTACGGCTTTGTCGCACTGATCTATTTCGCGCTGTGCTGGCCGCTGTCGAAGACCAGCCAGGCGCTCGAAAGGAAACTCAATGTCGCTCATCACGGTCACTGACGTCCGCAAGAGCTTCGGTACCAACGAAGTCCTCAAGGGCATCGATCTGGAGGTCGAAGCCGGCGAAGTCATCGCGATCATCGGCAAGAGCGGGTCGGGCAAGAGCACGCTGCTGCGCTGTATCAATGGGCTGGAGACGATCAACGCGGGCACGATCAGCGTCGGCGGCGCGCAACTGCTCACCGACGATGTCCACCTGCGTGCGTTGCGACTCAAGGTCGGCATGATTTTCCAGCAGTTCAATCTTTTTCCCCACCTGACCGCGGGCCGCAACGTGATGCTGTCGCCGATGATCGTGAAAAAAACTCCCGAGGCCGAGGCGGAGCCGCTGGCGCGCAAGATGCTCGAGCGCGTCGGCTTGGCGCAGAAATTCGACGCTTATCCCGAGCAGCTCTCGGGCGGACAGCAGCAGCGGGTGGCGATCGCGCGCGCCCTGGCGATGCAACCCAGTGCGCTGTTATGCGACGAAATAACGTCGGCGCTCGATCCCGAGCTGGTCAACGAAGTGCTGGCAGTGGTCGGAGAACTGGCCAAGGAGGGCATGACGCTGATGATGGTGACCCACGAAATGCGCTTTGCCCGCGAAGTCTGCGATCGGGTGGTGTTCATGCACCTTGGCCGGGTGCACGAAATCGGACCACCGGAGGAAGTGTTCGCGAATCCGCGCACGCCCGAGTTGAAGCAGTTCCTCGGAATGGTCCAGTAAGGTGGAGCAAGGGTCGAACCGGCTCGGCGCTGACCGGGGTTCCGGCGGACTGGCCGAATCTGGTAAAATCGCAGACTTGGCCAAGTAGCTCAGTTGGTAGAGCAGCGGACTGAAAATCCGTGTGTCGGTGGTTCAATTCCGCCCTTGGCCACCAAACCTATACCTGTTAGTGCCAGCGAAGCACTAACCAGCGTTCCGTGGTTACGCCACCTGCAACGAGGGCTGAAGTCCCCCTTGCATCTTCATGTCTTCTTGCAACGCATTCCAGCATGCCTTAACCCCACGTGATCAGCGCTTCACAAGCGAGGCCGGCGAGCGACCCAATAGGCCGCTGGCGTAGACAATAGAAGTCATCCAGCGCGAGGCCATACAACCATGAAATCCACTTCCGATTCGTATGCGGTCTCCAAGGTGAGTTGCGGTCGCGACCATACCTTGGCGTTGCTTTCGAATGGAAAGGTCATCGGGTGGGGCGGCGACGGCAGCGGTCGTATTCCCGCAACGAGTCCCGAGTACTGCACGACGATCGCTCCTACTCGCGCCGTGGAGGTGCTGCTTGAGGTGCCGCTGACGACAATCGCGGCGGGCGAAGGGATAAGCCTTGGCGTTACCACGCGACGAGAGATGATCGCATGGGGTGCACACGGCGCCGGAGTGGGTGGCGCGATCGGTGCCATCGCAGCGGCAACGCCCCTCGCCATCGGTGAGCTTAAGGAAATTCATGTTGCTGCCGCAGGCGAGTTTCAATGTGCCGCAATCGACGAAGGCGGCGCTCTGTTGACGTGGGGACTCAATGTCGACGGAGCCCTCGGACGGAAGGATACCGCGCACGACCCAGCGCCAAGGCGCGTCGACGGCATGCCGTCCGCAAAGCTCGTCAGCGTAGGCAAGGGATTCATGCTTGCGGGCGCGCGCGACGGCGACCTGTATGCGTGGGGAAGCAATGCGGCGGGTCAGCTCGGAGTAGGCCACTTGCGCAGTTGCGATGCACCGACGCGCGTGCACATTGCCGCTCGCGTCCGCGCCGTTGCTGCCGGAGCGAGCCACGCACTTGCGGTCACCGACGCCGGCGAGGTGCGTGCCTGGGGTAGCAACAATCACGGGCAGCTCGGCCGCGACCAGCCCAAGTACTCAGCCACACCGGTTGCGGTCACCCTCCCCGAGCGTGTGCAAGCCGTGGCGGCGGGGATGTTCTTCTCTCTTGCCCTCGGCGAAAGTGGACATGTTTACGCGTGGGGCTGGAACGCACGCGGCCAGCTCGGTCAGTCGGACGATCAAGATCGTTCACAACCCGTCCGGGTGCCCGACGTCGAGGGTGTCATCGCGATTGCTGCGGGTCAGGCGCACGCTGTGGCGCTGACGTCGAGTTCGCTCGTAGGCTGGGGCAGCAACGCTGCCGGCCAGATCGGCGGCGCTGCGATGGAGCAGCGCCATCCACTGATGCTCGTCGCGACGTCGTCCAAGGAGACCCTTCATGCATGACTACGTGAAGGCGTCATCGCGGCGCGATTTCCTGCGCTTGAGTGTGACCGTCGCGGCAGGATTGACGGTGCCGCCATTGTTGTCGAGCTGTAATGGTGATGGCGACAATCAGTCGTCAGGTCCGACAGAGACTTTCGTGCAGCCGATGGATATCCGATCCGAACGGGGCGTGCTGGACGTTACGCTGGCGCTGTCATACTTGACCACGACACTGTTCAACCCGACCACCGGCACGGATCAGCTGGTGACGTTGCGCAGCATGTTCGGGTCCATCCCGGCGCCTACCCTGCGCCTGCGCGTGGGCGAACTGTTGCGCATCAAGGTCGTCAACAACCTGCCGCCGAATCCGTCGGATCCCAACCCCACCAAGCACCTTCGGTATCACAACAGCACCAACCTGCACACACACGGCCTGCACGTCTATCCCGATATCTACCCGCAACCTGCCGCGCCGCCCTACATCAACCCCAATTCGCCCAACTTGCCGCCGCTCGTGTTCGGCGACTTTGTCGTCGATGATCCCGAGTACGGTATTCAGCCCGGACAGACGCGTCAATACGAGTACCGAATTCGCGACGACCATCCGCCTGGAACGTACTGGTATCACCCGCATCTGCATGGCTCGAGCGCCATGCAGGTAGGCAGCGGCATGGCGGGCATGCTGGTCATCGAGGGAACGATCGACGACGTGCCGCAGATTGCGGCCGCCAGGGAACTTGTCTTCGACTTCCAGGCGCCGATCTACGACGCAACCGGGACGCTCGAAACGTTCGCCGACGTAGCGCAGATCACCAACAACGAACCGCTGTTCATGATCAACAAGGTCCGGCGACCGCGCATCGTGATGAAGAGCGGCGAGGTGCAGAAGTGGCGGTGGCTCAACGCCGGCACCTTCAACATGCTCAACCTGAGCCTCGACGGCCATACGTTGTATCAGTACAGCCATGACGGCAACACGCGTCACACGCTCAAAGCCGTCGCGCCCTTGCCGGAGGGCGCATTCACTCCGCCGACGAACCCACCTCCCGATACGTATCCCGAAGGCGTCGTCCTGGCCGTTGGCAATCGAACCAACGTACTCGTGAAGGCGGGCGCGCCCGGAACGTATCAGCTGCGCACCTTTCCGATCGAGATCGGACGCAACCCTGCGGGTGTCATCGCTGGCGATATCGTTGCCGAGATCGTGGTGGTGAACGAGTCGCAACCCATGGACCTGCCGCCAGAGCCGCTGCCGGTGACGCCGTTTCTCGCGCCTATCACGGACGAAGAGCTCGCGAGCCACGGTGGTTTGAAGCGCACGATCGTGATGCGTGTCATTCCAAGCACGCCGCCACCCGGCGCAGGACAGATGCCCTTCACCGGGGCGGCGGCGACGCCTCTGGTGCAGCCACCGCCGGGCGAGCTGCCGGATTGGGTCTATCAGACCGGTCCCGCGCAAACCCAGAGCAAGGTCTATGCGCTGGGTTCCGCGGGCAGCTCGCCGTCGACGAGTCCCGGGATGCCGTCCACGTACATTCCATTCCAATCCTCGAGGGCCGTCACGCAACTGGTGGCGCTGGGCTCAGTGGAGGAATGGACCATCGTGAACATGAACAATATTCGCCATCCGTTTCACATTCACGTCAATCCAATGTACATCGTTGCGATCAACGGAGTCCGCCTCGCGGAGCCGTATTGGGCTGATACGATTCCGCTGCCTTACAACAACAGTACGCCTCCACCTGGCTATGTCGACCCGCCCACTCTCACGTCGATCACTTTTCGCATGCGCTTCGTCCACTTCACCGGACGCTACGTGATGCATTGCCACATGCTCGTGCACGAAGACATGGGAATGATGCAAGGCGTGACGGTCGTTTGATACAGCGAAGTACGGCGGCAATAACTAGCGGCTCTGCACCGGCGTCCGTCTCAGTTGCCCCACGCATCTATCACCTGATCGAGCCCGTCCCGGTAATCGGCAAATTGCGGCTTCCATCCCGGGACCTGTGGCGTCGGCGTGCGAGGCGGCATCGGAAGCGCCACTTGTTGCATGTGTTCCTCGCGAATTATTACCTTGGCGAGGAGCTTAGAGTACAGCGGGAGGTGCAGCGGAGTTGGCCGACCGACCCGATGTGCGAACGCGTCCATGAACTGCCTGAACGAAACTGCACGGCCACGCGTAGCGTAGAAGATCTTTAACGCATTTCGGGGCCTGCCGGCGGCAAGCAACGACGAAGCGGCGTCGAATTGATGGAGGTGGTGCTGTCGCGCCTTCGGCGGACCGGACCAGTATGGCCGGCCGATTCGAAACGCGTTGCGGTAGGCGCGCAGATCGTCACTCTCCGGCCCATAGAGGTAGCCCAGGCGCACAATGCACGCGGGTACGGGGCCGGACAGGGCCAGCGCTTCGCATTCCATGATTGCCTCGACCGCCGAGCGCAGCGGATCCTTCAGACGACGCCCCTGCTCGACAGCTTGCACGAACGCAAAGCTCGCGTGGACAAGCAGGGGCGCGCCATCCGCCTGGGCCGAGCGCATTGCCCTGCGGATTCCCGTTGTTGCAACGCGAGCGTAGTCCTTCCAGGCGTGGCCGTCGTGCAATAGTGTGTTGGCTTGCTGCCCGGCAATGTTGATGTGAATGTTTGCAGTCGGCCTCAACGCACTCCGCTGCGCCAGGACGCGACCCAGTTCGGACCGCACTCCGGTGACGGATGCGTTCATCGTGCCTGCGGAAAGCGCTTCTGCTGGCCGCGCTGGGAAGCAGGGAACGAATAGCGCAGAAACAGATGGCTGCTGCCGCGTCGCAGGTCGGTCAAGCTTCCCCACAGAGGATTGGCAGGCGCGAACAACTTGCCCATGACCAGGCTGAGCCGCTGGTCGTCCGCGTCGCGGCCGGCGATCTGTGGCGCGAGCGTCAGGAATTGGTCGTCCAGGAGGTGCTCCGCATAGAAGGCACCCAGCAATCGCGGCCCACCCTCGACCAGGATCCGCTTGCCAAGGCACATGCGGGCTAACTCGGCGAGGATTGCACTTGCGGCAATCGTCGACGCGTTGCCACGAATGGCGCGGATCTCGACCGACTCGGGCGCACCGAGCTCGCGTAAGCGCTTCGCGCCCGCAGTTGTCGTAATTATCAGCGCCCGCACTTTGCCGGAGGTGAACACAGGCAATCGCACATCGATCCTGCCGCTTCCGCTTACGATGACGTTCAGCGGCGGCCGGTCTTGACCCAGCGTTTTGCTCAACTGCGCATACTCATCGGCGAGTGCGGGATAGATCGCCGCGGCGGTCCAGACATGCCGACGGTCGGCGGAAAGCGTTCCAGCGCCGATGACTATCACGTCTGCAACGGCGCGCAACAGGCCCATCACCATGCGATCCTGCGCACTGAACCCGCTGATGTCGCCGCCGCTGGCGTGACCCTTTGTGTTGAGCGAAACCACGCCGTCCAGCGAGGTCACAAAATTGCTGAATACGTGGGGACGTGCGCGAGGCAGCGGCATGCGCAAGCATCCGTACAAGCGCCCCAGCCGGGGAGGTAGTGGCAGAACCCTGCCGCGCCGCGCTTCGACAAGCGTCACAAGCGGTTGGAGTCTGGCGGGGCCGCGCCCGGGAATGGTTTCAGTCTTCGACAATTTCCGGATTGACCGCCTAAGTACCTACCAGCCGAGATCGTTCCAGGTCCAGGTAGCCGTGTTGGTCCAGTAGTAAGGGTCTGACACGTCTCGCTCGGTCGCCTTTTTCATTGCAGTATCCTGTTTGGCGCGGTATTGACTCGCCTGTTTCGCTCCGTCCTGTCCGGCCAGCTTGCTGTTGGGATGGAGCTGCTTGTACGCCTCGTATTCCTTCGGACCACCGACGTAGACCTGGTTGTTGGGCGCATCCGGATAGACGAAGAACTTCTTGCCGGTGCGCTGCATCGCCCTGATCTGGCCAGGCGCCATGCGCTTTATCCAGTCCTGCTGAGCCGTAGTCGTCGCGACAAGCGTCTTGAATCCGATCCCCAGCAGTTCTTTCTCGTCCACGGTGGGCGCGGGCGCGGCAGCCGCATCTGCGAATGAGCACTAGTCCTGTCAATGCCACCAGTACGGCGAGCACGTTCGTCCGGCGAGAGTTCAAGAATTGATTCATGGTATTCGACCGCTCCTTATCGCAATGGATCTAAATTGTGTCACCGACTGTGGTGCCGCGTTCTGAGTATCGCTAGTCCGGGACGACGTGCCAGTGTGGCAGTATATCGAACCGGTCTTGGCAGGGCAGTCGACTTAATCACAAAACGTGACACCATGACAGACCGAGAAGATCGTCTCGGCGCCGCGCGAGAGAATCGGCGAGTGGTGGAGGGGCCATGTTTACGCGGCATCCCTGACTCCAAATCGACCAGCGGAATGCGTCGATTTCCATATTTCCGGAAGGCAATGCCATGAGGACCACGGTTTGGTTTGCAGTGACGGCGCTGGTATTCGCCGCCGATGTCGCAGCCGCCGACTTCGGATCCAGGGGCGGGCCGGAACCGGCAAATATCGACGAGATTGCGAACGTCCTGCGACAAGACCCGTACGACATGGAGTTGCTGATCAGCTACGGCACCTCCAAAGGCGGCTCCGCGGGACACATTGCCCTGGCCATTCGCGACCAGGTGCCTGGCGATGACCTGGTCTACAGCGCCAATTTTTACGCCGATCGTGCGCCCAAGCATGCCAAGGGTTTCTACACCGACGATCTCATGGTCAGGATTCCCAAGACCGAGTACCTGTTCAGGACCAATTCGTCGCTCGGTGACACGGCCTCGTTCGGCCTCGATTTCGGAGAGATCTACAAGCGCTCGGTCGTCGGCGTGCGCGTCTATGGCGTTCCTGCCGCGGAGAAGGAGGGCGTCGCAGCGTTCTTCCAGCGAATGAACGACGACTATCACAACCGGGCAAGGAACACCGAGTACCACGACCGCGAGATTAAGTACGACTACATTCGCCTCAACTGCGCCAAGACCATTGGCGCCGGATTCAAGTACGGCGCCGGGTACCAGGACCTGGATGTGACGAGCGCGAAGCTGCTCTCAGGGCGAAGGGTGGTGGCGGCTGCCAATGCCAACATTCCTACCGAGATGGCGATGAAGCTTCTCAAGGAGTGGAATGCGCGCGGGTACAAATTGGACGTGGTGTGGTACAGGAAGTACGAGGGCTCGTCCTACGTGGACCCGCACGAAGCGGAGAAAGTGGCGTTCAAGGATTTGCCGAACCGGTTTCCTTCCGTCCTGTCGAGCGACTTCCGCAAAGAACAGGGTCACTACGAGGACTTCGATAATCTCTTCGCAATGTACGTCCTCTACAACATGAGCAAGTACCGCGTACGCGTGAACAACGAGACGAAGCTGCTCGAGATTGACAGGACCAAGGTTCCGATGGCGTATGCGGAGGCCGCCGAGGCAGCTACAAAGAGTGCCGAGTCAGACAGCGAGAATTTCCGTCGGCGCGTAGCGTTCCAGCGGCAGGGAACCGAGATCGGGGATCCCACGACCGAGAGCAACAAGAAGACCGCACCTTAGTCCCTGCTCGACGGCTCCGGGCTCCGGATCAGAACAATATTCCGACAAGCTTTCTGAGCAATTCCTCAAGTGGCATCATCGTGAGCGCCAGCGGCGCGATCGGCGCGAGCGTTACCGCAGAGAGCCGGAGGATCATCTCCTTCGTCACTGGCACAGGGTTCATGCTTCGCACCAACTCGTAGCTGTTCCCGACATCGGCCAGTGACTGAATGTCGGCACTGCCCACGAGCACCTCACCGGCTGGCGCGCCGCCGCGCAGCCACTTGGTATCGAACTCGCGCACGTAGCGCTCGGCCAGCGTCCCGTACTCGCGCAGGCCCTTCCGTTTCGCCTGTGAAAGCTGCGGCGCGAACACCAGCAGAGGGCCGAGCACCAGTGCCAGCACGAAGACCACCATGATCGCGATCTCGCCCTTGAATGTGATCAGCCCCGCGCCGAGGTAGAAGATGCGGTTGGCGAGCGTACCGGCGAGCATGGAGCCATGGGCCAGCGCGAGCAAGGCGAACGCATAAGCCGCATTGGAAAGAAATCCCAGGCCACCGACGTGGTCCGGGTGCGTGGGAACCAGGCTCAACTCGATGCGTGATACTTGCCAGAGAAAGCGCGTCCAGATGAACACTCGAAAATACCAGCGCAACAGCAGGAACTGAAAGATCGGCAGGCTGACGTAGCCGTACCACATTCCAGCGAGCGACAGCTTCGACCCGTCGGCAGATGGCGTCGCATACCAGGTGGTCGTGTCGAGTGCAATGTACAGACGCCAAACGATCAGGATGCCGACCCCATAGACAAAGGCGATCAGCAGGACCTCGGCCAGCACCGAGTTGCGCAATCGAAATGCCGAGGTGATTGCGGCTTCGAAACGCCCGGTTGCGCGCTCGGGAATCAAGTTGCGCTCCTGGAACAGCTGCACCAGGGAGCGCATGCGACGGTGCACCACCAGCTCGGCCGCGATCAGCAGGGGCAGCGTCACCAGGTAGCGGATGTGGACTTCCACATCGAGCAGGAATGGTACGACCGCGCTGCCGCCAAGTAATCGCCCTTCAAGCGCCGAGAGCAACAGGAGCGGCAACCAGGCGAAGAGCGAAATGACGACGATGCGTCGGCGCGCCATCATCATCGTGTCGTCGGACATGTGCGCCCGACGCAGAAGCTGGAAGAGCGGCCCTCCGAGGACGAGCGAGAAGTCCGGGTTGTCCCGGAGCGAGACAGGCCTGGTACTCGACTCCGGCGTGGAAGTTTTCATACGTGGTCCTGCGACGCAAAGCCAGGTTCATTCCGCCAAGCGTCATCCTGCACGGCGACGTTCAGTACAGTCGACCCACTCCCCTCGTGCACCGCACCGGCGGCAATCGGGGGCGGACTGCTGTCCTCAGGGAGACACTTCCTTCCACCCGGCGCCCGGATCGAACGTCGTCATCTTCGCGCCGATCGCGGTGGAATCCTTGCCAAGATCCTTTTGGTAAACCTTGCCGTTGTGGCTCACGATGAACGTCATGACGCCGCTTTCGCCATATGCGGCGGGGTACGCGACCATCGCAAAGCCTGCAATCATGCGGCCATTGATCACGTAGCTGTAGGCGCCTCCTGGGGCGTCCTTGCCTTGGCGCGTAAGAATCCTGAAGTGATAGCCGCGGTACGGATCGCCCGCCGTGTGACCCTTGAGGTATGGAGCGCTCTCGGCAACAAGCGGACCGAACGGGCTCACTTCCTCGCCCTTCGCATCGTCGCCCGGCCAATACAGCCCGTCGTGCTTGCCGGGTGCGCTGGAAAGCCTCTGCGCGTACTGCAGCACGCCGTCGCCGTCGCGGTCGCGTGTGGCATACGCGCGCTGCGCGTCGAGGTACGCCCGCAGCACGTAGATGGCGTTCCGCTCGTTGGCACCAACGCGGCGATTGACGATTTCGGCTGCCCCCTCTTCGGTGGCAAAGCGCCAGCGATCGCCGGCGCGTACGATGGGAATCGGCATCGGCCACGCCTCGTCGCCGATCACTAGCACCCGGCGGTTCGGGCTGGGTTCGCGCAACACGCGCAGCGTCTGCATCGCCGCGACGATCTTCGCGCGGGTCGCGCTCGTTGCCGCGCGATCGGAACTCGTGACGAGGTTTTTGTGCGCGTCGCCGAAGATCGCGATCATTGCCGAATCGCTGTCGGCCTTGAGTGCTGCCATCAGCGCATCGACCGCTGCTTCCGGCGTCGCGAACGTTTCCTGCGGTGTGGCCGCCGTGGCAGGCGGAAGGGCCAGCATCAGCGCCAGCGCGAGCCCGAGCCCGCGCAGGTATGACCAGAGGCGGTGGATGTTCATGGATGATGCCTTGCGTTCAATGGAAGGGATTCTGCGCATGAGCGTTCTCCTGCCTTCAGCGACGTCCGCCGCCGCCGCGCCCGCCGCCGCCACCGCCGCGACCGCCACCACCGCCGCCCCGCGCACCGCCGCCGCTGGGCATCGAGCGCGAAGCACCGCCGCTTGGCGACGGCCGCCCGGCCGAACCCGACATCGAGCTGCGGCTCGCCGCGCCGCGCGAACTGTCCATCTGGGTCTGGCGCCCCGAACCCGAGCCGTAGCCGCCGAATGCGTCACCGCCACCGCCGCGAGGTGAGGCACCGCCGCCCACGCCACCAGACGATGCGCGACCGGCCCCACCGCCGGCCGACCCATAACCGCCGCCTCCACCCGCGCGCGCATCCCCGACTCGCGTGGAAGGCGCGCTCTTGCCGATCGAGTTGCTGACCTGACCCGGCTGCTTGTTGGACTTCCACGCCGCGCCACCGCCCGCTGCGTTTCCCCGATTGATGTTGCCGGTGTTGATGTTGGTATTGCGGTTGACATTGATGTTGGCATCGCCGCAGCAGCCATAGCGGTTGCCTCCCCAGGCCGCGCCGATCGCCGCGCCCCAGATGACGCCGGCAGCGAGTGCGGCGCCAGGCGCATACGGGTAGTAGTACGAGGGGTAAGGCGTGGGGTAATAGCCCCAGACAGGGGCGGGGCCGGCAACCACGATGGTGGCTGGATTGTATTGGGGCACGTAGATCACCTGCGGATCGGCTGGAAGGATCGCGATGGTCTCCTGCTCGGCCTGCACGATCTGCTTACCATCGGACTTGAGATTGCCCGCGGCCTGCGCCTGACGACGGAAGCTCTGGATCGCGTCCAGCACCGCGCTCTGATCGGCGACAACCGCTTCGCCCAGCGCGCTCGTCCAGTCGAGATCGCTGCTCATCATCTTCACGACGTCGGGGTAGTTCAACAGCGACTTGACCGCATCGTCCCACTTCTCGTCGACGGGAAGCTTCGGGTCAGCCTTGCGCTTGTCCAGAAAGCGATCCGCCTGTACAAGCTGCAGCGGATTGGTCGAGGCCGGCAGAATGATCCCGACCAGATCGTCGGGATACAGCGCGATAGGGCCGACCAAATTGGCAAGATCCTCCGCGGAATACCGGGGCGCCGCACCACCCGGCATTGCCGGCGCCTGCGCGACGGCACTTAGCGCGAAGCTGAACAAAACGAATCCTGCGAGCAGATCGAGCCACCGCAAGTGGGTTGCCTCGATCCACAGCTGCAAGAGTACGAAAACGTTTCATCATTCGTGCTCCAAAGTCTGATTGCACTTCACGCGTCCTTGCGACCCGCCGTGTCCGGCACGTACCCTCGACGCCTGACTTGACGGTGTTCGCGCAGTCCTCGAACGTCCATTCCAGAGAGGCATGTCCCGCAACGGAGGCGAGCGCCGGAAACGCGTGCGGTGCGAGACGACTACTGGCCATGAGTCTTTCGGAAGCGGTGCTGAAATAATGTTCGCGGACGCTGGCCCGTCCTCTCATTTCTCGACAGTGCGCTACCATTGCACGAAATCCGAGGACGCGATGGCACGCTCAGACATATTACATGGGAGTTTCTGGAACAAGCGAGCTACGTGTCGCCAGAATTTGACAATTCTCGACCAATCATCGAACTTGCGACACGAAGATTCCCAACATGCAACTCGCACTCGAGCGCGCCGGCTACCAACTTCTCGGATTCGCGCCAGGCTACGACCGGGAGATGGTCTCGCCAGGCGTCGTGAAACGGGTGTACGAGGCGTTCTACGCCAAGGTACTGGTGTCCGACGAGGAACTTCTGCGTCCGGACCCGAAGAACCTTTCGCCGCGGGCAAAGGCATTATTTGATGTGCTATTTCCCAATTGAGTTTTCTTTTTCAATTGGCGGCGGGCGGAAGTGCGCGGGACGCGAGGATCAGAATGCCCCGAACAGCTTCCCCAGAACGACAACGACCGTCAGCGCCAGCAGCGGACCCACGAGACCGACCATCATGATCTCGCGGTAGCTTCCTCGCTGCGTGGCGCCGCAGATCGCCAGCAGCGTAACCACGGCACCGTTGTGCGGCAGCATGGCGAGCGCGCCGGAACTGATGGACGCGACGCGGTGCATCAGTGCGGGGTCAATGTCAGCTAGCGATTGCCAATGCGGCATAGGTCTCGCCCAGCGCGTTCATCGCGATGATCAATCCGCCAGACGCGGATCCGGTGATGCCGCCCATCACATTGGCAGCGACGGCGATCGACACCAGCGGCCCGCCGGGCACCGCCAGAAAACCGTCGCGCACGATAGCGAATGCGGGCAGCGCGGCTACCACGGCGCCGAAGCCCACCAGACTGGCGGTATTGAGTGCGGGCAGCACTGAAGCGCTGGCCCCGGCATCGAGCGACTTGCGAAGCTCCGGCAGGCGTTTGCGGTGAACCAGAATCAGCAGCAGCGTGGCTATCGTCAGCGCCGTCACGACGGACCAGGTGCCGCTTACCGCGGCCAGCGTGGTGTTGAACCGTGGCTCGGCCAGGAATCCCGTATCTATTCGTGGCAGCACCAAGAAGCTCATCACGAGGTTGATCAGTAACACTGTGCAGATGGGCGCAATCGCGAGTGCAAAGGGTGGCAGATCCTTGGTTTGATGACCCTGCTGCAGCTCGGCAGTGTCGAAGTTCTCGGCATTGGCACCCTTCGCGCGCACCAACTGATCATTGGCTGGTGCCGATGATGCGGCGTTGTAGCCTTCGCCAGCGGCACGCGCGCGAGTCTCGACCATCCGCAGCCACCACAGGCCGAACCCCACCATGACGGCCGAGGCGATGAGACCCAGTCCTGGAGCCGCAAAGAGCGTGGTACCGAAATACGGCATCGGGATTGCGTTCTGGACCGCGGGTGTGCCCGGCAGCGCGGTCATGGTGAACGTAAAGGCGCCGAGCGCAATCGCCGGCGGAATCAGGCGATGCGGGACCTTCGCCTGCCGGAACAGCGCATCGGCCACCGGATACACGGCAAAGGCCACGACGAAGAGGCTCACGCCGCCATAGGTCAGCACCGCGCACGCCAGCACGACTGCCATGATCGCGCGAGTCTCGCCCAACTTGTCGGTGATGGTGCGGGCAATGGACAGCGCCGATCCACTGTCATCCATGAGCTTGCCGAACACGCCGCCAAGCAGGAACAGCGGGAAGAGATTGCGCACGAAGTTCGCCGCGCCGGTCATGAAGGTCAGCGTCCACTTGGCGAGCAGCGGTTCGCCCGAAAATGCCGCGGCGACCAGCGCCGCGATGGGTGCGGCGAGCAGCAGCGTGAATCCGCGAAAGGCAAGCCAGATGAGCAGTCCAAGCGCGAGCACGATGCCCAACAGCGGGACCACGTATTCACTCATCGCAAACCTCCTCGGACTTCACGTTCGCCTAACGGGATACCCAGGCGACGGCGAGCAGCATCGACATACCCTGCCGAATGTCTGTTCGACTACACGCAGGTCGTGAGCAGCAGTGGCGGGCCAAAAACCAGGATAGTGGCAACGAAGGCAGCGATGGTGCTCCAGACGATCGCCTCGTGTACGAAGTTGCCGATCTGGCCGAATGCCGGATCGGGGCCGGCTTTGGCGAAGTTGCGCCACATCCATCCGACCACGACAAGGTGCACGACGAACACGACGACGAGGCTCAAACGTAACGAATTGGACGACCAGGCGAAGGCGCAGCCGATGGCGTGGAGAGCGTAGAGGATCACGAGCGCGCTGCACCACACGACAAAGCCGGCCCCGAGCCACCAGAGGCGGCGGGAGGGAAGCTGGACGGCGCCCACATGATCTCCCCGAGCAGCGCCACGCGCTGTCTCGCCCCCGGGGCGCTTGCCTTGGGACGGGCCCGCGGCGATCACGGCCGGGCCCCGAGCACGGTGACCAGTGCAGGCAGCGCAAGTACGAGCCCCAGCGCGATGACGCCGGTCACCAGGGTGTAGTCGAGCCAGAGCCGCGTCAGCCGCAGATCGGTGAATCGCCGCTGCGAAATGTAGCCGTTGCGGATACGCTGAAAGTTGCTGGTGAGAAACAACAGTCCGATACCGGCATGCAACGCCACGTAGCCAAGCAGCACCGACGCGGTCGCGCCGAGCGCATGCACTTGCGGCTTCGGGGTGACGCCCATGATCAGCTGCACGATCACCGCAATTGTCACCAGGAGCGCAAGCGCGCACAGAACCATCCAACCCGATGCTTCGCCTCGGCGACGACTGCTTTGAGTGAACCGCGTGCAGCCACCACGGCGATGACCAGGCAGGCCATCGCACCGAAGGCCAGCAGCCAGCTGGGCTCCGGCCGCGTCATGGTCTGCCAGTTGGCCCCGGCCAGCCAGAGATAGAAGGTACCGAACACCATCGACGTGAACAGCGTGCCATCCGCCACCAGCGTGCAGATCAGCGACAGCCAGGCCGGAGAACTCGCCGCCTCGGTGTGCGGTGGCACCTCGACGCCGAGGCCGACGGGCAGCGGGCCGTAGTCGCGCGGCAGGCCTGCATGTCGTGCCGCGTAGACGAACAGGCCGAGCGTGACCAGCGCCAGCGCGAGCGACAGCATGTATGCCTTGAACAGGAATCCCAGTACCACTCCCGCGGTGCAAATGGCCGTGAACAGCGGCAGGTAAGTGGGCTGCGGCAACACGATCAACTGCTCGGGCTTGCCGCTGGTCGCGTGTACACCCAGCGCTTCCTGCCAACCATTGCGGGTGAAGCCGAGATAGCCTTCGCCGCGCGCCAGCGAGAGCGCGAGTTGGCCGGGTGCGTGCGCGATCTCGTCGCCGATGTGGGGGATCGATGCGAAGGCGTACGGTTGCGGCGGGATCGGCATCGCCCATTCCAGCGTTTGCGCGCGCCATGGGTCGCGCCGCACGCGGCGCCCGTAGCGCAACTGCACCACGAGGTCGATCACCACCAGCGCGAAACCGATGGTCATGATGAAGCCGCCGACCGAGGAGAGCAGGTTGAGCCAGTTCCAGGCCTCGTTCCCGTTATAGGTGTACACGCGACGAGGCATGCCGAGCAGCCCGGTCAGGTGCATCATGAAAAATGTCATGTTGAAGCCGATGAATACCAGCCAGAACGCGAGCGTCGAGAGTTTCTGTACGGCCGTGCGTCCGGTGAGCAACGGCAGCCAGTAGTAGAGCCCGGCGAGCATCGGAAAAGCCAGCGCGCCGCCGACGACGTAATGCATGTGCGCGACGACGAAATAAGTGTCGTGCGCCTGCCAGTCGAATGGCACGATCGCCAGCATGACACCGGTCAGTCCGCCGAGCACGAAGACGAAGAAGAAGCCGAAGACATAGAGCATCGGCAGGTCCCAGCGCGGCTTGCCGTGCGCCAGCGTGGCGAGCCAGGCGAAGATCTGCACGGCGGTGGGCACCGCGACGATCGCGGAACCGACCGAAAAGAAGGCCAGAGCGAGATGCGGGATGCCCACCGTGAACATGTGGTGCACCCAGATGCCGAAGCTCAGGAACGCGAGCGCGATGATCGCGACCACGATCGCGCGATAGCCCACCAGCGCCCGGTTGGCGAAGACCGGGATGATGGTCGACAGCACCGCCGCCATCGGCAGGAAAATGATGTAGACGTCCGGATGGCCGAACAGCCAGAACAGGTGCTGCCAGAGCAACGGATCGCCACCGCGCGTCGGGTCGAAGAAGGCCAGGCCGAAGGCGCGCTCGCACTCGAGCAGGATCGAACCCAGGATCAGCGGCGGGAAGGCAACGATCATCATCAGCGCGGTCACCAGGATGTACCAGCCGAAGATGGGCATCCGGTCGAGCGACATGCCCGGCGCGCGCATCTTGAGGACCGAGACAACGATCTCCATGGCCAGCGACAGCGCCGAGATCTCGACGAAAGTCACCCCCAGGAGCCAGACGTCGGCGTTGATGCCCGGCGTGTAGACGTTCGATGAGAGCGGCGTGTACATGAACCAGCCGCTGTTCGGCGCAACCCCGGCGATCAACGCCACGGTCAGGATCGTGGCGCCGAACAGGTAGCACCAGTAGCCGTAGGCGGTCAGGCGCGGAAAGGCGAAGTCGCGCGTGCCGAGAATCTTCGGGGTGAGGTAGACCGCAAAGCTTTCCACCATCGGAATGGCGAACAGGAACAGCATCATCGACCCGTGCATGGTGAAGACCTGGTTGTAGGTCTCCGCGTCCATGAAGGCCGCATTGGGTGTCGCGAGCTGAACGCGCGTGAGCATGCCGAGCACGCCGGCGATCGCGAAGAACGCGAACGACGTGATCATCATGCGCATGCCGATGACGGAATGGTTGACCGCGGCGAGCCGCTGCAGTCCCGGCCCGGTGGCCCAGATCGCCGCCAGCTGCCGGTGCAGGCGCAACGCTGTGGATGCTTGCTGCGGTGCGACCGATGTGCTCACTTCTTTTCCGCCTTCTCCGCCGCGACCGCTTGCGCGAGCGCGGCGGAAAATTCTTCCGGACGATGGGCGATCACGGTGAAGCGCATGCCTGCGTGACCGACGCCGCAGAATTCGTTGCACAGCGCCTCATAGCGCCCGGGTTGATCGGCCTGGATGCGCAGGCGATTCACGTGCCCGGGCACCGCGTCGATCTTGCCGGCGAGCCGCGGCACCCAGAAAGCGTGGATGACGTCCACGCTCGTCACCTCGATGTCGACCGGCGTACCCGCGGGCAGATGCAGGACGTTTTTGGTCATCGCGCCGTCCTGGTCGGGATAACGAAAGGTCCAGGCCCACTGCTTGCCCTCGGCCTCGGATCCGCAGCGGTTTGCCTCCTGGCAGTGGCAGCAGCCGCTCGCCGGTGACCAAGGCATAGGCGACAAGCGGCAGCAAGCACGACGGCAGGCAGCACGAGGCCGCCAAGCGCGATCCAGCGCGCGGGCGATACGCTCGAGCCCCAGCCGGGTCGTCGCATCACCATCGCGAACAGGACCATGACCAGCGCAAAGAGCACGGCGGCACCGGCCAGCATCACCCACCACAGCGTCGCGATCGAACTTGTCGCCGGTCCGCGCGGATCGAGCGTCGACAGCGGCCCGGCGCAACCCGTGAGCATCAGCGCAACGCAAACGGTTTGGAGGGCAGCGTGCAAGGCGTTAAGATGCCGATTCGAACGATGCGAGCAACGTTGAGGACGACGAACATGGCGGACGCTGGCAAGTCCCACACCCCGGCCAAGAGCGAGGTCGTGCTGGAGCTGCAACGACTCGACGTCGGCTCGGCGGTCGCGGCGTTCGGTCATCCGCTGCATGTGATGATGGTGCATTTCCCGGTCGCGTTCGTCGTCGCGACGCTCGGCGTCGATGTCTTCTACTGGTGGTCGGGCGATCCATTCTGGTTGCGCGCCGGCATCTGGGCGGCCGGCACCGCGTTCTGGACCGGCGTCGCCGCGAGCATCGTCGGCACCGGGGAACTGCTGCTCGTGCGCGGCATTCGTTTGCACGAGGCGAGCTGGTCGCACGCCATCGCGGCGATGACGCTGGTCGCGATCGCGGGCGCCAGCTGGGGTTTGCGCCTGACCGATCCCGCATCGGTCCTGCCGCATGGCCTGGTGCTGTCCGCGATCGCATCGGTCATGGTCGGCTTCGCCGGCTGGCACGGAGGCAAGCTGGTGTTCGATCATGGGATCGGCATCCTGGTGTCGCCGAGCGACTGACGCACCATCTGCGCGAGTCCGCCTGGTTCGAACAGGTGCACCGCGATCTGGTTCGAATCGATGTGCGGTTTGGCCAGCACGACCCAGATGATGGCGGTGATCACCACTGCGTAGGCGGTTGCCAGCGCCACGAACGAGAAGCCGCTGAAGCGGCCCTTCGGCGAGAACAACTGATGCATCACGAGGCCGGCGACGACGTGCAGCATCGCCATGATCCCGACCAGTACCATCTTGAGCGAGAACCATTCCGCGAACGTCGCCTGCAGGAAAATCAGCGCGGTTCCGCTGGCGATGGCGATGAAGGCGGCGGGCGAGGTCAATTCGACATAGACCAGCCGCGTGATCCGGTGCAATCGGTCGAGATCGGGACCTGCCTCGAGCACGCGACGCTGCCAGAACAGGAACGGCAGAGCGAGCAAGCCACCCGACCAAATCGCGATCGCCGCAAGGTGGACGAACTTCAGGAACGTAGTCACCGTGCCGGCGCCATTGGCCGCAGGCTGGACCACGCCATCCAGAGTCCAACGCCGAGATATGGCAGCATCGCCGGCACCCACATCAGCAGCCCTGCCAGCTGCTGATCGGCGAGCGGGCTCAATCCCCATGGCGCTGTGCTGAGAACATGCACCAGGTAGAGCGGCCGCGGTGCGAAGACGATGAGCGCGCCAAGCAAGCCCATTTGCGCGATGGTCGCGACCAGTGCAATGAGCGCTGCCCCGGGCTGCGTCGTCGGCGCCAGAATCGCACGCCACATCAGCCAGCCGCTCGCGAGCAACGAGGCCTGCATCAGCCAGTAGGAAGGGACGCTGGCGACGCCCCAGTCATAGGGGGCAGGCGCGTGCCACAGCCACAGGATGATGGCGCTTGCCGCGACGGCCACTGCGAGCGGCGGCGAGCCCAGGCGACGCAGCGGAAATGCCATCGCCAGCAGCGGCGCCACGCCAGCGACCAGCAGCACATGGTGGAACACGCGCGCCGAGAACAGCGCCGAGGCGAGCGCGCAGAGCGGCGAAACGAAGACGAGGAACAACAGCGCGATCGCGCCCCAGCCAGCCCGGGTGTTCGCCGAGTAGCCGCGACCGACCGCAAATGCAAGACCGGCAAGCGCCGCAAGCAAAATCGGATCGCCGTTCCAGCGCATCCAGAAATCCGCGGGGATCGCGGCGGGACCGCAATAGGCGATCACGGGATGTTCCTATCCGGCCACGCGCGTGAGCGCAAACAGCGACCGACATCAGGAGCACAGCCGCTGCCGTGACAAAGACGAGTCGATTGGCAAACAAACGGCGCATGGTTGAACCTCCCCCTAGACGAAACTATAGCGCTCGGAATGGTACTTCGTAAGTGGTACACCCAGTTCGCCGAGCGTCCTTTCGATCGCATCCATCATCGGGCCGGGACCACAGATGAAGTACTCGTGTTCGGCATACGGTGGCGGCAGGTGGCGCTTGAACAGATCGGCGTTGATGAACCCCTGCTCGCCTGTCCAGCCCGCCGGCGGCTTCGACAACACATGGACGACGTTCAGGTTGAGTCGCGCCTTGAGCGACTCCAGTTCCTCGCGGAAGGTGATCGAGTCCCAGTCCTTGCTGCCGTAGACGAGGGTCACGGGCCGCTTGTCGCCGCGGTCGGCGAGCGTGCGGATCATGCTCATCATCGGCGTGACGCCGACGCCGCCGGCGATCAACACATGCATGTCGGCCGGATTGCCGATCGTGAACGCGCCGTAGGGTCCGTCGAGATAGATGCGTTGCCCCACCGGCACCTTGGCAATCTCACGGGTGAAGTCGCCCAGGCTTCTGATCGACATCTCGACGCGTCCGTCCTTGGCCTCGGCGCTCGACGAGAACGAGAATGGGTGTCCGGTGATCTTGAATGGGCTGCCCCACAGGTTCAGCCAGCCGAACTGGCCGGGGCGAAAAGCGAACCCGGGGTGACCCTCCGGCCGCATCACCAATGTCGTCGTGTCGCCGCGCTCCTTGCGCACTTCCGCGACGCGGTACGGTCGGCGCAACATGAACAGCGGCTTGACGATGCGGACATAAAACAGCAGTGCGATCCAGAAGATCGTCATCCCGATCCACAGCGTGCGCTTCCAGGGATTGGACAAGTAAAATGCCCATCCCGCCATGTGTGCCACGCCTGCGGCGACCGCGACCATTGCCAGTACGATGTGACTTAGGTGCCATGCCTCGTAGCTGATGTTCAGCTTCACTCGCCACAGTGCCGTTACCACCAGCGCGATCAGCGAGAAGATCGACACGAATGCGAAGACAGCGCCCAATGGCACGTCGCCAATTGCGCCGGGCAGCGTGAACATCTCCGGGTGAGCGGCGGACATGATGAGCGCGTGCGCCACGACCAGGCCGACAGCGACCTGCGAAATCTGCCGGTGAAAGTGATAGATGACGTCCTCGCCCCACGGAGCGGTGACGTAGCGGAAGCGCGCCGTGAGCCCGAACTGCAGGCCCATCATCGCCAATCCGGAGTAGCCGATGGCGACGGCAAATTCAGTCCAGAAATCGCGCGTCGGCGGCAATGCCCCTGTCAGCAGCGCGAACAGTGGGGTGAGGATGAAGAGCAGATAGACGGCTACCCAAACCACTCCACGCAGGCTGGAGCCCATCATCGATCCGTTCTCCTCCCAAAGATCGCTGCGCAACCAGTATCCTCTGGCGGCACCGGTATGACTCGAGACGGGCTATCCTACCCCGTGTACCGGGACATTGCCGATCACAAGGGATAAATCGCCATCAAGTCGTTCATGGGATTTGCCTTTCTCCTCGCCGGGTCTGGGCGTGGGTGTCATGATGTACCTCCAGCCCGAGGGATTGAATCCCGAGTGGCCGCTCTGGGCCGCCGAGATTGTGCCGCTCATGTTCGCGATCGCCGGCGTTTACCTGATTTGCGATGCGTCAGGTTATCTCGGCGTCGCGGTCCGTTTGTTGCAGGCTCTGCTTGTCTGCATGCTCGTCGTTCTGCACTGGATCGCCTTCTTTGTTACCGAAGGTCAATGTTCGGCGAGCCTGGGTTTTCTGGGCATTGCGTTGGCAGGCCTGCAGCTGGACGATCGCGTGTGTCGTTTCGTCCTGCTTCTGTTTGTGGGCACGATTGACGCCGCGGTCATCATTCCTGCTGGGATTCGAGCTTGGCGAAGGCGGCGTACTTCAGGCGACGGGCCGGCCAAGAGTTGACCGTAGCGTTGACCGTTTCCTGCTTCGCCGCCGGCGTCGCCTGACCGAATCACGCAGTGCGCCGATCGCCAAAGGTAACGACAAGCGTCTGCGCGAGGCACATCGGCGCGACCAGCGAGCGAAATGGTTGCGCGTCGCCCGCTTCCACATCGAGTCGAACCCTGGCGCTTCCGGCGAGCGGACTCAACGGACCATCGGTGATGGCAACGACCGGCACGTTTCGCTTCGCGGTCGAGGCAACGAGGGCAACGACTTCGGGCGCATAGTCCTTGAAGCTGACGGCGATGAGCACATCGGAGCGCCGTGCAAGCCGCAGACGCTGCGCATTCATGCCGCCCAACCCGTCGACCAGCTGGCTCGACTGCCCGAACCGGTTCAAGGCATAGGCGATGTACCACGCGACCGGGAACGAGCGCCCTTGCGCCAGAATGTAGATGACCTCCGCGGCGTCGAGCAGGTCGGCTGCGCGCGCCAGATCCTTGGGCGCCACCGATTCGCGCAGCTGCTGCAGTGCGGCCATACCGTTGTCGACGAAGTCCGCGAGGTTCGCTTCGGGCCCCGTTTGCTTCCGCTCCAGGCGCGCACTGCGCATTGCCGCGATGCGCTCGCTGTAACTGGACGACTGCGCGATCAGGCGCGAACGAAACACCTCCTGCAGTTCGCTGAAACCTGGGTAGCCGAACGATTGCGCGAAACGAACCACGCTCGAGGGCTGTACGTCGGCGCGTTTGGCCACTTCGGCGACCGTGTGCAGCGCAACATCGGTCGGATGTTCGATCGCTACCTTGGCGATCTGGCGCATCTGCCCGCGCAGGGATTCGTAGCGCGCCGAGATCGACGCGCTCAATACGTCGAAGGACGCAGGCGCCGTCAGCGGCTTCGGCCCCGCCTTGGCGACAGGCTTTCCGCCACGCGACTTCAGCGTGTCAGCGCGGCGTCGCGGCTCGCTTGACACTCCCGTTTTGAACATCTATTCTCCGATCCACTCATACGTAAACGTTTGTTCATTATCGTTTTCGCCTGAGCGGATTGCAACCGTTACTCATTGCGCGGGCCGTGGCCGGCAATACGTTGCCGCCAATCCGTGCGCGGAGCAGACAGACTGTCGTTAAAGGCAGCGCTCTTTGCACTGACCAAGGAGGGATTCCATGAGCAAATTGATTTCTCGTCGCGGTGCACTCAAGGCCGCCGCGGCCGGCACCGGCCTGGCGTTTTTCGGGCCATTCCGCCATATCAGCTACGCGCAGGGCAAGAAACCGATCAAGCTGGGCCTGACCTGCGACGCCAGCGGCCAGTACGGCGACAGCGGCCAGGACGACATGCGCGGCATGGTCATGGCCATCGACGAATTCAACGCCAAGGGCGGCGTGCTGGGACGACAGATCGTGTGGATCACCCAGGACACCGAAACCACGCCAGCGACCGGCTCGCGTGTCGCCGAGCGCTTCATCACGCGCGAGGAATGCGGTTTCCTGGTTGGCGCGTTGCACTCCGGCGTGGCCAACGCGATCTCCCAGGTCGCGCAGAAGTACGGCTGCATCTACTTCAACAGCAACTCCAGTTCACCCACCGAAGCTGGCAAGGATTGTCATCGGACAAAATTCGTGTGGGACGGCAACGGCACAAATTTCTCCAAGGCGATCGTCAAGAACGCCATTGCCGGCGTCGGCAAGAATTGGCTGCTGCTGACCAACGACTACGTGTGGGGACACAATACCTCCAAGGCGGCGCGCGCCGAGATCGAGGCAAACGGCGGCAAGGTCGTCGAAGAACTGCTTGTTCCGCAGAACACTCGCGATTTCACCGCATACCTGCTCAAGGTTCAGCAGGTCAAGCCCGACGTCGTTGCGGCGGCGATCGGTGGCGACGACATCAAGGCGCTGCGCACCCAGGTCTCGCAACTGAAGCTCGATACCAAGCCGGCGTGGATCAACAACCAGCAGGACTGGCCGGATGTCTGGGGGCAGGGTGCCGACAGCCTGTTCGGAGTCTTCGGGACCAACTGGTACCACAAGCTGAAGCTGCCGGGTGTCGACGACTTCGTGCGCCGCTACCAGGTCCGCTGGAAGGACGCACCAATCCCCGTGCCCGGCAACGTCTCGTACAACGGCTACATGTGCACGCGCGAACTGCTGCGCGCGATCGAGCGGGCAGGCACGACCAACAACATCGCCGTGATCAAGCAACTCGAGCAGCTCAAGGTCTCGGCGGCGGACCGGATGCAGAACTACGGCGCCTACATGAATCCTGCCACGCACCACCTGCAGCAGACGATCTACATGGCGCGCCGCAACGAAAAGCCGGTCGACAAGACCGATCTGTTCGAAATCGTAAGCTGGACCAAGCCCGAAGACGCGCTCGATTCGCGCGAGGACGACCTGGCCTGCAAACTCGAGAGCTACGATTCGACGCCGACTTACGAACTGTGATTGCCGCTCGACCCGCGGCTGACCCGGCCCTGTCGTTCCCGGCCGGGTTTTTGTTGCCCGGCTGCTCACGCCGCGCGAGTGCGCGGGCGTGAGCTTCCTCGCGCAACTGCTGCCGCACCTGGTGAACGGCATCAGCCTTGGCTTGTTGTTCGCGCTGATCGCGCTTGGCTTCATGCTGATCCTCGGCGTAATGGAAGTCATCAATCTTGCGCACGGGTCGCTGTTCGCGCTGGGTGCGTATTTCGCGTTTATGCTGCTCTCCCCGAAGTTAGGGGTGTCGAGCCAGACCTTCGCCTGGTTCGCGGCATTGCCAATGCCGGCGCGCTATGCGTTGGCGCTGGTGATCGCACCGCTTCTTGCCGCGGTGGTGGGCATGGCCATCGAGTTCGGCTTGCGCCGCACCTACGGCAAGGATCCGCTATACGGGCTGCTGTTCACCTTCGGCGCCGCGCTGGTCATCGAGGAGTCGATTCGCGTTATCTGGGGGACGCGCGACTACGTTCTGCCGTTGCCCGACGCAATCTCGGGCGCGACGCTGGTCGGAGGAATGATCTATGCCAAGTACCGATTTTTCGCCGGCGCGTTCGCTATCGTCATGATCGGCTTGCTGTGGCTGTTCATCGAACGCACGCCATATGGCGCAATCATCAAGGCAGGAGCGCACGACAGCGAGATCGTGCGCGCGATGGGTATTAACCTTTCTCTCTTGCGACTGTTCGTCTTTGCGTTGGGCGCGGCGCTGGCGGCGGTCGCTGGTGTGGTGATGGCTCCGATCTGGGGAATCCGGCCGCACGTCGGCGTCGACGCGGTCGTGCCTGCCTTCCTCATCATCGTACTTGGTGGCGTCGGGAGTTTCTGGGGTGCGGTTCTCGCAAGCCTGCTCGTCGGCCTCACGGTAGGGATCACCGGCGCGTACGCGTCGGAGTGGTCGCTCCTGTCGATGTATCTGCTGCTGGTGGCCGTAGTCACCTTCCGCGCGCGCGGCCTGTTCGGCAAGAAAAGCGTGCTGGAAGCGTAATGGGCGCCGCACAGCGAATCTCATTGGGGCTGCTGTTGGCGGCGCTCGCAACGCTGCCGTTCTGGATCGCGCGCGTCGGACTCTATCAGTACCTGGGCATCGAGATCCTGGTGTGGGGCCTGTACGCGTTGTCGTACAACCTGCTGCTCGGCTATACGGGGCTGCCTTCGTTTGGGCACGGTGCTTACTTCGGCGTGGGCGCGTATGCATTCGGCCTGATGCAGAAATACGTCGGCGCGAATCTATGGCTCGACCTCGCCGGTGCGATCCTCGCCGCGGCGCTCAGTGGCGCGCTTGTTGCGACGTTCATCTCGCATCGGCGCGGCATCTACTACGCGCTGATGACCATCGCCTTTTGCCAGATATTCTGGTTCGTCGCGATCAAGTGGCATAGCGTCACGGGTGGCGAGGACGGCCTGCTTGGACTGAAGCGCATGCCCGCCGAACTCGGATTTACCTCGATCTCGCTCACCGACAACGTCGCGCTGTACTATTTCGTGTTGGTCGTATGCGTTGCGGTCGCCGCGCTACTCTGGCGCATCGTGCATTCGCCATTCGGCCGCGTCATCCAGGCGATCCGGCAGAACGAGACGCGGGTTGCCTTCGTTGGCTACCACGTGTGGCTGTACAAATGGCTGGTGTTCGTGCTCTCGGCGGGACTGTCGGGACTTGCCGGGGCGTTGTTCGCACTGGCGCAACTCGGCGCATTTCCGGACGTCATGAGTCTGCATTCGTCTGGCTTCGTGGTGATGATGACGCTCATCGGCGGCGGGCTGGTCAGCTTCTGGGGGCCCCTGATCGGCGCCGCGATCTTCTTCATCGCGCGCGATGCGCTCGGCGCGCTCACGTCGACCTGGTCGCTCTGGTATGGACTGATGTTCATGGCCATCGTCGTTCTCAAGCCCGAGGGCATCGCCGGCATGTGGCAGGCGTGGCGATCGCAGCGCAAGGCGCGGGCCGGCGCGTCCGTGGCCGTCAAGGTGGAGGCCTAAAGCATGGCTGCGCTCGAGGCACGCGGCCTGCATCTGCGCTTCGGCGATCGCGTCGTGCTCGAGGACATTTCGCTGGTCTTCCCCGATCGCCGATTCACCGGGATCATGGGTCCCAACGGGGCCGGCAAGACGACCAGCTTCAACGTCCTGACCGGACGCTATCGTCCGCATCGCGGACAGGTGCTGCTCGACGGAGCCGACATCACCGGCCTGCCGCCGCGCGCGATCGCGCGCAAGGGCGTGTCGCGTTCGTTCCAGATCATGAACCTGTTCAACGATTTCAGCGCGCTGGACAATGTCGCCGTTGCAGTGCCGGAAACGCGCGCTCGAGGTTTCTCGCTGCTTGGCAGCGCGGGCAAGGATTCCATGGGGACGGCCAAGGCCGAACAGGTGCTCGCGCGCGTGGGCTTGCGCGGCAAGGAGCAGGTTGCGGCGAAGAATCTTTCCTACGGCGACCGGCGAGCTCTGGAGATCGGCGTTGCGCTCGCGGCGGATCCGGGGGTGCTGTGTCTCGACGAGCCGACGTCGGGACTGGGCCGCGAGGCTACCGCTCGACTCGCCGATCTGGTCCGCGGGCTGCGCGGGACATTGACCATCGTCGCGATCGAGCACGACATGGAATTTCTGTTCGGTCTCGCTGACAGCATCGCCGTCATTCATTGGGGCCAGGTTATCGCGCGTGGCACGCCGGCGGAACTGCGTGAAAACCCATGGGTGAAGAATTCCAACCTCGGCAAGCTCAAGGCACGCTGATGCTTGAACTCGCGCATATCGACACCCACTACGGCGAGACACAGGTGCTGTTCGACGTGTCGCTGCGGGTCGGGCGAGGCGAGGCCGTGGCACTGCTCGGACCCAACGGTGCCGGTAAGACGACGACCCTGCGCAGCGTGCTCGGGCTCAATCGTCCACGCGCAGGGGAAATCAGCTTCGACGGTGCACGCATCAGTGATCGTCCAACCCACGAAATCGCGCGCGCGGGCATCGGCTGGGTGCCCGACGACCGGCGCCTTTGCCCGACGCTCACGGTCGCCCGCAATCTGGCGATCGCGCGCAAGCCCAGCCGATTTCGGGCGTGGTCGCTCAAGGAAGTCTTCGAGATTTTCTCGGCGCTGGAATACCTGATGGACCGTGAAGCCGAGAACCTGTCCGGCGGGGAAATGCAGATGGTAGCGATCGCTCGGGCGCTGCTCGGTGGGCCGGGACTGGTGCTGTTCGACGAGCCGAGCCAGGGACTGGCCCCGAAGATCGTCGGCGACGTCCTGGCAACGATCGAGCGGCTCAAGCGCGAAGGGATCGCGGTGCTGATCGTCGAACAGAATGCCGAACTCGCGCTCGCCGTCGCCGACCGCGTCTACGTGCTCGATCTCGGTCGCGTCGTCCACGAGGGGCCCGCGGCAGAGCTGCGCGACGACCCGGTGCGACGCGCGCAGCTGCTGGGGGCCTGAGATGACTGCAACCGTGTCCAACAACCCGCCGCTGCTGTTGCTCGACAAGCTGCACAAGCGCTACCAGCGCGGCCTGTTCAGGAAACGCACGACATTCTCGCTCGATGCCGACCTTGCCTTCGCCGAGCCCGCGATCGTCGGCGTGCTCGGCCCCAACGGCGCGGGCAAGACCACGTTGTTCGAAATGATCGCCGGCAGCAGCGCGCCCAGCGGCGGTCGCGTGGTTTGCGCGGGACAGGACATCCACCGCGTGAAGCCCGATCAGCGCGATCGGCTGGCGATCCACTATCATCAGTCCTACCAGGTGCGAAAGCGCCGCCATGGCACGCCGTCGGTCCTGCTGGAGAAGGCGAGAAGCAGCTACCCACAAGTGCACCTGTTCGACGAGCCGCAGTTCAACACCCAGGACGGCTACATCGGATTCATGCTCGATTTCTTTCGCAAGCTGCGGGGCGAGGGCCGCCTGGTGTTCATCTGCCTTCATCCGACCGCGCAGTTTCAGTTGTCGATCCTGGAGGAAATCTGCGAGCGCTTTCTGTTCGTCGCTGATGGCCAAGTCACCACTGCGGCTAACCTGTCCGCACTTTGCGCCGACACCCGCGTCTCGCTCTACCTTGGCAAATTGAGTCCCGTGGCATGAAGGTCACCCGCAAAACGCGTGTCAAAGCGCCGATCACGCCGGCGATCGACTTCAACCGCGAACTCGCGTCGCTGTTCGATCTTGGCGGCAAGGTGGCCTTTCTGCCCGGTGGCTACGGCGGCATTGGCGAAGCGATCGCGTGGGGGCTGGCGCAGCGCGGGGCGACCGTCGTCATCGCCGGTCGCAGCAAGGCCAAGGCCGACAACCTGGCGCGACGGCTTCGCGCGGCGGATCACGCCGCTCATGGCATGGCACTCGATGCGATGCGTGTCGATGAGATCGAGCGCGTCGTCGCCGCGGTGGCCCGAAGGTTCGGCACGATCGATATTCTTGTCAATTGCATCGGCACGCAGATCGAGGAACCGATTGGCAAGGTGACCGAGAAATCCTTCGATCAGGTGTACGCAGTCAACCTCAAGGCGGCGATGTTCCTTGCGCAGGCAGTTGCGCGGGTGCAGATCGCGGCTGACCGCGGCGGCAAGCAGATGCACCTGCTGTCGGTGCGCGCACAGCTTGGCCTGCGCGACCGCGGTTATTCGGCGTATTGCAGCACCAAGGGCGCGCTGGTGATGCTGATCCGCCAGCATGCAATGGAACTGGCGCGACATCGCATCAACGTCAATGGGATCGCACCTACCTTCGTCTACACCGAGATGATCCGGCATGTGATGGACAATCCCGAATTCAAGCGCCAGCTTCTTGCGCGCATTCCGCTGGGGCGCATCGCCGACCCGAAGGACGTGGTCGGTGCGGCGCTGTTCTTTGCCGCGCCGGCGTCCGACTTCGTCACCGGGCAGATCCTGTACGTCGACGGCGGGATCACTGCGAGCCAGTAGCGACGGGCGGGTTTTGGTGGGCGCTGACTCCTGAATCGAGTCTGGCACCGACTATCCTCCAGCGGCCCGTATTGCGACGGCACCGCTAAAGCGCGACTATTCGCCCAAGGAGGAGCGACGCGATGGCAACTTCCCTCGACGTCAACGGCGAACAACGGACCACTTCCGCGACGCCGGATACGCCACTGCTGTACGTGCTGCGCAATGACCTCGAGCTCAATGCCGCAAAGTACGGTTGTGGGTTCGGTCAATGCGGTGCCTGCACCGTCATCGTCGATGGCCAGGCGATTCGCTCGTGCGTCACGCCGCTCTCTGCGGCGGTTGGCAAGAAGATCGTCACGCTGGAGGGGCTCGGAACGGCCGCCAATCCCGGTCCGCTGCAGCGCGCGTTTATCGCGGAACAGGCCGCGCAGTGCGGATATTGCGTCGCCGGGATGATGCTGAGCGCTCAATCGCTGCTAAGTCGCAAATCCGATCCGTCCGAGGCCGAGATTCGCGCCGCGCTTGCCGGCAATCTCTGTCGCTGCGGCACTCAAAATCGCATCGTCCGGGCAGTGCAGCGCGCCGCCAGGGAGATGAAGACATGAGCGCGCAAACGGCGGTTGCCGCACGACCCGCGCGCCGACGCTTTCTCAAGCACAGCGCGGCAATCACGGTTGCGTTCACGCTTGCCCCTGCCATCACGGCGGTAGGACAGGGCGCCGCCGCGCCCGTGCTGCCGGGCAGTTTGGCCACCAATCGACGGCTCGACGGCTGGCTCGCCGTCAATGCGGACGGTACCGTGACCGTGTTTACCGGCAAGGTCGAACTCGGCCAGGGCATCACAACGGCGCTCGCGCAAATCGTCGCCGATGAACTCGACGTAGACCTGCGGCGGATCACGATGATCTCTGGCGACACCTCGCGCACGCCCAATGAGGGCGTGACGTCCGGCAGCCTCTCGATCGAGCAGGGCGGCACCGCGCTGCGCTTTGCCGCGGCCGAAGCGCGCGAGTTGCTTCTGGCAAGCGCCGCAGCAAAGCTTGGTGCAACTGCAGGCGAGCTGACCGTGGTCGATGGCGTGATCACCACCGCGCCGGAGGGCAAGCGCACCACTTATTGGGAAGTCACCACCGCCGAGCTGCTCAAGCGCGATGTGACCGCAAAGGCCAAGCCGAAGCCAGCTGCCGCGCGCAGGATCATCGGCACAAGTGTGCAACGCCGCGACATTCCCGCCAAGGTCACGGGAGGCGTTGCTTATGTGCAGGACATGCGGCTGCCCGGCATGTTGTTCGGGCGTGTCGTGCGGCCGCCGTCGTACCGCGCGAAACTGGTGTCGCTCGACGATGCGCCGGTGCGCGCACTGCCCGGCGTCGTCGCCGTAGTGCGCGACGGCAACTTCCTGGGCGTGGCGGCAGAGCGCGAAGAACAGGCGATCGCCGCTGCCAACGCCTTGCGCGCGGCGTGCAAGTGGGAGGAAAAAGCCGACCTGCCGCCGTCCGGTGCAGCACTCTTCGAGCACATGAAGCGTGCTCGACAGGTCGACAATGTGGTCAGCGACAAGATCAACGCCGAGGCCGCGGCCAAGGCGACGAAGCGGATCGAAGCAAGTTACACGCGACCGTTCCAGGCGCACGCTTCCATCGGCCCATCGTGCGCGGTCGCCCAGTGGAAGGAGGCGACGCTCACCGTGTGGAGCCACACCCAGGGCGTGTTTCCGCTGCGCGCCGATCTGGCCAAAGCGCTCGCCGTCCCGGCGTCCGACATCGTCGTCGTGCATCGCGAGGGGTCCGGCTGCTACGGACAGAACGGCGCGGACGATGTCGCGCTCGATGCGGCGCTCGTGGCGCGCGCCACGCGCGGGCGGCCGGTCAAGCTGCAATGGATGCGCGAGGACGAATTCGCCTGGGAGCCGTATGGTTCGGCGATGGCGATGCGACTCTCCGCCGGCATCGACGCCGCCGGCACCGTCGTCGACTGGCAGCACGACGTGTGGAGCCACGCGCACAGCATGCGTCCCGGCGATCCGGACGGCTGCAATCTGCTGGCCGCGTGGCATCTCGACAAACCGCTTGCCCCCGGGCCGGGCCGCAACATCCCGCAACCGTCGGGCGGCAGCGATCGCAATTCGGTTCCGCTGTACGTGTTCGCGCAACAGAAAGTCACCAACCACCTGTTGCCCGACATGCCGATCCGCGTCTCGGCGCTGCGCACGCTGGGCGCGTATGCGAATGTGTTTGCGCTGGAGTCGTTCGTCGACGAACTCGCCGCCGCTGCGGGCGCCGATCCGGTCGAGTTTCGCCTGCGGCACCTGACCGACGCGCGCGCGAAAGCGGTATTGGAGACCGTCGCGGCGATGGCCGGCTGGAAGTCCGGCGAAAAAGGCGACGGTCGGCGTGGCCGCGGGGTAGGGTTCGCGAAGTACAAGAACCTCGCGGTGTGGTGCGCGGTGATCGCCGAAATCCAGGTCGATGCGACAACGGGCGCGGTGCGGGTCCCGAAGGTCTGGGCGGCGGCCGACGCCGGAATGATCGTGAACCCCGACGGCTTTGCCAACCAGATCGAAGGCGGTTGCATCCAGTCGACAAGCTGGACGCTGCGCGAAGCAGTCGCCTACGACGCGACCCGGATCCTCACGCGCTCGTGGAGCGACTATCCGATCCTGCGCATCGACGAAGTGCCTGCGGTCGAGGTCAAACTCATCGACCGCCCCGACGAACGTCCGCTGGGTGTCGGCGAAGGCGCGCAGGGACCGACGGTGGCTGCGATCATGAACGCCTTCGCCAATGCGACCGGGAAAAGGATTCGCGACCTGCCGCTGAGCACCGAGCGGGTGAAGGCGGTAGGCAAGTCCTAGCTATTTCGCGCCGGCGTAGAACTGCCTCGGCAGCCACAGGATGATGTCGGGAAAGACGATACAGAGCGTCAGACCCAGTATCTGCAGCCCGATGAACGGGACCGCCGAACGGAAGATCATGGCCATGCTGATCTGCGGCGGCGCGACGCTCTTCAAGTAGAACAGCGAGTAGCCGAACGGTGGACTCAGGAACGCCATCTGCATGTTCACCATGAAAATCACGCCGTACCACAACGGGATCTGCTCGGGATTGACGCCCGGCAGTCCGAAGGCGCCGGTGAAGGGCAGGCTCTTCATGATCGGCAGGAAGATCGGCACGGTCAGCAGCAGAATGCCGACCCAGTCGAGGAACATGCCGAGCACGAACAGCACCGCCATCATCAGGAACAGGATGCCGTACGGCGCCAATCCCGTGGCGAGGATAAGCTCCGAGACGAATGTCTGCCCGCCCTTGACGATGAAGAAGCCAACGAACATTGTCGCGCCGAAGAAGATCCACATCACCATCGCGGTCGCCTTGAGGGTCGCGATCGATGCCTCCTGAAGCGCCACCCACGTGAGCCGCCGGTGCAACGCGCATACGACGAGTGCGCCGAACGTGCCGATGCCGGCGGCCTCGACCGGCGTCGCGATACCGAAGAAAATGACGCCTAACACGAGCAAGATCACTAGCACCGGCGTGATGGTGTTGCGGAGGAGCCGGAGCTTTTCCGGAAAGCTCACCCGCTCCTCGACCGCGAGCGCCGGACCGAGCGATGGATTGATATAGCAGCGAATCGTCACGTAGCCGATGTAGAGCCCCGAGAGCAGCAGGCCTGGAAATACGGATCCGATCAGGAGCTCGCCCAGCGATTGCTGCGCGACCACGGCATAGACGATCGCCATGACCGACGGCGGGATCAGGATGCCGAGGGTGCCGCCCGCCAGCAGCGCACCGCAGGCCAATTGCGGATCGTACTTGCGCTTCAGCATCGCCGGCAGCGCAATCATTCCCATCGTGACTTCGGTCGCGCCGACCACGCCGACCATCGCCGCCAGCACGGTGCAAGCAAGTACGGTCGCCGAAGCAAGGCCGCCCTTGAGCGAGCCCAGCCACTTGTAGATGACGTCGAACAACTCCTCGATGATTCCGGCTTTTTCCAGCACCGCCGCCATGAAGATGAACAGCGGCACCGCGGAAAGCTGGTAGTCGGTCATGAACGGGAAGACCCGCGACGGCAGCATGTTGAGGATCGCGCCGTTCCCGAACACGAAGAGGTAGATCACCGCCAGGCTGCCGGTGCAGAACGCCATCGGCAAGCCGAACATCAGCAGCAACGCCAGCGAGCCGAAGAGCAGGATCGTCAGCCATCCGATTCCGATTTCGAGACCCATGGCTCAGTCTTTGCGCCGCGCCGCCGCAATGGGGGGCTGCGCTAGGTTGAAGGTCAGCCAACGAATGAGAGCCTGGAGTGCCATTCAACCCGCCTTCCTGGTGACCAGCATGATGTCCTTGATCAGCTTGGCGACGCCTTGCAGCAGCAGTAATCCCGCCCCGATCGGCATCGTGAGCTTCACCGGCCAATACTGGATGCCCCATTCGGTGAACGAGTGCTCGCCAACCGACACGGCGTCCATTGCGAAACGGGCCGAGGTCCAGAACATTGTTCCCACGAAGATGAAGAAGAATATCGACGTGAAGATATCGGCGAACGCTTTCCCGCGCGCCGAGAACTTGGAGTAGAACACGTCGACGCGTACGTGCTGGTCCTCCTTGTAGGCGTAGGCGCCGCAAAGCATGTACTGCATGCCGAACATGAGGAACATGCTCTCGTGCACCCAGTTGGTCGGCGAATTGAAGACGAAGCGCGCCATGACCTCGTAGTAGTACGCGAAGACGGCGATGAGGGCCCAGTAAGCGACGTACTCGCCCACCGCGGTGTTGATGCGCTCGATGAAGTCGGTGAAGCGGCTATGCATTCCGAGCGTCGGATCCTCGCCGACGCCGCCCTCGAAAACCGTGGTTGGCGGTTCCGCGTGCACCACTTCCGCCGAGGGCTGAGCGAGTTCGAGCGCACGGCGGCGGCGAACGAGGCCGGGCAGCAACGCGCCGTCGACCAACAGCATCAGAGCGAGGGTGACGGCGGCGCCTGCTGCGAGCGCCTTCCAGTGATCGCGAACGCCTTTTGCCACTTGGTACTCGGCGTCGCGTGCGCGAATGTCGGCCTGCGCTTGCGCAAAGTCGGCCGATTGCTCAGGCGTCGCTCCTTCGGCCTTCGGGCGCGCGCGCTGGCCGGCACTCTGCGCCTGCTCGAGCGCGGCAAAGGTGCGCGACTCGTCGTCGCGAACCTCGCGGATCTGGCCATTGCAGTAGAGGATTCCCAGGAACACCGGGATGAACACCATGCCCCACGCGCTGCGCAGGTAGAAACGGTGAATGCCGAGGAAGCCGGCGAGCAGCCAGAACAGGTAGGCGATAAAGAGCTGCGGCCGTCGATCGGGCGCATCGCGTCGCTGTCGCGCCACCATATAGATCGCGACCAACGGGAACACGATCAGGCCGGCCCAATACAACCAATGCGGCAGGACGAAATTGAGACTGGGCATGGACGCTCGGGCGAGAATTCAGACAAGGAGGAGGCGCCGCGAGGGCGCCTCCACTTCGTGCTGCAAGCCCGGGACAACACTCCCGGGCCCGGGCGACATCAGACGTCGACCTTGAGCCCTTTGTACATGTCCGGAGTGACGTAGCCGAATGTATGCGACTCCATCACCTCAAGCTGGAGCTTGAACAATTTCGCCGCGTCCTTGTCCTTGTTCGCCCATTTGAACCAGATCGGGACGGCGACGCGCTGGAATTTCGGCAGGTCTTCGGCGGGCATCCGGATGATCTGGACGCCGGCCTTTTCGAACTTGCCCCAGGCTTCCAGGTCAGCCTTCTGGATGGCCGCGTGATGTTCGTTCGAGTAAACCTGGACCTCGTCATCCAGCCACAACTTCATCTTCGGCGAGAGCTTGTTGTGCACATCGGTGCGCACGACGAAGTCCATCAGGTCGACCGGCTGATAGATCGATTCCAGGCCAGGCGGACCCGTCCAGATGTATTTCGAGACCTGCTGGAAGCCCAGGTCCCAGTTGACTGCCGGACCGGTGTAGTCCGCGGCCTCGATCGTCCCTTTTTCCAGAGCCGAGAACACTTCACCGCCCGGCAGCAGCGTAGTCTTGGCACCGATCGCCGCGAAGCCTTCGGCGATCATCCCGCCCGGAACCCGCAGCTTCAGATCCTTGAAGTCCTCGATGGTGCGGATCGGCTTTTTCGAGTGGATGATGTTCGGGCCGTGGTGTATGCGATTGACGTAGTAGAGACCCTGCTTGGCGAAGATCTCGCGCGCCACCTGCAGGCCGCCCTTGCTGTAGAAGAAGACGTCCCACTCGTGCGGATAGCGCAAACCCATGAGGTAGGACGAAAGAAAGGCGGTCGCCGGCAGCTTGCCGGCCCAGTACAGCGTGAACGAATTCATGCGCTTCGAGCACGCCGTTCTTGACGCCGTCGATCAGTTCGAAGTCGCCGACGACTTCCTTGGCGGCGAAGGGCTTGAAGTCGAGTTCTCCGCCGGTCTTTTCCTTGATCGTCCCGCACCAGGTCTTGAACGTTTGCAGGCCGACCCCCGCTGGCCAGGATGTCTGGATTTTCCATACGGTTGTCTCTGCCGCGGCGGCATTGCCGATAAAAGGTGCCGACACCACCGCGGCGGCGCCCGCAGTCTTCAGGAACTTGCGTCGAGTCGATTTCACCACGGTCTTATTTTCTGCCGCGTTGTTCTTTGCGTCGTCCATCGTACCTCCTCGATAAGAGTGTCTTTGAATCCACCCACGGCGGTCTGCGCCGCCCGCTGCTGGCATCTTGCACCGTGCACGGCCCCCATTGCAAGAGTCCAGCCTAGCGCAAGCCATGGTTTTGCCTCTGGTCGAGACGATCCGCGGCGCGAAACGCGAATCAAGGCCGCCGTCCGCCCTTTCAAATTGTGCGTTGTTGCGACGCGGCAATTGCGCCAAGAGTCCGCAATTGCAGGCAGACTACGCATGAAGTCGAGGCGCTGAACGCGCCTTGGAGCGCTGAATGCAGCGCACAATACTCGGGAGTGCATCGTGACGGCACGCATCTCAGGTGTGTTGGCTCCAGTCGTGACGCCGTTCAAGGCCGACTACAGCGTCGACGCCGCGCGCTTCGTGCGCCAGTGCCGCTGGTTGATCGACAACCACGTCAGCCTGGCGGTGTTCGGCACCAATTCCGAAGCCAATTCGCTCGCTGTGGACGAACGCATGGAACTGCTCGAGCGGCTGGTCGAATCCGGTATCGATCCGGCGCGCATCATGCCGGGAACCGGTTGCTGCTCGCTGGTCGATTCGGTGCGGCTTAGTGCGCACGCAGTGAAGCTGGGTTGCGCCGGCACGCTGACGTTGCCGCCCTTCTATTACAAGGGAGTGTCCGACGAAGGCCTGTTCCGCAGTTACGCGCAGATCGTCGAGCGCGTCGGCGATTCGACGACTGCGGATCTACCTGTACCACATCCCGCAGGTATCGCAGGTGCCGATCAGCCTCGCACTTATCGAGCGACTGCTCGGCGCGTTTCCGGACAACATCGCGGGGATCAAGGATTCGTCCGGAGACTGGAGCAACACGCTCTCGATGCTGACCCGCTTCGCCGCGCGTGGCTTCGACGTATTCGCGGGCAGCGAAAATTTCCTGCTGGCCAACCTGCGCCACGGCGGCAAGGGATGCATCAGTGCTACTGCCAACGTCAATCCCGGCGGCGATCCACAAGCTCTATGCCGAGTGGCGCAACGCCGACGCCGACGCGCAGCAGGCGAGCCTCGATGCCATTCGTGCAATCTTCCAGAAATATCCCATGATCCCGGCGCTCAAGCAGGCGGTCGCCCATTGGGGACGTGACGCCGGCTGGGCCACCGTGCGTCCGCCGCTGGTGGAACTGACCACGGAGCAGGCGGCTGCTTTGGTCAGGGATCTCGAGGCCAAGGGATTTTCGATGCCCGGCCTGTAGCGTCGAGGCAGTCGCATTCGGCGCGCCGTGCCCTCGCCAGCGCGACAGTTTTACTTGGAAGGCGGTGCTCGCTGCGGCATGGTCATCCCCGCGCAGGGATCGTCGCGATCGGCGGGCGGCGCGAACCACAGGTAGTCGAAAACGGGTTCGGCGTCACCGCCAGCCGCTGCGATTTCATAGCCGGCCGGCGCATCGCGCCCGGCAATCACCTCGGTCATGCCGATGACAGCGATGCGTGCATCGGGCGCGCGAGCTCGCAGGTAGAGCGGTACCGCGAGGTCACGGCGCACGTGGCCGGCACCGGCGATCAGCACGGCGCCGCGCGGGCGGTGCACGAGCAGGCTGTCGGCCATGGTCGCGTCGCGCGCCCGTTGCGACAGGGTCAACGGGGTTGCAGCCTCGGGCGGCAATTGTCCGCAATGCGCATCGACTATCGTGCGCACAAGGGCCGCTTCTCGCGCGGGTGTCCAGACCGCGGCCAGCGCCATCGTGTCTGGGGGCGCTGCCAGCGAGCCGAATCCCTGCGCGGCGATGTCGCGCGCGGCGCGTCGCGAGAGGTTGGCGGCTACGATGGGTAGCTTGGCGCTGATGGCGATGCGCAGCAGCGGTTCGTAGCTCTGCCAGGCCCAACCTTTACGGTTGAATCGTCCGGCGTCGGCCAATGCCTCGGCGTTGGCGCCCGCGGCTTGGGCGGCGTCGATGGCCGGTTGATACTCGCGGTCGAATTGCTCCAATGCCAGCGCGGGACGTCTGCCGTTGGCAATCAGCGCCGAGAGCACCACGGCCTGATCGCGATGGTGCTCACGATTGTCGTGGACTTCGCCCAGCAACACGAAGTCGCTGCCGGTGAGCCGGTCGGTGAGCTCGGCCAGCGTCACCAGCTTGCCGGCTCGCACATCCCAGATCTTGCCGCTCAACGGGTGGGCCGATGTGCCAGGCGCGACGGCTTCCGCGCCGTGGGCTGGCGTTATTGCCAGCGCCAGTACGAGCAGGGTCAGCGCCTGCAAGGCCCTGGGCGCAACGTGTCGCCACGACGAACTGCACAAGAAAAAAAGCCGGGCATGCGCCCGGCTTTTCGAGTCTGACACGAAACCTAAGCGATCAGACCGCCTGAATGTTCGATGCCTGCTTGCCCTTCGGACCCGTTGTGACTTCGAACGAGACCTTCTGGCCTTCCTTCAGCGACTTGAATCCCGGCATGTTGATTGCCGAGAAATGCGCGAAGAGATCTTCGCCGCCACCATCGGGAGTAATAAAGCCAAAACCCTTGGCGTCGTTGAACCACTTCACAGTGCCTGTTGCCATGTTGTTTCCAATCCTCAAATCAAAAAATAATCGGGTCGAACCCGGCCGATGTTTCGATCTCAAGGACAGAAAAGTACGGCTTTTCGGCGACAGCGAAGCAGCCGGACAGGTCGTGCTTTAGTACTTGAAACAAAACACGCTCGGCACTATACCCACTAACCGGAGTGGGGTCAAACGACTTGTCAAGGGGGGCAAAACGCCCGAAATCCGGTGCTTCAGCCCGTAAGCTCCGCCCGGACCAGCGCCGCCCCCGCCCCCAGCGCAGCGAGCTTCCCCTGCGCCACCCCCCGGGATAACGGCACCATCCCACAATTCGTGCATGGGTATAGGTGGTCGGCGCGGACGAACTCGAGGGCTGCCCGGAGCGTTGCCGCCACCTCCTGCGGCGTTTCGACCCGGTCGGAGGCGACATCGATTGCGCCGACCAACACGTCCTTGCCACGAAGCAGGCCGATCAATTCCAGCGGGACGTGTGAATTGGCGCACTCCAGCGAGACCTGCCCGATCGTCGAGGCGGCAAGCAACGGAAAGGTCTGCTCGTACTGCCGCCATTCGCCGCCCAAGGTCTTCTTCCAGTCGTTGTTGGCCTTGATCCCGTAGCCGTAGCAGATGTGCACCGCGGTAGTGCAAGACAAACTCTGCGCCGCCCGCTCCAGCGTGGCGACGCCCCACTCGCGAACTTCGTCGAAATAGACGTTGAAAGCGGGTTCGTCGAACTGGATGACATCGACGCCCGTCGCGGCAATGGCGTGGGCTTCCTCGTTGAGGATCTCGGCGAATCGCCACGCCAGCTTCGCGCGGCTCTTGTAATGACCGTCGTAGAGCGTGTCGACCATGGTCATCGGCCCGGGCAAGGTGTACTTGGCCTTGCGTTGCGTCTGCGCGCGCAGGAACCGGGCGTCGTCGACGAATACCGGTCCCCGCCGTGCAACCGGCCCGACCACCATCGGGACGTCGGCATCGTAGCGATTGCGGATGCGCACCGTCTTCTTGTGCTGGAAGTCGACGCCGTCGAGATTCTCGATCAGCGTGGTCACGAAATGGCGGCGCGTCTGCTCGCCATCGCTGACGATATCGATGCCGGCCCGCTCCTGGTCGCTGACCGCGAGGCGCACGGCGTCGCGCTTGGCTTCGGCGAGCTGGTCGCCTTCGAGCAGCCATGGCGCCCAGAGCTGGTTGGGTGGAGCGAGCCACGACGGCTTGGGCAAGCTCCCGGCAATTGTGGTCTGCAGCAGTCTGGACATGGGCTCTTTCGGAAATCTCGGCGGCGCTGGCATCCCGGTGGACGCCGCAGCGATTATAGCTACCACCGCCTCGGCGGCCGCAAGCAAGCTTGACCAACGCGGCCCGCCCACGTAAGTTTGCGAGCCTCGACGCCGTCCGACATGGCGCCGGTCACGACGATGCGGCATGCCGCCCGTTCAACTCCCTCGCGATAGACCCCTGACATGCCCCGAGTGCTGTTTACCGACCAGGATTACCAGGACATCAGCCTGGAGCGCAATTTGTTCAACGCTGCGGGCGTCGAACTGGTCGTCGGCAATTGTCGGACCGAGGCCGAACTGATCGCCGCCGGCAAGGAATTCGACGCCTTCCTGATCCAATACGCGCCGATCAACGACCGCGTGCTCGATGCGTTGCCGAGGCTCGGCATCGTCAGCCGCATCGGCGCCGGCTTCGACACCATCGACACGGCGGCGTGCGAGCGGCATGGCGTTTGGGTGGCCAACTCTCCGGACTACGGCGTCGGTGAAGTGTCGACGCACGCGCTGTCGCTCTCGCTCGCGCTTATCCGCAACGTGGTGGCGTACCACCGCGACATCCAGGCCGGCCAGTGGCACTACCTGTCCTCGGGGCCGATCCGGCGCGCGAGCGAGATGACGCTGGGCATCGTCGGCCTGGGCCGCATTGGCAAGCGCATGGCGCACATCTCCCGCAACGTCTTCAAGCGCGTCATCGCCTTCGACCCCTACCTGATCGACGGCGACTTTCCCGCCTACGTCGAGCGCTCCGACCTCGCGGATCTGTTCGCGCAGAGCGATGTCGTCAGCCTGCATACCCCCCTCAACGACGAGACGCGCGGCATGATCGATAAGCGGGTGCTGGGCCGGATGCGGCCGGGGTCGTTTCTGGTCAATACCGCGCGTGGCGCGGTGGTCAATATCGATGATTTGCTTAGCGCAGTCGATAGTGGAATACTTGCCGGCGCCGCGCTCGACGTGCTCCCGGTCGAGCCGGTGGCGGACAGCAGGCTGCTTGGCCACCCCAAACTGATCCTGACCCCGCATGCGGCATTCTTCAGCGTGCAGTCCGAGGTTGAATTGCGGCGCAAGGCGGCGCAGAACATCGTGACGTGGGTCAGGACAGGGCGTCCCGATTACGTGGTCGCGAAGGGCACCCGCCGCTGCGCGATGTAGTCTTGTTGGTACGGAAGCAACCGCCTTGAGAGCGGTACCGAAGGAGGAAGATGGCAGCAGTCGGCATCAAGGCAGTGCAGAAGTATTTCGGCTCGACGCATGTCATCCGCGGCGTCGACATCGACATCGCCGACGGCGAGTTCTGCGTCCTGGTCGGCCCGTCCGGCTGCGGCAAGTCAACCCTGCTGCGCATGCTTGCCGGGCTCGAGGAAATCACCGACGGCGAAATCAGCATCGGCGGCAAGGTCGTCAACCGGGTGCCGCCGAAGGCGCGCGACATCGCCATGGTATTCCAGAACTACGCGCTGTATCCGCACATGACGGTGCGCGACAACATGTCGTTCGCGCTGATGCTCGCCAAGCAGTCAAAGGAAGAGATCGCGACCCGTGTCAACAAGGCCGCGGAAATTCTCGGCCTATCCCAATTGCTCGATCGCTATCCGCGCCAACTTTCTGGCGGTCAGCGCCAGCGCGTCGCGATGGGCCGGGCAATCGTGCGCGACCCGCAGGTGTTCCTGTTCGACGAGCCGCTGTCGAATCTGGACGCCAAGCTGCGCGTGCAGATGCGCACCGAAATCAAGGAGCTGCACCAGCGGCTCAAGACCACGTCGATCTACGTCACCCACGACCAGATCGAGGCGATGACCATGGCCGACAAGATCGTGGTGATGAAGGACGGCGTGGTCGAGCAGACCGGCGACCCGCTCGCGCTCTACGACCGGCCGAACAACACCTTCGTCGCCGGTTTCATCGGTTCACCGGCGATGAACATGATCCCCGGCACCGCACGCGGCAACGGCGCCGCGGCGCGTGTCGAATTCGCCGGCGGCGTCACGTTGCCCATGCCGCGCGGCGCCAGCGCCGCCGATGGGCAGGGCGTGATCTACGGCATGCGTCCGGAGCATTGCTCGCTGGCCGACGGCGCCGGACTGCCTGCCGATGTCGTCGTCGTCGAACCCACCGGGGCCGACACGCAGCTCTACTGCCGCTTCAACGGCCAGGAACTCACCACGCTGGTGCGCGATCGCGTGAGTTGCCAACCCGGAGACAAGATCGGACTTCAGCCGGACCTCGCGCGCGCGCATCTGTTCGATGCGGCGAGCGGGGCGCGGCTTACCGCGTCGAGTGCACAAGCCGCCTGAACGGCGACTCGAATTTCACATCTTCCTTAGGAGGGTTCCATGAGTGATTTCAAGCGTCGTGATTTTCTGAAGACCGCAGCGGGCGTCGCCGCGGGAACTGCGATGGGTGCGAGCGGGCTGATCCTGCCCGCCGATGTCGCCGCGCAGACCTACAAGATCACGCCGGAAAAAGGCGCCAAGCTGCGCGTGCTTGCGCTGGAAGCGATTCGTGCAGGGCGACGAGGACGTCTGGGCTGCACACACCAAGAAGTTCACCGAACTGACCGGCATCGATGTGCGCGTCGACGCCGAAGGCTGGGAGGACGTGCGGCCCAAGGCCGCGGTCGCGGCCAACGTCGGCAGCGGGCCGGACATCATCATCAGCACCATGGAGGACGCGCACCAGTATCCGGAAAAACTGGTCGACGTCAGCGATCTCGCCAATTACCTCGGCAACAAGTACGGCGGCTGGTACGACTCGGCCAAAGCGTACGGGATGCACAACAAGAAGTGGGTGGCGATCATGATGGGCGCCGCCGGCAACGCCATCGTCTATCGCGACAGCCACGTCAAGGCGGCGGGATTCGACAAGGTGCCGCGCGACATGGCCGGTTTCCTGAAGCTGTGCCAGGCGCTCAAGGCCAAGGGAACACCTGCGGGATTCGCGCTCGGCAACGCCACCGGCGACTCGAGCTGGACCTTCTGGCTGCTCTGGGCGCACGGCGCGAAGATGGTCGACGACGAAGAACAACGTCGTCATCAACAGCCCGGAGACCATCGCCGCGCTCGAATACGCGAAGCAGCTCTACGAAACGTTCATTCCGGGCACGCTGTCGTGGCTCGACCCGAACAACAACAAGGCGTTCCTCGACGGCCAGCTGAGCCTCACCGCCAACGGCATCTCGATCTACTACGCGGCGAAGACGTCCAAGGACGAGAAGCTGCTGGAGATGGCCAAGGACATCCAGCACGCCAACTTCCCGATCGGCGTCACCGGCAAGCAGCGCGAGTTGGTGCTGGTGTTCCCGATGATGATCTTCAAGTACAGCAAGTACCCGAATGCGGCGAAGGAATACCTGCGCTTCATGATGGAGAAGGAGCAGTACGTGCCGTGGCAGGAGGCGTCGATCGGCTACGTCTGCCATCCGCTCGCCGCGTACGAGAAGAGCGCGTTCTGGACCGCCGATCCGAAGGTCACGCCGTATCGCGACGGCATGAAGATCATGACGCCCAATGGCTATGCGGGTGAGATGGGCTACGCGTCGGCGGCCGCGACGGCCGACTTCATCATCCCGAACATGGTCGCGGAAGCCGCGTCGGGATCGAAGACACCCAAGGAAGCCGCGGAGCGCGCGCAGAAGCGGGCCGAACGCTACTACAAGGTCTGATATTTCGATCGGTTCGGCCGGGACGCGGCGCAGTACGCGCGAAACGCAGTGGCGGCCGGACCGACGCAATATCCGCGCGGATTGACGTGGGTGCCTAGTGGATGAACTAAGGGCGCCCCTCGATCCGTGCAATTACCGGCGGTGTCGTGGGTTCTTTCCCGGCGACGCGGCTCGCAACCGCTGTTGTTTCCCATTTCAATCGGGCCCAGATGTCCTCGCCGCAATCCGCCCTGTCCCGCGCACTGGATAACCGCAACGTCCTCGGGCTGCTGTTCATGGTGCCCGCGGCGTTCCTGTTGATCCTGTTCCTGACCTATCCGCTCGGGCTCGGCACCTATCTCGGTTTCACCGACCAGAAGATCGGTCGCGACGGCGTCTGGGTCGGCCTCGACAATTTCATCTTCCTCTGGGGCGACGCGGTCACGCGCCTTGCGCTGTTCAACACGCTCTTCTACACGACGGTCGCCTGCGTCTTCAAGTTCGTACTTGGTCTGTGGCTGGCTCTGCTGCTCAACAAGCACCTGCCGTTCAAGGCGTTCTTTCGTGCCGTCGTGCTGCTGCCGTTCATCGTGCCGACGGCGCTTTCCGCGATCGCGTTCTGGTGGATCTACGATTCGCAGTTCTCCATCATCAGCTGGACGCTGATGAAAATGGGCATCATTCATCAGTACATCGATTTCCTGGGCGATCCGTGGATGGCGCGCGGTTCGGTGATCGCCGCCAATATCTGGCGTGGCGTTCCCTTTGTGGCGATCACGTTGCTCGCCGGTCTGCAGACGATCTCACCCTCCTACTACGAGGCTGCAAGCCTGGACGGCGCGACGCCGTGGCAGCAATTCCGCTACGTCACGCTGCCGTTGCTGACACCGATCATCGCCGTGGTCATGACTTTTTCGGTGCTCATGACATTCACCGACTTCCAGCTCATTTACGTTTTGACCCGCGGTGGCCCACTCAACGCGACGCACCTGATGGCGACGCTGGCGTTCCAGCGCGCGATTTCCGGCGGCAGCCTGGGCGAAGGTGCGGCCATCGCGACGGCAATGGTGCCGTTCCTGCTCGCGGCCATCCTGGTCAGTTTCTACGGATTGCAACGACGCGCCTGGCAGCAGGGATCGGCTGACAAATGACGACCGCCACCGCCACCACTACGGAAGTGATCGACTCGCAGGGAATGCATTACCTGGTCTCGCTGCCGCGGCGCATCGTCACCATTTACCTGCCTCTGTTCGTGTTCCTGTTCGTGCTGCTGTTCCCCTTCTACTGGATGGCGATCACCGCACTGAAGCCCGACGCGGAGCTGCTCTCGCGCGAAGGCAATCCGTTCTGGGTCATCAATCCGACGCTCGCACATATCAAGAAGCTGCTGTTCGACACCGCGTATCCGGATTGGCTGTGGAACACGATCGTGGTATCGGTGGCGGCAACCTTCCTGTCTCTGTTCTGCGCCGTGCTCGCCGCGTATGCCATCGAGCGCCTGCGCTTCAAGGCCTCCCGATACGTGGGGATGAGCATCTTCCTCGCCTACCTGGTGCCTCCGTCGATCCTGTTCATCCCGCTGGCGGCGATGGTGTACAAGCTTCAGCTCTTCGACACCCGGCTTGCGCTGATCCTGACCTATCCGACGTTCCTGATTCCGTTCTCCACGTGGCTGCTGATGGGCTACTTCAAGTCGATCCCGTACGAGCTCGAGGAGTGCGCGCTGATCGATGGCGCGACGCGGCTGCAGATCCTGGTCAAGATCATCCTGCCGCTGGCGGTGCCTGGCCTGATTTCCGCGGGCATCTTTGCCTTCACGCTGTCCTGGAATGAATTCATCTATGCGCTGACCTTCGTGTCGTCGTCGGAAGTCAAGACGGTACCGGTGGGCGTGGTCACCGAGCTGGTCGAAGGCGACGTCTACCATTGGGGATCGCTCATGGCGGGGGCGCTGTTCGGCTCGTTGCCTGTCGCGATCCTTTACTCGTTCTTCGTCGAATACTACGTGTCCGGGCTGACCGGAGCGGTCAAGGAATAGCCCTCGTCTCACTATGGGTGCAGATGCGGTAAACTTGCGTTTTTAGGCACCACACGGAGCAACCCGATGAGTATCCAGGACACCATCCGCGAACAGGTCACCACGCATCCCGTCGTGCTCTACATGAAGGGCACGCCGCAGTTTCCGCAATGCGGCTTTTCCAACTCGGCGGTGCAGATGCTCAAGGCATCCGGCGTCGACAGCTTCTTCTCGGTCAATGTGCTCGCCGACGCCGATATCCGGCAAGGCATCAAGGACTACGCCAACTGGCCGACGATTCCCCAGCTGTACGTGAAGGGCGAATTCGTGGGTGGCGCCGACATCATGCGCGAGATGTACGAGTCGGGCGAATTGCAGCAGCTGCTGGCGAAGCAGACCGCGTAGCCGCGTACGTGCGGTGGTCGAGGACGGCGGGCATGTCCCGCCGTTTTCACGTCTGCCCTACCAGGTGACGGTGGCGACGATCGAATCCGAGTACGAGCCTACGGCAACGTCCTGGTTGGCGGGTATGCGCCCATAGATGGTCCCGGTGCCGGTAATGTTCTGGCCGACGGCAGTAAACGGGAACGTGCCGCTGATGGTGGATGTCCCGCTCGTACCGTCGCCGAAGATCGTCGTGCGCGTGGCGTTGGCGTACATGTTGTACGACAGCGAATTGGCGCCGCTTTTCATCTGCCGCGTGGCATAGGTGCCGCTCGAGCCCTGCGAAAGCGACGCCGTGACGGGAAGATTCCCCACGGGCCCCGACACCTGGGTGCACGTCACCGACAGCGTCGCGGTACTGTCGTCGGGCGTAGCCGAGAACACGTCATAGGTCCCGAAGCCCAGGGGCGTGACGCTGATCGAGCACGACCACGCCGCCATGGCGTTTCCGGCGCCCAACAATGTCACTGCGAGTGCGGTGCAAAGTCGCACGACCAGTTTCGCGTTGCGTGAAGATGCCACTTGGACAGTCAAGTTCATTGCATCGCTCCGCGGCAGACGAAGGTTCCCAGATCCGGCAGCGTGTCGCCGGCAGGCTTGAACGCGACGTCGAACTGACAGGGCCGGCCGCCAGACTGCGAGCGTACGCGATTGGTGGGCGCCAAACCGGTCAGGTAGGCCCGGCCACCGATGCCGACGGGGAATTTTTCGGCGCTGCCGTCGATGCTGAGCTGTGATCCGGTGGGCAGCGGCGCTCCGTCGGCGCCCACGATGGTCATGATCGCGCCATTCGAGTGGCGCACTTCGAAGGTGGCGTGAACGCCACTGCGATAATAGGGAACGATGTCCAGCGACAGACCATCGATCTGCGCGTCGAAGGGCAGGTCGAGCGGATCGATGCGGATGGGATTGCTGTCATAGCTGCGCAGGCGCGTCAGCAGCAGTGTACCGTTGCTGGTGGTGCGGCCGACCGGTTGATTGTCCTGGAACACCTGGACCCCGCCATAGTCGGCAACGTCGACCAGCGCAAAGCTGTCGGTGATCGGGCGGCTCAGGAATGCCCGGCCGCCAACGGTGCCGATGCCGCCGGCAATACCCGCACGGTACGACATCGCGCCATCGAAACGCGACGCCTCGGCCGAGAATGTCGCGACGTCGGTCTGCACCGCGCCGCCGGCGAGCAGGTTGCCGCGATCGGTCGCGAGCACGCGGTAGCCGTAGCCATCGCCCAAAGGCAGGTTGCGCTGCACCTGCGCGGTGAATTCCTGTTGTTTCGTCTTGCCGGAGATCTTGTTGTACGTGCCGCTGGCGCTGGTCTGGGCATCTAGCGGAACGATGATGTTGACCGAGAACTGGTTCGTCCGTTCGCCGCTGAGCGCTCTCGAGGCGCTGACGCTGAGCGTTGCGCGGTCGAGAATGCCGATGCTGTAGCTCAGTATCGCGACTTCGGTGCGGACCTGCGCGTTGAACGTCGGATCCACCGAAACAGGAGCATTGTCGTGGGGATCCTGCAGCACATAGCTCGCGGTGATCGAGCCATACTGCGCCAGGTTCAGTCCGGCGAATGCGCTGGCGAGAAGCCTTGGGACGGGCTGCACGCTGTCGGCCCCGAGCAGCGTGAAGCGCGGCGTGGTCCACACCGCTTGGAATCCGAAGCTCGCCTGGGGACCCTGGAGCTGATAGCCCAGCAGCGCAAGCGCGCCGTTGCCGGCGTCGCTGTGGCTGCCGGCAGCGCCGGCATTGACTTCGCCCAGCAGTCCCGGCAACAGGAACGACACCGCGCCCCCGAGCGTGATCTGCGAGTGTTGCGCGACCTCGGCGCGAACTTCGGCGGTGAGGCTGTTGGTGATGCCGCGCCGATACGCGGCCTGGCCAAACCAGTCGCCGTAGTCGTTGCTCTCGAGGCCAAAGTTTTTGCGCAATGCGCCCGCGGAATAGGAGAAATCCGACAGGCCTTCGCGCAGCAGGTCGGTGCTCGAATAGAACGGCTGCACGACGGTCTGCTGCCGGCCGAGCAGGTCGGTTACCACGACCCGCACCTGTCCCTGCCCAGTGATCGGGGGCAGGCTATTGACGTCGAACGGCCCGGGAACGACGTCCTTGTGCGCGGCGAGCACGTTGTTGACGTAGACATCGACCGCCGACGGCAACGCTGCGGAGCCGCCGGCGCTGAGCAGCGGCAGGGTGATGAATCCCGGCTGGGTGGCGAAATTGGTTGCGTACTGAATGCCGCCGAAGCGCACCGAGCGTCCCCACGCCCCTGGCGCTGTGAAGGTGTCGCCGATGCGCAGGCTGGTCAACGTCGCCGGATCGTCATGCGTGAATGTGGTCTCGAGGCGGGTCGCCTTGTTCAGGTTGGGTCCGGTCTGCGCCAGCATGTTGCCGACGACGACGCCCAGCGGCCCGAATGCCGCGACCTCGAACACGCCAGATCCCTGCGTTATGCCGCCACTGTGAGTGGTCACGACGTCGTAGTTGAAATAGCCGCCCGGCGACGGCGTGGTTGGCTTGCGCAGCACCGTCGCCGGCGCAGTGAGTTCAGACATCGTGAACGCGTCCGGCGGCACGCTGATCGCCAGTTTCAGCGTGCGCATGTCCAATTCGTAGCTCAAGCCGGCGATTGCGTGCAGCGGGTAGTAAGCGACGCCGTTGACCGTTTCCGGCGCGACTCCTGGAACACCGAGCCTCCACTTGCGCAGGTCGTCGCCCGAAGCCAGCAATTCGCCCGCGGCGCCTTGCACGATGATCGTCGCGTCCTGCAGGCCCTGGCGATTGATGTCTACCTGGAGCAGCAGCTCGCGTTGCGGAGCCGGCGCCTTCGGGTCGCGCCTGGAATCGTCCGGCGCGCCTTGCGCCTTACTGGTGAACGCCAATGAGGCAAGGAGAAGCAAGAGCGCAACCTGGCACCGGCGCTCAGCGCGAATCAAGCGCGAGCTCCGCCTCGATGGGCCCGGCGTCGGTCTGGGCCATCAAGTGCAAGCGCGTCGTCCCCGCGGGCAGTGCGTTCTTGAGCTCGAGCTGCCACTGTCTGGCCTGGTCCGCCAGCACATAGCTCATTTGATCGGTGTTCGCGATGGCAGTTTCGGTGCCGGGGACGTTGACCCTGAAATCGACGACCTGCACATGCATGTTGCCCGCATTGTTCGCCGTCACCGACAACCTGCCATCGGGCGTCGATGCGCGCCGACCAGGCGAGTTCCGGCCTGGCGGCGGGCGCAATGGGCTTGACGAATGCAGGTACGCCGACGCGCAACGAAACCTGCAGGCCAGTGAAGTCCTTTGCAGGCGGCGGCACGATCTCGCGCAGGAAAACCCGGTAGCTCAATTCCCGCGACGGGTCAGGCGCGCGTCTCAATCCGACGCGGAAGACCTGGTCGCGGCCGGCCGGAACCGTCACGATCGGAGGCGTTGCCAGGAGGTCGCCGGTTTCCGCATACACGTCCTGACTGTCGCGCTGCGTCCAGTCCATCAACTCGATCTGAATCACCAACGGTTCTGCGGTGTCGTTGCGCACGGTGACGGCCGCGGTGCGTTGCTGACCCGAGAATTCCAGGCGGATGGGCGTCACCTGGAACGAGCCGGCGTCTGCCTGTGCCGCAAGCGTGGCAAGGCACAAACAAAAGACGGCCCGCAAGGCCGCCATCACGATCGCTTGCTTCATCACGATCAGGCGAAATCGGAAAGTAGGTGACGGGATATCACGAAGTGGCCAGCCTACCTTGTTTCGAGCAGTTTTAGAAATTGACCGATGCGGTGACGGTGTCGGTGTAGAGCACACCGGCAACCGAGCCTGGCACGTCGATGCCTGGAGCGATGGTGCCGCAGACATTGTAGGTGCGCGCAGCCTTGCTTGGCGCCGCCGCGGGCGTGAACAATCCGCCAACGACCGCTGTCCACGGAGTGGCGGCCGGAAATGTGCACGCGGTGCCAACCGTGTTGTTGGGCGGCTGCCCGATCGAGTACGCGATCAGGTCGCCGGCGCCGCTCTTCATGTTGCGCGTCACGGCAAAATTGGCGCCGTTGTCCATGCCGATGGTCGATGCAGCGTTCTTGGTGCAGGTGATGGTGACGCTGCTGGTCGCGTTATTGGCCGACGCCGACAACGGATTGTAGGTGCCGAAGGAAAGGTTGGTCGCGCTGATCGTGCAGTTGCTGACGACCGTTGCCGTGACCGCGAACGTCGTCGTCGCCTGCAAGGCGCTCGCTACGTTGCACGTCAGCAGCGAAAGGCCTGCGACAGCTGCGAGGCGCGAACAGAGCTGCTTTGCGGTTCTGTTGCTCATCTCATCCTCTATTTTTGCTGGGGCGCTGGCGCTGACTCACGCTTCATTACGAGAACCGGCGCGCACACGCGTGGCAACAATGCCGTGCTTTTCTCGGCGAGCTTAGAAATTGACCTGTGCGGTGACGGTGTCGGAGTAGAGCACGCCTGCCACCGAGCCCGGCACGTCGATGCCGGCGGCGATGGTACCGCAGACATTGTAGGTGCGCGCAGCCTTGCTCGGCGCCACTGCAGGCGTGAACAGGCCGGCGCCAGAGGTCGTCCACGCGGTGGCGGCGGGGAAGGTACATGCGGTGCCCACGGTGTTGTTGGGCGGCTGTCCGACCGAGTACGCGATCAGGTCGCCGGCGCCGCTTTTCATGTTGCGCGTCACGGCAAAATTGGCGCCGTTGTCCATGCCAATGGTCGACGCCGCGCTCTTTGTACAGGTAATCGTCACGGTGCCGGTCGAGTTATTGGGCGATGCAGACAGCGGGTCGTAGGTACCGAACGAGAGATTGGTTGCGGCAATCGTGCAATTGCTGATGACCGTTGCCGATGCGGTGAAGGTGGTCGTCGCCTGCAGGGCGTCAGCCGATCCGCTGAATGCGATGATGGAGGCGACAGCGCTGGCAAGCGCGACATGCTTCAGGTTAACGCGATTCATTGCGGTTCCTTTCGGTTCATTTGAATACAACAAGTTAAGTCTTCATTGGATGGTTGCTGGACTCATTAAAGCAACGCCTGTGCCACGTGCTAAGTGGTCAATGAATCAGTAACTTATCGCCATCCTTCGAGGAAACCCGCGACCAAATGTGACGGCATTGGCGACCCGTTCGGGGCCGTTCCACGCAAGAATTTGTTACGACAATTGTTGCCGGTACGGTACAGCTTGCCCGGCGAGGCGTTGCGACAGGTTGGTGAGAGCGAGGGCGCGCGGAGTGCGCTGCCTAAGGAACTATTGCCGGCGCCGTTCACCGGCGGGCATCCCGGCAATGACAGGTTTGGCAGGAATGCCGTGCACGCGTGCCATCGGCGACGCGGCCGGATGCGCTCGGAAACCCGCCGTCAGGTCCGCGCCCTTTGCACCCGCTTGACCTCGGAGATGCGGTGAACCGCCCGCATCACATTGGCCAGGTGCCGTCGATCGCGCACCTGCACGCCGAAGAACATGTTGGCGACGGGACCCTCGTCGGGCCGTTCCATCGACACATACGCAATGTTGGCCCCAGCGTCGGCGATCTCGGTGGCCAGTCGCGCCAGCAAGCCGCGCTGATCGGTCACCAGCAGCCGCATTCCTGCTTCGAACACGCCTTCGACCGTGGGCGCCCATTCCACGTCGACGATCTGATCGGAATCGATGCGGCTTTTCCTGAGCGTGTGGCAGTCGCGCGTGTGCACCAGCAGGCCCTGCGCGCGGCGGAACTGCCCGACGATGGCATCGCCTGGAATGGGCCGGCAGCATTTGCCGTACTGGATGGCCACGCCTTCGACGCCGCGCAGTTGCAGCGCGTCGGCCTTGCCCGTTTGCGTCGCCGGCTCCTCGCCAGCGCGATTCGCGGCGCGGGTGAGCGCCTGCGCGACGACGAAGGACAGCCGCTTACCCAGGCCGATGTCGGCGAGCACGTCGACCCGGCTCTTGGCGCCGTATTCGCGGGTCAATGCTTCCCAGCGTTCCCAGGTGACGGCTTCAGGCGGCACCTTCAGCGATGCCAGCGCCTGCTCGAGCATGCGTTCGCCCAACGCCGCGGATTCGCGCTGCTGCAGGCCCTTGAGGAAGTGACGGATGCGCGAGCGCGCCTTTCCGGTCGCCACGAAACTCAGCCACGACGGGTTGGGACGGGCCGTCGGAGAAGTAATGATCTCGACCTGGTCGCCGTTCTTGAGTTCGGTGCGCAGCGGCATGAGCTCGTAATTGATGCGCGCCGCGGTGCAATGGTGGCCGATGTCGGTGTGCACGGTGTACGCGAAGTCGACGGGGGTCGCACCGTGGGGCAGCGCCATGATCTTGCCCTTGGGCGTGAATACATAGATCGCGTCGGGGAAGAGGTCACCCTTGATGTGCTCGAGAAACTCCTTGGAGTCGCGCGACTCCGAGCCGATCTCGAGCAGGCTTTGCAGCCAGCGATGCGTCTGCTGCTGTGCTTCGGCGATGTCGAGCTGGTCGCCGGTCTTGTAGAGCCAATGCGCGGCGACGCCAGCCTCGGCGATGCGATGCATGTCCTGGGTGCGGATCTGCGCCTCCAGTGGCGTGCCGAATGGTCCGAACAGCGTGGTGTGCAGTGACTGGTAGCCGTTGGCCTTGGGGATCGCGACGTAGTCCTTGAACTTGCCGGGAATCGGCTTGTATTGGTTGTGCAGCACTCCCAGCGCCGAGTAGCAGGCGTTGACGTCCTTGACCAGTACCCGCACGCCGTAGATGTCGAACACCTGCGCGAAGGTGTAGTGCTTCTCGCGCATCTTCTTGTACACACTGTAGACGGTCTTCTCGCGGCCGCTGACGGTGGCGACGATGCCGGCCGCTTTCAGGCCCTCGCGAATCGAGTGCAGGATGCGCTGCATGACTTCGCGGCGGTTGCCGCGCGCGGCCTTGATCTGCTTGGCCAGCACACGGTAGCGCATCGGATAAAGATTCTTGAACGACAATTCCTGCAACTCCAGGAACAGCGCGTTCAGGCCGAGGCGGTTGGCGAGCGGTGCGTAGATGTCGAGCGTCTCGCGAGCGATGCGCTCGCGGTGCGTGGGCGCCATCGCGTCGAGCGTGCGCATGTTGTGCAGCCGGTCGGCGAGCTTGATGAGGATGACGCGGACGTCCTGCGCCATCGCCAGCAGCATCTTGCGGAAGCTCTCGGCTTGCGCATCCTCGCGGGTCTGGAATTCGATCTGGTCGAGCTTGGATACGCCGTCGACCATGTCGGCGACCGGTTTGCCGAACGACGATTCGATCTCGGTCTTGGTGACCTTGGTGTCCTCCATGACGTCGTGGAGGAGGGCGGCGGCGAGACCCTGCGCGTCGAGCCGCCATTGCGACAGGATGCTGGCGACCGCCAGCGGGTGCGTGATGTAGGGTTCGCCGGACTTGCGGAACTGGCCCTGGTGCGCGTGTTCGGAAAACGCGAACGCGCGCTCGACCAGCGCTACGTCAGGAGGCGGCAGGTAGTGACCAAGGTGTCGGGTGAATTCCGCGATTTCCGACATGCTTGATCACGTTGGGACGTTGCGCGACTAACTCAACTCTGCGGCTTGAGCAGCATTTCGATGCCCACCTTGCCCGCGGCGACTTCGCGTAGCGCGATGACGGTGGGTTTGTCGCGGTCGCCGTCGACCATGGGTTGCGAGCCGGCGCTGATCTGGCGCGCGCGGTTGGTCGCGGCGAGCGTGAGCTCGAAACGGTTGGGGATGCGGGTGAGGCAGTCTTCGATGGTGATGCGGGCCATGCTCGAGTTCCTTCAGGTCAATTGCGCGATCAGCGATCGATAACGCGCGCGTTGTTGCGGGCTACGCAGGCGCGCCGAGCGCACGATCGCGGCAAGGTCGTCGACTGCGGAGGCAAAGTCCTGATTAATAATAACATAGTCGAACTCCCCACAATGCCGTATCTCCTCTCGCGCGGCCGAAAGTCGGCGCGCGATGGTCGCCGGGTCGTCCTGGCCGCGCTTGACCAGGCGTTGCTCCAGCGACTCCAGCGACGGCGGCAGGATGAATACGTGGACCGAATCGGGAAGGAGCTTGCGCACCTGGGCAGCACCCTGCCAGTCGATTTCGAGCAGAACGTCGCGCCCGGCGGCGACTTCGGCCTTGAGCCAGGTCGCCGAGGTGGCGTACCAGTTGCCGTGGACATGCGCATGCTCGAGGAACTCGCCGGCGCCCTTGAGCGCCATGAAGCGGTCGGTATCGACGTAGTGATAATCGACGCCGTCGCGCTCACCCGGACGCGGCGCGCGCGTCGTGTATGACACCGAATGCCGTATGCCCGACTCGCGCTCGAGCAGCGCGCGCGTCAGGCTGGTCTTGCCGGCGCCCGACGGTGCGGCGATGACAAAAAGGTTGCCGGCGGGCGTACTCATGCGCGCCAGCGGGCGAGTTGCAGCCGCCGCGCGCGGGCCGGGTTCACCGCTGCACAGGGTCGCGGCTTCATTCGATGTTCTGCACTTGTTCGCGCATCTGCTCGATCATGACCTTGAGTTCGAGCGCGGCCTGAGACAGCTCGGCGTCCACCGACTTGGAACCCAGCGTATTCGCCTCGCGATTGAGTTCCTGCATCAGGAAGTCGAGGCGCTTGCCGCTCGATCCGCCGGCATGGAGCACCCGCCTCACCTCGGCGACGTGCGTAGTGAGCCGCGACACCTCCTCCGCGACGTCGACCTTGGTCGCGAACAGCGCCAGCTCCTGCTTGAGCCGCTCGGTGTCGGGATCGAGGCCGGCTTCGCGCAGACGCGCGCCCAATTTTTCGGTGTACGCGGTGTGGATGGCCGGAATGCGTGGCGTGATGCGCTCGATCTGTTCGGCGATGCCTCTGCAGCGTTCCTCCAGCATCGCGGCGAGCTTGGCGCCCTCACGGCGACGCGAAGCGGCAAGATCACGCAACGCCTCCCGCACCAGCTCGACCGTCCGGGCCGCCAGCGTCTCGGGATCGAGCGAAGGTTCGGTAAGCACGCCCGGCCAGCGCAGGATCTCTGTCGTGGACAACGGTGCGCTTCCGGGCGCATGGCGCAGGACTTCGGCGGCAGCATCGCGCAGTTGCGCCACCCGCTCCGCGTTCACCGCAAGCGTCGCAGCGCCTGCGGCGGCTCGGTTGAGCGCGATCCGGCAGTCGATCTTGCCGCGCTTCAGTTCTGCGCCGAGGAGTTCGCGCAGCGTCGTTTCGAGCGCGCGCAACTCGTCGGGCAGACGCAATTGCAGGTCGAGGTAGCGATGATTCACCGAGCGCAGCTCGACCGCGAGCGAACAGCCGGTCAACTCGGCTCCTACCGCGGCGAAGCCGGTCATGCTGAGGATCATGGGGGTCTGCGTTCGAGCTGGAGCAGCGGGAAAGTCAATGAAATCTTTACTTTATGCGCAGGGTTGCAGAGAATGTAGAGGTTATCAATCCTATGCGCAAGTACAGGCCGGGCGCTTTGTTGCGCCGCGGCCAGCCCCCATGGGCGTCACAAACCAAGCCCTCCCGTCGAATTACCAGTTGTTGAATTACCGCGTCGACCGCCAGATCAGCCGCGGCGGGTTTTCCATCGTCTATCGGGCTTTCGACGAGTCCGGAGCGCCGGTCGCGATCAAGGAATACCTGCCGGCGTCGCTGGTGCTGCGAACCGAGGGCGATATCGTCCGCGCCAGTTCGGCCGAGAACCTGACCTCGTTCCGCTACGGAATGAAGTGCTTTTTCGAGGAAGGCCGCGCGCTCGCCAAGATCAACCATCCCAACGTCGTGCGCGTGCTCAATTTCTTCCGCGCCAACGAGACGGTGTACATGGTCATGCGCTACGAGCGGGGGCGCACGCTGCAGCAGCAGATCCAGTTGCGCCAGGACCAGATGTCGGAGCGCCTGGTGCGCCATGTGTTCATGCACCTGCTCAACGGCCTGCGCGAAGTCCATACGCACAAGCTGTTGCACCTCGACATCAAGCCGGCCAACGTCTACCTGCGCACCGACGGCTCGCCGGTGCTGCTCGATTTCGGCGCGGCGCGGCAGACGTTGACCTCGGCGCGCCCGAAGCTCGCGCCGATGTACACGCCCGGTTTTGCCGCGCCCGAGCAATATCGCGATCCCGATCGCCTGGGACCCTGGACCGACGTCTACGGCATCGGTGCGAGCATCTTCGCCTGCCTTGCCGCCTTCGCTCCGCAGGCGGCCGACGCGCGCGTCGCCGAGGATCATCTGGTTTCGGCCAAGAAGATCTGGGCCGGGGCGTATTCGGACAACCTGCTCGAAGTCATCGACTGGTGCCTGCGCCTCGATCCGATGGAGCGACCGCAAAGTGTGTTCGCGCTGCAGAAGGCCATCCGCGACATCCCCGCCAAGAAGCGCAAGCTGACGTTCCTCGACACGATCAAGAAACGACTGTTCACCGAAGTCATGTAGGCGGGTATGCGTTTTACGATTTTCCAGGAGAGCCGCAAGAGCCAGCGCAAGGTCAATCAAGACCGGCTCGCGTACACCTACAGTCGCGACACGCTGTTGCTGGTGCTCGCCGACGGCATGGGCGGTCATGCCGGTGGCGAAATCGCGGCGCAGATCGCAGTGCGATTGTTCATCGAGCGTTTCCAGCAGGAAGCCAAGCCGACGCTTAAGAACCCGCTCAAGTTCCTGCAGGAGACGATGCTGCGCGCGCATTCGGCGCTGGGCTCGTACGCCAATCAATTTTCCATGCTCGAAACGCCGCGCACCACCTGCGTGGCGTGCATCGTGCAGCAGAACTACGCGTATTGGGGCCACGTCGGCGATTCGCGCCTCTACCTGTTTCGCCAGGGCGGTCTGATCGGGCAGACCAAGGACCATTCCAAGGTGCAATACCTGCTCGACCAGGGGATCATCGGCGTGCACGAAGTCGCCGACCATCCGGATCGCAACAAGATCTTCAGCTGCCTCGGCGGGCTGGTTGATCCGGTGATCGATCTGTCGCGGCGCACTCCGTTGCGCAATGGCGACCTGATCGTGATGTGCACCGATGGCCTGTGGGCCGTCTATCCGCAGGAGGAGATCGCGCGCGCGCTGACCGGCGCGCCGGTGCTCAAGGCCGCGCCGGTACTCATGCGCGAGGCCGAGGTACGCGGCGGTCCGGATGGCGACAACCTGTCGATGATCGCGGTGCGCTGGGGCCCGGAGAATCTCACCGACGATCCGACGACGACGATCACCGAAACGCTGGGACTGGGCGAATTCCAGACCGAGATCGATCGGACGCTTACATTGACCGACCGCAAAGGCGCTCAACGCGACCTGACCGACGACGAGATCGAGCGGGCCATCGAGGAGATCCAGCAAACCATCAAGAGGTACCGGCGATGAGCGGCGTGATCGAGGGTCCGTCGCCATCGGTGCCGGCCGGCTCATGCGCCAGCTGATACTCGATACCGAAACCACCGGACTGGACGCGCGGCTAGGGCATCGCATCATCGAGATCGGCTGCGTGGAGCTGATCGACCGCCGGCCGACCGGCCGCCATCTGCACGTGTACGTGAATCCGGAGCGCGAGATCGACGCCGGTGCGACCGAGGTGCACGGCTTCACCTGGGACATGCTGCGCGACAAGCCGCGTTTCGCCGACGTCGCTCAGGAATTCGGCGAGTTCGTGCGTGACGCGCAGTGGATCATCCACAACGCCCCCTTCGACCTCGGTTTTCTCGACGAGGAACTCAAGCGTGCGAACCTGCCGGCGACGGCGTCGCTCGCAACCGACGTCATCGATACGCTGGCGCTGGCGCGCGAGCAGTTCCCCGGCAAGAAGAACAACCTGAACGCGCTCTGCGAGCGCCTCGGCGTCGCCAATGCCCATCGCACGCTGCATGGAGCCCTTCTCGACGCGCAGCTCCTCTCGGAGGTGTACCTGGCGATGACGCGGGGTCAGGAATCGCTGACGATTGACGTCGTCGCGCCGCCGGGCGCGGCGCGCGGCGTCCTGGTGAACGCTGATTTCGAGCCGATCGCGGTGCGCATTCTTGCGCCCACTGCCGAGGAACTCGAGGCGCATTGGGCGTACCTCGCGGAGCTCGACCGTGCCTCGAAAGGCGCCTGCCTGTGGCTGGCGCAGGCGCCCGGAGCGCACTGAGCATGAACAACGACGGCAGTAACGTTCCCGTAACAAACGACGGTCATGCTGCTGCGCCTGTGCCGGAGCGCCCGCGCGCCGGCGCCACGACGCCGCCGATCATGCCCGAAGACCCCCCGAAGGGCCGCGAGCCGCCGCTGATCAATCGCGAGCTGTCGCTGCTCGCCTTCAACCGGCGCGTGCTGGCGCTGGCCGAGGATCCGGGGGTGCCATTGCTGGAACGGTTGCGCTTCCTGTGCATCGTCAGTAGCAACCTGGATGAATTCTTCGAGGTGCGCGTTGCTGGCCTGCGCGAGCAGTTGCGCATCAAGGCGCCGCCGCCGGGAACGACCCTGCATGACCTGCGCGTGAACTTCACCCGCATCAGCGAGGAAGCGCAGGCGCTGGTGGCCGAAAAGTATCGCGTGCTCAACCAGCAGGTGCTGCCGGCGATGGCGGCAGCCGGCATCCGGCTGCTGCGCGATGCCGACCGGGATGCGGCGCAGCGAGCATGGGTTGCCGATTATTTCCGCCGCGAGGTCAAGCCGCTGCTCACGCCGATCGGACTCGATCCGGCGCATCCGTTTCCACAGGTCGTCAACAAGAGCCTGAACTTCATCATCGAGCTGACCGGCCGCGACGCCTTCGGACGCGACACGTCGATCGCGATCGTGAAGGCGCCGCGTCTGCTGCCCCGGGTGATTGAGCTGCCGCGTGAAGTCGCGCCCGAGGACACCTTCGTGCTGCTCTCGTCGGTCATCCACGCGCACCTGGGTGAGTTGTTCGCCGGACGCGAGGTCGTGCACTACTCGCAATTCCGGGTGACGCGCGACGCTGACCTGTGGTTCGACGAGGAAGAAGTCAAGAACCTGCGCCAGGCGCTCGAAGGCGAATTGCCGCAGCGCCAGTTCGGACTCGCGGTCCGGCTCGAGGTCGCGGCCAATTGTCCCGCGCATCTCGCCGAGCTGCTGCTGCAGCAGTTTGAGCTGCAGGAATTCGACCTGTACCGCTGCGACGGCCCGGTGAACCTGGCGCGGATGGCGGCGCTGATCGACGAGACCGACCTCGACCAGTATCTGTACCCGCGCTTTACTCCCGGCGTTCCGGACCGCCTCAAGGATCAGCCGGACCTGCTCGCGGTGATCCGGCAGCACGACGTACTGCTGCATCATCCCTATCAATCCTTCGATCCGGTCGTCGAATTCATCCGCAAGGCGGCCGATGATCCCGACGTGGTCGCGATCAAGCAGACTGTGTATCGCACCGGCGTGAATTCGGTGCTGATGGAGGCGCTGATCGACGCCGCCAGCTGGGGCAAGGAAGTCACGGTGGTGGTCGAACTGCTCGCGCGCTTCGACGAGGAGGCGAACATCAACTGGGCGGAGCGGCTCGAGCAGGCGGGCGCGCAAGTGGTCTACGGCGTGTTCGGACTCAAGACGCACGCCAAGCTGGCGCTGCTATTCCGCCGCGAACGCGATGCAGCGGGCAAGACGGTGCTGCAGCCGTATGCGCACCTCGGCACCGGCAACTACCATCCGCGCACCGCGCGCATGTACACCGATTTCGGCCTGATGACGACCAACGCGGACATCTGCGCCGACGTCAACGAGGTGTTCCTGCACATCACCAGTCTGTCGAAGGCCAATAAGCTCAAGCGGCTCTGGCTCGCGCCGTTCACCATGCATCGACATCTGCTCGATGCGATTCGGCGCGAAACGCGGCATGCGAAGGAAGGCAAGCCCGCGAAAATCATCGCCAAGATGAATGCGCTGGTCGAAGAAGCCGTGATCAAGGCGCTGTACGCGGCGTCGGAGGCCGGCGTGCAGATCGATCTCATCGTGCGCGGTGCGTGCGCCTTGCGTCCGGGTGTGGCAGGAGCTTCCGCGAACATCCGCGTTCGCTCGTTGCTTGGCCGCTTCCTCGAGCATCATCGCGTGTGGTACTTCGAAAACGACGGCACGCCGGACGTATATCTGGCCAGCGCCGACTGGATGGGACGCAACCTCTTCCGCCGGATCGAGGTAGCGTTCCCGGTGCAGGACGCCGAATTGCGTGCACGCGTCATCGCCGAGAGCCTGACTCCGTACCTGTCGGACAACTGCGACGCCTGGGAACTGCACGAAGACGGCAGCTATCATCGTCTCAAGCCGAAGGGACGCAGCCACGGCGTGTCGGCGCAGCAGGTCCTGCTCGACCGGCTTGCCGACCACTCTTCGCCGCGACCCTAGGAAACGCGAGCAACCATGGACCTCATCCTGTGGCGTCACGCCGAAGCCGAGCCGGGCGAGCCCGACCTGGGTCGGCGCCTGACCGCGAAGGGCATCAAGCAGGCTGAACGCATGGCGACCTGGCTCGAAGTGCACCTGCCCGACACCTGCAGGATCCTGGTGAGTCCCGCCGATCGCGCGCAGCAGACCGCGCTGGCGCTCAAGCGAAAGTTCAAGACCGTGCCGGAGCTGGCTCCTGGCGCGACCGTGGCCGCGACGCTGGCGGCGGCGGGCTGGCCCGATGCGCGCGAGCCGGTGCTGGTGGTCGGACATCAGCCGACCTTGGGCGAGGTCGCGGCGTTCCTGCTGTCGGGTGAAGACGCGCCGTGGAGCGTGCGCAAGGGCGCGGTGTGGTGGTTGACCAATCGCGTGCGCGACGGCGGCGCCGCGGTTGTGCTCAAGGTGATGATCGGTCCGGATTTTGTCTAGCAGGTAATTGCGAAATGCCCACGAAAACCGTCAAACCGCCTTGCGTCGTGCGCGACTCGCCCACGCACGGCCGTGGCGCGTTCGCGACCCGCACCATTCGCAAGGGCGAGTGCATCATCGAGTATCGAGGAGTCAGGTCCAGCTACGACGTCGCCTGCGAGCGTCCGCTCACCGATCCCAATGATCCGTTTCATACCTTCATGTTCGAGCTCAGCGACGGACGCGTCATCGACGCCGCCGTGCGCGGCAACGCCGCGCGCTGGATCAACCACAGTTGCGACCCAAACTGCGAGCCCTTCGAGCACGACGATTTTCGCGTGTTCATCCACGCCCGGCGCACGATCCGCGCCGGCGAGGAGCTCAGCTACGACTACAAGCTGGTGCCCAGCGGGAAAGTGACCAAGCGCGAACGCAAGGCCATGAGCTGTCGCTGCGGCGCGTCGAAATGCCGCGGCACGATGCTTGAGGTCGAGGTCGTCAAGCGTCTGCCCTAGAGCAGGCGCCAACGGTAGCCCAGCGCCTCCCATTGCGCACGCTCCTTGCCGAGCAGGTGCGCGGTCAACGGATGCGCCTTCAACCAACGGGCGGCGATGCCGAATTTGACGTGTCCGGCAACGGTGAACTTGAGTCGCGGTAGCGTGATTGGCGTTCGCGCGTGGTGAAACAGCACCGCGAGACGCAGCGCGAGCAATTGCGCGCGGATGTGTGCATCGGACAACGCGGACTGCACCTTGGACAGTCCACCCCGACTGCCGAAGACCAGAAGCGCAAGGTGGGTCTGCTCGCCCGCGGAAAATCCCGGCATGTCGGCGTGCTGCAGGATGTACGCGCCGTGCTTGTGAAAGCCGATGTGCGAGACTGACATGCCGGCCTCGTGCAGCATCGCCGCCCACTTCAGAAGTTGTAGCTGTGCGATGGTGGCATCCGGCACGGCCTTGACGTAGAGCGCTGCCGCAAGCGCCGCGACGCGTGCGCCATGCGCACGATCGATGCGATAGCGCTCGACGAAGCGCTCGACCGTAACCTTGCGTACGTCCTCGTCGATGCTGCGACCGAGTAGGTCGTAGAGGACGCCCAGCCGCAGCGCGCCGCCAACCGGCTCGATGTGCGCGACGCCGAGCTCGGCGACTGCGGCGGCCATGATCGCAAGTCCGCCGGCGAGCACCGGCACGCGCTCGGGCTTGAGCGCATTGAGGTTGAGCTTGCCCGCGTGGCCGGCCTGCACCAGGCGCTTGCGCAGGCGGTCGAGTCCGACCGGAGTGATGCCGGCCGGCGAGAATCCGTTCTGTTCCAGGATTTCGGCGAGCGCCGCGGCGGTGCCCGAGGAGGCGTATGCGTCGCGCCAGTGCCTGGGGCCGAACTCGTTCGCGATCGCCTCGACCTCGACCCGCGCGGCGGTTTCTGCCGCCGCGAAGGACGCCGCGGTGACGCGGCCCTTGGGAAAGAATCGTTGCGTCAGGCCGACGCAACCGATCTTGAGCGATTCCAGGCGCTCAGGCTCCAGCCCGCGGCCGATGATGAATTCGGTGGATCCGCCACCGATGTCGATGACAAGCCGCGGCGCGGTCGACGGCGGCAGGACGTGCGCGACGCCTAGATAGATCAACCGCGCTTCTTCGTGGCCGCCTATGACGTCGATCGGCACGCCGAGCGCGCGCTCGGCGAGGCGCAGGAATTCGCGCGCGTTGGTCGCCACGCGAAAGGTGTTGGTGCCGACCGCGCGCACCGCGGCGGCTGGCACGCCGGAGAGGCGCTCGCGAAATCGAGCCAGGCACTCGAGCGCCGCCTTCATCGCCGGCGCGGTAATGCGGCCCTCGGTATCGAGTCCGGCGCCGAAGCGCAGCGTCTCGCGCCACGTGTCCTGCCGGTAGATCTGGCCGCCTTCGACGCGGCCGATCTCAAGCCGGAAGCTGTTCGAACCGAGGTCGACGACGGCGAGGGTGGTGGCAGTCACGGTGCTGCTTGCTAAAAACGCGGGCGACGTAGCCTAGCAGAAAAGCCGTGCGCCATGCGCGGCGGGCTTTGGCGAGCAAGGTGTTTCTGCTACCCTCGACGCTTCCCGCCACCCCACACGTGCACCGCGCGATGGCTGTCGATTACCTGCAGAAGATTCTCACCGCGAAGGTGTACGACGTCGCGATAGAGTCCGCCCTCGAGCTGGCGCCGACGCTGTCTCGGCGCCTCGGCAATCGCGTGCTGCTCAAGCGCGAGGACCAGCAACCGGTGTTCTCGTTCAAGCTGCGCGGCGCCTACAACAAGATGGCGCAGCTATCCGCCGTCGAGCGCGCGCGCGGTGTCGTCGCGGCATCCGCCGGCAATCACGCGCAGGGTGTCGCGCTGGCCGCGCAGCGGCTTGCCTGCAAGGCGACTATCGTGATGCCGGTCACGACGCCGTCGATCAAGATCGCCGCGGTCGAGGCGCGTGGCGCCACGGTGGTACTGCACGGCGACTCGTACAGCGACGCCTACGAACACGCATTGGCGCTGCAGAAAAAGAGTGGCGCGACCTTCGTCCACCCGTACGACGATCCGGACGTCATCGCAGGGCAGGGCACGATCGCAGTGGAGATCCTGCGCCAGTGTCAGGGTCCGATCGACGCCATCTTCGTGGCCATCGGTGGCGGGGGACTCATTTCGGGCATTGCTTCCTACGTCAAGCGGGTACGGCCGGAGATCAAGGTGATCGGCGTGCAACCGGTCGATTCCGACGCGATGGCGCGCTCGATCGCGGCGGGACGGCGGGTGAAGCTCGAGCACGTCGGTCTGTTTGCCGACGGCGTCGCGGTCAAGCAGGTGGGCAAGGAAACCTTTCGCATCTGCCGCGAGCTCGTCGACGACATCGTGCTTGTCGATACCGACGCGATCTGCGCGGCGCTCAAGGATGTGTTCGAGGACACGCGTTCGATTCTCGAGCCGGCGGGCGCGCTGTCGGTCGCGGGAGTCAAGGCATGGTGCGCGCGCCACCGCGTCAAGGGCCGCACCTTCGTGGCGATCGCCTGCGGCGCCAATATGAATTTCGACCGGCTGCGCTTCGTCGCGGAGCGCGCGGAGCTGGGCGAGGCGCGCGAAGCGATCCTGGCGGTCACGATTCCCGAACGGCCCGGCAGCTTTCGAGAGTTCTGCGCGCTGCTGGGCAAGCGCAGCGTCACCGAATTCAACTACCGGTACGCCGATTCGAAGCTGGCACACATCTTCGTGGGCATCGAGGTCGCCAATCGCCACGAGACCGCGGAACTGCTGCGCCAGATGCACAAGCGGCGCATCGAGGCCTACGACCTATCCGAGAACGAGATGGCGAAGCTGCACGTGCGCCATCTGGTCGGGGGCCATGCGCCCTCCGCCGAGCACGAAATCCTGTACCGTTTCGAGTTCCCCGAGCGCCCCGGCGCGCTGATTCGCTTCCTGGACAGCATGAGCCAGGGGTGGAACATCAGCCTGTTCCACTACCGCAACCATGGCGCCGACCATGGCCGGGTTTTGGTGGGGATGCAGGTGCCGCCCGCCGACAAGGCCGACTTCGCGGCGTTCCTGGCCCGGCTGGGCTACCACTACGTCGACGAGACCCGAAATCCGGCCTATCGGCTCTTTCTGGGGAGCTAGAAGTGCCCAAATCGGGCCGGTTTTTCCGGGTATTAAGCGCCGCCAGTGTTGCAAATTGCTCAAAAACCACAAGTTTCGGCCTTCTGGCAAGGATTATGCTCTGGTCATTTGCTTGCAACCATGGCAAACTTTCCCGAGGTGATGATGGATTCATCAGCGGTACAGGCGGTTCCGGTCGAAAACGCGAGCGAGAGCGCGAGCGAAGACGCAAGGAGCAACGAGTTGGCCGATGCGGCAGCACTGTCAGGCGTGAAGGTCATGGTGATCGACGACAGCAACACCATTCGTCGCAGCGCCGAAATCTTCCTGCTCCAGGCGGGTTGCACGGTTATCCTGGCCGAGGACGGCTTCGACGCCCTGGCCAAGATCACCGATCACCAGCCGGAGCTGATTTTCGTCGATATCATGATGCCGCGCCTCGACGGTTATCAGACCTGCGCCCTGATCAAGAAAAACACGCGATTTCAACAGACGCCGGTCGTCATGCTGTCCTCGAAGGACGGGTTGTTCGACCGTGCCCGCGGCCGCATGGTGGGTTCGGATCAGTACCTTACCAAGCCGTTTACCAAGGAAAGCCTGCTCAAGGCCGTGGGAACGCACGTCAAGGTCGCGGCGCATTGAGGCGGCGCGGCCAGGGACAGGCAAGCCGGGGGGCCGGCGGGAAGGCTGGGAGAGCATGACCATCAAGCGGGTGCTGATCGTGGACGACTCGCCGACCGAGCGGCATGTGCTCAACGACATGCTGACCAAGGCCGGTTACGAGGTTGTCGCCAGCGACAACGGCGAGGACGCCATCCTCAAGGCCAAGACGGCCAAGCCGGATCTGATTCTCATGGACGTGGTCATGCCGGGGTTGAACGGCTTCCAGGCCACGCGCGCCATCAGCCGCGATCCGCAGACGCGGCTGGTGCCGATCATCCTTTGCACGTCGAAGAACCAGGAAACCGACAAGATCTGGGGCATGCGCCAGGGTGCCCGCGACTACATCGTCAAACCGGTGCGTCGCGACGAATTGCTCGCCAAGATCACGGCGCTGGGCTAACGCACACCATGGCCCGAGCCGCCAAACTCGACCTACGCGCGTTCCAGCAGGAGCTCGCCGCGCGGCTCGCCGCCAAGACCACCGCGCAAGTCGAACAGTCGCGCCTGGGCCTGGCAGCCGCCGGGTCGCAATGGCTGATCCGCCTCGCCGATGCCGGCGAGGTCATCGCGGTTCCGTCGATGGCGACGGTGCCAATGACCAAGCCGTGGTACCTCGGGATCGCCAACATTCGCGGCAACCTGTACGGGTGCATCGACTTCAGCGGCTTTCTCGGCCAGCCGATCGAGGCGCCGACGCCGGGCGCGACCACCTCGCGGCTGGTGCTGTTCGGGCCACGGGTGGGCGACCTGCGCGCGGGGCTCGTGGTCAACCGCGTCATGGGCTTGCGCAATCTCGCCGAACTCGCCGAAGCGCCGTCGGCGGAGGGCGCGCCGCCGTGGTACGGCTCGCGCTGGAGCGAAGCCGATGGCACGACCTGGCAGGAAATCGACCTGGCGCTGCTGGCGCAGGATGCGGCGTTCCTGCAGGTCGGCCTGTAGACAACGTGCCAACCGGACACCAACGACATGACTTGTACGATGCGCGCGGAAGAGAACCGGTCAGTGGAGGACGAAAATGGCGCTTAGCTTGAAGAGCCTGTTCGGCGCGGGGGGCGCGAGAGGGCAGACACTGGGCGACGAGGATCTCGACGAGCCAACGACGCAGGTCAAGATGGGCGCCGCGCCGAAAGGCTACGATCCGCTCGGCTCGGGTTCCATCATGGACCAGATGCGCGCCGGCGCCGACGAGTCGCAACAACCGACGCGCCTGTGGCTCATCGGCCATCTGCCGATTCCGCGCCAGTTCCAGATCCTGGGCGTGCTGCTGGTGACGTTCATCCTGCTCGCCTTGCTCATGTTGTACCTGAACTCGAGGATCTCCTCGCAGCTTACCGCCAGTGCTACGACGGCGACCGAAATGCAGATGTTGTCGCAGCGACTCGCGCGCGGCACGTCGCTGGCGGTGCAAGGCAATGTCGCGGCCTTCGAGGGCGTCAAGGATTCGCGCGACCGCTTTCGCGCCAACCTCGACGCGCTGACCAAGGGCGGCAACGTGAGGGGCACCACCATCGAGGCGTCGACCAGTGACGCGGTCCTGGCGTCGCTCGGCGAGGTCACCACGCGATGGGATCGGGTCGAGAAGAATGCGAGCGCGGTCATCGACAACCAGGCGGCGCTGGTTTCCCTGTCCAAGGGCCTCGACGGTATCAATCAGGGCAACAACGCATTGCTGGAGCTCGCGCAGCAGGCGTCCGCGCAGGTCGCGCAGGGAGGCGGCACGCTGCGCGAAGTCGACTTCACGAATCAGCTCGCGATCCTGTCGCAGCGCATCGCCAAGAACGCCAACTCACTCGTTTCGTCGGACGAAATCGATCCCGAGGTCGCGTTCCTGCTCGGTAAGGACACTGTTTCGTTTCGAGACATCCTCAACGGTCTGCTCAAGGGCAGCGATTCGCTGCGCGTCCAGGCGGTTCGCGCGGAGGACGCTCGCGCGACGCTCATCGAATTGCAAAAGCGCTTCGTCGGCTACGAAGCCGGCGTCAATGCGATCCTGCAGAACATGCAGCGACTCATTGTCGCCAAGCAGGCCGGACGCGGGATCAACCAGGATTCCGAGCCACTGCTCGCCGATACGACCAAGCTCACCAACGAGTTCGATGGTGTGAGCGCGGCCCGGACATTCACCGCCGGCGCGGGGCTGGTGTTCGCGGCGCTCGCGCTGCTCTGCCTGATCGCACTGGGCAAGGTGTTCCTCGACGACGCGCGCGTGCGCGCGTTCGGCAGCGAGCAGGAGAACAAGCGCAACCAGGAGGCGATTCTGCGGTTGCTCAACGAGATGGGCAACCTGGCAGACGGCGACCTGACGGTGCAGGCGTCAGTGACCGAGGATGTCACCGGCGCGATCGCCGATTCGATCAACTTCACCATCGAAGAGTTGCGCACGCTGGTTCGCGGGATCAACTCCGCGACCGACCAGGTGGCGAAGGCAACGACCGACGCGCAGTCGATCTCGAATCGCCTGTACGAGGCGTCGCAGCGGCAGAACAAGGAGATCCAGCAGGCGTCGGCGTCGGTGCTGCAGATGGCGCAGTCGATCAACGAGGTGTCGCAGACTGCGTCGCAGTCGGCGCGCGTGGCGCAGCAATCGCTGGCCGCCGCCGAGAAGGGCGGGACAGCGGTGCACAACCAGATTTCCGGCATGAACGAAATCCGCACCCAGATCCAGGACACCGCCAAGCGCATCAAGCGCCTGGGCGAGTCCTCGCTGGAGATCGGCGAGATCGTGGAACTGATTTCGGACATCACCGAGCAGACCAACGTGCTGGCGCTCAACGCGGCGATCCAGGCGGCTTCCGCCGGCGAGGCGGGCCGAGGGTTCACGGTCGTGGCCGAGGAAGTGCAGCGCCTGGCCGAGCGCTCGGGCGAGGCGACCAAGCAGATCGAGGCGATCGTGAAGACCATTCAGGCCGACACGCAGGACGCGGTCGCCGCCATGGAAAAGAGCACCGTGGGCGTGGTCGAGGGCACCAAGCTGTCTGACGCCGCGGGGCAGGCGCTGGACGAAATTCGCAAGGTTTCGCGCGAACTCGCCGAGTTGATCGGCGGCATTTCGGCGCAGACGCAGAAGCAGTCCGCGTCGGTTTCCGACGTTACGCGGGGCATGCAGGGCATCCTCAAGATCACCGAGGAGACGACCGAAGGCACCAAGCAGACCAACGTGTCGATCGGTCAGCTGACCAAGCTGGCCGCGGAGCTGCGCAGCTCGGTGGCGGGATTCAAGGTCTAGGGGCGGCGTGGCGGCGCCTGGGCGGCGACGTTGCAGCGCAGCGGACGCCAATTTCCGGAGCCGGATTGCGCCATTTTCCGATGGCAGGTCTGATTCTTGCTCTATAGGCAGGGTCTTGGACTTCAAGCGCGCTCATCATCGTGGCTACTGACACCGCACCGGAATTCGACCTGGGCCCGCTGACCTGGGTCCAGGGGGAGATCGACCAGGCTCTCGCTCGTGGCGTGGAAGCACTCGCTGCGTTCAAGGCGGCGCCGCGCGATCCGACCTCGCTCAAGCACGCACGCACCCACGTGCACCAGGCCGCGGGGGCGATCCAGATGGTCGGCCTCGACGCGGTTACCGCGTATACCGACGAGATCGAACGCCATCTTATGCTGCTCGAGGACACCTCGCCTCGGCAGCTCGAGGAAGGCTGCGAACTGATCGACCACGCCTGCCGCAAGCTGCGCATCTTTCTCGATGAGCTGGTCGGCGGCGTGTCGCCGGTTCCGCTGAAGCTGTTTCCCGAATACGAACTGATGCAGCGCGCGCGCGGCATCAAGGCCGCCGCGCCCACCGACCTGTTCTATCCCGACCTGTCGCCACGCGCGCCGAAGATCGCGACCGCCAAGTCGGTGACGACGCAGAAACTGCCGTCGTTCCTGATCAAGCAGCGGCGAATGTTTCAGCGCGGCCTGCTCGCGTGGCTGCGTGGCGACGCCGAGGGTGCGAAGGTCATGCGTGACGCCATCCAGGACATCGAGGACGTGCAGACGCATTCATCGCAGCGTTCGTTCTGGTGGACCGTCGGCGCGCTGCTCGAGAGCATCGTCGAGAATGGCGTCGACAGCGGTTTCGGCGTGAAGCAGTTGTGCGGCCGAGTCGACCTGCAGATTCGCCGCTTCGTCGAGGGCTCGGCAAAGGTCGCCGATCGCATGCGCCGCGAAGTGCTCTATTACGTCGCGATCAGCGCGCCGGTGGGGCCGCAGGTGCAGGCGGTACAGCGGGCGTTTCGCCTGCAGGGGCTGATCCCGACCGCGGACGTGCTTTCAGCCGACGTGGTGCGTGTGCAGCCGCTGTTGCGCGAGACCCGCGATCTGCTGGCTGCCGCGAAGGACCTCTGGCTCAAGCTGACCGGGGGTCGCCAGGAGAACCTGCCCAAGCTGCGCCAGGTGATGTCGCAGCTGCGTGACAAGACCGCCGCGATCGGCGAGCCGTCGGTCATGAAACTCTCGAGTGCGCTCTCGGCGCGGCTCGACAAGATCGGCACCGGCACGATACCGGAAGCGATGGCGATGGAATACGCGACCGGCCTGCTGCTGGCCGAGTCGGCGATGGACAATTTTGCTGCGCTCTCGCCCGAGTTCCCGAAGCAGGTGGACGCGATGCTCGCCCGCCTCGACGCCGCCGCTCAGAACAAGCCACTGCCCAGCGCGGCAGACGCGCCGATACTCGACGAAATGGCGCGCCGGGCGCAGGAACGACTGATCCTCGCCCAGGTGGCGCGCGAGATCCAGGCCAACCTGCGCCACATGGAACAGGTGCTCGACGCGTTCTTCCGCGATCACGCCAAGCGCGGCGAGCTGGCCACGCTGGCTCACGACAGCAAGCAGATCACCGGCGCACTGAAGATGCTCGGTCTCGACCGCGCGGAGCAGCTGCTCGCGTTGTGCCAGCAGCAGATCGACGAATACGCCAAGCCCGACACCGAGGTCGCGGACGAGGATCTCGAGTTGCTCGCCGAGTCGCTCTCCGGCCTGGGCTTCTATATCGAAGCGGTCGAACAACAGCGACCGGAACGCGAGCGGCTGATCGAGCCGATGCTCGCGCGTCGCCTCGGTGAAGCGCCGCAGGAGGCCGTCGCCGAAATCGATACCGTGGAGAGCGCGGTTGCCGACCTCAAGGCGACACTGCCGGCGACGCTCGCGGCGTTCCAGCAGGCGCCGGGCGACGCCGCGGTACGCGATCGCCTGCAGGCCGAGCTGACTACGCTCAAGGAAGACGCCGAGCTGATCGTCGATCCACGCTTGCAGCAGGATGTCGACGTCGCGCTCGACGAACTCGCGCGCTCGCGCTCCGGCGATACCGCGGCGCTGCAGGATGCCATCGGGGCGATCGCGAGCACCGATGCGGCCGAGCCGGCGCCCGCGCCGTCCGACGAGACGCTGCGCCTGCTCGATACCGACGCGTCGCAGCTCGACGCCGAACTGCTGGAGATCTACCTTACCGAAGCGGGCGAGGTGCTCGACACCATCGCCGAGAACGGAGCCGCGCTGCGTGCCAATTCGGACGATCGCGAGGCGTTGACCACAATACGTCGCGCATTTCACACGCTCAAGGGCAGCGGCCGGATGGTTGGCCTGACCGAGCTGGGCGAACTCGCATTCGAGGTCGAGAAGGTGCAGAACCGGGTTCTCGAAGAGGACCTGCCGGTGACACCTGCGATGGTTGATCTCATCGACATCGCGCACGACGGATTCCGCACCTGGGTCGATGCGCTGAGCCGCGATGGCCGTGTGACCCCCGATGCGGGCGCGTTGCGTGCGGCGGTGGCCAGGGTTGTCGCGGAATTACCGAACCCGGGCGGGCCCGACGGCGGGCTGCCGGTGCAGCCGCCTTCGACACCGTCAACGCCGGCATTTGCCCTGCCGCAGACCGGCAACGAGATTCCCGCGCTGGCACCGCTGGAAGCGCCGCTGATCGAAGTGCTCGAACAGGACGAGACACTTGCATCGGACTTCGAATCCGCCAATGACGATCTGCCGCCGATCAGCGCGTCGTCCGAAGTCATCGAATTCACCCCGCGCGCCATCGCGCCGGTAGACGTCGCATTGCATGATGGAGTGGCGGCGTTGCCCGGTCCGTCGCCCGGTAGCCTGTCGGAGTCCGACGAGACGACGGTGGGCGACGTCACGCTGTCCACCGCGCTGTACCGTATTCTTTGTGACGAGGCGCAGCAGCACCTCGCGACCCTTGACAGTGAATTGCGTCTGCTCCAGTCGGACGCCGCCGCAACGCCATCGCAGGCGATGGTCCGCGCGGGACACACGCTGTGCGGCATTCATCGCACCGGAGGATTTCCGCTGGTCGCGACCACTGCGAAGGCACTGGAACAATGCCTGCTTGGATTGCAGGAGCGCGGCGCGCCGCTATCCAGCGCAGCCTATCCGGTCCTCGCGCGCGCGATTGCCGGACTCGGCGCGCTTACCGATCGCGTCAAGCACCGTGAAGCCTTCGTGTACAGCGACGAGGACGAGGCCGCCGCCATCGTCAGGGAGCTCGAAGCGCTGCGCCAGGAGGCCACGCCGGAGCCCGTGCTCGACGACAGCGAAACGGTGGCCGCGCGGGTTGCCGAGGCCGATGAATTCGCGCATGCCCCGCCGCTCGCGGTGGCACCACCACCGCCGCCCCGGCTGGTAGAGATCACGCCGTCCCCGCCCGCGCCCAGCGCGGAAGAACCAGTATTGACTGCCGTCGCGCCCTCGCCGGCGCCGGTGCACCTGGCGCCGGCCAGCGCGCCGCGCGCGGTGCCAGCGGTCGCGCCGCCGCCGGCTCCACTACCGACGACCGAGGCGCCGTTGGTCGACGTGCGCGACGACGTCGACCTGCAGGTGCTGCCAATTTTCCTCGAGGAGGCGGCTGAACTGTTTCCACAGGCGGGCGAACAACTGCGCGCGTGGCGCAAGAAGCCTGCGGACGTGGAACCTGTGCGGGGCCTCAAGCGCACGCTGCACACCTTCAAGGGCAGCGCGCGCATGGCCGGCGCGATGCGCCTGGGCGAGCTCGCGCACTTGATGGAAAGTCGTCTGCCCGAACACGAAGCGCAGGAGCGGCCGTCCGCGACGCTGTTCGACGCGCTGGACAACGACCTCGACCACATCGCCTTCGTCCTCGATCGCCTGCACAAGGGTGAAGTAGACACCGTTCTGCCGTGGCTGGAGGATCCGGCGGCGAAGGCCGACGCGCCCGCGCCTGAATTCGAAGCCAAGGTTGCCGTTTTGCCGACGGCACCGGCGGCGGTGCCCGCCGCTGTAGCGCCGGCCGCACCAACGTCTGCCGTCGTCGAAGGCGAAGGCAAGCATGCGCAACTGCGCGTGCGCGCCGATCTCATCGACCGGCTGGTGAACGAGGCGGGCGAAGTCGCGATCGCGCGCGCGCGCGTCGAAGGCGAATTGCGCGCGCTCAAGGCCAACCTGCTCGAATTGACCGGCAGCGTGATCCGCCTGCGCTCGCAAGTGCGCGAGATCGAAATCCAGGCCGATTCGCAGATCCAGTCGCGCATGTCGCTCGCCAACGAGACCGCGGAAGGCTTCGATCCGCTGGAATTCGACCGCTTCACGCGCTTCCAGGAGTTGACGCGCGGCATCGCCGAAGGCGTGAACGACGTTGCCACGGTGCAGCAATCGCTACTCAAGAACCTCGACGAAGCCGATGCCGCGCTGCTCGCGCAGTCGCGGCTGTCGCGCGATGTGCAGCAGCAGTTGTTCTCGATTCGCACGGTGCCGTTCGGGAGCCTGTCCGAGCGCCTTTACCGGATTCTGCGGCAAACCGCGAAAGAACTCGACAAGCGCGCCAACCTGGAAATCCGCGGAACGCAGGTCGAACTCGACCGTTCGGTGCTCGAAAAGCTGGTCGGCCCGCTCGAGCACCTGCTGCGCAACGCGCTCGATCATGGCGTCGAGAGCCGCGAGGCGCGGCGCAAGGGCGGCAAACCGGAGACCGGTGAAATTGCGCTGACCGCGCGCCAGCAAGGCAACGAGATCGCGATCGAAATCGCCGACGACGGCTCGGGCATCAACCTGCAGCGCGTCGCCGAGAAAGCGCGCGCGCTGGGTCTGATACCGGCTGACGGCGAGCCGACCGAGGCGCGCCTGATCGAGTGCATCTTCGCGCCCGGGGTGTCGACTGCGGCGAAGGTGACGCAGATTTCGGGCCGCGGTGTGGGCATGGACGTGGTGCGCTCCGACATCGCCGCGCTGGGCGGCCGCGTCGAGGTTGCCACCGTCGCCGGCAAAGGAACGACATTCACGATATTCCTGCCGCTGACGCTCGCGGTTGCGCAGACAGTGCTGGTGCGCGCAGGAGGCCGGCTGTGGGCGCTGCCGGCGCCGATGGTCGAGCAGGTGCAGCAGATCAAGGACAAGGACCTCATCGACCTTTATCTGACTCGCGAGGTTGCCTGGCAGGACCGCAAGTATCCGTTTTTCTACCTGCCGCGCCTGCTCGGCGACGGCGGACACAACCCGGAAACCACACGCTACAACTCGGTCGTGCTGCTGAAGAGCGGCCAGAACGTGGCGGCGGTGCACGTCGACGAGATGGTCGGCAACCAGGAAGTCGTGGTCAAGAACATCGGGCCGCAACTGGCGCGTGTGTCCGGAATCGCCGGCGCGACGGTGCTGGGTACCGGCGAGGTCGTGCTGATCATCAATCCGGTGCAGTTGGCGCAGCGCGTCGATGCCTCGACCGAGCAGCCGATGGTGGTCAAGACGCACCAGGCCTCCGTCGCCGCGGCCGCCGCGGCCGCCGCGTCGGGCCCGCCGCTGGTCATGATCGTCGACGACTCGCTGACGGTGCGCAAGATCACCGGTCGCCTGCTGGTGCGCGAAGGATTCGAAATCGTAACGGCCAAGGATGGCCTGGACGCACTGCAACTGCTCGGTGAACGGTTGCCCGACGCAATCCTGCTCGACATCGAAATGCCGCGCATGGACGGATTCGAATTCGCCAAGACGATCAAGGCCGATACGCGCCTGGAGCACATCCCGGTCATCATGATCACCTCGCGCACCGCCGAGAAGCATCGCAATCGCGCCAAGGAACTCGGCGTCGACGTCTATCTGGGCAAGCCCTATCAGGAAGACGAGCTGCTGCGCAACCTGCGCGAGATACTGTCGCTGCACACCGCCTGACCTGGCATTCCTGCGCCGGCTGTCCGCCCGCGCGTCGCAATCGTTCCCAAGGTAGAATCCCGCAATACGCTGGGAGGAGGAACGACCCATGGCGCAATTCGCCACCAAGGACATCCGTACTCTGGCGCTGGTCGGTCACGGTGCTTCGGGCAAGACAACGCTCGCCGAAGCGTTGCTGCTCAAGGCCGGTGCGATCCAGGTGCCAGGGACGGTCGAACGCGGCACCACGGTAAGCGATTTCGATCCGCTGGAAAAGGCGTGGCATCACTCGCTGCGCACGTCGGTGCTGCACCTGGAATCGCAGGGCACGCGAGTGCACATGTTCGATACCCCCGGCTTCCCGGACTTCGTCGGACAGGCGATCGGTGCGCTCGACGCGGTCGAAACTGCCGCGATCGTGGTCAGCGCGTCGGCCGGCATCGAAATGATCACCGCGCGCATGATGGAGTGGGCGGCAAAGCGCAAACTCTGCCGGCTGGTGATCGTCAACAAGATCGACGCCGAGAATGTCGACCTCGAGGGGCTGCTCCGCGCAATCCAGGCGACGTTTGGCAAGGAGTGCCTGCCGATCAATCTGCCCGCCGACGGCGGCAAGCGCGTCGTCGACTGCTTCTTCAATCCATCGGGTGATGCCGATTTCTCCTCGGTGGAGGCGGCGCATCGGGCGCTGGTCGACCAGGTGGTCGAGGTCGATGAAGCGCTGATGTCGCTCTACCTCGAGCAAGGCGAGATCGCTCCCGACCAGTTGCACGCGCCCTTCGAGAAGGCGTTGCGCGAAGGGCATCTGGTTCCCGTGTGCTTCGTGTCGGCGCGTACCGGCGCGGGCGTAGGCGAACTTCTCGACATCCTGGTCAAGCTCGCTCCCAATCCCGAGGAGGGCAATCCGCCGCTTTTCACCAAGGGCGAGGGCGAGAGCGCGAGCGAATTTCACTCCGACCCCGATCCGAAGAAGCACGTGCTGGCACACGTGTTCAAGGTCGTAATCGATCCGTTCATCGGCAAGCTCGGCGTGTTCCGCGTGCACCAGGGCACGGTGACCAAGGACACGCAACTCTTTGTCGGTGACGGGCGCAAGGCGTTCCGCGTCGCGCACCTGCTGATGTTGCAGGGCGGCAAGCAGGTCGAGATCGAGCGCGCGGTGCCGGGGGACATCGCGGCAGTCGCCAAGGTCGACGAAATCGAGTTCGACAGTGTGCTGCACGATTCGCACGACGAGGACCATATCCACCTGCAGCCGCTGGAATTCCCGACGCCGATGCACGGCTTCGCGATCGCGCCGAAGAAACGCGGCGACGAGCAGCGCATCTCCGACGTGCTGCACAAGATGATGGCCGAGGATCCGACGCTGTCCGCCGACCACGATTCCGTTCTCAACGAGACAGTGCTGCGCGGGCTTGGCGAACTGCACTTGCGTTCGGTGTTCGAGCGCATGGCGAGCCAGTTCAAGCTCGAGATCGAAACGCGACCGCCGCGCGTGCCGTATCGCGAGACGATCATGGCCAAGGCCGAAGGCCACCATCGGCACAAGAAGCAGACCGGAGGCGCGGGGCAATTCGGTGAAGTCTACCTGCGCATCGAGCCACTACCGCGTGGCGCAGGCTTCGAGTTCAAGGACGCGGTCAAGGGCGGCACGATTCCGACCCAATTCATCCCGGCGGTGCAGAAGGGCATCGAGCAGGTATTGGCGCACGGACCGATTGCCGGCTTTCCCCTTCAGGACGTGCGCGTCACCGTCTACGACGGCAAGCACCATGCGGTCGACTCGAAGGAAATCGCCTTCGTCACCGCGGGCCGCAAGGCTTTCCTCGACGCCATCGACAAGGCGAAGGCGATCGTGCTCGAGCCGATCGTCAGTCTCGAAGTAATGTGTCCCGAGGCGTCGATGGGCGATGTCGCCGGCGATCTGTCGTCGCGGCGGGGGCAGGTCACCGGCACGCAGTCATCGCAAGCCGGAACGCTGAGCGTCAACGGGATCGCACCGCTGTCGGAACTCGAAGGCTACGCAGCGCGGCTCAAGGCGCTTACCGCGGGCCAGGCCGCGTGGACCATGAGCCTGTCGCATTACGAGCCGGCACCATCGATACTGCAACAGCAGTTGGCCAGCGAATACGCTAAGCATCGGAAGCACGAGGAAGATTAGTGGCGCGGATTTCTTCCTGCGGTCGATGTCCGCTTACGACCCGTTCCTGCCGGCCACGGTGCTACAAAGCGGTCATAGAAATCGACGGGAGCGGCCGCACAGTTTGCGGCAACGAGGCGCGTCAACCTACTCTCAGATTGGATGCCCACAGGAGGCGGCAAGGGTCGTGCCCGCCCGCGGCCCGCCGCTGCGGGAGCAGGCCGGCGCCGAGCGCGAGCTGACCGCCGATCCGGCGCTCCCGCACCCCGGCCTAGGAACTCGACCGACGCATTGCCCGGCAGCCACCGGCGGCGGCGCTCGCCTGCGCGCGCCGCCGGCCCGGCTCAGAGAAGCCGCCGTTGCAGCCGCGCGACCTGTTCGGAGAGTTCCCCGGTGCTCAAGACAAGGGTATGCTGAGTCGCCTTGACCGACGACGTCTTCCCTGGGACGGCCGTCATCGTTCGAGGCTCCGTCTTGCGTTGGTCGGTACCAAGTCGCGCCGTGTACGAAGCAGTCGCGGTTCGCGATCCTGTCTCGTTGGTCCTCGGTCCTACGGGTAAAGGGCTTCTCATGCAGTCTTTTGTTGAAAAAATTCACCGTCGGCCAGCTAGCTGTACACGCTCGGTCGGTGCCGGTGAGAACGAAGGAGGAAACCAATGAATCGTTCCAAGTCACGAATCGGCGCGAGGACGGTCTTGCGCCCCAGCCACTTCAAGCTGTCTCACCTGAGTGCCGCCTGCGCCCTGGCGGTGACGAGTGCGGTCTTCGTCGCTCCCGGTGCCCAGGCTCGGATCATCAAGATCACGGTCGCAGGCATTCAATCGCCGACCTTCGGCGGCTTCTCTTGGCCCGGTGTCGGGCAGTACGAGAAGATCTACGGCAAGGCCTTCGGTGAAATCGACCCCGCCGATCCCAAAAACGCGGTCATCGTCGACATCGGATTGGCGCCGAAGAACGCCAGTGGCAAGGTCGAGTATTCGTTCGACTTCTACATCCTGAAGCCGATCGACCTTTCCAAGAGCAACCACAAGATGCTCTACGAGCCGCCGAACCGCGGCGGCAAGACCTGGGCTGCCTTCAACCGCTTGAGCGGCCTCGGCGTCGCCGCCGGCGTGACGCCGGCGTCCGGTGCACAGATCAACGACCCGGGTTCCATCATCGACCCGGCCCTGCTCGGCCAGTCGTTCCTGATGCCGCAGGGCTATTCGATCTCGTTCAGCGGCTGGGACCAGGCCGCCGGAACCAGCACCGCCAACTTCAACACCACGATCACGCTGCCGGTGGCGACGAACCCCGACGGCTCGTCGATCACGGGCCCGTCGTACGAGTACATCGTCACCGGCGCCGGCGTCTCCTCGTTCAACCTCACATACCCGGCGGCCTCGCTCGACCAGGCCACTGCCACGCTCACCCACCGCGTGCACTTGGACGACGTGCCCGTGGTCGTGCCCACCAGCGATTGGGCCTACAACGCGGCCGGCACGGCGATCAGCCTGCTGCCGGCCGGCACCAACTTCGTCGCCAACGACATCTACGAGTTCAAGTACACGGCCAAGAACCCGACCGTCAATGGCGTCGGCTTCGCCGCCGTGCGCGACTGGAACTCGTTCCTGCGTTACGCGACCACGGACGACTTCGGCACCGCCAACCCGCTTGCCGGCGACATCACCCGCATCTACACCGAGGTGGTGTCGCAGCCCGGCCGCCTGCTCAACGACTTCCGCTGGTTGGGCTTCAACCAGGACGAGCAGGGGCGCAAGGTGCTCGACGGCCTGATGCAGTGGATCGCCGCCGGCGACGGCATGAGCATGAACCACCGCTGGTCGCAGCCCGGCCGCACCGAGCGCAACCGCCAAGACCACCTGTACGGCGAAGCGCGCTTCCCGTTCGCCAACGTCCCCACCTTCGACCCCATCACCGGCAGGACCGACAGCCGCCTGGCCGAGTGCACGGCGACCGGCACCTGCCCGGTGGCGATGGAGATCTACTCGGCCAACGAGTACTGGGTGAAGGCGGCGTCGCTGATGACAACCGACCCCACCGGCACCGCCGACCTGCCCGATTCGCCGTTCACGCGCATCTACTTCATGTCGAGCATGCAGCACGGCACCGGCAGCGCGACGAGCAAGGGCAACTGCCAGCAGTTCCAGAACCCGCTCGATTCGGCGCCGGTGCAGCGCGCACTGTTCACGGCAATGGATCAGTGGGTCACGAGCGGCACGCCGCCGCCGGCGAGCCAGGTGCCAAAGCTGTCGGACGGCACGCTGGCGCCGCCGCTGCCACAGGCGGGAATGGGTTTCCCGAACATTCCGGGCGTGACCTACGTCGGCTTGAAGACCACGCGGTATCTCTTCAACTTCGGTCCGAATTTCCCGGGGACGGGGATTCCGACGATCAATCCGCCGGTCATCACGCCGCCGTACCAGGACAACCCGCTGAACGGGCCGATCTATCCCAGCTACATCCCGAAGACCGATGCCGACGGCAACGACATCGCCGGCATCCGGCTGCCGCGGGTCTCGGTGCCCCTGGCCACGTATACCGGCTGGGGCTTGCGCTCGGGCGCGCAGGCCAATGACGGCTGCGAGAGCTCGGGCCAGTTCATTCCGTTCGCGAAGACCCAGGCCGAACGGCTCGCTAGTGGCGACCCGCGGCTCTCGGCAGCGGAACGCTACGGCAGTTTCGGCAACTACAACTTCGCGGTCTCGATGGCGGTGAAGAGGATGATCGCCAATCGGACGTTGCTCGTGGCCGACGGTCCGGCCGTGGTGAATGACGCCCTGACGCTCGGCGGCGCGATGCTTCCGGTGCTTCCTGCCCAGTAGAACGATGACGCCGCCGCGATAGCGCGGTATGCCGGCCGGCCGTCGTGGCTGCCGGCCGGCACCGATCACGGCGTCTCGAGCACCCACACAGCGGTAACGCGCGGCCCCGGCTCTAGCGCATGCCGCGACCGGGATCGATGCCAACGCCATCACCGACGTGGAGGTATGTGTGCGCCGGTGGCTGTTGCGCGTTTTCGCGCGCCGCAGCCTGCCGTCGAGCGAAGACGTCCGCGTGATGGGGCAATGGGCGCATGGCGGTGGCCTTTCGGTCGACGGCGCGGTGCGCACCGAGGCTGAGGACCGCGCCGGGCGTGAGCGCCTGCTGTCCTACTGCGCCGCCCACCGTTTGCCTTGGACCGGCAGCGCTAGCTCGATCGCCTCGCCGCATTGGTGCCGCCGCGCGGCCACCGCCACCGCTACTTCGGATCGCAGGTGCGAACGTCTGCTCACTGGAAATTTCCACAGTGAACCGGAGCGGCCGGTGATGCCGGAAGCAGACGGTCGCGAGGATCGTCAGGACCGGCACGCGGATGCACCGCAATCCCCCGAAGGTGGCGTAGACGCCCGGTCAGGCGAGCATTTCGCGAAGCGTGGCTATCTTTCGGCCGATCTCGGCGTCAGGTCCGATGCCCATTGCCTCTGCGAGCGTTTCGGCCTCGACCAGCGCAAATCGCGCGGCGGCGACGTCACCCCACGCGACTTCCGCGTGCCCCAGGTCGCAAAGAAGCGCTGCAAGCCCTTGACGGTCGCCGACCTGGCGCAGCAGGCGCTCGCCGTCTCGCAGCACTTCACGCGCTTCGCCGTAGCGCCCCTGACTTGCCAGAAGTTCACCAAGCATGCCGAGGACCGCGCCTTCGGAGCGCCGGTTGCCCACCGCACGATGGATCGCAAGTGCCTGTTCAAGATGTGAGCGCGCCTCCGCCATCGACCCTTGATCTCGAAGAAAGTTAGCCAGGCAACCGAGGATGACGCCTTCCATGAGACGATCGCCGACCTCACGGCAGACCGCGAGTGCGTCCTCGGTGAGTTTGCGCGCCTCCTCCAACCGGCCCAGATCACCGCTCAGCAGTCCGAGGTTGCCAATGACTATCCCTTCGTCACGTCGGTTGCCGACTTCGCGGTGGATGGCGAGAGCGGCTTGGAAATGTGCCCCCGCTTCTTCCAACTTTCCCTGCTCGCGGTACACGTTGCCCAGATTGCTGGTGTCGATGCCCTCGATGCGACGGTTCCCCACTTCGCGGTGGATGACGAGGGCCTGCTCGAAGTGCGCGCGCGCTTCCTCCAGCCGTCCTTGCACCGCGTGTACGATGCCAAGATTGCCGATGAGATTGCCCTCGAGACGGTGGTGACGGAGGTCGCGCGCGATCGCGAGCGAAGCGTCCAGGTTGGCCCGCGCGTCGTCCATTCGCCCCTGGTCGCGTCGAAGGTTGCCAAGAGTGACCAGAATACTTGCTTCGCGACGCCGGTTGCCGATACCGCGCGCAAGTACGAGAGCTTCCTCAAATCCCGAAGCCGCCTCGTCGCTGCGACCGGCCCGGCGATACGCCGTGGCGCGCGCCTGCAATGCCGCGGCGCGCTGCGACGCATCGAGCGTGTCGAGCGCGAGCACCAGTGAGCCGAGATCGATTCCTAGCGTGCAGGGCCCCTGCAACTCGAGCACTTCCCAGATCGCCAGATACGCGCCAACCGCGTGTTCGCAGTTAGCGCGTCGCACCGCCGTGCGGCACGCGGCAACGAGATTATCGAGTTCGAGCGCAAGCTCGCGGCGCCGCTTGACGCCGCCGTGTAGCGAAATCGATTCTATTGCTTCGTCGGTTCCAAAGCCCGCGAAGTATCGCCCGTGCCGGTCCTCTACCGCCTTGCGTCCCGGCTCCCCGCTCGATTCCAGCTTCTCCGCAGCATATTCATGGATGCTCATGTACATCCCGAAATACGTCTCGTCGATCGCGTAGCGACTCTGCTCGGCGGGGACCCAGGTGCGAAGCAGGCTCTTGTCGCAAAGCGCCTGCACCACGTCCATCGGCGGGGGTGCCTTGGGCCAGGACCGGAGGTCCAGGATTGCCTCCGCCGCCTCGAGCGTGAATCCTCCCTCGAAAATCGAACACTGGGCGAAGGCGGCCTGCTCCCACGGCGTCAGCAGGTCCCATGACCAATCGATCGCGGCTCTGAGCGTGGCCTGGCGCGCCGCCGCCCCACGAGCGCCCGCAAGGAGGTTGAAGCGATCGCGCATTCGTTCGACGATCTGCGCCGGCGAAAGCACCCGCACGCGTGCGGCCGCCAGTTCGATGGCGAGCGGCAGGCCATCGAGGAGCCGAACGACTTCGGCGATTGCAGCGCGATTGGATGCGTCCAGCGTGAATTCCGGCTTCTGCGCGCGAGCGCGAGTGGCGAAGAGTTCGACCGCGTCAATTTCCAACGGCAGTGGCTCGATGGGAAAGATCTCTTCGCCCGATAAGTGCAGACGCTCACGGCTGGTAACTACGAAGGCCGCTTCCGGGGCGCGGTCGAGCCAACGTCCAAGCGTGCCTTGGGCGTGCTGCACGACCTGCTCAAAGTTGTCGAGTATCACCAAGCAGCGACCACGACCGGCGATGGCGTGTCCGAGTTGCACGGCCGGATCATCCTTGCCAAGGGGGACCTCGAGCGACGATGCGACAGCGAAGAAGATGCCGTCGAGCGAGCGCGCCTCACTGAGATCGCAGAAGTAAACGCCGCCCGGCCAATCACCGAGCCAAGTTCGACCATAGCGGCGGACGAAACGCGTCTTGCCTGTGCCGCCCGGGCCGAGCAGCGTGACGAGCCGCGTGCCGGTGTCCAGTCGTGCGGCGAGTTCGCGCAGCTCCGCGATCCTGCCGACGAAGGCATCACGCTCGGCGGGAAGGTTGCTACGTACCTCTCGAACCGGGCGCCAGAGATCGCCTGTGCGAACGACGCGATAAGCCTTCTCGACATCCATCGGCGGGGCGAACGGAGTGGAGTCGCCCGCGCCCAGCTCGAAGATCTCTGCAGGTTCCTCGACCCCTTTGAGTCGATAGTGGCCGTGGCTCTCGATGCGCATGCCGTCGGAGAGCCTGCCGTGAAGTGCTTGGCAGGCCGCCGCCGTCAGGAGCGTCTGCCCGCCGCGGGCGAGAGCCATGACGCGAGCGGTGAGAGGCGTGGCGAGACCTTCGACCTCGGTGCTTATGGCTCCGCGCGCGATGTCCTCGGGAATATTCTCGCGAAGGGTGACCGGTCCCACATGGAGGCCGACCCGGGCGGCAAGTCCGAGATCGGCAAGTGCGTGGTGGTAGGCGAGCGCGTAGCTGGCCGCGTCGGCCGCGTTGTCGAACAACAGGAAGAAGCCGTCGGCACGTCCGATCTCGCGGCCGTGATGCTGAGCGATGAGGTCCCGGGCCCGACGGTCGTGCGAAGTCCAGACTTCCGCGGCGCGGGCGTCACCGAGACGCTCGACCAAACGTGTGCTGTCCACGACGTCGGTAAAGAGTAAGGCGCGCACGGTCATTGATTCAACGCCACCGGGCATCAGCGCATCAGGTTATCACGGGTAGACGCGACCCGGCTGACGCTGGCCGGAAGCGGGCGGTCGCGGGCGCCGTCGAAACGCGCGAGGGATTGCGAGCCTCGGGTTATGAGGGCGCGGCGCGATCCTGCAACCACGCCATGTTCGGCCGAATCGATAGAACCGTCCCGGCCACGTGTTCATACGCCGCGGCAAACTGCAGCACCGCCTTGTCCGCCTGCGGCCGTCCGATCAGCTGCAGACCCATCGGCATGCCTTCGGCGCTGAATCCCGCCGGCACGCAGATGCACGGCAATCCTCCGAAAGTTGCGTAGATGGTGACCTCCATCCAGCGATGGTAGGTATCCATCGCGCGGCCGGCGATAGCTGAGGGCCAGCGCAGGCTGGCGTCGAACGGCCAGACCTGCGCCGAAGGCAGCGCCAGAAAATCGTAGCGCTCGAACAGCGACAGCAGATGCTGGTAGAAGGCGCTGCGCTCGATGCTCGCGTTCATGGTTTGGACGCCGGTCAGATGTTGCGCGTTGTCGTACTCCCAGAGCGCCTCGGGCTTGATCGATGCACGATTCTCGGGCTTGCGCATCAGCGCGGCGATGCGCGCGGCGACCAGCCAGCGCCGCCACACCAGCCATGCTTCCCAGACGCGCTCCGGCGCAAAGCCCAGCTTCGTAGGTTCGACGATCGTGCCCAGTCCTGTCATGCGCTCGAGCGCTCCCTCGCAGCAGGCAAGTACGCCGGCTTCCATTGGCAGATAGCCATCGAGATTACCTAGCCAGCCGACGCGAATTCCGCGCGCTTGCGCAGGGCCGCTGGCCAAGACCGCTTCGGCGAAGTGTTCGATCGTCGCGATCGACAGTGGTGCGCGGTCGTCGGGGCCGGCCTGGATGTCGAGCAGGCGAGCGAGGTCGAGCACGGTGCGCGACATCGGTCCGGCGACGCTCAATTGCGTGACGAATACATCCTCGGCCGGCCAACCCGGCACGCGGCCCTGGCTGGGGCGGAATCCGAATACGTTGTTCCATCCCGCAGGATTGCGCAGGCTGCCCATGTAGTCGCTGCCGTCGGCCACCGAAAGCATGCGCGTTGCCAGCGCGACTGCGGCGCCGCCGCTGCTGCCGCCCGCCGACTTGCTCGGGTCGTAGGCATTGCGGGTGATGCCAAATACCTCGTTGAAGGTGTGCGAGCCCAGTCCGAATTCCGGTGTGTTGGTCTTGCCGATGACGATGCAACCGGCGTCCTTCATTCGGTGCACCATCAGGTTGTCCGTCGCCGGGACATGGTCTCGAAGCAGCGGCGAGCCGATGGTCGTGCGCAGGCCCGCGGTCGCGGCTGCGTCCTTGATCGCCTGTGGAATGCCGTGGAGCCAACCACGGCGAGCGCCGGCTCGCAGCTCGCGGTCGCGTTCGTCAGCCTCTTTTAGGAGCGAGTCGCCGTCGCGCAGGCTGACGATGGCGTTGTAGCGCGGGTTGATCGACTCGATCCGCCGCAGCGTCGCCTGCATCAGCTCGCGACAGGAGAAGTCGCGTGCCGAGAGCCCGTTTGCCAATTGCTCGGCACCGAGTTCGGTCAGATCACCGTTTGCATTCATGGATTCAATGATCGAGCTCCCGCATTGCTACTCCCCTTGATCTGGTCGTCGGGCAGTCTTGCCTGCGACCGCCACGCAAAGGTCGGGGCAGGATACAGCCGATCCAGCAGCGGTACCAGCGGCGTCAGCAGGAACAGCGACCAGATCAACGCATTCGGGCGGAAGAGCAGGTATTGCCACGCGATGGCACCGAGCGCGACTGCGACGGCGTAGGCGATGCGTGGCCCTCGCCGGTTGGGAATGGTCATCGGATCCGAGATCATGAAGAACGCGAACAGCAGCAGCGCCCCGTTGCCGAACTGGTGCCACCAGATCGCCCACGACTGTCCGAGCAGCAGCACTCGCAGCGCGACCAGTCCCAGGAAGGTCAGCAGGAAGATCCAGCTGATGTCGAGCCGGCGCGCGCGCTGGGTTACTACCGTTCCCAGCATCAGCAGCCACACCGCCAGCGCAAGGTCGTTGCCCCACTGCCCGGGCGATACCCACGTTCCGGGCAGGAACGTGATCGCGGCGATGACTCCGAAATTGGCCGGATTGTAGAGATGCTTGCCTTGGATGCGCAGCACGAATTTCGACGACATGGCCAGCACCGCAACCAGTGGATGCACCCATAGCGCATCGCTTCGCAGCAGGAGTGAGATCCCGCAGCAGGTCACCACCGCCGAAAGAAAACCTTTCTGCTGCAGGCCGAGGCGGCTGAGCCAGAACGATTGCGTGGCGATGCCTGCGACAAAGGTCAACGCAACTTGCAGCGGCGCGATGGTGAAGTCGCGCAGCAGTACACCCGTGGTCAGCAGAGTTGCCAGGAAGACGATCTGAAACACCCGCGCGTCGCGAGGCAGCAGGTTCGGGGTCAGGCCCCACTTTCCCAAAATCTGAAAGCGCGGCCTGGACCCTGAAATTGCGCTCATCGCCACAGCCCCTCCCACCATGCGGGCCGCGCCGTCGCCGGCAGATTCATCCGGCCGCGGATCTGATTGACGTCCCAGCCGGTCAGAGTTGCCAATGTCTGCGCTTCGGTTTCCTGCCGCTTGGCCACGCTGTCGAAGTAGGGCTTCGCTTCGGCACACGCGGTCGCATCGCCGTTCCAAGCGTGCCGCAGGACGTATCGCGCCTGGAAGTTCTGGCGGTCCTGCGTCTCCTGGAACATCAGGTCTTCGGGAAGCGTTTCCGGCGTATAGCGCAGGTGTAGCCGCGTCAGCATTGCCGGGCGCGCACCTCCCGGCGACCCCGCTACTTTCGCAATCGGCGGCGCACCCGGTGCGACGCCGATTGCAGGCTCGTCCCCGTCGACCCAGAACACGCCGGCGGAACGCAGCTCGTCGGCCGACAGCGGATCGGCCGCACACGGGTCGCACCACGCCATGTCCCAGAAGTATTCGGTCCAGACGACGCGATAGTCCTCGCGCTTGGACTGTGTTTCAAACAGCGCCTTGTAGACCTGCGCGAACTCGCCGCGGGTATATGTCGGCAGCTCGACGTTCGACGGCAACTTCACCGTGCGGTAGTTGGTGGTCTCGACGCGACCATTGCGGGTCAGCGCATAGATCACCAGATCCTGTGGGCCGCGGGCGTTGAGCATGCCCAGGCGTACCGGCAGCATGAAGCGCGGTGACTCGAAGGCAAACTGCAATGGGCGCAAGTAAGTGAATCCGGTCTTGGCCTGCTCGGCCAGGTTCACCTTGGCGACGAAGAACTTGAGGTTCTGGCGAATGTACGGTTGCAATGCCCGGCTCGCCTTGGCCGGGATGTTGTAACCACTCTGCCGCAGCCACGTTTCCAGACCATTCGACTCGGTGGCCGAAAGGATCGCGATATCGTATTCGCCAATCGTGTAGCGAGCTTCGACGGTGACGCCCAGTGCCTTGTCTGAACGCCGCTGGTCCTTGGACACGGCCAGCGCCATCGGCGCGTTGAGGGCGGCCATCTCGCGCATCGCCTTCCTCGCTTCGCAAGGGTTGGGGTCGAAGTATTCGGCCAGTCGTGGCGCGCTGTACGCATCCAGGCGATCGAAGATCTTCGGATCACCGACATGGATCTGGTTCTTCTGCAACACGGCGGGCACCGGAACCACCAGCGCGAACTCGGACAGGTCGCCCTGGAAGTCGTTGCGCATGCTGATCACGGTGCGCGGGCCGTCGCGCACCAGGATCACCTGCGATGCTTCGTTGAAAAGCTTCGCGTCGGCCTTGCCGACGTAGAAGCCGCAGAAGGCTTGGGCGACGGGGGCAAACAGCGCCAACGTAACGCAGCCGGCCGCGGCGCCGATGCGGGCGCGGGAAAGCGCACGGGACGGGATCATGGGAACCTCCGGTGGTGGACGATGCCGCTATCAACGGCCGCGATCGCCAACCGGGGTCAAGTCAGGGTGTACGGACCGCCGCGAACAACTCCAGCGCCTGCTGCCGCGCCAGCGCATGGTCGACGATCGGGGCCGGGTAGTCACGCCCGGTGACCACGCCACGCTGCTGCTGAACGGCCGTGGGGACTTGCCACGGTGCGTGAATTTCATCGTCGCGCAGTGCTGCAAGCTCCGGAACGTAGCGCCGGATGAAACTACCGTGCGCGTCGAAGCGTTCCGACTGCGTCACCGGGTTGAAGATGCGGAAATAGGGTTGCGCATCGCAGCCGGTCGACGCCGCCCATTGCCAGCCGCCGTTGTTCGACGCGAGGTCGAAGTCGTTGAGCTTGTCGGCAAAATAGCGCTCGCCCCAGCGCCAGTCGATCAGCAGATCCTTGACCAGGAAACTGGCCGCGATCATGCGCAGGCGGTTGTGCATGTAGCCGGTCTGGTTGAGCTGGCGCATCGCCGCGTCGACGATCGGGTATCCGGTCCTGCCGGCGCACCACGTCGCGAATTGTTGTGGATCGTTGCGAAATGCCAGCACGTCGTACTGCGGACGAAACGCATGATCGACGACGTGGGGGTGATGCCAGAGAATTTGCGAATAGAACTCGCGCCAGATCAACTCATTGAGCCAGGAGGCGGCGCCCTCGCCACCGGCGTGCAGAGATCGGGTGTGCGCGAATTGCGCGAGCTGGCGTATCGACACCGTGCCGAAGCGAAGATCGGTCGACAGGTAGGATGGCCCCTTCATCGACGGATAGTCGCGCAGCTCACGGTAGCGGTCGATGCGGTCCTGGAATTCGACAAAGCGCCGCTCCGCGGCGCGGGCGCCAGGCAGCAGCGGCAGATTCGTAGGCGCGAAGCCCAGCGCCTCGAGCGAAGGCAGCGGCGTGTCGAGCGCCGCGGGGATCGGCGCGAGCGCTGGCCGACGCGCCTTGATTTCCTGTGGTGCGAGGTGAGCGGGGGTCAGTGCCGCGAGCCACGCGTTGCGATACGGCGTGAAGACCGCGAATGGTCTTCCCGCTCGAGTGAGGATTTCGTCGCGCTCGAAGACGACCTGATCCTTGAAAGTGAGAAAACTGCGGCCGCGGGGAGCGAGCGCTTCACCGACGGCGGCGTCGCGATCGATCGCCCGCGGTTCGTAATCGTGGTTGACGTAGACTGCGTCCACCGAGAGCGCCTGCGCCAGCTCCGGAACGGCGTCGCGCGCCAGGCCATGCCGGACGATCAAGCCTCCTCCGCCTGCGCGCAGGCGGGCATCGAGTTCGATGACGCTGCCGTGGATGTATTCGACCCGCCGATCCGCGCGATCGGGCAGGCGATCGAGGATTTCGCGGTCGAACACGAATACGCAGTACACGGCCGCCGATTCACGCAACGCGGCGGCGAGCGCGGCATGGTCGAAATCCCGCAGGTCGCGGCGGAACCAGACGAGCGAGCGGGCGAAACGGGGCATCTGTGGCGGCCGGGAAGCCGGGAAGGGTGATTCATTGTGTCGTGCCGCGCCCCAGATTACAATTGCGCCCATGGGCGATTCCCGGGTCAGCCTGACCCATCACTTCCTGATCGCCATGCCCAGCATGGCGGATCCGCACTTTGCCCATACCCTGATTTATCTCTGCGAGCACAATGCCAAGGGCGCGCTCGGCATCGTCATCAACAAGCCGATCGACATGACGCTCTCGTCGCTGTTCGAGCAGATCAACGTGCCGCTGGGCGATTCCGGCCGGCGTGAGTCGCGCGTGCACTACGGTGGCCCGGTGCAGATCGATCGCGGCTTCGTGCTGCATCGGCCGCTGGGCAGTTGGCAATCGACGCTGGCAATCAGTGACGACCTCGGCTTGACTACTTCCAAGGACATCCTCGAAGCCGTGGGGCATGGCGAAGGCCCCGACGACGTACTGGTGTCGTTGGGCTACGCGGGCTGGTCGGCCGACCAGTTGGAGCAGGAAATCGCCCAGAATTCCTGGCTCACCGTTGCCGCAGACGCCGACGTATTGTTCGCCGAACCCGCCGAGACGCGGCTCAACGCGGCGATGAACCTGCTGGGCATCGACTTCTCAAGGCTGTCCGGCGCAGTCGGGCACGCGTGACGCGTGGCGACGACGGCAATTTCCTCCGCGGTGCAGGCGGGCACCATTCTCGCGTTCGATTTCGGTACGCGGCGCATTGGCGTTGCGGTGGGCGAAGCCGCGACCGGCATGGCGCATCCGCTGACAACCATTGCCAGCGAACGCAAGGACGAACGTTACGACGCGATCGGCAAGCTTATCGACGAGTGGCAGCCCACCTTGCTGCTGATCGGGCTGCCGACACACGCCGACGGCAGCGAACACGCCATGACCTCGAGCGCGCGCCGTTTTGCTCGCTCGCTCGAGGGACGCTTCGGCATCGCCATCGCGCTCGCGGACGAACGCTACACCACGCACGCCGCGGGAGAAGCGCTGCACGAGGCGGGCGTGAGTGCGCGCGACCAGCGCGGCGTGCGCGACAGCGTTGCCGCGCAACTCATTCTCCAGGCCTGGCTTGACCAACACGATGAACACAAACGGACTGCCTGACGCCGAAGCAACGCTCGCCGAGCTCGTCGAGCGCATGGCCGACGCTGTCGCGGCCGATGCCCGCATCGTCGGCATCTACTCCGGCGGCGCATGGCTCGCCGAGCGGCTCGCGGAGCTGCTCCCCGGAAATCATCCGGTCGGCTATATCGACGTGTCCTTCTATCGCGACGATTACAGCAAGAAGGGATTGCGTGCCAAGGTCGGGACCACCACGCTTCCGTTCGAAGTCGGCGGCGCCCGCATCGTGCTGGTCGACGACGTGCTCTATACCGGGCGCTCGGTGCGTGCGGCAATCAACGAACTTTTCGACTACGGACGACCGGAGTCGATCGAACTGGCCGTGCTGATCGACAGAGGCGGCCGCGAGCTGCCGATCGAGGCGACCTATGTGGGGGCCCGGGTCTCGGTGGCGCGCGACATATCGGTGGTTCTCAACCGCCACCTCGACGGAGGCCTCGAGCTCACGGTGGAACCCGCCGGGAGCGCGCCGCGTGAATAACCCGCAGCTCAATGCCCGAGGCGAACTGACGCACCTGCTTACGCTCGAGGGATTGCCGGCGGCAGTGATCGTGCGCATCCTCGACACTGCGGTGCCGTTCGTGTCGATCGCCGAGCGCGACGTGAAGAAGGTGCCGCTGCTGCGCGGCAAGGCAGTGTTCAACCTGTTCTTCGAGAGCAGCACGCGCACGCGGACCACCTTCGAGATCGCCGCCAAGCGGCTTTCGGCCGACGTAATCAACCTGAACATCGGCGTGTCCTCGACCAGCAAGGGCGAAACGCTGCTCGACACCGTCGACAACCTGGTCGCGATGAACGCCGACATGTTCGTCGTCCGTCACGCCCAGAGCGGCGCGCCGCACCTGATCGCGCAGCACCTGCTGGCGACCAAGCGGACGCACATCCACGTGATCAATGCCGGCGATGGCCGGCACCAGCACCCGACACAAGGCCTGCTCGACCTGTTCACCATTCGTCATTACAAGAAGGACTTTCGCGCGCTCACCGTCGCGATCGTCGGCGACATCCTGCACTCGCGCGTGGCGCGCTCGCTGATCCATGGCCTGACCACGCTGGGCACGCCCGAAGTGCGGGTCATCGGTCCGCAAACGCTGCTGCCGGCTGCCGTGGAGAGCCTGGGTGTACGCGTGTTCCACCACATGGACGAAGGGCTGCGCGGCGCCGACGTAGTCGTGATGCTTCGGCTGCAGAGCGAGCGCATGAAAGGCTCGCTGCTGCCTTCCGCCGGCGAGTACTTCAAGCACTATGGATTGACCGCCGACAAGCTGGCGCGCGCCAAGCCCGACGCGATCGTCATGCATCCGGGGCCGATGAACCGCGGCGTGGAAATCGACTCCGCGGTGGCCGACGGCGCGCATTCGGTGATCCTGCCGCAGGTAACCTTCGGTATCGCGGTGCGCATGGCGGTGATGAGCATGCTCGGTGCGGCACAGTGACCCGATGGCGACGATGAACATCGAAATCAGCAACGGTCGCGTGATCGACCCGGGCAACGCGGTCGATCGCAAGGCTTCACTCTACGTCTCTGACGGCAAGGTCGCCGCAATCGGCGCGGCGCCGAAGGGCTGGAAGGCCGATCGCGTCATCGATGCCGCCGGTTGCGTCGTCTGTCCCGGCTTGATCGACGTCGCGGCACGCCTGCGTGAACCCGGTTTCGAATACAAGGCAACGCTGGAGTCCGAGATGGAAGCCGCGGTGGCGGGGGGCGTCACGAGTCTGGCCTGCCCACCCGACACCGAGCCGCCACTCGACGAGCCCGGCCTGGTGGAAATGCTCAAGCACCGCGCACGTTCGCTCAATCTCGCGCACGTGTATCCGGTGGGCGCACTGACGGTCGGGCTCCGGGGCGAAGCCATCACCGAAATGGGCGAGCTCGCCGAGGCCGGCTGCGTCGCTTTCTCGCAGGCGGATGCGCAGCTGGCCGACAATCTGGTGCTGCTGCATGCGCTGCAATATGCGGCGACGTTCGGCCATCGCGTGTGGCTGCGGCCGCTGGACGCGCGCCTGGCGCACGGCGGCGTCGCGCACGACGGCGAGGTCGCGACCCGGTTGGGCCTGGCCGCGATACCGACCTGCGCCGAGACCATCGCGATCGACACGATCTGCTCGCTGGCCCGCGTCACCGGAGCGCGGGTGCACCTGGCGCGCCTGTCTGCACATGAGAGCGTGCAGCGGGTGCGCGAAGCGAAGCGCTCGGGGCTCGATGTGACCTGCGATGTCGCTGCCTGCAACGTGCATCTGTGCGATACCGATATCGGCTGGTTCGACGCGCAATTGCACCTGATTCCGCCCTTGCGGGGCGGACGCGACCGGGATGCGCTGCGCGCGGGCCTCGCCGACGGCACGATCGACCTCATCTGCTCCAATCACACGCCGGTCGACGACGACGCCAAGCAGTTGCCCTTCGCGGAATCCGAACCCGGCGCAACCGGCCTGGAATTGTTACTGCCGCTGACGCTCAAGTGGGCGCGCGAAGAGAACGTTGCGCTGGCGACGGCGTTATCGCGGATCACCGCGGACCCGGCGCGCATCCTGGGCATCGACGCCGGCCAGCTCGCAGTCGGCGCCAGCGCCGACATCTGCGTGTTCGATCCCGAGGCATGGTGGACGGTGGATCGGCGCGCGCTGCGTAGCCAGGGCAAGAACACGCCGTTCCTGGGCATGGAAGTCGCCGGCAAGGTCAGGTTTACGCTGGTTGCGGGACAGGTCGTCTACACCGGCTGATCACGGCACGCGACGATTGGTCTGTGTCAGCGAGCTTTGGGCGTACGTCCGATTGAGTAGAACTCGTCGTTGGGCCGCATGCCGATCACGTCGGCCATGCGATTGGACAGCGCGAAAAACGCGGCGATGCCACCGATGTCCCAGATGTCCTCGTCGCTGAAGCCGTGCGCGCGCAGCGCAGCGTAGTCGGCGTCGACCAGCTCCGCCGATCGCGTCGCGACCTTGAGCCCGAACTCGAGCATCGCTTTCTGACGGTCGGTGATGTCGGCCTTGCGATAGTTCACAGCGACCTGGTCGGCGACCAGCGGATTCTTGGCGTAGACGCGCAGGATCGCGCCGTGGGCAATAATGCAGTACGGGCACTGGTTGGCGCCGGACGTGGCGACGACGATCATTTCGCGCTCGGCCTTGGTCAAGCCGGAATCGCGCAGCATCAACGCGTCGTGATAGGCGAAAAACGCGCGAAATTCGTCGGGCCGATGCGCGAGCGTAAGGAAGACGTTGGGGATGAAGCCCGCCTTTTCCTGCACTTCCAGCATTCGCGCGCGAATGTCCTCGGGTAGGTCTTCGAGTCTGGGGACGGGGTAGCGGCTGATCGAAGGCGCGGCCATGCGAACGAGTCTACCAGTAGGGACCAGACCGTTCCAGGACCGGCCAGCGCCAGTAGCGGACTTCCACCGCTGTGCCTGATGAAAATATACCTCGATCTCCACCGCAGCTCGTCAGGTACCTGAGGCAGCTGCCGAGGGTGTGCAGTGGCCGAGCGACAAACGTAAAATAGTCCGGCCCTTGTTCCAAGGTTCCGAACGGGCGGTGAGCTGGGTACGGCTCCTTCGCGACCCCGATGCCACGTCAACCAATGAATGATCCCACGCGCAACTCCAGCTACCGGTTCGGGAACTTCGAGTTGCAGCCGGGCGAGCGCAAGTTGCTTGCGGGTGGTGCGCCGGTCGTCGTAGGACCGCGCGCCTTCGATTTGCTCGTCGCGCTCGTGCAGCGCGCGGGTCAACTCGTGACCAAGGAGGAGTTGCTGGACACGGTCTGGCCCAATCTCGTCGTCGAGGAAAACAATCTGCAGGTGCAGGTCTCCGCGCTGCGCAAGATCCTTGGGCAGGCGGCGATCGCAACGATTCCAGGATGTGGGTACCGTTTTGCCATCACTCTTGCAGACGACGCACCCGGTACGTCTTCAATGCCGTCGTCGGGGCACAATCTGTTGCAGGCAGTTCCTCCGCTGAACAAGCTGCTTGCGCCGATTGATGACGACGCGCCGTCGATCGCGGTGCTTCCGTTCGTGAACATGAGCGACGACGTGGCCAACGAATACTTTGCCGACGGCATCGCGGAGGAGCTGCTGAACGTGCTCTCGAAGGTTCGTGGCCTGCGGGTGGCATCGCACACGTCGGCGTTCAGCTTCAAAGGCAGCAAGGTCGACATTGCGACCGTGGCGCAGAAGCTGAACGTGTCGACGATACTCGAAGGAAGCGTCCGAAAGTTCGGCAACCGGGTGCGAATCACCGTGCAGCTCGTCGAGGTAGCCACCGACTCGCACCTGTGGTCGGACATATACGATCGCGAATTGGAGGACATCTTTGCGGTGCAAGATGACATCGCGCAATCAGTGGTGAAGGAGCTGCGATCGATGCTCTTGGGGGCGGAGCGGGATTCGTCGGCAGGCGCCACCGTGAAAGCAGAAGTGCAGGCGGCCGCGAAGGGGCGCGCGACGAATGCGGAGGCGTATCGGCTCTACCTGCAGGGACGGTCCCTGGTAGCGCGACGGACACAAGCAGGCGTAACGACCGGAATCGAGCATTTCCGGCAGGCGGTGACCCTCGATCCCGAGTATGCGTTGGCGTGGGCCGCGCTGGCGTATGCCCGGACGATCGAGGCGGGGGGAGGGAGCTGGATGCCGTACGAAGAGGGGTATCGACGCGCTCGGGAGGCGGCAGAACGCGCACTGGCATTGGAGCCGGATCTCGCAGAGGCGCACGTCGCGCTCGGGCTCGTGCGCATGGGATACGATTGGGATTGGCCTGGTGTGGAAGCATCGATGCGGCGGGCGCTCGAGCTGGCGCCAGGAAACGCGGAGGTCGTGCTCGCCGCGGCGGCGGCGGCCGGGAATGTCGGCCGCCTGGACGAATCGATCGAGCTTTGCCGGCGAGCGATCGCGCTCGATCCGCTCAACGTGCATGGCCATCGGTATCTCGGGCTGTATTCCAAGTTCGCCGGTCTTCTGGAGCAGGCTGAAGTCGCACTAATGCACGCACTCGAGCTCAATCCAATGGGTGGGATGACCCATGCTGGCCTAGGCGAGGTCTATCTCGTCCAGGGTCAGTTTGCAGCGGCGCTCGCCGCATTCGAGAAGGAATCGCACGACGGATTTCGGCTCCTGGGGCTGGCCGTCGCTTATCACGCGCTGGGGCGGAAAACGCTATCATCCGCTGCGCTCGAGCAACTGGGCGAGCTTCCCATGCACGCGTATTTGAACGCTCAGGCCAATGCCTACTGCGGCAATGTCGACCTGGCGTTCGAATGGCTGGAGCGCGCGTACAAGCAACGCAATGCTGGCCTGTGCCAAATGAAGCCCCAGCCCCTGCTGCACAGCCTTCATAGCGACCCGCGGTGGCCGCTGTTCCTGAAGAAAATAGGGCTCGCAGATTAAAACCAGCTGGCTTGGCAATCGAGCAAACCGTCAGTTGAAGTTGATGATCGATCGCAAGGTTTGAATTGACTCCATCTTCCAGGCACTGAATACTCCTCGCGCGCGGATAAACTGCCATACCGCGTGTGGATCACCGTGCAGCTCGTCGAGGCAGCCACCGACTCGCATCTGTGGTCGGATGACATATACGATCGCGAATTGGAGGACATCTTTGCGGTGCAAGATGACATCGCTTGTCCGTGCACCAGGACAAGCTACTCGCGTTCCAGTAACCGCATCTGCCGCGCTGCCTCCTCAAACCGCGCATCGTCGATCTCCCGCATCACACCCTCCAGATCGACCGCAACTTCACTACGCTCAAAGCTACCAGTGAGTTCAACATCCGGATGCAGCCCCCCCGAATCGAAGAGCGCCCAGATCTCCATCCCATAGTTCGTCGTAAGCAACTCCGGCGCAAACCGGCCGAAGTACCTCCGCAGATTATCCACATCGCGCACCAGCATCCGCGGCGCATGATTGTTTCCGGCCGCATCCACCGCCTGCGGCAAATCGATGATCACCGGCCCATCCGCACCCAGCAGGACGTTGAACTCGGACAGATCGCCGTGAATGATGCCGGCACAAAGCATCCGCACCACCTCGTGAATCAGGCGATCATGCATCTCGACCGCAACCTCCGGAGTCATCTCCACATCATTCAGACGCGGCGCAGCGTTGCCCTCATCGTCGACGACAAGCTCCATCACCAGCACGCCGGAGTGAAAGTTGTACGGCTTGGGCACGCGCACCCCCGCCGCGGCTAACCGATACAAGGCGCTTACCTCCGCGCTCTGCCAGGCCTTCTCCTGCGACTCGCGCCCGAAGCGCGTGCCCTTGGCCATCGCCCGAGCCTCGCGGGTATTCTTGGTCTTACGGTTCTCGGTGTAGTCGACCGCCTGCCGGAAGCCGCGCTTGTTGGCTTCCTTGTAGATCTTGGCGCAGCGCGTCTCCTCGCCGCAGCGCACCACGAACACCATCGCTTCCTTGCCGCTCATGAGCTGACGCACCGCGGAGTCGATCACGCCATCGTCGACCAGCGGCTGCAGCCGTTTGGGAATTTTCATGGTCGACAATATACGTGACCACCGGCGATCACGCTTGCCTGCGCTGCTCAGGGCAGCGGTATTCGATCGTCCGCGTTCGCAATATCGTCCTTGGATGGGACGGTACTGAAGTCGCCTTGCTGTAGCAGGCGCAGTTTCTTGTCATCGCCGTCGACGATCGCGACCAGGGTCCCGTCCTTCAGGAAGTCGATGTCGGTGTTGGCGTACTTGATCATTCCGTCCACGCCAAAGAGCTCGCGCATGTAGATCGCCACATCGGGTCCCGTCGATCCGACACCGCAGGCAAAGATGGCAAGTTGCGACTTCGGGTCAAAACCCTTGCGGAAACGGCCCACCGCCGCGGCGTGAGCATTGATCTGATCGAGCACTTCATTGGTTCCGCTCGCGCTCACCGTCAGTTCCTTGTCGCCGAGGAATATCAGGTCGGGAGTCGCCTTTTCGTGCGTTCCACCGCCGTGGGTAACCAGCAAGATGTCGCGCCAGACTCCCTTGCTCGGCTTCTTGCCGATCAACTCCGCGAAGGTGTTGAATTCGACGATCTCGATCGGATCGTAATCGAGCCCGAATTGGGTGCGAAGCCGCAGACTCTGAGCCTTCACGAACAGCAGGCTCGCGTTGTACAGGGCCGCGACTTCCTTGGGCGGATGTCCGGCGCGACGATGTCCGGCGCGGCCTAGGACGAACGCCACCGCCTTGTACGTTTCGGGCGCAGGCGCGGCAGCTGGGGTCGAACTGCCCGGCGCCGTTGCACCCGGCGGGTCGGCTGCGGCGATGCGCGTGCCACGCTCGTCAGGAGTGGTGCCGCGCTCGGCGTCGGTGAATCGATCCGGTGGCATCGCTTCGCGTAGGGCTGACCCGGCGCGCGCTCAGGGTTCGAGCGAATCGTCAGCGGCGCTCGGGGGCTTGCCTACCACCTGCACGGTGAGTGACGGCGGCGCGGGCGTGGGGTCGTCGAGTTTTGGATCCTTTGCGGCCAGGCGGTCCTTGTAGCGCTCCGCTTCGAGCTCTGCCTTATTTGCTTCCGCCTTGGCTCTTGCGACTTCGGCCGCGCGCATCTGGAGGTCCAGCTTGCGGTGATCCTCGACGAATGGCTCGCATGCCGAACATTGCCCGATGCGCGCTTCCATCACCACGCCATGCGTAGGCATCGTGACCGAAGTCCCCTTGCTGGCGTCTTTGCTGGTGACCTTTGCCAGCAATTCCTTGTTGATGTCCGCAAAGTCCGTCTGGCGCGTCGCCGAGAATGGAAACACCGCGAAGCCGCGATCGACCGTGATCAAGCGCGGGATGACGACGCCGTCTAGGTGCGGATAGTTGGCGATCATCTTCGTCCACTCCGAGGGGCCTTCATCGGCCACGATCAGCCCGAGGTAGTAGTCGAGCTTGTCCTGCACATGGCAGACCAGGCGGTTGAGGTCCACGGTGGCCTCGGCCAGCGCCTTCAATCCGAAGCTTTCGTCGAGCAAGTCGTCCAGCGTCGGCTTCTCGTCCGGGCCGGACGCGGCCGGCGGCGACGTTCCTGCGCCTGCACTTGGCAGCGGAGTCGCCGGCAAGGGCGGCACATTGCGCACTTCCTGCAGCGCGGCACTGGCGGCGGTGAGCGCGCCGGTAAGTCCCGCGTCGTTGAAAGGCAGCGGCACGCCCAGGACGTAGCGAATCGTTTGCCCGAATGTGAGATTGAGCGTCAGCGGCGCCACGCCGGTCAGAAAGATCGACAGATTCTCCTGCACGTTGCTCGAAGGGCCGCGGGTGCGCTTGTCGAGGAGGTCGACCTGGTCGAAAAAATCATGATCGACCGATAGCAGCAATTCGCGGAACATGTATTGTCCACCGACCTTGATGCCTGCATCGTATTCATCGTCACTGGGATCGTTTTGCGAGTTCCAGAAATCCAGCTTGCGCCCGATTACATCGAGCGCGGGGTCGAGACTCGCAGCGCGTAGCGTCTTGCAGGCCTGCACGATCGCGTCGACGTGTGGCATGAGCTTTGTGCGCACCGGGTCGGCAGGCGCCTGGCGTGGCGGAAACAACCCTCCAAGCTGGACATGCGGCATCTGGAACGGCAACGGCTTCGTGACGAAGCGACCGGAGAACACCGCTGCCGCGGCCACCATGCGCGCGGCGTCGAAGCCATCTGACAATGCTGTGCTGGGCAGATAGGGCCGGATCACGTGCTCATGGCACAGCAGGTATTCGGCGGTAATGACGGCGGGTTTCTGCAGCGGTAGCAGCACCACCAGCTGCACGCCGGTGAGCTTGATGGCAACGTCGTAGTTTTCGAGCACCTCGAAGTAGTCGTAGGTGACCGCCAGGCAGCGGTTGGTATTCTTGTGGGTGTACGTCGTGCGGTTTTCCTGGCCGCGTTCGGCGACCTCGACCACGCGCGTCTTGCGAGAGGCGCGCAGCGACTGCGTCGACGATTGCGTCGCCTCGATCACCTGGTTGCGGGTATTGGTGACCGAATTCTCGAATTCGCCATCGACGTTGACCTTCTCGCCGACCTTGACGTCCGCGGGCACGCCGAACTCCGCCAGATCCAGCGAGCTTTCGCCCTTGTACTCGGCGCCGGCGCCCACTTTGAAGCGCGTGTTCGTGACCGTGTCGAGCGCGACGCGGCCGGTGATCGAATCGACCTGCGACTGTTCGCTGCTGACCTCGGTGTCGCGCTCCTGCTCGATGCGGGTGCGGTCCCAGGTGAAGACTTCGACGTGCACTTCGCCGCCGGGGGTGATGCTGAATGAACTGAGCAATTCGCCGCGCTGATAGCCGGTGCAGGTCCAGCTTTGCACGTAGGTGAGCATCAGGCCGAACTCGACGTCCTGCGCCCAGGCGATTCGCGGCAGCGCCTGGGCAGTGTCCGGAATGCGCGCGCTGGCGCGGCGGTTGTAGTTGGTGATGGCCAATCCCAGTCGCTCGGCACTGACTCCGACATTGGGAATAGTCTGGCGCTTCGCGCTGTTTCCAGAACGGGGCAGCAAGCGCTCGAGATAGTCGCGAAGCTTGGCCGGATTGGGTTTGATGACCGGCGGTGACAGGGACGGTGGCGTTGGATCGACCGGTGGCGTTGGATCCTTTGTACTCGGTGGCGGTGCCTTCGGTTGAATGCGCGCCAGCTGAAAGAAGCGCAGCTCGAGCGGCTTGTCGCTCAACTTGAGTCGTTCGCCACAGTTCTGCAGGAAGCCTTCGGCCATGGTGCGTTCTCCATCGGCATCGATTTTGATGAGCAGCGTGCGGATCGCCGCATCGATCGCGAGTAGGATAGGCTCGCAAAAACCGACAGGCAAGCGGAAGATTCACAGTTCACGCGAGGCGTCGCCGCGAAGGCGAGCATCGACGCAACCGGTATCCCTGATCGCGACGGCGGCATCTGGTCAAGTGGGTTCGCGCGAGCTAGAGTTGGCACCGGAGGGACATTGCAAACATTGATGGAGGACAGCTCGTGGATCGAAAACAAGCAACCGATTTTCCCGCCCCGGTACTCAAGTTATTCGACGGCTATGTGCACGGTGACATCAGCCGGCGGGAATTCCTGGACCGCGCCCACAAGTACGCCGTCGGTGGTTTCACCGCCGCGGCGATGCTGGAAAGCCTCAGGCCGAATTACGCGCTGGCGCAGCAAGTCGCCAAGGACGACCCCCGCGTCAAGACCGAATACCTGACCTATCCTTCCCCCGAAGGCTCGGGAACCATGCGCGGTTACTACGCGCGGCCGGTCAACCCCGCCGGCAAGTTGCCGGGCGTGCTGGTCATTCACGAAAACCGCGGCCTCAACCCGTACATCGAGGACGTCGCGCGGCGCCTGGCGGTCGCCAATTTCGTCGCCTTCGCGCCGGACGCGTTGTTCCCCGCCGGCGGCTATCCCGGCGACGATGAAAAGGGCGGCAAGATGTTTGCCGAGCAGGATCCCAAGAAGCGCAGCGAAGACCTGTTCGCCGCCGCGGGATTCCTCAAATCGCGGCCGGAGTGCACGGGCAAGATCGGCGCGGTCGGCTTCTGCTTCGGTGGCAGCACGGTCAACGCGCTGGCCGTGCGCATGCCCGACCTGGCCGCCGCGGTACCTTTCTACGGAGGCCAGCCCAGCGCCGCAGATGCTGCAAAGATCAAGGCGCCGCTGATGCTCCAATATGCCGGGCTGGACGACCGCATCAACGCCGGCTGGCCGGCGTACGAGGCCGCGCTCAAGGCCAACGGCGTCAAGTACCAAATGTTCATGTATCCCAATACGAATCACGGGTTTCATAACGACACGACGCCGCGATACGACGAGGCGGCCGCCAAGCTGGCGTGGTCGCGCACGCTTGCTTTCTTCAACGAAAACCTGAGGACGTAGCGGTGCGAGCCTTTCCAGTCTGAAATTCGCGGCCTACAATTGAATTGATAGGTTTCGGAACGCGACCATGCGCGCACGCCCACTTCCGTTGACGTTGGCCCTCGCCTTCGGGCTGGCCGCCTGTGGCGCCCAGGCGGACATCTACACCTGGGTCGACGCCAAGGGCACGGTCAACATCAGCAACATGGAGCCGCCCGACGGCGTGCATGTCACCAAGGTCACGCACGACAGCCCGCCGATGATCCCGCCGCCACGCGACCTCGCTGGCGAATCGGCCCGGCAGGCGGAAATGCAGGCGCTCGCGGTGCGGGTCATGCAACTCGAATACGAAGCGGAATTCTCGCGCCGCCAGGTCGCGGCCATGGCGGCGTACACCCCGCCCATGCCCACGCCCATGTATGGCCCGCAGTACATACCCGACGTTCCGCAGTACGATAACAACGGCTGCGATCCGTCGTGGCCGCAATGCGGAGGAGGGTGGTCGCCGTGGTTCGCCCCGGCGGCCGTATTCGTGGTGGGCTCGCCGGGATTTCGCCGTCCGTCGCCCACTCCGTTCCGTGGCGGTCACAAGTTCGGGATGCAGACGCAGGTACGTGGCCCGGGCGGCGGCGCGCGCCGCTAAATCACCGCCGTTCGACTCCAGCTTCGCCTCAGGTAAGCAGTCGTGGGCGACTCGTGTCGCCCATATACTTGACAACGTCAACTAAATATTTGACATTGTCACATGGCCGGAATTTCTGACGCTCGGGTGGATGCCGTGCGGCGTTTCAACCGTTTCTATACGCAACGGATAGGCATCCTGAGCCCACGGCTCTATGGCAGCCAATGGTCGCTGGCGGAGGTCCGTGTGCTCTACGAGCTCGCCCACGCCGCTGAAGCGATGACCGCCACCGCGATCGCGCGCAGCCTGGGGTTGGACGCGGGCTACCTGAGCCGCATCCTGCGCAGTTTCGTGCTCAGGGGCTATGTGCGCAAGGCGCGCTCCATCGACGACGAGCGCAGCTTCTTCCTGTCGTTGACCGCCGCCGGCAGGAAAGCCTTCGCGCCGCTTGATCGCGCGTCACACGACGAGATCGCGGCGCTGCTTTGGCCCTTGCCTGAAGCCGCGCAGACGCGGCTGACCGGTGCGATGCGCACCATCGAGACCGTGCTCGACGGTGGGCGCGCCTCCGCTTCCTCGTTCGTGCTCCGGCCGCATCGTCCGGGCGACATCGGGTGGGTGATCGCGCGCCATGGCGCGCTCTACGCGCAGGAATACGGCTGGGACATGAGCTTCGAGGCGCTCGTCGCCGACATCGCGTCCCGCTTCATCAAGCACTTCAACCCGAAGCGCGAGTGCTGCTGGATCGCCGAGCGCGACGGCAACAACGCCGGCTCGGTGTTCGTTGTCGAGAAGTCGCCGACGGTCGCGCAACTGCGCTTGCTGCTGGTCGAGCCTTCCGCGCGCGGCGCCGGCATCGGCCGCAGGTTGGTTGCGCAGTGCATCGACTTCGCTCGGCGCACGGGCTATCGAAAGATGATGTTGTGGACCAACGGCGGCCTCGATGCCGCGCGCCATCTGTACGAAGACGCGGGATTCCGCCTTACCAGTGAAGAGCGGCATCACAGCTTTGGCAAGGACCTCGTCGGGCAGACGTTTGTCCTCGACTTGAAAGCGATCACCGACCGCTGATATTGCATTCACGTCGGCGCTTGCAATTCGCCTGCAGGTGGAATACTTTATGTGCGGGGGTAACAGGACCCCCGGGCTTTCTCCCTCCAAGACGGTGCCCCGTCCAAATCCTGTAAGCGTTGCGCGCCAACGCGTGGGCACTGTCTCCTGACTTTCCTTCAGACCAGTGTCACCGCGTGCCGCGAAATGTTGTGGCGACGCCGACGCGTCTCGACACTGTTCTTGGAGGCAATGACATGAAATCCCCGATTGGGCGGAAACTCCACTGTCGCTGGCCATGGTGCGGCTTGTCGTTCAAGGCCGCCGCAAGGCCATGAAGTTCGTGGCCGCAATCACAACCCTATTCCTGATGACGGGAGTTGCCATGGCAGAAACCATCAATTTCGACCACGATGAACCGGGCGCCGTGCCGCGCGGCTGGATCGCTGGAGGCACCGGTCGCGGCGTGCCCGAGTGGGCCGTCGCGGCAGATCCGACGGCACCGAGCAAGCCCAACGTCCTCAAGCAAACGGGGAACGCCGCATTTCCGTTCTGCGTCCTGCAGCACAGTTCGCTGACCGACGGTTTTGTGGAGGTCAAGTTCAAGGCGTTGGCCGGAAAGGAAGATCAGGCGGGAGGCGTCGTATGGCGCTTCAAGAACGGCAACAATTACTATGTCGCCCGTGCCAATGCGCTCGAGAACAATGTGTCGCTCTATTACACCGAGAACGGCAACCGCAAGACCATCAAGTACGTCGATGCGCCCGTCGCGCCCAACGCTTGGCACACCTTGCGGGTGGAGTTCGCCGGACAGTCGATCAAGGTATGGCTGAACGCCAAGCTCTACATCGACCTACGCGATACGCACATCGAAGGTGCGGGTTCGGTTGGCGTGTGGACCAAGGCCGACAGCGTCACCGCGTTCGACGATTTCACTTTCGAAACCCGATGAGGCGCAGGTGACGCACGCCCAACAGCACGTCAAGCGCCTGCTCGTCGCCAAAGGGCTGCGCGCGTTCGGCGACGGCTACGTCAGCCTGCTGCTGCCACTCTATCTGCTGGATCTGGGATTCAGTGCGCTGCAGGTCGGAATCATCGCGACCACCACGCTGCTCGGCTCCGGCTTGCTCACGCTCCTGGTCGGCCTGCACGCGTACCGCTATCACTACCGGACGCTGTTGCTTGCGGCCACGGTACTGATGGCGGGCACCGGCCTGGGGTTCGCGTTCTTTACCGCATTCTGGCCCTTGTTGCTGGTTGCCCTGGTCGGGACGCTCAACCCGTCGAGCGGCGACGTGAGCGTGTTCCTTCCCCTCGAGCACGCGGTGCTTTCTCGAGTCGTCGACGACAGGAAGCGGACCGCGGTGTTCGCACGCTACAGTCTCGTGGGCTCGCTGGTCGCCGCGGCGGGGTCGCTCGCGGCGGCGCTGCCCACGCTGATGACGGGCAGCTTCGGCGTGTCTACCACGGCTGCGTTCCAGGCGATGTTCGTGCTCTACGCCGTGCTCGCGGGGCTCGCCGCGATCGTCTACCGGGGTCTGCCACGCGCGCTGAGTACCGATGTTCGAGCGCCGGCAGCGCCGCTGACGCGATCGAAGAAGACGGTCTATACACTCGCCGCGCTGTTCAGTCTCGATGCTTTCGGGGGCGGTTTTGTGGTGCAGTCTATGGTTGCGCTGTGGCTGTTCCAGAAATTCTCGCTATCGCTCGCCGCGGCGGGAACGCTGTTCTTCTGGACCGGCGTGCTGACCGCGTTTTCGTACCTGGTGGCGGTGCGCATCGCCGGCCGTATAGGGTTGGTCAATACCATGGTGTTCACGCACCTGCCGTCCAGCCTCTGCCTGATCGCCATACCGTTCATGCCCGAACTGAGCTATGTGATCGTGCTGCTGTTCGTGCGCAGCGCGCTGTCGCAAATGGACGTGCCCACACGAAGCTCCTACGTGATGGCGATCGTGCCCCCCGCCGAGCGCACCGCGGCGGCCAGCATCACCTCGGTACCGCGCAGCCTCGCGTCCGCGGTCAGCCCATTCCTGGCCGGCTATTTGCTGGGCGTATCGGCGTTCGGCTGGCCGCTGCTGATCGGCGGCGCGGTCAAGATCGTCTACGACGTGCTGTTGCTCGCCATGTTCCGCAAGGTGCGTCCGCCGGAAGAGGACGCATTGACCCGCGCGCGCTCGTCCGAAAGGAGGCCTTCGAGATCGACGCATTGAGCCCCGGACCCGGTGGTTCTGGCTATACTTTCGAACACCAAGGCCCGCTTCATTCCTACGATCGGTCGTGCATGTTCGAGTTCGTCCAAAAACATACCCCGGCAATCGCCCGCGACGGACTCAAGGTACGGCGACTGATCGGCAGTTGCAGGAAGCTGTTGTCCGAGCGCGGCGAGGCGGCCGGCGTCTCGCTCGCCAAGAGCACCCTGGACCTCTACCGGTTGTTGGACAGGAAGTCGCAGGACCGCTTCCTGATGGCGTTGCTCGCCGAATTCTCGCCGGATCCGAAGCAGGTGCTCGCAGCGTCGACCGCGTACGCCGCCTCGCAGTCGGCCGCCAATCTGACGCAGTTGAGCGTCGCCGCCGAGCCGCCGCGCCAGGAGCTGCTGCGGCGGCTCAACCGCGCGCCCGGTGGCACGGCCGCGATCCTGCGCCTGCGCGAACGCTTGCTGGTCCTGAGGCGTGACCACCCCGAACTCGAGGCCGTCGACTGGGACTTCCGGCATCTGCTTTCGTCCTGGTTCAACCCGGGATTCCTGCAGATCGCACGCGTGGACTGGCGCACACCCGCCTATTTGCTCGAACAGCTCATCGTCCACGAGGCGGTGCACGAGATTCGTGGATGGAACGACCTGCGTCGACGGTTGGAGGGCGATCGACGTTGCTTCGCCTTCTTCCATCCCGCGCTGCCCGACGAACCGCTGATCTTCGTCGAGGTCGCGCTTGCCGATCGCATGTCCAGCGACGTGGCGCCGTTGCTCGACGCGCAAGCCAGCGCCAGCGACGCAGGCCGCGCGACCACCGCGATTTTCTATTCCATCAGCAACTGCCAGCCCGGGTTGCGCGGTGTGTCGCTGGGCAATTTCCTGATCAAGAACGTGGTCGAGGTGCTGTCGACCGAGTTTCCCCGGTTGAAAGTGTTTTGCACGCTGTCGCCGATCCCGGGTTTCGCGGCGTGGCTCTCGGCATTGCTCAAGGGCGACGGCACCACACGATCCGAGCCGATGGCCAAGGCGCTCAAGGCGGTCGCTGCGAAGCTCGGCACCGACATCGCCAAGCTAGCCAGCGAGCCGACCGAGGCTGCGGTCGAGCGCTTGGCGCCATTGCAGGAACCGTTGACGCGGCTTTGCGCCACGTATCTGCAACATCGATCCGCGAGTGGCGAGCAGACGGGCGATCCGGTGGCGAGGTTTCACCTCAACAACGGCGCGAGGCTGGAGCGGATCAACTGGTCGGCGGACACATCCAGGAAAGGCCTGCGGGAATCGCTGGGCCTCATGGTCAATTACCTCTACGAACCCCGGTCGATCGGCGCCAACCACGACAAGTTCGTTCGCGGCGAAATCGTTGCTTCACGGCAGGTGCGCGCCTTGATGCTGGCCGACTGAAGGGCGGCCAATCACTCCAGCTGCAGGCGCGCTTCCGTGATCAGCTTCTTCCATGAGGTCAGATCGACTTCGATCAACGCGCCCAGCCGTTCGGGCGGCCCGGGAATCAGCTCCGCGCCTTCGCGCTCCAGCCGTTCGCGCACGTCCGGCTGCGCCAGCACCTTCAGCACTTCGGCGTTGAGCTTGGCGACGATGTCGCGCGGCGTGCCCAGCGGCGCGACGATGCCCCAGTAGTTGATCACGTCGGCATTCTCGATGCCGGATTCCTTCCAGGTCGGCACGTCGGGCAGCAGCGCCGCGCGCTTCGGACCGGTGACGGCCAGCACGCGCACCCGGTTCTGCGCGAGGTAGGGCAGGGTTGCGGGGATCGACGCGGTCATCGCCTGGATCTGTCCCGCGAGCAGGTCCTGGGTCGCCGGCGCGATCCCCTTGTACGGTACGTGCACGATGTCGACGCCGGCACGCGCATTGAGCAATTCCAGCGCCAGATGATTGACGCTGCCCGGTCCGGCCGAGCCGTAGTTGAGCTTGCCCGGCTGCGCGCGCGCCAGCGCGACGAACTCGCGCATCGTCCTGGCCGGCACGTCGGGATTGACCACGAATGCCAGCGGCCCCGCCGCGATCGACGCCACCGGCACGAATTGCTTGACCGGGTCGTAGCCGGCGCTCTTCGACGACGCCGCCACGGTCGTGAACGGCGACGCCACGAACAGCAGCGTGTAGCCATCCGGGTCGCTCTTCGCCGCCTCGACCGCACCGATCGCGCCGCCCGCGCCGACACGGTTCTCGACGACGATGGTGGCGGACATGCTCTCGGCGAGCTTGTGCGCGACCAGCCGCGCGATGGTGTCGGTGCCCGCGCCGGGCGGAAACGGAACCACCAGCCTGATCGTCTTGACCGGATACGCGCCGGATGGCTGCGCGCCGGCCGCGTGGAACAAGCCCGGCAGCAGGGTGGATACGACCAGTGAAACGACACGCAACGATCGGCGCATGAGGGTGACGGGTGCGCGCAGCACATCGCCGTGCAAGCGCCCAGCATGGCCGCCGATCATGACCGGAAAGTGACAAGCCGCAATAGAGCTCATGTCAGTTCTGTCCCAGGTTGAAGAATTCTCGCTGCCCGCGCATGCTGCCCACGCGCTGGATCAGCAGTTGCAGATGTTCGGGATTATCGACGAAATTCAGCCGTTCGCTGTTGACGATCAGCGATGGCGCACGGCGCAGATGCTACCGGATTTGTCCGGAATCGAATATCGGTGGGCTGATAATAGGTCGCGGAGGGAGTCAACGCTGCTTTCCCAAGCTGCTGCGTCACCTTTTGTGCCGCGCTTGGGGAGCCACGAGTCTCGGCAGGATTTAATCGCCCTTACTGGATGCGCGACATCCTTGACGCGTGTCAACCCTTGGTTACCCTCTCGCCGCGAGAATAAGCGAAGAGGGCGCCTGTTCGTCGCCTGCGCGAGCGCGTCCGCTGGAGAACGAAATGCATGCCTATCCCCATCGGTATATCGTGAGCGCCTCGGCCCGGCCTGCGGGCGATGTCACCGTCTGTTCCGCGCGACTACCCGATCTCGCGATCGCACCGCCCGCCGAATTCGATGGCCCGGGCGACCGCTGGTCGCCAGAGACGCTGCTGTGCGCGTCGGTCGCCAATTGTTTCATACTCACGTTCCGCGCGTATGCCCGGGCGTCGAAGCTCGAATGGACGACGCTCGAGTGCCGAACCGAGGCCGTGCTCGAAAACGTTGGCGGCGTCGCGCAGTTCACGCGCTTTACCTCGCGCGCCACGCTCAAGGTTCCCGCGGGCATCGACGTGGAGAAGGCGCGCCCGCTCCTGCAAAAGGCCGAGGACCGCTGTCTCGTATCAAACTCGCTTAAAGGCGAGCGGCATCTCGAGATAGAGATTCAGATGGGTTAAAGGATCTGCGGTATGTCGTCGGCACTATGGACACCGGGTGGTCGTGCCATTCTCAGTTCTGCCCCAGGTTGAAGAACTCCCGCTGCCCGCGCATGCTGCCCACGCGCTGCATAAGCAGTTGCAGATGCTCGGGATTATCGACGAAATTCAGCCGTTCGCTGTTCACAATCAGCAGCGGCGCGCCTTGGTAGCTGTAGAAGTAGCGGCTGTAGGCGTCAGCCAGCCGGGCGAGGTAGTGCTCCGAAATAGCGCGCTCGAAGTCGATGCCGCGCTTGTGCACCCGATCGATCAGCGTATTGACCGGCGCCTGCAGATAGATCACCAGGTCGGGCGTCGGCGTCTGCGGCTTGAGAAACGTATAGACCTTGTCGTAGAGCGCGAACTCGTCGTCGGAGAGGTTGAGCCGCGCGAACAGCGGATCCTTGTCGAGCAGGAAGTCGGCGACGGTAGGTTGGCGGAACAGGTCGAGCTGGGTCAGGCCGCGCAGCTGGTCGACGCGCTGGAACAGAAACGTCAGCTGGGTGGGCAGCGCAAAGCGCGGCATGTCCTCGTAGAAGCGTTCCAGGAACGGATTGTCCTTGGGCGCTTCGAGCAACGATTCGGCGTTCAAGTGCGTTGCCAGCGACCGCGCAAGACTGGTCTTGCCCGCGCCAATCGGACCCTCGACGACGACGTAGTGCAGTTTCTCGATGTTCATGGCGATCTGCTGGCGACGGCCCGTAGTTTGCCAGTCAGCGCCACGCGTGGCGACGGGTGGGTTTCAGGCGCTGGTCGCGCACCCCGCGCAGCAGCGAGCGTGTCGCCCCGCGTCCGGGTATTCGCTTCGTCGGCGCAATGTCATGCAATGGGCGCAGGACGAAGGCACGAAGGTGCATGCGCGGGTGCGGCAGCGACAGGTCGCGCTGACGCAGGCGCAGGCGACCGTAGAGCAGCAGGTCCAGGTCGAGCGTGCGCGGCGCATTGCGCAGTGCACGTGCAGAATGGTCGCGGCGATGCCTTCGCTCGATCGCGTGCAGGCGCAACAACAGGTTGCGCGGCGACAGGCGCGTGCGCAGCTGCGCGACGGCGTTCACGTAGTCTGGTTGCGGCATGGCGCAGCCGACTGGCGCGCTGACGTAATTGGGCGACGCGATCAGCAGGCGCGAGCGCGGCAAGCGGGAGAGTTCGGCCAATGCGCGCGCGACGTGCCGGCGGGGATGATTGAGATTGCTGCCCAGGCCGACGTATGCCGACGCCGTCATCAGCCATCGTCCGGCGTCGGCGCCGGGTCGCGGGCCGCATCACCCGATTCGGAATTCGCGCCCTTGGTGCGTCCGCGGCTGCGCGGGCGGCGCTTCTTGCGCGGGGCGTCGTCGGGCCGCAGCATTTCCTCTCGCTCTTCGAGCTCGGCGCGCTGGAAGCGGTCCCACCACGCGCCCAGGCCCGCCAGATCGCCCTCCATCTCGCCGCTGTCGCAGCGCAGCTGCACGAAATCGTAGCCGGCGCGGAACCGCGGGTGTTCCAGCAGGCGGAACGGACGCTGACCCGAGCGCTGCTCGAAACGCGGCTGCAGCGTCCAGATTTCCTTGATGGCGGCCTCGAAGCGCCGCGGAATCGCCAGCCGCTGCGCTTGCTGCTCGAGCACCTTGTCCATCGCCTCGAACAGCGCGGGCATCGGTCGTTCGCCGCGCGCCTTGGCGGCGTTCCAGCTTGCAAGTACTTCGTGCCACAGCAGCGTGGCAAACAGGAAGGCGGGCGTCACCGACTTGCCCAGTCGTACCCGGTCGTCGGTGTTGGCCAGCGCCAGTTCGATGAAGCGCTGCCCCAGCGGCTGCTCGACGATCACGTCGAGCAGCGGTAGCACACCATGGTGCAGTCCGTGCCGGCGCAGGCTCTTCACCGACTCGGAGGCGTGACCGGACAGCAGCAGCTTTTCCATTTCGTCGAACAGCCGCGCCGGTGGCACGTTCTGGATCAGCGGTGCCAGCTCGGGAATCGGCGCCGCGGTCTTCTTTTCCAGCGTCAGGCCAAGCTTGGCGGCAAGCCGCGCCGCGCGCAGCATGCGTACCGGGTCTTCGCGATACCGCGTCACCGGATCGCCGATCAGGCGCATGCGCTTGGCGCGCACGTCGGCGACGCCGCCGACGTAGTCCCAGATTTCCTCGCTGACCGGGTCGAAGTAGAGCGCGTTGCAGGTAAAGTCGCGGCGCACCGCGTCCTCGGCCTGCGAACCGAACACGTTGTCCGACAGCAGGCGACCATGCTCGTCCGCGGCGTCGTCGCCGGTCTGGCGCGCGCGAAAGGTCGAGACCTCGATCGTCTCCGGGCCGGCCAGGACATTCACCAGCCGGAAGCGCCTGCCGATGATGAACGCGCGGCGAAACAGCGGCTTGACCTGTTCCGGCGTGGCGTCGGTGGCGATGTCGAAGTCCTTGGGCTCGATACCGAGCAGCAGATCGCGCACCGCGCCGCCGACGACAAAGGCCCTGAAGCCGGCTTGCTGGAGTTTGCGCGTCACATCCTGCGCGCCGCGCGAAATCTGACCGCGACGCACATTGTGGTCGGCAGGTCCGTAAACGCGGGGTTTGGTCGCGCCCTTGGCGGGCATGAGGCGCGCGAGCAGGCGTCTGATCATCGAGCAGGAAGGCCGGATGTGCTGCGGGGAGTGCGATCAGGGTATGACCGCTGCATTTCGGTGCAGAAAAGCTCTGCGGTGCGCGCGAATCATAGCATGGCGCCGTGGCGGCCCGGGGCGAAATCGCGGATAATCATGTGCTTCCCGCTTCAATCGTGCCGCATCCAGGAGAACCCATGTCCGCTTACCAGCACGTCACCGTCCCTGCCGGTGGCCAGAAGATCACCGTCAACAAAGACTACAGCCTGAACATATCGGATAACCCGATCATTCCGTATATCGAGGGCGACGGCACGGGGCTGGATATTACCCCTGTGATGATCAAGGTCGTCGACGCGGCAGTGGCCAAGGCCTATGGCGGCAAGCGAAAGATCCACTGGATGGAAATCTATGCCGGCGAGAAGTCGACCAACGTCTACGGCGCCGACGTGTGGCTGCCCGACGAGACGCTGGCGATCCTCAAGGACTTCGTCGTCTCGATCAAGGGCCCGTTGACCACTCCTGTGGGTGGCGGCATTCGCAGCCTGAACGTCGCGCTGCGCCAGCAACTCGACCTGTATGTATGCCTGCGCCCGGTGCAGTACTTCGCCGGCGTCCCCAGCCCGGTCAAGGCGCCCGAGAAGGTCAACATGATCATCTTCCGCGAGAACTCGGAGGACATCTACGCCGGCATCGAGTGGGCCGCCGAGTCCGCCGAGGCGAAGAAATTGATCAAGTTCCTCGTCGACGACATGGGCGTCAAGAAGATCCGCTTCCCGGCGACGTCCGCGATCGGCATCAAGCCGGTGTCCGAAGAGGGCACCAACCGCCTCGTGCGCAAGGCGCTGCAGTACGTGATCGACAACGATCGGCGCTCGCTGACGCTGGTGCACAAGGGCAACATCATGAAATTCACCGAAGGCGGCTTCCGCGACTGGGGTTACGCGCTGGCGCAGAAGGAATTCGGCGCCGAACTCATCGACGGCGGACCGTGGTGCAAATTCAAGAACCCGAAGACCGGCCGCGAGATCGTCGTCAAGGATTCGATCGCCGACGCCTTCCTGCAGCAGATCATCCTGCGCCCGGAGGAGTACGACGTCATCGCGACGCTCAACCTCAACGGCGATTACATTTCCGACGCGCTGGCCGCGCAGGTGGGCGGCATCGGCATCGCGCCGGGCGCCAACATGTCCGACTCGGTGGCGATGTTCGAGGCCACGCACGGCACCGCGCCCAAGTACGCCGGCAAGGATTACGTCAATCCGGGCTCGGAAATCCTTTCGGCCGAAATGATGCTCGTGCACATGGGCTGGAAGGAAGCCGCGGCGCTGATCGTCAAGAGCCTGGAAAAAGCCATCGCCGACAAGGTTGTGACCTACGACTTCGCGCGGTTGATGCAGGGAGCGACGCAGGTGTCGTGCTCGGGCTTCGGCAAAGCGATGATCGAGCGGATGTAGCTCCAGTCGCTGGCAACTGCGCTGAAAGGATAAACCCGCCTGCCGGCGGGTTTATTGTTTTCGGCCCCGCTGGCACCGGGAATGACCGCCCGCAATTGAACCTCCAGGCCGTTTCAGTTGCCAGATGCCTGGTTCTTTCCGAAAATGACGATAATGCGGTTGGGAGTGCGGGTTCGCGGATCGACGCGGCGCGAGGCGGCAGCGGCGCCGCCGGAACAGAAGCATTGGTGCAGCGAATCTCACCATTGTTACGCGTCGGCGGCGGAAGTCGTCAAGTCGGAGCGCTCAAACGGGCGCACGACTTGAAAAATCTGTTGCAATCATCACATATCGGGAAATCGGGTGGCTGGACTTCCTGTGCGATACACAGCGAATCAGGAACGCGAGGGCAACGTTCTCGAGGTCGAGAAGGTCATCCTCAAACCCCCACCGCTGTACAAGGTGATGTTGCTGAATGACGACTACACGCCGATGGACTTTGTGGTCGTGGTGTTGCAGACTGTATTCGCGATGAGCCGGGAGAAGGCGACTCAGGTAATGCTCCAGATTCACCGCGAAGGAATGGGAGTGTGCGGTACGTATACGCGTGAGGTGGCGGCGGCGAAGGTAGATCAGGTGTTGGACATCGCACGCAGGCATCAGCACCCGTTGCAGTGTACGATGGAGGAAACGTAGACGTTGGTGCAGAAGGCGCGCCGCCGTGGCGACGTCGCTGCAACTGGAGCCGGGAAGAATCATGATTGCGCAGGAACTGGAAGTTTCCCTCCATATGGCCTTTGTCGAGGCCAGGCAGAAGCAGCACGAGTTCATCACCGTCGAGCACCTCCTGCTCGCGATGCTCGACAACCCTTCTGCCGCCGAAGTGCTCAAGGCCTGCGGTGTCGATCTCGACGAGCTGCGCGGCGTGCTGACCGACTTCATCAACGAACACACGCCCCGCCTGTCGCCGCACTCGGACGCCGACACGCAGCCCACGCAGGGATTCCAGCGCGTCATCCAGCGCGCGATCCTCCATGTCCAGTCGTCGGGCAAGAAGGAAGTCACCGGCGCCAACGTGCTCGTCGCGATCTTCGGCGAGAAGGAATCGCACGCCGTCTATTTCCTCAACCAGCGCGGAGTCACGCGGCTGGATGTGGTGAATTACATCGCCCACGGCATCACCAAGAAAGAAGCGCAGAAGCCGGACAAGGCCGAGTCCGCCAAGGAAGACAGCGACGGCGAGCAGCAGGCCTCGGGTGCGCTCGAGGCGTACACGCTCGACCTGAACCACATGGCCAAGACCGGCAAGACCGACCCGCTGATCGGGCGCGAGCACGAGCTCGAGCGCGTGATCCAGGTGCTCTGCCGCCGGCGCAAGAACAATCCGCTGCTGGTCGGCGAGGCCGGCGTCGGCAAGACCGCCATCGCCGAAGGCCTGGCGCGGCGCATCGTCGAACGCAATGTGCCCGACCTGCTCAACGACTACATCGTCTATTCGCTGGACATGGGCGCGCTGCTGGCCGGCACCAAGTATCGCGGCGATTTCGAGCAGCGCCTCAAGGCGGTGTTGAAGCAGCTCAACGAGAATCCGAAGTCGATACTGTTCATCGACGAGATCCACACCATCATCGGTGCGGGCGCAGCGTCGGGCGGCACGCTCGATGCGTCGAACCTGCTCAAGCCGGCGCTCTCCAATGGCGCGCTGAAGTGCATCGGGGCGACCACGTACAACGAGTACCGCATCATCTTCGAGAAGGATCACGCGCTGTCGCGGCGTTTCCAGAAGATCGACGTGCCCGAGCCCTCGATTGCCGAGACCATCGAGATCCTCAAGGGCCTGAAGACGCGCTTCGAGCAGCACCACGGCGTGAAGTACGCGCCGGCGGCGCTGTCGACGGCAGCCGAGCTCTCGGCGCGCTTCATCAACGACCGGCACCTGCCCGACAAGGCCATCGACGTCATCGACGAAGCCGGCGCGGCGCAGAAGATCCTGCCCAAGTCGAAGCAGAAGAAGGTCATCAGCAAGACCGAGATCGAGGAAATCGTCGCCAAGATCGCGCGCATCCCGGCCAAGAGCGTGAGTTCCGACGACCGCAATGCGCTGAAGACGATCGACCGCGACCTCAAGAACGTGGTTTTCGGCCAGAACGAGGCGATCGACGCGCTGGTGGGCGCCATTCGCATGGCGCGCTCGGGGCTGGGCAATCCGCGCAAGCCGATCGGCAACTTCCTGTTCAGCGGGCCCACCGGCGTCGGCAAGACCGAGGTCGCGCGGCAGCTCGCCTATTGCATGGGCGTCGAATTGTTGCGCTTCGACATGTCCGAGTACATGGAGCGGCACGCGGTGTCGCGCCTGATCGGCGCGCCTCCCGGCTACATTGGCTTCGACCAGGGCGGGCAGCTGACCGAGGCGATCACCAAGCATCCCTACAGCGTGCTGCTGCTCGACGAGATCGAGAAGGCGCATCCGGACATCTTCAATATCCTGCTGCAGGTGATGGATCACGGCACGCTCACCGACAACAACGGGCGCAAGGCCGACTTCCGCAACGTCATCATCATCATGACGACCAACGCGGGCGCCGAGGTGCTGTCGAAGGGCTCGATGGGGTTCACCGACAGCAAGCAGTCGGGCGACGAGATGGAGTCGATCAAGCGCATGTTCACGCCGGAGTTCCGCAATCGCCTGGACGCGACCATCTCCTTCGCGGCGCTCGATCACGACGTGATCCTGCGCGTGGTCGACAAGTTCCTGCTGGAACTGGAGAACCAGCTGCACGAGAAGAAAGTCGACCCGTCGTTCACCGCGGCGCTCAAGGAATTCCTGGCGCGCAAGGGCTTCGATCCGCAGATGGGTGCGCGGCCGATGTCGCGGCTCATCCAGGACACGATCCGCAAGGCGCTGGCCGAAGAGCTGCTGTTCGGCCGGCTGGTCGGCGGCGGCAAGGTCACCATCGACGTCGACAGCGACGACAAGATCAAGCTCGCGTTCGACGAAGCCAAGGAAGCCGAGCCGGTCGCCTGATCGCAAGCAGGAGCAGATGCGACGGGAGCCCGCGGGCTCCCGTTTCTTTTCTGGCTATACTTCTCGTTACGGATCGAAATAGGGACGGCAATGCAACATCCCTGGTCTCGACTGGTGGTCGCGGTTGCGCTGGTGGCGGTCACGACTCCGGCGCTGCCGGCTGATGCCAACCTCGGCCGCGACGTCGCCGCCAACTGCGCCAATTGCCACGGCACCGACGGCCGCAGTCGCGGCATCATTCCGGCACTTGCCGGGAAGGACCGCGCGACGCTGGTGCGGCAGCTCACCGAGTTTCGCGACGGCAAGCGACCATCGACGGTCATGCAGCAACTCGCCAAGGGCTACAGCGACGCGCAGATCGAGGCCGCCGCGGCGTACTTCGCGGCGCAAAAACCCTGAGCCTCATGCGCCGTTCACGACGCGAATTCCTGAGGGCGAGCACGGCGGCGCTGACTGCCGCAGCGCTCGGCGCGCGCAGCAGCTTCGCCGCCGACGCAGCGCGCGTTGTCGTCGTCGGCGGCGGCTACGGCGGCGCGACCGCCGCGAAATACGTTCGCATGTGGAGCGCCGGCAAGATCGACGTGACGCTGGTCGAACGCAGCGCCGAGTTTGTCTCGTGTCCGCTGTCCAACCTGGTGATCGGCGGCACGCGCAACATCGCCGACATCACCATCGCCTACGACGGCCTCGACAAGTGGGGTGTGCGGCGCGTGCGCGACGAGGCAGTGGCGATCGATCCCGCCGCGCGCACCGTGCGCACGGCCGGTGGCGCGACGCTCGCCTACGATCGCCTGATCCTGTCGCCGGGCGTCGACTTCATGTGGGACCAGATTCCTTCGCTCGACAACGCGGAAGCGCAGGCGAAGATCCTTCATGCATGGAAGGCCGGACCACAGACGGTGGCGCTGCGGCGGCAACTCGAAGCGATGCCCGACGGCGGCCTGTTCGCGATCGTCATTCCCACGGCGCCGTTTCGATGCCCGCCGGCGCCCTACGAGCGCGCGTGCCAGGTCGCGTTGTATTTTCAGCGGGCGAAGCCGAAGTCGAAGGTGCTCATTCTCGACGCCAACGAAGAAGTGCAGTCCAAGAAGGCGCTGTTCACCGCCGCGTGGGAGGGGCGCTACAAGGGCTATGTCGAATATCGACCCAACAGCGCGCTGGTCGACGTCGATGTTTCGACCCGCACCGCGAAATTCGACTTCGAGAGCGTCAAGGCCGACGTCCTCAACGTCATCCCGCCGCAGTTCGCCGGTGCAATCGCGCGCAACCTCGGCATGGCCAACGCCAACGGACGTTTTTGCCAGGTCGACTTCCTCACCTACGAATCGACCGCGCAGAAGAACGTCCACATCCTGGGCGATTCCATCCAGGTTGCGCCGCTGATGCCCAAGTCGGGGCACATGGCCAACCAGCATGCGAAGGTGTGCGCGGCGGCGGTCGTTGCGCTGTTGACCGGGCAGGCGCCCAACGCCTCGCCCATCGTCGCCAATACCTGCTACAGCTACATCAGCGACAAGGAAGTCGTGCACGTGTCGTCGGTGCACGCCTTCGACGCGGCGCAGAAGACCATGCTCGTCGTTCCCGGCAGTGGCGGGCTCTCGCCCGCGCCCAGTGCCGAGGAAGGCGTGATCGCCGAAGGCTGGGCGCGCAACATCTGGGCGGACATGCTGGGGTGAGCGCGCGCGCGTACTAGCGCTGTTCCATGATCGACCAGTAGGTCCATGCCGATGCGGCGCCGCAGCTCGCGCCGAGCGATGCCAGGACGAGCGCCCGGGGAAGGTCATGCAAAAGGTTTGCCGCGGTAGCCAACGTCGCGCGTCGACCGAGTTCGGCGATAGCGACGTACAGGTCGAACGCAGCGAACGGCAGCATCCCAAGCAGCGCACCGAGCACAACGATATTGCGCATGCGGCCACGACCGCGTCGGTCGAGCGCGTCGGCCAGCGGCATGCCGAAGAGCAACGTCATGGCGAACGCAATGATGATGGCGCCGCCAGATCCGACCGCAATGTCGAGCGCCCACGCCATGAGCACCCGGGTCGACCAGGTCTCGAGGTGTTGCGCCGCCACTACGCCTGCCACCACCGCGTAAACGGCTCCGCTGGCCAGCGGAGCGACCAGCAGCGCCATCAACCTGCGCATGGCATGCTCATCCTCGTTGAGTATTGCGCATCGTTGCACGCCGGTCAAAGCCTCACTTGGAGGCGTCACCGACGAAAGTGGTCACTCACACACGTCGCATAGGCGCATTTCCGAATGAGTTCAACGCAGCCAGTCGGGCGGGTGACGCGTTCGCGCAATGCAACAGCATTTCACCATTTTTGGTGCATTTCATTTCCACATGATGGAAATGATTTTTAAGTGCATGATTATTAAAAAATAATTGTGTATTGCAACGCCACATTTTTATTGTCAGCCGTTCCCAAGTTTGTTAATGTGATCCCAGACACACGCGCTCGCTGGAAACCACCACAACGAGCGCGCGAAGGGCCTGGGTTTGCTCGATTACCCCATCCATGCCCGCCCGACCGGCCGAACGACCTTCGCCGGTCCGTGCAGTGAGGCGTCCGCAACACACAGTAGCGGACGAATCACACCGCGATTGCCGCGCGCACAGTGCGCGGGGTAGTCGCAGACCAGGTTCCGGCGCGCGCCATACGGCGTGCAGCTGGTTTGGCCATGACGCGAATGATGGGACAACCGATGAACTACGATCTGGAAGCGGCAAGACTGAAGAAGGACTGGGCGGAGAATCCACGCTGGAAAGGCATCAAGCGCGGTTACAGCGCGGAAGAAGTCGTGCGCCTGCGCGGCTCGGTGCACATCGAGCACACGCTTGCGCGGCGCGGCGCGGAAAAACTCTGGAAGCTGGTCAACGAGCAGCCGTTCGTCAATTCGCTGGGCGCAATGACCGGCAATCAGGCGATGCAGCAGGTCAAGGCCGGGCTGAAGGCGATCTATCTGTCGGGCTGGCAAGTCGCGGCCGACGCCAACGTCGCCGGTGAAATGTATCCCGACCAGTCGCTCTACCCGATCAATTCGGTGCCGACGGTCGTCAAGCGCATCAACAACACGTTCGCGCGCGCCGACCAGATCCAGCACATGGAGGGCAAGAACGACATCGATTTCTTCGCGCCGATCGTGGCTGACGCAGAAGCCGGGTTTGGCGGCGTGCTCAACGCCTTCGAGCTGATGAAGGCGATGATCGAGGCCGGCGCTGCAGGCGTGCACTTTGAAGACCAACTCGCCTCGGTGAAGAAATGCGGCCACATGGGTGGCAAGGTGCTCGTGCCGACGCGCGAGGCAGTGGAAAAGCTGATCGCCGCGCGGCTCGCCGCCGATTGCATGGGCGTGCCCACGATCATCCTGGCGCGCACCGATGCCGAGGCGGCGGATCTCGTCACTTCCGACATCGACAGCAACGACAAGGCATTCTGCACCGGCGAGCGCACCGTCGAGGGTTTCTACAAGACCCGCAACGGCCTCGACCAGGCGGTGTCGCGCGGACTGGCGTACGCGCCCTACGCGGACATGATCTGGTGCGAGACCGGCAAGCCGGATCTCGAGTTCGCCAAGGCTTTTGCGGACGCGATTCACGCCAAGTTCCCGGGCAAGATGCTTGCCTACAACTGCTCGCCGTCGTTCAACTGGAAAAAGAACCTGGACGATTCGACCGTCGCCAAGTTCCAACGCGAGCTGGGCGCGATGGGCTACAAGTTCCAGTTCATCACGCTGGCCGGTTTCCACAGCCTCAACTACAGCATGTTCAACCTGGCGCACGGTTACGCGCACAACCAGATGACCGCCTTCGTCGAGTTGCAGGAGGCGGAATTCGCGGCGGTGTCGAAGGGTTTCACCGCGATCAAGCACCAGCGCGAAGTCGGCACCAGCTATTTCGACTCGGTGACCCAGGCAATCCAGGGTGGCACCTCGTCGACGACAGCGCTCAAGGGCTCGACCGAGGACGAGCAGTTCTTCGACAAGCCGAAGGCGGAGTTGTCGGTCGCCAACGCCTGAGCAATAACGTTCCTGCCTGACGCCGACGGCGCGGTCCCCGCAGGGGGATCGCGCCGTTTGCTTTAGGATGGATGGATGGATCGCTCTACGCTGCGCTTGTTCTTCGCGCTCTGGCCCGACCCGCAGACCCGGGGCGCGCTTGCCCGCGTTGCCCAGGAAGTCGCAGGCGAAACCGGTGGGCGCGTCGTGGCCGCGGACAATATCCATCTCACGCTGGCGTTTCTGGGTGAGCGTCCGCGCGAACTCGTCGGAGCGCTGTGCGGGCTCGCCGCCGGAATCGAACGCGCGCCATTTGCGCTTTCACTCGACGACATCGGCTATTGGCGCAAGGCCGGACTCGCCTGGCTCGGATCGGAGGCGCCGTCTGTCGAGTTGCACGGCCTGCAGAGCGATCTTGCGCAACGGCTCGCCGGCGCCGGCATCGCGCTCGAGCCGCGACCGTTTGCGCCGCACATCACGCTGGCCCGGCGCATTGGAAGCATTGTGCGGCGGCGCCAGGCGCCGGCGATCATCTGGCCTGTCGAAGCGTTTGCGCTCGTGGCGTCGGAGCTTGGGCGCGAAGGCGCGCGCTATCGCGTGCTCGAGACCTGGCCGTTGCGCGCCGGCGCACGATAGTCCACGCGCGGCAGCGCAATCGACCTGCTGCCGAGTTCAGGGCCGGGTCACCACCACCGTATTGTCCTGGTCGTCGCGGTCGATGAGTTTGTTGAGCGGATCGATTCCCGCTCGCGCCGGTTCGCCCGTCACATCGAGGGTGAACTGGTTCTCGCCGGTGTGCACCGGATGACGCTCGATGGAGAGGACGTTGCCCTTGGCGTCGAGTACTCCGATGTCGACACGCGTGTCCACCGGCACGTCCTGTTCGTTACCGGCTCCATCCGCACGAACCTTGCGCGCCGAGACGACCAGTTTCACGTCGTACCTGCCATCGGCTCGCCTGTGCCCCTCCGCGCTCAGTGCGCGCAGGTCGTAGAGCGTGATGGTCTCGAAGAAGTCGGTGATCAGCGGCTGGTACTCCGCCGGCGTGACGCGACGCAACTCCGCGATCAGGTCGCGCGAGGTCGCGTAAGGAGGACCCTGGAAGCGCCAGCGTCGCACAAAGCTGGAAAGCGCGTCGTTCATCGCCGCCTCTCCGATCGCGTCCTGCAGTGCATAGAGCGTCAGCGCGCCCTTCTGATAGTGCACGTAGGCGGCGCCGTCGGCGCGCAGCAGCGGCTGTTCGGACTTCTGTTCGGTGCCCCGACCTTGCAGATAACGATCGAGCTCGTACTTGAGGAAGCGGCGCATTTTCACGTCGCCGTACTTCTGCTTGAGCACCATCAGCGCCGAATATTCGGCCAGGCTCTCGGTGATGAACTCTGCACCCTGCACGATTGGCCGGCGCTTCCTGGTGCGCCCACCATTGGTGCGCGACTTCGTGCGCGGTGACGAAGTAGGGATAGTCGACGTCCTTGGGATCGTTGTCGTCGACCTTTGCCGTGAAGCCGATCGCTTCGTTGAACGGCACGGTATTGGGAAACGACTCGGCAAACCCGCCGCGGCGCGAAAAACGCGGGAACTCGATGATGCGCACGATCTGGTGCTGGTATGGACCGTAGTGGCGCGTGAAGTAGTCGAGCGAATCCTTGACGCCCGCGACCATCCGGTCGAGGTTGTATTCGTGGCCGGGGTGATAGTCGATCTCGATGGCGACGTCGCCGTCCGGGCCATGCCAGGTGTCGCGCCGGAGCGCGTAGCGCGCCGACACGAATGAGTAGATGTCGGCCATGGTCGCATTCATGCGATACGCGATGCAGCGGCGACCGTTCTCGGTCCAGTCGCGCTCGACGTAGCCGGAGGTGACCGGCAGCTGGTCGCCCGCGGTGCAGAACTGCGCGCGATACGAGATCCAGTCCGCGTCGCGCGAAAGTGCGTTCTTGTTGTGGTACGCCTTGTCGTCGAGGTCGTGCCTGCGCGGCCTCGGCGGCAGACCGAATTTCCTGCGATCCGAGTCGGAACTGATCTCGCCGTCCTCGCTGTAGCCGAAGCTGGGGACCAGCGACGTGTCCGCGGTCAAGCCCGCATTGAGGAAACTGCCGTTGTCGAGGACGATCGGATCCGCGCCGTCGTTGCGGAAGCCATGTGCGCCATACTCGAGATCGAAACGCAAGGTAGTGGACGCCGACGGAGCGAGCGGCTCCGACAGCACGTAGTGATGCCAAGACATGTTCGGTGCTTCGTCGGCAAGCTTGGCCGGTATGCCGGGCTCGATGAGCCGCATCGTCGCGATTCGCGGATACACGACGTAAAGATCGCGAATCGGCTGGTCGGTCTTGTTGACCAGCGTGAGCGTTCCCGCGACGCGTGCGCGATGCTGTTCGGGGTACAGGTCGACGCGCACGTCGACCGCGGTGGTGTACGGTTGCGGCGCCTGCGCCAGCGACTTGTAGCGCCGTTCATAGTCCGCCTGCACCTGCTGGCCGTCGTGCTTCGACCGGAACGGATTGAGCACGTGCGTGTTGTAGTAGATCCAGCCGCCAAAGCCGACGAAGGCGATGCCGGCAACGCCGGCGATGGCCTGCGAGGCGACGCCGAATCGCGACCGCGCGGCGTTTGCCCGACGCCTCCAGCCGCTGTCGCGACCGCGTACCCAGAATGCGTGCGCGACGACCAGCAGCAGCACCGCGAAGGCGATCCAGTAGAGGCGAAACCAGAGCATCGCCGGCAGGAAATGCCCGTATCCGTTGACGTCCGAGTAGACGAGTTCCGGGCTGCTGGCGTAGCGGTAGAGGCGATCCTCGAAACCCAGATCGGGCAGCCGCGCCGTGACTAGGAACAGCAGCACGACGATGAAGTGGCCGACGTACTTGTTGTTGACCAGCGTGTGCACCGCCAGTGCGAGCACCGCAATGAGGAAATAGCCGGGCAACTGGATGACGAACAGCTCGAAGACGTAGTGCGCGAGCTCGATATTGGTGTAGCCCTTTGCCAGCTGGATGCCGATGCTGCACACCATCAGCACGACCATCAGCAGGAACTGCACCACGAAGATCGTGCCCAGTTTGGCGAAGAACGGCAGCCAGGTCGGCGCCGGAGTGCTGTCGGTGATGTCATCCATGCGCGAATCGCGTTCGCGCCACACCAGTTCGCCGGTGTAGATCGCGGTCACGATCAGGATGAAAAGGCCGAACAGCCCCGACACCACGTCGAGCATCTTGTAGGTGAGCGGGTAGGTGTTCGTCCCGTACAGGTTGCCCAGAGTGATCGTATTGCCGATCACAAGCAGCACACCGCCCAGGACGATGGTGAGAAAGCGCGGGCTGCGCAATATTTCACCGAGGTACAGGCGCATCAGGCCGGGCAGCATGCTGGCGAAGGCGCGCGCGCTGCGGTCAAGGCGTACGACGGGCAGCGCAAGTATCGGCGTTGCGACGTTGCCGGACGCGTCAGCGTCGACGAGCCGTGGCTTGCTGCGTCGCTGCGTCGTCACGGCTTGCATGCGGAAGGCGCGGAAACCGAGCAGCGTGACCACCACGCCCAGTCCCAGCCAGACGGCCCGATTCACCAGGAAGATGCCTTGTAGCGGAATCTCGTCGCCGTTCTTCTGTGCGACGCTCCAATAGCGCGTCAAGGTGTCGATGGCGGTGCCGCCGGAGGGATCGATCAGCGCGGCCAGCGTCCTGTTTTCCATGTCGCCCAGGAGATTGAACGCGACCAGGAAGCCAACGAGGACGATCACGCCGGCGACATAGATTGGCGCCATCTGCCGCGTCAGCGCGGCAATCACGAAGAAGCAGCCGCCGAGCCACAGCACGTTGGGCAGCACCACGAACAGGTAGGGGCGCACGAAACTCTGCCACGTCGGGGCGGCGACGATTCGGGCCGAGTCGACGCCCGGCCAGTGAGTGCCGACCACCACCCCGATGACGATGCCCAGGAACACGATGCCCAGAGTCATCCAGGCGCCGATCAGGCGTCCGAAGAAGTAGTCTGCTTTGCGTATCGGCGCGGTGAAGAAGAAGTGATATGTCCCGTATTCGAAATCCTGCTGCACCGCTCGCCCGCAAATCGATCCGATGACGGTGACGCCGGTGAATCCGAGACGTGCTCAGGCCAAGCGCCAGCGCAAAGGGACCATTGATGAGTATTTTCTCGCCGCCGAAATTCACCGAAGCGCTAGCCAGCGCGCCACCTGCCGCCGCCATCCACAGTCCCGCGATGACGGCGTAGAGAATGAAATAGACCCACGTCGACACCATCCGCATCCGGTTGCGGAAGTCGAACCACGCAATCGCGAACAGTGGTGAACTCATGCTGCGGCGACAGACATCGGCCGCGGTTGCGCGGCGATGTGGCCGGCGATGGTGCAGAAGTAGACGTCCTCCAGATCCGCTTCGACCGGCTCGAACCCGGGTCCCGGTGCAATCTCGCTGTAGACGCGCACGATCGTTTGCCCCGCCTGCAGGCGGGTCGACACGACCGCCACTTGCGCTTTCAGCGCGTCGGCCTCTGCTCGGGTCACGGCTTTGCGCCAGATGCGACGCGCGAGACCGTCGGTCAGCGTGGCGGGCTCACCGGTCAGGAGCAATTTTCCGCCATTGATGATCGCAAAGTTGCTGCACAGGTCGGATACGTCGCTGACGATGTGCGTCGACAGGATCACTACGACGTCCGCGGCAATGTCAGCGAGCAGGTTGTGAAAGCGCACCCGCTCCTCCGGGTCGAGACCCGCGGTGGGTTCGTCGACGATGACCAGTTTGGGATTGGCGAGCAGCGCCTGCGCGATGCCGAAGCGCTGGCGCATCCCGCCCGAGAAGCCACCGAGCTTCTGCTTGCGTACGCCTTCGAGGTTGACCCGCTGCAGCAGTGCATCGACCGTCGCGCGGCGGGAACGGGCATCGACGAGGCCCTTCAGGCGCGCAAAGTGGTCGAGCAGATCGTATGCGCTGACCTTGGGATAGACGCCAAAGTCCTGCGGCAGGTAACCCAGCACGGCCCGGACCCGCTCGGGTTGGCGCAGGATGTCGATGTCCCCCAGCGTTGCGCTCCCCGAATCAGCGCTTTGCAGCGTCGCCAGGGTGCGCATCAGCGTCGACTTGCCAGCTCCATTGGGGCCGAGCAGCCCGAACATCCCGGGAGGAATGGTGAGCGTCACGCGATCGAGTGCCTGCACGCCGTTGGCGTACCGTTTCGACAGGTCACGAATCTGGAGTTGCATCAACGCCTCGACGGGATGAACGAACGGGGTGATAGTTGCAGCGGACGTCGCGAAGCCTCGCGGGCAGGACCGCAAGTTGTTTAGATGCGGTCAGCGCTGCATTCGGATTCAATGCGCAATCGAGGCGGCGCGCATGATCGCACGCCGGCGGACAGCACGACACTACGGGGTTTAGCCGCCTCGAGCCACCGGCCGCGCCGGGTCCGCCGACCATTCACTCCACGAACCCGGATAGAGTCGCGATCCAGACAGGCCGGCAATGGCCATCGCGAGCAGGTTGTGGCACGCAGTGACACCGGAACCGCATTGATGCACCACCGACGCGGTGCTGCGCGCGCCGAGTTGCGCTTCGAATTCATGGCGCAGCGCCTCGGCCGACTTGAAGGTGCCTTGCGGCGTCAGGTTGATGGTGTACGGACGATTGATCGCGCCCGGAATGTGCCCGGCCACCGGATCGATGGGTTCCATGTCGCCGCGATAACGCTCGGGTGCGCGCGCGTCCAGAATGGTCAGCGAGCCGTCGTCGAGATGCTGCACGATTTCGTTTGCGGTGGCGGTCGGCGCCGGCGGGCGCGGCAGGAAGGTTGTCGGCCGCACCGTGGGCAGGTCGGCGGTCACAGGACGCCCTTCGGCCTGCCATTTGTCGAAGCCACCGTCGAGTACCGCTACCCGCTCGTGACCGAGCCAGTGCAGCATCCACCACAGGCGCGACGCCCACATGCCGCTGTTCTGGTCGTACACGACGACCTGCTTGCCCTCGTCGATGCCGATGTGGCCCAACGTCTCTGCGAGCACCGGGATCGGCGGCAGAGGATGGCGGCCATTGGCACCGGTCTTGGTGCCGGAGAGATCGCGATCGATGTGCAGGAAGTGCGCGTTGGGCAGGTGTGCGGTGAGATACGCGCGCTCGCCGGCATTCGCGTCGGTGAGCACGTGCCTGCAGTCGACGATGACGAGGCCGGAATCGTGCACATGCGCGGCGAGTTCGGCGGTGGTAATGAGAGTGGTGTGATTCATGGTTGGTGTGAACGCTTGCAGACGCGCCGCCGTTGACTCGACCGGGCGCGACGGTTGTTGCGGGATCAGAAGAGGGTGCCCTTGACTGGCCAGACTTCGATGGGTTCGAGGCCGAGCTTCTTGAGCTGTGCTTCGAGCTGGGTGCGGTCGCCGACGGCGATGACCACCATTGTAGCGGGGTCGAAATAGCGGCGGGCCAGCGGCTCGGCGGTCGCGGCGTTCACCGCCGAGAATTGCGCTGGGAGGCGGCGAAAGTAGTCCAGCGGCAATCCGTAGGCGAACAGCTGCGCGAACGATGAAGACGTTGCGCCGTTGGTTTCGAAGCTGCCCGGCAACGACTCGGTCAGCGCGCCGCGGGACTTCGCCAATTCCGCCGGCGCGAACGGCGCCGTTGCGGCGCGCTTGAGCTCGTTCACGATCTCGGCGATCGCCGGCGCCGACACATCGCTGCGCACCGCGGTCGACACCATGAAGTATCCGCTGTTGCGGCCGAAGTCGAAGCGCGATCCCGCGCCGTAGGTGTAGCCCTTGTCTTCGCGCAGATTGAGGTTGATGCGACTGGTGTAGCCGCCGCCGAGCGCATAGTTGAGGACCTGAAGCGCCGGGTAGTCGGGCGTCGAGCGCGCGGCGCCGATGCGGGCGAAGCGCACTTCGGTCTGCGGCGCATTGGGCTTGTCGATGATGATCGCGCGCGCCGCGGTCGTCACGACCGGCGCAACGGCGGCAACCGCGGGCGCGTCACCGGTCGCCTTCCAGTGCGCCCCATTCGCGCTCGACCATCGCGCGCAGCTGCGTAGGCTCGATCGCTCCGACAACGACCAGCGCCGCGTTGTCCGGCCGAAACTGTCGCTTGCCACCAGCCGCGCAATTCCGCCTGCGTCGTCTGCTTTGTCGACTGTTCGGTGCCGATGCTGGACACGCCGAGCGGATTCGCCGCGCCATAGAGCGCGCGGACAAGGGCGACGTTGGCAATCAGGCCCGGCTCTTCCCGGGCACTGGCAAGATCGCTCAGGCGCGACTGGCGCTGCCGCTCGACTTCCTCCGCGGGAAAGGTCGGGTGCTGCGCGACGTCGGCCAGCAAGGTCATCGCTTCGGAGAAATTGCGCGACAGCCCATCGACGCTGAGCACCGAGGTATCGCGGCGCGTCGTGGCGTCGTACGCGGCGCCGAGCTGCTCGAACTGCTCGGCGATCTGGCGCGAATTACGCGTCGTCGTGCCGTCATCGAGCAGCGACACCGCGAAATCGGGAATGCCTGCCTGCGCCGGGTTGCCCGAGGCGAGCCCGCCATTGACGACGAGTTGCGCGGTCGCGATCGGCATCGCCGGGCGCTGGAAGTGCAGCACCGTGAGCCCGTTGGCGAGCTTGTACGATTGCGGCTCGGGCAGCACCGGCGCACGCGCCGGACCGGGCTTCGGCGGCTGGTTCCGCCACGGCTGGTCGGCGTTGATCGATTCTGTGCCGCTGGCGGTGGGCGCGGGGGGTGCAGGCGGATCGGGATCGAGCACCTTGTCGCCGCGGATCGCCAGCGTGACGATCCGTGCGTTCATGGGTAGCAACTCGCGCACCGCGCGCTGCACGTCGGCCGCGGTGACGCGTTGGTAGCGTTCAATGTCCTTGGGCAGGAAACCGGGATCGCCGAGATACTGGTTGTAGAGATTGAGCTGGTCGGCGCGGCCGCCGGCTTTCTGCAGGCCCTGGTAGATCGCGCGCTCGATCTGGTTGCGCGCCCGCTCGACTTCGGCCGCGGTCGGCCCCTCGTTGGCGAGGCGAACGATCTCGGCGTCGATCAGCGGCTGGAGTTCCGCGCCGGTGTGCCCGGCGCGGGCGGTTGCCTGCACGCCGAAGATCGATGTCAACGCAAACGAATCCTGGGTGGCCGACACATCCTGCGCGACCTGCAGTTCGTAGACGAGCTTCTGGTAGAGGCGACTGGCCTTGCCTCCGGCGAGAATCCCCGCGGCCACGGTCAGTTCTGCATCGCCGGGCTTGAACGCCGGCGGTGTGAGCCACGACAGGTCGACGCGTTCGAGTTCGATCTGGTCGGTGACGGTGAAGCGGCGTTCGGCGGTCAGCGCCGGCGTGACGACCTTGGGCGGCGGAACATCCGCACCGCGCTTGAAGGAGCCGAACTGCTTCTCTACCAGCCGCTTGGCGGTGGCGGTTTCGAAATCGCCGACGATGACCAGCGTTGCATTGTTGGGCCGATAGTAGCGCTTGAAAAAATCGCGGACGTCGGCGATGCGCGCCGCCTGGATGTCGACGTGCGATCCAATGACGTCCGGACGGTAGGGATGGCCCGGCGGAAACAGCGCGTGGTAGATCGCTTCGTCGACGATGCCGTAGGGCCGGTTCTCCGTCGTCTGGCGCCGTTCGTTGCGCACCACGTCCTGCTGGTTGGTCAGCGCCGTCTGGTCGAGCGCGTCGAGCAGGTAACCCATGCGGTCGGCGTGGGTCCACAACGCAAGCTCGAGCTGGTTCGACGGCACGGTGTCGTAGTAGTTGGTGCGATCGAAGGACGTCGACGCGTTCGAATCGGTGCCCCCCGCGCCTTCGAGCAGCTTTTCGGCGAGTCCGCGTGCTGCGTGCTTGCTGCCGGTGAACATCATGTGCTCGAACAGGTGCGCAAAGCCGGTGCGGCCGGGCACCTCGTTGGCTGCGCCGACGTGGTACCAGAGATTGACCGCGACGATCGGCAGGCTCTTATCCTGCGACAGGATCACTTCGAGGCCGTTGGCGAGCTTGTACTTCTCGTACGGTATCGTCGGCAGCGCGTCGGCGGCGGCCGCGACAGGCAAGTACAGCGAGAGGCCCAACGCGGCCATGGCCATCAGTGTGCGCATGAGAGAGTCAACAACGGAATGAGAGGTCGCGTCACCGGCCGCCGCCGACCGGTATGCCGGTGCGGCCGTGGACACCCGACTTTGAGTCTATAGCTGCGGCTCGAGTTCCCGGCGCAGGAACTCGTGGAATTGCTGCATGCCGTCTTCCATCGGCGACTGGTACGGGCCGATTTCATTGCGCCCCTGCTTCCACAGCGCTCGCCGGCCCGCCTCCATGCGCTCGCCGATCTCGTCGTCCTCGGCGGCGGTTTCGAGATACGCCGCCTGTTCCGCCTCGACGAACTCGCGCTCGAACAGCGCGATGTCCTCGGGATAGTAGAACTCTACGATGTTCGTCGTGTGGTCGATGCCGCGCGGGATCAGCGAGCTGACGATGAGCACGTGCGCATACCATTCGAGCATCACATTGGGATACAGCGTCGCCCAGATCGCGCCGTGCTTCGGCGGCTCGCCGCGGTAGTAGTCGAGCACGGCCTTGTGCCAGCGTTCGTAGGTCTTGGTGCCCGGCTTCGCGAGGCCCGAGTTCACGCCGACCGTCTGCACCGAGAAACGGTCGCTGAATTGCCAGCGCAGGTCGTCGCAGGTCACGAACTGGCCCAGGCCAGGATGGAACGGCGCGACGTGATAGTCCTCGAGATAGACCTCGACGAAGGTCTTCCAGTTGTACCCGCATTCCTTGACCTCGACGCGGTCGAGCACGTAACCCGAGAAATCGAAGTCGCGCGCCACGCTGATGCCGTCGAGGTCGCGCGCGATGTCGCGCTTGCCGTCGAACAGCAGGCCGTGCCAGTTCTGCAGCGGCGCGCTGTGCAGCTTGACGCATGGCTTGGCGTCGAACTGCGGTGCGCCCAGCAGGCCGCCTTCGAGGTCGTAGGTCCAGCGATGGATCGGACAGACGATATTCGGCACGTTGCCGCGCCCGTCGAGCATGATCGCCTGGCGATGCCGGCAGATGTTCGACAGCAGTTCGACGCCGCCGGCATTGCGCACCAGTACCTGCGCGTTATCGCGCCCGGCCAGCGTGAAATAGTCGCCCGTATTGGGCACCATCAGCTCGTGACCGGCGTAGCGAGGCCCGTCGTCGAACAGGACTTTCTTTTCGATTTCGTGGACCGCGGGATCGCAGTACCAGGACACCGGGAGCTGCGAAGAAGCCTTCTGCAGCCGCTCTACAGTGGCAAGATTGGACATCGGCCTTTCCCTTCGTGAACCGCCAACCCAACAACCAATATAAGTGGCGGAATCGTCTCCGCCCCCCAACCGATTTGCTAAGTCAGCCAGCTACGAAAAACCGTAGGAAGGCTGCGTCGTCAAATGAGATTGCAATTATAGCCCGCTATGGACTCGCGGTCCACGCCGAAGTTCCCCGCGCAGTCAACGTTGACCGCAATCGACGAATTGGAGTACGTTGACCATCGTTTCAAGCACTTCCAACCGAACTGGCCGCGCACTGCGCGCCCCCACCGCGACTGGCACCATGCCCAAGACCGTCGACGCGCCGCCCAAGACCTTCGAAACCGCATTGGCGGAGCTGGAGGCCATCGTTGCCACCATGGAAGGCGGGCAGTTGCCGCTGGCCGAGTCACTTGCAGCATACAAGCGTGGCGCCGACCTGCTTCAGTATTGCCAAGCGGCGCTCAAGGACGCGCAGCAACAGGTGCAGATCCTCGAAAAGGGCGTACTCAAGACGTTTGCGCCGGATGCCGCTGCGACCGACATCGGCGATGAACCCTGACCTGGCCTTCGCGGTCTGGTCGGGCGAGCGCGCGCAGCGCGTCGCCGGTGTCCTCGATTCCGTCCTGCCTGGGGCCGACGCCGAACCTCGCACGTTGCACGAAGCAATGCGTTACGCAGTGCTGGGCGGCGGCAAGCGCGTGCGTGCGCTGCTCGCGTACGCAGGCGGAGAGCTTGCGCAGGCCGACCCCGTACATGCCGACGCTCCCGCTGCCGCGGTCGAACTCATCCACGCCTACTCGCTGGTCCACGACGACCTGCCTTGCATGGACGATGACGTCCTGCGCCGAGGGAAACCGACCTGCCACGTGGCCTTCGGCGAGGCCACTGCATTGCTCGCCGGCGACGCGTTGCAAAGCCTCGCTTTTGCGGTTCTCGCGAGCAACGCGCGCGGCGATGCGCACGACCAGGTAGCGTTGCTCGCGAACGCGGCCGGCTCGCGTGGCATGGCAGGCGGGCAGGCAATCGATCTTGCGCACGTCGGCATGGCGCTCGACCAGGCAACACTCGAGCACATGCACGCTCTGAAGACCGGCGCGCTGATTCGCGCCGCGGTGCGCCTCGGTGCTAATTGCGGCCGGCCGCTGACGACCGACGAAAGCGGCGCGCTGGATCATTATGCGGCGGCCATCGGGCTCGCCTTCCAGGTAGTCGACGACGTGCTCGACGTCGAGGGCACCGCGCAGAGCCTTGGCAAGACCGCGGGCAAGGATGCACAGCAGAACAAGCCCACCTACGTCTCGGTGCTGGGCCTCGCGCGCGCCAAGGCGCACATCGCCACCTTGCTCGCGCAGGCGCACGATGCGCTGGCGGGATTCGGTAGCGCGGCGCGGCGACTTGGCGAAATTGCCGACTGGATCGCGTTGCGCAAGCACTGATTCCGATGCTGCTCGATTCGATCAATACGCCTGCGGACTTGCGCAGGCTGTCCGAAGACCAGTTGCCGCAACTGGCTGCGGAGTTGCGCGAGTTCGTGCTGCGCTCGGTGAGCCGCACCGGCGGCCACCTGTCGTCCAACCTTGGCACGATCGAGCTCACGCTGGCGCTGCACTATGTATTCAACACGCCGTTCGACCGTCTGGTATGGGACGTCGGGCACCAGACCTACGCCCACAAGATCCTCACCGGCCGTCGCGGGGGCATGGCCAAGCTGCGGCAGTGGGGCGGAATCGCCGGATTTCCGCGTCGCGCCGAGAGCGAGTACGACACGTTCGGCACCGCACACTCGTCGACGTCGATCTCGGCGGCGCTGGGCATGGCGGTCGCCGCCAAGCGCAAGGGCGAGCAGCGCAAGGTCGTGGCGATCATCGGCGACGGCGCGATGAGCGCGGGCATGGCCTTCGAGGCGCTCAACAATGCCGCCGCGGTCGACGCCGACCTGCTGGTGATCCTCAACGACAACGACATGTCGATCTCGGAACCGGTGGGCGCGTTCAACAACTACCTCGCGCGCTTGCTCTCGGGCAGCATATACAACTCGGTGCGCCGCGGCGGCAAGGAAGTGCTGGCGAAGCTGCCTCCGGTCAAGGAGCTCGCCAAGCGCTGGGAAGAGCACATGAAGGGCATGGTGCTGCCCGGCACGCTGTTCGAGGAATTCGGCTTCAACTACATCGGCCCGATCGATGGCCACGACCTGGGCTTGCTGGTGAAGACGCTGTCCAACGTCGGCCAGCTCCAGGGTCCGCAATTGCTGCACGTGGTCACGCGCAAGGGACATGGCTATGCGAAGGCCGAGGCCGATCCCATCCTCTATCACGGCGTGAGCAGGTTCGACCCCGAAGTGGGCATCGTCGCCAAGCCGCCGGGGAAGCCGGCGTATACGAGTGTGTTCGGCGACTGGCTGTGCGACATGGCACAGCAGGACGCGCGCCTGTTGGCCATCACGCCGGCGATGCGCGAGGGTTCGGGCATGGTGCGCTTCTCGAAGGAATATCCGGACCGTTATTTCGACGTCGGTATCGCCGAGCAACACGCGGTCACGTTTGCGGCGGGGCTCGCCTGCGAAGGCATGAAACCTGTCGTGGCCATTTACTCGACATTCCTGCAGCGCGCCTACGACCAGCTGATCCACGACGTGGCGCTGCAGAACCTGCCGGTCTTGTTCGCGATCGACCGCGGCGGCTTGGTCGGTGCCGACGGACCGACGCACGCAGGGAGCTTCGACCTGACCTACCTGCGCTGCCTGCCCAATACCACGGTGATGACGCCTTCCGACGAGGACGAATGCCGGCAGATGCTCTACACCGCGTTCACACTCGACAGTCCCAGCGCGGTGCGCTATCCACGCGGCGCGGGCCCGGGCGTCGCCGTGCAGAAGGAAATGCGCGCGCTGCCGATCGGCCGCGGCGAACTGCGGCGCGAGTCGCGGCGACCGCGCGCCGCAACGACTCGCCATCCTCGCCTTCGGCAGCATGCTGCAGCCGGCGCTGCAAGCCGCCGAGGAACTCGACGCGACCGTCGCCAACATGCGTTTCGTCAAGCCAGTGGACGTCGAACTCGTCCTGCGCCTCGCCCGATCGCACGATGGCCTCGTCACCGTCGAGGAAAATGTGGTGGCCGGTGGCGCCGGCAGCGCGGTTGCCGAAGTCCTGGCGGAGAAGGGCGTGGTCGTGCCCCTGCTGCAGTTGGGCCTGCCCGACCAGTTCATCGACCAAGGCGATCCCGCAGTCCAGCTCGCGCATTGCGGCCTCGACGCCAAGGGCATCGTCGCGTCGATCGTCGAGCGCTTCGGCATGTTGCGCGTGGAGGCGATCGGCGCGCCGGCGGCGAATTTCGCCAGCGTCGCGAAACCGGCGGCATGAGCACTTCAAGGGTTACCGGAATGCGGCTGTACCCGATGAGTGGGATCGCGCAGCACGAAGGCACTACAATGTGGGCGGCGCAAGCATCATGAACCGACCCGAGAACCCCGATATTCCCGACGTGCAATCCGACCGCGATGCGCGGCAGCTCGCCATCGACCGGGTCGGCATCCGCGGCCTGCGCTATCCGATACGCTTCGCCGACGGCGCTGCTGCGCCGCAGCCGACGATCGCGACCTTCGGCGCCTACGTGGCGCTGCCGGCCGATCGCAAGGGCACGCACATGTCGCGCCTGGTCGCGCTCATCGACGAGTGGCGCGAACCGTTGTCGCTGGCCGCGCTGCCGTCGCTGCTCGACATGCTGCTGCTGCGGCTGGACGCCGACGCGGGACGCATCGACATCGATTTCCCCTGGTTCATGCGCAAGGTGGCGCCGGTGTCCGGCGTCGAGAGCATGATGGATTACGAAGTGAAGCTGCGCGCGGACGCGGCGCGGAATAGCCGGGTCGTGACCGCGACCATCGTCGTGCCGGTGATGAGCCTGTGCCCGAGTTCCAAGGCGATCGCAGACTACGGCGCGCACAACCAGCGCTCGCACCTCACACTGTCGCTGCGTCCGCATGCCGGCGTGAACGTTTCGCTCGCCGACTGGGTGCGCGTGGCCGAGGAAGAGGCCTCCTGCGAACTGTTCGGGTTGCTCAAGCGCAACGACGAGAAATTCGTCACCGAGCGCGCCTACGAACGCCCGCGGTTCGTCGAGGACCTCGTGCGCGGCGTCGCGGCCAGGCTTGCCGGCGACGCGAGCATCGCCGGCTTCAGCGTTGCCGCCGAGAACTTCGAGTCGATCCACAACCATTCTGCGTACGCGGAAATCGTGCGCGATTAGGCGCGGCGAACACAGCCAATGCGCTGATTGCGCGGACAGCCGAACGGAGAGCCTGCCGATAATTCCCAAGGCGCTTATCCGGACCGCGCAGGACCCAGGCACGACCCCCGTGCCCCCCCGGAAGGGGTGTACTTGATCCCGAGGAGGCGATGCTATGAGTCGCATTGTTTTCGGGCTGGTAGTGCTCGCCGCGATCCTATTCGGTCGCGCCGCGCTGTCTGCGCCGTTGGATGACGCGCGCGCCGCCTACAATCGCGGCGACTACACCGCCGCCTTGACTGTGTCACAGCCGCTTGCCGACCAGGGGAACGCGGCGGCGCAATACTACGTGGGTTCCATGTACGCGACCGGCCGTGGTCTACCGCAGAGCTATCCAGAGGCGGCGCGGTGGATTCGTCGATCTGCTGAACTGGGGTTTGCGCAAGCGCAGTACGATCTTGGCGTCATGTACCGAGATGGCTTGGGAGTGGCCCGCGACGACGCCGAGACGGTGCGTTGGTATCGCCGGGCCGCAGAACAAGGTTTCATTCATGCCCAATACAACCTCGGCTTTCGGTATGCAAGCGGCCGAGGAATCACGCGAGACGATGCGGCAGCCGCGGAGTGGTTCGGCAAAGCCGCGAACCGGGGTGACTCGGGTTCGCAATACCACCTGGCCATCATGTGCGCGGAAGGTCGCGGTGTACCGCAGAACCTCGTGGAAGCATACAAATGGATTAGCCTGGCAGCGCAGAACGCGCAGGGATCAGATCGGACACAGGCGCTTGAACGTCGCGACCAGATTGCGAAGATGATGACGAGCGCGCAGATTGACGAAGCTCTGAGGTTGGCCAGTGAGTGGACACCGCGTGGCTCGGAGGCGGCACCCTACCGCGTCTTAGGGGATACATCGGTGGGGACGGTCGAAGGATCCCCGGTTGTCGGCGGGCAAAGTGTCGATGTCGGTCCCTATGTCGTGACCGCGCCCCTCGGGGACGCTTGGAAAATGCGGGTAGACCAAGAGAACGAAATCGTCTCGTTTGTGAAGAACATTCCCGGAGGCGGTTTCGCCGCGATCGCCGTCGGGAGGCGTCCACTTAACCCAGGCATGGAGAACAAGACTGCGGATGAAGTCGTGGACGCGATTCAGCGTTTCGAGGAAGCTAATCTAAAGGCCAGGGGCGCGGCAAGATCGTACAAACCCGAAGACGTGAGAAGGGAGACTGTCATGGCAGGCGACAAGCGCGTTCACGTCATGTCATATGTGGTAACAGACCTTAGCCGTGCCGTTCTGGTGGAAACAAAGGAAGCGATGTACATCTATCTGCCGCCCAATTTTGCGAAAGCGCGCCAAGCCTATTTCTTTAGCTATGCGCAGACGCAACGGGTCGGGGATGCAGTGTTCGAGACCGACCTGACAGCAATGCAGCCGTTGGTTTCCAGCTTGCAAGCGAAGCAATAGGCCAGATTTCTGGAAGAATCCTCATTCTCCGCGCCGCACCGGCCGCGGATATTCGACGGTCTTCGCCGCCCGCTGCTCGAAGGCATCGCGCCTTGACAGCAGCCGCACCTGGCCCTGTGCCATCAGCGCGTAGTGGCGCAAGCCCGCCAGGCGCGCATTGGCCTCGGTACAGTCCGTGGGGCAGGTGACCCAGAGTCGCGGATCGATCCGGCGCATGTCGAACGACGTCGAATACGCGCGCAGCGTCTTCTTGCCGTGTTTATTGAAGTACTCGTGGAAGAACGACAGCGCGAGTTCGCGCAGGCTGCGATAGATCGGATCGCGATAGCGCAGGTGCGCGCCGTTGCTCTTGGACAGCGCACCCCACGCGCCCTTGCGGCGGAACAACGCGAGCACATGCGGGTCGTCGCTCATGTCGCAGTCGAGATGCATCACCAGCGGCGGCTCGCCGTGTATCCAGAGCGCGCAAGCTGCGACGAAGGCCGCCTCGATGCAATGCGCGCGTCGTTGCTTGAGCACCTCGCGCACCGACAGCAGTGTTTCGCCGCCGATCTCGTGATTGATCGGGATCGAGTTGAGGAACACCTGGATGATCTGCGGCGAATCGAGGCGCGACAGGAGAGTGAATTCTCCTGGTGTCAGCCCGAGCTCCTCGCGGCGGGCCGGACGCAGATTGCCGTGCGACGCCATGCTGCGCCGATCATAGCACCGCGGGTTCGCGGCAAGGAGCGGGTGCCGGCGCCGGGGTACAATCGAGGTGTGTTTTCTCGGTCACGCGCCGGCCGAAGGCCATGAAGCCCGTTGCCATTTTCCGTTTTTCGCCCACCGAAGGTCCGGGCCACTTCGCCCGGTGGCTGGACGCTCGCGCCATCGCCTGGCAGTTGTTCGCGCTCGATCGCGGCGATCCGTTGCCGACGGACCCGCGCGTCTTCGCGGGCATCGGGATGATGGGCGGATCAATGAGCGCGAACGACGACCTGGCCTGGAACGCACCGCTGCTGGGACTCGTGCGCGAGGCGGTGGACGCCGACGTCGCCGTCATCGGCCATTGCCTGGGCGGGCAGCTGCTGGCACGGGCGCTCGAGGCGCCGGTCTCGCGCGCGGTCACGACCGAGATCGGCTGGGGCGAGGTCAGTGCCACGGATCAGGACGCGCGCGCCTGGTTCGGAGGACGCGACGGCTTCACCACCTTCCAATGGCACTACGAAGCATTCGCGCTGCCGCGCGGCGCCACCCGAGTGCTGACCAACGCCAACAACGCCGAACAGGCATACGTTCTCGACAGGCACATCGGCTTTCAGTGCCACATCGAAATGACCCGCGAAATGGTCGACTCGTGGTGCACGACCGGGGCGGATGAGCTGCCGGCGCGCACGACCGGAGCAACGCAGAGCCGCGATGACATCATGCGCGACGTCGACGCTCGGCTCGCCGGACTCTCGCGTGTCGCCGACGACATCTACGCGCGCTGGGCGCAGGGCCTCTCGCGCTGATGGCGTCGATCCGTCCGCTGCCCGACCAGCTGATCAACCAGATCGCCGCCGGCGAAGTCATCGAGCGGCCGGCCGCAGCATTGAAGGAGCTGCTCGAGAACAGCGTCGACGCGGGCGCGACCGAGATCGACGTCGACCTTGCGCGCGGTGGCGTGAAACTGATCCGCGTCGCCGACAACGGCAGCGGCATCGAGCGCGAGGACTTGCACCTCGCTGTGGCGCGACATGCGACTTCGAAGCTGGCGATGGCGAGCGACCTTGAGGCGATCGCCACGCTGGGCTTCCGCGGAGAAGCGCTGGCCAGCATCGCCTCGGTGGCGCGCGTCTCGGTCACCTCGCGCGCCGCCGACAAGCCGCACGCCTGGCGCATCGAGGTCGACGCGGGCGCGGTCGGGACACCGCAACCCGCGGCGCTCGCCCGAGGTACCACCGTGACCGTGAACGAGTTGTTCTTCAACACACCCGCGCGGCGAAAGTTCCTGCGCACCGACGCCACCGAGTTCGGCCACTGCGACGACGCCTTCCGGCGCATCGCGCTGTCGCAGCCCGACGTCGCATTCACGTTCCAGCACAACGGCAGCGTGCGCTATCGCATGCTGGCGCAGGGACGGCTCGCGCGCGTCGACGCGCTGCTCGGCGCGACCTTTGCCGCGCAGGCCGCGCATGTCGACGAGCAAGTGCCGGGCGTCGCGCTGACCGGCTGGGCGGTGCGCCCGGCGTATGCCACCGCGGCGCGCGACGCGCAGTATTTCTTCGTCAACGGCCGCTTCGTACGCGACAGGGTGCTGGCGCACGCGCTGCGCGAGGCCTACCGCGACATCCTGCATCACGAACGCCAGCCTTCCTATGCGCTGTGGTTGACGATCGACCCGCGTGCGGTCGACGTCAACGTGCATCCGACCAAGACAGAAGTACGCTTTCGCGACAGCGGCGCGCTGCACCAGTTCGTGCGCCGCGCGGTCGAAAAGGCGCTCTCGATGACCGCAGCCGAGCAGCCGGCGGTGTCGGCTGCCGAAAAGCTCGGCGTTGCCGCCGCGCGCATGCCGCCGCTGATGCCCGATGGCGCCACGCGCGGTGCGTTTGCGCCGCTGACCGGACAGGCGAGCATCGGCTTTGGTGCCGCCGAGCCGGCGGCGTTCTACGCGCGACTGTTCGGTGAGCGCGACGCACTCGCGGAATTTCCGGGTCCGGCGCTGCCCAACGACGACGACCATCCGCTCGGCTTTGCGCTGGCGCAATTGCACGGCATCTATGTGCTCGCGCAGAACCGCGACGGCCTCGTGCTCGTCGACATGCATGCCGCGCACGAACGCATCCTCTACGAGCGGCTCAAGACCGCTCTCGATCGCACGATGCCGGTCCAGCCGCTGCTCGTGCCGGCAAGCTTCAATGCCGATCCGCTCGATGTGGCAACCGCGGAGGAGAACGCCGAGACGCTGCACGAGCTCGGCTTTTCGCTGTCGATCCTCGGCCCCTCGACACTGGCGGTGCGTGGCGTGCCCGCGCCGCTTGCCGACGCTGACGCAATCGCGTTGGCGCGCGCGGTGCTGGCCGACGTACGCGAGTACGGCGGCAGCCAGGTGCTGACCGCGCAGCGCGATGAAATGCTCTCGACGATGGCCTGTCACGGCGCGGTGCGCGCGAATCGCAGCCTCGGCGTTGCCGAAATGAACGCGCTTTTGCGCCAGATGGAGGCGACCGAGCGGGGCGGACAGTGCAATCACGGACGCCCGACCTGGTATCAACTGACGCTTCCCGACCTCGATCGATTGTTCCTGCGCGGGCGGTGAGCGCGTCAGTCGTCATGCTCATGGGGCCGACGGCGTCGGGCAAGAGCGCCGTCGCGCTCGAGCTCGCGCGACGAATGCCGCTGGAGATCGTCAGCGTCGATTCGGCGCAGGTCTATCGCGGCATGGACATCGGTACGGCCAAGCCGGATCGCGCGACGCGGGACGCCGTGGCGCATCACCTGATCGACATCGTCGATCCCGACGCGAGCTACTCGGCCGCGCGCTTTCGCGCCGACGCGCTGGAAGCCATTGCCGCGGTTCGCGCTCGCGGCCGCGTTGCCTTGCTGGTGGGTGGCACGATGCTCTACTTCAAGGCGCTGCGCGAGGGCTTGTCGACGTTGCCGGGCGCGGATGCCGCCATCCGGGCACAACTCGATGCCCGTGCCGCTGTCGAAGGCTGGCCGGCCCTGCATGCCGAACTGGCAAGGGTCGATGCGGCCACCGCGGCGCGTATCGCGACCACCGACAGTCAGCGCATCCAGCGCGCGCTGGAGGTCCACGCCATCGCCGGGCGGCCAATGTCGACGCTCCACGGCACCCGCGATGTCGCGTCGGTGCCCGATGCTCTCGCCATTGCGCTCGTGCCATCCAATCGCGCCGCGCTGCACCAGCGCATCGCCGAACGCTTCGACGCGATGCTCGATGCCGGTCTGGTCGATGAGCTTCGTGCTTTGCGCGAGCGATATTCATTGGCGCCGGACATGGCGTCGATGCGTTGCGTGGGCTATCGCCAGGCGTGGCAATTTCTCGACGGAGACATCGATCGCGCGGCGTTGCGCGAACACGGCATCGCGGCGACCCGGCAGTTCGCCAAGCGTCAGTTCACCTGGCTGCGCGCGACCGCGGCGGTGACGCTGGATGCGAGCAACCTCAGCGTCGATGAAATGGTCGGCGTGATTGTTGCGACGCTGGCCGACGGCCAGCAAGCCGGAAACAAACAAGCATGAGCAAAGCCGGCGGCCAACCCCGCCCTGGGTACGTATAGCATCGGGTTGCAAAGGTGTTCCCCTTCCCCCGCCGATCGTCCTGACCAACGCCATCCCGGCTGCTTGCACCAGCGCCGGGCGTCGGTGTTAGACGCGCGCATGCTGCCGTGCAATAATTCTCGGTTCACGCCCCGTTTTGGGCCATGCCGAACATGATTGCGCGCACGCTCTACGACAAACTCTGGGACAGCCATGTCGTCCGCTCCGAAAGCGACGGCACCGCGCTGCTCTACATCGACCGCCACCTGGTCCACGAGGTGACGAGTCCGCAAGCATTCGAGGGGCTCAAGCTCGCCGGCCGCAAGCCGTGGCGCGTCGGCTCGATCGTCGCAACGGCCGATCACAACACGCCGACACAGCACTGGGATCGCGGCATCGACGATCCGACGTCGCGCGTGCAGGTCGACGCGCTGGATGCGAATATGCGTGGGCTGGGCGCGAAGGCGTATTTCCCCTTCCGCGACCTGCGCCAGGGCATCGTGCATGTCATCGGTCCCGAGAACGGCGCGACGCTTCCCGGCATGACGGTGGTTTGTGGCGATTCGCACACCAGCACGCACGGCGCGTTTGCCTGCCTGGCTTTCGGCATCGGCACCAGCGAAGTCGAGCATGTGCTGGCGACGCAATGCCTGCTCACCAAGCAATCGAAGGTGATGCAGGTGCGCGTCGACGGCAAGCTGCCCTTCGGCTGTACCGCCAAGGACATCGCGCTCGCCATCATCGGCAAGATCGGCACCGCCGGCGGCACGGGCTACGCGATCGAATACGACGGCTCGGCGATTCGCGCCCTGTCGATGGAAGGCCGCATGACCGTGTGCAACATGACCATCGAGGCCGGCGCCCGCGCCGGCATGATTGGCGTCGACGACACGACGATCAACTATTTGAAGGGCCGGCCGTTCGCGCCGACCGGCGAGGCGTGGCAGCGCGCCGTCGCGCACTGGCGCACGCTGAATTCCGACCCCGGCGTGAAATTCGACCGGGTGGTCGAGATCGACGCGGCGCGCATCGCGCCGCAGGTCACCTGGGGCACGACGCCGGAAATGGTCACCACCATCGAAGGCCGCGTTCCCGATCCAGACAAGGAAAAGGACCCGATCCTGCGCGAAGGCATGGAACGCGCGCTGGTGTACATGGGCCTCACTCCGAACACGCCGATGTCCGACATCCGCATCGACAAGGTGTTCATCGGCTCGTGCACGAACTCGCGCATCGAGGACCTGCGCGCTGCGGCGGCGGTGGTGAAGGGTCGCCACAAGGCAGCGAACGTGAAGGTGGCGATGGTGGTGCCCGGCTCCGGGTCTGGTGAAGGCGCAGGCCGAGAAAGAAGGACTCGACCGGTTGTTCACTGCCGCGGGTTTCGAGTGGCGCCAACCCGGCTGCTCGATGTGCCTTGCCATGAATGACGACCGGCTCGAGCCCGGCGAGCGCTGTGCCTCGACCTCGAACCGCAATTTCGAAGGCCGCCAGGGTACCGGCGGGCGTACGCACCTGGTCAGTCCCGCCATGGCCGCGGCGGCAGGCGTTGCCGGCCACTTCGTCGACGTGCGTCGACTCGGATGAGGCGCGATCGATGAAGCCCTTTCGCGTGCTGACTTCGGTGGTGGCGCCGCTCGACCGTGCCAATGTCGATACCGACGCCATCATCCCCAAGCAGTTCCTCAAGTCGATCAATCGCTCGGGCTTCGGACCGAACCTGTTCGACGCATGGCGCTATCTCGACACCGGCGTGCCGGGGATGGACAACGCCGCGCGTCCGCTCAATCCCGACTTCGTCCTCAACCAGCCGCGCTACAAGGGCGCCGAGATCCTGCTGGCGCGGCGCAATTTCGGTTGCGGCAGTTCGCGCGAACACGCGCCATGGGCGTTGCTGGACTATGGCTTCCGCGCGGTCATCGCACCGTCGTATGCCGACATCTTCAACAACAACTGCTACAAGAACGGCATGCTGCCGGTCGTGCTGTCGATGCACGAGGTGGACAGACTGTTCCACGAGACCGCGGCCTTTCCCGGCTTCAGGCTCACCATCGACCTTGAACGCCAGACCGTCGCGACGACCGATGGCGGAACGGTGTTCGCGTTCGAAGTCGAGCCGTTTCGCAAGCACTGCCTGTTGAACGGCCTCGACGACATCGCCTTGACGCTCGCGCACGCCGACGCCATCCGGGCGTTCGAGTCGAAGCGTCAGGCCGAACAACCGTGGCTGTTCTGAGGCCAGGGGTCGAGCGTACTGCGTCCAGCGCCTTCCCTTCATCTGCCGGACGCAGCGCGCTCTGCACTGGACGGCGATGAAGATAGCCATATTGCCCGGGGACGGCATCGGTCCCGAAATCGTTGCCGAAGCGCAGAGGGTGTTCGAGCGCCTGCGGCGCGACGGTATCGCCGTCGAGACCGAAACTGCGCCGATCGGCGGCGCCGGCTACGATGCGGCCGGGCAACCCTTGCCCGAAGCGACGCTCAAGCTCGCGCAGGACGCCGACGCGGTCTTGATGGGCGCGGTCGGAGGGCCGAAGTACGACACGCTGCCGCGCGCGCTGCGACCCGAGCAGGGATTGCTGGCGATTCGCAAGGCGCTGGGCCTGTTCGCGAACCTGCGACCCGCGTTGCTGTATCCGGAACTCGCGGCGGTGTCGTCGCTGAAACCCGAAGTCGTTGCCGGACTCGACCTGATGATCGTGCGCGAGTTGACCGGCGACATCTATTTCGGCAGCCCGCGCGGTCGCCGCACCAACGCCGCCGGCGCGACGGAAGGTTTCGACACGATGCTCTACAGCGAGCCGGAAATCCGCCGCATCGCCCGCGTCGGCTTCGAAATCGCCGCCAAGCGCGGCGGCAAGCTGTGTTCGGTGGACAAGGCCAACGTGCTCGACACGTCGATCCTGTGGCGCGAGGTCGTGAGCTCGATGGCCGCGGATTTTCCTGCGGTGCAGCTCTCGCACATGTACGTCGATAACGCCGCGATGCAGCTGGTGCGCAATCCCCGGCAGTTCGACGTCATCGTCACCGGCAACATGTTCGGCGACATCCTATCGGACGAGGCCTCGATGCTGGCCGGCTCGATCGGGATGCTTCCGTCGGCGTCGCTCGACGCGCATGGGCAAGGGACTCTACGAACCCATACACGGTTCGGCGCCGGACATCGCGGGCCACGGCAAGGCCAATCCGCTGGCGACCATACTGTCGATGGCGATGATGTTTCGCTACACCTTCGGTCGAGCGGAAGTCGCGGCGCGCATCGAGAGCGCGGTGCGGCGCGTGCTCGCGGCGGGCTTGCGCACCGCCGATATCGCGCTGCCGGGCGATTCCGTGGTCGGCACCCGCGCCATGGGCGACGCGGTCGTGGCTGCGCTGTGAGCGGACCATGAGCACCGGCCATCCCATCGTCATCCGTCGCGCCGAGCTGCGCGACGCCGAGGCGATCCAGGCGACCTTTGCCGGTCCCAAAGTGATTGCCGGGACGTTGCAGTTGCCGTATCCCTCTGCCGAGACCTGGCGCAAGCGGCTGGCCGAATCGGGGGTCGACGACTTCATGCTGGTGGCGTCGATCGACGGCGAAGTCGTCGGCAACCTCGGGCTGCATCCGGCGTCGAAGTCGCCGCGACGGCGCCATGTGGGCACCGTGGGAATGTCGGTGCGCGACGATCGCCAGGGCTGCGGCGTGGGCAGTGCGCTGATGCAGGCCGCGGTCGGCCTCGCCGACGGCTGGCTCAACTACCAACGCCTGGAACTCTGGGTCTACACCGACAATCTCGCTGCGCTGGCGCTGTACCGGAAGTTCGGCTTCGCCATCGAGGGCACTTGTCGCGCGCACGCGTTCCGTGCAGGCCGCTATGTCGACGTATACGCGATGGCGCGCATGCATCCGGCGTTCGCGGCATCCCCCATGGAATGAAACGGCGTTGCGCGGCGGCGCGACACAATGTTCGAACACAACGGGCACCGGAATCGTCCGGTGGGCAACCCGACTAGAAGCAGGAGCAGGATCGAAATGATGCGTGTTGGATTTGTAGGATGGCGGGGCATGGTCGGGTCGGTGCTGATGCAGCGCATGCTCGCCGAAAAGGATTTCGAGTTCGTCGAACCGACGTTTTTCTCGACGTCGAACGCAGGCGCCAAGGGACCGGCCATCGGCAAGGCGCCCGCGCCACTGCGCGATGCCGGCGACGTCAAGGCCTTCGCCGGACTCGACGCCATCGTCACCTGCCAGGGCAGCGAGTGGACCAAGCCCATGTACGGCAAGCTGCGCGAGAGCGGCTGGAACGGCTATTTCATCGACGCCGCGCAGTCGCTGCGCATGGCCGACGACGCGGTGATCATTCTCGATCCGGTCAACCGCGACGTCATCGATGCGGCGCTCGCGAGGGGCGTGAAGAACTACATCGGCGGCAACTGCACGGTCAGCCTGATGATGCTCGCCGTCGCGGGCCTGTTCCAGCGCGACCTGATCGAGTGGATGACCTGCATGACCTACCAGTCGGCGTCGGGCGCAGGCGCGCAGAACATGCGCGAGTTGCTCCAGCAGATGGGCGAGGTGAACCTCGTCGCGCGCGATCTGCTCGACGACCCGGCGTCGTCGATCCTCGACATCGACCGCGAAGTCGCTGGCATCCTTCGCGCAGATCGCTTTCCGACCGAGCATTTCGGCGTGCCGCTGGCCGGCAGCCTGATCCCGTGGATCGCCGACGACATGGGCAACGGCGTGAGCAAGGAAGAGTGGAAGGGCGGTGCCGAAACCAACAAGATCCTCGGGCGCGAGAACAATCCGATCCCGGTCGAGTCGATCTGCGTGCGCATCGGCGCGATGCGCTGCCACAGCCAGGCACTGACCATCAAGCTTCGGCGCAACCTGCCGCTCGCCGAGATCGAGGCGCTGATCGCGGGTGCGCACGAGTGGGTCCGTGTTGTGCCCAACAACCGTGACGCAAGCATGCGCGAACTCACGCCCGCGGCGGTGACCGGCAAGCTCGAGATACCGATCGGGCGACTGCGCAAGCTCTCGATGGGCGAGCACTACCTCGGCGCGTTCACGGTAGGCGACCAGTTGCTGTGGGGCGCCGCCGAACCGCTGCGCCGCATGTTGCGCATCCTGCACGCAAGGTGATTGCAAGGGTCCGGTCGCCGCTTACTTATGACGGCGCGGACTGCGACGGCGTCGCAAGCGGTGCTTTTAGCCCGGTTTTATGCCTCTGGCACTAAGCTCGCGCGCCTCGGGCGCTCTCCGATGCGACGCGCTTACAACAGGCACGGCGCTCCAGCATGGTGCGGGGCGTTCCACAACCTGTAGTGGCGCCGCGCCCGCAACCCGCTATCGGTAGCGCTCGGAGGCAATGTTTGCCGACCCCGGCTTACCCGTCCGGAAGATACACTTTGCCCGGAAAAATCATGCTAATACCGAGGTTTAGCTTGCAGGCCTAACTCCATGATGTTAATTTAGCTTAGCGAATGCGCACTCACTGAGGTCGGCATGCGAGCAAAACCAATTGTCACTTGCGGCCTGTTGGCGGGCGTCCTGACGCTACCTATTCCCGCGCTTGCGTTGGGACTTGGGAAGCTCACCGTGCAATCCGGCCTTGGCCAGCCACTTTCCGCACAAATCGAATTGACGTCGGCGCAGCGCGACGAACTCGACTCATTGCGCGCACGCATCGCCGATCCGTCGGTGTATCGCGACAACAACGTCGCATATCCGGGCGCGTTGTCTCGGGCGCGCGTCACGCTCGAACAGAGTGGCAACAACCCGCCGTACCTGCGCATAAGCACCTCGCAGGCGGTGAACGATCCGTATCTCGACATGATCGTCGAGATCAACTGGGCGACCGGCAAGGTCGTTCGCGATTACACCTTCCTGCTCGATCCTCCCGGCAGCGACGCGCAGGCACAAGGTCAGGCAGTCGAGCCTGCCGCGCCCATCGTCGCGCTGACAGCACCCGGACGTGCGCCGCGCGGTTCGCGGTCGACCGAAGCCGCGCCCACAGCACCCGCTGTGGTCGACAACGGCAGCGGCTACACGGTCAAGCGCGGTGACTCGCTGTCCAAGATCGCCAAGGACTACAAGCCTGAAAACGCAAGCCTGGACCAGATGCTGGTCGCGATTTTCCGCAGCAATGAAGGGGCGTTCGACGGCCGCAACATGAATCGCTTGCGCACCGGCCAGATCCTGTCGATCCCCGCAGCCGATCAGATCGCGGCGGTGACGCCGACCGACGCCTCGGCGACGGTCAAGCTGCAGGCCTCCGATTGGCGCGCGTATCGCGACCGTGTCGCAGGCAACGCGACGACCACCGATGCGACAACGCCACGGCAGGCTGCCGGCGGCAGGATCAGCACTGCGGTGGAGGACAAGGGCACGACGGCGAAGCCTGGCGAGGGCCGCTTGAGCGTGTCGCGCGACACCGGCAAGGGCAGCGGCGTGGGCTCGGCCCAGGCCGAGGACGCCGACCGCGAAGGACAAGGCGCTGCGCGAGGCCAATGCGCGCGTCGCCGAACTCGAAAAGACCGTACGCGACCTGCAGCAGGCCGCGGAGCTGCGCAACAAGACGATGGCGGATCTGCAGGCGCGTGCCGGCGAAGTGGTCAAGGGCAAGGCAGCGGAAACTCCCAAGGCCGAAGTAGCCAAGGCCGAGCCTCCGAAGATGGACGTGGCGAAAGTCGAGCCGCCGAAGGCCGCGGTGACGCCGCCGCCGGCCGCCGTGGCACCTGTCCCGCCGCCCGCGCCGGTCGTCGTGCCAACCCCAGCGCCAACCCCGGCGCCGGAAGCCAAGGCACCGGAAACGAAGGCGCCTGAGACCAAGGCCGAAGCCCCTGCGCCGGCGCCGAAAGTGGAGCCGGTAACACCGCCCGTCAAGGCCGCGGTGCCGCCCAAGAAAGCGCTGACACCTGAGCCTTCGTTCATCGACGACCTGTTCGGCAATACGCCGACGTGGGCGGTCGGCGGCGGCGCGCTGGTCATCCTCGCCGGCATCGCCGGCATCATCGCCGCGCGTCGGCGCAAGACCACGCGCTTCGAGGACAGCATCATCTCGGGCACCGACATCAAGACCAACACGGTGTTCGGTTCGACTGGCGGCGGTGTCGTGAACACCGGCGACAATTCGCTGGCGAGCGACTTCAGCCGCGAGGGCCTGGGCAACATCGACACCGACGAAGTCGATCCGATCGCCGAAGCCGAGGTGTATCTCGCCTATGGCCGCGACGCGCAGGCCGAGGAAATCCTCAAGGACGCGCTGAAGAAGGACGGGCAGCGCCAGGAAATCTATCTCAAGCTGCTGGAGATCCACGCACAGCACAACAAGCCGTCGGCATTCGAAACCGTGGCCAGCGAGCTCTATTCGGTGTCCGGCGGACAAGGCGAGGTATGGCAGAAGGCAACCGCGCTGGGCCGTCAGCTCGACCCGAACAATCCGCTGTTCAGCGACGCGGGCGGTGGCGCGGGCTTTGCGGCCACTGCGGCAGCGCCGGCGCACCTCGCCGAGACGCCCAGCGATACCGACGTCTTCGCCACGCCGCCCGAGCACAAGCCGGTTGCGCCCGCCGCGAGCGGACTCGACTTTTCGCTCGACGAGGATATTTCGCTTTCGCCGACGTCGGGCGTCGCCGCGGCCAAGACGCCGGCCGCGATCCTCGCCGGTGCGGCGCAGGAAGTCGCCAAGTCGACCCGGCCGGCGGCTGACGCTGCCAAGAGCATCTTCGACCAGCCCTCCGCGATGGCAGGCGGCGCCGCGGCGGCGGTCGCCGGTGTCGCTGCAGGTGCCGCAGCGGCGGCGAAGGGCGCGGGGGAGCGTGCGTCCAACACAGTGCACGAAACCGTTTCCTTCGAGCCGGAGTCCATTCCCAGGTTCGACCTTGATTTCCACCTCGACGACGCGGCGGCGAAACGGACCGATCCCGGGCCGAGGAGCATCTCGCCCAGCATCTCGCCCAGCATCTCGCCGGAACCCGCGCTGGCCATGGCGGGCGCTGGTGCTCCGGCACCGCAGCTCGCGCGCCCTGCAGCGGCGATCGAACTCGACAAACTCGATCTGGCCTTCGATCCGGCACGCTCGACCTTCGAGGATCCGACGCCTTCGGTGCTCGACGGCCAGTGGCACGACGCGGCGACCAAGCTCGACCTGGCCAAGGCATATCAGGAAATGGGTGACGTCGAAGGCGCGCGCGAAATCCTGCAGGAAGTCCTGCACGAGGGCGACGATCAGCAGAAGGCCGAGGCGCAGGCGCTCATGGCCAAGCTGGCATAGACTGCAACTCCCCGACAACGACGGCGCCTGCGGGCGCCGTCGTTTTTTGGTAACCATCATGCGCATTGCGCTTGGACTCGAATACGACGGCGCGCTGTTTCACGGCTGGCAGTCGCAGGCCGACGGCAGTGGCGTGCAGGACGCGGTCGAGCACGCGGTCGCGGCGATCGCCGGCGCGCGTGCCGCCGTCTCTGCCGCGGGCCGCACCGATTCCGGCGTGCACGCGACCATGCAGGTCGTTCACTTCGACGTCGATGCGGCGCGACCGGAATCGGCGTGGGTGCGCGGCGTCAACACCCTGCTGCCGCCGACCGTCGCGGTGCGCTGGGCCACCGAGGTCGACGGCGAATTCCACGCGCGCTACTCCGCGGCCGGCAGGTATTACACCTACCTGCTACTCGACCGGCCGGAGCGGCCCGCGCTGCTGGCCTCGCGTGTAGGCTGGTACCATCAGCCGCTGGCGCTCGAAGCGATGCGCGCCGCGGCGGAATCGCTGCTGGGCGTTCACGACTTCTCGGCGTTCCGCGCGGCGGAGTGCCAGGCAAAATCGCCGGTCAAGACGCTCGACCGGCTGGACATCACGCGCGAGGGCGACATGTTGCGCTTCGAACTGCACGCGGACGCCTTTCTGCACCACATGGTGCGCAACATCGTCGGCACGCTGGTCTACGTCGGCGGCGGCAGGCAGGCGCCGCAATGGGTCGCGCAATTGCTTGCCGGTCGCGACCGCACGCGCGCGGCACCTACCTTCTCGCCTGCGGGGCTCTATTTGACTGGCGTCGACTATGCGCAGCGATGGAACTTGCCGATGACACAGGCGCCGCTGCGGCTGCCCCACGCCTGAAGTGCGCACGCGTGTCAAAATCTGCGGCATCACACGCGTCGACGATGGCGTCGCGGCTGCACGTGTGGGCGCCGACGCAATCGGACTCGTCTTCTGGCCGGGAACACCGCGCTGCGTCAGTCTCGCGCAAGCGCGCGCGATTGCCGACGCGTTGCCGGCCTTCGTCACCGTCGTCGGACTGTTCGTCGATCCGACGCCGGAGGATGTACGCGCCGTGCTGGCCGCGGTGCCGCTGGATCTACTGCAATTCCACGGCAACGAAACTCCGGAGCAATGCGCGAGCTTCGGGCGTCCCTACATCAAGGCGGTACCGGTCCGGCCGGGGGTCGATTTGCTACAATACGCGAGTCGTTATGCTGGCGCGCGCGGGTGGCTGTTCGACACCTTCGAGCCCGGTGGCTTGCCCGGCGGCACGGGCACCAGCTTCGACTGGAGCAGGATTCCCGGCGGGTTGTCGCGACCGCTGATCCTGTCCGGTGGACTCGGTGAGCGCAACGTCGGTGCGGCGGTGACGGCGGTGCATCCGTGGGCAGTGGACGTATCCAGTGGCGTGGAAGTCATTGGCGACGACGGCAAGCCGATGAAGGGCATCAAGAGTCCGTCGAAGATCGCCGCATTCATCCGAGAGGTTCGCAATGCAGATGGGTGACGTTCCCTACGACCTGCCCGACGCCGCCGGCCACTTCGGTCCCTACGGCGGCGTGTTCGTCGCCGAAACGCTGATCAGCGCGCTCGACGAGCTGCGCGAGCAGTACGCGCGCCTGCGCAACGATCCGCAATTCGTCGCCGAATTCGAAAGCGACCTCAAGCACTATGTCGGCCGGCCCAGCCCCGTCTATCACGCGCGACGCTGGTCCGAGCAACTCGGCGGCGCGCAGATCTATTTGAAGCGCGAGGACCTCAATCACACCGGCGCGCACAAGATCAACAACTGCATCGGTCAGGCGCTGTTGGCCCGGCGGCTGGGCAAGCCGCGCGTGATCGCCGAGACCGGCGCCGGCCAGCACGGCGTCGCCACCGCGACCGTCGCCGCGCGCTTCGGCCTCGAATGCGTCGTGTACATGGGTTCGGAAGACATCAAGCGCCAGGCGCAGAACGTGTTCCGCATGAAGCTTCTCGGCGCGACTGTCGTGCCGGTGGAGTCGGGCTCGAAGACGCTCAAGGACGCGCTCAACGAAGCGATGCGCGACTGGGTCACCAACGTCGAGACCACGTTCTACATCATCGGCACGGTGGCGGGACCGCATCCCTACCCGATGATGGTGCGCGATTTCCAGAGCGTGATCGGCAGGGAGTGTCTGTGGCAGATGCCGGAGATGATCGGCAGGCAGCCGGACATCGTGATTGCCTGCGTCGGCGGCGGTTCGAACGCCATGGGCATTTTCCATCCGTACATCAAGCACACCACGGTGCAGCTGATCGGTGTCGAGGCGGCGGGCGACGGCATCGCGACCGGCCGCCATTCGGCATCGCTGACCGCGGGCCGCCCGGGCATCCTGCACGGCAACCGCACCTATCTGCTGCAGGACGCCAATGGCCAGATCGTCGAGACGCATTCGGTGTCGGCGGGACTCGACTATCCCGGCGTCGGGCCCGAGCACGCGTGGCTCAAGGACAGCGGACGCGCGCAGTACGTGTCGATCACCGATGCCGAAGCGCTGGTTGCGTTCGACAAGTGCTGCCGCATCGAAGGCATCATCCCGGCGCTCGAGTCCTCGCATGCGCTAGCGTATGCAGCGCAACTCGCGCCGACATTGCCGCGCGACAAGGTGCTGCTGGTCAATCTCTCCGGACGCGGCGACAAGGACATGAACACCGTCGCCGAACGCACCGGCGTCAAGCTCTGACGCTCAAGGCCCGGCGCGACGATCCCATGAAGCGCATCGACGCCACCTTCGCGAAACTGCGCTCCGCCGGACGCACCGCGCTCATTCCCTACGTGACCACGGGCGACCCGTCGCTCGCCTCGACGCTGCCGGTGATGCACGCGCTGACGGCAGCGGGCGCCGACATCATCGAACTCGGCGTGCCGTTTTCCGACCCGATGGCCGACGGACCGGTCGTCCAGCGCGCCTCCGAGCGCGCGCTGGCGCAAGGAGTGAGCCTCGCCGACGTGCTCGCGGTGGTGACCGAATTTCGTCGCAGCGATGCGCATACGCCGGTAGTGCTGATGGGTTACGCGAATCCGATCGAGTCGATGGGCGTGGTCGCCTTCGCCGATCGCGCGCAGGCCGCCGGCGTCGACGGAGTCATCGTGGTCGACTATCCGCCCGAGGAGGCCGCCGACTTCGCAGGATTGCTGGTCGCGCGCGGCATGGCGCCGATCTTCCTGGTTTCGCCGACCACGCCCCCGGCGCGCATCGCCAGCGTTGCCAGGCTTGCGCGCGGCTACGTCTATTACGTTTCGCTCAAGGGCGTCACCGGCGCGGGCCATCTCGACACCGGCGAGGTCGCGCGGCGCCTGGCCGAAATACGCGAACACATCCCGCTGCCTATCGGCGTCGGCTTCGGCATCCGCGACGCCGCCGGTGCGCAGGCCATCGCCGCGCATGCCGACGCGGTCGTGATCGGCAGCCGCATCATCCAGGAAATCGAAGCCGGGGCGCCGGATCAGGCAGCGCCGCGCGCGGGGGCGTGGCTCGCCACCATTCGCCGCGCCATCGACGCCGTCGCCAAGCACGCAGCCTGACCCATGCGCGCAGCGGCCACCGAATCCAACCACGCCTTCAAGGGGAAACGATGAGCTGGTTGCAAAAGCTTCTGCCGCCGCGCATCAAGGCCACGCCGGGCGTCACCCGCAAGGCGATGCCCGAAGGCCTGTGGGTGAAGTGCGAATCGTGCGAGGCCGTGCTCTACCGCACCGACCTCGAGAAGAACCTGCATGTCTGCCCCAAGTGCAATCATCACGGCCGGGTGGGCGCGCGCGAGCGCATCGACCAGCTGCTCGATGCGGAGGCGCGCTACGAAATCGGCTCCGAGGTGCTGCCGATCGACAGCCTGAAATTCAAGGACACGCGCAAGTATCCCGAGCGCCTGTCGGCGGCGCTCGAAGAGACCGGCGAGACCGATGCGCTGGTCGTCATGCAGGGCAGCATCAAGACCGTGCCGCTGGTCGTTGCGGTGTTCGAGTTCGAGTTCATGGGCGGTTCGATGGGCTCGGTGGTCGGCGAGCGCTTTGTGCGCGGCGTGCGCGTCGCCTACGACAATCGGATCCCGTTCGTATGCTTCACGGCAAGCGGCGGCGCGCGCATGCAGGAAGGCGTCAATTCGCTCTTCCAGATGGCCAAGACCACTGCCGTGCTGCAGGAGTTGACCAAGGCGAAGCTGCCCTTCGTGACCATCCTCACCGATCCGACCATGGGCGGCGTGTCGGCGAGCTTTGCGATGATCGGCGACGTGGTTATCGCCGAGCCCGGCGCGCTGATCGGTTTCGCCGGCCCGCGCGTGATCGAGCAAACCGTGCGCGAAAAACTTCCCGAGGGATTTCAGCGTGCCGAATTCCTGCTCGCGAAGGGCGCGATCGACATGATCGTCGACCGGCGTCAGCTCAAGGAAGAACTGCCGAAACTGCTCGCGTTGCTGCAACGCCAGCCGTTGCCTACCGTCTGAGCCCGACGCCGGGCGCGCGAGGCGGCGCCACGCAATCCGTGAGCAGACCGACGACGCTTGAGCAGTGGCTCGCGTATCTCGCGACGCTGCACCCTCAGGCGATCGCGCTCGGACTCGATCGCGTGCGTGCCGTGTACGACCGGCTTGCCGTTGCCTTCAGCTGCCCGGTGATCACGGTTGCGGGCACCAATGGCAAGGGGTCGACCTGCGCCTTGCTCGAACGGATGCTAGTCGCGGGTGCTTACCGGGTCGGGTTGTACACCTCGCCGCATTTGCTCCGCTACAACGAACGGGTGCGCATCGCCGGGTCCGAAGTCAGCGACGAGGCGATGTGTGCGGCGTTCGACGCGGTCGAGGGTGCGCGTGGGGGCGTCGCATTGACGTACTTCGAGTTCGGCACGCTCGCCGCGTTCTGGTTGTTCGCGCGCTCGGAGCTCGACGCTCTGGTGCTGGAAGTGGGGTTGGGCGGGCGCCTCGACGCGGTGAATATCGTCGACGCCGATGTTGCGATCGTCACTGCGGTCGCGATCGATCACGTCGCTTACCTGGGCGAAACGCGCGAGGCGATCGGATTCGAGAAGGCTGGCATCTATCGCGCGGGACGCGTCGCCATCTGCGGCGATCGTCATCCGCCGCATTCGTTGCTCGAGCACGCGGCTGCAGTGGGAGCGAAACTGCTGCGCCTCGGCGTCGACTACGACTTCAGCGTTCAGCCAGGCCAGTGGAGTTATCGCGGGCCGGGCGGCGCGCGACATGGCCTGCCGCATCCGGCGCTGCGCGGTGCAGTGCAACTCGGCAACGCGGCAACCGCGCTGACCGCGCTCGATGCGCTGCGCGATCGCCTGCCACTTTCCATGGGCGAAGTCCGTGAAGCGCTCGTCGACATCGAATTGCCGGGACGTTTCCAGGTGTTGCCCGGGCGGCCGGTACAGGTGTTCGACGTCGCACACAATCCACAAGCCGCGAGGGTGCTTGCAGATAATCTGGGCGCGATGGGCTTTCATCCGGAAACCTGGGCGGTGTTCGGCATCATGGCCGACAAGGACATCGACGGCGTCATCGCCGCGCTCAAGGCGCGCGTCGATCGCTGGCTGGTGGCGACGCTGCCGCCGCCCCGCGGCGCGGGCGCGGGGGTGTTGCGCACGCGGCTGGAAGCGGCGGGAGTCGCCGGCACCGCGATCCGCGAATTCAACGATCCAACGAGCGCGTATGCTGCAGCGCGGAGCGCGGTCTCGGAAGCTGATAGAATTGTCGTTTTAGGCTCGTTTCTAACCGTTGCGGCGGCTCTGTCCGCGTCGTCATCCGCCCGGCCAGCCTGAAACCATTCGCATGCCCATCAGGACCAAGTCCGGCACCGATTCCGATCTCGCGGTCGATGAGTTGAAGCGGCGCGCCCGTCGCCGGCTGGTCGGGGCAGTGGTGCTCGCGCTCGCCGCCGCAGTCATCCTGCCGCTGCTGCTGGAAAGCGATCCCAAACCGCTGGGCGATGACGTGTCGATCAAGATTCCCCCGATCGACAGCGGCCGCTTCGTCAATCCGCTGTCGCCCGACAAGGCGCCAGGTGCGCCGGCCGCGAGCGACGCCAAAGCCGGTCCGTCGACGCCACGCAAGTCCATCGTCGACGCCGAGCGCCGCGTGCTGGGCCAGCCGGCGGCGTCGGCACCTTCCGTGCCCGCGGCGGCACCCGGAGCCGCGCCTTCAAGTGCGCCCCAGACGGCCGCGGCACCGATTCCTGCGCCGGTTGAAACGCCGGCGAAGGTCGAACCGCCCGCCAAGGTCGATCTACCTCGTCAAGGGCGATCCGCCGGTCAAGGGCGACGCACCGGTCAAGGGCGACGCGCCAGCGAAGCCCGATGCACCCGCCAAAGCCGACGCATCGACCAAGGCCGAGCCACCTGCCACCCCAGCCGGGCCGGTCGGGATGAAAGCCCCACCGAGCACCTACGTGAATGAAAAGGCCGGCGCGACCGCGTCAACCGCGCCCGTCGATGCGACGGCCGCTTACAGCGTGCAGGTCGGCGCGTTCGTGGATGCCAAATCGGCCTCGGATCTTGTGGATACGCTCAAGCGCGGCGGGTTCCCCGCGTATACCGAAGGCGTGGCGACCAAGCAGGGCACCGTGCAGCGGGTGCGCGTGGGGCCCTACGCGTCGCGCGCTGCCGCCGACGCCGGGCTTGCGAAACTCAAAGTCGGCCGGCTACGGCACTGCGGTTGTAAAAACGCCCCAGTGACCGCATTTGATTTTGTGGTGCTGGCAGTCATCGTCTTGTCGGGACTGTTCGGATTTGCGCGCGGTTTCGTGCGGGTGGTCGTATCGTTAGCGGCGCTTGTCTTCGCCATCATCTTTGCGGTCCAGCTCGCGGTGCCGATCGGCGGCATGCTCCCCAATTTCGGCGAGACTCCGGCGACCCGCTACATTCTCGCGTTCGCGCTCATCGCGATCGTAGTGCTGATTGTTGGTGCGATTCTCGGTTGGCTGCTGTTCCGGCTGGTGCGGGCAATCGGCCTTGGATTTCTCGACCGCCTGCTCGGCGGTGTCGCGGGCGTCGCACGCGGCGTGGTTTTGGTGGTCATAGGAGTGGTGCTCGCGGGCGTAACCAGTCTGCCGCGCGAGCTTTGGTGGCAGAATGCGCTGTTGGCGCCGCCGCTGGTCGCGGCCGCGCTGGCGCTCCGCCCTTGGCTGCCGCCGCTGTGGGCGCAGCAGCTCGATTACGGAAAAGCGGTGCCGGAGCGCAAGCCGGCAGCGCGAACAGGAGTCTAGATCCATGTGTGGAATTGTCGGGGCGGTTACGCATACGCCCGTGAACCAGCTCCTCTACGACGGCCTGCTGCTGCTGCAGCACCGTGGGCAGGATGCGGCCGGTATCGTCACCAGCGACGGGCCGGTGTTCCACATGTACAAGGCGCCCGGCTACGTGCGCGACGTGTTCCGTACCCGCAACATGCGCGACCTGATGGGCAACGCAGGCATCGGACATTGCCGCTATCCGACGGCGGGCTCGGCATCGTCGGAACTCGAATCGCAGCCGTTCTATGTCAATTCGCCGTTCGGCATCACGCTGGCGCACAACGGCAACCTGACCAACAGCGAGGCGCTGAAGAAAGAACTGTTCCAGCTCGACTTCCGCCACGTCAACACCAATTCCGATTCCGAAGTCCTGCTCAACGTGCTGGCGCTGGAACTCGAGCGCGCCGCGCACCATTCGCGACTCGACGCCAACGCGATCTTCGCGGCGGTGGCTGCCGTGCACAAGCGTTGCCGCGGCGCCTATGCCATCGTCGCCATGATCGCAGGCTACGGCCTGCTCGCATTTCGCGATCCCTTCGGCATCCGCCCGCTGATCATCGGCGTGAACGAATCGATGGGCGGCACCGAATACCTGGTTGCCAGCGAATCGGTCGCGCTCGAGGCGCTCGGCTTTTCGATTCTGCGCGACGTCGCGCCCGGCGAGGCGATCTACGTCGACCAGGCTGGCCGCTTCAATGCGCGCCAGTGCGCCGAGCACACGCAGCTCAATCCCTGCATCTTCGAGTTCGTCTACCTGGCGCGCCCGGATTCGGTCATGGACGGCACATCGGTGTACGAGTCGCGGTTGCAGATGGGCGGGGAACTCGCGCGCAAGATCGCCACCATCCCCGAGGCGCAGGACATCGACGTCGTCATCCCGATCCCGGATTCCAGCCGGCCGTCGGCGCTCGAACTGGCCAACCACCTGGGCCTGAAGTATCGCGAAGGCTTCGTCAAGAATCGCTACATCGGGCGCACCTTCATCATGCCCGGCCACGCCATCCGCAGGAAGAGCGTGCGCCAGAAGCTCAATCCGATCGGCATGGAGTTCAAGGACAAGGTCGTGCTGCTGGTCGACGACTCGATCGTGCGCGGCACCACCAGCCGCGAAATCGTGCAGATGGCGCGCGAGGCGGGCGCACGCAAGGTCTATTTCGCGTCGGCCAGTCCGCCGGTGCGCTACCCGAACGTCTACGGCATCGACATGCCCAACCGCCGCGAGCTGATCGCGACCGGGCGCACCGAAGCCGAGATCGCCGGCGAGATCGGCGCCGACCTTCTGATCTACCAGGATCTCGAAGCGCTCAAGCGTGCGATTCGATCGGTCAACCCCAAGCTCAAGGAGTTCGAGGCGTCTTGCTTCGACGGCTACTACGTCACCGGCGACATCACCGCCGATTACCTGTCGCAGTTGGCGCAGGACCGCGACGAGTTGCGGGGCGAGGCGGACGAGCCGTTGCTGGCCACCGGTTGAGCAACCTGTCGCGGGGCATTGACTCACCCTTGCTTTGCGGCGATACTTTCTCCAGCGCCGATTTGAAAAGGGGTCACGAAGGTGTGGCTCCGCAGCTTGCGGGCGCTTAACAAATTCAGCTAAAGCGAGCCGCCGCTGCACTCCGAGGCCCGTTTAGCGCAAGCTGACGGGCCTTTTGCATTGGACGCCGCCATGTCACGCAAACCGGGTTTCACCACCTCGATCCTGCACTCCGATCGCGAGGCACCGATCGAGCACGGGTCGCTGCACAAGCCGCTGCACGTTTCCGTCGCCTACGGCTACAAGGACGCACGCGAGCTCGCCGCGGTCTTCCAGGGCAAGGCGCAGGGCTACGCCTACGGCCGCCAGGGCAATCCCACCGCGGCGGCGCTGGAGGAAAAAGTCAACCGCATGGAAGCGGGTGTCGCGACGGTGTGCTTTGGCACCGGCATGGCGGCCATTGGCGCGATCATGCTGGCGTTGCTGCGGCAGGGCGATCATGTCGTCGCCAGTTCGTTCCTGTTCGGCAATACCAACAGCCTGTTCAACACCATCGAGACGCACGGCACCGCGGTGAGCTTCGTCGATGCGACCGACGTGCGCGCGGTCGAAGCCGCGATAACGCCGGCGACGCGGCTGGTGTTCGTCGAGACCATCGCCAACCCGCGCACGCAGGTCGCCGACCTGGCACGTATCGGCGCGTTATGCGCCGCGCGCGGGCTGATCTACATCGTCGACAACACCATGACTTCGCCGTACCTGTTCCTGCCCAAGGATGTCGGCGCGAGCCTGGTGGTCAATGCCCTGACCAAGTACATCGGCGGGCATGGCAACGCGCTCGGTGGCAGCGTCACCGACACGGGGTTGTTCGACTGGACGCGTTTCCCCAATATCTACGACACCTACAAGGGCCCGAAGCAGGCCATGTGGGGCATCCAGCAGATCCGCAAGAAGGGACTGCGCGACTGGGGCGGCACGTTGTCGGCCGAGCAGTCGCACCATATCGCGGTCGGCGCCGAAACGCTGGCGCTGCGCATGGATCGCGCGTGCGCCAATGCGCTGGCACTGGCGCGCTACCTGGAGGGTCACGCGAAAGTGCGCGCGGTGTACTACCCGGGCCTCGACTCGCATCCGCAGCACGCACTGGCGACGCAACTGTTCACGCGCTACGGCGCGCTGTTGTCCTTCGAGCTCGACCCGGGTATCGACTGTTTCGACTTCCTCAATCGCCTGGGGAACGTCGTGTTGTCGTCCAACCTGGGCGACAACCGGACGCTGGCGATCCCCGTGGCGCACACGATCTTCTTCGAGATGGGTGCCGAACGGCGCGCGAGCATGGGCATCGCCGATTCGCTGATCCGCGTCTCGGTCGGCATCGAGGATCAGGCCGACCTGATCGGCGATTTCGAGCAGGCGCTGGCCTGAAGCGCTGCGCGGCGGAGTGCGCCAGTGCCCACCGCTGCAGTGCAGGCTGGTCCGCGCGATGTCGAATGCGACCTGCTGGTCATCGGCTCGGGCGCGGGAGGATTGTCGGCGGCCGTGACCGCCGCCAGTCACGGGCTGAAGGTGATCGTGATCGAGAAGGACGTCGTCTGTGGCGGCGCGAGTGCCTGGTCCGGCGGGTGGATGTGGATACCCTGCAATCCGCTGTCGCAGGCTGCGGGCGTGGTCGAGGCGCTCGATCTGCCGCGCGCATATCTGCGACACGAGCTGGGCGCCAACTACAACGCGGAAAAGGTCGATGCGTTCCTCGACGCCGGCCCGCGCATGGTCGAGTTCTTCGAGACGCGCACCGAGCTCAAGTTCGTGAGCGGCACGGCGATCGCCGACATCCACGGCAAATCGCCGGGCGCCGGCACCGGCGGGCGATCGGTCGCGCCGAGGCCTTACGACGCGCGACAACTCGGCCGCGCGTTATTGCGCAAGGCGCGGCGGCAGAAGTACGAGACATCGCTCTTCGGCATGGGCGTGATGGCCGGCCCGGACCTCCAGCAGTTCCTGCACGCCACGCGCTCGCTCGCCGCCTTCGCCTACGCCAGCCGCCGCATCGCGCGGCATGCCCTCGACCTGGCCGTGCACGGCCGCGGCATGCACTTCGTCAACGGTGCGGCGCTGGTTGCGCGGCTGATGAAATCCGCCGACAACCTGCACGTCGAGCTGCGCGTGTCGTCGCCCGCGCTGCGCTTGTTGACCGAGGCGCGCGCAGTGCGCGGCGCGATCGCAAAGGACGACAGGGGCGAATTCACGATTCGCGCCCGTCGCGGTGTCGTGCTCGCGACCGGCGGCTTCCCGCACGACGCGCCACGCCGGCGCGAGCTCATGCCGCGCACTGCGAGCGCGAAAGAGCAGTGGGCGCTGCCTCCGCAATCGGTCGCAGGCGATGGCTTGCGGCTGGGCGAAGCGGTCGGCGGCCAGATCGATCGCAGCCTCGCTTCTCCCGTGGCTTGGTGCCCCGTCTCCGAGGTGCCGTATCGCAATGGCCGTACGGGGCTCTATCCGCACATCATCGATCGCGGCAAACCGGGCCTGATCGGCGTGCTCGCGAACGGACGTCGCTTCGTCAACGAGGCGGACGGCTATCACGACTATGTCAGCGCCATGCTCGATGCCATTGCGCCCGGCGACGAAGTCGTGTCGTGGCTCATCTGCGATCGCACCTTTCAGCGGCGCTATCCCTTCGGCATGGCCAAGCCATTCCCCATGCCGGCGTGGCCCTACGTGCGCTCCGGTTATCTCAAGAGCGGCTCGACGGTCGAGGCACTCGCGCGCGCCTGCGGCATCGATCCGCAAGGATTGGTGGCGACGATCGCCGAATTCAATCGTCACGCAGCCAAGGGCGAGGACCCGGCCTTCGGCCGCGGCACGACCCGCTTCAATCGCGGATCGGGAGATCCGTCGCACACGCCGAATCCCTGCGTGGCGCCGATCGCGACGGCGCCTTACTACGCAATCAAGGTGCACGCGGGGAGTTTCGGCACCTTTGCGGGGCTCAGGACCGACGCGCTCGCGCGAGTGCTGGACACTGACGGTGCGCCGATCGACGGCCTTTACGCGGCGGGGTGCGACCAGGCGAGCGTGATGGGCGGGCACTATCCGTCCGGCGGGATCAACCTGGGGCCGGCCATGACCTTCGGTTTCATCGCGGGCCGGCACGCCGCGGGCGCACGCTAGCGGCATCCCGCGCGCGATCTATCGTTGCACACGCCACCGGCGACGCGGCCTACCAGCCCACGCGTGGCGTAACGCCCTCGGGGGAGACCTCGAGATAGCTGCCCGCACCGTACCAGTCGGCCAGCACCCAGCGCTCGCCGGGGCGGCCATCGATCGATACGACGTGACGCGCCGGCCGGTGGGTATGGCCGTGGATCATGCGCGTCACGCCGTGCTCGCGCATCGCGGCGACGACGGCATCGGCGTTGACGTCCATGATGGCGCTGGTCTTGCGCGCGTTGGCGCGCTGGCTGCCGAAACGCAGCACCGCGGCCAGCGCGCGGCGCACGAAATACGGTTGCGCCAGCGCACGGCGGCGGCGCCTGGGGTCCGCCCAATACTTGCGGAAGCGTTGATACTCGACGTCGTCGGTGCACAGCAGGTCGCCGTGCATCAGCAGCGTGGGCGTGCCGTGAAGGTCGTGCACCACGGCTTCCGGCAGCAGCTTCGCGCCGCAGACGTTCGCGAAGCGCTCACCGAGCAGGAAGTCGCGATTGCCGTTCTGGATGTAGACGGGGACGCCATGTCCGGTCAGTTCGGCGATCGCGCCAGCGACCGCCGCCGCCAGCGGCTCACGCAGCTGATCGTCGCCTATCCACGCGTCGAACAGGTCGCCCAGGATGTAGAGCGCGGACGCACTGCGCGCCGGTCCGCGCAACAGCGCGTGCAGGGCGGCGACCGGTTGCGGCCGCGACGGCGCCAGGTGCAGATCGGAAATGAACAGCGTGGGCGCCATGGGGGTCCGCAACCATCGTCGCCAGGCTCAGTCGGTGGCTTCGGCGCGCTCGATGATCACGTCCTGCGTCGGCACGTCCTGATGCCCGCCGCGACTGCCGGTGGGCACACCGGCGATGTGGTCGACGACCTCCTTGCCCGCGACGACGCGTCCGAACACGCAATAGCCCCAGCCCTTGGCATCCGGCGAGCGATGATCGAGGAACGCGTTGTCCGCGGCATTGATGAAGAACTGCGCCGTGGCCGAGTGCGGATCCGAGGTGCGCGCCATCGCCACCGTGTAGTGCGCGTTCTTCAGGCCGTTGGTCGCTTCGTTCGGGATTTGCGCTTGCGTCGGCTTCTGGCTGAAGTCGGTCGCGAAGCCTCCGCCCTGGATCATGAAGCCGTCGATGACGCGATGGAACAGCGTCTTGTCGTAGTGGCCGGACTTCACGTAGGCGAGGAAGTTGGCCGCGCTCTTCGGTGCGCGCGCCGCGTCGAGCTCGATCGTGATCGGGCCGTGGTTGGTATGCAGGATCACCATGTCGGGCCTACGGCGTGACCAGCGTTACGGACTTGATGAGCACCATCGTCTTCGGCACGTCGGTCGGAAACGGACCGCCGGGACCGGTCGGCGTGCCGGCGATCTTTTCGACGACGTCCATGCCCGCGACGACCTTGCCGAACACGACGTAGCCATAACCCATGGGCGTGGGCTCGCGGTAATCGAGTTTTTTGTTGTCGGCGACGTTGATGAAGAACTGCGTGTTGGCCGATTGGGGGTCGCCCGTGCGCGCCATGGCGATCGTGCCGATCGCGTTGGACACGCCGGCCTTCTGATTCGCGTCGCCTTCGTGAGGGATCGGCGGCAGGGTCTTGGGCTTGTCGGTGAATTCCGGCGTGATTCCACCGGCCTGGATCATGAAGCCGGGAATGACGCGATGGAACTGGGTGCCATCGAATTGCTTCGATTTGACGTAGGCCAGGAAGTGCTCGACGGTCTTGGGTGCGGCGTCGGGAAGCAGTTCGATGCGGATCTTGCCGAGCGAAGTGTCGAGCTCGACCTGCGGATTGGCGGCCAGCGCCGGCGTTGCGGCGGCCAGGGCGAACAGGGTGGCAAATAAGACGGCAATGCGACTGAACATGAAGTGCTCCTTGCTTGGGTTGGACGATGGCGCGCGACGACGTTGCCGGCGCGCGCTATTTATTGGGTTTGGGCGGCACCAGATCCTTCACCGGCGCCGGCTTGGGCACCACCGGCTTGGGTGCGTTGGTCGAGGGAGCCACCGCGTAGAGCTCGCGCACCAGCGCGAGCTTGGTTTGCGCGCTCTTGTTGGTCTTGTCGAGCGCGAGCGCGCGATCGTATTCGGCGCCGGCCAGGCGCGCGTACACGTCGCCCAGGTTCTCGTGCGCGATGACGTAGTCGGGATGCGCGGCCAGCGCGATCTCCAGTTCGGTCTTCGCCTTGTCGTAGCGGCCTTTCTGCGCCCAGATCACCGCGAGATTGTTGTGCGGTTCAGGCAACTCGGGGTAGTCCTCGGTCAGGGCGACGAAGGTCGCGACGGCCTCGTCGGTGTCGCCCTGATCGGTCTGAACGATGCCACGCATGAATCGCGCCTGCGGATCGCGAGCGTTCTGCGCGAGCGCGGCGTCGATCCTCACCATTGCTCCGGCGTAATCGCCGTCGCGAATCAGTTGACTGGCTTCGGCGAGATTGGTGGTCAGGCCCGGCGGTGGCGGCGGCGTCAGGGTGCCGGTGGGTGGCAGCGGCGGTGCCTGCTGGCCGAACGCGGCCGCGCTGAGCAGCGCCGCGACGGCGAGAACGAGGCAATGGATGAATTTGATCATGCGGGGGCACAGCCGGGCGAGGCACGTATTTTAGCAGACCGCCCTGCATGGCCGCCGCCGGCCCGTGCGTTGCATTGAACGGGGAGTGACGCGCGCCGTGGCGCCGGTCAGCCCTGCGACAGGCGGGCGATGGTCGAATTGATGAGCTGGCGTGAAATGCTCACCGGACCGGGCAACTGGGGCAGCGCGTCGAGCGTGAACCACTTGGCGTCGACGATTTCTTCGTCGCAGGGCCGCATGTCGCCGCTGACGTACTCGGCGGTAAAGGCGATCATCAGCGATTGCGGAAACGGCCACGACTGGCTGGCGAAATAGCGCAGGTTGTCGACTTTCACGCCGACCTCCTCGAGCACTTCACGGTGGATGCAGTCCTCGATGGATTCGCCGGCCTCGACGAATCCTGCGAGCGCGCTGTACATCGAATTCGGGAATCGATTGGAGCGCGCCAGCAACAGCTCGCGGCCGCGCGTCACCAGCACCATCATCGCCGGCGAGAGGCGAGGGTACGAGGTGTATCCGCATTTCGGACACTCCTTGGCGCGCTCGTTCTCCTTGGTGTGCGTCGGCGTGCCGCAGCGGCCGCAGTAGCGATGGCTGCGGTCCCATTCGACCACCTGCGACGCGCGTCCCGCGAGCGCCAGGTGCGCTTCGGGAATCTGCAGGAACAACGATCGCAGTCCGCGCCACTGCATGCTCTCAGGTTCGTCGGGCGCATCACCGATGATGCGCAGCGCGAAGCAGTCGACGCCCTCCAGGCGGCCCAGGAAAAAGCGCGAACCGTCCAGGCCAAGGCGATTGGCGTCGCCAAGCGTGGGCAGCGTCGGCGGTTCGGTCGCACGCACCAGGATCCTGTCCTCGCGCCAGACGAAGCACAGCGCCTCGGGCGAGGCGTGCGGCGGCATCGCCACGCCGGGCTCGAACGCGGCAGGGGTGTTCATCTGCATGGCGATTCAGCGCAGGAAGCGCTCATCCTTGCCGATGACAGTGAGTTCGACGAATTTCGAACCGTTGTGGTCGGTGGGCGAAAAGTTCACGGTGTAACCACCCAGGTCGACATCCTTCATTTTTTCCATCGCCGCGATGAATCGTTCCCGCGTCAGGTCGGGGCCGGTGCGACGCAGTCCCTCGACCAGCACCTTGGCGGCGATGAAGCCCTCGAGGCTGGTGAACGAGTAGTCCTGCTTGCCGGTGGCCGCCTCGAGCAGCTGCTGATATTCCTTCACGATCGGCGCCGACAGGTTCCAGGGAAACGGCATCACCTGCGTGATGCCCACGCCGCGGCCATCCGCACCTGCTTCCTTGGCCAGCGCCTTGCTGCCGACGAAGGACACGTTGATGAATTGCGGGCTGTAGCCGGCGGCGCGCATGGCCTTGATAAACGCTGCGCAGGACTTGTACGCCGAGATCATGACCACTGCCTGCGCATCGGACTTGCCGATGGCTTGCACCGCCGCCGCAACGTCGACGGTGTTGCGCTCGACCGTGCCGGTGGCGACGATCTTCAGGTTACGCTTGGCCATCGCGCGCTCGACGCCGGCAAGGCCGGCCTTGCCGTAGTCGTCGTTCTGGTAGAAGACCGCGATCTTGCCGAGCGTCTGCCCGGTCATCTGGCCGACGATCTTTTCAGTTTCGTCGAAGTAACTCGCGCGGATGTTGAACACGTAGCGATTGAGCGGATTGCGCAGCGATTCGGCACCCGTAAACGGCCCGACGAATGGCACGCGAGCCGCTGTGAAGATCGGCTTGGACGCGTTCGACGTCGGCGTTCCGACGTATCCGAACAGCAGGAACACCCCATCGTCGATCAGCTTCTTGGTATTCGCCGCGGCACGGTCGCCTTCATAGCCGTCGTCGAGGCTGCGCATCTCGATCTTGCGGCCGTTGACGCCGCCGTTGGCATTGACGTAGCGAAAATACGCATTCGCTCCGGCGCGCATTTCGTTGCCCAGTTCGGACGCCGGCCCGGTGAAGGCCGCGGACTGGCCGATAAGGATGGACGTCGGAGTCACCCCGGGCTCGCCCCGGACACCGATGGCCAACAGTGCCAGCGCAAGTCCCAGCAGCCGCGCGATAGTCTTGTTCATTCTCCTCCCGTCCGCCGCCGATGGGTCCCGGCTGGCGCGATGTTGCTAGGCAAGCGCCAGCGGAAGCACCCGCAGGCGCTGACCCGTTGCCGCGGCCAGCGCATTGGCGACCGCCGGGCCGATTACCGGGGTTGCAGGCTCACCAACTCCGGTGGGATTTGCGTTGGACTGCACGATGTGAACTTCGACCACCGGCATTTCATTGATGCGCAGTGGCGGGTACTGATGGAAGTTGGTCTGTTCGACGATGCCATCCTTGAGCGTGATCGCGCCGTGCAACGCCGCGGACAGGCCGTAGCCGATGCCGCCTTCCATCTGCGCGCGCACGACGTCGGGATTGACGGCGATGCCGCAGTCGACGGCGCATACGACGCGATCGACGGTGAAGCTCTTGTCGGACTTGACCGTGACTTCGGCGACCTGCGCGACGAAGGTGTTGAACGACTCGTGGACCGCGATGCCACGGCCACGCTTCTCGCCGCTCTTGCCGGCGGCGAGCGGCGTTCCCCAGCCAGCCTTGCTCGCGGCCAACTCGAGCACGCCGGCGTGGCGCGCATGACCGGCCAGCAGCGCCTTGCGAAACGCGACCGGGTCCTTGCCCGCCGCGACCGCGAGTTCGTCGATGAACGTCTCGGTCGAAAACGCCGTGTGCGTCGAACCGACCGAGCGCCACCAGAGCACCGGCACGCCGACCGTCGGGGTATGCAGGTCGACCTGCAAATTGGGAATCGCGTACGGCAAGGTCGATGCGCCCTCGACCGAGGTCGCGTCGATGCCGTTCTTCACCGTGAACGCCTCGAACGGTGTCCCGCCAGTGATGGACTGACCGACGATGCGATGCTGCCACGCCACGACGTTGCCGCTGGCGTCGAGTCCCGCCTTGATAGCGTGGTAGTACATCGGGCGGTAGTAGCCGCCCTGCATGTCGTCCTCGCGTGTCCACACCAGCTTCACCGGCGCGGCGCCCTTGATCTGCTTGGCGATCCATGCCGCCTCGCGCACGAAATCGGAGGCCGGATTGGCGCGGCGTCCGAAACTGCCGCCGGCGAAAAGCTGATTGATCTTCACCTGATCGGGCTTGAGCCCGACGACTTCGGCGACCGCTGCCTGGTCCACCGTCTGGAACTGCTCGCCGTTCCAGACCTCGCAACTGTCGGCAGCAAGTGCCACCACGCAGTTCATCGGCTCCATAGCGGCGTGCGCGAGATACGGGAACTCGAATTCGCTGCTGAGCGACTTTGCGGCGCCGGCCAGTGCCTTGGCAGCGTCGCCGTCATTGCGGGCGACGGTCCCGGGCGTCGCTGCGCGCGCCTTGTAGTCCGCCATCAGCGCCGTGGATGAACCCTTGAATGCCGCCGTTTCGTCCCACTCGATCTTGAGCAGGTCGCGCGCTTTCTTGGCGGTCCAGAACGAGCTCGCCAGCACCGCGATCCCTGTCGGCACCTCGACGATGTAACGCACGCCCACGATCTTCTGCGCCTCGGCCGCGTCGAAACTCGCCACCTTGGCGCCGAAGCGTGGTGGATGCGCGACGACGGCAGTGAGCAGTCCCGGAAGCTGCACGTCCTGCGTGAATTTGGCGGTGCCGTTCGACTTGGCGCGGGAATCGGTGCGCGGCACATGCTTGCCGATGTAAACGAAATCCTTCGGATCCTTGAGTTTGACGTCGGAGGGCACCGGTTGCGTGGCCGCGTCCGTCGCCAGCTCGCCGAAGGTCGCCTTCTTGCCCGACGCGTGGCTGAGCACGCCCTGCTTGACGCTGATCGAATCGGCGGGGACGTTCCAGCGCTTTGCCGCGGCACCGACCAGCATTGCGCGCGCGGCGGCGCCGGCTTTGCGAAGCTGCTCGAAGGAATTCGCCATGGCGGTCGAGCCGCCCGTTCCTTGCATTGGACCGAACATCAGGTTGTTGTACAGCTTCGCGTCAGCCGGCGCGGCTTCGACACGAATCTGCGCCCATGCCGCATCCATTTCGTCGGCGACGACGGTGGGCAAGCCGGTGAACGTTCCCTGGCCCATCTCCAGGTGCTTGACGATGACGGTGACCGTGTTGTCGCTGCCGACACGTACGAAAGCATTCGGCTGCCACCCGCCCGCAGGCACGACCCGCGAGCCGCCCTGACCGGGGCTTGCCATCTGGCCGAAGGCCTTGCCGGGAAGATAGAAGCCCAGCGTGAATCCGACCGCGCTGGTGGCGGAAGACTTGAGAAAACGCCGTCGGCTGGAATGTGGTGAGGACGAATCAGGCATGGTGCGATCGCTCCGTTGTGGGCGCGCGGGCTGGCGGTCAGGCCAGCGACTTGGCGGCTTCCTGAATCGCCGCACGGATGCGCACGTAGGTCGCGCAGCGGCAGACGTTGCCGGCCATGGCGCTGTCGATGTCGGCGTCGGTCGGCTTTTTCTTTTTCGCCAGCAGTGCGGTCGCGGACATCACCTGGCCCGACTGGCAAAAGCCGCACTGCGGCACGTCGAGTTTCTCCCATGCGGCCTGTACCGCCTTGCCTTCCCTGGACTTGAGCCCTTCGATGGTCGTGATTTCGACGCCGGGCTTGAGTGCCGACAGCGGCAACGTGCACGAGCGCGTCGCCACGCCGTCAACGAGCACCGTACATGCGCCACAGAGCGACATCCCGCAACCGTACTTGGTGCCCGTCAGTTTGAGGTTGTCGCGAAGTATCCAGAGCAGCGGCGTGTCTTCCGGCAGGGTGACCGAAACGCGCTCGGAATTGATGAAGAGCAGGGGCATGATCGCTCCGGAGTTCGGCGTGTGGCGGTGCGCCAAAGGGTGCGCCGCGATGTCTGCATATCATAGGGGATTCCCGCGGGCAGGGAAACCTTGCGGCGCCGCAATATGGGCTTGCGCAGCGCGTATAATGCGCCCTCGCGCACCGCGGCTCAGGACACGGCAATGGAAGCAGAACGAGTAAACATCCTTGGCAATCTCCTCGACGATCTGCAGCGACGAACTGCCGATCTGCGGAGGTATCTTTGACTTCGATGGCAAAGCCGCTCGCCTGACCGAAGTCACCCGTGACCTCGAGGATCCGAAGATCTGGGATGACCAGAAGCGGGCGCAGGAACTCGGACGCGAGAAGAAACTCCTCGACGGAGTCGTCAGCACCCTGACCGACCTCGGTGAGCGGCTCAAGGACAGCGCCGAGCTCTTCGAGCTGGCCAAGGCCGAGGGCGACGACGCGACGCTGCAGGCGCTCGAAGGCGACGCCGCGGCGCTCGAACGCATCGTCGCCGACATGGAGTTCCGGCGGATGTTTCACAATCCGATGGATCCCAACCCCTGCTTCATCGACATCCAGGCTGGCAGCGGCGGTACCGAGGCGCAGGACTGGACCGCGATGCTCGAGCGCATGTACCTGCGCTATTGCGAGCGTCGCGGCTACAAGACCGAGATCCTCGAGGAGTCCGAAGGCGAGGTCGCGGGACTCAAGAGCGCGAGCATCAAGGTCACCGGCGATTACGCCTACGGGTACCTGCGCACCGAGACCGGCATCCATCGGCTGGTGCGCAAGAGCCCGTTCGACTCCAATGCACGTCGCCACACTTCGTTCGCCAGCGTGTTCGTGTATCCGGAAGTCGACGACACCATCGAAGTCGAGATCAATCCTGCCGACCTGCGCATCGACACCTTTCGCGCGTCCGGCGCGGGCGGCCAGCACATCAACAAGACCGACTCGGCGGTGCGCATCACCCACCTGCCGACCAACATCGTCGTGCAGTGCCAGAACGACCGCTCGCAGCACCGCAATCGCGCCGAGGCGATGGCGATGCTCAAGTCGCGGCTGTACGAACTCGAGTTGCGCAAGCGGCAGGCCGAGCAGCAGAAGCTCGAGGACTCCAAGACCGACATCGGCTGGGGCCACCAGATTCGCAGCTACGTCCTCGACCAGTCGCGCATCAAGGACCTGCGCACCAACTACGAAGTCGGCAACACGCAGGGAGTGCTCGACGGCAATCTCGACGATTTCATTGCGGCGAGCCTGAAGCAGGGGGTGTGACGTGACCAATCCGAACCAGCCGGCGGCAGCGCCGTTGGACGAAAACCAGATCGTCGCCGAGCGGCGCGCGAAGCTTGCACGCGCTGCGCGAGCACGGGCCAGGCATACCCGAACGACTTTCGTCGCGACGCGCTGGCGGGCCCACTGCACGACGCGCACGACGCGAAAAGTCACGACGAACTGGAGACCGCGCACATCACGGTTGCGATCGCGGGCAGGATGATGCTCAAGCGGGTGATGGGCAAGGCGAGTTTCGCCACCGTGCAGGACACCAGCGGGCGCATCCAGCTCTACATCACCAGCGATGCGCTCGGCGCCGACGCGCACGACGCGTTCAAGCACTGGGACCTGGGCGACATCGTCGCCGCCAAGGGCGTGCTGTTCAAGACCAAGACCGGCGAGCTGAGCGTCAAGGTCAGCGAGTTGCGCCTGCTGGCGAAGTCGCTGCGTCCGTTGCCGGAGAAATTCCACGGCCTGACCGACCAGGAACAGAAATATCGCCAGCGCCATGTCGACCTGATCACCAGCCCCGAATCGCGACGGGTGTTCGTCGCACGCTCGCAGATCATCCAGGCGATCCGCGCTTTCTTCGTCGCGCGCGGCTACCTCGAAGTCGAGACGCCGATGATGCACTCGATCCCGGGCGGCGCCGCCGCGCGTCCGTTCGTCACGCATCACAACGCGCTCGACATGCAGCTCTACCTGCGCATCGCGCCCGAGCTGTATCTCAAGCGTCTTGTCGTCGGCGGGCTCGAGAAGGTGTTCGAGATCAATCGCAGCTTCCGCAACGAGGGCATCTCGACCCGGCACAATCCGGAGTTCACGATGCTGGAGTTCTACGAGGCGTTCCAGGACTATCGCTACCTGATGGACCTGACCGAGACGCTGCTGCGCGAAGTGGCGCAGAAAGTGTGCGGCACGACCAGCATCGCTTATCAGGGCACGACCATCGACCTGGCGCAACCTTTCGACCGGCTGACCATGGCCGAGGCGATCGCCAAGTACAACCCGCGTCACAGTGCGACCGACCTGGCCCAGACCGAATACCTGAAAGCGGCGTTGCGCGGCGTCGGGGGCGAGGTGCTGGCGACCGACGGCATCGGCGTGTTGCAGTTGAAACTGTTCGAGGCGACCACCGAGGACAAGCTCATGCTGCCCACCTTCATCGTCGCGCACCCGACCGACGTGTCGCCACTGGCGCGTGCCAACGACGCCAATCCCGCGGTGACCGATCGCTTCGAACTGTTCATGACCGGCCGCGAGTTCGCCAATGGCTTTTCCGAACTCAACGATCCGGAAGATCAGGCGGCGCGCTTCGCGGCGCAGGCGACCGCGAAGGAAGCGGGCGACGAGGAAGCCATGCATTACGACGCTGACTACATTCGCGCACTCGAATACGGTCTACCGCCGACCGCAGGCGAGGGCATCGGCATCGACCGCCTGGTGATGCTGCTCACCGACAGCCCGTCGATCCGCGACGTGATCCTGTTCCCGCAGCTCAAGCGCGAAACCTAGCGTCGGCAAAGCTGCCCGTGGGAGAACCTGTGACGTTTCGGCGCTTCTACGTGTTCTATCTCGGCGAACACCGCAATCGCACGTGCCGGCGCCTGCATTTCGTCGGTACGTCGCTGGTGATCGGCTGCGTGCTTGCGGCGGCGGTCACGCGCAACGCGTGGTGGCTGGTCGGGGCGCCGCTTTGCGGATATGGCTTTGCCTGGATCGGGCACTTCTTCTTCGAAAAGAATCGGCCCGCGACCTTCACCCATCCCCTGTATAGCTTCCTCGGAGATTGGGTCATGTACCGGGACATGCTCACCGGCCGCATCCCTTTCTGACCCGCCCGCTGGACATATACCCCACTGGGGTATACGATGTGCGCATGGAAGCCGTTGCTCACCCGCGAGTTGCCGCCGCGCCGGCGGCGCAGCAGCGCGTCGAACTGAACCTCGAAGGCATGACCTGCGCGGCGTGTGCGGCGCGCATCGAAAAGGCACTCAACCGCGTGCCGGGTGTGCAGGCGAGCGTCAATTTCGCCACCGAAACGGCGACCGCTCGCGTCGATCCGGGAACGGCGAACGTCGACCTGCTGATTGCGGCGGTCGAGCGCGCCGGCTATCACGCCGCCGTTCGCCATGACACCGAGCGCGAGCGCGCGGACGACCAGGCGCGCAAGCTCGCCGCGCTGACCCTGCTCAAGCGCGAGGTCGGCATCGCCGCGCTGCTTACCTTGCCGTTGCTTGCGCAGATGGTTCCCATGTTGCTGCAGGGCGACTGGCTCGCCCGCACTGCCCATGCGGAGTTCCTGCCGCGCACGCTCCAGCTGCTGCTCGCCACGCCGGTGCAGTTCTGGATCGGCAGGCGTTTCTACGTTGGTGCCTGGCATGCGCTGCGCGGTGGCGGAGCGAACATGGATGTGCTGATCGCGCTCGGCACGACGATGGCGTGGGGTTTCAGCGCGGTGGTCACCATTTTCGGAATGCACGAGCAGCACGTGTACTTCGAGGCGGGTGCGGCGGTGATCACGCTGGTGCTGCTGGGCAAGCTGCTCGAAGCACGGGCGAAGGTCGGGACGTCGGCGGCGCTGGCAGGTTTGCTGAAACTGCAGCCGAAAATGGCGCGGGTCGAGCGCGGCGGCGCGTATGTCGACGTGCCGCTCGCGGCGATCGCGGTGAGCGATCGATTGATGGTGCGAGCCGGCGAGAGCGTCGCGGTGGACGGCGTCGTGCGCGAGGGTGAATCCACGGTCGACGAGAGCATGCTGACCGGCGAGAGCGTCCCGGTCGCCAAGCGCCCCGGCGCGCGGGTCTATGCCGGCACCGTGAATCTGGACGGTCTGCTGCGTTACGAGGCAATCAGCGTCGGCAGCGCGACGCTGCTCTCGGCGATCGCCAGGCTGGTGTCCGAGGCGCAAGGCTCCAAGGCGCCGATTCAGCGGCTGGCCGATCGCGTGGCAGGCGTGTTCGTGCCCGTGGTCATCGCGATTGCGGTCATTACCTTCATCGTCACCGCCTTGAGCGCCGCGGGCGCGACCGCGGCGCTGGTCAACGCCGTGGCGGTGCTGGTCATCGCCTGCCCGTGCGCGTTGGGCCTGGCGACACCGACCGCGATCATGGTCGGTACCGGCCGCGGCGCGCAGCTGGGTGTGCTCATTCGCAATGCAACCGCGCTCGAGGAGGCGGGACGCCTGAAGGCACTCATCGTCGACAAGACCGGCACGTTGACCGAGGGCAGGCCGGTCGTCACCGACGTGCTGCCGATGCCGGGCGTGACACGCGCTGAGGTGCTGCGCGTCGCGGCCGGCGTCGAGCAGGGATCGACGCATCCGCTGGCGCGCGCTGTCGTCGAGGCTGCCGCCAGGGAAGCGATCGTGCCGTCGGTCGCGCGCGACCATGCGTCGGTGCCCGGGCGCGGCGCGCGCGCAACGATCGCCGACCAACCGGCACTGGTGGGTGCGCTGGACTTCATCTCCGGGCAGGGCAGCGCGATCGCCAACGACAGCGCGGCGCCACTGCAGCGCGATGGCAAGTCGGTGCTTGGCGTCGCACTGAGCGGCAACGTGCTTGGCGTGATCGGACTTGCCGATCAAATCAGGAATACATCGGCGCATGCGGTCGCTCGGTTGAAGGACGCGCATATCGACGTCACGATGCTGACCGGCGACAACGCGGGCACCGCGCGCGTGATCGCGGCCGCGGCAGGCATCGCGAACTTCCGCGCCGGAGTCATGCCGGCGGACAAGGCCGAAGCCGTGCGCGCGCTGCGCGCGCAGGGTGTCGTGACCGGCATGGTCGGCGACGGCATCAACGACGCGCCGGCGCTCGCCGCGGCCGACGTGAGTTTTGCCATCGGTGCAGGTTCCGACATCGCGATCGAGGCGGCCGATATCACGCTCGTTCGCAGCGATCTCAATGCCGTTGTCGACGCGATCCTGCTCTCGCGCGCAACACTTGCGAAGATTCGCCAGAACCTGTTTTTCGCATTCGGCTACAACGTGCTCGCCATACCGCTGGCCGCGCTGGGGTTTCTCAACCCGGTGCTTGCCGGCGCGGTGATGGCAGCCAGTTCACTGTCGGTCGTCGGCAACGCGCTGCTGCTGCGCAACTGGCGTCCCCCCGATCAACCAAGGAGATGAACGTGGAAACAATTGCATTGAAAGTTTCGGGCATGAGTTGCAGCGGTTGTGTCGGCAGCGTCACCCGGGTGCTCAAGGCCGTGCCGGGGGTGACCGAGGTGGCCGTGCAACTGACGCCGGGACGCGCTGAAGTCACCTACGATCCGGCGAGTACCACGCCGGCGACGCTCAAGTCGGCAATCGAGGACGCGGGCTATGAAGTCGTCGCCTGAAGCACGCAATACCGTGACGCATCCGCTCGTCGCGCGTCCCGACGGCGCGCTGCTCGTCAAGCGCCTGAATCGCATCGAAGGCCAGGTGCGCGGCATCGCCAGGATGATCGAAGCCGATCGCTATTGCGTCGACGTGCTCAATCAGGTCAGTGCCGTGCAGGCTGCGCTCGACGCTCTTTCGCTGCAACTGCTGGAGCATCACCTGCACGGCTGCGTGCAGCACGCGGTGAAGTCAGGCGATGGCGACCACGCGATCGCAGAAGCGCTCGGCGTGATCCGCAAGTTCGCACGGTGATCGTTGCCGCCTTCGCATATGAAGAGCGGAAGGCTGCACGTTCAGGCTCCTGAAGGGTTGCGCTCCACCCACTGTGCGAACGCAGCCATGAACTTCTCCAGAAATTCGCGCGTCGTCGCATTGGTCAGGGTGCCTGCGTCGTCGAACAGCGTGGCTGCGTTGCCGACGTAGGCTTCGGGCTGCGTCATCGCCGGAACTTTCAGGAACACCAGCGACTGGCGCAATGCGTGATTGGCGCCGAACGCGCCCATCGCACCGGGCGACACGCTGACGATCGCTCCGGGCTTGCCCGACCAGGCACTCTTGCCGTAAGGGCGCGACGCGATATCGATCGCGTTTTTCAATACGCCGGGCACCGAGCGGTTGTACTCCGGCGTGACGAAGAGAAACGCACCCGCTTGTTGGATCTGCTGCTTGAACGCGACCGAGGCGGCGGGAGGGTTCGCGTCGTCATCCTGGTTGTACAAGGGCAACTGGCCGATCTCGACGATTTCCATCTTGAGGCTCGGTGGCGCCATGCCGATCAGCGCTTTGGCAACCTTGCGGCTGAACGATGCCTTGCGCAGGCTGCCGACGAGAACTGCGACGTTATGGGTTGTGCTCATGGATGTCCTTGAATGAGGTGTCGCGGATGCGCCGCGAAGGCGACGCGAATATGGCGAATGACCGGATCAAGTATAAACGGGACAAGCGAATCCCGACGCGGTCGAAATGTCGCGCGCGGCGCGCGGTTTGTCGGGCGATGCGCCGCAGTGGCATAATCAGCCGTTCGGGGTGTAGCGCAGCCCGGTAGCGCGCTTGCTTTGGGAGCAAGATGTCGGAGGTTCAAATCCTCTCACCCCGACCATATTCACGCGGCAAATCAATTGCGTGCAATGCGTGATTGGAATTGAGCGGGACTGCGGATGACGTTCTCGCCTGCAGGCGCAGCGGATTACCATCTCGGCGACCACTTCGAGGCGCTGCCGACCTCGCACGGGTTCCAGGAATTCTGGGGCTACCTGTACCACCTGACGCGATGCAGGGCGTGAGCTTCGTCGACATCAACAAGACCCCGCGGTGCAAGGCGTCGCGCCGCCCTGCAAGAACACGCCAATCACCGGCTTGCCCGAGGTGCCCGGCGCCGTCGACCGCGGAAGGGGACGTGTCGACCCCCCGCGTCCGGTCATGTGGTGCAAGTCCAGCGACGGGACCAGAAGAACACGACCTGCAAGGACGAGGGCCCGCTGACGCTGATCGATCGCGGACCGTCGACGAGGAGATCTCGGCCAAGGTCATCGACTTCCTCGACCGCAACGATCCGAAGAAGACCGGTAAGCCATTCTTCGTCTGGTACAACCCGGCCCGCATGCACATCACGACCATGCTGTCCCCGAAGTACGAGGCCATGGTGGGTGAACCCGGCGGCAAGGACTGGGGCACGAACGAAGCCGGGATGAAGCAGATGGACGACAACATCGGCTACGTCATCAAGAAGCTGGAGGACATGGGCCAGCTCGACAACACCATCATCGTCTTCACGACCGACAACGGCGCAGAGACGATCACGTTCCCGGACGGTGGCACCACCCCGTTCAAGGGCGGCAAGCTGACCACGTGGGAAGGCGGCATGCGCGCGCCGCTGCTCGTGCGCTGGCCGGGCGTGATCAAGCCGGGCACGATCAAGAACGACATCTTCGCGTCGCTCGACTGGCTGCCGACACTGGTGGAGATCGCCGGCGGACCCAAGGGCAATTCACTCAACGAGCAAATCAAGGCGGGCAAGTACCCCGGCATCGTCAAGACCATGCTCGACGGCGTGAACCAGATCGACTACCTCAGCGGGAAGTCGGAGAAGTCGGCGCGGGAGGTGTTCTTCTACTACACGGGCTCGCAGCCGTCGGCGGTGCGCTACAAGAACTGGAAGATGTACTACACGATCGTTCCGGATACCGCGACCGGCGGCCTGTTTGGAGCGCAGAGCTTCCACTGGACCCAGCTCACCAACCTCAAGCGTGATCCTTTCGAGACGACGGTCGGCGAAGACGCGAAGTCGCTCGCGGGCTACGCCGGTGCCCTGGGCTCCCCCGGCAACGCATACATCTACAACTGGAACATGCTGCCGATCGGACAGTTGCTCTGGGAGAAGGAGCTGATGACGTACCGTGAATTCCCGCATGCAGGCGCCGGAGACCTACAACCTGGACGGCATCCTCAAGGCCATGCAGAAGAGCGGCCACAATGGACACGACTAAGTCTGAAGGCTGACGCCTTGCTTCAACTGCGCGGGCGGCCGAAACGGTCGCCGTTGCATTTCGGCCACCAAGGGGACCATGAAGCGAACTCATTGATTGCAAGACTGGGTAACGCGCTCGTTCTGCACCTTTCGCCGCGCCCGATCCTCGTCGTAGTGTTCTCCTCGCTTCGGTGCCAGCGCCCGAGCCAGGTCGATCCGCTTCCATCGTGGAATGAGGAGCCCGCCAAGCAGGCCATCGTCGACTTCGTGAAGGCGACGACCGACGCGGCCAGCCCGATGTTCGTGCCGGCGGGACCGCATCGCCACCTTCGACCAGGACGGGACCCTTTGGGTTTCGCACCGGTGTACGCCCAGCTCGTCTACTGCCTGGACCGCGTGCCGGTGCTGGTCAAGGCGAGGCCGGAACTGGCCAAGGTGAGCCCTTCAAGACCGTGATGTCGGGCAACCGGGAGGCGATCGCCAAGCTCTCATGAAAGACTCGAGAAGATTGCGGTGGCGACGCTCACCGGATGTCGGTGAAGCCTTCCAGGCAGACGTGAAGAAGTGGATCGCCGAGGCGCGCGACCCTCGCTGGAAGCGCCTACACCGAGCTCACCTACCTGCCATGCAGGAGCTGCTCCGGTACCTGCGGACGAGCGGCTACAAGACGTTCATCGTCACCGGCGGAGGGCAGGACTTCGTCGAGTCTACTCGCAGGAGGTCTACGGCATCCCGCCGGATAACGTTCTCGCCTGCAGCGCAGCGCTTACCATCTCGGCCACTTCGGCACGGCAGCGAAGAAACTCAAGCGGTTCGATCCCGGTACGGCCGTCGCTGACCAACACGGTTCCGGCATGCGCATTGGAATTCGTCTGACAAACTGGATCGGTACATGACCAAGATTGAATCGAAGTGGCTGGCTGCATGCGCGCTCACCGCGGCGATGGTAGCCGCTGGACCTGCGTATGCTGAAATGAGCGCGGAGGAACTGGCGAAGCTTGCACAGAACCCGGTCGGCAATCTGATCAGCTTGCCGTTCCAGAACAACACCAACCTGAACTACGGGCCGGACAAGGGGACGCAGAACATCCTCAACATCCAGCCGGTGATCCCGGTTTCGATCAGCGACGACTGGAACATTATCACCCGCACGATCCTGCCCGTGATCTGGCAACCGTCGCTCGGTCCGGGCCTCGACAGCAATACCGGCATCGGCGACACGACCTTCACCGCGTTCCTGTCGCCGGCCAAGCCCGGGGAGTGGATCTGGGGCGCCGGTCCGGTGGTGCAGTTGCCGACCAACAGCAACGCCGTGCTCGGCAACAAGAACTGGGGAATGGGCGCGTCGTTCGTTGTGCTCCACCTGTCTCACGGCGACCCCTGGGTTTACGGGGTGCTGGCGAACAACGTCTGGTCGCTGACGAGCGACAAGCAGGGCGGCTCGTACAGCAACGGGCTGATCCAGCCTTTCGTCAATTACAACTTCGAAGGCGGGTTCTACCTGACGAGCGCTCCGATCCTGACGGTGGACTGGAAGGCGGACGGTGGCAACCAGTGGACAGTGCCGCTTGGCGGCGGGGTGGGCAAGATCTTCCACCTCGGCAAGCTGCCGGTGAACACGCAGATTTCGGCGTACTACAACGTCGTCAAGCCGGACTTCGGCGCCAACTGGCAGATTCGCGCGCAGGTGCAGCTGATGTTCCCGAAGTGACCTGACCCGCGGCCGGAGCCGCGGCGTCGAGATACCCCAAAAAAAAAAAAAAAAAAAAAAAAAAAAAAAAAAAAAAAAAAAAAAAAAAAAAAAAAAAAAAAAAAAAAAAAAAAAAAAAAAAAAAAAAAAAAAAAAAAAAAAAAAAAAAAAAAAAAAAAAAAAAGAAATGGCGACAGCATGATTGATGTCTATGCATGGGGTACCACGAACGGTCTCCGCGCGACGCTTGCGATGGCCGAGTGCGGGCTCGTGCACCAGGTGATCCCGGTCGACCTGGGCCGCAAGGCGCACAAGACGCCGCAGTATCTGGCGATCAATCCTGCCGGCCAGATCCCGACCATCGTCGACCATGGCGCGCCGGGTGGGGCGCGGGTGCTGGCGCAATCGGGTGCCATCGTGCTGTACGCATGCAAGAAGGCCGGCCGTCACATCCCGACGGACGAGACTACCCACTACACGGCCATGCAGTGGTTCATGCAGGCCGCCACCGACATCGGCGGTGCCAGCGCCGGCCTGCAGCAGGTGGCGGTGGTCGCGCCCGAGAAGGTGCAGAGCACGATCGACCTGTTCGAGCAGCGCTTCATTCGCTACTTCGGCTACGCGGACCAGCAGCTGCAGGGCAACGATTTCCTGGCCGGCGACTTCTCGTTCGCCGACATCATGCTGTACCCCAACTACGTGCTGCGCCGCGCGCTGATCGACCGATTGGCCGATCTGCCCCACCTGCGCGGCTGGGCCAAGCGCATGGCGCAGCGGCCCGGCGTACAGGCCGGCATGCAGTTGCTGGAGGCGTGAATGAACGGCGCCGAATCGCTGGTGCGCACGCTGGTGGCCTGCGGCGTGTCGACCTGCTTTGCCAACCCCGGCACTTCGGAGATGCACTTCGTGGCCGCGCTGGACCGGGTGCCCGGCATGCGCTGCGTGCTCGGACTGGCCGAGACCGTGGTCACCGGCTGCGCCGACGGCTACGGCCGCATGGCCGCGCATCCGGCCGCCACGCTGCTGCACTGCGGGCCCGGCCTGGCCAACGGCCTGGCCAACCTGCACAACGCGCGGCGCGCGCGCACCCGCATCGTCAACATCGTCGGCGACCACGCGACCTACCACGCACCGTTTGACACGCCGCTGACGTCGGACGTGGAGGGCATCTCGCGCACCGTCTCCGACTGGACACGCACCAGCCTGACGGCGGCCAGCGTGGCCGCCGATGGTGCTGCCGCCGTCCAGGCCGCCAGCACCGCACCCGGGCGCATCGCCACGCTGGTGCTGCCCGCCAACACCGCGTGGGAGGAGGCCGGCGAACCGGCCGAGGCCCTGGCGGTCCTCGCACGTCCGAGCGTGTCGCAGGACCGTGTCAAGGCATTGGCGGCCGCCATTCGGGATGGCGGCGCGGTGATGTTGCTGCTGGCAGGCCATGCGCTTGGCGCCGAAGCCCTGGAGCAAGCACAACGCGTGGCCGCGGTCACCGGCGCGAGCTTGCGCACGACGACTTTCGTGGCGCGCATGGCGCGCGGGCGCGGCCGGGTGCCGGTGGACCGGCTGCCCTACGCGGTCGACCAGGCGCGCCAGTTGCTGGCGGACCGGCGCCAGATCGTGCTGGTCGGCGCGGCGCCACCGGCGGGCTTCTTTGCCTATCCCGACAAGCCGAGCGCGCTGTGGAATCCCGAGGCCGAGCTCCATGTGCTCGCGCGCCCGGAACACGACGCGCTCGACGCGCTGCAGCGCCTGGCGGACGAACTCGACGCGCCACGGCAGATCGCCGTGCCGCAGGTGACGTGTGCCGATGCCCCGCCCACGGGCGACTTCAGTTCGGAGAAGTTTGGCCACCTGCTGGCCCGGCTGCTGCCGGAGAACGCCATCGTGGTCGAGGATGCGGTGACCTCGGGGCGTGCCTTATTCCCGCCGACCTTCGGCGCGGCCCCGAACGACTGGCTGCAGAACACCGGGGGCGCGATCGGCGCCGGCATGCCGCTGGCGGCGGGGGCGGCAGTCGCCTGCCCGGACCGCAAGGTCGTCTGTCTGCAGGCCGATGGGGCCGGCATGTATTCGCTGCAGGCGCTCTGGACCCAGGCGCGCGAAAGGCTCGACGTGCTGACCGTCGTGTTCTCCAACCGGCGCTACCAAATCCTGCAGGGTGAGTTGAAGGCCGTCGGCGCGCAGGCAGGGCCGGCGTCCGAAGCCTTGTTCAGCCTGGGCAACCCGGACATCGACTGGGTGAAGTTGGCCGGGGCCATGGGCGTGGAGGGCCGGCGCGTGCACACCTTCGAGGCGCTGGCCGATGTGTTCCGCAGCGCGGCCCGCACGCGAGGGCCGTTCCTGATCGAGTTTGTGATCGCGTGATGGTCGATGTCGACTCCACCGTAGGGCTGGAACAGAGCCAGACAGGACTCGGCGGAAATGCCGCTTGCGTTGCGCGTTGAAATGAAATATGATGATCATCATATGAAACGAACCGTCGCCAGGTCCAAGGAAGCTACGCACGACCGCATCGTCGAGGCCGCAGCGCGTGCCATCCGGCGCAGTGGCTACAATGGCACGGGCGTCGCCGATATCATGAAGGACGCCGGTCTGACACATGGTGGCTTCTACGCGCACTTCCCGTCGCGCGAGGCGATGCTCGCCGAGGCCGCCGACCGTGCCGGCAGCGAAAGCGTGGCAATGATGGAGCGTATCGCCGCCACCACGCCGCCGCAGCGGGCACTCCAAGCGATGATGCAGGCCTATCTCTCGAAGGCACACGTCGAAGGGATTGAGACCGGATGCGCAACTGCTGCGCTCGGCTCGGAGATGCCACGCCAGGCGCCAGAGGTCCGCCACGCCGCAACACGCCGCATCAAGGAGATGATCGACCTCGTCGCCCGCCAGTCGCCCGACTGGGGGCAGCCAGGCGTACACGAGCGCGCCCTCGTCACCGTCGAGACGATGGTCGGCGCACTAGTGCTGGCGCGTGCCGTCGACGACCCCAGGCTGTCCGACGCACTGCGCAAAGCAGCGCTGAAGCATCTCGCTCTGACCCAGAACTGATGCCAATTGGAACTCGCGCCTGCGCGCGCTCGTTCCTCAATATGACGTTCATCATATGTAACCCATGCACACGTCCTTCTCTCCGACCCGACGGTCGCCACCGCAGTTGCGTTCGTCACCAACCCCACTGAAAGGCATTCCCATGAAGATCAATGGATCCATCGCCCTCGTAACAGGCGCCTCATCAGGCATCGGCGAAGCCACTGCGAAGCGGCTCGCAACGGCTGGCTACAAGGTCTACGGCACCAGCAGACGCGGCGCCGAGTCAGGCCAGCGGACTTTCGCAATGCTGCCGCTCGACGTTACCAGCGATGAATCGGTCGAAGCCGCCGTGCAGGGGCTCATTCGCCAGGAAGGGCGCATCGACCTGCTCGTGAACAACGCCGGCTTCGGCGTTGCGCCCGCCGGGGCGGAAGAAAGTTCGATCGGCCAGGCAAAGGCGATTTTTGAGACCAACTTCTTCGGGCTCATCCGCGTGACGCGTGCCGTCGTGCCGCACATGCGGCGCCAGGGGAATGGCCGCATCGTCAACATCGGCTCGGTGCTTGGTTTCCTTCCGATGCCTTACGGCGCCCTCTATGCTGCCACCAAGCACGCGGTTGAAGGCTATTCGGAGTCGCTCGATCACGAGTTGCGCACAAGAGGCATCCGGGTCTCGGTCATCGAGCCCGCTTACACGAAGACGCAGTTCGACGCGAACTTTCTGGCACCTGATTCAATGCTCGATGAGTATCGCGAAGTTCGCGCGCTCCTGGACAAGGTGCTCAAGGAGGTGATGGCAACTGGCGACGAGCCGACGGTCGTGGCCGAGGTCGTACTGGAAGCGGCTATCGCCGACCGCCCAAAACTCCGCTACGCGGCCGGCGGGCTCGCGAATCGTCTGCGGTTGCTTCGCAGATTTGCGCCGGCTGGATTGGTGGACGCTGGCATTCGCAAGGATCTGCGGCTCGACGCGCGGATGGCGCAGCTGCCTCGGACCCCGGTCCTGGCAAAGTGAGCGATCTTTTGACTCAGGGCACCAGGAGTGCAACATGAAAGCATTCATCGTCGATCGCTATGGAAGCGCAGATCGCGTGCGGACCAGCGAAGTACCAGACCCGGAAATGCGGGAGGATGATGTCCTGATCGAGATCCACGCTGCTGGCGTGAACCCTCTGGATTCCAAGATCAGAGACGGAGCGTTCAAACTGTTCTTGCCCTATCGATTGCCGCTCATTCTCGGTAACGAGTTGGCAGGAGTTGTAACCCGAGTGGGATCTCGCGTGCGGCGATTCAAGCCCGGCGACGAGGTGTATGCACGACCTGACAAGAACCGAATCGGAACATTCGCCGAGTGCATCGCAGTTGGCGAAGCTGACCTGGCGCCAAAGCCCAAGAACCTGACGATGGAGGAAGCGGCTTCGATCCCCTTGGTCGGCTTGACCGCCTGGCAAGCGCTTATCGAAAAGGCGAAATTGAAGAAGGGGCAGAAAGTTCTGATCCACGCGGGCTCCGGCGGCGTGGGAACGTTCGCCATTCAGCTTGCGAAGCATGTGGGTGCAACCGTGGCTACGACAACGAGTACGGCGAATATCGACTTGGTTAGGCGCCTCGGTGCGGATATCGTGATCGACTACACGAAGGATTCGTTCGACGAGGTCCTGCGCGATTGCGATGTGGTGCTGAACAGTCTGGACGGAGAGACGCTCAGGAAGTCCGTCCGAGTGCTCAAACCCGGTGGAAATCTCATCTCGATCTCCGGTCCACCGGATCCCGAGTTTGCGAGGCAACTTGGATTGAGCCGGATACTTGAACTGGTGATGCGTCTCTTAAGCTTCCGGATCAGAAGACAAGCCAAGCGCCATCAGGTCAACTATTCTTTTCTCTTCATGAGAGCAAGCGGGGATCAGTTGCGACAGATCGGTTCTCTCATCGAGACGGGCGCCATACGCCCGGTCCTGGACCGGGTCTTCCCATTTGAATCGACCAAAGAGGCGATGGCTTACGTCGAAAAGGGACGTGCAAAAGGGAAAGTCGTCGTCAAGGTTCGATAGAAGAAGTGCTTTGCCTAGAATCCAAGGCGATGCGGCGTCGAATTGCGGGCGCTATTTCACCTTGGTCCAGCTCGAATCGGGATCGTAGACTTTCATCTCGCGCGCGATGCTGTCGGTCTTGGCGCCGAGATTCTTCTGGTAGACGGCGCCATCCTTGTCGGCGATGAAAGTCATCACGCCCGTGTCGCCCCACGTCGCGGGCCACGCGACGACAGCGTAGCCGCCGGTCATGTGCCCGGATTTGACGTAGCTCTTCGCGCCGCCCGGGGCGTCCTTGCCCTGGCCGGTTAGGATCCGATAGTAATAGCCGTGGTACGCGGCACCCGGTGTCGTTGCGGCCGCTATCGGACCGAGGGGGCTCGGCGGCTCGTCGTCCTGCGTCGGCCAGTACAGCCCGTCGTGCTTGCCCGGTGACGAGATGATCTTCTGCGCGTATTGCTTGAAGCCGTCGCGGTCGCGATCGTTCTTCGCGAAGTCCTCCTGCGCGTCGCCCAGCGCCAGCACGACTTGAATCACGTTGAGCTCGTTGCGGCCGATACGGCGCGTGCGCAATTCATCAGGCGTGCTCCGCGTGTCAAAACGCCATCCGGCTGCGGTTTTCTCGAGCGGTATCGGCAAGGTCCAGCCCTTCTTGCCAACTTCGAGAAATGCCCTGGTGTCGCCGGACGGGACGATGCGGTGCGCGGTCGCCCACGCCGCGAGGAAGTTCGTTACATCGTCCCCATCCACCGTTCGGGTCGGAACGAACTTGTTCCAGTCCGCGCCAAGTACGACTCGGATCTGATCCCAGTCGTGGCGCGAGATGCCATCGATGAAGGCGGCGACTGCCGCATCGGGCGTCGGATAGACCTGTTGCGCCGAAGCCGCCGCAGCGAACAGGAGGATGCCGGTAGCGACGGTCCTGCGGATGCCGCGGGACAGTTTGCCGAGGGAAAATTTTGTATGCGTCATGTCATCGCTCCGAGTTAGCGTCCGCGTCCGCCGCCGCCACGCCGCCGCCACCGCCACCGCCACCGCCACCGGCTCGTGCACCGCCACCACCGCCTGCCCGCGCTCCACCGCCACCACTGGAAGGTCGCGGCGCCTGCGCACGTGCTGCTCCACCGCCACCGCCGGCCGAGGCGCGTTGTACATTCGGCTGCTGCATCGCCTGGCGGCTCGCTGTACCGCGGTCCATTTGCGCCCGCGCGTTGGCGTCGCCGGCACCCCGGAACGCGTTGTCGCGGTTCGTGCTCTGCGCGCGATTTTGTGCGGCGCTGCGATCGATGCTCTGAGCGCGATTCTGCGCGGCACTGCGGTCGACGTTCTGCGCGCGATTCTGCGCGGCACTCCGATCGACGTTCTGCGCGCGGTTCTGCGCCGCTCCGCGATCGAAATTCTGCGCGCCATCGCGCATGGCCGACTTGTCGACATTCATGCCACGGTCCTGCATCGACTGAGCGGCACGTGCGCGGCTGTCGTCGCGACCGCGGTACTGCTCGCGGTTACCCGCCTGAGCCTTGCGGTTGAGGTTGTCGCGCGTGGCGTCACCGCCGCGATAGGCCACGCCCTTGCGGTTATCGACGTTGTGATTCCAGGTGGTGTTCCGGCTGTTGACGTCCAGGCGCCGGTTCACGTTGATGTTGTTGTAGCGATTGACGTTGATATTGACGCTGCCGTGTCCCCAGCCCCAGTTGCAACCGCCCCAGAGCGCATTGCGCACGCCGATGCCGACGCCCCACGCAATGCCGGTGACGACCGCCGCCGAGAACCAGTAGCCCGGTGGCGGCGGAATGTAGTACGGAGGATAGGCGGGATACGCCCACGCGCCATAGACGACCGTCGGGTTGTATTGCGGCACGTAGACCACCTCCGGCTGTGCGGGCTGGATCACGATTACCTGTGCCGGTGGGGGCGGAGCGCCGGCCGCTGCCGGTGGCGGCGTTGCCGCCTCGGTGGTGACTTTTATCTGCTCGTTGGAATTCAGGTTGCCAGCTCTCTGCGCCTGCAGCCGCAGCCGCTGCACCGAGTCCATCACGTCCTCGGGCTGCGCCAGGAAGGCATCGCCGAGGTTCTTCACCCAGTCGGGCTTCTCGCCCATCATGATGATGACCTGCGGAAACGCAACCAGCGATTGCACGCTGGGATCCCACGGCTCGTTCTCCACGAGCTTGACCGCGTCGTCGCCCTTCGATTCGGAATGCGCCCGCGACCACTTCGCGGCGTCCGCGACATCGGCGGGATACGTCGACGCCATCAGCACCTGCGAGAGCAGCGGATCCGGATACAGCGCGATTTGCGCCGTGAGCTGGTCGAGCTGCCCGTTGTCGAACGGCTTGTCGGATTGCGCCATTGCCAGCGCGGGCAGCGCCAAGGCGAACATGAAGGCAAGGCGTCGCTGCCAGGTGGCGAGCATCATTTGGGTGCTCCTGCAGTTGCGGGTTTCGTCGACGGTACGGTGGGCTCGCTGACGATCTTGGCGCCGACATCCTTGAGCAACTGCTGGAAGTCCGGCGAGGTCGAGATGATGGTCCCTGCCGCGGCGCGCAGCCGATCGACGGCTTCGGGCGGCAGGACGAATGACGTAGGCTGATTGTTCAAATAGTCGAATTCCGCCTTGTCCTTGAGGGCGGCGAAGGAAACGTCGATCGCATAGATGTCCGCGTTCGGCACGCGCACCGCCTTGGCAACCGCCGGATCGGTATTGCCGGCCATCGCTTTCGACTGCGCAATCAGGCGCAGCGTGCGCCACTTGGCCGCGGTGTCCCGGAGCAGTTCGACCGATTCGAAGGAATTCTGATCGATCGGCGTGCCGGCCGCTTTCAACAGCGTCTCGATGGTGCCGGGTGCATCTTCGACTTCGTCCCATTTGGTCGGGGGCACCGACACCGAGTTGACCACGAAGACGATCACATGCCGCACATTGTCGAGCGGACTGGGAATGCCGGCATCGTGCAGCGCTTCGAGGATTTCCAGCGCGTCGAGCACGCCGCGCATGCCGACGTTGTCCGCCACGCCGCCGTCGACCAGATGCAGGTACGGCCGATGAACACCGTCGCCATAGGCCTGCGCCGACTTGAGCGATCGTATTGCGCGGGCGGCGGGCCGTGGTGGATTCGGCGAATCGATGAAGGGTTTTGCCCACGGCGGCATGCCATAGTTGCAGGTACCGCCATAGTTGTTCAGCGTGATCGATGAGAGCACGACCGGCACCGCAGATGAGGATGCCGCGGCGCGCGACAGCTTGACCGCGTTGAGGTCCGAACAGATGACATCGAAATAACCCTGGTTGTAGACGAAGCGCGCGCCCGTCGAAATGTCGGTGGCCGAAGCCAGAATCATGGGTCCGCCACCGCGATTGAGGTCACCGAAAGTGGCATCCTTGAACAGAATCTCGTCGTACAACTGCGACGCGAGTTCGGAACGGCCGAAGTGGGCAGATGCGAGATTCCCCCAGTTGGACGGACTGAAGGCGCGGGAGACGATTTCGCCCTGCACGTCGCGCTTCAGGAAACTCGTTTCGTAGATATCGAAAAGCTTGTCGCCGTAGAGTCCGAAGGCCAGCGCGGTGAAGCTGCCGCCCGAGACGCCGGTGATGACACCGACCTGGTCGAGCAACCGGACGGTGTTGCCTTTCGGGCCCACGATCTTGGTCTGGGCGAGATATTCGAGCACGCCATACGAAAATGCAGCGGCGCGGGTGCCGCCGCCGGAAAACGCAAGGACAACCAGAAAATCCTTGTTAGTGGCCTTGGACTGCGCCTGTCGGCTCTCAAAACGGTAACCCGTGCTCAGATCGACCTGCGTAATCGGTGGATTGACCGGGCGTGTGGCGCAACCACCAAGCAGCACGAGCGATGCAAGCCCCAGCAACGGCAACAGGCGTAGTCGGATCATTGGTTTGTGATTCCCAGGTAATCTGTTGGCCGCGTGGCGAAGGCGCGGCGCCTCGTGCCACGTGGCATTGTTGAACAGTGAAACAAAATAGCCGTCAGTACCGCAGTTGCCTTCGGCGCCCGCAGCCCCAAGACAGGCGCAGCAAGGCGTTGCTTCGACAACGTGACGGCCCGGGCAAGTCGCGCAGTCTTTCACCTTCCGCATCATTCGTCCAATACGGAAAATGTTGACCCGGTATACGGATTTCGTATCGCCTACGAGGGAGCTATTTTAACTCCTCTGCAACGGCTGCCCAAGCGTGGCCGCGTCACCCCGGCTCGCACCATCGTGGATGCACGGACGGGGGACTCGACTCACAGCGTCCGGGTCATGAAGACGCTGTACGGGTCCTCGACATAGTCTGCAAAGGGATCGCAATAGGCAAAACCGAAGCCTTCGTACAGGCGGCGTGCCGCCTCGAAGGGAGCGTGCGAGCCTGTTTCGAGGCTCAACCGGCGGTAGGAGCGGCGCCGGGCCTCGTCGAGGATGTGCACAAGGATGCGTCTCGCCACACCCTTGCGCCGATGCGATGTCGAGGTGCGCATCGACTTGATTTCCGCATGCGCGGCGTCGAGTTCCTTGAGCGCCCCGCAGCCGAGCAGCTCGTCACCCTCCCACGCGGTCCAGAAAGTGATCTCGGGCTTGCGCAATGCCGCGATATCCAACGCATGCACGCTCTCGGGCGGCGAGTGCTCGTGCATGCTGCGCAGGTGCTCGCGCAGGAGCTCCTGTATTGCGGTGCCGGACAGATCGTCGACCTTGATATGCATCCAGCGCCGATTGTACGGCTGCGGAAAATGTTCCTACAACCGGCGCGCAATTCGTCGCCTGAGTATCATGTCCCCCAATTCAATCCGGGACGTCGGCACGCGTCACGCAATGACCGATCCAGGCATCGCCCGCATCCTGCGCGCAGGCCGCGCTGCTGTAGCGCTCACCTATTCGCTCACGCTGATCGAAAACGCGTGCATGCTGGCTTATCCTGCGCTGACGGGACTTGCGGTCGACGGCCTGCTCAAGCGCGACTTTCTGAACCAGGTACCGACGCTGATCAACAATCTCGCCCGCCTGAAGGATGTCCGGGCACGACTCTAGAGCGCCGCCCGCACCCTCGCGACGACCGACGCCGATACGGTAGACTGCCCCGGGAATCCGGCGTGCAGGCGCGCCGGAAAGGTCAAACAAGCCGCCACCCTGAGATCAGGACAGAGCACCATGCAAGCACTGCAGAAGGTCGCGCCGGTGTTCGGGCTCGAGTTGCGCGATGTGCCGCCGCCCGACGCGCCCGAGCAGGGTGAGGTCATTGTCGCGGTCGGGGCGGTCGGCATTTGCGGGACCGACTTGCACATTTATGAGTGGACCCCCGGCTACGAGGCAATGGTGAAGGCGATGCCGGTCACGTTGGGGCACGAATTCGCGGGAACGATTGCCGCGGTCGGTCCGGATGTGAGGCACTTTGCGGTAGGCGCGGTCGTTGCGGTGCGCCCTTCGGTGGTCTGCGGCCGCTGCGCCCACTGCCTGGCGGGCGATTCCGATGCGTGCACTGGCCGCAAGGGGATGGGTGTGACGCGCGACGGCGGCTTGGCCAAGCGGGTGCGCGTGCCGGCGGAAAACTGCGTCGTCGTGCCCGATGGATTGGGTGCCGAGGTCGCCGCCCTGGCTGAGCCCATGAGCGTCAGCGCCGAAGCCGTGGCCACCGGTGAAGTACGCGACGGGGACAGGGTTTTGGTCGTGGGGCCCGGCAATATCGGGCAGGGCATCGCGCTCTTCGCCCGGGCCGCAGGCGCAGCAGAGGTGGTGATCGTCGGCAAGGATGATGCGCCACGTTTGCAAACGCTGACAAAGATGAATTTTGCCGACACGGTCGAGCTTGGCGAGCGAACGCTGAAGGATGCACTTGCACCCTACCTCGTGCGCGGCAGGTTCGACGTCGTATTCGAGGCGACCGGCGTGCCCGCTGTCGTGCAGCAGGCGCTCGAGGTGTTGCGCAAACGCGGCATCCTGGTCATCGCCGGCATCCACCCGCGGCCGGTAAGCGTCGATCTCACGCGATTGGTGCGCGAGCACCAGCAGATCCGCGGGACCTATCGCGCGCCGATCGCGACATGGTCCCGGGTGATCGACTTCCTGAGCCGCAACCGCGAACTGGTTCGCCACATGATCAGCCACAAGGTGCCACTCTCGCGTGCGCTCGACGGTTTCGAACTTGCGCGCAACAGGTCGGCATCGAAAGTTCTCATCGTTCCGTGATGAAATCGGGAGTGTGCAGGGTGTCGACATGGCGCTGAAAGGTTCCGCGTTTCTCGCGTTGTGGAACGACGTCGATCCGGTCCGTGATGCCGAATACAACTGCTGGCACAGCTTCGAGCACGTTCCGGAACGGGTCGGCATCCGTGGCCTGCTGTCCGGTCGCCGTTACGTGGCCCGAGAGCGCGGCACCGATCGCTACTTCACACTCTACGAGCTGGAGGGGCTCTCGACGCTTGCCGGCGCCGCGTATGTCGACGTCGTCGAGCATCCGACCCCGTGGTCGCTGAGCATGCGGCCGTCGTTGCGCAACTTCCGCCGCCATCCCTGCGCGACGCTGCTCTCCATTAGCCACGGCGTCGCCGGTGCGATCGCGACCATGCGCATGTCGCTGCGTGCCGGCAACGACGATGCCGCGATCGCCGCGGCGAAGGCGATCGCCGGGCCACTCGTGGCAAGCGCAGGGATCACCGCGTTTCACCTGGGGGCGGTCGACCCGGACGCCGCATTTCCATTGCCGGCGACGGCCGGCGATGACGCGAGTGCAACGCACGTACTGCTGGTCGAGGGCCTGGCGCGCGCCGACGTCGACGCGGCAGCGCCTCGCTTTGCCGCGGCACTCGCGCCGCACTCCACTGTGGATCGAGGTATAAAGTGGCAATCTTTCGATCTCGCGCTCGCCATCGAGCGCAGCGGATTGCCGGATGTGAGCATCGCCCGGCAGCCGCCGCGCCCGGATCTGCGTGCGCAATGGCAATGAGCTGGAAAGGGCGGCAAGGGTGACACTGTGAATTTCAGCTTCGACTTCAGTGGCAGAAGAGTATTCGTCTTCGGCGGCACCAGCGGCATCAATCTCGGCATCGCGGAGGCTTTTGCCGATGCCGGCGCGATACTGGGCGTCGCCAGTCGCAGTCAGGACAAGGTCGATGCCGCCGTCGCCAGGTTATCGCGCACCGGACGTGCGGCGAGCGGCTACAGCCTGGACGTACGCCAGCCGCAGGCGGTCGCGGACGCGTTGTCGGCGTTCGTGCAGCGCAATGGCACGATCGACGTATTGATCTCCGGGGCTGCGGGCAACTTTCCCGCGGCGGCGGCGAGTCTGAGTCCGAACGGATTCAAGTCGGTCGTCGACATCGACCTGCTGGGCACCTTCAACGTGATGCGCGCCGCCTACGAGCACCTGACCAAACCGGGAGCCAGCGTCATCAGCATTTCGGCGCCGCAGTCGATCATACCGATGGCGATGCAGGTGCACGTCTGCGCCGCCAAGGCGGGGGTCGACATGGTCACCAGGACGCTGGCCATCGAGTGGGGACCGCAGGGCATCCGCATCAATTCGGTGATCCCCGGCCCGATCGACGGCACCGAGGGCATGGCGCGGCTCGCGCCGGACGAGGCCTCGCGAGAAACCGTGGTGCGGGCGGTGCCGATGCGCCGCATGGGAACGCCGCGCGACATCGCCGACGCGTGCCTGTTTCTGGCGTCGGACGCAGCGCGTTATGTCAGTGGCGCCATCCTTCCGGTGGACGGCGGCTGGTCGGTCGCCGGCGCGCGCATGGGGCTGCAATGAGCGCACGCACGCTGATTGCAGGTTTCATCGCAGTGTTGGGTTGGGTCGCGCTGACTTCGGCGCCGGCGTCGGCGCAATCCTATCCGACCAAACCGATCCGGCTGGTCGTCGGCTTTCCTCCCGGAGGCGGCATCGATTTCACCGCACGCACCATCGCGCAATTCATGAGCGAAGGATTGGGACAGCCGATCGTCGTCGAGAACAAGCCCGGCGCGGCCGGCGTGAGCGCGGCGGCGGAAGTCGCGCGCGCCGCGCCCGACGGCTACACGCTCATCCTCGCCAACATCGGCCCCTTCGCGCTCGCGCCGGCGATGATGGCCAAACCGCCGTACGATCCGGTGCGCGACTTCACCGCCATCGGGCAGATCGTGTCGACCTACTTCGTCGCGGCGGTGCCGGTCGACCTGCCCGTGAAGAATATGCGCGAGTTCGTCTCATGGGCCAAGGCCAACGACGGCAAGGTGAATTTCGCGTCCGGAGGCAATGCGTCGATCACGCATCTGAATGGCGAACTACTGAACATGGTCGCCGGGATTCGCATGACGCACGTCCCGTACAAGGGGTCGGCGCCGGCGCTCACCGATCTGATGGCAGGGCAGACGCACATCCTGATCGACGTCGGCGCGGTGCTCACTCCACAGGTGAAGGCCGGCAAGCTCAAGGCGCTGGCCGTCACGAGCGGCGAGCGCGACCCGCAGCTGCCCGACGTTCCGACGATGAGGGAAGCCGGTTTCGTCGAGTTGGAGACTGCCGGCTGGCAAGGCTTGCTCGGGCCGGCGGGAATGCCGAAGGACATCGTGAATCGCTTGTCCGTCCGAGCTCAACAAGGTGCTCGCGCGCCCCGACGTGCGGCAGAAGTTCGCCGATGCCGGCACGCCAGTCACGTTGCGCGGACCCGAGGACTTCTCCGCGTTCATACGCGTCGAAAATCAGCGCTGGCTGCCCGTCATCAAGGCGTCGGGCGCGAAAATAGAATGATCGTCGCCGCTTGCTATCGCACCGGCGTCAGCAGCGCGCGTTGGCGCAGCGAATTCTTGATCTGATTCAGATCGGCGTTCGAGGCGCCGGGCTGCTCGGGGCCGGGTGCGACGCAGCTGAAGTTCGACGCGACGTTGATGTCGCCGGATCCGTTGTAGCGCGCCTGCTTGGGATAGACGCATACGGGCCGCTGGCGGGTCACGGTTCCGTCCTTGAGCGAGGTCGCGACGATGAACTCGGGCGCGACGCCTTGCTCGACCCAGCGCGCGAGCGCCAGCACCGTGTCGTGGTCGGCATCGCGGAACGCGGGCAGCGGGTCGCCGGTGCCGCCGCCGATGTTCGACGGTCCGGATCCTCCGCCGCAGTGCGCGACGTTGGGCAACATGAACAGCCGGTGGTACTGCTGGACGGTGGCCGACTGCGCCTGTGCGGCTGCGGCGACGTCGGCCGCCGACAGATTCTCGACCGCCTGATCGAATGCCGCGGGCGAGAGCCCCTTCAGGCGCTCGAACTGCGCCAGCGCATGCGCATAATTGGGAGAGGTATGCGGCGCGACGACGGCGTCGTTCCATCCGTGATACTGGATGATCTTGCCGCCGCGCGCCTTGAACCGCGACAGGTCCGGACTCGGCGCGACCATGAACGGCGTCACCGCTTCCTTGATCCGGTCGTACTCGGTCACGACATTGAGGCTGCGCGGCGCGAACGGCGGGGTGAGCTGCGAATAGACGAAGTGGCCGATGAACACGCCGTAGCCGCCGGTGTCGGCGAACGCGGGAATCCAGTCGGCTTCGGAACCGACGACCGGACCATTCCAGCGTTGCCCGCCATTGGCGGTCGGTATGCCGTTGTACACGGCACGCGCCGCGCGCATCTGCTCGGCGGTCAGGCAGTTGGGGGTCTCGCCGGCGGTACATTGCAGGACCGACGGATCGAAGGTGCAGGCGCGCGGATTGGTGATCTGCTGGTCGACCAGTCCATCCTGCGCGTCGCAGGCGGCCATTGCGCGGGCGCTCATCATCGCGCGCTTCTCCGCGGACAGCACCGGCGGCGCCCCGAGCACCGGCACCTGGCTGTGGCCGGTCCATACCAGCGACAGCAGCGTGTCGCCGTAGAACTGCGACGGCGCGCCGGCAACGATGCCGTCGAATAGATCCGGATAGCGCTGCGCCATCATCATGGCTTGCCTGCCGCCATTCGAACAACCTTCGAAGTAGGCGTGGTGCGCGGGCTTGCCGTAATACGCGGTGGTGAGCGCCTTCGCTGCGCTGGTCACGAAATAATGCGCGCGGTAACCCCAATCCTTGACTCTTTCCGGATGGCCCATGGTCCAGTCGGCCGACTCGCCGCCCGCGTGTCCCATGTCGCTGCCAGCGACGACGAAGCCCTGTGCGAGGTCGGTGGCCATGCGCGCGATTGGCGTCGCGCCTGCGTAACCTCCGGTGCCATCGGTCTTGAGTCGACCGGTCCAGCTGGCGGCCGTCGCCGGCAGCCAGACTTCGAAATTGATCAACGAGTCGGAGGAAGGTTTGGCCACGCCGACGACGCGACAAAAGGGCACGGTGACCTTGGTCGTGCCGACGGTGTCGCCGGCAGCGACCGGCGTGGCGGAGGTGATGCTCGCCATTTCGGACGCCACCCCCACCAGCGTCGAGCAATCGCCGAGCTTCGCGTTGGCCACGGGCTGCACCGGTGGGCCGCTGGTGCAACCGGTCAGCGCGAGCGCGATGATTCCTGCGGCTGCGAGTGCATGGCAACCGCTCGCGCGGACATTGCGGGACGTGCACCGACCGCTCGGTTGTTTCATGACTCCTCCAGGCAGTTGTTGTTGCGCCTTCGCTCAAGCGCTTTTAGCCGCTATTGTGCTCCACTTGCCATATCGAGAGTACGGCGCAGTGCCTGCGCGCTGCGCTCATGGACAATGCTGCCCGGCGACTATTCGGCCTTGATGCCGGCAGCGCTGATCAGCGGTCCCCATTTAGTGCGCTCGCTGCGACCGAATGCGGCGAGTTCCTCGGGCGTGCCGCCGCCCGGATCGTAGCCCAGCGACAGCAGCTTCTGCCGGGTCTCGGGTTGCGCGAGGATTTTCTGCATCTCGGTATTGAGCGTCCGGATGATCGCCGGCGGCGTGCCCTTGGGGGCGTAGAGCGCGTTCCATGCGATCACTTCAAAGCCCGGCATACCCTGCTCGGCCACCGACTTCACGCCCGGAAGCAATTCGGTGGATTTGAGCGAAGTCACCGCAATGGGCTTGATCTTGCCACCGTCGATCTGCGGCCGCGACGCGGTAACGGTGTCGATGACCAGCGGAATCTGTCCGCCCATGACTTCGGCCATCGCCGTGCCCGAACCCTTGTACGGGACGCCGAACAGCGGCGCGCCGCTGCGCTCCTTCAGGAATTCGAACACCAGCCGCGCCGTCGTGCTCGGCATGGCGATGTCGGCCGATTTGGGTTTGGTCTTCGCCGCGTTGACGATGTCGGCGATGGAGCTGTAGCCGCTCGCGGGGTTCGCCGAGATGACCATCGGCAACGTCCCGGCCAGGATGATCGGCTCGAAATCCTTCTCGGCGTCGTATCCCGGCGTTGCGTACAGGAACTGGTTGACGCCATGGGTGGCGTTGGTGCCCATGGTCAGCGTGTAGCCGTCGGGCGCTGCGCGCGCCGCGGCTTCGGTGCCGATGTTGCCGCCCGCGCCGGGTTTGTTGTCGATGATGAAACTCTGGCCGAGCGCCTTGCCGAGTTGATCGGCGAAATAACGGGTGGCGACGTCGGTGCCCTGGCCGGCCTGATAGGCGACGATGATGCGCACCGGCTTGCTCGGGTACGTCTGCGCCGCAACAGCTCGCTGCCAGCACCATGCCCATCACGACGCCGGCGATCTGCTTGAGATGTTTCATCAGTTGCTCCTCCGATCAATGGCAAGAATCTCGTCCGCGTGTTCGTCGAACCGTGGCGGTCGGCGGCCCGGTCGTCCGGGTGTCGCGGAAAGTTTTATCGGTAACCCCATGCCGCGATAGTCCTCTTCCTCAACGCGCATCGCCCGATGCTGCGCGTGCGGCTGCGCAAATGCCTGCGGCACCGAATTCACGGGACCCGCGGGCACGTTCGCCGCCATCAGGTCGGCGCATAACGTCGCCACCGGCAGCGACGCGAATGTCGCCTCGAGTTCGCGGCGCACGATGTCGCGATGCTCGACCCGCAGCGCGTTGGTCGCGAAGCGCGGATCGGCCTGCAGGTCGGCGCGGCCGATGCGTTCGCAGAGCTTGCGGAATTGGCCGTCGTTGACCACGCCGAGAAACAGCTCGCCGTCGCGCGCCTTGAATTTGTCGTAGGGGCAGATATTGGGATGCGCGCTGCCGAGCAGGCCGGGCGCTTGCCCGGAATAGAACCAGTTCGCGGCGTGCGGGAGGAGAAGGCTCAGCGCAGTGTCGAACAGTGTCGCCTCGACCTTCTGGCCCTTGCCGGTACGGTGGCGCGCATGCAGCGCCATGAGAATCCCGGACAGCGCGACGTATCCCGTAAGGTGGTCGACGATGGGGATCCCCAAGCGCGTCGGACCCGATTCGACGCTGCCATTCACGCTCATCAAACCGCACATTGCCTGGAGGACCGCGTCGTAACCGGGCATGCCGCCGAGCGGACCGTCGTCGCCGAAACCGGTGATCGTGCAATAGATGAGCCGCGGATGACGCGGCGCCAGCGCGGCGTAGTCGAGACCCCAGCGCGCCATGGTGCCGGGCAGGAAATTCTCGACCAGCACGTCGGCGCCTTCGAGCAGGCGTTCGAGCGCGGCGCGGCCTGCGACGCTCGACAGGTCGACACTCGCCGCGCGCTTGCCGCGATTCAAGGCGCTGAAATAGGCGGCGTTGCCATCACCGTCGAACGGCGGACCGAGCGCGCGCGTCTCGTCGCCCTTCGGCGGCTCGAGCTTGATCACGTCCGCGCCATGATCGGCCAGGATCTGCGTGCACAGCGGTCCCGCCAGCACCCGCGACAGGTCGATCACACGAACGCCGGCCAGGGCGCCGGCATGCGCGGCGTCGGACCAGGCGGGGCTGCGTTGACCCATGCCTAACCGCGCGACGGCAATTCCACGATGCCGGAACCGACCACCGATTGTTCGTGGTCCTGGTTGCGGCCTTCCTGTTCGATTTCCACGAGGTGACGTTTGCCCTCGACGAACTTGCGCTTCACCTTGGCCTTGATGAACAGCAGGTCGCCTTCTGGATTGTGGCGGCGGACCTTGCAAGTCGCCTTGCGCAGGAAGCCGGTGTCGCCCATCCAGTTGGTGAGCTGGTGAGTCAGCCACGAGCAGCGCTCGGGACCGTAATCGTAGGCCCCGGGGGCGCCGACTTCATGCGCGAACGACTCCTCCCAGTGCACGCGCTCGGGCACGTCGGGAATGCCGAAGCGATTGGTGATGCCCACGCCGGGGTGCGCGGAAATGAGCTTCCACGCCATCTTGTTGGCTCGGATGTACAGGCCGCCCCAGCCCTGCGCATAGGCGATGAAGCCGGTGACGGTCATCGGGCCCTTGAACATGACCGGCAGCTCCTCGCCTTCCTTCACGTCGTCCCAGTAGCGTGGCGTCGCGCCGCGAATCTTTTCGTTGGCGTAGAGCTCGTACGCCTCGGCGAGCTCGGCCTCGCTGTAGCGACGCGGTTCGCGCGCGCGGACTTCCTTGTACTTGGTGCCTTTTTCCCGCGCGTGGTCGCGCTCGGTGCGAAAGCACCAGCTGTCGGCGTCGGCGACCTTGTCGCCGTCCTGGTTGAAGAAGTCGACGTGATAGATCTGCTGCACCGCGCGGCCGGCGAAGCGCGTTTCGTGAAGGATCAGGTCCTTGATCCGCGCTTCGGTGCTGATGACGTCGTTGCGCCGCACCGGCAGGTGCCAGTTCCAGTCGGCGCCCGACCACATGGCGTGCACGCCGGGCAGTCCGCCGACGTATCCGGAAATGATGCGGCTGGTGGCGAAGAGGAAGCTGGGCAGCGCGACGATGCCGCGGTAGTGCGTCGTGGCCGCGTATTCGGGATCGCACCACAGTGGATTGTCGTCGCCGATCCCGTGCGCGTAGTGGCGTATGTTGTCGCGCGTGGCTTCGTGGCACCAGGGTTCCAGCGTGCCGGTGATCGGTACGCCGATGCGAGCGCGCAGTTCATCGAGCCCCTGCTCGGTGATCTTGGGGAATTCGCGCGCGGTCTTGTCCGGCGTTGTCAGGACTTCCATCGTTTACTCCTCGGCGTGGTCGATTTAGTGGGCAGCTGCGTTGGTTTCGGCTCGGGTGGCGAGGTCCTGCTCGCGCAAGCGCTTGCGATGGACCTTTCCGGCAGGGGTCTTCGGCAGTTCGGCCACGAACGCGATGTGGCGTGGATATTCGTGCGCGGCAAGGCGCGTGCGCACCAGGTCCTGGATTTCCTCGATGAACGCGGCGTCGCCCTGGCGCGTGGCGACGACGAACGCCTTCACCACCTGGCCGCGCAGCGGATCGGGGACGCCGATCGCGGCCGCTTCCTGGACCTGCGGATGCTTGAGGATCGCGTCCTCGATCTCGACCGCGCTCATCGTCCAGCCCGCGGAGATGATGACGTCGTCGGCGCGGCCGGCATGGTAGAAAAAGCCCTCGTCATCGACGCGACCCAGGTCCTTGGTCGGGACCCAGGCGTCGCGACGCCATACCTTGAGTTCGCCGACGACGCCCGGAGGGCAGGGCCGTCCATCCGAGTCCTGCACCTCGACCCTGCCGCCGGGAATGGGCTTGCCCAGCGACCCCGGCTTGACGTTGAAGTCGGTGGCGCCCGGATAGTTGACCAGGATCACGCCGATTTCGGTCGTGCCGTACATGCTGCACACGGTATGCCCGAAGGTGGCGGCGGCGAATGCAGCGGTTTCGCTGTCGATGGGTTCGCCGGTGAACGACAGCTTGTCGAGAAAGTACGTGTAGTTTGCCGCAGCGCCCGAATTGCGCATCATCCGGTAGTGCGTCGCGGCGGCCGAAAGATTGGTGAAGCGATGGTCGTGCAGTGCCCGGAGCAGCCGTTCGGCGTTGAACTTGCCGGCATACGCGCCGATGGTTAGTCCAAGCGCGAGTGGGGCCAGCGTGCCATGCCACAGTCCGTGCCCCCATGCCGGCGACGACGGGCAGAAGAAGCGGTCGCCCGGACGAAGGCCCGTTCCATAGAGCGCGGCGAGCATCAGGGTGACCAATGCGCGATGCGAGTGCTTGACGGCCTCGGGTAACTCGCGCGTGGTGCCCGAGGTGTACTGGAAGATCGCGATGTCGTCGGCTCGCGTGACGGGTGCATAGACGTCGCTGTACCGGTCGAGCGCAGTCGAGGAACGCCGTGTCGGCGACCACCACCTTCACCGCGCCGATGCCTTCGGCCAGCGGCGCCTTTTCGGCATTGGTGATCAGCAGACGCGGCGAGCAGTCCTGCACGCGCAGCCGTATCCCGTCGGGGCCGAACAGGGTGAACAGCGGAACCGCGATCGCGCCATGCTTGATCGCGCCGAAGATCGCAACGTAGAACGCTCGCGAAGGCTCGAGCATGACCGCGACGCGGTCGCCGGCCTTGATGCCTTGCGCGGCGAGGTAGTTGGCGAAGCGCGAAGAGTCGCGGGCGATATCGGCAAAGCTCAGCAGCTCGTCCGAGCCGTCGGCGTGCGCGAGGATCACGGCGACGCGATCGCCCGCGACGTGTCGATCGATACACTCGTGGGCGATGTTCAGCTGTTCGCGGTTGCCGTCGAAGAGCTCCCACAGCTTCTCGGAGGAGCAATGCGCCTGCGCGTCGGCGTAGGAGGTGTATTCGGTGAGCTTGGCCACGGTTTCGAACCCGGAAACAGCAGTTGCGAACAATGCGCGGATCGCCTATATTTGTCAAATGCGTTCGTCAATTGTATTAGTACAAACATGAAAAGCGCCATTGCACTCGCCGAAAAGACAACGCCACTCGATGGCGCCGCGGGTCCCCGACTGCGCCCCGTTCCCGCAGTCAGCCGGTCGATCGCGATTCTGCGATTGCTCGGAGCCAGCGAAGATGCCCTGGGAGTCAAGGCCATCGCGCAGGAACTCGGGCTGGTTACCAGCACCTGCCTGCACATCCTGCGCGTACTCGTGCAGGAGGATCTGGTCAGGGTCGATCCCCACACCAAGCGCTACGCGCTCGGTACCGGCATGCTTCCGCTGGCGCGCAGCGTCATCGAGCGCAACACCTTCGCCAGGGTGGCGCAGCCGGTGCTCGACGCGCTGTCGGCGACCTGGGGCGTGACCGCGATGGGCGTCGAAGTGCGCGGGCTCGACCACCTGATCGTGGTAGCGCTTTCGCGCTCGCAGATTCCGTTCAGCCTGCACGTCGACGTCGGTGGCCGCTTTCCTGCGCTGACCAGCGCGACCGGACGACTCGTCGCCGCCTTCAGCGGCCGGCCATGGAAGGACATTGCGCAAGCATTCCGTCTGGTGCATTGGCAAAATGCGCCGCGCATCGAGGTGTGGCGCAAGGAAGTCGAGACCGCCCAACGCAAGGGTTACAGCATCGACCGCGGCAACTACGTCAACGGCGTCACGATCGTGGCGGTGCCGCTGCTGGATGCGGCCGGCCGCGTCAGCCACGCGCTCGTTGCCGCAGGTATGTCGGCGCAACGCGACGTCGCGCGCAGTGTCGCGCTCGCCGCCGCCATGCGCGCGCAGGCGCAGGTCATTTCGGATTCGATCGCGGCGCGTGGCTGAGCCGATGACCGCCGTGGACCCCGCTGCAGCAGGCTGGAAGCCGCGCTCGCTCGAAGGATTCATCGGGCTCGTCGGCCCGCTCTGGACCCGACAGGAGAACGACGGTTGGGCCTACGCCATCGTCGCCGAAGCCAGACACGCCAATCGTGCCGGCATCGTGCACGGTGGATTGCTGGTGACGCTGATCGATCACGCCTTGAGCGCGATCGCGTGGGAAGCGGCGGCGCGTCGCCCGTGCGTTACCGTTCAGCTCGACGCGCGATTCCTCGCCCCGGCGCATCCTGGCAAGCTCATCGAGGCACGCGGTCGGGTGGCACGGCTCACCACCGGGCTGGCGTTCATGGAAGGCGGCCTCACGATCGAGAGCGAGCAAGTGCTGAGCGCCAGCGCGGTGCTGCGCGTGCTCGAGCAGCGCCAGGGCTGACCGGCGCCCCGCGATCCGTTTACGCGAGCGCGATGCGCCGCCTGGTTTGACGGTCTCCACAGGGCTTGCATTCGGGGTTGCCGGCCACACCTATCGCGATGTATCTGCGGCAATCACTACGATGGCCGCCCCGACGATAGGCAACCATGAAATCACTCGGCAGGAAACCCGCAGGCTTGCGCCTCGAGCGCATGCGATCTTCGCATCTTTGGACGGGCGACACATTCCGTAACATCCATCCGGTACTAGAGCGCCTGCGTGACCCTGCCGCGGCGTCGCCCACCTTGAGCGAGTTCCTATGCGGTGGCGACCGGCGGGTGCCGGCCGGACCGTTGCCGGCGCTCGATCCCACGGCGATCTGGCGCAACAAACCGTCCAGTGGATTGCGCGCCACCTGGCTCGGCCACTCCACGGTGTTGATCGAAATCGACGGGCTGCGCGTGCTTACCGATCCGGTCTGGGGGACACGCGCTTCGCCGTCGCGACTGGTCGGACCCAAACGCTTCCAGCCGGTGCCTGTCAGCTTGCGTGCGATGCCGCCGGTGGACCTGGTGGTCATTTCGCATGATCACTACGACCATCTCGACTATCCGACCATCCGCGAGCTCGCGCGCACCAACGTGCCATTCGTCACCTCGCTCGGCGTCGGCGCGCATCTGGAGGCCTGGGGCGTGCCACCGGAGCGCATCACCGAGCTCGACTGGTGGGAGTCGCATACGCTGCCCGGCGCGGACCTGACGGTGACCGCGGCACCGTCGCAGCATTTCTCGGGCCGCGGCCTCAAGGATCGCAACGCGACGTTATGGTCGTCGCTGGTCATCCGCTCGCGCAAGCATGCGGTGTTCTTCAGCGGCGATACCGGCCTGACCACCGAATACGCCGCGATCCGCGAGCGCCTCGGACCATTCGACCTGGTGATGCTGGAAGTGGGTGCGTTTCATCCGTCGTGGGGACATATCCACCTCGGTCCGGAGAACGCGCTCGAGGCGCTGGCGCTGCTGGGAGGCGGCGCGTTCCTGCCGGTCCACTGGGGAACCTTCAGCCTGGCGATGCATGCGTGGGACGATCCCGCGGAGACCTTGTTCGCACTCGCGCCCGAGGCGCGGCGCGCAGTTGCTCATGCCGCGGCTGGGCGAGCCGGTCGAGCCGGTGCAAGTCGATCGCGTCGCGCCGTGGTGGCGAGCGGTCGATCTGGTGCCCGACAAAGCCTTTAAGCGCGGAGACACAGGCGATGACGATGCCCAAAACGGCGCCCTGGCCGATTGATTAGGGCAGGCGGCATGCCTTTGTCAGGCGGCGTTTTCGTGTTCCATAATGTGCGTCTTTCAACGCCGCCGAGGAGAGGACCATGATTGGCTATGTCACGCTGGGAACCAACGATCTGCCCAAGGCCGTCGCGTTCTACGACAAGCTTCTGGGCTCGCTCGGAGCCAAGCACGTTTGGCAGAGCGAGCAGGGGACCGCATGGGGCACCGGAGAGCATTCACCGGGCTTGGGCGTCATGAAGCCGCACGACGGCAAGGCCGCCACGCGCGGCAACGGCACCATGGTCGCACTGGCGGTCGACAGCAAGGAAAAGGTCGACGACGCTGTACAACCTGGCGATGAAACTGGGCGCGACCGACGAAGGCAAACCCGGTCCTCGCGGCGAGGGTTTCTATGCCGCCTACTTTCGCGACCTGGACGGCAACAAGCTGAACTGTTTCTTCATGGGCTAGCCAATGCCGTCATCCCCGCGAACGCGGGGATCCAGTGACTGTTCGCATACGCCGCTGGGTTCCCGCTTGCGCGGGAACGACGAGCCAAAAACAAACCCCGCACGCGGCGGGGTTTGTTCGGAGCAGGGTGAGCTTAGCCGAGCTTGCGGCGAACGCTCCAGAGCGAGATTCCGCCGACCAGCGTGATCAGCAGCAGCAGGCCCCACGTGGACAGCGTCGGGACCACGGTACTGACCGCGCCTCCGCCGCCGGCTGCATTGAGGTTGGTGGTGAGGTATTCGACGTACGACGTGCAGCCGGCTGCCGCCAGCGTCAGAGGCGTCGTGAAGCCCCAGTAGTGCGCCGTCGAGCTATCCGAGCCGCTGCCGGTGTTGACGAAATCCCAGGCTGCGCCGTAGGACGTCCCCCAGGGCGAATAGCGCAATTGCTCGGGTTGAGTCGGCGTCGGGATCAGCGGTCCGTCCTCCGACCGTTCCGAACACGGTGAACAGCGGCGTCACGATGTTGTTGGTTTCCTCGAAGATCGGGAAACCCGGGTTGACGAAGGTCTGGAACACATTCGTGAACGCCGTGTCGGGATTGCGCTGGCGGAAGAACGACGCGTCGTTGCCGGCGATGTACCAGTCCCACATGAAGCGAACACCATAGGTCCGCGCGGCGCCGGAGGTGTTGCACACGGTGACCGTCTGCTGGACGTTGGTGTCGATGAGCGCGGCGCCGTTGATCGTCACGTCCTGCGTCACCGTCCAACTCGGCGCCGTATAGGCCGCGCGGAATCCACCGGTGATCGCCGTCACCGATCCAAACGTGAGGGGTGCAAACGTGTATCCCGCAAGCCCGGCGTTGCCGACGTTAGCGTTGGCGTACATGATCGACGCCGTCGCGTCGCGCAGCGTGATGTACGACGTGCCGATCGGGAAAGAGCACGTTCTGGTTGGGATTTGGATGCGACGCACCCGTGGTCACCGTCCAGAGGCCTGACGTGTCATCCATCGACACCGTGAGAATGCCGTTCGTCTTCGTCTGCGTCGCTTGGGGGCCGATGTAATCGGGGCCTCCCGTGCTCTTGGTCAGAGCCAACGCAGGACCCGTCGCAAAGGCAGTCAGCATTAACGCCACAAGGACGTTCGCTGCGGGTTTCATCTTCTTAGTCATGGACATTCCCCTGTTGGGTGAATAACGCTTGTTGTCGCTGGACTTGTCCGGGTTGGCGCGATCGCGGTGCAGCAAGCCCGATTCCTGTGACGGATGCTATGCCGACCGATATCCAACGTCAATGTTTCGCAGTGCAAACAGGTGCCGGAAATGTGCGACATTGCAACAGTGCTGGAAGCCCCGTGAAAGCTATTGAAGCGATGCTAACGCCGACAATGGTCAAGAAAGGTGCGCAGGCGCGGCGAGCGTTTGCGTTCTATGACATTGGCATTGATCGCCCACCCGCATGGAAAGCCGGTCGACACCGAGTGTCAAGAATTTCGACGTTTCCGCGTACTCGCCGCGCAGCCTGGTGCGCGCGGCCGAGACCGAGGACCGCGCAGAGTTTCCGGTGCGTGCCGCCGTCCCTCAGGCAAGCTGTGCCGCGGCGAGCAGAGTCTGCGTATACGGTTGCTGCGGGGCCGCGAACAGCGCCTCGGCTTCGCCCTGTTCGATGATCGCGCCGTCCTTCATGACCAGCACGCGATGCGCCATCGCGCGCACGACGGCGAGATCGTGGCTGATGAAGACGTAGCTCATGTGGTACTTGCGCTGCAGTTCGCCGAGCAGCTGCAGCACCTGCTGCTGCACCGACACGTCGAGCGCGGAGGTCGGCTCGTCGAGCACCAGCACTTCCGGACGCAGCACAACGGCGCGTGCGATCGCGATCCGCTGCCGCTGACCTCCGGAGAATTCGTGCGGATAGCGGCCGAGCAGGTTGGGCAGCCCTCGCGATTCGCTCAAGCCCACCTCCGCGAGCATGTCGACGATGCGCTGGCGACGCACGTCCGGCGAGAGTTCCGGAAAGTGCAGTTCGAGGCCTTCGCCGACGATCTGCTCGATGGTCATGCGCGGGCTGAGCGAACCGAATGGATCCTGGAACACCACCTGCATGCGTCGGCGCATCGCCCGCAGCGTGGCGCGGTCGGCGTCGTCGAGGCGCGTGCCTTCCAGCGCAACCTCGCCGGCGCTGATGGGCTGCAGCGCCAGCAGCGCCATGCCCAGCGTGGTCTTGCCGGATCCCGATTCGCCGACGATGCCCAGCGTCTCGCCACGCTGCAGCGAGAGCGTTGCGTTCTGCACCGCGCGAAAACTTTGCTTGGAAAACCAGCCCTGCGAGGTGACGAAATCGACATCGACGCCGCGCATCGACGCGAGCACCGGCGCATCCGGGGCGAGCGGCAGCACCGCGCGGCGGGGACGGCTGTTGATGAGCTTGACGGTATACGGGTGCTGCGGTCGCGCGAACACTTCCTCGGTCAGCCCAAGCTCGACCAGCCGGCCGTGTTCCATGACGCCAACGCGGTGGGTGAAACGGCGCACCAGGTTCAGGTCGTGGGTGATGAACAGGATCGCCATGCCGAAGTCGCGTTGCAGGTCGTCGAGCAGCGCCAGGATCTGCGCCTGGATGGTGACGTCGAGTGCGGTGGTGGGCTCGTCCGCGATCAGCAATTTCGGGCTGCACGCCAGCGCCATGGCGATCATGGCGCGCTGCCGCTGACCGCCCGACAACTGATGCGGAAAGGCTTCGGAGCGTCGCTGCGGGTCGGGAATGCCGGTGCGCGCGAGCATCTCGACGGCTTTTGCGCGCGCCTGGTTCGGACGCAGGCCCTCGTGAATTTCGAGCACCTCCGCGATCTGGCTGCCGACGCTGTAGAGCGGGTTGAGCGCGGTCATCGGTTCCTGGAAGATCATCGCGATGTCCTTGCCGCGCAGCGCGCGCATGCGCATTTCGCTGCGCGCCAGGATGTTCTCGCCTTCGAAACGGATTTCGCCTTCGTAGCTCGCGCTCTCGACCAGCCTGAGTATGGACAGCGCGGTCACCGATTTGCCCGAGCCCGATTCGCCGACCACCCCGAACTTCTCGCCCGGCGCAATGCTGAACGACACGCGGTCGACCACCCGCGACGGTCCGAAATTGATGCTCAGGTTGGCGATGTCCAGCAGTGGCGGCGGCTGCGTCATGGTCGTTGCGCTGCTCAGGACTTGCGTGTATCGAAGGCGTCGCGCAGGGCGTCGCCTATGAAGGTGAGCAGCAACAGCGTCAACACCAGCACGACGAAGGTCGGCATGGCGATCCACCATGCGTCCAGGTTTTCCTTGCCTTCGCGCAGCAATTCGCCGAGCGAGGGCAGTCCCGGCACGCCGATGCCCAGGAAATCGAGCGAGGTCAGCGCCAGGATCGAAGCGCTCATCCGAAACGGCAGGAAGGTGATCACCGGCGTCATCGAATTGGGCAACACATGGCGGCGGATGATCTGCCAGTTGGACAGGCCCATCGCGCGCGCGGCCTTGACGAATTCCAGGTTGCGGTTGCGCAGGAATTCGGCGCGCACGTAGTCGGACAAATGCATCCAGCCGAAGATCGCCAGCACGCCCAGCAGGAGCAGCAGCGACGGCTCGAACAGCGAGGCGATGATGATCAGCAGGTAGAGCTCCGGCACCGAGCTCCAGATCTCGATGATTCGCTGCGCGGTCAGGTCGACGCGCCCGCCGAAATAGCCCTGCACCGCGCCGACGGCGATGCCGAGCAGGGTGCCGACGAAGGTCAGCGCGAGGCCGAACAGGATGCTGATGCGAAACCCGTACAGCAGCCGCGCGACGATGTCGCGACCCGGCTTCGTCGGTGCCGAGCAGGTGGCCGTTGCCGGGCCGCGCCGGGTCGGCATTGCGCGCGAACACGTCGATGGTCTTGGCGCCGAATTCATTGAGCGTGAACAGCGCCCAGTTGCCGGGCTTGGCGAATTGCTCGCGGATCAGCGGGTCGTGCCAGTCGGTCGGCGTGCGGAAGTCGCCGCCAAAACGGATCTCGGGCGGATTGTTGAGTGCGGGGAAGAAGAATTCGCCCTGGTAGCGCGCGACCAGCGGCCGGTCGTTGGACACCACCTCGGCGAACAGTCCCACCAGGAGCATGGCGACGAAAAACAGCAGCGACACATAACCCAGGCGGTTGCGACGAAACCGCGCCCACGCCCGCTGGTTGGGTGACAGCGACACTGGCGCTCGCGCCTGCGTCGTCGCGCTGGCATCGTCCAGCGCCGGAGCGCTTGCGCCCGACATGCTCATTTAGCCACCGCCGCAAATTGCACGCGCGGATCGACCACGACGTAGAGCAGGTCGCTGACCAGTTTCACGATCAACCCGATCAGTGTCAGCAGATAGAGCGTTCCCATGACCACGGGGTAGTCGCGCTGGACCAGCGACTGGTAGCTCAGCAGGCCCAGCCCGTCGAGCGAAAACAGCGTTTCGATCAGCAGGGATCCTGCGAAGAACGCGCCGACGAACGCGGTGGGAAAGCCGGTGATCAACGGAATGAGCGCATTGCGAAAGACATGGCGGTAGAGCACGCGCCGCTCCGACACGCCCTTGGCGCGCGCAACCAGCACGTACTGCTTGCGGATTTCCTCGAGAAAGGTGTTCTTGGTCAGCATGGTCACGATGGCGAAGCTGCCGATGGAAAAACAGGTCAGCGGCAGCACCAGGTGCCAGAGATAGTCGCCAATGCGCGCGGGCCAGGAGAGTTCCAGCCAGTTGTCCGAGGTCAGCCCGCGCAACGGAAACCAGTCGAAGAAACTTCCGCCGGCGAAGAGCACGATCAGCAGCACGCCGAGCACGAAGCCGGGAATGGCGAAACCCACCAGCACCAGCATGGTGGTCGCGGTGTCGAAGCGTGTGCCTTGCCGGACCGCCTTGGCGACGCCCAGCGGGATCGACAACAGGTATGAAATCAGGAAGGTCCAAAGGCCGAGGCTCAGCGACACCGGCAGCTTTTCCTTGATCAGCGACCAGACATCCTTGTTGCGCATGAAGCTCTTGCCGAGGTCGAAGCGCGCGAAGTTGCCGAGCATCGAGACGTAGCGCTCGAGCGGCGGCTTGTCGAAACCGTAGAGCGCCTTCAACTCGGCGACCTGCTTGGCGTCGAGGTCGCGCCGCGCCTGGAATCCGCCTCCGGTGTCACCACCCTTCAGGGCGCGCGCTTCGGCGATCAACTGCTCGACCGGTCCGCCGGGTACGAACTGGATGACGATAAAAGTGAGCGTCAGCACCCCGAGCAAGGTCGGGACCATGAGCAACAGACGCTTGGCGATATAGGCGAGCATGCGCGAGTCTAGCTTGCCTTGGCATTGACCGGTTTATCGGCGTCTTTCGACCACCACGCGGTGACTGCCCATACGATCCAGTCGCTCGGCTTCGAGATGCTGTAGTACTTCGGAATGGTGGCCGGAATGCCGAACTTGTCCCAGCGCGATACGCGTTCCGCGGCGAGGTAGAGGTCCGGCACCTGGTAGAAGCCGAACATGATCACGCGGTCGAGCGCGCGCGACGCGTCGCGCAACTCGTCCATCGTCCGCGCCTTGTCCATGCGATCGATCAGTGCATCGACCGCGGGACTCTTGAGGCCGCGATAGTTGTTCGAGCCCTGGACGTCGGCATTCTCGCTGCCGTAAAGGGACTTCAGCTCCGCGGAGCTGGGCAGCGTGAAGTCCGGAATCCTGATCACGACCATGTCGAAGTCGAAGACCTCGAGGCGCTTGCGGAACAACGCGAAGTCGACCAGTCGTACCTTCAGTTGCATGCCGAGTTTTTCGAGATTGCGCTGCCAGACCGCTTCGGCGAGACCCGGCGCTTCACCGGTCCTCAGGTACTCGAACACGAACGGTTCTCCCTTGGCGTTGCGCAGCACGCCATCCGAGGCAAGCTTCCATCCCGCCTCTTCGAGCAGCGCGCGTGCCTTCTTCAAATTCTCGCGCAGCGCGTTGGGGCTGGTGTCGCTGCGCGGCGGCACCCACGCCGGGCCAAACACCGCCGGCGGAAGCTGCGCGCGGAACGGTTCCAGCAGCGCCAGTTCACCCGGTGTCGGCAGTCCCTGCGCCGCGAAGTCGGAGTTCGCGAACATGCTGTAGGTGCGTTTGTATTGCTTGTAGACGTTGATCGCTTCGAAATCGTAGGTGTAGTTGAGCGCTTCGCGCACGCGCCGGTCCTGGAAAATCGGGCGACGAATGTTGAGCACGTACGATTGCAGGCCCGCGCCGAAGCCGTTGGGGAAGTTCTGCTTGATGATGCGTCCATCGTCCCACTTCGGGCCGGCGTGCGCGCGGACCCAGCGCCGCGCCGAGTACTCGACCGAGAAGTCGAATTCGCCAGCCTTGAACGCTTCCAGGGCGACGGCATTGTCCTGGTAGTAGAGATAGATGATGCGGTCGAAGTTGTACTGTCCGCGCACCACGCCGAGATCGCGCGCCCAGTAGTCGGGACGACGTACGAACTCGATGCGCCGACCCGAGTCGGTGCGATCGATGGTGTAGGGTCCGCTGGTGATCGGATAGTCGGTGACGATCTCGTCGAAGGCCTTGCGCTTGCCGTCGGCGCCCATGCCCCATTTGCGCGAGAAGATCGACATGCCGCCGGCGGTGAAAATCGCATCGTCGGTGTGTTCTGCGAGGTCGAAGCGGACGGTCCGATCGTCGAGGATGGTCGCCGATTTGACGCCGGCAAGCTGGGTGCGCACGCTCGGCGATGCCGCCTTGCTGGTCAGCATGTCGAAGGAGTGCTTCACATCTTCGGCCTGGACCGGGTCGCCGTTGGAGAAGCGCGCCTTCGGATGGAGGCGGAAAGCGACCCATGACTTGTCCGGCGCGACCGCGATGTCTTCCGCCAGCAGGCCGTACATGGTCATCGGCTCGTCGCCCGAACGCACGGTAAGCGCTTCGAACATGAGGGCCGTTTCACCTGCCGGTGACTGTCCCCTGATCGTGAATGGATTGAATTTATCGAAGCTCGTGCGCCGGTCCGGATTGTCGAGCCGCATGGTGCCACCTTTGGGCGCGGCCGGATTGACGTAGTCGAAGTGGTCGAAGCCGCGCGGATATTTCGGCTCGCCGAACGGTGCATAGGCGTGCATCCAGCGTGCACCGGGGAGGACGTCCGCGGCCAAGGCGGGCACCGCAATGATGACGCCGAGGGCAAACGAGCGCAGGAGCACTGCGACGCAGACGAAGAGTCGGGTGCGGGCAACGGCGGAAATCATTGGAGTCAGGAACAATGCCGGGAAAATGAGAACCGCTTGGATCGCAGGACGGCCAATTAGTTGCAGGCGGAGTATCCCATGTAAGGGCGGCGCGGCGCCCACGGAAGAAGCGTCCGTGTGGCTCAGGGCTCGGGATAGTCGGTGCCGACCGTAAGCGCCTCGTAGTCGTCGAGCGTCTTGCTCATTTCTGCGAGTTTGTCGCGCATGCGGCCGTACGCATTGCTGCCCAGCACCAGGTGAAGGGGAGGATTCTCCGATTCAACGACGTGGATGATGGCATCGGCAGCGCGATCGGGATCGCCGGCCTGCTTGCCGCTGTTGGCGGCGACTTGCGCACGGCGCGCACCGGACGTCGCCGCATAGTCCGCGATCGATTGCCTGGTCTGCCTGAGCGATCGCCCAGCCCAGTCAGTGCGAAATGGTCCGGGCTCCACCGAGGTCACGCGTATGCCCAATGCGCCGACTTCCTTCGACAGCGCCTCCGACAGGCCGACCACCGCGAACTTGGTCGCGCAGTAGTACCCCGAACCCGGATTGCCGATCAGTCCACCGACCGATGCGATGTTGACGACGTGGCCGCGTTTGCGAGCGCGCATCCCGGGCAGCACGCGCCGTGTCAGCGCTGCCAGCGCGAAGAAGTTCGCCTCGAACATGGCGCGGATCTGCTCGTCCTCGCCTTCCTCGATGGCGGCGAGGTAACCGTAACCGGCGTTGTTGACCAGCACGTCGATTTGACCGAACGTTTTTTCGGCTTGCGCGACGGCCGCGTCTCGCTCTGCCGCGTTGGTTACATCGAGCGCGAGCGCCAGTGAACTCTGCGAATGTCGAGCAACGATGTCCTTGACCTGGTCGGTGTTGCGCGCGGTGACCACGCAGCGATGACCGTGCTGCAGCACGCGCAGCGCAAGTGCCCGGCCCAGGCCCGTGGAACAGCCGGTAATGAACCAGACCGGTGGCGCCGCATTGTTCGATGGCATGGAGAGACCCAGTGGCGGATGGATGGAAAGCAAAAGTTCGACCGCGATTCTCGCACGGACCGGCATTCGTCACCATGGGCCGCCCGGCGGCCACCAACGTCACGGCGCGCGGTGGTCCTGCCCGCACCCGGGAGCGATTCGGTCGAGTATGCTACCGGCCTCATGACTTCGCGGCTCATCCCCGTCGCAGCGTTCGATCTGGTGGTGTTTGGCGCCACCGGCGACCTGGCGCGACGCAAGCTCCTTCCTGCGCTCTATCACCACGAGCTCAACGGCCAGCTGCCCGCGAACGTGCGCATCATCGCCGCGGCGCGCAGGCCGATGACGACGGAGGCGTATCGAAGCGCGGCGCGCTCCGCCATCGAGACGTACGTATCTGCGAGCGAGCTGCGCGCCGATGTGCTTGAACGTCTCCTCGACCACGTGCACTACGTCCCGGTCGACGTGGCAACCGACGCCGGCTGGAACGAATTGCGCTCGGTGCTCGATTCGGCTCCAAACGCGATCCGGGTTTTCTATCTCGCGACCTCGCCGCATTTGTTTGGGACCGTCTGCGAGCGCATCCAGGCCTTCGAACTCGACGTTGATGCGGCGCGGGTCGTTGTCGAGAAACCGATCGGGAAGAGCCTCGCTTCCGCGCGCCTTGCGAACGACGCGATCGCCCGCGTCTTTCCGGAGGATCGCGTCTATCGCATCGATCACTACCTCGGCAAGGAAACCGTCCAGAACCTGCTGGCGCTGCGTTTCGCCAACGCGCTGTTCGAGCCGTTGTGGAATTCGAATCACGTCGATCACGTGCAGATCACGGTTGCCGAGGCGATCGGCATCGAGGAGCGGGGCGGCTACTACGATGGCGCGGGCGCGCTGCGGGATATGGTGCAGAACCATCTCTTGCAACTGCTGTGCCTGGTCGCCATGGAGGCGCCGGCGTCGATGGATGCCGATGCGGTCCGCGACGAGAAACTCAAGGTGCTCAAGGTACTCAGGCCGATCGACGCCGCGAACGCGGGTGAACTGAGCGTTCGCGGGCAATACCAGGGCTACCTCGCCGATCTTGGGGCGACGACGAGCGATACCGAGACCTTCGTCGCGATCAAGACTGAAGTTCAGACTTGGCGCTGGGCAGGCGTGCCGTTCTACCTGCGCACCGGCAAGTGCCTGCCGCAGCGCATGTCGGAAATCGTCATCTCGTTTCGGCAGGTCCCGCACAATATCTTCGGCGCGGCCGCGGGTGCGATCGTGCCCAACCGGCTGGTGCTCCGTCTGCAACCGGACGAGGGCGTGAAACTGTGGCTGATGATCAAGGATCCGGGACCCGGCGGCATGCGGCTGCAACACGTGCCGCTCGACATGAGTTTTGCCGAGGCCTTCGGGGTCCGCAATCCCGACGCCTATGAGCGCCTGCTCCTCGACGTGGTGCGCGGCAACCAGACCCTGTTCATGCGGCGCGACGAGGTCGAGGCGGCGTGGACGTGGATCGATCCGTTGATCGCGGCGTGGCATGCGACGCGACAGCCTGCGTTGCCGTACCCGCAGGTCAGCTGGGGGCCGTCAGCGGCGCAGGCGCTGATCGAAGGCGACGGCCGGCACTGGCACGCGGAAACGTAGGCCGGCGCAGTCTTTCGACTACTTTGCCGGTGCAGCCGCCGGCTTGACGCTGCCGCAATCGGCGGTCAGCCATTTGCCGGTTTGCTCCATGTTCATCTTGTCCGGCGCGCCGCGGGCAGCGCTCGCGACCTGCATTTTCATCGTGAACGCCTCGGGACTGGCAAAGGTCAGTTCACCTTCGCCGGTCGACGGCGGATTTGTGCAAACGAACGACATCTTGACGGTGTTGCCCATGCGCGGCGAGGTTGTGGTCTTGCAGTCGCTCTTTTGCGAAGGCACTTCGTTGCGCTCGGCCATTTCCTTGGTGATGCAGGCCTGAGTCGTCGTGCCACCGGAAGACCCGCCGCCCGGGCTCATGCCGCGCTTGGCCATGGCGTCCTCCATCATCTTGCGTTGCTCGGGTGGCATGCTCGCCATCTGCTTCTGCATTTCCGCGTGAGCCCTGTCCATGTCGGCGGAGCCGTTTTGCATCTTGAAGCTGAACTCCCACAAGCCGGGCTTCATCGACTGGGCATTGGCGTCGAATGCGATGCCGAGCATGGCCGCGAACGTGATGTATAGCAGTTGTCTCATGACGGGTCCGGTGTCGAAAATTCGAAGGTTACCATGGCGAATCGCGCCGGCTCATAGCGCGCGAAACATGGTTCGGCGCGTGTTGCGAAAATTCGGACGCACGCGCGAGCTCCAGTGAGTTGCCCGCACCGCGAGCCAGGCCGGGGTAGCCGTCACTCCTTCGTCGAGGAGCGCGTAGCATGCGTGCGAACGCGGTCCGCCGTCGCGGTTGATCAGGCGCAGCGCGCGCACGCAGCCCGGCACCGCGGCCAGGCCGGGCATGTGCTCGACGTCGTACCATCGAAACATGTCCTCTTCCGAGCCATCGGCGGGGTCTGTCTCGACGACGTAGAAGCAAGGCGTCGCCGCGCCGGCGGAGGCGCCCTCGAACGCACGCAACAGTTCGAGACGATCGAGAGAAAACGCGGAACCGAGCAACGCGGAGAGCGAACGGCGCAATGATTCGACGGCGCCGACGCTGAGTTCGTCGCCGCCATGCAGCCAACCGTAGACATAGACGCCCGAGCCGTCCAGCGCGGCATAGGCTTGCGTCTGCTGCAGCCCGGATACTTCGCGCCGCAACAGCGCGACCGCGCCATCGCGCGACAGACCTTCAGCGCTCGCGCCGTGCAGCCGCAATAGCAGGGCCAGGGTCGCTTGCGACATCCGTCAATGCCCGATGTGCAGCGCCTCGAGAAAGCGCGACACCATGTTGTAGGCCGCGACCGTCGCCACCAGCTCGACGAGCCCCTGCTCATCGAAGTGCGCGCGCAGCGGCTCGAACACCGCGTCGCTTACCTGTACGTCGCGGGTCATGGTGTCGGTGAGCCTGAGCACTACGCGCTCGAGCTCGGAAAACGCCGCGCCGGGTGTGGCCTCGCGAAGCGCTTCGAGCTTGGCGGCACTGATGCCCTCCGCGAGCGCGATCGGCGCGTGCGCGTCGAATTCGAATGGGGCGCGATTGAGCACCGCGACCCGCAGGATGACGAGTTCGCGCAGGTCCGCGGGCAGCGTCGTGCGGTTGCGTACCGCGGTGAGCATCTTCTCCCATCCATCCGCGATCGGGACGCTGTTGAGCAGCACCTGGTAGAGCAGTGAAACCCGCCCGCGCTGCGCGGCAATCGTCGCTTCGATCGCGGCCAGTTCCGGCCGCGTACCCGTCTGCACCGGCGCAATGCGCGTGGCCATGGTCATTCTCCCTTGATCTTCTTGTCGCGGATGATCTTCGCCCATTTTTGCGTGTCGCGTTCGGCGAGCGCAGCCAGTTCTTCCGGGCTGTCCGGCATCGGTTCGGCACCCGAATCGACCAGGCGCGAGCGGTACGGATCGGCGCCGAGCACGCGCCGCACGGCGGCATTCAGTCGCGCGATCGTTGCCGGCGGCGTCTTCGCCGGCGCGTACAGCGCGTACCAGTTGTTGGCCTCGACACCGATGATGCCCTGCTCGGCGAGCGTCGGCACCTCGGGCAGCAGCGGGTGCCGTTTCGCCGCCGCGACACCGAGCACCTTCAACTTGCCGCCCTTGATGAAGCCGATGACACCCGGGACGTCGCCGAAAAAGCCCGTGACCTGGTTGCCCATCACGTCGGTGATGGCGGGCGCCGCGCCCTTGTACGGTACGTGCAGCAGGTTTGCCTTGGTCGAGTCGGCCAGCAATTCCATGACCAGGTGCGGCATGCTGCCGATGCCCGACGATGCAATCGGCACCGGGTCCGGTCGCTGTTTCGATTGCGCGATCAGTTCGGCGACGTTGCGCGCGGTATTGGAGGGATTCACCACCAGCACCTCGACGTTGTTGACGATCAGCGACACCGGCACGAAGTCGCGCTTCATGTCGTAGGTCAGGCTGTCGTAGAGGGCGGGATTCATCACCGCGGCACCGGCGCTGGTCAGCCACAGGGTGTTGCCGTCGGGCGCGGCCTTGGCGACGAACTGCGCGGCGATGCCACCGTTGGCGCCGGGCCGGTTGTCGACGATCACCGTCGTGTCGAGTTCCTTGCCCAGTCCTTCCGCCAGGATGCGCGCGACCAGGTCCACGGGGCCTCCCGGTGGAAACGCGATGACGATCTTCATTCCCGTACCCTGCGCGTGCGCAGGCATCGTTTCCGCGAGCAACGTCCACAGCAACGCCAGCAACATTCGTTTCATCGCAACTCCTCGCTCAGGTCGGCGCGGCTTGGGTGCAAGCCGCGTGCGTCGGTATCAATCGCAGCGTATGGTCATTCCGCCGTCCACCACCAGCTCGGCCCCGGTGATGAAGCGTGCTTCGTCGGACGCCAGGAACAGTGCGGCGTTGGCCGTATCCATGCCGTCGCCCATGAAGGGCAACGGAATGCGCGACTGGCGCTGCCGCAACAGTGCATCGACGTCGCCCCCGGCGCGCTGGCCGGCAAGGCGCACTTCGACCATGGGCGTGTGCAATTGCCCCGGCACAATCGCGTTGATGCGAATCCGCTTCGGGGCGTATTGCGCGGCAACCACGCGCGTGAGTTGAATCACGCCCGCCTTGGCTGCGGCATACGCGACCTGCGGCGAACCGGTCCAACGCAGCCCCGAGGTCGATGCGATGTTGACGATCGCGCCGCCGCCCTGCGCTTCCATCAGCGGCAGCACGTGCTTGCATCCGAGGAAACACGCTCTTGAGGTTCTGCGCGAGTTGCGCGTCGAAGGTCGCTTCCGGCATTTCCACCGGACCGCCCGCGGCCGATCCGCCGACGTTGTTGACGAGGATGTCGACACGCTGCCAGCGCGCGATGCATGCCGTGACCATCGCGGCCACCGTTGCTGAGTCGGTCACGTCGCCGATGAACGCCTCGATTTCACCACCGATCGCGTGCACGCGATCGAGCGTCTCGTCGAGCTGGTCGGCGACGCGATCGACCGCGAATACGCGGGCGCCTTCCTGCGCAAAGCGAAACGCGGTCGCACGGCCGTTGCCCCAACCTGGGCCGACTGACCCGGCGCCGGTGACGATGGCCACCTTACCTTGCAGGCGAGCGCTCATGCAGAAAGTCCGGGAACAGCCTGAGCCGGCGACATCCCCGCGACGGAAACGGGAAATCCGTACAGCCGCTGCGGGTTGTCGACGAGCAGTGCATGGCGCGCGGCCGCGGTCTTCGCGATCTCGGTGATCAGGTCGGCCAGCAGGCCGTCGTCGGGCACGTGATGATGATTCGGGTGCGGCCAGTCGGTACCCCAGAGTACGCGTTCCCCGAATTCCTCGACCAACGCACGTGCCAGCGGTAACGCATCGGCGTACGGCGGCCCACTCTGTGAACTGCGGTCGACGCCGCTCACCTTGACCCAGATCCTCGGTGAGCGCAGCAGCGTACGAAGGCTGCGAAACGCCGGCTGGTCGATGCCCGCGGATGCTTCGATCCGGGCCATGTGGTCGACCACGACCGGGACGCTCGAGCGGACCAGCCACGGCGAAAGTTCGTCGAGGAGCGTCGCAGCGAAATGCACCTGCAGATGCCAGCCCAGCGGCGCGAGCCTGCGCGTCAAGGCGATGACATCCGAAATGGAGGCGCCGCTGCCGAGGTGCGGCATGAAATTGAAGCGCGCGCCGCGAAAGCCCTGTGCATCCAGCGCGCGCAACGCCTCGTCGCGGACATCGAGCGGGACCAGCGCGATGCCGCAATAGGCGCCGCGTTTGGCGGCGATGGCATCCGCGACGACACTGTTGTCGTAGCCGTGGCAGGTGGACTGCACGATCGCGCAGCGTTCGACGCCGAGCAACTCGTGCAGCGCGAACAGCCGCTCCTTGGGTGCGTCGGCGGGGCGAAAGGGCGCGTTGGCGGCATAGGGAAACCGGCTTGCCGGTCCGAACACGTGACAGTGCGAATCGCAGGCCCCCGCCGGCAGGCGCTCGCGTGGAGGCGTCGGCGAGGGATGGAAAGTCGGCAGGGGACCGGTCATGCGCGCCTACAACTTCGCCGGATCGAATCCCGTATCCCTGTAGATGTCCTGGAGCAGCTGCTTGCCGATGCGATCTTCCATCTCCGCGTGCACTTTGACCAGCGCCTTCTTCCACGGACGCTTTTCTTCGGCGGTCAGCACGATCACCTGCGTCTTGCCGGTCTTGCGCACGGCTTCGATGGCGTCGTCGTTTTCCTGCTTCGCGATCTCGTTGCCGTACTTGGTCGCTTCCTTCATCGCAACTTCGAGGATGCTGCGGATGTCCGGCGGCAGGCCATCCCAGAATCTCTTGTTGGCGATGACCGCGTAGCCGATGTAGCCGTGGTCGGTCAGGGTCACGTATTTCTGCACCTCGTTCATCTTCTGTGTGTAGAAATTGGACATGACGTTTTCGGTGCCGTCGATCACGCCGGTCTGCAGACCCTGGTAGACCTCGGACAGCGCCATCACCTGCGGCAATGCGCCCAGCGCGCGCATTTCGGCGTCGAGCACCTTGGACGACTGGATGCGCATCTTCAGTCCCTTGACGTCCTCGGGCTTGCGCAGCGGCTTGTTCGCCGACATCGGCTTGAAGCCGTTGTCCCAGTACGCAAGGCCGACAATGCCCTTGCTTTCGAGTTTCGCCAGCAATGCCGCGCCGATCGGGCCGTTGGTGACCTTGTGCACGTCGTTGTAGCCGTCGAAGATGTACGGCAGGTCGAAGACCTCGAATTCGCGCACGCCCAGCGGGCCGAACTTGGACACCGTCGGCGCCAGCATTTGCACCGCGCCAAGCTGCAGCGCCTCGAGCTCCTCGCCATCCTTGTACAGTTGGCTGTTGGGATAGACCTCGACCTTGACGCGTCCCTTGGAGCGTTCCTCGACGAGTTTCTTGAAGTAGTCGGCGGCGCGGCCCTTGGGCGTGTCCGGCGCGACGACGTGGCTGAACTTGATGACGATCGGTTGCTGCGCGTGACTGGCGGCGAATGGCGCGGCGGCGAGCGCCGACAGCAAAAGGGTGCGCAGCAGGCGATGCATGTCGATGCTCCTCGTTGGCGACCGCAGGCCGGGTCGCGCCCCTGGCTGTCGGGGGGCGATCGACGCCCGCGGATGGGTAATCGTAGCATTCATTGCATTTCCAACATTGCCCGTGGACTGGTCATAATGCGACCTCGGCGCGGGCGCGCCCGAAGCTGCAGGCCGCGCCGCGCACGACGCTTCGAGGAGAGCGACGCAATGAATCTCAGGGAATGGATCGGCAACACCGAGACCGTCGCGGACGTGGCGACGGCGACGCCGTACGCGGCGCTGTCGGCAACGCTCGATCGCGCGCACGAGCGTCCTCCCGTTGGAACGCCGCTGCCCGCGCTGTGGCACTGGTTGTACTTCCTCCCGTTGTACGCGCAATCCGAAGTCGGCCCCGACGGTCACGCCCTGCGCGGCGAGTTCCTGCCGCCGGTGCCGTTGCCGCGCCGCATGTGGGCGGGCAGCCAGCTCGAGTTCCACCGGCCGCTGCGCATCGGCGACAGCTTGAAGCGGGTGTCGACGATCCAGGACGTCAGTGAAAAGACCGGGCGCACCGGCAGCCTGGTGTTCGTGAAAGTTCGCCACGAGATCCGTCGCCAGGACGAGTCCGAGATCGCGCTCACCGAGTTTCACGACATCGTCTACCGCGAGGCGGCCAAGCCGGGCGATGTCGCGCCGCCGCCCGTCGCGGCACCGGCGCACGCCGCGTGGGAGCGCCGGTGGGTGCCGGACGACGTGCTGCTGTTCAGATACTCGGCGCTGACCTTCAATGGGCACCGCATTCATTACGACCGACGCTATGTGACCGAGGTCGAGGGATATCCGGGATTGATCGTGCACGGACCGCTGCTCGCCACGCTCCTGTTGGATCTGCTTCGCCAACGGTTGCCCGACGCCGTGGTCGCTCGCTACGAGTTCCGCGCCATTCGTCCGACCTTCGACATCAACCACTTCTTCGTCTGCGGCGAGCCGCAGGCAGACGGCAAGACCTTCCACCTCTGGGCGAAGGACCACGAAGGCTGGCTGACGATGGATGCCACGGCGGTCATCAAATAGCGCTGAGCAGCGCTACCGTTCAAACACATTGCGATTGCAATCAGGAGCCCGCAACCATGCCCGCAACCGTCATCGACTCGCGCATTTTCGGCAACATCTTCAGCAGCGACGCGATGCGTCACGTCTGGTCGGACGAAAATCGCACCGCCAAGTACGTCGAGATCGAAAAGGCGCTTGCGATCGTGCAAGGCCGCCTCGGCATCATCCCTGCGGAAGCCGCCGCCGAAATCGTGCGCAACTGCGACTTCGCCAAGATCGACATGGAGAAGTTGCGCGCGCAGACCGAGCGCATCGGCTATCCGATCCTCGGTGTCGTGTCGCAGATCAACGCGCTGTGCCGCGACAAGCTGGGCGAATACTGTCACTGGGGCGCGACCACGCAGGACATCACCGACACCGCGACGGTGATGCAGATCCGCGAAGGTCTCGCCATTGTCGATGCGGACCTCAAGGCGATTTCCGCCGCGCTGGCCCAGCTCGCACGCAAGTATCGCGACACGCCGGTCGTCGGCCGCAGCAACCTGCAGCAGGCGATTCCGGTCACCTTCGGCTACAAGATGGCGACGATCCTGGCCGCGGTGGAGCGCCACCGCGAGCGCCTCGAGCAACTCAGGCCGCGTGTACTGGTCGGCGAATTCGGCGGTGCGTGCGGGACGCTGGCGTCGATCGAGAAGGGCGCCATGGAAACGCAGGCGGGCCTGATGGCCGAGCTGGGCCTGGGCCAACCGATCATCGCGTGGCACACGGTGCGCGACAACATCGCCGAAGTGGGATGTTTTCTAGGCCTGGTTGGCGGGACGCTGGGCAAGGTGTCGATGGACGTCAAGCTCATGATGCAGACCGAAGTCGCCGAGGTCTACGAGCCTTTCGCGCACGGGCGCGGCTCGAGCAGCACCATGCCGCAGAAACGCAATCCCATTTCGTCGCTGTATATCCACGCCGCGGCTGCCGTAGTGCGGCAGCACGCCGCGTCGTTGATGGAGGCGATGGTTGCCGACCACGAGCGCTCGACGGGGCCATGGGAAATCGAGTGGATCGTGCTGCCCGAAACGTTCTGCCTGTTGGCAGGCGCGCTCAAGCAAACGCGCTACATCCTCGAAGGACTGGAAGTCGATGTCGCGAAAATGCGCGCGAACATCGATCTCACCAATGGCCTCGTGATGTCCGAGGCCGTGATGATGGGCCTCGGCCGCGCGCTGGGCCGCGAAACCGCACATGATCTCGTCTACGACATCTGCCGCGAGGCGATCAAGCAGGACAAGCCGCTGCTGGACCTGCTGGCGGCGAACGCGGAGATCAGCAAGCACCTCGACCGCGCCGCGCTGGCGAAGCTGTGCGACCCCGTGAACTATCTTGGACAGGCGGGGGTGATGGTCGATCGCGTGCTTGCCGGGATCGAGCGCTGACATCGCCATGACCAAGCGCGACAGCAAAGCTTCCGGCAATACGTCGACCGCATCCGGCATGCGCAACGCCCTGACGTCCTACGGCGATGCCGAGTTCTCGCTGTTTCTGCGCAAGGCGTTCATCAAGGGCGCTGGGTATACCGACGATGCGCTCGATCGCTGCATCGTAGGCATCGCGAACACGGCAAGCGCGTACAACCCCTGCCACGGTAATTCCGCGTCGCTCATCGAGGCGATCAAGCGCGGCGTGCTGCTCGCCGGCGGCCTGCCGATGGAATTTCCCACGATCTCGATCCACGAGAGCTTCGCGTACCCCACCAGCATGTACCTGCGCAACCTCATGTCGATGGACACCGAGGAAATGATTCGCGCGCAACCGATGGACGCGGTGGTGCTCATCGGCGGTTGCGACAAGACGGTGCCGGCGCAGCTCATGGGCGCGGCGTCGGCCGGCGTGCCTGCGGTGCAACTCGTAACAGGGTCGATGCTCACCGGTGCGCACCGTGGCGAGCGCGTCGGCGCATGCACCGACTGCCGGCGCTATTGGGGTCGCTATCGCGCCGAAGAAATCGACTCCGAGGAGATCGCGGATGTGAACAGCCAGCTCGTCGCGAGCGTTGGCACCTGCTCGGTGATGGGCACCGCGAGCACGATGGCGTGTGTCGTGGAAGCGCTGGGCATGATGGTTCCCGGTGGCGCGACGCCGCCCGCGGTGACCGCGGACCGCATGCGCATCGCGGAGGAGACTGGCAAGCTCGCCGTGCAGGTCGCCGCGCAGCGCCTGACGCCCGATCAGATCATGACCGGCAAGGCGTTCGAGAACGCGCTGCGGGTGCTGCTGGCGATTGGCGGGTCGACCAACGGCATCATCCATCTCACGGCGATGGCCGGCCGTCTCGGTATCGACATCGATCTCGACGCGCTCGATCGCATGGGGCGCGAGACGCCGGTGCTGATCGACCTCAAGCCGTCAGGGCGCTACTACATGGAAGACCTGCACAAGGCCGGTGGGTTGGCGACGCTCCTGCGCGAACTCAAGCCGCTGTTGCACCTCGATGCGCTCACGGTGACTGGGCGCACGCTGGGCGAGGAAATCGAACGGGCGGGACCCGCGTTCGCGCAGGAAGTCGTGCGGCCGTTGACGAAGCCGATTTTCCCGCAGGGCGGGATAGCGGTCCTGCACGGCAACCTCGCGCCGGTGTGCGCCATCATCAAGCAATCGGCGGCCGATCCGAAACTGATGGAACACGAAGGTCGCGCGGTGGTGTTCGAGAACATCGAGGACATGGCGCGGCGCATCGACGACGACGATCTCGACGTGAACGCCGACGATGTCCTGGTCCTCAAGCGCATCGGGCCGCTCGGCGCGCCGGGCATGCCGGAAGCCGGGTACCTGCCGATTCCACGCAAGCTGGCGCGTGCGGGTGTCAAGGACATGGTGCGCATTTCCGATGGGCGAATGAGCGGGACCGCCGCCGGCACCATCGTGCTCCATGTCTCACCGGAGGCCGCCGCCGGTGGACCGCTGGCGCTGGTGCGGTCGGGCGACAGGATCCGGTTGAGCGTCGACCGACGCGAGTTGTCGTTACTGGTCGCCGACGAAGAACTTGAACGCCGCGCGGCCGCACAAGGCATGCAACAGCCGACTGCGGATCGCGGTTACCGCAAGTTGTTCCTGGAAAGCGTCACGCAGGCCGAGCAGGGCGTCGACTTCGACTTCCTGCGCGCCGTGTCCACGCGGGAAATCGTGCCTCGACCACGCTGACCGGGCGACGTCCTGCGCAGCCGTTTTTCATGCGTTTTCCGCCGATCTGGTAGAATTTCGGCCTGTTCCCAGGGGCGGGCGGTCGCCGATCGATGATTATCCGCCTCGACCTTCGGAAGGCTCGGTGAGATTCAATGCGCCCGTAGCTCATTTGGATAGAGCACCGGCCTTCTAAGCCGGGGGTAACAGGTTCGAGTCCTGTCGGGCGTGCCAGATCGGGTGCCGGTGCAGGGCCTAGTTTCAATGGTGGCTGTAGCTCAGCGGTAGAGTCCCGGATTGTGATTCCGGTTGTCGTGGGTTCGAACCCCATCAGCCACCCCATTCATCCATGTAGAGATTTGGTCTTCCGCATCCGTCACCGGCCCGACGGCCGTCGCCGCCTTGCCGACTGCACCCGACGCCAGTTCTCGCCCGTTTGCGCATCATGTCGTCGCAGTACCTGCCCGGGCCAGGACCGTCCGGCGAACTAGCGCGATGTGCTCGCGCAGCGTGTACGCCTCGCTCGCGAAACTGGGCGGCGTGCGGATCTGCTCAGCCGCGTGTTCGATGCGGTCCAGGTCGCCGAGCCACTTCTCGATCGGAAGCTTACCGCTGCGCACCTCGACATCGCGTTCGAGCAACTTGAGCTCGCCATACCAGCGATAAATGCGCGACCGCACATGCCAACGCATGACGGCCGGCAGCAATCTCACGAGAGGCAATACGATGAGCAGGAGAGGCACCGCGATGATGAGGAACCATTCGACGGTGGTCGCCACCCAGAAGGGCAGGTAGCGGTAGAGCAGGCTTGGCCCGAATCTTTTGTGACGTATCGCATCGGGAGATACGGGAAGGTCGACCTGATCGACGTTGGGAAATTCGCCGGGTGCCTCGAAGTAGCCCTGATCGTCGTGGTGATCGCGGATGGTCTCGAGCAAGAGGTTGACGATAGCGGGGTGCAGTCCGGTGCGCGCGGCAAGCATCGTCTCGGTCGCCACCAACGCCACGTCGTGCTGCGGCAGGACGGGTGCGAACGACACGGCGCCCGCATGCAGCGTACGCCGTGTCAGGTAAGGATAACGTTGCTGATACGCATCCGCCTGGGCGAGACTTATCAATTCCAGCGACGTGTCGGCGAGCGCCGCAGCGATTGCCGGCGTGCGCGCGCCGCCGACCATGAGTGCCGCGTCGACTTCACCCGCCAAAAGTGCTGCGCGGGCCAGGTCCGTCGGAGTGTCCACCAGGCGCGTATTGTCGGCTGTGACGCCGTTGGCCGCGAGCAGCGGAACCGCCAGCACGTTGGTTCCGCTCCCGGGCATTCCGGTCGATACGACTTTGCCCTTGAGCGCCGCCAGCGAATCGATCTGCTGGCCGCGGCGCGTAAGAATCCATAGGGGTTGGTAGTAAAGGCTCGCGAGCATCTCGATGCCCGCTGCTTCGGGGCTGTTCGCCTGGCCACCCTGCACGAAGGCGATGTCGACGCCCGACGCCGGGTCGGATAGCAACCGAAGATTCTCGCCGGCGCCGTCCGTCATCCGTTCGACGAGACGGACGCCGTGGCGCTTCAGGGCCTCCTGATAGCGCTGCGTGTGCTCGTGATAGAGGCTCGACGCGGGCCCCGACGCAATCTGGATCACGCGCGGCGGGATCGGTTGGAGAAATTGGAACGAAACCCAGAGACACGCCGCGACAAGCATCGCAACCAGCGCGACAACGCGCCAGGTACTTCGGCGATCCATCTTTGGCGATTGGGCCATGGCGCACGATTCTCCAGTCTTCGCGGCGCCCAATCATAGCGCAGGCCGTCTTGCTCAGCGGTTGCCGAAAGGTCTCGTGGTTCCTTGTCGTGATGCGTATAAAACGACCTTGGTGCTGTTTTTTGTACCGACGCATGCCGTCGATACACTCGCTTATTGAGTTCGAGCAAATGGCTCGAGCGCTAAATCGGTCGTCTAGGCGATCGCGATTGTGCCGCCGATGGACTCCGGCCGCACACCCGTCAACAGGTAGCCAAGGAGTTCGCGCACGGAGCGGATCTCGTTGCCGAACGGGAGTGTCGCTGCGCCGCGAAAGAACAGGCCCTTGGCGACATCGCCGCGCAGTGCAGCGGCAAGTTGCATATCGATGCAGAACTGGCCCATTTTTTCGACACCGTCGCGCAGGCCGCACTGGATCAAGCAGTCGAACTTGAGCGTGCAGCGCGGCTTCTTGTGCGCGACCGCCTTGAGCTTCGGCAGATACTTGACATAGTTTTCCAGCCACGGTGTACGAACGGCACGAGCGGGAAGGCCGGCGACACTCATGAATTCGACGATGTCCTCAGGCCGGGCGTTAGCGAGGACGCGCTTGAACGCAATGTCGGCGTCGCCTTCCTCGGTGACCGCGAAGGGCGTGCCGATCTGCACCGCGGACGCACCTAGCGCGAGCAATCCACGGATTCGGTCGTGCGAGTTGATGCCGCCCGCCGGGATCAGCGGAATCATCCCTTCCGCGATGCCTTCGGCCTTGAAGAATTCCTGCACCTCGGGCAACACGCGCTCGAAATCGAACCGCGGATCGGCGAGATCTTCGATCTTCGCGGCACCCAGGTGGCCGCCGGCGTAGCGCGGGTGCTCGATCACGATCGCGTCCGGCAGCCGTCCCTTGCGAGCCCATTTTTTCACGACCAGCGTTATGCCCCTTGCGTCGGACAGGATCGGGATGAGCGCAACCTCGGGAAATGGCGCCGCGAGTTCGGGCAGGTCGAGTGGAAGTCCGGCGCCGACAACGATGGCGTCCGCGCCGCTTGCGCAGGCCTGCCGCACGTAGGCGGGATACTCGGACACCGCGCGCATCACGTTGACTGCGATCAGGCCCTGGCCTGCGGCCATCGCCTTCGCCGCGCGAATCTCGCGATCGAGTGCGCTGATGTTGGCGGCGTCGACGGTTGCCTTGTTACCTCGTGCGCTGATCGCCATCAGGTCGGGATGATGCCGGCGCAGGTCCACGCTCGCGATCGTGCCCACGGCGCCCAGTTGTGCCACCGTCCCCGCCAGACGATGCGCGGAGATGCCCACGCCCATCCCGCCCTGCACGATTGGCAGCACGCGCCGGCCGCGTAGGACGAGTGGCGGCAGTGTGTGCGTCCATGTGGAGGCCATGGCGGAGATTCCGGGCGAAGGCGTGTTCATGCGTGGCCCGCTCTATGCGGACCCCTGGTCGAGTCAATCCAGAGTCTACGAGGTGACCGGCCTTGCGACATTGATACCGGTCAAGACTTCAGGCAACGGCGGACTTACGTCCGTACCTCGATGATCGGCACATGCTTCGCCAGTCGCGCCAGCAGGACGTCATCGAGCACGACGCCTGCCGGCGCCGCGGCGACCAGCGCCTCATTTTTGCAGCCCGTCGGCCGAAACGGCTGCAGGACCCAGCGCATTACGCCGCACACCGCCAGCTCGCGCGCGAGCCGCTCCATGGCATCAGGCGGCGTCAGCAGCGGGTGCACGGTTGTCCGCACCTCATAGGCAATGCCCGCGTTGCGTACGAGATCGAGGCTCTCGAATGCGCGGATGCCACTGCCACGAACTTCGGTAACCTCCGCATAGTATGCAACGGGCGCCTTGACATCGAAGCCTACCCAATCCAGTTTCGGCAACACTTGCGCAAGCCGTCTTGGATACGCGCCGCCAGTGTGCAGGCCAACCGCGAAACCGAGCGCGCGCACGGCGTCGATCGCGGCGGGCAGCTCCAGTTGCGCGGTAGGCTCACCGCCCGAAAAAACGACCGCGTCGAGCAAGCCGCGTCGCGTGACGAGCCAGGCGAGAATGCGTCCGAACTCGCGTTCGTCGTCGCCACGCGCAGCGATCAAGTGCGGGTTGTGGCAGTAGCCGCAACGCCACGGGCAGCCCTGGCAAAAGATGACAGCCGCGAGGCTGTCCGGGTAATCGCCCGTCGTGAACGGCACAAAGCCTCCGACGCGCAGCCGAGGCGCGGCGGTGGCGGGAGGCGCCATTATCGGCGCGGCGTTGCCGTCTGGCATCGCGGTGTTGCGTTGACGGTGACGCGTTACGGGGTTCGCAACGCAGGCCCTTCGCGGAAGAAGCGGCGCTCGAAGTGCTCGCCCTTCTTGCCCGTATTGAACGATGCGACAGGTCTGTGGTAGCCCATCACACGCGTCCAGACTTCGCATCGCTGGCGCTCGTCGTCGGTCAGCCTGGTCGCGTCGGTCAATAGCTTGGCGTCGGTCATCGCATTCATCGCATCCTCCGTATGGTGTGGCGCGTCACGCGGCGAGCCGGCGCCGCTTCTCCGCCAGTTTCTCTGCGTCGCACTTCGGGCAGAATTCATGCTCGCCCTCGAGATACCCATGCCGCGGGCAGATCGAGAATGTCGGCGTGATAGTGATGTACGGCAGCCTGAAGCGCTCGAGCGAGCGTCGCACCAGCGTCTTGCAGGCGGACGCTGAACTGAGCTTCTCGCTCATGTACAGGTGCAGCACCGTGCCACCGGTATATTTGGTCTGAAGGTCTTCCTGCCGCGCGAGTGCCTCGAACGGGTCGTCGGTGAAGCCCACTGGCAATTGCGACGAGTTCGTGTAGTACGGCATCTCCGGTGTGCCGGCCTGCAGGATGTCGGGCCAGCGTTTCCTGTCCTCCTTCGCGAAGCGGTAGGTCGTGCCTTCGGCGGGCGTGGCTTCGAGGTTGTACATGTGACCCGTCTCCTCCTGGAACGCGACGATGCGCTCGCGCAGGTGGTCCAGGAGCCGCACCGCGAACGCGTGGCCGTAGGGCGTGGTGATGTCGTCGTTGCCGCGAGTGAAATTGCGGATCATTTCGTTGACGCCATTGATGCCGATCGTGGAGAAATGATTGCGCAGCGTGCCGAGATAGCGCTTCGTGTATGGAAAGAGTCCCTGGTCGATCAGTCGCTGGATGACCTTGCGCTTGACTTCCAGGCTTTCCTTCGCGAAACCGAGCAGTTCGTCGAGGCGCTCGAAGAGTCCGATCTCGTCCTGCGCCCACAGGAAACCGAGTCGCGCGCAGTTGATCGTGACCACGCCAAGCGAGCCCGTCTGTTCCGCGGAACCGAAGAGCCCATTGCCGCGCTTCAGCAGTTCGCGCAGATCGAGTTGCAGGCGGCAGCACATCGAGCGGATCATGTTGGGCTTCAGTTCGGAGTTCAGGAAGTTCTGGAAATACGGCAGCCCGTATTTTGCCGTCATCGTGAACAGCGCCTCGCAGTTGGGGTGATCCCAGTCGAAATCTCGCGTGATGTTGTACGTCGGGATCGGGAATGTGAACACCCGGCCTTTCGCGTCGCCGGTCGTCATGACTTCGATGTACGCCCGGTTGATCATGTCCATCTCGGGCTGCAGGTCGCCGTAGCGGAATGGCATTTCCTCGCCTGCGATCACCGGAATCTGGTCGTGCAGGTCCTCCGGACAGACCCAGTCGAACGTGAGGTTGGTGAATGGCGTCTGCGTGCCCCAGCGCGACGGAACGTTGAGGTTGTAGATCAGCTCCTGGATGCATTGCTTGACGGCGTCGAACGGCATCGCATCCTTGCGGATGAACGGCGCCATGTAGGTGTCGAACGACGAGAATGCCTGCGCACCGGCCCACTCGTTCTGCAATGTGCCGAGGAAGTTGACGATCTGCCCTACAGCGCTCGACATGTGCCTGGGCGCACCCGCTTCGACTTTGCCCGGCACGCCGTTCAACCCCTCGTGCAGCAATTGGCGCAGCGACCAGCCGGCACAATAGCCCGCCAGCATATCGAGGTCGTGGATGTGCAGGTCGGCCTCGCGGTGCGCGCGGCCGATTTCCGGCGCATATACGTGCGACAACCAGTAATTGGCGACGACCTTCCCCGACACGTTGAGTATCAGTCCGCCAAGCGAGTAGCCCTGATTCGCGTTGGCGTTGACGCGCCAATCCTTCTGCTCGAGATATTCGTCGACCGACGCGGCGACGTCGACCAGCGTCTTGCGGTCCGCCCGAAGCCGCTCATGCCGGTCGCGATAGACGATGTAGGCGCGTGCCGTGTGAAACCATCCAGCGGCCGCGAGAGTGTGCTCGACGCAGTCCTGAATCGTCTCAATGTCGGGAACGCCACCGGTATGGCGATGCGCCAGGACCCGACCGACCGCGTCGGAAAGCTTGGCGGCTTCGCAAGCATCGAACTCGCCGGTCGCAGCGCCGGCACGAGTAATGGCCGAGGCAATTTTTTCAAGTTCAAACGGCGCGCGCCGGCCGTCGCGCTTGATCACTTGCGCAGGCAACGTTGGCCGAGCATCTGTGGCAGCCGTCGTTTTGGGCGGCGACACATCGCTGGCCGAGGACATCGCGTCCGGTGCCATTTGATCTCCTCCATCGTCGAAGCCGCTAAGTGAGCGGGCGCTGCGCGGACCACTACATATAGTGCGGTCAGGTCAGCCTAGTGGCAGATCTTGTGTAGGTCAAGGCTTCGGCCCCGCCACTGAGTACAAAGTTGACGCAGATCAAACTGATGGCGATCCGGCGGTGTGGCAGTGCGATCGGAACGATCGACGGGGTCAGGGAATTCGACGGCACAGCCTGCCAACTTGTGACTGACCCGGCGCCGCGTAGCGCGGCCACTCGTCACTTGCCGGCGAGCGAACCCTTCCAGTCGCGGAAGACATCGATGTCCATGCCGTCAGGGTAGAAGAGGTACCCCGGGGCGTGTCCGGGCGTGTCGGTGACGCCGTACTGCCACGTGATCCGCTTGCTGGCGCGATCGATGACGACGACGCGGTGCCGCAGATCGTCGTTGACAACGACGTCGCCAGTCGGCAATTCGAGTGCCAGCGACGGATGGTCGAGCATGTTCTCTCCGCTCGCCTCGAAGTACTCCCAGGTCGCCTTTCCCGTCTTGGGGTCGAAGATGACAATGCGGCCGGGCTTGGAATAGTCGGCGACGATGATCTGCCCGTCTCGTGTCGGGAACGCGTCTGACGGATACCGGACATGAGGCGCCCGTACGCTCCACAGCACCTTGCCGTCGCGCGTGATTCGGCTTATCCATGCATTGGGAATCTCGGTGATCAGGATGTCACCGTTGTCCAGGGGCGTGGAGCCGTTGGGGTAGGCGAGGAATCGCGGCGGATCGTGCTTGCATGTACCTTCCTTGCCCCACTGTCCTACGATCTTCGAGGTCTCGGGGTCGATGAACTGGACACGGCAGTTGCGAATGTCCGCGGTCACGACTTTTCCGTCGGCGAGCAGGTGCGCATCGTCTGGGTAGTTGAAGTAGCCGGGTTTGCTTCCCTTGGCATCCGACGCGCCGAAGGTCCACGTGATAGTGCGTGTTTCGTAATCAACGATGTGGATGTCGTAGTTGTCCTCCTCATTGACCATGAGCCGGCGCCCATCGGGAGAAAAGAACACGTCATCGTTGCCGCGGTAGATCTTGAGGTTCGGCGACGGAAATTCCCACACGATGCGCTTGTCCGGGGCGATTTCAATCAGGCGGTTGTTCCGCCGGTCTGCGATCACGATCGGGTAGGGCAGCGGCTTGCTCCACGTCGCTACCGGCTTCTCCCGACTGCCAGTAACTGGCGGTATCTGCGGCAGTGCGACGCCCGAGGACACGATCCCGGCTCCGGTCATCTCTGGCGTGACGATGACTGCGTGACCATCTGGAATTTCGCTTCGGCGCAGCGGCGTTTTCAATTCCGCGGCGGACAACGCCATCGTCAGCACGTAAATCGATACGCACGCCGTGCGCAGCGCCCATGGTACTGACACCGCGCGTTGGTCGGCCGGACAGCAATTCGACATGATTGCTCCGTTCATGATGTCTCGCCACGGCCGCCTTAAAACACGCGGGCGATCAGGACATCGGCACCGCTTTGCACGCACAGAATGTGGGCCGGTCCGCCGCAAGGACGATGTTAGGTGATTGAAATATGCACGACTTGACCCAGATCAACCGCTGGCTGGCTCGATCGAACCTTGGCGAGCGTCGACGCACGCTCAGCCAATGTCGGTTTCGGAGTGCCCTACCTTGACGTCGATCAAGTCATGAGACATGCGTATGGGCGATCATGAGTCTCGATGCGCCGTCGTTCTACAGCGAGCGACACGGGCGGTTGGGCCTCACAGGCCGCCGATGCGAGAGGTAACGACCGCGAAACGGTCGATTGAGGAGCCGCAATGAATGTGAATGCAGCCGAAAATGCAGCCGAGCTGAAAGCCATGAGCCGGACCAAGCTGATCGCTGATGTCAAAGCGGTCATCGCCGATGCAGAGACGTATCTAGGCGCATCGGGCGCGCAGACGGGGGAAGCTTACGCCGCAGCACGCAAGAAGCTTGAACGCACGCTCGCTAGCGCCAAGATGCAGATGACCGAAACCCTCCACGAATTGGATGTGAAGACCCGCGCGGCCGCGCGGGCGACCGATGCCTACGTTCACGAGAGACCATGGGAGTCGATCGCAGTGGGTGCCGGTGTGGGGTTGTTGGTGGGATTGCTGCTGGCGCGGCGCTGATGCGTTCCGTGGGACCTCGGTGAGGCCGGTCGTCCTCGCCATCGCAATGATGGCCGCGGCCGGCGTCGCCCAGAGCCAATCCCAACCGCAAGCTGCGCAGGAGTTGCTGCGGCAATACAAGTGTTACATCTGCCACGCGGATGACGAAACCAAGACCGGTCCGGCTTACGTCGATGTCGCCACCCGGTACAGAGGCAACTGCGCATGCGGTCGCCATTGTCTCCGACGTGGTAAGAAAGGGCGCTCGCAGCGGCGGGCCCTGGCACATGCCGCCGCATCCGGAGATTTCGAGCCGCGACGCGACGATCATGGCCCGATATATTCTCTCGCTCAAAAAGTGAGGGTGCCCGCGCAGGCGTTTCGTGTTCCGGACAGACGCGGAGCAAACCGCTAACCCTGTCGCGTATCGCGCAGTTCGCGTCGAAGCACCTTCCCTATCGGTGATTTCGGCAGGACGTCGCGAAACTCAATGTGTCGCGGCACCTTGTAGGCGGTAAGTTGCAACCTGCAGTGCTCGACGATGGCTTCCTTCGTAAGCTGCACGTCCTTGCGCACGATTACTACCTTCACTGCCTCACCCGATTTGTCGTCGTGCACGCCGACCACCCCGCACTCGAGCACACCTTCATGCATCGCAACGACACTTTCGATCTCGTTCGGAAAGACCTTGAACCCTGACACCACGATCATGTCTTTCTTGCGATCGGTGATGGTGACGAAGCCGTCGGCGTTCATGTTGCCGACATCGCCCGTCTTCAACCAGCCGTCCTGCAGCACCTTGGCGGTTTCCTCGGGCATCTTCCAATAGCCTTTCATTACCTGGGGGCCGCGCACGCAGATCTCCCCGGTGTGGCTATCGATGTCACCCTCGCCGGTCCATATCGGCTGTTCGTTGAAGCCATCGTCACGGATCGTGACGTCAGTGGACGGGAACGGCAGGCCGATGGTGCCGTTCCAGGCTGCGTCCAGCAGATTGGCGCACACGCCGGGCGACGCCTCCGTCAAGCCATAGGCTTCGGTGATGTAGCCGCCGGTCACCTGCTTCCAGCGCTCGGCGACCGGCCGTTGCACCGCCGCGCCTCCACCCACTACCACCTTTACCCCGGAAAAATCGAGCTTGTCGAACCCCGGGGTGTTCAGGAGGCCGTTGAACAGGGTGTTGACGCCGGTCATGACGCTCCACTTCCACCTCCGCAGTTCTTCGATGAATGCCGGCATGTCGCGGGGATTCGTGATGAGCACGAGCAGGCTGCCCCACTTCATGAACGCCAGTGTCGAGGTCAGACAGAAGATGTGGTACATCGGCAGCGGCGCAATGACGATTTCCGTGCCTTCCTTGAACGTCCGCGAAACCCAGACGCCGACCTGCTCGAGATTGGCGAGCATGTTCCGGTGGGTGAGCATCGCTCCCTTCGCAACCCCGGTGGTCCCGCCGGTGTACTGCAGGAAAGCGATGTCGTCGCGCGCGACCGCGACGGCCTTTAACGTACCCTTCGCGCCCCGTTCGAGGGCTGCGGGGAATGCCGTGGTACCGTCTATGCGCCATTCGGGAACCATCTTCTTCACCCGCTTGACGACGAAATTGACGAGCCAGCGCTTTGGGGGTGGCAGCAGGTCGCCCACCTGGCAGGTGATCACATGTGTTACCTGCGTGTTCTTGATGACCTGTTGCAGCGTGCTCGCAAAATTCTCCAGTATGACGATGGCCTTGGCGCCGGAGTCCTTGAGCTGATGTTCGAGTTCGCGCGGGGTGTATAGCGGATTGACGTTGACGACGGTCATGCCTGCACGAAGGATGCCGAACAGCGCGACCGGGTATTGCAGCAGATTGGGCGACATGATGGCGACGCGCTCGCCCTGGGTCATGCCCGGCAATGATTGCAGGAACGCCGCGAAATCGCGTGACCGGCGCCCCAGTTCCCCATAGCTCATGGTGCAGCCGAAATTGTGCAGCGCGGGCTTGTCGGCAAACTTGTCTACGATGTCGTCGAACAGGTCAGCAAGGGACTGGAAGCGGTCGGGATCGATTTCGGTCGGAATGCCGGCGGGGTACTGCTTAAGCCAGATCTTGTCGACTGTCATGCGTTCTCCGCTCGTTCCAGGTGCTCGCGAACTGTCAATATGCGTCGTAGGAGACATGGCGGCTAAGGGATCGACGTGCCTGGCGACGGCCGCTGCAGGACGGCGGTCCTGACGGGCGCGGGAAACTTGTAGTAGAGATCGTTCAGATAACGGGTGACGGCGGCAACATCGTCATCGGCCCAGCCGAGTCCGGTATTCGACTGCCACCGGAACACCTGGGCCTTGAGACTCGGCCAGTCGGTAGCCAGCTTCTTGTCGCGCCAATGCACTGCCGTCGAATGGCAACTGACGCAATGTGTGGCATAGAGGATTTCGCCGCGTGAGTCGCTCGACGTCGGCTGGGCCGCAACGGAAATTGGGCCGCCAATGCAGGCGCTGAGAATCCACCATATGAATTGATGCTTGCTAAGATTCATGCGAAGGCCTTTGAGGGATGAAGCATTTCGGCGCCACTGCGATGCTCGCGATCTCGAGGGTCATTATTGCCCTGCTGGCGCGGACCTCGTTGATGCCCGTCAAGCAAGCTGCGAAAAAGCAAGCGGCTTTCCGCGGCCCGATGCGCAGTCCCGCCGGGTTTCAACGCTTGCCTGATTCGGCGATGCAGAAATTCACGACGTCCTCCAGGCTGCGCTGAAGTGCAGCGTTGGCCGCCGTCACACCGCCATACGGATCATCGCTCGGCGCCTTTTCAGTCGCTTCGAACACCCTTGTCGCGAGGACGCGCCTGGTGCGGACATCGATCAGCTGAACCCGGAGCACGATCTCGATCCGGCTTGGGCGCAGCTCGAAATTCTGCTGCAAGCGAACCAGTTCGCTGACCAGCCGGACGTCGGCCGGGACGGCGCTGGGCGCCTCCACGACGGCGTTGAAACTGCCAGACTGTTCCAGCGCCCGCGCGAGGATCGGACCCAACATCCGGGATGGAGTGTCGGCCCATCGGTTGGCCGAAAAGTAGTTCAGCTCATAGGGGCGTTGCACGTAGGCCATTTGGGCCGTTTCGAATCCGGGTGCGGCGCGCGGTATGCTGATCTCCAGTACGATGTCGCGTCGTTCGCCGACGTTCTTGGCAATCGGCTTGGGCTCCAGCACGTAGGTGTTGTCGCTCTCGGTCTGCGCCGGACGCAACCCGGTGCAGCCACTCAGTAGCACGGCTAGCACCAGCCACCGCAGCCAGCTGCGTTGGAACGCGATCGATCTTGCAGTTTGTCATCGCAGGGTCAATCGCAGTTGCGATGCGGTGTCGGATGTCATCGATCATTCACTCGCCAGGGCCACGTTTCGGCAGCGATTTGCCATAGACCAGCACGCTCGGGTTCCTTTCCAGGTCGCCGCTGACGCGGCGCAGGGTAGCGGTCAGGTCCCGCAGATCGGCGACCAGCTCGCGCACCTCCGGCAACGTCTCGTTCGCAAACCGCTGGATGTCCGGGCGAGTGCCGTCTAGCACACCAGAGGCGCTTGTCCCCGCGCCGCCGACTTGACCGGCCATGCGATCGAATGCGTCGACACTATGATCCACGCGCTGCAAAAGACGCGGCAGCTGATCGGTGAAACGAGCGGTGTTGTCCATCGTCTTGGCGGCACTGGCCAGGCCAGCATCGATGGTGGCGGAACGCGCGGCCAGCGTTCGCGACAGCACCTCGAGATCCGCCAGTGTCTTCCGGAGCGCGCGGCGGTTCTCCTCGTCGAGGACCGAATTGAGGCTGTCGCTGGTGCGGTTGACGCTGCCAAGCAACGAGGTGAGCGACGATTCCAGGCGGTTCATGAGCGAGGGGCCCGACTTGATGACGGGATACTCCTCTCCGGGTTGCGCGCTGAGCGGCACGGAGACCCGGCTACCGGCAGTCAGCTCGACGAACGCGATGCCCGTCAACCCTTGGGTCTGCAGCACCGCGACGGTGTCCATCTTCACCGGCGTGCCACGGTCGATGTCGAGTGTCACCTGCACCTGCTCGACGTTGCCGGGCGCCAGCGCGATCCGGCGCACTCGTCCGACGTCCACCCCGCGATATCTCACCGGGGCATCGATGTTGAGCCCCGACACCGACTCGGTCATGTAGGTCTGATAGATGTCGTAGTTCTTCCGATAGAACTTGCCGCTGCTCAACCACAATACGCCAGCGATCAATGTCGTGCTCAGCACGATCACGAACACTCCGACCACCACGAAGTTCACTTTTGCTTCCATGCCTGTTCCTGTGCGGCGCGTCCGCGCGGTCCGTAGAAGTATTGCCGGATCAGCGGATCGTCCGACCGTGAGAGTTCGGTCATCGTCCCGACGCCCACGATGCGTCCCTTGCCGAGTACGGCGACCCGGTCCGCGGCTCGCCAAAGCAGATCGAGATCGTGGGTCACCATCACGATGGTCAGGCCCAGCGAGTCGCGTAGATTGCGCACGAGTTCGTCGATGCCGCTGGCGCTGAGCGGATCGAGGCCCGCGGTCGGCTCGTCGAGAAAAAGCAACTCGGGGTCGAGTGCGAGCGCGCGGGCGAGCGACGCCCGCTTGCGCATGCCGCCGCTCAGTTCGTTCGGGTATTTCGGACCGGCGTCAGCGGGCAGCCCGGTGAGTGCGATCTTGATGGCAGCGATCTCGGCAATCAGTCCCTCCGATAACCGCGTGTGCTCCTGCAAGCACCATGCCGACGTTTCCGGTGACGGTGAGCGAACTGAACAACGCGCCACGCTCGAACATCACGCCCCAGCGGCGCCGCAGCGGCAATGCCTGTTCATCGCTGAGGCCTGACGATTTCGCTGATCGAATACCCGGATCGAACCCGAGGCTGGCTGCTGAAGCAGGATCACTTCGCGAAGCAGCGTGGATTTGCCGGAGCCGCTGCCACCGACGAGCGCGAAGATCTCGCCGGGCAACACCGTCATGTCGACGCTTCGTGCACCACGGATCGGCCGAAACGCGTGCAGAGATTGCGGATTTCGATCACGGGCTCAACGTTCGATGTCTTTTCCATCGCGCCGGTCAAAGGTCGAGCCAGTTGAAAACGATGGAGAACAATGCATCGGTGACGATCACCAGGAAGATCGACTGCACGACGCTCATGGTCGTTTGCTGTCCGACGCTTTCCGCGCTGCCGCTGACCTGGAATCCACGGTAGCAGCCAACCAGGGCGATGATCATCGCAAACACCGGCGCCTTGCTGATGCCGGTCACGTACGAAGAAAGGCTGATCGCCTCGTCGAGGCGGTCGAGGAACGACCCGAAACTGACGTCGAGCTTCGAGCGCGCCATGATCATGCCACCGAGCACGCCGGTGACGTCGGTGTAGACGGTGAGCAATGGCAACACGACAATCAGCGCCAGCATCTTCGGCAGGACCAGCAGCTCCTGCGGCGCAACGCCGATGGTACGAAGCGCGTCGATCTCCTCGGTGACTTTCATCGTGCCGATCTGCGCGGTGTACGCGGATCCTGACCGACCCGCGATGATGATCGCCGTGAGCAACGGCGAGAGCTCCCGCAGCATCGCCAGACCCACGAGGTCGGCAATGAAAATGTTGGCGCCGAAACGTTGCAGCTGGTCCGCGCCCTGATAGGCGATCACGATCCCCAACAGGAACGACAGCAATCCGGTGATCGGAAGCGCCGCAACGCCGGCACTCTGCAGATTGTGCAGGATCGGGCGCCAGCGCAGACGCCGCGGGTGGACGAGAGAACGCCCGAGTACGGTGAAGCTTTCTCCGACAAAGGAAAGATAGCCGGTCATTCCAATTGCGTCGGACCAGACGCGTTGACCGAGCCTCGCAAGGGCACTGGGCGCATCCAAGGCGGGCGGTTGCGCCGCCACTTCGCGTGCGGCGATCAACTGGAGCAGGGAATTGAATTCCGACCGCAGTCCTTGCAGCTCCACCTTGCGTCCACCCTGTTCGAGGGTGCGTATCGTCCGGTGCAGCAGCCAAGCGCCCGAGGTGTCGAGTGCCGACATGGCGGAGCCATCGACGACGAGTTCGCCCTCGGGCCAGCGTAAGTCGTCAAGCTGATGTTCGAGTTGGGCCAGTCCGTGCACCGTCCATGGCCCCGAACAGTGCACCGCACCGACTTGCCCGTGACCCGCCGACTCGATCCCTATCGTCGGCTGCGTTGTGCGTTCGAGGGTCATCGTGCCGTCAGTCCGGTCTGGCGGGCGCCACACTGGCTCCAATGCGTCCAGTCTGTTCCACTGAAGTGCGCCCCGGGTTGACGTGCATCAACAACGCATACGCATCCGAGAGACTATGATGAATCAGTGCTGGCGTGCTCGAGTTGCGGCTCGCGGCACCGATCGCAGTCGCCCGGAACAAGTCGAGTGCTCCGCCGGACTGGCGGAACTCCCCCCGAACCAAGGAGCAAACCATGACAAATGCTGCAATCGATGTCGACCAAGTGCTGAAGACCTTGGCGAGCCAGTCAATCAAGCAAGGCGGCAACGTCCGCGCGACGGTGCGGGACTTGACTCTGAAGGCGCTGCAGCAGCGTGAGCTCACCCTGAAGCAGATCGGGAACGTCCTGAGAAGCGTCGTCGAAGGTGTCCACCTTGGTGTGGCAAAGCGTGAGATCAAGGTCGAAAAAGCGTTATCCGATACCGTTGCCGGCATGGACGACGCGCTGCTCAAGGCCGTCGAAGCCAGCAACGTCGCCCTGCACCGGGTTACCGGCAAGGGCTACGACTACGAAGACTCCAACCTCAAGCAAGCGCTGAACGAACTGGAAAAGCTCGAGGACGAATTTATCCGGAACCTCGTGCAGGCGACGGACAGTGCCAGCGAAAGGGTCAGGGCCCCGTGGCAGCGCGTCCTGGAAAAGACGACGCTGTCCGGCACCGCGACCGGCGCGCAGGTGGCGTCGACCATGCGGGATCACGCGAAGCGGGCTCAGGCCGCGATGCGCGCGCAGCGCGAGACGGGCTTCAAGACGGCGCATCTGCTTACGCAAAACTTTGCCACTTTGGCGAGCGGTATCTTGATCGGGATGTCCGAGGGCCTGGGGGCCAAGCACAAGACTTCCAAGACGCCAACGAAGACGGGAAAGGCTCGCCGGGTCACGTCGGCTCGCAAGATCGCGACCGGCAAGTCAGTCAAGAGCCGATCCGCAAAAGTGGCGAAGCGTCCTGCTGCGAGGCGCGGCAAGACGGCGGCGGCCCGCAAGTCCAAGTAGACCCTGGTTGGAGCTGAAGGAACTCGTCGCGTGGTTGCGCAGGAACAGGCTGCGAGCCGGGCTCGTGCTCGGAGTCGGCCTCGCGCTGCATCGGATTTGCGGCGCGGGACCTGCTATTCGGCACGCCTGTTCCGGTCTATGCCGTCGCTCGCAGCGATCTGACGCAGTCGGTTGTCGCGAGCGGTCAGGTCATCACGCCGCGACGCGTTGCCATTGCTGCCGAAACGACGGGACGCGTCGTGCGCATCCCCGTCGAAGAAGGTCAGCGGGTCAGCCGCGGCCAGGTACTCATCGAGCAGGATCAGACCGACGAATTGGCGGCGCTTGCACAAGCGAGGGCGACGGTCGCCCAGGCCGACGCAAAGCTGCGGCAATTGAACGCATTGGCGCTTCCTGCCGCCGAACAGAACGCAAAGCAGGCGCAGTCCAATGTCACCCAGGCCCAGCAGCAATACCAGCGCACGAAGGATCTGGTCGCCAGGAAGTTCGTCTCCCAGGCACAACTCGACGACGCGCAGCGCAATCTCGACGTCGCCTCGAGCCAACTGCGGGCAGCACAGCTCCAGGTGGAGACGAATCGGCCGACCGGCAGCGATTACGCGTTAGCCAGGACGGCACTCGACCAGGCCAAGGCGACGCTGCTCGTGGCGCAGGCCAAGTTCGATCAGACCATCCTGCGTGCCCCTGCGGACGGGATTCTGATCGGCCGCAGTGTCGAACCGGGCGACGTCGCCGAGGCTGGCAAGGAACTGATGCTGCTGGCACCGGACGGTGAAACGCAACTCGTCGTGCAGATCGATGAAAAGAACCTCGCGCGGCTCGCGCTCGGCCAGAAGGCGCTGGCTTCCGCTGACGCCTACCCGGACCAGCGCTTCCCGGCCGAAGTGGTCTACATCAATCCGGGGATCGATCCACAGCGCGGCGCGGTCGAGGTCAAGCTGCAGGTCACTCAACCGCCGGCCTACCTGCGGCAGGACATGACGATTTCTGTCGACATCGAAGTCGGGCGCCGTGTCAACACGCTCGTCGTGCCCACCGATGCGATCCACGATTCGAGCAGCGACCAGCCGTGGGTGCTCGTCGTCCGCGACGGGCGCGCGCAACGTCAAGCGATAAGCGTCGGCCTGCGTGGGGACGGCCAGACCGAAGTACTCAGCGGCGTCGCGGCAGGAGACACGTTGATTCCGGCGACCAGCGTCATGGTCGCCGCCGGGCAACGCGTGCGCGGCGTGGCCATGGCTTCGGGCGCGAAGCATTGAATCGCTACACGCCCTTCGAATGGATTGCCGCCGTCCGATTCATGCGGGAGGGCCTGATCCAGACCTCGCTCATCGTCCTCGGGGTGGCCCTGGGCGTCGCCGTCATCGTTTTCATGTCGGCGCTGCTGGCCGCGTTGCAAACGAATTTGTTTCGCAGAACGCTGAGCTTTCAGGCGCAGATCGTCGTCATACCCCCGGAGGAAGTCGCGCGCGCCCAACGCGGGCCCGGCGATGGGACGGTCGCTGCGCTGGTGCAGCCCAGATCGCAACGTCTCAAATCGGTTGACCAGTGGCAGAAGGTTCTCGGCGAGATCGAGCGGATGCCCGAGGTCATCAACGTGACGCCAGTCGCATCCGGCCCGGGGTTCGCCATCCGCGGCGATGCCAACAAGTCCGTGACGATCACGGGAATCGAAGCCCAGACGTACTTGCGCGTGATCGCGCTAGCCGACAAGATCGTCGCGGGCAAGGTCGGCGTCGGCACCTCCGATATCGTGATCGGTACCGAGCTCGCCAAGGACCTCGGTGCCAAGCTGGGGGACAAGCTGCGCTTGACCACGGCATCGGGCGCCACGGAGACCCTGACCATCACCGGCATTTTCGATTTCGGCAACAAGGGCATCAACGAGCGCAACGTCTACGTTTCATTGCGCGTCGCGCAGAGCCTGCTCGATCTGGTCGGCGGCGTGTCGAGCCTTGAACTCAATGTCCGTGACCCGTTCGACGCCGAGCGCGTCGCCCAGACGATCGAGGCCGTCACCGCGCTCGAAGCCGACAGCTGGATCCGCACCAATGCACAGTTCTTTTCCGCGCTTTCGGCGCAAACGTTGTCGAATAAGTTCATTCGATTCTTTGTCGGACTCACTGCCGCCCTCGGCATTGCGAGCGTGCTCGTCGTTTCTGTCGTCCAGAAGTCGCGGGAGATTGGCATCCTGCGCGCGATGGGAACAACGCAAGGGCAGGTGCTGCGACTGTTCCTGGTGCAGGGCGCCGTCATGGGCCTCATCGGCTCCCTGTTCGGATCGGCCCTGGGATTTCTCTTCCTCAACTTCTGGCGCAATGTCGCCAGGAATCCCGATGGCACACCGCTTTTCATCGTCAATATCGACCCGATGCTTTTCGTCATCACGGCAGCCGGGGCGACACTGGTCGGCACGCTTGCCGCCGTGGTCCCAGCTCAACGTGCCGCAAAGCTCGACCCGGTGGTGGCGATTCGTGGATGACGCAAAGCCTGGTCCCGTCCTGCGCCTCGTGGACGTGCACAAGGCCTACGCTCCAGGCACGTCGGTCGAGCTGGAGGTTCTCCATGGCGTCGACCTTGTGCTGGACCACGGCGAATTCGCGGCGCTCATCGGACCCTCCGGATCGGGCAAGAGCACGCTGCTCAACCTGATCGGCCTGCTGGATACCCCGACGCGCGGCAAGATCTCCATCAACGGCAACGAGACCCGGAAGCTGAACGATTTGGAGCTCACCCGCCTGCGTGGACGCTCGATCGGCTTTGTCTTCCAATACAGCTGCCTGCTTCCGGAATTCACGGCTGCCGAAAACGTGCTGATGCCACTGCTGGCCAATCGCGGCTGGCCTGATGCCGCGATGACCAAGACGGCGCAAGCGCTGCTCGAAGAGGTTGGCCTCGGCCCGTGGCAGGACCACATGGCAGGCGACTTGTCCGGCGGTCAGCAGCAGCGCGTAGCAATAGCGCGCGCGCTGGCGATGCAACCGGCACTGGTACTCGCCGACGAGCCGACCGGCAATCTCGACACCAAGGCTGCCGATGGCGTCTTTGACCTGTTGCGCTCGGTCAACCGCACGCTCGGAACAGCTTTCCTTATCGTTACCCACGATCCGCGGCTTGCCAATCGATGTGATCGCATCATCGAGTTGGTTGACGGCCGTATCGTATCCGACCGACCCAACCCCAACCCCGTGCGTCAGGCACAACGCGAAGGCGCAATCGCTGCAACCACGCCTTGAACAGCCGCCATTGGCCGGCGCGCAAACTGAATCGGGATTGACCCGCATCAAGGCGACAAGAAACCACATCGCTCATGATGACGCGGCAGTGCGATTCGATGAAATTCGACAAACCAAAGAGTGAATCATGAGTGAACAAGTGGGTATCTGGATCGACCACAAGGATGCGTTCGTCGTGTTTGTCGGCGAGGGCTCCGAGGAAACGGAACGCATTGAGTCAGGAATGGAAAAGCACGTCCGCTTTTCCGGTCATGCCGCGTCGGAAGAGGGATCTGCGGATGACCAGCGAGACCGGCAATTCGCAGCGCATCTAGACAGGTACTACGACGCTGTCATCGCTCACGTTCGTGACGCGACATCCATCCTGGTTTTCGGTCCGGGCGAGGCCAAGGGCGAGTTCGCAAAGCGCCTCGCCGGCAAAGGCATGGGTGCACGCATCGTTGGCGTCGAAACCACCGACAAGATGACCGATCGACAAATCGCGGCAATGGTGCGCCAGCATTTCCAAAAATGAACTTGTAGACGACGGCGTCTTCGATATCGCGATCGGGATCCTGCCGTTACCGAAGAACGCCTGACTCGTCGATTTCGCCGCCTTTCGCGTGCCCCGCTGACCTGCCGGGTCACGTTTTGACCTCGTTGCGCTTCGCCAGCCCCTGCGCAATTCGCGGGCACGCCTGCTGCTGCGGCGGACGAGAGCACCATGCGCTCGTGGCACATTGATTGCTTGATGCGTGCTAGCGGTGCCAAATTTGCCGGCGCAATTCTCCCCCGGCAGGTCCTGGGACCGCGGCGTCCGAGGCTGATGCCCGGCGCAAACCCAATGCGCAGGACGAGCACATGGCACATTACTGTCCGGAATGCGGTGGACACCTGGCAGAAATTCACAACTACTGCCCGCAATGCGGCGTATCACTGCTGCTGGTGGCGGGCCCGCGTCGCCAACCTTCAGAGCCGGTCAAGACCAATGGCGCGGCGCCCTCGAAACGCAGATACGGCAGACGCACTCAGCCCGCGTAATTCGCACCGCCAGTTCATTTGTTCATGACAAGGTTCGGCAGCCAGAGCGTCAGCGGCGGCCAGACCGTGATCGCTACCAGCACGATCAGCAGCGGCACCAGCCATGGCAGAATCGCGCGCGATATTTTTTCGAAGGTGATGTCGGCGATGCGCGCCATGACGAACAGCACGACGCCGATCGGCGGATGAATGGTGCCCAGGATGAGGTTGAAGATCATGATCAGCCCGAATTGCACCGGGTCGATGCCGAAGCCGATGGCGGCCGGCACCAGGATCGGGATGAGGATGAGCAGTGCGGCCAGCGTTTCCATGAAGCAACCGACCACCAGCAGGATCACGTTCGACGCGAACAGGAACACCAGCGGATGGCTGATGGTGGCGACCAGCGCGGGTGCGACGGTCTGAGGAATGCGCGAAATCGACATGCACCAGCCGAGCGCGCCGGCGACCATCACCAGGACCATCACGATGCCGGTGGTTTCGGCGGTGTTGATCAGGATCGCGGGAAGTTCCTTCACGCTCAGCGTGCGATAGACCACGAAGCCCAGGAACAGCGCGTAGATGTCGGCCACTGCCGCCGCTTCGGTCGGCGTGAACAGGCCGCTGAACATGCCGCCGAGCAGGATCACCGGCGCAAGCAGCGCCCACGAGGCGCCCTTGAACGCGACCCACACGTCGCACAGGCCGCCGAAGGCATGCCGCGGCAGGCCCTGGCGCGGTGCGATGATCGCCACCATGATCATCAGCGACACGCCCATCAGCACGCCGGGGACGAAGCCCGCCAGGAACAGTCGGCCGACGGAAACGTCGGCGCTGACGCCGTAGATCACCATCGGCAGGCTGGGTGGAATGATCGGCCCGATGGTCGCCGCCGCCGCGCTGATCGCGGCCGCGGTTTCCGGCCGATACCCGGCCTTTTTCATCGCGCGCACTTCGACCGCCCCGGTCCCGCCGCGTCGGCGACTGCGGAGCCGACCATGCCGGCGAAGATCATGCTCGACAGGATGCTGGCGTGCGCGTAACCGCCGCGCAGCGAGCCGACCAGCGATGTCGCGAAGCGCACGATACGATCGGTGAGCTTGGCTGCGCCGAGCAGGTTGCCCATCAGGATGAACAGCGGTGCGGCGACGATGGGAAACGAATTCATCGCCTGCGCCATTTTCTGCGGGACGATGGTCGGCGACAGGCCGCCCAGCATCACGAATGCGAACCCCGCGAGCCCCATCGACGTGAACAGCGGCAGGCCGATCAGGATCGCGACCAGCCAGACCCCGACGATCTCCAGCATCAGGTGGTTCATTCGACCACCGCCGGGTCGGCGGTTGCTGCAGGCTTGCGCCGACTCAGCACCTCGACGACTTCGCGCGCGCCCTGCAGCGCGGTGACCCCGCCCGCCAGCACCATCGGCACGTACATCCACGCCATCACGATCGGCAGCGAGGTCGCCTCGAGGTCGATGTTCTTGGCGACCAGTCCGAAGCTGTACCAGAACACGAACGCGCCGAAGAGCGTCACCGCGAGCTGGATCGCGAGTTCCACCGCCCGATGCAACCGTGCAGGCAGCAGGTCCTGAAAGTAGCGGATGCGCACGTGGATGCGCTTGCGGCTCGCCAGTATCCAGCCGAAGACGGCGAGCCAGACCATCAGGAAACGCGACAGCTCGTCGGTCCAGCTGAGCGGATCGCCTGCCGTGCGAGTGATGACGCCGAGCATCACGACGCCGAGCAGCGCCACGACCAGCGCGCAGGCGACGAACTGGGCGGCCAAGTCGAAGGCGCCGACGACGCGACGAAACATCAGGATTCCGGTTTCACGGGCGGCTGATTGTCGCCCGTCGGGTCAATAGGCGGCGATGCGCTCCCAGAATCCCTTGCCCCATTTGGCTTCGAACTTGGCGGGTACGCTTGCCAGCACCGGCTTGCGGAAACTCTCGATGTCCGGTTGCACGACGGTCATGCCGCCGGCCTTGAAAGTGTCGACCAGCTTGGCTTCCTGCGCCAGGATTTCGTTGTCCTGCACCTGCGAGAACGTATCGATCGCGGACTTGAGCGATTGCCGTTCCTTGGGGGTCAGCGCCTGCCATGCCGCTTCGTTGATGGCGATCAGGCGCGGCGTGAGGATATGCCCGGTGAGCACGAGGTACTTCTGCACTTCGTTGAATTTCCCGCTCTGGATCGTCGGCAACGGATTTTCCTGGCCGTCGACCGCACCCTGGCTCAGCGCGAGATAGAGTTCGCCGAAATTCAGCGGCGTCGGCTTCGCTCCCCAGGCTTCGGCCATGGCGCGGAAGGTATCGACTTCCGGAATGCGCAACTTGAAGCCCTTCATGTCGTCGACGGTGTTGATCGCCTTGCTGCCGGACGTGACGTGGCGCTTGCCGTAGTAGGTCGCGCCGATGATGCGCATCTGCCGCTTGGGCACGAGCTGCGCGTTCATCTCGTCCATGATCGGCGAGTTCAGGACCTTGCGCATATGCTTTTCGTCGCGCCAGATGTACGGTGCCTCGAGAATAGAGAACTGCGGCACGAACTGCCCGAATTGCGCCGCGCCCTCGTCGACCACCTGGATCGCGCCGGTCGACGTCGCCTCGATCAGATCGCGCGACGAGCCAAGCTGTCCTGCCGGAAAGATCTGGATGTCGAGCGATCCTCCCGTCTCGTCCTTCACCTGCTTGGCGATACGCTCCATCATCGCGACTTGTGGATGATTTGCCGGCATCACCGTTGCCCAGCGCAATGCCGTCGCGGCCATGGCCGAGCGCGGCAGCGCGCTGGCGCAAATGCCCGCAATGCCGGCGCCGATGGCACGGCGCCGCGTCCAGATCAATTTGCTCATGGTTTCCTCCTCCTGTTGCGTTGCGACCAGGCCAATGATTTGCAGGTGCCTGGGCGTTGCATGACAAAGCTACGCATTCTCGACATCGACATGATGACTGATTTCGGCCGCTGGCGACACGGTACAGGGTGGGGCAATGCCACAACCGGGCATCGCTACGCCTGTCGCACCAGAGTCGCCTCGCCGAACAGCGATGGAATCGTCACCTGGCGAATGTCCGGATGGTCGGGCACCAGGAACAGGATCGGCGTGATCAGCTCCTCGAAGATGCCGCGAAGACTGCGCGCGCCGGTCTTGTATTCGAAGGCCAGCTCGGCGATCTGCTCGAAGACTTTCTTTTCGACGGTCAATTCCACGCCTTCGTTGCTGAAGATGTCCTGGAACTGGCTGTAGATCGAGTTCTTCGGTTCGATCATGATGCGCACAAGCATCGGCCGCGTCAGGTCCTGGAAGTTGGCGATGATCGGCAGTCGGCCGGTGAATTCCGGAATCAGCCCGAAGGTGAACAGGTCGGTGGGCTTGACGCGGGTGTTAAGCCGGTCGAGGATTTTCTGGCTGTCGTCCTTCGACCAGGTAATGAACCCGTAACCGTGCGTCTGCGACATGATCTTGTCGAGGCCGACGAACGCGCCGCCGCAGATGAACAGGATGTTGGTCGTGTCGATGTACTGCCCGCTGCCCAGCTTGACCTGCGAGCCTTCCATGATCTTGAGCAGCGCGTGCTGCACGCTCTCGCCGGAATTGCCGCGCACCTCCCCGTCGGACGCCTTGAGCTTGTCGATTTCGTCGATGAAGACGATGCCGCTCGATGCCTTGCCGATATCCGAGCCGGCCTTGTCGACCAGCCGCTGCAGGATGGCCTCGATTTCCTCGTTGACGTAACGCGTCTGCGCCAGCGACGTCGCCTCGGCTGTCACGAACGGCACGCCCAGCACCCGCGACAGCGTCTCGCAGAGCAGCGTCTTGCCGGTTCCCGAAGAGCCGATCAGCAGGACATTGCTCTTGGCGATCGGTGCGTTGTCGGCGCGCGATCGCGCGATCTTCTTGAAGTGCGAATAGACCGCGACCGCGACCGTCTTCTTGGCCGCATCCTGGCCGATGACATACTGGTCGAGATATTCGACGATGAACCTGGGCGTGATCTTCTTGTCGAGCATGAGCGTGCTCCGGTCGATGTCAGTGCGTGGGCGCAATCTCGCTTTCGTGCCAGCGTGACAATACCAGACGCGACAGCCACACGGTCGCGCCGAACAGCGCCACGCCGCTCAACGTGATCAGCGCCAGCGCCGCGAACAGCCGCGGGATGTTGAGCTGGATCCCGGCCAGCAGGATCTGGTAGGCGAGTCCCGCTCCCTGGCCACCGGTGCCGGCAACGAACTCGGCGACCACCGCGCCGATCAGCGCCAGCCCGCTGGCGATGCGCAGGCCGCCGAAGAAGTAGGGGAGCGCGCTCGGCACGCGCAGGCGCCACATGACCTGCCAGCGGGTCGCGCGATACATGCTGAACAGGTTGAGCAGGCCCGGATCGACGCTGCGCAGTCCGAGCGTGGTATTGGAGATGATCGGGAAGATCGCGACCACGACCGCGCACACCACCAGCGCCACCTGGGTGTCCTTCACCCAGATGATGATCAGCGGTGCGATGGCCACGATCGGCGTCACCTGCAGAATGACCGCGTAGGGAAACAGGCTCATCTCGATCCAGCGGCTGCGCACGAACAGCAGCGCGATCAGCGCACCAAGAATCACCGAGACGAGCAGTGCGGTGAGCGCGACGCCGAGTGTCACTCGCAGCGAATCGAACAGCAGCGCACGATCGGTGACCAGCGTCTGCAGCACCAGTAACGGCGAGGGGACGAGATAGGCCGGCACGTCGTAGGCGGTCACCAGTACTTGCCAGACACCGAGTACCACGACCGCGACCAGCAGTGGCGCGGTATAGCGCAGCGCCCGCGACGGAGCGCTCTCCGCGGGCGTTGTCATTCGGGCACTCCGGCATGAGCCTCCGCGACCAGGTCCGAAAGGTGCTGGCAGCGCGCGGCGAACGCCGGCGTGAGGCGATACGAGTCGCTGCGCGGATAGGGCTCGTCGATGGCGATGTCGGCGATGATGCGGCCTGGGCGCGCCGCCATGACCGCGACCCGTGTGGACAGGAATACGGCTTCGACAATGCTGTGGGTTACGAATACGACGGTCAGCGCCTGCGCCTTCCATAGCGACAGCAGCTCGTTGTCGAGACGCTGGCGGGTGAATTCGTCGAGTGCGCCGAAAGGCTCGTCCATGAGCAGCAGGTTTGGCGATGTCACCAGCGCGCGCGCGATCGACGCCCGCATCTGCATCCCACCGGAAAGCTCGCGCGGCAACAGCGCCGCGCTATCGGCCAGGCCGACCTTTGCGAGCGCCGCGGCGACCTCGCGGTCGGCATCGGCGCGCGGAGTCGCCGCAAGGTCGAGCGGCAATCGGACGTTGCCGTCGATGCGCGCCCACGGCATCAGCGTCGGCGCCTGGAACACCATGGCCAGTCGCCGGCCCGGTCCCCCGGTCGCTGCGAAATCGCCACCCCACCAGCGAATCCGGCCAGCGTCGGGCCGCAGCAGTCCTGCGACGAGGTTGAGCAGCGTAGTCTTGCCGCATCCCGATGGACCGAGCAGGGTCAGGAATTCGCCTTGTTCGATCGCCAGATCGATCGGCGCAAGCGCCACCGTGCCGGTGCGATAGGTCTTGCCTGCGCCGGCGATTTCGACCACCGGCATCGCGTCGACGCGGGCGGCGAGGGTCAGGGCAGTACCTTCACGTCGCGCACGATCGACAGCGTGTAGGCGTTGGCGTAGTCGGTGCCGGCCTTGGTCAGTCCTGCGCCGCGCAGGAAGTCGAGCGTCTGCTTCCAGCGCGCGTCGGTCATCGTCAGCATGCCCTGCTGTGCGGCATCACCGCCGGTGACCAGCGCGTACTCCTTCATCTTGCGATGGCTGTACGCGAGCAATTCGTCGCTCATCTGCGGATTGTCGCGCTTGATGAGCGCATTGCCCGGCGCCGGATTGGCGAGGTAACTCTTCCAGCCTTCGGCCGAGGCGCGCGCGAAACGTTTCAGAACATCGGACCGCTTGGAGAGCGTGTCGCGGGTCACGACCAGCGCCTCGGAGTAGGGCGGATATCCCATGTCCGCGAGCAGGAACACGACCGGCTTCACGCCCGCCTTCTCGATCGAAAACGGCTCTGAGGTCGCGAAGCCCTGCTGCGAAAGCGTCTTGTCGGCCAGGAACGGCTGCACGCTGAAACCGTACGGCCGCTTCTGGCTGTCGGTGAATCCGTAACGCTGCTTGAGCCACGGCCAGAAGGTGGTGTTGCTCGCGGCGCCGATGGCGATCGGCTGGCCCTTGAGGTCTTCGAGCTTCGCGATGCCAGGATGCGCAATGATCGCGGTCGGATTCTTCTGGAAGGTCGCGGCGATCGCGGTGACGGGTACGTTCTGCTCGATCGCCGAGACCACCTGCAACGCATCGCCCATGACCACATCGAGCTGGCCCGCGGCGAGCAGCTGCAGGCCATTGACCTGCGGGCCGCCCATCTTGATCGTGACGTCCAGGCCGTGTTTCTTGTAAATGCCCTTCGGCGAGCGCCTGATAGAAGCCGCCGTGTTCCGCCTGGGCGAGCCAGTCGGTGGCGAAGGTCAGTCGATCAGGCGTCTGCGCGCCGGCCGATGCCGTGAATGCCGTAAATGCAACGAGCAACAAACGCAGCGTGGTGCGAGACATCGCAGAACTCCGGAAAGGGCAGGGCCGTCACTGGGAGCCGACGATGAATTGTAGCGGACGAAGCCGCTCAGTGCTGCGTCCGGATCGTCGACGTTATCGATTCCACCACGCCCGACGCCATCTTGAATTGCGCCTGGCGGTCCGTGATCCCATAGCGGTGCGCGATCCAGGCGAAGTCGGTGTAGTACGCCCAAACGTCGCCGTTGTCGTCCTGCTGCACCAGCAGGCGTACGGGCCAATCGAGGCCGGACTGCGGATTTGAGGTGATGAACTGTGATCCGAGCGCCGGATTGCCGAAGACCAGCAGTGTCGACGGACGCAACTTGATACCGGCGTCGGCTGCCAGTTTCGATTGGTCGACTGCGAGGAAGAAGGTGATGCCCTTGGCGGCGATGTCCTGCTTCATGCGGGCGACGCTCTCGTCGAGCGAATACGCGCTCTTGACCCTGATGATGCCGGCTTCCGAAGTCATGTTTTCCGGAACTGCCTGTTGAGCGATGACGACGGACGGCGCTGCCAGCATGACGGCGAAGGATGCGGCAGTTGCGGTCTTGATCAGATTGGCAAACATTTGATGCTCCTTGAGGTTGCTGCGTGCTGCGGCACGCGGGTTTGTGTGGAACGACAAGTTGTAGGGTGTGGTGGCCTCCGCCGGCGCGCACCGGCATTGGCAATCACGCCATATGCGCGACCGGCTTCGGCGCGGCCGGCATGGTCAGTCGGAACGCGAGTAGCGCGGCGAGCGCCAGCGCGGCACCGATGCCGGTGACGCACGCGGCCCAGCCGGCGCGGTCGAACAACTGTCCGAGCACCAGGCTGCCGACGATACCGCCGAAAAAGTAGCATGCAAGGTAGATGCCGCTTGCGGCGCCGCGGTCTGTGGTCGCGGCGCGACCGATAAATCCGGTGGTCGTCGCCTGCGCGAAGAAAGTGCCGACTCCGACCATCGCGAGTCCGAGCATCACCGCGGGCAAGTACGGAAGCAGCAGCAGCGGCAGACCGGCGCCGGCCAGCGCCAGCGCACCCAACAGGGTGAGCCGCGTGCCGAATCGTTCCACCGCGCGGCCCGCCAGCGGCGTGGTGAATATCGCCGGCAGGAACACGAAGTAGACAAAGCCCAGGCCCATGCGCGAGAGCGCGATGGGTTCGCGCACCAGCACGAAATTGACATAGGTGAACGTGCCGATGAACGCGAACAGGATCAGGAAGCCTATGCCGAAGCCGGCGCGCAACGGTCCGTTGCGCAGGTGCTCAGCCCACACCGCAAGCGGAGAACGCGCGCCCGCCATCATCGCGGTGCCAGCGTCGTCCATCGGCTTGGTGCGCCCGAGGGTGAAATAGACGAGCACCGCGCCCGCCAGGTTGAGGCCGGCGAAGAACAGGAAATTGCCGGCGAGGCCCAGATGATCGGCGAGGGCCGCCGACATCAAGCGTCCGATCAGGTTGCTGGCGACGTTGCCGGTGATGTATGCCGCAAAGGCGCCCGCGGTGTCGATATCGCCGCAGGTTTCCGCGAGGTAGGACAGGGTGAGTGCGAATGCGGTCGACATGCACAGGCCCTGCGCGATGCGCAGCAGCGTGAACACCGTGAGATTCGGCGCGACCGCCAGCAGCGCGGTCGGCACCGACAGCAGCACAAGGCTCGCCAGAATGCCCAGCCGGCGATTGATGCGGTTGCTGAAGAACGCCACCGCGAGCCCGGCGATCGCCATGCCGAGCGTGCTTGCATTGACCGCGAAGCCGATCGCGGCGGGGCTGACCTGGTAAGCCTTGGCGAGCGACGGCAGGATCGCCTGCGTCGCGAAAAGGTCGACGACGGTCAGGAACGCCGTCAAGCCGATCACGAACGAGCGCAGCAGGGCTCCGCCGGATGCCTGCATGGGAGCCGTGACGTGCTGCTGCATCGCGGAGGCGTGCGTACCGCTGGTCATGATCGTTTGCTCCGTTGGAATTCGAGGTCCGCGAGCGCGCGCGTCGCTCACGCGGCGCGCAACGCCCGCGGGCCAGATCACCCGCGCTGCGGGTGTTACATCATGTGCTGGTCCTTCATGTTCTCGACCGGAAACAGGTCGACCGAGATCAGCACCGCCGGAACGGTTCCGGTGTTCTGCCACCAGTGCGACGTTCCGATTCTTCTCCGGCGCGACGTCGCCGGCCTTGTGCGTGATCGGTACGGCGCAGTTGCTGGCGTACTCGACGACTTCGCCGCTGACGATGTAGATCATCGCGGGACGGTTGTCGTGGCTGTGCCAGGGCACGATGGCGCCCGGCTTCATGTCGAGCTGGCGCAGGCGGAACAGCCTGCCCTTCTCGGCGAGCGGTTCCTTCGAAAGATCGGTCGTCGCACGCACGACGTCGGTGACGTCCTTGGGCATGGACGGTCCCTGCTTCTGGCCCTGGCCGTCGGCGACGCGCTTGTCCGCGGGGCATTCGCCCGCGAATGCGGTGCTGCTGCCAATAGCGAACGCGCTCGCGATTGCTGCGGCCAGCGCGATGCGCTGCCATTTCGTGTTCTGCTGCTTGCTGTTCATGATCGATGTCTCCTGATGTTTGATGTCGTCCGGGCGACAGTGCCACGGCGTAACGATTCGTCGTTGCGACGATCGCCAACTTACAAAGACATCTACACCAGCGGCTTGAGGTCGCCGAGCAGGGTCGGAATGAGTTCCGACACGGTGGGATGGATGTGCACCGCGCGCGTGATGACGGTATACGGGGCGCGCGCATACATGACATCGAGCAGGCAATGGATTGCCTCGTCGGCTTCGGTGCCCAGCAGCATCGCGCCCAGAATTCTCTGATCCTCGGCGTCGACCAGCACCTGCATGTAGCCCTGCGTTTCGCTGCGTTCACGAGCGCGGCCGACGCGCGCCATTTTCATCTCGCCAACCAGCGCCTTGCGACCGGACGCCCGTACTTCGCGCTCGGTCATGCCGATGCGCGCCAGCGGCGGATCCACAAATAGAGCGTAGACCGGCAGCCGGTCGCTGACGCGTCGGTTGTCACCGTCGAGCAGATTGGCGGCGACGATCTCGAAATCGTTGTACGAAGTATGGGTGAACGCGCCGCGTCCGTTGACGTCGCCCAGGGCCCAGATTCCCGGCACGCTGGTTGCGAGCGTATCGTCGACCTCGATGTATCCGCGCGCATCGGTCCGGATGGCGGTCGTCTCGAGTCCGAGGTCCTGCGTATTGGGCACGCGTCCGACCGCGAGCAGCAGGTGGGAACCGTCGATTTGGCGAGGCTCGAGCTCGCAACTCACGCCGACCTGCACGCCGCTGCCGTGGCGTTTCGCACTCAGGCATGTCGCATTGAGACGGAATGCGATGCCCTCGCCTTCGAGAATCGTCTGAACGGCGGCAGACACGGCTTCGTCTTCGCGCGCGATCAGCCGCGGACCCATTTCGATGACGGTAACGCGACTGCCGAAGCGGCGATACATCTGCGCGAATTCCAGGCCGATGTAGCTGCCTCCGACGACGATCAGGTGCTCGGGCAGGAAGTCGACGCCCATCATGCTGGAGTTGGTCAGGTAGGGAACGTCGGCAAGTCCCGGCATGACCGGCACCGATGCGCGACCGCCGACGTTGATGAAAATCTGTTCCGCCTCGAGCAGGGCATCGCCCACGCGTACCGCGTGCGGCCCCGCAAAGCGCGCATGACCTTCGATGAGCGTTACGTTGGGTGCGCCGCGCAGCCACTCCGTGACGCCGCGGTTGGACTGCTGCACGATCGAGTCCTTGCGCGCTTTTACGGTCGGCATGTCGACGCGCACCGCGCCGTTCAACATCACGCCAAAATCCGCGCCGCGCCGCGCGATGTGCGCGGCGCGGGCGCTGGCGATCAGCGCCTTGGTCGGAATGCAGCCATTGTTGACGCAGGTGCCGCCGACGAGCTTGCGCTCGATGATCGCAGTCCGGCGCCCGGACTTGCCCAGACGAACCGCCAGCGGCGGGCCGGCCTGGCCGGTGCCGATGACGATCGCGTCGTAGTGTTGCGCCATCGGTGTCCCCTCGAGCCTGACCTCGACAGGCTCCTAACGCGTCCGGCCGTCGAACCCGTCCACACCGTGCGCCAGTTCGGTTTTCACGATGGGCGACGTGTCGTGAATCACGACGCCTTCCATTGGATCCACCGGACGCGTCCACGGCGCCAGCGCCAGCACGCGCTTGCCCTCGGCGTGACCGGCTTCCCAGCGCGCGCGGATGCCGCTTGGCGTGAAGTCGATGTCCTTGAGATGATCTTCACCGTCGAGGCGCGGCGCGATCAGTCGCGTGACGTGCATGGTACTGCCGCAACCCCAGGACGCCAATTCCTTCACTTCGGCGCCAGTCCGCGCCTTGTCCGGCACGTGCTTGGAGAGTTCGCGAATGATGTGGCGCAGGTGATGGATCTGCTTCTGGCGTGCGATGTGGCTCTTGGCGCGGCTCGCATACTGTATGTCCTTTTGCCGTCCCATGACTTCCCACAGCGATGCGGGCTCGGCACCCTCCGGATTCCACATGTGCACGGTGAAGATGACCGAATCGCGGCGCGGCTTGTCGTCGAGCACCGCCTCGATCGGGGTGTTCGAGTAGATGCCGCCGTCCCAGTAGGGCTCGCCGTCGATGCGCACCGCCGGAAACGCCGGCGGCAGCGCGCCCGAGGCCATGATGTGCTCCAGCGCGATCGGCTCGTCGCGGCTGTCGAAATAACGCATTTCGCCGTTCTTGACGTTGACGGCGCCCACCGTGAGCCGCGTGTCGCTGTCGTTGAGATAGTCGATGTCGACGAGTTCGGACAGCGTTTCGCGCAACGGCGCAGTGGTGTAGTACGCGGCATCTTCAAGACCGACTGGGGCGTGCGGCCCGAACCAGGACTTGGGGTTGGGTCCGAAGAAGGGCGCCAGTCCATTGACCATCGTCGTCATGTTCGCCAGCGCCGAATTGAAGCCCGGCACGAATTCGAACGCGTTCGCGCCCGCACGTTGCTCGACGCGACCCCAGAAATCGTACAACCGATCAAGCCGGTTTTCGGGGGTGTTGCCGGCAATCAGCGCGCCGTTGATTGCGCCGATCGACGTGCCGATGACCCAGTCGGGCTCGATGCCCGCTTCGTGCAGCGCCTGGTACACGCCGACCTGATAGGCGCCCAGTGCGCCTCCGCCCTGCATCACCAGGACGACCTGTCCCGGCATGACCGGCGCGACAGCTTTCGCGCCGTTGCCGCGGGTCGAGGTCTGCTTGCGTGCTCTTGCCATTGCGCTGCTCCCTGGGAGTCGGCGTCTGCCGACAGCGTTGTCGATCGTTAGGTGCGATGCGGTTCAGTGTGCAGTCCAACCACCCTCGATAGGGAGGACGGCACCTGTGATCGACGCAGCGCTGTCGCTGGCGAGGAACGCCGCAAAGGCGGCCACCTCTTCGATCTGGACGAACTTCTTGGTCGGCTGTGCGGCGAGCAGCACGTCCTTGATGACGGCTTCTTCGCTGATCCCGCGTGCCTTGGCCGTATCGGGTATCTGCTTCTGCACCAGCGGCGTCCAGACATAGCCCGGGCAGATTGCGTTCATGGTGATGCCGACATCGGCGACTTCCAGAGCGACGGTCTTGGTCAGGCCGGCGATGCCGTGCTTGGCCGCGACGTATGCCGATTTGTACGGGCTCGCCACCAGAGCGTGCGCCGACGCGATGTTGATGACGCGTCCCCACTTTTTCCGCTTCATCGCGGGCAGCGCCAGGCGCACGGTGTGAAACGATGCGGTGAGGTTGATCGCGATGACCGCATTCCATTTGTCGACGGGAAATTCGTCGATGGGCGCCACGAACTGGATGCCTGCGTTGTTGACCAGCACGTCGATTGCGCCGAATTCGGCAAGCGACTTGGCCATCATCGCCTCGATCTGTTCCTGCTTCGACAGAGTCGGCGCCGTCGTAGCGCACTTCCACCTTGTGCTCGGCGGCGATCGACGCGCGCAGCGCCTCGATTTCCGCTCGCCTCACCGAATCCATTGAGGATGACGTTGGCGCCATCGCGTGCCAGCTCCCGGGCGATGCCGAGGCCAATGCCGCTGGTCGATCCGGTTACCAGCGCGGTTTTTCCGTGCAGCATGAATATTCCCCTGCGTTGACTGTAAGGTCCGGGGCCCACGGCTGCGACTGCAGAACTGTTCCCTCTCGACCGCGCGGCAGGAGAGGGTGTTTGCCGTGGCGGCCGTGTGGCCCCGTTGCCAATATAGTCAGCGGATCCCGATAATCCTTACAGCGCTGACTCAGACAGCCGCGCGTAAGGAGAGCATTGCTGCGCGGCCCGACCCGCGTGCGTGCAACCTTCTCCATAGGCAAGGATGACTGGCGTCGGTATCATGCATGCTGCCCGGTTCCAGCGAACACGCGCCATGGCCGATTCCTCATTCGCGACCCAGCTCGAAACGCATCGACGCTATCTGATGCGCATTGCCACGTTGCAGTTGCGCGACAACGCGCTGGCAGAAGACGTGGTCCAGGACACGCTGATCGCGGCGCTCCAGGGCGAAAAATCCTTCTCCGGCAAAGCGTCGGTGAAGACATGGCTGACCGGCATCCTCAAGCACAAGGTCGTCGACGCCATCCGCAGCAAGGTGCGCGCGCCAGTGCTGACCACGATTGACGATGAGTGCCGCCTTGACGATCTCGACGCCCTGTTCGATGAATCGGGCCATTGGGAGAATCCGCCTGCATCCTGGGGTGATCCGGAGGCGGCGCTTTCGCAGCAGCAGTTCTTCGAGGCCATGCAGGATTGCCTCGACCGGCTCCCGCCGCACACTGCCCGCATCTTCGTCATGCGCGAGGTCATGGACCTCGAAACCGACGACATCTGCTCGCAGCTCACCATCACGTCCAACAATCTCTGGGTCATCCTGCATCGCGCCCGCTTGACGCTGCGCGAGTGCCTGGAGAAAAACTGGTTCGTTTCCTCCGGCGGTGGATCGGGACGCACATCATCGGGCGCCCGTGTTTGAGCTAAAGCGCCTCGCGAGGTTCATCAATTGTCGCGGTGCTGCGCGATTGATATCGGCCGCGCAGGAGGGCAGGCTTTCATTCCGCGATGCGATCAAGTTGCGACTTCACTTGCACTGGTGCGTCGCCTGCACCAACTACCAGCGGCAGGTGCGCTTCATGCGCGAAGCGGCGCGACGATTCCGCGAGTAAGGCTTTGGTCGAAGCCGCCTTGGATCGCCGTCCCCGCGCGAGGTATCATCTGCGGGCACACATCTCGGGAAGCCCGTAGCCATGACGGAGGGCAGTCAAAAGCAGCGACTCGCGGCGATCCTCGCCGCCGACGCTGCCGGCTATTCGCGCCTGATGGAGGCCGACGAGCAATCGACGGTGACCGCGCTCGATGCTGCAAGGAATGTCTTTAGAGCAGCGATCGAAGCCAACCATGGACATGTGATCAACACCGCCGGAGACTCGGTGCTGGCGCTGTTCGATACTGCTGCCGGCGCGGTGACTGCAGCCCTCGCCGTGCAGCGTGATCTCGAGGCGAATCCAAGCGGTGCGCCACCCGACCGGCAATTGCGTTTCCGCATCGGCGTTCATCTCGGCGACGTCATGGAGACGGCGGACGGCGACGTTTACGGTGACGGCGTCAACATCGCCGCGCGCCTGCAAGCGCTGGCGACACCCGGCGGCATCGTGGTATCCGAAGCCGTGCGCGGTTCGGTAAAGAGTCGGATCGCGGCTGCGTTCGACGATCTTGGCATGCAGGCGGTGAAGAATATCGATGAGCCCGTGCGCGCATTCTCGGTGCGGGCGGTGGGCTCCCCGGTGCCCGCGGCTCGCAGGAGCGGTCGCTGGGTCACACGCCGACTCACCTGGCTGGCGGCGATCGGTGCCTTGGTGGTGATTGGAATCGGCACGGCGTGGTGGCTGCGCCCGTCCAGTCAGCCGCGCGAAACCAGCGCCGCGACGTCGTCCGCGCCGGGCAAAGCAGCGCCTGCAAGCAAGCCATCGATCGCGGTGCTGCCGTTCGACAACATGAGCGGTGAAGCGGACAAGGCATATTTCGCCGACGGGATAACCGAGGACCTGATCACCGACCTGTCGAAGGTCGCCGGCCTCGTCGTCATCGCCCGAAATTCGACGTTTCAGTACAAGGGCAAGGCGCACGACGTGCGCGAGATCGGCAAGGCACTGAATGTCCGCTACGTCCTCGAAGGCAGCGTGCGCAGGAGCGGTGAAAGCGTCCGGGTCAATGCACAGCTCATCGATGCCGCGACCGGCGCCCACGTCTGGGCCGACCGCTACGACGGTGAGATGAAGGACATATTCGGCGTGCAGGACACCGTCACGCGCAACGTCGTGAAGGCGCTGTCAGTCGAATTGACCAAGGACGACAGCGATCGCGTCGCGCAGAGAGGCACGCAGAACGTCCAGGCGCTACGACATCTTCCTCAAGGGCTGGGAGCGTTATCTCAAGCAGACGCCCGAGGATTTCCGCGCCGCGATCGTCGAGTTCAAGAAGGCGGTGGAACTCGATCCGAACTACGGGCGCGCCTACGCCGCTCTCGCGGCGGTCTATTGGGAGAGCGTTTACGCGCTTCTGGGGGGATGCCGTTGGGACTCGGAGCCCCGCAACGACGACGCGCTCTACCAGGCCGAACAGTATCTCGCCAAGGCAATGCGCGCGCCGACGCCGCTCGCGCATCAGGTGGCCAGCGCGATGGCTGCTGCAGTCGCAGCAGGCATGAAGAGGCGATCGCCGAAGCAAGGCGCGCGATTGCCAGCGACGCCAACGATGCCAACGGCTATATCGCGCTGGCCGGCGCGCTGAGCTTTGACGGCCGAGCCGGCCGAGGCGCTCGAGGCAGTGGATCGCGCCATGCGGCTCAATCCGCGCTATCCGTCGAGCTATCTGTATCAGCGCGGGCTGGCGCAATTCGGCGCCAATCGTCTTGACGAGGCGGCGACGTCGCTGGAGCGCGCCATCGCGATGAATCCGGACGAATACTGGTCGCAGCGACTGCTGCTGGCCACGTATGGATTGCTTGGCCGCCGCGAAGACGCGACCAAGCTTTCGGCGACGATGAGAAAAGAAGGACCAGCGCGGACAAAACGCGTATCGGGATCCGCTGACCATCCGGGCGCTCACCTATTGGTATCCGTTCAGCCAACGCGGACGACGCCAAGCGCTTCGCCGACGGGCTTGGCCAAGGCAGGCGTACCGGAATAGACTCGCGCGCACGTCAGAACTTGAGCGTGTCCCCCGGCTTCATCTCGAGCACCTTGACCGGGGTCATCGCCGAGCGCGGCCTTGAATTCGGCGGGTGTCCGGTTGATGATCGGGAACGCTCCGTAGTGCATCGGGAATCACCTGCTTCGGGCGAATCAGTTCGCGCACCGCGTACGCCGCGTGCTCAGGGTCCATGGTGAAGTGCCCGCCGATGCATACCAGCGCCAGGTCGGGCTTGAAGAAGCGGTTGATCAGCGCCATGTCGCTGAAGACGTCGGTGTCGCCCGTATCGTAGATCTTGAATCCGTTCTCGAATTCGATCACGTAGCCGACCGGCACGCCGCCGTCGACAAACCGAGGGCCCGGCGTCTCGGACTTGAGCACCGCAAGGTCCATCGATGAGCTGTGCTCGGCCGGCACCATATGCACCTTGATGCCCGGGCCGAGCGGCGCGACGGTTCCGCCTTTGTCCATCGCGATGGATTTCGAACCGTCGAGTAGCCCGAGGGCCACCATGTTGTTGATGAGTCCTTGCGGGCCGACGACGGTCGCACCGGTGAGCTTCGCCAGTTCCGGGAGATCGGTGATGTGGTCCTGATGGCCGTGCGTGACGAGGATCAGGTCGACCTTGCCGAGCGCGGCAAGGTCCTTGTACTTCGCCGGCGTTCGCGGATTCTTCTTGAGGAAGGGATCGATGACGATCACCTTGCCGGTGGTGCTCGTGAGGCGGAAGGTGGCGTGTCCGAGCCACAGGACCTCAACCTGCTGGGCAGCCGCGACGCCCGCAAATATCCAGATTGCGAAAGCCGTTACCGCTGCAATCGACGCTCTGCGTGCCACGGACATGGTTACCTCCCCGTGCCTATGCGGGGAATGTTACCAGAGTGGCGGGCTTGACCGCTGATCTAGCGCGCCTGCAGCCCGAAGTGGCGCTCGAGCAGGTAGTCGAGCGAAATCCGGCCCGGCCCGACCAGCAGGATCACCAGGATCATCGTGCCCCAGAGTATGTGGTCCTTGATCGCGATGTCGGGCAGCGCGGCGTACGACACCACCGCGATGATGTTGAAGAAGAACAGCACGAATGCTCCGAAGCGGGTCGCCAGTCCCAGCGCCAGCAGCACCGGCATCGACAGTTCGGTCGCGGTGCCCATCACCGCAGCCACCGAAGGCGGCAGCACCGGCACGTGATACTCGTTGGTGAACAGCGCGATGGTCACGCTCCAGTCGTGAATCTTGGTCAGACCGGACATGAAGAACACCCTCGCGACGTAGAGCCGGAACCCCAGCAGCAGCAGCGGTTGAAGCTTGTGAACCAGTTGCGCCGCGCGGCAATAGAGCGCCGCGAAGCGACCCAGTCCGGTGGTTGTCGTCATCGTATTCACCGCGTGTCCTTTCGATTTGCAGTGCTTGTCGCACGAAATGCGACGAGAGTCTGGTTGGCGACGTAGCCGCGCAACGCCCGGCCAAGATCGAAATCAGGCGCTGCCACTGTCGCGCGTTCGGTGGCGACGCCGAGCGTCGCATTGGCCGCGAGTGCGGCAAGGAAGGCATGGTCGCCGCGGTCGATGCGCTCGATGGTGACGCCCGACGTAGCGCGCGAAACCAGCAGCGTGTCGCCCCCTGCGCCGAGGTCGACCTGCTCGTCGCCCGACGCGTCGAGTTGATTGACCTGCCAGATGCGCAAGATCGGAAACGATGACGCGATCAACCGTGCCGCGGGATGAACACGGAAGCGCAGACCGGCGAGCGCATCCGCGGCGACGCCTGCCAGCGCCATGACGTCGAACGGCGGCGCGTCGGCGGCGATGTTCGCCTGGTCGACGGCCCATTCCAGCCTCGCGACGTCGGCCAGGTAGACAAGCTCTCGCGCCGGCGAATAGCCAGTCAGGAACACCGCGAAGTCGCCGCCATAGCGGTTGACGTCACCGCGCGTCGACGGATGGCCGCGCACGAAGTGATCGGCGGCGGCATCGAAGAACGCGCCGCCGACCAGGCGACGCACCACCGGGAATGTTGCCGAGAGCACCTTGCGATAGTTGCCGAGGACATTGTTGCGGTAGACGCCGATGCGCGCCTTGCCATCCAGATCACCGCCGACAATCGGAAGCGATGCGATCGCCGCGGGGTCGTCGAACAGCGTCGCCGCGGAAAAGCCGCGTTGCAGCTCAAGCAGCGACGGCATCGTGCGCCTCCATGATCTGGCGGGCGCTGGCCGCCTCGTCGAGCAGCACCTCCAGCTCCGGCAGATCGGTGTCCCACTCGATGAGCGTCGGCTTGGCGCCGAAGCGTTCGACGGTCGCGCGATAAAGGTCCCATACCGGCGGCGCCACGCGCGCGCCGTGAGTGTCGATCAGGCACTCGCCGCTGTCGTCGAATCCGGCGAGGTGGATTTCCGCAACGGCCTCGCCCGGGATCGCCGCCAGGTAGCGCAGCGGGTCGAAGCCGTGATTGACCGCGTTGACATAGACGTTGTTGACGTCGAAGAGCAGCTGGCAGCCGGTGCGCCGGGCGACGGCGGCGACGAATTCCCATTCGCTCATCGCGTCGTCGGCGAAGCGCAGGTACGCCGAGACGTTTTCGACGAGCAGCGGCCGAGCCAGCGCATCCTGCACCTGTTCGACGTGGATGCAGACGTGGTCGAGTGCCTCGGTGGTGAAGGGCAGCGGCAGCAGGTCGTTCAGGTGCCGCCCGTCGATCCGGCTCCAGCACAGGTGCTCGGAAATCGCAGCCGGTTCGATGCGTGCGGCGAGCTGCTTCAGGCGCGCGAGGTGGCCGCTATCGAGCGCGTCGGCCGAACCGAGCGACATGCCCACGCCGTGCAGCGCTACGGGATAGTCGGCACGGATCGCTTCGAGCGCGCGGAGCGCCGGGCCGCCGTCGACGAAATAATTCTCGCTGTGCACTTCGAACCACGCGCACGCGGGTCGCTCAGCGCGGACCCTCGCCACGTGCGGCGCACGCAGACCGATGCCCACCGCTACCGGAAGCGAAGTCGCGATGGGCATGAGTGTGCGCGCGAAGAATTGCGCCGGCAGCGCGGTGTACGCGGCCGGCGCAGTGGCTGGTCAGGACTTCGGAGCCGTCGTCTTGCCGCCGACGTTCTCGCAGGTTCCCTTGGCGACGTACTTCCACGAGATCGGGTCGTTGTCGACGGTGCTCTGGCCGGCGCACGCGTGCTTGCCCGCGGCGCAGTCGTTCTGGCCGGCCTTGGCGATGCCGTAGCACTTGTCCTTTGTGTTGTCGGCGGCCACCGGGCCTGCCGTCGCCGCGCCGGCGAGTCCGAGCGCGAGCAGGCCGGCAATCGCGGCTTGAATCGTCGTTTGCTGCTTCATGAGATGTCTCCTGTGCGTGTTGACTGGGATCGGGAAAAGACAGGCAGTGCCGCCCATCTTGCCGATTGGTCGCCCCGCCACGGCAATCCTTACAGCGGCGGGCTTGGCTGCAATGATAGCCGCAGTCGCGGAATTCGCACCGTTCCGGCGCGACCGGCGCAAGGTCCTCCCGCGGGGAGCGACGCTAGGCTAAGATGGCCGTCACCGCTTTCTACTGCTCCCTGCCGATGCGCTTCACTGTCGCCACCTACAACATCCACAAGGGATTTTCGCACCTGACGCGCCGCATGGTGATCCACGAGCTGCGCGACAAGCTCCATGGCCTGGCGACCGACATCCTGTTCCTGCAGGAAGTGCAGGGTGTGCATCGTCGCCATGCCGGCCGTTATCACGACTGGCCGGGCAAGCCGCAGCACGAATTCATCGCCGACACGGTCTGGCGGGAGGTTGCCTACGGCAGGAACGCGAACACCCGGCACGGCCATCACGGCAACGCCATGCTGTCGTGTTTCCCGATCGTCGCGCAGGAGAATCTCGACATTTCCGCGCATCTGTTCGAAAGCCGCGGACTCTTGCATTGTGAAATGCAGCTCAAGCGGGGGCTGCCCTCGTTGCATTGCATCAATGTCCACCTGGGCTTGTTCGAGCGCGGCCGGCGCTGGCAGGTGCGCGCGCTGACCGAGCGCATTCGCGAGTCGGTCCCCGCCAATGCGCCGCTGATCATCGCCGGCGATTTCAACGACTGGCGGCGCAAGGCCGACCGCACGCTCCAGGATGATCTCGGCGTGGTCGAAGTGTTCGAAGCAGCACGCGGCCGACCTGCGCGTACATTTCCGGCTGTCATGCCGATGTTCCGGCTGGACCGCATCTACGCACGCGGACTGAACGTGCTCACTGCCGACGTGCATTACGCGTATCCGCTTGCGCGGCTCTCCGACCATGCCGCGCTCGCCGCAACTTTCGAACTCGCCAGCGGGTCTGGCTGAACACGACCCATGAACGGCATCGGCACCGCACAGAATCGGTACCTGCCCGGCAATCGCATTACCCTGCTGCGCGATGGCGCCGAATATTTCCCGGCGCTGGTGAGCGCCATCGAGACCGCCGAACGCGAGGTCTGGCTCGAGAGTTACATCTTCGCCGACGACGCCGCCGGCCGTCTGATCGCAGCGGCGCTGTCGCGTGCCGCGCGACGTGGCGTGCACGTGCGCCTGCTCGTCGACGGCTGGGGCGCCAAGCTCTACCTGACCGCTGCGCTGGAACGCGACATCCGGGCAGCCGGCATCGACTTCATGAAATACCGGCCGGAAGTCGCGCCATGGCAGTTTCGCTCGCACCGGCTGCGGCGCATGCACCGCAAGCTGTGCCACATCGACGGCCGGCTCGCCTTCGTCGGCGGCATCAACATCATCGACGACATGAACACTCCGCACCACAAGCCGCCTCGGGCGGACTTCGCGGTGGCCGTCGAAGGCCCGCTGCTGCCGGCGATCGAGCAGACGATGCAACGCGTGTGGGCGCTGGTGAAGCTGGTGCAGACGGGAGCCAGCGACGTGGCGATCTTTCCCGAGCGCCGGCGTGGCACGCGGGTCGGCACCCAGACCGCGAAGTTCGTCGCACGCGATAACCTGCGCCATCGCCGCGACATCGAGCGCGCGTACCTGGCTGCGATCCGCACCGCCAAGCGCGAAATCATCATCGCCAACTCGTACTTCTTCCCGGGCATCCGCTTCCGGCGCGCGCTGGTGGCGGCGTCGCAGCGTGGCGTCAAGGTGACACTGCTGCTTCAAGCCAAGGTGGAATACGTCCTGCTGCATTTCGCCTCGAAGGCGATGTATGGCCAATTGCTGCGCGCCGGAGTCGTCATCGAGGAATATCACCGCAGCATGCTGCACGCCAAGGTCGCGGTGATCGACGATCACTGGGCGACGGTCGGTTCCTCCAACATCGATCCCTACAGCCTGCTCATGGCGCGCGAGGCCAACGTGTTCGTGCGCGATCAGGGATTCAATGCGCAGCTCAAGGGCCAGCTTGGGGAGATGATCGCCGCCGGATCGAAGAAGATCGAAGCCGCCGACTGGCGCCGACGCTCGCCACTGTACCGCGCGGTGATCTGGGTCGCGTACGGCATCGTGCGCGTGGCGATGGGCGTGCTCGGATATGGCGGCAACGAGTGGTTTCGCGGGGCGGCCAGGCGCTGATTCGCCGTCGGCCGGAATCGCGCCGTTAAGACGTACCTTTCGCTAATCTGTATTGGTGCACGGCGTGACCGGACCCAACTGCGCCGTCATTGAGGGTCCGCAAACGCGTCGCAGTTTCCCTATTGACAAACACGCTGGCCGGAGTAACGTTTGCCGTCCGCACGCGTGGTTACCCGGGGGGGATATGCGATCCGTTGTTGCGCTGATATCTATCGCGCTTGCACTGGGGGTCGCTGAGGCGGCCACCTTCACCGTAACGAACACCAACGACAGCGGCGCGGGCAGCCTGCGACAGGCGGTCACGGACGCCAACAACGCGGCAGGACCCGACACAATTACCTTCACGGTGACCGGGACGATTGTCCTTACGTCCGGGCAACTGTCCATCATTTCCCCGGTGACCATCGTGGGGCCCGGTGCAGCCAACCTCACGATCAACGGCAACGCGAACGGCAGAATCTTCTCGATCTTCGAAAATGTCGCGGATCCGTGCGCTACGCCCAACACTGATTTTCCAGTTTCGATTTCGGGGTTGACGGTCACCAACGGATTTCGCAACGTCGCAGGCAACCCCGGCGGCGCGATCTATTCGGAAAAGACGCTCACGCTAAGTGGCATGGTCATCGCGAACAGCACGGCGTTCTCCGGCGCCGGGCTCAATTTCAACGCCTTGTATTCCGGCCAGACGCTGACCATCGATAATTCGCAGTTTCTCAACAACGTCGCGCGGCCGCTGTCGACGACGACCGGGAACTCCTTCGGAGGCGGCCTGCAGGTCGGGGAGCGATGCGCGACCATCACCAGTCCGGTGACGGTGACCATCACCAACAGTCTATTTTCAGGGAACCAGGTCAGGCCCGGAGCGACGTTCCTGTCCGCAGGCGGCGCTGGCATGCACATCAACCAGGCGGCGGACATCACGATCACCGATACCCGCATCGTCGGGAACTCGGTCGTACTGCAGAACCCGCCTGTGGTCGGCGCCAACAATCGAGGCGGCGGCATCAGCGTCGATGACGGCAAGACTCTTAAGATCGAACGTTCAGAAATCTCCGGTAACTACGCCGACCGAGCGGCGGGACTCAGAGTCCTCAGCGACCTGCCCGCGCGGCAGGTCGCCGGCCAGGAGCTTGTGGTCAACCTGATCAATTCCACGGTCTCGGGCAACGTGTCCATCGAGCCTGTACGCGGTGCGGGCGGCATCGGTGTCTATGGCAACGTCGCGCTGAAACTCAACAACTCCACCGTCGCAGCGAATACGGGAGCGCCGGACGCCGCAGGCAACATTATTTTCGATTCGGGCGTGACCAATCCGGTGTCGGGCGGCAACACCCTCAATCCGACGGGAACGTTCCAGTCGTCCATTGTCGCCGGCAGTCTGGGCGGTGGACCGGACATCGCGATCAATGACGAAACTGTGATTCCGTCCATGACCGTGAACGCCAGCAATTCGCTGGTCGGTTCGACCGAGCCGATCATCACCGTCTCCGGGCCGGGAAATCTCCTCGGCGTAAATCCGCTGTTGGGACCGCTGGCGTTCAACGGTGGACCGACACGCACCCAGCCGCTCCTGACTGGCAGTCCCGCCATCAACACGGGTGCCAATCCATTGATTCTGGCGACCGACCAACGCGGCGCCGGGTTTCCGCGAGCGGTTGGCGCGGCCACCGACATGGGGGCCTACGAATCGGGCACGGTCAATCTGACCGGCGTGCTGGTGTACAAACCGCTGGAACCGTGCCGGATCATGGATACGCGCAGTGCCACTTTCGGCAGCGGCGTTCAGGGGCCGATCGTCGGCAATGGCCTGAAATTCATTCCCGGCTTTGTCAACGCGGGGCAGAACTGGGGTCAGTACGGGGGAAGCGCGGTATCCGATTGCGGGCTGACCAGTCCGCCGGGCACGTCGATCCAAGCGATCGCGCTGGTCGCCACCATTTTGAATCCCAATTTCGACGCCTATCTCGGCATCGGCGACATCAACAGCCTGAGTTCGGTGCTCTCGAACGTGGCGCTGAACTTCACCAGCGGGCAGGGCCTGTCGACGATGTATATCGTGCCGCAGCTCGCCACCAACAATATCTATTTCGCGATGCCCGCAGGACTATCCGCCCACGTGATTTTCGATGTCGTCGGCTACCAGGTCGTGTCCGATGCGACGGCGTTGCAATGCACGACGCAGAGTTCGACGCCGGTGGCGATCGCTGCGGCGGGAAGCGGCAATGCGATCTCGCCGGTGTGCACCAGCGGATACACGCTGACCAGCGGCAGTTGCGACAGTACTTCCTTCGCACTTGACCTGACCCAGAGCAAGCCGGCCGTGGGCAACAATTCCTGGCTGTGCGCGGCGTCCAACCGCGGTGGGTCATCCGCCAATCTGACCGCGACGGCGACTTGCTGCCGCGTGCCGGGGAAATAAGCATGGATCGTGACACGACAGCAAACGCGACACGACGTTACGGGCATTCTTTGATGGGAGACCAAATCATGAACTCAGTCCTCAGGATCATCCTTGCAGCAACGTTGGCGGCGATGGCCTTGGCGGCCAATCTGGTCGCCGCGGCGGTACCCAGCGCCTTGCCGCTGACGCGGTTTTATCCGACGGCACTGCCCTCGTCGCCGGGCGGCAAGGTCGACGAACCGGAGATCTGGTTCGCCAAGGTCCAGGGCATGCTCAATGCCGCCCCGCTGCTGCTGCAGCAGAGCCTGCTCAATTCGCAGAGCGCAGCCGAGTTCAACGCCAACATCGCGCTGCTCCAGCAGATGCAGGAAGGCCTGCTCAAGCAGGCCGGGCGCGACGTCAAGGCCAGCGTGGCCCCGGGACGGGTCGGCGCCAAGGCGCTCGGCGACGCCTCGAACCTGGTCTACAAGCCGCTCGAGCCGTGCCGGATCATGGATACGCGCAGCGCCACGGCGGGCAGCGGGGTGCAGGGCCCGATCACCGGCAACGTCCTCAAGCAAGTTCCAGGGTTCGTCACCGCCGGGTCGAACTGGGGTATTTATGGCGGCAATGCCTCCGGGGACTGCGGTCTGGCCAATCCGCCGGGCAGCGCCATCCACGCGGTGGCGATCGTGATCACCATCCTCAACCCCAACTTCGATGCCTACCTGGGCGTGAGCGACTCCCCGGTCCTGGCGACGGTGCTGTCCAACGTGGCCTTGAACTACACCCATGGCCAGGGCCTGTCGACGATGTACATCGTGCCGCAGATCTCGACCAACCTGATCTACTTTGCGCTGCCCACGGGGCTCTCCGCGCAGCTGATCTTCGACGTGGTGGGTTACTACGTGCTGTCGGACGCAACGGCACTGCAATGCACGCAGCAGGCGTCGGCGCCGGTGGCGATCGCTGCGGCGGGCAGCGGCAATGCGACCTCGCCGGCGTGCGCTGCCGGCTACACGCTGGCGGGCGGCAGCTGCGACAGCACGTCGACGTTGATGTTCCTGGCCTCGCACGAGGCCAGCGGCGGCAACACGACGTGGTTCTGCAGTGCCAACAACACCGGCGGAGCGTCGGCCAACCTGACGGCGACGGCGAATTGCTGCCGGGTCCCGGGTAAATGAGCCAGGAGCGAACGATGAACAGAACCATGCGCAGGATGACGATGGCGGTGGCACTGGTGGTGGGCGCCGGCGCGGCGGGTGCGGCCCAGCAGGCCGACCCGGGGGCGGTGGCGGCGGTGCCCGATGCCCAGGTGTTGCTGCAGTTCTATCCGACGGCACTGTCGACGACCCCGAACGGAATGGTGGAGGACCAGGCGGTGTGGCTGGCCAAGGTGCAGGGGCTGATGGTCGGCGTGCCGCCGATGCTCCAGCAGAGCCTGCTGATGTCGCGCACCAAGGCCGAGTTCGCGGCCAACGTGGCGCTGCTCCAGCAGATGCAGGAGTCCGCGCTCGCCCAGCGCGAATTGCAGATGCAGCGGCAGTTCGCGCAGGGGCAGATGAAGAAGTAGGACCCTGCCGGCGCAGGAACTCTCGGGAAATGTGAGGTTTTCAACTCGCGATCGTGAATGGCCAGGGGGTGTCATGCGATTCGCCACCGCGATAGGTTTGTTCGCGCTTCCGTTGGTAGCGGCACACGCGGCCACGTTCACCGTTACCAACCTGAACGACAGCGGCGCGGGAAGCCTGCGACAGGCGGTCGCGGATGCCAATGTGACACCGGGAACGAATACGATCAATTTCACGGTCACTGGCACCATTACGCTGACCACGGGCCAAATGGTCATCACCAATGCGCTGAACATCGTCGGTCCCGGCCAGTCGCAGCTCACCATCGACGGCAACAGCAATGACCGCATCTTCAGGATTTTTTCGGTCAACGGTATCGTATGCCCCGACCCTCCCCCCGGGTCGACCGACTTCCTGGTCTCAATCTCGGGGCTCACGCTACGCAATGGGTTCCTGCCCAGCGGATCCAACGGCGGCGCGATCCTTGCCCGCACCAGTCTCACGCTGGACTCGGTGACGATCAGGGACAACGTGGCGCAGTGGGGCGGCGGGGTGATGTTCTTTACCCGGTACACAGGACAGACGCTGACCATCACGAATTCGCAGTTCATCAATAACGTCGCCCAGCCCAACATAGCCAACAACGGGTCGGGTACCTATAGAGGTGGGGGAGCGCTCTCGGCGGCGGACAATTGCGGCAATCGTACGCCGTCGGCGATGACGATCACCGGGAGCACGTTCAGCGGTAATCGCATCAACTCGGAGCTAAATGCAAGCATCAACTCCGGTGGTGGCGCGATCGCGTTGGATTTCGCCGGTCCCGTCGTCATCCAGGATACACGCATGGTCGACAATCATGCCGACTCCAATCCCCTGAGCTTCAATATCGGCTTGCACGCAGGTGCCATCAGTGGATACGCCTCCAGCTTGACCATCCGTCGATCGGAGATTGCACAGAATTCCGCCGACTATGTAGGCGGCGTCGGAGCATTCAACGCCGACCCCAATCTTCAGGGCGCCGGGTCCGCGATGCAATTCACGATCGTCGATTCCACCGTGTCCGGCAACGTCGCGCATCAAACCATAGGCGCAATAATCGCGTTCGGCAACGTCGCGGCCGCTATCGCCAATTCGACCGTTGCGAGCAATGTCGCCGATTGGTTGAGCCACGATCCAAATGATTCACGCGTCACTGGCATTGTTGTCTATACCGACGCCACGGACCCGCCCTCGGGAAGCAATGCGACGCCGCCGACGCTGCAGCTCATCTCGTCGATTGTCGCAGGCGGCCAGAGCTCCTCTCCCGATATCGGAGCATGGCAAGTTCCTGTGCCGTTTTCTGTGACCGCCAGCAATTCTCTTGTTCAGTTTCTGGATCCCAACGTTGTCTTGGCAGGGACCGGCAACCTCGTCGGCGTCAGTCCACAGGTCGGACCGCTCGCTTTCAACGGCGGACCCACCAGAACGCAGGCGCTGCTTGCGGGCAGTCCGGCGATCAATGCCGGCAGCAATCCAATGGGCCTCACGACCGACCAGCGCGGCGCGGGCTTCCGCAGGACCATTGGCACGGCCACCGATATCGGCGCCTTCGAATTCGTCCCGGCACTGGTCTTCAAGCCGCTGGAGCCGTGCCGCATCATGGATACGCGCAGCGCCACGCCGGCCAGTGGCGTGCAGGGACCGATCGCCGGCAATGCGCTCAAGACGCTGCCCGGCTTCATCACTGCTGGTCAGAACTGGGGCCAGTACGGCGGCAGCGCCGCGTCGGATTGCGGACTGACGAGCCCGCCCGGGGCCTCGATCAATGCGGTGGCGCTGGTCGCGACCATCCTCAATCCCAACTTCGATGCCTACCTCGGCATCAGCGATGTCAACGACCTGTCGACGGTGCTCTCGAACGTCGCCTTGAACTACACCGCGACGCAGGGCCTGTCGACGATGTACATCGTGCCGCAGGTCGCCTCGAACAGTATCTACTTCGCGATGCCCGCAGGACTGTCGGCGCAACTGATCTACGATGTCGTCGGCTACTACGCCGCGGAAGATGTCACTGCGCTGCAATGCACGACGCAGGCGTCGGCGCCGGTGGCGATTGCTGCGGCGGCAAGCGGCACGGCGACCTCGCCGGCGTGCGCTGCCGGCTACACGCTGACCAGCGGCAGTTGCGACAGCACGTCGTTCACGCTCGATCTGACGCAGAGCAAGGCGTCGGGCGGCAACACGACGTGGCTGTGCGCGGCGACCAACCGCGGTGGTTCATCGGCCAATCTGACCGCGACCGCCAATTGCTGCCGCGTGCCGGGCAGATGACGCTGCAGCGCTGGAACACTCATGAAATGTGAGACTTTCTACCCGCGATAGTGATTGGCCAGGGAGGTGTCATGCGATTCGCAACCGCGATAGTTCTATTCGTTCTTTCGCCGGTAGTCGCGCACGCGGCCTCCTTCACCGTTACCAACCTGAACGACAGCGGCGCAGGCAGCCTGCGTAGCGCTATCGCGCAAGCCAATGGGACACCGGGAACGAACACCATCAATTTCTCGGTCACCGGCACCATTGTGCTGACGACAGGCCAAATCGACATCTTGAACGCTTTGAACATTGTCGGTCCCGGCCAGGCTCAACTGAGCATCGATGGCAACGCCAGCAGTCGCATCTTCAGGACTCTCTCGGTGAACGCCAACTGCCCCGCCCCCGCTGGGTCAAGCGACTTTCTGGTCTCAATCTCGGGGCTCACGCTGCGCAATGGATTCCTGCCCAGCGGTTTCAACGGCGCCGCAGTCATTGCCCGCACCAGTCTCACGCTGGACTCCGTGACGATCAGGGACAATGTTGCGCAGTGGGGCGGCGGGGTGATGTTCTTCACCCAGTACGCAGGCCAGACGCTGACCATCACCAATTCGCAGTTCATCAATAACGTCGCCCAGCCCAACACAAGCAACGACGGGCCGGGACATTTCCGAGGTGGGGGAGCGCTTTCCGCCACCGACAACTGCGGCGCGCGTACGCCAACATCGATGACGATCGCCGGAAGCACGTTCAGCGGCAACCGGATCAACCTTGCTTCGGGCACGATTCCGAACTCCCAGGGCGGAGCCATCGCCCTCGATTTCGCCGGTCCGCTCGTGATCCAGGACACACGCTTTGTCGACAACCATGCCGACTCCAATCCCGTGAACCTGGATGTCGGCGTTGGCGGCGGAGCGATCGGCGGATACGCGGCCAGCCTGACCCTCCAGCGATCGGAGATTGCCCAGAATTCCGCTGACTACGGAGGAGCCATTTTTGCGGGCAATTTCGATCCCCTGCTTCAGGCAGCCGGGTCGGCGATGCAACTACTCGTTGTCGATTCCACCCTGTCGGGCAATGTCGCCAACCAGACCGTCGGCGGAATCATCGTGGGCGGCAACGTTGCTGCCAAGGTCAGCAACTCGACCGTCGCCGCCAACACCGCCACCTTCTTGAACGCGCTTCCCCCGCGCGTCAGCGGCATAGCTGTCTTTACCGATAAGGTCGATGGACCGTCCGGGGTCATGGCGACAGCACCTACGCTGCAACTGGTCTCGGCGATTGTCGCCGGCGGTCAGAGCTACGCTGATGTGGTTGCCGCTGATAACCTGACTTTGCCGTTCGCGGTTTCCACCAGCAATTCTCTCGTCCAGGTACCGGACGCCAGCGTCACCCTGGTCGGTGCCGGCAACCTGACCGGAGTGGATCCGAAGCTCTTGCCGCTCGCCTTCAACGGCGGCCCGACCCGAACCCACGCACTCTCGGCCGCCAGCCCGGCGATCAATACCGGCAGCAATCTGCTGGGGCTCGCCACCGACCAGCGTGGCGCAGGATTTCCGCGTACCTTGATCACGTTTACCGACATGGGCGCTTATGAGCTCAGCGCAGAAGTCGTCTACAAGTCATTGGCGCCGTGCCGGATCATGGACACGCGCAGCGCGACGCTCGCCAGCGGCGTGCAGGGGCCGATCCCCGGCGGCACTCTCTTTCACGTGCCGGGATTCATCGGTGCCGGGCAGAACTGGGGCCAGTTCGGCGGCAACGCCACTTCGGATTGCGGCCTGGCAAATCCGCCGGGGGTCACCATCCAAGGCGTAGCTCTCGTCGCGACCATCCTCAACCCGAACTTCGATGCCTACCTCGGCATCAGCGATGTCAACAACCTGAGTGCGGTGCTCTCGAACGTCGCTCTGAACTACACGCATGGTCAAGGGCTCTCCACGATGTACATCGTCCCCCAACTCACCAGCAATACGATTTACTTTGCCCTGCCGGCGGGACTGTCCGCGCAACTGATCTTCGATGTCGTCGGCTACCTTGTCATTTCCGACGCGACGGCACTGCAATGCACGACGCAGAGTTCGTCGGCGGTGTCGATCGGCACCGGCGCGTCGGGCACGGCGACCTCGCCCGCCTGCGCTGCCGGCTACACGCTGAGCAGTGGCAGTTGCGACAGCACGTCGTTCACCCTCAGCCTGACCCAGAACAAGGCGCGGGTGGCAATACGACGTGGCTGTGCGCGGCGAGCAACCGTGGCGGTTCATCCGCCAACCTGACTGCGACCGCCAATTGCTGCCGCGTGCCGGGCAGATAACACGCGAGTTCGAAGCATGAACAGGGTCCACAGAATGAACATGCAGTACTGGCACGCATTGGAAATGTGAGGTTCTCAACTCGCTGTCATTTATCGCCACGGGAGGTGTCATGCGATTCTCAGCCGCGATGGTTGTGTTCGCGTTTCCGCTGGTAGCCGCACACGCGGCCACGTTCACCGTCACCAACCTCGGCGACCACGGCGCCGGGAGCCTGCGCCAGGCCGTCATCGATGCCAATACCCTGGGTGGCGCCAATACGATCAATTTCACCGTGAGCGGGACCATTGTTCTCACGACGGGACCGATCCAGATCAAAGGCCCGTTGAGCATTGTCGGCCCGGGCGCCGGTAGTCTTACCGTCGACGGCAACGCCACCACTGGCATTTTCCTGATCTTTGAAAGCGCGTCGGTGCCGGCCTGCCCGACATTGACGGGGCCCAGCGACTTCCTGGTGTCGATCTCCGGATTGACCCTGAAAAACGGCATTTTAAGGATTGCCAACAGTGCCGGCGGAGCCATACTGTCTTTCAAGAGCCTTGCGCTCGACTCTGTCATCATCAGAGACAGCACTGCAAAATTTGGAGGTGGGGTCGCCTTCCTTGTGCAGTATCCAGGGCAGTCGCTGACGATCGCGAATTCACAGTTCATCAACAATGTCGCCATGCCCACCGTCGCTGGCGATATCGATGGATCTTTTGGCGGAGCGCTTCTCGCCACGGACCACTGCAATGGCGCGCGTATCGCGGCGACGATGACCATCGACGGGAGCGTGTTCAGCGGCAATCAGGTCAAGCCGCCTGGAAACGTGGATGGATCAGGTGGAGCGATCGCTCTGGATTTCTCGGGCCCCGTGGTCATCCAGGACTCGCGCATCGTGGACAACCATGCCGACTCTACTCCCCTCGGCGCGGATTTCGGCTACAACTCGGGTGGTATCGGCGGCTACGCAAGAAGCTTGACCATCCGGCGATCGGAGGTCTCACAGAATTCCGCCGACTACGTCGGGGGCGTCGGAGCGTTCAATCAGGACGTCAATCTTCAGGGAGCCGGGTCCGCGATGCAACTCACCATCGTCGACTCCACCGTGTCCGGCAACGTCGTAAACCAAACCGTCGGCGCAATACTGGCGCTCGGCAATGTCGCAGCCACAGTCGCCAATTCCACGGTAGCGGCCAATGCCGCGAACTGGTTGAACCAGGACCCGAATAATCCGAGTGCCAGTGGCATCGTTCTTTATACCGACGTCACGATTCCTCCTTCGGGGAGCAATGCGACGCCACCAACCCTGCAACTCGTCTCGTCGATTGTCGCGGACGGCCAGAGCGCCTCTCCCGATCTTGCGGCACTACATGTTCCACTGCCATTTTCAGTGAGCGCCAGCAATTCCCTGGTTCAATCTTTGGATCCCAACGTTCTCTTGTCAGGGTCCGGCAATCTGGTCGGCATCGCTCCGCAGCTCGGGCCGCTGGCCAACAATGGCGGACCGACGCGAACGCAGGCGCTGCTGGCAGGCAGCCCGGCGATCAACGCCGGCAGCAATCCGATGAACCTCACCACCGATCAACGCGGCGCGGGCTTTCGCCGGACCAACGGCACGGCCACCGATATCGGCGCCTTCGAGTTCGTTCCGGCACTGGTCTACAAGCCGCTGGAACCGTGCCGCATCATGGACACGCGCAGCGCCACGCTGGCCAGTGGGGTGCAGGGGCCGATCGCCGGAAATTCGCTCAAGACGCTGCCCGGCTTCGTCACCGCCGGTCAGAACTGGGGCCAGTACGGCGGCAGCGCCGCGTCCGATTGCGGACTGACCAGCCCGCCGGGGGCATCGATCAATGCGGTAGCGCTGGTCGCGACCATACTCAATCCCAACTTCGATGCCTATCTCGGCATCAGCGACGTCAACGACCTGTCGACGGTGCTGTCGAACGTGGCGCTTGAACTACACCGCGAACGCAGGGGCTGTCGACGATGTACATCGTGCCGCAGATTGCGTCGAACAACATCTACTTCGCGATGCCGGCGGGACTGTCGGCGCAACTGATCTACGACGTCGTCGGCTACTACGCCACGGCCGATGCGACCGCGCTGCAATGCACGACGCAGAGTTCGTCGCCGGTGTCGATTGGCAGCGGCGCGTCGGGCACCGCGACCTCGCCTGCGTGCAGTGCCGGCTACACGCTGACCGGCGGCAGTTGCGACAGCACTTCGTTCACCCTCAACTTGACGCAGAACAAGGCGTCAGGCGGCAACACGACCTGGCAGTGCGCGGCGACCAACCGTATTGGTGGAGCCGCCAATCTGACTGCGACTGCGAATTGCTGTCGCGTCCCCGGCAAATAGCTCTTGTCATTTCGAGGAGCGTAAGCGACGACATCGTGTCCGAATTCATTCGGACCGCGAACCAAGCCGTAACCGAATCACGCGGTGATTTGGGTGGCATACGGGCTGGTGCGCTTTGCGATGGGCGTGCTTGAGGCGGCGACAACGACTGGTTCCGGGCACGGTGAGGCGCTGGGCAAGCGCAAACACGTCGGCCGGCCACAAGTCATGCGCGGCGGAGGCGTTGACACTCGACCGGGCTGAAGCTAGTATCTCAAATTGCAATACGAATTGGGATACATGATGAACACGGTCTCCATGCGCCTTCCGGATCACCTGCTGCGCGACCTTGACAAGCGCGCGGCTGAACTCGATATCCCGAGGACAGAGTACATCCGTCGGGCGATCGTCGCGATGAACTTTGCTATCGAGGATGCGAAGCGACGCGAACGCCTGCAGCGCGCCTCGCTCAAGGTGCGCGCCGAGAGCATGAAGGTCAATGCCCAATTCGCCGCGGTCGAGCGTGTCACAAATTGAATATGGTGCCATCTGGCTCGCCGATCTCAATCCGCGAAAGGGGACCGAGCCTGGCAAGACCAGGCCCGTACTCGTCGTCCAGAGCCAAACGCTGCTCGACGCAGACCATCCATCAACGCTGATCGTTCCGCTGACGACCAACCTGGTCGATGATGCGGAACCGCTCAGGATTCGGGTCAAGGCGTTCGCCGATCTGAAGCACGATTCTGACCTTCTGATCGATCAGCTGCGGGCAATTGACAATCGTCGACTGACCATCGGACCGATTGGGGTATGCTCTCCGGCGTTCATGCGCAAAGTACAACTGGCGCTGATCGAGGTGCTGGATTTGCCTGGATGACCCATCCGCAAGCGATCGTCCCAAGCCCGTGCTTGAGCCGGCGAGCGCCGATAGCGCGACCATGAGACACGCTTCCTCCGTTCACTTGCCATCCCCGACCGACCGCCCCGCCCGCGGCGACTGGCACACCGTCCGCACGCTCCTGCCGTACCTGCTCGCCTACAAGGGACGCGTCTTCCTCGCGCTCGCCTGCCTGATCGCGGCCAAGCTCGCCAACGTCGGCGTGCCGATGGTGCTAAAGCAAATCGTCGACAGCCTCACGCTGTCGCCGCAGGGGCAACTCCTGGTGCTGCCGCTCGCCCTACTGGTCGCGTACGGCGCGCTGCGTCTTTCAACCACCGCCTTCACCGAGTTGCGCGAGTTCCTGTTTGTGAAAGTGGCGCAGCGCGCGGTCCGGACCATCGCCCTCAAGACGTTCCGTCACCTGCACGCGCTGTCGCTGCGCTTCCACCTGGCACGGCAGACCGGCGGTTTGACGCGCGACCTCGAACGCGGCACGCGCGGCATTTCCACGCTCATCAGCTATGCGCTATTTTCCATCCTGCCAACGCTGGTCGAAATCGCGCTGGTCTCCGCGATCCTGATCGTGCGCTACGACTTCTGGTTCATCGGCATCACGATGTGCGCGCTGGCGATCTACATCGTATACACGGTGTCGATCACCGAATGGCGGACCGGTTTCCGGCGCCAGATGAACGAGCTCGACTCGAAGGCCAATACGCGCGCCATCGACAGCCTGCTCAACTACGAGACGGTCAAGTACTTCAACGCCGAGGAATTCGAGGCGCGCCGTTACGACGAGTCCATGCAGCGCTGGGAAACCGCGGCGGTGCGCAGCCAGACCTCGCTGTCGCTGCTCAACATCGGGCAGAGCACGATCATCGCCATCGCGGTTACGCTGATCATGTGGCGCGCGACGCTCGGCGTGGTCGAGGGCACGATGACCATCGGCGACCTGGTGCTGGTCAACGCCTTCATGATCCAGCTCTACATACCGCTCAATTTCCTCGGCGTCATCTATCGCGAGATCAAGCAGGCGGTGGCGGACATGGAGCGCATGTTCCGCCTCATCGACGAGAACGCCGAGGTCAAGGATGCGCCGGGCGCGCCCGCGCTCAACGTGAGCGCAGGCGAAGTGCGCTTCGAGCACGTCGACTTTCACTACGAACCCAATCGGCAGATCCTGCGCGACGTGTCGTTCGCGATTCCTGCCGGCCGCACTGTCGCGGTCGTGGGCCCCAGCGGTTCGGGCAAGTCGACGCTGGCGCGGCTGCTGTACCGTTTCTACGACGTCAGCTCCGGGCGCATCACCATCGACGGCCAGGACCTGCGCGCCGTGCAGCAGACCAGCGTGCGCGCGGCCATCGCCATCGTTCCGCAGGACACCGTCCTGTTCAACGATTCGATCGAATACAACATCGCCTACGGCCACCCCGGTGCGACGCATGACGAAATCGTTGCCGCGGCGCGCCTTGCGCAGGTGCACGACTTCGTGTCGGCGCTGCCCGAAGGCTACGCAACGCCGGTCGGCGAGCGCGGTCTGAAATTGTCCGGAGGCGAGAAGCAGCGCGTTGCGATCGCGCGCGCGATCCTGAAGAATCCGCGCATCCTGATCTTCGACGAAGCGACATCGGCGCTCGATTCGCGATCGGAAAAACTCATCCAGGCGGAGCTCGAGGAGATCTCCGCCGATCGCACGACGCTGACGATCGCGCATCGTCTGTCGACAATCGTCGACGCCGACCAGATCCTCGTGCTCGAGCGCGGGCGTATCACCGAACGCGGCACACACGGCGAGTTGCTCGCCGCGGACGGCTCCTACGCCCGCATGTGGGCCCTGCAGCAACAGGAAAGCCGCGAGTCTGCGGGCGTTGCCGAAGGCGACGTGCCGGCAGCCCCCTCTCAGGTCATCGCCTAGCGCCTCTTAAGCGTTTGTTTTGCCTTGGGTATTGGCATGGCCCTTGCGACCGTGCTATAAACCGGGGCAACGTTCTGAGATCGCGCTTGATGAAACCTACCTTAACTATTGTTTTTGCAGCAGTTCTTTCCCTGGCGGGGGCCGCAGGTGCGGCCACGGCGCCCGAGACGACTGCCGCATTTGGTCCGCAACCGCTGCTCGACGGCAGTAAGTTGAAGCTGTCGTCGGCCAATGTACTGGTGCTCGACACCGGTGCGGGGAAGGCGATTTACGCCAAGGGCGCCGACTCGGTCACGCCGATCGCGTCGGTCACCAAGCTGATGACCGCGATGGTTGTTCTCGACGCTGCGCTTCCGCTGGATGAAACCATCAGCATTGGCATGGAAGACCTCGACATGCTCAAGGGCAGCCATTCGCGGTTACGTCTGGGCGCCGAGCTGCCGCGCCGTGAAATGCTGCGCCTGGCCCTCATGTCTTCCGAGAATCGCGCCGCGTCGAGCCTGTCGCGGCACTACCCCGGCGGCAGCGCGGCATTTGTCGAGGCGATGAATGTCAAGGCGCGCAGCCTCGGTATGACGCGCACCCATTTCAGCGATCCTACGGGACTGTCGAGTGAAAACGTCGCGACGGCGAACGATCTCGCACGCATGGTGCAGGCCGCCGCCGAGTATCCCGCGATTCGCGAATTCACGACCACCCCCAGTCACTACGTCGAGGTGCAGCCGACGGGTCAGCTGCTGGGCTTCAACAACACCAACGCGCTGGTCAAGAACGGCACGTGGGATATCCAGGTTTCCAAGACCGGCTTCATTCGCGAAGCCGGCAAGTGCCTGGTCATGCTCACCACCATCGCCAGCCGGCAGGTCGTCATCGTCCTGCTCGATTCCTACGGCAGGCTCACGCGCATTGGCGATGCCAATCGCGTCAAGCATTGGCTCGAGACCGGCGAGGCGCTGCCTGCGACGGCGGCGGTCAAGCCGACCGCCAAGGCCAAGCGCGTCAAGTCCACGTAGCGCTCCACCGTTCGTCGTTCCCGCGGCCTTTAGTCCCCGCGAAAGCGGGGAGGGAACCCAGCGTCTTTGAAAGTCGCTGGGTTCCGGCTCGCGCCCGCCGTGCGGGCGCGTCCGGAATGACGTGGAGTTGCGCAACGAACTTGCAATTCACCACACTAGCTTGCCGGCCTGTGCTGTGAGAGCAGTTCGCGCGCATGTGCGCGCGTCTTGGCGGTGATTTCGTGCCCGCCCAGCATCCGCGCCACTTCCTCGATCCGCGCTGCGCCGTTCAATGCCGCGAGCTCGCTGCTCACCGCACTTGCGCGCGCCTTCTTGGTGACGCGATAGTGCGCGTGCGCGCCCGCAGCGACCTGCGGAAGATGCGTCACGCACAGCACCTGGCGGCGCATCCCGAGCTGTTGCAGTAACCGTCCCACCGAAGCCGCGACTGCACCGCCGATGCCGGCGTCGACTTCGTCGAAGATCAGCGTCGGCACGGTCCCGACTTCCGAGAGCACCACCTGGATCGCCAGTCCCAGCCGCGACAGTTCGCCGCCGGACGCGACGCGCGACAGCGGTCCCAGCGGCTGCTTGGGATGTGTCGCGGTAAGGAATTCGACGCCCTCGCGGCCATGGCTCGCCGGCTCCGCCAGCGGCGGCAGTGAAACTTCGATGCGACCGCCTGCCATCGCCAACCCGCCCATGAGCGCAGTGACGCGATTGCCGAGTTCGGCGGCGGCGAATTCGCGCTTCGCGGAGAGTTCCTCGGCGAGCGCGTCGTAATTCTTGCGCGCCAGCCTTTCGGCGCGCGCCAGTGCGGCGACATCGTTGGCGGCCGCGAGATTGGCCAGCGCGGATGCGGTGTCCTGCGCGAGTCCCGGCAGTTCCTCCGGACGGACGCGATACTTGCGCGCGGTGTCGTGAATGGCCGCCAATCGCGCTTCGACGCGCGCGAGCTCGCGCGGATCGAGATCGAGGCGCTCGCGATAGTGACGCAGCGCGCGGCCGGCTTCGTCGACGCGGATCAGGGCTTCGTCCACCAATGCAAGTGATGTCGACAAGCGACGGATCATGCGCAGACGCCTGCCGCAGCGTCTGCGCGAGTGCTGTCAGGCGCGACGCCAGCGCAGCTTCGCCATCGATAAGCTCGGCTTCACCCGCGTTTGCCGCTTCGAGCAGCGCGGCGGCGTGCGCGAGCCGCGACTGCGCGCCCGACAGCTCGGTCCATTCGGTCGCGCTCACGCCGAGCGCGGACAATTCGGCATGGCGCGCGGCGAGTGCCTCGCGTTCGGCGCTCTTTGTGGCGGCATCGCGCGTGGCCAACTGCTGCTGCTGCACGGCGTCGCGCCACGCCCGCCAGGCGGTCGCGACCTCGCTGGACAGCGACGCAAAGCCGCCGAAGGCGTCGAGCAATTCTCGTTGCGTCGCCGGACGGCCCAGCGACTGGTGCGCGTGCTGGCCGTGCAAATCGATCAGCAGTTCGCCGATCGCTTCAAGCTGCGCCAGTGTCGCGGGCGAGCCGTTGATCCACGCGCGGCTCTTGCCCTGCGCATCGAGCACGCGTCGCAACAGCAGCGAATCGGCATCGACCAGTTCGTGCTCGACCAGCCACGCGCGTGCGGCAGGCGCGTCGTCGAGGTCGAATGCGGCGGCGATTTCCGCGCGCTCGGCGCCCGGGCGCAACTGCCGCGCTTCGAAGCGGTCGCCCAGCAACAGCGACAGCGCATCGAGCAGGATCGACTTGCCCGCGCCGGTCTCGCCGGTGAGCACGCTGAAGCCGGCGCCGAACTCGGCTTCGAGCGTTTCGACAACGGCGAAATTGCGGATGGTGAGCAGGCGCAGCATGGGCGAACCGCCTTACTCGCTCGCCGGGCGCAGGCTTTCCGGCGTCTCACCCCAGTGCAGCTTGCGGCGAAGCATGGCGAAGTGATCGTGATCCTGAGGGTGGAGCAGCCGGACCCGATGCTCGGCGCGTCGGATCATCACGCGATCGCCCTCCGACAGCGAGAAATGCGCCTGACCGTCGCAATGCAGGCTCGCCTCGTTGCCGCGCAGAAGCACGATCTCGATTGCGGCACTGTCGCGTACAACGGTCGGACGGTTGGTGAACGCATGCGGCGCGACCGGCACGAGCAGGATCGCGGGCACTTCGGGATCGACGATCGGACCCAGCGCGGACAGCGCGTACGCGGTCGAGCCGGTGGGCGTGGCAACGATCAGGCCGTCGGCGCGCATGGCGTATACGAAGCGTCCGTCGATCGCGACCGCGCAATCAATCATGCCGCCTTGTGCGCCGCGATTCACGACGACGTCGTTCAACGCTTCGGCGCGCTCGCTTGCTCCGGACTTGCGTGTGAGCGTGGCGCTGAGCAGCGTCCGCGTTTCCTCGACGTACGCGCCGGAGAGCATGGCGCCGAGTACGGATTCCATCTCGGCGACAGGAACGTCGGTCAGGAATCCGAGTCGTCCCTGGTTGACGCCGATCAGCGGCACACCGAAAGGCGCGAGCTGGCGCGCGATCGCGAGCATGGTGCCATCGCCGCCGACGACGATCGCCAGCTGCGCGATGCTCCCGAGCTCACCGGTGGGCGCGGTCGGGTAGCCTTGCAATGGCGTGTCCCGGGCCGTCGCTGCGTCCAGAACCACGCGATGACCGCGCGCGGCCAGGAACTTGGCAAGGCGGCCCAGCGGTTCGGCGATCCCCGGGGAGGCATGGCGCCCGACCAGGGCGATGGTGGGGAAGGCCCCAAGGGTAACGCTCAGTTGATTACCTCCGTGCTTCGCACTCCGGTATTCGCCCTCGGGACGGCCCTTCGCGCTCATGGCCGGGATTAAAGCATAAAATGGCCTCTATGCTTGACCCCCGCGCGCAACACCTGCTGAAGTCGCTTATCGAGCGCTACATTGCCGATGGCCAGCCGGTGGGCTCGCGCGTGCTGTCGCGCCAATCGGGGCTGGAACTGTCGCCCGCGACGATTCGCAACGTGATGGCCGACCTGGAAGAGATGGGCTTCATCGCCAGCCCGCACACGTCGGCGGGCCGCGTGCCTACACCCAAAGGCTATCGCTTCTTCGTCGACAGCCTGCTGGTCGTCAAGCCGCTCGACCAGGGCGAGATCGACGATCTGCACGACCAGCTCAACGCCGATCGCCCGCAGACGCTGGTCAACAGCGCCGCGCAATTGCTGTCGCATCTGACGCAGTTCGCGGGCGTGGTGGCGACGCCGCGCCGACGCGAAGCCTCGTTTCGACACATGGAATTCCTGCGCCTGTCCGAACGGCGGGTGCTGCTGATCATCGTCACGCCCGAAGGCGACGTGCAGAACCGCATCCTTCATACGGACAAGGCATACACGCAGGCGCAACTGATCGAGGCGTCGAATTTCTTCAATCGCCAGTACGCCGGACAACCCTTTCGCGCGATTCGCGCGCTACTGGCCGACGAACTCAAGCAGCTGCGCGAGGATGTCGTGGGGCTGATGACGGCGGCGGTCGACGCGGGCAACGACGCGCTCAACGACAGCGGCGAGACGCTGGTCGTCTCGGGCGAGCGCAACCTGCTCTCGGCGGGCGATCTCGCGTCGAACATCGATCGCATGCGCCGGCTGTTCGAGACCTTCGAGCAGAAGACGTCGCTGCTGCATCTGCTCGATCTGTCCCAGAAGGCGCACGGCGTGCACCTGTTCATCGGCGGCGAATCAGGAATCGCATCGCTCGACGAGTGCAGCGTCATCACCGCACCCTACGAGGTCGACGGACAGGTCATCGGCACACTGGGCGTGATCGGTCCCACGCGGATGGCCTACGAGCGCGTGATCCCGATCGTCGACGTCACCGCCAAGCTGCTGTCCAACGCGCTCACGCTGCAGGTCAACGAACGATGAGCGGTGCCGCGAACGCGGCGCTGATCGGGCGCTTCTACGCCGCATTCGCGCGCCGCGACGCTACGGGCATGAACGCCTGCTACCACGCGAACGCGACTTTTTCGGACCCGGTGTTCCCTGCACTCGACGCTCTCGGTATTGCGACCATGTGGCGCATGCTCTGCGAGCGGGGCAAGGACCTCGCCATCGTCGCCTCTGACATTGTCGCTGACGAAACGACGGGGCACGCACACTGGGTCGCAGACTACACGTTCAGTGGCACGGGACGCCACGTCACCAATCGCATCGACGCCACGTTCGAATTCCGCGATGGCCTGATCGCGCGCCACGTCGACCGCTTCAGCCTGTGGCGCTGGGCCGGCATGGCGCTCGGCGCCAAGGGCGTGCTGCTGGGCTGGCTGCCGCCGGTGCGCAGCGCGATTCGCGCACAGGCAGCGCGCGCGCTCGCCGCCTACGCGGCGAAGTCGGACTGAACATGGAGGGGTTGCCGGAGCCCGCGTTCGCGCACGATCGTGCCGCCAGGCTTGGTGTGCTGCTTGTCAATCTCGGTACGCCGGACGCGCCAACGACCGCCGCGGTGCGCCGCTACCTCAAGCAATTCCTGTCCGATCCGCGCGTGGTCGAAATCCCCGCGATTGTCTGGAAGCCGTTCCTGCACGGCGTCATCCTCAACGTGCGGCCCGCGAAATCGGCGCAACGCTACGCGTCGATCTGGACCAAGGACGGCTCGCCGCTTCTGGTGCACAGCCAGCGACAGAAGACGCTGCTGATGGGCTATCTCGGCCAGCGGCTCAAGGAACTGGGCTTGCCGTCCGACTATGCGCGCATCGAACTCGGCATGCGCTACGGCGAGCCCTCGATCGAGCACGCTCTGAAAAAGCTCAAGGGCGACGGTTGCGAGCGCATCCTGCTGCTGCCGTTGTATCCGCAGTATTCGGCAAGCACGACCGCCTCCGCGCTCGATGCCGTCTTCGGCGGCCTTTCGCGCATGCGCCGCGTCCCGGCGCTGCGGGTGGTCGATGCGTACCACGACGATCGCGGGTACATCGTCGCGTTGGCGCAGAGCATCAACGATTACTGGGTGAAGAACGGCCGGCCCAACAAGCTGGTGCTGTCGTTTCATGGTGTGCCACGGCGCAGCCTCGATCAGGGCGATCCCTATCACTGCCAGTGCCAAAAAACGGGCAGGCTGCTGGCCGCCGAGCTGGGCCTGCGCAATGAGCAATACGTGATCACCTTCCAGTCCCGATTCGGCCGCGCGGCATGGCTCACGCCGTATACCGAGCCAACGCTGGTAGCGCTGGCCAAGGAAGGCATGCGCCGGGTCGACGTCGCGTGCCCGGGATTCGTCAGCGATTGCCTGGAGACGCTGGAGGAAATCGCCCAGGAAGGGCAGGTCGCGTTCCTCCGGGCCGGCGGCAAGGAGTTTCACTACATTCCCTGCCTGAACGAGCGACCCGCCTGGATCGCGGCGATGGCCGACCTGGCGGTGCGCAACCTCCAGGGCTGGCTTGAACCGCCGGCCGACGCCGCGGAGCGCGAACAGCGGTTGGCGAGGGCAAAAGGCCTGGGAGCGGGCAGCTAATACCCCTTGAAACGCGCAGAAACGGCCGCATTTGTTCAGGATGCCGTCAAGGAACCCGTTATGAGCAACATTCCCGATCAAAATAGTCAGGCTTCTTCTCCCGAGCTCGACCCCAGCGCAAACGGGGCACCGGAAGGCGTCGGCGAGGCCGACCCGGGTGCGCAATTGCGCAAGGTCGAGGCCGAAGCCGCCGAACTCAAGGACGCCTGGCTGCGCGCGAAGGCGGAGACCGACAATGTCCGCAAGCAAGGGCAGAACGATGTCGCCAAGGCGCACAAGTACGCCGTCGAGCGCTTTGCCCAGGAATTGCTGACCGTCAAGGATGCGTTGGAACAGACGCTGGCCACACCGGCGGCGACGACCGACACGCTGCGCGACGGCGTCGCCCTGACCCTCAAGAACCTCCAGGCAGCCTTCGACAAGGCGCAGATCGTCGACGTCAATCCGGTCGACGAAAAGTACGATCCGCACCGCCACCAGGCGATGACCATGATCGAGTCCGACAAGCCGGCGGGCACCGTCGTCCAGGTATTCCAGAAGGGGTACCTGCTCCACGACCGCTTGCTGCGGCCGGCGCTGGTCGCCGTCGCCAAGGCGCGTGCGGACGCGCCAGCGGGTCCGGCAGGCGCTTGAACAGGCTGCAGAAAATCCCCATATAGCCATCAGTCAAATCAATTCAGGAACAAAGGAATCAACATGGGCAAGATCATCGGCATCGACCTCGGCACGACCAACAGCTGCGTCGCCATCATGGAAGGCGGCCAACCCAAGGTCATCGAGAACTCCGAAGGCGCGCGCACCACGCCCTCGGTCGTCGCGTATGCGGAAGACGGCGAGATCCTCGTCGGCGCACCCGCGAAGCGGCAGGCGGTCACCAACGCCAAGAACACCATCTACGCGGTCAAGCGGCTGATCGGCCGCCGCTTCGAGGAAAAGGAAGTCCAGAAGGACATCTCGCTGATGCCCTACAAGATCGTCAAGGCAGACAACGGCGACGCGTGGGTTGAAGTGCGCAGCAAGAAGATCGCACCGCAGCAGGTCTCCGCGGAAATCCTGCGCAAGATGAAGAAGACCGCCGAGGACTATCTCGGTGAGGAAGTCACCGAGGCGGTGATCACGGTCCCGGCGTACTTCAACGACTCGCAACGCCAGGCGACCAAGGACGCGGGCAAGATCGCGGGCCTCGAGGTCAAGCGGATCATCAACGAGCCGACCGCAGCGGCTCTTGCCTTCGGCCTCGACAAGAAAGAGGGCGACCGCAAGATCGCCGTCTACGACCTCGGTGGCGGCACTTTCGACATTTCGATCATCGAGATCGCCAACGTCGACGGCGAGCACCAGTTCGAAGTCCTGTCGACCAATGGCGACACCTTCCTGGGCGGCGAAGACTTCGACCAGCGCCTGATCGACTACATCGTCACCGAATACAAGAAGGAATCCGGCGTCGACCTGAAGAACGACGTGCTGGCGCTGCAGCGGCTCAAGGACTCGGCCGAGAAGGCCAAGATCGAACTGTCGTCGTCGCAGCAGACCGAGATCAACCTGCCGTACATCACCGCCGACCAGTCCGGTCCGAAGCATCTGGCGATGAAGATCACCAGGGCGAAGTTCGAGTCGCTGGTCGAGGAATTGATCGCGCGCACCATCGAGCCGTGCCGTATCGCGATCAAGGACGCGGGCGTCAAGCTCTCGGACATTTCCGACGTCATCCTGGTGGGCGGCCAGACCCGCATGCCCAAGGTGCAGGACAAGGTGAAGGAGTTCTTCGGCAAGGAGCCGCGCAAGGATGTGAACCCCGACGAAGCGGTCGCGGTCGGCGCGGCGATCCAGGGCGGCGTGCTCAAGGGCGACGTCAAGGACGTGCTGCTGCTCGACGTGACGCCGTTGTCGCTGGGCATCGAAACGCTGGGCTCGGTCATGACCAAACTCATCCAGAAGAACACGACCATACCGACCAAGGCGCAACAGGTCTTCTCGACCGCGGACGACAACCAGTCGGCGGTGACCATTCACGTGCTGCAGGGCGAGCGCGACGTCGCGTCGGGCAACAAGAGCCTCGGCCAGTTCAACCTGGAAGGCATTCCGCCGTCGCCACGCGGCATGCCGCAGATCGAGGTCACGTTCGACATCGACGCCAACGGCATCCTGCACGTGTCGGCCAAGGACAAGGCGACCGGCAAGGAAAACAAGATCACCATCAAGGCGAGCTCGGGCTTAAACGAGGCCGAGATCGAGCGCATGGTGAAGGACGCCGAAGCGCACGCCGAGGAAGACAAGAAGCTGCTCGAAGTCGTCCAGGCACGCAACAACCTCGATGCGATGACGCACAGCGTGAAGAAGTCGCTGACCGAGTACGGCGACAAGGTCGACGCCGAGGAAAAGGGCAAGATCGAGGCCGCGCTCAAGGATGCCGAGGATTTGCTGAAGGAAAAGGACGCCGGCAAGGACGCGCTCGAAGCGAAGGCGCAGGCGCTGATGACCGCGTCGCAGAAGCTGGGCGAGGCGATGTACGCCAAGACGCAAGCGGATGCCGAAGCGGCGGGCGCCGGTGCGGGCGCGGGCGCCAGCGAGGCGAAGGGCCAGAACGAAGAGAAGGTCGTTGACGCGGAGTTCACGGAAGTCAAAGACAAGAAGTGATATTGCGTCACGCCGAACTTGCGTCGGAGAGTCACTGATTTATTGGCGCGGCGCGACGCAATATCTGGCCGAGTTGAAGTGGGCGCCTCATTGGCAAAATCGGGCGCCCCTTGACTCGGCCATTTGCACGTATGGCGCTTGCTGAGCGCTGCTAGGGGCATATTGATGGCTAAGCGCGACTACTACACGACACTCGGCGTCAATCGCGACGCTTCCGAAGAGGACATCAAGAAGTCCTATCGCAAGCTGGCGATGAAGCATCATCCGGACCGCAATCCGGACAACAAGCAATCCGAGGATAAATTCAAGGAGGCCAAGGAAGCCTACGAAGTGCTCTCGGACGCGAGGAAGCGCGCGGCCTACGATCAGTTCGGGCACGCCGGCGTCGACGCGTCGGCGGGCTTTGGCGCCGGCGCGCGCGGTTTTGGCGGCCAGGAAGGCTTCGGCGGCTTCGCCGATGCCTTCGGCGACATCTTCGGCGACATCTTCAACTCCGGTGGCGGACGCGGGCGCGGCAGCGGCGTGTATCGCGGCGCCGACCTGCGCTACAACCTCGAACTCACGCTCGAGGAAGCGGCGCGCGGCACCGAGGCCAAGATCCGCATTCCCACGCTCGAGGAATGCGCGACCTGCCACGGCAGTGGCGCCAAGCCGGGAACGCAACCCAAGACTTGCCCGAGCTGTCATGGCCAGGGACAGGTGCGCGTGTCTCAGGGCTTCTTCTCGGTGCAGCAGACCTGCCCGCAATGCCGCGGGACGGGCAAGATCATTCCCGAGCCCTGCGCCACGTGCAGCGGCGCCGGACGGGTGAAGAAGCACAAGACGCTGTCGGTGAAGATTCCGCAGGGCGTCGATCAGGATGACCGCATCCGCCTGACCGGCGAAGGCGAGGCGGGTCTCAACGGCGGCCCGACCGGCGACTTGTATGTAGTGATCACTCTCAAGCCGCATGCGGTGTTCCAGCGCGAGAACAGCGATCTGCATTGCGAAATGCCGATCTCGTTCGCCACTGCGGCGCTGGGCGGCGAGATCGAGATCCCGACGCTCGACGGTCACGCCAACATCAAGATCCCGGCCGAAACCCAGACCGGTCAAGTGTTCCGGTTGCGCAACAAGGGTATCAAGTCGGTGCGCAGCAGCGTGCACGGCGACCTGTTTTGCCACGTCGCCATCGAGACGCCGGTCAAGCTCACCGCGAAGCAGCGCGAACTGCTGCGCGAGTTCGAGGCGATCAACGCGGAAGATCCGGCGCGGCACAATCCGAAGGCCAAGAACTGGTTCGACCACGTCAAGGAATTCTTCGGATCGTAAATCCCGTCATTCCCGCGAAAGCGGGAATCCAGCGACTTTGAACGCCACTGGGTCCCCGCGTTCGCGGGGACGACGTCGATATGGTAGGTGACGCTCATTACGATGTGATCGTTGTCGGCGCTGGGGCGGCCGGCATGATGTGCGCGGCCACCGCCGGGCAGCGCGGGCGCAGCGTTCTGCTCATCGAACACTACGACAAGCTGGGCGAGAAAATCCGCATCTCCGGCGGCGGGCGTTGCAATTTCACTAACCTGCACGCCGGACCGGCGAATTACCTGTCGCAGAACCCCGATTTCTGCCGATCGGCCCTCGCGCGTTATACGCCGCGAAATTTCATCGACCTCGTCGAGAGTCACAGTATCGCGTGGCACGAAAAGAAACTCGGGCAACTGTTCTGCGATGAGACTGCGTTGGACATCATCGCCATGCTCAAGGCGGAGTGCGAGCGAGGCGGGGTGGACTGGCGGATGCCTTGCGCGGTCGAGTCGATCGAACGCCGCGACGATGGAGCGTTCGTCCTTGCGACGACCGACGGCCCGGTGAGCGCATCGTCGCTGGTCATCGCCACCGGCGGACTGACCGTGCCAAAGATCGGCGCGACTCCGTTTGGCTATCGGATTGCCGAGCAATTCGGCCTGGCGGTTGTCGCGCTTCGGCCGGCGTTGGTGCCGCTGGCACTCGACCCCGCGGCACTCGCGCGCTATGGCGACCTGTCCGGCGTATCCGTCGACGCCCTGGTCCGGTGTGGCGAGGGGCACTTCCGCGAGAGCTTCCTGTTCACGCATCGAGGCCTGTCGGGCCCGGCCATCCTGCAGATTTCGTCGTACTGGCATGGCGGCGAAGCGATCCACATCGACCTGTTGCCTGATCGGCCCGCGGCGGAATGGTTGCACGGCGAGCGTTCGTCGGCCACTCGACTAGACACGCTGCTCTCAGAACGACTGCCCAAGCGCCTCGCGCAGCAGTGGTGCGCGGCGCACGATGCGGCGGTGCCGCTGCGCCAACTCGGCGACAAACGCATCGCCGACCTGGCAGGGCTGCTCCACGATTGGCCGGTATGGCCGTCGGGGACGCTGGGCTACAACAAGGCCGAGGTGACGCTGGGTGGCGTCGATACGCGCGAGCTGTCGTCGAAGTCGATGGCAGCCACGCGCGTTCCCGGGCTGCACTTCATCGGCGAGGTCGTCGATGTCACCGGCCACCTGGGAGGATTCAACTTCCAGTGGGCGTGGGCTTCGGGGCGCGCCGCGGGCCTGGCCGTGTAGCCGCAGCGCGCTTGTTCCCGCGCCGCGTTCGGCTTAGCATTCGCAGCTTCCCGCGTCGACATTCCGGAGATATCAATGCGCTTCACGGTATTCGTTTCCGCGCTGGCACTTGCGTTCTTTACTCATGGCGCAATGGCGCAGGTGCGTATCGGCCTCATGGTTTCGGCGACGGGCCCGACCTCGGCGATCGGAATTCCGCAGAAGAACACCGCCGAGCTGCTGCCGAAGAAGATCGGCGACATCAGCGTCGAATACTTCCAGCTCGAAGACGGCGGCGACACGACGCGCGCGGTGCAGAACGCCAAGAAACTGATTGGCGAGGACAACGTCGACGCCATCATCGGCCCGTCGACGACCCCGAATGCCTTTGCCATCCTCGATGTCATCGCTGAAGCCAAGGTGCCGCTGATGGCGACCGTCGGGACTTCGGCGGTTGTGGAACCGCTCGATGCGAAGAAGCGCTGGGTGTTCAAGACGACGCAGAACGACGACCTGATCGCCGGCGCGCTGATCAGGAACATGACCAAGTCCGGAGTCAAGAGCGTCGGCTTCATCGGCTTCAACGACGCCTACGGCGAGAACTGGTACAAGGTCTTCGGCGGACTCGCCGAAAAAGCCGGCATCAGCATTGTCGCCAACGAACGCTACGCGCGCACCGACCAGAGCGTGACCGGCCAGGTGCTCAAGATGATTGCGGCCAAGCCCGACGCGGTGTTGATTGCCGCGGTAGGCGGTCCTGCCGTGCTTCCGCAGGCGACGCTGTTCGACCAGGGCTACAAGGGGCGCATATACCAGACGCACGCGGTGGCCACCGAGGACTTCATCAAGCTCGGCAAGGAGAAGGTCGAGGGCACCATCCTTGCGGCCGGATCGATGCTGGTCATCGACGATGTCGCCGCGAACGATCCGATCAGGCAGGTCGCCAGCGGCTACATGAGCGCATACGAAAAGCAGTTCGGGACGCGACCCGCGACGTTCGGCGCCAATACCTACGACGCGGGCCTGTTGCTGCAGCGAGCGATTCCGGTTGCGATCAAAGTCGCAAAACCCGGGACCGAAGCGTTCCGCGTCGCGCTGCGCGATGCACTGGAGCAACAGAAGGACGTGGTTGGCTGCCAGGGCGTGTTCAACATCAGCGCGACCAACCACAACGGCATGGACGAGCGAGCGCGCGTGCTCATCGTGGTCAAGGACGGCAAGTTCCGCTTGCTGCCGGAATAGCGTATTGAACGCGCCCGGGCCCGGCAACGGCGCACCGATCGTTGGCATCCTCCTCGCGGCGGGGAGCGCGTCTCGATTCGGCGGCGCCAAGCTTCTGGCAACGTTGCCCGATGGCACGCCGGTGGGCGTCGCGGCGCTGCGCAATCTGCTCGCCGCGGTCGGAGCAGCGACAGCGGTCGTGCGGCCTGGGGACGACGCGCTTGCGGAAGTCTTGCGGGCGGAGGGTGCGCACGTCACCGTGTGCCCGGATTCGCGCAACGGCATGGGCGCAAGCCTCGCATGGGGCGTGCGTGCGGCGCCGCTGGCGGCAGGGTGGGTCGTCGCACTGGCCGACATGCCGTGGATTCAACCGGCGTCCATTCGCAGCGTCGTCGCGCTATTGCAGCGGCACACTGTGCTGGCAGCACCTCAATATCAGGGTCAACGCGGGCATCCGGTCGGAATCTCGGCGCGCTTCTACGGCGAGCTGACACGATTGTCCGCGGATGAAGGCGCGAAACGTCTGCTGGCCGAGCATGCCAGCGAAATCGAACTTGTTCCGGTGAGCGACGCCGGCGTATTGAGGGATGTCGATACGCCGGCGGACTTGCCTTAGTGTCAGGCGGCTGCGGCCGCGACCGCCGCTTGACCCGCCCAGGTATCGAGCGCCTTGCCTGTTTCCAGCAGCGACTTCATGCTGCAGAGCACGCGCGGCCATCCCGCAGAAATCTTCCCCGCCATGACCGATCCGGCCGCGAGGTTGCTGTGCGTGACGACCAGACGAACCATGTCTTCGATGGCTTCGATGTCGAAGGCGACGCGGGAGGGACCTGCGTGGTCGGACGTCGGCATCGTGTCGCCCCACGTGATGACAAGCCGCTTCGGTGGCATGCTTTCCAGGACTTCGCCGCCAAGCATGTCGCTGCAACCTTCGGTGTTGGCGACGTGCTGCCACTTCGATCCCTTTTTCCAGTCTGAAACGATGCCGTTGACCCAATACTGACGACTGAACTCCGGATTGGTGATCGCTGCCCACACTTTCTCGGGCGTGGTCTTGATGTAGGTGGTGTATACGAATTCGGTATTAGCCATGCTTGTTCTCCTGTAATGCCTGCTTGAGATTGTGCAGCGCCTGCAGCCGCCCCTGCTCGAATTTTCCGATCCAGCGCATGTAGATCTCGTTGATCGGAACCGGGTTGAGAAAGTGCAGCTTTTCGCGCCCCCGCTTGACCGCAACGACCAGGTTCGCCGCCTCCAGCAATGCCAGATGCTTGCTCACCGCCTGCCGGCTCATGTCGTGGTGCTCGCATAATTCCCCGAGCGTCTGCCCATTCTTCCGAAACAGGCGATCGAGCAATTTCCTTCGGCTCTCATCTGCAAGTGCCTTGAACACCTTGCCTTCGTTGTTGATCATGGCTGGATTATAGGCAACCATTTGGTTGCATGTCAAGCAAAAAATATTGCGCCGGATTCCTCAGGCTTTGGTCCCCTGCCGCCACATGTCGACCTGACGGCCGACGATGCGATTCTCCTCGTCCTGCATCAACCACCACTCGCGCAGCGCGGGCGCCTCCAGCGGGCGCGAGATCAGGAAGCCCTGCGCTTCCTCGCAACCGTGGGTGCGCAGGAATTCGAATTGCGCCACGGTTTCCACGCCCTCGGCGATCACCTTCAAGGCCCAGGCTGTGCGACAGCGCGATGATCGCCTGCGTGATCGCCTCGTCGTTGCGGTTCTGTTCCAGCCCGCGCACGAAGCGTTGGTCGATCTTCACGCTCTGGATCGGCAGCCGTGCAAGGTACGACAGGCTCGAATAGCCTGTTCCGAAATCGTCGACAGTGATCGACACGCCCATCTGCTTCAACTTGATCAGCGTCGCAACGGCCTTGTCGGGGTGCGTGATGATCACGCTCTCGGTGATTTCCAGATCGAGATAGCGGGCCGGCAGGCCGCTGGAATGCAGCGCGTCGTCGACGATCGACAGCCAGTCGTCGTGCTGCAGCTGCTGCACCGACAGGTTGACCGACAGGCGCAGCAGCATGTTGTTGCGGTGCCAGTTCATCACCTGGCGGCACGAGTCGCGCAGCACGCGCGCGCCCAGCGCCTGGATCATCCCGGATTCCTCCGCTATCGGAATGAACTCGTTGGGGCCGATCACGCCGCGTTCGGGATCGCGCCAGCGCAGCAATGCCTCGACACCGCAGGCGCGCCCGCTGCCCATGTCGACTTGCGGCTGGTAGACCAGGAAGAATTCGTCGTCCATCATGCCGCGGCGCATGTCGGTCTCGAGCTGCAGGCGCGCCTGCACGCGCGTGTTCATGTCCGCGGTGAAGAATCGGTAGCCGTTGCGTCCAGCGTCCTTGGCCGCGTACATCGCGGTGTCCGCCTGCTTGATGAGGCCGCTGGGATCGTCGGCGTCGATCGGATAGATCGACACGCCGATCGAACAGGTGAGCGTCGGCGTCTGCTCGCCCAGGCGGAATGGCGCCAGGAACGACTCGCGTACCCGCGTGAGCACCGCCATGATTTCGAAGGTTGCCTTGGCAGGATCGAGCGACGGCAGGATGACGACGAACTCGTCGCCACCAAGCCGCGCGACGGTGTCCGATTCGCGTACCGCGTTGGTCAGACGCTGCGCGACGGCCTGCAGCAAGTGGTCGCCCGCGTCGTGGCCCAGCGTGTCGTTGATGCGCTTGAAATGATCGAAATCGAGGAACAGGCAGGCGACCTGCTCGCTGTCGCGCGACGCCTGCGCGACGATCTGCTTGAGTCGCTGGTTGAGCAGCGCCCGGTTGGGCAGCCCGGTCAGGGTGTCGTGCTGCGCGAGCTTGTACGCCTGCGCGGTCGCGACCTCGAGCTCCTTGGTGCGCAGCGCGACCTTCTCCTCGAGGGTGCGCTGGTAGGTCGCGACCTCCGCCTTCGATTGCGCAAGCCGCTGGATCATCTGGTTGAAGGTCTGCGTCAGCATCCCGAGTTCGTCACCGGACTTCGGCGACAGGAAGACGTCGAGCCGTCCCGAGCCCACCCGTCGTGCCGCGCGCATCATCTGGTGGATCGGCGCGACCAGCCGGCGCGTCAGCAGGAGTGTCAGGACGATGGCGGCGGCCACCAGAATGCCGACTACGCTGAGCGCGCCCAGCAAGTAGTTTCGCAACTGCAAAAGACTGCGATCGAAGGACATGCCGACGCGAACGTAGCCACCGGTGTTCGGTTGCTCGACGGTCGCGCCGGGACGCAATATCAGCGGGTCGGTCTTCGACCTGCCGACCGGGGCGATGAACTCGAGGTAGCGGTGACCGGCAACCTCCTGCACATCACTGACGACTATTTCGGGACCGGGCATGTGGATCGGATTCGCTGGAACGGGTACATCGCTAAATGAATGCGCGAGCAGCGTCTTGCCATCCTTGTCGAGAATGGCCACATAAGCGATTTCGCGATCGCTCGCCAGACTTTTGACGATCTGCGCGAGTTCTGCGCGGTCGGTGCGCAACACCGCCGGCTCGGTCCATTCGGCGAGCATCGATACGACCGTAATGCCCTGCGCACGTACCCTCGTCTGCTCATCGGCAAGTTGCTGGCGCGCGAGCAGCGCAACGATGACTAGTGCGGTGACTAGAATCAATCCGATCGCGAACGCATTGAGCTTCGTCAGCAGGCTTATGCGCACCGGCACCGGCGTCAGCGGCACGACGGTATCGGGATTGAGCGGCGATTGCGTGCGCGCCATCGCGGAATCAGGACGGGGGAGGGCGCATGCCCCGGCGCGAGCGTTGGTGACAGCGGCGCGCGATTGGCATGCGAGGACTCAGGCGACCGCGACCGGTATCTTGCCGATGCGCGCCTGCCACTCGCGCGGCCCGCTCTCGTGCACCGACGTGCCGGTGGCGTCGACCGCCACCGTGACCGGCATGTCCTTCACGTCGAATTCGTAGATCGCCTCCATGCCCAGGTCGGCAAACGCCAGCACGCGTGTACCGCGGATTGCCTTCGACACGAGGTACGCCGCGCCGCCGACCGCCATCAGGTACGCCGCCTTGTGGCGGCGGATGGCCTCGACCGCGACCGGACCTCGCTCGGCCTTGCCGACCATGGCGATCAGACCCGTCCGGGCGAGCATCGTGTCGGTGAACTTGTCCATCCGGGTCGACGTCGTCGGGCCGGCGGGGCCGACGACTTCGTCGCGCACCGGGTCGACCGGGCCGACGTAGTAGATGACACGGTTGGTGAAGTCCACCGGAAGCTTCTCGCCCTTGGCAAGCATGTCGACGATGCGCTTGTGCGCGGCGTCGCGCCCGGTCAGCAGCTTGCCGCTGAGCAGAAGGCGGTCACCTGGCTTCCACGTCGCGACGATTGCCGGCGTCAGCGTGTCGAGATCGACCCGCCGCGATTCCGCCGAAGGTGTCCAGCGGACGTCGGGCCAGCGCGAAAGATCGGGTGGCTCAAGGTGGGCGGCGCCCGATCCGTCGAGCGTGAAGTGCGCGTGCCGCGTCGCCGCGCAGTTCGGGATGATCGCAACGGGCAGGCTGGCAGCGTGCGTCGGGTAGTCGAGGATCTTGACGTCGAGGACGGTCGACAACCCGCCCAGGCCCTGTGCGCCAATGCCCAGCGAATTCACTTTTTCGTAGAGCTCGATGCGCATCTCGTCGACCCGCGAGAGTGCCGCGCCGCCCGCCGCGCGGCGCTTGAGTTCGTGCATGTCGATGGGTTCCATGAGCGATTCCTTGGCGAGCACCATCGCCTGCTCCGCCGTGCCGCCGATGCCGATGCCCAGCATGCCCGGTGGACACCAGCCCGCGCCCATGGTCGGCACCGTCTTCATCACCCAGTCGACGATCGAATCCGACGGGTTGAGCATGGTGAACTTGGCCTTGTTCTCCGAGCCGCCGCCCTTGGCCGCGATCTTCACCTCGACCGTGTCGCCGGGGACGATTTCGTAGTGGATGACCGCCGGCGTGTTGTCCCGGGTGTTCTGCCGCTTGCCGGCGGGATCGGCCACGATCGACGCGCGCAACTTGTTGTCGGGGTGCATGTAGGCGCGCCGGACGCCCTCGTTGATCATGTCGGTCACGCCCATGGTGGCGTCGGCCCAGCGCACGTTCATGCCGACCTTGACGAAGGCGCAAACGATGCCGGTGTCCTGGCAGATCGGACGATGGCCTTCGGCGCACAGCCGCGAGTTGGTGAGGATCTGCGCGATCGCGTCCTTCGCCGCAGGCGAGGCTTCCGCGTGGTATGCCTCGGCCAACGCTTCGATGTAGTCGACCGGGTGGTAGTAGGAGATGTATTGCAACGCGTCGGCGACGCTGTCGATGAGGTCCTGCTGTCGAATGTCGGTCATGAGGGGCCTCAGTGATCGATCGTACGGTCGCGTGCGACGGGCGGCAGGATGCGGTCGATGCCGGCAAGCGCCAACGCCGAGAGCAGCAACGTGACGTGGATGATCGTTTGCCACAGCATTTGCTTCTCGGACAGGGACCCCGCACGGATGAAGGTCGTGAGCAGGTGGATCGACGAGATGCCGATGATCGCACCGGCAAGCTTGACCTTGAGCACCGACGGGTTCACGTGCGAGAGCCATTGCGGCTCGTCGGGATGGCCGTCGAGGCCGAGTCGCGAAATGAACGTCTCGTAACCGCCGATGATGACCATGATCAGCAGGTTCGAAATGAGCACGACGTCGATGAGGCCCAGCACGATGAGCATGGTGTCGACTTCGTTGAGCGTGCTGTCGACCATGTTCTGCAGCAGGTGCCAGAGCTCGCGCATGAATTGCCAGACGTAGACCGCTTGCGCGACGATCAGGCCGAGATAGAGCGGCAGCTGCAGCCACCGGCTCATGAACATCAGCGCGGGCAGCGGGGCGAGGCGCTTGCGGGGGCGGGATTCCATCGTCGGCCGAGCGGGGAGGGGAGTAAGATTCTACCATCGCGACAATGCTGCCCGATGCACACGATGGCGTGCGGACCAGGCGTTCCCGCCGCGCCACGAATTGCGTCAAGCGGTGCAGAGTCGGTAGACTGCGCAACGCGTACTGAACAGACCGGCACGCATCACAAAGTGCCGGACCTTAGACCCGCAGGAGGAGCTTCGACCATGGCCAACATCGAGTCCGTTTCCAACGAGACGCGGGTGTTCCCACCGCCAGGCGATTTCGCCGCGCAGGCGAACGTCACCAAGGCCGACTTCGAGCGGATGAACGCCAGCGCCGCGACGGACTATCCCGGATTCTGGGCAAAACTCGCGCGCGACGAGGTGCTCTGGCACAAGCCGTTTACAAGAACGCTCGACGAGAGCAACGCGCCCTTTTACAAGTGGTTCGATGACGGCGAACTCAATGTTTCGTACAACTGCCTCGAGCGCAACCTGCAGGGAGGCAACGCGGACAAGGTGGCGATCATCTTCGAGGCAGACGACGGCAAGGTCACGCGCGTCACCTACCAGGAGCTCTATCACCAGGTCTGCCGTTTCGCCAACGGCCTCAAGTCCATCGGCATCGGCAAGGGCGACCGCGTCATCATCTACATGCCGATGTCGATCGAGGGTGTGGTGGCCATGCAGGCCTGCGCTCGCATCGGTGCGACGCATTCGGTCGTCTTTGGCGGCTTTTCGGCCAAGTCGCTGCAGGAGCGCATCATCGACGCCGGCGCGATCGCGGTCATCACCGCCGACGAGCAGGCGCGCGGCGGCAAGCACCTGCCGCTCAAGGCCATTGTCGACGAGGCGCTGAAACTGGGCGGCTGCGAAGGCATCCGCAACGTGATCGTCTACCAGCGCACGCGCGGCAACGTCGCGTTCAATGCGCCGCGCGACGTGTGGATGCACGAACTTTCGGCGAAGCAGGCCGACACCTGCGCACCGCAATGGGTCGGCGCGGAGCATCCTCTTTTCATCCTTTACACCTCCGGATCGACCGGCAAGCCCAAGGGCGTGCAGCACAGCTCGGGCGGCTATCTGCTGTGGGCGATCCTGACCATGAAGTGGACCTTCGACTTGAAGCCGAAGGACGTGTTCTGGTGCACCGCCGACATCGGTTGGGTAACCGGGCACACGTACATTGCCTACGGGCCACTCGCGGCCGGCGCGACGCAAGTGGTATTCGAAGGCATTCCCACCTACCCCGACGCGGGCAGGTTCTGGGCGACCATTCACAAGCACAAGGTGACGACGTTCTACACTGCGCCGACGGCGATTCGCTCGCTGATCAAGGCCTGCGACGCCAATCCGCAGACCGCGCCGAAGAACTACGATCTGTCGAGCCTGCGATTGCTGGGCAGCGTCGGCGAGCCGATCAATCCCGAAGCGTGGATGTGGTACCACAACAACGTCGGCGGCGGGCGTTGCCCGATCGTCGACACGTTCTGGCAGACCGAGACCGGCGGCCACATGATCTCGCCGCTGCCCGGAGTCACGCCGCTGGTGCCGGGCTCGTGCACGCTGCCGCTGCCCGGGATCATTGCCGCGATCGTCGACGAAGCCGGCCACGACGTTCCCAACGGCCAGGGCGGCATCCTCGTCGTCAAGCGCCCGTGGCCCTCGATGATCCGGACCATCTGGGGCGACCCCGAGCGCTACCAGAAGTCGTACTACCCGGAAGAACTCGGCGGCAAGCTCTACCTGGCCGGCGACGGTTCGGTGCGCGACAAGACGACCGGCTACTTCACGATCATGGGCCGCATCGACGACGTGCTCAACGTGTCGGGGCATCGCATGGGCACGATGGAAATCGAGTCCGCGCTGGTGGCCAATCCGATAGTTGCGGAAGCCGCGGTGGTCGGTCGTCCGGACGATTTGACCGGTGAAGCGGTGTGTGCGTTCGTGGTGCTCAAGCAAGCGCGACCGTCGGGCGCGGAGGCGGAGAAGATCGCCAAGCAGCTGCGCGACTGGGTCGGCAAGGAAATCGGTCCCATCGCCAAGCCGAAGGACATCCGTTTCGGCGACAACCTGCCCAAGACGCGCTCGGGCAAGATCATGCGGCGGCTGCTGCGCTCGATCGCCAAGGGCGAGAACATCACCCAGGACACTTCCACTTTGGAAAACCCGGCGATACTGGATCAGCTCAAGCAGGCGCTTTGATTGTCGTCCCCGCGAAAGCGGGGACCCAGTGTCGTCCTAGTGAAAAGTCGCTGGGTTCCCGCTTTCGCGGGAACGACGAAACGTTGGCGATCCTGGATCAGGTCAAGCGGGTGGAGGAGGCGCCGTCTCCGCAAACGACGCTCGCTTGGCGAGCTTGTCGAACAGCTTGTGAAGGTTAGGGTAGTCGGCGCGCCAGTCGATCGTCGGGTGGCGCAGATCGAGGTAAGCGAGAGCGCAAGCGGTTGCGATGTCGGCCAGCGAGTAGCCTTCGCCATTGCACCATGCTTCTTCGCCGAGCTCGATGGCCAGCGCCTGAACGCCGCGCACAATCTTGTCGTGATTGCGCGCGAGCGCTTCCGGACTCTGCTGCTTGGCCGGACGAAGTTTTTCGCGCACCATCGCCACGGCCGCGTCGCAAATACCGTCGGCGAGCGCTTCCCAACGGCGCACGGCGATGCGCTGCCTGTTGGGCTCGGGGATGAGTCGCGACACCGGGCTTACCGTATCCAGGTATTCGACGATGACGCGCGAATCGTAGAGCGCGGTCCCGTCGTCGAGCACCAGCACCGGCACCTTGCCCAGCGGATTGACTTGCGGAACCGGGCTGTCATCGACCCAGGGAGAGGCGTCGATGAGATCGCATTCGATCTTCTTTTCCACAAGGGCGATGCGCACCTTGCGGACATACGGGCTGGTCGGCGACGAGTACAACTTCATGGGCAGCAGGGGGAAGAGTGCGAAATATGCAGCACCCGGGACGCATGTCGCCACGCAGGTACGCATGAGCATTGTAACATCGCACAGCCGCTTACCGCAGCGAGGGAAGCACTTGATCTTCTGCTATAATTTCACCGCTTAGCGTGCCCGATCATGCCCGATACCGACGCACTTTCGCCGCTGACCGCGCTCTCGCCGCTCGATGGGCGCTATCGCAGCAAAGTCGGGTCGCTGGCCGCGCACTTCAGCGAATTCGCGCTCATCCGGGAACGCGTAAGAGTCGAGCTCGCGTGGCTCGAAGCGCTGTCTGACGAAGCTGCGATCGCCGAAGTCGCGCCGTTCACTCCTGCTGCCCGGCAGCAGCTTGCCGCCGCCGTCGCCGGTTTTGGCCTTGCCGACGCCGAGCGCGTCAAGGCCATCGAGCGCACGACCAATCACGACGTCAAGGCAATGGAGTACTGGCTGAAGGAACGCTTCGCCAGCGCGCCCGAAATCGCGAGGGCTGTCGAGTTCATCCATTTCGCGTGCACTTCGGAAGACATCAACAACCTGGCCTACGATCGCATGATCGGCGACGCGCGCCGCGATGTGCTGTCGCCCGCACTGGCGGATCTGATTTCCGACTTGCGCGGGCTGGCTCACATGCATGCCGCCCTGCCGATGCTCTCGCGAACGCACGGCCAGGCGGCGACGCCGACGACGCTGGGCAAGGAAATCGCCAACGTCGTCGCGCGGCTGGAGCGCGCGGCCGCGACCTTCGCAGCCGCGCCCTTGCCCGGCAAGATCAACGGTGCGGTGGGCAATTACAACGCGCACCTCGTCGCCTATCCCGGAGTCGACTGGGAAGCGCTGGCCGGCCGCGTGGTCGCGACGCTCGGCCTGCAGTTCAATGCCTACACCACGCAGATCGAACCGCACGACGGGCTCGCGGCGCTGTTCGATGCGCTTGCGCGCGTCAACACCATCGTCATCGATCTCGATCGCGATATCTGGGGCTATGTTTCGCTTGGCTACTTCCGCCAGAAGGTGCGCGAAGGCGAGGTCGGCTCATCGACCATGCCGCACAAGGTGAATCCGATCGACTTCGAGAATTCCGAAGGCAACCTGGGCCTGGCCAATGCGCTGTTGCGCCACCTCGCCGACAAGTTGCCGATCTCGCGCTGGCAGCGCGATCTCTCCGATTCGACCGTGTTGCGCAATGTCGGCAGCGCGTTTGGCTACGCGCTGCTCGGCTTTGTCTCGTGCCGGCAAGGGCTGGCTCGACTGGCCGTCGATCCGGCGCGCCTCGCCGCTGACCTCGACGCGAACTGGGACGTGCTGGCCGAGCCGGTGCAGACGGTGCTGCGCCGCTACGGCGTGGCCAATGCCTATGAACAGCTCAAGGAACTCACGCGCGGCAAGGGCATCACGCGCGATGCGCTGCACGCGTTCATCGACGGACTGCAGATTCCCGTCGACGCTCGGACGCGTCTGAAGGCGCTGACGCCCGCGACGTACATCGGCAAAGCCGCCGAGCTGGCGCGTCGCATCTAGGTTTGTTGCCTGGCAGGGCGGCGCGGTGCGTGCAGCGCACGTGCGCCGAAACTCGATTCAGGCCTTGCGATTCGCAAGCTTCTCGCGGATCCAGGCCACCACCATCGGCAGCAGCGACACCAGCACGATGCCAAACACGATGAAGGCGAGATTGTCCTTGACCCACGGAATGTTGCCGAACAGGTAGCCGGCGTAGACCAGCGACGACACCCACAGCGCGGCGCCAATCAGGTTGTAGGACAGGAAGGTGTGATACGCCATGGCGCCGACCCCTGCGAGGAACGGCGCGAAGGTGCGCACGATCGGCACGAAGCGGCCGATGACGATGGTGAAGCCGCCGTGCTTTTCGTAGAACCTGTGGGTGCGGTCCATATAGGCGGGCTTAAGCCAGCGGCCGAGGAAGGTGTCCTGCGGCCTTGAAAAAGCCTTGGGCCCGATGTAGCGGCCGATGCCGTAGTTGACCGAATCGCCTAGCACCGCCGCGACGAACAGGACCAGCACCATCAGATGCACGCTGATGCCCGATGCAGCGGCGACCGTTCCGGACAGGAACAGCAGCGAATCGCCGGGCAGCAGCGGAAAGACCACCAGGCCGGTCTCGGCAAAGATCACGATGAACAACACCGCGAACAGCAGCCACGCGTGCTGCGCGGCCAGGTTCGCGAGCGTCTCGTCGAGCGCGAGCAGCGAGTAGATCAGCGTCGTGATCATGGGTGGTCAGCAGTGCGCCTGGTTGAACGGCAACCGGGCGAGCACGGGCCAGCAGATCATTCGTGCGGTGGCCCCGAGCTTCAGGGGAGAATCTTCTCGATGCCGCCGGGGCCGGCCTTGCGGTCGGCCTTGACCAGGTCTTCGCGCGACACGCCAAGCCACATCACCAGCGCCGCCATGACCAGCGCCGACGAATAGATGCCGAAGCAGATGCCGATCGCCAGCGCCAACGCGAAGTAGTGCAGCGTTTCGCCGCCGAAGAACAGGATCGACAGCACCATCATCAGCGTGCAGCCGTGGGTGATGATCGTGCGCGACAGAGTGCTGGTGATCGCGCTGTTGATGACTTCGGGAACGCTGGCCTTGCGCATCTTGCGGAAGTTCTCGCGGATCCGGTCGGCGATCACCACCGACTCGTTCACCGAGTAGCCGAGCACTGCCAGGATCGCGGCGAGCACCGGCAGCGAGAATTCCCACTGGAACAGCGCGAAGAAGCCCAGGATGATCACCACGTCGTGCAGGTTGGCCGCGATTGCCGATACCGCGAAGCGCCACTCGAAGCGCATCGCCAGGTAGGCGACGATGCCGAAACAGACCAGCAGCAGCGCCAGCGCACCGTTCTCGTAGAGCTCCTTGCCGACCTGCGGTCCGACGAATTCGACCCGCTGCTGCGTCACCGTGGGATCGTCGGTCTTGAGCGCGGCCAGCACTTTTTCGGAAAGTTGCGCGCTGGAGATGCCTTCCTTGAGCGGCAGGCGAATCAGTGCGCTGTTGGCGCTGCCGAAGCTCTGCACCGCGAATTCGCCCAGCGTCATCTTGTCGATCACGCCGCGCACGCGCGCCAGGTCGGCCGGGTGCGTGTAGGCGATCTCGATCACCGTGCCGCCCTTGAAGTCGACGCCGAGGTTGAGGCCGCGCACCGCCAGGAAGATCACGGCGAGCAGGAACGTCACCAGCGAGATGACGTTGAACACCAGCGCGTACCGCATGAACGGGATGACGCGGTTGATCCTGAAGAATTCCATGGTGGTCGTCATTCCCGCGAAAGCGGGAATCCAGTGTCGTTAAAGAAGTCAGAGGTCGTTTGCATTTTGGTCACGTCGCTGGGTCCCCGCTTTCGCGGGGACGACGGCGTGCGGCCTACGCCGCACTTGCCGTCGGCTTCCACACCTGTCCGATCGAAATCTTGTCGAGTTTCTTGCGCCCGCCGTAGAGCAGCGCGACCAGGCCGCGCGAGACGAACACCGCGCTGAACATCGAGGTCATGATGCCGAGGCAGTGCACGACGGCGAATCCGCGCACGGGGCCGGTTCCGAAGATCAGCAGCGCAAGGCCTGCGATGAGCGTGGTCACGTTGGAGTCGAGAATCGTGCCCCAGGCGCGCTCGTAGCCGGCCTGGATCGCCGCGTGCGGCGTGTCGCCCCAGCGCAGCTCCTCGCGGATGCGCTCGTTGATCAGCACGTTGGCGTCGATCGCCATGCCCAGCGTCAGCGCGATGGCGGCGATGCCCGGCAGTGTCAGCGTCGCCTGCAGCATCGACAGGAGCGCGATGAGCAGCAGCAGGTTGACCGCCAGCGAAATGGTCGAGATCACGCCCATCAGCGCGTAGTAGATGCAGATGAACACCGACAGCGCGATGACGCCATAGATAACCGAGTTGAAGCCCTTTTCGATGTTCTCCCGGCCGAGCGACGGCCCGACGGTGCGTTCCTCGACGATTTCCATCGGCGCGGCCAGCGCGCCGGCGCGCATCAGGAGCGAGATGTCGTTGGCTTCGCGGGTGTTCATGCGGCCGCTGATCTGCACCTTGCCGCCGCCGATTTCCTCGCGGATCACCGGCGCCGTGATCACCTCCGCCTTGCCTTTTTCGACAAGGACGATGGCCATGCGCTTGCCGACGTTGTCGCGGGTGAGTTCCTTGAAGATGCGCGCGCCCGAGCCGTCCAGGTTGATGTGCACGGCGGGTTCGTTGGACCGTCCGTCGAATCCGGGTTGCGCGTCGTTGATGCGGTCGCCGGTAAGCACGACCGGGCGCTTCACCAGCACCGGCGCGCCGGAGCGCTCGGTGAACAGATCGCTGCCGAGCGGCACCTGGCCGGCCATCGCCATTTCGAGCGCGCCCGGGTCTTCGTTGACCATGCGCACTTCGAGCGTCGCGGTGCGCCCGAGGATGTCCTTGGCGCGCGCGGTGTCCTGCACGCCGGGCAGTTGCACCACCACGCGGTCGGCGCCTTGCTGTTGCACGATCGGCTCGGCGACGCCGAGTTCGTTCACGCGGTTGCGCAGGATGGTGATGTTCTGCTGGACCGCGCCGTCCTGGATGCGTTTCTGGGCTTCGGGCTTGAGGCTGGCCTGCAGCTTGAACTCGCCGGTTGCTTCGACTTCCTTGATCAGCAGGTCGGGAAACGCGGTGCCTATTTCCTGGTTGGCGCGATCGCGTTCGGCGGCGTCGCGGAAACGGATCGCCACCGACTGCCCCTCGCGCACGATGCCGGCGTAGAGCACCTTCTTTTCGCGCAGCAGCGAGCGGATGTCCGAAAGGTAGCGGTCGGCGGCCTTGTCGAGCGCCGCCTTCATGTCGACCTGCAGCATGAAGTGAACGCCGCCGCGCAGGTCGAGGCCCAGATACATGGGGCGCGCGCCGATGGCGGTGAGCCACTGCGGCGAGCTGGAGATGAGGTTGAGCGCAACGATGTAGCCGTCGCCCAGTTTCTGCTGCAGCACGTCCTTGGCCTTGAGCTGGGTGTCGGCGTCGGCGAAGCGGATCTTGATTCCTGTCGGGTCGACCGACTCGCCGCGGAAGGCGATGTTGGCCGCCTTGAGCGCGTCCTCCGCGGTCTGCATCGTCGCCGCGTCGATCTTGATGTTGGTCTTGGAGGTCGAGATCTGGACCGCCGGGACCTCCGGAAAGAAATTGGGCAGCGTATAGAGCACGCCTACCACCATCGCGATGACGATGAGGGAGTATTTCCAGAGAGGGTAACGATTCATGGTTGGAAGTCCGGCGGCTGGCGTCGGGCGACAGGCACTGCGATGACAAGAGCCCTGGCGCGCGACCGGTGTTACAGGCTCTTGACGGTGCCTTTGGGCAGCATCAGCGAAATCGCGCTGCGCTGGACCGTGATGTCCACGTTAGGGGCGATGGTGACGGTGGCGTACGCTTCATCGAGCTTGGCGACCTTGCCGACGATCCCGCCGGCCGTCACCACCTCGTCGCCCTTCTGCAGCGCGGCGAGCATGGCCTTGGTTTCCTTGGCTCGCTTCTGCTGCGGGCGGATCAGCAGGAAATAGAAAACGACGAATATTGCGACCATCGGCAGGAATGCCATCAGGTCGCCACCGGGCGTACCGCCGGCAGCCTGGGCGTAGGCTGAGCTGATCAACATGGGTGTTCCTCCTTGCGGCGAATCGACAGGGCGACGGCGGCATCGCTGTTCGCATTACGCACCTGCGCTACGCAGTTGCACGACGCGTTTCGGTGTCGCGACGCCCGGTTCCGGATGGTTACGATTAACCGCTTATTCTACCACGGTCGACCGGGCCGCCCGGAACGTCTGTACATAGGCGGGAAGGGCGTCATCGGAAATCGCCTGTCGCAGCTCGGCGGTGAGGGTCAGGTAATAGTGCAGGTTGTGAATGGTGTTGAGCCGTGCCCCGAGGATTTCGTTGGTGCGCTGCAGGTGGTGCAGGTACGCGCGGCTGAAATTGCGGCAGGTGAGGCAGGTGCACTCGGGATCGAGCGGGGCGGTGTCCTGGCGATGGCGGGCGTTGCGGATCTTGATGTCGCCGTGGCGCGTGAACAGCCAGCCGTTGCGGGCGTTGCGCGTCGGCATGACGCAGTCGAACATGTCGATGCCGCTGGCGACTCCGGCAACGATGTCCTCGGGTGTGCCGACGCCCATGAGGTAGCGCGGACGGTCCTGCGGCAGGCGCGGTGCGACGTGCGCCTGAATGCGCAGCATCTCCTCCTTCGGCTCGCCCACCGACAGCCCGCCTATGGCATAGCCGTCGAAGCCGATCGCGGCGAGGCCGCCCAGCGACTCGTCGCGCAGGTCCTCGTGCATGCCGCCCTGTACGATGCCGAACAGCGCGTTCCTGCTGCCGACATGCGCGTCGCGAGAACGGCGCGCCCAGCGCAACGAAAGCTGCATCGATATCGCCGCCTCGTCGCGCGTCGCCGGCCACGGCGTGCACTCGTCGAACACCATGGCGATGTCGGAGTCGAGCGTGCGCTGGATTTCGATCGAGATCTCGGGCGTGAGCAGCAGCCGGTCGCCGTTGACGGGCGAGGCAAAGGTGACCCCTTCTTCGGCGACCTTGCGCAGCGGACCGAGGCTGAAGACCTGGAAGCCGCCGGAATCGGTGAGGATGGGAGCCTGCCAGCCCATGAACCTGTGCAGGCCCTGGTGCGCGGCAATGACTTCGAGTCCGGGCCGCAACCATAGATGGAAGGCATTGCCGAGGACGATCTGCGCGCCGCTTTCGGTAAGTTCCGCCGGCGACATCGCTTTCACCGTTCCATAGGTGCCGACGGGCATGAAAACCGGCGTCTCGACGACACCATGTGCCAGCGTCAACCGGCCGCGACGCGCGTCGCCCGAACGGGCGCTGACTTCGAATTCCATCACGGCGATTGTAGCAGCGCGTCAGGCAGGTGCCGCGCGTTCGAGCAGCATCGCATCGCCATAGCTGAAGAATCGGTAGCGCTCGCGGATGGCGTGCGCGTAGGCGTTGCGGATGGCGTCGTAACCTGCAAACGCCGACACCAGCATGAGCAGCGTCGACTTTGGCAGATGAAAATTGGTGAGCAGGCGATCGACTATGCGAAAGCGGTAGCCTGGCGTGATGAACAGCGCGGTATCTCCGTCACCTGCCGTGAGTTCGCCGGCGGGACCTGCAACGGACTCCAGCGCGCGCAGGCTGGTGGTGCCGACCGCGATGACGCGGTGTCCTGCCGTGCGCGCCTGCGCGATGGTTTTCACGGCGTCGGTCGCGATGCTGAATCGCTCGCTGTGCATGCGATGCTGCGTAAGGTCATCGGTCTCGACCGGCAGAAAAGTGCCGGCACCGACGTGCAGCGTGACGAATGCGCTGGCGATTCCGCGCGCCGCGAGTCGCGCCAGCAGCGCATGATCGAAATGCAATCCCGCGGTGGGCGCTGCCACCGCGCCTGATTCGCGCGCGTACACGGTCTGGTAGCGTTCGCTGTCGGCACCGTCCGCGGGACGCGCGATGTACGGCGGCAGCGGCACTTCGCCGTGGCGATCCAGGTATTCCCGGAACGACACTTCCGCGTCGAGGCGCAACAGGAAGAAACGTCCATCGCGCTCGATGACCGTTGCCACCGCACCTGCCGGCAATTCGATGGTGCCGCCGGCGCGTGGCGGATGGCTGGAACGCATTTGCATCCAGGCGCGATCTGGCGCGTCGATACGTTCGAGCATCAGTTCGACCTGGCCTCCCGTCGGCTTGCGGCCGAACAGCCGCGACTTGACCACGCGGGTGTCGTTGAACACCAGCACGTCGCCGGGCACAAGCAGGTCCGGCAATGCATCGAAGCGCATGTCTTCGAGTAGCTGGCCGTCGACATGCAGCAGTCGGCTCGCCGAACGTTCGGGCGCAGGATGCTGCGCGATCAACTCCCCTGGCAGTGCGAAGTCGAAGTCGGAGAGGCGATAGATGGGATGCGGCATGGTCGAATCGGGGCGTTTGGAACACCCGGCGATTTGACCGATAATGCCGCCTTCACCGCGCGGCGGCAACGCAATCAGGGCAGGCGCCCTGTTGGGGCGTGTCGCATCCGCGGCCGGGATGGCGGAATTGGTAGACGCGCTGGACTCAAAATCCAGTTCTGGCAACAGAGTGGGGGTTCGATTCCCCCTCCCGGCACCAAACTCAAGAATGACGGCTCCGCACGGGGCCGCTTCTCTTTCTGATCGGCCCAATAGACTTCGCTATTTGGATCAACTCAACGCTGATGATTTTGCAGCAGGTTACACTCCCAATGGACAGGCCAGTTGGCCGATTGACGGCTTATTTTCCGTCAATTAGGTTCCATATTTTTCGTTAGGCGTCTTCAATATTGTGCTAGCGAGCCTGCGCCCCGCGAACGAAGGTGATCTCCCCACGATCAAGGAACTCGTCTTCGCGGCTTATGAAAAGTACATCAGTCGCATCGGGCGCAAGCCGAAGCCGATGCTTGCAGACTACCGCGTCGCTCTCACGCGCCATCAGCTTTGGGTGCATGAGGGCGAGAGCGGCCTAGTCGCAGTACTTGAACTCATCCCTACCAAAGATCATTTGTTGGTTGAGAACGTAGCCGTCCACCCCTTATTTCAACGCGCCGGCCTTGGCCAGAGGCTCCTCGCCTTTGCTGAAGCGGAGGCCAAACGGCAGGGCTACACGGAAATACGTTTGTACACAAATGAGCTTTTTACCGGTAACGCCGCTCTCTATTCACGGCTTGGTTACCACGAAACTCACCGCGAGGTCCTGCAAAGCACAAATGTCATCCACATGGCCAAGCCCGTCTGATTGTGCTCCACTCGATGCTTAGCCCGTCGCTCAATACGGACGCCCATCGGCGGTCAAGAGGCACATGAAGGTCCAATGAGTTCTTCCGCCCGACCTACCCATCTCCATACGCACCAGTTCACGGCCCTGCGGCCAGGACCGCGACTTATCGTGCTGGGCGCCGTCCATGGCAATGAAACATGCGGCACGCGAGCTATCGTGCAGATACTGCAAGAACTGGCGGTAGACGCCTTTACGATTGAATGTGGCGTTTTGACCATGGTGCCGGTAACGAATCCACTCGCCTATCAGCGAAGCGCTCGGCTGGGAGACCGCAACCTGAACCGCAATTTGCGGGTCACAGCGCAGCCCGTCGATTTTGAGGACCAGATTGCCAATGCTTTGTGCCCCTTGCTGGAGGCGCACGACGTACTGCTGGACCTGCATTCGTTTCACACCCCCGGACACCCCTTCATCATGGTTGGCCCGACGAATAACACGGGCAGCTTGGAACCTTTCCAGCGCTCGAAGGAAGAGGAGCGGCTGGTCGCGCATCTCGGGCCCCGACGGCTCGTCGAAGGTTGGATGGACGTGTATGCCCGCGGCGTTCAGCGCCGACAACAGGCTCAAGTTTCTGCGGCCCCTGGTCTGCTGAATACCGGTTATGGCATCGGCACGTCCGAGTACATGCGCTCGCGCGGCGGTTATGGAGTGACGCTGGAATGTGGCCAGCATGACGACCTTGAGGCTGTCAGTGTGGCGTATCGTGCGATCCGTCAGACGCTCGCGCTGCTCGGCCTGGCATCTCTGCCTTTGAACCCGCCATCTTTAGATTTCCAGATGCTGCGCCTCGTGGATGTCCTGGATCGCGAGCACGAGAACGACCGATTCGACCGACCGTGGAAAAGCTTTGATCCGGTAGTCGCTGGACAGCCTATTGGACATCGGCATGATGGCCGAGTCGTGACGGCCCCAGCCGACGGTTTCGTCGTATTCCCGAATCCAAGCGCGTTGGCCGGCAACGAGTGGTTCTACTTCGCGCAGAAAAGCGAGCGCGCCATTGGCTGACCAAGATCGCCAGCCTGATGTCGCGCACCAGGTTCTTGCGCGCATGCTCGTATAGACCAGGGCCGAACTATCTGTGCGCGTAGCAGGCGCGTAGCTGCTCCACCCGGCACCGTGACGTGCCAGTAGTTACCAGCAGCGCGAGCTGCGATCGGACTCTACGTACGCGGAAAGGGTAGGCAAAGATGTCGATGCGGAATTGCAGGCCGATGATCACGATGTTCGCCATATTCTTGCCTATGGCGTCGATAACGGCATCGGCTGCGCCACCAATCATCGAGTACGCTGTGCCGACTGCCAATGCGGGCCCTCAGGGCATCGTCGCGGGTCCAGACGGCAATCTGTGGTTCACCGAATTCAACGCCAACAAGATAGGCAGAGTCACCACCGATGGTGCGATCACCGAGTTTCCGATTCCGACCCCGAGTTCGGGACCGCGAGGGATTACGGCCGGGCCAGATGGCAACCTATGGTTCACGGAAACTGCCGGAAACAAGATTGGCAAGATCACCGTCGCTGGCGCAATTACGGAGTACGCGGTCCCGACGGCGAATGCGACTCCCTACGGCATCGTGACAGGTCCGGATGGCAACCTGTGGTTCACGGAGCACACAGCACCAGTGTCGTTGCCTCAGACCTACAAGATCGGGAAGATCACGGTCTCGGGCACTGTGACCGAGTACGGCTACAACGCAATTAATTTTGGTTTTTGTTCCGCGCCCACCGAAATAACGGCTAGGGCCGACGGGTTATGGTTCGGTGGGAGTTGCGCCATATTCATCAGTATGACAACTGCCGGCAATCCTGTTTTCAATGTCGGGATCAATGGCGGCATACCCGACGACGTCTACGGCATCACCGTCGGCCCAGACGGAAACATTTGGGCGACGATATTCTCGGCGCTTCAACCGCTAAGCCAAATAGTTAAGCTCAGTCCTCTCGATACGCTCTACACAATCTCGCAGGCGACGGCGTGGCCGTACGGGATCACGTCCGGTCCCGATGGCAAGCTATGGTTCACCGAAGCGAACGCCAATCAGGTTGGAACCATAACAGTCGCTGGCGCGATTACCGAATACCCAATTCCGACGCCCAACTCCGCGCCGCGCGGCGTGACTACGGGTCCTGACGGCAATGTCTGGTTTGCTGAGTTCTCCGGCAACAAGATTGGCAAGGTTCAGTTGGTAACTCCACCGCCAGCCGCGGTGCCGGCACTCTCATGGTGGATGACGCTAGCTTTGTTTTCAATCCTCCTGACTTGGGGCTTAGTGCGACTGCGCCTCCGAGTTTAAAGAACAGTCGGGATGTCACCTGCTGCGCGTGTCGTGCAATTCGTCCGCAACCCATTTGGGAGACGTGTCATGTGTCTGCAGCGAATTTAGTCGATGCGGGAAATGGGTCAACAGATTGCGCAACTCAAGCACAAACTGCAGGCGATTGAGGCGAAGCTGGGACTATGAGCAGGGAGACCGACTATCGTTCAAAACGTGGGTAGCACGCGAACGATGGTGGTAAGCGCTCGTGCGAAACCCAACTGGGCCGCGGTAGACGGGGAACTGATCGTTCGATCCCCTCCCGGCACCACGACCCCGCGTCGGACGGGGCTTCTACGGCAGCGACGGCTCCCGTCGCACCGCCGATTACACCGGTTCGGCCAGCGGTGCTATCCGGGCGCGAGGCTCCTGTCGCCGCCTCCTGACTCGACCACGGAATCAGTAGGACGACCCACAACGCTGGGCTCGAGCATCAACCCTAAGCCAGCCAGCACGATCACACCCACGATGAGCAAATCCAGAGAGTCCGCCGCTCCGTCAATTGTTGCGTACGCCGCAAAGAAAGCGCACGCGCCGACCAATACGTCGACAACATCTGTGAGGTTTCGTCGCCAGTTCCAACGCCCTGCGTTTCCGGTATCTTTCATTGGAAGCTCCTGTCGCGGGGATACGGCCTCAAGATAGGCCGCGGGTATCACTGCGGGAATCAGCGTCGCGCCGATTTTTCTGTAGGAGCGCGTCCGACCTGCACGAATCTGCGGGCACAACAACGCGGGGCAGCATTCTTCGCGCGCTCGAATCAGCACGCAAAGTTATGCGACGTTTTGGTCCTAATGGTAGCGACGACAACGATCGAGATGATCGGGGCGGAGATGAAAATGTGTTATCCGGCGCCAGCAAATTGGGCGCCTAGCAACACGCTTAAAACAGGAGTAAAAATGAGCCTGAAGCCAGTACCGAGGGGCCCAATGCGAACCAAGGAATGTAAGTCAAAGCACCTATCGCAATCCGTGTGAGGCGAAACGCCCCCTCCATTCATCCCGACAGGCACCCAATTCAATGAAAACCTCTAATGTTGCGCAGGAAGCCAAAGCCGCGCCCAAGGATTTTTACAATGAGCGCTATGAGAAGGGCTACATGCACGGCTTTTTCGATGTTTATGAGATTTGCCGCTTGCATACCATCAATTCGGTACTGAATCGACTAAAAGCCTCGGGGTTCGAACCCGCCTCCATTCTCGACTATGGATGTGGAGAGGGTCGATACATAGGTGAGATGAAAAAAATATTCCCTTCCGCGAGTTTGGCTGGATGCGATATCAGTGAGAAAGCGATTGCTATCGCCGAACGAGCGTTTCCCGCGACGTATGTCTCGATGCAAGATGAGACGGTTGGGTACGCGGACGCCAGTTTCGATCTGGTAATCTCTGTCGAGGTATTTGAGCACGTAAAGGACGTGGGGAAGGCAGCCCGTGAGGTCGCGCGGTTACTCCGTGTTGGTGGTTTAGCGCTCATAACAACCCCCTGCGCCAATCGGTTTTCTGGTGACTGGTTCAAGACTGCCGTGACACGCGGGTTTGAACCTTCGCACGATGGCTATGGCCGGTTTTCCTTGGATGAGCCCGGTCATCTGCGACGCCTCAATGACAATCACTTGCGGGATTTGTTTGAAAACAGCGGAGTGACGATAGAAAAAATATATCATCGTTCACACGTGTTTACTCAGATAGTAGAGGCCCCCTTTATCAGTCCGTTCCTCCCGATGGCCGCTCGTGCGCACATTGCCCTTCTCGATTGGCACCTATTCAAGCATTTGCCTAACGGGGCTACGCTGCTGGCAATTGGCCGAAAGCACTAGAACGCCGAGAGTCATTTACCGGGAATCCCACAGCAGGTAGCCGTTGACGTCAAGGTGGCGGCGGCGACGCCGCGGTTCGTAACCGCACATAACCAAGCCGTATTGCCCTCTGTGGCCTTGGTCTGCGAAACGTTCATGTTCGCGGAAGTGCTGTCGCAACTGCCGCTGGTAAGCGTGAAGCCCGCATCGCATGCAGGCGACGTTGCCGTGCCCGACGTGCCGTTGCCGATCGCCACCGGAGCCGACGTCTGCGTCGTGCATTGCAGCGCGGTAGCTTCGGCTAGGATCTGATAGCCAACGACGTCGAAGATAACGTGAGCGGACAGTCCTGCGGGCATCGCGAAGTAGATATTGTTGGTGGCGATCTGCGGCACGATGTACACCGTCGACAAGCCCTGTCCGCTGGTGAAGTTCAGCGCCACGTTCGAAAGCGCTGTACTCAGGCTATTGGTATCGCTGATGCCGAGATAGGCGTCAAAATTGGGGCTCAGGATCGTGGCGACCAGAGCGACCGCGCGGATCGAGTCTCCTGGCGGGCTGGTCAAGCCGCAATCGGAGGTTGCGTTGCCTCCATATTGGCTCCAGTTTTGCCCAGTCGCGATGAACCCGGGAAGCATCCTGAGCGAGTTGCCGGCGATGGGGCCCTGCACGCCACTGCCGGCAGTTGCACTGCGTGTGTCCATGATCCGGCACGGCTCCAGCGACATGTGGGCCCACAGGGGAGGGCGAGTCGTAATCTGCCCAATCCGTTCGCCCGAGAAGCAGCAATTCCATTCCGTGAACCAAAGATCGCCGTTGGGACCGGCCGTAATCACGCGAGGTCGCGCGCCGGGCGTTATGCCGGCGTGGAACTCGGTGACGACGCCGAGCGGGGTGATTCGGGCAACTGCGCTGATGCCTGGTTCCGTGAACCACAGATTGTCGTCGGGGCCCGCCGTGATGCTGAAGGGTTCCGCGCCCGGGGTGATGCCGTCGCTGAAGTGCGTGACGACGCCGAGCGGCGTAATGCGCCCGATCCGATCGTTCTCCGTGAACCACAAGTTGCCATCGGGACCGCCCGTGATGCTGAAAAGCGCGCCGGTAGTGTCAGCGCTGAACTCAGTAATGACACCAAGCGGGGTGATCCGCGCGATCTGGCGAGTTCCTTCTTCCGTAAACCACAGGTTCCCGTCGGGACCGGCGGTTATGGCCCGCGGAAACGCGCCGATGGCGATGCCGGCGCTGAACTCGGTGACTACCCCGGATGTTGTGATGCGCCCAATCGCGTCACCGTTGGTTTCCGTGAACCATAGGTTGCCATCGGGCCCCGCTGTGATGATGTAAGGAACTAGACCTATGGTCCCGGCTGCAAACTCGGTGACGGTGCCGAGCGGCGTAATCCGCCCGATACGGGTGAAGTCGGGGTTTGTGAACCACAGGTTTCCATCGGGGCCAGCGGTAATACCGACCGGATGCGCGCCGGGCGCGAGGCCCGCGCTGAACTCGGTTACTTTCCCAAGCGGGGTGATCCGCCCGATCCGCCCGCCGTTGGTTTCCGTGAACCACAGGTTGCCATCGGGTCCGGCGGTGATGTAGTAGGGTTCCGAGCCGGGGGTAATGCCGGCACTGAACTCGGTGATAACTTGGGCTCCTGTAACGCCCGACAACAAGCAAAGGGACGCAAGCAGCCAACCGGGAAGGATGCAATGCTTCATACAATGCTGGCGAATACGTTTCTACTCAACCACAAGAGGAGCGCTTGCCGCTCCGGGGGATCGTCACCATGAGCACGTGCAAGCGGACATTCATTTTCTACATCAACGTGGCAGGTATCTCCTTGACCAGCGTCAAGTTGGACGCTCGACCCAGGGCGTGCTTGAGGGACTCGCCGGCATGGCCCGCCGCCCCAACACCACGATCATCGTATTCACGAACTACAATTTCCCGCAATTTCGAGCGCCATTGACGACTTCACGCGGGCGAAGGATGCTTCATTGTAGGAGTGGCACCGACATGCCTTTCAGAGAACGGCGGATACCGGTTGCTGGAATCGCGCCGCATAATTTGCTGTAATCCGGCATTCCTGCCACTGAAGCAGGCCATCGACTCACAACGACGAGTCATTTGTATATTTGCATGATCGCTACAGGAGAATTCCATGAAAAGTTCCAACCGGCTGTTGTTGGCATCAATGTTGTTCACGAGTGGCATATGGATCAGCGGTGTCGCATTCGGCGCGGACGTGAAGGTGACCCTCGCCGGCAGTAATGAAGTGCCACCGGTGCAAACATCGGCAAGCGGTCAAGGAACGATCACCATCGCCGATGACGGCGCGGTTTCCGGCAGCGTCACGACCAAGGGGGTCCAGGGCACCGCAGCGCACATCCACATGGCGGCAGCCGGTGCCAACGGACCGGTCATTGTCCCGTTCACGAAGGATGGCGACGCGTACAAGGCGCCTGCCGGAGCGAAGCTGACGGCAGAACAACTCGCCGCGTTCAAGAGCGGAGGGCTCTATTTCAACGTGCACAGCGCCGCAAATCCGGGCGGCGAAATTCGCGGGCAGCTCAAGTAAATTGCCGCTGTCCTGTCGCGATTCTCCTACAATGAAATCGGAGACAGACTGATTCCGTCGCGAGGACGCGCGGCTCATGATGCGAACCATGTAGGGGCGCCAAAGCAGCAACTTCACCTAATCGACATCGATCAGAGTTGACTGGCGGCCGCGACCCTACTACTTTCAATTTGACGTTGTAGTAGCAACAGACAGCGTTGACAGGTATTCCTTGCGCTGACCTCCCAACAGCCGAGGAACAGAGCGGGCCGGGCAACCGGCCCGTTCGCTTTTTTGGTGTTGGGAGACCGGCTCGACGGCCCGGGTTATCGACTGTGCTTCTTGAACGCGCTGAGGTGGCGCACTGCCTCGCGGTGCAATCCGGATGCTTCGTATAGCAGCGCCAGGTTGTAATGCGCGTCTGCCATGTCTGGACTGGCTTTCAGTGCTTCGCGGTAGGCGTTTGCCGCCTCCGCATTGCGATGGGCATCCTCCAATAACACGCCGAGATTGAAAAGCAGCGTGCTGTCCGGCGGGCAGCGAGCGATACCGCGCCGGTAAATCTCCTCCGCCTGGGCCAGGTCACCACGCTCGTGCAGCAGCCGTCCAAGATTGTTGTAGGCGGCGCAATGCGCATCGTCCAACTCGATGGCGATGCGATATGCTTCGCAGGCGTCGTCGGTGCTGGTCTCTTCGAGCAGGACACCGCGCTCGAACGATTCTGGCGCCGACGGAGACGCGCTGGCCGGGCCTGGCGCTGTGGTGTCGATGAATGCCACACGGCCTGCATCGGATGCTATGGTGAATCCGAGCAGCAGCTGGCCATCGTGGGGTTGCCACTGCGAGCCTCCCTCGCGAACGACCACGGCATCGCCGACTGCCTCAATGCGCAGCCCGACGAGTGGCCGGCCCTCCGGCAACTGCGCCTTGAGCCGACGCAATGAACGCAGGATCCGCACCGACGACAGTCCTGCTTCGCTCAAGCCACGCGCGGCGCGCAGCATCACCAGATCCTGGAAGGTGAACCGGAATTCGTTCCGGCGGCCCCGCGACGGGGTGACGAAACCGGCGTCGATCAGCCCGGAGACAATGGAGCGCGAGAGACCAAGCAGTTTGCTGACGCCGCTCAGCGAATAGCCGTCGCCTGTCACTGCGTGACAATGACCTTAGCGCTTGCCGACTTTGCGGCGAACGTCGGGTTCGGGAAGGATCTTTTTCGGAGCCTTGCGCGGTGCGGTCTTGAGGTCGAGCGGCGCGGCATCGGCCGGAATCGCTTTGGCGGCCTTCTTGCCCGAGCTTTTCGCCAGGCTGGCGCGCAGCGCTTCCATCAGGTCGATGACCTGTGCTCCGCCGCCGACTTCGGTCGACTCGCTCGGCGATATGGCGATCTCGTGTCCTTCGACCTTCTTCTGGACCGCGGCTTCGATGCGCTTCTTGACGTCGTCTTCGTACAGCGTCGGATCGAATTCTTTGGAAGAAATCTGCGCAATGAGCTGCTTGGCCAGCGCCAGTTCGCTCGGCTTGACCGGCGCTTCTTCAATCTCGAGTTCCTTGATGGTGCGCACTTCGGGCTTGTAGAGCAATTGCTGCATGACCAGGCCGCCCGGTACCGGTCGGATCTGCACGATGTATTGCTTGCCGCGGGCTGCATAGCGTCCAACCGCGGTTTGATTGGTTTGCCGCATGCTCTCGGCGAGCAGCGCGTACGGTTTCGCGCCGCCCTTGTCGGGGCCGAGGAAATAAGCCTTGTCGTAAAATATCGGATCGATCGCCTCGGCGGGAACAAACTCGCTGATTTCGACGGTCTGCGAACCTTTCTCCTCCATTTCCTTCAACTCTTCCGGCGTGAACATGACGTACTGGTCCTTGGCGAACTCGTATCCCTTGACCATGTCCGCGCGCTCGACCACCACGCCTTCGCGTGCGCAAACGTATTGCTGTTTGAGCCGCGACCCGCAGCCGCGATGGAGCAGGTTGAACGAGACGGCGGCCTGAGCCTGAGTCGCCGAGTAAAGCTTGACCGGTATGGACACCATGCCAAAGGCGACGGTGAGCGAAGCCAGGGATCGAGCCGCCATGAAAGCCTCCAGGACTGAAAACCGCTTCAAAATGCTACCCGTCGTGCATCCTGCCAAATTCACATGCAAACAGCAAGCTTCGCGCACGCTTAGCTGCTGGAGGATTCGCCGAGTGTCGTACATTGCGAATAGTTCGATTCGGGCGTGCTCCTACTCATGACACTCGACAAGTATCGGCAAAAGCGCGACTTCACGGTCACCACGGAGCCGAAAGGCGAAATCAGGAAGGGGGCCGCCGCCGCGCTGTCCTTCGTGGTCCAGAAGCACGCGGCAAGTCACCTGCACTATGATTTTCGGCTGGAACTCAACGGCGTGCTGTTGAGTTGGGCGGTGCCCAAGGGTCCCAGCCTCGATCCCAACGACAAGCGTCTAGCCATGCATGTCGAGGATCATCCGATGGAATACGGTGAATTCGAGGGCGTGATTCCGGCCAAGCAGTACGGCGCCGGCACGGTCATGCTGTGGGACCGCGGCATCTGGGTGCCCAAATCCGACCCGCTCGAAGCGTATGAAAAAGGCCGGCTGAAGTTTGATCTGTTCGGCGAAAAGCTTCACGGCGGCTGGAACCTGGTGCGCACTCGCAGCACCAAGTACGGCACCGACAAGGCGTGGCTGCTGTTCAAGGAAGCAGACCAGTACGCGCGCCTTGGCAGCGATGCGCTCATTGGTGAGGATCTACCTAACAGCGTCACGACCGGCCGAACCATCGCCCAGATCGCCGCCGATCCGACGCGCGTCTGGCATTCGAACAAGTCGGTCGCAGCCAACGTCAAGGCGGGCGCAGTCGCGAAGCGAAAACCGCTGACCGGGCTTGGCAAGCTCAAGGGCGTAAAGAAAGCACCCCTGCCGGCATTCGTCGACGCGCAGCTGGCAACGCTGGTGAAGGCTGCCACCGAGCGGCGATCCTTGGATTCACGAAATCAAGTACGACGGCTATCGGATGCTGTGCAGAGTCGCCGACGGCAAGGCGCGCATGATGTCGCGCAACAGGAAGGATTGGTCGAGCGATTTCCCGACCATCGCCCGCGCTGCAGCACAACTGCCACTCAAGACGGCGTGGCTCGATGGCGAAGTGGTTGCGATGGATGCCAAGGGTCGCAGCAGTTTTCAGGCGTTGCAGAACGCGTTGTCGACCATCGCAGAGGCTGAGCTTTCGTACCTGGTGTTCGACCTTCTCTACCTCGACGGATTCGACCTGCGCAAGGTCGCGCTCCTCGATCGCAAGCGGACGCTGCAGGCGCTGTTGGCGGATACCTCCGGCCCGATTCGCTACAGCGATCACTTCAGCGCGCCGGGCGTGCAGTTCCTCGAAAACGTCTGCGGCCTGGGGCTCGAAGGCATGGTCTCCAAACGCGCGGATGGCGCGCACTTCGCGGGCAGAAGTCCGGCCTGGGTCAAGACAAAATGCATGCGGCGGCAGGAAGTGATCATCGGCGGCTTTACCGATCCCGGTGGTTCGCGCGCCGGGTTTGGCGCCTTGCTGCTTGGCGTCCACAACGAGAAGGGCGATTTGCTCTATTGCGGGCGCGTCGGCACCGGATTCGATGACAGGATGCTTGCAAGCTTGCGCAAGACGCTCGATGGCCTTGAGAAGGCGAGGACCCCTTTTGCCAACCCGCCACACGGCGCCGATGCCCGCGGCGTGCATTGGGTGCGGCCAACGCTGGTTGCCGACGTGTCGTTTACCGAATGGACCGAGGACGGCACTCTGCGCCACGCAGTATTCCAGGGTCTGCGAAAGGACAAGGCGCCCTCGGAGGTGGTGCGCGAGGTCGAACGATCGCCAGAATCGTTGCCAGCGACGATCGCGATCGCGTCGCCAGCGGTGAAGGCTCGTTCGAAAACCCGGGGTGGAAGCGTCGAGCCTGGATCGATCGCCGGCGTCACGCTCAGCAACCCGGACAAGCTGCTATACCCCGAGGCGAAGGTAAGCAAGCGCGATCTGGCGCTCTACTACGAGCGCATCGGACGCTGGCTGATGCCGCACCTTGAAGATCGGCCGCTGACGCTGCTGCGCTGCCCGAATGGATGGGACAAGGCGTGCTTTCATCAAAAGCACGCCGACACCAGTGTCATGCAGGCGATCGACCGCGTTGCAATCACCGCCAGTGACGGATCCAGATCGCAGTACATGATGGCGAATTCGCTCACCGCGGTCATCGGACTGGTGCAAATGGGTACGCTCGAGCTGCATCCGTGGGGATCGAAGGCGGCGCACCTCGATTACCCGGACCGGCTGACGTTCGATCTCGATCCCGATGACGCAGTGGCGTGGGAGGACGTGAAACAGGCCGCTCTGGTGGTCAAGACGCTACTCGAAAATATCGGGTTGCAGGCTTTTCTCAAGACCACGGGCGGCAAGGGCTTGCACGTCGTCACGCCCATCGAGCCTTCGGTCGGATGGCACGATGCCAAGGGCTTCACGAAAGCTGCGGCAGAATTTCTCGAACGCACTTTCCCGGACCGATTCACCTCGAAGCTGCTCAAGATTTCCCGGCATGGAAAGATCTTCATCGACTATCTGCGCAATGCCGAGGGCGCCACGGCAGTGGCTGCGTATTCGACTCGCGCCAGAGCCGCCTGCCCGGTTTCCACTCCGATTGCTTGGCGCGAACTTTCGCGAGACGTTCGCTTCGACTATTTCAACATCGTCAGTGTAACCAAACGCATCGCCAAGCTAGAGGCCGATCCTTGGGCAGATATCGCCGACGCGGCGCGGTCGCTGAACAGGGCGACGATGGCGAAAGTCGGATACAAGCCCACGAAATGAAGCCTGCAGCCGGTCGAAGCAACGAACGAACAGCTATGCGCGGTCTCGCGGCCCCATGAAGAACCACAGAATCAAACCCACCAAAGGCAACAGCAAGACCACGACGACCCAGAGCAGCTTCTTCCCGTTCTCCGCGGAGGACTGGAGAATATTGATGAGCGCCCAGATGTCGCCGATGAGAATCAGGACTCCGAGTATCCCGCCGTATCCAAAATTCATCATTGCCAGTTTCCTCCAGGTTATTGCGTCGCCGCGTGTGGCTCAACATCGCTGACGCAGCCAAAGTCGACAGTTAATTCTACGCGCCTGTTCAAGTCTGCCGAACAGGTGACACTTCGGACCGTTTGGCGGCTGGCTACCCTACTTTCAGCCCGGCACCGCCCGCCTGGGGCCGCAAGGCGCATACTGGGGGTCCGCATCCTTTCGAACGGCGTACATCCATGACCAAAACAGCAACCCGGGCCCAGGACGTGCATTGGGCTGGCGAAGTGCAGGCACTCGAAGCACTGGGCGAAAAGAAGGCTTTCGTCGCCCGTCTGCTCAAGCTTGGCTACAAACCGGCGGAGTTCAGGGTCACCGTGCGCAGTATCCGCCGGGAAGGTCCGAACGACCGGCGCACCCGCTACAACGTGTTCGTCGACCAGTTGCGCAATGGCGTCCCATACCGCGGGAAGCCCTATCTGGGAGGCCACCCGGAAAAATGGGTTGAGCAATTCACGGCCAACGCGCTGACCGACTTCCCGCATCCTTATCCCGAGTTGACGTCCGGCTGACGCGCGAAGCGCCGGTCGCCCGGCGTCGCCTGCGGCAAAGCTGAACTGCCGTAACCTTCGCAGACCTCTGCTCGCTACCGAATCGCGTTATGCGATCGGTGGTTCACGCCAGCGTCATCGCGCGGCGGCAAAATTGACCCCATGGGCTCGAATCGGCGCAAGCTTTGGCTGCGCGCCGGGTTTTGCAAGACAATAGTACCTTTGGACTCGCAGGGTTGCTGAAATCGACCCGTGTCACGACGCCAGTCCGCACTCGCGTCACAGGAGATGGCAATGAACACACAGCTGAAGGATGCCGGCACGTCGCGTCAGGAAGAAGTGCTGAAGCTGGTGCGGTCCAAAGTCGCCGCCGGCGAGCGCGCCGCGGTCGAGGCCTTTGTCGCGCGCTACCTTGAGCAGGTCGATCCGGAGGAGTTGGCCGATCGCCAGCCCTCCGACCTCTACGGCGCGGCGCTGTCGCACTGGAATTTCGCGCGCAAGCGCGAGGTCGGCAAAGCCAAGGTGCGGGTATTCAACCCGACGCTCGAAGAGCACGGCTGGCAGTCGACGCACACGGTTATCGAGATCGTCAACGACGACATGCCGTTCCTGGTCGACTCGGTGACGATGGAAGTCAACCGTCACGGGCTGATGCTGCACCTGATCCTGCATCCCATCCTGTCGGTCGAACGCAAGGCCGATGGCACGCTGGTCGGACTGGCGGCTGCTGGGGCGAAGGACGCTCGACGCGAATCATTCATCCACGTCGAGGTCGATCGCATCGCCGATGCTGCTCAACTCGCCGCCTTCACCGCCGACATCGAGCGCGTCCTCGGTGACGTGCGAAGCGCGGTGAACGACTGGGAGAAGATGCGCGCTCAGGTCGGCGTTATCCTCGAGGAGATCGAGCGCAAGCCCCCGCCGTTGCCGGCGGACGAACTGGCCGAGGGCAAGGCACTCCTGGCGTGGCTGGCCGACAATCATTTCACGTTTCTCGGCTATCGCCGTCACGAGCTGGTGAGCGTCAAGGGCCAGGACGCATTGAAGATCGTTACCGGATCGAGCCTGGGCATCCTGCGCGCGGGAGAGGACAAGGAGGTCGCGGGGAGTTTTGCGTCGCTGCCGCCGGGCATGAAGGCGTTCGCGCGCAAACCCGAGCTGCTGGTCATCACCAAGTCGACGTCGCGCTCGACGGTGCATCGACCGGGCTACCTCGACTACATCGCGGTGAAGCGCTTCGACGCCAAGGGCGAAGTCTGTGGCGAGGATCGATTTCTCGGGCTGTTCACCTCGACCGCCTACAGCGCCAATCCCGCCGACATTCCGGTCCTGCGGCGCAAGACCGCCAACATCATGGCGCGCGCGGGTATGGCGCCCGGCAGCCACGCCGCGAAGACGCTGGCCAACATCCTGACCAACTATCCGCGCGACGAACTGTTCCAGACCGGCGAGGACGACTTGCTGCAGACGGCGCTCGGTGTGCTGCGCCTGGGCGAGCGCCAGCGTTTCCGGCTGTTCGTCAGGCGCGATGCCTTCGGCCGTTTTGTCGTCTGCCAGATCTACGTGCCGCGGGAGAACTACACGACCGAGCTGCGGCAGAAGTGGCAGGCGATACTGGTACAGGCGTTCAATGGCTCGAGTTGCGAGTTCAATGCGCACCTGTCGGAGTCGGCGCTGGCGCGGATAGTGATCACCGTGCGCACTACGCCGGGACAGGTTCCGGACGTGGACGTGCGCGCCCTCGAAGGCCAGCTGGCGTTTGTCGCGCGGCGCTGGAACGACGATCTCAAGCAGGCGCTCGTCGAGACAGTCGGCGAAGCGCGCGGCAACGCACTGTTCAAGCAGTTCGGCAGCGCTTTTCCTGCCGGCTACCGTGAGGACTTCGCTGCGCGTTCGGCGGTGCCCGACATCGAGATGATGGCCAAGCTCACGCCTGCCGAGCCTCTGGGCATGTCGCTGTACCGGCCGCTCGAAGCGGCTCCGGGAACGTTGCGCTTCAAGCTGTATTACCTGGGCGCACCGATCGCGCTGTCGGACAGCCTGCCGATGCTCGAGCACATGGGGCTCAAGGTACTCGACGAGCGGCCGCATCGCATCGCTCCGGTGGGCCTGCCGCCGATCTGGATGCACGACCTGGGCATTCAGTTGCCGAGCGCAGACGCAGACATCGAGGTCGACGCGCTGCATGAGGTATTCGAGTCGGCATTCGGTCGCATCTTCCGCGGCGAAGTCGAGAACGACGACTTCAATCGGCTGGTCGTTTCCGCCCGGCTACCCGCCGAAGACATCGTCATCCTGCGCGCCTGCTCGAAGTACCTGCGCCAGATCGGTTTTTCGCTGTCGCAACCCTTCATCCAGGCGAGCCTCGCCGCGCACGCGGACGTCGCGCGCCTTCTGGTCGACCTGTTCAGGATTCGACTCGACCCCGAAGGCGGTGCGGGCGCAGGTGCGCGCGCCGCCGAGCAGGTGCGCAACATCGAAGCCGCGCTCGACGCGGTCGAGAACCTGTCCGAGGATCGCGTCCTGCGCCAGTATCTGGCGCTGATCATGGCGATGACCCGTACCAATTTCTGGCGCCGCGACAGCGATGGCCGGCCGCGCAGCTTCGTGTCGTTCAAGTTCGACCCGACGAAGGTGCCGGGGCTCCCCGAGCCCAAGCCGATGTTCGAGATCTTCGTCTACTCGACGCGTTTCGAAGGCGTGCACCTGCGCGGCGGCAAGGTCGCGCGCGGTGGTTTGCGCTGGTCGGATCGGCCGGAAGATTTCCGCACCGAGGTGCTGGGTCTGGTCAAGGCACAGATGGTCAAGAACACGGTGATCGTCCCGGTGGGTTCGAAAGGCGGTTTCGTGCTCAAGCGCGCGCCCGCGGCAAGCGACCGCGACGCGTTCCTGAAGGAAGGCGTCGCCTGCTACAAGGACTACCTGCGCGGACTGCTCGACGTGACCGACAACCGCGTCGGCGACAAGATCGTGCCGCCGCCGCAGGTGAAGCGCCACGATCCCGACGACCCCTACCTGGTCGTCGCCGCCGACAAAGGCACTGCGACGTTTTCCGACTACGCCAACGGTGTGAGCGCCGAATACGGTTTCTGGCTGGGCGACGCGTTCGCGTCCGGGGGTTCGGCGGGTTACGACCACAAGGTCATGGGCATCACGGCGCGCGGTGCGTGGGAGTCGGTCAAACGTCACTTTCGCGAACTGGGCGTCGACACGCAGACCACCGAGTTCACCGTGGCCGGTATCGGCGACATGTCGGGCGACGTGTTCGGCAACGGCATGCTGCTCTCGCGCCACATCAAGTTGGTGGCGGCGTTCGATCACCGCCACATCTTTCTCGATCCGCAGCCGGTTGCAGCGACCAGCTACGCCGAGCGCGAGCGCGTGTTCAAGTTGCCTCGTTCATCCTGGGCCGACTACGACGCCAAGCTGATCTCGGCCGGCGGTGGCATCCACGCGCGCAGCGCCAAGTCGATCCCGCTCACGCCCGAAGTCAGGAAGGCACTGTCGATCAAGGCCGAGGCGATGACGCCGACCGAGCTGGTCAACGCGATCCTGAAGGCGCCGGTGGACCTGATCTACAACGGCGGCATCGGCACCTACGTCAAGTCGGCAAGCGAGTCGCACGCACAAGTGGGAGACAGGGCCAACGACGCGTTGCGCGTCAACGGCGCCGAATTGCGCTGCAAGGTCTTCGCCGAAGGCGGCAATCTCGGCTGCACGCAGCTCGGACGCATCGAGTACGCGCTCACGGGCGGGCGCATCTACACCGACGCCATCGACAATTCCGCCGGAGTCGACACCTCCGACCACGAGGTCAACATCAAGATTCTGCTCGGCCTGCCGATCGCCGACGGCGAGCTGACGCTCAAGCAGCGCGACACGCTGCTCGCGGAAATGACCGACGACGTCGCTGCCCTGGTGTTGCGCGACAATACCTTTCAGACTCAGTGGTTGTCGGTGGGCAATCGCATCGCGCCGCAGTTGCTCGATGCGAACCAGCGCTTCATCCACTTCCTCGAAAAGTCGGGCAAGCTCAATCGCGAGATCGAGTTCCTGCCGTCCGACGAGGTGTTCGCCGAGCGGCGTGCCAAGGGTATCGGCCTGACGAGTCCGGAACAGGCGGTCGTGCTCGCCTACAGCAAGATCTGGCTCTACGAGGAGCTGCTGGCATCGACCCTTCCCGATGATCCCTGGGTCGCGACGGCGCTCTCGCGCTATTTTCCCATGGCTCTGCGCGAGCGCTACGCGGCATGGATGTTGCGCCATCCGCTCAAGCGCGAAATCATCGCGACCTACGTCACCAACAGCATGGTGAACCGCGTCGGCAGCACGTTCGTCTATCGCATGCTCGAAGGGACCGGTGCCAAGCCCTCCGAGATTGTCCGCGCTTACCTGCTCAACCGCGAGGTCTTCGGCTTCGTCGACTTGTGGATGGCGATCGAGGCGCTCGACAACAAGGTCGACGACGCGGTGCAATCGGCGCTGCTGATCGACACCCGCCGCCTGATCATGCGCGGCTCGACCTGGTTCCTGCGTTCGCGCCGCCTGGGCGACGGCATGGCCGCGACGATCGCGGATTTCACGCCCAAGGTGGCCGCGCTGGCAACGCGCCTGCCGAAGCTGCTGGACGAAGGCGAGCGGGGGCGCATCGACGCCGCGGCGGCAAAGTTCGCGGCGCAAGGCGTGCCGCAAGCGCTCGCCAGCCGCGTCGTCAGCTTCGACACCTTGTATTCGGCGCTGGACATCATCGAGATCGCGTCCGGCACCAAGCGCTCGCCGGAGACCGTTGCGGAACTCTACTTTGCGCTGGCGGCGCGGCTGGGACTGCCCTGGCTGCGCGAAAAAATGGCCGCCCTGCCGGGCGACGCGCACTGGCAGATGCTGGCCAGGGAGGCGATGCAGGACGACCTGTCAGGGCTGCAACGCACGATCAGCGCGGAAGTGCTGACCGCCAGTCCGGACGTGGCCAAACCCGAAGCGCTGCTCGCGGCGTGGCAGGATCGCAACCGTCGTGGCGTCGATCGCGCCACGCAGCTGCTCAACGAATTGCGCGCCAGCGCCGTCGTCGACGCGTCGATGCTCTCGGTGGCGCTGCGCGAATTGAGGGGCCTCGCCTGAGCGTCGAGACGCGGTCGTTCAGTACCGCGCCGGCGGCGCGTTCGGCCGGTCGGCCGGCAGATTGTTGTAGATGCAGTTGAACGAAACGTCGTTGTAGGTTCCCGCGCCGAAGAAGCCGACCAGTGCCTGTCGATAGCTGGCCTGACTCAGCTGGTTGTAATAGAGCCGGGACGTGTTGTCGATGAAGTAGATGTAGTTGTCGTCACCGGTCGGCGCCTCGAGGATCTTGCGCGAGAGATCCTGGTCGCCGATCTGCAGCGGCCGGCAGACCTGGCCGAGCTTCTGGATGTAGGCGTTGAAGCCCGTTGCCTGGGCGCTGCGATAGGCATCGGGAGCGCAGCCGGCGACGAGAAATGCGACAGCCATCGCCAAGGCAATAGGCAACAAGGTCGGCATGCGAAGTGGCCGCCAGGCGGTGGGAAGGCGAAGGCTCATGGGTGTTTCTCCGTGGGTTGCGGATGGGAGGCGACGCGCCGCCATCGTGGATCGCGTGCAATGTCGACGACGCGAAGGGGCGTGCGCGTCATTTCTTGTGCTTGTGCTTCTTCTTGTCGCCCCCATCGGTGGCGAGCACAAGCGTCTCGGCACCGGCCGCGGCGCTGTGCCGCTTCTCCAGGTCGCCGAGCAGCCCTTCGTCGGACAGGTCGAGCGCGCTGGAATTTTCCCAGTCATGCCGCGCGACCTTGTCGAGGCGCTGCACGACGTGCTTGTCGCGCACCTCGATGCCGAGTTCCCGGCGCGCGTCGAAGCTGCCCGGCGCGAGATTGATCGAGCCGATGATGGCGGCTTTTTCGTCGGCCAGCAGCATCTTGGCGTGCAGCTTGAGGTGCTTGAGCTTGTGCACCTTGATGCCGACATCGTGCATGATGCGCAGTCCGCTCACGCCTTCGAGCAGTTTGTCGCGCTTGAGCGTGTGCGGTGGACGCGCCATGACGTGTACCTTTACACCGCGCTCCTTGGCCCGCACCAGCCGCTCGAGTATCACCGGGTCCTGGTAGCGCTCGTTCTGCACGAAGACGGTGTGCTTCGCCTCGTCGATGAAGTGGGCGATGCGCTCGCGGCCGTTGTTGTTGCACCAGATCAGGTGAGCGCCGTCGCCCGGCTCGAAAGGCTTGCGCATCCAGTCGGCTTCGAAGCATTCGATGATTTCGGCGACTTCCGCAGAATCGTCGGTGACCACCGCGTAATCGCGGGTCTCGGTGAGGTTCTCCGGATCCCAGTTCAACGACTTGACGAAGGCCGAGGCATCGTCGACCACCATCGATTTCTCGTGGGTGAGGTCGAACGCCGGGTTGCTGTCCTCGACCGCGACGTTGCCCTTGAGCAACGTCGCGCGCGACTCCTGGTTCTCGGCTTCACCGCTGCGCCGTGCGGGATTGAGCATCACCTGAACCTTCACGCCGCGCTTCTGCGCCGCGATCACCGCGGCGATCAGCGACGGATCGGAGAACACGAACATCTTGATGCGCAGCGACTTCTTCGCCGCGGCGATGGCGTCGAGAATCGGCTGCGAGGAGTCGTCGGGCAATACGATGAGCGAGCGGGGCATGGGCGGCGGCCTTGGTTCAGGATTGTGGAGGAGCGGGGGTCGCGGCAGTACCCGCGAGGACCCTGCTCGTACTGGATGCGATGCAGCTCGGCATAGAGGCCGTGGAGCGCCAGCAGTTCGTCGTGCGTTCCCTGCTCCGCGACTACGCCCTTGTCGAGGACGATGATCTTGTTGGCGTCGCGAATTGTCGAGAGCCGGTGCGCGATGGTGATGACCGTGCGGCCTTTCATCAGCCGTTCGAGTCCTTCGATCACCAGGCGTTCGGACTCGGTGTCGAGTGCCGCGGTCGGCTCGTCGAGGATCAGGATCGGCGTGTCGCGGATGACCGCGCGAGCGATGCCGATGCGCTGTCGCTGTCCACCGGAGAGCGTCAGGCCGCGTTCGCCCACCAGCGAATCGTAGCCGTGCGGCATCGCGACGATGAAGTCGTGCGCGTTGGCGAGCTTGGCCGCGGCGACGATTTCTTCCTCGGTCGCGCCAGGCCGGCCGTAGGCGATGTTGTCGCGGATCGTCCCACGAAAGAGCACGGTATCCTGCAGCACGAAGCCGATCTGGTTGCGCAGCGATTGCTTGGTGTAGTCGCGAACGTCCACGCCGTCGACCAGTACGCGGCCGGAGTCTGCGTCGTAGAACCGCGGGATGAGCCCGACGACGGTGGATTTGCCGCCGCCGGTGGTGCCGACCACGCCGACCATCTGTCCGGGCTCGATGCTGAAGTTCACGTCGCGCAGGATCGGGTTCTTGGGGTCGTAGCCGAAGGCGACGTGCTCGAGCTGCACCGCGCCGCGTGCCTTCGCCAGCACGCGCGCGTCCTTGCGGTCGGGAATGACGTTGTCGGTGTCCAGAATGCCCTGGATGCGTTCCAGTGCGACGGCGGCGGCTGCGATGGAGTTGGTCATCTTCGCCAGGTCCTGCACCGGCTTGAAGAACTTGGACAGATACGCCAGGAACACGGTCAATGCGCCGATGGTCATCGCGTCGCTGACGATGAGCGACGCGCCGCGCCAGAGCACGAACGCGGTGCACAGCGCGACGACGACCGTCACCACCGGCGAGAGCAGCGACTTGACACGACGTGCCTTGAGCGCAGCGTCGACGGTGGCGTGGCTCACCGCCTCGAGCCGGGTCTCCTCGAGGTCCTGGCGCCCGTACGCCTTCACCACGCGTATCGACTCCAGGCCTTCCTGCACCACCGTCACGATGTCGGCCTGGTGCAGGCGCACCTGATGCTGCGCTTTTTTCACCGCCTTCTTGAAGCGCGACACGAACAGCAGCAGGAACGGCGTCACCGCCACTGCGACCAGCGCGAAGTCCCAGTTGAGCCAGAACATGAGCACGACCACGCCGACGATGGTGAGCAGATCGACGAGGATGCCCAGCGTTGCCGAGGAAGCGAAACTCTGCACCGTCGCCACGTCGTTGGTAATGGTCGACAGCAGCACTCCCGTCTGCTGGTGGTCGTAGTAGCCCAGCGACATGCGCTGCAGGTGATCGTAGATGCGCACGCGCAGGTCGTGCGCGACCCACTGGCCCACGCTCTCGGTATAGTAGTTGTCGATGTAGGTGGCCACCGCGCCGATGACGGCGATCAGCACGACGCCGAGCGCGGCCAGTGCCGCCAGGCCCATCTTGCTGTGTCCCAGCGGCATGTCGCGCAGCCAGTGCAGCCATTCGGGCAGCGGGTGCGTGCCCAACACATTGTCGATGACCACCTTCAGCGGCCACGGCGCGGCCATGCTCATCGCGGTCTCGAGAAGCATCGCGATGAACACGATGGTCAGCCACTTGTGGTACGGCCGTACCAGGGCCCGGATAAGGCCGGACATTGGGCTGCGCGCGGCGGCCGGCTCGCCGCTTGAACTGGCAGCGGCCCCGGCTGCAATGGAGGCCGCGGCGGGGGTGCTCACAATGGGCGATGAAGTTTCGTTCGGCATGCGAATGTTGTCCGGGAGTGCTCCGGGCGAGGTCGCGAGAGGGCGCGTCTCGAGCGATCGGCCGCGGCGGGAGTCAAATTCTAGCGCGCATGGCAGCCATCCACCAGCGGCGTCATCCCGCCGGGTCGCGCTTCAGATGTGGAGGAACGCCAGAATGCCGATCGCGACGGCCAGCGTTGCGACCCCGTACGACGCGTATTGCAGCCCCTTGTTGCGTGTCAGGATGGTGATCGCCGCGAGCGCGATGGCGATCTGGATGAAGGTCGTCGCCTGCGCCCAGCGATGATGCACGTGCATCGACGCTTCGCTCGCCAGCTCGGCTTCCTTGGCGGCGTTCTCCAGCTTCTTCGCCTCGGGCATTATCTCGTCCTTCTCCTTCTTGTAGCGTTCGACTTCCTTCAGGTATCTGGCCTGCGCATCACCGGTCGTCAGCGTCGAGCCGAGCTCGGCGATGTTCTGCTTGCTGCTCTTGGCCTGGTAGAAATTCCATTGGTCTGACGCCTCCGCGCGCCTGATCGCGGCTTCGTTCTTGTACAGCAGCGCGGCATTCTGGGTCGCGCCGGCCATGTAACCGAACATCGCGCCGATGGTGGCGAAGATCGCGGTCATCACCGCGATGCGCCCGGCGAACGGATCGCCGTGCTGCGCCGCATGCTCGACTTCGTGGTCGTGCGGCCCGTGGACGTGAAAACCTTCCGACATGATTCATCTCCCCTGGAGTGATTGCCTGTTCAACCGGGTCGCCGCGCGCGGTCTTTAGCCGCGCCCGGTCACCCGTTCGTATTCGGCAAAGGCGAAGCCAAAGCCGTCGTTGCCGTCGGTGTGCCGCGCTTCACGAGCGGTTTCACGCCACGACTGGCGCGAGAATTCAGGAAAGCGCGCATCGCCGGCGAATTCGCGCTCGATCTCGGTAACGTAGAGCCGCGTTGCCGCGGGAAGTGCGGCACGATACAGGGCTTCGCCGCCGATCACGAATACGGGGTCGGGCAGGGTCGCGAGCGCCAGTGCGGCGTCGAGCGACGACGCGACTTCGGCGCCCGGGGCGTCGAACGCGGGCTGGCGCGACACGACGATATTCTGCCGGCCGGGCAATGGCCTGCCGATCGACTCCCATGTCTTGCGCCCCATGATGATCGAGTGGCCCATGGTCAGCGCGCGAAAGCGCTGCAGGTCCTCGGGCAACCGCCAGGGCAGCCGGTTGTCGACGCCAATGACGCCATTGCGCGCCATTGCGGCGATCAGCGCAATGCAGCGCGGCCGAAGCGACTGCGGCGCCGCGCTTGGCGCTGTCGCTGGCGGTAGTGTATCGTTCACGCGGGCTTTGCAGGCTGGAATGCCAACGCAACATTATAGCGGCCGCCCCTGACCAGACGTGTATTACCCGCGTTCATTCCTCAAATTCATCCTGCTCGGATTCCTGCTCGTCAGCCTTCCGTTGCTGTATGCGCTCGTCGAACTGATCGTCAGCCTCGATCGCCTCGGCACGCAGAGTCAGCAGGCGGTACTTCAGGCGGCGCAGGCCGGGCGTGCCAGTCGCCAGCTCTATGAGCAGGCCACCACGCTGGAACGCCTTGTCCGGCAGCATCTCATTCTCGATGATCCGCAGCTCATCGAGGATTACGGCCGCCTGCGCCAGGACTTTCGCGTTTCGGCGGACCTGCTTCGGCAGCTGCCGCTCGATCCGGCGCAACAAGCGCAGCTCGAGACGCTCACCGATCGCGAAAGCAGCCTGTTCGCGCTGCTGAAATCGCCGCAGCGTCCGCCCAACGGCGGCGTGGAGCTTGCGCAAGGCTACGCCCAGCTTGCCGAGGGCGCGCAATCGATGCTCACCGCCAGCATTCGACTGACGGAGCGAGAAATCGAGCGCTTGCAGCAGATGGCCACCGAGGGCCGCAGAACCTGGGCTTACCTGGCGCTCACCGCGGGCGCGATCGCGCTCGCACTGGCGATCCTGTTCGCGGTGCTGATCGCGCGTCCGATTCGCCAGCTCGACCAGGCGATCCGCCAGATGGGCACCGCCGATTTCTCGCACGCCATCGAGGTCGACGGGCCGCAGGACATGCGCTACCTGGGCCAGCGACTCGAATGGCTTCGGGCGCGCCTGCACGACCTCGAGCAGCAGCAGACGCGGTTCCTGCGCCACGTATCGCACGAGCTCAAGACGCCGCTCACGGCGGTGCGCGAGGGCGTCGAACTGCTGCGCGATCGCGTCGGCGGCGACTTGTCCGCCGAGCAACAGGACATCGTGCGCATCGTGCGCGCCAACACCTTGTCGCTCCAGAAGTTGATCGAGGACCTGCTCAAGTACCACCAGACGCGAAACATCGAGCCGCAGACGCTCGGCCCCGTCGCGCTCGGCGATGTCGTCCGCCTGGTCATTCGCGAACAGAAGCTCGCGGCGTTCGCGCGCCTGGTCACCTTTGCAGCCAAGCTCAAGCCGGCGATCATCGTCGGCGATGCCTCGAAGATCCGCGCCATCGTCGACAACCTCGTATCCAATGCCATCAAGTACTCGCCGCGTTCTGGTGTGATCGCGGTCGACCTCGATATCGAGGAAGATTTTGCCGTCCTGGATGTCGTCGACCAGGGGCCAGGCATCGATCCGGTCGACCGGCCGCGCATCTTTGATTCGTTCTATCAGGGCAAGACCGCGCCGGCGGGACGGATCAAGGGTTCGGGTCTGGGCCTCGCGATCGCGCAGGAGTATGCGCTGGCGCACGGTGGGCGAGTGGAGCTGGTCGAGCGCGCCGACGGGGCGCGCGGCGCGCACTTCCGCCTGCGTCTTCCACTGGCAATGATGGGTGGCGATGCACGGCGCGCGACGCCCGCAGCGTCCTCCGCCACCGTGGTGGGTGAGCGTTGAGTCTGTTGCGCGCGGTGGCGTTCGCGCTGTGCCTGACCGGTATTGCGTCGACCTCGCCGTTGCACGCACAGCCCGCGCCGGAACCGCCGCCGGGCACGACGGCCGAGCCGGTCGCTCCGGTGCCCGCGCCGCAGGTCACCGACGAAGACCAGCAGGCGCTGGCCCTGCTTGCCGATCTGCAACGCTACTCCGGCGAGTCGGCAGAAGATCTGCGGCGCGACATGGCTGCCGCCAATCAGGCGGTTGCGCGCGCGCGCAGCGACGCCAATCGGATAAGGCTCGCCGTGCTGCTCACGCTGCCGGCGGCGGGGGCACCCGACGACGCGCGCGCGCTGGCGCTGCTCGATCAGGTTGCCGGCAAAACCCCCGGGACGTCGCCGGTGAAGCAGATTGCGGCCATTCTTTACGCGCAGATCAACGAGCGTGCGCGGGGCGTGACCGAGGAACGGCGAAAGACCGCCGCGGCGCAGGAAAAACTGGATCAGTTGCGCGCGGTCGAGCGCAGCCTACTGCTCGAGCGCAGCCGCAATGCGGGTGGCGCGGGCGGCGGCGGCGGGGGAGGCACCGGAAGATGAAACCCGATACCAGGCATGCCGCGGACGTTCTGCTCGTCGACGACGATCCGGACCTGCTCAAGCTGATCAGCCTGCGGCTGACCTCGGCTGGATATCACGTGCGTACGGCGGACAGTGGCGAAACCGCGCTCGCAGCACTCGCCGTAGCACGCCCGGCCGCGGTCGTCACCGACCTCAAGATGCCGGGCATCGACGGGCTGGCGCTGTTCGATGCGATCCACCGTCAGCACCCGACCATGCCGGTCATCATCCTGACCGCACACGGGACGATTCCCGAAGCGGTGTCCGCGACCCAGCGCGGTGTGTTCGGCTTCCTGACCAAACCCTTCGACAGCCAGGAACTGCTGCAGAAGGTTGCCGCGGCCGTGCAGTTGACGGGCGAAGCGCCTGAGGTCCTGCAGCAGAACGTCGGCGAGTGGCGTACCGGCATCATCACCCGCAGTCCGCGCATGGAGGACCTGCTTCGGCAAGCGCGCCTGGTCGCGGATTCCGACGCCAGCGTGCTCATCTTCGGCGAATCGGGCACCGGCAAGGAGTTGCTGGCGCGTGCGATACACCGTGCCAGCCGGCGCGCCGACGCGCCATTTGTAGCAGTCAACTGCGGCGCGATTCCCGAAGCCCTGCTTGAATCGGAACTTTTCGGTCACGCGCGGGGAGCGTTCAGCGGCGCGGTGCAGGCGCACAAGGGCCTGTTCCAGGCCGCCGACGGTGGCACGATCTTCCTCGATGAGATCGGCGACATGCCGCTGGCGTTGCAGGTCAAGCTGCTGCGGGTGCTGCAGGAAGGCGAGGTGCGGCCGGTTGGCTCAACTGCGTCAGTTCCTGTCGATGTGCGCGTGATTTCGGCGACGCACCGCGATCTGGACGCGCAAAAGGCATCGGGCGAGTTTCGCGAAGATCTCTACTACCGGCTCAACGTCGTGTCGCTCAACCTGCCGGCGCTAGCCGAGCGTCGCGAAGACATCCCGCTGCTCGCCACGCACTTCCTGCGCAAGCTCGCCGAGCGCTACCGCAAGTCGGTACCGTCGCTGGCGCCCGACGCCATGGCGTTGCTGGTGTCCGCGGACTGGCCGGGCAACGTGCGGCAGCTGCTCAATCTGCTCGAGCAGGCGGTGGCGCTGAACACGACCAGCGTCATTCCGGCGACGCTGGTGCAGGGAGCGCTCCGGGAGGATGCCGGGGTGATGGCGCCCTTTGAGGAAGCACGCAAGGAATTCGAGCGCGAATATCTCGTGCGGTTGCTGAAAATCACCGGCGGCAATGTCACGCAAGCGGCCAATCTGGCCAAGCGAAATCGCACCGAGTTCTACAAATTGCTGCAGCGGCATCGCCTCGAGCCAGCGATGTTCAAGGAGTCGAAGCCCTAGTTTCATCGCTGCGCGTAGCGCGGCATCGCGCCAGGAGCGTCGGCAATGCTTACACCGACATTCCTAACACCCTATCCGGGCGCAGTTTCGCTACATGCCGACGTCATCGCTGTCGTCGTTCGACGACAGCACAATCTTCGCGTTTTCATCAAGTTGACGCATATGCCGGGCAAGCTGTCGGGTAAATGCGACAGGTTGCCACCGCGCGAGTAAGCAATTGCACACCTTATCGGTGGGGCGACGCGCCGAGGTTCCGTTAAGTGATTGATCTGCGGTTGTTGGAATTGGTTGGCATGGCTCGTGCTTATGTAAGTCCGCGAGGGTCAAGGCGACCAATGAGCAAAGATGCGAAGAGGCAGAAAATGGATGCGTTCTCTCCCGAATTCTCGGCGTACTGGCAAGCAGGGCCTGAAGAGGCCGGCGAGCGCCACGATGCCGACGCTGGATCGGGATCGGAGCCCTTGTCGGCGTCGCAACAAGTTGCCCTCGAAGAATTGGTTGAGCGCGTCAGCGCAGCCAGGAGCGTCGTCTAGCGCCTGAACACATTATTGACGGCGGTTCGCACCGGACGCGAAACCTCCGCGGAGCGCTGGACCCGCTCCACTCACCGCAATCCCCCTCGCCCGCTCACTCTCCTCCCGGCGGGCTTTTTTTGCCCAACGCTTACACCGCGACTGGTGCGCGGATGGCAGCCTGCGGCAGGTAGTTGGCGATCTCGAAATCGTCGTAACGGTAGTCGTAGAGCGACGCCGGTTGCCGCTTGATCAGCAATTGCGGCAGCGGCGCGGGCGTGCGCGCGAGTTGCGTCTCGACCTGCTCGAGATGGTTCAGGTAGAGATGGCAATCACCGCCCGTCCAGACGAAGTCGCCCACGCCCAGGTCCGTCTGCTGCGCCACCATGTGCGTGAGCAGCGCATAGGAAGCGATATTGAAGGGCACGCCGAGGAAAATGTCGGCACTGCGCTGGTAGAGCTGGCACGAGAGCTTTCCATCGGCGACGTAGAACTGGAAAAACGCGTGGCAGGGCGGCAGCTTCATGCGCGGAATGTCGCCGACGTTCCACGCCGACACGATCAGCCGCCGCGAGTCCGGATTCCTGCGGATCTGCGTCACGATGTCGGATAGCTGGTCGATCGTGCCGCCGTCCGGCGCGGGCCATGACCGCCACTGGTGGCCATAGACCGGCCCCAGGTCGCCATTGGCGTCGGCCCATTCGTCCCAGATGGTCACGCCGTTGTCGCGCAGGTAGCGCACGTTGGTGTCGCCGGCGAGGAACCACAGCAGCTCGTGGATGATCGACTTGGTGTGCACCTTCTTGGTCGTCAGCAGCGGAAAGCCCTCGCCGAGGCCGAAGCGCATCTGGTAGCCGAACACCGACAGGGTGCCCGTACCCGTGCGATCATGCTTGCGATGACCGTGATCGCGGACGTGGCGCATGAAGTCGAGGTATTGGCGCATGGGGTCAAAGGGAGAGGGGGCGGCAGCGGTTCCCGCCTACATTCTAGCGCAGGCCGCACGTGCAGCCGCCGTCGCCGAGGCCGGTGCGCCGGGCTTGACAAGGTCTTGCCCCGGTGTAGACTTACATAACGATATAATTAGTCATATCGACATACTGCACGCATGAAAAGAGCCTATGCGCGAGCGCTGCCCGCGCCCTGGCGGCGCATCGCCAGCATATTCGTCGCGCTCGGCGACGCGCATCGTCAGCGCATCCTGCTCATGTTCGAGCCGGGGGAGAGGCTCAACGTGGGCCAGATCGTGGCGGCGTCGACGCTGTCGCGCTCGACGGTGTCGCACCACCTGCGGATACTGCGCGAGGCCGGCGTCCTGCGCAGTGAAAAGATCGGCAAGGAGGTCTACTTCTGGCCGGATGTCGACGAAGTGCGCACCGCGCTTGCCGCGGTCCAGGACTATCTCGCGACGGAGGCATGAGACGATGGAGCCCGGAATGCAGCAAGAGCACAGCCAGTTCCAGCTTCTGCGCGAGCGTCGCTTCGCGCCCTTCTTCTGGACCCAGTTCCTGGGCGCCGGCAATGACAACATCTACAAGAACGCGCTGGTGATCTTCGTCGCGTTCCAGGCCGCGACGCTGACTGCGCTCTCCTCGAACGACCTCGTCAATGTCGCCGCGGCGGTGTTCATCGCGCCGTTCGTGCTCTTTTCCGCGACCGCCGGCCAGATCGCCGACAAGTTCGAGAAGTCGCAGCTCATTCGCTTCATCAAGATCTTCGAGATCGCGATCATGATCGTCGGCGCGATCGGCTTCTACCGTCGCGACCTGGTGATCCTGTTCGCCGCGCTCGGCCTGATGGGCGTGCATTCGACGCTGTTCGGCCCGGTCAAGTACGCCATCCTGCCGCAGAGCCTGCGCAACGATGAACTGATCGGCGGCAACGGCCTGGTCGAGATGGGCACTTTCGTCGCTATTCTGCTCGGCGAAATCATCGGTGGCCTGGTGATCGCAATCAAACCCAACGGACCGGTGCTCGCCGGCGCGACCGCCATCGCCGTTGCCGTCGCCGGATACGCCATCAGCCGGCGTATTCCGGAAACCCCCGCGGTGGCTCCCAATCTCAGGATCAACTGGAATCCGTTCACCGAGACGTGGAGCAACCTGCGCTTCGCGCAGGGCAACCGCGTGGTCTGGCTGTCGATGCTGGGCATTTCGTGGTTCTGGTTCTACGGCGCCACCTTCCTGACGCAGTTCGCCAACTTCACCAAGGATGTGCTGGGTGGCGACGAACACGTCGCGACGCTGATGCTGGCGATATTCTCGGTCGGCATCGGCGTCGGCTCGCTGCTCTGCGAGCGATTGTCCGGGCGCAAGGTCGAGCTGGGGCTGGTGCCTTTCGGCTCGATCGGCCTGTCGTTATTCGCGATCGACCTGTACTTCGCCAGTCGCGGCCTCGCGCCACAAGGTCTCGCCGGCGTCGGCGCTTTCCTGGCGGTGCCTGCGCACTGGCGGATCATCGCCGACCTGATCCTGATCGGCATGTTCGGCGGTTTCTACATCGTGCCGCTCTATGCGCTGATCCAGGAGCGCTCGGAACCTGCGTACCGCTCGCGCATCATCGCCGCCAACAACATCCTCAACGCGCTGTTCATGGTCGCCTCGGCCGGCATAGCCATCGGCCTGCTCAAGACCGGACTGTCCATTCCGCAGCTGTTGATGGTCACCGGCGTGATGAACGCGGCAGTCGCGCTGTTCATCTACCTGCTGGTGCCGGAATTCCTGATGCGCTTCCTGGCGTGGCTGCTCATCCACACCTTCTATCGCGTCGACCAGGAAGGCCTTCAGAACATTCCGGAGGAGGGTGGCTGCGTGATCGTCTGCAATCACGTGAGCTTCGTCGACGCGGTCGTGATCGCGGCGCTGGTGCGCCGGCCGATCCGGTTCGTGATGGACCACAGGATATTCGCCACGCCAATAATCAGTTTCATCTTTCGCACGATGCGCGCGATTCCGATCGCATCGGCGAGGGACGACGCCGCAATGATGGAACGCGCCTTCGACGAATCCGCCAAGGCCGTAAAGTCGGGCGAGATTCTCTGCATCTTTCCGGAAGGCAAGATCACCGATACCGGCGAAATCAATCGCTTTCGTCCCGGCCTGCAGCGCATCCTCGCGCAGGCGCCGGTGCCGGTGATCCCGATGGCCCTGCGCGGCCTGTGGGGAAGTTTCTTCAGTCGCATCGCAGGTGGCAAGGCGATGCGTCGTATGCGCGGAATATTCTCGCGCATCGCACTGGTGGCGGGGCCGCCGATCGCGCCTGAACGGGCGACTCCTGAATATCTCCAGCAAGTTGTGCTGGCGTTGCGCGGCGATCGCCGCTGATTCGGGGAGACGACGATGGCCTGGATCGGCTTCTTCGCGGGCGCGTTGATTGGCGCGGCGCTGCACGGATTCGACGGGATGCTGATCGGCGGCGCGCTCGGACTCATCGTTGGCGTGATCCTGCGCCGGCTGTTGCCGCCGGCGCGTCCGGCGACCGACACCGCAGTGCAGAATCGCGTTGTCGCTCTCGAGCAGCGCCTCGCCGCGCTCGAGGCGCGCGTCACCGGCAATACTATTGCGCCGGCGAATGCGCCGCCGGTCGCCGAGGTCGTGACGGCACTCGCGCCGGTCGAATCGGCCCCAGGCGCCGCCACCGTGGCGGCCGCTCCGGCGCCGGCAGCAGCGGTCGTGCAGATCCCGCTTGCAGCCGCGCCGCTTCCGGTACGCAAGGGCGGCACCGGCATCGGCCTGCCGCCGGCTGTCGCCCAAGCCCCGTCGCCAGTTGCAGTGCGGCCCGCGCAGCCCAATCGCCTGTGGGCGTGGTTTACCGGGGGCAACGCGCTGGCCAAGGTGGGCGTCGTGGTGCTGTTCTTCGGCGTTGCCTTCCTGCTGTCATATTTTGCGGAGCACCTGACGCTGCCTCCCGCAGCCAAATTTGCCGGCGTCGCGGTGCTCGGCGCATTGATGATCGGCATCGGCGCGCGCCTGCGCTTCGCACGCCGCGCCTATGCGATGGCGCTCATCGGCGGCGGACTCGGCGTGCTCTACCTGACCGTGTTCTCCGCGCTGCAGCTGGTGCCACTGTTGACGCCGCCAATCGCCTTCGCTCTGCTCGCCGTGATTGCGCTATTCGCAGTCGTGCTGGCGCTGCGCATGGACTCGCAGGCGCTGGCCTCGCTGGCTGCGCTCGGCGGCCTGCTGGCGCCGATGCTGGTCGAATCGACGGGCTCGCCGGCCCTGCTCTTCGGCTACGTCGCCGTTGTCAACGCAATCGTGCTGGCGATCGCCTGGTTCCGCGCCTGGCGCTGGCTCAACGTCGCCGGATTCGTTTTTACCTTCATGCTCGGACTGTGGTGGGGCGCCGAGTTCTACAGCCCGGAATACTTCGCGATGGTCGAGCCATTCCTGATCCTCCTGTTCGCGGCCTACGTCGCGGTGCCGGTCCTCAACACGCGTCCGAGCACAACGACGATCGACCAGCGCCTCGACGCCATGCTCGTCTTCGGCGTTCCCATCGTCGCCTTCGCACTGCAGGCGACGCTGGTGTCGGATCACCCCTATGCTTTGGCGTGGAGTGCCGGCGTCGTCGCAGCGTTGTACGCGACGCTCTGGTTCGCCTTCCGACATCGCCACGAAGTCAGCTCGGCGACGCTGGCCGCGGCACACGGCGCGCTGGCGGTGATCTTCGCGACACTGGTTGTCCCGTTGGCGGTCGATCCGCGCTGGACGTCGGCGATCTGGGCTGTTGAGGCGGCTGGCGTGTACTGGCTGGGTTGTCGCCAGGACAGCCGCTTCGCGCGCGCTTTCGCGTTGCTGTTGCAACTGGCCACCGGCGTAGTGTTGGCGTTCCAGGGGCTGGATCCGGACGTCGACACAGCCTTCGCCAACCGGACCTTTCTCGGCATTGCCGCGATTGCGCTGGCCGGATTCGCGACCGCGCGCTTCGGCGATCACCGCGAGCAGAACCTCCCGGACAGCAAGCGCTCGCTGGTACCGCTGGTGTTCGGCTGGGCGTGCCTGTGGTGGCTCGCCGGCGGCGCCTTCGAAGCGGTCAGGCACGTCGCAACGCGCCTCGAGGCGCACGCGGCATTGGCGTGGGTAGCCGGCAGTGTCGCGGTCGCGATGCTGCTCGCGCGCCCGCTGCGCTGGCCTCGGTTGGAATCGATCGCGGTGGTGTTACTGCCCGCGCTCGCGCTGGGCATCGGCTACGACCTGCTGCGCAGGCACACCAGCCTGACCGAATACGGCTGGGCGATCTATGCTCTGGCGTGGACATTGCATTTCTTGGTTCTGAAACGACTGGAACTGCGCCTGCCGCGTGACGATGCACTGGCGGTGCCCGTGCGCGAACCGCTGCGCGCGCGGCTGGCGGCCGCGCATGCATTGGGCGGATTGTTGCTGCTGTTCCAGATTGCTTGGGAGTGTGGCGAATGGGTCGCGCGCATCACGCCGCACGGCACTGCGTGGGCTGCGTGCGCGCACCTGCTGCCGCTGGCGGGTTATCTGCTCATGGTCAGCACGTCGGAGCGGCACCTGCCGTGGCCGCTCGCCGGATTCGGCGATGCCTACGGCGGCGCCGCCGCGACGGTGGTCGCGGCCGCGCTGGGCGCGGGCTTTGTGGCGCTGTCGATTCTGCATCCTGGCGATGCCACGCCGTTACCGTATGTGCCGCTGCTCAATCCACTCGACCTGACGCTGATCATTGCGTTGGTGGCGCTCGCAGCGTGGGGTCGCAGGCATGCCGGCGCCGCGCCGCGCCATCTGCAGCGCTGGCTCGCGGCGGGAGCATTCGTGGTGCTCAACGGCGTCGTGCTGCGCACCGTGCATCATTGGCTGCACGTGCCGTGGCAGTTCGACGCCATGATCGCCTCCAAGATCCTCCAGGCGACGCTGACGTTGACCTGGACTACGGCATCGCTGGCGCTGATGGTGACGGCGACGCGGCGGGGCGCGCGGGTAGTCTGGCTTGCGGGCGCGGCGCTGCTCGCCGCGGCGGTGATCAAGTTGTTCGTCATCGATCTTGCGGCGCTGTCGGGCCTGACGCGCGTCGTGGCCTTTTTAGGCGTCGGCGCGTTGTTGCTGGTCATCGCGTATGTCGCGCCCTTGCCGCCGGCCGCCGGCGAAGCCACCGCAACGACTCCCGGCAACGGTGCGCCCGATCAGACCAGTCCGCCGATCTGATTCATTGCCCGGGCGCCGCGCCCTGCACGTGCCAATGCGTGTCCACCACGCCGTAACTGATGGCACGACTGAAGGCGGCGTTGTGATCGAGAACCCAGGCCAGCAACGTCCCGTCGGCGTGACGCCAGAGTATGTCTGCGACGCCGTCGCCGTCGACGTCGCCGGCGGACTGGATCTGCCACACCCCTGCAATGGCGCCATAATCGACGGTCTGCTGAATCGTCGCGCCATTCATGAGCCAGACGAGCACGTCGCCATTGGTTCGGCGCCAGAGCAGGTCGGGTGACTGGTCGCCGTTGAAGTCGGCGATCGCGACCAGCGTCCAGTCCAGGCCCGCGGTGCCCAGTTCGCCGCTCGATTCGATCACGCCGTTGCGCATGTACCAGACCAGGACGCGTCCGGTCGCCTTGTTGCGCCATATCAGGTCGCGCTGGCCATCGCGATTGATGTCGGCGGCCGCGACGAAGTCCCACTGCGCCGGGTCGGCCGCGCCGGGAGCTGCCGTCGCGCGAATCCCCGAACCGCTGTTGTCGAGCAGCCAGATCAATACTTGTCCCGAATCGCGCCGCCAGACGATATCTGTGAATCCGTCATTGTCCATGTCGCCGGCGGTTAGCACGTGCCACGTGCTGTCCACGTTGCCGTAGTAACGCGTGCCCTTAAGCGTCAAGCCGCCGGTGTTCATGAGCCAGGCCAGTACCTCGCCGCTGCTTCGTCGCCAGAGGATGTCGTCGTTGCCGTCGCCGTCGACGTCGCCGGTCGCGGCGATGGCGTACGCGCCGTCGGCAATGCCGAATCCTGCCGCGGGCGGGTGGGCGCTGCCATCGTCAAGCCAAACGGCGACGCTGCCGTTGTCGTGACGCCAGAGGATGTCGGACGACTGATCGTTGTTGAAGTCGACCACCGGATTCGCGCGCACGAACTTGAAGATCTGGCCGCTGCTGAAGGCGGCGACATAGAGCTCGCCAGCATCGTCGGTGCCGAACGACGCCGGATTCTGCGGCAGTTTCGCGAACGGCTTGGTGACATCCCAGACTGGCATGTTCAAGGGATTCGCCGACCAGATGCGCCCGCTGATGTAATCGCCGAAGACGTAGTTGCCGGCGAGCGTCGGTATCAACGTTCCGCGATAGCGGTAGCCGCCGGTCACCGAGTTGCCCCCGAATGCGTCGTGTCCGTATTCGATGATGGGAAAACTCAGCGTTCCTGTTGCGGGACAGGGCGTCGGCGGAATGTCGTCGTTGGCAGTGGAGCTGTAGGTGTGATTGCCTTCCCAGCATCGCCATCCGTAGTTGCGTCCGCCCGCGGCACCGGCCGCCTGGAAATCGATTTCCTCCCACGCGCCCTGGCCCACGTCGCCGATCCACAGGTCGTGCGTCAGTGAATCGAAGGAAAACTTCCACGGATTGCGCAGGCCGTAGGCCCAGATTTCCGGGCACGCACCCGCGCCGCAGGTCGACCCCGCAAAGGGATTGTCGGCGGGGATGGAGTAGGGCGGGCCGCCATTGACGTCGATGCGCAGCATCTTGGCCAGCAGGGCACTCTTGCGCTGGCCATTGCCGAACGGGTCGCCTCCGCTGCCGCCATCGCCGGTGCCGATGTAGAGATACCCGTCCGATCCGAATGCGAGGTGACCGCCATTGTGGTTGTCGAAGCTTGAATGCGCGATGGTGAGCAGCACCGATGCGCTGGCCGGATCGGCGACATCGGGCAAGTTCGCATTGCGCTGGTAGCGCGCGATGGTGATCGCGCCATCGCTCACGCGCGTGTAGTAGACGTAGAAGTAGCGATTGCTGGCGAACTGCGGATGAAACGCCAGTCCCAGCAGACCGCGCTCGCTGCTCGTCGAGACCAGCGCCGACAGGTCGAGAAACGGTTGCGCGACGGGCGTTCCGTTTTTCAGGATGCGGATCAGGCCGCCCTTCTGGACGATGAACAGCCTGCCACTGCCGTCGCCCGGTGCAGCGATTTCCAGCGGCGACGAGTAACCGCCCGCGACGCCGCGCAGGTAGGCTGCGCTGTCGGCGAAAGCGGCGTGTTGCAGACAGGCGAGCAGTGCTATGAGGAGTAGCTTCGCGCGCAGGATTCCGGGACGTGTCATGGCCGGCTCCGAGACACTATGCCAATAGCATAACACGGCGGTGCCACGGCGCCACGGCAAGCCAACGTGCTGCGCGATGCTAGCGCGTCAATGCCGTGACCAGCGCCGGCAGGATTGCACCGGCGGGACCGCGCAACGCCGCATCGACCGATGCAGAAAGCGCGGTGGGTTGCGGATTGATTTCGACGACGAAGGCGCCGTTGCGCTGCGCGCGCCCCGGCAACGCTGCCGCGGGGTAGACCTCGGCCGAAGTGCCGACGACCAGCAGCGCATCGCAGCTGCTCGCGGCCGCGTCGGCCTGCGCGAGCGCAGCGGCGGGCAGCATTTCCTCGAACCAGACGACGTCGGGCCGCAGCAGCGCGCCGCAATTCGTGCAGCGTGGAATCTCGTCGCCGGTGTCGTCCCATCGCGCGACCACCGTACCTTCGCGCGAACATTTCACGCGCGCGATGTTGCCGTGCAGTTCGACGACCTTTGTGCTGCCCGCGCGCTGATGCAGTCCATCGACGTTTTGCGTGACCAGCAGGAATTGCGGTGCAATACGTTCCCACTCCGCCAGCGCAACGTGTCCGGCGTTGGGCTGCGCAGCAGCGACGAGCTGGCGACGCCAGGCGTACCAGTCCCAGACGAGTCGTGGGTTGCGCTCGAAGGCCGACGGCGTCGCCAATTCGCGTGGATTGAATTGCGCCCAGAGTCCGGTTTGCGAGTCCCGGAACGTGGCGACGCCGGATTCCGCGGAGACGCCCGCGCCGGTCAGCACGACGACAAAGCGCGCGGCGGCGAGTCTGCCGACCACGTCGGCGGGAATGGCGATTGGTGCGGCGTGCGTCATGCGCGGCTCGTCGGCGTAGGGCTCGGGCTATCGTACCTGACGCCCCGCGGCTGCGTGCTAAACTCGTCGCACATCCACAAGACCCATCCCGCGATGTCCGGCAACACCCTGGGCACGTTGTTCTGCCTGACTTCCTTCGGCGAATCGCACGGCCCGGCGATCGGCTGCGTCGTCGACGGCTGTCCGCCGGGGCTCGCGCTCGCCGCCACCGACATCCAGCAGGATCTCGATCGTCGCAAGCCCGGAACGTCGCGGCACGTCACGCAGCGCCGCGAGTCGGACAGCGTGGAGATCCTGTCCGGTGTGTTCGAAGGCAGGACCACCGGCACGCCGATCGCGCTGCTCATTCGCAACGAGGACGCGCGCAGCAAGGACTATTCGAACATCGCCGACACCTTTCGTCCGGGTCACGCCGATTACACCTATTGGCAGAAGTACGGCATCCGCGACTACCGCGGCGGCGGACGCCAGTCGGCGCGCGAGACCGCCGTGCGCGTCGCCGCCGGCGCGATTGCGCGCAAGTGGCTCTCCGAGCGCTACGGCATCGCCATTCGAGGCTGCCTCTCGCAGATCGGCACGAAGCAAATCGCGTTCAAGGGCTGGGAGTACGTGCACGCCAATCCGTTCTTCGTGGCCACCGACGAAATGACCGACGAGCTCGAAGCGTTCATGGACGCGCTGCGCAAGTCCGGCGATTCGGTCGGCGCGCGCATAAACGTCGTCGCGCACAACGTGCCGGTCGGCTGGGGCGAACCGGTGTACGGCAAGCTCGACGCCGACATCGCCGGCGCGATGATGAGCATCAACGCGGTGAAGGGCGTCGAAATCGGCGCCGGCTTCGCCAGCGTCGCGCAAAAGGGCACCGAGCATTCCGACGAGATGACGCCGCAGGGCTTCGTCTCCAACCAGGCCGGCGGCATCCTTGGCGGTATCTCCACCGGTCAGGACATCGTCGTGTCGTTCGCGGTCAAGCCCACCTCGTCGATCCGGCTCGATCGGCGCAGTGTGGACAAGGCGGGCAATCCGGTGGTGGTCAACACCCACGGGCGCCACGATCCGTGTGTGGGCATTCGCGCGACCCCCATCGGCGAAGCGATGCTGGCACTCGTGCTCATCGACCACGCGCTGCGCCATCGCGCGCAGAACGCGGACGTCGCGTGCACGACGCCGAAAATCGCCGCGCAGGCACCGCCCGAGATCATCGCCCGCCTGCGCGCCGGCGGCGCCGTCGACGATCCGGACCCCGACGAAGCCTGAGCGACGGCGCGCCGCCACACCAGCGCCGTTCAATCGTCGCGGTGAGTTCCCGTGACCTTGGTGTCGGCGCTGCCGCGCGCGAAACGCAATTGCAGCGCGTCACCGGGCGCGACTTCGGCCGCATCGTGCACGATGGTGCCTGCCGCGGACGTCGCGATGCTGTAGCCACGTTCGAGCACGCCTTGCGGGTTGAGATGCCGCATGCCGGAATCCAGCGTCGCAAGCCGTTGCGATAGCGTCGCCAATCGCTCCCGGCTACCGCGGTAAAGACGTTCACCCGCGCGGGCCAACGCCGTTCCCTGATCCGGTGGCGCGCGCAATTGTCGCAGCAGCCGCGCCGCGTGCACGGCGAATTCCCGTTCGTGCTCGCGCAGCTGCGCGCCGGCGGCGCGGCGCAGCCGGTGCGACCAGTTGGACAGCGCGATGTTCTGTTCGGCCAGGCGTTGCGCGGGATGCACGAGGCGGCGCGACGCGAGGTCGACGCGCTGCATGCGCGTTTCCAGCCCGCGCTCGGCCGCGCGTTGCCAGCGCCGGGCCACGGCAGTGGCCTGAGCCAGCAGCGCCAGCCGCTCGGGCGCGACCAGCGCCGCCGCCGCGGTCGGCGTCGGCGCGCGCACGTCGGCAACGAAGTCGCAGATGGTGAAGTCGGTTTCGTGTCCGACGCCGCTGACGATCGGCAACGTCGACTCGAATACCGCGCGCGCGACGACTTCCTCGTTGAACGCCCACAGGTCCTCGATCGAACCGCCGCCCCGGCAGACGATCAGCACGTCGACTTCCGCCCGGGCATTGGCGGTCGCAATGGCGGCAGCGATTTCCGCGGCCGCGCCGGCACCCTGCACCACCGTCGGATAGATGATGACCGGGAGCGACGGCATGCGCCGGCGCAGCGTCGTGAGCACATCGGCGAGCGCGGCAGCATGACGCGAGGTCACGACTCCGACTGCGCGCGGATGCGACGGCAGCGCGCGCTTGCGCGCCTCGTCGAACCAGCCTGCGGCGTCGAGCTTTGCCTTGAGCCGTGCGAATTGTTCGTAGAGTGCGCCCACGCCGGCGAGCCGCACCGTTTCGACCGTGAGCTGAAAGTCGCCGCGCGCCTCGTAGATCGTGGGTGTGGCACGCACCTCGACGGCCAGGCCGTCGCGCAGCGCAACATCGAGCAACTGCGCCCGATTTCGGAACAGCACGCAGCGCGCCTGCGCACGGTCGTCCTTGAGGGTGAAATAGCAATGCCCGGATGCGGCGCGGCTGAATCCGGAGATTTCGCCGCTGATCCAGGCCAGGCCTAGGTGCCGTTCGATAAGCAGGCGCGCCGAACTTACCAGCAGCGAGACCGGCAGGACCACTGCCGAAGGCGTCGCGTCAATCAGCACGGCGGCGAACTCGACAACGCAGGTGCAATGAGGTCGATGTCCATGACAAAACTAGCGGGCTGTTGGGTGCGAAACAGGTGTAGCGAACACTGCGATCGGGCTCGCCAAGCGCTTTATCGCGTGCCGAGGCGGCGTGCTAACCTTATGAATTCGTGACAGAAAATGTCGGTGTGAATTTGGGCATGACAGCAAAATCCCTACACGGGGTACTACTTAGGCGCCAAATTTACAAGATATGCACACTTTTATCCACAGATAATGTGGACAACGCGCGCGCGCAGATGTCCATGCCTCGCCGCAAACCCTTACTGGGCGTGGCTTTCGCCGCAGTCGCTGCATGCGTCTGGGACGGCGGGCGATGACGACCCCAACCCCAGCAGTTAGAATGCAGATTCGCTGTCATTTGTTCATGAACAAAACTAGATGAGTGCTGCACCGCGACAAGAAAATTCGGAAAATTCGTCCGCGCCGGTCTCCAACTTCCTGCGTCAAATCATCGCCGAGGATTTGCGCACTCGCAAGTATGGTGCGCGCGTCGTCACCCGCTTCCCCCCCGAGCCTAACGGTTACCTGCATATCGGCCACGCCAAGGCGATCTGCCTGAACTTCGGTCTGGCCGCCGAGAACGGCGGCACCTGTCACCTGCGTTTCGACGACACCAATCCGGTCAAGGAGGACGTCGAGTACGCCGAAGCGATCATGGAGACGGTGCGCTGGCTGGGTTTCGACTGGGGCGCACACCTCTATCACGCGTCGGACTATTTCGATCGGCTCTACGAATTCGCGCGCCATCTGATCAAGGCCGGACTCGCGTACGTCGATAGTTCGTCGGCCGAAGAATTGCGCCGCCTGCGCGGAACGTTGATCGAGCCCGGTCGCGCCGGACCCTACCGCGACCGCTCGGTCGAAGAGAACCTCGATTTGTTCCGGCGCATGAAGGAAGGTGAATTTCCCGACGGCGCCCACGTGCTGCGGCTCAAGATAGATCTGGCGAGCCCGAACATGAACCTGCGCGATCCCGCCATCTACCGCATCCGCCACGTCGAACATCACCGCACCGGCAACAAGTGGTGCGTCTATCCACTTTACGACTACACGCACTGCATCTCGGATGCGATCGAGCGCATCACCCATTCGCTGTGCTCGCTGGAATTCCAGGATCACCGGCCGCTCTACGACTGGGTGATCGAGCGGCTTGCCGAAGCCGGTCTGCTGCAGCGGCCGTTGCCGCAGCAATACGAATTCGCGCGCCTGAACCTGACCTACACCGTGATGAGCAAGCGCAAGCTCGTCGAACTGGTGGAGGGCGGACACGTCGAAGGCTGGGATGATCCGCGCATGCCGACGATCGTGGGTCTGCGCCGGCGCGGGTACACCGCCGAGGCGATCCGCCTGTTCGCCGAACGCATCGGCGTGTCGAAGGCGCACCAGTGGATCGACATCAGCGTGCTCGAAGGCTGCCTGCGCGACGACCTGAACGAACGCGCCGAGCGGCGCATCGCGGTGCTCGATCCGGTCAAGCTCATCATCGACAACTACCCCGCAGGGACGGTCGAGGAGCACTTCGTGCCCAATCATCCGCAGCATCCCGAACTGGGCAAACGCGCGCTGCCGTTCACCGGCGAGTTGTGGATCGAGCGCGACGACTACAGCGAGCAGCCGCCGAAGGGCTACTTCCGGCTCACCCCCGGCGCCGAAGTGCGGCTGCGCTACGCGTATATCGTGCGTTGCGTCGGCGCGGACAAGGACGCCGCGGGCAACGTCACTGCGGTGCACTGCACCTACGATCCGGCCACGCGCAGCGGTACACCGGGCGCGGAGACGCGCAAGGTCAAGGGCAACATCCATTGGCTGTCGGCGGCGCACGCCGAACGCGCCGAGGTGCGGCTCTACGACCGCCTGTTCGTCGTGCCCGAGCCGGGCCGCGCGCGCGAAGTCGCCGCACCCGTCCCGGGCGAAGCGATCACCGCGTCCGGCGCGCTCGACGAGGACGTCGAATTCGACGAACCCACCGAGCGCAACTACCTTGACGACCTGAATCCGCATGGCAAGCGCGTCATCGCGGCGTACGTCGAGCCGGCGCTGGCCGTGGCCGCGCCGGAGGCACGTTTCCAGTTCGAGCGCCACGGCTATTTCGTCGCCGACTCGCGCGAGTCGCGTCCCGGTGCGCCGGTGTTCAATCGCGCGGTGACGCTGCGCGACTCGTGGGGCAAGGACGCACCCGCAAAGAGTTAGGCGGCGTGCACGGTTGGCGTTAAACTGCGCGCCGTAACCCTAGCCTGAGGACATCATGAAGCGGATCTTCCTGTTCCTGGTCACCAACCTCGCGGTGATGTTGGTGCTGTCGATCGTGATCAAGGTCCTGGGTCTCGACCGGATGCTCTCGGCAGAAGGCATCAACTATGGCGGGTTGATGGTCTTTTCCGCGGTGGTCGGCTTTACCGGCGCGATCATCTCGCTGCTGATGTCGAAGACCATGGCGAAGTGGTCGACCGGCGCGCACATCATCGACAGTCCGCGCAACGAGGCCGAATCCTGGCTGGTTCAGACGGTCAAGCGACTCGCCGACAAGGCCGGCATCGGCATGCCCGAAGTTGCCGTCTACGAAGGCGAGCCCAATGCCTTCGCCACCGGCGCGTTTCGCAATTCGGCGCTGGTTGCGGTGTCGACCGGGCTGCTCAATTCGATGACGCACGAGGAAATCGAGGCCGTGCTGGGCCACGAAGTCGCGCACGTTGCCAACGGCGACATGGTGACCCTGACGCTGATCCAGGGCGTGGTCAACACGTTCGTGGTGTTCCTGTCGCGCGTCGCCGCGTTCTTCGTCGACCGCGTCATCTTCCGCACCGAGCGCGGCACCGGCCCCGGTTTTTTCATCACCATGATCGTCAGCCAGCTGCTGCTGGGTATCCTGGCGAGCATCATCGTGGCGTGGTTCTCGCGCCGACGCGAATTCCGCGCCGATGCAGGCAGCGCGCAGTACCTGGGCTCGCCGCAGCCGATGATGCACGCGCTGGCCAGGCTGGGCGGCCTGCCAGCGGGCGAGTTGCCGAAATCGATGACCGGTTTCGGCATCACTGATACCAAGGCCTTCGCGGCGTTGTTCGCAACGCATCCGCCGATCGAGGAACGCATCCGCGCCTTGCAGGCGGCGCAGCGCTAGACGCCGCCGCGATGCCCGCGCCGCAGAAATTCAAGATCGAGGTCGAGGCCGACAACGGGCTCTGGCACGACGTGCGCGACGACAGCGGTGCATTGCTGGTATTCGCCGACGAAGCCAGCGCGCGCGCGAAATTAAGCGAGCTCTACCCGATCCTGGTGCAGATGGAGAAGTACGCGGGCGGCAAGCGCACGCGTGTGATTCGCATTCTCGTCGACGAGGATGATTGGCCGACGAAGCCCGCGACGAGCTAAGTCGGTCATACCCGTTACATTGGTGGAACCAAGCCGTCCTTCCCAACGTTGACGGAACCCGCGGTGAACGTGCCATCGGGCTGCTTCGCTGCGCCAAGCATCACATGCGCGCCAGGTACGAGCATGGCGCGGTCGCCGGGTTCGAAGGTGACGATCGGCGCATCCGCAGGCACGACGATGGTCTGCACGCCGTCCTTGTACTTGAGCGTCAAGCGCCGCGACTTGTCCGTCGCGACGACCTCGGCGACGGTCGCGTTGGTCATCATGCTGCCCGGCTGCAGGTCCCACGGGAAGTGGCCTTCGCTGGTTCCGCGCCGCGCTTCCGGAAACAGCAGCACCTCCAGCGACTGCAGTGATCCGTCCGACTGCGGCAAGGATGCGGTACCGATATAGGAACCTGGCACGATGCGATCGATGCCGATCCTGACCACGGCATTGACGGTGTAGTTGTCGGCGAGCTTCACGGCAACCAGTTCACCGGTGCGCGAGCGCACCTGAAGGTTCTGTCCATCCACGGCCACGACGTCGCCACGAATGCGCTGCGTGGGCGCGGCGGCTGGCGCCTGAGCGAACGCTGTTGCGGCGATGCTGCAGAGAAGTACGCTGGCAAATGCGGTGAGCGGGCGCATGGCATCCTCCTGCGGGCTGGTAGACGGGCATTATAGGGGCAGCGGCGCGAGGCGGCGCCTTCGGGCGAGCGCCCGCGCGGTCGCCAAACGAAACGGCCGGAAATCGCATTGCGATGACCGGCCGTCGTATCGAGCTCGGACGCACGCGAGAGCGCGCCCGCTGCGGAAGACTATTTAAGGTGGTTGGAAACCAGCTTGGTCATCTCGAACATCGACACCTGCTTCTTGCCAGCGAAAACCTGTCTGAGCTTTTCGTCGGCGTTGATCATGCGCCTGTTCAACGAGTCCTGCAGCTTGTTCTTCTTGATGTAGTCCCAGATCTTCTTGGTGACTTCGGTGCGCGGAATCGGCATGCTGCCTACGACTGCTGCGAGCACTGCCGACGGCGTCATCGCCTTCATGAACGCGGCGTTGGGCTTGCGCTTGGCAGAGGACTTCTTCGGTGCAGCCTTCTTCGGTGCGGCTTTTTTCGGCGCCGCCTTCTTCGCGGGTTTCTTTGCCGCGGGTTTCTTCGCTGCCGGCTTCTTCGCCGCCGGCTTCTTCGCGGGCTTCTTTGCAGCTTTCTTGGCAGTAGCCATAGCTCTCCTTCCTGAGGGTTAATCGCTTGGTACGACGGCGATGAATATGAAGCTGGGCCGATCTCCTGACATCAGCGCATCTGCTCCATCGGGGCAAATATACCGCAATCTCGATGGCGTGGTGTGCAAATCTACGCGGTTTTCAGAGGGAAGTCCGCAGAGTGTTGCATCGGCGAGAATCGGCTTCCGGGTCGCGACGCGAAGCGTTTGCCGCCGAGTGGACGCACCCGGCGCGCTTGCCTAAGGGTCCGGCGGTCGCGCTTGCCGCTTCGCCTCGAGTCCACCGGAGCGCAATGGGTGCTTTGAGCGCGGCGAACGGCGATAATGGCGAGGCTTCCCGCTTAGTCCCGCCCGTGAATATCGCCGACCTTCGCCGTGAATACCATCGCGCCGCGCTAGCCGAGGCCGACGTCGATCCTGACCCGCTGCGCCAATTCAACCGCTGGCTGTCCGAGGCGGTGCGCGCCGAATTGCCCGAACCGACCGCGATGACTCTGGCCACGGCGGACGCCGAGGGCAGACCCTCCGCACGCATCGTGCTGCTCAAGGGCGCCGACGCGCAAGGATTCGTCTTCTACACCAACTACTCGAGTCGCAAGGGTGACGAGCTCGCGGCGCGCCCGCAGGCGGCATTGCTGTTCCACTGGGTCGAACTGGAGCGCCAGGTGCGCATCGAAGGAACGGTGGCGAAGGTCACCGCTGCGGAATCCGACGCCTACTTCGCGACGCGGCCGTTGCCTTCGCGCCTCGGTGCGTGGGCGTCACCGCAGAGCCGCGAGATCCCCGACCGGGGCTGGCTGGAGCACCAATTCGCCGCCGCGAAGCGCCATGTTGCCACCGACGGCACGTCGGTGCCTCGGCCGGACCATTGGGGCGGCTATCGCCTGGCGCCCGAAGCCCTTGAGTTCTGGCAGGGCCGCCGCTCAAGGTTGCACGATCGCCTTCGCTACTCCCGCGACGGCGCGAACTGGCGCATCACGCGGCTCGCGCCGTGAGCGAACCGGCGGACCACAGGCGCCACCAGTTTCTCGCACTGATCGGTCTCGGGATCCTCAATCACACCGTCCTCACGGGAGGGCGTGTCACGGTCGCCTTGTATGCGCTCTCGCAGGGGGCCACCCCGCTGGTCGTGGGTACGCTGATGGCGCTCTACGCGTTCATGCCGATGCTGCTCGCCGTTTCCGCCGGGCGCCTGTCGGACCGGATCGGCGTGCGCAGGCCCATGCTCGCCGGATCGTGCGGCATTGTCCTGGGCGCAATCATCCCGTGCGTGCTGCCGGGTATCGTGCCGCTCTACGTCGCGACCTCGGTGATCGGCGTGTCGTTCATGTTGTTCCAGCTGTCGATGCAGAACGCCACTGGTGCCTTCGGGCCGCCGTCCGAACGTGCGAAGAATTTCAGCCTGCTCGCGCTGGGCTACTCGATCTCGCTGTTTTGTGGTCCGCTGGTCGCCGGACTCCTCATCGACCACGCGAGCTTCCGTACCAGCTTCGCCGTGCTGGCGCTGTTGCCGCTGGTCCCGATCGTGGTTCTGTGGCGCGGTCTGCTGAAGCTGCCCAGCCCTCATGCCGGGCACGCGCAGGCGACCAAGGGCAGGCTGGTCGACCTGCTGGGCAATGCGCGGTTGAGGCGCGTTTTCATCGTCAACGGCCTGTTGTCGATGGCGTGGGACCTGCACTCGTTTTTCGTGCCGATCTATGGCGCGAAAATCGGCCTGACCGCATCGCGCATCGGCATCATCCTGGCTTCGTTCGCCGTGGCGACCTTTACCGTGCGCCTGATCATGCCGCGCATTGCCCGCCGCTTCTCCGAATTCGAGGTGCTGACGACCGCTTTGTTCGTCGCCGGCGCGGCATACGCGCTGTTCCCGTTCGTCGAGCAGGTCGGTACGCTGATGTTGCTCTCGTTCGTGCTCGGCCTGTCGCTGGGCAGCGGCCAGCCCATGGTGATGTCGCTGCTCTACAGCATGGCGCCGGCGGGCAGGATGGGCGAGGCCGCCGGCGTGCGCATGACCATCGTCAACGCGTCTTCCTTCGTGATGCCGCTGATATTCGGTGGCGTTGGCTCGACGCTGGGTCTGTCCCCGGTGTTCTGGACCGTCGGCGCCGCACTAGGCGGTGCCGGCTGGCTTGCTCGCAAGCACTAGCGTTCCAGGTTAAGTACCTCCGCGCTGCGCGCTGCGGTATTCGCGCTCGGGGCGGCCCTTCGCGCTCATGCCTTCAGGCGGTCGAGAAACTGCTTGCGGAACTTCGCCACCTTGGGTGCGACGACCGCCTGGCAGTAGGGTTGCCGCCCATTGCGCGTGAAGTACTCCTGGTGATACTGCTCGGCCGGATAGAACGGCGCAGCGTCGGCGATTTCGGTGACGATGGGATCACGCCACAGCCTGGCAGCATTGAGCTCAGCTATGACGCTTTCCGCAACCTTGCGCTGTTCAGGCGACTGGGCAAAGATCACCGACCGGTACTGCGTGCCGACGTCGTTGCCCTGGCGGTCCTTGGTCGTCGGGTCGTGGATGGTGAAGAACACGCGCAGGAGGTCCTCGAACGACAGCTCCTCCGGGTCGAACTCGATGCGCACGACTTCGGCGTGGCCGGTGCGGCCGCCGCAGACGTCGTCATAAGTCGGATTGGGCGACTTGCCACCTGCGTAACCCGATTCCGCCGAGCGCACGCCCTTGAGCTGGTCGTATACGGCTTCCACGCACCAGAAACACCCGCCGCCGAGAACGGCAGTTTGAGTCGCAGTCATTGCAAACATCCTTTCTTTCGTTGACATGTCGTGCGCGGACCAAGTCAGGTTGCCGGCGACGGGATTGGTCGCCTGGCCCGTATCCAAGCTTACGCCAGCCGCGAATTGCTTTGAGTGGCTTCGTCGGGCAGTGCGATAATCGCGCGCTTGTCGAATCGATCACGACCGCCGCGCAACTCGCGGCTGCGCGTGTGTCACGCTGGGGATATCGTTGCAATGCCGCTGATTTTCAAGGGTCTGTGCCAGGTTGGCGGTGCGTTGCGCGCTCGACCCGTCGCCGCGCTCGCGCGCCGCATGCCGGTCAGGCCGGGCGCCCATCTGTGCTGATCAGCGCGCGGGTGCTCGTCGATTTTGTCGTGCGCGTCTATCGGCGCGTGCGCGACGTCGACGTCGATCGCGTTGCCGGCAACCTGTCCTTCACCACCTTGCTCGGCCTGGTGCCGCTGTTCACGGTCGCATTCACGTACGTTGCCCGCCTACCGCTGTTCAACATGTGGCTCGACGCGCTGGAGCCCACGCTGATCAGGTTCCTGCTTCCCGGCGGCAGCGGGCAGGTGCGGGGGTACCTCGCCGAGTTCACCGCCCGCACCGCCGAGATCAAGGGCGTGAGTATTGCATTCGTCGTGTACACCGCGGTGATGCTGGTGGCACAGGTCGAGCGCGAGATCAATGCCGTGTGGGGCATCCTGACCAGGCGGTCATTCGTGCGGCGGGTCGTCGTCTATGCGCTTGGCTTTATCGCGGTGCCTGCGCTCATCGGGGGCGCGATCGTCTCGACCAAGTGGGCGCTGGAGCGATCCGCCGAAGCCGTGCCGATCGCCAACGATGCGCTGTCGTTCCTGTCGCAATTGATCGGATTGTCCATCGGCACGCTGGTGCTGACGCTGCTCTACCTGCTCGTGCCGGCGCGTCGCGTTCCCTGGCGCGCGGCGCTGGTGGCAGGCATGCTCGCTGCGATCGCGTTCGAATTCGCAAAAATGGCCTTCGCGTTCTACATCGCACGCGTACCGACGTATCAAATTGTGTACGGCGCGCTGGCGGCGTTGCCTTTGTTCCTTGTCTGGGTCTATCTGAGCTGGATGATCCTGCTCGTCGGTGCGGCGATCTCCGCCACGCTTGCCGAAATTGGCGGTAACAAGCTGCACGAGAGTTGACGCGATGATGTGATGCGGGCAGCGCGCCGCTGTTCGCCTTGCCGAATCGTGACGGTCAGGCTAGAGTGCCGGCTTCATCGTCCCGGAGCCGCAATCCGTGTGGTCGATCATTCAAGCAGCAGGTTGGCCGATCTGGCCGCTGATATTCGCTTCCGTTGTCGCGCTGGCGCTCATCTTCGAGCGGCTGTGGTCGTTGCGGCAATCGCAGGTCGCACCGACGGGCATGGTCGACAATGTGCTCGCCGCATACAAGCGCGATGGGCTCACGCCCGAGTTGGTCGCGAAGACCGCGGCGCAAGGGCCACTGGGCCGCGTGCTTGCGGCGGGACTGGCCAACGTCAAGAGTCCGCGCCCGGTGATGAAGGAAGCCATCGAGGAAGTCGGTCAGGTCGTCAGCCACGAGCTCGAGCGCTTTCTCACGATGCTCGGCACGATCGCAGCGATGGCGCCGCTGCTCGGCCTGTTCGGCACGGTGGTGGGCATGATCGAAATCTTCGGTTCGCAAACCCAGGCGGGATCCAATCCGACCGAGCTCGCGCACGGCATTTCGGTCGCGCTGTACAACACCGCGCTCGGCCTGATCGTCGCGATACCGAGCATGATTTTCTATCGCTACTTCCGCTCCAAGGTCGACGACCTGATCCTCGAAATGGAACAGCAGGCAGTGAAGCTGGTCGAGCTCGCGCACGGGGAACGGCGCTAGTCGCATGAATCCGCTTGCAACGCGGCGAGTATCACGATGAGACTGCGCCGCAACCGTGCTCGCGACGAGCCCGAGATCAACTTCATTCCGTTGATCGACGTCCTGTTGGTCATCCTGATCTTCCTGATGGTCACCACGACCTATCAGCGCGTCGCCGAACTCAAGATCACGCTGCCCGAGGCCGACGCCGACCAGATGAAGCAACGGCCGAAGGAAATCAACGTCGGCATCGACGCGCAGGGCCAGTACGTCATCGACAAGAACGTGTTCGCGTACACGACGGTCGCGGCGCTCGCCGAGGCGCTGGGGCGGGCGTCGGGCGGATCCAAGGAAGCGGTCGTCATCATCAACGCCGATGCCAATGCGACGCACCAGTCGGTGATTCACGTCATGGAAGCGGCGCGGCAGGTTGGCTTGATCCACATCACCTTCGCGACGCAGACGACCCGCAAGTGACGTAGGCGCCCGGGAGCGTCCAACGCACGCCACCCAACGTGGGCCCCCAGTGAGTCTTGCCGAGCGCCTCATCGATGCCTGGTACAAACCAGCGCTCACGCCGTTGACCTTCGCACTTGCGCCGCTTGCCGTCGTGTTTGGCGCAGGCGTCGCCGCGCGCCGCGCGTTGTTTCGCGCTGGCGTGCTGCAACCGCAGCGTCTGCCGGTACCGGTAGTCGTCATCGGCAATATCACGGTCGGCGGGAGCGGCAAGACGCCGCTGGCCATTGCATTGGCCGCCGAACTCGCCGCGCGCGGCTGGCATCCCGGCATCGTCAGCCGCGGTTATGGCGCGAGTGCGACGCATGCACGCCCGGTGCTGCGCGACGCATCGGCCAGCGAAGTTGGCGACGAACCGCTGCTGCTCGCGCGCACCGGTATGCCAGTGTGGGTGGGCGCCGACCGGGCAGAGGCCGCGCGCGGTCTCATCGCCGCGCATCCGCAATGCGACGTCATCATTACCGACGACGGTTTGCAGCACTATGCGCTGGCGCGCGATGTCGAGATTGCGGTCATCGATGCCAGCCGCGAGCTTGGCAATGGCTGGTCGCTGCCGGCCGGACCATTGCGCGAGCCGGCGTCTCGGCTCGACGGCGTCGACGCGATCGTGCGCCTCGTACGATCGCGGGGAGCCCAGACGCGGCGCGAGTTCACCATGACGCTCGCCGGCGAGCGATTTGTCCGAGTCAATGCGCCCGCGCTCGCCACCGACGCCGGCGCGTTTCGTGGCGTCGGCGTGCATGCCGTGGCTGGCATCGGCAACCCGCAACGCTTTTTCGACCAACTTCAGTCGCTGGGAATTGCCGCGACGTGCCACGCGTTTCCGGACCACCATCGCCTGACGGCGGCCGAACTCGCGTTGCCGGGCGCGCGCGCGATCCTGATGACCGAGAAGGATGCGGTAAAATGCGCGAGCTTCGCCGACGATCGCTGCTGGGCGCTCCCAGTACGCGCCGTACTCGAGCCGGAGCTGGTCAGCCTCATCGAGGAGAAATTGCGTGGATCCAAAACTGCTCGAGATTCTGGTGTGTCCGGTGACCAAGGGGCCGCTGGTTCATGATCGGCAGCGTCAGGAACTGATTTCGAAGTCCGCGCGCCTGGCCTATCCGATTCGCGACGGCATCCCGGTGATGCTCGAGGAAGAAGCGCGCAAACTGGATCCGTCGGAATACGAGTAGGCGGGCAATCTCCCGCGTGTTCACCGTACTCATTCCCGCGCGTTACGCGTCGACGCGGCTGCCCGGCAAGCCGCTGTCGGACATCGGCGGCAAGCCGATGGTGGTGCGGGTAGCCGAGCGAGCGCGCGCCAGCGGTGCGGCGCGCATCGTCGTGGCGACCGACGACCAGCGCATCGTCGATGTGGTGGCCGGCCACGGCATCGAAGCGATTCTCACCCGCGCCGATCACGCCACCGGCACCGATCGTCTCGCCGAGGCCGCGCAAAGCCTTGGCCTCGGCGACGACACCATCGTCGTCAACGTCCAGGGCGACGAACCATTGCTCGAGCCCGCGCTCATCCGCGCCATGGCCGATTTGCTGGCCAGTCACCCCGATGCCGCGATCGCCACGGCCTGCCACCCGATCGAGGATCCCGACGAGGCGTTCAATCCCAACGTGGTCAAGGTCGTGCTCGATCGCGCCGGCTACGCGCAGTACTTCAGCCGCGCGACGATTCCGTGGGCGCGCGACGACTTCGCCAGGGACGCGCGCCGGATTCCACCGGGACTGCCGCTCTATCGTCACTATGGCCTCTATGCGTATCGAGTCTCGTTCCTGCGCCGCTATCCCGACCTGCAAAGCGCGCCGACCGAACGTTTCGAGGCGCTGGAGCAGCTGCGCGCGCTTTGGCACGGGTACAGGATCATCGTCAGCATCACCGGGGGTGCGCCCGCGCCCGGTGTCGATACCGTTGCCGACCTCGAGCGCGTGCGCGAGCTGTTCGCCGCAGGCAAGGTTTGACCGGCGCGCCGATTCCGGCCAGAATCCCCGAGCTGTTTTTCCCACTCGAGAATCGCCAACAATGCGCCTGATACTGCTGGGCCCGCCTGGAGCGGGCAAGGGTACGCAAGCCGGATTCATCCGCGACGCGTACGGCATTCCGCAGATATCCACCGGTGACATGCTGCGCGCCGCGGTGAAGGCCGGTACGCCGCTCGGCATCGCAGCGAAGAAGGTGATGGATTCGGGCGCGCTGGTTTCCGACGACATCATCATCGGCTTGGTCAAGGAGCGCCTCAAGGAGCCCGACTGCGGCAGCGGCTATCTCTTCGATGGTTTCCCGCGCACCATCCCCCAGGCCGACGCGATGAAGGACGCGGGTGTCGCGCTCGATTACGTGCTGGAAATTGCGGTGCCCGATGCGGCGATCGTCGAGCGCATGAGCGGACGACGCGTGCATCCGGCGTCGGGCCGGACCTATCACATCAAGTACAACCCGCCGCGTGTGCCGGACCGCGACGATGTAACTGGCGAACCGCTGATCCAACGCGACGACGACCGCGAAGAAACCGTGCAGAAGCGCCTTGCGGTCTATCACGAACAAACCGAGCCTCTGGTCGCCTATTACGCCAAGTGGGCGGCGTCGGGCGATCCCCGCGCGCCCAGGCACCGCAAGGTGGCCGGCGTGGGCAGCGTCGACGACATCAAGCAGGCCGTACTCGCCGCCCTGAAGTCGTGACCCGCCAGCACGCGCGACCGGCGACCCCGCGCGCGAAGGCACTCCCGTGAGCGACGACGTCAGGCTTATCGCGTTCTACCTGCCGCAGTTTCACCGCATCCCCGAGAACGACCGGTGGTGGGGCGATGGTTTCACCGAGTGGACCAACGTGCGGCGCGCGAGACCCGTCTTCAGCGGCCACGTTCAACCGCGCGTGCCGACAGAGCTCGGCTACTACGACCTCACCGACGCGACCGTGCGCTCCGCGCAGGCTGCGCTCGCGCGCGCGCATGGCATCGACGCATTCTGCTATTACTACTACTGGTTCAGCGGCAAGCGCCTGCTCGAGGCGCCGCTCGACGCGGTCGTGGCGTCGGGAGAGCCGGACTTTCCATTCTGCATCTGCTGGGCGAATCACCCGTGGAATCGCCGCTGGGACGGCGCCGAGCACGACCTGCTGATGCCGATGGAGTACCTGCCGGGCGACGATCGCCGCTTCATCCGCGACGTCATTCCGCTGTTTCGCGATGCTCGCTACGTGCGCGTCGGCGAACGGCCGCTGCTGGTGATTTCGCGACCGCAGGACATCCCCGGCATTCGTTCGATGGTCGGCACCTGGCGCGACGAATGCGCCGCGGCCGGCCTGGCGCCACCGTACCTGTGCCTGGTGCAGGACGCCGACGGCGCCGATCCGCGCAACTTCGGCTTCGACGCCGCCATCGAATTTCCGCCGCATGGACTCCAGCTCGTCGAATTGACGCAACAGATCGCGGATCTCGATCCGGCGTTCCAGGGCCAAGTCTGGGACTATGTGTCGGGCGCGAAGTGGGCGCTCTCGCGAGCGCTGCCCGAGTACACGCTGTTACGCGGCGTGATGACCGGGTGGGACAACACGCCGCGCCTGCCGCGCAACGGCCACATCTTCGGCAATGCGCATCCTGCCAACTACGAGCGCTGGCTCGCAGGCGTCGTGGCGCAGACGCGCGCGCTGCGCAAGGGCGACGAACGACTGGTCTTCATCAACGCCTGGAACGAATGGGCGGAGGGCGCCTATCTCGAGCCGGATGCGCAGTACGGTCTGCAGTATCTCGAGGCGACGCGCCGCGTCGCCACCGCGAGCCGCGCAGTGTCGGCACCGCGATGAGCGCCGTGCACCTGCCTTCAATGTCGGTGGTCATCTGCAGCATCGACGCGGCCAAGTTCGAACGCGTTTGCGCGAACTATCGACAGCTCTTCGTCGGAACGACGCTGCAGATCGTCGGCATCCACGATGCCCGCTCGCTCGCCGAGGGGTACGCGCGCGGCATCGCGCAGGCGACCGGCGAATTGCTGATCCTTTCGCACGACGACATCGAAATCCTCACGACCGACTTCGCCGCGCGCGTCGCGGGACACCTCGCTGACTACGACCTGATCGGCATTGCCGGAACGACGCGGGTCGTCGAAGGGCGCTGGGCCGGCGCCGGTGATCCCTATGTCTACACACTGATCACGTCGCCGTTTCCCGATGCGCCGGGGTTCGGGACCATGCTCCTCGGCGGCGGTCCGCTGGTGGTGCCCGGCATCCAGGCGCTCGACGGCGTGTTCATGGCGATGCGTCGCGAGGTCGCTTCGCGCATCGCCTTCGACGCCGATACGTTCGACCATTTTCATCTCTACGATCTGGATTTCAGCCTGCGTGCCCACCTTGCCGGTTTCCGGCTCGCGGTGTGCCGCGACCTGGTCATCATCCACGCGTCGACCGGGCGCTACGACCCGGTGTGGGAAGAGTACAAGCGTCGCTTCGAAGTCAAGCACCGTGTGCACCTGCCCGCGCAGTGGGTCGCGAAGGAGGGCGCACGCGCGTCGTTTCCCGCCGCGACACGCGAAGTCATCCTGCGCAATTGCGCGCCGGCGCAGTTGCGCAACATCACCGCGCAGATCGAGCGCGCCAACGCCGCGCTGTAGTCCGGCGTTGGACGCATGCCGGTGCCTACCTTACAATCGAGCCCCTCGCGCAAACCCATGCCTGCCTCTCCCGTGATCCGCCGCAACGCCCTCTACGCCCAATCCGGCGGAGTCACCGCCGTCATCAACGTCACCGCGTGCGCGGTCATCCAGACGGCGCGAGCGCAGCGCCATCGCATGGGAAAGGTCTACGCCGGCCGCAATGGCATCATCGGCGTGCTCACCGAGGATCTGATCGACACCAGCCTTGAGTCGGCGCGCTCGATCGCGGCGCTCATGCACACGCCATCCGGCGCCTTCGGGTCGTGCCGCTACAAGCTCGCCAGCATCGACAAGGACCGCGCGCAATACGAGCGCCTCATCGAAGTGTTTCGCGCGCACGACATCGGCTACTTCTTCTACAACGGCGGCAACGACTCCGCCGACACCTGCCTGAAGGTGTCGCAGCTGTCCGAGCGCATGGGTTACCCGATCACCGCAGTACATGTGCCCAAGACGGTGGACAACGACCTGCCGATCACCGACTGCTGTCCCGGCTTCGGCTCGGTCGCCAAGTATGTTGCGACCTCGATGCGCGAGGCGGCGTTCGATGTCGCGTCGATGGCCAAGACTTCGACGCGGATTTTCGTGCTCGAGGTGATGGGCCGCCATGCTGGGTGGATCACCGCGGCAATGGGCCTGGCCGACGACGCTGACACGCCGATTCCGCTGGTGCTGCTGTTCCCGGAAATCCGCTTCGACGAGGCGAAGTTCCTCGCCCAGGTCGACGCGAAGGTGCGCAAGTTCGGCTACTGCTGCGTGGGCGTGTCCGAAGGCTTGCTCAGCGCTGACGGGAAGCTCATGGCGGAGGCGGGCACGACAGACGCCTTCGGGCACGCGCAACTCGGCGGCGTCGGCCCGATGATCGCCGCGCTCATCAAGGCGAAGCTCGGCCACAAATACCATTGGGCTGTCGCCGACTACCTGCAGCGCGCCGCGCGCCACCTCGCGTCGAAGACCGATGTACTGCAGAGCTATGCGGTGGGCAAGGCCGCTGTCGAGTTCGCGCTGGCGGGCCGCAATGCGGTCATGCCCGCGATACTGCGTACCTCAGACAAGCCCTATCGTTGGAAGATTGGCGCCGCACCGCTGGAACAGGTTGCCAACGTCGAGAAGAAATTGCCGCGCGACTACATCACTGCGGACGGCTACGGCATTACCGCCAAGGCGCGCGCTTATCTCGAGCCGCTGATCAAGGGCGAGGACTACCCTCCGTACCGGAACGGCCTGCCGCGCTATACGCGACTGAAGAACGTCGCGGTACCGAAGCGCCTCGACACCCAATTCAAGGTCTGAGCCACCGGGGCACCGCCCCGACTTCGATGGAGATGTCGCATGGCCAAAGTCGTCGATTACTATTTCACGGCTTCGTCGCCGTGGACCTACTTCGGACACGACCGCTTCGTCGCGCTTGCCAGGCGCCACGGCGCGGTGGTCAACGTCAAGCCGGTCGATCTCGGCCGCGTGTTCCCGGTCTCGGGCGGCCTGCCGCTCAAGCAACGCGCGCCGCAGCGCCAGGCCTACCGGATGTTCGAACTGCGCCGCTGGAGCGACTACCTCAGGTGTCCCCATCAATACCCAGCCAAAGCATTCTTTCCGGTCTCCGGCGACCTCGCCGCGCGCTGGATCCTGGCGGCAACCGAGCAGGACCCCGGTGCCGGACTCGCGCTCGCGGGCGCCTTCATGCGCGCCGTCTTCGCCGAGGAACGCAACATTGCCGATGGCGCGACCGCCGTTGCGATCGCCGGCGAGCAGCGTCTCGACCCGGCGAAACTCGGCGCGCGTGCCGATTTGCCTGAAATAGCAGCGCGTTACGAAACGCTGACGCAGGAGGCGATCGAGCGCCAGGTATTTGGTGCGCCGACCTACGTCTACCGTGACGAACCCTTCTGGGGACAGGATCGGCTCGACTTTTTGGACCGGGCGCTGGCAAAATAGCGAGTTTTCCAGACTGCGGCCTCGAAAGAGCCGGCTCAGCGGTCGACCGACGCCCCTTGAACCACGCCGCGGCGTGGCCTGGGTCTCGGATAACAACGATTTTGCCACTCTTGAGGGATGGGTCATGTCATATACAGTCATGTTCGCGCTGCTGTGCGCGATTGCCGCGCTGGTCTACGGCGCGATATCGATCAGCTGGATTCTCGCCAAGCCCACCGGCAACGACCGCATGCGCGAAATCGCGGCGGCGGTGCAGCAGGGCGCGCAGGCGTACCTGAACCGGCAATACGTCACCATCGGCATCGTCGGCGTGGTCCTGTTCGTGATCATCTGGTGGGCGCTGGGCGCGCGCACCGCGGGTGGCTTCGCGATCGGCGCGATCCTATCCGGACTCGCGGGATACATCGGCATGAACGTGTCGGTGCGCGCGAACGTGCGCACCGCCGAAGCGGCGCGCACCGGCCTCAATGAAGCGCTGGCAGTCGCCTTTCGCGGCGGCGCGATCACCGGCCTGCTGGTGGTGGGCCTGGGCCTGCTGGGCGTGGCCGGTTTCTACTGGTTCCTGGTGCAATCCGCGCCGTACACGGCGAACCTGATGAAAGAAGGCCTGCATGGGACCATCGAGCCTCTCGTGGGCCTGGCCTTCGGCGGGTCGCTGATTTCGATTTTCGCGCGACTCGGCGGCGGCATCTTCACCAAGGGTGCGGACGTCGGCGCCGACCTGGTCGGCAAGGTCGAAGCCGGCATTCCCGAGGACGACCCGCGCAATCCCGCGGTGATCGCCGACAACGTGGGTGACAACGTCGGCGACTGCGCCGGCATGGCGGCCGACCTGTTCGAGACCTACGCGGTCACGATCGTGGCCACGATGCTGCTGGGCGCGCTGCTGCTGCCGGTCAATGCCGAAGCCGCGGTGACTTATCCGCTGGCGCTGGGCGGCTTCTCGATCCTCGCCTCGATCGTCGGCTGCTACTTCGTCAAGGCGCGTCCGGGCGGAAAGATCATGAATGCCCTTTACCGCGGGCTTGCGGTGGCCGGCATCATTTCCGCGATCGGATTCTGGTTCATCACCGACCGCCTGATGGGCGCCGTCGTCGCCAGCGATCCTCAACTCACCACGTTGCGCTTGTGGGGCGCGGGCCTGATCGGTCTGGTACTCACCGCGGCGATGGTCGTCATCACCGAGTACTACACCGCAACCGAATTCAAGCCGGTGCGCCACGTCGCGCAGGCGTCGACCACGGGCCACGCGACCAACATCATCGCCGGCCTTGGCGTGTCGATGAAATCGACGGCTTGGCCGGTGGTCTCAGTTTGCATCGCGATCCTGGCTTCGTACTGGCTTGCCGGCCTGTACGGCATCGCGGTCGCGGCAACATCGATGCTGTCGATGACCGGCATCATCGTCGCGCTCGACGCCTACGGTCCGATCACCGACAACGCCGGTGGCATCGCCGAAATGGCCAATTTGCCCGATTCGGTGCGCGCGATCACCGATCCGCTCGACGCGGTCGGCAACACCACCAAGGCGGTGACCAAGGGCTACGCCATCGGATCGGCAGGACTGGCCGCGCTGGTGCTGTTCGCCGACTACACGCACGCGCTGCAGGGTGCGCGCATCAACGTCTCGTTCGACCTGTCCAATCCGATGGTGATCGTCGGTCTATTCCTCGGCGGCATGATTCCCTACCTGTTCGGCGCGATGGCGATGGAAGCTGTCGGCCGTGCCGCGGGCGCGGTCGTGGTCGAGGTGCGCCGGCAGTTCAAGGAGATCAAGGGCATCATGGAAGGCACGGCCAAGCCCGAGTACGGCGTGGCGGTCGACATGCTGACCAAGGCTGCTATCCGCGAAATGATCGTGCCGTCGCTGTTGCCGGTGCTCGTTCCCGTCGTCGTGGGCCTGGTGCTGGGCCCGGTGGCGCTGGGTGGTTTGTTGATGGGCACGATCGTCACTGGCCTGTTCGTCGCGATTTCGATGACGACCGGCGGAGGTGCCTGGGACAACGCCAAGAAGTACATCGAAGACGGCCACCACGGCGGCAAGGGGTCCGACGCGCACAAGGCTGCCGTCACCGGCGATACCGTGGGCGACCCGTACAAGGACACCGCGGGTCCGGCCGTCAATCCGCTGATCAAGATCATCAACATCGTCGCGCTGATGATCGTGCCATTGCTGGCGCTGCAGGTGGGCGACAAGAAAGTCGCCGTCGTTGCGCCCGCCGCGACGGTTACGGCGCCTGCGGCCAGCGCACCGGCGCAGGTGGTGAGCGCGCCCGCGGCGACGGTACCGATGATCGCTGGCGTGCCCGCCGAAGGCGCGTTCGTCATCGTCAAGGATGCGGCATTGCCCACCGTGAACGTGTATTTCGCAACGGGCAAGGCCGACATGCCAGGTGATCCCGCTCAAGGTCTGGCGGTCATCCTCGTCTATCTCAAGGCGAATCCATCCGCCAAGGCGACGATTTCCGGTTATCACGACGCCACCGGCGACCTGGCAGCGAATCAGGAGCTGGCCAAGAAGCGCGCGATGAGCGTGCGCGACGCAGTGAAGTCCGCCGGCATTGCCGAAGAGCGCCTCGAACTGAAGAAGCCTGAGCAGATGCAGGGCACGGGCAGCAACGCCGAGGCCCGGCGGGTCGAGGTAAAGGTCAACTGATCGAGCGCACTGGCTTTGTGCGAGGGCAGCGGCGGCGCCGCTGCCCTCTTTGTTGGGCTGTGCGCGAACGTCAGCGCTTGCGCGCAACCATCACGCCGTCGCCCACGGTCAGCAGGCACGAGTCGACGCGTGCGTCGTCGCGAATCTTGGCATTGAGCGCGCGCAGCGCGTCGGTGTCGGGGTCGTGCACATCGGGCTGCGCGACCTTGCCGCTCCACAGCATGTTGTCGAGCAGGATCAGGCCGCCCGCGCGCAGCAGCTTCAGGCAGGATTCGTAGTAGTCGTCGTAGTTGCTCTTGTCGGCGTCAATGAAGGCGAAGTCGAAACTGCCTGCGCCATACTCGCGCAACAAGACATCGAGGGTCTTCAGTGCAGGGCCAAGCCGCAGGTCGATGCGCGCGGCGACGCCGGCCTCCTCCCAGTAGCGCTTGCCGATACGCGTCCATTCGTCGCTGATGTCGCAGCACACGAGCTTGCCGTCGGCGGGCAGCGCTTGGGCGACCACCAGCGCGCTATAGCCGGTGAAGGTGCCGATTTCGACCGCGCGTCGGGCATCGACGGCGCGCACGAGCAGCTTGAGCAGCGCACCCTGGTCGGCGCCGATCTGCATCATGCCCATAGGCAACTTCTTGGTTTCCGCGCGCAAACGCTGCTGGACCGATGACTCGCGCGTCATGTCGACGGCGACGTAACGTTCGACGTCATCAGGGAGCAGGGAGCGGGGCATGCGCTAGGATGCCGCATGCGCGGCCTGTTGCGCAAGTCTGCGCTGCACGGCCAAGACACGGCTCGACATGAATCGCGCGTCACCACCGCAGACGAAGGCCCACACCAGCTGCGGTAGAATCGATCGTGGCTCCAACTACATCGACGGCGCGGTGATTTTCCGAGGACTGCCCGCACTATTCGTGGCCGCCAGCATTCTCGTCGGCGGTTCAGTTTGTGCGCAGGATGCACCGCCGGAGGTCGCGTCCGGCTGGACGCCGAAGCGTGCGCTCGAATCCCGGCACGCCATGATTGCTGCCGCCAATCCGCTGGCCGTCGACGAGGGCATGCGCGTTCTGGCGCAGGGCGGCAATGCTATTGACGCGGCCATCGCCATGCAAATGGTACTCAACGTCGTTGAGCCGCAGTCGTCGGGCATCGGCGGCGGCGCGTTCATGCTATTTCACAATGGCAGGAATGGCTTGCTAAGCGCATACGACGGCCGCGAGACGGCACCCGCGGCGGCGCGGCCCGACCGATTTCTCGACGCCAGCGGCAAGCCGCTGGGTTTCCGCGATGCTGTGGTTGGAGGTCGCTCGGTGGGTGTGCCCGGCGTGCTGCGCATGCTCGAAATCGCGCACCGGCAGTACGGTAAATTGCCGTGGGCACAATTGTTCCAGAGCGCGATCGCGCTTGCCGAGAATGGCTTCCCGGTCAGTCCACGTCTGCATGCGGCGATCGCCGCGGACGGTTACCTTGCACAGGAACGGGCGCGGTCAGTTTTCTTCAATGCCGACGGTACACCGATCGCTGCGGGCCAATTGCTGCGCAACCCGGCGCTTGCGTCGACGCTGAAGCAAATCTCCGTCGACGGTGCCGGCGTGTTCTACCAGGGCGAGATCGCCCGCGATATCGTTGCCACCGTTGTTGGCAACGCGCGTAACCCGGGCGACATCACGCTCGCCGATCTCGCGAATTATCGGGCGAAGGTGCGCGATCCGGTGTGTGGCCAATACCGTGCATTCAAGGTATGCGGCGTGCCTCTGCCGTCGGCGGGGGGCATCACCGTCCTGCAGATGCTGGGCATCCTCGAGCCGTTCGATATGAAAAGCATCGGCGGCGGTTCGCTGATGAGCGTGCACCTGTTCAGCGAGGCCGGGCGACTCGCATACGCCGATCGCGATGCGTATCTGGCCGACCCGGATTTCGTCCTGCCGCCGCCGGGACTCATCGATCCGGCCTATCTGCGCTCGCGCTCGGCGCTGATCCGTCTGGACGCCAGCATGGGTCACGCGCAGCCCGGGGTGCCATTGGCGCCTGTCGGCTCGACTCAGAAGGCCGCATTCGCTTCAGGGGACACGTTGGAATTGCCGTCGACCACACATTTTTCCATCGTCGACCGTTTCGGCAATGCCGTGGCGATGACCACGACCATCGAAAACTCGTTTGGCAGCCGTCTGATGACTCAGGGCGGCTTTCTGCTCAACAATCAGTTGACCGACTTCGCGTTCGTCCCGCTCGTTGGCGGCAAACCTGTCGCCAACCGCGTCGAAGGCGGCAAGCGTCCGCGCTCGGCGATGGCGCCGACGATTGTGTACGATAGCCGGGGGCGCGTCTTCATGGTGGTAGGATCGCCCGGGGGGCCTGCGATCATCAACTACGTCGCAAAGACACTGGTAGGCGTGCTGGACTTTGGACTCGATCCGCAGGCGGCGATCGACCTACCGAATGTCGGCAGCCGTAATGGTCCGACCGAACTCGAGCGGGGCACGAGCGCGGTGGAGCTCGCGCCAAAGCTACAGGCACTCGGCCACGAAACGCGGGTCATGAATCACACCAGCGGCCTGCACGCCATCGTGCGCACGTCGACCGGTTGGATCGGTGGCGCCGATCCGCGGCGCGAAGGAGTCGTCCGTGGGGACTGAACAGCAAGGACCGCACCGAATCGTGATCGTCGGTGGTGGTGCCGGCGGCCTGCCACTCGCGACCTCGCTGGGCGACAAATTCGGACGGCATCGCTACGCCGACATCACGCTCATCGACCGTTACGAGACGCATGTGTGGAAGCCGCTGCTGCACGAAGTCGCGGCGGGGCGCATGGACGCTGACGCGCACGACGTCAACTATCTGGCGGTGGCGCACTGGCACGGTTTCCGTTTTCGCCAGGGCGCGGTGGCTGGCATCGATCGCGCGCGTCGTGAACTCAAGATTGGCGCGGTGCAGGACGACGACGGTCACGAGATGCTGCCCGAGCGCAGCATTCCCTACGACACGCTGGTGTTCTGCGTCGGCAGCACCAGCAACGACTTTGGCGTCCCCGGCGTGGCCACGCACGCGATTTCACTGGATACCGCGCAGGATGCCAAGCGCTTCCATCGCAAGCTGCTCGCCGCGTGCGTGCGCGCCGACGATCGCGCAGCGGCGGGCGATGCCGTGGGCGTGGACATCGTCATCATCGGCGCCGGCGCGACCGGCGTCGAGCTCGCGGCGGAAATCCGCCATACGACGCGCGAGCACGCCGGTTACGGCCTCAAGCACCTGCAACCAGCCCGCGACGTGCGCCTGACGCTGATCGAAGCGGCGCCGCGCATCCTGCCGCAGTTGAAGGAGCGCATCGCGGTGGCGGCAACCGAGTTGCTGGGCGATCTCGACATCGCTGTGCGCACCGCCGAACGCGTGACCGAGGTCGACGAGCGCGGCGTGCATACCGCCAGCGGCGCGTTCTATCCCGCCGATCTCGTGGTCTGGGCGGCCGGAATACAGGCGCCGCCGCTGCTGGCACAGCTCGAAGGGCTCGAAGTCAATCGCGCCAATCAGCTCATCGTCACCACCACCCTGCAGACCACGCTCGACCCCGATGTGTTTGCCTTCGGCGACTGCGCGGCGTGCCCGTGGCCGGACGCCGGTGAGCGCGCGCTGGTACCGCCGCGCGCGCAGGCGGCGCGGCAGCAGGCGCTGTTTCTGGTCAGGACAGTGAAGGCGCGGCTGGCCGGCAAGCCATTGCCGAAGTTTCGCTTCGCGGATCTCGGATCGCTGGTATCGCTGGGTGAACTGTCCGCGGTGGGCAATTTGATGGGCGGGTTGATCGGCGGCAGCATGATGATCCAGGGCCTGATCGCGCGCTGGATGTACGCGGCCCTCTACAAGATGCATCAGGTGTCGATCCACGGCTATATGCGCGTGACTTTCGACACCGTCGGTCGCTTCCTGCGCCGGCGCATGGAACCCAGGGTGAAATTGCATTGATATCGCACGACGGTGATGCGCGATGCTCGCCGGCCTGACCTGGCTGCTCGTCTACCAATGCATCGGCGAGATTCTGGTGCACTGGACAGGCCTGCCGGTACCCGGGCCGGTGGTCGGCATGGTGCTGTTGTTCGTCACGCTGGTCGTGCGCAAGGGCGCGAGCGAATCGTTGCAGGGGTCGGCATCGAGCCTGCTTTCGCACTTGTCGCTGTTATTCGTGCCGGCTGGTGTGGGCGTAATGCAGCATTTTGATCGCGTCACCAGCGAATGGCTGCCGATCGCGGTGGCGCTGATCGTCTCCACCGTGCTCACACTTGCCGTCACCGCGCTGGTCATGCGCCATCTGCTGGCGCGGCAGGAGTGTCGCTGCGCAGTGCAGGATTCGCAGTGATGCCGCACGCCTTGCAGCCATTGACTGAGATCTGGGTCTATCTGGCGGCCACGCCGTTGCTTGGGCTGACACTGACTCTGCTCGCGTACCAGGCGGGTTACTGGATCTACGCCAGGAGCGGCATGAATCCACTGCTCAACCCGGTGCTGCTCGCGGTCGCGGCGCTGGTGCTGCTGCTGCTCGCGACGAACACTTCCTATCCGACCTACTTCGAAGGTGCGCAGTTCGTGCATTTCCTGCTGGGCCCGGCGGTCGTCGCGCTGGCGGTGCCGTTGTACCAGCAGCTGCCCAACATCCGGCGCCTGTTCGTGCCTATCGCCGGCGGGCTCTTCGCGGGATCGCTGGTCGCGGTGGTCAGCGCATTGGCGCTGGCGTGGATGCTCGGCGCTTCGAAGGTTACGCTGTTGTCGCTGGTGCCGAAGTCGATTACCGCGCCGATCGCGATGGGCATCGCGGAAAAGATCGGAGGCATTCCCGCGCTCACTGCGGTGCTCGTGGTGGCAACTGGCATCATCGGCGCTGCGTTGGGCAAATTTGTCTTCGACGCGCTGGGCATCGCCGACTTCCGAGTGCGCGGCTTCGCGCTGGGTATCGCCGCGCACGGCATCGGTACCGCTCGCGCGTTCCAGGTCAATCCCGAGGCGGGTGCCTTCGCGGGGCTCGCCTTCGGCTTGCAGGGCGCGTTGGCGGCGTTCGTCTTTCCGGCAGTCTACTTCGCGATCCGGCACCTGCTGCAATCATGATCCTGTCCGAGATATTCTCCGCGGCGGTCCTCCTGCTTTTGGTCATGGACCCCTTTGGCAATGTGCCGCTGGTGGTGAGCACGCTCGGTCCCGTGCCCATGGAGCGCCGGGTCCGGGTCGTCCTGCGCGAATGTCTTATCGCCTACGGCGTGCTGCTGGCGTTTCTGTTCGGCGGCCACACCTTTCTCAAGCTGATGCGCCTTTCGGACATCTCGCTGTCGATCGCCGGTGGCGTCATCCTGTTTCTGATCGCCTTGAAGATGGTGTTTCCGCGCAAGCCGGACGCAACCGCCGGCGCCGCGGTGGCCGGTGAGCCGTTCATCGTGCCACTGGCCATTCCCGCGATCGCCGGTCCCTCGGCCATGGCGACGGTGATGCTGATGGTCTCGCGTGATCCCGACCACCGGATCTACTGGGTGCTGGCGCTGACCGGTGCGATGGTGGTGACGACGCTGGTTCTGCTGTCCGCCGATCGGCTGCAGCGGCTCTTGGGCGAGCGCGTCGTGCAGGCGTTCGAGCGCTTGATGGGCCTGGTGCTGACGGCGCTGGCGGTGGAAATGCTGCTTGGCGGCATAAAGGGATTTGTCGCGCAGCTGCACGGATGAAACGCAAATCTGCGGTGTAGTGCGGAATTCAGTTCGGACGCAACCAGTCGCCGTCGCGCCGCGCCGCCCCGACCCGTTCCAGCTCGCAGACCAGGTACTCGGCCAGGTCGGCCGGCGTGCGTTGGAAGAACAGGGCGTTGAAATCGCGGTAGACGCCGACCCGCTCCACATAGGCGGGCAAGTCGGCAAGCGGGATGCGTTGCTTGTCGAGCAGCGCAAAGGTCAGCAGCGCCTTGAGCACATGGCGGGCGCTACGCAGGCTGTCCGATTCGAAGGCGGCAGTGCGCTGGAACGCCCTGTCCAGCGCCGCCGCGACATCGGTGAACGGCTCGCCATGTCCTGGAATCACGATGCGCACGTCGAGCTTGGAGAGCATTTCCAGCGTGGCGCGCGCCGCTGGCAGCGCCGCGGGATCGATCTCTGGCGGCATGACCAGGCCGTAACCGTTCTGCCACAGCGCGTCGCCCGAAATGAGAATGCCGTGTTCGGGGTTGTGGAACACCAGCGCGCCCATGTCGTGCCCCGGCGCGGCGTGTGCGATCCAATCGAGATCACCCCAGACGTGCGTTTCACCGGCGCGGATGAACTCGTTCGCGCTGAACCGGTCCGCACGCTGGTCGCAGTAGCCGAGGAGCAGCGTTTTCTCGTTCCACGCTTCGATGATCGCCGCTTCGCCTTCTGGAAGTGCGATCGGACAGCCATAGCGCGCGCGTATCGCGGCGTTGCCGCCGATGTGGTCGCTATGGCAGTGCGTGTTGACCAGGCATGCCAGAGGATCCGAGCCGATGCCTTGCGCCGATGCCACCAACGCGAGCGTCAGCGGTGCGTGTCGCACGTAACCCGAGTCGATGAGCACGTGGCCATCGTCGCTCTTGAGGAGGATGTTGTTCGCCGACAGCCAGTCGCGGACGAAGACGTGGATCGCTGGCGGCAGCATGCGGCGCGACGCGGCGTTCATTGCAGCTTGCCGAGAAACTCCTGCACCAGCGCCAGCCGATCGTCGATGGTCGGCGCAGCGCGCTCGATGCGCACGCGATCCTGTCCGGCGAAGCGGTAGCGGCCATCGCGCTGGATCAGGGTGATCAGCTTCGCCGGGTCGAAGGGCGGGTGGCGCCCGAAATGGAGCTGCGTGCGCTCGGGCCCGGAATCGATCTTGGTCACGCCCAGCGGCTTGGCGATCAGCCGCAGCTTGTGGCAGGCGAGCAGCGCCTGCGTGGGTTCGGGCGGCAGACCGAAGCGATCGATGAGTTCCTCGTGCATCGACGTCAGTTCCTCGCCGGTCGCGCAATTGGCGAGGCGCTTGTAGAGCACGAGTCGCTCGTGAACGTCGTTGCAGTAACTCTCCGGCAGTAGCGCAGGTACGTGCAGGCTGATCTCAGTGGTCACGCCCAGCGGTTCGGTCAGGTCGGGCTCGCGGCCGCTCTTCAATGCGTCGACCGCCGCCTTGAGCATGTCGGCGTAGAGCTGGAAGCCGATCTGCTGCATTTCACCGGACTGGCCCTCGCCCAGCACTTCGCCGGCGCCGCGGATTTCCAGGTCGTGCATGGCGAGGTAGAAGCCCGAGCCGAGGTCTTCCATCAATTGGATGGCCTCGAGTCGCTTCTTGGCCAACGCCGATAGCGCTTCTTCCGGCGGCGTGAGCAGGTAGGCGTAGGCCTGGTGGTGTGAGCGGCCGACACGTCCACGCAGCTGGTGCAGTTGCGCCAGCCCGAACTTGTCGGCGCGGTGGATGATGATGGTGTTGGCACTCGGTACGTCGATGCCGGTTTCGATGATCGTCGAGCACAGCAGCAGGTTGTTGCGCTGCTGGTAGAAGTCGCGCATGACGCGCTCGAGCTCGCGCTCGGGCATCTGGCCGTGCGCGATGGCGATGCGTGCCTCGGGCACCAACGCGGCGAGCTTCTCGCCCATGGTCACGATGGTGTCGATGTCGTTGTGCAGGAAGTAGATCTGGCCGCCGCGCTTCAATTCGCGCAGGCAGGCTTCGCGCACGATGCCCGCCGAATACTGCGACACGAAGGTCTTGATCGCAAGACGCCGCTCGGGCGCGGTTGCGATGACCGAGAAATCGCGCAGGCCTTCGAGCGACATGGCCAGCGTCCGCGGAATCGGCGTTGCGGTCAGCGTCAGCACGTCGACCTCGGCGCGCAGGCGCTTCAACTGCTCCTTCTGGCGCACGCCGAAGCGGTGTTCCTCGTCGATGATCACCAGCCCGAGGCGCGCGAACTTCACGTCGGACTGAATCAGCTTGTGCGTTCCGATGACCAGGTCGATCTTTCCGTCGGCGAGGCCTTCGAGCACGGCCTTGGCTTCCTTGGCGGAGCGAAAGCGCGACAGTTCGCCCAGCTTGACCGGCAAATCGGCGAAGCGGTCGGAGAACACCTGCAGGTGCTGCTCGGCCAGCAGCGTCGTCGGCACCAGCACCGCAACCTGCTTGCCGTCGGCGATGGCAACGAAGGCGGCGCGCAACGCGACCTCGGTCTTGCCGAAGCCGACGTCGCCGCACACCAGCCGGTCCATCGGCTTGCCGGAAGTCAGGTCACGGATGACCGCTTCGATTGCTGCCGACTGGTCCGGTGTCTCCTCGAAGCCAAAGTTTTCGGCGAAGGCTTCGTAGTCGTGCACGTTGAACTTGAAGGCGTGGCCTTCGCGCGCCGCGCGCTGCGCGTAAAGGTTGAGCAGCTCGGCGGCGGTGTCGTGTGCCTGCTGCGCAGCTTTCTTCTTCGCCTTGTCCCACTGCCCGCTGCCCAGCTCGTGCAACGGCGCTGCCTCTGGCGACGCGCCGCTGTAGCGGCTGATCAGGTGCAGGCTCGACACCGGCACGTAGAGCTTGGCATCGTTGGCGTAGAGCAGGTGCAGGAACTCGTTGGCGCCATCGCCCAGGTCGAGCGTCGTGAGCCCGAGATAACGGCCGATGCCGTGCTGCTCGTGCACTACGGGATCGCCGATGCGCATCTCCGACAAGTCGCGCAGCATTGCGTCGACGTTGCTGCGGCGCGCCTCGCGCTTGCCCGGCCTGCGCGCGGCGCTGGCATAGAGCTCGGCTTCGGTGATGACTGCGAGGGTGGCGTCGGGCCATAGGAAGCCGGTGTGTACCGGGCTCACCGCGAGTGCAGGGCTGACATCGCTGGCGATGAATTCGGCCCAGTCGGCGACCACCGCCGGCTTGAGGCCGTACTCGGCGAAGTATTGCTGCATCGTCTCGCGGCGGCCCAGGCTCTCCGCGACAATCAGCACGCGCTCGCGCGTCCCGGTGACGAAGCGCTTGAGCGCACGCAGCGGATCCTCGGCGCGCCGATCGACCTGGATTGGTGGCAAAGGCGCGGTGGGGCCCGTCCGGCGGCGCGTCGTGTCATCGGCGGGCTCCGGAGCTGCCAGCGGCAACTCGATCCGCGCGAGGGGCTTGAGCAGGTGATTGAACGCATCCTCGGGCAGGAACAGTTCGGTCGGCGGCAGCAGCGGCCGCGCCTTGTCGCCACGCAGCAGCCGATAACGCGATTCAGTGTCCTGCCAGAAACCGGCGATCGCGCCGCCGACGTCACCGTGCAGGCACAGCAACGCATTCGGCGGCAGATAGTCGATCAAGGTCGCTGTCGCGTCGAAGAACAGCGGCAGGTAGTACTCGATGCCGCCCGGCACGATGCCGCTGGAAATGTCCTTGTACAGCGGCGACTTGGAAGGGTCGCCTTCGAAGACCTCGCGAAAGCGACCGCGAAAGCGCGTACGCCCTGCGTCGTCGATGGGAAATTCGCGCGCGGGCAGCAGCCGTACCTTGGGCATCGGGTAGACCGTGCGCTGGGTGTCGACGTCGAACGTTCGGATCGACTCGATATCGTTGTCGAAGAGATCGATGCGGTAGGGTAGGGTGCTCCCCATCGGATACAGGTCGATCAGGCCGCCACGGATGGTGTATTCGCCAGGCGAGACGACCTGCGTGACGTGCTGGTAGCCGGCAAGCGAGAGCTGCGAGCGCAGGCGCTCGACGTCCAGCGTTTCGCCCTGCGTCAGGAAGAACGTGAACGCCGCAAGATACGAGGGCGGCGCGAGCCGGTAGAGCGCGGTGGTCGCGGCCACCAGCAGTACGTCGCACTCGCCGCGCGACACATGATAGAGCGCGGCGAGGCGCTCGGAGACCAGGTCCTGATGCGGCGAGAAGTGATCGTAGGGGAGAGTCTCCCAGTCCGGCAGCACCGAGATGCGCAGCGACGGTGCGAACCAGGCGATCTCCGCGGCGACGCGTTGCACCGCCAGCGCGTCGGCGCAGATCACGACCTGTAACCGGCCGCCCGCGGTGGCGTCGGTCGCGCACTGCGCGAGCGCGAGCGCATCCGCCGAGCCGGCCAGCGCGTGCGCCACTGCCTTGCGACCGGGTGGCGGCAGGGCTGGCAACAGGCGCGACAGCGCGGGACTTACGGCAACGGACGGTGGCGGTGGTGACAACAACGCGGATGGTGCGGATAAAGACCCGATTATACGTGGTCGGGAAAGCCCGTCTCCCGGCTTACGCGCGTGGGCAGCGTCGGCGATAATGCGAGCATGACCACTCCACCGCAGCGCGGCGGCGCACGCCCCGTTTCGCCGTACCTGCTGCTGACGCTGACGCCGTTCTTCTGGGCGGTCAACTGGATCCTCGGGCGCGGTTTGTCGACGACGATCCCACCAATGGCGATGACGTTCTATCGCTGGCTGTTCGCGATCGCCATTCTGGCGCCCTTTGCCTGGCCGCATGTGCGGCGCGAATGGCCGATCGTCTGGCGCCATCGCCGCATCATGCTGCTGCTGGGCCTGATCGGCGTCGGTTCGCACAACGCCCTGGCGTATCTGGGCTTGCGGTACACGACCGCGATGAACGGCGTGATCCTCAATTCGTTCATCCCGGTGATGATCATCGCGCTGTCGTGGATCTTCCTGCGCCAGCGTCTCGCTGCCGTGCAGCTTGCGGGGGTCGCGGTGTCGCTGTGCGGTGTGCTCGCGATCCTGTCTCAGGGCAGCTTGGAGGTTCTCGCGAATTTCGCGCTCAACCGCGGCGACCTGCTGGTGATCCTGTCGATGCTGTTCTGGTCGGTCTATACCATCTGTTTGCGCTGGAAGCCCCCCGGACTGCACGTATTGACCTTCCTGTTCGTGATCGCGTGCATCGGTGACGCCGGCATCCTGCCTTTCTACCTCGTCGAGATGGCGATGGGCGCGCACCTGAGCTTCACGTGGACCAATATCGCCGCGTTCGCTTTCGTCGGACTGTTTTCGTCGGTGCTGGCCTACCTGTTCTGGAATCGCGGCGTGGAGGAGGTTGGCGCGAGCGTCGCCGGACTATTTGTGCATCTGATGCCGGTCTTTGGCACGTTGCTGGCGTGGCTTTTTCTCGACGAGCGGTTGCGTCCCTATCACGTCGTCGGGATAGTGCTCATCCTTACCGGCATCTACGTCACCAGCCGCGGCGCTTCACGCGTCGTTGCGGTGCCGTTGGAGTAGCGAAGCAGCGGATCAAGCACTGAGCAGACTTCGCACCAGCGCGACGTAGTCGGTCTTGGCCTGCTCCGCGCCGACGCCGCGCAGTTTTTCCCAGGCGTCGAATTTCGCGCGGCCTACCGGATCGGTCAGACCGGGCCGCTCGCCCGCGGCGTCGCCTGAACCGGCCTGCTTGTAGAGCGCGTAAAGACTGAGCAGCGTCGCCGAATCCGGCCGCTTGGGCAACGTGCGGCTGGCGTCGGCGGCGCGCTGGAAGCGCGCGTCGAGATCACCGCTTTCCAGATCGACCGGCGTCGTCGTCGCCGTTGCGGTTGACGCTGGGCGAGACGCAGCTGCTGCCGCCGACGTCTCCGGTGCTTCCTCTCCGCGCCAGAACGCGTCGACCGCGCCGATGTCCGCGGCGAAATGCCACACTTCGGCGACGCGGCCCTCGGCGCCGCGTATGACCATGGTCGCATTGCCGGTGAAGCTGCGGCCGGCGCGCGTGGCCGAAAAGCGCAGCGGCGCGGACGCCAGCCGATCGGTTACCGATACCGCGCCGACCTCGTCGAACGCGAGCGTGCCGTCGGAGAGTTCCATCAGCTTGGAAAAGAACTGCACCAGCTGGCTGCGGCCGGCGTGATCGCCGGCGATCGCGCTGGTGCCGGGCTCGTGCCACAACACGTCGGAGGCGAGCACGCGGATCAGCACCTCGTATTGCTGGCTCTTGAGCGCGCCAAAATATTCGTCGGCAAGCTTCTGCAGTGCTTCGAGGTTCATTTTCGGTCCTTCATCGCTGGGTCGGCGCGGTGCCATCGCGGCGTCGGCGTCTGCGCCGAAGTGCTCGAGCACGCGGCGGGCGACCAGATCGCGGTCGTTGTCGACGCATATCATGTGATAGCTGTTGTCGAGCAGCACGACCTGCGTGCGCTCCTTGCCGATTTCCTGCTCCAGAAAAGCCGCCGAACGCGGGCTGGTCAGCTCGTCCTCGCGCGCATGGCAGATCAGCGTTGCGCAGGTGATCTTTTCGAGCCCCGTCATCACCCAACCGCGCAGCCTGTCGACCTGCTCGACGCATGCCAGCGGCACCCACCGGTAGTGGAAAGCCTCGCCGCGCGCGAACTTGGCCTTGACGATATTGCGGATGAGCTCGTTCTTGATGCCGAAGGGATCTTCTTCCTCGATCTTCATCCGTCGCAACGCGGGAATCCAGTACAGATAGCGGCGCAGGCCGGCATACCAGGGCGTGGCCCAGCCATCGATGACGATCGGCGGCGCAAGCGCAACCAGCCGACCCTTGGTGTGTCCCTCGCGCTTGACCAGTTCGATCGACAGCAGCGCGCCCATGCACATGCCGCAGACGTGCAGCGTTTCGTACTTGCCGACGAGCTCTCGGTAGAGCTTCTGCACCGCCTCGATCCAGTCCTCGGCCCTGACATCGAGCAGGTCTTCCGGAGTCGTGCCATGCCCGGGCAGCGTCAGCGAATGCGTGGTGAATCCCGCCCGCTGCAGGATCTTGTGCATCGATCCGAGGTCGTATTGCGTGCCGCCGAGGCCATGGATCATCAGCACCGCGGCATTGCCGGTCGACGCTGGAGCGGCGGTCGTCATCGGTGCCTGGCGATCCGGAGTCGAAGCCGCGCGCGGTTCAGGCCGACGCGGCGGAGATCACCCGCGCCATGCCCGCAATGCGATAGACGGTCCCGTCGAAGTCGGTGATTGCGCGCGCGACGAACTCGACCTGCGTCGCGCCCCGGGCCGAGGGCCAGACGATGGTGGTGGCTTCCGCCTCGGCGTCCGAGGCGCGAAGCGCGTCAAACATCAGGCGCAGGCGCGCCCGCGCCGCTCGCTCCGCGTGCGCTGTCAGTGCGTCGACCGTGGAGAGTTGCGCGCCGCTCACGCCCAGCACGTCCGCCACATTCGCGCCCCACACCACGGCGCCCGACGCCGGATCGACGTCGAAGATGACCTGCCCCGCGGCGGTCGCAGCGGCTTCATAGCGCAGTCGCCAGGTGTTGGATTCGTTGAGCGCGCGATCGTGCGTGGCACGCATGGCGGCGATGAGCAGCGCCATCAGCGCGGTGATCCCGAGATAGAGCTGCAGTTCGTAGATCGACTCCTCCAGCCCCGACGCTTGCGAAATGAAATGGCCGTCGCCGTTGCTCATGCTGTACAGCGACACCGCGGACAGCGCGAGCAGCGACAGGCTCCCGCCGCGCACACCCCACGCAAGCGCGGTAAGGACGACGAAGGGTTCCGGGAGATACGTAAGCGCGAGTCGAACGTACTCCGGCACGGTGTCGATGGCGCGGCCGAATACCACCAGCAGCGTGAGCAATAGGAGGATGAAAAAGACCAGCCCCAACCGGAAATCGCTGCGCACCATGCCGCCGGAACGTTTCGGTCGAAACGCCGCCCAGGCGATGATCGCGGGTGCGATGACCAGCGTGCCCACCGTATTGGCGGCAATCCAGATGCCCCAGGTCAGGGCGAAGCTCGTGTTCGGGCCGTGCGCGAGAATCGCGGCACCGGCCGTCGCCGACAGGATCGCGCCGCCCAACGCGCCGACGAAAAAGAAGATCGCCACGCCGCGAAGTGAATCCAGGCGCGGGGGACAACCGAGCAGGCGTTGCAGCAACCACGCCGCGACGCCCGAGGACGCCAGCTCCACGATTGCGAGCGCGAGCGACAGGCCGATCGTCTCGCCGTAGACCATCGACGCCGCGAACGCCGCAATGCCGAATGCGACCAGATAGGCTGGCCAGCGCACCAACGGCACCAGTGCCAGCACGGCGATGGTGACGCCGCTGGCGGGCCACACGTAGGCCGCTTGCGCCTGTGGATCGACGAAGTGATTGCCGATCAGGCCGCAGCCGAAGTAGAGAAGCGCCGCGATCAGCGGCACGACCAGCGGCGGGAAGATCCCGCGGGAGGAATTCGCGTCCAAGGTCGTCCCCTTGCCGATGTGCGCTGTACGTCGCGGGCCACATTGCCCGCCTTCGGTAGCGCGAGATTCAGGCTTTTACACGCCCGTACTGGTCGTCGAAGCGAACGATGTCGTCTTCGCCCAGGTAACTGCCGCACTGCACCTCGATCATCACCAGCGGGTCGGTGCCCGCGTTCTCGAGCCTGTGGCGAGTCTCGACCGGAATGTAGCTCGATTCGTTGGTGCGCACGGTGTAGACGCGTTCGCCATTGGTAACGCGGGCTTCGCCGCTGACTACTACCCAATGCTCGCTGCGTCGGTGATGCAACTGCAGCGACAGCATGCCTCCGGGCTTGACCTCGATGCGCTTGATCTTGAAACCCGGGCCTTCCTGCAGCACGGTGTAGGCGCCCCAGGGGCGCGCCACCGTCCGGTGCAGCTTGTAGGCCTCGTGGCCGCGGGCCTTGAGCTCTCCAACGACTTCTCGCACGCGTTGCAGCTGGTCGCGATGCGCGACCAGCACCGCGTCCGGCGTGTCGACGATGACCAGATTGTCGATGCCGACCGTGGCGACGACGCGATCCTCGGCATGGACGAAGGTATTGCGGGTGTCGATGGCGATGCGCTCGCCCTGACCGCGATTGCCGAGACTGTCCGCTTTGCTGAGTGCGGCAATCGCCTGCCACGAGCCGACGTCGCTCCAGTCGAAGGCGCCGCGGACGACCGCAACGTTGCTGGCCTTCTCCATCACTGCGTAGTCGATGGAAATGTCGGGTGCCGCGGCGAACAGTGCCGGATCGATTTCCAGCATCGTCGACTCTGCCGCCGCGCGCAGCGGTTGCCACACGGCGCGCGCGGCTTCGAGGACCACGGGCGCATGTTTTGCGAAGGCCGACAGTATCGCCGCCGGCGTGAAGCAGAACATGCCGGAGTTCCAGACATGGCGTCCGCTGGCGACGTAGGCGGTTGCGTCTGCCAGTGGCGGCTTTTCGATAAAGCGACTGACGCGAAAACTGCGCTCGATGTTCAGCGCATCGCCGCACTCGATGTATCCGTAGCCGGTTTCCGGATGTGTCGGATCGATGCCGAACGTCGCAAGCCAACCCTCGCGTGCAAGCGCCGTCGCACGCTCGACCGCGACGGCGAACGCCTTGGTGTCGTGAATGAGGTGATCGGCGGCCAGCACCAGCATGGTCGAGTCGGGACCAAAGGCGGCTTCGGCGTAGAGCGCACCCAACGCGACCGCCGGCGCCGTATTGCGACCGAAAGGCTCGAGCAGGTATGCCGTGCGCGGCGCCGCGATGCCCGCGCCGAGATAGACGTCCTTGGTCTGAAAGTAGTAGTCGCGATTGGTGACTGTCACCAGGCCGACGACGCCGGGCAGCGCAGTCGCGCGCAGTGCCGTCTTGCCGAGCAGCGTCTCGCCATCGGGCAAGGGCATGAAGGGCTTGGGCGCGGCTTCGCGCGACAGTGGCCACAGGCGGGTGCCGGCACCGCCGGAAAGAATGATCGGGACCAGCGCCATCAGCGGGTTGCTCCAGACAGTCGATCGGGAACTATTGATTGTACCCGATCGCCCAGTCGTGTTGACGCCGCGCATGGGCATCGATACCGTATGCGACAACTCAGCGTGTCCAGCGCGTCGATGCGTCCAGTCAGCACCCAGTCACACAAAGCAATTTTCCGCGAACCTGCCCGATGCCTCTCGCAATGACCGCCGCGACGACGTCTCTGCATGGCGTGTGTCCGGTACTTGCGACTCCATTCGAAGCGAACGGCGAACCCGATGAAGCGGGCCTGGCGCGAGTGGTCGACTTCGCGCTGGAGAGCGGTGTCGACGCGGTGGTCTTTCCCGGTGTCGCCAGCGAAGTAGAGCAACTCTCCGCGACCGAGCGCGAGCGGCTGGTCGCGCTGGTGGCGCAGCGCGTGGCCGGGCGCGTGCCGTTGGTCGTCGGCGCCAGCGCGGCCGATCTCGCCACCAGCGCGCAGCACCTGCGCTTGGCCGCGGACGTCGGTGCGGCCGCGGCGATGGTGATGGCGCCTGCCCGCCTCGCGGGCGACGCAGCGGCATTGCTGGCCCACTATCGCGAACTCGGCGCCGCAGCACCGGTGCCCATCATGTTGCAGAATGCACCGCCGCCGGCGGGCGCCGGCTTCGACATGGCGCAAATAGCTCGCGTGGTCGTCGCCGTGCCCGCGGTCCGTTATGTGAAGGAGGAAGCGATGCCCTGCGGCCAGCGTATTTCCGCGCTGCTGGCCCGGCCCGAACTCGCGGATGCGCCGCATTTCGCCGGCGTGCTCGGCGGCGCGGGCGCGCGTTACCTGCTCGACGAACTCGCGCGCGGTGCCATCGGTACGATGCCGGCGGTGGAACTCGCCGACGTGCACGTGGCGATGGTGCGCGCATGGCATGACGGCAATCGGGCGCTCGCGCGAGTGCTATACAACCGCTCGTTGCCACTGCTCAATTTCCAGGCAGTATTTCGCTGGGCGATGACCAAGGAAACGCTTCGCCGTCGCGGCGTCATCGATCACGCGTACGTGCGTGCACCTGGACCGCGTCTCGATGTGCAGGACCAAACGGAACTCGGCATCATGCTCGACGAGATTGCCGACCTGCTGGCCGCTGCGCCTTTGCGGGCCGTGCCGGCGCGGAGCTGATGCATACTCGATGGTTGGAGGAGCAATGACGATGAAACGGATGCTCGCCGCGTTGACGCTGCTGGCTTGCCTTTGCACGCCGACATTGGCGTCGGCGCAGGGAGTTACGCTCGACTTTCCCAGCTGGCAGGCCGAGGAACCGGGATTCTCCGAGTGGTGGAAGGGGCTGATCCAGGAATACGAAGCCAAGCATCCGGGCGTCAAGATCAAGCTGTACTCGATTCCCTTCGCCAACTACGTCAACCAGCTCACGGTGCGATTTTCGGGACAGAATCCACCCGATATCGTGCACTTGCCGTCGCGCAATTTCGCCAGTTTCGCGAGCCAGGGTTGGTTGGAGCCGATCGACGAAATGCTCAAGGCCAGCGACATTCCCGGGCACTGGTCGTCGCTGCAGAGCGACATGCAGTGGCAGGGCAAGACCTACGGCCTGCTGCTGCTGCCCTACGGCAATTTGCTCTACTACAACGAGAAGCTGTTGCAGGAAGCAGGCACCAAAGTGCCGACGACGCCGGCGGAATGGCTCGATGCGATGGCCAGGACCACCAACCGCGACAAGGGACAGTTTGGTTTGGTGACGACAACGGCCGAGCATCCCAACATGTTCATCGACGCGGCGACGTGGGTGCTCGGCGAAAAACAGGATTGGCTCAGGGGCAACAAGTACAACTTCACCGATCCGGGCGTCGTGGCCGCGATCGACCAGTTTCGCAAGTCGCTGACGTACGCGCCTCCAGGCACCAACTCGGCGGTCGCGCGGCAACTGTTCATCGATGGCAAGGCCGCGTTCCTGCGCGATGGCCCGTGGGTTTGGGCGACGCTGCAAAAGGCCAAGCCCGAGATCCGTCCAGCGCTGAAGATGGCCCAGCTGCCATTTCCCGTCGTCACCGGTGGCGCCAGCAACAGCCTGCACATCCCGGCCAAGCTCGACGCGCAGAAGAAGAAACTGGTGTGGGAGTTCATCGCGCTGGCAGCGACGCCGGCGTGGCAGGAAAAGTACGTGCAGATGACGGGATCTCCCGCAGGGCGCCTCAACATGATCAGCGCCGAACAGGCGAAGAAGGATCCGCATCTCGCGGCCATCACGCAGGCGGCCGAGAAGGCAGACAACCTGTTCCCGACGCAACCGGCGCTGCGCGAGAACTACAACGAGTTCGCCACTCTGTTCAGCCGCGCGGTCGTGCGCATGCAGTCGTCGACACAACCCACCGAGGCGATCCTCGCCAATTTCCAGAAGGAAGTCGCCGCGGCCATTCCGCTGCCATGATTGCCGCGGGGCCAAGGCACTGAGCCCCCTCGGGGGGAGGCGGCGCGCAGCGCCGCTTCGGGGGGGGCACTCAAGCCGGCGCTCGCGCTGGACGGGCTACGCGTTGCTTGCGCCGGCGCTGGTCTCGGTCGGCTTCCTGATCCTGTATCCGTTGTACCTGGTCGTTGCGACCAGTTTTCGCCAGGGCAAGTCGCTCAACGTCCTGCGCTTGTCCGAGTTGCCCTTTGGGCTGGACAACTATCGCGCGATGCTCGCCAGCGAGGCGACGTGGCACAGTGTCCGTGTGACCATCGCTTACCTCGTCGGCGCGATCGGTCCCGCGTTCCTGATCGGCCTAGGCACTGCGCTGCTGCTCAATCGCGCGTTTCCCGGACGGCGCTGGCTGCGCAGCCTCATCCTGCTGCCGTGGGCGGTCCCCGGGGTAATCGTCAGCATCGTTTTCCTGTGGCTGCTGGATGGGTCGTTCGGCGTGGTCAATGCGCTGCTGCGCGACCTGGGCTGGCTTTCGACCGATCTCGCCTGGTTCGCCAACGAGAATACCGCGCTGGCTGCGGTCATCGTGCCGACGGTATGGAAGGCGTATCCGTTCTTCGCGCTGACGTTGCTCGCGTCGTTGCAATCGATTCCCGCCAGCCTGTACGAGGCGGCGCAGGTCGACGGCGCGACGCACTGGCAACGCTTCCGTTTCATCACCTGGCCGGGCATACGCGCGTCGGCCATGCTCGCAGCGATTCTCAACTCGCTCTGGGCGCTGCGCGAATTCGACATCATCTATCTGACCACCGGCGGCGGTCCCGACCGCACGACCGAAACGCTGGCGGTGCGCATCTACCAGGAAGCCTTTGCCTTCTTCCGCATGGGCACCGCGTCGGCGCTGGGTGTGCTGACGATGGCGATGGCCGCTGTGCTGGTGTTGCTTTCGATGCGCACGATTCGACGGGAATACTTCTGATGCGACCGCGCCGCTGGCTGTTCACATCGGCCGCTCTCATCGTCGCGGCCATCGTCCTGTTCCCCATTTACTGGATGGTCCTGACCTCCGTCCTCCCCAGCGAACTGACCCGCTCGCGTTCGCCGTCGCTGTTGCCAAGCGTGTCGGCAATGTCATTCGATGCATACACCACCATCGTGGGGCGCAAACCGGTACTCCTCTGGCTCGGCAACAGCGTGCTGGTGACCATCGCGGCAACCTTGATCAGCCTCGTCATCGCCACGCTGGCCGGTTACAGCCTGTCGCGCTTCAAGAGCCGCGCACAGCAGGCATCGGGCTTTGCGCTGCTGGTCTCGAAGATGCTCCCAGCCAGCCTGATCGTGATTCCGTTTTTCATCGCCTTCTCGACCTTCGGTCTCATCGACAGCCGCTGGGGACTGATCCTCGCCAACGCCGCAGTCGGGGTGCCTTTCGCCACCTGGTTGATGAAGGGCTTCTTCGATGGCATTCCGCGCGAAATCGAACTCGCGGCAATGCTCGACGGCTGCAACGGCGCGCAAGCGGTGTGGTATGTCGTGCTGCCGCTGGCACGGCCGGGACTCGCCGCGTCGGGCATCTATCTGGCGATCGTGACCTGGTCGGACTTCGTCTTCGCGCGCACGCTCGTCAGCAATCCCGATTTGTGGGTGCTCAACGTCGGCATGCAGTCGTTCCTCGGCGAATACCTGGTCGACTGGTCGAACCTGATGGCGGTGGGCACGATCTCGCTCGCGCCGGTGCTGGTGCTTTTTCTCCTGCTCGAACCGTTCCTGGTGAGCGGCATGACACAGGGCGCGGTCGCGAACTGATCGGCGAAGCCATGTCAGCAACCATCTGCTCGGTCGAGACCTTCGTGGTGGCGCTGCCGCGCGACGTTCCCTATCTTGGGCCGCTCGGCGACGGGGAAACCGTCAACGAGCGCGGCTATTTTGTCCGGCGCGGCAATCGTACGATCTATCCGACGGTCGACCGCTCGGTGATCGTGAAAATCACGGTCGGCGACGGTACCGTCGGCTGGGGCGAGACGTACGGCATCGTCGCGCCGCAGGCCGTGACCGCGATTGTCGCTGACATCTTCGCGCCGATGCTCGTTGGGCGCGAGCCGGTCGACATCCCCGCGATCTGGGACGAACTCTATGGGCTGATGCGTGTGCGAGGTCACTGGAGCGGCTTTTTCACCGATGCGCTCGCGGCGATCGACATCGCGTTGTGGGATCTTGCAGGTAAGTGCGCCGGTCAGTCGGTCATGCAAATGCTTGGCGGCGCCAGGCACGAGCGGATTCCCGCCTACGCATCGGGGCTGCCGCGCGCTACGCTTCCCGAGCGAGTCGACCTCGCACGTGAGCTGGTAGCGCAGGGCATTCGGGGCGTCAAGTTCGCCGCCGTCGTCTCGCACGATGGCGTCGTCGCGGAGATGCGTGCATTGCGCGAAGCACTCGGCCCGGATATCGAGATCATGGTCGACCTGCACTGGAAGTACACCGCCACCGAAGCCATCACGCTCATCCGCGCGCTGGAGCCCTTCCGCCCGTTCTTCGCTGAGGCGCCGTGCGCGCCCGAGGACATGGATGCGCAAGCCGATGTCGCCGCAAACGTCACGGTACCGATTGCCGGCGGCGAGGAGTGGAGCACGCTCTTCCAGGTTCGGCCGCGTCTGGCGCACCGCTGCGTGAGCGTGATCCAGCCCGAAGTGGCGCACACCGGCATCTCGCAGGCGGCAGCGATTGGCCGGTACGCGATCGGGCAGGGCGTCAGGGTGATGCCGCACGCGACCATCGGCGTCGGCATCTTTCATGCGGCGAGCCTGCACGTCGCGGCCAGCTTGTCCGAGGTGCCGTTTCACGAGTACCAGCACTCGGTGTTCGACGCCAACCTGCGCTACCTCGACACGCGCATGCGCTGCGTAGCGGGCGCCTTCCAGCTACCCGTGGGGGCGGGTCTCGGTATCGAGCCGCGACCGGAACTTTGGCAACACGTAGTGAGTGGCTGAGCGCGCTTGTTTTCGCTTGCGTCGACCCCACATTTGAAATGGTCGAAGGACCGCTGCGAAGGGCGAAATCCCGCGGTGGTACAATCGACACTCCAGCGCGCCAGTCGTCCGGGTCCGGCAATACCGAACTCAGGCAACTTGCAGCAGGACCGGTTACCGGGGGCGACCTGGTTTCGACGGGGACTGTGAAGCAGCGCGGGGCATGCCAAGGTGCAGAACCTTGTGAATCCTCTGCAATCGCAAACTTAACTGCGAACGACGAAAACTACGCTCTGGCGGCTTAACCCCGCCGGACCTCGCACCGGGCGGCGCTCAGCTCGGGTGATGCAACAGTAACTGTCACAGCGAGGACATTTAGAGCGATCGCGTGCGTCCGGGTCACTTGGCCGACACGCTAAATCTAGGTGACTGGCATCGGCGTCGCCTGCCCATCAGTGGCGCCGGAGCGAGAGCAAAATGACGTGGCTAAGCATGTAGTCCCGACTGTGTAGCGTTTTCGGACGCGGGTTCGATTAGTAAGATAGTCGCCTCTGCTCGCAAGGGCAGAGTGATAACGGGGCTCACATCGGCGAACCCTGCAAGCGCACGGCGGGAATGCCGCCGGCGAAATGGCAACGCCGAGGGGTAGGAAGAGGGCGAACCTCAGGCCTGCCCTGTAGAGACTCATAGACCGGCTGAGGGCGCTTGAAGAATGGGCGCAGCGAGCCGGCACTAGGATTCGTCCGAGTCAATGGACGGATAACACGCTCCGCATCCTGCATGCAGGATGAAGGCATAGTCCAGCCCGTCTCGAAAGAGATGGATCAGCTGTCCCGCCGCCTCCACCATCACACGCCGTCCGGGCAACCGGGCGGCGTTTTCTTTTCTATATTTGAACACGTTAGAGCAGAGGTCCGCACGCAAGGTGTTTGAACACAAGTTGCTGGCGATAACGAAGGCTTCTTGACAATGCGCACGTTAGATAGTCCACTTGAATCGGTCTGGCCACGATGGCGATCGGGAATGAAAATATCCTATTTATTCATGGCAAGATGCTGGCGGCTGCTGCTGATCGGAGCGTTGGCACTCGCCACCGTCGCGTTGCACGCACAACAAACACCTCCGAGCGTGCCCTTGCTGGGTGTGGGCGACAACCGGACCTGGATTGTCGTGACGCCGCTTACATACCGTATCGGGGACACAACCGACAAGATTGTCGTTCCAGCCGGCTTCGTCACCGATCTCGCAAGCATTCCGTCCGCCTTTTGGGGTCCGCCGCTCTTGTTGACGCCGGCGGGTCAATACAGTCGCGCCGCCATCATCCACGACTACCTGTACTGGTCCCAGAAATGCACTCGCGACCAGGCCGATCGACTGCTCGTGATCGCAATGAAGGAAAGCAACGTTTCGACGTTCGATGAATTTGCAATCTACGATGGGGTCCACGTCGGTGGCGAGCAGGCGTGGAAAAAGAATGCCGCGGACGCGAGTCGTGGCTTCCCGCGCATACTTCCCGAAGCCAACAGGCAACCGCCCGATCCAAACATGACGTGGCCTCAGTATGCTGACGTGCTGATGCAGGCGGGGGTCAAGTCTCTCGACTACTGCCGACGACGGAGCCTATTGCCACTACGGGGATTCGACGGACGTTCCTCGCAAACCGTAATTCTTGGCGCTAGGCGGCGCTCAGCGCAGCCACCTGCGCAACCTGGCATAAACCTTGGCGTTGCTCAGTAGCTGCATGTGGCTGACACCGTTGGCGATCCAACGACGATCCTTGTCGAATGCGAGCCGTCGGGCAGGATCGGCACTTACACCGAGCGCGCTGTCCACGGGCACGAGACCATCGCCGAGCAGGCGACCCTTGAGGGCGATGTCGTCGTCGCCGAGGCTGCCCGCGATGGCATAGCAGCGCACATTCGCCGGCAGCGGCAGGTCCATCCCATGTCGCAGGTCGGTGATTCCCGCGCTTCGGATTTTGCCCAGACGCGCGAGCGGCGCCGCGTAGGGAGTTGCAGACAGCGCGACATCGATCCAGTGTCCCGCCCGTTCCAGCGGCGCCCCGTAGTGCGGCGTGCCCATGAAAACCAGATCGTCGACTTTGGATGGCCAGCGGTGATCCATCGCCCGGCCTGCGTCAATCGCGCTGCGCGCCACCAGTCCGCCCATGCTGTGGCACAGCAGTGCCAGACGCTCGATCGGATGCGGCCACTCGGCGACGAGCCGTTCCATCTGCTGTGCGAACAGCTCGCCGTTGGTCGCGACATGCAGCCCTGTGTTGTAGTGCAGGTATACCGGCGTGTAGCCGAGATCCCGCGCAAGCGCGGCACCGTGGTCGTGGCCGTCGCGCAACCATTGCAGATCGTTCATGCACAGTCCATGCATTAGCACGAGCAGGCGAGCGCCGACTGCCGGGATGGATCGCGCCAGTGCTGATGCTTCCAATTGCAGCGAGTCGCCGTCGCGTCGGAGAGTCATCGCGATCGCGAGCGGATTGCCGGTAGTTGCGAGATAGTCGCCGAGCACGCCGTTGAGCGCCGCGACGATGGCTTCTCGTTCTGTGCTGGGATCGATCTTGCCGAACGCGGGCGCCAGCACGTCCAGCAGTGCATCGACGCTTCCCCCGGCGAGGCGCGTGACGCCGCGAATTGTCTTGTAGACCAGACCGGTGATGCCGCGGGTGCGGCCATCGAGCTCGCTGCCAAGACCGGGCACGTGCGCTACGCGCTCATGCATCGCCTCCACCAGGTCGACGAGCCCCGCCGTAGCGTCAGCAGACAGGCGCACGGCGCCTTGAAGATCGGAATGTCGTATGCGAGTCATTTCGGTGCCGACGCTGGACCAGCCGTTGAGTAGCTGGAGGCAATGGGCGCAATACGATTCGTCAGGCCGGTGGCAGGGCGTTGATGGAGCGAAGGATGCTGCGAGTGATCGCCTGCCGCTTCGCGAGATCGTCGAATCTGTTCGGCGTGTCGATGTTCAAAGCGAAGAATACCGGGCCGGTCGGCCACTCGACCCAGCCTACCCACCAACCGATTTTTCCACTCCAACCGGTCTTTGCGCGCAGTATCCAGTCAAATCCCGCCTCATTGACCATCACGTCCTTGACCAGACGCTGATGCTCCACCCGAAACGGCAGTTCATTGCGATAGAGACGACGCAGGAACGATATCTGCTCGTTGGCGGATATGGCCAGATCCCCTTCGACCCAGAAAGGCTTGCCGCCGCTGGCGAGCGCATTGCCATAGCCGATCTTGCGCATGTATGCGGTCTCGCGTTTGTCGCCCAAGCTGCTGCGCGAATCGTTCATAGACCCAGACCGTCGAATTGCGCATGGCGGAGCGCAGATCCTGGTCCTCGTTCCACGCCTTTATCGGACGCTGGACGCCGTCCCACGGGATGACCTGGAATTCGTCATGCAATATCCCCGCGTCAAGGGCGAACAAACTATGGGGTACCTTGAAGGTCGACGCAGGCGGGTAGCGACGACTCGCGCGCGCGGCATCGTAAACGGACACCACGGCTTCCTTCGCACGGGCATCGACCACAACGATGGTGCCGTGTGCGTCGGCATCGGAGAAGAACCCGGACCAGTCTGGTCGTTCCCGAGGTGCCGACGCGGCCAACGCCCCGGATGCAAAGACGATGAACAATGCAAAAGTGGCGAGGCGACCTCGACTCATGCCCCCGATTATATCGACCTGCTACGCGACCACGCGCATCGTCCCTTCCATATTTTCGTGGCCGGTCCCGCAGAACACATCACACAGGAATATGAATTCGCCAGTCTTCGTCGGCGTCATCGCCACTTCGGTGACCTGTCCCGGGATGATTGTGCCGCGGACTCCGAAGTCCGGCACGCTGAAACCCATGACGACATCCAGACTCTTCAATTGAAAAACGACGGGTTCATTCAGTTTCAACGTTAGTACGGCGGGATCGTATTCAAATTTTTTCGCCGTGACGGGAATGATACGTGGCTTGGCCTGGGCCAGCACCAGGACTCGCCCGGTGGCAGCGATCAGACCCGCGGCGGCAAGCCCCTGCAGTAGCGTGCGTCGATGCAATGACATGAGCCGCTCCTTACGCCACCGGTAGTTCGGTGATCGAATACTTCACCGGGGCCGCTTCCGCTTCAACGTCGCGGAATCCCAGCCCTTTGTATGGAGCGCTGGCGTCCCATGCGATGGGCGTCCGTTTCGGCTGTGACCTGGCCACCGGTAGAGCAAACATCAGACCCTTCGCGGAGTGATGGGCGATGTTGCCCGTCATGAAGTGATTCTCCTGATGGATGTGTCCGTAAAACACCGTGACATTGTCGTGCGTTTGCAGCAATGCGATGGCCTTTGCGCCATCGCGGGTCGCCCAGTCCCATTGCGGATAAAGGTCGAACAGCGGCCGGTGCGTAAATACAACGATTCGCGAGTCCTTGGGCCGCTTGTCCAGATCGGCAGCCAGCCACTGCAGCTGCTCGTCACCGATCGCCGCAGTTGGATCCGAGACGTTGTCGATCACGACGAAGTGGACACCCTTGTGATCGAAGGTGTAGTGGGTCTCCCCGAAGAATTCCTTGAATGCCTTGCCGTTATCCAGTGACGCGTCGTGCTCGCCGGGCATGTACCTGACATTCTTGACCTTCAGCGCGGCGACAATGTCGCGGAATTCCGCCATGCGGCGGCGTCGTTCCCTGGGGTCGTCCGTCGTATGGGTCAAGTCCCCCGTGAACATGATGAAGTCCGGCGGAAGTGACAAAGCGTTGACTGCTGCGACCGCTTTCTTCAGGGTCCCTTGCGCATCCGGGTTGACGGCAGGATCCTCGAAGCCCCAGTGACAATCGGACAGTTGTACAAAGTAGAACTCGTTGGCGGATGCCGTACTACCGGCCCCCATCGTGGAGGCGCAGCCTGAGACCAGCACCGCGCCGCCCAAGCCTGCCAACTGCATGAACTCACGCCTGCTCAGCGCTCCTGGATTCATGGGCACCCCATCTCGTGATTGAGCCAAACGGCGGGATTGGCGTGTTCGTGCCAACCTGTCAGTTCGTAATACTCCGCCGGGGACGCGTTTATTCCCGATGTCCCGGAAGGCATCGGAGAAGGTCGCGCTAGGGTTGTGCCGTCGAACGCGACGCCTTCAGGCGACTCAGTCCGATGTTTGCGCTGCAGGTTGCTGATGAGGAACGGGTGTCTTCCTGGCCTGCTTGAAAAACGCTACCAGTTGCCACGCGACAAAAATGCCGATGAGCCCGATCAAGGTACCGCTGATCGGTCGGGTAACGAACGTGGAGAAATCGCCGCGGCTCAAGAGCAGCGCACGGCGCATGTTTTCTTCCAGCATCGGGCCGAGGATGAAGCCGAGCATGAGCGGAGCGGCATCCAGGTCCAGGCGCACGAACATGTAGCCGATGAAGCCAAAGGTGGCAGTGATGAAAACGTCGTCGAGACTGTTGTTGATGCTGTACGTGCCGAGGCAGCAGAAGAACAGAATCGACGGGAACAGCACGCTGTAGGGAATCTTGAATACCGTCAGCCAATAGCGCACCAGGGGTACGTTGAGAATGAGCAGGAAACAGTTGCCCACCCACATGCTGGCCACCAGACCCCAGAACAAATCGGGGTGACCGGCGATCATGTTGGGTCCTGGTTGGACGCCCTTGATCATGAAGGCGGCCATCATCAGGGCCATGACGGCGTTTTCGGGAATGCCGATGCTCATGAGGGGGATGAAACTGGTGCGCGCGGCCGCTTCGTCCGCAGCGGCTTGCCCCGCCACACCCTCGATGCAGCCGGTGCCGATCTCGTGCTTGTACTTGCTGACCTTCTTGTCGACGGCGTAGGCGGCGAACTGCGCGATCACGGGGCCGCCGCCGGGGAGGATGCCCAGGAACGAGCCGATCGCGCTGCCGCGCAACGCGCTGGGAAAAATGCGCTTGAACTCCGGCCAGGTGGGGATGAGCTTGATCGTGCCGCTGAAGGGCGTGCGCTCGTCCTTGTTGTCGAGATTCTTGGTGATTTCGGCAATGCCGAAGCACCCCAGGGCAATGCTGACCAGCCCGATCCCGTCGACCAGGAAGGGCAGGTTCATGGTGAATCGTTGCATGCCGCTGTTGACATCGGTGCCGATCTGCCCGAGCAGCACGCCGATCAGGCACATGGCCATGCCATTGAGCAGGCTGCCGGTGGTGACAAAGCTCACGCATACAAATCCCACCAGCATGAGCGCGCAATAGTCGGCGGGGCCGAACAGCAGTGCCACCTCGCCCAGCATGGGCGCCAGAAACGAGAGCACCACGATGGCCACCGTACCGCCGATGAAACTGGACACGCCTGCGGTGAACAGCGCCAGGCCGGTCTTGCCCTTGAGTGTCATCTTGTAGCCATCGATGCAAGCCACGATGCTGCTGGCGTGGGGAATCTTCATCGTGATGGCGCTGACGCTGTCGCCGTATTGGGCGCCGTAGTAGATCCCCGCCAGCATGATCAGCGCGCCGCCGGTGGGAATGGAATAAGTCAGCGGCAGCAGGATGCTGATGGTAGCCAGGGGACCCAGTCCCGGCAGCATGCCCACGAGCGTGCCGACGACGCAGCCGATGGCGCAGAACATGAGGTTCTGCCAGGTCAGCGCGATCTCAAAACCCAGCGCGAGGTTGTGCAGGACGTCCATCAATAGAGGGGCAAGCTGAAGCCGAGCAGTTTCTGAAACACCAGGGCCACGGCAATCAGGCCGGCGCAGATCTTGAGATTGCGCATCACGGAGTACTTCGCAGTCCCGGCAAATGAGGCGCAGAACACCAGGAACACGATGCCCGCGATCATGTTGAGATGCTCGGAAATCACTGCAAACCCGCACAGGCTCGCCAGGATGATGGCAATGTTCTTGAGCTTGAAGTCCATGGGTATGCGTTCGACGAAGCGCGCGCGCACGACGGTGAACAGCCCGATCAGGAACAGAAGAGAGCTCACCATCAGCGGAAACAGCCCGGGTCCCGCGCGACTGAACTGACCTATCGGATAGCGCAGGGACGTCAAGCCAAACGCCAGCGCGATCGCCATGAGGAACAGGCCTCTTACAAGATTTCGGTCATTCATGTGATGTCCGGTGAAGAATTCGAACGTTGGACCAGCATTGAGTCGCCGACTTCAACGCAGCTGTCGTTGCAAATGGCTAACTGGACCGCCCGCCAACAGCGAAGCTAAGAGCCAGCAGTGCAATCAGGATTTCTCTTGATGGGAAGCGACGGATCACGGACAGAATGAAAGGTGGCACCGACGGAATCATCAGGATGCAAAAGCAAACCCAAACGCAACCGAATACGATTAACCACTTTGATACTCGTTCTTGCCAACGCCGAAGGTCGTCGTCGGAATATTCTGGTCGATGCCTGATGGGACTGCGGTACATATGACTGCACCGGGGGTCAGCGCGGAAAAATTACGATACTACGTTTTGTCGGCGGATTTTGATTTACGTGAATAGGCAAGACGCAATTGCTTACATGCTTGCAATAGGCTTGCGATACGCATTCAGCTTGCTTGCAAGCTGGGTCGACGCAGCCTGCCTCGTCTGCCGGTGTCACGGCAGTGGTTTAGACCTCCAGGCTGGCATCGCGTGCACGCGGGTGCCCAGCCTGCGGGGCGATGGAGCGTCGAAAGGCGGGGATTTTCATGTCTGGTCTGTCGCGACGCCGCATCCCAGGCATTTCCCACACTGCATTGTCACGGTTTTGGTCAAATTCCACGCACAGATTGATTTCTGTCAATAGACGTTGACTTAACTGATCCGAAAATCAAAAAGTGCGCAATTGCCTGGAGCGGGGGAACAATTCACTGTTCACGTCCTTGGAGAGGCGGCGATTGTCGCTGTCATTATTCATGTCCAAGGCGACCCGCTCTTGTCCTTTGACGCGGTTCCACATGAGATGCTGTCACGATTCAATTGCCAGCGCAGGCGGCGACCTTGACATGAATAATCCCTCGAACCTTGGAGCAGCACGATGAACGCATCACGCACTGCTTGCTTTGCCGCGATTGCGGCGCTGCTCCTTCTCGGTGGCTGCGCCACCCGACCCGTCAATCCGCCGATCAAGGACGCGAGCGCGACGGAGGGATATACCTTCCAGACCCGGCAGAAGCACTTCAAGAGTCAGGAAATTCTCGTCGTCCTCGCCTTTTCGGGCGGTGGCACGCGTGCCGCCGCCTTTTCTTATGGAGTTCTGGAATTCCTCAGGGATACCCAGGTCGTCGGGCCCAAGGGCAACAAGGTCCGCCTTCTCGACGCCGTGGACATGATCACCGGCGTGTCGGGCGGAAGCTTTACCGCGCTGGCCTATGGCCTTTACGGCGACAAGCTGTTTGTCGATTATGAGCAACGCTTCCTGAAGCGCGACGTCCAGGGCGAGCTCGTAAAGCGCGCGTTGAATCCGGGCAACTGGGGAAAGCTATCGTCGACCGGCTGGGGCCGCTCCGAATTGGCGGCCGAGTTCTACGACGAAATCCTGTTCAATGGTGCGACCTTCGGCGATCTTGACCGCGGCGACGGTCCATTCGTCGTCGCATCGGCGACGGATATCTCGACCGGCGGCCGTGTGCCCTTCAACCAGAATGTATGGAATGTGTTTTGCTCGGATCTCAATGCGGTTCGGCTGTCCCGGGCTGCCGCGGCGTCGTCGGCCGTTCCCGTGGTCCTCTCCACGATCACCATCAACAACTATGGCGGTACCTGTAACTTCCAGCCTCCGGCCTGGGTCAAGCTATTTGCCCAAAGCGCGGATCCGCCGCGGCCCGCCGCACGCGCGATACGCGAGTTGCAGGACATCCTGCCCTACACTGACAGTGCGCAAACCCCCTATGTCCATCTCGTGGACGGCGGAGTGTCGGACAACCTGGGGATGCGCGGCGTGCTCGACTCGCTGGAATTCCTGGAGGCGCTGCACGACAAGGATTTGCCCACACCGCTCGACCAGGCACGAAAGATCATCGTCTTCGTCGTCAATTCGCTTTCCTCGCCGCCCACCGACTGGGCTAAATCGGAGAACCCCCCCGGCACAATTGACATCCTGTTGAAGGCAACCGGCGCTCCGATCGATCACTATTCGTTCGAGGCGGTCGAGCAGTTGAAGGACATCGCGGCGCGGTGGCGGACAGCGCGCCAGCTCCGGAACGTCGCCGGGTGTTCGGTCAACAAGGACTTGCCGATCTGCGCCGCGATACATCCTCCGGAACCCGAGATCTATGCCATCGACGTGTCCTTTGCCATGTTGCCCGACAAGGCAGAACGCGATTTCCTGAATCTGCAACCCACGTCCTTCGTTCTGCCGCCCGAAGCGGTCGATCGCCTGCGCGCGGCGGCGGGGGTGATCATCCGGGCGTCCCCGGAATACCAGCGCTTGCTGAAGGACGTTGGCGCAACAGTCGTTGTCGATCCTTCCGCGAACGGGTCCACGCCGATTCCCCACTAAGAAGTTGTGAACGACTCGATACGCAATCCAATCCTTGGAGGCAAGATGAAATCACGAACGAAACAGATACTGATGCCGGCACTGCTGTTCGCCGCGATGGGCGCGGGCGCCGCGCTGGGAAAGGAATGCAAGGGTGTCACTTTCCCCGACCAGGCACAGGTTGACGGCAGCAACCTTGTCTTGAATGGTCTCGGCCTGCGCCAGGCAACCGCCTTCAAGGTCAACGTCTACGTTGCGGCATTGTATGTCGCCAAGACGTCGACCGATGCGAACGCGCTGATGGGATCGAGTGCTCCGAGCGAATTGATTCTTCAGTTCGTGCGCAATGTCGGCGCCGACGACCTGCGCAAAGGGTGGAGTGAAGGTTTCGAAAAGAATTCCAAGGATCAATTGCCAGCGCTGAAGGATCGCATCGCCACGCTCAATGGCTGGATGGGGGACGTCAAGAGTGGCGAGCGGTTGACCTTCATACACAAGCCAGGCACGGGTCTCCAGGTGGACGTTAACGGCGCGGTCAAGGGAACCATCAAGGGAGACGACTTCGCAAAGGCGTTCCTGGCAATCTGGCTCGGTTCGGATCCTCCGAATCCGGAAATCAAGGCGGGCATGCTCGGCGGCAGCTGCGGTTAGGTGAACGGAGTGACGCCTATCGCGGTTTCGATTGTCGTGCTCGCATGTGTCTTCGGCGGCGCGTTGTTGGGCATGTTCCTTCGAACAGTGCTTCCCGAACATCACTTGAACGAGGCGTCGAAAGATGTCGTAAAGCTGGTGACGGGTCTGGTCGCCACGCTTGCCGCACTGGTTCTCGGCTTGCTGATCGCGTCGGCGAAGAACTCGTTCGATTCGACGAACGAGGGTTTTCGCGAGTCTGCCGCCAGAGTGGTGCTACTGGATCGCGCGCTGGCGCAATATGGACCCGAGACCAAGGACGTTCGCGAGTTGCTTCGGAAAAGCTTCAGTGCGCGGATTGACCAGCTCTTTCCCAAAGAAGGATCGCGAGGCGTGACCCTGAATTCCCCGCAGGCAACCTCTGCGATCGAGGGATTTCAACAGCGGCTTCGCGCGCTCACGCCACAGAACGACACCCAGCGCTCGCTTCAGGCGCGGGCCCTGGAGCTGAGCGACGCCGTGGCACAGGCACGCTGGATGGGGATCGAGCACGAGGACAACACGATTCCCGCGTCATTCCTGGTCGTGCTGGTGTTCTGGCTGGCCGCCATGTTCACCGGCTTCGGCCTGTTCGCCCCGCGAAACGCAATCGCAATTGCCGTTTTGTTCCTGGGGGCCGTTTCGCTTTCGGCCGCGATCTTTCTGGTGGAGGAGTTGAACCACCCACTAGGTGGGATTATCACCATCTCAAGGGTTCCCATGGACACTGCGCTCGGCTTTCTCGGACAATAGCGAGGTTCGATTACCAGCACGCATTTCCCAAGCTGCGGAGGAACGCGATACGATCTCAACCACAGGACCTCCGGTGCGCTCGATTCTTGCAGTGAAACAAATCATGTTGGCGGTAGTTGTATGCGCGATTGCGGCCGCCGCGTTGCCCGCGTGCGCGCAGGACATCGAGCCGCGCGCTTATTCCAATGCACCGATCGGGGTGAACTTTCTGCTCGCGGGCTACGCATATACCCGTGGCGGGGTCGCTTTCGGCCCGCAGTTGCCCATTACCAATCCGAACCTCGATACCTCCAGCGCCGTCGTCGCATACGCGACCGTGCTGGATCTGTGGGGAATGTCGTCCAAGTTCGACGCAACCGTGCCGTACACGTGGCTCTCCGGATCCGCCGACTTCATGGGACAACCGCTCTCGCGAAACGTAAGCGGTTTCGCCAATCCCACGTTTAGGTTGTCGGTCAACTTCTACGGAGCGCCGGCGCTCACGGCGAAGGAATTCGCCGGTTGGGAGCAGGACCTGATCATCGGCGCCAGCTTTCGGGTGGTCGCTCCCTGGAGCCAATATGACGACACCAAGCTTATCAATCTTGGCACCAATAACTGGGCCTTCAAACCGCAGGTCGGAATCTCGAAGGCGATCGGACAATGGACGCTGGAAGCTACGGCCGCGGTTACCTTCTTCACGGACAACCACGATTTTTATGGCGGCAATACCCTTGTTCAGGATCCGCTCTACTCGCTGCAGGGACACGTGATCTATGGATTCCGGTCAGGCATCTGGGCCTCCCTCGACGCCACCTATTTTGCCGGCGGCCGAACAACCCTCAATGGAGTGCTGAACAGCGATCTGCAGCAGAATTGGCGCATCGGCGGAACCCTGGCGTTTCCAATCGACCGACTGCATTCGATCAAGCTCTACGCCAGCAAGGGCGTCGCCGCGCGAACCGGCAACAGCTATGACTTGGTCGGTATCGTATGGCAGTACCGCTTTGGTGGCGGATTGTGATCGCTTCGCATCAGGCGAGGTCGAATCGATCCAGGTTCATCACCTTGGTCCACGCCGCCACGAAGTCGTCGACGAATTTCTTCTTCGAGTCCGCGCACGCATAGACTTCCGCAAGCGCGCGCAGCTGCGCGTGCGAACCGAAGATCAGGTCGACGCGGGTGCCGGTCCACTTGATCTCCTGGGTCTTGCGGTCGCGGCCTTCGTAGAGGTCCTGCGCGCCTGCCGCCGGTTGCCATTGCGTGCGCATGTCCAGCAGGTTGACGAAGAAGTCGTTGGTCAGGATCTCGGGCCGCTTGGTGAAGACGCCGTGCGTGGACTGGCCGGCGTTGACGCCCAGGACCCGCAGGCCGCCAACGAGTACGGTCATTTCGGGCGCCGTGAGCGTGAGCAACTGTGCGCGATCGACCAGCGACTCCTCGGGCGACATGCGTTGCTGGCCGCGGGAATAGTTGCGAAAACCGTCGGCAGTCGGTTCGAGTGGAGCAAAGGACTCGACGTCGGTCTGGTTTTGCGACGCGTCCATGCGTCCCGCCGTGAACGGAACCTTGACGTCGTATCCAGCGGCCTTCGCGGCTTTTTCGACCGCTGCGCCGCCGGCCAGAACGATCAGGTCGGCAATCGATACTTTCTTGCCGTTGGATGCCGCGGCGTTGAACGCCTTCTGAATGGATTCGAGCGCCTGAAGCACCCTGGCGAGTTGCGGCGGCTGGTTGACCACCCAATCCTTCTGCGGCGAAAGGCGAACACGTGCGCCGTTTGCGCCGCCGCGCTTGTCGGAGCCGCGGAAGGTCGACGCCGACGCCCACGCCGCCGAGACGAGCTCGGAAACCGACAGCCCCGACGCGAGAATCCTGGCTTTAAGCGCAGCGATGTCCTCCTCATCGATCAGCGGATGATCTACCGCGGGAACCGGGTCCTGCCATATCAGCGATTCCTTGGGCACGAGCGGGCCGTGATAGCGCGCAATCGGGCCCATGTCGCGGTGGGTCAGCTTGAACCACGCGCGCGCAAACGCGTCCGCAAATTGGTCGGGATGCTCGTAAAAGCGCCGCGAGATTTTCGAGTACGCCGGATCGAAGCGCAGCGACAGGTCCGTCGTAAGCATGGTCGGCACATGCTTCTTCGACTTGTCGTATGCGTCGGGAATCGTGGCGGCTGCTCCTTTGGCTTTCCACTGCTTCGCGCCGGCTGGACTTTTCGTGAGCTCCCATTCGTTGTTGAACAGGTTGTCGAAGAAGAGATTGCTCCACTTCGTCGGCGCCTGCGTCCAGGTGACTTCCGGGCCACCTGTAATGGCGTCGGCGCCAATGCCCGTGCCGTACCTGCTTCTCCAGCCCAGACCTTGATCTTCCACGAGCGCCGCTTCCGGTTCGGGCCCAATCAGCGATGGGTCGCCGGCACCGTGAGTCTTGCCGAAAGTGTGGCCACCCGCGATCAGCGCCACAGTCTCTTCGTCGTTCATCGCCATGCGAGAGAACGTTTCGCGGATGTCCCTGGCTGCCGCGATGGGATCCGGGTTGCCGTTGGGCCCTTCCGGATTCACGTAGATGAGGCCCATCTGCACCGCGCCGAGCGGATTCTGCAGCTCGCGTTCACCGCTGTACCGCTCATCGCCGAGCCACGTTTTCTCCGGGCCCCAATAGAGTTCTTCGGGTTCCCAAACGTCGGCGCGTCCGCCGCCAAAGCCGAAGGTCTTGAAGCCCATCGATTCGAGGGCAACGTTGCCCGTGAGAATCATGAGATCGGCCCAGGAGATCTTGCGACCGTATTTCTGCTTGATCGGCCAAAGCAGCCGGCGCGCCTTGTCGAGGTTCGCGTTGTCCGGCCAGCTGTTCAGCGGCGCGAAACGCTGCTGACCCGCGCCTGCGCCACCTCGGCCGTCGGCGACGCGGTAGGTGCCCGCGCTGTGCCACGCCATGCGGATGAACAGCGGCCCGTAGTGGCCGAAGTCTGCCGGCCACCAATCCTGCGAGTCCGTCATCAGCGCGTGCAGATCCTTGATCAGGGCATTCAGGTCGAGGCTCGCGAATTCCTTTGCGTAGTCGAACGCCTCGCCCATTGGATCGGACGACGTGGAGTTGCCGTGAAGACCGTCGAGGTTCAGATTGTCAGGCCACCACTCGCGATTCGACCGTGCGGGTGCCTTGGTGTGCATGACCGGGCACTTGCCCGCGCTCTTGTCTTCAGTTGTCTCGCTCATGTTTGTCTCCGATTCGTGGTCGCCTCTTGCGTGCATCCGATTAGACGCCCCGGCCGACAATTTGGGAAATTGATTATATGTGTCGAGTCGATAGCCTGTATCTATCGCCTCGTCGCGGTGGCTTTTTGCTTGCCACCCGAGTCGTCACGGAGTTTTCGTGGTCCCGCCTGGTTGATTGCTCGCCACGTAGCCTTGCTGGAATGCGGCGACCCCTGCCGGGATGGAAACCCATGGACGCTTGGATTGAACCCAGATGTGCCTGTCCACGGTAAACCAGTCCTGATCGTCGAACGTGCCTGCCGCAATGGTGCGCATTCCGGGGCGTATTTCGGCGGTGTGGCAGACCGTCGTGCCGCATTTCGGACAGAAGTTCATCCTGAGCCATCGACCGCTGACATCGGATCGGTGTTCACACTCGGCAAGATCGCCTTGCAGGATCTCGACGGCCTGTTCCGGAAACACTGCCAACACCGCGAATGCACTCGCCAATCTTCGCTGGCAGAATTTGCAGTGGCACACCGATGCAAAAGTGGGGTTCCCGGTGACGCGATAGCGCACGGCCCCGCAGGCGCAACCGCCGTGATGAAAATCGGTCATCGGACATAGCCTCGCAGCAGCGACAGTTCCCAGTCGGGACGACCACGTGCGCGCGCAAGCGCAGCCATGGGCGCATTGTCATAGAGGACAGCGTAGTGCTCGTACGCCCAGCCGCCACGCGATCGCTCGACAATGGAATATTGCGCGTCAGGCGTGCCGAGTTCCATCGAATAGCGCTCGGGATGATCATCGATGTACGCCTGCACCCCGACACTCCCGGGGTTCACGCACAGCTGACCGGACGCCAGGCGAACTGCGCGCGGCACATGACTGTGCCCGCATGCCACCAGCGGCGAGCGGATGTCTCCCAGACGCTCGGCGAGTTCGGCCGCGGTTGCGATCGACAGCGCGCCGTTGCGTACCGACTCGAGGAAATGCTCGCAGTCGCTGCGTGGCGTGCCGTGGCACAGGAACATCTCGTCGCCGAGATGAAGTTGCGGCGGAAGCGAACGCAGCCAGGCGAATTCACTGTTCGTCAGCTGGGAATGGGCGTAGCCGTCGGACGCGCCGCCCTTGCCGGGTTCATAAGCAAGGACCTGTCGCTCGTGATTGCCGGCGAGAATCGGCCAGCCGCTGGTCATGAGGTATTGCGCGGTCTCCCTGGGCAATAGCGGTCCGGAGATGTTGTCACCAAGGCAGACGATCTGGTCTGCGCCGCGGCGTCCGATGTCGGCCACCACCGCTTCGAGTGCCGGGAGGTTTCCGTGGATGTCCGAGACGAGTGCGACGCGCATCGACGTCAATTCTACCGCCTTTGGTTCAGCCCGAATGCTGGAGGCACGCGAGGGCCTCCGCGGCTGCTTCGTCGTACGAGAGCGCCAGACCTGCCGCCTCGTCGGCCGCGAACGCGCTGTCACCCAGTGCCTCGCGTGCGCGCGCCATCAGCGGCGCGAGAAACGCATCGTCGGCAGGCTCGCGCTGCGACTTCATCTGCTTCAACTGCGCCTCGGCCGCGCCGTAGAGGCGCGCGGCGTGCGTCCATTGTCCACGTAACGCCTCGAGGCCCGCGGTCACCTCGAACACGATCTGTCCTGCTCGCTTCGAGCCGATCTCCCTGGCAATCGTAAGTGCTTCGAGCAGTAATTTGCGCGCGTGGTCGTTCGACTCGCGTGTTATGGCCACCAATGCGAGGTTGACGAGAATGATCGCGCAGCTATGACGGTTTCCCCGCTCGCGCTGGAGCACCAGCGCCTGCTCATAGAGTGGCTCCGCCAACAGGGGCTCACCGGCAGCGCGATGCAGTTCCGCCAGCGCATTGAGTGCCCACGCGACCCGGTACATGTCCCCGACGTCGCGCGCCATGTCGAGCGATTCCTGCAGTCGCTCGCGCGCAACGACAAGATCTCCGCGCCGCAGTGACAGGTTCCCCAGCAGCGCCAGCGCCGCCGAGATGGTCTGGCCACTGCCATGTTCCCTGCCTATTGCGAGGCTCTCCTCGCCGTACGCCTCGGCCTCCTTGTAGCGTCCGGTCCAGTAGCTCAGGTTGCCCGCGCTGCCCAGTGCGCCGCCCCGGGCAAGAATGCGCTCCTGCGCACCGGGACGCTCGACCGCTTCGATGGTGATCCGGTAGCCGAGCTCGAGCAGACCGCGCGGAAACCAGTAGTTGAGCATCGCATTGACCAGTTCCAGGCCCAGCTCTGGACCATTCGCGGCTTGGTCGCACCAGGCGTGCGCGGCCAGCAGATTTTCCCGTTCGAGGTCGAGTTGCTTGAGCCATGCTGCTTGCTCGGGGGTCAACAGTTTTCGCGTCGACTCCTTGGCAAGCGACAGATAGAACGCGAGATGCCGCCCGCGCGCCTGTGCCGCCTCGCCGGATTCGTCGAGTCGCAACTGCGCATACTGTCGCACCGTTTCGAGCAGTCGGTAGCGCTCGCCTTCAGCCTCGACCTGCACCAGCGATTTTTCCACCAGGCGCAGCAGCAGGTCGAGCACGTCGGCCTGGGCGACGTCGCCGTCCGCGCCCACCGCTTCGGCGGCATCGAGCTTCCATCCGCCGGCGAAGACGGCGAGCCGACGAAAAAGCGCGCGCTCGCGCTCCGAGAGCAGGTCGTAGCTCCAGTCCATCAGCGCGCCCAGTGTTTGCTGTCGGCGCATCGCGGTCTGGTCGCCCCGCGTAAGCAACTTGAACCGATCACCCAGACGCGCCGCAATCTGCTCCACCGACAGCGCGCGCACGAGCACGGCGGCCAGCTCGATCGCCAACGGTATGCCGTCCAATCCCTGGCAGATCCTGGTGATCGCGGGCGCGTTGCGCTGCGTCAGCTGAAACGCCGGCTGGGCTGCGCTCGCGCGCTCGACGAACAGGCGCATCGATTCGAAGCCGGCGAGTGTTTCCAGCGCGATCGGTTGCGTCGGGTCGGGAAAGGACAGCGACGGCACCGGGTAGCTCGTTTCGCCCGCCACGTGAAGCGGCTCGCGGCTCGACGCAAGAATCTTCACATGCGGGACCTGATTGCAGCAGTCGACTGGCCAATTCGGCGCACGCGCCGAGCAGGTGCTCGCAGTTGTCCAGGATAAGCAGAAGCCTGCGGTCCTTGACATGCTTGACGACGGTGTCGAGCGCCGGAAGTCCTGCTTCCTCCCTGACCCCGAGCGCGGACGCCACCGCCTGCGCGACCAGCCGTGCATCCGACAACGGCGCGAGTTCAACGAACCACACGCCGCCGGGGAAGTCGTCCATGACGTCGGCCGCCACTTGCAAGGACAGGCGAGTCTTGCCAAGTCCGCCCATGCCGACCAGCGTCAGCAGTCGTGCGCTGTCGAGCAGTCTTGTGATCTCGGCCAGCTCGCGCTCCCGGCCGATGAATGAGGTCACCAGCTGCGGCAGGTTGTTGGGGATGCCCTCGAGGGCTCGCAGCGCCGGAAAGTCCTTGCGCAGCGAAGCGTGGAGAAGCTGGTAGACGTGCTCGGGGCGCGCAAGATCGCGCAGGCGCGCGGACCCGAGGTCGCGCAGGGCGACGCCATCGGGCAAGCGATCGGCAAGCGTTTCGACGACCACCCGCGATAGCAGCACCTGTCCGCCATGCGCTGCACTCATGACGCGGGCACCGCGATTGACCGCGGTGCCGAAGAAGTCGTTGTCGCGTCGCTCCACGTTGCCCAGGTGCAGGCCGCAGCGTACATGCAACTCCAGGCCGCCGGTCACCTTGGTATCGCGCAGGCTCGACTGCAGGGCAATCGCCGCCGCAATGCCATCGAGTGCGTCGTCGAAGACCGCGTAGAAGCCATCGCCGGTCGTCTTCACGACCCGGCCGTGGTTCCCCTCGATCGCCGCGCGGACGAGCACATCGTGCGCCGCGAGTGCGACTCGCATGCGATCGGGGTCATGCTCCCATAGGCGGCTGCTCCCTTCGATGTCGGTAAAAAGAAAGGTGACAGCGCCGGTGTGGCTGCTGGAGGTCACGGCAATCCTGAGGTCGCAATTGCGCTGGCGTTATCCTCCCTTATGGCAATGGACCGGTCAATTGCTCGGTGCGCAATCACTTTTCCACTTTGCGGCTGTTGGAAGGGAACGGGCGTGTCGAGGTGACCTTGGCGACACACAGACGCTATAGTGCGCTCCTGTGCAAACACTGGAGTGTATGGCCATGATCACTTGCTTCATTCGCTACGAAATCGACCCCTTCCAGCGCGATGCCTTCAAGACCTACGCAGAGAACTGGGGGCGGATCATTCCACGTTGCGGCGGCCATCTGATCGGCTATTTCCTGCCGCACGAGGGGACCAACAACATCGCCTGGGGTCTCATCGCCTTCGCGTCGCTGGCCGATTACGAAGCGTATCGCGCACGCTTGAAACTCGATCCGGAGGGCCGCGAGAACTTCGCCTTCGCGCAAACGAAGCGATTGATCCTGCGCGAGGAGCGGAACTTCGTTGAAGTGGTCGACGGAACCTTTGCCATCCCCGCGAGCTTCGCGGGACCGAAGCCGTGAACGATGGTCAGAGCGCGTCACACAGCGCGTAAATCGGCGACCGATCACTCCGCTGGAAGTCCGAGCAGGTTGCGTGCAAATTCGGTGGGTGGATTGCGGAACGCGGTCGCGACGATTTCGAGATTTGCCGCCCGGGAGAACACATAGGGAAAGCCGCACCGCGTTAGCAACGCTGGCAACGATTTTGGCGTGAACCCGGCCTTGTGTGCGTAGAAGTCGTTGCCGCTTCGCTCGATTTCGACGTTGTACCCGTAGATCACGTCGTGGGCGGTAATCGGCCCCGCGGCGGACTGATAGATGGGGTCATCGATGTCGATGTTGTGCTGCACGACGAATTGCATCAGCTGCTGCAGGTCGGGCACGCGAATGTGCGCGAAGCCGTCGCCCTTCAGGACGTGCAGAAATCCCCGGAGGACCTTGCCGGCGTCGTGACGATAGTAGTGTTCCAGATTGTGCGAGCAGTACACCGCATCGAATTCGGACGCGGGGAGCCTGAGCATCTCGCGCGCATCGCACACGATGTCGGGCCCACCGCGCACGTCTATGTCGAGCAGGACTTGTGTCCATCCGCGATACTCGGGCGGCAGGGCAGTCTCCTTGTTGTTGCCGCCGACGTTGAGTACGCGCTTGGGGCCTGTGCTGTCCATCGCCGTGTCGGGCAAGCTCAGTCGTTGGCGGTGCCGACCACACCCCAGACTAACTTTTTCATGCCGCTCCGATCAGGGGGTCAACGAGCTGTACGACGCCAGGTACCAGCACTTGCTGCGCAACTCGAACAAGAACTGCCGGCGCGCTTTGGCGGGCCCGGTCGCCGATTGCACTACCTCGATCCGCTTGGCGTCGACCGCGCGCGCGCTTTGCTTCAGGCCGTGCGCATGCAACTCGGCGCGCGGCACCAGCAGCGGCGTGGTAAGTGCCTTCACCTGCTGGCGATCCCACTTTTCGCTCGTTGGGGCCTTGGCGTCCTTATCGCCGAGAAAAACGCGCAGCGGGTAGACGATGCGCTCGAGCTGGAACTGCCGGTCGCTGACGAACTGCGTCAGGAACGCGTCGAACGCGGTATCCGGGCGCGGGCACGCCGAGGCGGCCCATCCGGCGCCGGGAACGACGAGCAACATTGCGGCGATAAACCAGCGGCGCATGAACGATGGCATTCGTCAGTCGGGTCCGCCGCCATTATCCCACGGTTGACAACGTGCATCGCGCTGCACCACCATGCGGATCGCCAACTTCGGCACCTTCGCGCCGCCTGGCGCGCCTCCCGCAATGCTGATCGACCAGGACCTGCAACAGCTGATCAAGGTAATCCTGGTGGTCGTGGGAGCGATCCTGCCGATCGTCAACCCGGTTGGCAGCGCACCGATGTTCCTGGCGATGACGCACGGTTCGGACAGTGCGACGCGCAGGGTCCTGGCCGGCCGCATTGCCGTGAATTCCTTCCTGCTTCTGATGGGCTCGCTGCTGTTCGGCAATTTCGTGCTGCGCATGTTCGGCCTGTCGATCCCGGTGGTGCAGGTCGCCGGCGGGCTGGTGCTGTGCCGACTGGGCTGGCAGTTGCTGTCCGACGAAACGCCGGCCGCGCCCGCCGATGCCGCGCCGTCGGACACGCTGATGGTCGCGCGCGCCTTCTATCCGCTGACCTTGCCGTTGACGGTCGACCCGGGCGCGATCTCGGTGGCGGTCGCCATCGGCGCCAATCATGCGCACAATGTCGAAAGCGTGCTGGTCGCCATCGTCGGCGCCGTGATCGGTGTCGTGATCATCGCGTCCTCGGTGTGGCTGGCGTATCGCTACGCCGAGCGCGTGTCGGCGTGGCTGGGTCACACCAAGATGATGGCGGTGCTGCGCCTGTCGGCCTTCATCGTGCTGTGCATCGGCGTGGAGATCACGTGGAACGGTGTGAAAGCGCTGATCGACGAATTGGCCAAGTCCGCCAATTCCGTCAGGCGACGCCGGCTCGCGGCAAGTAGCCGAGAGCCGCAGGTTCACTTGGGCGGGATCGGCGCGGGCACCTGATTCTGGATCGGCTTGAGCGAGCGCAGGTAAGCGAACACCGCCTTGAGTTCCGCGTCGCTGAGCGCCGCGTAGCCCTGCCAAGGCATCGGCGGCAGTATCGGCCGCCCGACGCCCAGATGCTTGCCGTTGCGAATGGTCTTGATGAACTGGTCGGCGGTCCAGCCGCCCAGGCCGGTCGTCTTGTCCGGCGTCAGGTTGGCGGCGAAACTGATGCCCCAGGGGCCGACCCAGGCGGTCAGTTCGTCGTTGGTCATGACGCTCCATTTTCCCGGCGCCATCGCACCGGCGGGTACCGCCGGCACCGGCTGGCTCGCCGGATAGCCCGACAGCAGCCGGGCCTTGTCGGGAACCGGTCCCTCTGGCGTCATCGACTTCGGGCTGTGACAGTCGTGGCAACCACCGAAGCTGGCGAGCATTTCGCCTCGCTTGACCTGTTCCTTGGTCGCCGCCTGCGCAAATACCGACGACGAAACGGCTAGCGCAAACAGCGTCGCCCCAACGATCGCGCAGCCGCGGTCCGCGCGACGCATACCAGCAACGATCGATCGAACCATTGCAACCTCCCTGAATTTTGGCAGTGCGAAGTCTAGCGGCCGGTGCGCGGCGCCGGCAAGTGCCGCCGCGTTTCGGCGTGGCGCACTAGCGGCGCGCGCGCTTCTTGGTCAGTGCCGCGAGTCGCTGCCGCAGTTCCGTCGACTGCAGCGATGTGTCGTAGTCGGTGCGCGACTGCCTCGCCTCGACATCGCCCCAGGCGATCGCATCGATCTGGCGCTTCATCGAGGTTACGACCCCCGGCGCGCAGTCTTCGAGGGCGGCGGCGTACGCAGCAATGCGCGCGGCAAGGCGGCGACGATCGACCAATTCGGTGAGGAAACCGATGCGCAGCATCTCGGCGGCGTCAATGGTCTGCGCGGTGAGGAAGAGTCGCTTGGCCTGCGTCGCGCCCAGCGCCGTGACGTACCGGCGCAGGCCGCCGGGATAGTAGTGCAGGCCGAAGCGCGCGGCCGGCATGAACATGCGCGTGCCACGCACGCCGATGCGGAAGTCGCAGCACAGCGCGAGGTCGGTTGCGCCGCCGTAGACGCTGCCGTTGAGCGCGCACAGTGTGGGCAGCGGAAAGCTCTCGAGCGCGTCGAGCAGATCCTCGAAACTTCGGTCCAGCCGCTTCTGGATTGCCTCGATGGTATAGCCCGAACTGAAGGTCCTCCCGCCGGTGCCGGTGATGACGACCATGCGCACGTCGGTGTGTCCGGCGATGTCGGCCAGATGCGCGCGCAGTACCGGGATATCGTCCGGGTCGATCCGATTGTGCGCGGTGGGACGGCACAGACGAATGGTCGCGGTCGCGCCGGAGATGGCCAGCACGGGCGGTGCGTCGACGGCGGACGCCACACGCCTGCTAGGGCTCTTCGTCGTCGCGCCGCGCGGGCTCATGCTATTCGAGCTTGATGCCCGCGTCCTTGACGATGCGTGCGACCTTTTCGGTTTCGCGGCGGATCTGCTCTGTGAACTGCTGCGGCGTGCTGCTTTGCGCGGCCAGGCCGAGTCCGCTCAGCCGTTCGCGAATCTCCGGCAACTCGGCGATTGCCGCCAATTCTTCGTAGAGACGCTGGACGATCGGCGCAGGCGTGCCGGCGGGCGCGAGGATGCCCCACCAGTTGGTGAATTCGAAGCCTTTCACCGTCTCGCCGATGCTGGGCACGTCGGGCAACGCCGGCAGCCGCGGCCCGGTCACGGCGAGCGCCTTGAGCTTGCCGGCCTTCACCTGTGCCACGGCGGTCCCGTCCACCACGACGTCGACCTGCTCGCCGAGCAATCCGCTCACCGCCTGCGCGCCACCCTTGAACGGCACGTGCAGTATGTCGACACCGGTCATCGAGCGCAGCATCGCAAAGGCGAGATGCCCGGGTGCGCCGATGCCCGAGGTGCCGTAGGTCAGCTTGCCGGGTTCGGCGCGCGCCCGCGCGAGGAAATCCGCGAAGGTGTTGTCGGGTGACTTCGGGCTGGCCGTGACGACGATCGACACCGAGGTCACCAGCGCGATGGGCGCCAGGTCCTTCAGCGGGGTGTAGCCGATCGCGGGATTTGCGATAGGCGCAATCACCAGCGAACCGAGGTCGCCGATCACCAGCGTGTAGCCATCGTTGGGCGACTTCACCGCGACGCCCATACCCACCGCGCCGGCCGCGCCACCGCGGTTGTCGATCACCACCGGCTGTCCAAGTCGCTCGGCGAGCTTCTGGCTGAAGACGCGCGCGACGATGTCGGTGTTGCCGCCGGGCGGGTAGGGCACGATCAGCTTGACCGGATGCGTCGGGTACGACTGCGCCGAGGCGAGCGCCGTCGCGAGGCAGGTCGCGACCGACAGTACGATTCGGAAAAGCGTCGTGATCATGGTTTGGCTCCGCGGTTCAGTGATCGGTCAGCACTGCGCGCAGCAGCGCTTCGGCATCGGCGGCCGGCGCGTCTTCGAGCTCGACCACCACCTGCTCGATGCGGCCCGTGAAGCGAAACGGGGCGCGGTAGTCGGGCGTGACCGGCAGTCCGCTGTCGTAGCCGCAGCACAGTCCTTCGCCGGAGGTCTCGATCACGGCCGGCACGGTGTGCGGAATTTCGCCTTCGCCGATAAGGCGCTCGCCCAGGTAAAGGGCGCCGCGCCCGCGATGCTCGCCGGTGCGCGTGAAGCGAAACTGCAGTAACGACTTACCTGTCGGCAGTTCTTCGGTCGATTCGATGCGGTACTCGGCGAGTCCCAGGTGATTGTGCACGTAGACCAGGCGACGATTCTTGACGTACAGCGAATAGCCGGCGAACCAGCTGCCATGCGCGAGCAAGCACACCCTCGGCGCCGGCTTCCGGAATGTCGACTTCGGCGGTGATCGTGTGCGAGCGGTTCTTGACGTTGACCGCGGTGTATTCGAACTGCGGCGCGCCGCCCGGGTAGTAGACGTAGCGGTTGCCTGCCGGCACGGTGCTGGGCTTGCGCTCGCTCATGCGCAGCTGCATTCGCGAGTCGAGCGGTAGCACGTTGTACTTGCCGGCCTCGGCCCACCAGCGCTCGACGAGTTCGGCAAGCTTCTCGGGATGGCGGTCGGCGAGGTCCTCGCATTCGGAGAAATCGCTCGCGACGTGATAAAGCTCCCATTTCTGCTTGGCCAGGATCTCGTCGGTCAACGCGTCGCCCTGCGGCTGCTCGACCACGGCCTTCCATCCGTCCGCCCACAGCGCGCGGGAGGCGATCATCTCGTAGTACTGCACTTCCTTTTTCGTCGCGGCGGCGGCATCGTTGAAAGTGTGCGCGAAGCTCACGCCCTCCAGTGGGCGCTGGGTCACGCCATTGAGCAGCGCCGGCGCTTCGAGACCGAGCGCTTCCAGGATCGTCGGTGTCATGTCGACCACGTGCACATATTGGTCGCGGACTTCGCCGCGAGCGCGGATGCCGGCAGGCCAGTGCACGATGAGCGGGTCGCTCATGCCGCCCTGGTGCAGGTAGCGCTTCCAGCGTCGCAGGGGAGTATTGCCGGCCCAGGCCCATCCCCACGAGTAATTTGGAAACGACCTGACGCTGCCCCAGTCGTCGAGGTGCGCCAGGTTGGTTTCGATCGTGGGTTCGACGCGATTGGCAAACTGGTTCTCGTTGAACGAGCCATGCTCGCCGCCTTCGGCGGATGCACCGTTGTCGGACGCCAGCATGATCAGCGTGTTGTCGAGTTCGCCCAGGCGCGCGAGGAAGTCGACGACGCGACCGACGTGATGATCGGTCTGCTCGAGGAACGCCGCATACACTTCCATTTGCCGTGCATAGAGCCGCCTCGCGTCGGCGGACAGCGAGTCCCACGCCTTGACCCACGGCGGCCGCGGCGACAGTCGCGTGCCGGACGGTACGATGCCGGTCGCGAGTTGGCGTGCGAATACTTCTTCACGCCAGCGATCCCATCCCTGGTCGAACTTGCCGCGGTAGCGCTCGATCCATTCCGGCTCGACATGGTGCGGCGCGTGCCCCGCGCCCAGGCAGTAGTACATGAAGAACGGCTTCTGCGGAGCGATCGTGCGCAGATCGGTGAGGTACTGGATGGCGCGATCGGCGAGATCGGCGTTGAGGTGATAGCCTTCCTCGGGCGTCTTTGGCGGGTCGATGTAGTGGCTGTCGTGCACCAGCGTGGGCGCCCACTGGTTGGTCTTGCCGCCGATGAAACCGTAGAAGCGCTCGAAGCCGCGCGACAGCGGCCAGCGCGCCTTCGATGCGCCGGAGGCATATTCGCTGGCCAGCGTCAGGTGCCACTTGCCGATGCCCAGCGTGGCATAGCCTTGCGCGAGCAGCATTTCCGACAGGAAGCCGTTTTCCCTCGGCACCATGCCGTTGTATCCGGGATAGCCGGTCGCCATTTCCTGGATGATGCCCACGCCGTTGGAGTGATGATTGCGTCCGGTCAGCAGGCACGCGCGGGTCGGCGAGCAGATCGCGGTGGTATGGAAATCGCGATAGCGCAGGCCGCCCGCGGCAAGGCGATCGAAGGTCGGCGTGCGGATGTCCGAACCGAAGCAGCCGAGTTGCGCGAAGCCGACGTCATCGAGCAGCAACACGAGCACGTTGGGCGCACCGGCCCGTGCGCGTTGCGGCAGCGGCCAGGCAGGTTCGGAGGTGGCGGCGGTGAGGCCTATCTTGCCAGTGAAGGCTGTGCCCTCGGGATAGGTCTTCAGGTCTTTCAACGGAGCTCCGCCGCGTGGGAGGTGGCTACTTTGCGAGCGGCGCGGCAGGCGCCGCGTGCAGCGACCGCGACAGGCTCTTCATATTCTGCGGGCTCACGCGAATGACGCCGCCGCGCGGGCTGTCGATGTCCGCGATGAGGAAGAAGGCGATGGCGATGACCAGCGGCAATACGACCAGCAACGCGGATTTGGCACCCGCCGTGCGCGCGCCAATGCCCACCAGCATGGTTGCGACCACCGCGATTGCAGACATGAGGATCCACGCCGCAAGTGGAATGCGATTCCACCACGCGGCCTGCGTATAGCCCTGCGTGTTGAGGACATCGTTCATGCCGGCGACCACCAGCGCGCTCAACGGAGTCGGCTGCGCCGTCGTTGCCGGGACCACCGCGCCCCAGAGTTCGGCTTGCAACGTGGCGGTCCTGGCGTTGACCACGGCGAGTTGCTGCTCGTCGCGGGTCGTATAGAACAATTCGCGCTGCTCGAGATATTTCAACAGCAGCGCGCGCGCCTTGGCCGCGTCGACCGTAGGCAGCAGGTCGGCGCGGATGAATTCGGTGCCGATCGCGTTGGCTTCCTGCTCCTCGTAGTTCTTGCGCAGATCGTAGCGCGCCAGGGCCATCGAGAAAGTGAACCCGATGATCAGGCCGAGCAGTGTCAACGTGGCGCCCTGCACGATGTTGAAGTCATCGCGCATATCGGCCGCCTGGGCACGCAGCCGCTTGAACCGAACCGTCCCGAGCCAGGCGGCGAACCACAGGCCCAAGAAGACGACGAGGAACAGGAGCGGCGGGTGGTCCAGCAGGAAATTCATTGGATTCGGTCCCTATCTTGCAACGCTCAACCGGTCAAGCTGCGCGGCAACCAACGCCCCACATGCAAAGGGCGCCGTCAGGCGCCCGAATGCGGTACGGCCAATGCGATCCATCATACGCGACGGCGATATTCCCCGGTGCGCGTGTCGATCTCGATCCTGTCCCCGGTGGCCACGAACAGGGGCACGCTGACTTCGAGGCCGCTGGCGAGCTTGGCGGGTTTGAGCACCTTGCCGGACGTGTCGCCGCGGATCGCGGGTTCGGTGTAGGTGATCTCGCGTACCACCGAGGTGGGCAGCTCGACCGAGATCGGCTTGCCGTCGTAGAGCGTGAGTTCGCATTCCAACCCGTCTTCGAGGTAATGCACCGAGTCGCCGATGTTGTCGCGCTCGACCTCGATCTGGTTGTATTCGCTGTCCATGAACACGTACATCGGGTCCTGGAAATACGAATAGGTCACTTCCTTGCGCTCGAGTTGCACCATGTCGAACTTCTCGTCGGCGCGGTACACCGTCTCCGTTCCGGTTCCGGACAGGAGATTCTTGAGCTTCATCTTCACGACCGACGCGTTGCGGCCGGATTTGTTGAATTCGGCCTTCTGGACGACCATCGGATCCTTGCCGATCATGATGACGTTGCCGGCGCGAACTTCTTGAGCGGTTTTCATGGCTGAGCCTGGTCAGTTGCCTGAATTTGGGAAACCCGAAATTATACCCGATCAGAGGCAAACTTGACCAGACGCACTGCCAGATCGCTTTGAGTGGCCAGGGCATCGGCCCATGCGTCAGCGTGGGCCCGCAGGTCCAGGTAGTCGGCGAGCACCGTGCGCCATGATGCCGCGGCGAGGTGACCGGTGCTCCAGCCGCGCGCCAATTCGCAGAGCGCCGCCGAGGCGGCCGGGGCCAGGTGGCTTGCGTATCGGGCCAGGAATGCATCGAGCTTGGCCAGATGGGCTGCCTCTGTCTGCGGATACGGTTGCCATATCATGGGCCGCCCAGCCCATTGCGCACGCAGGAACGAATCCTCGCCGCGCACGAAGTTGAAGTCGCAGCTCCACAGCAGGCGATCGTAGTCGTCCTGGGCAACGAAGGGCACGCGCAAGAGCGTCAGTGCGTCGCGGTGCAGAGCCTCGCCAACGGGCAATTCGTGGCCGACCCAGCGGTTTAGGGCGTCATCGGCGACGCCTTCCGGAACCAGGCACACCATGGCGCGGCCGGCCTCGGCGAAGCGATCGAGCAGCGACGCCACCGGCGCAGCGGCGTAGCAAAACAGGCTGACGGTCAGCGCGTTCCCGGGCGACATGGCGCCGGCGATTGCGCGCCACAGTGCCGCGCGCGCGGCGCGGTCGCCACGAAACGCGTCGCGTCGTTCGAGCAACGCGTGCTCGCGCAACAATCCACCGCTCGTCGCTGTGAATCCAGGAAAAAAGAAATGACGTGTCAACGCAGTCCGCGGCTGCGGCGAGGGCAGACCGTGGGAGCCGTCAATCCAGCTCTCCGCGGTCAGGTATTCGAGGTTGACCCATACTGGTGGCGGCGTGCGCGCGTGCATCGCGAACAGGTACGCCGCAGGCAGGCCACAGCCAAAGGCTTCGATGACCACGTCGCCCGGGTCATCGGGCGTCATTGAATCCTGCGCACGGTCCCAGGTCCGCAGGTCGATACCGCGCACGACCTGCCGTTCGGCCCCGGCATCGACTTCCGGGGCGATGCGCGCGAGCGCCGCCGGTGCATCGACGTATAGGCGCGCGTCGATGCCGTACTCGGCCGCAAGCTGTCGCGCGAGCCTCCAGGCAACGCCGACATCGCCGTAGTTGTCGACCACGGAACAAAAGATGTCCCAGCGTGCGGGGCGAGCGGCGGTACTCATGGAGGGCTGCAGCGGTCGACGTTTCGGATGCGCATTATCGCTCGTTGCTGTTCGCGCGCCGACACTTGGCGATTGACCCACGGTACCGCGGACGTCAGACTGATGGAACCATGAGCGACCAGACAGCCCGCGCGAGCATTCCGACCGACCTCGTCATCGACATCGTCTCCGACGTCGTTTGCCCCTGGTGCTACATCGGCAAGCGCAAGCTCGAGACCGCGCTCGCGGACCTGCGCGCGCGCGAACCCGGGCTGACGACGATTCGGCGCTGGCATCCTTTCCAGCTCAATCCCGACCTGCCGGAGCAGGGCGTGGCGCGCGCCGCGTATCTGGAGGCCAAGTTCGGCGGCAAGGCGCGCGCCGCGGAAATCTATGCCCGGGTAAAGAGCGCCGGTGCCGAAGTCGGCATCGCATTCAACTTCGAAGGCATCGAGCAGCAACCGAACACGCTCGACGCGCATCGCCTGGTCGCCTGGGCGCAGCAGCGCGGCGATGCTGCGTCGACCGACGCGCTGATGGAAGCAATGTTCCGCGCGTACTTCATCGACGGTCGGAGGATCGGCGATCACGAGGAGCTGGTCCGGATTGCCGGCGAAGCGGGCTTCCCGGAAACCGAGACGCGCGCGCTGCTCGCGTCCGAACTCGGACGTGTCGACGTCGAGGCCGAGGATCGCGAGGCGCGCGCGGTGGGCATCGGTGGCGTTCCCTTTTTCATTTTCAATGGCAAGACGGCGGTATCCGGCGCGCACGATCCACCGGCCCTGCTCGAAGCCATCGGCGCGGCGCGCGCCGCGAAGTAGCGGGCCGCTGCCTTCGACGTGTCATGGCCGCCCGTCCTGACTCGCTGCAACAGTCCAGCGCGCCGCCGGATTCGCTGACACGCATGTTCGCCGCCCAGCGCGCAGCGTTCGCCACCGAGCGCGATCCGACGCTCGCTGTGCGCCTTGATCGGCTGCGGAGACTGGAGCAGTTGACCCGTGGCCACGAGACCGAGATCGTGGCGGCCATCGCGGCCGATTTTGGCACGCGCCCCGCGCAGGAGACGCAACTCGCGGAACTGTTCATGGTCAGCGTCGGCATCCGACACGCACGTCGCCACCTGGCGCGCTGGATGTCCCCGCGACGCGTTCATACGCCGCTGTACCTGCAGCCGGGCACGAGCCGCGTGCTTCGACAGCCGGTGGGCGTGATCGGCATCATCAGTCCATGGAATTACCCGTTTCAGCTGGCGATCCTGCCGGCAGTGGCGGCGCTGGCCGCGGGCAATCGGGTCATGCTCAAGCCGAGCGAGCTCACGCCGCGCACGTCGGCATTGCTCGAACGGTTGGTGGCGCAGTATTTCGCGCCCGAGGAGTTTGCGGTCGTCAATGGCGGGCCCGAAATCGGGCAGTCGTTTTCCGAACTTCCCTTCGACCACCTGTTCTTCACCGGCTCGACCGCCGTGGGGCGCAGGATCGCGCTCGCCGCGGCAGCCAACCTGACGCCGGTCACGCTGGAACTCGGCGGCAAGTCGCCGGCACTGGTGCACGCCGGGGCCGACCTTGGGCAAATCGCATCGCGACTTGCCGCAGGCAAGCTGCTCAATGCAGGACAGACCTGCATCGCGCCCGACTACGTGCTGGCGCCTGCCGCCAGTGTCGAGCCGCTGGCGCAGCGTATCGCCGAGAGCGTGCGGGGGATGTATCCGACGTTGGCCGCGAATCCCGACTACACCAGCATCGTCAACGACCGGCACCGGGAACGCCTGGGGGCGCTGATCGAAGACGCGAAGCGCAAGGGCGCGCGCGCCATCGTGATCAATCCCGCGAACGAAACGCTGGATGCAGCCGCGCGCAAACTGGCACCGACGATACTGCTTGGAGTCACGCCGGACATGGCGGTGATGCAGGAAGAGATCTTCGGTCCGATCCTGCCGATCGAGGCGTATACGACGCTCGACGCTGCGCTGGCGGTGATCAACCAACGTCCGCGTCCGTTGGCTCTGTATATGTTCGGCGGCGACCGTGCGGCGCGGCAACGTGTACTGTCGCAAACCGTCGCCGGCGGAGTAACCATCGACGACACGCTCTGGCACTTCTGTAACGAGGAGCTGCCCTTCGGAGGCGTCGGCGCGTCGGGAATCGGCGCGTATCACGGCGAGCGCGGATTCCTCGCCTTCACTCACGAGAAGCCGGTTTTCACCCAACCGCGCATCGCACTGACCTGGACGCTGCAGCCGCCCTACGGCAAGCGCTTCGAGGCGATGCTCAAATTGCTCAGGAAGATTACGTAGCGGAAATCATTCGTCATTCCCGCGAAAGCGGGAATCCAGCGTCGTTCCAACAACGCCACTGGGTCCCCGCTTTCGCGGGGACGACCGGCAACGACACATCGCTTGACAGGGGAGGACGATCAAACGCCCGCCCGCTCGAGTATCGACTGGGCCTTGAGCACGACGGGTCGGTCGACCATCTTGCCGTCGACCTGCACCGCGCCCTTGCCGGATTCCACCGCGGCCACTACGCGACGCGCCCACGCGATTTCGGCGTCGGTCGGCAGGAATGCCTGGTGAGTCACCGCCAGCTGTTGCGGGTGGATGCAAAGCTTGGCGCCAAAACCGCAGGCGCGTGCGAATGCGAGATCGGCGGTGAGCCTTTCGTTGTTGCCGATTTCCGGTGTGACTCCGGCGACCGGCGTGGCGATGCCGGCTATCTTCGACGCGAGCGCCATGCGGCACGCAGGATAGATGAGCCCGCGCTCGTCGCCCGACAGGTCGAGTTCGACAGCGTAGTCGAGCGTGCCGAACGCGAGCCGTTGCACGCCTGGCGCGCCTGCCACTTCGTCGACGTCGTGCATGCCGCGCGCCGTTTCGATGATCGCGACCACGAATCCGTCCTGCGGCAACGCCGCGACGCAACGTCCGATGTCGGCTGCACGTTCCGCCTTGGGCAGCATGATCGCGCCGATCCCCGCCTCGCGCACCAGCGCGAGGTCGTCTTCGAACCAGGACGTCCTTGCGTCGTTGATGCGGACCAGCACTGCGCCGCTCGGCGCCGACCGGGACTTCGCCCAATCGAGTATGTGCGCGCGCGCAGTGGCCTTGACGTCGGGCGCGACCGCATCCTCGAGATCGATGACGACCGCGCCGGCCCCCGCGGCCATTGCCTTGCCGAAGCGATCGGGACGGTCGCCGGGGACAAAAAGATAACTCAGCGGCAGCTTCATGGGCGTGGCGCTCAGATCGCCTTTGCCGCGCGCAATTTTGCGATAGCGTCGACTGAATAGCCCAGTGCCCCGAGAATCGACTCGGTATGCTGGCCGAGCGCCGGCACCGCGCCGCCGGGCGTCGCGGCGTCGGGGTCGGTACCGGGCGGGAGCAATGCCGGGATGGGGCCAGCAGGCGAATCGACCTGCATCCAGCGCCGGCGTGCGCGCAGTTGCGGATGGTCCCACACCGCTTTCATGTCGTTGACCTGCGCGTTGGCGATCTGCGCGTCGTCGAGCCGGCGCACGACCTCGTCGGCGGTGAGCGTGGAAAATTCCGCGACGATGAGTGCACGCAGCGCGCCGCGGGCAGCGCTGCGTTTGGAGTTGTTGGAATAACGCGCGTCGGTGGCCAGTTCCGGGCGCTGGAGAACCTTGGCGCAGAACGCCGCCCATTCTCGTTCGTTCTGCAATCCAAGCATGACGATCTTGCCGTCGCCCGCGGGAAACGGGCCGTAGGGATAGATCGTCGCGTGGCTTGCGCCGGTTCTCGAGGGCGGCGACGCACCCTGATACGCGTAATACAGCGGATAGCTCATCCATTCGACCAGCGCTTCGAGCATCGAGATGTCGAGATGCGCACCACGGCCGGTCCGGCCCCGCTCCAGCAATGCGGCGAGGATGTTGGTGTAGGCGTACATCCCCGCGGCGATGTCGGCGACCGACAGGCCCGCCTTGGCAGGTTCGTCTTCCGAACCGGTGACCGACAGGAAGCCCGCCTCGCTCTGGATCATCAGGTCGTAGGCTTTCTTGTCGCGGTACGGGCCATCCTCGCCGTAACCGGAAATATCGCAGACGATCAGCGCTGGTTTCTCCTTCGATAGCGCAGCGTACGAAAGCCCGAGTCGTGCCGCCGCGCCGGGCGCCAGATTCTGCACCACCACGTCGGCATGCTCAAGGATGAGGCGGCGCAGGATCGCCTGCGCCTCGGGGTGCTTGACGTCGAGCGTCAGGCTCTCCTTGCCGCGATTGGTCCACACGAAGTGCGACGCGAGGCCGCTGACGCGCTCGTCGTAGGCGCGCGCGAAATCGCCGACGCCCGGGCGCTCGATCTTGATCACTCGCGCGCCGAGGTCGGCGAGCTGGCGCGTCGCGAACGGCGCCGCGATCGCGTGCTCGAGCGTGACGACGGTTGTGCCCTTGAGCGGGGTCAAACCGGTTCCCTCCTCACGTCGGGCAATTCGCCGACTGGCTTTCCTGTCCGGGTCATCGCGCGCGGCCGTCTGCTGCGGCGTCTCGCGCCCGCTGCTATTTCGGCAGCTTGCCTTGCACGCCTTCGACGTAGTAGTCCATCTTCGAGAGATCCGCGTCGCTGATCGTCTTGCCCGCGGCCACTCGTTCCTTGCCCTCGTTGTCCTTGACCGGACCGGTGAACGGATGGAAGGTGCCCGCGCCGATGTCCGCGGCGGTCTTGTTGACCAGGTCCTGCGTCTCTTTCGGCACGACCTTGTTGAACGGCGCCATCTTGATCATGCCTTCCTTGATGCCGCCCCAAACGTTGCCCGGTTTCCACTTGCCGCTCATCGCGTCCTGCACGGCCTTGGTGTAGTACGCGCCCCACTGGTGCGTGACCGCGGTCAGGTGCGCGTTGGGCCCGTACTTCGACATGTCGGAGTGATAGGCGATGGCGTAGGCCTTCTTCGCCTCCGCCGCCTGCACGACCGCAGTGGAATCGGTGTGATGCGTCAGCACGTCGGCGCCCTGCGAGAGCAGCGTGTCGGCGGCTTCGCGCTCGCGCCCGGGATCGAACCACGAATTGACCCAGATCACCTTCACCTCGGCCTTCGGATTGACACTGCGCATCCCGCGGGTGAATGCGTTGATACCCATGACGACTTCGGGAATCGGGAACGCGGCGACATAACCGGCGACGCCGCTCTTGCTCATCTTGCCGGCGACCTGGCCCGCCAGATAGCGGCCTTCGTAGAAGCGTGCATTGTAGATGCCGACATTGGTGTCGGTCTTGTAGCCGGTCGCGTGTTCGAAATCGGTCTTCGGAAACGTCTTGGCGACCTTGAGCGTCGGATTCATGTAGCCGAAGGACGTCGTGAAGATGATCTTGTTGCCCGACTGGGCCAACTCGCGGATCACGCGCTCGGCGTCGGCGCCCTCGGGCACGTTCTCGACGTACTTGCTGACCACCTTGCCAGCGAGCGCCTTCTCCATCTCCTTGCGGCCGGAGTCGTGCTGGAAGGTCCAACCGGCGTCGCCGATGGGACTGACGTAGACGTAGCCGACCTTGAAGGGCTCGTCGGCGGCAAGCGCCGGCGCGGCGGCCAGTGCGCTCGTCGCGGCGAGCACGGCGAGCAACATGGATGGTGTCGACAGCTGCGGCATTTTCTATCTCCCTGGTCGGATCGGTGACGGGTACGCACGGCGGTCATCAGCACGCTGCCGCTTCGCGGTGATTCTACCCGTTCAAGAGTCGGGGTGGTACGGCTTGCCGAGCGACGCCGGCGCATTGAGCCGGATCGTTGCCGCGTCGCGCGAAATGAGTGCGAGCACGACGATGGTCGCGAGGTAGGGCAGCATCGACAGCAATTGCGACGGGATGGTCGCGCCGAGCGCCTGCGCCTGGAACTGCGCCAGCGTGACGCCGCCGAACAGGTACGCCCCGGCCACCACGCGCCAGGGTTTCCACGTCGCGAACACCACCAGCGCCAGCGCGATCCAGCCGCGTCCGGCCGTCATGCCTTCGGTCCACAACGGCGTGTACGCAACCGCCATGTACGCGCCGCCCAAGCCCGCGCAGGCGCCACCGAACATGACGCACAGATAGCGGATGGCGATCACCGGATAGCCGATCGCGTGCGCGGATGACGGCGATTCGCCGACTGCACGTATGGTCAGCCCGGTGCGGGTGTGGAAAAGAACGAACTGGATCAGCGCGAATAGTGCCAGCGACAGGTACACGAAGGGACTGTGCGCGAACAACGCCTTGCCGAAGAAGGGCAGGTCGGAGAGTCCGGCGATCGCCACCGGCTTGATGCCGTCGATCACTACGCTTACGAAGGGCAGGCCGATGAATGCGGACAGCCCCACGCCGAACAGCGACAGCGCGAGTCCGGCCGCGACCTGGTTCGCCATCAGCGACAGCGTGAGCACCGCGAACACGATCGACAGCGCGGCGCCCGCGGCCACGCCCGCGAGCGCGCCCAGCCACGGATTTTTCGTCGTCGCCGCGACCATGAAGGCGACCACCGCGCCGGTGAGCATCATGCCTTCGACGCCGAGGTTGAGCACGCCCGATTTCTCGACCACGAGTTCGCCCAGCGCCGCGAACACCAGCGGCGTGCCGGCAGCGAGGGTGAGGGCGACGAGCGTGGCGAGGTGGTCCATCGAAGATGCGCGACGAGGGTGGTTACGCGCGTGCCGCGGCCGCTGCCGGACGGCGCACGATGCGCAGCCGGTAATTGATGAACACGTCGGCGGCAAGCAGGAAGAACAGCAGCGTCCCCTGGAACAGCCCCGTCACCGCCGACGGCAGCGCCAGCGCCATCTGCGCCGATTCACCGCCCAGGTAGAGCAGCGACATCAGCAGGCTCGCCAGGAAGATGCCCAGCGGGTGCAGCCGCCCGACGAAGGCGACGATGATCGCGGCAAAGCCGTACCCGGGCGACACCGACGGCAACAATTGTCCGATCGGCCCCGCGACTTCGCCGACCCCCGCGAGGCCCGCTGTCGCGCCGCCGATGAGCATGCCGATCCAGACGGTGCGCTTTGCCGAAATGCCCGCGTAGTTCGCCGCCGCAGGCGCCAGGCCCGCGACGCGCATCTGAAAACCGGTGAGGCTCTTGGCCATGAACAGCCATCCGCAGGCGACTACGGCCAGCGCGATCAGGAAACCGACATTCAGCCGCGTCTCAGGCAGCAGGTTCGGCAGCAGCGCGACGTCGTTGAACATCTTCGATTGCGGGAAGTTGAAGCCTTCGGGATCGCGCCACGCGCCGTGCACCAGCATCGACAGCAACAGCACGGCCACGTAGACCAGCATCAGGCTGGTGAGGATTTCGTTGGCGTTGAACCGGGTCTTCAGCCACGCGGGAATGGCCGCCCACGCCATGCCGCCGGCGGCGCCTGCGAGGATCATCAACGGCAACACCCACGCACCCGTCGCATCGTGAAACGCCAGCGCGATGCCGCCGCCGCAGATTGCGCCCAGCGTCAATTGCCCCTCGGCGCCGATGTTCCAGACGTTGGCGCGGTAACCCGCGGCAAGGCCGACCGCGCACAGCATCAGCGGCGATGCCTTGAGCAGCAGCTCGCCCACGCCATAGCTGTTCTCCACCGGCTTGACGAAGAAGACATAGAACGCCTCCAGTGGATTCTTGCCCAGGCCAGAGAACAGCACGAAACCGATGACCAGCGTCGCTGCGACTGCAAGCAGCGGCGATGCCCAACCCATCAGGCGCGATGGCTCGGGTCGGGTTTCGAACCTAATGCGCATCGTTGCCCGCGGCGAGCGTTGCGGCGGCGCCGTCGCCGGTAATGAACGAGCCGCTCATCAGCAATCCGATTTCGCCCGCATTGGTCAGGCGCGTCGGCGTCGGCGGCGACAGCCTGCCGCGCGCGATCACGGCGACGCGGTCGCAGATCTCGAAGAGTTCATCGAGCTCCTCGGATACCACCAGTACCGCGACACCCTCGTCGCGCAGGTCGATCAGCGCCTGACGGATTTGCGCCGCCGCACCGACGTCGACACCCCACGTGGGTTGCGCCGCGATCATCACTCGCGGGCCCTGCAGGATTTCGCGTCCGACGATGAACTTCTGCAGGTTGCCGCCTGAGAGACTGCGCGCCACCGCGTCGGGGCCCGGCGCCTTGACCTTGAAGCGCGCGATCGTCGCCTGCGCGTAGGCGCGCACCGCGTCGACCCGGACGAAGCCGTGGCGCGTCATCTCCTGGCGGTGCGCGGTCAGCAACGCATTGTCGGCCAGCGACATTTCCGGCACTGCGCCGCGGCCAAGGCGTTCCTCGGGGACGAACGCCAGTCCCAGCGCGCGGCGGCGCGCCGCGTCCATGCGGCCGACCGGCTCGCCGTTGAGCACGATCGTGTCCGCATCCGCCAGCGTACGTTCGCCGGACAGCGCGGCCATGAATTCATTTTGTCCATTGCCCGAGACGCCGGCGATGCCGACGATTTCACCGCCGCGCACATCGAGGTCGATGGACGCGAGGTCGGTGCCGAAGGGATCGTCGGCGGCGAGCGAGAGATTGCGCACCACCAGCCCGCCGTCGCCTCGGGTGTGCGCCTGGCGATGCTGCGGATGCGGCAGATCGCCGCCGATCATCATGCGCGCAAGCGCCGACGAAGTTTCCTGGCGCGGATCGCAGGTGCCGGTCACCCGACCGGCGCGCAGCACCGTGGCTTTCTGGCACAGCGCGCGGATTTCGTCGAGCTTGTGACTGATGTAGAGGATCGAACAGCCTTCGGCGGCGAGCCGGCGCAGCGTTTCGAACAGCTTGCCGACTGCCTGCGGCGTGAGCACCGACGTCGGCTCATCCATGATAAGCAGGCGCGGCTCCTGCAGAAGGCAGCGAACGATTTCGACGCGCTGGCGTTCTCCCACCGACATCGAGTACACATGGCGCCGCGGGTCGAGCGGCAAGCCATAGCGCTCCGAGACTTCGCGGATGCGCTGCGGAAGCTTCGCGTCCACCGCACCCGCATCGAGCGCAAGTTCGATGTTCTCGGCCACGGTGAGAGTTTCGAACAGCGAGAAATGCTGGAACACCATGCCGATGCCGAGCGAGCGCGCCGTTGCGGGGTTGTCGATGGTCACGACCTCGCCGTTCCAGCGAATGGTGCCCTCGTCGGGCTCGACGACGCCGTAGATGATCTTCATCAGCGTCGATTTGCCCGCGCCGTTTTCACCCAGCACGGCGTGAATCTCACCCGGCAGCACGGTCAACTCGACGTCGGCGTTGGCGACCACCGCGGGGTAGGTCTTGGAAATGCCCGTCAGTTGCAGGCGCGGCGCGGGCGTGTGCATGGTGGAATTATGCCGCAATCGCGCGCCCAATCACGCGCTCCCGCACGTTCGCACGCGACCCGTTCTTGCACCAAAAATGACAACGGCCGGATCGAATGTCGACCCGGCCGTCGTTGCAGCGATGAAGCCGACCGTCGTGGTGGTCGCCTCCAGTCGCTCTGCGCTGCTTATTTCTTGGTCGCGCGGCTTACCGAAGCGATCAGCTTGTCGGCACCTTTGTTGTGCGCCGCGTTGCGAACCAGGATGTCCGGCGGCAGGATGCCCTTCTTCTGATAGAAGATTTCATTCCAGTCGTTGCTGATGTTGATCACGGTCCCATCGAGGTTCAGGCCGCCGTAGACGCCTTTCGCGCGGCTGAAGGTGACGAAGTCGGCGACCACATCCGATTTTGCACCTGCGCCGACCGGTCCGGCTGCTACGCTGGCGTCGCCGCCAAGCTTCACCGATGTCGACAGCAGCGAGTTCAAGCCCTTTTCGGTCATCACCAGCGTGACGGCCTCGGATACCGAGACGCCCGCCTGAAAGCCGACGCTGGCCGTGGCCAACGCATAGAACGCCGGACCGACCCACTTGCCCGAAGGATCGCGCGCGAGCACCACCGCGCGGCCGCCGGATCCGCCGAAGATGAAGCCGGCCTTGACGATTTCGGGCGCGATCATGATTGCCTTGGCGCGGCCCAGATTCTGCTGCAGCCAGGTCATGTCGGGATCGCGCAGGAAGTTCGACAGCGACTTGTCGGCCTTGTTGATCAGGTTTTGCTGCTCGGTCTGAGCCAGCGCGGCGCCACTCGCGGTCACGAATAACGACAGAACCAACCACCGTGCAACCTGGGTGAAGCTTTTGTTAAACATTGTTATCTCCGTTGTGAAAATGCGCGCGACCGACCATGGGCAGCCATGGTTGAATTCGGCCATACCCGCCATTATAGACCGCGCGGCGGAGGCGAAACAGGGGGACGTTTCGCCATGCTATATTGGCCTTCAAGAGGGAATGAGAGGGACAGATGGCGCTCGACGCGGTCTTCCTGTCGCGGATCCAGTTCTTCTGGGTGGTCGCGCTGCATATCCTGCTTCCGGCGTTCACGGTCGGCCTGGCTTCCTACATCGCTGTGCTCGAAGGGTTGCACTTCACGACCGGCCGTGCCGTGTACCTGCGGCTTTCCAAGTTCTGGCTCAAGGTGTTCGCGGTTTCGTTTGGCATGGGTGTCGTGTCGGGCATCGTCATGCCCTTCCAGTTCGGCACCAACTGGAGTCGCTTTTCCGACGCCACCGCCGACATCGTCGGGCCGCTCATGGCCTACGAAGGCCTCACCGCGTTCTTCCTCGAAGCGGGTTTCCTCGGGGTACTGCTGTTCGGACGCGCACGCGTTCCGGCGTGGATGCATTTCACCGCCGCGGTCATGGTTGCCGCAGGCACGCTGTTCTCGACTTTCTGGATCCTCGTCGTCAACAGCTGGATGCAGACGCCCACGGGCCATTCCATCGTCGCCGGCCGCTTCTTTCCCGACGACTGGATCGCGGTGATCTTCAACCCGTCGTTTCCGTATCGTTTCGCCCATACCGTTACCGGCTTTTACATCACAACCGCGCTGGTCGTGGCCGCCGTGGCCGCATTTCACCTTCGCGCCAATCGCTTCCGCGAGGACGGCACGACGATGCTCAAGATGGCATTCGGATTGCTGACACTGCTCGTGCCGTTGCAGATGGAGCTGGGCGACCTGCACGGGCTCAACACGCGCGAACATCAGCCGGTCAAGATCGCGGCGATCGAGGCCAACTGGGATACGCAGAGCCAGATGCCCTTGCTGCTCTTCGCCTGGCCCGACGAGCGCGCCGAGCGCAACCGTTTTGAACTCGGCATCCCCGTCCTCGGCTCATTGATCCTCACGCACTATGCCGACGGCGTGGTGCAGGGACTCAAGGAATGGAAGCCGCAGGACCGCCCGCCGGTGGCGATCCCGTTTTTCTCGTTCCGGGTGATGGTCGGCTGCGGCGTCGCGATGCTGGCGCTGGTCGTGTGCAGTTGGTGGGTGTGGTGGCGCGGCAGGCTCGCCGACGCGCGCGGGTTCCTCAAGCTGTGCGAGCTTGCGGCGCCGCTGGGTTTCATCGCGGTGGTTGCCGGCTGGATCACCACCGAAGTCGGCCGCCAGCCGTGGGTCGTGTACGGCATGCTGCGAACGCGCGATGCGGTCACGCCGTCGCTCTCCGGCGGCGACGTCATCGTATCGCTGGTGGTGTACGTCGCCGCGTACGTCCTGATCTTCGGCGCGGGCGGCTACTTCCTTATCCGGCTGCTGCGCGCGGGACCGGTCGACCGGTCCGCGGCGACGGGGCCGCAGCCCAAGGCGACGCCAGCGCGGCCACTATCCGCGGCCGGGGCCGACGCGGACTAGGCCGACGAGGATGCCAACGATGACACTCGATCTGGTACCGCTGTGGGCCGGCATACTGGCGCTGGGCGTGTTCATGTACGTCCTGCTCGACGGCTTCGATCTCGGCATCGGCATCCTGTTTCCCTTCGCGCCGGACGACGCCAGCCGCGATGTGATGATGAATTCGGTCGCGCCGATCTGGGACGGCAACGAAACCTGGCTGGTGCTGGGCGGCATTGCGCTGCTTGCTGCGTTTCCACTGGCCTTTGCCGTCATCATGCCGGCAGTCTATTTCCCGATCCTGTTCATGCTCGTCGGACTGACCTTTCGCGGCGTGGCGTTCGAATTCCGCCATCTCACGCATCTGCGCTTCTGGGATCACGCCTTTCATTGGGGCTCGGTGGTGGCGACCTTCTCGCAGGGCGTGGTGCTGGGCACGTACGTCCAGGGGATACCGGTCACCGGGCGCGTTTTCGTCGGTGGGAGTTTTGACTGGGTCACTCCGTTCGCATTGTTTACCGGTGTCGGGCTGATCGCCGGCTACGGGCTGATCGGCGCCTGCTGGGTGGTGATGAAGAGCGAAGGCAAACTGCAGGCGTGGGCGCGCAGCAAGGCGATCATGTTCACCTTCGGCGTGGCCGTGTTCATCGGCGCAGTGAGCGTGTGGACGCCGTTCATCCAGCCGCAGATCCGGGACCGCTGGTTCGCCTGGCCAAACATGCTGTTCCTGGCGCCGGTGCCGCTGATCACGCTCGCGCTCTTCGTGTGGTTGCTGCGCTCGCTCAAATCGGGGGGCGAAGGCGCGCCGTTCCTGGCCGCGCTCGGGCTGTTCGGTATGTGCTACCTCGGGCTCGGCATCAGCATCATCCCGATGATCGTGCCGTACTCGATCACGTTCTGGGACGCCGCCTCGTCGAGCAAGTCGCAGACGTTCCTGATGGTCGGCACGGTGTTCCTGCTGCCGATCATCGTCATGTACACGGGATGGTCGTACTGGGTGTTCCGCGGCAAGGTCAAAGCCGGCGCGGGTTACCACTAAGCGCGCTTGCGCCACGCGACCCGAATCCGGGTCGGCGTATTCAGCGCATCGGTTCCAGACCTCGGTCGGTCACCAGCACGCGGTCGCCGATGCGAAACGGCGGCGACGCCGTCTGCCTTACCGTGCCCCAGGTGCCGTTGTCGTACTTCACGCTGATTTCGTAGACGACCTGCGTCTCCGATTGCTCGAGGTTGTGACCGACGTAGCCGCCGCCAACGGCGCCCAGGATCGTCGCAGCGGTTCGGCCGCTGCCGCCACCGATGAGGCTGCCCAATCCACCGCCAATGAGCCCGCCGGCGATCATGCCCAATCCGGTCGGCTTGTTCTTGTGCTCGACGACCTGGCGAATCGATTCGATGGTCGCGGGACGCGCGGAACTGACGCTGTAACTCTGCGCCAGCGCGGTCGACGCGGGCAGCGATGCCGTCGTGCAGGCGACCATGATCGCGAGCATCCGTGCGACGGCGAAAACTCGCGGTATTGCAGTCGGTGCGGAGAGAATTTTTGCGCGCGACATGATCTAGTTTCCGAGCAGCTGAATGCCGGCGTCGGTCACCACGACGCGGTCGCCGACCCGCAGGCCGGTGGGTGAATTCTGGCGGATCGTTGCCCACGTACCGTCGTCGTACCGGACGCTGATCTCATGGACGACCTGTGTCTGGTTGCGCTCCAATTCATTGCCGACGAAACCGCCGCCCAGAGCGCCGACTACTGTCGCCACCGTGCGCCCGGTACCGCCGCCGACCAGGCTGCCCAGCCCGCCGCCGATGAGACCACCTGCGATCATGCCCAAGCCGCTGGCGCTCTTCTGCTCGACGCTCTCGCGCACCGACTCGACGGTGCCGGTGCGCGCCACCGGCGCATTGACGACCTGGTAACTCGGTTGCTGCGCGCAACCGGCGAGCGTGAGCGCAATCAGCGCCAGCGTCACCGCGACGCTGCGCAGCGTGGCGAATTCATTGATACGGACCTGCATGTTCTGAGTCCTCCGGCGGTTATTCCGGGATTGAGTTCAGCACGTACATGGCGGCGAGCAGGCCGCTGGGGCGACCGAGCTTGCCCAGCCACTTCAGGAAAATCTGATCGATGTCGCCCGACAGATAAACCTGCGTAAGCGCCTTGTTGACTTCGAGGCGGAACGCCGAATCATTGCGCGGCAGCATGAACGCGTACGGCTCGAAAGACAGGTCCTCGGAGAGCAGCGCGAACAGCTTGGGGTCCTTCGCCTGCGCGGCGAGGCCGATGAGTTTGATCTTGTCGCTGGCGAAGCCCTGCACCGAACCCGACTCGAGCATCGCAACGCCTTCGACGCCGTCCTTGACCGAGACGACCTTGGCGTTGATCAGGCGGTCCTTGAGCATGCTGTTGAGGCGGCGCTCCGTCGTCGTGCCCGCGGTCACCGCGATCGACTTGCCGGCGAAGTCGGCGAAGCCGTTGACCGTCGAATCGGCGCGGATCAGGAAGCCGCCACCGTCGACGAAGATGAGGTTGCTGAAATCGACATCCTTCATCCGTGCCTGCGACGCGGTAGTGTTGGCGCATTCGAGGTCCGCCTTGCCGCTCGCCACCATGGCGATGCGATTGGGCACGGTGTCCACCACCCAGTTGATCTTCAGGTCGGCATTGCCCACTGCCCGGCCGATGCCCGCGATGACCCGCTTGCACAAGTCGATCGAATAGCCGGCCGGCTGATTGTTGGTTTCCACATACGAGAAGGGCAGCGAATCACCGGAAAAGGCAACCGTGATCGATCCGGCGGTCTTGATCTTGGCGAGCGTGTTCGGGGCGCCTTGCGCGAACGCGGCGGGGGCGCAGATGCAGCTGGCGATGAACAGGAGTGACAGGATGCGCTTCATGGATTTTCCCGGGCGAAAATGGAGTGGGGGCGATTGGCGGCCCGACAGGCGCGCCGTGAAAAATGGCATCAGAATTATAGCGCAACCCTTCGCGCGCCAGGCCAACGGCGCCCGGCGCGACGCTGTAACACGCGCTGGCGCGTGCTAGACTCTCGTCAGTCTGCGCCAGTCGCGCGGACGTCAACGTAGCGGCGGATTTGCATGGTCAGGGAGCAACGATGACGAGCCGGCGTCCTCTTGGGTGCCTGCGCTTCTGTGCGGTGATCGGCCTCTTTGCTGCCGCTGCAGCCACGGCCGCCGAATCATCGCGAACGCTCGATCGGATTCGCGCCGAAGGCGCGATCCATCTTGGTTATCGCGCCGGGGCGGCACCTTTCTCTTTTCGCGAGCGCGACGGCCGAATCCGAGGTTACAGCGCCGAGTTGTGCAACCGCATCGCTACGGCGATCCAGAAGCAACTTCGCCTCCCTGCACTGAAGGTCGAATGGACGCCGCTCGCTGCTGCGGATCGCCTCGACGCGGTTGCCAAAGGTAAAGTCGACATCGAGTGCGGCACGACGACCGCTTCGCTGTCGCGCTACGAACAGGTCGACTTCAGCCTGCCGATCTTCGTCGACGGCGGCAGCATCCTCACCCGCAGCGACGCCAAGCTGGCGCGACTCGCCGATTTCTCGGGCAAGCGGATCGCGGTCATTCCCGGTACCACGACCGAGAGTGCGCTCAAGCGCGAACTCGTCACGGTGGGCGCCAAGGCCGAGCTCGTCCCGGTGGCTGACGGCACTGCCGGAGTGACGCTGCTGACCGAGGGCAAGGTCGACGGCTACGCGGGCGACAGGATCGTGCTGGTGTCCGCGCGGGCGGACAGCTCCGACCCGGCCAAGCTGGCGCTGCTCGATGCGGATTTTTCCTTCGAACCGTACGCGCTGGTCGTGCGCCGCGATGATCCCGATTTCCGGCTGGCGGTCAATCGCGCGCTGGTCGAGGTCTATCGCAGCGGCGACATCGACGACATTTTCTATCGCTGGCTCGGCGCCATGGGCCGGCCGGGTCCACTGTTGCATTCGATGTTCTATCTCAATACTCTCCCCGAATGATGCACTTCGCGCCGCTGCCAGCCGTGCTGCTCTTCTGCGCCGCGATGTTCGCGTGGTTGGGCACGGTCCCGGCGGTCGCGCAGCAAATGCAACCGCCAGCGCAGCCACAACCGGCGGCCGCGGGCTCGGCGTCGGCATCGCCGGCGACCAAGCTGCCGGCGCTCACCGCGGCGGCGTGCGATCGTTGCGGCAAAGTCGAGTCGATTCGCCAGGTCACGGCGAAGGATCAGTGGACGCCGCTGGGCAGCGTCGCGCCGCCGACGGACCTCGGGCCCTCCGCGGTCGCGGTCTATCAGGTCGGGCCGGGCTTCAGCAACCAGGGGCAGGTATTCGTGGGGGCGGCGGGCGGTGCGGCCTATCGGACGCGCCCCACCAATCGAGAGCTCACCCGCTGGGAGGTCGTCGTCAAGATGGATGACGGCAGCGGGCGCTCGGTCATGCAGAACTACGAACCGCTGTTCGTCGTCGGCGATCGCGTTCACGTCTTCGGAACCCAGGTCGAGCTGTTGCAGTGACCGCGCTGGCGACTGCCCTGGGTGCATCCGCATCCGCGGCATCGCTTGCGCTCGCCGATGGAACCGACGGCGCGCTTGAAATCCGGCTCGCCGGCCGTCTCGACGCGTACTCGATCGCGGCGGTGTGGGCGCAGGCGCGCAACGCGGTCGCGCAGGCACCGCAGCGGCGCATCGTCGTCGATGCCGCGAAGGTCGATTACTGCGACGGCGGTGGCGTGGCAATGCTGGTCGATCTGCTGCGGCAGGAACGCTCGCCGCAGGCAGCCGTGACGGTGCGCGGACTGCGACCGGAATTCCAGACTCTGCTCGATCAGTTCGATCCGGTGGCGCTGCGCGCGCCGGTGGCGCCGCCGGCCGAGCGCCTGAACGCGGTCGCGGAGATCGGCCGCGCGGCGCTGGTCACCGGCCGTGACATCGCCTCGCAGATCGCCTTTGTCGGCGAGACCAGCTCGGCGTTCTGGCACGCAATACGCCATCCGGCCAGCGTGCGCTGGAAGGACGTGTGGTTCCTTTGCGAGCAGGTGGGCGTCGACGCGTTGCCGATCGTGGCGCTGATTTCGTTCCTGCTGGGCCTCATCCTCGCGTTTCAGTCGGCGGTGCCGATGCGCCAGTTCGGCGCCGAGTTGTTCGTGGCCGACCTGGTCGGATTGTCGATCCTGCGCGAGCTCGGGCCGCTGATGACGGCGATCCTGCTCGCCGGGCGCTCGGGCGCCGCATTCGCGGCCGAGATCGGCACCATGAAGGTCAACGAGGAATTGAACGCGCTGACGACGATGGGCCTCGACCCGGTGCGCTTCCTCGTCGTCACGCGCGTGCTCGCGGCGCTGCTCATGGTGCCGCTGCTGACTTTGTTCGCCAATATGGTGGGCATCCTCGGCGGCGCGCTGACGATGATCAGCTTCAACATACCGATCCTGACATTCCTGCGTGAGGTCGACAGCCTGGTCGACGTGAAGGACCTGTTCGCGGGACTTGCCAAGACCCCCGTGTTCGCAATTCTCATCGCCGGCATCGGCTGCCTGCGCGGCCTGCAGACGCAGACCGGGGCCAGCGCCGTCGGCATTTCCGCAACGCGTGCGGTCGTGTCGGGCATCGTCCTGCTGGTCATCGTCGACGGCATTTTCGCGTTCATCTACTATCTGATGGACATCTGAACGCCGCCATGCCCGCCGATCCGATCATTCGTGTCGAGGACTTCACCGCCGGCTACGGCGGCAACGTGCTCATGCACGATGTCAACTTCACCGTCGATCGCGGCGAGGTCTTCGTTATCCTCGGCGGTTCCGGCTGCGGCAAGAGCACGCTGCTCAAGCACATGGTCGGCCTGTACCAGCCGATGTCCGGAAACATATACATCGATGGCGCGAACATCGTCACGGCCGAAGGAGGAGAGCGCCGGGCGATACTTAAGAAGTTCGGAGTGATGTACCAGAGCGGCGCGCTGTTCGGCTCGATGACGCTGCTCGAGAACGTGCGCCTGCCGCTCGAGGAATACACCGCGCTCGACAGCGAGGCGATGGACCTCGTCGCGCGCATGAAGCTGAAACTGGTCGGTCTCGACAGTTTCGCTGGACACATGCCATCCGAACTCAGCGGCGGCATGCAGAAGCGTGCAGCGATCGCCCGTGCAATGGCGCTCGATCCGATGATCCTGTTTCTCGACGAACCCTCGGCCGGCCTCGACCCGATCACTTCCGCCGAACTCGACCAGCTGATCCTGCGCCTTGCCGGCAGTCTGCACATCACCTTCGTCATCGTCACCCACGAACTCGCGAGCATCTACACGATTGCCGACCGGGTGATCATGCTCGACAAGCGTACCAAGGGTATCATCGCCGAGGGCGACCCCAAGGTGCTGCGCGACACCAGTGACAATCCATGGGTGCGCCAGTTCTTCCGGCGCGAAGCGGTCGCCGAAGCCGCGTAGATGACGACCATGCAGCGACCATCAGCACCGCCGGGCCGTCCCAAGGTGCGCCCCCTTGGGGGGAGGCGGCGCGCAGCGCCGCTTCGGGGGGATCAATGAGCGCGCAAGCGAATTTCTTCAAGATCGGACTGTTCGTCATCGGCGCGGTCATCGCGTTGGTGTTTCTGCTCGTGCTGCTCGGCGCGGGCCGGCTATTCCAGTCGAAGATCGTGATGGAAACGTACTTCAACGAATCGGTCCAGGGGCTGGAACTCGGTTCGAAAGTGAAGTATCGCGGCGTGATCGTGGGTGAGGTGAAAAGCATCGGATTCACCTACAACCGCTACCAGCAGGACATCCCGATGTCGGAACGGCTGCGCTACGTCATGGTCGAGGCAACGATCGTTCCGCGCCTGATCGGGGGCCGCACCGGCACTGGCGACCTGACCAATGCCGACGCGCTGAAAGCGGAAATCGAGAAGGGCCTGCGCGTGCGCCTGGCGCCGCAGGGCATCACCGGTACCAGTTATCTCGAAATCGACTACGTCGACCCCAAGACCAATCCGCTGCTGCCGATCTCCTGGGAACCCGCCAACCTGTACATTCCCGGTGCAAAGTCGACGGTCACGCAGTTCGTCGCAGCGGCGTCCGATATCGTCGAGCACCTGCGCAACATCGATCTCGAAGCCACCATCGCCAACCTGAACCGGCTGTTGGTCAATACCAACAACCGGGTCGAGGCCATCGATGCGCAGCAACTGTCGCAGCGTAGCGCCAGCGTACTGAAGAAACTCGAACAGAAGCTCGACCAGCTGCCGATGGATCAGCTGGGCAAGGAGAGCACCGCGCTGATCGCCGAGTTGCGTGCGAGCAACGCCAAGCTCGCGACCTTCCTCGATGATCCCGCACTCAAGCGATTGCCGGGTACTGCCGATGCCACGTTCGCGAGCGCGAAGAAACTCATCGACGATCCCAACCTCGCCAGCACGATACTGCACATGCAGCGCACATTGGCGCGACTGGACCGAATCCTCGGCGGCGGCGAGGTGGACCTGACGACGACGCTGGAGAACCTGCGCCAGATTTCCGACAATCTGCGCGACCTCACCGAGAACGCAAAGCGCTATCCGTCCAGCGTGATCCTTGGCGGACCGCCGCCGCCGGCCAAAGGTACCCAATGAAGCCCTTCAGTTGTCCCGATGCTCGCCTGATCCGTCACGCATTGCTGCTGGCGTGGGTCGTGGCGCTTGCGGGTTGCGGACTCTCCACCCGGCCGGCGACGGTGAAGCAGACCTATCTGCTGGACCCGCGACCGCCGGCAAAAGCGACGTCGCCGGCCCATCAGGCGTCGCTCAAGGTGGGAACCATCGCCGTCGGCACGTCGTTTCGTGGCAGATCGTTCGTCTATCGCGAGGACGATCTCAGATACGAGTCGGACTTCTACAACGAATTCTTTGTTTCGCCTTCCGCGATGTTCACCGCCGATGTAGCAAGCACTCTTGCGGCGGCAGGCATCTTCCGCGAGGTCCTGCCAGCGTCGGCCAACGCTCTCGGCGATTTCGTTATCGAAGGTCTGGTCAGCGAGCTCTACGGAGACTACCGCGATGCCTCCAAACCTGCGGCGGTCATGTCGGCGAAGTTCTTTCTTATCGACAATCGTGGCCTTAGCGGAGTCCCCTTCTGGCAGACCGAACTGCAGCAGCGCGTGGCCATGACGTCGCGCTCACCCGACGCGCTGGCTGCCGCGTACACCAAGGCTTGGACCGCAATGCTGGCCGATCTCGCACGCGAGCTGGCCGCGGCCAAACTGCCGCGCTGAAGTCAGTCGCCCCGCGCCAGCGTCTCGAGACGCGAGCGCTGTATTGCGGCGCGTGAATCAGAACAGCGGTGGCAGCGGGTTCTTGTCGGTCAGCGCCGGCACGTTCGGACCGCCGGCAGGCGAAGTTCCCTTGTCGGCGATGTCGACCCAGCCGCCGCCCATCGCCTTGTAGACGTTGACGCTCGAAGCAAGCACCTGCGATTGCACCGCCGCGAGCGTGAGTTCGGCCGGGAACAACGACTGCTCGGCTTGAAGTACCGTGGAATACGGCGCATAGCCGCCGTTGAACTGCAGCCGCGCAAGCCTCGCGTAGTCGGAGAGCGCGGCGACCAGGCGCCTTTGCGCGGTCACCTGCTCCTGCAGTTGCTGGTTCGCGACCAGCGCGCTGTCGACATCGGCGAAGGCGTTCTGGATCGACAGGCGATAGTTGTACAGCGCTGCCTGCGCGCCGGCTTCGGCCTGCGCGACCTGACCGCTGACGGCGCCGAAGGTGAAGATCGGTCCGATGATCTGGCCGGCGTAACTCCACGTGCGCGCTGGGCCCGTGAACAGCTTGGACAGGTCGGAGCTTGCGCTGCCGAACGCACCGGTGAGCGATATCGTCGGAAAGTACAGCGCCTTCGCAGCGCCGATCTGCGCGTTGGCGGCGACGAGTTGCTGCTCCGCTTGCAGCAGGTCCGGGCGGCGCTCGAGGAGCTCGGACGGCAGCCCGGCGGGCACCGCGGGCAGTGCAAGCGCGCTGATCGACTTGCCGCGGGCGATCGGCCCGGGATTGCGACCGAGCAGCACCGACAGTGCGTTCTCGGTCTGTGCGATCTGCGACTGGATCTGCGGAATCTGCGTCGCAGCGTTTTCGTACTGTGACTTCGCCTGAGCCACATTCATCTGCGACACCTGGCCGTATTTGAACTGCAGCTCGAACAATTTCACCGACTCGTCGTACGTACCCAGCGTCGACTTGGCGACGGCGAGCTGCTCGTCGAGTCCGCACAGTTGGATGTAGTTTGTCGCCACCGAGGCGACCAGGGTCAGGATCACGCCGCGCCGCGCTTCGTCGGACGCCAGCAGGTTCGCGCGCGCGGATTCGGACAGCCGCCGGATACGTCCCCACAGGTCGATCTCCCAACTGGCGGAGAGCGCGGCCTGGTAGGCGGTGCTCGGATTCGGCGGAAACAGATTCGCGAATTCGGGCGGATAGTTCCGATCGGGCGCCTTTGCGCGCTCGCCGGTGCCCAGGTATCCGACCTGCGGAAACAGCTGCGACCGCGTCTGCGTGAACACGCCGGCTGCCTGCTCGACATTGGCGACTGCGATCTGGAGGTTCAGGTTGTTGGCCAGCGCCTCGTCGATCAGCGCGTCGAGGACGGGGTCGCCGAACTGCTTCCACCACGCAGTGTTCGCCGCGGCGGCGGCGGTATTGAGATCGATTCGGTAGCCGGCCGGCACGTCGACCTTCGGCCGGGCGTAGTCCGGGCCCATGACGCAGCCGGAAAGGAGTGCGCCCATCACGGCCAAGGTGGCGACGCCAATGGGGACGCGGCGCATGTCAGTCCGATTCCTGCGAAGCGGGCGGAGCAGGATGCTCACGATCGGAAGACGCAGCGGCGGGCGGTGTCGCCGGACGATCTGCGTCCTTGCCCTCCTTGAGTCGGTCGAAAAGGTAGAAGAACAGCGGCACGTACAGCATTGCCAGCGTCGTCTCGCCGATCATGCCGCCGATGATGCCGGTGCCGATCGAGTGGCGCGCGTTCGCGCCCGCACCAGTCGCAAGCGCGAGCGGCAGGCAGCCGACGGCAAACGCCAGCGAGGTCATGATGATCGGGCGCAGCCGCTGCTCGCCGGCGAGCACTGTCGCCTCCATGATCGACTTGCCTTGATGGCGGAACTCGACCGCTGCCGACACCCGCAACACCGCATTCTTCGCGCCGAGTCCGATCAGCACCAGCAGCCCGATCTGGAAGTACACGTCGTTCTCGAGCCCACGCATCCAGTTGGTGAGCAGCGCGCCGAGAATGCCAAACGGCACCGCCGTCATCACCGCGCCCGGCAACGTCCACGATTCGTACTGTGCCGCCAGGACCAGAAAGACGATGAGCAGTCCAAACACGAACGCAAGCGCCGAGGTGCCGCCCGATTTCTTCTCCTCGAAGGCGATGCCCGACCAGGCGAAGGTGTAACCAGCGGGCAGCGACTCCTTCGCCACGGCTTCCATTGCCGCGATCGCCTGGCCGGAGCTGTAGCCGGGCGCGGGGCTGCCGTTGATCTTGGCGGCCGGGAAGCCGTTGAAGTGCGGGAGCAGATCCGGGCCCGTCACCCACTTCGTCGTCACCAGCGCCGACAGCGGCACCATCTGGTTCTGGCTCGAACGCGTGTAGAGCCGGGTCAGGTCGTCCGGAGTCTGCCGGAACCGCGCGTCCGACTGAACAATGACCCACCACACGCGGCTGAACTGGTTGAACTGGCTGGCGGTCAACGAGCCGAACTGTGCCTGGATCGCACTGTAGACGTCCTGGATTGGCACCCCGAGCAACGTTGCCTTGTCGCGATTGACGATGGCGCGCAACTGCTGCGTGTTGGCACGAAACGTCGTCGACAGACCAGCCAGGTCGGTGCGTGCGCGCGCCTTCTTCATGAAGTCCTGGGTCACCTCGTCGAGCTGCGTGGGGTCGCCGCCACCGGTGTCCTGGATCCAGAATTCGAAGCCGCCGGTGGTGCCGATGCCTGGAATCGGCGGCGGCGCAACCGGCACGACGATGGCGCCTTCGATCGCCTGTGCCTGGTGGTAGAAGTCGATCAGGATGGCCTTGGCATTCTGTGCGCGCGCAGTATCGAGCGAGGCGTAGCGCTCCTTGAAATCCTTCAGCGTCACGAAGAAGGTCCCGGCGTTGGTCTTGAATCCGCTGTCGAGCAGGCTGTAGCCGGTGATCATGGTGCGCTTGTCGACCCCCGGGATCTTCGCGAAGATCGCGTCGACGCGCTCGGCGATGACCTGGGTGCGCTCGAGGCTGGCGGCCTGCGGCATGATGATCGCCGCCATCACGTACCCCTGGTCCTCGTTCGGCACGAAGCTGGTCGGCAATACCTGGAACAGGTGCCAGATGGTCCACAGGAAAAATCCCAGCAGCACCAGCGCGATCACGGTGCGGGCGATGACCCACTCGACCGCGTGGCCGAAGCCGCGCGTCACCGCATCGACCTGACGATTGAACCAGGCGAAGAATCCGCGCTGCGGTGGCGGATTGTGCTTGAGCATGATCGCGCACATCGCCGGGGTCAGCGTCAGCGCCGTGAAGCCGGATATCGCGACCGAAACGACGATGGTGATGGCGAACTGCTTGTAGAGCTGGCCCGTGGTTCCGGGCAGGAACGCGGCGGGCACGAACACCGATGCCATCACCAGCACGACCGCGACCAGCGAGCCGCCGATTTCATTCATCGACTTGATCGTGGCTTCCCGTGGTTCGAGATGAAACTCGGCCATGTTGCGTTCGACGTTCTCGACAACCACGATCGCGTCATCTACAACCATACCGATGGCGAGTACCAGTCCGAACAGCGTGAGCAGGTTGATGGAGAAGCCGAGAGCGAGCATGCCGGCGAGCGTTGTGACCAGCGAAACCACGATGGCGACGGTACAGATGATCGTCGTGCGGAAACTCTGCAGGAACAGGTAGACGACGAGCACCACCAGCACGATTGCTTCGACCAGCGTATGGAACACTTCCTCGATCGACAGGCGGACGAATTCGTTGGTGTCGAGCGAAATGACATAGTCCATGCCTTCCGGAAAGCGCGACTTCATTTCGTCGAGCGTGTTGCGTACGGCCTTCGAGACGATCAAGCCGTTGGCGCCGGGTTGCTGGTATACGGCGATGAAGGTCGCCGGCACGGCGTTGAGTTTGCTGTCCACGATGTACTGCTTCAGGCCGACCTCGGCCCGAGCGACGTCTCCGACGCGCACGATCGCGCTGCCGTCCTGGTTGGCGCGCAGGATGATCTTCTCGTACTGTTGCGGGTCGATGAACTGTCCTTGCGTGACCACGGGGAAGGTCAGTTCGACCGGTCCCGCGGTCGGCTGCTGACCGATCTGCCCGGCGCCGAACAGTGCGTTCTGCGCATTGATCGCGTTGACGATATCGGTGGTGGTGACACCCAGCGACGCCATGCGGTCCGGGTTCATCCAGATGCGCATCGCCTGATCGGGCACGCCCATGATCTGCGCCTGGCCCGCGCCGGGCACGCGCTTCAGCGCATCGAGGACATAGACATTGGCATAGTTGGCGATGTAGTCGGCGCTGTAGCGCTCGCCGGTGCCGAAAACCGCGACCAGCATCATGATCGACGATGATTTCTTCTGCACCGATACACCCTGCTGGGTGACCGCCGACGGCAGCTGGGGGAGCGCGAGATTGACCCGGTTCTGCACCTGCACCTGCGCGATGTCGGGGTTGGTGTCGAGCGAGAAGTAGACGGTGAGCGTCAGCTGGCCCGTCGACGAGCTGGTCGACGACATGTAGAGCATGTTGTCGACGCCGTTGATCTGCGCCTCGATCGGCGCGGCGACCGAATCGGCGAGCGTCTTCGAATCGGCGCCGGGATAGGTCGCCGAAACGGTGACTTGCACCGGTGTGATCGTCGGGTATTGCTGCACGGGCAGGGCAGTGATCGACACCAGCCCGGCCAGCACCATGATGATCGCGACGACCGCCGCGAAGATCGGCCGCTCGATAAAGAAGTGCGAGAACATCGACCGGGACCCGCGCTACCGGACGACCGCGATATCGACCCGGCGGGCGTCGGCGTCGCTGCCGCTGCCAGTCACCTGCGCCGGTGGTTGCATTCGGATCGCCTCGGCCGGAATTCCAGCAGCAATGAAGGCGTCGCGCACGGCCAATGCCCGGCGCTTCGCCAGGTCGACATTGCCGTCGGCACCACCCGTCTTGTCGGTATAGCCGGTGACGATGATCGTCGACGCCAGGCCCTTGAGTCGCGATGCCGTGTTCGCGATGAGCTTGGCAGCCTCGGCGTCGATGGTCGCCGTGCCGCTGGCGAAATGCACCACCGCGACCGCCGACGCTGCCGTTGCGCCGGCTGGTGACGGCGTGCGGCCATCGGGCGTCGCCGCCTTCGGCGCGGCATACGGTTTGGCCTTGACCGGTACGCCCGGCGCGAGCCGGATTGCGCCGTCGACCACGACCTCGTCGCCGCTGGCCAGGCCTTGCGCGATGAACCAGCTGTCGCGATACCAATCGCCGACGACCACTGGCCGCAATTCGGCTTGCTGTTGCTTGTTGACCACCCACACGAAATGGCCCTTGGCGCCTTGCTGCACGGCGCGCTGAGGCACCAGGATGGCGTTGGGTCGCACCGCGCCGATGAGTCGCGTGCGGACATACTGGTTGGGTCGCAGGACGCCCTGCGGATTGTCGACCGATGCGCGTATCAGAAAAGTGCCCGTCTGCGAGTTGTACGACGGATCGGCGAAGGTGATGCGACCCGCGTACGGGAACAATGTCCCGTCGATGAGTTCGATGTCCACCGTGAAGCTCAGCGTTTCCGGTAGCTTGAGCAGGCCCTGCTTGACCTCGCTGCGGATGCGCTGCATCTCGTTTTCCGAGACGCTGAAGTTGATCCACATCGGCGTGAGCACCGATACGGTGGTCAGTTGCGAGTTCTGCGGGCTCAGGTAGGTGCCGTCGGCGACGGCGGCGAAACTGCTGACGCCTGTCACCGGCGAGGTGATCGTCGTGTACGAAAGGTTGAGTTGCGCTTCCTCGAGCTGTGCCTTGGCTTGCGCCACCGCGGCGGCGGCCTGCTCATACTGGCCTTGCGCGTCGTCGAGATCCTTCTGCGAGAGGGCGTTCTGTTGCGCCAGCGGTTTCGTCCGCGCTAGGTTCGCGGTCGCGACCTGCAGTGACGCCTGATTGCGCTGCATGGCCGCCTGCTGCGCATCGACCTGAGCCTGGAACGGCTTCGGATCCATCTGGAACAGCACCTGTCCGGCCTTGACCACGCTGCCTTCGGTGTAGACCCGCTTGTCGAGGAAGCCGGAAACCCGCGCCTGGATGTTGACCGCCTGCGAGCTCTGCGTCTGCGCGATGTATTCTGTGGTGATCGGGACGTCCTGCGCCGAAACGGTGATCGTCGTGACATCGATTGGCGCGGCCGGAGGCGCAGTCTTGTTGTCGCTGCCGCAGCCGACTAGCCAGGTCGTGGAAAGCACGAGCACGAATCGATGCGACGAGCGCGCGCGATGTTGCTGTGGGATCTTGCCTCATACGGCTCCCGCAAATTGCTGTCCGCAAAGTGCGATTATTCTACGCGACCGCCGGGCATCCGCGCGGCGGGCGAGGGCCGTGCACTAACTCGCCATGATGATATTGCTCGCGGCAGCCGCGCCCATCACCAGGTCGCGCATGTCATCAGCGATTCTGCGCGTGGCCTTCTTCGCGACCCGAACTCGATTCCAGCGAAAGCGTCACGTGCAGCACGTCGTCCTCCCGACGCTGCCGCATCGGCAGTCCGCTGCGCGAAAAGACGGCCAGCATGGACTTGTTTTTGGCGAGCACGTCGGCTTCGAGCGTGCCGATATTCTGCTCGCGGGCGATTCGTGCGAGCGAGTGCAGCAGGCGCCCGGCGATGCCGAGGCCGTGGTAGTCCTCTTCGACGACGAACGCCACCTCGGCCACGCGCTTGAGCGGATCTGTTCCGACAACGAAATAACGACCGGACGCGATCAGGACTTCGTCGTTGCCGATACGTGTGGTCGCGACCAGCGCAACGTCGCGGTCGGGATCGACATGCATGATGCGATCGAGCGCGGACTCGGACAACTCGCTGCGATAGCTGAAAAGTCGCGTATAGACCGATTCACGGTCGAGTTGCAGTACTGCCCTGGCCATCCGTTCCCGATCGTCGGCACGCAAATGCCTGATCGTCACGGCAAGGCCGTTCCGAAGTGTTTCGACACAGGCGAAATCCCGAGGGTCAGTCATCAAGTCCCGCGTCGCGAGACGGCATCACCCTGGTTCACTTTCCCGCCGTCATCATCGCCACGAGAATCGGTCCCCAGGCTGTAAGCAGGATGTTGCCGATGGCATAGGGAACCGTATAGCCCAACGCAGGGACACTGCTGCGCGCTTCGTCCTGGATTGCGCGGAGGGCGGCCGTGATCGTTCCGGCTCCGGCGCAGGCACCGAGCACGATGAGCGGGTTCATCTTCAGCACGTAGCGGCCAAACAGGATTCCAATCGTGTGCGGCAGCAGGGCCGAGACGAGGCCCACGAAGACGAGGCTGATGCCTGAGTTCTTGAGGCCCGAAATGAAACTCGGGCCCGCAGTCAATCCGACCACGCCAATGAACACGCACAGCCCGACGGTGTCGAAGATCCAGATCGCCGGTTCGGGGATGCGCCCGAAGTACGGATACACCGACCGCAGCCAGCCGAATACCAGCCCCATGATGAGGGCGCCTCCGCTGGCGGTGAGCGTAAGCGGTATGCCGAAGACAGTGACCGAGAGCAAGCCCACGAAGCCGCCAAGCACGATCCCGGTTCCGACGAAGACCATGTCCGTTGCCGTCGTCGGACGGTCGGCATAGCCCAATTCCTGCGCTGCCCGCTCGACCTCGGGCTTGGTGCCGATCAGGCGCAGCACGTCGCCACCGTCGATACTGGTGATGCCGCTGATGGGAATCTCCTGCCCGGCTCGCATGAGGTTGCGCAGGAAGACTCCACGGGCGCTCTCGATTGCTGCCAGTTGCGGCAGGTTCTTGCCGATCACCGATCGGTTCGTTACCACCACATCCAAGGTCTCGACCGGTATATCGAGCAATGCCTTGTCGTCGGCTTCCGGGCCGATCCGGGACCCGCGTTCCACGTGCACCTCCTGCCGGGCGACGACTGCGACGACGTCGGACAGGTGGATGACCGTGTCAGGCGTGGGCTCGATGATGGCGCCATCGCGGCGGATCCGTGCGATGAAGACCCGGACGCCTTCGGGCAATGCCTCGAGTTGCGCAACGGTCTTGTTGGCGATTTCGGAATTGGACACGCGGTACGCGCGAATATCGAAGAAGCGCGCGCCCGAGACCACTCCCAGTCCCAATTCCGCCGAGCCCGCGATCTCGGCCTGCATGCGTGCGCCTTCTTCGGCCAGGTTGATTCCCATCAGCTTTGGACCGATGGTGGGAAGAAACCAGACGAGGCTGGCCGTTCCGACCAGGTAGGTCACGGCATACGCAACCGGAATGTTGTTGATCAACGCGGTACGCTCCGCCTCGGGCAGTGTCAGGCGTTGGATCGCCTCGCCCGCCGTGCCGATCACCGTGGACTCGGAAAACGCTCCCGCCAGAAGGCCCGCGGCTGTCCCGACGTCGTAACCGAGAAGCTTGGCGAATCCGTATGCGGTGAGAAGGCAAGCCACGCAGAGGACAACCGTAAGTGCCACCTGGGGAATCGCGTCGCGCTTGAGACCGCGAAAGAATTGCGGCCCGACCTTGTACCCCGTCGTGAACAGAAACAGATCGAAGAAGATCGTCTTGACGACGGATGGGACCTTGATGTCGAGCTGTCCGATCAGAACGCCGGCCAGGAGAGTACCGACAACAATCCCGAAGCTGAAGCTCCCGAACTTGAGGCGACCGATGAAAAAGCCGATCGCGAGCGTCAGGAAAATCGCCAGCTCCGGATTGTTGCGCAGTGCCTGCACGAAAAAATCCAACACGGACGTCTCCCCTTACCGCGTCATTGCGATGTCGATTTGACGAAGCGTCGATCAAGTCGGCCGTCCATTGCGGATTCGTGCGGCGACGTTGATGCATCATGGCTTCGGCTACGGCAGGCCATGTTCCGCCCAGCCGCTCAGTTCCCCTTCTTGAATTTCGCCAGCCAATACTCCATCTGGCGGCCAGCAGCCTCCCGGCCACCGAGCCCGAACGACAGGGCAACGGCCACTGCGACCGCCCCGAAGGTCAACAGGAACGCGAGGTTCACGATGTCGTCGGCGATGCCCATCGCGCGCAGGCCCATCCCGATGACCAGGCCGAGGATGGAGACCCGGGCGATGCCGGCAAGGCTCTCCGAGTTGGTGGTGTCGGCACGTCGAATGGCGCTTTGCGCGACATTGGCCAGCCAGAATCCGATGACGAGGATTACGGTGCCGAGGACTATGTTGCCGCCAAACTTGATGAACAACGTGACGACATCGCGAACCTGACTGAATTCGAGACGATTGGCGGCCTCTACCGTCGCAAACAGCATCGCGAAAAACAGCAGCAACATCGTTATCAGTCGCGACGGCTGCACGCCACCGGCAAAAATTCCTGCGAGTCCAAGCTTCTGCGGCAGCTCGTCGAAACCCAAGCCGCTCAACAAGCGCCCGACCAGCCCGGCGGCGAATCTGGCGACGTAGTAGGTGACAAGCAGAATCAGCGCTGCGGCGACGATGTTCGGAACTGCCGCGAGCACCTTGCCCAGCATGGCCGTCGCAGGTTTCGAGATCGCTTCGATGTTGAGCGCGTCGAGCGCGGCGATGAGCGCCGGCACGAACACGAGGATCAGCACGATGATGCCGGCGATATTCGAGATGCGCACCGTCGGATCGAGGCCCAGGCGGTGCGCGCCTTGATCGGCGCCGGCGGCCGCGAGGATGTTGGTCACGAGACCCGCCAGCACCTTTCCCAGCAGCCAGCCGGCAAAGCCGATGATGAGCGCAGCGAACAGATTCGGCAGCGTGTTGAGAATCTTGGCGACCATCGCCTGGACCGGTTCAAGCAGTCCGCCGAGATCGAAGACGTTGAGGATGCCGGGCACGAACAGAAGAATTACCAGCCAGAAAAGCATGTTGCCGACGCTCTTGCGCATCGGCTGCATGCCCGCGCTGGCCGAGAGCCTTTCGTCCAGGCCGCTGGCATCGAGCACGCGGTTGACGATGGCGCGCAATGCGACCGCTGCTAGCCAGGCGACGAGCACGAGAAGAATGCCCGCGACCAGGCGCGGGAAATAGGCAGCGATCTGCTTGACCAGGACCTCGAACGGTCCGGAAGCGAGCGTGAGGTCGAGGGAATTGAACATGCCGATCAGCGTGATCAGGATGACCAGCCAGAAGGCACCCGCCGACAGACCCGTTTCGAGATCGAGCTTTTGCTCGGAGATCTTGGCGATTCGGCCGTTTAGTTGCGCCATGCCGAGCAATCGTCGCACCCCGGCCCGCACGAAGACGGCAACAATCCAGCCGATGATCAGGATGACGATGGCGCCAAGAATGCGAGGCATCTCCGCGCCCAGAGCGTTACCCAGCGAATTACCGATAGTCGAGAAATCCATGTCTTCCCCCCACAGGAAAGTGTCTGAACGGTTGGTTCGTCGAGGCCTCAGTGGCTCGCCGAATTCCGACCAGTCTGCCGACACAAACTCAAGATACGGACGCTACGGTTCTCGCTGGAATGGTAGCGCAGTCGAGTGGGGCACGCCACGAGCTATCGCGAATAGTCCTGTCGAGAAAAGTGAATCAAGCTGTCGCGAAGAGCGAATTGTTTGCTCCGTCACTTTTCAGACGGCTTGCGTATCCGCTTCACAAAGGACTTGCCGGCCGAAGGCTCGGGTTGCTTTCCCGCCGTTTGCGAACCTGGCTTGCTTGCTGCCCTCAAATTTTTGGTTACTCCGACAATTGCTCCAATGGCGGCTCCTGCGGGCGGGCCAACGATCGGTACGGGGATTGCGACTGCTGCACCGATTGCGGCACCCGCCGCGGCATCCTTGACCATGTCGTGCTGCGCCGCTTTCCTGGCCAGTGTTCCGGCCCTATCCGCAACCTTCGACGCGACGCCCTTGGCCTTGGCGGTGGCGATTTTCGCGTCTTCGCGATCGAGTTTGCCGTCCTTGTTCAGGTCACTGACCCGCGCGGCAGCTTTCCCGACTTTCTTCCCCGCGGTCTGGGTTGCGGCCGCGATCCGCTGGCCGGCCGATTTGCCCATCGCTCGTACAGTGCGCCGGGCGGAAGGATTCTTGGTCATTGGTCACCTCCACGCATGAGTGAAAACAAAAGGCGCGCCCCAAAATTGGTCGCCAAGGAGCACGTCGTACGATGGCATTGCGCCTCGCATTGGCGCATTATCCCCGTTCCGCCTGGAGCGGATGGATGTTCGGAGACATTCGTTTTGCCGCGGCGGGACAAGGACGCGGTCCCGGAAAGCGCAGCGATCTAGAATAATAGTGGCGATTGCGGGAAGTCTTCCACGCCCACCGAAAGTTTGCTCGAGAGTTCGATGCATTTGCGCCGAAGGAGCGATACATGAACGAACAGCGCTCGCGTGCGGTTGAAGCCGCGCCACAAGGCTACGCAGGTCTCCTTGATGTTCTCATCCGTGCCGGACTCATTTTCGCCCTGGCAGCGCTTTGCTTTTGGATCTTTTCGCCGTTCCTGACGTTGATGATATGGGCAGTTATCCTCGCCGTCACCCTCTATCCGCTGCAACAGCTTCTGGCTGCGAAGGTCGGAGGCAAGCAGGGCCTGTCGGCGACAATAGTGGTCATCCTGGGAATCGTGTTGATCATTGCGCCGACCGCGATATTGATGAGTTCGCTGGGCGACTCGGTCCATCAATTGATCGCCGACGTGCAGAACGACACGTTCGAGATTCCGGCTCCGCCCGATTCCGTCTCCGGGTGGCCGGTGGTTGGCGAGAAAGTGTATGCGCTATGGTCGCGAGCGCACGACGATCTGCCGGCCCTCATTCAAAGCTTTCAGCCGAAAATCGGCGATCTGGCAAAGTCCGCCCTTGCCTTCGTCGCGAGCATCGGGGGTGGCCTTCTGAAGTTCGTTGCAGCAATCATCATCGCCGGCATCCTCATGGCCTTCGGCGCATCGGGTAGCCGTGGCGCCCTTGCCATCTTCGAGCGCGCCGCCGGCAAGGAGCGGGGCGCCGAGTTCGCGACACTTTCAACGGCGACCATAAGGGCCGTCGCGCAGGGCGTCATCGGCGTCGCATTCATTCAGGCGATCATCGTGGGCCTCTGCCTGCTGGTTGCCGGCATACCTTGGGCCGGCGTCCTGGCGATGATTGTTCTGGTCCTCGGCATCGCCCAGGTGCCGGCGCTGATCGTGACGCTGCCCGCCATTGGCTACATCTGGTGGCTCGGAGATTACGGTACTGTCGAGGCGGTGATCTATACGGTGCTGCTCGTGGTTGCCGGGATGACAGACAACATCCTCAAGCCGCTCATGCTCGGTCGTGGCGTTGACGCGCCGATGCCGGTCATCCTGCTCGGTGCCCTCGGTGGAATGGCAACCGGCGGCATCCTTGGCATGTTCGTCGGCGCCACGATGCTTGCGCTCGGATACCAACTGTTCACCGGTTGGGTCGCGGTCAAACGGCATCCCGCGACTACCGTTAAGGAAACGGGAACCGCGGAGCCACGCTGATGGCGACGATGATCATCGCGCAGTTCAGCACGCCGCGCGGAACGCTTGGTGAAGTTGCGAAAGTTCAGCGCGGCGTCTGGAGTTGTCCTTGCGGCGTCGCGGGTGGTGCCAAGGGCTGATCTACCACTTCGCGGATCGAGGTCACGAAGTATTCCGTCTCACCGAAACACGACGTTGGCAGGAATTTGTGTTGCTGGTAGGACAACACCACCCGTTTCCCGCTCAGGGCATTGATCTTGTCGGTAAGCGAGTCGTCACGCACCGTGAAGGCGAATTTTTCTGGAATGGCCCCCGGCATCGTGACCATGGCGATCTCGCCTTCCCACGTCTTGCACAGCCAGCCCTTGGTTGAGAATTTCTGGATGTAGCCGGCCCGCTCGCCCTCGGAATAGCTCCAATTCAGGGCTATCCAACTCCAGGCGAGGGTCAGCAACACCAATGCCGCAAGGACGATCAGCACCATGCGCAGTGCTCTGGACATCAGGCAGGTCCCAGAGTTGTCTACGGCTGCTTGCGCCGCCGCATGAAGAAAATCACCAACGCAATTATCACGGCGATCACCAACCACCACGTCACCCCCAGTCCGGATTGTTCGGCGGGTGCGGTGGTGATGCGGGAGGTGCTGCGCTCGGCTGAGGAGAGGCGGCGGGGGCCGTCGGCTGCGCCGGCGCTGCCGCCACCATCGTGCTCGGAGCGGGTGGCGTTTCGGGCTCGGCGAGCACCGCCTGCACTTCCTTCTCGGTCAGGACGGCCGGCGCGCCGTAGGTGACGACCGTTGCCGACAGCTTGTCGCCCTTCTTGACGTCGGACAACCGCACCGCATTTCCGTCCTTGTAGATCCGGATACCTTTGGTGTCCAGTTCAGTTTGGGTGAACTTGCGCGTGCCATCGGCTGTGCGCACAAGCATCGAAATAGGCGACGCACGCAGGACTTCGCCCTCGCGCAGTTCGGTGACGAACACCGGCTTGACCGTGGTCGTAGTCGTGACGGCCGCCGTCCCTTTCATTCCAGCCTTCAAGTCCGACACGGCCATCTTCTTGCCGTCGATCGTAAAGCGGAAATCGTCCGGCACCGTGATTTCCTGGGTGCCTTTTTCATCGCGGACGACGAGCTTGTTCCCATCGACCGAGATCACCTCGAAATTGCGCACATCGACTGTGGACGTCGTCTGTGCCAGGGGGGCGCCCGCGAAGGCAAGCCCCAACGCAACCATCACAACAGCCCCGGACAGCCATCCCGCCTTCGTTTTCATCGTTCGTCTCCTCAGGTTTGCCGAGCATTCCCGCCCGCTGGCGCATTGCGTTCGCGACACGATCACCCCGCGATGGTTAAGCATCACGCATGAACGCTGACCCCTTCATTAATCGACCCCTAGCAACTACCCCAAAACCCCCAGAATCGGAGGCGCGAATGCGCACGTTATTTGGCGCTTAATGTTCACTGTCGTCAAGGATTGCGTCGTCATCCGGGCGCCCGAAAAACCTTGCTTGAGTTCCTGCGGGCACACAGTGAGCAAGTTGATCTGCGCGGCGTGTCGGCGCTCGGCAGCCACGGCGCAAGAAGTTGCTCGCATGCCCCTCGTGCTTCTGCGCCAGATCAAGACTTTGTCGCGACGCACGCTTATACTTGAGATTGTCGATGACTTCACCAAGGGTCGTGCGACAGCAGCCGAGCATTACCCGACACCGCTACATTGAGCAAGCTGCGAATCATTGGTGCGGTTTCGCTCTTGTCGCGGTGGCGGCGCGTGATTCGACATGCCTACTGATCGAGGAGGGAATATGAATCGTCGCATGATGGTTTTGGCAATGACCTGCGCGCTTTCCATGCCCGGAATCGCGCTTGGCGCAAGCAAGGCGGAGGAGCAGGCGGAGGTGCGAAAGGCTGGGCAGGACGCGCTGGCCGCGGTCTACAAGGCGCAGCCGTCTGCGCGCAGCGCCGTCGAGTCCGCTGCCGGCTACGCCGCGTTCAGCAACTTCGGCATGAAAATCTTCGTCGCCGGCGGTGGCTCGGGCAAGGGAATCGCGGTCAACAACAAGACCAAGGCCACGGCGTACATGAAAATGGCCGAAATACAGGCCGGTCTGGGCTTCGGCGTCAAGAAATTCCAGCTGCTCTGGGTGTTCGAGACCGAGGCGGCGCTGAACAATTTCATCAATTCCGGCTGGGAGTTCGGTGCACAGGCGACCGCCGCGGCGAAGAGTGGTGACAAGGGCGCCGCTTATCAGGGAGCCGTTGCGGTTTCGCCGGGCGTTTGGCTCTATCAGCTCACCGACAAAGGGCTCGCGCTCGAGCTCACCGCCAAGGGAACGAAGTACTACAAGGATAGCGACTTGAACTGACGCACGCTCGGGCTGCTGAAGGTCGTTCGACGACGCCCGATTCGTCGGCGGCCATCAGCGGCCTGGTGTTCGATCGACGGACGTGCCGGCTGTCGTCAGCCCGTCACGAAGAGGACCCACGGGGTCCCGATCAGCAGGAACACCGCCAGGAACGCCAGCGTGACGAAGAAGCCGAGCTTGTACAGCTCGCGCTGCGTGAGGTAGCCGCTCGCCGCGAAGATGATGTTCTGGCTGCCGCCCTGCGGGGTGATCACCGAGAAGTAGCTGCTCGCGAAGAGCAGGGCGAAGGCCATCAGCGGCGCCGGCACCCCGCCGCGGATGCCCACGTCGAGAAAGACGCCGAACAGCGCCAGCACCTGCGAGGTCTGGCTCACGAAAAGGTAGTGGATGCCGACGTAAAGTACGATCAAGGTGGCGTACGTGACCGGCCACGACAGGCCACCCAGGCGCGAGGCGAGGCGCTCGCCCACATAGCCCATGAAGCCCAGCTCGTTCAGTTGCCCGCTCATGGCGAAAAGTACCGCCAGCCAGAGGAAGGTCGCCAGCGTGTCGCCACGAATGTCGATGTCCTCGACGGTGAGCACACCCGTTATGAGCAGCACGCCGAAACCCATGAACGCTATGCTGGTGATATTGAGATTCAGCGCACCTGCGAACACCCAGCCGGCGACCATCACCGCGAATGTCACGGCCGTGATCCGCTCGTCTCGCGACAGTTTCCCCATGCTTGCGAGTTCCGCGCGAGCGGCGGCGGGAGCTTCCGGCGTCTTGCCGACGCCAGGCGGAAACAACTTCGCGACAAGCAGGGGAAGCATCCCGATGGCGATGAGCGCCGGCACACAGGAGGCGAGAATCCAGGACCCGAATCCGATCTCGACCCCGAATTTCTGCGCGATCTGCACGCCGACCGGGTTGGCGGAGGTAGCCGTCATCCAGAGAGCGGAGGAGACGGCGAGGCTCGCCATCCCGCAAAACATGAGGTAGCCGCCGAGCCGTCGCCCCTCGGGGTCATCGGGATTGGAGCCCGCGCCCTTGGCCACGGACAGCACGATCGGGAAAAGCACGCCACCGCGCGCCGTGTTGCTTGGAAACGCCGGCGCGATGGCCGCGTCGGTCAGCACAATGCTGTAGGCGAGGCCGAGCGACGAGCCGCCGAAGAGGCTCACCATGAACAGGCTGATCCGTCGGCCGAGCCCCGACTTCACGACGGCCTGCGCGACGATGAAAGCAACCATCACGAGCAGCACGCTGGAATTCGCGAAACCAGAGAAGGCTTGCGCTGGCGTGAGCGTCCCGGTAAGGACGACGGCCGCCACGGCGATCATCGACGCGTGGAGGAGCGGAAAGGCGCCAACGAGTACCGACACGATGGCTGCGGCGAAGGCCGCGAACAGGTGCCACGATTGCGGCGTCAGCCCGGCCGGGACCGGCGTGAACCAGATGCCGATCGCGAGCGCGAACGGCACCGCGCGTTTCACGAGCAAGCCGGGAGCAATCATTTCTGCATTCCTCCCGCGCTTGGCTGGCCGGGCAGAAAGCGACCCTTCAGCCCGACGGCTTGTCCCTGGATCGAGCCGTCCTCGCCCTCGATCACGAACTTCCAGGAGAACTCATAGGAACCGGTCACGCCCACATACCGTCCCGTGCCGCCGAGTGAGCGTTCCCGAGATGCGGTTTTGCGCTGCGGTGCCCTGACCCTTGAGCTCGCTGAACACCTGGTCACCTCGCTCGTCCGTCCAGACGCCGCGGCCCACCAGGCCCGTTTCGCTGTCGACGAGCGCGATCACCTCCGCGCGGAATCCGACGCCGGGGCGTGCCGGTCCTGCGAGCAGCATCGTGCCGCTCAGGTCGACGATCGAGCCCCGTCGATCTGTGCCGAGGGGAATGACATGGCGACTGCCAGCCGCGTTCCAGGAGCCTTCGAATTCCCGCCATTCGCCGGGTGCCGCGACGGGCCCGGACGGCTCCGTCGCGGGCCCGCACGCGGCCAGGACTAGCACCAAGGCGATCAAGACGGAGCGCCGCGACTCGTTCCGCCGCTTGCACAAAAGGAAATCCACGTCTCGCCTCCCGAGAGGGATTCTCTCGACGACTATTTCGACCGCACAGGCTTGCGCTTCTTTACGCGTGCATTGCCGGCGCCCGCAGGTTTGGCGCTCTTGCCGGTGGCAGCTTCATAGGCCTGCCGGTAGCCGCGCGCAATGGCACGCACCGCGCGGCCGATGTCGTCGTAGACGTGGTCGTCGAGGTTGGCGAACGATATGCGCACCGACCAGTCCGGCGCGGCAAAGCCGCTGCCGTTGAGCAACACGATGCCGTGGTCTTCGGCGAGCCGGAACACGATGTCGAGCGGATGCACGTTGGCCTTCATCCACTTCACGATGTCCTCGCCCAGGTGCTTGCGCGCAAAGAACTCGAAGTCGATCAGGCCGTAGTACCAGTCGAAGTACTTGTTCGGATCGAGTTTTATATCGAGTCCCTCCAGCGTCGCCTCGACGCGCTTCTTGACGATGCCGATGCAGGCTTTCTGGTAGTCCTTCTTCTCGTCCATCAGCTCGGCGAGCGAGAACAGCGTCATCATGACCTGTTGCGGAAGCGACAGGCCGGCGGTGTGATTCAGCGCGACGTCGCGGCTGTCGGCCACGATGCGGTCGATGAAGGCGAGCTTGCGCGGCTCGAGCGTGAGTCCACCGTAACGCTTGTCCAGTTTCTTCTTGATCGGCTCCGGATGCTTCGCGATCATTTCGTCGAAGATGTTGTCCTCGTGGACCGCGACCGTGCCCAGGCGCCACCCGGTGCAGCCGAAGTACTTGCTGTACGAGTAGACGCCGATGGTGTTCTTCGGGAACTCGCCCATCAGCGAACGGAAGCCCGGCACGAAGGTGCCGTAGACATCGTCGGTCAGCAGGATGAGATCCGGACGTTTCTTGAGCACCGCCCCGATCTTCTTGATCGTGTCAGGCGATATCGCCACGGCGTAAGGGTTGCCCGGGTTGACGATGAAGAACGCCTTGACCTTCGGGTCGAGGAGTTTCTTGATCTCTTCATCCGGGTACTGGAACCGATGCTCCTGCTTCGCGTGCACCTCGATGAAGTTGAGGTCGTAATCCTCGAGGTGGGCCATCTCGATGTACGGCGTGAAGATCGGAACGCCGAGCGCGATCGTGTCACCCGGGTTGATGATCCGGTTGCTCTTCAGTGATTTGAAGATGTAGCACATGGCGGCGGTGCCGCCCTCGACCGCGTAGATCTTGAACTTGCCCTTCGGCCGCGGGTCTCCGCACATCGCCCACTGCAGATACTCGTGGACGACCTGCTCGTTGTGCACCAGCATGCGATCCGGCACCGGGTAGTGATCGCCGATGATGGAGTCGACCAGCTCGTGCACGAAACTGTCCGGGTCGAAGCCGAACTTTTTCACGGTCCACGGCACCATCCGCTGCAGAAATGGCGCGCCCGGCATGTCGGCGTGCGTCCCCAGCCAGGCCTCCAGCCGGCCCGCTATACCCGCTGCCTTGGGCATGCCGCCCACACCAGGCGGCAATTCGAGCACGCGCTTGCTCTCGGTGATCGCGAACTGCCCGAGCAGGAAGAACGCCTCGCGCGGCTCCGTCGCGACCCAGTTCGGATTGCCGCGACCGGCGTTCAGATACGAGATGGACGATTCCAGAGCCGCCTTGGATGCGACTTTCTGGAGGAAATCCTTTATCTCGAACGGGCCCAGCTTCTCGTATTGTTTGAGTGTCAGGTCGTCCATTAGATTCTCCTTGCGGATTCGGTAAGCGGAAGCTCGCGACTCATGAAAGCAGCATGATGATGACCATGCCCCAGATCGTAAGCAGGGTGTTCCCCACGGCGTAGGTGACGGTGTAGCCGAGCGCCGGGATCTGGCTCTTGGCCTGGTCGCAGACCAGGCCAAGCGATGCCGTTGTGGTTCGCGACCCGGAGACGATGCCGAGGTTGAGCGCGTCGTGGAATTTGAAAATGTACTTGGCGGTAAACATGCCCAGGATCAACGGAACCGTGGTGGCGAGCGCGCCCCACAGGAAAAGACCGATGCCCTGCGTTTTCAGTCCGTTGACGAAACCCGGGCCGGCGGAGATGCCGACGATCGCAATAAAGATGTTGAGTCCGACCGAGTTCATGAACCAGACGGTTGGCGTCGGAATGCGCCCGAAGGACGGGCGCACCGAGCGCAGCCATCCGCCGATGATCCCGGCGATCAACGCACCGCCGGCGGTCGACAGCGTGAGCGGTACGCCGGCCACCTTGAACACCAGCGCGCCGATCAGGCCGCCAACGACGATCGCCGCGCCAACGAATGCCATGTCGGTCACGTCGGTCGGACGATCCGCGACGCCCAGCATCTTCGTGATGGCGGCGACATCCTGCGTCCGGCCGACGACAGTGAGCAAGTCGCCGCGGTTGAGCTCGGTGCCCGCCATGATGGGAATGTCCGTGGCGGTCGCGCCGCGCGTGATCTTGCGCAGGAACACGCCGCGGGCGGCGGGGCGCGTCGCCAGCTCGGCCAGCGTCTTGCCGTCGACCTCCTTGTTCGTCACCAGGATGTCCACGCCATCCACCGGCATGGCGAGCAGTTCGCGGTCTTCGACTTCCTCTGCGTTTTTCAGCAGATTCACGAGGACCTCCCGTTCGCCCGCAACTGCGATCACGTCACCGTCTTTCAGGACCGTGTCCGCAGTCGCGTCCATGATCACTCCGTCACGGCGAAGGCGCAGGATGAACAGGCGCGAATCGGGAATCAGCGCCTCGGCCTCGGCCGCCCGCAGGCCGGCCGCCTTGCCGCCTGGCCGCACCCTGTATGCGCGAACTCCGCGCTGATACCAGGCCGTGCCGGGCCCGCCCAGCTCCTTCTTGCCGCCGCCATGCTTTTCCTCGTAGTCCTTGCACGCGGCAACGAGGTCGATGCCCAGCAGCTTCGGACCGAGGACGGCGATCACGATCGCCGAGCCCATGGTCCCGAACATGTAGCTCACGGCATACGCAACCGGCATCGAGTCGAGCAGCGCCTTCGCCTGATCGGGTGGCAGGCCCAGCCGGTTGATGGCATCGGTCGAGAGGCCCATCGCGGCCGAGATCGTCTGCGAGCCCGGAGTAGAGCCCGGCCGCGTAGCCGAGGTCATAGCCGGCGACCTTCGCGATCACGACGAGCGCCGCCAGACTGAACACGCACTGCACCACCGAAAAGAGCGCCTGCGGCACGCCATTGCTGGCAATCCCGCGCACGAACTGCGGCCCGACGCCGTAGCCAACGGCGAACAGGAACATGAGGAACGAGAACGCCTTGAGCGGCTGGTTGATCGTGATTCCGATCTGCCCGATCACGACCCCGGCGATCAAGGTGGCGGTGACCGAACCGAGGCCGATGCCCTTGAAGGTGAATTTGCCGAAGTAGTACCCGAAGGCGAGTGACAAGAAAATCGCGATCTCGGGGTACTGTTTGAGCGTAGCGAAGAGCCAGTCAATCATGATGGACTCCGGTTCGATGGGGCCGTTGAGCTGTTGGCTTGGGTCGGTCGATCGACAATTGCTCGCACAATTGTCCAGAGGCGTGCGCAATGAGCGATGACATGAGCTACCGCCCTTTCTTGGCCGATGCCTTGGCCTTGGCCTTGGCCTTGGGCGGCGCCGCACGCGCTGGAGCTCCGTGTGCCCCCTGCGGCGCCTTGCCGATCGCCGACAGCTTGATCAGCTTCAGGCCGCGCACCGCGTTGAAGCCATGGATTTCCTTGACGTCGAGCTTGCGCATGAATCCGATCGTTTCGGCGTCGATTACCTGCCCCGGGACCATGATCGGGAAGCCGGGCGGGTACGGGATCACGAAGTTGGCCGACACCATTTCCGGGCCGCCTTTCAACCGCTTGTCGATCTCCGGGCTCATCAGCGGAATGTATTCGCAGTCATCTTCTTCGTAGGCTGCGAAGAAGGCGCCGCGCATGTCGCCCTCGAGCGTGACGCTGTTGGGGTCCTCGCGATAGCCGTCGTGGAAGCGGCTGAAGTTCGGCAGGTCGGGCACGTCTTCCATCAGGTTCTTCACCCGCGCCGCAAACGTCGCGCGCCCGGTGTCACCGCCCTCGGCGAGCCGCGCCTCGATCTCCATCGAGACCTCGAGCAACACCTTGATCAGCAGCGCAACGTCGCTGCGCGTGTTGTTGATGTTGCTTTGCAAGAGCACGCTGTTACGCGAGGTCTTGTTGAGCTGGACGTTGTATTTCGACGCCAGCAGGTTCTTGAACGAGGTGCCGTCGTAGCCCGCGGTGCCGCACACCAGCGTCATCCGCGTCGGATCGAGGAAGAACTCGTCCTCCTTCACCGCCTTGAGCGCCGTCAGCCAGGTGCTGCCCGGGGTGAGGAGGTCGCGAAAGCCGGAACTGCGGTACTCGGCCGGTATCATGGCGTCCGCGCCGAGGACACGGAAGTACTTGGAGATGATCGGATGTTCGGCGATGGCGCGGCGGATCGCAATCGCGACTTCGAACGCGCGCATGACCAGTTCGTAGCCTTCGAGCTCCATCTGCCGACGGGCCAGGTCCAGTGACGCGATGATCTGAGCGTTCGGCGACGTCGACGCGTGGATGAACACCGCTTCCCGGAAGGCCGAGACGTGGTGGTTGTAGTCCTCGTCGCGCACGGCGACGATGGAGCCCTGGCGCAGCGCCGACATCGATTTGTGCACCGAGTCGGTTTCGTAGACACGGATGCGCATCTTGCGCGGGTCCGGGATCAGATGTCGCTTGAGCAGGCGCGCGTCCTTGGGGTCGAGATCCTCGCCAAGCTCGGCGGCCTGTGCCTTCCACGCCGCCAATGCGGCAGGACTTGCCCGCCACTCCTCGAGCGCTGCCGCCGCGCCCATCGCCGTGCGCGGGCGCAGGAACGGCGACCAGCGCGCAAACCCGAACCACGCCTCGTCCCAGAGGAAAATGAGGTCCGGCTTGATCGCCAGGCACTCTTCCATCACCCGGCGCGTGTTGTAGACGTGCCCGTCGAAGGTGCAGTTGGTGAGCGTCACCATCTTCACGCGATCGAGCCGTCCCTCCGCCTTCAGATCGAGCAGCGCCTTCTTGACGGTGCGCAGCGGCACCGCGCCGTACATCGAATACTCCGTCATCGGGAACGCTTCGACATACAGCGGCTGGGCGCCGGAAAGCACCATGCCGTAGTGATGCGACTTGTGGCAGTTGCGGTCGGCGATCACGATGTCGCCGGGCGCGGTCACCGCCTGATACACCATCTTGTTCGATGTCGAGGTGCCGTTGGTGACGAAGAACACGTGGTCCGCACCCACGGCCCGGGCGAACTTCTCCTGCGCCACCTTGATGGTGCCGGTGGGCTCGAGCATGCTGTCGAGGCCGCCGGTGGTGGCCGAGGTCTCCGCGAGGAACAGGTTCTGGCCGTAGAACTCGCCCATGTCGCGAATCCAGTTCGACTTCATGATCGACTTGCCGCGCGCAATCGGGAGCGCGTGGAAAGTGGCGATCGGCCGCGCGGCATAATGCTTCAGGTTGTCGAAGTGTGGCGTGGAATAACGGTCGGCGACGCCTTCGAGCACGTTGAGGTGCACCTCCATCATTTCCTCGACTTCGTAGAACACCCGCCGGATCATCGAGGCCGCCGGATCGCCTGCCAGCTTTTCCACGTTCCGGTCGGTCAGCAGGTAGATGTCCAGTTCGGGGCGGATGTGCTTGATGTAGCGTGCCAGGGTCACGCCGACTTCGCGTGGCGCCAGGCTTGCCACGTCGCCGAGATCGGGCTGTGCAGCAAGCAGGTCGTGGAGCAGCGGTACGTCGTGCTGGGATGGTACCGGGATCCCGTCGAAGATGACGACCGCTTCGATCTTGCCGTTCAGGATGATGCCGAGGAGGGCATCCTCGACACTGCCGACCAGCACCGGCTCGTAGATCATCGCGTCGTCGACGCGCCGCAGGCGGCGAATTTCGCGGGCAATCTTCGCGCGATTGGCGGATGGCGTGGGCGTGACGAACAGCGTCTCGAAGTAGGGTCGGTGAGTCTCATTGCCGCCGAGCCCTCCGCGCAGCCGGTCCGGCTCGGCGTCGGTGGAGTCATCCGCGCTCTCCCACTCGCTGCCGTCGTAGCGATAATTCCCCGACAGCAGCGCGCCGCTCATCCTTTGCACCATTCGCGCGACACCGTGCGCATCGTTGCTGGCGATACGTTCGGCGAGCGCCGCCATCAGCCGCGGCCCCGGAAAGGCGAAGAACTCCTCGAGCGCATGCAGCTCCAATAATGCAGCTTCCACGGCCGCGCGCGCACCGCGCGCCTTGCCCCCATGGGCATCGGCGGCCCAGCCTTGCGCCTTGGCATTCAACTCGCGCCAGCGGTCCAGCCGTGCCGCCGATGACGAAAAGAAGTGATCCAGATGCGACGCAGATTTGCTTTCGGTGGTCATGGCATGGTCCTTTTACATTTCCGGATTTCGGATGCGTCAGACACGGTCGGTTTGGCCGAACTGATGTTGATCAAAAGGCGTTGCGTCGATGCGCACTCACCATCAATCGACGCTATCGATACGCTAGCGCCTCAACTTTTTTTGGGCCTGCGCCTTGTCTACCGCGATCGGAATGACTGCTTCGAGCGCGGCCTTGTAGTCGGCCTTGTTCGCGTCGGTGTAGCCTGGCGCCAACACTGTAACGCCGCCGTTCTTGGCTGTCTCGATAGTGAAAGCCACCGGCTTTACGTCCTTTGGCCAATCGAAGTAACTGTTCCCAAACGGCGACTGCACTTCGATCGATCGCGCACCCTTGCCCGGCGTTGCGGTGATCTTCTGGATGCTCGCGCCATAGATCTCGTTTGCGCGAGGCCCGGCGATTTCAAGCTGTCCCGGCTGGACGGCGGTTACCGTTCGCCCGGGAGGGGCGGCAGGCGTAGTCTGGCCAATGGCCATACCAGCACCTAAAGCGGCCGCGATCACGAGGACTACGGATAGATTGCGCATTTGTCACTCCTTTATACGCGATCGAGAACTGCCATCGCGGTTGAGACTCCAAAATCGAACGTCGTAGTTAAGGTAAGCACGCAGCTGGTTGCCGTTCTGCGTCGTATCATCCTGATGCGTCCACGCGTAACGTAACGTGGCCACCAGTCCTTCGAGAATCGTACCCTTGGGAAACGCGTAGTCCACTCGGACGTCGGTCTCATTCTGGTTACCGATCGGCGCACCAGTCTGCGTGTTGATAAGGTCGCGACCGGACGCGTAGATGGCGGCGGCAGTAAGTCCTGGCACGCCGAGCGTGGCGAAGTTCACGTTTCCGCCGATCCCGAATCGCGCGTTCGCCAGCCGTGTTGAACGAAAACACCATGATGTTGAGGTAGGACGGGTGATCGCCGTACGGACTTTGCGTGGTGAAGCCCCTGCCTGTCTGCGTGTAGTACAGCTGGCCACCCACCGGTCCGTAGTTGACGGCAGCCTGCAATCCCAGACCAAAGGTCGAGAATGAACCGATCTGCGCGCCGCCAACCGACTGCTGCGGGTAGTACTGCCCTCCCAGCGTCAACGTCGTCTTGTCGTCGATCGCGATCGGGTACTTGCCGTCCACGTAGAACATGTTCATGACATCGGTGGAATACACCTCGTCCACTCGCATGTAACCGTTCTTGGAGAAGTTCCACGTTCCGCCCGCGTAGATGGCGCCTTCCTGCTTGCCGGTGCCTCCCGCGGCGTTGGACATCCAGGCGAAGCTGTTGGAATCGCGGACCTTGATCTTGGTGACGTAACCGCCCGTGTAAGGAATTGGTCCGCCGTTCCGGTCAGCGTGTAGGCCTCGAAGGTGTTGGGCACCATCCGCGTGTCCTGCGGGTTGATGAACGGGCGATTGATCAGTTGCCGGTAGCCGGCGATGGTCTGACCGGCGATGCGCACCGCGCCGAAGGCCTCGCCCAGGACGGTGATCTGTTCCTGCCCGGGCGCAAGGAGTTTGGTGCCGTCCTTGTCGGCTGGCCCGTAGAGTTTTTGCGAGGTATAGCCGACGATCCCCGCCTGGAACAGATCGCCCCACCAGGGGCTGCGCATTCCTGCCCAGCCGCCGATCGCCCACGCTGCGCTCTGCCCACCGCTGTTGTTTTCCTGGTCGAAATCGTAGGTTCGCAGGTGCAATACGGGCTCGAAGCCGCCGGGCAGCTTGTACCCTTCTTTGGACAGATCACCGGGATAGATGCCCTGCGCCGAGGTGTACGCCGTCGTGGCAACCGAAGCCACGGCCAGCAACAGGCGCGGGAGTTTCCTGCGCTGTGATGTTGTCGAGCCACGATGCGGTGGCTGCAAGGCTCCGCATTCAGTTGCGGCGAGGAATTGCGAGGGTGGTATCAGCCCGTGGTCAACGTCTCGCATCGGACTGTCTCCATCATTGGTCTGTCGCGCGGTGTCGCGAATGCGTGCAGCGTGGCCACGGTATGCGATCCGGCGTCGTAGAGTCCCCATGCTGGTAGATAGCAACCGCGCTGTCTTTGCTTTTCTGGACATGATTTGCGCGTGAACCGTCAGCATAAACGCAGCACGACGAGATTTCCATCATTATGCTAGGTGTCTGCGACGATAATTTGACCACCGACAACTTCGACGCGAAATGTCGTGAGCCGAAGCTTCGGAATACCTACGACGGCACCGGTGTTGACTTCGTAGCGCCACCCGCATCCTTGGCACGCGACAATCGTGCCGTGAAGGGTTCCCTGCGCCAGGCTCGACCCGCAACGGAGGCACCACGCCTCCAGCGCGCATATGGCTCCGTCGATCTTGAACAGCGCGACGCTGTTGTCCCCGGCGGTGACAACGGTTCCCTTGCCGGGGACGACGAGATCCGGAGGTCCGCCTTCAATCAACACCGACATGTCGCCTCCATGTCGCTGACCGCACTTGACCTCGCGTCGATGCGGCAACATCGCGTGGACCGCGCGACGATCACAGGTGTCGTGCTCCAAGCGCTGTTTGCATGATGGCTTTGCGATATCGCTTCGTCTTTACATTTCTCGACATGGGCATGGTGCGGAGCGCGACGCCGTTCCCGAGGCGTATCGGCGCCTTTCGTCGAACACGGTTCGACACGGCAGGCTGCCCGCGGTAGCAAATTGACAATTCTCGACAATTCACGGAACCTGCATTCTTGGCTTCGGGGGGGCGATTGTTTCATGAATCTCGAAGGTTGCAGGCGACGTTATCCGGTGCCCCCGAGCGAGGCTACGGCGTGGTCGCAGCGCGTCGGTGGATTCACCGCCGTGCCGGCCCTGATTCGCCAGCTCGGGGTGGACCCGGATCCGTTGTTGACGAAAGCCGGCCTTGCGCCGAATGCGCTGGACAGCGCCGAGCGTCGTATTCCATATTCCGCGATGGGGGCTCTGCTCCGCGCAGCGGCGACGGCAACACGGTGCGCGCATTTCGGACTGCTGAGCGGGCGCACCTGGCAACTCTCGGATCTTGGCTTGCTGGGCGAGATCGTTCGCAATTCGTCGACGGTTGGCAATGCGTTGCGCACGCTGACTGTCTACCAGCATCTCAACAGCGAAGGCGGCCTCGCCTTCGTGCTGGACCGCGGCGACGTCGTCGATCTCGGTTACGCCATTTACGCGCCGGGTGTAATCGGGACGAGCCAGATCTACGACGCGATCATGGCGGGCGGCTGCAATTTTCTGCGCGAACTTCTCGGCCGCGGCTGGACGCCTTCGGACGTCTTTTTCTCGCACGCAAAACCTGAGGATGTCGATCCGCATCGCCGCTTTTTCAGGGCACCATTGCGCTTCAACGCCGAGTTCTGCGCACTGAGGTTCCCCGCGCGCTACCTGGATCGGCCCGTCAGCGGCGCCGATCCGGCGCGGCTCCAGGCCGCGGAGCGGCAGGCCGACGCCGGCGGGCGGGGCAATCTTGTCCAGCAAGCGCATCGTGCGTTGCGTATTCTTCTGCTTCACGGTCGCGCTTCGGGCGACGAACTGGCACAAATGCTGGCGATGCATCGCCGGACCCTGAATCGCCGCCTGGAAGCGGAGGGGGTGACCTTCCAGGAGATTCTCGACAGCGTTCGCTTCGTTGCCGCGCGCGAGCTGCTTGCGGATACAGAGGTGGCCATGGATGACATCGCGGCGGTACTCGGATACGCCGGTGTCAGTCCCTTCATGCGGTCGTTCCGGCGCTGGAGCGGCACGACGCCGGGTCGCTGGCGGCGGACGGCCGACAGGAGCGGTTCGGCGGCGAGTTTGGCGTGAGCGGCGACGATAAGCCCATATGGTCGGCGGCGGAGGCGCTAAGTCGCCTGAAGGAAGGCAATGCGCGCTTCGTCAGCGGGCACGCACGATTTCCGACGATACAAAAGGACGTGCTGGCGGTGCTTGCCAAGGGCCAGCAGCCCTACGCCACCGTGCTCGGCTGCAGCGACAGCCGAGTGCCTCCGGAGCTGGTATTCGATGCCGGATTCGGCGAGCTCTTCGTCATACGAGTGGCAGGAAACGTTCTCGGACCTTCTATTCTGGGGACGTTGCAGTACGCCGGCGCCGCCCTTCACACGCCGCTGTTCGTGGTCTTGGGACACCAAAACTGCGGGGCCGTGAAGGCTGCGGTGGCCGCGAAATTTGATGCTGCTCGTCATCAGAGCCGGATCGCGTTGCTGCTCGAGAACATCCTTCCCGCACTGGATGATCTGGACAAGACACTGCCCCGTGAATTGCTCGTTGAGGCGGCAGTCGAAGCCAACGTGCGTTGGACCATTCGGCAATTGCTCGATTCGCCCGAAGGTCGTGAAAGTTCAGCGCGGGGCGGCGTAATGCTCGTGGGCGCGGTGTACGATTTCGACACCGGCCGTGTCCGATTCCTGGACTAGGGCGACCCGCGCCAGCTACACTTTATCCGCCGCACCCGAGGATCCGCCCAATCCTTGAGTATCGGCGATGCGCGCGAGAGCAAGGTCTTCCGGGAGTTCATAGCGCTTTTGAAGCATGCGATCCAGCAGATCCAGCTCCAGGCGCAGCGCCGCGTGGCGGTACTCCGGCAACGACAAGACGAGATTATCCAGCAGCGCCCGCATGCGACGCGCAATCTGCACGCTGCCCGCGCCGCAAGTGCGTATCTCGTTGCAGGAAATGTGAACAAAGTCTTCCCAATTGGGTGTCCGTAGAATCACGCGCCGTTGCCCCGTGTGGTCAGCAATCTCCGCGTCGCGCAGATGACGCTTGCCGACGGCGCGCAACAAGCGATGGATCTGGTCTAGGCCGAGCACAGCTGTTGTCGGGTCGTTGATGGCCGGAGAAAGCGCTTTGATGGCAATATCGACAAGTATTCGAAATGCGAACAATGGATCCTGCTCCAGCGTGCGTTCCGAGCCAAACGCAACTGTCGCACGCAACTTGCGGTCATCGATCGCAGATGCACCGTCATACAGCGCGAACAGAGGTTCGCCCGAGGCGACGAAATCGCCGACTTGCGGCAAGAACTCGATCAGGCCATCGGCTCGCCTCCCTTCTTCGACAAGGGTCGCCAGATCGACCGCCAAGACGATCCCCGATGAGTCCTCATGGCTGACGACGCGCCGCGGAATACCGGTCCGTTCGTAGGCGGCACGGCCGCGGTCTGGCTCGCGAGTAGTCGAAATCGTGTAGACAGATTCGATCACGGCAAGGCCTTCATCACCGACGTGGGCCAGGATGCTGACCGGACGCAAGAGCCGCGCGGCGTAGTCGATCAGGAACAGAAAGGCCGCAATGCAGGTGATGCCCAGGACGCCGCCGACGAAGGCGATCAACTGGTGCACCGTTGATCCCTGGTTGTTCAGTGCGCTCACGCTGAACACCAGTGTGAAGACAAAGAGCCCTACGCTGTACTTCACCACGTTGTTGCGCAGCAGCGTGGTGGCGATGATCCGCGGCGTCAGCTGCACGCTGGCAACCTGAATAGCCACCAGGAGGGATCCGAACGTAAACACCAGAAACGACAGAGTCAACGTCGTGACCGCCTGAAACAACGCCTTCGCGCCATCCGGGTCGAGGTCAGTAATGTTCCAGGCGAGCCAGGCGTCCAATCTACGGAGCAGGGGCGCCGTTACCAGCATGAGGACGATGGCTACGAACGGAACAATCCACAGCGCCGATCGCAAATAGCTCGCGGCGCGATACACGCGATTCCACGAAAGCGCGATGTTGATCTCGTGTCTAGCCTGTCGCCATGTGCCGCGTGTCATTGCCTTCATCTTCTCAGGCTGCTGGTGATTCAACGTGATCGGGTTGTACAGTGGTAATTTTGTGCAACTGCGTCCCGGTGGTCCTTGCATTTCTCGACACGCGCGCAAACGCGAGAAACATCGCGGCGCATTCGGCAGTTACGCGTCGACGAACTGCCCGACAAGGTCGTGTTCGCTGGCGGCGGTAATGACGACTCGGGTGAACGCACCTGCACGCAATCCGGCGCCCCTCTCGACGGTGACGATGCCGTCGATTTCTGGCGCGTCCGCTGCGCTGCGTCCGATCGCCTTGTTGCCGTCGATCGAGTCGATCAGCACGGTCTGGATCGTTCCGACCTTCGCGCTCAATCGCCGGGCGCTGATGGCCGCCTGGACGGCCATGAATCGTGCACGGCGCTCTTCCTTGAGCGCTTCAGGCACCGGATCGGGCAACGCGTTGGCCACGGCTCCGTCCACCGGCGAGTAGGCGAAGCAGCCGACGCGGTCGAGCTGCGCGTGCTCGAGAAACTCCAGCAGCGCTTCGAATTCGCGCTCGGTCTCGCCGGGAAAGCCGACGATGAACGTGGAGCGAATCGTGAGTTCCGGACAGACCGAGCGCCAGGCACGGATTCGCTGCAGGTTGTTCTCGGCATTGGCCGGGCGCTTCATCAATTTCAGCAGGCGCGGACTCGCGTGCTGGAAGGGAACGTCCAGATACGGCAGCACGTGACCATCGGCCATCAGCGGAATCACGTCGTCGACATGCGGATAGGGATACACGTAGTGCAGGCGCACCCACGCGCCGTACTCGGCGGCGAGCGCGCCCAGTGCGCCGACGAGTTCGGTCATGCGCGTCTTCAGCGGCCGTCCGCGCCAGAAGCCGGTGCGATAGCGGACATCGACACCATATGCGCTGGTGTCCTGCGAGATCACCAGCAGTTCGCGCACGCCCGCCTTGAGCAGGTTCTCTGCTTCGACCATGACCTCGCCGATCGGACGGCTGACCAGGTCGCCGCGCATGGCGGGAATGATGCAGAAGGTGCAGCGATGGTTGCAGCCTTCGCTGATCTTCAGGTACGCGTAATGTTTGGGCGTCAGCTTGATGCCCTGCGGCGGCACCAGGTCGGCAAAGGGATCGTGCAATTTCGGCAGATGCGCGTGTACCGCGTCCATCACCTCGGACGCGGCATGCGGACCGGTGACCGCAAGCACCCGCGGGTGCGCTTCCCTGACGAAGGCGCCGCCGTTCTTGGCGCCGAGGCAGCCGGTGACGATCACCTTGCCGTTCTCGGCAAGCGCCTCGCCGATCGCATCGAGCGATTCGGCGACCGCGGCGTCGATGAAGCCGCAGGTATTGACCACGACCAGGTCTGCGCCTGCATAAGTGGGCGCGACTGCGTAGCCCTCGGCACGCAACTGCGTGAGGATCTGCTCGGAATCGACCAGCGCTTTCGGGCAGCCGAGCGAGACGAAACCGACACGGGGCGCGCCCACGGATTTGGATTTCATGCGCTGTGCTTTCCGGTTGCGCGCCGCGTCAAGCGGCTACGCTGCAATGCAGTTTGTGCGCTGCTTTGCGAGCCTGCAGCGGATCACCGCTTCTTGTCGTCGTCGCCGGGCGCGACCGACGTTGCGCCGAAGGTCGGAAACGGGAACGCGGTGAACAGGCCCCGCGTCTGGTCCTGCATGCGCTGCTGCATGTCCATGAACAGTTTCGCGCTCTGTTCGAGGTAGTTGCCGAGCATGCCCTGCATCGCGGGCGCCTGCATCTGCAGGAACTGCTTCCACAGGTCGGGCGTGAGCAGCATCTTGTCGCCGTAAATCTGCTTCGCCTGGTCCTGCAACTTGCCCTGGATCGCGATGAACGCCTTGACGTTCTGCTCCATGTAGTTGCCCATGATGCCCTGCAGCGCGTTGCCGTAGAAGCGGATCATCTGCGACAGCATTTCGCTGGAGAACATCGGCATGCCCGCCGATTCTTCCTCGAGGATAATCTGCAGCAGGACAGCGCGCGTCAGATCGTCGCCGGTCTTGGCGTCGATGACCTGGAAGTCGATGAACTCCAGCACCATCTGCTTGACGTCCGCCAGCGTGATGTAGCCGCTGTTCGCGGTGTCGTACAGGCGCCGGTTGGGGTATTTCTTGATGACTCGCAACGGCTTGCTCATGAAGACTCCTGAAACGTAAGCGCGGATTATAAACCACTGATTTATTGGGGTGTTTGAAACATGTCGGCAATCGCCCCGCGGCCTCTTGGTGCGATGCACCAAAAATGCCTTGACTTGCCCGAAACGTGCCCCCATAATTCGAATTGTGCGGTGCAGCAAATGAAGTAAGCCACGGGTCGCTCACGGCAGGACAGACGACCGGAATGCAGCCCCGTGCGCTGGAACGATGGAGGGCCCGTGTAGGGTCCTAACTAACCTAACGGGAAAGGATTCACCATGTACAACGCAACCGAACAATTCGCTGAAATCAACAAGGCGGGCTACGACAGCGCCGTCAAGCTGGCTTCGCTTTCGCTGGAGAAGGCCGAGCGCCTCGCCAAGCTCAACCTGCAGGCCGCCAAGGTCGTGCTGGAGCAGGGCGTGTACAGCGCCAACGCCGTCGCCGGCATCAAGGACGTGCAGGAATTCGTCGCGGTCCGCACCAAGCTGACCGAAGCCGGTGTGCAGAACGCGCTGGGCTACTCGCGCGGTGTCTATCAAATCGCGTCGGAAGCGCAAGCTGACTTCTCGGCGTTGGCCGAGCAGGCGTGGGCTTCGTACACCAAGGGTGTCGCGGCCTGGGTCGAAAAGGCGGCGAAGAACGCGCCCGCCGGTTCGGACGTCGCTGTGACGGCACTCAAGTCGACGATGGCGGCGACCACCGCGGCGTTCGATCAGTTCTCGAAGGCCAGCAAGCAAGTCGTTAGCTTCGCGGATGCGTCGATGCGCGCTGCAGCGGCAAACGCGGCGAACGTCGCCAAGGCCACGACCGCGCCGGTGAAGGGTCGCAAGGCTGCCTAAAGTACGAAAAACGCATGAGAGGCTTCGGGGAACTTGAAGCCGGAGGAGCAGTCCCAATATCGATGTTGATGTCTCCTTCTGTATCATTTTCCTCCTCCTAAATGATACAGCCTCACCCCGCAGGGCAACCTGCGGGGTTTTTTTCGCCTGCCGGGTTGCGCCTAGCGCCTGAAGCCGCCGCCGGCGCGCGCGCCGCCGAATTGCCCGCCGCGCTGCGCTCCGAAGTTGCGCGCGGCATGATCCTGGTCGAGTTGACCGAAGCCCGCAGCGCGTGATGCGCCCGCGCGTTCGGTCGCGCCCAAGGGATTGCCTGTAGCCGCCGCAGTGCGCGCGCCTGTCGCGTTGGCGGACGCCGGCTTCTGCACCGAATTCCACGAACCGTTGTCGTATTTGGACCAGCCGTCGGAAGTCTTCTTGTAGACATTGCCGTCGGCTCCGGCGTAGACGTCTCCGCCCGCTCCCTTCACGACCCCAGCGCTGTTGCCGCCGGCGCCGCTGACACCGGCGCCCTTGGCCCCGGAGGTGGAACTGAATGATCCCGTGGAACCGCGCGCGTCGGACTGGCTCTGTGTGTGCACCGTCTGGTTCGGCCCGGACACCGTGCTCGAACCCCAGCGGCTGTATGCATTGCTGTTCTGGCTGGTCGAACCGGAAACGCCGGTGCGCGCGTTGTACCAACTCGCGTTGCCGGAAGCGCCGTCCGGACCCCACACCGCGCCGCCGTGCGCATAGCTGCCTGTACTCGGGTTGTAGGCCGAGAACGCGCCGGCGCCGCCGTTCGGACCATAGACGGCGCCGCCATGAGCCCATGCGCCGGTGGCAGGGTTGTAGGCCGTGCCGGCCTTGACCACACCTCCGTAGGGACCGTAGATCGCGCCGCCGCGCGCCCACGAGCCGGTCGCCGAATTGTAGTAAGTGGCGCCCGCGTACGAGTACGGATAGGGGTAGTAGACCGGCACCGTTCCGGCATAGATGTACGGCGGGTAGTACCAGCCTGTGCCGTACATGACGACCCCGGCCGCCACGTAGCCCTGCGAGTAGCCAGCCGTATAACCGAAGGTGATCGCTTCGGGAGTCGCGTCGTACACCTGAACGTAGACCACGCGATAGAGTGGGCTCGATGGCGGAATAGTGTAGATCGCTGCGGGCACGTTGGCAGTCAGTACCCACGGGCCATCCGGCTTGGGGGCGGTGAACCACGCGCCTTGCGCGCATGCGTAGTACGCGTCGCCGACCCGGATGATGTCGAACGACGTATTCACGGCGTAGAACATCGCGGTACCGGCGATCGGAATGAATTGCGGCGTACCGGCGTAGACCACGTCGAGCTTCGCGTTGGCGCGGCTCAGCGATGCCTGCCGCGGGATCTGTGCCTGGATCAGCGCTTCCTGCGCCTGCGGCGTTCCCGGCACTGACGCGAGCACGAAGCCGCGTGGCCCCGCGGCGGGGATGCGGGCGAAATCGGCCGGCAGGCTGGCGGTCGCAAAGGTCCACGGACCGTCGAGCGACGAAGCGGAGAACCAGCGTCCAGACACCAGGAAATAGTAGTTGCCCCCGGCGGTGTCGCGGAACAGCGCAGCGTCGGTGTTGGCGACGTATTGCAGCGTCGTACTGGCGATGGGCTTGAACTGCGGTGATCCACCGATGACGATGATTTCCGCGGGCGCTGTCGAGACGAAGATGTCCGGGGCGTCCTTCGCGGTGTAGGCGCGCCCGGGAATCTGCTTGCGCACGACTGCAAAGCTGGCATCGTCGGGCAGATCGGAGAACGTTGCCGGCAGCGCGCCCGCGGGCCGCCAGGGTCCCTTGGCATCGGGTGCAGCGAGCCAGCCGCCGTTGTTGAGCAGGTACCAGGTCTTCGTATCGGCGTCGACGAAAACGTCCCAATTGGTATTGACCGCGAACGACAGCCGGGTTCCTGCAATGGGTGCAAGCACCGGTTCGCCGTCGAACACCACCAGGCTCGCGGCGCGCGCGCTGACGAAAATGACGGGTGGCTCATTGCGAAGCGCGACTTCCGGCGGACGCTCGGATTGCAGACGCATCCCGAGCAGGATGGTATCGAGCGGCACGTTTTTCGCGCCCATCGAGTCGAGCGCGGACTTGATTTTCTGCTGGAGCGCCGCCGCGCGCTCGTTATCGAACGACGGAAAGTGCGCGGAAATGAGTCGTGGACGGGTGAGCGTAACCGTGCGTGCGTCGAGATCGGCCGTGCTCAGGAAGGCGACTTCGATCACGCCAAAGGTCGCCGTGGTCTCGCCCGACGGCGTGATGCCGACCGCCACCCGCGTGTTGAGCACACGCCGCTCGGGCCACGACACGACCTGCGGCTGGTAGATGGTCGCCGTGCCTCCAGGGCCGGCGATGACATGCGGCCATTCGCCCGCGTTGGCGGTTGCCATGACGTCCGGCGTCGCCGCGGCTTGCGCAGCCCTTGGCGCTGACGCTGGTGTCGGTGCAGGAACGGTGCTCACCGCGCGTAGCGCATCCTGGCAGGCGGCCGAAGCACTCGCTGCGTTTTGCTGCAGGCAGGCCAGTGCGCCGGCGCCGCCGGTCGGCACGCTCATGCAATGCGCCTGGTATTCGGCGCGGCACGCCTGGCGGATCGCACTCGATTGCGCCGGGGTGGGCGGCGCTGCGATGCCGGGAAGACTGGTGATTGCGCCGAGCAGCAGTGTGCTCGCGCAGCGTAGAACACTTGCCAGTTTCACTCCGTTGCGACTGTCGATGTCCGCTCCCGGTCCTGCGTAGTCGGCTCCGCCGCGCGCCGGGTCGGCGCGGAGCGGAACGCGTGGTTGTGCGCGAGCGGACCAGGCCGCATCAGAACATGTGCTGTCCGCCATTGATCGCGATGTTCGCGCCAGTGACGAATGCTGCTTCCTCGCTCGACAGGTACGCGACCAATCCGGCGATCTCATCGGGTTTGCCGAGGCGACCCATGGGAATCTGCGGAATGATCTTCGAGTCGAGCACTTCCTGCGGAATCGCCATCACCATCTTGGTGCCGATGTAGCCCGGCGAAATGGTGTTGACGGTGACGCCTTTCTTGGCGACCTCGAGCGCGAGCGCCTTGGTGAAGCCGTGCATGCCGGCCTTGGCCGCCGAATAGTTGACCTGACCAAACGCGCCCTTCTGGCCGTTGACCGAAGAAATGTTGATGATGCGTCCCCAGCCGCGGTCGACCATGCCGTCGCAGACCTGCTTGGTCATGTTGAAGCACGAGTCGAGGTTGGTGCGGATCACCGCGTCCCAGTTCGCCTTGTCCATTTTCTTGAAGGTCATGTCGCGGGTGATGCCGGCGTTGTTGACCAGAACGTCGACCGGCCCGACTTCCTTGACGACTTGTGCAACGCACGCCACGCACGAGGCCCAATCGACGACGTCGCATGGATAGGCGTGGAATCTGAGGCCCTGTTTGTTCATCGCGGCGAGCCACTCCTGCGCCTTGGTATTGCCCGGCGAGTGCGTCGTGACCACCGTATATCCCAGTGCCGCAAGTTTTACGCAGACCGCCTCACCCAGTCCGCCCATGCCGCCGGTGACCAGCGCAACGCGGTGTTTGTCTTGTGCCATGTCCTCGCTCCTCAGGGGTCAGACCCCAATTTTTGTTATGGGGCCAGACCCCGCTTGCGCGCAGTCGAACCCCCTCCTTGCCGCTCTCGTTACCGTTCCACCGCCAGCGCCACGCCCATGCCGCCGCCGATGCACAGCGAGGCAAGGCCCTTCTTTGAATCGCGCCGCGCCATTTCATGCAGCAGCGTCACCAGCACGCGGCACCCCGATGCGCCGATGGGGTGGCCGAGCGCAATCGCGCCGCCATTGACGTTGATCTTGCTCGTGTCCCAACCCATTTCCTTGTTGACTGCGCAGGCCTGCGCCGCGAAGGCTTCGTTGATCTCCATGAGATCGAGATCGGCAGGTTTCCAGCCGGCCTTTTCGAGCGCGCGCCGCGATGCGGGCACCGGACCCATGCCCATGATCGCCGGATCGACGCCTGAAGATGCGAACGCCTTGATTGTCGCCAGCGGCTTCAATCCCAGTTGCTTGGCGCGCTCGGCGGTCATCACCAGCACGGCGGCGGCGCCGTCGTTGAGCCCCGATGCGTTCGCCGCGGTCACCGACCCGTCCTTGGCGAAGGCCGGCTTGAGACCGGAAATCGATTCCAGCGTCGTCCCGGCCTTGATGAACTCGTCGGCGGAAAACGCCACCGGATCGCCCTTGCGCTGCGGAATCATCACCGGCGTGATCTCGTCCTTGAACTTGCCGGCCTTTTGCGCCGCCTCGGCCTTGTTCTGGCTGGCGACCGCAAATTCATCCTGCGTTCCACGCGAGATGTCGAATTTCTTGGCGACGTTCTCGGCGGTCGTGCCCATGTGATACTGGTTGTACACATCCCACAGGCCGTCGACGATCATGCTGTCGACCAGCTTGGCGTCGCCCATGCGAAAGCCGTCGCGCGAGCCGAGCAATACATGCGGCGACGCGCTCATGTTTTCCTGCCCGCCAGCGATGACGATGTCGGCATCGCCGCAGCGCACCGCCTGCGCAGCAAGCATGACCGCTTTGAGTCCCGAACCGCAGACCTTGTTGATGGTCATTGCCGGAATCGAGTTCGGAAGGCCGGACTTGATCAGGGCTTGCCGCGCCGGATTCTGTCCGCTCCCGGCGGTCAGTACCTGGCCCAGGATCACTTCCGAGATCTGTTCGGGCTTGACGTTGCCACGGGCGAGCAAGGCGCGAATCACGGTGGCACCGAGATCCGGCGCGGAAACCTTGGCGAGCGAGCCGCCGAATTTGCCAATCGCGGTGCGTACCGCGGCGGCGATGACGATGTCGGTCATGGAATTACTCCGTCAGTGGTTGCGTGCATGGTCCCCTGTGCAGTGCGGGGACTTCTGGGGTGGCTCTATGGTATCGCAGGCCGCATCGCTGCGGCAGTGGCGCGGCAATATTGGTTCCTGACGCGGGTCAGTCTGGAATTTCGGTCACGTAGGTTCCCGGTGCGGGGCACAGCGGGCGATTGCTGGCGTTGCCCGCGGCGCGTGGCGCCGGATGGCGAGCACCGGCGTGTCCGGCGAGCCAATCGGCCCAGTTCGGCCACCAGCTGCCCGGAATCGATTCGGCCCGGGCCAGCCAGTCGTCGCCGTCGTCGGTGAGTAATTCATTGGTCCAATAGTTGCGCCGGTTCTTCGCCGCGGGATTGATCACGCCGGCGATGTGTCCCGATGCGCCCAGCGTGAAGATCGGCTCGCCGCCAAGCAGTTCCACGGTCCGGTACGCTGAGCGCCACGGCACGATGTGGTCTTCGCGCGACGCGTACACGTATGCCGGCAGGTTGATGCGTCCAAGGTCGATCGCCTCGCCGCACATCGTCAGCGCGTCGGGCTCGCGCAGGCGATTATCGAGGTACATGTTGCGCACGTAGTCGACGTACATAGGACCGGGCAGGTTGGCGGAGTCGCTGTTCCAGTAGAGCAGGTCGAACGCCGGCGGTGTCTGGCCCTTCAGGTAGTTGCCGACGACGTAATTCCAGACCAGCTCGTTGGCGCGCAGGCTCGCGAAAGCATTGGCGAGTTCGCTGCCCTTGATGCGCCCACCCGCGCGCAACGCCGGCTCGCGTGCGGCCAGCGGTTCGCGCGCGACGTAGACGCCGATCTCGCCCGGGTCGGAGAAATCGAGCATGGTGGTGAGGAACGTCACGCTGGAGATGTGGTGGATGTGCCGTGCCGCCAGTACCGCCAGCGCGCTCGCGAGCAACGTGCCGCCGACGCAGAAGCCGAGGACGTTGATCGTGCTGCTCGCCGAGATGTCGCGCACCCGCTCGATCGCGGTCAGTACGCCCTCCTGCAGGTAGTCGTCCCAGCCGAGCATGCCCTGCGCCGACCCGATGTTGCGCCAGGACACCATGAATACGCTGTGGCCCTGTTCGACCGCGTAGCGCACGAACGAATTTTCGGGCTGCAGGTCGAGGATGTAGTACTTGTTGATGCACGGTGGAATGATCAGCAGCGGGCGCTTGAACACCGTCTTGGTCGTCGGGGCGTATTGGATGAGTTCGATGAGCTCGTTGCGAAACACGACGCTGCCTGGAGTGATCGCCAGGTTGACGCCCACCTCGAAGGCGGTCTCGTCGGTCATGGAGATACGCCCGCGTTGCGCGTCGGCGGCAAGGTTCGACAAGCCCTGCGCGAGCGAGGCGCCGCCCGAGTCGAGCGCGAGTTTCAGTGCGTCGGGATTGGTCGCGAGAAAATTCGACGGTGCGATCGCGTCGATGTACTGGTCGATAAGGAACGCGAGCCGCTTGCGTTCCGCCGGCTCGCCCTGCGCCATGTCGACGAGTTGATGAAGGTATTCGGCATACAGCAGGTACGCGTCCTTGAGCAATGTGAAGTAGGGTTGCTCGCGCCATTCCTTCGACGCAAAGCGGCGATCGCGATGCTCGCCAGGAACCGGCGCCTGTGTGCCCTGCAGCGCGTGCAGCCACAGCGCTTCGAACTTGCGGTTGTACTGTTCGGTCAGCGCCGCGGCGGCTAGCGGATCGATGTGTGCGGCAGGGAAAGCCGGCAGCGACAGGCCGGAGTTGCCGGTCCCGGGGGCGACCATGCCGGCGGGTTGCGTCGCGGCCGCAAGCTGTTGCCACCAACGCGCCCAGCGACCTCCGAGGTCCTGCCATTGCGTGGTCAGCTCGGTCCACTGCATCGGCGACGCGTCCGGTGATGCATCCTGATGTGACTCATGCACGTTGCGCACCTTCATCTCACGGCTCCAGCGCATAGTGGACGATCGCGATGACGGCGATTCCGGCGCCGATCAGCACGACCTGCACCGCCGTCTGCGCCGGCGCGGGATGGCGATGCAGGCTGGGAATGAGATCAGCGACGGCCACGTAGAGCAGGCTTGCCGCGGCCAGCGCCAGCACGGTCGGCAGGATCTGCTGCATCGATGCGAGAGCGTAATATCCAGCGAGTCCGCCGGCCAGCGTCGCCATGCCGGTCGCGAGGTTGTAGGCGAAGGCGCGCCGGCGCGAGTACCCCGAGTGCATCAGCACCGCGAAGTCGCCGACTTGCTGCGGTATCGCATGCGCGATGATCGCCAGCGCGGTGGTCGTCCCGAGAGCGAAGTTGGCGATGAAGGTAGCGGCGATGACGACCCCGTCGCAAAAATTGTGAACGCTGTTGCCGATCACGATCATCAGCCCGGAGCGGCCGCCGTCCGCGCCGTGCGCATGTGCATGCGCGATCGCGCCAGCCGTGTCGGTCGCCTCCGGATCGCCATGGCTGTGGCGCCACAGTACCAGTTTCTCGAGCAGGAAGAACAGCAGCAGGCCGGCGAGCACGGTGCCCATGACGCGCTCGGTCGAGCCGTGCTGCAGCGCATGCGGCAGCAGTTCCAGGAATACCGCGCCAAGCAGTGCCCCGACCGCAAAACTCACCAAGCGCGAAATCCAGCGTGAATGCAGCGCCAGCGTTCCCGCTGCGGCGACGATCGCGAGCATGCCGCCGGCGAGACAGGCGACAACGATGGCAGCGAGCGGGGACAGGGAGGCGATCATCGAAGGGATCGCTCCATTATACGGTCAGCCATGCGGTCGGCTATGTGGTCAACTTCGTGCTCGCCAGATGACTGTCGCCATCCGGCGCGGGGCATCGTCGCCGCCGCGCCGATAGGAAAAGAAATCCTCAGGCTCGCGCAACGTGCAACGCGTGCCACCGTAGACTGCGCGCACTCCTGCGCGCGCCAGTCGCTGGCGCGCGAGCGCGTAGAGATCGGCATGCCACTTACCCGCCGGTGTGGCGATGAAGCAGGAAAGTGCACCGGAATCCTCGGTGCAGAATGCGCTGTGCACGTCGTCGCCGACTTCGAATGCGGCCGGCCCGATCGCCGGGCCCAGCCATGCGATCACGGATGGCGGCGCGACACGCATTGCCGAAAGCGTCGCCTCGAGCACGCCTGCGGCCAGGCCGCGCCAGCCAGCGTGCGCTACGCCTACGGTGGTCGCGGCCGCATCGCAAAATAATACCGGCAGGCAATCCGCGGTAAGCACCGCGCACACGGTGTCGACGGTGCTCGCAACTGCGCCATCGGCCTGTGGCGCGGTCGCGTATGCGCGAGTCGGCGGACACGACGGCGGTGCCGTGCACTTGTTCGAGCCAGAGTGGATCGGCAGGCAGGAAGCGTCGCAGTTCGGCGCGCACGCCAGCCCGGTCGGGGTTGCGATGCGAGAAGTCGGCGATGCCCGCCGCGCCGCCGCGGCGCGTGGTCGACAGCGCGTGCACGCACGATGGAGCGGGCCAGTCAGGAACAATCCAATCGAGGCCGGCAGCTGCCAACCGCGAGGCCAACGATGCGTCAGGCATGGTCCGGGCGCTGGCGCAGCATGGCGAGCAGATCTGCAAAATCATCCGGCAACGGCGACTCCCAGTGCATCGGCTCGTGGCTCACCGGATGGACGAGCCCGAGGCGCCACGCGTGCAGCGCCTGGCGAGTGAACTTTATGCCACGCCCGCGGCCATAGGCAGGGTCGCCGACCAGCGGATGGCCGAGCGATGCGAGGTGCACGCGGATCTGGTGGGTGCGCCCGGTTTCGAGGCGGCAGCGGAGCAAGGTGCAGTCGCCCAGCCGTTCGCGCACTTCGTAGTGCGTGACGGCGGGCTTGCCGCTATGGACGACGGCCATTGACGTGCGCTTTACAGGATGGCGGCCGATCGGAGCGTCGATGATGCCGCCCCGCGCGAGGTCGCCGGTGGCGAGCGCCAGGTATTCGCGATGGACACTGCGCGCTTGCAATTGACGGACCAACGCGGTTTGCGCAATTGCGGTCTTGGCGACAACAAGCAGGCCGCTGGTGTCCTTGTCGAGCCGGTGCACGATGCCGGCCCGCGCGACCGCGGCCAGCGCAGGCGCGTGATGCAGCAGCGCGTTGGCGAGCGTGCCATCCCAGTTGCCGCTGCCGGGATGCACGACCAGGCCCGCCGGCTTGTCGATCACCAGCAGTGCGTCGTCCTCGTAGACGATGGTCAGTGGAATGGATTGCGCAACGAACGCGGTCGCGCGCGGATCGGGAAGCGGGGTCACTGCGACGCGCTCGCCGGCCTCGACGCGACGTGTCGCATCGAGCGGGATGCCTGCGAGCGTCACGCGACCGGCGTCGATCCAGGTGCGAATGCGACTGCGCGAATGTTCCGGCAGCAGGCGCGCCAATGCCTGGTCGAGACGCATCCCGGCGCAGGCCGGCGTGATGTCGACAAGCACGCTGGCGGGCGTCGGATCGGCCGGTGTCGACGGGTTATAATCAGCGGTTACCAATGGAGTGGGCAATGATGCCGAAGGCATGCCAAGCAAGAACCCTGTGCCGCTGCCTGGTCGCGCTGGTCGCGGCCTTGATCGTGGCGGGATGCAGCTGGCTCCCGGAAGTGAAGGACGAGACTGCGAGCTGGTCGGCCGAAAAGCTGTACGACGAGGCGCACGGCTCGATGACGTCTGGCAATTATACGCGCGCGGTCAAGCTCTTCGACACGCTCGAAGGCCGGTTCCCGTATGGACGTCATGCACAGCAGGCCATCCTGGAGGGCGCGTACTCGAACTATCGTCAGAACGAAACCGCGGCCGCGATCGCGGCCTGCGATCGCTTCATCCGCACCTATCCGAACAGCACCAATGTCGAGTACGCCTACTATCTCAAGGGGCTGGTCAATTTCCGCGAGGACCAGGGTTTGTTCGGCTACGTCGTCGAGCAGGACCTCTCCGAGCGCGATCCGAAAATGACCCGCGAGTCCTTTGGCGCGTTCAAGGAACTGGTGACCAAGTATCCGAACAGTCGCTACGCCGCCGATTCGATCGACCGCATGCACTACCTGACCAACGCTCTGGGCATGTACGAAGTGCACGTCGCGCAGTACTACTACAACCGCGGCGCCTATGTCGCTGCCGTCAACCGGGCCGCGACCACCGTCACCAACTATCCGCAGACGCCGGCGAACGAGCAGGCGCTGATCGTGATGGCGCAAGGCTACGACAAGCTCAACATGCCCGTGCTTGCGCGACGACGCACGGCGCGTGCTCAAGCAGAATTTCCCCAACAGCGCGTACTTTCGCGGCAGCGACAAGCCGTGGTGGAAATTCTGGCAATCCGACGAAGTCGTGGAAATACTGCGCGACGACACCGTCCTGAAATCGCGCGAGTACATGGGACCGCCGCCGCCGGCAACACTGCAGCCGCAGTAGCGGCACGGCGACTGCACGCCTAGGCGCAGGCAAGTCCCTCGAAGAATTCGACGACGTCTCTGAGTTCGCGGGTGCGGCGCATCGGCGGCAGCGCCTGCCAGATGCGGCGGCCGTAGGGTTTGTCGACCAGGCGCCGATCGCAGATCATCAGCACGCCGCGGTCGGACTCGGAACGAATCAGGCGCCCGGCTCCCTGCTTGAGATCGATGGCGGCCTGCGGCAGCTGATAGTCCATGAACGGGTTGCCGCCCTCGCTGGCGATGCGCGCCAGGCGTGCCGCGAACAACGGGTCGTCGGGCGGCGCAAACGGCAGCTTGTCGATCACCACCAGCGACAGCGCTTCTCCCTGCACGTCCACGCCCTCCCAGAAACTCTGGCTGCCGAGCAGCACGGCGTTGCCCAGGCGACGAAAGCGCGTCAGCAGCTCGGTGCGCGAACCTTCGCCCTGCGCCAGCAGAGGAAAGTCGAGGCCTTCGCGCTCGATCGCCGCCTGCAGCGATTCGCGTGCGCGGGCCAGCGCGCGAAGCGTCGTGAACAGCAGGAACGCGCGACCACCGCTGGCACGCAACACGGGCAACGCCGCCTCCACGACCGCGTCGGTGTGCTCGAAGCTGTTCGGTTGCGGGAGCTCGCGCGGGAGGTAGAGCAGTGCCTGGTTGGCGTAGTCGAAGGGACTTTCCCAGCAGCCGGTGGCCGCTTCGGTCAGCCCGAGCTCGCGCTGATAGAGGCTGAAATCGCCGCCGATGGCCAGCGTCGCCGAGGTGAAAATCCAGGCGCGTGCGGTATCGGTTACCTGCTTGGAGAAGATCTCGGCGATCGACAGCGGCGACGCGCGCAATTGCCAGCTGGTCGCGCCGATGTCGACCCAGCGCACCCACTCCGGATCGTCGCGATCTCGCCAGCGCGCGAGCCGTTGCGCAATGTCGGCCGCGCGCGACGCGCACTGCGCCAGTTCGTCGCTGCGCTCGGCCTGCCGGCCGAGCTCGGTCGCAAGGACGTCGGTCGCCGCGGCCAGTGCGTCGAGCGCGGCCTCGAATCCCGGACGCTGCGTCACTTCCGCGCGCGGCGCCTTGCCCTGCGTCTCGCCCAGCGCCAGCCTGAATCGCCGCAGGGCCAGTGCGAGTCCCTGCGCGGCGTCGGGCAGCGGTGCGTAGTCGCGCGCCGCTCGCAAGCCTTCGACCTCGGCATCGCGCGCGAGCTCGCCCATTTGTCCGCCGCTGACTTCCTCGCCGAAGAACAGCGTCGCCGTGTCCGGTAACTGGTGCGCTTCGTCGAGGATCACGGTGTTGCATGCCGGCAGCAGCTCATTGAGACCCTCGTCCCTGAGCATGACGTCGGCGAAGAACAGGTGGTGATTGACGACGACGATGTCGGCGGCGAGCGCCTGCTTGCGCGCATTCATCACGAAGCACTCGGCGTAGTTCGGACATTCGCTGCCGAGGCAGTTGTCGCGCGTCGACGTGACGTCGCTCCAGATCGCCGCGGACTCCGGCACGTCGGCGAGCTCGCCGCGATCGCCGGTGGTCGAGGTGCGCGCGAAGGCTTCGATGCGTTTGAGATAGCGCACGTCGGCGAGTGTGGCAACGGTCCCGCCAGCACTCGTGCGCGCCAGATGATGGTGGCAGACGTAGTTGCCGCGACCTTTGAGCAGCGCGACGCTGACCGGGATCTTCAGCGCGTCGCGTACCAGCGGCAGATCGCGCTGGTAGAGCTGGTCCTGCAGCGTCTTGGTACCCGTCGATATGATGACCTTGCCGCCGGAGAGCAGCGCGGGCACGAGATAGGCCAGCGTCTTGCCGGTGCCGGTGCCGGCTTCGGCGATGAGCTGCCCCTGCGTGCGAATGGCTTGCGCGATCGCCTCGGCCATGGCGAGTTGCTGCGGCCGGGCACGAAAGGCGGGGAGTTCGCGAGCGAGCGGTCCGTCCGGGCCGAAGATCGCCGCGAGGTCGTGGCTGTTCAGGAAGCCTTGCTACTGCTTGGGCTTCGCTTTGGTCGCGGGCGCCGGCTTGGACGCCGCGACTGCCTTCGGCGGCGTCTCCGCGATCACGCGGATGCTCTTGATCTGCTCGTTGAACTCGCCGTAGGGTCCGATGACACGCTGCTTGTAACCGTCGTCGCTCTCTCCGCTGATGGGCTTGAGCTTGGCCAGCGCATCGAGCCACGTATCGTAGAGCTTGCGCAAGGCGATGACCTCTTCCTTGATGCGCGCGCCTTCGCGCAGCGCCGCCTGGTACGGGCGCGTCATCGACAGCTTGTGCTTTTCGATGCACGACTCGGTCTTGGCGCCGTTGACGCCTTCCTGCGCACCGGAGAGGCCGAACTCGATGATCTCGATCGACTTGATGTGCCTGCACATCGTGTAGGTCTGCGGGATCGCCTCGAGGAAGCAGTCGAAGCCGCTACCCTCGGTCTTGGTCGGGCAGATGTACGGGTCGACCTTGTCGAGCGCGTGTGCGGCGATCGGCACCGCGAGTGCGACGGCGCCAAGGGTCAGTCCAATGAGGCAGCGGCGGATGGAAGCGATCATCATCAACCATCCTAACCTGCCAGCGCCTCGCGCTCAACCCCGCGCCGCGCTGATAACGCTAAATCGTGACTCCGCCCGATACTTCGATGACCGCACCGTTGATGTAGCTCGCTTCATCGGAGGCGAGCCATGCGTAGGTGTTGGCGATTTCCTCGGGTGTGCCCAGCCGGCCCATGGGTACCCGATCCTCGATGGCCTTGAGTACTTTCTCGGGCATCGACTCCAGGATCGGCGTTTCGATGAATCCTGGGCAGATGGCGTTTGAACGAATGCCCTTTCCGCCGAGCTCGCGCGCCCAAGTCTTCATCATGCCGATCACCGCGAATTTGGTGGCGGCGTAGTTGGTCTGGCCGAAGTTGCCGTGCAGGCCGACGATCGACGAGGCGTTGAGGATGCAGCCGGAGTTCTGCAGCAGCATGATGTCGACGACGGCCTTGGTGCAGTTGTAGACGCCCTTGAGATTGACGTCGATCACGCAATCGAACTGATCTTCGGTCATCTTGGTCAGGCGTGCGTCCTGGACGATGCCGGCGTTGTTGACCAGGGTGTCGATGCGTTGCCAGGCGAACATGACGCCTTCGACCATGCGCGCGATGCTGGCTTTGTCGGTGACGTCAACCTGGAAGCCCAGCGCCTCGCCACCGTTGTTGCGGACTTCGGCCAGCGTTTCGGCCACCGAAGTCATGTTGATATCGCATACCGCTACCTTGGCGCCCTCTTTGGCGAATTTGACTGCCGTGGCGCGACCGATGCCCTGACCGCCGCCGGTGATGATGGCGACCTTGCCGGGCAATCGTCCGCCGTTGTGGCCATTGTGCCCATTGCCATTGTGGCCATTGCCGTTGTGGCCGTTGCCGGTTTGCCCGTTCCCGTTGTTGCCCATGCGCTTGTCCCCAAGTGGCCCCGCCGTTGATACAGGGTGTATTCCCCTGTTGCACCGCAGCGGATTCTGCCCCTTTTCATTGCGACGCACAACATGGCAACCTTATTACAGAGCAAATTGTTACCAAACTGTGGTATCCACGCAATAATGTTAATTATCAATGCGTTATCGCAAGCTGACGGGTGCTCAAGCGGGCTCGCGCCGATCGGTCGCAGGCAGCGGTTGCGCGAGGCTTGTGAGCGTCTATGTTGCATGGGCACCCGCCCCGTAGTGAGGACTCGCAGACTGAGCAGTACGCCTAGGCCGGCTGCCAGGATTCGACCAGTAGTTGCAGCGATTCCAACCCGCGGTAGCTGTTGACCTCGGGCCGGTAGACGGCACGAATCGATGCAGGAAATGGACCGGAATCGTTGAAGACAATGGCCGCGAGGCGACGCCGGCCCGCGGTCAGGACGAGCCGGGTGTGCTTGTTGCCGACGACGCGTTGCTCGGCGACCGCGAACACGCCCTCGAACGTGGGCGCCGGGAATCCCTGTCCCCAGACGCCGGCGCCGAGGTCCTGAGCAAGCTTCAATGTCAGGTCGCCCGCGTCGAGTTCGCCGTCCGTCTCGATCGTGCGTTGCAATGCGGCGGGAGACAACCATTCGCGGCCAACGCGCTCGAATTCGGCGGCAAAGCGTTGCAATTCGGCGACCGGGAGCGTCAGGCCTGCGGCGAAGGCATGGCCGCCGAAGCGCGTGATCGAGCCAGGTGCGCGCTTGGCGACGAGGTCGAGTGCGTCGCGCAGGTGAAAACCGGCGATGGTGCGACCCGACCCGCGCAATTCACCTTCGGCGCCAGGCGCGAACACGATCACCGGGCGGTGTAGCCGGTCCTTGAGCCGGGACGCGACCACGCCTACGACACCCTGGTGCCAGTCGGCGCGATATGGGCACAGCGTGTAGGCGTCATCGGCGACGACGGCATCGATGGCGTCGAGCGCCTGCGCTTGCATCTCGGCCTCGACGTCTCGCCGCTCGCGATTGAGCCGATCCAGTTCCCCGGCCAGCCGTTGCGCAAACGCTGCGTCGTCGCTTACCAGGCAGGCAATGCCGACCGCCATGTCGGCCATTCGACCTGCAGCGTTCAAACGCGGTCCTGCCACGAAGCCCAGATCGTAGGTCGTGGCGCGCGCCGGATCGCGGCCGGCAGCTTCGAACAAGGCGCGTACGCCGGGTTGCATGCGACCGGCACGGATGCGCCGCAGTCCCTGCTCGACAAAGATGCGATTGACCGCATCGAGCCTGACCACGTCGGCAACGGTGCCTAGCGCCACAAGGTCGAGCAGCGTCGCGAGGTTGGGTTCAGTGCCTCCCGCGAAGTGTCCGCGAGTGCGCAGTTCCGCGCGCACCGCCATCAGGACATAGAACATGACGCCGACACCCGCGATGTGCTTGCTCGGAAACGTACAGCCCGGCTGGTTGGGATTGACGATCCAGTCGGTGGCGGGCAGCGTGTCGCCCGGCAGGTGATGATCGGTGACCAGCACGTCGATGCCCAGCGCGCGCGCCGCTGCCACGCCCTCGACGCTGGCGATGCCGTTGTCGACGGTGATGATCAGCGCGGGTGCTCGCGTCGCCGCGAGCGCAACGATTTCCGGCGTGAGCCCGTAGCCGAATTCGAAACGGTTGGGTACCAGGAAGTCGATCGTGGCGCCCATCGCGCCGAGCCCGCGCATGCCGACCGCGCAGGCGGTCGCGCCGTCGGCGTCGTAGTCGGCAACGATGAGCATGCGCTCGCCGCGCGCGATGGCGTCTGCAAGGCGCGTTGCCGCCGCGGCGATGCCCTTCAATGCGGCAAAGGGCGGCAGGCGCGCCAGGTCGTGGTCGAGTTCGGCGACGTCGACGACGCCGCGCGCGGCGTAGATGCGGGCGAACAGCGGCGACAGGCCGGCTTCGACCAGCGCCGCGGTGTCGGGAACGGAGCGCTGCGTTACCAGCATCTGATCAGGGCCCGCGGTCAGGATTCGTAGTGCGGCGCGAGCAGCGTCGACAGGCGCGGCGCCGCGCGCCAGATGCGCAGCCGTCGCGCCAGCGTCAACCGGCGCGCCCGGTAGCGCACGGTCTTCGCCCGGCCCGTGAGCACGACATCGAGTTCGCTGATGGTGCCGACGTGGAACGCGCCTGCTGCCGGCTTGATCCACTGCTGCTCCAGTGTCGAGAGCCAGTGCGCGAGCGGCGATTGCGAATTGTCAGCGACCAACGGTGCGGCAAGCTGCACCAGCGCCGGCGAGAGCGTCGACTGGAAGCGCAAAGCATCGAGCGACGCCGGCGCCGCGGAGGCGGGAACGCCTGCGCCGCGGGCGAGTTCGCGGGCGAGCCAATCGTCGGCATAGAGCGCGGCGATGCGCGGATGCGCCGGTGCCTTGAGCGGTTCGCCGCCACCCCACACCCACACGCCGTTGACCGGTGCGCGGCCGGCGGCTTCGCGCGCGACGTTGACCGGATGTTCGAACAGCAACATCTGCGTTTCGTTTTGCCAGCGTTGCCAACGGGCGGCGTCGGCACCGCTTGGCATGAATGCCAGCAGCGGTTTGTCCAGCGCGGCTCCGGGGCCGCGCGTCGCCAGTGACGGAACCTCTGCGCAGGCTATCAGCCAGTGCTGCGAAACCGGTGCAATGAATTGCAATCCGTCGACGGCGAAGTGCGCGTTGAGCGTCGCAAGAAGCGCCGCGACTTCGGCATCGTCCAGATCGCTGACCATGGAACGCAGTCGCACGTCATCGCGGCCGACCTCGAGCGTCGCCGGGTCGGCGCACAGCCAGTACCGAGCGTCGCTATTTGGTGCCATCGCGCGCGCCAAAAGGGGCGCAACCGGCCAGTCGCGCTGCCTGGCGGCGCCCAGCGCCGAGCACACGATCGCGACGCTGCCTTCGGTGTCGGCGATGGGCGCTTCGGCCGCGGCCAGCAGCCTCTCGAATGCCGGCGCCGTCGTATCGGCGGGAGCGAGCAGCGACGGAGCGATGTCGAGCAGTCCGGTAACGACCAGCGTGAGTTGCATCGGAAGATCAGTGAATCGTGCGCGAACGGCAAGATTAGCATGCACGCGCGATGGTGCGGCTATGGCGCGGCGAGCGCTTGTGGCACACTCGCGCTCTGCAGCGCATTCATTGCTACGGCTCCCGTTGATTCCCTACGAAATCCTGGTCGGCCTGCGTTATTTTCGCGCCCGCCGCGGTGCGCGGCGCAACGGCTTCGTGTCGTTCATTTCCGCGGTCTCGATGCTCGGCATCGCGCTGGGTGTCGCCGCGCTCATCGTCGTCATTTCGGTGATGAACGGCTTTCAGGAGGAGCTGCGCAACCGCATCCTGGCGGTGGCCTCGCACGTCGAGATCCGTGCCATCGGCGGACCGCTCGCCGACTGGCAGGAGACCGCGCGATTGGCGAAGACGAATGCGCACGTGCGCGGCGCGGCGCCTTTCGTCGTCGGTCAGGCGATGCTTTCGGCCAACGGCGCGAACCGTGGCGTGGTCGTGCGCGGGATCGATCCCGCGCTCGAGGACACCGTCGCCGACGTGGGCCGGCACATGCGCGCCGGCGCGCTGTCCGATCTCAAGCCCGGCGAATTCGGCATCGTGCTCGGCGCCGAGCTGGCGCGCGCGCTCGGCGCGCGGCTGGGCGATCCCGTCGTGGTGATCACGCCGCAGGGGACGGTGACACCGGCGGGTACGCTGCCGCGGGTGAAGAGTTTCAAGCTGGTGGGCGTGTTCGACGTCGGCATGTACGAGTTCGACAGCGGCCTCGCGCTCATCGACATCGCCGACGCTCAGAAGCTCTACCGCACCGGCGATGGCATCAGCGGCGTGCGCCTGAAGCTCGACGATCTTTTCGCGGCGCCCACCGTCGCGCGCGAACTGGCGGGGACGCTCAAGGTCGACGCCGAATTGCGCGACTGGACCCAGGACCACGCCAACTTCTTCCGCGCGATCGCGATCGAGAAGCGCGTCATGTTCATCATCCTCACCCTCATCGTCGCGGTGGCGGCGTTCAACATCGTCTCGGCACAGGTCATGGTCGTCACCGACAAGCAGGCCGACATCGCGATCCTGCGCACGCAGGGCGCCTCGCCGGCGAGCATCATGTCCATCTTCGTGATCCAGGGTGCGTTGGTGGGCGTCATCGGCACCATCATCGGCGTCGTGGGCGGCGTGCTGCTGGCGCTGAACATCGACACCGTGGTGCCGTTCATCGAACGCACCTTCCGCATCCAGTTCCTCGACAAGAGCGTCTACTACATCAGCGAGCTGCCGTCGCAGATCCAGCGCGGCGACATCACGCTCATCGCGCTGATCGCGCTGACGCTGGCACTGCTCGCCACGCTCTACCCGAGCTGGAGCGCGTCCAGGGTCAATCCCGCGGAGGCGCTGCGCTATGAGTGAGGTTGCGCCGGTGCTCGAATGCCGCGGCCTGGCGAAAACCTATCGCACGGGCACGCTCGAGGTGCCAGTGCTGCTCGGCGTGAATCTCGCGGTACCACCGGGCGAACGTGTCGCCGTGGTCGGCGCATCGGGGTCGGGCAAGAGCACGCTGCTGCACCTGCTCGGCGGCCTCGACTCTCCCTCGGCGGGAGAGGTCAGCGTCCAGGGTGCACCAATGGCAACGCTTTCCGAATCGCAGCGCGGGCAGGTGCGCAACCGCGCGCTCGGCTTCATCTACCAGTTTCATCACCTGCTCCCCGAGTTCAGCGCGCTCGAGAATGTCGCGATGCCGCTCTACATCCGGCGCGACAACCGCGCCGCGGCGCGCGCGCGCGCGCAGGCGCTGCTCGAACGCGTAGGACTCTCCGCGCGCGCACAGCATCGTCCGGGAGAATTGTCCGGCGGCGAGCGCCAGCGGGTCGCGCTGGCGCGTGCGCTGGTCACCGAGCCGGCGTGCGTGCTCGCCGACGAGCCCACCGGCAATCTCGACCGGCGCACCGCCGGCATGGTGTTCGACCTGATGCTGGAATTGAATCGCAGCGTCGGCACCAGTCTGGTCATCGTGACCCACGATCCGGACCTGGCGGCGCGCACCGACCGGACGCTGCACCTGGTCGACGGCGTCCTGGTTTAGATCGTCTACGGGTCAAACGACCAGCGGCGGCTCGTCCATTACGGCGATCTGTTCGCGCAGTTCGAGCACGCGATCCTGCCAGTAGCGTTGCGTGTTGAACCACGGAAATGCCGCGGGAAAAGCCGGATCGTCCCAGCGCCGCGCCAGCCACGCCGAATAGTGGATCAGGCGCAGCGTGCGCAGGGGCTCGACCAGGTGCAGGGCGCGATCGTCGAAGTCGAAGAAGTCCTCGTAGCCCTGCAGCAGTGCGGAGAGCTGCAGCTGCATGTCCGCGCGTTCGCCCGAGAGCAGCATCCACAGGTCCTGCACCGCCGGCCCGGTGCGGCAATCGTCGAAGTCGACGAAATGCGGCCCGGCGGCCGTCCACAGGATATTGCCCACGTGACAGTCGCCATGCAGACGCAGCGAACGCACGTCGCCGGCGCGATCAAAGCAGCGCCGCACGCCGTCGAGCGCCTGTGCCACCGTACTGGTCCACGCCGGCAGCAAGTCGGCCGGCACGAAATCATTGGCCAGGAGATAGTCGCGCGGCTCCTCGCCGAAGCTCGCGATGTCGAGCGCGGGCCGGTGTTGAAACGGCGTCACGCTCCCCGCGGCGTGGATGCGCCCGATGAAGCGACCGATCCACGTCAGAACCGAGCGATCCTCGAGCTCGGGCGCGCGGCCGCCGTGCTTGGGATAGACGGCGAATCGGAAACCGCCAAACGTCGGCAGCGTATTGCCGTCGGGCGACGCGCAACGGTGCGACCACCGGAATCTCGAGATCGGCAAGCTGCGTCCGCGAAGGCATGTTCCTCGAGGATCTGGGCGTCGCTCCAGCGTTCCGGTCGGTAGAATTTCGCGACGACCGCGGTCGCACCCGGCGATGCCGTCGCGCGCGATTCCTCAAGCCATACCTGGTAGACGCGATTCTCGTAGCTGTTCAGCGCTAGCAGCCGACCGTCGCCTTCCCACCCGCAACTCGCCAGCGCGTCGAGTACGACGTCGGGAGTCAGCCCCGCGTAGGGCGCGGTCGTCGCCATCAATACTCGACCGGTATGGGGTCGAGACTGCGCCAGAGATACCAGGTAGCCACCGACCGCCACGGGCGCCACAGGTCCGCGACCGCGAACAGCGCTTCCTTGGGCAGCCATTCGCCGTCGTTGAAATGCAAGCAGATGGCTTTCTGCACGCCGATGTCGTCGACCGGCAGGATGTCGGGCCGCAGCTCGTGAAACATCAGGAACATTTCGGCGGTCCAGCGGCCGATGCCCTTGACGTCGGTCAGCGCCTCGATCAGCGCTTCGTCGTCCAGCGCAGTCCAGTCGCGTGGATCGAGCCGGCCACATGCGAAGTGCCCCGCGAGATCGGTCAGGTATTCGGCCTTGCGCTCCGACAGGCCACATTTTCGCAATGCGCTGCGATCGGCACCGGCAACGCGTGTTGCATTCAGGCAGGGAAACGATTGCGTCGGCGCGTTGTCTACCTCGGCCACGAAGCGGCGCCAGATGCTGTCGGCGGCCTTGACCGAGATCTGCTGGCCGACGATCGCCCGGGCGAGTGTCGTGAAAGGGTCCGAGCGGCGCGTGAGGTGGATGCCGGGGTAGCGGCGGATCAGCCGCGCCAGCACGCGGTCGCGGCGGGCGAGCGTGAGCGCGGCTTCATCCCAATAGGCGGGTTTCATGCGCCAGCAGCGACGTGTTCGGCACGCGCCGAGTATGCAGGGGTAGGCGGGGGGATATTCATGTGGTCATCGGCAAAGGGCTGGAGATGTTACATTACGCGCCATTTTTACGAGGATACTTCGTGAGTCACGCATCGCGCCGTTGCTTCGCGGCCTGCACCGCGCTGGCGCTGCTGCTGTTCATGGCGCAACCCGCACGCGCCGCGGCGGATCCCACCAAGGTGTTGCGCGTCGCCTTCGAAATCGGCGAGACCGGCTTCGATCCGGCCAAGGTGACCGACAATTATTCGGCGCAGGTGATGCAGGCGGTCTTCGAGCGTCTTCTGACCTACGATTACCTCGCCCGACCGCTCAAGCTGGTGCCAGGTACCGCCGAGGCGTTGCCCGAGGTCAGCGACGGCGGCAGGACCTACCTGTTCCGGTTGCGCAAAGGCGTGTATTTCCAGCCTGACCCGGCATTCAAGGGCGCGCGGCGTGAGCTGGTTGCCGCCGACTACGCCTATTCGATCAAGCGATTCGTCGATCCAGCCAATCGTTCGCCGTGGCGCTTCCTGTTCGACGGCAAGATCGCCGGTCTCGACGCGGTCGCCAAGAACGCCGCGCAGGGCAAGGCGTTCGACTACGACGCGAGGGTCGAGGGTCTCGAGGCAGTCGATCGCTACACGCTACGCATCCGGCTCACCACCGCCGACTACAACTTCGCGTACATCATGGCGATGGTGCAGGTATCCGCGGTCGCCCGCGAAGTCATCGAAGCCTACGCTGACAATACCAATGCGCACCCGGTGGGCACCGGGCCCTACATGCTCACCAGCTGGACGCCACGCGCCAAGATCATCCTCGAAGCGAATCCCGACTATCGGAAGGTGGTCTGGGACTTCGCGGGTTCCGATTCGCCGCGCGACCGTGCAGCCGTCGCGGCGATGAAGGGCAAGACCATTCCGCAAATCGGCCGCGTCGAAATCAGCGTCATCGAAGAAGGGCAGTCGCGCTGGCTCGCATTTCAGCGGGGAGAAATCGACTACATCGACCGATTGCAGTCGTACTCGGCGGTTGCGATTCCCGATAACCAGCTGGCGCCCGACCTGGTTGCGCGTGGCGTCGGCTGGGATCGCAGCGTCGAGCCGGAAATCATCTACTATTTCTTCAATCTCAAGGATCCGGTGGTCGGTGGCTACACCCGGGAGAAGATCGCGCTGCGCCGCGCGATCGCCATGTCTTACGACACGCAGCGCGAAGTGCACGTCATCCGCAAGGACGAGGCCATTGTCGGCGAAGGCGTCATTCCGCCCGGGGTCGTGGGCTACGACAGCGCTTACCGCAGCGTGATTCGTCACGATCCCGATCTCGCCAATCGGCTGCTCGATTACTTCGGCTACAAGCGCGGCGCTGATGGTTATCGCAACGATCCTTCCGGACGACGCATCGCGATCGTGCTGACATCCGAACCGATCGCCATCAGCCGGGAGTACGACGAACTCTGGCTCAAGGCACTCGACGGCATCGGTCTGCGCTTCGAAACGCGCAAGGCCGCATTCGCCGACAACGTCAAGGCCGCGGAAGCGTGCCAGCTTGCGATGTGGGGTTCGTCGTGGGGGGCGGACTATCCCGACGGCGAGAACTTCATGCAGCTCTTCTACGGTCCGAACACGCACCAGAGCAATCACGCGTGCTACGAATCGAAGGCATTCGACGCGATGTACGAGAAGATCCACGCCATGCCGGATTCGCCGGAACGCAACCACCTGTTCCTGATGATGAGCCGGCAGCTGGAAGTCGACGGCGTGCTCAAGATGGGTGCTTCGCGTTACCGCAACGTGCTGGTGCATCCGCAGGTCCAGGGCTATCGCTATCACCCCATGCTGACCGCGGCGTGGGAGTATGTCGACATCGACCCGTCGGCGCGCCGACCGTAGGACCATCAATGTTTCCCTCGACTGGCGCGCATCCGGACACTGTGCGGAAGGAACCGTCGCGGCGCCGCCGCGCCTCGGGCGCAGCGCACGTTCTCGCGCTGGCTGTCGCAGCGCTATCTTTCGCCGCGCCGGCCGCCGACATGAACAAGGTCATTCGTGACGTCTTTCCTGCGGCCGAGGAAGGATTCGATCCGCAGGCGGCGCAGGATCTGTACTCGGGCACCGTGAATCAAGTGATTTTCGAAACGCTGCTCACCTACGATTACCTCGCCCGTCCGGCCAAGCTGGTGCCGCTGACCGCGGAAGCGTTACCGGAGATTACCGACGAGGGCAGGACCTACACGCTCAAGATCCGCAAGGGCATCTACTTCACGCCCGATGCGGCATTCAAGGGCAGCAAACGCGAACTCGTCGCCGAGGACTACGCGTATTCGTTCAAGCGTCTGTTCGATCCGAAGTTGCGGTCTACCTGGACGTGGCTGCTCGAAGGCAAGGTCATTGGGCTCGATGCGGCAGCAGCCGCGGCCAAGAAAAGCGGCAAATTCGATTACGACGCAAAGATTGCCGGCCTCGAAGTCGTTGACCGGTACACACTGCGCATCAGGCTGAAGGAACCCGACTACAACCTCCCTTACGTGCTGGCGCACGAACCCCTCAGCGCCGTCGCCCGCGAAGTCGTCGAGGCCTACGGCGACGTCGGCGGCCGCGTGATGGCGAATCCGGTCGGCACCGGACCGTACCTGCTCGCCAAGTGGGTCCGCTCGTCGAAGATCTTCCTCGCGGCCAATCCCGACTTTCGCGGCTTTGTCTGGAATTTCCAGCCCGGAACCGACCCGGAGGAGGCGCGCCTGGTCGCTGAGATGAAGGGCAAGAAGATGCCGCAGGTCGGGCGCATCGAGATCAGCATCATGGAAGAGGATCAGTCGCGCCTGCTCGCCTTCCAGAACGACGAACTGGACCTGATGAACCTGGAGGGACCGCTCGCGCCCAAGCTGATGAACGGCGGAGTCTTGAACGCCGAGATGCAGAAGAAGGGCGTCAAGCTGTCGCGCATCGTCGATCCCGAGCTCATGTATCACTACTGGAACATGCAGGACCCGGTCGTCGGCGGGCTGTCCCTCGAAAAGATCGCGCTGCGCCGCGCGATGGCGATGGCGTACGACACCAACGAGGAGATCCGCATTGTGCGCAATGGCCAGGCGATCGAAGCGCTCTATCCGATTCCGCCGGGCGTCGTTGGCAATGACCCGAACTATCGCGGCATCACCAAGTACGATCCGGACGAAGCCAACGCGCTGCTCGACAAGTTCGGCTACAGGAAGGGCAAGGACGGTTGGCGCACGCTGCCGGACGGCAAACCGCTGGTGATCCGCTATGCGTCGCGGCCCGATTCGCTTGGCCGCCAACAGGACGAGATGTGGAAGAAGGCGTTCGACTCGATTTCGATACGCATGGAGATCCAGAAGGACAAGTTCCCCGAGCTGCTCAAGCTCGAGCGGCAGTGCAAGCTGCAGATGCGCACTGCATCGTGGATCGCCGACTATCCGGACGGCGACAACTTCATGCAGCTGCTCTACGGCAAGAATATCTACCAGAGCAACAACGGTTGTGCGGTGATCCCCGAGTTCGATGCGCGCTATGAGCGCACGCAGCGCCTGCCGGCGGGGCCGGAGCGCGACCAGCTGTATCGTGAAATGGCGCGAATTGCCGAGGTTTACGCGCCGTGGCGACTGGACTTGAATCGATACCGCAACATCCTGGTGCAGCCGAAGGTGCTGGGCTTCAAGAAACACCCGGTCCTGCACTCCGAGTGGCAGTACATAGACATCGACACGGCGAAGCAGGGCGGTTAGCATCCGCCGCACGCCGGGCATGTTGTCCGGACGCGGCGGCAGGGGAAGCGAATGTACGGGTACATCATCCGACGCCTGTGGCAAATGATCCCGACCCTGCTCGGGGTCATCCTGCTCGTCTTCATCCTGTTCAATTTCGTCGGCGGCGACCCTGCGTATGTCCTTGCCGGCAAGATCTCCAGCGCCGAGCAGATCGAGAACATCCGCCGGCAGCTCGGCGTCGACCAGCCGTACTACGTGCAGCTGTGGATCTTCATCAAGCAGGTGGTGACCGGCGATTTCGGCTCGAGCTGGAGCACCAACGAGCCGGTGTCGCAGATCATGCTCACCCGGCTCGGTCCGTCGCTCACCATCCTGATCCCCTGGCTGATCCTGTCGACGCTGATCGCGATCGGCCTCGCGCTCGCGGTGGCTTATGTGCGTGGTTCGCTGACCGACCGCGCGGTGATGATCGTCTGCACTGTCGGGCTGTCGATCTCGATCCTCGTCTACATCATCGTGTTCCAGTACTTCTTCGCCTACAAGCTGGGCTGGTTCCCGGTGCAGGGCTGGGGCGACGGCGTCTGGAAGAACCTGGTCGTCTATTCCTCGCTGCCGATCATCATCCTGCTGGTGGTGAGCATCGCGCCGACGCTGCGCCTGTTCCGCACCTTCGTGCTCGACGAGGTCAACCAGGATTACGTGCGCACCGCGCGCGCCAAGGGCGTCGGCGAAAACCGGATCATGTGGGTGCACGTGCTGCGCAATGCGTCGATTCCGATCATCACGCACGTCATGTCCGAGATTCCGGGCCTGCTCATCGGCGCGTTCCTCATCGAGAGCTTTTTCTCGATTCCCGGCATCGGCCGCGAGGTGCTGCTCGCGGTCAATCGCAGCGACTTCCCGGTAATCAAGGCAATCACCATCTACGTCGCGGTGGCGACGATGGTCTTCAACCTGCTGGCCGACCTGACGTACAAGGCGGCCGATCCGCGGGTGCAGCTCAAGTAGGCGACGACGATGCCCTACGACATACCGCACACCGTATCGCCGAACCTGTGGGTCCTGGCATGGCGGCGGCTGCGCGCCGATCGCGTCGCCATGATTTCGCTCGCCATCGTCGCGGCGTTCCTGGTCATGATGCTGCTCTCCGCGACGGGGCTCATCGCCGGCGACTGGGGTGTGGAATCGGGAGTGAACTACGCGCCGCCATCGTTTCTCGGTGCGGATCTGGAACAACCGAAGGTCGCGAAGGAGGCGGCGCCCGCTCGCGCTGCGACTGCAGACACGCCCACTCCGCTCGACATCAAGGATCCGCTGGCCGACGCGCTCGCGGAAATTCGCGGCCAGAGTGGGCAGTCCGGCGCGGCATCCCCGGACGCGGTGGTCGATCCGCTGGCCGACGTGATGGCCGAGATCCGGGCCAAGGGCACGGCCGCGGCCGTGGTCACGGCGCGCGCGGCGACGCTTCCCTTCGGCGGCGACAAATGGGGTCGCGACGTCCTCAAGAAGACCATCAAAGGTTCCGAGACGTCGATCTTCGTCGGACTCGCCGCCGCGGTCGTGGCGACACTGCTGGGTACCATCTTCGGCGCGATTGCCGGTTACTACGGCAAGTGGGCCGACGACTTCTTCAACTGGTTCTACAGCGTGTTCACCGCCATGCCGTCGCTGCTGCTCATCTTCGCGGTCGCCGCGGTGCTGCAGCAGAAAGGCATGCTGACGATCGTGCTCATCCTCGGACTCACCGGGTGGACCGGCGTGTTCCGCCTGATCCGCGGCGAGTACCTCAAGCACAAGGGTCGCGAATACGTGCAGGCCGCCGATGCCATCGGCGCGTCCAATTCGCGGCGGATGTTCGTGCACATCTTCCCGAACGTGAGCCACGTCGTGCTCGTGCAGCTGTCGATCCTCACCGTCGGCTTCATCAAGGCCGAAGTCATCCTGTCGTTCCTCGGACTGGGCGTGCCGGTCGACGTCGTGTCGTGGGGATCGATGCTCAACGAGGCGCAGAACGAGCTGATCCTCGGCAAGTGGTGGCAACTGGTTGCTGCCGGCGGCGCGATGGCATTGCTGGTGACCGCCTTCAGCCTGTTCACCGATTCGCTGCGCGACGCGCTCGATCCGAAACTCAAGTGATCACCGCGCGACGATGACTCACAGACAACATACTTTCGGTGCGCAACCTGCGGGTCAATTTCCGGCTCGACAAGAACACGATCTTCGAAGCGGTGAAGGGCATCAGTTTCGAGATTCCACAGAATTCGACGGTGGCGCTGGTCGGCGAATCCGGCAGCGGCAAGTCGGTCACCTCGCTGTCGATACTGGGACTGCTGCCCAAGGAGAACGCACTCGTTCTTCCCGGCAGCGAAATCATCTACGGCGGCCGCAACCTGGTCGGCCTGCCGCAATCCGAGCTGCAGGCGCTGCGCGGCAAGGACATTTCGATGATCTTCCAGGAGCCGATGACATCGCTCAATCCGGTGTTCACGGTCGGCTTCCAGCTCACCGAGTCGCTGCGGTTGCACCTTGGCCTTGGCCCCGGCGCGGCGCGCAAGCGCGCGATTGAGTTGCTGGCGGAAGTCGGAATCCCGGATCCAGAGTTCAAGATCAACGCGTATCCCTCGCAAATGTCGGGCGGTCAGCAACAGCGCGTCATGATCGCGATGGCCATCGCCTGCGAACCCAAGCTGCTGATCGCCGACGAGCCGACCACCGCGCTCGATGTGACCATCCAGAAGCAGATTCTCGACCTGATCGCCGAGTTGCAGCGCAAGCACCGCATGTCGGTGCTTTTCATCACCCACGACCTGGCGGTGGTCGGTGAAATCGCCGATCACGTGGTGGTGATGCGCAGTGGCGAGATTCGCGAGCAGGGGCCGGCGAAGTCGGTGTTCGAGAACCCGCAGGATGCGTACACCAAGGCGCTGCTGCAATGCCGGCCGCGCCTGGATCGCCGGCCGGTGCGCCTGCCGGTGATCGAGGATTTCATGGATGGCGGTGCGCACGCCATGAATCTCACCGAGCGCAGCCGCGGCATCGCCGCCAGCGACGCGATCATCCTCGACGTGAAGGGGCTCGGCAAGGACTTCTACTCGCGTGAAGGCCTGTTCGGTCGACGTAAGTTCGAAGCGGTCAAGGACGTTTCGTTCAAGCTGCCGAAGGGCAAGACGCTGGGACTGGTCGGCGAGTCGGGATCGGGCAAGACCACCGTCGGACTCACGCTGATGCGCCTGCACGAGGCCTCAGCGGGGCAGGCGCTGTTCGAAGGCAAGGACATCCTGGCGATGTCGCCGCGCGAGTTCATGGCCTACAAGCGGCGCATCCAGATCATTTTCCAGAATCCGTATGCGTCGCTGAATCCGCGCATGATCGTCGGCCAGATCCTGACCGAGCCGATGCAGATCCACGGCATCGGCAAGTCCGCGCAGGAGCGCACCGATCTCGCCTTCGAGCTGCTGCAGAAGGTCGGGCTGCCCGAGGTTTCCTTCTACAAGTACCCGCACGAATTCTCCGGCGGGCAGCGCCAGCGCATCGCGATCGCACGCTGCCTAACCCTCAAGCCGGACATCCTGATCTGCGACGAGTCGGTTTCGGCGCTGGACGTATCGGTGCAGGCGCAGGTGCTCAACCTGCTGCAGGACCTGCAGGACGAGTATCGGCTCTCGTACATCTTCATTTCGCACGACCTCGCCGTCGTCAAGTACATCTCCGACGAGATCATGGTGATGAACCAGGGCGCGATCGTCGAGATCGCCAACTCCGACGACATCTATCGACATCCGCGCGAGGCGTATACGAAGAAGCTGCTGTCGTCGATCCCGAAGGGGTGGCAGCACGCGGGCAGCTGAACATCGCGCTCTGGCCTTTGGGCTTTCGTGGGGCGCCGTCTTCCGTCGTTTGTAGTGCTGATCCGCCTACTTCGTCCGCCGGCGCGATTCCCAAGCTGCCGTACACAACTTGCGCTCGTCTCTCGTGGGCTCAATAGTAAAGGTCCAGTCTCAGTTGCCCTGAAAGTCGATTCTTGTAGTGAACGAACGGCACGCGAGCGAGCTGATGTCTTGCGAATATCCCGAGTGCGCAGCCCGCAATATTCGACTGATCCTTATGCACGCGCGGTCATATTGTGCGTTAACATCCAAACTGGGTTAGAGCTTTGATTTTGCAAGTCTGGGATAGGGCTCGCAGACGCGAGAATGAACCCTTTGGCTCGGAACCACTTCGTATTGCTTCACCGGGGGACACCATGAAAACAATTCGCACCATCCTTTGTCTTGGTCTTTCGCTGATGTTGGCGCTGTCTGCATCGCTCGCCTACGCGGACGACAACGGCAACAAGACCTACGCGTTTACTCCGGCACCGGCGGCGACGATCCCTGCCGGAGCTACGAGCGGCTTTGTCTTGACCATCAAGAACACGGGCGGCAGCGACGACGGTACCTCATTCAAATCGCTGATACTGACCGCGCCGCCGGGCGTCAAAATCACGTCGATATCGGGCGCCGCCACGACGACAACGTTGCCGGCGCAGAGCATCAGCGTTGTCAACGTGACGACCAGGCCGGGTAGTTCATTGGCGCTCACGTTGGGCTTGTCCGCAACCTGCGGCGGCGGCGGGTCTTGGAGCGCTTCGGTCTATACGGGCAATCCACCGCCCAACGGCAGTACCTTCACGAATCCGGCCTTCCCAAGCACGAGCGTAGCGTCCTGCGCGCTGAGCTTTGGGACGCAGCCAACCAGCGCGCTTGCCCTCACAAAGATCACCGGGTCGAAATACAAACCGTCGGGCAGCCCCGTCACTGTGACGGGCTCGGGACAAGCCACAGTCACCCTCACCGCGACCTGCGCATCGGGATCCGTTGGAACGGTAACGGCAGCTTTATCGGGTGGCGTCGCGACGTTCACTAACCTCGTTGCCGGTGGTGCCGCCTCGAATTGCAAGCTCAGTGCATCTGCGCCAGGTTATCAGGGCGTCGATTCGGCCGGTCTTTTCCAAGTTAACGTGGGCTCGCTGAAGTTTGCGCCGTCACCTGCGAACGTACTTTCCGGCGCAGTCATCACGTCCACGCCGTTCAACAATCCCAAAGGGAGCTCCGTCGCGGTCCAGCTACTGTTGGACGGCGTCGCCACCAACGACCCCAGCTTCGACGGAACGCAAGTCAGTGTTTCCAGCGTCTCCCCCAGCTGCGTGGCGTCGGGCGCGACTGCGAGCGTGACAAGTGGTGTGGCGACCTTCGGTCAGCTCACTGCCGTGAGTATCGCTCCGCCTCCGCCACCTGCTGCGGACCTGAGCTGCACGCTCGGTGCGTCCGTGACCAACTTCACCTCGCCGGCTCCCGCCCCGTTCACGGTCAAGGCACCCTCCGCCGCGCCGCTCGCGTGTGGCGGCTCGATGGTCGCAACGAATAATCCTCCGAACGCGTCGGACCCGGGCCATGTCGACGGTGCGCGCGGCGTGCTCAACAAGGACGGCTTGTGTCCGGCACTGGTCAATTACAGCTTCGTGACCGATCCCAACAGCGGCAAGGTCGTTCTCATCTGGGACACGACTTCGAGCGGGCAGCCGAACGCGGCGTTCAGCTATACGGTGACGTCGAAGCCCGTGCCGCTGCCCACGGGGTTTCCGGCCGTCCGGCAGCCGAAGGTTGCGTGGAAGGTCTATGACGCGGTTACCGGTGGCGTTCCGCCGGCCAACGCGGGCGACCCGGTGTTCATACCTGCACAGGCATGCGCGGCACCGATCCTGCCCAAGCAGTATGGGACCGCATCGATCGATGGCGTGTCGACCTCCCTGACAGTCTCATTGACTGTTAACGCCAATACGCTGCCGAGCACGCCGTTCCCGATCGTCATGGAAGCGGAGCGAATGCTGGTGACTGCGGTCAATGGCTCGACATGGACCGTACAGCGCGGCGATGGCATGACAACTCCGGCTAGCCACACCATCGTGCCAGTCATGAGTACGCCGTTGCCGTTGCTGACCGGACCGTTCTCGCCTACCCAGGCCTTGTACTACACGGTCGGCAAGGTCGCCCAGATGTGCATCGCCAGTCAGAGCTGGATAAGCATGGGCTTCCAGCCGGGAGTAATCCCCGTTGTGCCGCAGATCGTCTATTCGACGACGGTATTCGACATCGGAGACGGCGTGTTCAGCGACGAGTGATCGTCGCGTAGTCCCTTGCAATGATGGCGGCCCTGCGGGGCCGCCTTTCTTTTTGCTTGACTATTCTGCCGGTGACGGTGGCGTCGATCTGATCTTGAGCCTCGACATGAGTTCGGCGAATTCCGCGACGACATGGTCAGGGGGCGCGGTGCCTTGAGCGCGATCGAGTTCGATGAGCGCTTTCAGCGCGAGGCTCGTTTCCAGCAGGTCGTGTCGCGCGCGTGCCGCCGTCAGGCCCGTGTCGTAGGACTGCCTGGCGCCTGCGAATTCACGCTGGCGGAGCAAGGCATGACCGCGCGCGCGTTCGAGCTGAGGAATGACCTTCGCCCCGCCCTTGACCGCGCGGGCGCGGACCAGCGCTGCGCTGGCCAGCTCCAGGCCTAGGATCGGCTCACCCATGCGCACGCGGCACTCCGCGACCCGGGCATCGACGTCGAGCAGCTCCTGCTCCGCGCGAACGTGCTGAAAGTTCGTTTTGGCCTCGTCGAGTCGCTGGAGCGCCTCGTCGTAGCGCCCGGCATTGAGCGACACGCGGCCGAGAAACCAGAGGCACACGCCCAGGAGGTAGCGATACCTCGACGCTCTCCAAATGGGCAGTGTCTCGCGGATGGTCTCTTCGGCTTCGCTCAGTTCACCGCGATCGCAAAGGATTTCGCCGATGTTCATCTGGGCTACCGACGCATCCACCGTGCTGCCGAGCTTCTGGGACTCGCGACGGGCTTGCTCGTAGTAGGTCAGGGCCTCGTCCCACCGGCCGTCCCATTGGCAGATGACGCCAAGACTCGACACCAGGGCCGCCTGCCGTTGCAAGTTGCCGGATTTGCGGTACGCCTCGAGCGAGCGCTGCAGGAACGCTTCCGCGCCTTCGCGACCCAGCACCCCGTAAGCCTGACCCATCACGTACGCCGCGGTCCCCAGCGCCTCTGCGTCGTCCGCAGACTCGGCCTCGCCGATCGCCTGTTGCGCCCAGCGCATCGCTTCGGCTGTCCGACCCTGGCGCTGCAGTAGATTGGCGTACCACGCGCTCGCGCGCGCCACCTGTCGCGCGGCCTCGGGGTCGTCGATTCCCCGAAGGCACGGACCGATCCGGGCAGCCCAGCGCAGCGCCCGGCGCGGCTCGCCAAGTTTCTGGTCGACCCGAGAGCACTTCAGGTACACGCCTGCTGCCCGCAGCGGGTCGGTACGAAGCAGCCGTCGCGCAGCAACAAAAGCATCGTACGCTTTTTGGAACTCGCTCGCCTGATACCACGAATCGCCCAATGCTTCGTATACTGCTCCGCGATCGATGTCGCCGAGGTCGTCGAGTCGGCGTCCGGCCTCCAGCGCGCGCGTGTAGAGTGCCGCCGCCTCGACGTAACCATAGGCGGCCTGCGCGCGTCGTGCCGCGACCGATGCATAGCGCCACGCCGGGCGATATTCGCCTGCGACGAGGTAGTGCAGCGACAGAATGTTCGCGGCTTCCTCCGGCTGATCCAACTCTTCTTCCATATGCACGGCGACGATGCCATGAAGCTGGCGCCGAAGCTTGTACGGCAGCCCCTCGTAAGCCGCGTCGCGCAGGAGCGAGCGGCGGAAGCGCAGGTATCCGTCAGGCTCTTCATCGAACAGCTCCTGAAGTCGGATCGTCGTGGCTTGCGCCGGAATCACCGCATCGTTGTCGCTTGCGAACCAGGAAAGCATGCGCGGATGAAACGTAAGCCCGAACACGGCTGCCCTGCGCACGAAGTTGCGTTCCTCGGGCGCGAGCGAGTCGATGCGCGCCATCGCCGCGGCTTCGGCCGAATCCGGCAAGCCGCCGATGCCACCGGATTCGATCGCCGAACGCAGCAGGTCGCGCAGGAACTGCGGATTGCCTCCCGATCGTTGGGCCACGACTTCCAGTACGTGTCTTGGCAATGGATCGTCGATGGTGGCAAGCTGTGTCAGCCGGAACGCATCGCTTTGCGCCAGCGGCTCGAGCGCGAGGCGAGTGACCGTGGGCAGATCCGGGGCCTTGAACGATGACGCCGATTCGCGCCGCGCCACGCCGATCAGCCAGGGCCGTGCGTTCACTTGGTTGCACAGATGGGCCAGCAACTCCGCGGAGGCGCCGTCCATGTGCTGCGCGTTCTCGATCACGATCAGCGTGGGGTCGGCCATCACGACGTCGAGAAACTGCCCGAACACTTCATGCAGCTTGGGTCGCCGATTGGTCTCGGCCAGCAACTCGATCTCCGGCGTCGGCGGGATGTCGAGGCCGAACACTATGCCGATGAGCGGCAGCCACGGCGTGAGGGCCGGAGCATTGGCCTCCACCGCGGCGCGCAGGCGCTCGGCGACGATGGCGTCGGCATCATCGCGGCCGAACTCCATGAACTCGCGCATCAATTCCTGCCATATCGCATAAGGCGTCGACGCGCTGTACGCCTCGCACATGCCGTGCTGGATCCGCAACCCGGCCGCTTCCTCTCTCAGCTCGTCGAGCAGCCGGGTCTTGCCGACGCCGGCTTCGCCGACGACTTCGACCAGCCGTCCGGAACCGGTCCGCGCGCCCGCAAGTGCCTCGCGAAGTCGCGCCAGCTCGACATCCCGGCCGATCAGTGGCAGCCGCTTGATCGTCACCTGCCGGCTTCGCGAGCCCTTGGCCCGACCGACGGCCCATGCGTGCACGGGCAGCGTCTTGCCCTTGACCGTGACCGGCGCCAGCTCCGTCGTCTCGAACAAAGTGTCCGAGTGATCGAGGACCGACGCCGTCGCGTGCATGCTTCCGGGCTGAGCCACCGCCATCAGGCGCGCCGCCAGATTCACCGCGTCGCCCATCACGGTGTAAGTGCGCCGATAGAACGGTCCGATGTCGCCGGCGAAGACCGAGCCTCGGTGCACGCCGATGCGAATCGAGATCGCATGCTCGGCATCGAGGATTTTGCGCAGCGCGAGCAGCATCCGCTCTTCGTCATTGCCGATGACCTTCGGTGCGCCCGCAGTCAGGATTACCTTGCCACCATCGACGTCAACGTCCGAGCCCAGGAACGTCACATCGTGCTCCACGGCGGCCGCTTGAATGGTACTCACCATCCGGTGCAGCACCTCCGCGGTTGCATCGACGCTGTTTTTCTCGATCGAGCCATCGATACCTTCGTATCGAATGAAGGCGATGGTCACTGCGCGGTGCTCGGACATGCCTCCGCCGCCGAACACGTGCTCGCGGATGGCGGGGGACAGGCAATGCGCCACCGCCTCGTAGCTCATCTTCGGCCGTGGCATCAGTGGCAGCTTCGCCGAATCGCCCGGTGGCTCCCGGCGCAACACGCAACCTGACGCCCGCTTGTCGCCAAGGCAACGCGCCGGCAGGCGCGCCGCGGTCTCCGTACTGACGAGGACCTCGCCTGCCTGCGCCTCGTGCTCCAGCGCAACCAGGCGGCTCCAGCCGGGTCCGGTAGGCAGCAGCTCGATGTGCGATGTGCCGACGGCAAAGAAATGAAATTCACCGGAATGAACGGCCTGCGCCATGCGCAACGTGACGTTGACGCCGGGCAGCTTCACGCGTCCGACCTTGCGCAGCACCTGTCGCATACGCATGGTCGAGCGACATGCCCGCTCGACGTGATCCGGGCCGCTGAACCAGAGCAGCAGCGCATCGCCGCCGAACTTGAGCAGGCTGCCGCCGTTGTCATAAGCAACCTGCAGGATCGCTTCGAAGCTGGTAGCGATCGCCTCGGTGATCTGCTCAGCGCCTTCGCGGCCCTTTTTTGCGAGCCGTTCGGAAAGTTTGGTGAACCCGGAGACGTCGATCAGAACCGAGCTGCCTTCGCTGGTCCAACCGCGGCGGTCCGGCTCGGAGACAAGGTGCTGCTGCAGAATCCGCGCGACATAACGATTCGCCAGTTCGATGCCCCCGGTCGCAGCGGGGGCCGCTGACGGGGCTTGCGTGGTTAAAGGGTCGGTCGGGCTGGACATGGTTATCACACGGGTACCGTTTCAATGCGGATTGACGAAGCAGGCATGCGGGCGCTCGATTGCCCGCGCACGAGCATATCGCATGCGCTTGTGCCCAACCTACAGCGTGAACGCCATCTCGCCGACGACGGCTCCGGGCAGCCGCATGCTGCCGACATTGCGCGCGCGATAGGTGTCGCTGTTGACGATGAGCTCCCGCTCCGCGGTCAGGCCGACCAGGTGGTCGCCGAGCAGTCGATAGACACTGTCGTCGAAGCGCATGACGTTGATCGGCGCGACGATCTTGCCGTTCTCGACCCAGAACGAAGCGAAGCGCGTCATGCCAGTGACGCGGCAGGCGGGGCGATCCGAGAAATTGAGATACCAGAGATTGCTGACGTAGATGCCGGTGTCGAGCGCGGCAAGCGCATCGGCGACCGGCAGCGTGCCCGCGGCCATGTCCAGCGCCTCGGGAGCTTCGGCGCCGTTTGCGCCATTGGTCGTCAGTGCAAATTCCTTGGCGGTGCGCGGGCTGACCAGCGAGCCGACCATTCGCCCATCGGCCAGCAACGGCACGTTATCCGGCCGCGCGAATCCCTCGTCCTGGAATCCCGGCGCGATGCCATCGCCGATGTTTTCCGAAAATGCGACCGAGTCGTCGAGCGCCGCCCCGCCAGACTGCATGCGGTAGAGACAGCTTTGACGGGTCGCCAGTGCGCGCCCGGAAAAACCGCCCCAGCACAGCAAGCCCGCCAGTTCTTCCATCGCGGAGGGCGCCAGGTACGCACGATAGCGCCCCGGTTCCAGCGAGCGCGCCGGACTGGCGAGCAGCGCAAGCCGCTCGCGCGACGCGTGCATTTTCGTGGCGAAGTCGGCGGCGGACCAGTCGAAGCCGCCGTACGCGGTTTTGACGGCCTTGTCGGTGCGGTGGTAGAGGCTCCACTGCAGGTTGAAACTGGTCACTTCGTGCCAGTTACGCTGGCCCAACGAATTGGCAAAGCCGCGATACACCGGTCCCGCAGCGTAGATGCCGACCAGGTCGAGCCCCTGCGCCGCATCGAGCACGTCGGCGACGATGTCCTGCGACGGCGCCAATGGCCTGCTCCTCACCACGCGGCTCGAATGCACCGTGGTCGCGTAGTCCAGGTGCGGATCCTCGGGCAAGTCCTGCAGCGTCGAACGCAGGTCCGCAAGCGCGGCAGCGATGGCAGGACGGTCGCGCGCGAGGTCTCCGGACACCGTCAGCGACTGCTCTGCGTGACGTTTGCCGGCGATCAGGTGCAGCCCCACATACTGCTGGCTCACGCTGCCCGGCTGGCGGATCTTGCCGCGGTTCATGCGCACGAAATCCGACACCTCCGCATCAAAGCGGCACAGGTAGATTTCGCCCGGCGCGAGCGTGCGGTCGAGAAGCGCCGCGAGCTCGTTGAAGTAGGTCTCCATGGCGGACATTCCGGTGGCGGCGTTCACAGGAGGACCTCCGCGCTGTGCGCTGCGGTATTCGCGCTCGGGGCGGCCCTTCGCGCTCATGCGTCACCGCCGAACACGTCGACATTCGTGAACACGCACGCCGGCGACGCGTGGCCGACACGAATGACCTGCGATGGCTCGCCCTTCCCGCAGAACGGCGTGCCGAGCACCTGCAATGTCGACGCATCGCCGACGCGCGTGAGGCTGCGCCAGAAGTTGGCCGAGATGCCGCGGTAGTTGGGGTTCTTCACGACTTCGGCCAGCTTGCCGTTTTCGATGCGCTGGCCCCACTCGCAGCCAAACTGGAATTTATTGCGCGAGTCGTCGATCGACCACGAACTGTTGGTGCGCATCAGCACGCCGCGCTCGATGCCGCTGATCATCTGCTCGAGCGTGGCGTCGCCCGGCTCGAGGTTCAGGTTGGCCATGCGATCGATCGGCGGCCGATTCCAGTTGTCGGCGCGGGCGTTGGCGACCCCGGCGATTCCGGCACGGGCCTGCGACAGCGCTCCTCCAAGCGGCCGCTCCAGCACTCCGGCGCGGATCAGATACTGCTTCTCGGCGCGCATGCCGTCATCGTCGAAGGCGTAGCTGGCCAGTTCCTCCGGCAGCGTCGGATCGAAGGTGATGTTGAGCAGGTCCGACCCGTAGCGGTAGCTGCCGAACATGTCGAGCGTGACAAAGCTGGTGCCGGCGAAATTGCGCTCGTCGCCGAGGATGCGGTCGAGTTCGAGCGGATGGCCGATCGATTCGTGGATCTGCAGGACCATCTGGTCGGGCATCAGGAGTACATCCATCTTGCCGGTCGGGCAATTCGGCGCCGCGAGCAGCTGCAGGGCCTCCTCGGCGATGCGGCGGCCGCTGCCCTGGAAACCAAAGCGCGACAGCATCGCTTCGCCGCCTTGCTGGGCCAGCCCACGGTAGCCGTTGAGCGAACGCGTCTGCGTGTCGCCGTCGGCGTGCGCCGTGACGACGATGCTCGGCATGACGAAGCGGTAGCGCTGCGAAACTTCTCCTCCGGCGCTGGTCAGGTAGTCGTGTTGCGCGGTGCGCGTCTCGACGCTGGCTTCCCAGTCGACCACGCGTGGGTCGAAACCGGCGAGCTGCGATTCCTCCGCGAGCAGGTCGTACCACTCGCGCCGCGTCCAGCCGGTTGAATCGGCGCCGGGCGATGCATATTCGCCGGACGGCGCGGGGTGGGCCAGCGTTCGGAAATCAATCAGGCTGGCGCGCGCGCTGGCTCGGGCCCATTCGGTCGCGCGGTCCAGCGCCGCCTGCAGGCCGTCGCGCGATACGTCGCTGGTGGCAGCGTAGCCGTAGCCACCGTCGACCCATGCGGTGAGCATGGCCCCGCGGTCGCTCGAGGCGGCGGGGGGTTGGGCCACATTCTTGCGCACCGCGAAGGATTGCGCGTTTTCATCAACGGCACGCAGCGACCAGAAGTCGCCGGAACATTTCAATTCGTGGAAATCGTCGCGAAGGGTCGGGTTCATGTCGTTCGGGTGTTGCGGCGAGGATGCGCCGGCTCGATGTAATCCGCGATTATCGCCTGTGACGCGAGGTCGCGCACGCGGCAATCAAGGCGACGGCGTGGACGCGATCGTCGTCGCCATTCGCTCAAGCGCGTGGCCGGTCACGCGGCAGATGCGCCACTCGGGCAGGACAGTCGCGCCGAGCAACTCGTAGAAGCCGATCGCCGGCGCGTTCCAGTCCAGCACCGACCATTCGAAGCGTCCGCAACGACGTTCGACCGCGAGTCGTGCAAGGTGCAGCAGCAGCGCCCGGCCGTGGCCTCGGCCACGAAACTCGGGCCGTATGTAGAGATCCTCCAGATACAGTCCGGGCCGGCCGAGGAAGGTGGAGAAATTGTGAAAGAACAGCGCGAAGCCGGCAACCGTGCCTCCGCTCCATGCCATGACCACTTCGGCCCTCGGCGTGGATCCGAAGAGCGCCGCGTGGATATCCGCCTCCGTGGCCACACAGAGATGGCTCAGCCGCTCGTACTCGGCCAGGCTGCGGATCAGTTCGAGTATTTGCGGGACGTCGGCGGGAGCTGCGGCAGCGATACTGAACTCACTCATGTGCCGAGTTTACGCCGAGTGGGCGGTGCGTCTGTCAGTGGTACTGGCTTGCCTTTATCCGATCGAGCTTGGCGGCATACAGGTCCTGGTCCCGGCGGCTCGTGCTGTAAGCCATTGCGAGCAGCATCTGCGCTCGAGCCTGTTCGACGTCGCCAAGGCCGGCGTATGCGCTGGCGAGCCAGTAGTGAATTTCATGGTCGAAGGGCGCGCGCGCCATTTCCTTGGCGAACAAATCCCTCGCGGTCTTGTAGTCGTGCTCGCGCATGGCCTGCAGCCCCGGGTCGAAATAGCTGAACGGGGCATTGGGCTCCAGCTGCGCCAGCCGCTGGGTCAGTGCCTGCGCCTTGGCGACCTGCCCCAGGTCTTCCATGACGCGGATCAGATTGGCAATGACGCGGGTGTTCCCCGTGTCGCGTTCGAGTGCGTACTCGAGCACGCTTTCTGCCTCGGATGCATTGCCGTGGCGTCGGTAGATCACGCCAAGCGTGTTATAGGCGCTCGTGAATCCCGGGTCCTGCCTTATGGCGGCGCTCGCCCACCAATAGGCGCTATCGACATCGCCGCCGGCCAGCGCCTCGGCGGCCCGGTTGTTCATGTACATGGCGACAATCGTCTGTTCCGGGACGACACGAATGCGCAGGCCCTGCAGGTCCTGCGGCGGCAGAAAATCGACGGTCATCAGATTGGGCAGCGCGCTGTGCCGGAGCAGTGACTGCCGTGGTGCCAGGGTGATGTTGACGTGGCCGATGAAAAACAGGATGTCATCGCGACGGCTCACCGCGTTGTCGACATACACACTCTGGAACTGTATCGGCAGGCCGAGCGCGTGGGCGAAGGCAGCGGTCATGATGACCAGCGACAGGCAATTGCCGGAACGCGCCGCGAACGCCTGCGCGGCATTGCGCGTCATTGTCGAGTCGTATTCGAGCTTGAGCTCACCCTTGACGTAAAGCGCATCGATGAGCGCCGCGCGGGTGTCGCTGTCGAGCGGGTGTCCGGTCAGCTTCTGCTTGAGGAATCGCTGCATGTCGTCGCTGAGCGCGAACACGTCGTCGGCGCTGATGCGCTCTGCTGGTGCGACGAAGAGATGATCGTTGAACAGCGACTCGGTGCGCGGCGCGACCGGAGGCGTTGCGCAGGACGCGAGCAGCAGCGCACCTGCCAGTGCAAGCATCGAGACAGCAGGATTTCTCATCGGCCTTCTCCTTTCCGGTTACAAAGGCCCACGTCGAACATCGAATGTTATCCCGCGAGCGGCCCTTCGCAAGTGCTCACGGACGGGCGGTGCTGCAGTAAGAACGGGTTGCCGGTCGTTATGATGCAGCGCAACAAGACCCTTTACCGAGTCGGGAAAACCGGAATCCGGACCCTCCCGGTTTCTTGCAAATCAGCGGCTTGGGAAAAGGGTCAACGCGTGGTCGACAGATTTGCAACAGTTTCGATCGGACTGTGGCAAAAATCACACCTTTTGATTGCGGCGGAAAATCGGGTTGCTATAAAGTCTTAACCGCTAGCCATTCGGCGAACACGCATTCACTGAAGTTCATTTTTAGGGGAAATTCGATATGTCGCCCAAAGTAAAACCATTGTCGCTGGCCATCGCTGCGCTGATCTCCGGAGGAGCATTTTCCGCGCTTCAGGTGTCGCCGGCGTTCGCCCAGGCGGCGCCGACCCAGGCGGGAGTCGTGGGCCGGGTGGATGTCACGGGTACCAACATCCGCCGCGCCGATTCGGAAACGCCCAGCGAAGTTCAGGTGATCACGCGCGAGCAGATGATCCAGTCGGGCTATACCAGCGTGTCGCAAGTGTTGCGCGACCTCACCGCAAACAGCAACGGAACATTGTCGACCGGCTTCACGCGCGCGTTCGCGGCGGGTTCCAGCGGCGTCTCGCTGCGCGGACTTTCGGTTGGCGCGACCCTGGTCCTGATCGACGGCTACCGGATGGCGGGTTATCCGCGGACGGACGATGCGCAGCGCCAGTTCGTCGACCTCAACAGCATTCCGTTCGTCGCGGTTGAGCGGATCGAAATCCTGCTCGACGGCGCGTCCGCCATTTACGGTTCGGACGCCATCGCCGGCGTGGTCAACGTCATCTTGAAGAAGGATTTCAAGGGCACCAACATCAACGCCTCCGGCGGCACCACGACCAAAGGTGGTGGAACGACCTGGAACGCGCAGATCATGCAGGGTTTCGGCGACGTCAGCGCCGGGTTGGGCGGCTATGTCGCGTTGGAGTACCGCTCGCAGGAACAGATCCTGTTGAGCCAGCGCAGCGGCGAGCGCTGGGCAAGCATGGACTACACGCCCTGGGGCGGCAACAACCTGACGCAAGGTGCGGTGAGCGCGAATGCCGCCAATCCGCTGGTGAAGACGCCTTATCTCCAGGCCCGGACCGGTTCGGCAAACGACCCCAATACTTTCAAGTTCCTCGACAGCGGCTGTAGCTTCGCCCTGCGCAACGCCAACCAGTGTCTCGTGGAGAATACCTGGGGCCAGATTCAGCCGCGCTCGCAGAACGTCAACGTGATCGGTAGCGTGTCGGCAAGGGTCGCCGACAATTGGATGCTCAATATCACGGGTTCGTACTTCGATAGCACGTCGACCCAGCAATTCTCGCCGGCCACGGTCAGTTTCGGCAGCTTCGCCGGCTACACCACCGCCGGCCCGAACCAGCTGCCCAAGATTGGCGTCAACGCTATCCCGGTTTACACCGTTCCGGCGAACTATCCCGGCAACACTTTCGGCGCGCCCGCCAACGTGCGCGCCCTTGTTCCCGACGGACACCAGCGAGCGACCAACGAGGACGTCGGCGCGGGTCGCCTGGTCGCCACCCTGACCGGCACGGGCTGGGGCTGGGATATCACGACGACGGCGGGTTACACCAGAGTCACGGACAACATCACTTATACCGGCTGGACGTCGGCGCCGAACCTGTTCACCGCATTGAACGACCCGGTCAATCCGTACAAGCTGACCGGCGGCAACAGCAAGGAAGTGCAGAACTTCGTGCAACCCACTGTCTACAACGAGAACTGGAACAGCCTGGCCTTCATCCAGGCATCGGGTTCGCGCGACTTGATGCAGTTGCAGGGCGGACCGCTGGCGCTGTCCATCGGCGCGGCCGACGTATACCGGAACCTGCAGGCGCCCAACGCCGGTGCAGGCCAGAACGGAACCGTCGGTATCATCGGCGCGACCACGTATGCAGTCGGCAGCCAGAACAACGCGAGCTTGTACGCGGAATTGGCGGCTCCGGTCCTGAAGAGCCTGGAGATCGACGCGGCGCTGCGCTACGACTACTACAACGTGCCGTCCAGCAACACGTGGAATCCCAAGATCGGTGTGAAGTGGACGCCGATCCAGGAATTCGCGCTGCGCGGCACCGCGGGCACCGGCTTCCGGGCGCCGTTCATCACCGAGGCTGGCAACGCCGGAGCGACGTTCAACTTCAACTCCATCCGCGACACCGCGAACTGCCCGGTCAGCAACGCCAACGGCACGCCGAACCTGACGTCTGCGCAAAACGTGCCGACGCAGTGCACATTGACGCCGCCGTACCTGCAGACCAGCAACAAGAACCTGAACTCGGAAAAGTCGGACAACTTCACCGCGGGCTTCATTCTCGAGCCGGTGCGTGGCTGGTCGACGACCTTCGACTACTACTACATCAAGCTCAAGGGCCAGATCATTTCGTCGGTCCAGCAGCCTGACTTCCACGCCACGGACTCCAATACGGTTCGCGGCGACCGGCAGATCGTCACCTTCGGCGACGGTTCCACCGGACTTTCTCCGGCCGGCATCATTGCCTACATCGCGTCGCCATTCATCAACGCGCAGCAGGTCACGACCGACGGCTTCGACCTGAGCAGCAGCTACACCTGGAAGTTGCCCGATTCGAGCGCCCTGCTGACCAGCTTCACCTGGAACCACATCCTCAGCTACGATCTGACCTCGGGTGGGGTGAAGTCCAAGCTGGCGGGCACGCACGGTCCGACCGCAGTCGGTGGCGACACCGGCACGCCGAAGGACCGCGCCCAGGGGACCATCCAGTGGACGAAGGGACCGTTTACCGGCACTGTCAACATCAACTACATCGGCCGGTTCAACAACACGGACCCGTCGGCAGGTGTGGTTACCTGTAACGATGGCATGAACGCGTCGCAGGCGGCACGCTGGAGCAACACCGGTGGTGCCGGGGCTCCGAATTACTGCGATGTTGCCTCGTTCACGTACGTGAACCTGAACCTCATGTACGCGCTCAACAAGCAGTGGACGCTGACCGCGTCGGCGCAGAACCTGTTCAACGCCAAGGCTCCGTACGACTTCGAGACCTATGGCGCGAGCGCGGGTAACAACGCCAACGCAGCCAACACCGGCCTGCCGTACAACCCGTCGTATCACATGACGGGTGCGGTCGGAACCTTCTGGAGCCTTGGCTTCATCTATAATTTCAACTGAGACCGGCTCCCTGCCGCGCACGACCGGCGGCAGTCTGGAGTCCTGAGTACTTCCAAGTTGACCGCCCGGAAGGAAATCTCCGGGCGGTCTGTTTTTCTGTGACCCGATCCAAGGATTGCCGATGAAAACCTCGCTGGCTGCCATTGCTTTCACCGTGGCGGCGTTGCTGGCAACATCCGCGCTGGCCGCCGGCACGCTGGCCGACGGCACCGACATGGACGCGCTGCGCGCCGCCGTCCGCGCCGACAAGCGCGCGCTGGTTGCGCAGACGCTGCAACTGACCGCGGACGAAGCCAAGCGCTTCTGGCCGATTTACGACGCCTACCAGCGCGACCTGGACATGATCAACCGGGAGCGCAATGTGACGGTGATCGACGTCGTCGAAACGGACAAGCCGATTTCGAACCTGTATGCGAAGAACCTCGAAAAGAGCCTGATAAGTGCCGACGAGGCCGAGATCAAATCGCGCCGCACGGCCTACAACAAGGCGATGAAAGCACTCCCGGCAAAAAAGGCGGCACGATACCTGCAGCTCGAGGCAAAAATCCGGGCGGCCCAGGCTTACGACATCGCGGTGGCGATTCCACTGATCAAATAGCGGTACCGGCGGCCGCCGGGAACATAATTTGGTGGACAAAACCGGGGTTTTGTGTAAAATCCGGCGGCTTTCCCAAGCGGTATTGGCCCTGTCCGGCGACAGGGCCAATGCGTTTTGAAGGCCTGCAACCAATAGTCAGTAGCCGGCGCTACCGCTACCCGCGGGATGGCCAATTGTCGGTAGCGTTGTCCGTACATGCCGGACCGTTTGCCAATTTCTGACCGAACAACCTTCTGTCTGGAGACACTATGTTGAAGATGACCCGACTGGCCACCCTGGCCGCGGCCCTGATCATTACCGGGACTGCAGCGTTCCTCCCGCAGGCCGCACAGTCGCAGCCGACGCCTCCGCCGGCCGCGCCGTCGGCACCCGCCGCGCCTGCCGCAGCACCCGCGGCACCTGCGGCGCCGGCAATGGCGACCGCCCCTGCAGCTGCCAAGTCGACAGAGCTCATCGACAACCCCTACGGACTCGAAGCGCTCTGGAAGGGTGGCGACTTCATCGCCAAGGCGACGCTGATGATCCTGGTCATCATGTCGATGGGCAGCTGGTACATCATCATCACCAAGGTCTTCGAGCAGTTCAAGATGGGCAAGCAGACGCGCGCCGCGGAAAAATCCTTCTGGACCGCACCGTCGGTGCGTCAGGGGGCGGAAGGCCTGGCCAAAAGCAGCCCTTACCGGTTCATCGCTGAAACCGGCCTGGAGGCCACCAAGAAACACACCGGTCTGCTGGAAGGTGTGGACCTCCACGAATGGATCACCATGTCGATCACGCGCGCGATAGAAAACGTGCAGAGCCGCACGCAGGATGGCCTGGCTTTCCTGGCCACCGTCGGCTCCACCGCGCCGTTCGTGGGTCTGTTCGGGACGGTATGGGGGATCTATCACGCACTGACCGCCATCGGCATCGCCGGCCAGGCCTCGATCGACAAGGTCGCGGGACCGGTGGGTGAGGCGCTCATCATGACCGCCTTCGGCCTTGCGGTGGCGGTGCCCGCGGTGCTGGGCTACAACTGGATCGTCCGTCGCAACAAGACGGCAATGGAGAAAGTGCGCGGATTCGGCGCCGACCTGCACGCGGTGCTGCTCAGCGCGCAGAAACCGCACGCCAAGGCCTGAAGCCATGGCGATGAACGTCGGCTCGTCGTCCGACGAGGACGAAGTCGTATCGACCATCAACACCACGCCGCTGGTCGACGTGATGCTGGTGCTGCTGATCATCTTCCTGATCACGATCCCGGTCGTCACCACCTCGATCCCGGTGACGTTGCCGAAGGAGCGCAACGAGGTTCGCGAGACCAAGCCCGAGAACATCGTGCTGTCGGTCGACGTGCAGGGGCGCATCTACTGGAATGAGTTGCGCATCCCCACGACCAATGCATTGATCGAGCGGCTCAAGAAGATCGCCGTACTCACGCCGCAACCGGAAGTCCAGATCCGTGGCGACGGCGGCGCCAATTACGATTCGATCGGGCGCATCATCTATGCGGTGCAGCGCGCGGGCATCGCCAAGGTCGGCTTTATCACCGAACCACCGGTTCGAGGCGGTTGAGATGGATTCACGTCACGAAATGTCGAGGAACGCATCATGGCGATGAATGTGGGTAGTGGCTCGTCCGGCGATCCGGAAGTCATGATCGACATCAACACCACGCCGCTGATCGACGTGATGCTGGTGCTGCTGGTCATGCTGATCATCACCATTCCCATCCAGCTGCATTCGGTGAATCTCAACATGCCGACCGGCAATCCGCCGCCGCCGCTGGTGCTGCCCGAAGTGGTCAAGATCGACATCGATCCATCCAGCGTCGTGTATTGGAACGGCGAGCCGATGCCTGATCGAGCCGCGATCGAGGCGAAGATGACCGCGGCCGCGGCGCAGCAGGTTCAGCCCGAAATCCATCTTCGTCCAGACAAGGCGTCCAAGTATGCAATCGTTGCTGCGGTGATGGCGTCGGCGCAGCGCATCGGACTGACCAAGATCGGCATCGTTGGCAGCGAGCAGTTTATCGAGTAGTAGCCCGCGGCGCGAACGCGCGCAGGCGACTGGAGTCGAAACGAAATGGATTTCGCGCAGCGACAGAGAAACCCGGCACGGCACATGGTCGGGATCACAATCGTGGTCCTGCTGCACGTATTGGTCATCTACGCGCTGCTAACGGGGCTCGCGCGCAAGGCGGTCGACGTGATCAAGAAGCCGCTGACCGCGACCATCATCGAAGAGGTGAAGTTGCCGCCGCCGCCGCCGCCGCCACCACCCAAACGGGTGATCGAGCCGCCGAAGGCGCAGCCGGTGATCCAGCCCTACGTACCGCCGCCGGACATCCCGGTGCCGCAGCCTACGACCGCGCCGGTCATCACGGCGCCGACCAACGTCGTGCCGACCGAGCCCAACGTCATAGCACCCCCCACCCCGGCACCCCCGCCGCCCAAGGCGACGGGTCCGCGGAAGGGGCTCGTTCCGATCGAGAAGGTCGACCCGATCTATCCGAAAGAGGCGATTCGCGCCGGCGTGGCCAAGGGTCGGGTGATGGCTCGCCTGTCCGTCGACGAGCAGGGACTGGTCACCGACGTAAAGATCATGGAAGCCGATCCGCCGAACGTTTTCAACAAGGAAGTCATCCGCGCGCTGATGCGCTGGAAATTCAGGGCGGAGGGCGAGAAGTTCGTGGGTGACGTGGAGCTCAACTTCACCCTGAAAGACGAATAGCGCCCGCGGTACCGATTATTGGAGGGGGATGCCGGCCGCCCGCGAGGGCGGCCTCTTTTTTTCCCGGATCCGAACCGAGTTGCTACTCGGCGCGCGCGGCGTAGATCAGCGAAGCCCACGTGGCCGCGCTGAGCACTCCGAGCAGAACTGCGATTTCGGCGACGCCGAAGCGACGGCCCACGACCATCGCCACGGTGTTGCGCAACGTGTCGTCGAACAGACCCGGCATCGCCAGCAGCGCTGCGATGCCCGCACCCAGCCACAACAGCGCAACGACGGGGCGACGCCAGGCCGGCGCGGTCACGGCAACGGGCAGCCGTGCCATGACGCTCGTACTGAAGCCATCGTCGGCAATGTAATCCGATCGGGAGGCGGCGCCCTCGGCGCGCAAGGCCTGCTCGAGCCAGTCGTCCGGATCCAGGTGTTCAGGTTGCGTGTTGTGCATGGTTGCGCTCACCGTGTCGGCGCCCAAGCGCCCAGCCGCGTCCTGAGTTTTTCCTTCGCCCGCAGGACGTGCGTCTTGACCGTTCCCACTGGACACCCAAGCACGACGGCGGCTTCCTCGTGCGTCAGGTCGTTATGGTAGCACTGCACGATCGCGGCGCGTTCGGCGTCCGACAGTATGCTCATCGCGCGCTCCAGGTCGATGGCCAGCGCCGCGCTGTGCGCGACGCCACCGGCGGGCGCGCTTTCGGTCGCCGCAAGGTCATCGGCATCGGTGTCCTCGGGCAGCTGGACTTCCTTGATTCGGCGGGCATCGGCGAGAAACGCGTTGTAGGCGATCCGGTAGAGCCAGGTGGAAAAGCGTGCTTCCTGGCGAAACGACTTCAGGTTGCGGTACGCGAGCAGGAAAGTCTCCTGCGCCAGGTCGTCCGCGAGCGCGTGGTTGCCGCTGGTCAGCTTGCGCAGCGTTGCCCGTACCGCCGACTGGTGACGCCGCACCAGCTCGCTGAAGGCGTGCCGATCGTCGCTGACGACGACTCGGGCGATCAGCGCGGCGTCGCTGGCCGGCGGCGGCGACATCTAAGGGGCCCCGTGCGCGAACGCCCCTAGACCTTTGGATTTGGCGGATCACCGGCAGCGCTGCGCGTGAGTTGCCGGCCCTCGAGCCACCACAATGCAATGTAACCGAGGCCGACGAAAAGCAGCGCGAGTCCCAGCCAGTTGGCCGAGCCGCTTGCCGCTTCCGAGTAGACGACGATCGACAGTCCGATGGCAGCCAGAAGGACGCCCTTGCGCAGGTCCGACCACGCCGCCCGCCGGCGCGTTTGCCTCGCCTGTTCATAGGCAGCCGCCACCGAAGTCATCCCTGCCGCACCCGCGGTGTCGGCAACGGCCGGCCCGGGCGCGCCGGCGAATGCCGCAGCTTCGCCGGAGGGTGCCGACGGCATGACCCCGGTGCTCACCGCTTCGATGACTTGCGCCGGCGGAATGACGCCGCGTTCCGCGAGTTTGAGCAGGGCATCGTTCTGCATGCGGGTCTTGCGCAGCTTGTACCAGACGATGCCTACCAACAGGATGATTGGGGTCAGGAACAAGGCGCCGACGAACAGGAATACGACACCGATGAACCAAGGTGCCGTCCTCTTGATGCTCTTGAAATCCTCGAATTCCTGGTCGTTGTCGAAAGTGATCATCCCGCCGATGGCGCGTTTCGGTCGTTTGCCTTGAGCGTCCTTGCCGCCTTTGGCATCGGCATCGTCGTTCCCGTGCGCCTCGATCTGTACCGATGGTGGATCCTGCGTAATCTTGATCGTCGCCCCGTTGGCCGCCTTCTCCGGCGGGTCGGCGGCGGGTGCCGGCGCCGCGGCCAGCCAGAGGATGGCGACGAGCGCGAGCAGCCCGCTGCGTACGACAAGTGCCGACCGCCCACGGACAAGGGTGGTTGCATGCATTGAAATCTCCCCGAATGGTTTCATCCTGCTTGGATGCCGCAACAGGCGCTTGCGGATTCACTTTTGACAGGCATTTCGGCCCCCGGACGCTCCCGGGCGCCGCGACCCCCCATGCTATCATTGCGACCTGCCGCAGCACCGCCCGGCAATGCCATATCTCCATGAAAAGCCTACGACTTCTTGCGTTGTTCCTGGCCTGCCTGGCGCTCGCCGCGCCGCTCCGCGCGGCAGACGACGCAGTGACCTTGAACTTCGTCAATGCCGACATCGACGCGGTGGTGCGGGCAGTGGCGGAAATGACCGGCCGCAACTTTGTCGTCGATCCCCGGGTCAAGGGTGTCATCAACATCGTCTCGGCGCGGCCGGTGCCGCGCTCGGCCATTTATCCCACCCTGCTCTCGGCGCTGCGACTGCAGGGATTCACCGCGGTCGAAGGCGACGGCGTCACCAAGATCGTTCCCGAAGCCGACGCCAAGCAGCAGGGCTCGCCGGTGGTGACCGGCGGCAACGCGGGTGGCGGAGACCGGCTGGTGACCGCGGTCTACGCGCTCAAGTTCGAATCGGCAGTGCAACTGGTCAACGTACTTCGACCGCTGATCACACCCAACAATGCGATCGCCGCGCTGCCCAGCGCCAATGTCCTCGTCATCACCGACTACGCCGAGAATCTGAAACGCATCGACAAGATCATCGGCTCGCTGGACGTGCCGCCCGCCGGCGAACCGATCATCGTACCGGTGCGCTACGCCTCGGCGATCGACCTGGTGCAGGTCATCTCCCGCCTGATGGGCGACACCGCGCAGGCGCCTGGCGTAGCCTCGGATCCGCAGCAGCGGCTGACGCTGGTCGCCGATCCGCGTTCGAACAGCGTGCTGGTGCGCGCCGAGAGCGCAGCGCGGATTGCGCGCGTGCGCTCTCTCATCGAGCAGCTCGACACGCCGGGGCGCGTCGGCGGCAACATTTTCATCATCTATCTGAAGAATGCCGAGGCGGTGCGCGTCGCGGCGACACTGCGTTCGCTGCTCTCCGGCGGCAACGACAGCAGCGCCAGCGCGGGCTCGGTGTCGTTGACCACAGCCGGTGGGGCGACTCTCAGCGCGACCGGCGGCAGCACCGGTGCGGCGCCTATTGCTGCCGTGGCGCCGCTGGGCAACAGCACATCGTTTACCGCGGGCAGCGTCACCGTCCAGGCCGACGCGGCGAACAACGCGCTGATCGTGATGGCGCCCGAGCCGATGTACAACAATATTCGCGCGGTGATCGAAAAGCTCGACACCAAGCGCGCGCAGGTGTACGTGGAGGCACTCATCGTCGAGGTCAGCGCCGACCGCGCGGCGGAATTCGGCATCCAGTGGCAATACCTTCAGGGAGCGAACAACAGCACGTCGTACGTCGGTGGCGGTACCAATTTCGGCGTGCGCGGCGGCGGCAACAACATCATCGACACCTCGGCCAATCTCGGCAGTGCCGGCAACGGCCTCAACCTCGGCATCATCCGCGGCTCGATCACGATCCCGGGCCTGGGTACGATCACCAATCTCGCGCTGCTGGTACGCGCGCTGCAGGGCGATAACACCGCCAACATCCTGGCCACGCCAAATTTGCTCACGCTCGACAACGAGGAGGCGCGCATCATCGTCGGCCAGAACGTGCCTTTCATCACCGGCCAGTACGCGCAGACCGGCTCGAGTTCGAGCGTCACGCCATTCCAGACCATCGTGCGCCAGGACGTCGGCCTGACGTTGCGCGTGCGACCGCAAATCACCGAGGGCGGGACGGTGCGCCTGAACGTGTACGAGGAGGTCTCGCGGGTCCAGGACACGACCAATCCTGCGGGCATCATCACCAACAAGCGCTCGCTCGAATCGACCGTGCTCATCGAGGACGGACAGATCATCGTGCTCGGCGGGCTGATCCAGGACAGCCAGACCGATGGCACGCAGAAGCTGCCGTTCCTCGGCGATGTTCCGATCGTGGGCGCACTGTTTCGCTATGACACGAAGGCGCGCAGCAAGACCAACCTGATGGTGTTCCTGCGCCCGACCATCGTGCGCAACGCCGCGATCAGCGGGGCGCTGACGTCGGACCGCTACGACTACATCATCGGCGAGCAGCGCGCTATCCAGACCAATCCCAATATGATCCCGCCGATACTGCCCAACTTCGACGATCCGCAACTACCGGCGCAGGGCTTCCCACCGAAGACACCGATGGTCCCGCCGCCGTCCACCGTGCCGCTGCCCTGGTTGCTGCCGCTGTCGCCGGCGGCCTTGCAACCGGCTGCGCCGCAAGCGCCTGCGCCCGCGCCACCGGGAACGCCGGCGCCGCCGAAGTAGGGTCGACGAGCGTGGCCGCCGGCTCCGCTACACCGTCGTCCGGCGTCGCCACATCCGCGCCGGCGGCATCGCGCCGCGTGCCCTATGCGTTCGCGCGTGCGCATGGTGTGCTGCCGCTGCGCGACGAAGGCGATGCGGTGCTGGTGCTGGCGCGCGCCGACGCGTCGGTCGAGGGCATCGCCGAACTAAAGCGGGTGCTGCAGCGCCCGCTGAAGACGCTCACCGTCAACGCCGAGCGCTTCGCCGCCGAGCTCGCGCAGGCGTACAACGAGTCGTCCGCACCGGTCGAGCAGATCAGCGCCGACCTGTCGCGCGACACCGACCTGGCGCGCCTGCTGCAGGACATTCCGAAGGCCGAGGATCTGCTCGGCAGCACTTCCGACGCGCCGGTGATCCGCATGATCAACGCGCTGCTGCTGCAGGCGCTGCGCGAGCGTGCGTCCGACATCCACTTCGAGCCCTACGAGCTGCGCTCGGTGGTGCGCTTTCGGATCGACGGCGAATTGCGCGACGTGATCGAACCGCCGCGTGCGCTGCACGCCGCGCTGGTGTCGCGCCTGAAGGTCATGGCAAGCATGGACATTGCGGAAAAGCGCCTGCCGCAGGATGGGCGCATGGCGCTCAAGCTCGGTGACAAGAGTGTCGACGTGCGCGTGTCGACGCTGCCCACCGGCCCCGGCGAGCGCGTGGTGCTGCGCCTGCTCGACAAGGACTCGGCGCGACTCGACCTGACCGCACTGGGCATGAGCGACGATACGCTGGCCGCGATCGACCGGCTGATCCGCGAGCCGCACGGCATTGTGCTGGTGACCGGGCCCACCGGGTCGGGCAAGACCACGACGCTCTATGCCGCGATGTCCCGCCTTCCGCGCGGTGCGATGAACGTGATGACGGTGGAAGATCCGATCGAGTTCGCGCTCGACGGCGTCGGGCAGACGCAGGTCAATGCGCGCATCGAACTCAGCTTCGCGCGCGCGTTGCGTTCGATCCTGCGCCAGGATCCCGACATCATCATGATCGGCGAGATTCGCGACATCGAGACCGCGCAGATCGCGGTGCAGGCGAGCCTCACCGGCCACCTGGTGCTGGCCACGCTGCACACCAACGATGCGGTCAGCGCGGTGACGCGCCTTGCCGACATGGGCGTCGAGCCGTACCTGTTGGCGTCGAGCGTACTCGGCGTGCTGGCGCAACGTCTGGTGCGCTGCCTGTGCCCGAGTTGCCGCAGCGAGGCACCGGTCACCGAGGGCGAGGCTGCGCTGCTCGCCCGATCGGGATTGCCGCCGCTGCGCCGGTTGTACCGGCCCGTTGGCTGCACGCAATGCAGCCAAAGCGGCTATCGCGGTCGTACCGGCGTGTACGAACTGATACTGATCGACGAGTCGCTGCGCCGCCTGATCCACGACCGCGCGGGCGAGCCCGCGCTGCGCGAAGCCTGCGCGCGCGGCGGCGCACGTACTCTTGCCGTCGATGGTGCGCGCTGGCTCGCCAATGGCACGACTTCGCTCGCCGAACTGCTACGCGTCTCCGGCAACGCCTGACGTCGTGGCCAAGTCGCCCAAGTCGCACCTGCTCGAGGAGTTGCGCGCACAGGCCGAATCGGTCAGCGCCAAGCGCGTGCGCGCGCAGGAGGTCTCGATCGAGGTGCTGGAGCGCATCGACCGTCGCATGCACGCGATATTTCAGTACTTCGACGAGGCCAGCAAACTGCTGCAGATCATCGGCTCGCCGATCGAACGCAGCTTCACATTGGCGCAGATCGCCCACTACCAGGGCCTGAGCTTCGATCGCGGCTCGGTCATGTTCCGCAAGAAACCGGTCCAGAAGCGCGACGTCTACGATCACGTCGTCGTCTATTACACGCTCAAGGGTCCCGCGCCGCCGCCCGTGCAGGTGACGATCCGTCGCTCGCCCGAAGTCGAGCGCGCACTGCGGAGCGCCAACATCGAATACCGCAGCGAGACCGACTCGACCGTGCGCGGCGGCGCGTCGCATAACATCATCCACATCTCCGACGGCTTGCGCTGCGAAATCCGCTTCGATCCGGATTTCGTCCACGACAGCATCATCGTGACGCTGCGCAACGTCGATCGCTTCGAGCCGGTGATCCTGGATTTCCAGACCGGCGAACTGGAAAACGATGCGCTCGACGATCTCGTCAACCTGATGCTGGGCAAGACCAGCCAGTTCCTGTTGCGCGCGCCGTTGCGCGGATTCGGTCGCTGACGCGCGGCCGACCAGGCGATGGCGGCGTTTCGCTACGAAGCTGTCGACGCGGCAGGCCGTGCCCGCCGGGGAATCCAGGAAGCGCCCAGCGCACGCGCGGTGCGCGACCAGCTGCGCATCGACGGCCTGTTCCCGACCGCGATCGAGCCCGCTGCGGCGATCCGAATAGCGCGAACCGAGGCGACTCGCTTAGGCTCCGCTACGTTGTCGCTGACGACGCGCCAGCTGGCGACGCTGGTCGCGTCCGGCATGCCGCTCGACGATGCGCTGGCCGCGGTGGCCGAGCAGTCCGATCATCCCGCCGCCACGCACATGCTCGAGGCGATCCGCGAGCAGGTTGGCGCGGGCGAGCCGCTGGCCGCGGCGCTGTCGCGTTTCCCCAACAGTTTCTCCGAACTCTATCGCGGCCTGGTCGCGGTCGGCGGCGAAACCGGCCAGCTCGGCGACGTGCTCGCGCGGCTGGCCGACTACCTCGAAGCCAGGCAGGCGCTGCGCGCCAAGTTCACCACCGCGCTCATCTATCCCGCGCTGATCACGGTCATCGCGCTGGCCGTGATCGCGACGCTGCTGCTCTATGTCGTGCCGCAGATCGTCGCGGTGTACCAGCAAAGCCGGCAGACCTTGCCGCTGCTCACGCGAGCCTTGATCGCCACCAGCGATTTCCTGCGCGCGACGGGATGGTACTGGGTGGGTGGCATCGCAGTGCTGGCGATCGGAGCAACGCTATTGTTGCGCCGGCAAGTCTGGCGCGATCGCTTGCAGTCGTTGCTGTTGCGCCTGCCGGTGATTGGACGCGTGCTCGCCGGTCTCGATACCGCGCGCTTCGCCAGCACGCTGGCGATCCTCACCGGCAGCGGTGCGCCGCTGCTCCGCGCGCTCGAGACCGCGGCCGGTGTCATCTGGGCGCAGCCGATCCGTCGCGCCGCGCAATCCGCAGCGGCTCGTGTGCGCGAAGGCGTCACGCTGTCGCGTTCGCTGGCGAGCGAGCGGGTCTTTCCGCCGCTGCTGGTGCATCTCGTGGCCAACGGCGAACAGAGCGGACAGTTGCCCGCGATGCTCGCGCGCGCGGCGCGCGAGCAGGAGGACGACGTCGAGCGCCGGCTGACCTGGCTGGCGGCGCTCGTTCAGCCGCTGCTGATCGTCGCCATGGGGGCGATCGTGCTGGTGCTCGTGCTCGCGGTCATGCTGCCGATCGTGTCGATGAATCAGTTGATCCGCTGAACGACCGGCGCATCGGCGCGCTTGCGTGCCTGCTGCGCCAGCGCCCACGCGACATGCTCGCGCACCAGCGACGACGCATCGTCGCGCCGCGTTTCCAGTGCGCGCACGTGCGCGTCCGCATACTCCGCATTGCCCAATCCGACGGCCAGGTTGCGCAACCAGCGTTCGTGACCGATGCGCCGGATCGCGCTGCCGCGCAGGCGCTGCGCGAATTCGTCGGCAGTCCACGCGAACAGCGCGACCAGGCTCGCGTTGTCGAGGCCGTTGCGAACGACGAAGTCGGGATCGGCGGAAGGCTGCGCGTATTTGTTCCACGGGCAGACGAGCTGGCAGTCGTCGCAACCGTACACGCGATTGCCGATCAGCGGCCGCAGCGCTTCCGGAATGCTGCCCTTGAGTTCGATGGTCAGGTACGAAATGCAGCGGCGCGCGTCGAGTTCGTAGGGCGCGACGATCGCGCCGGTCGGACACGCGTCCAGGCAGGCGCTGCAGGTTCCGCAGTGCGAACTCGTCGCTGCCGACAGTGGCAGCGGCAGGTCGGTGTAGATTTCGCCGAGGAAGAAAAATGACCCGGCTTCGCGGGTGAGCAACAGCGTGTGCTTGCCACGCCAGCCCAGTCCGGCGTTGGCGGCGAGCGCTACCTCGAGCACCGGCGCGCTGTCGGTGAACACCCGGTAGCGAAACTCGCCGACGGCTGCGGCGATGCGACTGGCCAGTCGTTGCAGGCGCTGGCGCATGACCGTGTGATAGTCGCGGCCCAGCGCGTAGCGCGAGACAAAAGCCTTGCTCGAGTCGCCGAGCACGGCGTCGGATCCCGCCGCATCCGAAGGCAGGTAGTCGAGTCGCGCGCTGATGACTCGCACCGTGCCCGGCACGAGCCCGGCCGGGCGCGACCGCCGCGTGCCATGGCGTGCCATATAATCCATTTCGCCATGGCGACCGGCCGCCAGCCAGGCCAGCAGGTGCGCTTCTTCGGTCGACAACTCGGTGTCGGCGATGCCGATCTCGGCGAAGCCCAGCTCGCGTCCCCACGCGCGGATGTCGGCGGCGAGTGCCGCGAAATCCGTTGCGCCGGGCGGGCCGGTGGTCATAGGGCAGGCAGGGCAGTTGCGCGCAGACGATAAACCATGATTCCGATTATAGAAGAGCGCCATGTCGTGCTCGCGGACGCCGCGGCAACGCTTGCCGTCGGCGCCGCACTTGCGCCGGCCATGGTGGGCGGCATGATCGTTACGCTTTCCGGAGAACTCGGCGCGGGCAAGACGACGCTGGTGCGCGGTCTGTTGCATCGGCTCGGCTGGACCGGGGCGGTAAAGAGCCCGAGCTATACTCTGGTTGAACATTATGCGATTTCGAGCTTATACTTCTATCACTTTGATTTTTATCGTTTCAATGATCCGGATGAGTGGGAATCCACGGGCTTTTCCGAATACTTCCAGCCGAACGCGGTATGCCTGATCGAATGGCCGGAGCGTATCGCGGCGCGGCTGCCGATCGTCGACCTCGAACTGGACCTGGCGGTGCAGGGCTCCGGCCGCACGCTTCGCCTCGCGGCGCGGACCCCGGCGGGTAAGGCATGCCTCGCCGCGCTCGACGTGACCCGATCGTAGACTGCGCGTCTCCAGCGCGGCGCCGCGCCTGCACGTGGCTCCTGCTCCCTGCAGCGCAATGGCTTTTTCCGGGCACGCTGCTGGCGGCGAAGGTCGCGTCGGCGCGCCTGTGGCCGGCACAGGAATACACGCGACTGATACTCGAGTCGGGATCGGCGGTACCGCACCAGATGCTGCTGGTGAAGAGCCCGGAGCGATTGGTGCTCGACCTCGAGGATGTCGAGCTGACCAGCGAGATCGAACAACTGCCGCGGCTGGTATTGCCGAACGATCCCTACATCCAGGCGATCCGTGTCGCGCGCTACAAACCCGGCGTCGTGCGTATCGTTCTCGACCTCAAGGCCGAGGTCAATCCGCAGTTGTTCGCGCTCAAGCCTTTCGGCGAATACGGCCACCGGGTCGTTCTCGACCTGTATTCGCTGACTCCCCCCGATCCGCTGATGGCGCTGCTCGAAGGCGATCGCAACGCACGCGCCGGATCGACCGGCGGCGAAACGGCGGACAGGGCACCTGCGGCGAGCGACAAGGCGGCCGAAAAATCCGGCCGCACTCCGCGACGCCCGATCATCGTCGCCATCGATCCAGGTCACGGCGGCGAGGATCCGGGCGCGATCGGCCGGCGCGGAACCTATGAGAAGAACGTCACGCTGGCGATCGCACGTCGACTCAAGACCCTTATCGACGCCGAGCCGGGCATGCGCGCGATGCTCACCCGCGACGACGACTACTACGTCGCGCTCAACGAACGCGTGCAGAAGGCGAGGCGGGTGCAGGCCGACCTGTTCATCTCGGTCCATGCCGACGCGTTCTCGACCCCGGCGGCGCGCGGCTCATCGGTGTTCGCGCTCTCCGAACATGGCGCCAGCAGCGCCGCGGCACGCTGGCTCGCGCAGCGCGAGAACGAAGCCGACCTGATCGGCGGCGTGAATCTCGACAGCCGGGACCGCATGCTTGCGCAAACGCTGCTCGATCTTTCGCAGAGCGCGCAGATCAACGACAGCCTGCGCGTTGGGCGCTCGGTGCTCGATGGCATCGGTGCAGTCAACGCTCTGCACAAGGGCAGCGTCGAACAGGCGGGCTTTGCCGTGCTCAAGGCGCCGGACGTGCCCTCGATCCTGATCGAGACCGCTTTCATATCCAATCCCGAGGAAGAGCAGAAGCTCAGGAGCGAAGCGCATCAACAGCGCTTCGCCGAATCGATCCTCGGCGGCGTGAAACGCTACTTTGCGCAGAACCCGCCGCTGGCGAGGGCGCGCGTAGGCTAGGCTGAGCCGAGTTGACCTTGGTTGACCCAAGTTGATCTAAGTTGACATAAGGCGCCCGCGCACGGCGTTCGCGTACAATCCCGCCCGATGGTTCGCTTCTTCATTCTGTTTCTGGTCCTGCAAGCGGGCTTGTTCGGCCTCGAATTGACCCCTTGGGCGCAGCAATGGCTGGTCATTCCCTGGACCAACACGCTGGCCGCGATTTCGGCGGGACTGGTCAAGACCTTCGACCCTCAGGTGCTCGCGCAAGGCAAAGTGTTGCAGAGCACGACCAACGGTTTTGCGGTATCGATCGAGGCGGGTTGCAACGGCGTCGAAGCGACCATCGTACTGGTCGCCGCCATCCTGGCCTTTCCCGCGACATGGAAGCGCAAGCTGCTCGGGCTCGTCATCGGCATCATTGCCGTCCAGGGCCTCAACATCGTGCGCGTGATCAGCCTGTTCTACCTCGGGCAATGGGATTTCCGGATCTTCGAGTGGGCGCACCTCTACGTGTGGCAGGCACTCATCATGCTCGACGTGATGATCGTCTGGCTGCTCTGGGTGCGCACGCTGCCGCGCGGTGAACCTGCGCTCGCCACCTGAAATCATGACCGCCCGACCGGTCGCGCCGTTCCTGCTTCAGGTCGCACTGTGGTTGCTGGTGATGTTTTTCCTGTGGTGGCTGGCCACGCCGGTCCTGACCTGGCCGGTCGCCATGCTCGCCGAACTGATCGCTCGCATCGGCCTGGGCGACGTGGTGCGCAGCGTTGAGCAGCACGGCGAAATCATCACCTTCGTGACCTCGCTGCGCCCGCCCGGGGCCTCGCCGGGCGTTCGCGCGGTGCTCGAAGTGCCGAGCAACGTCCGGCTGTTCTCGTTCGGCTTGCCGATGCTCGCGGCACTTACGCTCGCGGCGCGGGAACCGCATCCGCTGCGCAAGCTGGCGATCGGTTACGTCGTGCTCGTCCCGGTGCAGGCGTTCAGCGTGATCGCGGACTTCCTCAAGAATCTCACCGACGACCCGGCGGCGATGGCGCAGCTTGGTTGGGCCCCGTGGCATCGCGAAGTCATCGCTTTCTGCTACCAGTTCGGCACGCTCATCCTGCCGACCGTCGCTCCGGCGATCGTCTGGGTGCTGATGCACCGGCGCTTCCTCGAAGAATTCGCCGGGCGGCGCGAAGCCTGACGTTTGATCGACGGTAACGGCAGATTTTAGCGCGCGCGCGCCAGTTCGCGCTCGCGCAGCACGCGACGCTGCACCTTGCCCGTCGTCGTCATCGGCAGCGCATCGATGAATTCGATTTCCTTCGGATACTCGTAGGGCGCCAGAAATTTGCGCACGTGCAGCTGGATCTGCTCTTCGAGCGCCGGCGACGGCGCGTAGCCAGGGGCGAGCACGATGTACGCCTTGACGATGTTGCCGCGCGTCTCGTCGGGCCGTGGCACGACCGCGGCGTTGGCCACCGCGGGATGGCGCACCAGGCAGTTCTCGATTTCCGATGGGCCGATGCGATAGCCGGCCGCTTTGAACATGTCGTCGGCGCGGCCCTGGTACCAGAGATAGCCGTCGTCGTCGCGTTTGGCCAGGTCGCCTGTGCGGCACCAGTCGCCGGAAAATTTTGCCGCCGTTCCTTCGGGGTTCTTGAAATATTCGAGGAAGAACACCGGGTCCGGAGTGCCGTCGGGCGCGATGCGATTCACGGCAACCTCGCCGATGTCGCCTGCCGCGGCTTCGGTGCCGTCGCCGTCGATGACCGCGATGCGGTGCCCCGGGTAGGGGCGGCCCATCGAGCCCGCCTTGCCCGGCCACTGCGCGTGCGAATTGCCGACGATGTAGTTCATCTCGGTCTGGCCGAACATCTCGTTGATGGTGACTCCCAGCTCGGCCTGCGCCCAGGCGTACACCGTCGTGCCGAGCGCCTCGCCGGCGCTCATGATGCTGCGCAGCGAGAGCGAATAGTGCTTGCGCGGCTCGGGCACGGCTTTCATGATCATCTTCAGCGCGGTCGGAAACAGGAACGCGTTGCTGCACACGATGCGCCGCCATCAGTGCGAGCGCGCGCTCGGGATCGAAGCGGCCGCGGTAGCCAACGATGGGATAACCGAAATAGAGCGTCGGCAGCAGTGCATCCATCAGGCCGCCGGTCCAGGCCCAGTCGGCCGGTGACCAGAACACGTCACCCGCCTGCGGAAAGCCGTCGTGCGAGTGCACGAACCCGGGCAGGTTGCCCAGCAGGCACTGGTGCGGCATGAGCGCGCCCTTGGGCGGGCCGGTCGTGCCGCTGGTGTAGACGAGCAGCGCGGCGTCGGTGGCGCGCGTCGCGACCGGCGTGAACTGCGCCGCGGCCTGGTCCTGCAGTCGCTGCCAGTCCACCGTCCACGACTCGCGCGCGCCGGCCACGCCGACCACGTGCTCCAATCGCGGCAGCCGCTCGCGGATCGTGGCCAGGTTCGGCAACGACGCGTCGTCGACGAATGCCAGCTTCGCTTCGGAATCGTCGAGCCTGAATTCCAGCGCGTCGGGGCCGAACAGGAACGACAGCGGCACCGCGATGGCGCCCAGTTGGTAGCAGGCGATGTGCACGATCGCGGTTTCCGGGCGCTGCGGAAGGATGATCGCCACCTTGTCGCCGGCGCGGACGCCCAGCGCGGTCAGCGCATTGGCCAGCCGGTCTGCGCTTTGTTGCAGGTCGTGATACGTCCAGGTCGCGCGCGCACCGGCCTCGTCCTCCCACTGCAGCGCGACGCGCGAGCGATCGACCGCGTGACGCCGGCAGATGGCCCATGCGATGTTGAAATCGGGCGGGACCTCCCACCGGTGCTGCGCGCAGACTTCGCGGTAGGTATCGACTGCCATCGCCGACGAATCAGGTATCGGGGTCGGACACAACTGGCGCCGTGGCCTCGAGCGATTCCACGGTGGCCCAGATCCAGTCGGGTTGCTGCTCGAGCAAGCGCCCGAACGCAATCGGATGCGAAGTCTTGGCGGCGCTCATGTGCAGGCGCTTGCCGGGCCGGTATTCGCCGGCGGGGACGATCAGCGTCTGGATCGGCGCATCGCTGGCGCGTTTCCTCAGCGACAGGAACAGGCCCTGGAAGACACGGCCGCTGACGGTCGGGACTTCGCCGTCGACCGAGTAGTCGGGATCGCCGCGCTTGGGATTGGAGAGATCGACGCCGACCAGATTGTTGGCGATGACCTGCAGGCCGATCTCGGCGCGCTCGGAGGTCAACCGTTTCATCCGCCGCACGATGCCCAGCGACCACAACGACTCGCCCTGTGCGCGGATCGCGGCCAGCGTGCCCAGCGTCACCTGGCTGATGACGGTCATCGGCGCGACCAGTCGATACCCGGTCTGCGAAACGTCGCGGATGTCCCACGCGCCGCCGGGCGATGCGTAGGTCGCCAGCCGACGGCGCGCGACTTCCTGCATGCGCGCGTTTTCGTTGCGCATTCGACCGAACGTGGCGATCTCGAGAGTGTCGCCGTAGTTGGTGTGCTCCGACCGGTTTCCGGTGAGTTCGCCTGCGACTTCTTCGTGAAGGAAGGCAGAGATCTTGGCGAAGCCGACGATCGCGTCGACGTTGCCCGATGCGGTCTGGCGCTCGCCCCGACGCGCCACCGGGCGGAACTCCGGGTCGACCTGCGAGGCGAGCTTGGTCAGCAGGTTGAGCTGCTCGGTGCGACGCGAGTTGCGGTCAGACAGTGGATCGTTGCGGACCTTCTGCTCGAGCATGATCACGTTTTGCATCAGCATGGCGTGCAGCGGGCGCGTGTCGAGGAAAAGCACGCGTCCTTCGAGCGGCTGCGGCGCGCGACGCCGCAGCCCGGTGCGATCGCCCAGATCGACGTAGAACCCGGTCGGCGATGCCGCCTCGATGTTCAGGCGCAATGGCGAACACCACTCGGGCAGCTGGTCGGCAACCCATTGCACGTGCCGTGGCGACATGTTGCCCGCGTTCATCAGATGCAGCAGCAGCACGCGCAGGTATTCCTGCTCGATCGTGGTCAGCAGCCCATCGGCCATCGTGGCCAGCGGCACGCGCTCGATCTGCGCGGTGCACGCAGCCTGGAAGAGCGAGTGCAGTTCCACCCAGCGCGCCGGGATCCACTGCTCGTAACGATAGAGGCGGATCTTTGCGTCGATGCCCTCGTGGGTGATCTGGCGCGCGATGAGCTCGGGACGCATCGACTGCCACTTGTGGTTCTGCGCGTGGCCGGCGAGCTCGCCCTGGAATGCGTGATAGCAGATCAGGAAACCCTGTGTCAGGTCGAACAACGCCTGCCAAAGCTGATTCTCGACGCGGGTCGAGCGATTGCCGTGTTCGAGATACTGCGCGGTCAATTGCCGGCGCAATGGCTCCGAGATCACGTCGAGATGAAAGACCGCCTCCAGGCGTGCCGGCGTGCGCTGCGCATTGCGCTCGGCGAGGTTGCCGAGTTCAACGAGCACCGCTGCGTGCGTGACCAGCGGATCGCTGGCGGGGAAGGATGCGTACCAGCGCTCGACGGTTCTCTTGTCTGCGAGCGGGTCCTTGGTCGATTTGCCGAAGCCGAACATTGGGTTGAGATCGGTAGTTCGCAGAGTCTAGTAGGTTGCGGCGGGTACGCAGTCAGCCGGAGCGCCTCCTGACCCCTCGCGAGTGCCCGGCGCCGACGCGCATCTAGGGTAGGCTGCCGCGAAACCTTTGGCAACGCCGGGGTGGTATCGAACGCCTGTATGGAACATTCTGGTGGGATATTTCACCGGAGGGTGGTCGCTCCGGTACGATACTTGCACTGCCTCTGTTGTGGTCAGCAGCTGTGGCCCGCTCGATTGTCCAGATGTGCTGGAAGCCCTTGTTCCACAAGCAACAAAGTGAATCATTGGGGCTCTGGTGGCAAGGCGTTCGGGTTGGCCGGGTTTGGGTCTGACGCGTTGCGGCGACAACTGCCGCTCCGCGCCGAACTGAAACCAACAGCTGAACTCTCTATACTTGTGGCACACAGGAGTGCAAAGGAAACATCATGGGAATCTTGATCAAGGCGCCAACGCGCCGCACCGATTCGGGACCGCAACTCGCCGTCGCGGTCGCCTCAGGCGAAGTGCGCGATTCGTTGCATATCCGTGAAGTCGTGCGCATCACCGGGTTGCGCCGCGAGCAGCTGTACATGTGGCAGCGCCGCTACGGCTTTCCAAATCCAGCGCGCGATGGCTTCGGCGATCGCGTCTACCCGCCGGACCAGATCGCACGACTGAAAGTCATCAAGCAGCTGCTCTCCGAGGGTTGGCGTGCCGGCGCAGTCGTGCCGCTCGCCGAATCGGCGTTGCAGTCGATGCTCGGCATCGCGGTCGAGGATCCGGAGCCCCTGGCCGATGAAATCGCGGTCGCGGTCAAGTTGCTCGCCGAGCACCGGGTCGGCGAACTGCAGAATCATCTGTCCAAGCTGCTCGTCGGCCAGGGCATGCGCCGCTTCCTCGAGCAGACGCTCATTCCGCTCAACGAGGCGATTCATGAGCACGTCGTGCGTGGCGACATGCAGAATTTCCAGGAACTCCGCTTCGCCGACCTGGCGCAGCGACTGTTGCGCGACGTGACGAGATTGGTGCGACCGACGCGCGAGGCGCGGCAGATTCTGCTCGCAACGCCGCCCAACGATCCCAATCAACTCGGGTTGGCGATACTGGAATTGCTGCTGTTCACGGAAGGCGTAAACTGCCTGACGTTGGGCAGCGGTGTGCCGGCGCAGGAAGTCGCCGGTGCTGCGCGGTCCTACAAGGTGAGCCTCGCGATCCTGCTGTTCGATCGTGGCATTTCCGGAAAGATCGCGGGACAGGAAATCCGTTCGCTGCGCACGGCGCTGCCGGAAGGCCTGCCTCTGATCGTCAGCGGGCGCGCGGTCAATCTGCTGGCCAAGCCGATTCCCAACGTGCGCACGGCCGCGGATTTCAGCTCTATCATGGCGATGATGCGCGAATTGGGTGTGGTCGGATCAGTGCCGCAGGAGATGCAGCAACGTGCCTGACGCAGTCGCATTGCGGTGGCAAAGGCGGTTGATCGCGCTGGTCGTGATCACCGCCCTGGGCTACCTGTCGTGGCGCGGGTATCAGCAGCCCGAACTGCTGTTGGAATTCGGCAACCTGCGCTTCTGCTAACAGCGGCGGCCTCCTTGCGCCCACATGTAAGTGCGTGGCGCTGGTGTGTCGGCCGCAGCCGAGACTCGTCTTGCCGTCGATCCCCGTGCCATCGCGCGGGGCCCCTCGCCGGGTGACTCACTCGGCTACGTTTCGTCGAGAAATGCCTGCAATTTGCGCCGATCGCGCTTGGTCGGTCGTCCGTCGGTAGTCGGCGCGGTTACTGCAGCGGCCTTGCGACGCGCTGCTTCCAACTCGCGCGCAGCAACGCTCTCTGGCGCCTCGCTGTAGAGTTTCGCGGCTTCGGGCGCGCCGCCGCGCTTCTCCGCGATTGCGACCACGCGAATATTCCAGACCAGGCCGGCGCGGCGAAGCACGATCTCGTCGCCGGGCCTGATGGCCTGCGCGGGTTTGACGCGTTCGGCGGCGAGGCGCGCCTGGCCGGCTTCGATGGCGGCAGCGGCGAGGCTGCGCGTCCTGTAGAACCGCGCCGCCCACAACCACTTGTCCATGCGCATCCGCGTTTGCGCGTTGCCGGCCTCAGTCTTCGCGCGCATGGCGCGTCATCCAGTCGGCGGTGGCGATCGCGTCGCCGTAGCCGTCCTCGCGCAGACCCGCAATGACGCCTTCGCGCTCTTCCCTGGCTCGATTCTGCGACAGCTTGAACTTGCCATCGATGCGTTCGATGGTCATGCGAAATCCAACGATCGCCCCCAGCATTGCCGCCAGGCGTTCGCCCTCGAGCTGCAATTGCCACGGCGCGGCGCGGCCGGATTCGAAGTTGCCGGTCAATTGCCGCACCATGGCGTGCTTCTGCTCCTGATCGTCGATCAGGACCATGCTGCCCCGAACGTGCGCCACCACGTAGTTCCAGGTCGGCACCATTGCCGCGGGCTTGGTGTACCACGACGGCGAGACGTAGGCATGCGGACCGTGGAAAATCGCCAGCGTCGAGCCTTCGGCGAAGTGCCGCCAGTGAGGATTCGCGCGCGCCATGTGACCGATCAGCGCGCCTTGCGGCGTGCCGTCGGCTTCGAACAGCAGGGGCAGATGGCTGACCTGCGGCTCGTCGCGAGTGCCGGTGATCAGCGTCGCGAACGGATGTTCGCGGATCACCTGCGCGATCGCCGCGCCGTCGTGCGCCTTGAACGAGGGAGGAAGGTAGACGCTCATGCGGATCGGCCTACTTGAGTTGCAACGAGAACTGCGTGAGCGGCAGCGCCGAGTTCTTGTCGAATGTGGCGCCGGCATCGATGCCGGCGACAGCGATTGCCGCTGCAGTCTTGAGCACCGCGTATTGACTGTGCATCGCGCCGAGCGCGAATTCGCGGCCCGAGCCCACTGCCCAGAAACGCGTGTACTCGAATACTTCCCGCATCGAATAGACGCCGAAGATTCCGCTGGGGTTGGCGATAAGCGCCGTGACCTGCGTTGATTCGTAGGGGTCGTCTTCCTCTTCCTTGGGGTTGAGAAAGTGCTGTTCCTTGAGGATCGGATGCAGCTTGCGGAAAGTCTCGAAGATCGCGTGCTTGGTCGAGAAATCGAAGTCGTCGTGCTTGGCGAGCAGGCTTTCGAACACGAGCTGGTGTGCGGCGCTGCCGCACAGTCCGATATACGTGCCCTTGTAATGGACGATCTTGTCGTAGGTGCGATCGAAATCCGCGGACAGGCGCGTGTCTCCGAAGGTGGTAAGCGAATCGGCGGCGATGGTGGCTTCGTTGTTCTTTCTTACGACGACGAGTGTGGTCATGGACTTTCTGCGGAGCGGATGTGGCGATGGGGCGCGGGGTGCGTCGCGCGAACGGCGGCCGAACCGCTGCGAACTGCAGTCGGCGGAACCGCCATTATAGCGCGTCGCGTAAACTCGGCTCCGGCAGCGCGACGACCGCGGGTAGTGCACCCGGATTCCACGCGCGGTGCGCCCATTGCCAGAACTCGGCGACCGATGCGCTGGGTTCCGGCGACGACTGCTGCGCCAGGAATCGCCAGGCGAGAGTGAGCGCCGGCAGCGGCTGCGACGGCAATGGCGCCGCCTCGGTCTGCTTCGACAGTTTCTCGCCGCGCGCATCGACTGCGACTGCGTGGTGCAGGTAGACAGGCGTCGCCAACCCGAGCTGCCGCTGGAGCCAGATCTGCCGCGGCGTCGAGGCCAGCAGGTCGGCGCCGCGTACGACGTGCGTGATCGCCTGTTCCGCGTCGTCGACGACCACCGCGAGCTGATACGCGTACAGGCCATCGGCGCGCCGGATCACGAAGTCGCCCACGTCGCGCTGCAGGTGCTGCTCCTGTGCGCCCTGCAGCCGGTCGACGAAGCGTGTGGGCTGGTCATCGACGCAGAGGCGCCACGCGTGTGCTGCGCCACCGGCGGCGATGCCGTTGCGACAGGTGCCGGGATAAATGCGCTCGCCACCCGCGCCGAGCGGTGCGAGCTGCAATTGCTTGCGCGTGCACGCACAGCGAAACGCCATTCCTCGTTCGATGAGGTCGTCGAGGGCAGCCCGATAGAGCGCATGGCGCTCGCTTTGCCGGACAACCGTGCCGTCCCACTCGAAGCCGCAAGCCGTCAGCATGCCGAGGATGGCGTCGGCTGCGCCCGGACGGCTGCGCGGCGTGTCGATGTCCTCGATGCGAACGAGCCACTGGCCGCCGTGCGCGCGGGCATCGCACCAGCTTGCCATCGCTGCGACCAGCGAGCCGAAATGCAGCGGACCGGTAGGGGATGGAGCGAAGCGGCCGCGGTACGTGGTACCGCTCACCGCACCACGGTGGCCGGCGCCTGTGCCGCGCGCGCACCGGCCGCGGTATAGGCCCAGGTCCAGTTCTGCTTCAGGTTCGACAGCACCGCATAGGGATAATCCGGGCGGCCCACGCTGCCGTTGTAGCGACCCAGCGCGCGGTACAGGTCACCATTCTCGATGTCGAGGTAGTGGCGCAGTATCGTGCAACCGTAGCGCAGGTTGGTGCGCAGATGAAACAGGTTCTGGTCGGGCGTGCCGATCTGCCTGACCCAGAAAGGCATCACCTGCATGTAGCCACGCGCGTCGGCTGGCGACACGGCGAATTTGCGGAAATTGCTTTCGTGCTGGATCAGCGCGAGTACGAGTTGGGTATCGAGGCCCGCACGCGTGGATTCATATTGCACCGTCGTCAGGAAGTCGCGTCGCGTCGACCAGTCGGGGACTTTGGCGGCCAACCGCTGCGCCATTTCCTTCATCCACGCATCACCTTCGGCAGCGGTCGCGAAATTCAACTTGGCGGAGGGAAAGTCGCTGACTGCGCGATGCAATGAAGCCTGTACGTTCGCCGACAATGCCTCTTCGAGTTGCGCGCCGGCGTTCGCGGATTCCGGCAATGTCGACAGCAGGACCAACGTCGCGAGCGCCACGAAGGGCGGGCGGAATCCTCGAGTCGCCGACACCGGTCGGATCATCGCTGCTAATGCGCGAGCCTGCCGCGCACGAACGCGACGATCTCGTCGACAGACACGGCGGTGGGCTGCGTGTCGCGTCGCCCCTGGTACTCGACCTTGCCGTCCTTGAGCCCTCGCTCGCCAACGGTGATGCGATGTGGAATGCCGATGAGCTCGAGATCGGCAAACATCACGCCCGGCCGCTCGCCGCGATCGTCGAGCAGCACGTCGACCCCGGCAAGCTCCAACTCGTCGTGCACGCGATTCGCAAGCGTGCGCACTGCGTCGCTGCGATCGAAGCCGATCGGTGCGATGGCGACCTTGAACGGTGCGAGCGGATCGGGCCAGATGATGCCGCGCTCGTCGTGATTCTGCTCGATCGCCGCGGCGACCACGCGTGTGACGCCTATGCCGTAGCAGCCCATTTCCATGATCTGCGGTTGACCGGCGCTGTCGAGAAAAGTTGCGCCCAATGCTTTCGAATACACGTCGCCCAGCGCGAAGACATGACCGACTTCGATGCCACGGACGATCGACAGCTTGCCCTTGCCGTCCGGCGAGGCATCGCCCTCCACGACGTTGCGCAGGTCGGCGACGAGGTCCGGCTCACGGCAGTCGCGCCCGAAATTGACGCCGCGCAGGTGGAAGTCGACTTGGTTCGCGCCGCAGATGAAGTCGGCCATCGCCGCAACCTCACGATCGACGATCAGCGGCAGCGTCGCGGGTATGCCTACCGGTCCGAGGTAGCCCGGCTTGCAGCCGGTGGCGGTCTCGATTTCAGCGTCGTTGGCCCAGCGAAAACCCGAGAGCCCCGCGACCTTGGCCGTCTTGATTTCGTTGAGCGAGTGGTCGCCGCGGATGAGCAGCATGTGCACCTTGCCGTCATTCCACAGCATGATGCACTTGACGGTGCGCGCGAGCGGCAGTTGCAGCAACGCGGCAACCTGCTCGCAGGTCGACTGGCCCGGCGTTGGCACTTTCTGCAGCGCTTCACCCGGCGCAGGGCGCGGACCCGGCTGTTGCGCTTCCGCGAGTTCGACGTTGGCCGCGTAATCGGACTCGGGGCAATACGCGATCGCGTCTTCGCCCGAATCGGCGAGGACCTGGAATTCGTGCGACGCCAGGCCACCGATCTGGCCGGTGTCGGCTTTCACCGGCCGGAACTTGAGACCCAGCCGGGTGAATATGCGCACGTATGCGTCGTACATTGCCTGATACGACTTGAGCATCGCCGTCTTGTCGACGTCGAAGGAATACGCGTCCTTCATGATGAATTCGCGCGAGCGCATCACCCCGAACCGCGGTCGCACTTCATCGCGGAACTTGGTCTGGATGTGATACAGGTTGACCGGCAGCTGCTTGTAGCTCTTCAGTTCCTTGCGTGCGATGTCGGTGATGACTTCTTCGGAGGTCGGCTGCGCGACGAAATCGCGCTGGTGACGGTCCTTGATGCGCAACAGATCGGGACCGTACTTTTCCCAGCGGCCGGATTCCTGCCAGAGCTCCGCGGGCTGGAAGACCGGCATGAGCAGTTCGATCGCTCCGGCGCGGTTCATTTCCTCGCGTACGATCGCTTCGACGCGGCGCAATACGCGCAGGCCTAGCGGCATCCAGGTATAGACGCCGGCGGCCAGGCGCTTGATCATCCCGGCGCGCAGCATCAGGCGGTGGCTGGCGAGCTCCGCCTCGGCAGGCGCTTCTTTAAGCGTCGATAGAAAAAACTGCGATACGCGCATGATTTCTTTTGGCTTTTCGGCAACACGCGTATTTTACGTGAAACGCGGCGGCGTCGCGGGGCAATGCCCTCGACTCGCCGCCGAGCCACCGTACGGCGCTGCCGCGCGCGGGTGAATCTAGCGTGGCACGATCGCGCTCCCCGCGACGCTCAGCGCACGACCAGGACCGGCAGCTTCGAGTGGGTAAGCACCTTCTGGGTCTCGCTGCCGAGCAGCAGCGCCGACACACCGCGGCGGCCGTGCGATGCCATCACGATCGCCTCGCACTTGTTCTTCTTCGCCGCGGCGAGGATGGCCTCCCACGGCGCGGGCGCGATGACGTGCACCGTGTTGTATTCGAGTCCCGCCGATTCGGCCTTGAGCGCGATCACGCCGAGTATCTTGTCGGCTTCTTTCTTGCATAGCGCGGCGTATTCGCGGCGCGACATCGGTTCGAAGGCGACGCCCTCGGCGTACGCCGGCAGCGGATAGTCCGGCGAAGCATAGAACAGGGTGAGCTTCGCGCCCAGCACCTGCGCCATGTCGATGGCTTGAGCGACCGCCTTGCCCGACAATTTCGAGCCATCGGTCGCGACCAGGATCTGCTTGTACATGTGGCCTCCCTTGCCTGCTTCAGAACCTTCATTATGCCGCGATCCGCGGCCGGTTTCAGAATCGACGTGCGACAATCGTGCGGCGTTCGATTCCTGTGCTCGCGCCCGACGATGACCGAGATTCCCGACCCGCGACTCTTTGCGCGAAACGACGACTCACCGCACGCGCCGACATGGGCACTTGCCGCCGCGAGTCTTGCCGCGCCGACAGCCGCGCGCTCCGACGCGCTGGACCACGAGCTGGCGGTGGCGCTCGCCGGGCTGCTGCATGCCGACGCGGGGGCGCAGTTGGCCGAGTTGTTCGCGGAGGCGCCATCCGTCCCGATTGCACGACAGTTGCGGCGACGGCTGATCGACGCCTGGGGCCAGGTATCGCGCGAAGGCAACGTCGGCGGCGTCGCCGCAACCTTGTTCGCGCTGCCGGTGGTCATTGTCGTTGGCGCGAACGCGGGGCCGGACGTTGCGCCGCTCTCCGGCGTGCTGGGCGAACCCGATCGCGTCGCGCAGCTCCTGCGCGATCACGGTGCGCTCGGCGGCAACCAGAACTTCGCGTTGGCCAATGTGCTGGCGGCCGCGGACGAGATCGACCTGGCGCAACTCCCGGGGCTGCTGCGCTGGCAACAGCGAGCGCTGGCGGGAACGTTTGAGTCGCGCGACCTGCAACCCGCGCCGATCACCGCACAGGTCGGGCAGGAAAGCGTGCACCTGCGGTTCATGCTGGGCGCGGCCTTTGCCGCGCCGGGAATCGACTTGCTGGCGCGCAACGACACTGGCGGCTGGGCGATGCCGCTGGCGCAGGAGCTGGCCCGTCAGCTTGCGCGTCCGGACGTGACGGTGCTGGCGTTGCCGCGCGCGCCGGCAGTGCCGCCCGCGGCGTTGGCGCATGGGCGTTCGGCGCAACGCGAAGTCAGCGCGCAACTGTTTGCCAGCAATGCGATCCGGCGGCTGCGCGCGAGCGTCGGCGAGCCTTCGGCGGTGATCAGTGCGCACCGCTGCGCCGGCGCGCCGGGTGGCGGCGAACTGCGGCTGTCGCTGTCCAGCGTTTTCGATCCGCGCCAGGCCGAAGGATTCCGCTGTCCGCTGTTTCCTGGCGAGACGGTCGGCGAAGTCGCCGCCATGCTCGGCGACCTGCTGCACGATTGCCGCGTGACCGACGTGCACCTCCTGCCGGGTAGTTCACGCCGACCGGGATCCCGCGACCAACCTGACACTGCTGTTCAAGTCCGACGCGCTGCCGGCGTCGGCGCTGCATTGAGCGGCGCGACTGCTAGGGCGCTTCGCGGCGCGTGATCTTGCCCACGCCGCTGATCTCCTGCTCGAGGCGGGGATTGCCGATGTACTGCACCGCACCGGCGCCGGAGATTTCCACCTTCAGCGTCGTGGCGGCATTGACCAGCGCCTTGCCCGCACCGCTGATTTCCAGCGCTGCGCTGTCGCTGATCAGACCGCCTGCCTGATAGGTGCTGGCGCCCGACAAATCGACGAACTGCGCGCCGACCTTGCCGGCGATCTCGGCCTTGATCGCCCCGGATCCGTCGAGGCGAAGGCGATTCGCCTGCAGATCGCCGATGCGCAGGGTGCTCGCGCCGGACAAGTCCAGTCGCAGGTCGGTCGCCTTGAAGCCGTCGACTCGCAGGTTCACCGCCCCTGCGGTCTCGACGTGGTCCAGTTGGATGAATTCGACCGTGATGCGGGGCGAGCGGGTCGGGCTGCCGCCGAGAATCCAGTCCCACCAGTGGCGCTGGTCACGCAGGCTGATGGTCAAGGTGCGACCGTCGACGTCGGAGTCGATCTGCTTGAGCGCCTGGGGCGTGGCTTCGATCGACAAACCCTCGCGCGTGCCCTGGCGCAGGATCACTTCGGCCTGCCCGTCGATCTCCAGACGCGTAAAGCCTGTCGCGACCCGGGTCTCGCGTATCGGGTCGGCGGCAATTGCCGGGCCAGCCGTGCCACCGGCGGCGAGGGCAGCAAGAAGGGCGAGCGATGCAAGTTTCATCCGGAATTCCGTGAACGCTGATCCTGGTTGGATGCGTCGAGCGCGGTCGGCGGATTCGCCCGTCGGAATGCCGAGGGCGTGACGCCGCCGCTCAGGCAAGCGTCAGCTCGCGGGCGTAGCGCTCGCCGTTGCGGACATAGATGTCGGCGATAGCGTAGAGACGTGCGACTTCCTCGTCGGAAAGGGTCCGCACGACCTTGCCTGGAGAACCGAGGACCAGCGAGCGGTCGGGGATCACCTTGCCCTCGGCGACCAGTGCGTTGGCGCCGATCAGGCATTCGCGCCCGATCACCGCGCGGTTGAGCACCACCGCCTTGATGCCGACCAGCGAGCCTTCGCCGACGGTGCAGCCGTGCAGCATCGCCAGGTGGCCGACACTGACCGAGCGGTGCAGGGTAAGCGGTATGCCGGGGTCGGTATGCAGCACCGAGCCATCCTGGACATTGCAGCGCTCGCCCAGGGTGATCGTGTCGTTGTCGCCGCGGATGACCACTCCGAACCATACCGACACGCGATCCTCGAGGACGACGTCGCCGATCACCGCCGCATTCGGCGCGATGTAGTGGCCGCTGCCGCGCAGCTGAACACGGCGGGTTCCGAGGTTGTGGAGCACGATCGGATGATCAGGGAGCGGTGGGGAGGTCGGACAAGCGCCAGCTATAATGCCCCAACCGCGATTTCCCCGCCAACCGACTCCGCCATGAACCTCGACCGCGTGCCGTCCGGCAAGGACGTTCCCAACGACTGCAACGTGATCATCGAGATTCCCATGCTCGGCGATCCGATCAAGTACGAAGTCGACAAGGAGACCGGCGCGCTGTTCGTCGACCGGTTCATGTCGACCGCGATGCACTACCCCTGCAACTACGGCTACATTCCTCGCACGCTTTCCGATGACGGCGATCCCAGCGACGTGCTGGTGCTCTCGCCGATGCCACTGATTACCGGCGTGGTGGTCCGCTGTCGCCCGATCGGCATGCTGAAGATGGAAGACGAGGCGGGCGGCGACTCCAAGGTGCTCGCGGTCCCGATCGACAAACTGTCGGCGCTGTATCACTCCATCCAGTCACCGCGCGACCTGCCCGAAATCACGACCCGTCAGATCGCCCACTTCTTCGAGCACTACAAGGATCTCGAACCGGGAAAATGGGTCCGGGTGTCGACGTGGGTGGGCGCCGAGGAAGCCAAGGCCGAAATCGTCGCCAGCGTCGAACGCTTCCGCGCCGCTCAGAAGTCCTGACGGCGTGCGATGCCCGCGCCACGGCGGCGGGCCGGGGTGCGCAACAGGCGCGTTCCCGCGATGCGGTCGTGCAGATACTGACGATCGCGATCGACGAGCGCCCACGCGTAGTTGAGGCAGAGCAACGCGGCGGCCCAGCGCCCATGTCCTGCGCCCACCGTGCGCAATGCGACGAACGCGCCCAGCGCGCACAATGGCGCGATCCACCACGCCGCGTAGCGCAACATGGCGCGGCTAACGTCGAGCGTCGTTCCGGTCGTCGTGACGAGTTCGAGCCGCCAGGTTCGCATCGGCAGTGTTGCCCGTCCACCGCTCCACATGCCGGTGTAGTAGGCGCCGAATACAGCGATGAGGCACGTCAGAGTCAGTGCACGCTCACCTGTGCCCGGCAACGCGATCCTGCCATCAGGCGCCGGCACGCCGTGCGCGCCAATCCAGGGTAGCAGCACAAAACCGATCGCCATGGCCAAGGCAGCGGACATGACGGCCTCGTACGCGGAGGCCAACAGGCGCACGACGATCCCGGCCGAAACCCTAAGGGGAGAGCCGGTCATCGACACTAACTAGCGGGCGATGGCAGGGGTCGTGGCAGGTGTCGCGGGCGCCGGCTGCGCGGCTGGACCGGCGGCGGTCGGCGGTGCGCCTGGGGTTCCTGGCGCTGGCGCGCGGGCCGCGAGTTCGCGGCGTTTTTCGGGCGGAAGCTGTTGATATTCCTGCCATTTCTGACGCACTTCCTCGCGCTGCTCAGGCGGCATCTGCTTCAGCGTTTTGTACTGCTCGCGCGCAGCAGCCCGTTGCGCAGGGGTGAGCTGCGCCCAGGTATGCATCTGGGCCTGTACGCGTTGCTGCTCGGTCGGACTGAGCGAAGGGTAGCGCTTGGCGATGCCCAGCCATTTCTGCCGGCGCGGGGCGTCGAGCTGGTTCCATTCGCCCTGCAGCGGCAGGAGGATCTGCCGATCCGACGGCGAGAGTTCGGCCCAGGTCGGCGAGTGCGGTACGAGCGGTCCAGCGACCCCGGGCGCACTGACGATGCAGGCCACCGCGAGGGTGGCGCTGCAGATCAGGGCTCGGAGCGCTTGAGCCAATTCTGGAATCCCGTGTCGACGTAGGCCTCGATAGGCAGGTCGGAGGTGAGAATCGCCGCGTCGGTATCGGTGATTTCGCGCACCTGCTGCGTCAATTTCCATTGCTGATAGTAGACAACGCTGCCGGCGATCACCAGGATGCCGATCCACAACCGGATGTCGGACAGCAGATGGCGCGCACCACCCAGCGTGCCCCCGCCGGCGCCCGCCAGGCCCAACTCGGCGGCCCGGCGTGGGTCGGCGTAGCGCGCCATGGCGGCCTCGCGGGCAAGCTGCAGGCGATACGCAGTGCCCGCCTTGAGCTCGCTGGTGCCACGATCCAGCTGGGCGGCAATCCTGGAAGAGAAGTCTTTTTCATTCATAGTGTTATCCCCTTGGCTTTGAGCATTTCAGCCAAAGCATGGACGGCCCGGGAGCAGTGTGTCTTGACGCTACCCTCGGAACAACCCATTGCCGCCGCCGCTTCCGCAACGTCGAGTTCTTCCCAGTAACGTAGCAGAAACGCTTCGCGTTGACGCGCCGGCAACCGCGCCAATGCCAGTTCGATATTGTGCACAATCTCGCCCTGTTCGTACTGTCGCGCAGGGTCGGCCATACCCAGGTCGTCCGATTTGGCCGAGAGCGTTTCCAGCGGATCGAAGTCGTCGTCCTTGTCGTCCCTGTGGCCAAACGCAGAGAGCAGCGTGGTCCAGGTGGAACGCACTTTCTGGCGGCGGAAATGATCATGGATTGTGTTCTGCAGAATGCGCTGGAACAGCATCGGCAGCTCGGCGACAGGTTTGCCGGAGTATTTCTCGGTCAGCTTCAGCATCGCGTCCTGCACGATGTCGACCGCGTTGTCCTCATCGCGTACCGCGAACATCGCCTGCTTGAACGCCCGGCGCTCAACTTCCGCGAGGAAAGCCGAAATTTCTTGGAAAGAAGCCAGGTCCGGGTCCCGATGAGTCAAGCATTTTGCCTGCGTCGATTATAAGCACATGTCGCTGGCGTCACTTCGGGCGATCGCCGCCCCGGATGGTGTACTGCAGCAAAATCCTTGACCAACCGGAAGCAAGTCGTTAGTGTTCAAGGCTCGGCGCTGTTTTGCCGAGTGAAGCACTGCAAAATCGGCCGTTCGCGAACCGGCCGGCGGCGCCATAAGCGCTTCCGGACACCCCTTTGGGACGCAGCGGCTCCGGCTTTCTATCCGATTCGAGCCTTGGTCGGACGCGCTCTACCCGCACCGCGTCCAGGCAGTTTTGCAGCACCCGGCCACGCATTTTTTGCGCCGGGCATTGTTCATTTTTTGCTGAACATAACTGAGGCGAATCATGCAACTGACGGGTGCAGAAATCGTCATCCGCTGCCTGCAGGAAGAAGGCGTCGAGTACGTCTTCGGCTATCCGGGCGGTGCGGTGCTCAACATCTACGACGAAGTATTCAAGCAGGACAAGTTCAAGCACGTCCTGGTCCGCCATGAGCAGGGCGCGGTACACGCCGCCGACGGCTATTCGCGCTCCTCGCACAAGGTGGGCGTGGCGCTGGTGACTTCGGGTCCCGGCGTCACCAACGCGGTCACCGGCATCGCCACCGCGTACATGGATTCGATTCCGATGGTGATCATCACCGGTCAGGTGCCTACGCACGCGATCGGCCAGGACGCCTTCCAGGAATGCGACACCGTGGGCATCACACGGCCCTGCGTCAAGCACAACTTCCTCGTCAAGAACATCGAGGAACTCGCGGTCACCATCAAGAAGGCTTTCTATCTCGCATCCAGTGGACGACCGGGACCGGTGCTGGTCGACATTCCCAAGGACATCACGCAGCAGTCGACCGAATTCAGTTATCCGAAGACGATTGCGCTGCGATCCTACAATCCGGTGACGCGCGGCCATTCGGGACAAATCAAGAAAGCCGTCCAGCTGCTGCTCGATGCCAAGCGACCGATGGTGTACGCGGGCGGCGGCGTAATTCTCAACAACGCCGCGCCGCAATTGACGCGTCTGGTCCGACTGCTCGGGTTCCCATGCACCAACACGCTCATGGGCCTGGGTGCATTTCCCGGCACCGACCCGCAGTTCACCGGCATGCTCGGCATGCACGGCACCTACGAATCGAACATGGCGATGCAGAACTGCGACGTGCTGCTCGCGGTTGGAGCTCGCTTTGACGATCGCGTGATCGGCAATCCGACGCACTTCTTCCGCGCCGATCGCCGCATCATCCACATCGACATCGATCCGTCGTCGATTTCCAAACGCGTCAAGGTCGACGTGCCCATCGTCGGTTATGTCGCCGACGTGCTCGACGAAATGCTCAAGCTCATCGAGTCGGCCAACCAGCGACCCGACGCCGCGGCGCTCAAGTCGTGGTGGGCGGAAATCAAGGATTGGCAGCGCAAGGATTGCCTCAAGTACGACCGCAAGAGCGACCTGATCAAGCCGCAGCTGGTCATCGAGAAACTCTACGAGATCACCAAGGGCGATGCTTTCGTCACCTCCGACGTCGGTCAGCACCAGATGTGGGCGGCGCAGTACTACAAGTTCGACAAGCCGCGGCGCTGGATCAACTCGGGCGGCCTGGGCACGATGGGCTTCGGCTTGCCCGCGGCGATGGGCGTGCAGCTGGTCAATCCCGGCGCGACCGTCGCCTGCGTGACCGGAGAAGCGTCGATCCAGATGTGCATCCAGGAGCTGTCGACCTGCAAGCAATACCATCTGCCGATCAAGGTCGTGAACCTCAACAACCGCTACATGGGCATGGTCCGGCAGTGGCAGGAGTTCTTCTACGGCAACCGCTACGCCGAGTCGTACATGGACGCGTTGCCGGACTTCGTCAAGCTGGCCGAGGCCTATGGTCACGTCGGCATGAAGATCGAGAAACCGGGCGACGTCGAGGGCGCGCTCAAGGAAGCGATCAAGCTCAAGGATCGGCTGGTGTTCATGGACTTCATCACCGACCAGACCGAGAATGTGTTCCCGATGATCGCGGCCGGCAAGGGGTTGACCGAGATGATCATGGCGGAGGAGCTGTGAGCGCCGCCGCCTGGGGCAGGGGCCGCCGATGAGACACATCCTGTCAATCCTCGTGGAAAACGAAGCCGGCGCGTTGTCGCGCATATCCGGGCTGTTCTCGGCGCGCGGCTACAACATCGAGTCGCTGACGGTCGCACCGACCGAAGACGCGACCATGTCGCGCATGACCATCGTCACCGTGGGCTCCGACGACGTGGTCGAGCAGATCACCAAGCAGCTCAACAAGCTCGTCGAGGTCGTCAAGGTCATCGACCTCACCGACGGCAACCACATCGAGCGCGAGCTGATGCTGGTGAAGGTGCGCGCCGCGGGCAAGGACCGCGACGAGATGAAGCGGCTCGCCGATATCTTCCGCGGTCGCATCCTCGATGTCACCGACAAGAGCTACACCATCGAGCTCACCGGCACGGGATCGAAACTCGATGCCTTTCTGCAGGCGATCGAGGCCGGCGTGATACTCGAAACGGTGCGCACCGGCGCCTCGGGCATCGGTCGCGGCGAACGCATACTCAGGATCTAGCCAAGGAGGAAGCAAAGTGAAAGTCTATTACGACAAGGACGCCGATCTGTCGCTGATCAAGGGCCGCAAGGTCACCATCGTGGGTTACGGCTCGCAGGGTCATGCGCACGCGCAGAACCTCAACGATTCCGGCATCAAGGTCACCGTGGGTCTGCGCAAGGGCGGCGCGTCCTGGGACAAGGCGAAGAAAGCCGGGTTGAAGGTCGCCGAGGTCGCGGACGCGGTCAAGAGCGCGGACTTCGTCATGATGCTCATGCCCGACGAGCATATCGCCGCGGTCTACCGCGACGAGGTCGAACCCAATATCCGCAAGGGCGCGACGCTGGCCTTCGCGCACGGTTTCAATATCCACTACGGGCAAGTGACGCCGCGCGCCGACCTCGATGTCGTGATGATCGCGCCCAAGGCGCCGGGCCACACCGTCCGCTCGACCTACGTCGCGGGCGGCGGTACGCCGATGCTCATCGCCATCCACCACGACGCGAGCCGCAAGGCGCGCGATCTGGCGTTGTCCTATGCCGCGGCGATCGGCGGGGCGCGCGCGGGCGTCATTGAAACTTCGTTCAAGGAAGAGACCGAGACCGATCTCTTCGGCGAGCAGGCGGTGCTGTGCGGCGGCTGCGTCGAACTCGTCAAGGCGGGCTTCGACACGCTGGTCGATGCGGGATACGCGCCCGAGATGGCGTACTTCGAATGCCTGCACGAATTGAAGCTGATCGTCGACCTGATGTACGAGGGCGGCATCGGCAACATGAACTACTCGATCTCGAACAATGCCGAGTATGGCGAGTATGTGACCGGCCCGAAGATGATCAACGAGGAAACGCGGCGCGCGATGCGCGAAGCGCTGGCCAACATCCAGTCCGGGGAGTACGCCAAGAGCTTCATCCTCGAAAGCCGTGCCGGCCAGCCGACGCTGCTGTCGCGCCGCCGGATGACGGCTGAGCATCCGATCGAGAAAGTGGGCGCCAAGCTGCGCGAAATGATGCCCTGGATCAGCAAGAACAAGCTGGTCGACCAGAGCCGCAACTGAAACGGCCATGGTGGCGCGCCAACGCGGCTGGATCGGACTGGTCGTCATCCTGCTCGCGCTGGTGATCGTGGCGGTGCTGGCGCAGACCGCGCTCAAGCGCTACGGGATGCTCGGCGAGGATCGCACGACGACCAAGGCAGCCGGACCGCGCGGGGTCGGGCCGACGAGTCCGGTCGACGTCGATGCGACGGGCGCGACGCCGACGCCCGGCAACGCGATGGAACGCGCGCGCGGCCTCGAGGCTTCGGTGGGGCAGCAGACCCAGCAGATGACCGAGCGCATCGAGTCGCAGACCAAGTAATCGCGCGTGAACTCAAACTACCCGCATCCGCTGATTGCGCGCGAAGGCTGGCCTTTTCTCGCGATCGCGATCGCGGTGGCGCTCGCCCTTTCATTCATCCAGTGGTGGGTCCTCGCCGTGCTGGCGTGGATCGCGGCCATCTTCATCCTGCAGTTCTTTCGCGATCCTGCACGCGCCATTCCCGCGCAGGCGAATGCCGTACTCTCCCCGGCCGATGGCAAGGTGGTGCTGGTCGCCAAGGCGCGTGATCCGTACCTCGACCGCGACGCGCTCAAGATCAGCGTGTTCATGAATGTGTTCAATGTGCACTCGAACCGCAGCCCGGTCGATGGAACGGTCCGCAACAAGTGGTATCACGCCGGCAGTTTCCTCAACGCGGCGCTCGACAAGGCGTCGCTCGAGAACGAGCGCAATGCGCTGCACATCGTGACCACCGGCGGCATCGATGTGACCTGCGTGCAGATCGCGGGCCTGGTCGCGCGTCGGATCCTCTGCTACGTCGGGCCCGGCGACGCGCTCGCGCGTGGGCAGCGCTACGGCTTCATACGCTTCGGCTCGCGCGTCGACGTCTACCTGCCGCCGGCAACTGCGCCGCAGGTTGCGGTCGGCGACACCGTCTACGCGACCACCACCATCCTCGCGCGACTCGACTGACGCGCCTGGGCCGCGGCGTTGTCTTGCCGCAGCCGCCCTGTTACGCTGCAAGGATGGTGGACTACCAGCAGGAGCGCGCGCTCGCCAAGAACCGCATCCGCCGGCGCGGGATCTACCTGCTTCCCAATCTGCTCACGACCGCCGCGCTGTTCGGCGGGTTCTACGCCATCGTGCAGGCCATGAACGGCCGCTTCCAGGATGCCGCGATCGCGATCTTCGTGGCGATGGTGCTCGACGGCCTCGATGGCCGCGTCGCGCGGCTGACCAAGACGCAGAGCGCGTTCGGCGCGGAATACGACAGTCTGTCCGACATGGTGTCGTTCGGCGCGGCGCCCGCGCTGGTGGTCTATGAGTGGGCGCTGCGCGGCCTGGGACAGTCGGGCTGGATCGCCGCATTCGTCTACGTCGCGTGCGCTGCGCTGCGGCTGGCACGTTTCAATACCATGCTGGAAGTCGCCGACAAGCGCTACTTCCAGGGTCTGCCAAGCCCGGCGGCCGCGGCGCTGGTGGCAGGCTTCGTGTGGATCGTCGAAGACGCCGCGGTCGATCCCGAGGCAATGCGCTGGGCCGCCTGCGTCATCACCGTCTTCGCCGGCCTGACCATGGTCAGCAACCTGAAGTACTACGGCTTCAAGACCATCAACCTGCGCCGCAGCGTGCCTTTCGTGGTCATTTTCGGCATTGTGATGTTCTTCGTCCTGGTGAGCCTGCGCCCCGCCGTCGTCCTGTTCACCGGCTTCGTCGTCTACGCGCTCGCCGGCTACGTCTGGACCGGGTGGCTGTTGTACAAACGGCGGCGAATGGCGCGCAGCGTGCCGCAGTAAGCCGCGCAACGTTGCGTGACGCCCAATTTGCCGCTATAGTGCTTTGCATGAGCAGCCAACGCGCCATTTTGCGTTCTCCCCTGATCGCCCCCCTCGGCGGTCTGCTGCTGCTGCGCCCCGCGCGCACATAACTCATACCCCTCTGTCGAGCAGTGCCCGCGCCATCCGGAACAGGATGGCATTTCCGCACCTGTGTTTCAGTATCTGGGAGGACCGATGAAAGCCGATCCGTCCGCGAAATACCGACCATTCCAGCCGATCAACTTGCCCGATCGCCGCTGGCCGACCAAAACCATCACCCGGCCGCCGATCTGGCTGTCCACCGACCTGCGCGACGGCAACCAGGCGCTGATCGATCCGATGGACGGCGAGCGCAAGCTGCGCATGTTCAAGCAACTGGTGAAGATCGGCTTCAAGGAGATCGAGGTGGCGTTCCCCTCGGCCTCGCAGACCGATTTCGACTTCGTGCGCAAGCTGATCGACGAGAACCTGATCCCCGACGACGTCACCATCCAGGTGCTCACACAGTCGCGCGACGAACTGATCCGGCGCACCTTCGAATCGGTGCGCGGCGCCAAGCGCGCCATCGTGCATCTCTACAATCCGACGGCGCCGCTGTTCCGCCGCGTCGTCTACGGCAAGGACAAGGCGGGGATCGTCGAGATCGCCGTCAACGGCGCGAAGATGTTCAAGCAATGCGCGGCGGAACAGCCCGACACCGACTGGCGCTACGAGTATTCGCCGGAATGCTTCACCATGACCGAGCTCGATTTCGCCAAGGAAATCTGCGAGGCGGTGATGGACGTCTGGGAGCCGACGCCGCAGAAACCGGTGATCCTCAATCTGCCGGCGACGGTCGAGGTGGCGACGCCGAACATCTACGCCGACCAGATCGAGTGGATGGACCGCAACCTGTCGCGGCGCGACAGCGTGCTTGCTGAGCCTCCACCCGCACAACGACCGTGGCACGGGAGTGGCCGCCGCGGAGTTGGCCGTCATGGCCGGCGCGGATCGCATCGAAGGCTGCCTGTTCGGCAACGGCGAGCGCACCGGCAACGTATGCATGGTGACGCTCGCGCTCAACCTGTACTCGCAGGGCATCGATCCCGGGCTCGATTTTTCGGACATGGGGTCGATCATCCGCACCGCCGAGTATTGCACCGACTTGCCGGTGCATCCGCGCCATCCCTACGCCGGCGAGCTGGTGTTCACCGCGTTCTCGGGTTCGCACCAGGACGCGATCAAGAAGGGCCTGGCGGCGCAGCAGGAGGCCGAGGCGAAGGGTCGCGAGCTATGGGAAGTGCCGTACCTGCCGATCGATCCGGCCGACGTGGGTCGAACCTACGAGGCGGTGATTCGCGTCAACAGCCAGTCCGGCAAGGGAGGGATCGCATTCCTGCTCGAACGCGACTACGGCCTGTCGCTGCCGCGTCTTCTGCAGATCGAATTCAGCCAGGTGATCCAGCGTATCACCGACGCCACCGGCAAGGAACTCGTCGCTGCCGACATTCATGGCGCCTTCGTGCGCGAGTACATCGAAGCGGTCGAACCGATCGCGTACAAGGACCACAGCGCGCAGCACAGCGCGGCCGACGGCGCGGTCGAGCGGCTGACCGCGCGACTGTCGATCGGCGGCGTCGCGCGCGAGTGCTCGGGCGCAGGCAACGGGCCGGTCGATGCGTTCATCCACGCGCTGCGTAGCGGCGTGGGACTCGACGTGCACGTGCTCAACTACCACGAGCATGCGACCGGCAGTGGCGAGGACGCGACCGCGGTGTCGTACGTGCAGCTGCGCGTCGGCGCCGATCGCACCGTCTATGGCGTCGGACTCGATCCGAACATCGTCACCGCGACGCTGCGTGCCGTCGTCAGCGCGGTCAACCGCGCGATACGCTCGGGGATGATCTCGCTGCCGCCGGTCAAATCGGTCGCCTACGCCTGAGTGGCCCGCCAGTGAGGGTGCAGTGAGCGGGGCGGCGCCGTGACGCCGCCCGCCGATCCCGGCGACCAGGCGGCGCTGCCCGCGTCGTTTCGTGTCGGCGCGACAGACCTGCCTGCCTGGCCGGAACCGCAGGTGACCGAGCCGCTGTCGGCGTCGCTGATGGCGACGACGCGCTTTGCCGACCACGCCGCGTTTCATCCGGCGCTGATCGACGCGACGCTGGCCGCGGAGCAGGACGCGCGCTTTCGCGACACGATCTTCAAGGGCGGCTGCGGCATCAAGGTGCGCGACGTTGCCGGCTGGGGCGCGAGCGCGTCGAACCTGATTCACGCGCGGGCGCTGCAATTCGCGCATCGCACCTTGTCGCGGCGCCCCGTCTTCGCCGACGCCACCTGGGCCAGCGTCTATCGAGCCGGCGACTATTGCATGCCGCACAGCCACCTGCGCTCCAACGCGAGCATCGTTTACATGCTCGACGTGGGCGACGGCGACCCGGAGGATGTCATGGCGGGCAGGCTGTGCTTCGCCGACCCCCGCATCGAAGTCTGCTGCCCGGACGAGCCAGGCCGCGTGACGCAGCACCTGATGCCGACCATGAGCGCCGGCACGATGCTCATCTTCGCCAGCGATTACCTGCACAGCGTGAACCCCTACCAAGGGCGGCGTCCGCGCATCACCATGTCGTGGAACATCACCCTCGCGCGGCTGCCCGGCAGGGCCGGCGAGGGCTGGAAGATGTGAGGCATTCGGCGGGCGCGATGCGTGTCGCGTCCATGCTGGAATTCGCGTCATTCTGCTATCATTGACGCACTGCAGCACAACTCCCAAAGGACTGTCGATGAGCGCCCCAGTTTATGGCCCGGGTATCGAAATCAGCGGCCGCATCACCCCGGAATACGCCGAGATACTGACCCCGGAGGCCGTGGCGTTCGCGGCCGGCCTGCAGCGCCGTTTTGGCGCTCGCCGCAGCGAATTGCTTGCCTTGCGCGCCAAGCGGCAGCTCGATTTCGACGCCGGCAAGTTGCCCGATTTCCTCGCCGAGACACGCGCCGTGCGGGAAGGCAACTGGGTGTGCGCGCCGGTGCCCGCCGACATCCAGGATCGCCGCGTCGAAATCACCGGTCCTGTCGATCGCAAGATGATCATCAACGCGCTCAATTCGGGCGCCAGCGTGTTCATGGCCGACTTCGAGGACGCCAACACGCCGAAGTGGGACAACAACATCCAGGGCCACATCAACCTGCGCGACGCCATCCGCCGCCAGATCGATTACGTGAGTCCCGAAGGGCAAGCCCTACAAGCTGGGCGCCAAGCTCGCCACGCTGTTCGTGCGCCCGCGCGGCTGGCACCTGCCGGAAAAGCACGTCAAGGTCGACGGCGTGCCGATCTCCGGCGGCATATTCGATTTCGCGCTCTATTTCTTCCACAACGCCAAGGCGCTGCTGGCCAAGGGCAGCGGCCCCTACTTCTACCTGCCGAAACTGGAAAGCCATCTCGAGGCGCGACTGTGGAACGACATTTTCATCGCCGCGCAGGAACAACTCGGCGTGCCGCGCGGCACGATCAAGGCCACGGTGCTCATCGAGACCATCCTCGGCGCATTCGAGATGGACGAGATCCTCTACGAATTGCGCGAGCACTCGGCGGGCCTCAACGCCGGTCGCTGGGATTACATCTTCAGCTGCATCAAGAAACTGCGCAGCAACCGCGATTTCTGCCTTGCGGATCGCGTCACGGTCACCATGACCACGCATTTCATGAAGAGCTATGCGGAGCTGCTCATCAAGACCTGCCACCATCGCAACATTCACGCGATGGGCGGCATGGCGGCGCAGATCCCGGTCAAGAACGACGAGAAAGCGAATGCCGAGGCCTTCGCCAAGGTCAAGGTCGACAAGGAACGCGAGGCCACGTACGGCCACGACGGCACCTGGGTCGCACACCCTGGACTGGTGCCGGTCGCCAAGGAAGCTTTCGACCGCCTGATGCCTGCGCCGAATCAGATCGCGAGCAAGAAACGCGAGGATGTGCACACCACCGCCGCCGACCTGCTCAAGTTCGAGCCGGAAACGCCGATCACCGAGAATGGCCTGCGCCTGAACATCAACGTCGCCATCCAGTACATCGGCGCATGGCTGGTCGGGCAGGGCGCGGTGCCGATCTTCAACCTCATGGAAGACGCCGCGACCGCGGAAATCTCGCGCTCGCAGGTCTGGCAATGGATGCGCTCGCCCAAGGGCAAGCTCGTCGATGGGCGCAAGGTCACGCGCGAAATGGTCGCGACCATGATTCCCGAGGAGCTCGAGAAGATCCGCGAACTGCTTGGTCCCGCGTACGGCGAAGGTCGTTACGACGAGGCTGCGGCGATTTTCGCCGACCTGGTCAACAACGACACCTTCGTTGAATTTCTGACGCTGCCGGCGTACGAGCGCATCGACTGACGCACGCCCTCTACGCCATCCGGCACGCTTCGTCGAAGTCGAGTCGGGGCTTGCGCGGCCGTATCGAGGCCGGGTCGCCGTAGCCGAGGTTGCACAGGAAGTTGGACTTCCACTTTCCGTCCGGGAAAAACGTCGCGTCGACTGCCGCGTTGTCGAACCCCGACATCGGTCCGCAGTCCAAACCCAGCGCGCGCGCCGCAATCATCAGGTAGGCGCCCTGCAGCGAGCCATTACGCAGGCAGTAGGTGTGGATGGCCTCGGGACTCATGGCGGCCCACTTGCTCGCGTCGAGCTGCGGCGCCAGTTTCGGAAACTGCTCGTAGAGCTTCAGATCGTAGGCGACGATCGCTGTGGCCGGCGCCACCATGGTCTTGTCGACATTGCCCTTGTCGAGCGCCGGCGCGAGCGCGTGTTTGCCGGCGGCGGTCGTGACGAAAACGATGCGGGCCGGGCACCCGTTGGATGCCGTAGGTCCCCATTTCATCAAGTCGTATACCTGGCGCAGCAGCGCGTCTGGCACCGGCTTCGCCACGAATCCATTGACCGAGTGGGCGGTGCGGAAAATCTGGTCCTGCGCGATGTCGGCGAGCTGCATGGAAACCTCGGTACTTGATATACATCAATTCTATGACAATCATTGGAACAATCAATTTGACGAATCGCTCCAGGACAACGAATATCGATGGCGTGGCAGTTGCGGACGTATTGCTGATCGTCCGCTGCCGCGCGTCGCGGCAATCGCACGTTTGAGCAACCTCGAGAGGAGAAGCAGATGAAACTCAATGGTACCAAGACCCACGACAACCTCAAGGCCGCGTTTGCTGGGGAGTCACAGGCCAACCGCCGCTACCTGTATTTCGCGAACAAGGCCGACGTCGAGGGCCAGAACGACGTTGCAGCGGTGTTCCGTTCGACCGCCGAAGGCGAGACCGGTCATGCGCATGGTCACCTCGATTACCTCGCGGTCGTTGGCGATCCTGCCACCGACCTGCCGATCGGCAAGAGCCGCGACAACCTGAAGGCGGCGATCGCCGGCGAGACGCACGAGTACACCGACATGTACCCGGGCATGGCGAAGTCCGCGCGCAGCGAAGGCTTCGACGAAATCGCCGACTGGTTCGAAACGCTCGCCAAGGCCGAGCGCTCGCATGCGAACCGGTTCCAGAAGGCGCTCGACGCGCTCGCCGACTGACGATTACGTACTAACCGGGTAAACGGCGCAACGGCAGCGTCGCGGATTCCGCGGCGCTGCCGCTCGCCATGATCTCGCTCCGCCAAGGCCCCATGTCCACCCGCGAAGGCAGTCTCGAAGCCCCCACGCGCCACGTGATCGACTGGCGCAACCCCGATTTCTACAACGAGGCGTCGGTCGAAAAGGAACTCGAGCGCGTATTCGACATCTGCCACGGCTGTCGGCGATGCGTGAGCCTGTGTACCGCGTTTCCGACGCTCTTCGATCTCATCGACGAGAGCAAGACCGGCGAAATCGATGGCGTCGCCAAGGCGGACTACGGCAAGGTCGTCGACCAGTGCTACCTCTGCGACGTCTGCTACATGACCAAGTGCCCGTACGTTCCGCCGCATCCGTGGAATGTCGATTTTCCGCACCTGATGCTGCGGGCCAAGGCGCAGAAGTTCAAGCGCGGAGAGACCCGCTTTCGCGACCGGCTGCTGACGAGCACCGATCGCCTCGGCAAGCTGGCGACCATCCCGGTTGTCGTGCAGATCGTGAACAAGGCCGAGCGCTCGCCGCTGGCCCGTCGCGGGATGGAAGCAGTGCTCGGCGTGCATCGAGAGCGGCGGCTGCCGCCGTACGCAAGCAAGCGCTTCGCCGATCAGGCCGCGACGTCGATCGCGTGGCCGGTGCGCGACGGTCAGCGCACTCCGGGCAAGGTGGCGATCTTTTCCACCTGCTACGTCAACTACAACGAGCCCGGCATCGGACTCGACCTCATCCGCATTCTCGAGCACAACGAGATTCCCTACGCGGTCGTCGAGAAGGAAGCTTGCTGCGGCATGCCCAAGCTCGAGCTGGGCGACCTCGAATCGGTCGAGCGATTGAAGACGGTCAACGCGCCGCAACTGGCGGCATACGCCAAAGACGGGTTCGCGATCCTGACCGCGGTGCCTTCGTGCACGCTCATGTTCAAGAGCGAGCTGCCGCTGCTGTTTCCGGACGACGCCGACGTGCAATCGATCGCCGGGGCGATGTTCGATCCGTTCGAATACCTGGTCATGCGCGACAAGGACGGGCTGCTGAAAAGGGATTTCGCCAAGCCGCTGGGGCGCGTGAGCTATCAGATTCCCTGTCACTCGCGGGTGCAGAACGTCGGCCAGAAGACGCGCGAGGTGCTCGAGTGGATTCCCGACACCGCTGTCACCACCGTCGAGCGTTGTACGGGTCACGACGGCACCTGGGGCGTGAAGACCGAGTTCTTCGACGCGTCGATGAAGATCGGCCGGCCGGTGTTCCGCCAGATGGCCGAATCCGATCCCGACTACATCAGTTCGGATTGCCCCATCGCCGGACGCGCCATCGTGCAGGGCATCGAGCAGATGACGCACGAGCGCACCCGCGCGACCAAGGCGCATCCGCTGACCCTGTTGCGCATCGCCTACGGCATCTAGCCACCCATTCTGGAGAGTTGCATGCCGCAAATTCGGCGGGACAGCCTGTTGACGCTGGAGGCCTATGCGAAGTCGCGCGACGGCTTTCGCACGCAGGTGCTGGCGCACAAGAAACCGCGCACCGTGCATCTGGGCGCACACCTGACGCTGTTGTTCGAGGACGAGCTGACCATCCGCTACCAGATCCAGGAAATGCTGCGCGCCGAAAAGACCTACGAGGAAGCGGGCATCCAGGACGAACTCGACGCCTACAATCCGCTGGTGCCCGACGGCACGAACTGGAAGGCGACGCTGCTCATCGAATATGAGGATGTCATCGAGCGAAAACGCGCGCTGGCCTCGCTCAAGGGAATCGAGGATCGCGTGTGGGTTCAGGTCGAGGGCTGCGCGCGCGTCAACGCGATCGCCGACGAGGACCTGGAGCGCGAGAACGCCGACAAGACTTCCGCTGTGCACTTCGTGCGCTTCGAGCTGACCGCCGAGATGATTGCCGCGCTCCGGTCCGGCAAAGCGCTCGCGATCGGCGTCGACCATCCTGCGTACACGTTTGTCGCTTCGCCGGTGTCCGAAGCGACCCGCAGGGCGCTGCTGGCGGATCTCGCGTAGCGAGCCAGGACCGCTGGCGTCAGTTTTCGTCCGACTGGCGCTCCCATGCGTCCCGGGTAATGCCTCGCACGCAGAATTCTTCCTGCTTGCCGCGATGCTCGCGTAGTACGCGCCGCACGACCTCGAGCCCGCATTTCTCGAGCACTCGACCGGAAGCCACGTTGCGCGACAGATGCGAAGCGGTAAGCTGCTGGCAATCGAGACAGGTGAACGCGAGCGCGACGACGGCGCGCGCGGCGGTCGTCGCGTAGCCCCGACCCCAGAACTCTCGCCCGATCCAGTATCCGAGATTCTCCTGAGCCGTGGCGATCGGGCGCAGCGCGATCGCACCGACGAGTTGGTCGTCGTCCGCGCGCGCAATCGCATAGATGTACTGGGTGCCGGCGGAGCGCTCGCCGTCCTGACCCGCGATCCACGCCTCGGCCATGCCGTCGCGATACGGATGCGGAATGATCGCCGTAGTGTCGGCCACGGCGCGGTCACCCGCCAGCCTCTGTACTCGCAGCGCATCGCCGGGAACGAACAGCCGCAGCACGACCGGCCAGACCAGTGCGCGCGCAGGCAGCATCATTCGAGCGTGATGGTATCGACCACCATGATCTCGCATTCGTAGTCGAACAACTGCAGCGAAGTCCGATACTGGTCGCGCGACGGCGCCACCGTGTCGACCAGCACGCCTTGCATGTGGATCAGCTGCCCCGGACGAATTCCGGCGATGACCTTGGCGACGGTGCCGTCTCCGGGAATGGTGTGAACGTGCGTGAGATGTTTGAGCAGGAAGTCGTTGACCTGATCGAAGGGCAGCTTCGCCATGTCGCTGCCCGAACGAATCTCGGGAAACACGAAGCGGCCGGCGAGCGGGCTGCCGCGCTCGTCGAATCGGAACTGCTCGTAGATCGATCGATCCGACAACGGTCCCCAGGCAATTGCCAGATCGGTGGGGCTGAAGGTGGCGAATTCGCCGACGTGATAATTGGCGCGCGCCAGGACGACCACCCGCGCGTCGAAGTGCGCTCGCGGCGTGTAGCGATAGCCGTGAGCGTCCTCCCACGGCGGCCGGCTGCTGCCGAGCACGATCTGCGGCGTGTCCGCGGCGAGCACCCCGGGTGGATGTGCGACAGGCCGTTCGTGCCGATACCATTGCACGGCACCGTACGCGCTTGCCAGCATGACGATCCAGACGAGGGTGCGCACGGCGGTCCGCGCGGATCAGGCGGGCCCGCGTTCAGTCGCGGAAATTGTTGAACTGCAGCGGAAAGTCGGTAATCGATTTCTTCACCAGCGCAATGGCTTCCTGCAGCAAGTCTTTTTTGGCGCCCGACACGCGAACCGCGTCGCCCTGGATGCTGCCCTGCACCTTGAGCTTGCTGTCCTTGAGCAGCTTGACGATTTTCTTGGCGAGTTCCTGCTCGACGCCGACACGAATGGTGACCACCTGCTTGATCTTGTCGCCGCCCATCTTGACGACATCATTGAACTTGAGCGCGCGCACGTCGATGTTGCGCTTGGTGAGCTTGCCCATCAGAACGTCGGTGACCTGCTTCAATTTGAAGTCGTCGTCGGCGTAGAGCGTGAGTTCCTTTTCCTTGAGCTCGACGCGCGCGTCGGAGCCCTTGAAATCGAAACGCGTCGAGATCTCACGATTGGCCTGGTCGAGCGCGTTGCGGATCTCGACGTCGTTGACTTCGGAAATGATGTCGAAGGAGGGCATGGGGTGCGCCTGGGAATGGAATGCGCCAAAGCTAGCACGAGCGCCGGCACTGCGCCAACCACAGTACAAGCCGGGCAGAGCAGGGCCGACTCGGCCCAGCGGACTCGGGCCTCGGCTAGAATACGCCATCTCCACTCTATCGACGCACATGTCGCACATCCTTCAGAGCGTTCCTGTCGGCAAGAAGGTCGGCATAGCATTCTCCGGCGGCCTCGACACCAGCGCGGCGTTGCACTGGATGCGCGGGAAGGGCGCGATTCCCTACGCCTACACTGCCAACCTCGGCCAGCCCGACGAGCCGGACTACGAAGACATTCCGCGGCGCGCACGTCAATACGGCGCGGAGGGTGCCCGGCTGATCGATTGCCGCGCGGCACTGGTGGCGGAAGGCATCGCCGCTCTGCAGGCTGGCGCCTTCCACATCTCGACCGCAGGCAATACCTACTTCAACACCACGCCGATCGGCCGTGCCGTGACCGGCACGCTGCTCGTGGTCGCCATGCGCGACGACGATGTCAACATCTGGGGCGATGGCAGCACGTTCAAGGGCAACGACATCGAGCGCTTCTACCGCTACGGCCTGCTCGCCAATCCTGCTCTGCAGATCTACAAGCCGTGGCTCGACAGCGCATTCACGCGCGAACTGGGCGGCCGCAAGGAGATGTCGGAGTACCTCGCACGCGCGGGCTTCAAGTACGGAACGAGTGCCGAGAAGGCGTACTCAACCGACTCCAACCTGCTCGGCGCAACGCACGAAGCCAAGGATCTCGAATTCCTCGATCGCGGGATCAAGATCGTCGAACCGATCATGGGTGTCGCCTTCTGGCGCGACGACGTGAAGGTCAAGCCGGAGACTGTCGCGGTGCGCTTCGAGGAAGGCCGGCCGGTAGCGCTCAACGGCGCGGGATTCGCAGACGACGTCGCACTGATGGCCGAAGCCAATGCGATCGGCGGCCGCCACGGCGTAGGCATGAGCGACCAGATCGAGAACCGCATCATCGAGGCGAAGAGCCGTGGCATCTACGAAGCGCCGGGCATGGCCCTGCTGCACATCGCCTACGAACGGCTGGTGACCGGCATCCACAACGAGGACACGATCGAACAGTACCGCGATCACGGTCGCCGTCTCGGTCGCCTGCTCTACCAGGGACGCTGGTTCGACCCGCAGGCGATTATGTTGCGCGAGACCGCGCAACGCTGGGTCGCGCGCGCAATATCTGGTGAAGTGACGATCGAGCTTCGCCGCGGCAACGACTACACGATTCTCGATACCGCGAGTCCGAATCTCACCTACAAGCCCGAGCGGCTGACGATGGAAAAGGGCGAAGGCGCGTTCTCGCCGCAGGATCGCATCGGCCAGCTTACGATGCGCAATCTGGACATTGCCGATTCGCGGGCAAAGCTCGAGACCTACATCAAGGCCGGATTGCTGAGTGACTCGGGCGATTCCGCGCTGCCACGGCTGACGGGCGATGGCAAGTAACTGCGGCCTCGTTGAACACGCTATTGAACGCGTTGCGTTTTAGCGTCGGCCGCAGCGTCGACTCGCCTTGCCGTCGATCCCCATGCTGCGCATGGGGCCCCTCGCCGGGTGGCTCGTGCCGCTAATCGATCCGAGCGCCGACTTTCTTGATGATCGGCGCCCACTTGTCCGACTCGCTCTTGATCAGGTTGCCGAATTCCTCGGGCGTGCCACCGATGAGTTCGAAGCCCTGCGCGTTGAGCGCGCTCTTGACCGCCGGATCCTTGAGGATGGCGTTGATTTCGGTATTCAGGCGCATGATGATCGGACGCGGGGTGCCGGCCGCCACCAGTATGCCGTTCCACGCCAGCGCCTCGAATCCGGGATAGCCCGCTTCGGCGATCGTCGGAATGTCGGGCAGCAGCGGAAAGCGTTTAGCCGTGGTGACCGCGATTGCGCGCAACTTGCCCGCCTGGATCTGCGCCTGCAGCGGTTGCATCACCGCGAAGAGCATCTGCGTCTCACCCTGGATGGTGGCGGTGACTGCAGGCGGCGACCCGTTGAACGGAACGTGCACAAGGTCGATGCCCGCGGTCGATTTCAGCAGTTCCATCGTCAGCTGCGACGAGCTGCCGTTGCCGACCGACGCGAAGTTGAGCTTGCCCGGATTGGCCTTGGCGTATTCGACGAGCTCCTTGACCGACTTGATTGGCAGCGCCGCGTTGACCGCCAGCACGCTGGGTTGGCTCGACGTGATGATGACCGGTGCCAGATCCTTCAGCGGATCGTAGGGCAGCTTGGCGTAGAGATGCGGCCCGAACGCCAGCGGGCCGTTGAACGAGATCACCATGGTGTAGCCGTCCGGCGGCGATTTCGCGACGAAATCGGTGGCCACTGTGCCGCCCGCCGCGGGACGGTCTTCGACCACCACCGGCTGGCCCAGCCGGTCCTTGAGCTTGTCGGAGATCGTGCGCGCCAGGACGTCGAGCGAGCTGCCCGCCGGTGCCGACACGATGAACTTGAGCGGCCGGTCGGGCCAGGTCTGGGCGCCGCCAGGTGCCGCGATGCAAAGCGTGAGTGCCAGCGCGGCGAGTCGCGCGATCGGTTTCCAGTTGGGCATTGCGTGCTCCTTCGTTAAGCGGGTGCGTGGCATACCGCTTCGATATTGTGCCCGTCCGGATCGAGGACGAACGCTCCGTAGTAATTTGCGTGATATTGCGGACGCAAACCCGGTGCACCATTGTCACGGCCGCCCGCGGCGAGCGCAGCCCGGTAAAAGGCGTCGACCATCGCGCGCGACTCGGCATGAAACGCGACGTGAATCGGTGGCACATTGGGCACGCCCAGGCCGATCCAGAAGTCGTGCTTGGGCGCGATGCCGAACCCCGCTGCCGGCCCGAACTCCTTGAGCAACGTATAGCCGAGCGGCGCCAACGCTGCGCGATAGAAGGCCTTGCTCGCAGCGATGTTGGATACCGTCACGCTGGTGTGATCGATCATCGGGTGCTCCTAGACGTCGACCCGGCCGCAGACCAGGTATTCGAGCAGTGCCTTCTGCGCGTGCAGGCGATTCTCGGCTTCGTCCCAGACGACGCTTTGCGGCCCGTCGATCACTTCAGCGGCAACTTCTTCGCCGCGATGCGCCGGCAAGCAGTGCATGAACAATGCATCGGGCTTGGCCTGCGCCATCATGTCGGCATCGACCATCCAGTCGGCGAAGGCGCGCTTGCGCGCGTCGTTCTCGGCTTCGAAGCCCATGCTGGTCCAGACGTCGGTCGTGACCAGGCTCGCGCCGCGGCACGCCGCGACAGGATCGACAAACGCCTCGAAATGACCCGCGCCAGGAACGTCCTTGCGACGCGGGTCGACTTCATAGCCCGCCGGCGTGGAGACGTGGACCCTGAATCCGAATATCGTCGCCGCCTGCAGCCAGGTGTAGCAGACGTTGTTCGAGTCGCCGATCCACGCGACCGTCTTGCCTTCCAGCGACCCGCGGTGCTCGATGTAGGTGTAGATGTCGGCCAGGATCTGGCATGGATGATATTCGTTGGTGAGTCCGTTGATGACGGGCACCCTCGAGTACGCCGCAAAGCGCTCGATGATCGACTGCTCGAAGGTACGGATCATCACCACGTCCACCATGCGCGAGATGACCCGCGCGAGGTCCTCGATGGGCTCGCCGCGCGAGAGCTGGGTGTCGCCACGATTCAGGTTGATGGCGATGCCGCCGAGCTGATTCATCCCGGCCTCGAACGACACGCGGGTGCGCGTCGACGCCTTCTCGAACACCATCGCCAGCGTGCGGTCGCGCAGGGGCTGGTAGATCTCGAAACGCTTGAAGCGCTCCTTGATCCAGCGCGTGCGCTCGAACAGATAATCGAGTTCTTCGCGACTGAAATCGGTGAGCTGAAGAAAGTGCTTCGTTTCCATCATCGACCGCGATGCGTAGAGAGGCTAAAAAGTACTAGAAAAACAGCATATTACCGTGGATGTCGGGAGCGCTTGCAAGCAACTGCCGCCGACAAAAAAGGCGCCGTCGAGGCGCCTTTTCGAAAGTGCGGTTACGTCATGCGCCTAGGGCATCGCCTTGATGGCTTGCGCCAATCGCATCTTGCTTCGCGACGCGGTGTTCTTGTGCACGATGCGCTTGTCGGCGACGCGGTCGATCACCGATTGCTGCGATTGGAGTTCCTTGGTCGCGGCAACCTTGTCGCCGGCGGCGATCGCTTTCTTCACTTTCCTGACAGCCGAACGCAACGACGACTTGAGGCCGACATTGCGCTGGCGCGTCGTTTCCGCTTGACGGGCGCGCTTGCGGGCTTGGGCGGTGTTCGCCATGAAAAATCCTTGTTTGCTGGAGTCGCTGAAAAAGACCGAGCATAATAGCGATTTTTCGCGATTTGCGCAAGCAAACCAGGGTTTTGCCGCGCTGCCTCCACGGGCGGCGATCCTCGCCGGGCTGACCCGTTCCAGGCCCGTTCCGGGGCAGTCTGACCGTAATGAATCTTCTCAAAACCCTCTCCACGGTCAGCGCCCTGACGCTGCTCTCGCGCATCACCGGGCTGATTCGGGAAAGCCTGAAGGCCTTCGCCTTCGGCGCAGGCGTGCAGATGGACGCGTTCGAAGCCGCGTTTCGCCTGCCCAACATCCTGCGGCGGTTGTTCGCCGAGGGCGCATTTTCGCAGGCCTTCGTGCCCATACTCGCCGAATACCAGCGTGCCCGCGGTGACGACGCGACCCGCGATCTGGTCGGCCGCGTGGCGTCGCTGCTCGCGGTCGTGCTCATCGCGCTCTCGGTGTTCGGCATCCTGGGGGCGCCATGGCTCGTCTATCTGCTGGCCGGCGGCTTCGCCCGAACGCCGGGCAAGGTCGAGCTGACCGCGGAACTCATCCGCATCATGTTCCCGTACATTTTCTTCGTCTCGCTGGTGTCGCTTGCCGGCAGCGTGCTCAACGTCTACCGACGCTTCGCCATTCCTGCGTTCACGCCGGTGCTGCTCAACGTGTCGATCATCGTGTCCGCGATCTTCGTCGCGCCCCACGTCGATCCGCCGATCATGGCGCTGGCGTGGGGCGTCGCGTTCGGCGGGGTGGCGCAGCTGCTGCTTCAAATCGTGCCGCTGGCGCGACTGCACATGTTGCCGCGCCTGAGTTTCGATTGGCGCGACGAGGGCGTGCGGCGAATCCTGCGGGCGATGGCGCCTGCCATCCTCGGCGTCTCGGCCGCGCAGATCTCGTCGCTGATCAACACCCAGCTCGCCGCGTACCTTGGCACCGGCCGCATTTCGTGGATCAGCTACGCCGACCGGCTGATGGAGTTTCCCAGCGCGCTGCTCGGCGTTGCGCTCGGGACGATCCTGCTGCCCAGCCTGTCGAAGCATCATCACGACGCCAATAGCGAGCAGTACGGGGCATTGCTCGACTGGGGTCTGCGGCTGGCATTCCTGCTGGCGTTGCCGGCAGCGCTCGCGCTGGCCCTGCTCACGGTGCCGCTGATCGCGACGCTCTACCAATACGGCCGCTTTAGCGTCAACGACCTGTGGCAGACCCGCGCGGCGCTGCTGGGGTACAGCGTCGGCCTGCTGGGGCTGATCGTGGTCAAGATCCTGGCGCCGGGTTTCTACGCTCGCCAGAACCTGAAGACGCCGGTGAAGATCGCGTTTCTCACGGTGCTGGTAACGCAGATTCTCGCGGTCATCCTGATGTTCCAGATCAGCCATGCGGGGCTGACACTGGCGACCTCGCTGGGTGCGTGCCTGAATGCTTCGCTACTCTACCTGGCGATGCGTCGCGCCGGGGCGTACACACCGCTGCCCGGATGGAGTCTCTTTCTGCTGCGCATTGCTGTCGCGCTCGCTGTGCTCGGCGTCGTGCTGTGGTATGCGCCGGGCGAGGACGCATTCTGGTTGCACGCGGGGCTGTGGCCCAAGATCGGCCGCCTCGCCTGGATCGTCGCCGCGGGTGCGATCGCCTATTTCGCGGCGCTATGGCTGATGGGATTCCGGCTCGCCGACTTCAGTCGGCACGAGCCGTCGTGAGCGCGGTGCGCGTCAGCCGGACGCGCCGGCCTTGCGGTACGGGCACACGGGCTTGACGCACTCGGCGTAGAGGTAGAGCGCGTGCTCGCGGATTTCGAAGCCGCGGTCACGGGCGATCGTGGTCTGGCGCTTCTCGATCTCCGCATCGAAGAATTCCTCGACGCGCCCGCATTGCATGCAGACCAGATGATCGTGGTGGCCGCCCTGATTGAGTTCGAACACCGCCTTGCCGGTCTCGAAGTGATGCCGCACCAGCAGCCCGGCCTGCTCGAACTGGGTGAGCACGCGATAGACCGTGGCCAATCCCACGTCGAGGCCCTCGGCAAGCAATTGCCGATAGACATCTTCGGCCGTGAGGTGCCGGACCGGGCTCTGCTCGAAGAGGTTGATGATCTTCAGCCGCGGCAGCGTGGCCTTGAGGCCGGCGGTCTTGAGGTCTTGGGGCGTGGACATGGCAACGTCGCGGCGAAGCGTGTGCCTATGATATAGTTTCCAGTCGCTTTTGGCAGCGGAAGTTCCATGCGCGCATTTGTCTGCGCCGTCAGCATCGCCCTCATGCTGGGCGGCTGTTCCTGGTTTCCGAGCATTGGGGTCTACAAGCTCGACATCAACCAGGGCAATTACATCACGGTCGATCAGGTCGAAAAGCTGCGGGTCGGCCAGACGCCGGCGCAGGTTCGCCTGGCGCTTGGCACGCCCCTGTTGGTCGACCCGTTTCATCCCAGCCGCTGGGAATACGTCTACAACTTCACGCGCCAGGGCGTCATGCTCGAACAGCGTCAGTTCACGGTGTATTTCGTCAACGACAAGCTTGCGCGCTGGGAAGGCGACGAGGCGGCGCCCGCGCCGGTCGAGGTCGCGCGCGCCGGCGGCGGCGACGCATTGCTGGACAAGTCGCTTTCCATCGCGCCCAAGACCGCCGACGAAAACTGGCTGGTGGTGTGGCTGCGCAGCATGGGTTGGTGGAAGGATTGAACGCTCCGACGGTGCGCGTCGCGATTGCCGGCAGCGGCGGCAGGATGGGGCAGACGCTGATCGAGGCAGTTCTCGGCACGCCCGGATTTGCGCTCGCCGGCGCGCTCGAAGTCGCGGGCAGCGATTTTCTCGGCCACGATGCGGGCGAGCGCTTTGGCCGCACAACGGGCGCGACGGTGGCTGCCAATGTCGCTGAAGCCTTGCGCGGCAGCGACGTTCTCATCGACTTCACCCGTCCGGCGGGCACGCTTGTGCACCTGGCGGAGTGCGCGCGCGCGAAGGTCGGCGCCGTCATCGGCACCACCGGCCTCAGCGACGCCGACCGCAGCGCGCTCGCCGAGTTCGCGCGCACGATTCCGATCATGTTCGCGCCCAACATGAGCGTCGGTGTCACCGTGCTCACTCGGCTGGTCGAGGAAGCGGCGCGGCGCCTGGGCGAGGACTACGACGTCGAGATCCTGGAAATGCACCACCGGCACAAGATCGACGCTCCATCGGGCACGGCGCTCAAGCTGGGCGAAGCCGCTGCGACAGCGCTCAAGCGCGATCTCGGAACTGATGGCGTTTACGCGCGGCATGGCGTGACGGGCGAACGCAAGCCGCGCAGCATCGGCTTTGCGACGCTGCGCGGCGGCGACGTCGTCGGCGATCACACCGTCATCTTCGCTGGCGCGGGCGAGCGCGTGGAGCTGACGCATCGCGCGTCCTCGCGCATGACCTTCGCACAGGGCGCGTTGCGCGCGGCGCGCTTTGTCGCGGCCAAGCGCGCGCAAGGCGCTGCCGGCTTGTTCGACATGCAGGACGTGCTCGGCCTGCGCTGAGAGCGCTGGTCGCGAGTCGTTGCCGATGAGTGCAGTGAATCCCTTCGATCTTTCGGGCCGGCTGGCGCTGGTCACCGGCGGCGGTGGCGGCTTGGGCCTCGCCATTGCACGTGGCTTGGCCCAAGCGGGAGCCAGGGTCATCGTCAACGGGCGCAACCGCGAAAAGCTCGATGGCGCGGTTGCGGCGCTGCGCGCCGAAGGACACGACGCCGAAGCCGCGGCTTTCGACGTCGCCGACGCAGAGGCGGTCGCGGCCGGTGTGGCCGCGGTCGAAAAGAGCCATGGCGCGGTCGACATTCTGGTCAACAATGCCGCCGTCAATCACCGCGCCGCGCTCGATGCCTTTTCCACCGACGATTGGCACCGCCTGCTGGGCGCCAATCTCGACGGCCCATTCTTCGCCAGCAAGGCGGTCATCCCGGCGATGCGCGCGCGACGCCGAGGCAAGATCATCAACATCTGTTCGCTGGCGAGTGAGATCGGCCGTCCGAACATCGTGCCGTATGCGGTCAGCAAGGGGGGAGTGCAGATGCTCACTCGAGCGCTGGCGGTCGAATTGGCGCCACACAATGTGCAGGTCAACGGTATTGCGCCGGGATTCTTCAATACCGACATGAACGCGGCGCTCGTCGCCAACGCCGAATTCTCGTCGTGGGTGGCGAAGCGCACACCGGCGGGACGTTGGGGTAATCCGCCGGAAGTCGCGGGCGCGGCGGTCTTCCTCGCCTCCGACGCCGCGGCCTATGTCACGGGACATGTGCTGTTCGTCGACGGAGGCTTCTCGGTCGCGTATTAGCGGCGTTGCGGCCGACACGGGGCGCAGCGAGTTGCGCATCGAATGCAAGGAGGCCGCCGTGGCTATCCGCGCATTGAGTAAGCGTCGAGGTCAGGGTATAATTTGCAGCCTTCGGAGCGGGGAAGGCTGACCAGGCCTTCCCCGCTCTGCACATCTCAAGTCCGCATCGAGGAAACCGTCGTGTCCGCTGCCCCCGTCCCCGCGCTGCTCGCGCTCGCCGACGGGACGCTTTTTCGCGGCCGCAGCATCGGCGCCGTCGGTGCAAGTGCCGGCGAAGTCGTGTTCAACACGGCGATGACCGGCTACCAGGAAATCCTCACCGATCCCTCATACGCGGGGCAGATCGTCACGCTGACGTATCCGCACATCGGCAACACGGGTGTGAATCGCGAAGACGTCGAATCCAAGAAGATCTTCGCCGCGGGTCTGGTCATTCGCGACCTGCCGCGCGTGGCGTCGAACTGGCGCAGCACGCAGGATCTGGGTGCGTACCTTAGCGAAGCCGGCATCGTCGGCATCAGCGACATCGACACCCGCAAGCTGACGCGGATCCTGCGCGAGAAGGGCGCGCAAAACGGCTGTCTGGTCGCGGGCGACGTCGACGAATCCGATGCACTGCGCCGCGCGCGCGCCGCGCCGTCGATGGCGGGACTCGACCTCGCCAAGGTCGTCACCTGCGCTGCGCCGTACGACTGGGCATCCGGAACCTGGGCGCTGGACAGCGGATACCGTGCGCCGCCGCCACCGCGCTTTCATGTCGTCGCCTACGATTTCGGCATCAAGCACAACATCCTGCGCATGCTGGCGATGCGCGGTTGTCGCCTGACCGTCGTTCCGGCACAAATGAGCGCGAAAGACGCGCTCGCGCTCAAGCCCGACGGCGTGTTTCTTTCCAATGGTCCCGGCGATCCCGAGCCCTGCGCATACGCGATCGAAGCGATCCGCGAATTCATCGCGCGCTCGATGCCCACGTTCGGCATCTGCCTCGGCCACCAGTTGCTGGCGCTGGGTTGCGGCGCGAAGACGCTGAAGATGAAATTCGGCCATCACGGCGCGAATCATCCGGTGCTCGACAAGGACACCGGGCAGGTTCTCATCACCAGCCAGAACCACGGCTTCGCGGTCGACGCGACGACGCTGCCCGCGAACGCGCGCGTCACGCACGTGTCTCTGTTCGACGGCAGCCTGCAAGGCATCGCGCTCACCGACCGGCCCGCGTTCAGTTTTCAGGGACATCCGGAGGCGAGTCCCGGCCCGCACGACCTTGCGTACCTGTTCGACCGCTTCATCAAGCTCATGGAAAAGCGGGCGAGCTGAGATGAAACATCCCCCCACGCTCGCTCCGCTCGCTGCCCCCCAGGGGGCTGGTCAGTTGCTCGGGGCGGCCCTTCCCAACTGACATGCCCAAGCGCACCGACATCCAGAGCATCCTCATCATCGGCGCCGGCCCGATCGTCATCGGCCAGGCCTGCGAGTTCGACTATTCGGGTGCGCAGGCCTGCAAGGCGCTGCGCGAGGAGGGCTACAAGGTCATCCTGGTCAACTCCAATCCGGCGACGATCATGACCGATCCGGAGATGGCCGATGTCACCTACATCGAGCCCATCACGTGGACGATGGTCGCCAAGATCATCGAGATCGAACGACCCGACGCGCTGTTGCCGACGATGGGTGGCCAGACCGCGCTCAACTGCGCGCTCGACCTCGCGCGCGAAGGCGTGTTGACGCGCTTCGATGTCGAGCTCATCGGTGCGACGCGAAAAGCCATCGACAAGGCCGAGGATCGTGCCAAGTTCAAGGCGGCGATGACGCGCATCGGACTCGGTTCGGCGCGCTCTGGCATCGCCCACGACCTGGCGCAGGCGCTGGAAGTGCAGGCCGAGATCGGCTTCCCGGCGGTGATCCGGCCGTCGTTCACGCTCGGCGGCACCGGCGGCGGCATCGCCTACAACAAGGACGAGTTCGTCGAGATGTGCAAGCGCGGCCTCGACCTCTCGCCCACGCGCGAGCTGCTGATCGAGGAATCGCTGCTCGGTTGGAAAGAATTCGAGATGGAGGTGGTGCGCGACAAGAAGGACAACTGCATCATCGTGTGCTCGATCGAGAATCTTGACCCGATGGGCGTGCATACCGGCGACTCGATCACGGTGGCGCCGGCGCAGACGCTGACCGACAAGGAGTACCAGATCATGCGCGACGCGTCGATCGCGGTGCTGCGCGAGATCGGCGTCGATACGGGCGGTTCCAACGTCCAGTTCGCGATCAATCCCGACGACGGGCGGATGATCGTCATCGAGATGAATCCGCGCGTGTCGCGCAGCTCGGCGCTGGCGTCGAAGGCGACCGGTTTCCCCATCGCCAAGATCGCTGCCAAGCTCGCGGTCGGCTACACCCTCGACGAGCTGCGCAACGACATCACCGGCGGCCAGACGCCGGCGTCCTTCGAGCCGACCATCGATTACGTCGTCACCAAGGTGCCGCGCTTCGCCTTCGAGAAGTTCAAGCAGGCCGACGATCGCCTGACCACGCAGATGAAGTCGGTCGGCGAAGTCATGGCCATCGGCCGCACCTTCCAGGAGTCGCTGCAGAAGGCCCTGCGCGGGCTCGAAACCGGCGTCGACGGCTTCAATCTCAAGACCGTCGATCCGGACACCATAGCCGACGAACTCGCGTACCCGCGCGCGGAGCGGCTCTGGTACGTCGCCGACGCGCTGGCGATCGGCATGTCGATCGACGAAGTCTATTCGCACACCAAGATCGATCGCTGGTTCCTCACCCAGATCAAGGAAATCGTCGACACCGAGCTCGAGGTTGAAAAGCGCAAGCTGCCGGCCATGTCCGGCGACGAGCTGCGTCGCCTCAAGCGCATGGGTTTTTCCGACCGCCGCCTGGCGTACCTGCTGCAGGCGAGCGAGGCCGAGGTGCGGGAGCGCCGTCATGCACTGGGCATTCGTCCCGTGTACAAACGCGTCGACACCTGTGCTGCCGAATTTTCCACCCGCACCGCGTACATGTATTCGACGTACGAGGAAGAATGCGAGGCGCAGCCGACCGAGCGCAAGAAAGTGATCGTGCTCGGCGGCGGACCCAACCGCATCGGCCAGGGCATCGAATTCGACTATTGCTGCGTGCACGCGGCGCTGGCGCTGCGCGAGGACGGCTACGAGACGATCATGGTCAACTGCAATCCGGAGACCGTCTCGACCGATTACGACACTTCCGATCGCCTGTATTTCGAGCCGGTGACTCTGGAGGACGTGCTGGAAATCGTGCACGTCGAGAAGCCCTTTGGCGTCATCGTGCAGTACGGCGGCCAGACGCCGCTCAAGCTCGCGCGCGACCTTGAAAAGTACGGCGTGCCGATCGTCGGGACCACCCCGGACATGATCGACATGGCCGAGGACCGCGAACGCTTCCAGCAGATGCTGCATCGCCTCAAGCTGCTGCAGCCGCCCAATCGCACTGCGCGCACCGAAGCCGCGGCGCTGACCGCGGCCGAGGCCATCGGCTATCCGCTGGTGGTGCGGCCCTCGTATGTGCTGGGCGGCCGCGCCATGGAAATCGTCCACGAGCAGCGCGACCTCGAGCGCTACATGCGCGAGGCGGTCAAGGTGTCCAACGATTCACCGGTGCTGCTCGATCGCTTCCTCAACGACGCCATCGAGGTCGATGTCGACGCGCTCTGCGACGGCAAGGACGTGGTCATCGGCGGCATCATGGAGCACATCGAGCAGGCGGGCGTGCACTCGGGCGATTCGGCGTGCTCGCTGCCGCCGTTTTCGCTGTCGATGGAGTTGCAGGACGAACTGCGTCGGCAGACCGTCGCCATGGCGCACGGACTCAACGTTGTCGGGCTGATGAACGTACAGTTCGCGATCCAGTTTCCGGAGGGCAACGGCCGCGGCGTGGTGTACGTGCTGGAGGTCAATCCGCGCGCGTCGCGCACCGTTCCCTATGTTTCCAAGGCGACCGGGCGCCCGCTGGCCAAGATCGCGGCGCGCTGCATGGTCGGCCAGTCGCTGGCCAGCCAAGGCGTGGCGGGCGAGATCGTGCCGCCGTACTTCTCGGTCAAGGAGGCGGTCTTCCCCTTCATCAAGTTCCCCGGCGTCGACACCATCCTCGGGCCGGAGATGAAGTCGACCGGCGAGGTAATGGGCGTCGGCGATACCTTTGCTGAAGCTTTCGTGAAATCGCAACTGGCTGCCGGTGTGCGGCTGCCCAAGGCCGGCAAGGTCTTCGTCAGCGTCAAGAATGCCGACAAGGCGCGCGTGGTCGAGGTCGCGCGCACGCTCGACGGACTCGGCTTCACGCTGGTCGCCACGCGCGGCACGGCGGCGGCGCTGGCGGCTGCGGGCCTGCCGGTGACCCCCGTGAATAAGGTCGCCGAGGGCCGGCCGCACATCGTCGACATGCTGCTCAACGACGAAATCGCGCTGGTGATCAATACCGTCGAGGAAAAGCGCAGCGCGATCCAGGACAGCTACCACATCCGCCGGGCGGCGCTCAATGACCAGATTCCCACGTACACCACGATTTCCGGGGCCCGCGCCGCTGCGATCGGCATGCAGGGCATGCGCGAGCTGGTCCCCTATTCGACGCAGGGCTTGTTGTTGCGGCTGCATTGACCGCGGCTTTGCGCTAAGATAATTGCCAGTCCAATCGCGACCGGGTGCGGTGCTGCCGCGCCCGGTCTTTTCTTTCGCGTGAGTTATGAGCCAGTCCAGAATCCCCCTGACCGTTGCCGGCGTCGGCAAACTCAAGAACGAGTTGCAGCGGCTCAAGACCGTCGAGCGGCCCGCGGTGATCGCGGCGATCGCCGAGGCACGCTCGCATGGCGACCTGTCCGAGAATGCCGAGTACGACGCGGCCAAGGAACGCCAGGGTTTCGTCGAGGGGCGCATTTCGCGCTTGGAGGCGAGCCTCGCCATGGCGCAGGTGGTCGATCCTGCCACCATCGACGCCGAGGGCCGCATTGTCTTTGGCGCGACCGTCGACCTCGAGGACATGGATAGCGGCAAGACGGTGTGTTACCAGATCGTCGGCGACGACGAGGCCGACATCAGGGAAGGCAAGATCTCGATCGAGTCGCCCATCGCTCGCGCGCTGATCGGCAAGAGCACCGGCGACGTCGCTGAAGTGCAGGCGCCGGCCGGCGTGCGCGAATACGAGGTGCTGGCGGTTCGTTACGTCTGATCGCCGCCCGAGCGGCGAGGTGTGGCGAGGCGGTTCGGGCTACTTGCCTTGTCCGCGACGCCGGCGCGCCTGCGCGCTGGGCGTGCGCCCTGCGGCCCCGCCGGTGGAACGCGGCGCGGCCGGACGTGCGGTCGTGCGCGCCAGCGGCGAGCGCGGGCGACGGGCCTGCGGTGCGGATTTGGCCATCGTCTTCTCCTTCGCGGTCGCGCCGGGCTTGGTGCGGCCGCGGGTTCCGGCGGGACGCGCCGCGGGCTTCTCCGCAGGCGGCTCGGGGGAGCGCCGCCAGACTACGAGCAGCTTGCCGATGTGCTGCACCGGCGACGCATCGAGCGCGGTGCAGATGCGTTCGAGCATGGCTTCGCGCGCCTCGCGTTCGTCGGCGAACACGCGCACCTTGATCAACTGGTGCGCGAGCAGATTGACGTCGATCTCCTTGAGCACCGCAGGCGTCAGGCCATGCTGGCCGACGCTGACGACCGGGTGGAGATGGTGCGCCTTGGCGCGCAGTTCTCGCCGCAGCGCAGGAGTGAGAGGAATCATGCCGTCATTCTACGCGGGCGCATCGCCGCACGCAGCGGCGTAACCTTGGACTTGTGCGATCGCGACTAGCGGCGGCGCTTTTTCGACGCGGCCGCGCGCTTGGGCCGTGCGGGCGGCGGCGGCGCCGGTTCAGGTGCCTTGTAATCGCCAATCACGCCTTTCACCGGGCATACCTTGAACACCGGACACTTCCGGCAACCGACGGCGAGGGCAATGGGACATAGTGTCATGATCGAACTCCGTGATCGAGTGCGCCAGCGCAGGCGCGCTGGCGCTGCGGACGATGCTACCACTTCGGCCGAGCGCGCATGACGCCCGACGATCCGTGGTCCTGCCCCTGCTTGCTCATGCGCACGGCGGGCAGCGCCAGGCCATTGGCCAATACGATGTCGAAGCGCTCGCCCGCCCGATAGCCTGCCGCGACATAGAGCGGTTCGCCGGCAAGCGTCGCCACGAGCTCGAGCCTCGCAAATTTGGCCGCAGCGGCCGCTTCCTCGCAGGCGCGCAGCAGTTGCCGGCCGATGCCGCGCCGCGCCCAGTGCGGATGGACGAAAAATGCCCGGATGCGCGCCGCGTCGCGATCCGGATCGAGCAGGCTGTCGGCGCCGGCGGCGCGTCCGGCGTCGCCGCCATACAAGGTCCGGCGTTTGCTCCAGCCACCGCAGCCGACGATTGCACCGCCATCGCACATCACGAAATACGTGCCATCGGCGATCAGTTGCCGGTCCACCGCGAACACGCTGCCGAGCGCGCTTTCGATCTGCGCCGGCGAGTAGTACGCCGCTTGCAGCGCGCGTGTCGACAACGCGATCAGCGCTTCGAGCGCGACCACGTCGCGCATTTCGGCGAGGCGTAGCGTCGGTGGCGTCGTCAATGGCCCGCGCTCATGCGCCGCGAAACCGTCAGGCAGTGCCGACGTAATTGGAAACTTCGATGAGATTGGCGTCCGGGTCGCGAAAATAGAACGAGCGTATCGGCCCTGTCGCGCCGGTGCGATCGACCGGCCCCTCCAAAATCGGGACGCCCTGAGCGCTGACGTGCGCCATGGCCTCGGACAGCGGCGTGGCCGTGATAAGGCACAGGTCCGCCGAGCCCGCGAGGGGTCGATGTGCGTGTGGCGCGAATTCGTGGCCCGCCAAGTGCAAGTTGATCTTCTGACGGCCGAATGTCAGCGCAACACGGCCTTCACCAAAGCGCACCACCGCCATCCCCAGTACGCGCTCGTAGAACTCGGTCGTCGTCGCGATGTCGGCGACGGTAAGCACCAGGTGATCGAGCCGGTCGATGTGCAAGCCGGCTTGCGCGCTCATTGCGCGGTTCAATTCGCGCTGCGCGTGCTCGTGGACCGCGCGCCCAGCCAGAAGCCCGCCCATGCGCCGAGCAGCACGCCGAGCGTGGCCGGCTGCCTGAAGGCGAACAGCAGCCGCAGCGTGTGCCCCTCGAGGCCGGCGTATACGAAGAGCGAAGCCGCGAAGGCCGCCGCGAACGCCAACCAGAGTTTCCAGTAGCGCGTGCGCGTCAGCCAGGCGACCAGCAACGCCAGCACCAACCCGAGTGCGGTGCCCAATGCCAGGTCTTCGGCGAGCGTGGCGAGGTGCGCGCGTGGAAAGCGGCTGTAGCCGGGATTGAGAAAAGCGCTGATGCGATCGCGCGGTTTGCGGAACACGGCGTGCAGGGCCCCGAGCGCGACGACCAGCAGCCACGGTGCGGCCGCGCCAGCGAACATCGCCAGCAGGGCGTCGCGAAGCGCTTCGCGTCTCATGGGCGCGGTTCGCTGCCTGCCCGCTGTGGGTGGTGCTCAGCCGTTGTCGTCAACGGTAATTCTCGGAGCACTTGATGATCTGCATGTCGTTGGGAAATTCAAGGCAGACGCGGGCGTCGGCTTTCTTCCAATGCCGCACCGTGGCCGCGGGCGCCGGCTTGGTCATGGCGACCGGAATCGCTGAAGCAGCGGGTGCTGCGGGTGCCGCGCTGGGTGGCTTCGCGATCGGCGTCATGGGCTGCGCCGCCGAGGGTTGCGGCGCTGCGGGAGCCTGCGCTGCCGCCAGCGACGCGAGAAACGCGAGTAAGGCAACGATGGATCTCATGGTCGGGCGCCTTTCATGTTGTACATCGTCCGGACAGTCTATCCGGACCCCCGCGCAATCGCCAGACCCGCCCGTCCGGCCTCAGAGGGCGTTCAGTACCAGCACCATGTGCGCCTTGGGGTAGTGCCTGCCCGCGACCTTGATGGCGCGCTCTTCGATCCCGAACGCCCGGAAGCCCGCGGCCACGTAGAAGCGCAGCGCGCGAAGATTGCTGCTGGTCACCGTCAGCGTAAGCAGTTCCAGGCCCACAATGCGGCGCGCGCGAGCGATGCACTCGGCGAGCAGCGCGCGACCGACTCCGGCTCTGCTAGCCTCCGGCGCGACGAACATGCCGAACACGAATCCCTTGTGCCGCTCTTTGAGGCGCCCCTCGACTGCGAGCCCCACGCTGCCGATGAGAACGTTGTCGACGTCAAACGCGCCCAAGACAAATTTTTCGGGCGCGTCGATCGACGGAGCGAGTCGCGCCTGTGCCCAGGTCAGCGGCTTCTCGGCCTCTTCCTCGAAGCTCGACACGAAAGCTTCCGGGTTTTCGCGCAGCATGCGCAGCCGCAACGCGTGATAGACCGCGGCGTCGTCCGAAGCAAGTTGGCGAATCGTGGGCATGATCAGTTCGCGGCGACGAATGATGCACTATTGCCTTGCCGCCTGCGGCGATTCAACGCAGCGCGGTCCACAGCAGCGTCGCGCCCGAGAGCAGCATCAGTGCATCCATCAGCAGGCGAAATTGACTGGCATCGAGCTTGAGCACGAAGCGCTTGGCGATGATCGCACCCGCCATCAGCGACGCGCCAACCACAAGTCCACGGACAATGGCGTCGCCGGGCAGGGCGCCGAAGGTCCGAAACGCGGCCGCCTTGCCGAGGTATACCGCGAGCGACGCCGTGGCTTCGGTCGCGATGAACGCGCCCTTGACCAGGCCGTGCGCCAGGAAGATCGGCGCGGTGATCGGACCGGTGGTCGCGACGATGCCGGTCAGATAGCCCACGGCCGCGCCAATGGCTGCAAGATGCCAAAGTTGCAATTTCAGGTCGCGCGATGCAAGCCAGCGGCGTACCGGAATCATCGTCAGGAAAAATGCGCCAAGCCCTGCTTCCACCAGTTGCGGCGGCAATACCAGCAGCGTGCGCGCGCCGGCGACCGCTGCGGGAACTCCCGTGATCGCATAGGCCGCAGCGGCGCGCCAGTCGACTGCGCGCCACCAGACTACGATCCGTGACGCGTTGGCCACAATCGCGGCGATCGCCATGATCGGAACCGCCTGTATGGGCCCATACGCGATGACCAGCACGGGCATGAGCATGATCGACGACCCGAACCCGACGATCCCGCCGATGGTGCCGGCGACCAATCCGACGGCAAGGATGAACAGCATGTCCAATCGTGGATTCCCGGGGATGGGTACGCGTCGCGTTGCCCGCCCGCGGCTGCGTCGCGACTAGGCTTGGCCGAGCAACCACGGGACGGCAATTGCACACAGCGTCATCGCGATGAAAATGGCGACACCTGCGCGGCGCCGCGCGCCGGTCGATGCACTTGGATACACGTGCGCGCCGACCCATGCCGCCAGAGGAAACACGACGAGTAGCGTCGCGCCCTCGAGTGGCAGCACCCACCACGTGAAGAACGTCCACCACGGCACGGTCAGCGACGCGAAGCCCAATTCGCACAGCGTGGCCAGCGCCGCGACCGTCAGGGCCCTGCGGTAGACGGGGGCGGGCCAGAGCAGGCCGTAGCCCAATCCCAGCGGGAGCGCGGGCAACAGGCCGCCGAGCACCGCGACGAGCGCGATCGCTATGAGGCCGGTCATCTGCAGGGCAACGGCGACAAGTTGTGCCGAGATGAACACTCGCGTCACCCACACGCAGGCGAACAACGCGAGCGCGGGCAGCACGACCAGCAGCAGCAACTCCAGCGTCCGGCCCGGTGGCGCACCGCTAGGAGGAGCGGCCGAGGCGTCGCGCTGCAGTTCGGTCACCGGGCTCGCGGGGCGCCGGCTCAAGGTGCGGTCTCCGTCATCGCAAGCGATAGCGCATGCTCAAGGCTCCCTGCGCCAGACGAACCACGCCAGGCCGGACGTGCACAAAGCGCTGAACAACATCGATCCGACGACCATGGTCACCGTCTTCGAGTAGTTGCTGAAATGGGTGGCGATGTACTCCAGCGCGGTGAAGCCAGTGAGGACCACGGTGTGCTCGCGCAGCCAGTCGACCTGCGCCTGCGAGGTCATCGCCAGCCAGTCGTCGGGATAACTCACGCCGGGCGTGACGATGGCGAACTGGGTGAAGATGAGCATCCAGACCGTTGCGGCGACAAGGCCGGCAACGAGACCAATGGCGACGGCTTCGCCGATGGAACGCCTTGAATCGACGGCCGCGCTCGCGGCATCAGGCATGAATGATCCGTCCGCCGCCAAAGGCCCAGTTTTCCCACGAGGTTTCCTTGAAGCAGACCATGACGTGTTCCGGATCGAGGCCCGGCGCCTGCGTTACTGCGGACATGATGTCGGCCAGGATCTTTCGCTTGACCTTGACGCTGCGTCCGACCGAGAGAAGTATTTCCACGAGCACGAAGTCATCGGTGCGTGGCGCGGCGAGGTCGGGATAATCGGCGTCGAAGCGAAAATCCTCCGGCGCGAGTTCGAGCACGCGCTGGAAGCGGTCCTTTTCCGGTACGCCCGAGGCAACCAGCGCGCCGTGCACGGCGCCCAACACCGCGGACTTGAACTCGTTGGATTTGCCGCGCCGGAGGGTGACGGTTACCAGCGGCATGCGATCTCCTGTTGCGTGCAGCAGCGGTTGCGGGTTGCGCGCTCTAGCGGCGGCCGGAATGGCGCAATGCCGGATTGACCCGGTCGATGTCGGCCTTGACGTCGGCGCGACTGCGCTCGTAGATGATTTCCCGACCCATCACGCTGCCGGCGTAGGCCAGGCCGTTGCGCGTGGGCGTGAGCGCGCAGCGCGAACTGTGCTGGCCTTCGCCGACGACAACTTCGATGCGTTCGACGCGCTTGTTGAGCACCACCAGATCGAGCGTCTTGCCGGTCTCGGTGATGCGAACCTGTATCTTCTCGTCGTTCATGGTGTCGATGATCGTGGTGGCCTGCCTGCAGGCGGCCTTCGACTCAACTCTACCATCCCGTGAGTCCTTCGGCGGCGTACAAGGCTTTCCAGCTCGGGCGCGAGCGCCCCAGGTCGGCGTGCACCAGCAGGCTTGGCCATTCAGTCGCCGGGCGTGGCATGCGGCGCGACCAGCGCATCAGCATGGTCAGCAGCAGGTCGGCAGCGGAAAATTTCTCGCCAAGCAAATACGGCCCCTGGTTCGAGAGGTGCGCTTCGAGCCGGTCCCATACGCCTTCGATCCTGCGCTGCAACGCCTCGCGCACCGCGGGTGGATGCTCGGGCGCGCCCAGGTCCTGGGGATAGAACCAGAAGCGGTACGTCGCAGCCAGGTTGTTGCTCAGGTAGACGATCCATTGCTGCCACGCCGCGTGCGCGGCGCTGCCCGCGGCGGGCGCCAGTCCGGCGGCAGGGTGACGCTCCGCCAATATCATCACCAGTGCCGCGGATTCGAAGTACGCCTGGCCATCGATGATCAGCGTGGGTACGACACCATGTGGATTCAGGCGGCGATAAGTCGGGTCATGTTGCGCACGCGCGTCGAAGTCGACGAGCTCGAGGCGAAAGGGAGCGCCGATTTCCAGCAGTGTCTGATGCACCACCATGCTGGCGGTGCCGGGGGAGTAATAGAGCGTGTACATGGTGTCCAATCGGTCATTGCGAAGAACGGGACGACTAGAAATCGGTCAGGAACGGTGCGATGACCAGCGCCGCGCCGATGACGCACAGCCACAGCAGGCTGTCGGTGAAGTAGGGATACGCGCAGAGCAGGATGCCGGAGATCACCGGCGCGAATCGCGTCTGCCGCCTGCCATACATGATGTATCCCACACCGATCGCGCCAGCGAGAACGCTGGCAACGAGGCTGCCGATGGTGAACGAACCCAGGTTCACCGAGCGCGTCAGGGCGCCCGACCCAGGCGATGTCGGTCCGACCAGCGGTTGGGTGATTGCAGCAGATGCACCAGCAGCAGCACCAGCGCACCGAAGATGCCGCCGCCGCCGAAGCCCGCGGCAATCAACACGGCCGTCGTCCTGCCGATCAGCGCTTCGTTGCCCGACGCCACGACCAGCACGTAGAACGCGTACGCGCCAAAGGCCAGTGCCGCGCCGAGCAGCCCGCCGGCGACGACCGCAAAGCCCCAGGCGCGAGACTTGCGACGGACCAGCAACACGCAACTCGCGACCAGCAACGCCGCGCCAAAGGCGGCTGCGACAGTCAACAGCAGAAAGATTGCGGTAAGCATGATTGCGTCAGGTCTCGGTCATCCATGTATGCGGTGCGCCGCAAGCGATGGGCGTCGTGCCATTCTGAACCAAACGCCGGTCAGTGCAAAGAGTCGCGGCGGCCCCGGAGGTTCCGAGTCCGCCGCGTTACGCTCGTCAGGCCGCAACGGGCGGCGGCTGCTCCTTCGGTGACGAGCCATAGGCGTTGGTACCTGGCGTGCTGTCCTGCACCATGAACACCAGCAGCACGATTTCTCCGATCAGCGGAATGATGGCGATGAGCAGCCACCAGCCGCTGCGGCCGGTGTCGTGCAATCGACGCACCGCGACGCCGATGCCCGGCAACAATACCGCCAGCGAGAAGATGGCGCCGAGCAAGCCGACGCCGGCGCTGGCGCTGAAGGTGCCGATCATCCTGTCGACGATTGCAAGCACGATGGACACGACAATGCAGAACAGCACGAACAACCAGTATTCCGTGCGCTGCGCGCGGCCGTTGAAGTCCGCGTACTGCTTGAGTACTTTCATTACCCAGTTCATGTTCCTCCCCCATGTTGAGTCTACGTGCTGCTGTTTTTCACCGGCATCGTCATTGCTCCGGCCGATTACGGCGCTGCAACCAGGTACTATACCCGCGCCTCGCCTTCGCGCGGCGTGCAGACTAGGTTTGGCTGATCAGCCAGGCGACGGCGTCTTCTTCCACCGGGAAGATATCGCAGTGCAGCCCGGCGTCGCGTGCGGCGCGCATCCCGAACTTGCCCGGATCGATGTAGTGCGCGTGGGCAACTATCGACACTGTTACCGTGCTGCCCGCAGCCTGCGCCCAGTCCTGCGCCATCCAGAAGCGGTCGATGAGTGTCGGCACAGGAAAACCATAGATCCGCGTCACGTCCGCCAGCAGCCGCGGCATCCTGTGTTCGTGGCACCAGGCAATTGCGTGGCTTAGCAGTTCGACCGCCTCGGTGAGCGTGTACGGTCCGAGCGGGCAGTACCGGCAGTATTGGTCTTCGACGCTGAGATGTTCGGGCATGTCCATCGACGCCAACGCCATCTCGCTTCAACCGCCAGACGAACGGGATGGCGCATCCCATCCGCTGCCCAGTTCTTCGAGGTCAGACTTGCACCACGTCTGCTCGTCGGGCGAGACCAGCGCGTACTGTTCCAGCGCGCGCAGGCGTTCGCTAGCGCTCGCCAGGTGCTCGCCCGCGGCGCGCAGCGCGATCGCGTGTACCGCGTGGGCGAAGAACAATTCGAACGGCGGCGCGTGGTTTTCGATGCAGACCTGGATGCAGGCCGACGCGTTGGCGATGGCGCTGCGCGCATCGCCCGCCTGCAGCAAGCTGCGCGTCAGCCGATACTGGGCACGTTCCTCCTCGAGCCACGTGCCCGCCAGTTTCCAGTATCGCAAGGCGCCTTTAGCAGCTGCGACCATGCCCGCCGTTTCGGCCACGCTGCGGTCGCGTTTGCCTTCCAACGTCGAGGCCAGGTTGTTGCCGCCAACGGCGAGCGCGCGCAGCGCCGGCGACCCGGCGGCCAGGCCGGGCGGCGCGAGCATTCGCGCCCGCGCGTAGGCCTCGATCGCAGGCACAAAGCACTGCTGCCCCGCCAACGCCGCCGCCGCCGTCGCGAGCACGACGATGCTGTCCTCCTGCGTCAAGCCGTCAAGCGCCATCGAATCGCCGCTGCCGTATCTGAGCGTGGCGATGCCGCGCGCGATTGCGGCGCTGGCGGCCGCGCTGTCGTTGCCGACGGCAGCCAGGCGCAGGGCGTCGTGCAGTGCGATGCCGCGCTGCCATTGTCCCAGATGCTCGCCGAACACGTGCGTAACCAGTCGGGCATAGGCGGGGATCTGCGACGCAGTCGTGACGAGAGTCAGCGACTGCTCGAGGCGCGCGGCCACCACGTCCGGCGCGTCCGCGTGATCGGTCCACGCCGCTTCAATGAACGCGTCGAAGCTCGCTGCAGCGGCCAGTGGCGGCGGAGCGGCCGGTTGCGCCCCGGCGGGCGCGGAATCGAGCGCGCCATTCATGGCGATTCGCGCACTGCTCGGCGTCCGAACAACGACGCAAGGAGCGAGCGCCGTCGCGGCATGAGCGCACGCGTCAATTCCATGTAGCGGCGATGCACGTAGCACCAGCTCCAGGTCTCATTGCGCTCGAAGGACGCGATCATCGGATGTCCCGTCGTTTGGAAGTGTTTGAGCGCATGCGTGTGCTTCGAGTCCTCGCAGCAGCCGACATGGCCGCAGGTCAGGCAGACGCGCAGTTCGGTCCACAGCGCGCCCATCGCCAGGCATTCCTCGCAGCCATTGGCGCGGATGGTGACCGGCTGCAGCGCGGCGTGGTGTTCGCAAGGCTCAGCCATGCGGCAGGTGCTGCGCTCGAGTGCGAGGGCGCGTCATGTGGCGCCACCGGCCTCGGGTTCAGGCGCGGCGGCGCTGCTGTCCTGCGTCGCGGGCGGCGTAACGAACCAGTGGATGTGCCCGCAGCGGTCGCAGATGGCACAGTCGGCCATGCCGTTCCAGGCGTCGAGGTCGAGCAATGTCTGCATCGGAATGTCCAGGCGGACTTGCCTGGCCCGAAAGCTTTGGTTGGCGCAAACGGCGCAGCGCAGCTGGTGGCCCCGCACCGTGACCGGGCCACGCTCCTGCCCATCGCCAGAGTCCTTGCTGAAACCGTGCGTCAGCCATTCGAACATTTGTGCGTCCCGCGATCGGTCGATGCGATGTGCCGCGCCGGCGCTCGCGCGCCGCAGTGCCAGCGACAAATCGCCCAAGTCGGCAGATTCTAACTCGATTGCGCCGCAACCCGGAAAATGCCACGCGCTGCGCCGGGCAGGGTGCCGGGACGCAACTTGGCTTCGATGATGCCTTAGCGATTTGCCTGCGCGCGAAGCATTCGGCGGGCCAGCAGCGCGAGAAACAATGCCATGAGCAACGCACCAAAGCCAAACGCACCACGGCAAAGGGCGTCGCCGATGTCGGCGTGCAGAAGCGGGAACGACATCGAGCACGCGCGCTCGCCCGGGCCGAACGCGATCCACGTACAGATGGCCAGAAGGCAGACGACAACGGACAGTCCAAGCAAGCCTTGCAGCTGCATCGCGTCCCGTGCGGCCGCCAGCATCGCGAGCCCGGCCAGCACAAATGCGAACCCCGCGGCATAGGCGATCCACGCCGGAGCACGCAGTCCCTCGGGGTGACGATAGACCAGGAAACAGACGACCAGCCCGGCGACAACCGCTGCCAACCCTCCCGCCCATTGCGCAACGCGCGGCGACATGGCGTTTGCGTTCAGCGCCGCGTAGCTTCGTCAGCGTTCATATCCGTCGTCGGGTATCGATTCGCACACCACCTCGGTGGTGACAGAGTTCGCGATGAAACACTCCGCGTGTGCTTCGTGATGCATGGCGTCGATTTCCGATTGGTCAGGCCGGCGTTCGCCCGAGAACGTCACCTTGGGTCGCAGCACCACGCGGGTCATGGCGAGTTTGCCCGCGGCATTTCTTGCCATCGTACCGATGGCGGTGTCGACGTAGCTGTCGACACGAAATTGGCGCTTGGCGGCGATCGACAGGAACCAGAGCATGTGGCAACTGGACAACGACGCGACAAAGGCTTCCTCGGGATCGACCGCGTGCGCATCGGACAGTGGCACGGGAACAACGTGCGGAGACGAGGAACCCGGCACCTCGATGCCGCCATCGAAGTGCCACGCATGGCGGCGACTGAATTTGTTGTCGGTGAAGCGCTGCTCGCCGCGTTGCCAGGATATCGTTGCGTTGTAGTTGGACATTGACCGCGGGCTCCGATTGCTCAGGGACGAACCATTGCATTCCGGCTGGTCGCGAAGGGTCATGCACCGCCGCGCTAACCGGGAATCTCGGGTTCGACCAGATGGGCGAGTTGGGCGAGCGATTCCTGCCAGCCGAGGTAGCACATTTCGACCGGAATGACCGCGGGTATTCCCTCCTGCACGATGCTGAGTTCCGTGCCGCACGAGACTGGCTGCAGCGACACCGTCACCTGTATTTCTCCAGGCAGATTCGGATCGTCGAACTTGTCGGTGTAGCGGATGAGTTTGTCGGGTACCAGTTCCCGATATTCGCCGCCGAAGGAATGACCGTTTCCGGTCGAGAAGTTACTGAACGACATCTTGAAAGTGCCCGCAACGCGGGCATCCAGGTGCTGGACCCTGCACGTGAAGCCGTAGGGTGGCAGCCATTTGCTCAGAGCGTCGGCATCCAGGAAGGCGCGATAGATCTTCTCTGGTTTGGTGCGGATAACGCGATGCAGTCGGACAGTACCTGTGGGCATGAACGTCTCTCAATGATGTGCATTCGGCCCGATGCGGCGCATTCGGGCGTGCTTGGTCAAAGCCGCGACGCTACCGCGTCCGCAGCCTGTTTCGAAGTAACGACAGGGTAAACCTCGAAGCTCACGATGTCGCTCCAGTGCGCCATCCACTCGTCGAGCAGCCGGCGTTCGGAAGTCTCCATGAGCTGGAAGCAACGCGCGAGTTTTTCGTCGACCCAACTCGACACGTATTGCAGCCCTTCGGGCGCGAGCCGACCACGGTCGCGAAAGCGTCGATAGACCGGGACCGGGTCGTCATTGCGAAAGTGTTCGATGACCATGTACAGCATGGTGGATCCTCGCAGTCCTTGCCCCGACCCGGTCAATGCAGGCCATTGATCGACCTGGATTGCTCCCGATTCATTCGGCCATGCTGGCCCCGGAACCGCCCATCTCCTTGGGCACATCCTTGAGCTTGGTCACGCCGTCCTTGATCGGCAGGACGCTCTCCTGGTAGTGCACGTGCACGCCGGCCTTGAACGGCAGCGTGGGAAGGACTGCCGCGTATACGTCGGTCAGACCCATTCCGGGATGCTCGGTGAAGATATGTCCGCCGCAGGTCTTGCACCATTTGCGATAACTGTTCGATGTCTTGTGGTACGTGCCGATGTTGTCCGCGCCCTGCGTGATCCGCACGGCGTCGGGCTTCCAGAGCGTAAATCCGTTCACCGGTCCTGCCGACCAATGGCGACAGGACTCGCAATGGCAATAGCCCATGGCGGCAGGCTCGCCGGTGACCGTGAAGCGCACTGCTCCGCAAAAGCATGAACCGTCGTAGCTCTTTTCCAATTCGAATCTCCTTGATATGTCCGGTCGCTCGGCGCGCTGGATCAAGCGGCATTCTGACGGAGAATGGCGCATATCTTCAACAGGGTCGCCCAGTTCCGCGTAGTCGCCGCCCGGCCGTGCCTGCCCAGCAGCGCCTCGCCTGCCTTGCTCTTCAGAATGCCGTTGGCGCACCAAAGATAGGCGGCATGGCCGCCGACGTGCAGCCGCTCGGGCGGTTGGAGGAATTGCGTGAGGACCGCGAGGCCCTGGAGGTCGCTCGCGGTGCGCGTGAAGGCCACCAGCAGCCGCGACGGGTCGGTAGCAATGGTAACCAGCGCGTTCCCGGACTCGATCGCTGCCATCTCCTTCGCCGACTTGACGATGACCGGCACCGCTACGCCTAGATGCTCGGCAATCGCCGCCTGGATGCGCGTCGCGTGCGTCGTTGCCGAACCGCCGGGACTCGCGAATACCGCGTTGCCGCTGTTGAGTAGCGTTTGCACGTCGGTGTATCCCAGCGCCGCCAGCAGCGCGCGAAGCTCGGCCATGGGCACCCGCTTGGAGGAACCGACATTGACGCCACGAAGCAACGCGACGAAGCTGGCCAAGGGTCAGACGCCGCCGTGAGGGCCAACGAGCCCGATCAAGTTGCCGAACGGATCCGCAAACTGGCAGATGGCATTTCCATCGCCAATGCGCAGCGGACCGCGATACAGACGTGCTCCCGACTTCGCGAACCGGGCGCGCGCGTCGGCTAGCGATGCCACGCGCCAATACGCAACCTGGCCAGCACGGCCCGCGGAGACCTTGCTGTCTGCAGCATGAAAGCACAGCCGCGCATCTCCCACGCGGATGATCGCAAAATTTTCATCCAGGAATGTCGCAGGCATCTGCAGCGTCGTCGCATACCACTCGGCGGCGGTGCGCACGGACGGCACGAACATCAGCACGTGATCGAGCCCTAGCAGCAGACCTTCGCCGTCGTCCTCAGGTGCCGCGGCCACTGCGATCTCCTCCGGGTGAATGACCGCCGCGACGCTCGCGATCGGCGATGGCCTGCCGAAGCAGGCTGGCGACTGCGGAACTCCTGGCCGATGCAACGTCGCAGAGCTTGATGTGCCGCAGCGCCTTGCCGTTGCCCTCGAGAAGCCCCTGCGGGTCGGCGAGCGATGTGCCGTGGTAGAAGCCGAGATTCACATGCGCGCCCTGAACGGCGATGTAGGCGTAATGCTGCGTCATCTTCTTCGGCCCGACGCCAAAACTGGCGATGCGCTGCCTTGGCCAGACGACCTCGACGAAGCCTTTGTGCGACGACGCTATCCGGCGACGCAGCGCTTCGCATACGGGCCGAAGCTCCGGACTGGCGAGGGCGAGAATATCGTCGAACGTCCCGTGTGTATCGGTGGCGGCCATCAGGTCTCCAGCGCGAGCCAGCAAGTGAATTGCATTCTGTTGCGTCTTGCCCAACGAGGCAATGGCCCACCGATACGACCATTCGACCAGCTCTTTAAGATAGGCCGCAGGGAAGGCCTGCACGTCGACAATGGTGACCCAGTAAAAGCGTCCCCTGTATCGGGCAGGCTTGACACCCGGAACGTCGGTCAATTCGACGAATCGATCGGGCGCGACGCGTATGCTGAAACGCCACCGCTCAGGGGCGCTGGTCTTGAAGTACGCGAACTTCCTGCCGCCGATCGCGTAGACAAGAAAATTGTAGGGTTCGCCGTGCAGCACTTCCGTCGCACCGGGACGTTCGCCACAGAAGCGTTTGAGTTGCGGGACGTTCATCAATGGCGCGCCGCACATGGACAACCGGACCGCGACATTTGCAGTATGATTTGCATCGAAGTCCAGGGTCGTCCTGGTTCTGTCTCGCCGTTGCCAAAGCGCGTCATTGTCTCCCGATAGCCATGCCGACGCCAAACCTCGCGCACGACCCCAATGCGCCAACCGTCCGCACCGCGGTCATCGACCTGCTGCGAACCTTCGGGATGACCTCGATCTTCGGCAACCCGGGTTCCACCGAGTTGCCGCTGTTTCGAGACTTTCCCAACGACTTTCGCTACGTGCTCGGCCTACAGGAAGCCGTGGTCGTGGGCATGGCGGAAGGTTATGCGCAGGCGACGCGCAATGCCGCTTTCGTGAACCTGCACTCCGCGGCGGGCGTCGGCCACGCCATGGGCAACATCTTCACTGCGTTCAGGAATCGCACTCCGCTCGTGATCACTGCGGGTCAACAAGCCCGCGCGATCCTCCCGTTCGAGCCATTCCTGTTCTCCAACCAGGCGACCGAACTTCCAAAGCCCTATGTGAAATGGAGCGTCGAGCCGGCACGTGCCGAGGATGTGCCGCTCGCCGTTGCGCGCGCCTACTACACCGCGATGCAGCCTCCTCGCGGACCCGTGCTGGTCTCGATTCCTGCCGATGACTGGGCCAAGCCTTGTGAACGCGTTGCCGCGCGTGTCGTGAGCAGTGCGGTTCGACCCGAGCCGCGCGTTCTCGATGCGATCGGCGACGCGCTCGATGCGTCCGCGCGTCCGGCATTCGTGGTCGGTGCGGCAGTCGATCGCGATGGCGCATGGAACGAGGTAGTGCGCCTCGCCGAGCGGCACAATGCGCGGGTGTGGGTGGCGCCGATGTCGGGACGGTGCAGCTTTCCCGAGGATCACCCGCTCTTCGCGGGCTTCCTGCCGCCGATGCGCGAGAAGATCGTGAACCTGCTCGCCGGTCATGACGTGATCTTTGCGCTCGGCGCTGCCGCGTTCACCTATCACGTCGAAGGCGCCGGGCCGCATCTTCCTCCGGGCGCCAAATTGCTGCAGTTGATCGACGATCCGAACATCGCCGCCTGGGCGCCGGAAGGCACGTCGGTGGTTGGGAGCATTCGCCTCGGCGTCCTGGACCTGCTCGCGCGCAAGGCTCCGCATACGCGCGAGCGGCCCGCATTGCGACGCCAGCCACCCCGCGTCGAGGCATCGATGCCGATGTCGGTCGCGTTCGTCATGCAGACGCTTGCCGAGATCCGTGATCCTGCGTCGATCGTCGTGGAGGAGGCGCCGTCGTCGCGCGCGGCAATGCAGCAGCATCTGCCGATGCTGCGCAGCGAAACGTTCTACACCATGTGCAGCGGCGGTTTGGGATACGCCATGCCCGCGGCTGTCGGCATCGCGCTGGGAAAGCCAGACGCGAAAGTTATCGGCCTGCTCGGCGACGGATCGAGCATGTACTCGATCCAGGCCTTGTGGAGCGCCGCGCAGCTGGCGCTGCCGATCACCTTCATCGTGCTCAAGAACCGGCGCTACGCCGCCCTGCAGGAGTTCGCGCCAACCTTCGGCTTCGCTCCGGACGAACCACTGGCCGGAACCGAGCTGCCAGGCATCGACTTTGTGGCGCTGGCGCATGGCCAGGGGTGTCGCGGCGTGAACGTGAACCGCGCGGAAGAGCTGCGCGATGTACTGACCGAGGCGCTGAAGGCAGATGTTGCGACGCTGGTGGAAGTGGACGTCGCCTGATCAGAAGCAACGCAACGAAAACGACAAGACCCGTTCCAGCGGGAAAACGAGAGGAGGCAACATGAAGATGACTTCGGCAATACGCTGCGGCGCCGTCGCGTTGATTGCAGCCGGTGCCTTGTGCGCGCCTGCAGTCGGACAGACCTGGCCGGACAAGCCGGTCAGGCTGATCGTCAACTTTCCGCCGGGTGGAGTCGCCGATACGCTGGCGCGCGCCATCGCGCCGGGCGTATCCGAGGCGATCAAGCAGCCGGTCATCGTCGAGAATCGTCCGGGGGCGAACGGGGCAATCGGCGCGGACGCGGTGGCCAAGGCGCCCGCCGACGGCTATACGTTCCTGGTCACGTCAGGCGGCGCGATGACCGTCGATCCGTTCATCTACGCCAGCCTTCCCTACGACACCCAGAAGGACCTGACGCCGGTGGCCTCGCTGGCGATCGTGCGCGTCTTTCTGATGGTCCATCCTTCGGTGCCGGCGAAAAATCTCAACGAGTTCGTCGCCTATGCGCGTGCCAATCCGGGAAAGCTTTCCTACGGATCGGCGGGCAGCGGCAGCTCGCCGCATCTCGCGGGGGAAATGTTCACGCGCGCGGCGAAGATCAACGCGATTCACGTGCCGTACAAGGGCGCGGCGCCCGCGCTCAACGATCTGCTGGGTGGCCAGGTGCAGTTCATGTTCGATCCCGGCCCGGGGCTGCAACATGCGGCTACAGGCAAGTTGACGGTCCTCGCCGTGGCGAGCAGCAAGCGCGCGTCACGCTATCCGGACATTCCCACGCTGGAGGAACTGGGCATGAAGGTCGACGCGGACACGACATTCGGCGTCTACGCGCCGGCCGGGGTGAACGCGACCATCATCGAACGCATGAACCGGGAGATCAACCGCACGCTGACTTCACCGGCGTTGGTCGACAATATGGGTCGCCTGGGCGGCGACGTCCTGCCGCTGTCGATTCAGGAATTCGTCAACCGTCAGGCGACCGATCGCGCGCGCTACGGTGCGTTCATCAAGGAAGCCGGTATAAAAGTGGAGTGAGTCAGGCGCCTTCGAGCGTGATCAGCATGTCGAGATCGCTGGTGCACGCTTTGCGCAGCGCGATGAGGGGCTGATATTCGGGTGACTGATACCACGCGTCGAGGGACCTCTGGTCGGGAAACTCGATGATGACTACTCGCTGCGGTAGCCAATGACCCCCTTCGGGCAGCTTGTGACTCCCGCCCTTGGTCAGGTACTTGCCGCCATGCTTGGCAATCATCGGCGCTGCCTTGGTCCGATATTCGTCGAACTTGGCTGCGTCGGTAATGATGTGCTCTGCGATCAGATAAGCCGCCATGAATTCACTCCTCGATTGTGCAGGACTAGAGATCGGTGTCGAATGATCGGTTGCGCGTCGTGTGGGACTTCATTTCTGGATCGCCGAGGAACGCTCGAGACGGGACGCGGCTGCGCGCAAGAGTACCCGAGAGTAGAGCTTGTGGAAACCGAGCAGCGCACGAAAGACGAAACCCATTTCCGACGCTTCAGAACGGGTGCTCTTCGCTGGCACAACCGCCGAGCCAAAGTAGAGGAGGGTGCCATTCGGGTGGATGCCTCTGCCCGGAGCGCACATCAACCAAGAACGCGTGCGGCCCTGGAAATCGCAAAGTAGCAGCTGATCGGTACTTCGCGCTTCAACGCTCCATGCGGCGAACGAACAAAGCGTCCCGGAGGCGAGTTCCCGGGCTTGCAGATCGGTCGATGGTCTCGAGGCGAACCAGGCAAGGAGCAGCCGCTCGGTCTTGAACACGGTGGTGGTGTAGAAAGACTCGACGTACTCGGCGTGCGAAACGGGTCCGGCGACCTCCGTGACGTAGCAGTCCGCGTAGGATCCTCCACGGAGGTACGTGGACAGGAGCGCGCCGACGGGCAGTGCGCATGCTCGTATCGGGGCCATTCAGAGTGCGCCGGCACTGCGATTCGTCATCGTGCCCGGAAGACGCCTCTGACCAGCCGAGTCTGGCCCTCCTCGAGGCTGCGTCTCGCATTCGCTGCCTTTTGCCCAAGGTTGTCGACGAACACTGCCAGGCTCAACTTGCCCGCAGCGGCGGGCGTGGCGTTGGCCGTCGTGGCGCTCAAGTGCGCAGCGCTGGTGTCCTCCAGGAGATCGGCGATCAATCCGCTTGCCTCGAGAAGCGAGCGCAGTTCTTCAACGGTAATCAGATAGCTGTCGGCCGGGTCGGTCGCCCACGGCAGCGGGAAGTGCGATAGCGCCGAAGAACCCGCCGCCATCTCCTGGAAGGCGAAGCGGCCTCCCGGCTTGAGGACTCGATGGATTTCGCCATAGAGCTTCGGCTTGTTTGCGATGTTCATGCCAACATTTTGCATCCAGACGACGTCGAACGTATCCTCGGGAAACGGAAGATCGAGAGCACTGGCGTTGTGCACTTCGATCCGATCGTCGAGGCCAGTCAGTCGATTGAGCAGTTGTGCACCGGCACAGAAATCGGACGACATTTCGACGCAGTCGACCCGGCACCCGAGCGTGGAGGCGAGCATTCTCGCCGGACCCGCCAACCCGGCGCCGATATCGAGAACCCGATGATCGCCCTGAATCTGCGCCAACTCCTGCAACTCGCGTGAGGCGCGCAGTCCGCCGGTGTGGAAATGGTCGAGCGCGCTCAATTCTTCGGGCGACAGGCGCTGCTCGGGATTCAGTCCGGCGGCGCGGATCGCCGCCACGATCCGCGACTCGATGTCGCGCGCCGAATAATGCGTTTCCAGATCAGTCATGAGTATCCCTGTTCAATGCGGGCAATGTTGTCGGACTTTGGAAATGTGCACAATGCGGGCTGGGGCCCAACGAAAGGTAGACAGGTGAACAGTCAGATAAAAGCAGTTGGCAAGGCGGCATCCAGACTGATCGACGAAAAAATTGCTGCGTTGGATGACTGGAGAGGCGAGGCCCTGGCAAGCATGCGTGCCCTCATCATCGAGGCCGACCCCGATGTCGTGGAAGAGTGGAAATGGATGGGTACCCCGGTATGGTCCCATGATGGGGGCATCTGCACGGGAGAGTCGTACAAATCCGTCGTGAAGCTGACCTTCTTCAAAGGCGCTTCCTTGAAAGATCCTGCCAAGCTTTTCAATTCGAGCCTCGAGGGAAATGTCAGGCGCGCCATCGACATTCACGAGGGTGAAAAGATCGACGCGAATGCGTTCAAGTCACTCATTCGTGCGGCCGTCGCTCTCAATGCTTCCAGCCCAAAGAAGCCGGCGAAACGCAAGTGAGCGACCATGATGGTCAGTTCTTCAAATCCTCGAGTCTACAGACGAATCCCCAGCCCCCGCCGAGCTCGCTGACCGCCAGCATCAGTTCATTGCGACCTTTCTTGAGCGGCAGGTAAACCGCGTCGTTCTCCGCATCGACGATACCGAGGAATCCCGGGTCGCGGAAATACTGCGCGCTGCGACCTCGGAAAAGAATCCTGCCATTCAGGAAGACGCTGACGTCGTCGCTGTAGCCGATGTAGAGCTTTTTCACCTGGTCGCGCTCGGATTCGATGATCGTGCGTGCATAGACGACCTTCATCCCGGGCTGCGGCTCAAGTCGCTTGGAAAAGTCGTTGGCAAATGACACTCGAGTGCGGGGCGCTTCGCGGTAGCGATAGATCACGACGAAACCGGGCGCCTCGGCGTCGACCGTCTGCCATTGCATTGCGCTGCTCTCGGCGCGCGACAGCGGCCGCTCCAGATTGCGCGCGAGCGCGTCGAACGACGGCGACAGGCTCCAATGGGTGAGCGTGCCCGCGGGCATTGACGGCGGGTGCCGGACCCAGGGTGCGTCCGGTGTGGTTCGCACCTGGAAATTCGAGACGTATGTCTCGCCGGTCAACACATAGAGTGCGATCTGCCCCTTTTGCACACCGCTTTTCAGGTCGCTCATCACCAACGCTGGCTTGTCCATGTCTTTCACGAATAGCCGCGCCTGCGCGCCAGTCACCTCCAGTCGCAGATGGAACCATTCGTCTTTTGGAATATCGACTGCGCCGGTGAATCCCGGTCCGCTGAAGATCTGCCAGTTTGCGCCGTTGTTGAGCACCGGCGTGTACTGCATGGCATCCGGCAATCCGGACTTGTGCTGGCGCAAGTACACCCACTCCGCATTGGCCCCGTCGTCGCCAAGGCGAAACTGCAAACCGAAAAAGCCACGCTTGGCGGGTGTCGCGACGTCGACGTCGATGACGCCATCGCGCAGCTCGAAGTCCTTTAGGATCGCCGCGGCACCGTCCAGCATGAGCGACTTGCGGCCCTGGTATTCGACGACCTTCGTCTTTCCCTGTAGATCCCAGCGCGGCGAATCGGGAGGAATGTCGAGGACCGATGGAGCCTGTGCATTGGTCACGCCCGCGCAAAGAAGGGCCGTTGCGAACGTCACCGCAGTCAGGCGCAAATTCATTGGGATTTCGCCTCCAGGCGCTCGTTGAACTTCGCGAGGTCGATGACGACGCGCTCGTGAGTGCCGACGCCGATTTCCTCGGCGCCGTCGCGCGCGCGGATCGCGAATTCGACCCGCCGTCCGTCGACTCGAGTCACTTCCGCCTCGCCGGTGACCAGGCGTCCCACCGGTGTCGCCGCCAGATGCCGAACATCGACGCGCGAGCCGACCGCGGTTTCGCTGCCCTCGAAGTAGGGCTTCATCGCGTTGAGCGCGGCGTTTTCCATGATCATGATCATCACCGGCGTGGACAACACCGGCGGCAACATCGCGTCCTTGAATCGATTGGCGAGATGCTCGGGCGCGACGACGAGGCTGAACGAACCTTTGGTGCCTATTGCCAAGGTCTTCATCACCTCGCCTCCGCGCGAATCGCCCGACCCGATCGAGCCGGCAATCCAGATTAGCTGACCTGCTTCACCTCGGGGATCTTCCAGCTGCCGTCGAGGATCGACGGAGCCTTCTCCTTCGGCCAGTACAACCGCATCATCAGGATGAAGCCATCCTTCGGCGCCGGCAGCCAGTTCTGCTCCTTGTCCTTGCCGGGCGACTCGTTTTGCACGTAGAGATCGACCGACCCATCGGCATTGGGCTTGAACTTGTTGCGCTGGCTTACCGTGTAGCGATTGATCGGATTCGGGACGAAGAAGTACTTTTCGTCGTACATCGTCAGCGACCAGAAGCCGTCGACCGGCGGCAGCTCGCCCTTGTTGAAATGCAGCACGTACTTGTTCGCGCCGCTGTACTTCTTGAGGATGTCGGGTCCTTCGGACGTCGGGTAGACAGCATCCTGCGGGCGATTCGCGCCGAGGCCGATGGCGGTAACCAACGCGCGCATGCGGTAGTCGGTGCCGTAGGTGCCGACCTTGGTCGAGAAGGTCCAGCCGTTGATCAGCTTGGAGTCGCCCGTGACCAGCGACTCCTTCATGTAGCCCATGATCTTCTCGTTTGCGCGCTTGGGCACCTCAGCCAGGCCTTTGACCACGGCCGGGTCGAGCTTGGACGGGTCGAAGTCCTGCCCGGGGACGATGCCGATCTTCGCCAGCTTGGCCACCATCGGCGCGTCCTCCGCTGCGGGCGGATTGGTTTTCAGGAGTTCTGCGAACAGCTTGAAGTACGCGGGGCCGTCCAGGGCATCCACCTGATCGCGCACCGGCGTCTTGGTATCGATGCTCGGATCGACCTTTGCAGGTGGCGGGGTATAGGGTTTGCCAAAGGCGGACAGCGGCATGACGGTCATCTGATCCTGCAACGCGTGCACTGCCTTGTAGTCCTCTGGCGTGCCGGTGCTGTAGATGCGCCCAAGCAACCAAACGATTCCGGTCGGCGACTTGTACTCCTTGACCCCTGCGGGGAGCGTTCCGGTCCAACCCGGCCCCGTGACGGCGAATTTCTGTGCGCCGGTGCCCGTCGTGCGTTTGCCCGGGTCGGCGAACACATCGGTCCAGCCGTCGAGCATGGGCAACAAGTAGAATCGTCCCTTCATATCAGGTGCGCTGACGACCCACGGTTCCTTGGAGACGTCGAACCACGTGATCGTGTAGAGCGTGTCGGCGTTCGGGGCGGTGACCTGCTTGTCATCCGGCGACGGATAGGCGCGGAGCTTGAGCCACTGCCCCATGGGCGCGCCCTTTTGAGTGGGGGCGTCGAAGTTGGTCAGGACCCGCCGCGTCATTTCCATCGTAACCAGCGGGTAGGCATAGATGTAGGCATCGATGCCGGTTTCGCGCGCTTCAACTTGTTTCGCGAGTGCCTCGGCGGCCTTTGCATCGGCAACGATCTTGTCCTTCGCGTCGGCAGCGGCCTTGTCGGCGGCGGTGTCGACCTTCTGCCCACAGCCTATCAACAACGTTGTCGCCATCATCAGTCCAAGGGCCCAGTGAAACGATTTCATGACAAGCATTCTCCATGTGTAGTGGACGCGCTGCGAATTTTAGCAAATTGCCTCGCGCGCCGGGGCCTTGATGCGCATTGCCGCGGTGCAAAAACGCACATCAGAAGCGTTACCTTGCGACGGACTTTCGACTCTCGCGTTAGAATGACTCCCGCGGTTCCGAATGCGCTTCGCGTCCGGGGCCGCGCGCGTTAGTGCTCGCTACAACCACCATCGTTTGGCCGCACGTGTCCCGCAGACTCGCTCACGACATCTATCGCCTTGCATGGCCCGTGCTGATCGCGCAACTGGCGGTGATGGCCTATGCGGTCATCGACACGATGATGGTCGGCCGTTACTCGACCGACGATCTCGCCGCGGTGGGCATCGGCGCGTCGATCTACGTGAGCGTTTTCGTCGGCCTCATGGGCGTATTGCTGGCGGTGACGCCGACGGTCGCGCACCTGCACGGCGCCGGTCAGCACGAGGACATCGGCGAGCAGGTGCGTCAAAGCATGTGGCTCACCCTCGCGCTTACCGTCGTCGCGATCGTGGTCTTGCGCTTTCCGGACCCGCTGCTGGAAATGAGCCAGGCACCGCCGCAAGTCGCCGAGAAAGCACGCAACTATCTCGCGATCGCGGCCTGGGGCGCGCCTGCGGGATTGGCGTTCCGGCTCTTTGCGAGTTACACGACCGCCGTATCGCGGCCGCGAGTGATGATGGCGCTCAATCTCACCGGGCTCGCGCTCAAGGTGCCGCTCACCTGGATTTTCACGTTTGGGCACTTGGGCGTAACCGCGATGGGCGCTTCGGGGTGTGCGCTGGCAACGGCGATTGTCAGCTGGATCATCTGCATCCTTGCGTGGTTGTGGTGCGGGCTGTCGCCGGTTTATCGTCATCACGGAGTGTTCACGCGTTGGTCGCTGCCGCGCTGGAGTGACCAATGGCGATTGACTGCGCTCGGCGTGCCGATCGGAATGACCTTCCTGGTCGACGTGACCGCATTCACCTTCATGGCACTGTTCATCGCGCGCCTGGGCGCGGTCAACTCGGCCGCGCACCAGATCGCCGCCAACGTTGCCGCCGTCATGTACATGCTGCCGCTCGCGATGGGCAACGCGGTGGGCGTGCTGGTCGGCCAGGCCGTCGGTGCAAAAAAGCCGGAGCTCGCGCGCGCCACCGGATTGATGGGCCTCGCCCTCGTGCTGGCGCTGGCGCTGCTGACGGCGATCATCCTGTTCTTCGGCGCAAGCCAGGTCGCGGCGATCTACTCTTCGGACGAGCGCGTACGCGCGCTCGCGGCGACTTTGCTGGTCTTCGTCGCCGGATATCACATCTTCGACGCCCTGGAGGCAGTGACAGTCAGCGCGCTGCGCAGCTACCGGCGAGCGGTCGTGCCATTGCTCAGCAACATCGCCGGCTTGTGGTGCGTGGGGCTCGCCGGCGGCTACGTGATGGGACTGACGCCAACCATCGATCTTTCGGCACTCGGTCTCACGACGCCGCTGGGCGCTCCAGGTTTCTGGATCGGCGCGATGTTCGGCATGCTCGTTTCAAGTTTCGGCGTCCTGATCTACTTCCTCGTGGTCAGCGGCCGGGAATGCACGCGCAGCTCGAGACCTCAGTCGCGTGCGGTCAACGAAGGGATCTACCCACCGCCTGTCTCGGGCCTGTCCAGATCGCGGACAACACGCAAACCTTGAGGATGCCGCGCACGCGCGCTACTCGAAATGCTTCACGATCGGTCGCGTGTCATGTCCTGAGCCAGACGTAGACTATTAGTGCGACGACCAGCACGCCGGGTACACAAAGCACCATGGGGATGAAGTAGAGAGTCCAAGGCGAGTCGATGCGTACGACATTCGGCGCAGTGGGGTCAAAAGCGACGGCAATCGTGTCATCGCTCGCCACCAGACGGTCCGCGATCGAGCCACCAAATGCATCTGCCAGCGTTACGCGACGCCTGCCGCCGCGATGAACCAGCAACTCAACGACATGGCGCGAAACCGGTGAAGTCTGTGAGCTCGTGTCGGGGTTCGAAACGGTGGCATCCAGGGTCTGGACGATCTTTCCTCGAACCCGCACTGCCTTGCGCACGAAACGACACGTTTGAACGCCTCGAACGACGCCAATGAGGAACATCACTCCGAGGATCGTTGCAAGCGTGCTCATGTCGTGCCGGGCCTAACGGCGACAGGGGTCCGGATGGAGCGCCGGGTCGGTCGGCAGAAACAGGTCAGGCTGCTGCGGATGTCTTTGCATATATGCATGTGTTGCGAAGCGTTCCGTCTGGCGCCCTGCGCTCGTTACGGAGGATTCCTTCGAGAACGAAGCCGCAACGGTTGGCTACGCGGCGCGAAGGTGCGTTGGCTTCATCGGTGACCAACTCGAGCCTTGCGACCGCGAGCTTCTGGAGGGCGAGTTCCGTCAAAGCATTGACGGCTTCCGTTGCAATGCCGGCGCCACATCGGGATGTTCGGCACCAGTAGCCAACCTCGGTTTTCGGTGTATTCCAGTCCGAACGATGAAGTCCGGTCCCGCCAACAACCTCCTGGGTCTTCTTGTCCCATAGAAGGTACGGCAGGTCTTTCCGGGCCAGGAAGTTCGATTCAGCTGTGCGGCAATAGATCTCCGAGGATTCGACAGTCGATTCGGCAGCGACCCACGGAAGCGATGCGAGAAACTTGCGAAGTTCGGGCAAGGATTCTGACACGGCCTCGTGTAACGCTGCCCCATCGCCTGATCGCGGTTGACGAAGTATCAGGCGACTGGTCTCAATCACCGAAGGGACGTTGAGCAGGATTGGATTCAACACGACAGCGGCCGTGGCTAGCGAATTCTGGTTCGCGCCAGTCGTTTGGCGTTGGCGACCGCTCGACGATGAATCGGTCCGATGCCTTTTCCCAGCACCCCGAATGCGGCGTTTTGCAGTTGTGAGCCTCTGGATAGAGAGGGCCTGCCAGTCAGCCACGACCGCCAGAATGATGTGGCGAGGTCGTAATTCGCAAGCGACGCCTGGATGAACATTGCGTTCCACGACTCTGCAAATGCAGCCGCTTTTTCCGACCCCATCAGACGGAATTCCCTCTGATCGCGCGCGGTTGGGGGCGCACCCGCTAACGCCATACGCGTGACTCGATGGGCTACGACTTGAGGTACGGCGAAGGCGAGTTCAACCGACTTGGCCATGAATGAGCTGCTTTTGCGATGCTTACGACGGGGCATTGTCTTCCTTGACGTTGGTTTCGAAATGCGCGGTTGGGTGCGCTATCGCGCCGGGGGTGGAGTCAGCCCGGCCTTCACGATCACGGGCGCCGCGTCTGGCGATGACAGAAAGCGAATGAGCGCACGCGCAGCCTCCGGCTGCTGGGCCTTGCTGGTGAGCACACCCGCGAACGTAAAACCTGGCTGGAGCTCGGCCGGGATCGTCCCGACGAAGGTGACTCCGGGGACGTCCATGAGTTCGCTGACCTGCTGGAAGCCGATCTCGGCCTCGCCACGCGCGACGACTGCGGCCACCGGCTCGCCGGACGGCGGCCCGCGCACCTTTCGACTCTTGACGGCCACCTGGTCTGCGACACCGAGTTTCGGGAATAGCGTGGTCGAAAGGAAGGTGCCGCTGCCGCTGTCCGAGTACGCGATGGACTTCGCAGCGAGCAACGTGGCCCGAAATGCCTCGACGCTGCCGATGTCCGGCTTTGCGGTCCCTGTACGCACCACCATGCCGACCATGGAACGGGCGAGTTCGACCTTGCTGTCGGAGCGCACCAAGCCTCGTCGGCCGAGTTCATCGGCAGCCGCTCCATCCAGAATGACAACATCCGCGGTCTCGCCTCGCGCGAGGCGCGTGGGAATCGACTCCGGAGAGTCACCCATCGATGGGCCCCGCGTCGTGACCAAACGATGCCCGCTCGCGCGCTCGAAGGCCGGGCCGAGCTCGGAATAGACCTTGTAAAAGCCTGCCGAGATCATCACGTTTACATCGGCAGCAGATGCTGCGCCCGTTATCAACAGGGCAGCGATTCCAAGCGTGAACAGCCAGTGAGCGAGCGACTTTGGTTTCATAAGGGGTCCAACTGGTTCGTATAGATGGTCGGGAGGTCACTTTCCACGGCTTCGCGCAGGAAAGCGCCTGGTGCACGTTTCGCGCTACGAGAACTGGCTTCCACGGAAGATGATCTGCGTTGAGCGACGGGTTAGGCGGCTCCGGGGCCCGCTTGAGCACGATTGAAACTGAAACGGCGCACGCACAGGGCGATCGGGATGCCGACCAGCAGCGCGTGTGAGACAAAACCCTGAAGAAGCGTTTGCGGCGTGTATTTGAGGTGAAACGGAACCGCTGAAAGTGGCAGCACCACGAAGTTCATTGTCAGGTAGACGAGGACACCGAAGATCGAACCGCATAGCAAATAGTGTTCCCTTATGAACACCGATTGCCGGGCAGCGAACAGGTAGATGCCGGCCGCGACCACGGTGATACCAAGGTGAAGAACCAGGCCAAGCGCCGCGGCGGGAATGCCGCCCTTGAACGCTTGTGCGCCCAACAGGCCGCTCGCCACCGACCTGAGGACACCCAGCGGAGACCCACCGCCAATGCCGCTGAGAACGAACGCGTAGAGGATATCCAGAATCCCGGCGGCCAGACCACCGATAAGCGCGCCAATCAGGTAATGGGGCCGGGTGTTGGGTTCCATGTTCGCTGACGTTCCTGAGAAAAAGGAAACCCCATGGAATAGGTTACCACGCCGATGAGTCCGCTCAGCCGGTCGTTCGACCGGGTCGTTCTCGCGCGATCCGGCATCCCGGTAGTCGCGACGTCCGTCAGATGACGCGGGAATACCGTGCGCGTTCGCGCTGCTCGCGCAGGTGACGGTCGAATACCATCGCCACGCTGCGGACCAGCAGGCGGCCACGGGCGGTCACCGTGATCGAGTCTGTCTCGAGTTCGACGAGCCCATCGCCGACCAGCGGTCGCAAGCTGTCGAGTTCCTTTGCAAAATAGTCGCAAAACGTGATGTCGTACAGCTTCTCGATGCGTGGAATCGAAACCTCGAACTGGCACATCAACGCCTGGATCACGTCGCGACGTAGCAGATCGTCACTGGAGAGTTGCCAACCACGAAAACACGGCAGCGTGCCGGCGTCGAGCCTGCTGTAGTAGTCGTCCAGGGTGCGCACGTTCTGGCTGTACGTCGTTCCAATCTTGCCGATGGCCGAGATGCCGAACGCCAGGAGATCGCAATCGGCCTGGGTCGAATAACCCTGGAAATTGCGATGCAGCCTGCCTTCGCGCTGGGCGACGGCGAGTTCGTCGTCGGGCTTCGCGAAGTGATCCATCCCGATATAGACGTATCCGGCTCCTGTCAGCTTCTCGATCGCGCGTTCGAGGATCGCGAGCTTGACGTCCGGAGACGGTAGCTCGGCTTCGCTGATGCGCCTCTGCGGCTTGAACAGGTGCGGAACGTGCGCGTAGCTGTAGAGCGCGACCCGATCCGGGGCAGCGCGCAGGGCCTTTTCCAGGGTGACTTCGAAGCCGCGCAATGTCTGCCGCGGCAGTCCGTAGATCAGGTCGACGTTGAGCGAGCGGAATCCTTGCGCACGCGCGGCGTCCAGCACGGTGAGGGTTTCGGCCTCGCTCTGGATCCGGTTCACCGCTTTTTGGACATCGGGATCGAAATCCTGGATGCCGACGCTCATGCGGTTGAAGCCGAGCTCGGCGAGCAGGGCGACGGTATCCGCGTCGACTTTGCGTGGATCGATTTCGATGGAGCACTCGGCGTCCGGCGCGAAGCTGAAGTGGTCGCGCAGCACGCGCATGAGCTGCGTCATTTCTTCGCGCGACAGGAAGGTCGGCGTGCCGCCTCCCCAGTGCAGCTGCGTCACGGGAGACGCTGCATCGATCAGGTTGGCGGTGATACCAATTTCGCGCGCGAGATAGCGTATGTATTTTGCAGAACGGCCGTGATCGCGGGTGGTTACCTTGTTGCACGCGCAATAGAAGCAGACGGTATCGCAGAACGGCAGGTGGACGTAGAGCGATAACGGCTGCGCGGTCGCCTGGCCACCCCGGGCGATCAGCGCGTCGACGAAGCGTTCGGAACCGAAGGCATCGGTGAATCGATCGGCGGTCGGATACGACGTGTATCTTGGCCCAAAGCCGTCGTACTTGCGAATCAAGCCCGGGTCAAAGGGGACGCGCGAGGCGGAGGCTTCCGGCGCGCAAGTCTGGATTGCCATGGCCCCATGTTGTCAGCGCAGGCGAAAGCAGTCCTTGAGGTAGATCAATGCTATGCCGCGACGCCCCATCCCGGGGTCACGCATCGCCCGGGCAACGTGGCGCCGAGAGCCTTCCGTGCTGAGTGGCGGGCCAGGGCGCTCTGGATCGATCACTTGAGTTTTCGGTCTTCCCGCTTTGCGTCCGCCATGGCCTCCGGTTCAAGTTCTTCGGCAGAACGATTGAGGTGAACGAACAAACCCCAGGCGGCCAGAAGTACACCTACCGCAACCAGGATACTCGCCGCATACGGAAGCTGCGCCGGGTCTTCGTGCAGCGCCTTGAACGTCGCCACGAGTCCTTCGATTGCCAACGCGACGACGACGACGACAAAAAATCGTGACAAGAATCGTCGCACGCGAGTTGGTGCGCTGATGTCTGCGTCACGAATAACCTCCTCCTCAAATATGGTCTCCGCAATCTGCAATGCGACAACCGCGGCGGCCAATAGCCCTATGGCTTCGATAATTGACTGTGCCGCCGCCCGATCCAAGCCGCCCATGAAAGCCGCCCATCCGATGCGGGCGGAAATGATGATCAGTACGAGTGCGCCGCAGGCAAAGAGAAATGCCATCAGGCCGTGAATGGTTCGGAATAATCGGGTGAGAGCTTTCATAGGTGAATCCTTGCCATGAAATGTTCGCGACTCGTCGAATGCGCCCTGGCGTGCGAGCCTCGTCCGCTTGGCCGACGGGTCAGGCCTCATCGGGGATCTGGCGTCGGTGCGGAAGCATCGACCGGAGTACGCCATCCTTAAGAACATAGTGGTGCAGGAGCGCCGCAGCTGCGTGCGCGCCCGCGAGCCAGAGAATGGCATCGCCAAGCCAGGTGTGGACTGCTGCAAGCTTGGCACCGAGGACGTGCGACTCCGCTATCGGAGGTGGAATCGTAACGTGGCCCAGAAGCGTGAGTGCGTGCCCCTCGAGCCAGGCGCCGCTGATGGCGGTGAGAGGAACGGCGAAAAGGAGGACATAGAGCGCCACATGGACCGCGCCTGCAGCGAGCCTCATCCACCGGGCAATCGGCGGAGTCGAGGGGCGCTTGTCAACGGCTCGCCACAGCAGCCGCATCACGGCCAGCGTCAGAACACAGAGCCCGAGCGTCTCGTGAAGTTGGCGATCGAAGTCGCGTGCCGCCGAATAGACGCGCTCCTCGGAGCCACCGGGACCGTAGATGAACGCGACCAGCACGAGGATCGCGGTTAGCCAGTGGAGAATCTGCGCCGGCGCGCTGTAGTGAGTGATGGCTCTTGCTTTCATTGCCTCTGTGCCGGGTCCCAATGCTCGGCGATCTTCCCGTTTTCGATGCGGAACATGTCGAACCAGGTAGTCGTGTAGGTCTTGGAAGAGTCCTTCGGATCAGCAAGCACTCGCACGAAGCTGAGTACCACGATGTTCCCTTCCGCCGTTATGGAGACAAGAGGAGCAGACACCCTGGACTCGATTGGCTTCGGCTTTTTGAACTTGGTGAAGAACTCGATAAACGCGCTCCTACCGGTTGCCACATTGGGATTGTGCTGAATGTAGGACTCAGCCATGTATTTGTCGGCAAGTTCCATGTGACCGGCCTCAAAGACTTCGCGCCAGAAGTCGTAGACAAGGCGCTTGTTGTCGGCCAGTTTCGGATCGGTGCTGGTGAGAAGGGCCGCGTGGTCCGAATTTGCCTGCACGGGCACTTGGGCAATCGTTGCCGGTTGCAATGCGACACACAGGACTGCGGCGGCAATGAGTTGAAGTAGCTTCATGTTAGTTGTGACCTCGATGCGGACCCGATCGAACAACGTGTCAGGCCTCGGTAGCAGTTTCTCCAGGTACGACAAGCGCCAATGCCGACGCGAAGATCGAAGGGGCGAATGCGCAGGACTTTCGTGCTTCCGTGTCCAGGTGCACCGCCTTCAGAACAGTACGAGCCGCCAATTCGCCAGTTTCGTCATTCGTCATCTCATGAGTGAAGACCAGGCTCTTCTCTTTGACTTGGGCGACGGTTGTCCTGACCGAGACCACTGAACCCGCATGCAACTCGCGCATGTAGGATATCTGCTGGTCGACGGCCGCCATTCCGCGTTTGGCCGAGCGCAAGTACGACGGTGTCAGGCCGATGACGTTGAACAGTTGCCACGTGGCTTCGTCGAACTTTCCAACGTACCACATGACGTTCATGTGCCCGACGTGGTCGCAGTGCCAGGGATACACTGTTCCGCGGTAGGTAAGTAGAGGTACCGGCATGGTGGGCGAGCCTGGGTCAGCCCGGACTCATGCCTTTGGCTTTTATCACGGCGGTGGCGGCGGGGGTCCTCAGGTAGGCAATGAATGCCTTGGCGGCTTCGACTTCCTTGGCACTCGCGGCAACGGCACCCGCAAAGACCACCTCCTGTTGCACGTCGGCGGGAAACGGACCGACCAGATCCAGACCGGGGGCGGTCAGCACGTTGACGAGAAACACGCCAAGTTCGGCATCGCCGTTGGCAACTGCCTGAACGAGCTGCGCCGGCGCGGGCTGCGGTTTCATCTTGGCTTTCATCGCATCACTGATTCCAAGAATTTCAAACACGCGCAACACCTGAGTGCCCGCGGCGCTTGCAGGTACGGTGGCGATGGATTGCGCCCTGAGCAACGCCTGCTTCAGCGCTTCGGAAGTGGCAATGTCGGGCTTGGAGGCGCCCGTGCGGACCGCGACACCGAGACCTACGCGAGCAATGTCGACTGCCGGCCCGGACGCAAACTGCATTTGCGCGGCAGCATCCTTGAATACATCGCGCGGGACGATACCAACGTCGAAAGGACCGCCTGAGGTTGCCAGCTTGATCAGCTCGGGCGTGGTGCCGAAGCGAAAAGCAAGCTTGTGGCCGGACGTCGCCTCAAATTGCGTGGCGATTTCCTTCAATGGGGCCGTCATGGCGCCCCCGGCCAGAACCTGCAATTCAGCGGCGCGCGCGTCGACAATCGGCGAGAGGAAGAGCGCCAGGCCCAACATCGAGGCGACGGCACGGAGCGGGTGGCTCTTCATGAAAAATTGCGGATTCATCATGAATTCCTTACAAGAGTGGTCTTGCGGGGACAATGGCACTACGGCCTGAGAATCTGTTCTCTACCATTTTCGCCTCGAAGCTTGAGCAGCGTGGAAGTGGCGTTCGCCTCAAGGATCGCGTAAGTATCCTTGGTCCCGGTGGGGCCTGCGACGCTGAGACCGGATGTTTGCTCGGAGGCGCCTATCTTGACAGACGGGCGCCCCTTCTCGGTGATGAGCCGCAGGAGCACCGTTTCGGATTGTGGCTCGCCGGCAGGCGACGTGCCTGCTGGCAGAACGCTCAGACTTGCGCGTACCCGCCCCTGTTCGTCGACGATCTCGAGCGCTCGCGCTCGCAATACCGTAGCGGGGCCCTGTGCCAAAACAGGTGCGGCATGTTGGGCAAGGCTTAGCATCAACACTCCGAGGTTAAGGATTGTGAGCGTGACCAACCAGCGTGGTGCGTTCATGTGAATAGTCTCTCGAAGAAGGTTCTGCAACTGCGAGCGAAGGAAGCCCAACCCAGCAGCGCCAGCAGCACAAGGGGGATCTGAGGTTGCCGCGTTCACGTTACTTTGGGAGGTGCAGAGGCTTGTCGGCGCAGGCGGCTGCTCCATACGGAGTTTCCTCATCGCAGGCGAGCGCTCTTTGAAGATACGAAGGAAACATATAAGGTCGCTCGATGCATCTCGCATTGGAGACCACGTTGCCTTTGCTGTCAGACACCTGGACACCCGCATTTCCCTGGCCGGAGTTGGAATAGATACGGTAGGTGTAGCCGCCGGAGACAAACCGTACCGAAACGTGATAATCCGAGCCGACAACTATGTGAGAGAAGAAAAATACCCGCTTGGCTGGGACTGGACTCGCGGGATAGACCATTTCGGGTGGAACGCCTTCGGCTCCGAACCGGTAGTAAATGTCCTTCCAAACCTCTCCGACCTTGACTTCAGTGGCACAAATCTGTGCGTACTTGCCTGCGCGATTGGTTTCGCAGGTGAAGAGTGCGTCCACACAGTCAGCGGCGCATGCGGGATTGCCTGCGAGAACGCACCAGAGTAACGGTACCCCAACCCACAGCGGATGCGAAAGTAGCGTGCGCAGTCGATGATGCATGGAGACACCTAACTCATCGCGCGGCAACGCGTTCCTGCGGACGGTACACGACCTCGAAGCGTTCGCAAACAATCGGCATGTTTGGCTCGGGTGCGCGACCAATGCATTGGCACTCGCGGCCGAAGAAATCCTCGTGCACGCGGTGCCAATGGGCGAGCGAACCGTCTCCCTCGCCCTCGGTGGCAGCAAACTCCGCCGAGACCTCCTCGAAAGGAATGACGTCCACCCCCTTCGTTTCGATGATGCAGATGGCGTTACCCGCATAATCCGTGACGATACTAAGGTCACCTGGCTTTGGCAGGCGGCGGTTGTCGTACTCGTGGCGCCAGAGTAAAGCGGCAGTCGCCCTCTTCTGGCCACGGACAACCAAGCCGGCGAGCTCGTTCGCGCTCGTTTCGTTGTCATCGAAATGGAAGGCTTCGAGGAAGCGCGGCGTCGGATCGGCAACTTGAGTGCCAGCGAAGGCTTTCCAGAACTCACGGTGACGAGCGGGAACGTCCATGTTGTGACGCCTATCGTCCAGCGTACGGCGTCAGGTGCGGCAGCACGAATGAGTGGTCATTGCATGCCTGTTCGCGCGCCGCAGTCTAGCGACGCGGGATCGCGAACCCAGCGCCTTCGCGGTCTTGGATTTACGACCGATTCGAAGACGTTGGCCTCTCGAGGACGGCATATCATAGGCAACGTCGTCCGCCAATTTCAGGCGCACCTCGACGTAGTCTTCGGCCAAGTCCACTCCGTGCGCGCGGCCGACCGCAACGACCTCGCGCGTCACATCGAGCAAGAAGGCGCGCGTCTGTGGATTTGCCCGGATCGGAACCACGATCGCTTGCGAATTTCCGTCGTGGTGCGCGACAGGCCAATCAGGCACACATACTTCTGCCAGATTTCACGCAGGCATGCCACTCCGCGGAGTCTCTGCCTCGATGCCGCCGCGATGATCAGGTTCTCAGAAATGGCACGCCCCCGGGGCGATCCGTGAGCAATCGAATTGCGTTGAACAGCAGCGTCGCCGGTGCATCGGCCCTGTTTGTCGCAGACACCCGGCCTGTCGGTGGTCGCTGACGACGTAGACGACACCAATCGAGGATCCGCGACGCTTCACGACTGCTCCAGGTGCTGATCTTTCACCACTCCGTTCGGAATCGAAATGATCGTCGAGGCAGGGCCACGAACGCGATCCGAATATCGTTGGCGTAGCGAGTTTCGTGTCACCAGATTGCGATCCGCGACATAGCCAAGATCGACGAGCTACCTTTCCGGGAGGCGTTAGGAACGGCGCAGACGCTGACGCGGAGGTGAGATAGCCAATGCGAAAGACTCTAGGCGGCAACGGGCAGCCGCGATGTCTGGCAGGTTCGAAGAAGTCGCGACGGGCAACGAAGTGCGCCACTTCAGAATCACCCTTGCAAAAGGTTGGGTCCGAAAGTAGCCTACGCCAGTCCATCTCGAACATGATCGCAACGCGTATGACCTGCGTCTCCGTGGCTATTTGCGGAACATCCGTCGTGCATAGCTTCGGCCCGTCTCTCATTTCGAAGCGGGGCGTTTGGGCGACTCACAGGTGAGAAAAGTACTCCGGTGGAGCAAACCTGTCGTTGATTCCATCGACATAGGTGACGGGGATGCGCGAAAGTTCTTCTTCCGTGATGCCTTCCAGGCAGCCAATGTTGACGCCGTACATCTTTCCGATGGGCGTTTCCGTTCCGACACCAAATGGGCGCACGCCGCAACGCCTGCAAAAGAAGTGCAGGTTCTTGCGTGTGTTGAACCTGTACTCCGTGAGCTCGGCCTCGCCTGCCAGAAGGCGAAAGTGATCTGGCGTCGCCACTGCCGGCCAAAATCTGTTGCGGCGGCAGATCGAACAGTTGCAACGATACGAACTCTGAGTCAGGTCGAGATCAGCCTCGAACTTGACTGCTCCGCAATGGCAGCTGCCGCTGTAGGTTTTGAGCATAGGTAGTGTTGGCGCGATGTGGATCAGTGGGGCCTGACGAACCAAGTTAAGGGCGACCGGCCTCAGAATTCGACAGTGACAACGTGTGCCTGAATCTTGCCGTCGACAGGACCCGGCCCGAACCGCTCGGCGATAGCTTCCGCTGCGACGTCGGTTGCTTCGCCAAGTCGCGACTTGTCGCGCGCCTCGATCTCGCTTCGTAGTGGGGTGCCTTGGCAGTATGCGATTGCGGGGATCTGTGGAGATGCTGCCCGACTGCGTGCCGCGATTGTACTGATATGGGGTGACGCATGGAACCCGCCGTGTTTCAGATCTCGCTCGATGTTCTTGAGGTCAGAGTAGCCGTGGGGTGTTCGGGCCATGAAGCGCGGCGGGTCCTCAGGGAAGACCGATTCGAGCGCATTGGTGACGGTGTGAGCAAATTCGTTCTCCTCGATTCTGTCCCACACATTGAATATGAAAATGCCTCCTGATCTCAAGACCCGTCGCGCCTCGGAAAATGCCTTCGACTTCTCAGGGAAGAACATGACTCCGAACTGGCACACCACAGCGTCAAACACCGAGTCCTCGAACGGCAATTGCATAGCGTCTGCCTGACGCCACTCCACAGGGCGCTTGGTCCCGACCGCGGAAGCCAGGTCCAGCATCGCTTGATTCAAGTCGGTGGCGACAATGGAGACGCTTTCCGGTAACACGGAGGCCAGCTTGCGAGTTACCACGCCTGTGCCGGCGGCAATCTCCAGCACACGAGAACGCGACTGCGAAGCGACCCGATTCACCAGGTCAGCAGCATACGGCTCAAAGATCAGAGGGACGAGATACTCTTCATAGAGCTTCGGAATGGAGCCTGTGAAGACTTTGTCGATATCGGGACTGCTCAAGGCGATCTACCTTACGTAGGGTCCGTTGCGCGCTAACGATAAGCTTCACCGGTCGCCGGAGGCGGTCCGCTGCAACGACAGGTTGGACGGTGCTGCGAGCATCGTCAGCTCGGATCGTGGCGACATAGGAACTCGTCGAGTACCGTCATGTAGCGGTCGGCCTCCTCAACGTGGGCCATGTGTGAACTGTTTTCAAACATCGCCCACTCCGAGCCGGCGATACCCCGGTGGACGGTCTCCGCGATCAACGGAGTGGCCTCGTCGTGTCGACCGGAGGTGACCAGCGTCGGAATCCGGATCTCCGATAGCCGGGCCACGATGTCCCAGCTCTTCAGGTTGCCGACGACATGGAACTCGCTCGGGCCGTTCATCGTCTGGTACACCTGCGGGTTGCGTTCCAGCTTGGCAAACGTACGGGCGACCGCTTCTGGCATCGGGTCCACGCGGATGACGTGGCGGCGGTAGAAATCCATCATCGCCGACTGATACTCGCTGGAGTTCGTCGTCCCGGCGGCCTCGTGGCGTTGCAACGTCACCTGCACGTCCGTGGGCAAACTTCCCCGCAATCGGTTTGCCTCGGCCACCCACTGGATCATGCTGGCCGGCGACGATGCAATCGTGAGCGAGGCCATGCCGGCCGGCTGCGTCAAGGCGTACTCCATCGCGAGCATGCCGCCCCAGGACTGGCCGAGCAAATGCAGTCGGTCCAGACCGAGGGCATGGCGGACGACACCAACCTCCTCGACAAATAGCGGCACCTTCCACAGCGACGGGTTGTCCGGCTGATCCGAATTCCCGCATCCGAGCTGGTCGTAGAAGATCACTCGGCGCCCGCGCCTGGCCATCGCTCCCAGAGATTCGAGGTAGTCGTGGCCGGCGCCCGGCCCGCCATGCAGACAAAGTAGCGGCAACTTCTCCGGAACTTCCTGTCTTTCACCAATGCAGCCGTACCAGATTCGGTACCCGCGGAAGTCAATCGTTCCCTCGCGAGCACGCAAGGAAGGATCGATCGTCGGCAGATCATTCAAGGTCATGCCCCAATTAAGGCAACCACGATTACTGGACTCGGGCATGCGCGTGCGAGCTTAGTTGCCAAACAACATGCTCCCGAGTTTCCGAAGCTGGCCGATGACTCCTACAGATGACTCCGAGGTAAGTGAGAAGGCCACGAAGCTCGCCCCCACGACTATCCAAAGTATACCGAGCACCACAGCGGAGTTCCCCTCGTAGACCCGGTCGTCTTCCAACTCCGCGGATGCCTTTGTCTTCCTCCGTACCGCGGCCACAACCCCACTGATTATCAGTGCAGCCCCCAAGACCGTGCCTGCGACGCTCGTCCAAGTCATGGTTGGTCTTTCAACGCAAAAGTATCACGCCATTCGCGCACATCGACGACATGCAACGTTCCGATTCAGCGCCGTCCACTGCAACTGGTTGTTAGGCGTCATTGTGCCCCTGGCGCCGGAGTACAACATGGGTGGCTTTCTCCGACGCAACGAATTGAACACATTCGTATCCCAGAGCGCGCGCGTCAATTCCCTCGAATAGTCGCTCACCCCTGCCGAGCAGGACCGGCGAAATAGCGACGTGCAGCTCATCGATGAGGCCCGTACGAAGATATTGCTGGATAGTGTTAGGTCCGCCGCCAATGCGCACATCCATTGCGTTGGCGGCGTCGCGCGCCCGGTCAAGCGCCTCGTGAATGCCGCCTGTGACGAAGTGGAATGTCGTTCCGCCTTCCATCTGGATGGGCGCGCGCGCGTGATGAGTCAAGATGAAAGTTGGAACGTGGTAGGGTGGGTTGTCCCCCCACCAGCCTTTCCAGTTCATGTCGGGCCAGGAACCGCGAATCGGTCCGAACATGTTTCTTCCGAGAATCCAGGCACCAACATTCTTGAAGCCCCGCGCAGCGAAGTCGTCATCGATCCCCGTTGTGCCACCGTCGGCGCCAAATAAGGTTCGTTGGAACGTGCGTGTCGGGACCAACCACTGGTGCAAATCCTTCCCGCCCACGCCGAGCGGATTCCCGAGGTCCTGATTCGGACCAGCTCCGAATCCGTCAAGCGAGATGGTGAAGCCCTCAACTCGGACGCGTGTCATTTTCATACCTTCCAATCGATTGACGCCTAACGTTAAAGGTAACCTGCGCGCCGCTCTGAAGCCAGCCAAGTAGAAGTCATGAACCGGCGCGTCCGGTCGACCGGCGGATTAGGCGTCACAGGTATCGGCGGCGCAGTTGCAATGCGCAATCTTATCGTTAGCAGTGTCGCAAGATCACCAAGGCCTAGAACCGAAACGTCTTTCCCACCGCCGACGGCGCCACTGCATCGCCGAACGCCGTCGCAAGCGCACTTACTGCGCGCCAGCCAGTGCAATGGGCGGCCGCGATTACCTGCAGGTCGAACGCGCGCATCGCGGCGACTGTTTCTGGAATGATGCGTTCGTTGCCACCGGACAGATGGAAGCCCCCCATTACACCGAAGAGCCCCTGTCCCGGAAAGCAGCTGCGGGCATGCGTCAAGACGTTGACGACACCCGCGTGGGAACACGCAGTGAACACCACGACGCCCTTGTCCTTCACATTGACCGCGACAAAACGCTCGTCCATCAATAGAGGGTCTGGCTCCCAATCCAACCCATCCTCCGTGCGACGATACTGTCCCGGCATCCCGGTCTCGAAGGCGGTGACACGCGGAATCTCACCGCTGACGTAGAAGAGTTCATCGAGGATCAATTGCGCCTCGGTGGCATGCACAACGAGCGCGCCTTGTTGCTCGAGCATTGCCTGGGTCGGCACATCCTCAAACGGCCGCATCGACCCGTCCGGCGCCTTCATGGCGCGGGTTCGGTACATCCCCGGATGCATATAGGTCGGGACGGCGCGACCTCCGTCCGTCAATTGGATCATCTCCAGTGCACGCAGCATGGCACCACAATGGTCCCAATGGCCGTGGGAGAGAACGATGCCATTGACACTTCGCATATTGAACCCGAGACGCTCGACGTTGCGTTCAAAAACCGAAGCATCCGGTCCGGTATCAAACAGGAGTGTGCGTGCGGTGTCGCCACGCCAGGCCGTGATGGCGCAAGAAAGACCATGCGCCCCGCAGCACAGGCAGTGTCCTGACAAGCGTTTCAGACCCCTTTTCCAAAGCCGAGGGAACTCATTCTCGACGTAGGCCGGCGCCGTCGAGAGGCTGTCGGTCACGTTGTCGACCAGTACCAGGACCTCTACTCTGTCGACCTCTGCTAGTCGATGAATTTCCATGTATTAGCTCCGTCGAAGCGGCGGACTCGGACCGACGCAATCAAGCGCGGGTCGAAATTGCCAAGTTTGACGCCGTGCTTGGCGCCTGGCGTTGGGTTCAGTGGCTCCCAATGTGTGACGCAGCCGCAGGTATTGCAGCGAATTGTCCGAAGTGTCCTGTCGCCCCATATGTATTCCGAGGTGCATTCGGGATGGCCTTCGATCTTGACCGTTCCAAACTCGTAGTACACCGTGGGGCCGCCGATACGGCGGCAGAGCGAACAGTTGCACTCAGTGGCAACCTCGGGTGGATAAGGCAGAGTCAAACGTACTGCACCGCAGTGGCACGAACCTTCAAGCATGTCTCTCCTTCTGAACGTGGTCTTGGCGCGTGAGGCGCGGCGTTCTCGGTGGTGACGCTCAAAGCATCTCTTGATCTTCAATACCGGCCCATTTGAGGGCGTCCGCCCGCTCCCCGAAGGAGAGATATTGGGTGATCTTGCCTTTGTGAAACACGAAACAATCGGCAAATCGTCCCCCGACCCAGTCAGTTGAACCCTTTAAGCGCACCCTGGCATGGAGGTACACGACGACTTTGTCTCCGTTTACCAAAAACTTCTCGGGATCGCAGGTTCCTTCGGCCCAACTCCCGCGTCCTTTCGTGACGTGCTCTTGTACTTCCGCGATACCCCGATAGGTGCCAGCTGTCGGAAAACCCTCAGGCTCAATGCGCACGATCTGCGAATCAAAATCCTTGGTTATGGCCTGCATGTCATTGCGATTGATAGCCGCGAAAAACTGTTCCAGTGCTTCAGTTTCGGTACTCATAGGTCTCACTCTGAGGCGATGTTCGTTGCGCGAACTAACGAAACTAGCTAACCGGCGACCGCCGGCGGGCTGAATGCCCGCCGGTAGGCGTCCGCGTTGAGCGCCGGGTTAGGCCTACGGAATGCGCACAAACTCATTCTGCTTACCGCTAAGATGTGAAACGAGAACTAGCTTCGACGCATCGACAGAAACGACGTCGTCAATGTCGGTTTTGGCCGATTCGGGCAAGGGCCGAGAGCTGTTTGCGTAATGCCAAATGAGCTGGTTTCCCTTCAACTCCCAAGTGCCAGAGAAGTTCCAGAACTCGGCGCCCTGGATGGTTGCTACTCCACTGAATTTCATGTTCTGGGCAAGAATAAGAGTCGTGTTCATCGTCGCACCGTTGGCCAGCTTCGCCGACGCGGACCATTTACCAACAAGCGAGATCGCGGAAATTGGCTCTTGAGCATAACCGACCGCCGAAAGCGTCGAGACGCCCAGAAACCACGCAAGTAGGAGGCGTCGCATGTTTTCTCTAGCAGGCCTAACGTAATGAGTTAACCGGCGGCACGCTTGCGGGACGTCCGGTTGAACGACCTGTTAGGCGGTATCGCGTTTACTTCGGGCCGCCGATGTCACCGATGAGCGGCAGTCGAATCTTCCCACGAGATTCCGCGCGTGCGAGCCCACCCGCAATCAAGGCACCGACGATCGGTGCGACCCAGAAGAGCCAAAGCTGCTGTAGCGCCCAGCCGCCTACGAAGAGCGCCGGCCCAGTGCTCCGCGCCGGGTTCACCGACGTGTTCGTCACCGGGATGCTGACGAGGTGAATGAGCGTAAGACACAGGCCGATCGTGAGTCCCGCGAAGTCGCCCGGTGCCCGGCCGTGAGTCGCCCCCAGGATGACAATGAGAAACATGAATGTCATCACCACCTCGCAGACGAGAGCGGAAGCGAGGCTGTACTTTCCTGGCGAGTGCTCGCCGTAGCCGTTCGAAGCGAAGCCGGCTTGCAGATCGAAGCCAACCTTTCCGCTCGCGATCAGATAGAGCACGCCGGCGGCGAGGACCGCACCTACAACCTGCGAGACGACGTAGGGCAGGAGCCGCGACGCAGGAAAACGCCCGGCGGCCCAAAGCCCGACTGATACCGCCGGATTGAAGTGACCACCCGAGATCGGGCCTAATGCGTAGGCTCCGGTCAGCACGGTGAGTCCGAACGCGAGCGAGACGCCGGTGAAACCAATTCCCGATTCGGGAAACGTTGCGGCGATTACCGCACTTCCGCAACCGCCAAGAACAAGCCAGAAAGTACCGAGAAGTTCTGCTGCGAGTGGTGCCATAGCTCACCCTCCCTAAGTCGGGACGCAGGATATGCTTCGCGAGGCACGCTGGGACCACGGCGTGTTAGACCCCCGCCGCCAATTAATAGCACTATTGGCGCGCAGCGACAAATGCACGATGCTCGTGTCGCCTAACGTTCGACATGAGCGGCAGCTTGGAGGCCGCAGGCCGGAAGCTGTCCGTTCGATGTAAGGGTTAGACATTGTTTGCAAAATCATGGATGGAGCTTCGGATGCAACGTGGCCTAACGTATCAAGCTAACCGGCGGGCCGCGCCGACGGCGACAAGTATGAAGACAAGTGCCGGTCCGTCCGGTTGAGCGTCGGGTTAGGCCACGATTGACCCTTACGTTCACACTATTTCCAGTTGAGGCTGAGCTTGCGATGCGAAGCGGCGCAATCGCGGAGATAAAGATTGATAAGGCTTTGATAGGGAATTCCCACTTGCTCGGACACGACCTTGAAATAGGTGATCGAGTCCTCATCGAGGCGAATGGTTATTTGTTTCTTCAGCTGTGAAGCGTAGGGATTCTTCCGAGACTTAGAGAATTCGTACTCCTTGCGCATAAGGCACCTTTACGGATAAGACTTCGATTCGCGGGCCGTCGCCTTGCGTGCGGAGATGATGCGAATGACGTTATTCGCGCTCCGGTAGCAATGACAGACAAGGAGCAGCCGAAGTGAACTGCTCAGGCCTAGCAAGATGAAACGCTCTTCATCCTCTGAGTGGTCAGGATCGTCGATCAATCGTGCGCGTTCGTCGAAAAATACAGACCGCGCTTCTTCAAAGGAAACACCATGCTTCTTGGTATTGGCTTTCGCCTTACGTTCGTCCCACTCGAAACGAAGCGCGCTCATTCCGCATTGTAACTACATTGTAGTTACCGAGCAAGGGCGCGAGGAAATGCGTCGTTTGAGGCCTAACAACTAGCTAGCCGGCGACCGCCGGCGGGCTGAATGCCCGCCGGTGGGCGTCCGCGTTGAGCGCCAGGTTAGGCCTTAGAGCAGTAGCCAAGGGCTGCGATTAAAACCGAAAGCAAGGCGATTGTTGTCGCGAGAGCTGCCATACGACACAACTCGACCAATGGACGCATGTCCGTACCATACGCCCGCTGTGCGTACTTCGCTCGAACCGCGTCCTCGCCCGCGAGCTCGAGCTTTGCGGAAGAATTCGTCGATATCCGGTTGCATGGACTAAGGCCTAACGAACTAGCTAAACGGCGACCCCCGGCGGGCTGAATGCCCGCCGGTGGGCGTCCGAGTTGAGCGACGGGTTAGGCGACATCTCCGAGAACGCGGCTGAGTGCACTCGCTAGAACAACTTGGAAACTACCCAGACTACTAGGCCCAAGCACACGAGAAGGATCAGAACACGTGACACTTTGAATCGCGAAGCGTCAAGGTACCTAACTTCGCCATCTGAGAACAGGTGTTGGCAATGAGGGCAACGGACCTGCGTTGCCATGTCTCGCACCGCTGGAGCCTGGACTAGAAGGGACACCGCAGACTTTGCCCAGCCGTCGCTTGTTGAAAACCTGCTTCCGCACTTCGGGCAAGTCTGCTCTTCCATGTGTGCCTCCAGCTGGGGACGCGCGTCGCTCATTCTTGCACGTTCATGACGCAAATTCACTGAGCGGGCGTCGGCAGCGCTATGTGTCGGCGCGCTGCTTGATAAAGCCTAACGTATCAAGCTAACCGGCGGGCCGCGCCGACGGCGACAAGTATGAAGACAAGTGCCGGTCCGTCCGGTTGAGCGCCGGGTTACGCCTCACGCCGTGCCAGCGCCAAGTAGGCGCCCAACCCCAGCATTGTGACGCCTGAAACTCGGGTAAGTAGCCGAGCGCGTGCGGCGCGGGCGGCATCTGACTTGAGCAAACGATCAGATGCGAAGACCGCTAAGACATCGACGAGCGTGTTAAGCGCAACGCAGATGCTTCCGAGCAGGACCAGTTGTGGGACCAAGGGTTCGCTTGGGGAGACAAACTGAGGCAGGAACGCCAGAAAGAACAGCGCGGTCTTGACGTTTAATGCCTCAACAACGATCCCCTCGAACAGTGCCCGGCGCACACCCCGAGAAGGAACTGTATCAACCGTGAACTGCTGATCCTTGCGTAGGAGCAGGCGAATGCCCAAGTAGATTAGATAGGCAGCACCGAGGTACTTGAGCAAAGTAAACGCCACGGCGGACTGGGCAATTATCAGCGACAAGCCGAGCGCCGCCGCGAGAACGTGGAGTAATCCGCCGATTCCAGTGCCGAGGCACGAGGCCAAGCCTTCGGAGCGACCGCCCGAGACCGTACGCGCGACGACGTAGGCAATGCCCGGGCCAGGGGTGATGGCAAGGACGACGGTGGCGATTGCGAAGGCAAGGAATGACATGGTTTCGGTATCTCTCTGCGGTGAGTTTCAGCGTTGACTGACCTGTGAGGCCTAACGAACTAGCTAACCGGCGAGCGCCGGCGGGCTGAATGTCTGCCGGTGGGCGTCCGTGTTGAGCGCCGGGTTAGGCGCGATGCACGTATGCGACATAGAACACCGCCAGTGCAAGACTCAATCAAAGCGGAGCATAGGCCGCGGTATCGAGTCACGCAAAGCGAGTGCCACAAACAAGCTTGAAATTGAAATGATACCGCTCATAGATATCGGTCTAGCCAGGACAAGCACTTCTCCCAGGCAATTTTCGCCTGGGCTTCGCGAAAGACCACCGGGCGCATGAAATTGAGAAACGCGTGACCTGCACCCGCGTAGCTATGGAATTCATGCGCCTTTCCCAATCGAGTGAGTTCGGAATCAATTGTCTGGACATCGGACGGGCTTGGATTCTCATCTTCAGAGCCGAACAATCCCAGCAAGGGTGCTCTAATGTTTCTCGCTTGTTCAAGCGGCGATGGGAGGCCATCTGTGGCGACCATGATATTCCCGCCGTGGAATACTACTGCGGCGCGTAGCCCTAGATTATTTGCAGCATGCAAGAACGCTAAACGCCCACCCATACAGAACCCAACGACCCCCATTCGTTCCGGGTCGATCCCAGAGAGGTCCTTCAGCGTCTGTACGGCCTTCGCCATATCGTGCATTGCTTCGGTGTCTCTGATTCTTGTCCAAGGTTCAACTCGCGGTTCACTCTGGCGGTGATAAAAGTCTGGTGCAATTGCCGCGAACCCCCTCGACACTAACCGTTCGCAGATGTCGCGAATGAAATTATCGACGCCCGGTCCGTGCATGCACACTAGCACGCCGGGGCCATTGACCTCTTGAGGCGTAGTCAGATAGCAGCGCATGCAGCTACCGTCTACTAAGACATCCTCCAATCTTCCCATTGGTCTTCCTCAATTGCCGCGTAGTTGCGACGCCTAACTAATTAGCTAACCGGCGACCGCCGGGCGGGCGCTAGCCCGCCGGCGCGCGTCCGCGTTGAGCGACGAGTTAGGCTGCAGCGCCCCATACACGCCAAAGTACGAAAATGCTTATCACAATTGAACCCGCCGCGGCCCAAAGAGGCGCAAACATTGAAACTATAGGTAATTGTGCACCTGGCGCAGCGAACGCGCGACGCGCCAGATAAACGGGGTAGCCGACGACAAACGTAAACAAGACTGGATTCCAAGTGAAATTCGAATGTGGCGCGACGCCAACAACGATGACGTCGAGTGCGAAGTAGAGCAATCCGGCCGCAAGAACGATCAACAAACCAGCCTGAATTTTCAGGACCCATAAGCGCGTGGGAGCCAGTGCCAGCCCTAAGAAAGACAACAGAAGGCAAAACATGGCCGTAGGGAGGGAAACGTAGAGCGTCGAAGTTTGATCAGTAAGCTGCGGAGCCTTGCCAAGGTAATGCAACAAAAGCGCACCTCCGTGCGCTTACGTGACGAACGCGGCAAGGGCGGCGTTGATCCAAAGGAGCACCGGCAACTTCACGTTGTCGAGGCGTTCGATGGCATCTGCAATTTGGCTCATGCTGCAACCTAACGAACTAGCTAACCGGCGACCGCCGGCGGGCTGAATGCCCGCCGGTGGGCGTCGGCGTTGAGCGCCGGGTTAGGTTGCAGCGCGCCATATGCGCAAAAAGACGAGAATGCTTATAACAATTGAGCCTGCCGCGGCCCACAGAGGCGCAGACCTTGAAACCAAGGTGGGCACGTCGAGGCCATTCACTCGAGTGGACGATGATGCCAGGCATAGACATCTCTCGGCACGATGATGTTGATGCCATTGGTGACTTTCCTCGGGCTCTATGGTTTTATCCACTCGCTCAAGAAATCCAACATCTGGTGCATGGCCTTCTGGTTGTTGGCATCCGTGAAACCGTGGCCCTCTCCCTCGAGTGCAACCATCTGGGTCGGCACGCCGATCTTCTTCAGTGTCTCCGCAAAGCGCCTTGACTGATCAATGGGCACGAGCTTGTCGTCGGTTCCGTGAAAGAACAGGAACGGTGGCGAGTCCGCGGTTGCGTAGTTGATGGGTGAGGCCCTTTTGTAGAAATCGGATTTGTCAGCAAAGGACCCGCCCAAGAACGGAGCGATGACTTCCGTCTCCAGATCCTTAGGCCAATTGCGCGCCGAGAAGTCGGTTGGCCCAAAGAAGCTCACCACGGCTTGAACACGGCTGGATTGCTCGGGGTTGCCACCAAGTCCCTCGAATCCGTCCTCCTTGCGAGTGACACCAAGCATAGAAGCAAGGTGCCCACCCGCCGAGAAGCCAACCACACCGATGCGATCGGAACGAACGCGATACTTCTTGGCATTGGCCCGTAGCCAGCGTACAGCGGCCTTGCAATCCTCAACTTGCGCAGGAAAACGCGCAGCCGGTACCAGCCGGTATTCCACGGTGATGGCTACGTACCCCAAACGTGCCATGCCCTCGATGAAGTGGTTCATCTGCTGGCGGTTGCCCGCCCTCCAGCCCTCGCCGTGCAGGAAAACGACCGCAGGAAATGGGCCGGCTCCCATCTTCGGCATCGCCAGATCGAGTTTCAATTCCGTATCCGCGCCCTTGCCATAGGTGAGATCCCGGGCAATCATGATCTCAGAGTTGCCGCGCTGTGCCGCGACGAGAAGCACGAGTGCAATTATGGCCAGAGCCAATGACGCGAGCAGGACGGCGCTTGAAGGTGACACGCCAGTTGGCGCTGACCCAGACCGCCCAAGTGAGATTCCCTCCATGTCCTTTAGCGGTTCCACTGCCTCAGCTCGATGTGATAGCCATTAGGGTCGCGGATCTCCGCTCGGGCGTATTTCTCGCGGAACACCGGTCCCCAAACCGGCTCGATACCCTTCACCTTCAAGTAGTCGAGGGTCTTTTTCATGTCGTCGACTTCGATCGCCAGCATGCGGTAGCCAAGCTGCATCTTCTGCGTGGCCGGCTCGCACGGAACCCCGTGGTAGGTAAGAAGCTCGACCGCGGTGCCGCCGAGATCGAGGTACTGAATGTCCAGCGATCCGATCCCGTCCGGAAGAGGCACTCGGTCGCGGAATTTCGTCCTAAACCCTAGCACACGGGTGTAGAACTCAGCGGTCTTCTCGGGCTCGTTGGTGACAATCTCGACGTGGTCTATCTTCTTGAACACGTTCAGCTCCTCTGCGTGCCGTATTTCAGGGCTCCTGCATCCGCCTCTTGCAGCCTAACGAATTAGCTAACCGGCGAGCGCCGGTGGGCTGAATGCCCGCCGGTGGGCGTCCGCGTTGAGCGACGGGTTAGGGCGCGCGTTGTTTGCGAGAAACCAGTGCAACACCTACACCTCCTAGAAAGCAGAACGCGGCGGTAACAACCACATACTCAAAAAGGAAAGCAGTAGCGCTTAGGCTCTGGCCGGCGCCAAGCAGCAGAGCAATCACGAGAGAAAGGGCGCCGCCGAGAAACCCAACCACTACAGAGTTTATGACGGGCGAGGCTTTGGATTGTGCCCCGGTAACGGCGCCCGCGAACGCAAAGAGCGCTGGCCTAAGCCATAAAGAGGCAGAATCAAGTTGCACGATCCATTCGCGCGGCCCATGGCTCGCAACGACAACTGCCACGATAGGCAAGAGCAAACAGAGGAGAACAAAGGCTAGCAGCCCCTTTGCAACAGCGGCTGTCTCAAGCGAAAGCATATTGGGGGCAGTAGTCACGGGAGCGCGCCCTAACGTTTGACATGAGGGGCGGGCGACAGCCGGCGAAGCCGGATGTTGCACGTCCCCTCGATGGAAGGGTTAGGCGTCAGCATGGGGTCCCTGAGTCTCTACAGTCAATGCAACGAGTGCAGCTGCAGCCGCTTCCTTTTGGTCTTTGCCCCACGGAGCACCGACTGTCTTGCCGAGCGCGACGAGCCGCGTTTCCAGGGCCGTGCGCGAGAGACCGAGCATGGACGCTGCTTCCTCCAATGCCGCCTTCTCGCGAAGCGTGGTCGGGAGGAGGCCACATGCGCGTGCTCCTGCAACGAGAACTTCGCGGAAGAGTACGCCCTCCGCTTGATGCATGCGAACGTGAACGGCCAGGATGTCGTCGGTGCTCCAAGGTGGCATACCCCCTCCGATAAGCACCCCACAACCGCAGATTTCATGGCCTGCGCATGCCAAGGCCTCAATTGCATTGCGTATGCCCTCTTCGGCGAGGCGATGCGCTGAGGCGACACTGCGTGCAACGCTCTTCTGTGCCGCGGCCGACGAGAGTCCTGCTGCAGCGTGGTAGGGCGCGAAGTCATTTTCGGGAAGCAGCTTAAGTTCCGTACGCTCGAGAACGTGCATCTGTTGAGAGGCGCCGATCGCAACGAGGATCGCCCGGCCGGTGCGAGCCTTGAGCCCGAATGCGACGCGCATGCTTTGTGACGCCTAACGTTCAAGCTAACCGGCGGGCCGCGCAGATGCTCGCCAAGTTGATGCCCCGAACCGGCCCGTCCGGTTGAGCGCAGGGTTGGGCGCCATTGTCAATCGCATGCCTGCGGTCCACACTCTGCGATGAGGTCATTCGATCACCCGGTCGGCGCGCACAAGCAGCGACTGCGGGATATTGATGCCAAGCGTTCTGGCAGTCTTCAGATTGACGGCCAGCTCGAAACGCGTAGGTCGCTCGATGGGGATCTCCCGCGGCTGCGCGCCTTGCAGAACTTTGACCATGACGCCCGCGGCCTGTCGGAACATGCTCGAGAGGTGCGGCCCGTATGCCATTAATCCGCCGTCGTCGGCAAAATTGGGAAAGGGCATCATGGTCGGCATTCGGTGCTTTGCCGCCAGCTCCGCGATCTCCTTCCGGGCCGAGTTGAATACAGGTGAGGACAGCGCCAGAAGCGCTTCTGCCTTCTGCACCGCCGCCGACTCAAAAGCGCGCGTCAAATCCGCAGGGCTCCACGCTTCCATCTGGAGAAGCTGCACCCGCATCGAGGATCCCGCTGCCTCGGCTGACCTCAAGACGGTAGGGCCCGTAGCCGGGTCCCAAAGCACGGCGGCGCGGGCTAGTTTCGGTATTGCTTCCTTCAGCTGCTGGATCCACTTACCACTCAGCTCAGGAAAATCGAGAAACAGCCCGGTGATGTTTCCCCCGGGGCGAGCTAGGCTTACGACGAATCCCATTGCTATGGGATCCGACTCCAGATCAACCGCCACGATCGGAATGGACGCGGTCGCTTTCGCGGCCGCGCTCACTCCCGCTGAAGAGATGGCCAGAATTACGTCCACCTTTGCACGCACCAAATCGTTCGCGAGGGTAAGTATTTCCTCCGGGTTCCCGGCGCGCACCCGATATTCGATCGTCAGGTTTGCCCCCTCTGTGAATCGGAGTTCGCGCAGTGCCTGCGGGAAGGGATCAAAGTTTTGACGAAAAACCGCATCGTCCGGTCCGGGCCGGAGTACCCCAATGCGCCACACCTTCCGCGCCCCCTGCGCATCGGCAGCAAACGGAGCGACCAGAAGAGCGCTCGTCGAGAGCAGAAAGCGTCGGCGTTGGATATTGCCCATGTCCCCTCCGTCCGGACCTGCCGCGAAGTCTACGCCTCGAGAGCATTGGCAGACGGATGCTGCCCCAGACGGCCATGACGATTTCACCATTGGAGTAAGGCGGAATAGATCTGAATGCGTACACTTCTCCTGACGCCCAACGAACTAGCTAACCGGCGACCGCCGGCGGGCTGAATGCCCGCCGGTGGACGCCCGCGTTGAGCGACGGGTTAGGCGTATCCGACCTGACAAACGGTGCCAACGCGGACAAACGCAAGTGCCGTAACTGCCTTATCTGCGACGACGCCTCCAGAGGACAAAGCCAAAGCTACCAGCTAGGCACACCCAGCCGAGGTTCCATGCAGCTTCGAAGGGCCATTCGAATACAAGCCACGCAAGCCCGATGGCGGGCAGCGCCAATAGCATACCGAGGGCAAACCCCGGCAGAACGATCTCACGCCAAAGGTGGACATACGTGCTCACCGTCTTTGTACGCCTAACGAACTAGCTAACCGGCGACCGCCGGTGGGCTGAATGCCCGCCGGTGGGCGCCCGCGTTGAGCGACAGGCTAGGCGCGCGGCAGCCAACCATGGATAACTCCGCCAATGATAAGACCACCGACGCCACCAATAATAAGAATGGGCGCGTGCGCCTTGGTAATGAGTGCGCTGGGAAGGCTTAGCAGCAAGCCAAAGGCGAGGCCTATGGCCCACCCCGGCCAAGGCAATTGGACGCACCCGATGACGACACCAATAGCGAAGCGATCGATGAACGCAGCGCTTAGCGCGACCGGCTTGTCCGGGAACGACATCGGTAGCATCATCGCAACCGATGCCGCACCGAAGAGGAGGCCGGCAATAACTCCAAGTAGCAGATTGGGCATTAGCCGGGATCCTCAAATCTAGAAGCGCAGGCTACCACTGGCCTGACTTGACGACTTCGCCCGCGGCATCTTCTAACCGCCAATTCTTGCCTTCGGTATACAGAGTCTTGCCGCTGTCCGGGTAGTGGCAGACGTCATGAGTCACGCGCGTGCCGACGATGAGGTATGAGCAAGAATTGTTTGATCGATTGACTATGTGGTGAGCGTTGGGGACGCCCGCCGGCCAACACGCAGTGTCACCAGGCTGGAGCGTGTGTTCACCGTCATTCTCAACAAGAATGGCTGTGCCGGAGAGCATGTGCAAGAACTCATCTTCCTGCTCGTGCCAATGCCGATCGGAGGACCGAGATCCCGGTTCGAGCGTTTCGATGTATGCACCGAACTGCGTCAATCCTCCGTCATCGGAGAGTCTTGCCGATGAGCACATGCCGTTGCGTTGTGCTCGCTGTTCGGATGCAACCTCGACGGTCGCCTTGCCACTGCGGATGATCATGATTCGCTCAGAGTTTTCCCGATGAATGGAACGTTGATTTCTGACGCCTAACGAACCAGCTAACCGGCGACTGCCGGCGGGCTGAATGCCCGCCGGTGGGCGTCCGTGTTGAGCGCCGGGTTAGGCGTCAATACGACGCGGTGACCTGAAGCGCTGCACATACCCTTGCCACCAATCAGTGGTGAGTTGTTCCTCGGCGTATCCGTTGCGCGTGTACCAACCAACCAAGCGCCGCCAGAATGCCTGAGCTGCGAGGTTCGCTGGCATTTGGCCAACCTGCCAGTGGCCGTGATGCGTGTCCAGCACGGTTGCAGCTGCGACGCTCCCAATTCCCTGTCGTCGGTATTTCTTCAACACGAAGAACTGATCCATCCAAAAATCATCGCCAGGGATGCGGACGCGCCGATCGACAAGTGCAAAGCCCGCTAACCGGCCCGCGACACGGAACAGGTAAGGCCAGCAGTCCGAACCCTTCCAGTATCGGTCGAGGGTGTAGCCGTACTCGCCATGAGTGTCTAGGTCTTGGTCCCATATGTCTGAAAGGTCATGCTGGTACAGCTCAAGCATGCGCTGCAACGGTAGGTGTTCGTCCTGATTCGCGATTCTGACTTCGACTGCACAGGTCATACGGAAACGCCGCCTCCTTGACGCCTAACGATACAAGCTAACCGGCGGCCCGGTGCGGTGGCGAAGCCCCGCACCCGGGACGTCCGTGTTGAGCGACGGGTTAGGCCTCGCTGGGCGAGTCGACTGCTGGCACGCGACCTTCCGCAAATCATTGGTGGCGCTGCCTTAAACTAAGGGTCGGGCTGCGGCCCGCAGTAAATCAAGCGGCACCTCTGCGCGCATTTTAACCGTCGAGGGGGTAATTTGGCGCTCAGACAGGCAGTTTAGCCACGCCCTTATCGGTGTAGCGCGGTAGAAGCGTTTTTGACCATTGCCAAGAAAGTCCTTCAGTTCCACAGCCTCGTCAGGATAGAGCAGCACAAATGCCTTCTGTGCCTCAACTAAATCTTGCACGGCTATCGCTGTGCACTGGAGATAGAGGCAGCGCAAGTTGTTCGTTCCGCGCTTGCGCGTCGAGTCGTAGATCGTGAGAAAGACCCTGTGATTTTTCTCCAGATTTTCAGAGTGGACGGCTTTGATCCATGATGACCAGTACAAATGCAGGCTCTGGTCTCTTGCTGCCCAAACTGGCGTATTCCAGGGTTGCCCGTTGCCTTCCGTGGCGACATTGAAGTAGGGCGGGCCGTTCAGCAGTTCTACGGCTTGCGCGACGAGATCTTGGTCTGCATGCTCAGGCATTGTGCTTCTCCTACGATCTGGGTTCTTCGTACGCTGAAACGAGAAACGCCGGCGCTATGACTAGTTCAACATTTTGCGGCAGATCGGTAAACGCCGCCATATGCGCCGATGCGGGTATGCGCGAAGGTGCTAGTCCGATCATGCGCGATGTATGGCTTGAACAGCGTTGATCTCGCCAAAGGTCGGGCTTGCGAGGCCTAACGAACTAGCTAACCGGCGACCGCCGGTGGGCTGAATGCCCGCCGGCGGGCGTCCGTGTTGAGCGCCGGGTTAGGCATGCAGTGTTCACTTGGTCGGCGCGGGTGCGGGCGGCGGCGCCGGAATCGGAAGAATGTTCGCAATACGCCAACCCGCCATAGTTTTCACCAGCGTCTGATTCATGAGAAATGGTGCGTCGGGCGCCGGCTGGCCCGGCGGCCCAATGTTGAACATGATTGGGACAAACACCTGTGCAGTCGTGTCGTTTAGCAAGACGACTTTCAGGTTCGCGGTGTCGGGGGAAAGTTTCCAGGTCCCCTGATACAGCGTCTCGAAGCGCTTCAGCGCCGCGTCCCGCCCCCAAATTGGGGCACCGCGAGTCACCCACAAGAAATTGGGTGAATCCAGCAGCAATTCGCGCACCGCCGAAACATCGTGCGCATTTTGTGCCGCCACAAAGCGATCAAAGGTGGCCTTCACATCATCATCGGCGCCAGCGAGTGCATACCCGGCGGACATCGTCAACACTGCAGTGAGCGTTGCCAAGATTATTTTCACGTTACCTCCCTTCAAAATGTATCAGGTGGGTTGACATGATGCGCGGTACGGCAGGCCTAACGAACTAGCTAACCGGCGACCGCCGGCGGGCTGAATGCCCGCCGGTGGGCGTCTGCGTTCAGCGCCGGGTTAGGCATCATCGACTTCCTTTCGCGCGAAGTTCCCAGTGATACTAAATGCGATGAAGTACGACGCCAACCCGGCCATGATGGCCGTTCCGAAGAACTGTGAACTCAAAATAGGTGGATACGTGAGTAGCACGGGGGGTGATCCTAAGGCGACGCCGCACAACAGCGCGGCTACCGACATTTTTCCGGAGACGCGCCGGCCTGTTTCGCGCTGCCAGAATAGGGAGAGCGAGTAGACAACGGCAAGAGCGATCGCCGCGATTGCAGCGTAGGGCCACATAGCTAGCATTGCCCGAAAATCACGGAATGCGACCCTATTCGCAAATACGTAGGCGGATACCACTGCAAAGATGTTGGCACCCAAGAATGTGCCAAGAGCGAAGAAGAGACCAAGACGAACGATTGGCATGATCGCTAGATATTGACGCCTAACGAACCAAGCTAACCGGCGGCCCGAAGGACAGCGCGCCAGCGCTGCCGAGGGGCGTCCGGTTGAGCGCCGGGTTAGGGCTCATGGCGCGTTCTTCCGCGCCAGACGGAACGTTCCGTAACCAGCTTCGCTGGTCCACCTGCCTTCAATAGCATTTCCTTTGGGAAATGGAAACACGACCTGCACTCGGCTACAGGGTTTGCCAATTGTGTATGTGCCTTGGATCTCCTCGCCTATCATCTTTCCGGAAAGCACAGTCCATCCAACGGTGCAAGCTTGTGCCTCAGAGTTAACCCGCCCGGTCAAGCTCTCGCCATCGAAAGCAGTAATTTCGAATTCGAATCGACCGCCCGACCGAGACGATGACCAGTCACCAACCCAAGTGCCGATGATGTTTTTCGCATCGGCAGCATCGCCCTGTGTCTGGGCGAGGGCGACTTGTCCAGCAAGTGCGAGAAAAGCGAGGCAGACGATCTTTTTCACGCCATCTCCGTTTCACCGCTCAATCCGAATGAGCGCCAATCCGATGAGCCCTAACGAACCAGCTAACCGTCCGTGTTGAGCGCCGGGTTAGGCGGCGCGTACTGTCGCGAGACGCGAGCGAACACACTAGCCTCAGCGGTTAAGCTTTGAAAAGTGATGGTACGCAATTGCGAAGAACACGGGAATGGAGACGGCGAATACGACCCAGAAAAAGACCTGGGGAAATTGTGCGCCGAACATCCAAGAGAGCAGATTCCCAATAACGAGGAAATTCCAACCGACCACGGCGACAGTTGTTCCGCACGCGATAAGAAACCATTTCCAGAATGCGCGCATGTGGCTTAACGCTTTACGACGCCTAACGAAACAAGCTAACCGGCGCGACGAAGGACGGGCCGCAGGCCCGCCGAGGAGCGTCCGAGTTGAGCGAGAGGTTGGGCGTCATGCGACGCTTCGTGAGAGCATTCGATGACTGTTCTGGTTGCGAAGATACTCAATGTAGGTAAATCGTCGATAGTGCGATGCCTAGGAGAACGGCTCCCGCCACCAGTAGCAACACCAAGATTTCAAACAGTCGTCGTCTATGGCTTGAGGCTCGGGCACGCTCCCTAACTTCGTGCGGGGCCTTCGCGTATGCGATTCGCTGCTCTTCGGCCTGTCTTTCGGCTGCGCCTTTTGGAAGCCCGCAGTTTTGGCAGTACTCCTCGCCAGATGGACTGGAATACTCACAAACTGGGCAGATCCACGAAGCGGGGAGCGTGTCGTACATGACCGATTTGGCGCCTAACGAACTAGCTAACCGGCGCCCACCGGCGGGCTGAATGCCCGCCGGTGGGCGTCCACGTTGAGCGCCGGGTTAGGGCGCAAGGGCGGCGATAGTGAACGCGGCGACGCCGCCAAAGCTATTTGCACCATTGCTTTTCGCAAGGAGTCCCATCGTTGTTACCGTCCATTTTCGTGCCAGGACAATTTTGAGAAAGTTACGTAGCCTCAGCGCAGGATGTCATTTGCGAACGATAGATGCGCCCATCGCATTTATATTGAGCACTCGGTGGAACAACAACCGGCGAACCGACGAGCGGCGCGCAGATTCGGCTGCCTCAAGGTGATGCGTGCGCCGCTGATATTAGGAATAGCCATACCAACCCAGCGAAAGAAGAATGATGACAGCAACCACGTTTCTCATCGCGACGATACCTGTGTTGCGCCCTAACTAAAAGTAGCCATCCTACAACCGACGCAAAACAAACCGTCACTCATCCGTTTCGGCCTATATCCGCGCGCAATAAAGCCTATCAAAATCATCGCTGTCGCTCCCAATAGTGGGGCCTACAAGACGGCGCGCATTCCTGCCAATGGAACCTCCCGCTGGTCCGCGGCTGCTCGACCGCGTCCGCGACAAAATCCGCCTCAAGCACTACAGCATCCGCACCGAGCAGGCTTATCTCGACTGGATTAAACGCTTCATCAGGTTTCACGGCAAGCGTCACCCCGCGGAACTGGGGCCGCTCGAAGTCGAAGCCTTTCTGACCGATCTCGCGGTAGTCGCGGCGCGTGTCCGCATCGACGCAGAACCAGGCCAAGAGCGCGCTGCTGTTTCTCTACAAGGAAGTGCTCGACGTCGAGTTGCCATGGCTCGACCAGGTCGAAAAAGCCAGGACACCGGCACGCCTGCCGGTCGTGCTCACCCGCGAAGAAGTCGCCTCCGTTCTGTCGCGATCTGCATGGCATCCATGCACTGATCGGCTCGTCTCCTGTACGGCACAGGCATGCGCATCATGGAGGGCATGCGACTGCGCGTGAAGGACATCGATTTCTCGCGACACGAAATCCTGATCCGCGACGGCAAGGGGTTCAAGGATCGGGTCACCATGCTGCCCACCACGATTGCCTCGACAGTTGCGCGTGCAGGTCGCACTCGCTCGTGAGGTGCATCAGGGCCGATCTGGCCCTCGGCTTCGGCGCCGTCTGGCTGCCGTATGCGCTGGCCCGAAAGTACCCACGGGCGCCGCGGGAAGTGGGTTGGCAATACGTCTTCCCGGCGGAAGCTCGTTCACTCGATCCGCGCAGCGGCGTCGTTCGCCGTCACCATCTATCCGACCAGGCCTTCCAGCGCGCGATGCGTCAGGCCGCGCGCGACGCAGGACTGGTCAAGCCGGCCACGCCGCACACGTTGCGACACTCGTTCGCGACGCATCTGCTCGAAGCCGGGTACGACATCCGCACCGTGCAGGAGCTGCTCGGACATTCCGACGTCAGCACCACCATGATCTACACGCACGTCCTCAATCGCGGCGGGCGCGCCGTTGTCAGCCCACTTGATTCACGATAGCAAAAAGCGGCTCTGCCCCGCTGACGAGAAGTAACGCCCGCTCCCTGCATCCCTTAGGAACGCTTCTCTTTCAACGCCACCGAATTCTGCAGCGGCTCCACCTTTGCCCGCAGTCCGTCAACATACTTCTGCACGTCCACTCCAGCCGGTTTGCCGAGGGTCACCAGTTCCCAGATCAGGCGCAACGTTGCCCGTACGATAAGCAACGCATTCTCGAAACGAAAGTAGGCGAATCGCCATTCAACCGCAGTGGCAAGTCCGGGATGAAATACTGCCGTGTCACTCTTTTGGGAAGGGTCAACCGCCAGGTCGTGGAATCTCAGGATTTCGCCCAGGCACTGCCGCACGCCGCCTGCATCTTTTGTGTCCAGGCCAAATGCTCTGCGCACGACCTCGGCGATCTGGACGTGGCGCGGGGTTCCCTGCCTCTGCCACTCGTCGCTGACCGACTGCGGTAGCTGGACCTTCGTCTGTAGTGCAGCGCCAAATGCGTGCACGGCAATTCCGCAAAAGACAATCGCCTGCAACGAGGCCTCGAATTCCCACTGCAACATTTCGATTTGGGCGATTCCGTCCGCACCGCGATATTCCGCGACCCGCGAAACCTGCGCCGCTCCGGCATCGGACAGATGGCGAATGGCAAGATCAAGCCATGTCGGGCACACGTCGAAGCGCGCAGCGCTCGCGTCGTTGGTCGCTAATGCCTCGTCGCCGCCGGCCAACTGCTTCGTATCGTCGCCTGCAATATCGCCGTAATTGAATGCCGCACTCATTGCGTCGCCTCAGGTCTCCCGCCAGCACTCAACCTTCGCCATCCGATTCTTCGCGCCTTCCGAACAGCGTCATGGCGATCGGAATCGTCGACACTGCCCCGATCGCAAGCAGCGTCCACCCGAGCGTGCGTCGTGTTTCCGCTGGCAGCAGGTCGCTGATCAGCAGTCCTGCGCCGGCACCCGCCATGGCGCGCGTAGCCGCGACGATCGCCATCTCGGGGAGCGCAATGTTGTATCGCCTCATGGGAATCCTTTCCGTGTCAGATTTACAATGCCGTCATGGCTTCCGCACAAAATCCGCGCAATCCGACGGGAAAAAAGCACAAATTCAACAAAGCCTGGTTGCAACAGCACGTTTCGGACCACTTTGTGACCGAAGCCCGGCGCCTGGGATATCGCTCGCGCGCGGCGTTCAAGCTGATCGAACTGGCCGAAAAGGATAAGCTGCTGCGTCCCGGGATGATAGTAGTCGATCTCGGCGCCGCTCCCGGCAGCTGGTGCCAGGTGCTGCGCCAGCGCCTGGGACCGTCCGGACGTATCGTCGCCATCGACCTGCTACCGATGGACAACCTGGAAGGCGTCACGTTCCTCCAGGGCGATTTCCGCGAAGAAGCTGGCATGGCGGCGCTGTCCGGCGCGCTCGCCGGCCGCAAGGCGGACCTTGTGGTGTCCGACCTCGCCCCAAACCTTAGTGGAGTTGCGTCCGCGGACCAGGCCCGCAGCGTATATCTGGGTGAGCTGGCGGTCGATTTCGCGGCCCATTGGCTGAAACCACGGGGCGATTTGGTGGTCAAGGCCTACCAGGGGGAGGGTTTTCAGGAGTTTCAGCGCACCATGACGGCGCATTTCGACAAAGTTTACGTTCGCAAGCCCAAAGCCTCACGGGACAAGAGCCGAGAGGTGTTTTTGGTAGGAAAAGGCCATGTCGCCACATAGCGACAGATCTGACATGGCGCAGGGTGGTGCTAAGGCATAGAATCGCAGTCTGTCGGCCTAAATCCGGGGTCACCGAGGAACGACGTTGAACAATCTGGTTAAGAACATCGGCATCTGGCTGGTCATCGGCCTGGTGGTGCTCACCGTGGTCAAGCAGTTCGACGCGCGCCAGACCACGCGCGAAGCGGTCTCCTATTCCGATTTCATGGAACAGGCCAAGCAGGGTCGCGTCGAGTCGGCCAGCATCGAAGGCCGCACCATCAAATGGGTCGGCACCGACAAGAAGCAAAACATGACCTACAGCCCCGGCGACCTGTGGATGGTCGGGGACCTGATCAAGGACGGCGTCAAGGTCCAGGCCAAACCCGAGGAAGAGCAGAGCTTCCTCGCGCAGGTGTTCATTTCGTGGTTCCCGATGCTGCTCTTGATCGGCGTGTGGATCTTCTTCATGCGCCAGATGCAGGGCGGGGGCAGGGGCGGCGCGTTCTCGTTCGGCAAGAGCAAGGCGCGCATGCTCGACGAGGCCAACAACACCATCACCTTCGCCGACGTCGCGGGTTGCGACGAGGCCAAGGAAGAAGTCGGCGAGCTGGTCGAGTTCCTGCGCGATCCCTCCAAGTTCCAGAAGCTGGGCGGGCGCATCCCGCGCGGCGTGCTGATGGTCGGCAACCCGGGCACCGGCAAGACGCTGCTCGCCAAGGCCATCGCCGGCGAAGCCAAGGTTCCTTTCTTCTCGATCTCGGGCTCGGACTTCGTCGAGATGTTCGTCGGCGTCGGCGCGGCACGCGTGCGCGACATGTTCGAGCAGGCGAAGAAGAGTGCGCCCTGCATCGTGTTCATCGACGAAATCGACGCGGTCGGCCGGCAGCGTGGCGCGGGCCTGGGCGGCGGCAACGACGAGCGCGAGCAGACGTTGAACCAGTTGCTGGTCGAAATGGATGGCTTCGAAGGCAATTCCGGTGTCATCGTCATCGCCGCCACCAACCGTCCCGACGTGCTCGACCCGGCGCTGATGCGCCCGGGCCGCTTCGACCGCCAGGTGGTGGTGCCGCTGCCCGACATCCGCGGCCGCGAGCAGATCCTGTTGGTGCACATGCGCAAGGTGCCGCTGTCGGGCGACGTCAAGGCCGAAGTCATCGCGCGCGGCACGCCTGGCTTCTCCGGCGCGGACCTCGCCAACCTGGTCAACGAAGCCGCGCTGTTCGCCGCGCGCAAGAGCAAGCGCCTGGTCGACATGCACGACTTCGAAATGGCCAAGGACAAGATCATGATGGGCGCCGAGCGCAAATCGATGGTCATGTCCGACGAGGAAAAGAAGAACACGGCGTACCACGAGTCGGGCCATACCATTCTCGCCAAGTTGCTGCCCAAGTCCGATCCGGTGCACAAGGTGACGATCATCCCGCGCGGTCGCGCGCTGGGCGTGACCATGCAGCTACCGGAAGGCGATCGCTACTCGTACGACCGCGATTACCTGCTGCAGCGCATCGCGGTCCTGTTCGGCGGCCGCATCGCCGAAGAGATTTTCATGAACCAGATGACCACCGGCGCGGGCAACGACTTCGAGCGTGCGACCACGATGGCGCGCGACATGGTCACGCGCTATGGCATGTCCGACGCGATGGGCCCGATGGTCTACGCCGAGGCCGAAGGCGAGGTGTTCCTCGGCCGCTCGATCGCGACGCAGAAGAACGTGTCGGAGGCGACCATGCAAAAGGTCGACCTCGAAATCCGCCGCATCATCGACGAGCAGTACGCGCTCGCGCGCAAGCTCATCGAAGACAACCGCGACAAAGTCGAGGCGTTGACCGCTGCGCTGCTGGAATGGGAAACGCTCGACGCCGACCAGGTCGAGGACATCATGCAGGGTCGTCCGCCGCGGCCGCCGAAGGTGCATCCAACGCCCAGCAGCACGACCTTCGGCCCGGATACGGGTCCTGACGCGGCGCCCTCGGCGACGCCAGCCTAAGGCTCGAGTCGAGGTCGCGAGCGCGACCGTACTTCGCAATCGAATCAGCTGGGGCACCTCGTGGTGCCCCAGTGTTTTGCGGGTCCACCATGTCGCCTGAGTACGGACGTCCCCCGCTGATCTGCGGCCGCCACCGGCTCGCGCTCGATCGCCCGTTGGTCATGGGCGTGGTCAACGTCACGCCGGACTCGTTCTACGACGGCGGCCGTTTCGCCGAACCCACCGCAGCGCTGTCCCGCGCCCGCGCGCTGCTCGCGGATGGCGCCGACCTCATCGACATCGGCGGCGAATCGACGCGACCGGGTGCGGCCCCCACGCCCGACGCCGAGGAACTCTCCCGCGTCATTCCGCTCATCGAGCGACTGCGCGAAAGCTGCGATGAGCGCGGCGTGCCCATCTCGATCGACACCCGCAAGCCCGCAGTGATGTCCGCGGCCATCGCCGCCGGCGCCAGCATGATCAACGACATCAACGCGCTGCGCGCGACCGGCGCGGTGGAAGCGATCGCGAGTAGTGGCGTACAAGTTGCGGTGTGCCTTATGCACATGCGAGGCGAGCCCGAGACGATGCAGCGCGACACTGCGTATGCCGACGTGGTCGCCGAAGTTGCGGGCTTTTTGACTGCACGTATCGCCGCCTGCGTCGCTGCCGGCATTGCCCGCGAACGCATCGTGGTCGATCCGGGCTTTGGCTTCGGCAAGACTGTGGAACATAATCTCACCCTGTTGCGCCGACTGGATGCAATCGTCGCGCTCGGCTACCCTGTGCTGGTCGGGTTGTCGCGCAAGACCACCATCGGCGCGTTGACCGGTCGCGCAGTCGGTGAACGCATGGCCGGCAGCGTGGCGGCAGCACTCGCGGCGGTGGCGCGCGGCGCAACGATCGTGCGCACCCATGACGTGCGCGAAACCGTCGATGCCTTGAAAGTTTGGAACGCGATAAAGTGAGCAAAAAATATTTCGGTACCGATGGTGTTCGCGGCCGCGTCGGCGAGCCGCCGATCACGCCTGAACTCGTGCTGCGCCTGGGTTACGCCGCCGGCCGCGTGTTCGCCGCCGAGTCGGCGACGCGCGCCGGTGAAACGCCCGCGGTGTTCATCGGCAAGGACACGCGAATCTCCGGTTACCTGCTCGAAGCGGCACTCGAATCGGGTCTCTCCGCGGCGGGCGTCGACGTCTACCTGTCGGGACCGTTGCCGACGCCTGCGGTCGCGTATCTCACCCGCGCGCTGCGCCTGTCGGCGGGCATCGTCGTCAGCGCATCGCACAATCCTTTCGAAGACAACGGCATCAAGTTCTTCTCGGCCGCGGGTACCAAGTTGCCCGACGCGGTGGAGCTGGCGATCGAGCAGGGCATGGACGCGCCGCTGACCTGCGTGCCCTCGGCGGAACTGGGCAAGGCGTATCGCGTCAACGACGCAGCGGGACGCTATATCGAATTCTGCAAGGGCACCTTTCCCAACGAGCTCGATCTCAAGGGCCTCAAGATCGTCGTCGATTGCGCGCATGGCGCCAGCTACCACGTCGCGCCGCCGGTGTTTCACGAACTTGGCGCCGAAGTCGTCGCCATTGGCGACGAACCCGATGGCCTGAACATAAACGCTGGCGTGGGCGCGACGCATCCGAAGTTTCTGCAGGCGGCAGTGATCGAGCATGGCGCCGACCTGGGCATCGGGCTGGATGGCGACGGCGATCGCCTCATCATGGTCGACGCCGAGGGCCGCCTCTACGACGGCGATCAGCTGCTCTACATCATCGCGCTGGACTATTGGCGGCGCGGCGCGATGACTGGCGGGGTGGTCGGCACGCATATGAGCAATCTCGGCTTCGAGCAGGCGCTGTCTCGCCGAGGCATCGCGCTCGACCGGGCGCCTGTCGGCGACCGGCACGTGCTGGAGCTGATGCAGCAGCGCGGCTGGATGCTCGGCGGCGAGAATTCAGGACACATCATCTGCCTCGACAAGCATTCCACCGGAGACGCCATCGTAGCCGCCCTGGCGGTGCTGCGCGCCCTTCGTGAACAATCGCTGACGCTGCAAAGCGCAACCGCCGACGCGGCGTTGTTTCCGCAGCGCCTGATCAACGTTCCCATCCGCAGCGGCTTTCCGTGGCGCTCGAATCACGAGATCCAGCGCGCCGAAAGCGAAGCGATGGCCACGCTCGACGGTTCGGGCCGCGTGCTGTTGCGCCCGTCGGGCACCGAGCCGGTATTGCGCGTGATGGTCGAAGCGCGCGACGCCGACGTCGCCGACCGCTGCGCGCTGGGCATCGCCGAAGTCGTCCGCAAAGCCGCGGCGTAGGCGCGCCGTTCGCATGGTCGCCGTCTCCCGCACTGTCGCACAAGCGTCCACGCCGGCCACGCTCGCCGCCTGGCTCGAACAGACGCGCACGCTCTACGGCGACGACGCGCGCGAGGCGATCGGCCTCGCCGTGACCTATGCGCGCGAACACTACGGCGACCTCACCACCAGCGATGGCGAGCCATGGATCGATCGCGCGCTGGGCACCGCGGCCATCGTCGCCGGACTCAAACTCGACGCCGAGTCGGTGCGCGCCTCGGTGTTGATCGGCGCGCCGCACTGCGACGGCTTCGACAACGCGGCATTCGAGGAACAGTTCGGCAAGGAGATGGCCGACATCGTCACCGGCGTGGCGCGCATGGGCGCGATTCGCGCCGCGGCAGAGGGGGGCGGGAGCAAGGACACCCGCGATACGCAGGCCGAGAACCTGCGCAAGATGCTGCTGGCGATGGTCGGCGATATTCGGGTGGTGCTCATCAAGCTGTCCGAGCGCACGCAGGCGCTGCGCTTCCTCACCGCCGGCGATTCCGAAGCCAGGGCGCAGGCGGCGCGCGAGACGCAGGACCTGTTCGCGCCGCTCGCCAACCGCCTTGGCGTCTGGCAGCTCAAGTGGGAGCTCGAAGACCTCGCGTTGCGCGCGCTCGAACCCGAGACCTACAAGCAGATCGCCAAGCTTCTCGACGAGCGCCGGCTCGATCGCCAGCACTACATCGAGGAGGTGAAGTCCACGCTCAAGCGCGACTTGCTCGCCGCCGGCATCAAGGCCGACGTGTCCGGACGGCCCAAGCACATCTACAGCATCTGGAACAAGATGCGGCGCAAGCAGAGCGGCATCGACTCGGTGTACGACATCCGCGCGGTGCGCATCCTGGTCGACGACGTCAAGGATTGCTACGCCGCGCTGGGCGTGGTGCACAACCAGTGGGTGCCGCTGGCCAGGGAATTCGACGACTACATCGCCAAGCCCAAGGCCAACGACTATCGTTCGCTGCACACCGCCGTCATCGGACCCGAGAACAAGCCGCTCGAGGTGCAGATCCGCACCCACGACATGCACCGGCACTCCGAGTATGGCGTCGCGGCGCACTGGCGCTACAAGGAGGGGGCCGGCGCCAACCGGCGAGACCCGGGCTACGACGAGAAGATCGCGTGGCTGCGCCAGGTGCTCGACTGGAAGGACGCCGTCGCCGACGGCGGCGAATGGCTTCAGCAGTTCAAGTCGAGCCTGTTTACCGACGCGATCTATGTGCTGACGCCGCAGGGACGCGTGGTCGACCTGCCGCGCGGCGCGACGCCGGTCGACTTCGCCTATTCGGTGCACACCAGCCTCGGCCACCGTTGCCGCGGCGCGCGCGTCGACGGTGCGATGGTGCCGCTCAATTACGCCCTCAAGAGCGGGCAGCAGGTCGAGATCATCGCCGTCAAGCAGGGCGGACCGTCGCGCGACTGGGTCAATCCCGACCTCGGCTACGTGCACAGCCGCCATGCGCGCGCCAAGGTACGCCAGTGGTTCAAGGCGCAGCAGCTCGAGGAGACCATGGCGCAGGGCCGCGTCGCGGTCGAGCGCGAACTCGCGCGTTCGGGCATGACCGCGCTCAACCTCGAAGCAGTCGCGCACGAGGCCGGTTTCGCCAAGCTCGACGATTTCTTCGCCGCAGTCGCGCGCGCCGAACTCAACCTGCGGCAACTGCAGGCTGCGATCCAGGCGGTCGCCCATCCGGCGGCTGCGCCCGCGGCGCCGGTCGAGGAAATGCCCGCGCTGCGCGAGAGCCAGTCGGCAGGTTCCGGCAGCGGCATCCTGATCGTCGGTGTCGATCGCCTGATGACTGGCCTCGGACGCTGCTGCAAGCCGGCGCCGCCCGATCCGATTGTCGGCTTCGTGACCCGCGGCAAGGGCATCACCATCCATCGCCAGTCGTGCAACAACGTCGAGCGCATGCGCGAAAAGCAGCCCGAGCGCCTGATCACTGCAGACTGGGGCACGCGCCGCGAGGAAGTCTTCCCGGTCGACGTAGTGGTCGAGGCGATGGATCGAACCGGACTGCTGCGCGACGTGTCCGAAGTGTTCTCGCGCGAGAAGATCAACGTCACCGCGGTCAATACGCTGTCGCGCAATCTCCAGGCGCGCATGTCGTTCACGCTCGAAGTCGCCGACCTCGAACGCCTCAAGCGCGCGCTGCTGCTGGTGCGCGACGTGCAGGGCGTGCTGACCGTCGGACGGCGCTAACCTATCGTCGTTCCCGCGAACGCGGGAACCCAGCGTCGTTGAACGTCACTGGGTTCCGGCTCGCGCCCGCTTCGCGGGCACGTCCGGAACGACGTTTCACGCCGATCCGCCAAACGGATCGACCCCTTCGGAAAATGCGATTGGACCCGGGAGGCGCTCGCCCATAGATTGACTCCACGGTGCGCTGCCATCCCGCGGCGCACGCAAGGCCCACAAGGCCGGAAGGAGCACAACATGAAAGCCATCAACTTTCACTTTGGCGAAATGGCGGTGAACGGTGCGTGGGCGCGACTCGCGTTCACGGAAGTCCTCGGACGGTTGCGCTCGGATGCGCGCCCCCGGCAGCTCACACTATTGCCGCATACCAGCGCGCCGAAGCGCGAATCGCTCAGCCTGTTCGAACGCCTCGACCGGTGGATGTATCGCCTGCAGCAGCGCGAGCATGAGGCGTGGCTCGGCACCTCGCAGAACGTTTTCGAGCTCGAAGACCGCATCCGGAATCTGGAGCGCTCGGTCGGCAGTCGCTACTACTGAACGAGCGCGAGCAGAAGTCCGATCGCGGCGCAGGCGACGATCACTGGAATCACCCCCACCTTCCAGCGAAACAGCGCCGCGACTGCACCGAGCCCGATCAGCGCCGCGATCCAGTCGAATGGCCCGTGCAGTCCCGCGGGCCAAAGCACGTGCAGCGCGAAGAACACGGCGAGGTTGACGATGACGCCGACCACCGCGGCGGTAATGCCGGTCAGCGGTGCGGTAAAGCGCAACTGGCCGTGCGTCGATTCCACCACCGGGCCGCCGGCGAGGATGAACACGAAGCTCGGCAGGAACGTGAACCAGGTGGCGACGCAAGCGGCTGCCACACCGGCGAGCACGAGCGCGTCCGGGCCGAATACCTGCTTGCTCCAGCCACCGACGAAGCCGACGAAGGTGACGACCATGATCAGCGGGCCGGGCGTGGTTTCGCCGAGCGCGAGGCCGTCGATCATCTGCGTCGCGGTGAGCCAGCCGTAACTCTCGACCGCGCCTTGTACGACGTACGGCAGCACCGCGTACGCGCCGCCGAAGGTCAGCAGCGCGGCCTTGGTAAAGAACCAGCCCATCTGCACCAGCGTGCCGCTGGTTCCCGTCACCCACCCGACGGCGCCGATGGTCAACGCCCACAGCAGCACGCCGATCGAGACCACCTTCGCCAGCCGAGCCGCACTGAAGCGCGCATGCGCAGGCGTCGGCGTTGCGTCGTCGATGACGGCAGGCAGGTGCGACGAGTCCTTGGCCGCGTGCGCGCCGCCAGTGGCGAACTGCCGCGGCGCGATGCGCCCGCCAATCGCGCCGATCACGCCTGCAGTCAGCACGATGGCGGGGAAAGGCACGCTGAAGAAGTAGATCGCAATGAATGCCGCCGCGGCAATCGCCCACAGCGGCGGCGACTTGAGCGCGCGTGAGCCGATGCGCCACGCCGCGTGCAGCACGATGGCGGTCACCGCAGGCTTGATCCCGTAGAGAATGCCGGCGATCGCCGGCACGCTGCCGTACGCCATGTACACCCACGACAACGCGATGAGGACCAGCAGCGAAGGCAGCACGAACAAGGCACCCGCGGCGATTCCGCCGCGCGTGCGGTGCAGCAGCCAGCCGATGTAGGTGGCGAGCTGCTGCGCTTCGGGTCCCGGCAGCACCATGCAGTAGTTGAGCGCGTGCAGGAAGCGCGCTTCGGAAATCCATCGCCGCCGCTCGACCAGTTCGTGATGCATGATCGCGATCTGGCCGGCCGGGCCGCCGAAGCTGATCCAGCCGAGCTTCCACCAGTAGGCCAGCGCTTCGCCGAAAGTCGGCGCGGCCGGCGCCGCGTCGGGTGTGATTGGCGATTCGCTCATGCTGGACGAGTCGCCGTCACCGCACCAGCGGCTACAGCAACCCTTCGAGCAGTTGCACCGCGACCAGTTCGCCGGCGGCGACGTTGCCGGTGTCGGTCCCGAGCACGATGAAGCAGTTCGCGCGCGACATCGACGACAGTATCCCCGAGCCCTGGTCGCCGGTGCTCTGCACGGTGAATCCGCCCTTGCCATCTGGGGTGAGGATGCCGCGCTGGAATTCGGTGCGGCCCGGCATCTTGCGGATCGGCGCGGACAGGGGCACCTTGAAGGTCGGCAGCGGCGCGATTTCGCGCTGTCCCTGCATGATCAGCAGCGCCTCGCGCACGAACTGGTAGAAGGTGATCATCACCGCCACCGGGTTGCCCGGCAGGCCGAAGAAGTGCGCCGCGCCGATCTTGCCGTAGGCCAGCGGACGTCCCGGCTTCATGGCGATCTTCCAGAACAGCACCTCGCCCAGCTTGTCGAGCAGCTGCTTGACGAAGTCCGCTTCGCCGACCGACACGCCGCCGGAAGTGATGACGACGTCGGCATTCTGCGCCGCGGTCGCGAAGGCGTGCTCGATCTTTTCCGGCGCATCGGCGATCACGCCCATGTCGACGATATCGCAACCAAGCCGGGTCAGCATGCCGTAGAGAGTGTAGCGATTGCTGTCGTAGATCTCGCCGGCGGCCAGCGCGCTGCCAACCGACTTCAGTTCGTCGCCGGTCGAGAAGAATGCGACGCGCAGCCGGCGATAGACGCTGACCTCGCCGATGCCCAGCGACGCGATCATGCCGAGTTCGGCCGGATGCATGCGTTGGCCGGCACGGAACACGACCTGGCCCGCCTTGAGGTCTTCGCCGGCGAAGCGGCGGTTCTGGCCGGCCTTGTTGAGCGCACCTGCAGCGATCTGCACGCGTCCGTCGGCTTCACTCGTGCGTTCCTGCATGACCACGCTGTCGGCGCCCTGCGGCATCACGCCGCCGGTGAAGATACGCACGCATTCGCCCGCGCCGATCGCGCCGGACCACGGCTTGCCGGCGAACGATTCGCCGACGCGCTTGAGCGTCGTCTCGCCGTCGGTCTTGAGGTCGGCGAAGCGCACCGCGTAGCCGTCCATCGCCGAGTTGTCGTGGCCGGGGACGGCCAGCGGCGAAACGATGTCTTCGGCAAGCACGCGGCCGAGCGAGCTGCGCACCGGCACGCGCTCGATGGCGGTCACTGGTTGCAGGAAGGTGCGGATGAGTTCGCGCGCCTTGTCGACCGGCATGGAATTCGGATCGTAGTCGTCGGCGCAGGATGCTTCGCGCAGTGTCTTGGGCTGGGTCATTGCGAGCTCATCTCCATCGCGATTTTAGCTCGAGCGCGGGGCGTTCAAGCCCATGCCATGAAGCCGCAGCGAGCGCCAGCGTGACGGGAAACGCAGCGACGAACAGCCCCAGGCTCGACAGCCCTGGCGAATTATGCAAGATGGCCTGCTGCACCGGGAACGCATAGACGTATAGGCCGTAGGAATAGTCGCCACCCCGATTCAACAGCGTTGTATGCACGCGCGGATGGTAGGCGAGGACCAGCACCGCGTACACGACAAACGGTGCGATGAGATGACCGCGCACCGCGCCGCCAGGATTCCAAAGGAACAACGCGATCCCGGCCGCCATGGCCGTGATCGACAGCGGGATCCTCTCCCGCCATAAGTAGGCGAGCGATCCGAGCGCGAACAGCAGCGCCAGGTCGAACACCCCTTGGTTGTCGGTAGGCAGCGGCAGCCACTGCGGCCGGACGCTGAACAATGCGATGAGCGCGATGATGGCGGCCGCGCCCGCGTTGCGGCGCGCGAGCGCGCCGGCGGCGCCGAGGATCGCGACGCCGACGTACAGGCGCAATTCCACCGCCAGCGTCCATAGCGACCCGTTGCTGGCACCCGGGTACGGGTTGGTCTTGAACGCGCCTGGAAGGTCGTAGCTGGTGCGCCAGCCGAGCGCGTTGTTGCGCGCGAATTCGAGCGTCTGCGGGTCGGTGAGAAAACTGTACCAGGGCGCCGCGCTCGACAGGCCCGCGAGCAGGATCGACACCGCGACGGCGGCGAACAACGCCGGATAGATGCGCAGCGCCCGCGAGGCGAAAAAGGCTGGCACGTGTGGCCGCGCAAGCCAGCTCTGCGTCACCAGGAAGCCGGACAACACGAAGAAGCATTCGACGCCGAGCGCACCGAGATTGGTATCGCTCGTCAGTCGATACAAGGGTTCGTCGGTCCAGGTATCGGTCAGCGCATAGCAATGAAAGACGATCACCGAGGTTGCGGCGAGAAATCGCAGCAACTTCGTGTTGTTGTCCCGACCGGGCGTCCGATCGCCGAGAGGGATCAACGCGTGCGCCCATTCGCGCTGGCCGCAGCGAGCTCGTCGACGGTGTTGATGTTGCGGAAGGCGTCGGCGTCGTCATCGAAGGCGACCTCGACCGTGGCGAGCGTCGCGTACCAGTGGTCGATCTTGCGCCCGCCGCCCTCGAGATAGCGCGTCAGGTGCGGCAGAACGCGCTTGCGCACGAGCGCGAAAACCGGATGCGCCTGCTCGAAGGTTCGCGCCACCGTGAGGTCGGCATCACGTGCTTCGAGTGCAGCGCGCAAGCGGGCGACGAGGTCCAGCGGCAGGAACGGCGAATCGCAGGGCACGGTAGCAACAAATTCGTGCGCAGCGTGGGTGAGGCCGACATGCAGCCCCGCCAGCGGGCCGGCGAAACCGTCGATGGCGTCGGCGATGACGCGATGGCCGAACGCGGCATACTCGGCGCCATGCTGATTGGCGTTGATGAGGACCTCGTCGACCTGCGGCGCGAGGCGGTCGATAACGTGCCGCACCATCGGTTCGCCGCGGAGCAGTACCAGTCCCTTGTCGACGGTGCCCATGCGCCGACCCTGTCCGCCCGCCAGCACCACGCCGGTCACTCCGGGCACGCGCATCATGGCGACCCTGGGGGTGTTGGCGGCCAGGGGATCCATGCCACATGCTCCTCGTAGCAGTAATGGCCTTGGGGCTCGCGGTCGACCGCGCTGGTGATGGCAGCGAGCGGAATGTGGGTCTCGCCGGCCCAGCGCTCGGAGCGAAAGAACACCTTGGTGCCGCAGACCTTGCAGAAGCTGCGGTACGTGCTGCGGCGAGGATTCGTAGTCGACGAGGTTCTCGGCGCCGGCTTCGACCTGCACCTGCTCCGACTTGAAGCCGATCCAGGTCACGAAGCCCGCGCTGTGCGAACGCCGGCAGCTCTCGCAATGGCAATGCGAGCAGAAACGCGACGGGAACTGCGCGACAAAGCGCACCCGTCCGCAATGGCAACTGCCGCGCGCCGCCTGCGGTGCGGACGGGTCGCTCATCGTCACTGCCGGAACCCAGGTCAGCGCTCGGTTCATGCGCCGCCGCGAAAGCGCTCGGCGCCGGCGAAGAGCAGGAAGTGCTTGCCGGTGGCGCGGCCGATCATGGTGATGCCGACCTTCTGCGCGATCTCGAAGCCCATCTGCGTGAGCCCCGATCGCGAGACGAGAAACGGGATGCCCATCTGCGCCGCCTTGATGACCATTTCCGAAGTCAGGCGACCGGTGGTGTAGAAGATCTTGTCCCCACCGTCGACGCCGTCGAGCCACATCTTGCCGGCGATCGCATCGACCGCGTTATGCCTGCCCACGTCTTCGACAAAGTACAGGATCTCGCTCGCGCCATTGCCGTTGGTGGCCAGTGCGCAGCCGTGAACCGCGCCGGCCTGCTTGTAGATCGTCTCGTGCACGCGCACGCGGTCGAGCAGCGCGTAGAGGGTCGCGCGGGTGAGCGCCGCGTCGGCGGGCAGGCGCACCGCGTCGATGTCGGCCATCAGGTCACCGAAGACCGTGCCCTGGCCGCAACCGCTGGTCGTGGTGCGCTTGCCCAGTTTGGCTTCGAGGTCCTTCAGGCCGTTGCGCGTGTGGATGGCCACGGCGTTGACGTCCCAGTCGACCTGCACCGACACGATGTCTTCGAGATGCTGCAGCAGGCGCTGGTTGCGCAGGTAGCCGATCGCCAGTGCTTCGGGCGCGGCGCCGAGCGTCATCAGCGTCAGGATTTCGCGCTTGTCGACGTAGAGCGTGAGCGGATGCTCGCCCGCGATGGGCGTGTCGCGCGTGGCGCCGTTCTCATCGATGGCGGCGACGTTAAAGGTCGACGGACGCGCGGCGTCGGTCAGTACCGGGCGGTAGGGCGCGTTGCGCGCGTTCATGGCGTCTCGGCCGCGGCCTTGCGCAGCCATTGCATGAACGGCAGCAGGTCCTCGAAATACCCGGCGACATTCTTGGCCAGATCCTTGGGCGGGCGTTTCTTCAAATCGACCTCGACCAACCCGAAGTAATGACGCTGCTTGATCGCATCGATATGCGGCAAGTCGGCGGCAAAACCCTTGGGCGGCCGCGCCAGCGCATCCTCGTCCATCATGCCGCCGTAGGTCCTGGCGAAGCGCGGATGGTTGAGCGCGCGCGTCAGCGCTCCCGGCTTCGCCGCGATGTAGCGCCGGATGCGCATCAGGATCGCGGGGTCGGGGTTGTAGATGCCGCCGCCGGCCAGCAGGATGCCCCGGTGGTCGATTTCGAAATAGTAGCCGGGCTCGAGACCACGCTTGGCGCGCTCGCGAATCGCGGCGCTGAAGTGCGTCTTGTACGGCGCGCGATCCTTGTGGAAGCGCGTGTCGCGATAGATGCGAAACATCGCCTTCTTCGGATCGACCGGACCGATCACGCGATCGAACTTCGCCACGCGGCCGATCAGGTCGCCGACGAGCGCTTCGAATTCCTCGCGCAGCAGGTCGTACGCCGACTTGTTCCAGGCGAACCACGGACGGTTGTTGTTCTGCTCCAGCCCGCTCAGGAATTCGACCAGAGGCTTCAACTGCAACGGGCGAGGTTCACTGCGCGCCAAGGCCGCCTTGCGCGCATTGCCCTTCGAAGGCACGGGTGCGCCGCGCTTCGCCTTGGACACATCACGTTCTATTTTCATCGCCACCGTGCCTACCCACCGATATAGCTCATTTCCACCTTCGGCAGCGCCACGGTGTTCGCCGAACGGATCTCCGAATACCGATCCGCGCGTTGCAGCCAGATGGCGGCGACATAGTTGCCGATCGGAGCGTCGTCGGCGCTCTCGCGCAGCAGCGCGCGCAGGTCGTAGCCGGTGGTCGCGAACAGGCAGGTGTAGAGCTTGCCATCGGTCGATAGTCTGGCGCGCGTGCAGTCGCTGCAAAAAGCCTGCGTGACCGACGAGATCACGCCGATCTCGCCGCCGCCATCGGCGTAGCGCCACCGCTCGGCAACCTCGCCGGTGTAGTTGGCGTCGACCGGCGCGAGCGGCATTTCGCGCCCGATGATGCGCACGACTTCCGACGAGGGAATGACGTCGTCGAGCCGCCAGCCGTTGGTGTGTCCGACGTCCATGTACTCGATGAAGCGCAGGATGTGGCCGCTGCCCTTGAAGTGGCGCGCCATCGGAAGGATCTGGTGTTCGTTGACGCCGCGCTTGACGACCATGTTGATCTTCACCGGCGAGAGCCCGGCCTCGGCGGCCGCGTCGATGCCTTCGAGCACCCGGGCGACCGGGAAATCGACATCGTTCATGGCGCGGAAGACGCCGTCGTCGAGCGCATCCAGGCTCACGGTGATACGGTTCAATCCTGCGGCCTTGAGCGCGCGCGCCTTGGCGGCGAGCGCCGAACCATTGGTCGTCAGCGTGAGGTCGAGCCCACCGATGTCGGCGAGCATCGCGATCAGGCGCTCGAGATTCTTGCGCAGCAACGGTTCGCCGCCGGTGAGGCGGATCTTCTCGACGCCGTGCGCCTTGAACACCCGCGCCAACCTGGCGATTTCCTCGAAAGTCAGAAGTTGCGAATGCGGCAAGAACGGATAGTCGTGTCCGTAGACGTCCTTGGGCATGCAATAGACGCAGCGGAAGTTGCAGCGATCGGTCACCGAGATGCGCAAATCGCGCAGCGCGCGGCCGCGGCCATCGGCGAGCAATCCGGTCGGGGTGACCTCCGGTGCCGTCGTGCCCGCGAGAGCGGCGTTGCGCGCGACGCGCATGTCGGCGAGTGGAACGACCTTGGCCATGGTGCGTTGAGATGCGCTAAAAACTGTTGTGGAACCAGCGATGTTAGCAGAGGCAGGAGCCCCATGCCCTGCTGGAGTATGATCCGCACCAATCGTGCGCTCCCTGAACACAAATCCATGACGAATGTGCGGTTTCCCGTCGCCATCCTGATCGAGCGCGTGCCGCTCGCCAACCGCTGGGCGAGTGAACAATGGCGCGTCGCGGCGGTCGTGCCCGACGCCAGTCGGGCGGCGCCACCGTTGATGATTGTCGACGACGCGACTTGCACCCGATGGTGCGTGACCGGCCATGCCATCGAACTCAATCACACCGAAAGCGAAGGCTACTATCTCAATCTCTCGTCGCCGCAGCCGAAGGTGTTCGTGATGTGGCGCAGCGCCGAATCGGACGGCATCGAAGCAGGCGCGGACGAGGCCGCGATCAAGCTGCGCCCGCACGTCGTGACAGTCAGCTACAACGAAGCCGGCCGCCTGCTCGATGGAGGTGAGCACGTCGACGCGGTGCCGCTGGCGCCGGAAATATTCGCGTGGATGGAGCCTTTCGTCATCGAACACTACAAGCCCGAAGTAAAGCGCAAGGTGCGCCGCAACCAGCTCTACGAGCGCGACCGCGCCGGCGCGCCGCCGGAAAAGACCGGCCGATGAGCGACAAACCCGGGCACGAACCTTCCCCGTCGGCGGGGTTTTCGTTGCGGCGCTGGTCGCGGCACAAGCTCGACGCGGCGCGTGAAACGCAGGCCGCAGCGGCGGTCGCAGCGACGCCTGCGGTCGAGGCGCCGGCCGCAGCGGCATCGCTGCCAGACGTCGCGCCAGCCGCCGCCGAGTTGCCGCCGATCGAGTCGCTCACGCTCGATTCGGACTTCACCGTCTTTTTCCAGCCGCAAGTCGACGAAGCGCTCAAACGCGCCGCGCTCAAGCAGCTCTTTCGCGATCCGCGCTTCAACATCATGGACGGCCTCGACATCTACGTCGGCGACTACACGAAGTCGGACCCGATCCCGGACCACATCATCCAGCAGCTGGTGCAGGCGCGTGCGATCTTCAACCCGAAGAAGACGATGCTCACGCCGGAAGGCTACGTCGTGGATGTTCCGGATGAACCCGCGTCGCCAGCGACCACCGAACAGGCAGCGATCGCCGCTGCGGCGACTGCGACTCCCGTCGACATCGCAACTGCGGCGCCCGTCGCGCCGGTTGAGCGTAGCGCGATCGCGACGCATACGCCGGATGCTGCGCCATCGCCAGTCACGCATCCATCCGGCAACGCGCCGGTCAAGTCATGACGCTTGCCGACAAGACCCTGCACGTCTGCAACTGCAACGGCACCATGCCCCTCGACGGGACAGCGCTGGCCAAGGCGCTCGAGCGCGCGGGCCCGCTGCCCATCCACACCCAACTCTGCCAGAAGGAACTCGCCGCCTTCGCCGATCACGCCGCCGGCGACGTCATCGTCGCGTGCACGCAGGAAGCGCGGCTGTTCGGCGACCTGGCCGAGGAGGGCGGCAAGACGCAGACGATCCGCTTCGTCAACGTGCGCGAGAGCGCGGGCTGGTCGGAAGAGTCGCGCGCCGCGACGCCGAAGATTGCGGCGCTCCTCGCCGCCGCGGCGTTGCCCGAGCCCGAGCCGGTGCCGCGCGTCGCGTTCAAGTCCGAAGGCCAGCTGCTGATCGTCGGGCCGATGGCTGCGGCTCTCGCCTGGGCCGAGCGGCTGCAGCAGCAGCTCGCGGTAACGGTGCTTTTCACCGACAGCGAACGCGGTAGCGAATTGCCGCTGCAGCGCGCCTATCCGATCTACAGCGGCAAGCTCGCCGCGATTCGCGGCTGGCTGGGCGCCTTCGAGGTCGACTGGACGCAGGACAATCCCATCGACCTGGACTTGTGCACGCGCTGCAACGCCTGCATCAAGGTTTGTCCCGAAAGCGCCATCGACTTCAGCTACCAGATCGATCTCGACCGCTGCAAGGACCATCGCAAGTGCGTGGTTGCCTGCGGTGCGATCGGCGCGATCGACTTCGACCGGCGCGACACCACGCGCAGCGAACGCTTCGACCTGGTGCTCGACCTGCGCGAGCAACCGGCGTTCGCCATGCATCAGCCGCCGCAGGGTTACTGGCACACCGGCGCCGATCCGGTCGCGCAGGCCGCGGCGGTCACCGAGATTGCACTCGCGGTGGGCGAATTCGAAAAGCCCAAGTTCTTCAACTACAAGGCATCGATCTGCGCGCACAGCCGCTCGCAACAGCCCGGCTGCGACCTGTGCATCGACGTCTGCTCGACCGCGGCCATCGCTGCCGACGGGGATCACATCCGCGTCGAACCGCACCTGTGCATGGGTTGTGGCGCCTGCACGACGGTGTGTCCGTCCGGCGCGCTCGGCTACGCGTATCCGGCGGTGCCCGACCTGGGTGCGCGCGTCAGGACGCTGCTCTCGACCTATCGCGCCGCCGGCGGTCGCGACGCCTGGCTGCTGTTCCACGACGCCGCCGGACGCGCGGTGATCGACCGCCTCGGCCGCCACGGCAAGGGGCTGCCCGCTCGAGTCATTCCGGTCGAGCTGCACCACATGGCAGCCACGGGGCTCGATGTCTGGCTGGGCGCGCTCGCGTATGGTGCTGCTGGCATCGCGGTGCTCGCGACTGGCGCCGAGGCTCCGCAATACGCCGACGCGCTCGGCCTGCAGATGAGCTTTGGGCAGACCATAGTGCAGGCGCTGGGCTACCAGGGCGAGCACTTCGACCTGCTGCGCACCACCGACGCCACTGCGCTCGAAGCCGCCATCTGGGCGCTCGATCCCGCGCTGCCGGTTCGCGCCAGCGCAACCTTCCACTGGAGCGCCGACAAGCGCACGACCATCGGCCTTGCACTCGACCACCTGCTCACGCACGCGCCGACACCGGTGACCACCATCGCGCTGCCCGTCGGTGCTCCGTTCGGCGCGATCGACGTCAATCGCGACACGTGCACCCTGTGCCTGGCCTGCGTGGGCGCCTGCCCCGAAGGCGCGATCCTCGACCATGCCCAGTCGGAGGTGCCGCAGCTGCGCTTCATCGAGAGCCAGTGCGTTCAGTGCGGTCTTTGCGCGGCAACCTGTCCCGAGGACGCGATCGCGCTGGTGCCGCGGCTTCTGCTCACCCCGGAAGCTAGGCAGCCGCGCACGCTCAACGAAGCGACGCTGTTCAACTGCATCCGCTGCAGCAAGCCGCTGGGCACCGACAAGATGATCGCCAACATGCTCGCCAAGCTGGCGGGGCACTCGATGTTCGCCGAGCCGGGCGCGCTGGAGCGGCTCAAGATGTGCGCCGACTGCCGTGTACTCGACAAGATGGAAAAGGACCTGCGCCCCCCGCGCTGATATCGCATGGCCGACGGAATGGAAACTGCGCCGGTGCTGTTTACGCGGCGCATCGAGCCCGAGGACCAGGCGCGTGCCGACTTCTACGCCTTGCTGGCGCGGCTGTATCGCCAGGCGCCCGACGCGGCCTTGCTCGCCGCGATCGCCGCGGCCGACGAACTCCAGGTGACCCCCGGCGCCGAGCACGGCGAAGCGCTGGCCCGTGCCTGGCGGGACCTGATCGCGGCCAGCAGCGTCATGGAACCGGATGCGGCGACCGAGGAGTACCAGTCGCTGTTCGTCGGGGTTGGACAAAGCGAGGTCAGCCTGCACGGTTCGGCGTACGTTAAAGGGACCGGTGGCGGACCGCTGCTGGTGCAGATCCGCGAAGCGCTGGGCGCGCTGGAACTGGCGCGAGCGCCGGGCGCCACCGTGTACGAAGACCACCTCGCGGTGCTGTTCGAAAGCATGCGCGCGCTGATCGTCGGCACCGATCGCATGGAGCCGCTCTCGATCGACAAGCAGCGCGATTTCTATTTCGCCAACATCGCGCCGTGGGTCACGAAATGCTGCAACGCAATATGCGCAAAAGGTGTTGCTAATTACTACGTGCGGGTAGCACAATTCACCAGTTACTTCATGGCGGTCGAACGTGACTCGTTCGCCATCGAGCGTTAGCCGATCGGCGCAACGTTCAGATCGTTGCAGCACCCATAAAGTCACGAGTTGTTTTTTGGAGATGCGAATGAGCACGGCGAATTCCGATGGTCGCTCCAAACCCGCTCCGGAAGTTTCTCCCGCACCTCGCGCCAACTTACGTCGCCGCGGATTCCTGCTGACACTCGGCGTCGGCGGCGCAGGCGCCGCCACGGTTGCAGTGCGCGGCTTATCGACACCCGCTGCCGTGAATGTCGCTGCCGAAGCCGTCAGCGACGAAGGCGGCTACGCCGCCACCGCGCACGTCAAGCAGTACTACGAGACAACGAAACTGTAGTGCGCGTCGCGTTCCCAGCACTGCCCCGTTTCTGCACATACAGGATGGCTATGCGCACGCTCGTGCTCGCCATCGCAACGGATTCATAGGAGGAGGAAGGACCATGCTGCTCACCAAAACCCGTGATGGTTCCAGTGCAGCACGTCCACGTCTCCGCCGCGTCGCCGGGGCTATGCACCCGACGATGGACCGGCGGGCGTTTCTGAAGCGTTCGGGTCTCGTTGCCGGGGCCGGGGCGTTTGCCAGCCAACTGCCGTACGAACTTGTCGGCAAGGCCGACGCGGCAGATGGCGCGGCGAAGAAAGTCGAGACCAAGCGCACCGTCTGTACTCACTGCTCGGTAGGTTGCGCGGTCGACGCCGTCGTCGAGGAAGGCGTGTGGGTTCGCCAGGAGCCGGTGTTCGATTCGCCGCTGAACCTCGGTGGACATTGCGCCAAGGGCGCCGCGCTGCGCGAACACGGCATGCACGAGAACTCGCATCGGTTGAAGACGCCGATGAAGCTCGTCAACGGCAAGTGGCAGCAGATGAGCTGGGATGACGCGATCAAGGAAGTCGGCGATCGCCTGCTGGCACTGCGCAAGGATTCGGGTCCCGATTCGGTGTTCTGGGTCGGCAGCTCCAAGCACAACAACGAGCAGGCGTACCTGTTCCGCAAGTTCGTTTCCTTCTGGGGCACCAACAACACCGACCACCAGGCGCGCATTTGCCACTCGACCACCGTCGCGGGCGTTGCCAATACCTGGGGCTACGGCGCGATGACCAATTCGTACAACGATATGCAGAACACCAAGTGTGCGATGTATATCGGCTCCAACGCCGCCGAAGCACACCCGGTGTCGATGGTGCACATGCTGCATGCCAAGGAAACCGGCGCGCGCATGATCGTCGTCGATCCGCGCTTCACGCGTACCGCGGCCAAGGCCGACGAGTACGTGCGCATCCGCTCGGGAACCGACATCTCGTTCCTGTTCGGCATGCTCTATCACGTGTTCAAGAACGGCTGGGAAGACCCGCAATACATCCACGATCGCGTCTACGGCATGGACAAGGTCAAGGAAGAGGTCATGACCAAGTGGACGCCGGACAAGGTCGAGGAAGTCACCGGCGTGCCCGAAGCGCAGGTCTACAAGGTCGCCGAGATGATGGCCAAGAACCGGCCCTCGACGATCGTCTGGTGCATGGGCCAGACTCAGCACACCACCGGCAACGCCATCGTGCGCGCTTCGTGCATCGTGCAGCTCGCGCTCGGCAACATCGGCGTGTCTGGCGGCGGCGCGAACATCTTCCGCGGCCACGACAACGTGCAGGGCGCGACTGACATCGGTCCGAATCCCGATTCGCTGCCCGGTTACTACGGCTTGGCGACGGGCGCATGGAAGCACTGGGCCGCCGTGTGGGGCGTCGACTACGAGTGGATCAAGAAGCAGTATGCGTCGCAGGTCATGATGGAAAAGAGCGGCATGACGGTGTCGCGCTGGATCGACGGCGTGCTCGAAAAGAACGAGCTGATCGACCAGGACTCGAACCTCCGCGCAATGGTGTTCTGGGGGCACGCGCCGAACAGCCAGTCGCGCGGCAAGGAAATGGTCGACGCGATGGCGAAGCTCGACACGCTGGTGGTGATCGACCCCTACCCGTCTGCGACGGCAGCGATGGCGGCGATGGTGCGCAAGGACGGCGTCTACCTGTTGCCGGCGGCGACCCAGCTCGAGACCTCCGGGTCGGTGACGGCGTCCAACCGCTCGCTGCAGTGGCGCGAGCGCGTGATCAGCCCGATGTTCGAGTCGCAGACCGATCACGCCATCATGCTGGCGTTCGCGCGCAAGTTCGGCTGGGACAAGGAATTCATGACCAACTACAAGCTGGTCAAGCCGGATGCGAACAAGTTCGACGAGCCCGAACCCGAATCGATCCTGCGCGAAGTCAACAAGGGCACGTGGACGATCGGCTACACCGGCCAGTCGCCGGAGCGGCTCAAGCTGCACATGAAGAACATGGCGACCTTCGACGTGAAGACGCTGCGCGCCAAGGGCGGTCCCTGCGACGGCGACTACTTCGGTCTGCCGTGGCCGTGCTACGGCACGCCGGAATTGAAGCATCCGGGCTCGCCCAACCTCTACGCGACCTCGGCGAAGATGATGGACGGGGGCGGCTGCTTCCGCGCCAACTTCGGCGTCGAGCGCGACGGCGTCGACCTGCTGGCGGCGGACGGCTCGTATCCCAAGGGCGGTGACCTTACCACCGGCTACCCCGAGCTCGACCACGTGCTGCTCAAGAAGCTGGGCTGGTGGGACGAGCTCTCCGAGGACGAGAAGAAAGCCGCCGAGGGCAAGAACTGGAAGACCGATCGCTCGGGCGGCATGATCCGCGTGTTCATGAAGAACCACGGCAACCATCCCTTCGGCAACGCCAAGGCTCGCGCCATCGTCTGGAATTTCCCCGACGGTATCCCGATCCACCGCGAGCCGCTGTATTCGCCGCGCCCGGACCTGGTGGCCAAGTATCCGGCCGGAGCCGACAAGATGGCGTTCTGGCGCCTGCCGACGCTGTTCAAGACGGTGCAGCAGGACAACATCACCAAGGAGGTCGCCAAGAACTTCCCGCTGGTGCTCACCAGTGGACGCCTGGTCGAGTACGAGGGTGGCGGCGAGGAGACTCGTTCCAATGCCTGGCTGGCCGAACTGCAGCAGGTCAACTTCGTCGAGATCAATCCCAAGGACGCCAACGATCGCGGCGTGAAGAACGGCGAATACGTGTGGGTGAAATCGCCGACGGGCGCGCAGATCAAGGTGGTGGCGCAGGTCACCGATCGCGTCGGCCCGGGCACCACCTTCGTGCCGTTCCACTTCTCCGGATGGTGGCAAGGCAAGGACATGCTCGAGTTCTACCCGGAAGGTGCGCATCCGATCGTCCGCGCGGAGGCGGTGAACACGGCCACCACGTACGGCTACGACGCCGTGACGATGATGCAGGAAACCAAGACGACGCTGTGCCAGGTCGCCAAGGCCTGAACGACACGAGAGCCGAGGAGACGACATCATGGCCCGAATGAAATTTCTCTGCGACGCCGAGCGCTGCATCGAGTGCAACGGCTGCGTGACCGCCTGCAAGCAGGAAAACGACGTGCCCTGGGGCGTCAATCGACGCCGCGTGGTCACCATCAACGACGGCGTGCCGGGAGAGCGGTCGATCTCGGTCGCGTGCATGCACTGCTCGGATGCGCCGTGCATGGCGGTGTGTCCGGTCGACTGCTTCTACCGCAGCGACGACGGCGTGGTGCTGCACGACAAGGATCTGTGCATCGGCTGCGGCTACTGCTTCTACGCCTGCCCCTTCGGCGCGCCGCAGTTCCCGCAGACGGGAGCGTTCGGGGTGCGCGGCAAGATGGACAAGTGCACCTTCTGCGCCGGTGGACCGGAGCCCAACAACTCCGAAGCCGAGTTCAAGAAGTATGGACGCAACCGGCTGGCCGAAGGCAAGCTGCCGGCCTGCGCCGAAATGTGCTCGACCAAGGCGCTGCTCGCCGGCGACGCCGACGTGCTCTCCGACATCTATCGCGAGCGCGTCACCAACCGCGCCGCGCGCGGCACCGCAGGTTCGCCGCCGTGGGGCTGGGACACTGCGTATGGCCGTCCGCCGGTAATGGGCGGGCCGGGACAGCCGGCGCCCTCGGTGCAACCGCCCGCGCCGGGAGCCAAATCGTGATCGCGCGCGTCGTACTGCTCGCGGGCGCGGCGGCGCTGCTGCTCGCCGCTTGCGGCGAGCGTCCTCAGGTGATCGAGTACAAGCAGGGCAAGTACCAGGGCACGCCCGACAAGCCGGCGTGGGACAGCGCGAAATTCAACGGCGACCGCGCCGCGTACGAGGCCGCGATCAAGCAGCGCAACCAGAACCAGAACGAATACCGGCGTACGAACTAGAATCCTCGTGTCAGAAATTCGCGGGATGTTCCAAAATCGTCGTCCTCGCGAAAGCGGGGACCCAGTGTCGTTAGGACCGTACATGTCGATGCGAATGCTTGGCCCGACCCCTCGTAGCCTTAACCGCTGCCCTCGTGATTAGCGCGGGCGTCGCGACGGCGCAATCACCCGCAGTCAATCCCCAGGAAGCCGCCGCGGCGAAGATCCGAAGCTACGCAACAGCGCGTGCAGCCGCTCAACAACGCCCCGGTGTGGAACGAAGTGCGCTCCGGCGCGCCGCAAGTGACCACCGTCACCGGCCGCGAGACAAACGTCCTGGTGCAGCCGGGCGGCCAGACCTGGCGCGCGATCCGCAATGGTCCGATCTCGATCTACGGCGGGTGGTTGATCGCGCTGATCGTGCTGGCGATCGGCAGCTTCTATTTCGTCAAGGGCTCGATGCCGCTGCACGGGGCACCGACCGGCCGAAAGCTGCGCCGCTTCACGCCTTGGGATCGCGCCATCCACTGGACGACCGCGATCGGTTTCGTCGTGCTCGCGACTTCGGGACTGGTCATGCTCTTCGGCAAGTCGCTGCTGCTGCCGCTCATCGGCTCGACGCTGTTTTCCTGGCTGGCGATCCTGGGCAAGAACCTGCACAACTTCATCGGCCCGCTGTTCGTCATCTGCCTCGTCCTCATCTTTGCCACGTTCGTGCGCAACAATTTCCCGCAACGCGGTGATATCGAATGGCTTGCGAACCTGGGCGGATTCGTATCCGGCAAGGACACGCCGTCGTACAAGTTCAATGCCGGTGAGAAGTTGTGGTTCTGGGGCGGCATTACATTCCTGGGCGTCATCGTCGGCTCGACCGGGTTGATTCTTGATTTTCCCAATTTCGACCAGACCCGCGAGACGATGCAGTGGGCCAACGTGTTCCACGCGGCTGCCGGCATCCTGTTCATGACCGCCGCGCTCGGACATATCTACATGGGTACCCTCGGCATGGTCGGCGCTTACGATGCGATGCGCACCGGTTACGTCGACGAGACGTGGGCGAAAGAGCACCACTTTTACTGGTACAACGACGTCAAGGCCGGCAAGGATCCCAGCGCGCTGGTGACGCCGGATGGGGAGCAGGGCACGGTGATGCACGTCAATCGTGCGCCGCAAACACCAGGGAGACATGCATGACGACATTGCGGGCTTTGTTCGCCGCCGCGCTCGTGGTTCTGGGCTTCGGCATCGCGCTGGCGAAGCTGCCGCCAGCGCCGCCGATGGACGACAAGGCGAAGGCCGCGGCCGAGGAAAAGAAGGCCAAGGATGCGGCCGCCGCGGAAGTCGGCAAGCAGCAGCAGGCGCGCGCGGAGGACCGCGTGGTCTCCAAATACCAGGCCGACATGAAGGCGGCGGGCAAGCCGGTGCCCGCTCCGCAGATGGCTGCCAGTGCGCCGGCAGCCGGTACCGACAAGGGCCTGGGCTCGAACAAGCCACCGGAGAAATCGTCCAACGCGCATTCGGCGACCAAGACCGTACGCTGATCGCACACGATTGCAAAACAAAATGCCCCGCGAGGGGCATTTTTCTTTTGCGAAGCATGGAAGGTCAGTGCGGTCCCGACTTCGGGCGTATCACTCGATGCGTCCTTCCGCGCGCAGCAGCATCGATTGCGGAAAGACGACGCCCAGCGCCTTGGCGGTCTTCAGGTTGAGGGTCAGCTCCAGACGGGTCGGCTGCTCGATGGGCAGTTCGGCCGGCCGCCCACCGCGCAGGATCTTGTCGACGTAACTGGCGGCCTGCCGGTAGAGGTCCGGCAGATTCGGACCGTAGCTCATCAGCAGCCCTGCCTCCGCGTACTGCTTCGCGTTGCAGATCGCGGGCAGGCGATACTTCAGGGCCGCCTGCGCAATCCGGTCCCTGAGTTGATATGTGAGCGGGCCGACGATGACCAGGAGTGCCGCGATCCGTTTTCCAACCATGGCGGTGAACGCGTTGTCGAATTCTTCGGGATGATTGATGTCGGCAACCTCGAGCGCTATGTCGAGTTTTCGCGAGGCCGTCTCCAGTTGCGCATAGCCGACCTTCGACGACACCTGGCCGAACACGCCCACCCGCGCCAGCTTGGGAGTGACCTCGCGCAGCAGGGTCAGGTATTTCGCCCACAGCTCGCTGCTCGCCTCCGCGCTCAAGCCCGTGATGTTTCCCCCGGGCCGCGCCAGGCTGGCCGCGAAGCCCGATCCCACTGGATCCTCGACGAAAATCGCCACCACGGGAACGGTGGACGTGGCCTGCTTCACGGCGGCGACGTGGAAATTGGTGCCGGTGACGATGACGTCGACGTGCTCGGCGACGAGTTCGGCGGCCAGTTCCGGCAGCCGTTCCACGCGACCTTCGCCGAAGCGGCTCACGATGACCAGATTGCGGCCTTCGACGTAACCGAGTTCGCGCAGCCCGGCCTTGAGCGCATCGAACAACGAGGCAACCGATTCCGAGGTCGCGCCGAGCAGGAAGCCGACGCGGTACACCTTTGCGGCGGGCTGCGCGTCGGCCATCGATCGGCCGATCAGCAAACCGCCCGCTACAACCCCAACGAAACCTCGTCGATCCATTGCCGGATCACCTGAGAGAGTTGGAGCGGATATCTTAGCAGTTGCACCGCGCGCATAGCGGTTCGATCGGTGTCGAGTGTCCCATCGGCGCTCCTTGGCGCCGATGTCTTGCGCGTCAGGTCAGCGAAAGCATCACGACCTTGCGGCAGGGAGGTCGCAGCGCGAGCAGGTTGAACCATCGCACGACGTGGGGAAGCGTTGGTCGCTCGATGGGCAGCGATAGCCAGCGCCAGACGCCGCAGCCCATCGCGATGTCGCCCATAGTAAAGGCGTCCCCAGCCACGTACTCGTGTCGGGCGAGGTGAGCGTCGACGATTGCCAACGCGGCCGCAGTATTTACGCGCGATTGCTCGATGGCGCGCATGTCGCGCTGCCCGGGCGCAGTGCGTATCAGCCCGAGAAACATGTCGCGCATCGCCGGCAGGAAGGTGGTGTGCGACCAGTCGAGCCATTGGTCGGCGAGCGCCCGCGTGCGCAGGTCGGTGGGCCATAGGGTGCCTACGGAATGCATCGCCGAGAGGTAGCGGATGATCGCGTTCGACTCCCAAAGCACGAGGCCATCGTCTTCGATGGTCGGTACCAGCCCGTTGGGGTTGAGCTTGCGATACTCCGGCGTGTCCACGACACCGTACTTGCCGCCGGCATCGACGCGCCGGTACTCGACGCCGATCTCCTCGCAGCACCAGAGCACCTTCTGCACGTTGATTGAATTGGTCCTGCCCCAGACGACCAGCATTGCCGACTCCTCCAATGCGAATTACGGAAATGCGTTAGAGCTTCAATAAATTCGTCGTTCCCGCGAAAGCGGGAACCCAGCGTCTTTTTTACCCGCACGACACTGGCTCCCCGCTTTCGCGGGGACGACGATCGTAGAGTACGGCCGCCAGTTGACGCCAACGGCATCGTGCTCCAGCATTCCCGCTACCGATTGCTCTCGCAACGGCAACCCCGAGGAAGATTATATGTCCCAGCAGCCAACGCGTGCGCTTGCACAATTCGTCGTCACCGCCGCGCCGGGAGACTTGCCTGAAAAAGTGCGCCACGAAGCGAAACGGGCGATCCTCAACTGGATCGGCTGCGCGGTGGGCGCATCGACGCACCCGACGGTCAACAACGCGCTTGCGGCGCTGCAACCGTTCTTCGGCCCGGCGCAGGCGACCATCCTCGGCCGGCGCGAGCGCGGCGACATCCTCAATGTCGCGTTGCTCAACGGGATGACTTCGCACACCTTCGACTTCGACGACACGCACCTCAAGACGGTGATTCACCCCGCGGGGCCGGTGGCGAGCGCCATCCTCGCGCTCGCCGAGTATCAACCGGTCACCGGCAGCGCACTGCTGCATGCGTTCGCGCTGGGTGTCGAGGTCGAGTGCCGGATCGGCAACGCGGTGTACCCCAGCCACTACGACGTGGGCTGGCACATCACCGGCACCACCGGCGTCTTCGGCGCGGCGGCGGCAGCAGGCAAGATCCTGGGCTTAAGCGAACTGCAGCTCACCTGGGCGCTGGGCATCGCGGCGACGCAAGCCTCGGGCTTGCGCGAGATGTTCGGCTCGATGTGCAAGCCGCTGCATCCGGGCGCCGCTGCGCGCAACGGGCTGGGCGCGGCGCTGCTGGCGCAGCGCGACTTCACCAGCTCGACGCAGGGCATCGAAGGCAAGCGCGGCTTCGCCAATGTGCTCGCCACCGAGCGCGACTACACCAAGATCACCTCCGGCCTGGGCGAGACCTGGGAACTGCTGGAGAACACCTACAAGCCTTTTCCCTGCGGTATCGTGATTCATCCCGTCATCGACGGTTGCCTGCAAATGAAGAAGCAATACGCGCTCACGCCGGAGAGCATCGCCGGGGTCGAGCTGCGCGTTCATCCGCTGGTGCTGGAACTGACCGGCAAGACCCAGCCGAGGTCGGGCCTCGAAGGCAAGTTCAGTGTGTTTCACAGCGCCGCGGTGGCGCTGGTCGATGGCGTCTCGGGAGAAGCGCAATACGCCGACGCGCGCGTACTCGATCCCGTTGTCGTGGCCCTGCGAGGCAAGGTGCGCGCCAGCGTCGACACCGCGATCAAGGAAGACGCCGCGCACCTGCGCATCACGCTCACCGATGGCCGCGTGCTTGAAAAGAAGGTCGAGCATGCGATCGGCAGCCTGACGCGTCCGATGAGCGACGCCGACCTCGAGGAGAAATTCCGTGGCCTGTGCGCGCCGATCCTGCCGCCCATTCAGGTCAACGCGCTGATCGCCCAATGCTGGCGGCTCGACACGCTGAATGCGAGCGCCGAGCTGGCGCGCACGACGGTTCCTGGAGCCGGAACCCAGTGACCTTCAACGACACTGGGTTCCCGCTTTCGCGGGAACGACGTCCAGTTTAGCGCGGGAAATTCGCCACTGCTCGCGCGTCGCCGGTGAGCGAGAGTATGTGCACTCCCGTGTTGGCCCGATCGACTGCGTAGATGTAGCCGCGGTCGTCGACGTCGACGTTGTTGGTCTGGATGGCGACCTTGCAGCGATCGGCGCCATTGACCTTCACGCACCGCGACTCGGTGTTCGCGCTCACCGCGGGAATGAAATATGCGATCTCGCGCGGATGGTACGGATCGCGGATGTCGATCGCGCGCACGCCGGCGTTGAAGTGCGCCAGGAACAGCACGCGCTTGTAGTAGATCGGCGTCATGTTCTCGTTCGACGAATGCGTGCCGAAGCGCCCGCCGCGCGCGCAGAAGCCACCGCTGTCCTCGGGCACGGTCCAGCTCGACACGCCCATGGGCCGCGTCTCGGTGGTGATGTCGGCGATCCACAGCATCTGCCGCGCTTCCTGGCATTCGTTGACCAGCGACTCGTCGACAATGGCGATGAAGTTTCGCTTGCCACCCGACGCGTCGCGCGCGAATTCGGCGACGTCCATGCCGAGCAGCGGAAACGCGGTGTGCGCGCCGACGTTGGGCGGCATCACCAGCCGCCCGACTTCCGGGTAGCGCAGGTTCGCCGACGTCGGCTCCGGCGGACCCGTCAGCAGCTTCTCGCGGTCGACGATCTGCACGATGCCGTCCTTGTTGGTGCCGTAGCCGAAGTAGACGCGGTTGCCTGCGCGACCGGTCGATATCGGGCCGTGCAGCTCGACCGGCGCATCGCCGGCGCTGCCGGGCTGCTGGCCGTCGAGGCCGAAATTGCGGATGAAGCGCGGGTGCGCCGGATCGGACAGGTCGTACACCTGCGTCATCCGCCGCGTGCGCCAGCCTTCCACGCCCGAGACGAGGTAAGCGATGCCGGTGTCGCACTCCCACCAGTTCTTGTGCGTGCCCTTGACCGGGCCGATGCTGGCCAGGCGCACCGGCTTGGCCGGGTCGCTGACGTCCCAGATTTCGTGCGCGGCGTTGCCGAAGGTGCGCAGCAGGTAGAACTTGCCGCGCTCGCCCTTGGGCAATTGCGCGCCGCTGCACACGCGCACCATCTGGCCGCCGCCGCTCTCGCCCAGGCCTTCTTCGCCGGGGATGTGCGCGAGATAGCGGGGCGCGCGCGGATCGGTGACATCGAGCACCGAGGTGCCGTTGAATTCCGCGACGCCGGTCAGCGTGTTGATCGGCTTGGCCACCTTGTCGGTGCCGCCGTGATGGCCAACGTAGAGGATCCATCGGCCGTTCTGTTCCATTACCACGGGCTGGTACGCGCTGCGCGCCTGCAAGTCGTTACGGCCGACGAGTTCCATGTTGCGGGCTTCTTCGCCCGCGGGCTGCTGCGCACCCACGGACGCCGCGGCGAGCGCCGCAGCGAATGCGAACGCGTGGGCCTTGCGCATTGGTAACGCCATCGGATCCTCCTCGGTCGATCGTGGTCCGGCGCGTGCGCGTCGGCCAGGATCTGTGGAATGTGTGGAGAAGCATTGCGCGTTTCGCGATGCCGCGCAAGGCCGCAACCGTTGCGGTACGCGATACAGCCAAGCGCAAGGAATCGCGTGCTGACGCAAAGCCGCGTTCTGGAATACACTTCCCTTGGAGGTTCGCTATGCCTAGATTGCGCCGCATCACCCGCTACCTGGCTACGCTGTCGTTGGCGCTCGGGCCTGTGCTTGCCGTTGCGCAAGCCGCCTATCCGAACCACCCCATCACGATGATCGTTCCGCTCGCGGCCGGCAGCGCGGTCGACGCCGCCGCGCGCATCGTCACGCAGAAGATGTCAGCCAACATGGGGCAGCAAATTATCATCGAGAACCAGCCCGGCGCGGCCGGGTTGATCGGCGCGGAGCGCGTCGCGCGCGCGGCCCCCGACGGCTACACGGTGGGCGGCTTCAACGACAGCATCATGACCATGCTGCCCAATCTCTACCCGAAGATGACTTGGGACATTCTCAAGGACTTTGAGCCGGTGTCGCTGGTCGCGACGGTGGAGTGGGGGCTGGTGGCGGGTAATGACACGCCATACCGCTCGGCGGCAGACCTGATCGCCGCGGCCAAGGCGTCGCCGGGAAAGATCTTCTACGCGTCGGGCGGCAATGGCAGCCCGCAGCACATCGCGATGGCGCTGTTCGCCTCTGCAGCGGGCGTGACCATGACGCACGTCCCCTACAAGGGCGCCACGCAGGCGGCGATCGATGTGGCCGGTGGCCAGGTGCCCGTGGCGTTCCAGGGGCTCGCGACGGTGTCGGCGCTGCTCAAGGGCAACAAGCTGCGCCTGATCGGCGTCACCACGCGCGAGCGGCTGCCGCAGTTTCCCGATGTGCCGACGGTATCCGATTCGGGCCTGCCGGGTTTTGAATTCAACTCCTGGTTCGCGGTGATGGCGCCCGCCGGCACGCCGCGCGACATCGTGGCGCGGCTCAACAGCGAAATCGTACGCGCGCTTGCCGACCCTGCCGTGCGAGCGCAACTCACCGATCAGGGGCTCACCGTGCGCGGGACGTCCGCCGAGGAACTGGGCAGCGCGACCCGCGACCAGCTTGCCAAGTACGCGCGCCTGATCAAGCAGGCCGGCATCACCGCCGAGTAACGCAACCAAAAGGAGTAGCCCGATGACCGTCGAAAATCTGGCCGTCCCTTACCACCAGCAGGACACCGACACCTACTGCGGCGCCGCCTGCGCGAATATGGTGCTCGCGCAGATGGGCGCGACGCTGGCCAGCCAGGACGTCCTGTATACCGACGGTCGCAACCATACCGCCGAACTCGCGGCCTGGTACAACCCGCCCGACGGGATTCAGTGGGTCATGAACGATCGCCGCCCCGGCGGCTGGTTCGCGCTGTTCGCGCTCGACACCGAGGACGCGCTCTCGCGCAAACTGGTCTGGACGATCCATCATTACCAGGTCGCGGCAATCGCGCTGGTCTTCAGCGGCGACCACTGGGTGGTGGTGCGCGGCTACGACGCGACCGCGGCGCCCGCCACCTCTGATGACGTGACCTACACCATCAACGCCTTCGACATCAACAATCCGTGGCCTCCGGTGCCTGCGTTCTTCGGGCACGCGCCGCCGCAACCTCCTCCGCACGGCGCTACGGACGGCTGCGGCAGCGGTGGCCTGCGCGGCGTGGCCAACGAGCACATCGCCTACGCCACGTGGCAATCGCAGTACATGTCAGCCAACGTCTACGGCACAGCGTGGGCCGGCAAGTTCGTCGCCGTGTGCGATCCCGATCCTCCGCCCAGCGGACCGGGACGACTGAGGGCGCAGACGACGCCGACGCGCCCCGGCGGTGCCACCACGCTGATGGCAGCGACTTCGGTGGGCACGCTGGCGATGGCCGGCGTGAGCCAGTACGGTCTCGACCAGCGCACGGACTGGGGCCCCGCGGTGAACAACACCACGGCGGGTACGCCACTGCTGGTGCAGCGCCTCGACGCCGTCGACTCGTACTACTACATCGTGCCCCTCGCCGATGCCAACGGCGGCGTGCGCGCCGCGGTGTCGGTGAATGCGCGCACGGGTGACTATCGCCAGTCGATCATGGTCGATGCGGGCGGACCGGGCATCCTCACCGGACTCTCCGAGACCAAGATCCGCGCGCTGACGATCAACAAGAAGTTCGACTTGCCGAATCGGCAGGGGCGCCTGTTCGTCCGTCCGGAAGCCTTCGCGCTGTCGCCGACGCTGGTCTGGCAGCCGTGTCTGGAATCGCTCTCGCCGTTCTATCCGTTCTACCTTGTCACGGTGGGCGCGTACAACCTCTACGTTCGCGTCGACGGCGAGGTGTTCACCGAATTGCACACCGATATACCCGGCGCCTGATCGCTGGAACATGGCGGAGGTCACCGAGGCCACAGCAACCGCCACCGCGCGCAGCGCGTTGCGCGTCGGTGACGACGTGCCCGCGCAGGCCTGGCCGGTGCGGTACATCGATCGTCCTGGCCAATCGTACTGGTTGGTCGTGCTCGGCACGCGCAATGCGGCGCGTGGCGTGGCCGCGGTCGACGCGCAGTCCGGCGCGGTGATGGTCAGCGCGCCGCTGATCGGCAAAGAGGCGCAGATGACGGTCGATGCCGCGAAGGCGTTGCATATCGCGGGCATGCCTGCCGGCACGGCGATCGGCATGGCGTGGCAATCGTGTACGGCCTCGCGCTCACCGTTGTATCCGCTGTGGGCGGTCGGTGAGGGCGATGAAACCGTATACGTCGACCAGCACGGCAGGCTTTGGCGATCACTCGAGCAAGGCGATCGCGGAGGATAGAACGCGATGAACTATCAAGGCTTGTGGTGGGGCGGACTCGCCGAATCCGGCTGGGGCATCAATTTCGCGCATCAGGGCGATGTTATTTTCGCGACCTGGTTCACTTACGACGGCAACGGCAATCCGTGGTGGCTGACCATGACCGCGAACAAGGGCGCCGGCGAGGTCTACAGCGGGCAGTTGATGCAGACGACCGGCGCGCCGTTCTTCGCCTTTGTGCCGCCGGCGACGGCGACCGTCGTCGGCAGTGGGACGTTGACGTTCACCAGCGCGACTGCCGGTAGCTTCAACTACACCATCGGCGCGACGACGCAGACCAAGGCGATTTCGCTGCAGGTTTTTGCCACGGCGCCGACCTGCACCTGGGGCGCGCAGCCCAACCTGGCGCTGGCGACCAACTACCAGGACCTGTGGTGGGCGGCAGGCGGCGCGGAGTCGGGTTGGGGCGTCAACCTGACGCACCAGGGCACGATCATCTTCGCGACCTGGTTCACCTACGACGCGCAGCGCAAGCCGCTGTGGTACTCGGTGACCGCGACCATGGGCGCGCCGAAGACGTACTCGGGGCAGCTGGTCAAGACCTCGGGGCCGCCGTACAACCTGGTCCCCTTCGAAAGCGACAAGGTGCAGCGCAAGAATGTGGGTACGGCGACCTTCACTTTCACCGACGGCAATACGGGGACGTTTGCTTACCAGGTGAACGACGGCGCCAACGTTGCCAACCAGACGAAGGCGATTACGCGCCAGGTGTTCCGCCCGCCGGGGACGGTGTGCCAATAGCCGTTCTGCGCGTAGTCAGACAACGCGTGGTAGTAAAGGCCCGGCCGACGCCGGGCTTTTGCTTCATCAGGGGTAACCAAACTCCCCGGCGATGAGGTCCGCGAGGAACTCCGCAACCCACGCCCTGCCGGGGCCGCCGTAATACGTAACCTTGCGCCGCGTGCGAATGTTTTCGACTTTGATGGCGAATCGCGGCGCCATGGATCGGCCGGACGGCTTGCCGGGCAGGCGCTCTACCTCCAGCGCGAATTCATCGGGTGCAAAGCCGAAGCGAACCACTTCTGCCGCGAATGCGAGCTGGTCCCCGCGAGCGACGAGATTGTTCCGCCAATTGCCGCGCAGCTGCGGCTGCCGGAATTCGGTGAAACCGAGGTGAACAGGTTCATCGACTTGCAGGGGTTGTTCTCGTTCGATCATGATGCAGCCTTCTCGATATCAGGGCGGAGACACAGCGGAACAGGGTTGCATCGGCGGCCACGCAGTTGCAATCTTCGAGCCACGCGCAAATTTCCGTTAGTGCCCCGGTAGTTACCGGATTGCGCCAGACCCCCCGACCGGCGCAGCGTAAGGTACATCGTCAGTGGCAACGTTGTAGCAACCAATCCGATCACGGTCTGACCCATGCTGTCAGCAAGAAGTTCGCGCCCGATGGGTTTCCTTGTCAGATCGAGGATGGGCTATTGGCAGACCAAGGCGATCACGCGTCAGGTATTTCGCGCACCGGGGACGGTGTGCCAGTATCTTAGGCGGGAATAGGGCGCCCTCGCGCGGTGTTGGCGCGGTGTGATCCGACGATGCCCGCCGATCCGCGGCGCGTTTCCGTTCGTGCTGGCCGCCGGGCTGGCTTGCGCGCCGGGCGTGCAGGCGCAGGTGGTCGTCCACAGCAACGAGAATCTCGCCTCCGATCGCCCCGAGGCGTGGGCGATGCGCTACGTCGCCGCGTCCACGCTGATGACCGCGTTCGGGCAGACGCCATCGATTGCACCGTGGAACTGGGGCGCCGCGTTCGACCTGGGGTACATCCCGAAACTCAGCGACTACCAGCAGCGCGTCGGCCTGCACGGCACCAAGCCGGAAGACCTCAACCGCTCGCCGGTGTTCGGCAGGCTGCGGCTGCTGCTCGGCCTGCCAGGGGAATTCGTCGCCACGGTGGGCTATACACCCCCGATCAACATCGACGGCGTACGGGTGAACGACCTGGTCACGCTCGCGATCGCGCGGCGCCTGGTCGAGACCGAGAACTTCACGCTGTCGATGCAGGTGTTCGGTCAGCACGGCCGCGCGCAGGGGGACATCACGTGTCCGCGGCGTCTCGCCGGCATCGACGATCCACTGGTGAATCCCTATGGCTGCCAGGCGCCGTCGAACGATCACATCTACCTCAATTACTACGGCGCTGAACTCACCGCGGCCTGGAATGCGGACGCCTGGCACGCGCACGCCAGCATCGGCGACGTGCGCACCGAATTCGCGGTGCAGGTCGATGCGCTGACGTTCGGCGTCCGTGACCGCTCGTACCTGACGTCGAACGGTCCGATGCCGTACGTGACGCTGGGCGCGAGCTACGATCTCGACACGCACTGGAACGTGGGTGTCGAATTGCTCTACGTCCCGCTGCGCGTGCAGCGCGAGCCCGATGGGCCGATCCAGAACGATCCGCTGAAGAGCGTGCGGGCGCAGCTGCTGTATCGCTTCAACTAATCGTCGTTCCCGCGAACGCGGGAACCCAGTGTCGTATGCGCCAACGCCGCTGGATCCCCGCTTCCGCGGGGATGACAAGTGCAGCCGTCGTTCCCGCGAAAGCGGGAACCCAGTGTCGGTGCGTTAGTTCTGTCCCGAAGGCGGCTTGGGCGCGCTTCGCGACGACGTGGGGTGCGACTTCTTCGCTGTTGAATTCGTGGTCTTTTTCGCGCCGGACTTGTTCGACGTCGACGACTTCCTGGGGCTAGGCGCAGGAGGCACTCCAGTCGGCGCGGCGGGCGTGTGTTCGGGCGGCGCAGCTTGCGGGGCAGGGACGGCCGGCGCCAACGCCTGTTGGGTCGGCGGCGTCGAACCGGCACTGCCCGTTGCTGGCGTGATGGTATTTTCGGTCGGTGTCGCAGTCGCCGGCGCCGCGCTGGTTGTTTCCACAGCGGCCGGTGTGGCGGTCGTGTCGGGATGGGGGCTCACCACCGCCCATGTGGCATTCGCCCAATCGCTCAGCGGCAGCGCGTTCTGGTACCCGAGGAAGTACGTGCCAACTGCGATCGCCGCAAAAATGACGACGGGCAGCAGCAGGGCGTTGCCGCCGCGTCGTACCGGCCCTTGTTCTGGGATCGGCGCGGTATCCACCGGCACGGTGCCATCACGCGCCGCCTCCGCCCTGCGATGCGCACGCAGCACGGCAACGGCGGAGTCGGAGGCGCGCTCGGCAAACGGCGCGCCGCACATGTAGCAGAAGTTGACGCTGCCATCGTTGATCGCGTCACACTGCCGGCACGGTTTCAGGTGCAGCGGCGAGCCGCAGTCGTTGCAGAACTTGGCGGCCGCCGGATTGGGGTGTTCGCAGAAAGGGCACGGCGGTACGAGCATCGTGGGTTACCGTGACATCGGCAATCTCGGCAGTTCAGCGTACGCCGAAACATGCGGCTTGGCCATTGCGTGCACTTGGTGCAAACGTGCCTTGGCGCGGATTCGGGTTCGGCTTTGCGCTATCCAGGCACTCACACTTTCACTTGCTCACCATTTCATCACGTGTTGGAAGCGGCGTACCCGGCTTCCACGTCTTAGCAAGTTGGTTCGCCTGCTCGATTTGCGTCGCTGAAAGCCTCGGCACAATACTGCTCAAATTGTTTGCCGCGCGCTTGTCTCCCGATGCCGCCGCCAGACTGAATTGCATGTAGGCCAGCACATCATCGCGTGGCACGCCGCGGCCGTTGAGGTACATGGTGCCGAGGTTGTTTTGAGCGCTCGCCATCCCTTGTTCGGCCGCCTTGCGATACCACTCGGCTGCCTGCCTGTCGTCCTGCGGCACACCGCGCCCGCTCTGGTACATGAAGGCAATGCTGTTTTGCGCATCCGCAAACCCTTGCGCGGCTGCCTTGAGGTACCACGCCAGCGCACGCTCGTTGTTCTGCGCCACGCCACGGCCATCCAGGTACGACTTGCCAAGGTTGTATTGTCCGCCGGCGTGGCCTCGTTCCGCGGCGATGACGTACCAGTCGACGGCCTGCTTTTCGTCCTGGGGCACCCCGCGGCCATGCAAATACATGTTGCCAAGGTCATTTTGGGCAACCGAGTAGCCGTGCTCGGCAGCCTTGCGAAACCATTCGACCGCCTGCCTGTCGTCGTGCGGCAGGCCACCCAGGCCGTTGGAATAGATGAATCCGAGATTGTATTCAGCAGCGGCGTAGCCCTGCCTGGCAGCCTTGCGGAACCACTCGACCGCCTGCTTCTCATCGCGCACCACGCCGCGCCCCGACATGTACATCGCGCCGAGGTTGTTCTGTGCGATCGCAAAGCTGCTCGTTGCGGCCTTGCGAAACCATTGCAGCGCCATTTGATCGTCCGGCGCAGTCCCATAGCCATGGAGGTACATCTCGGCGATCATCGACTGGGCAGCCGCATTCCCCTGATCCGCGAACGGCCTGAGCTCCGTCAATGCGGTGGCGTAATCCTCCCTTTCCAGCGCTGCGCGACCTTCATCGAGACCAGCCAGTGCAGTTCCGCTCGCGATGCAGGGAAGGAACAGGATGATTGCAATGCGGCGCGTCATGCGTGCCTCCCGAATCGAGGTACGACCCAGACAGAACTACCCCCCGAAGGGCGTCGTCTTGCCAGCAAGCCCCCAGCTTAATAATCAGTCAGCCTGGGTGCAAGCTGCCGATTCATCTCGACAGTACAGCGTACCCCGCAACATGCGACTTGGCCATCGTATGCGCGTCAGGCGTGAGCGACTTGGGACGGCTTGGGCCCTGCGCTATAATAATGGGCTGCGGAGAGATGGCAGAGTGGTCGAATGCGCCTGACTCGAAATCAGGTTTAGGGCAACCTAACGGGGGTTCGAATCCCTCTCTCTCCGCCACCGATTTTTTGTCCGACCTTGCCGCGCTCGTCGGTCACCAAAGGCGCGTTCCACGACATTGCAAGCGACATGAAAGCGTCTAGCGTAGCCGCTTTGGCGCACGCGCACGCTTGTCCGAGGCGCGGCCGCTGAACTGGCGCCGATACCAACGCGAGAAGCCGCTTGGCGCGGAGAAGCCGAGCAGCAGCGCAACCTCCGCGAGCGAACGGTTCTTGTCCTTCAGGTAGCGTTCGGCAAGTTCTCTCCGAACGGTGTCGACCACGCCCGAAAACGTTTGCTGCTCGCGGGCGAGGCGGCGGTGAATCGTGCGCCGGTCGATGCCCATGTGCTGCGCCACGCGTTCGATCGTGCAAAGCCCGGTGCCGAGCAGCATCACCACCAGTTCGCGCACGTCTCTCGACACGTCGTCCGCGGGACCTGCCAGGCTCGCTTCGAGCAGGTCCCGCGCATACTTCGCCATTGCGGGGTCGGCGCCGGGGTTCGGCAGGTCGAGATCAGCGCGCACGCACACGATGCCGTTGAAATCGTGTCCGAATTCCACGCAGTCACCGAAGATGCGCTGGTGGGTGGAACGATTGGCGGGCGCGTCGTGCGCGAAGCAAACGCGCCGTGGCCGCCACTGTGGACCGAGCAGTGCGCGCAACATCTGGAAAGCCACGCCGACTGCCAGCTCCGTCGACTGCCGTACCGGGCTTGCGTGGCCGACGATGAGCTCCTCGCGCAGCACGACGACATCTCCGGCTTCTTCGATCGTGAACAGCAGTTCCTCGTTGAGGCGCCGCGCGTAACGGGCGAATGCCTCGATCGCGAGCCGCAGCGTCGGCTGCTCGCGTACCAGCAGACCGAGCGGCCCGAGATTGGAAAGGCGCCGCGCCTCGGCCATGAGCAGGCCAAATGCCTCGACGCCGCTGCGTTCCGCCGACGCCTCGAGGAGGCGCCGCGCAGACTCGATTCGAATCTTGATTTCCGCGTCGACCAGGCAGCGTTGCGGCAGGCCGAATTCGCGCAGCATGCGGGCCGGATTGAGGCCGGCGCCGCGCGCGACGTCGGCGTAATGTGTGAGGCTGGCGCTGCGAATCAGGCCGGGCATGGGCGACTTTTGCGTCTGTCCCGAAAAGATAAGTCTATGTCACCGACGATCAATCCGCCAAGCGCTGGATGCAAGACAATCGCCGACTCCTACAAAAGCGCCTAGCCGACTGCAAACCAGCTGCTCGCGAGAGCAGAAAGTGACCGACGTGAGCATCGCGATTCATCATCCTGCCTACGACCCCGCCGACCATCGTCCGGCGCCCCGACGCTATGCCTGGTCGGTTTTCGCGATCATTTTCGCGCTGATGGTCATCGACTACATCGACCGCCAGGTCGTCGTGTCGATGTTTCCGCACCTGAAGGCGCAATGGGACCTGTCGGACCGACAGTTGGGGGGGCTCGTATCGATTGTCTCGATTACCGTCGCGCTGGGGGCGGTGCCGCTGTCGCTGCTCGCGGACCGGTGGAGCCGGGTGAAGAGCATCTTCCTCATGGCCCTCGTCTGGAGCCTCGCGACAATCGCGGCCGCTTTCACGGATAGCTACGCGCAATTGATCGGCGCGAGAAGTGTCGTCGGCTTGGGCGAGGCCGCCTACGGGACCGTCGGTGCAGCGCTTCTGGCAACCCTGTTTCCGCCGCGAATGCGCGGCACGGTGCTCGGCGCCTTCCTCGCTGCTGGAATTTTCGGATCGGTGCTCGGCGTGATGCTGGGCGGATTCATCGCCGAGCGCTGGGGCTGGCAGACCGCGTTCGGTGTGGTCGGGATTCCCGGCCTTTTCCTAGCGGTGATGTTCCTGTTGACCGTACGCGACTACAAGACCGTCGCGATGCCCGCCAGCGCCGAGAACGGATCCAAGCCGCGCATGACGGCGCGCGCGGTGATCGGCGAGTTGCTCCGGCCGCGCACCGCGCTCGTCACGTGCATCGGTGCCGGGCTCAATCTGCTGGTCATTTCCACGATGTACTCCTGGCTGCCGAGCTATTTCAACCGCTTCTATGGTCTCGCGCCGGACAAGGCGGGCCTCAGGGCGGCGGTGGTGGTCCTCGCCAGCGGCCTCGGCGCTCTGCTCTGGAGCATGGTCGCCGACCGCCTGAGCGCGCGCTTGCCTCGGGCGAGGTTGATCGTGCCGGCGATCGCCGCGGTCCTGACGACCGCGTTCATGCTGGCAGCGTTCGCGGGTTTTCCGCCGGGGCCGGTGCAATTCGGATTGATCATCGCCGGTGGCATCGTCATGGCCGGCAGCATCGGCCCGACCGATGCGGTCGTCATCGATGTCATTCACCCGGCGCTCAGGGCGACGGGTGTCTCGATCCTGTCCGTGAGCCGCAACCTGTTCGGACTCGCCGGCGGACCGCTGCTTGCGGGCGCCCTGTCCGATGCCTATGGGCTGCAGTTCGCGATGAGCGTAGTGCCGCTGTTCGGCCTTCTGGCCGCCGTGATGTACATGCTCGCCGCACGCACCTACCTCGGCGATCTCAAGCGCGTGGAAGGTGTCGTGCAAAGCGTCGAACTCGAACTCAAGCCCCAGGTGGCGTGACCGATGAACGAAGACAACAACGTGCCGAGCAGCCCCGAGCATTCGCGAGTGCGTCGGCCGCGCAGCCGCAAGCAGGCGTCCGGCAATTGGAATCCCGATTGGGAGCCGTTCGCCGAACTCGACCCCGTGTGGACCGAGAAGGTGATCGCGATGGCGATCGCGCCTGCGGTCTCCGGCGCGCTCGATGCCAAGACGATCGAGCTGATCGGCATCGCGCTCGACGTCTCGTGCACGAACATGTACGCGCCCGGTGTCCGCCGGCACATCCAGCGCGCGCTCCAGATCGGCGCGACGCGCGAAGAGATCATTGCCGTGCTGCAGCTGGCAAGCATGCAAGGTCTGCACAGCATGTGCCTCGGCGCTCCGATCCTGCTCCAGGAAATGGAAGCCGCGGCCAGCACCAAGGTCGCGATTCGTCCAACCCGACGCCACCCAACTCAAGTCGCCAAAGGAAACGCAGATGAACTTTCTCGACGGATCCCTGTTCCCCGAAAACCAGGAAAAGCTCGTCATCACCGTCGCTCCCTACGGGCCCGAGTGGATGCCTTCCGACTTCCCCGAAGACATAGCGGTGACCATGGACGAGCAGGTGCAGAAGGCGGTCGACTGCTACAACGCCGGCGCGAGCGTGCTGCACGTGCACGTCCGCGAGCTCGACGGCAAGGGCTCCAAGCGCCTGTCCAAGTTCAACGAGCTGCTCGGGCGTCTTCGCATCGCGGTGCCCGACATGCTGCTGCAGGTGGGCGGCTCGATCTCCTTCGCGCCGGAAACGGAAGGCGCCGCCGCCAAGTGGCTGTCCGACGACACGCGGCACATGCTCGCCGAACTCGATCCGAAGCCCGATCAGGTGACGGTGACGGTCAACACCACGCAGATGAACGTCGTCGAGCAGATGTGCGAAGCCGACCTCGCCGGCACGTCGCTCTCCGAGCCGGCCAACTACAACGCGTACCGCGAAATGACGGTTCCCGGCGGTCCCGGCTGGGCCGAGGAACACGTCAGGCGACTGAGCGCTGCGGGGCTGCAGAGCGCGTTCCAGTTCTACAACATCAACTCCTTCGAGACCGTCGAGCGCATGATCCGCCGCGGCGTCTACAAGGGACCCCTGGTCATGAACTGGGTGGCCATCGGCGGCGGCATGGACGCGCCCAACATCTACAACCTGGCCAACTTCATTCGCGCCACACCCGATGGCGCCATGCTCACGCTCGAGAGCAGCATGCTCAACACGCTGCCGGTCAACATGATGGCCATCGCCATGGGGCTGCACGTGCGCTGCGGCATCGAGGACAACCTCTGGACGCAGGATCGCAAGGCGAAGATCAGCTCGGTGAAGCAGGTCGAACAGCTCGTGCGCATCTCGCGCGAGTTCGGTCGCGAGGTGGCGAACGGGAAAGAGGCGCGCCGGATCTGCAAGATCGGCACGTTCTACGAAACCACTGATGAGACGCTGGCGAAGAACGGCTTCGCGCCGAATCGCAAGTCGCGCCCTGCAGACCTGCCGTTGCGCTCGGTAGCCTGACGGTTGCAATCGACCAAGAGGATGAGAACCATGGCAACTGCAATTCGAATGCACAAGGCGGGCGGGCCCGAAGTGCTGCAACTGGAGGAAATTTCAGTCGGCGAGCCCGGACCCGGCCAGGCGAGGATTCGCCACGCCGCCGTCGGCCTCAATTTCGCCGACACCTATTTTCGTACCGGGCTTTATCCGATCCCGCTGCCGAATGGCATCGGCGTCGAGGCATCCGGCGTGGTGCAGGCGGTCGGCGAAGGCGTGACGAGCGTTGCGCCGGGAGACCGCGTCACCTACACCGGGTTCGTCAATACGCTGGGCGCCTACAGCACCGAGCGGATCATCCCGGTGGCGCCGTTGATCAAGCTGCCGGCGGCGATCTCGTGCGAGACGGCGGCGGCGATGACGATGCGCGGCCTCACCTCGGCGTATCTGATGCGCCGGGTCTGGCCGCTCCACGCAGGAGACACCATCCTGCTGCATGCCGCCGCAGGCGGCGTCGGACTGATCGTGTCGCAGTGGGCGAAGCTCCTCGGCCTCACGGTGATCGGCACGGTGTCGACCGAGGCGAAGGCGGAAGTCGCCCGCGCCCACGGTTGCGATCATGTCATCGACTACCGCCGCGAAGATGTCGCCAAGCGCGTTCGAGAGTTGACGAACGGCGTTGGTGCGACGGTCGTCTTCGACAGCGTCGGCAAGGACACCTTCGCCGGCTCGCTGGATTCGGTGAAGCGGCGCGGTCTGCTGGTGTGCGTGGGAACGGCCTCGGGGCCGATCCCGTCGATCGACGCGACCCAGCTGGCGATGAAGGGCTCGCTGTTCGTGACGCGGCCCGCGCTCGCCGACTACATCGCCGATCCCGCCGAGAAGAGCGAACTCGCCGGCGAGCTGTTCGGGCACGTCGCGGCGGGCAGGATCAGGATCGAGATCAACCAGCGCTATCAGCTGCAGGATGCGGCGCAGGCGCACCGCGATCTCGAAGGGCGCAGGACAACCGGGTCGTCGATCTTCGTGGTTTGACCCACGTCGACCGCATTCATCGAAGGAGCAACTGACATGGCGACCGAAACTGCCCCCGCGCTCATCACGTCGCGGGGTTCGATCAGAGTCGAACCGCTGACGTGCACGATCGGAGCGGAACTCGGCAACGTGGACCTGGGTTTTGCGTCGCGCGACATCGAGCTCGCCGCTGAAATCCGCGCGCTTCTGCTCGAGCACAAGGTCTTGTTCTTCCGCGATCAGGACATCACGCGTGCGGAACACGTCGCGTTCGCGCGGCACTTCGGCGAGCTCGAGGACCATCCGGTCGCCGGCAGCGACCCGGACAACCCAGGCCTCGTACGCATCTACAAGACGCCCGACGCGCCCGCGGACCGCTACGAGAACTCATGGCATACCGATGCCACCTGGCGCGAGAAGCCGCCGTTCGGCGCCGTGCTGCGTTGCGTCGAATGTCCTCCGGTCGGCGGTGACACGACCTGGGCCAACATGGCCGAGGCCTACAAGCGTCTGCCCGAGCAGGTCAAGACGCAGATCGCCGACTTGCGCGCGCGGCACAGCATCGAAGCGACCTTCGGGGCGGCGATGCCGAAGGAGAAGCGCCTCGCGCTCAAGGCCCAGTTCCCGGACGCGGAGCACCCGGTCGTGCGCACGCACCCGGAGACCGCTGCAAAGGTGCTCTTCGTCAACGCGTTCACGACGCATTTCACGAACTACCACACGCCGGCGAATGTTCGCTTCGGCCAGGATTACAGCCCGGGTGCGTCGCAGCTTCTCAACTACCTGATCAGCCAGGCGTTCGTCCCCGAGTTCCAGGTGCGCTGGCGCTGGACGCCAAACAGCGTGGCGTTCTGGGACAACCGCTGCACCCAGCACTATGCGGTGATGGACTATCCACCTTGCCACCGCAAGATGGAACGCGCCGGCATCATCGGCGACATGCCGTTCTGACCACCGGAGAAGTGTGATGTATCGGCATCTTTTGGTTCCGCTCGACGACTCTCAGCTCGCCGTCGAGACCGTCAATCAGGCGGTCAGGCTCGCCAAGACGCTGGGCGCGAAAGTGACTTTCTTTCACGCGCAGGCGGACTATGGCGCGTCGAGCATCGGCGCGCTCGAGCGCGTGCTGTCGCCGGGCGCGTTCAACGAGAATCTGGCGGGCGAGGCGCGTTCGATCCTCGCGAAGGCCGAAGTGGTCGCGCGGGTGGCCGGTGTGCCTTACGAATCCACGGTCATGACCAGTGACCGGCCGCACGAGGCGATTCTGAGCGTCGCCGAGTCGCGCGGTTGCGACCTGATCTTCATCGCCTCACACGGTCGTCGCGGCATCAAGGGGCTGATGCTCGGCTCGCAGACGCAGAAAGTCCTCCAGCAGACGACGATCCCGGTGCTGGTGTCGGCGATCGAGAGCAACCAGCCCGACGCGCACATGCTCGCGCCGCTTACGACGATTCGCGACGAGCATCGCTCGCTTGCGGCAGTCATCCACGGCCTCGAGTTCGTCGCCGGGCAAGCGCGCGATCAGAAAGCGGCGCCGTCCTTTCCTCTGCTTCGGGCCATGCAGCATTACATCGAGGCGTTTCCGGAGAAGCTGCATCATCCGAGGGAAGACGCGTACCTGTTTCGCAAGTTGCGTCTGCGGACGCGCGAATTCGATGCCACGCTCGATGAACTGGAACGCCAGCACGTCGAGGGGCGCCACCTTGTCGCTGAACTGGCGCGAAGCATCGACGCCTACGAGGCGGATCCGCAGGGCGGCCTGGCGGCGTTTGCGGCGGCGGTCGAGCGCTTTTCGGTGTCGCAGGTGCAGCACATGGCGCTCGAAACCAAGGTGATCGTTCCCGCCGCGCGCACGTACCTGACCGCGGAAGACTGGGCGGAAATCGGCGCCGCGTTCGCCAGCAACGGCGACCCGCGCTTCTCGGTGGACAACGACGAGGAGTTCCGCCAGCTGTTCGTGCGAATCATCAATCTCGCGCAGGCGCAGCCCACCGCTGCTCCGTAACGCGACTGAATCACGATTTTCTCTTTCTTCGTTTCAACAATTCATCAGGGAGAAGTAGGCATGCAACATGCATCGAGAGCGGGTTTGCCCGCCGCGGCACTTCGGCGACGGGCGGTAGCGCTCGCGATCGCCTCATTGTTCACGGCGTCCGGCGCCGTGGACGCGTTCGAAATCGACACCGGCAACCCCGACATCACGATGCGCTGGGACAACACCCTGCGCTACAACCTTGGCGTTCGGGCGCAATCGCAGAGCAACGCCATTCTCGGCAACCCGAACTTCGACGATGGTGACCGCAATTTCTCCAACGGTTCGATGGTGACGAACCGGTTGGATCTGTTGTCGGAATTCGATTTCATCTACCAGAGGAAATACGGCTTTCGCGCGAGCTATGCCGCGTGGAGGGACTTCGCCTACAACAGCCTGGACAACACCAACACCGCGACCGCGAACACGCTGGTCGACGGGTTGCCGGTCGCCAGTGCACTGAGCCCGTATACCAAGCGCTATTCCAAGGGAGCGTCGGGCGAATGGCTGGATGCCTTCGTGTTCGCGAACTTCGATGCGGGCGATGTTCCGGTCAACGTCAAGGCCGGCCAGCACACGGTATTCTGGGGCGACAGCCTGCTCCTGGGCGGCGCGGTGCACTCGGTGTCCTATTCGCAGAATCCGCTGGATCTGCAAAAGGGCTTCATGACGCCGGGCTCGGAGGCGAAGGAGCTTTTCCGGCCGCGCGGCGGGATCACGCTGCAAGCGCAACCAACCTCCGAACTGTCGCTCGCCGGACAATGGTTCTACTCGTGGCAGGCCGCGCGGGTGCCCGAATCCGGAAGCTATCTGACCATCAACGACGCGCTCAACTACGGCGCCGATTCGCAGATATTCGGTCCCAACCCCTTTGCGACGTCCATCCCGGGCGCTCCCGCCATGACCCGCTTCTGGCGGGGCCAGGACATCCAGCCATCTTACTGGTCGGGAAGCCTGGGCGACTTCGGTCTCTCGGCGCGCTGGAGCCCGGCGTGGCTCGGAGGCACGCTCGGCTTGTACGGGCGCAACACGACAGACACGCTGCCGCAGGCGATCGTCACACCGGGGCTGGCCACGACCGTGCCGGCGGCGACCTGTACCGCGATCGGTGGCATACCGCTGGGCGGAACCAACTGCATCATCAACAAGAACGCGACGTCGGTCGCCGAGCTGCAGAGATTCGGCAAGGTTGGCACCTACAACACCGCCTACGGCGACAACATCCACATCTACGGCTTGACGCTGGCCAAGGAGATTGGCGGCGTGAGCTGGGCTGCCGAGTTTTCCTACCGACAGAACATGCCGCTGCTGAGCCAGGCGGTGCAAGTGCTGCCGCCAGCGCTGGTACCGACCAAGCCGGGTTCGATCGCCACCACGGCGGTGCCGACCAGCGGCACGCCGGGCGCGCTGGGTGACACGTATCACGGACTCGTCAACGGGTTGAACATTTTCCCCAAGACTGCCCTGTTCGACACGGCAACGCTCGCCGGCGAGCTGACCTGGATGCAGTGGTCGAAGGTTACCCAGAACAAGGCGGTGTTCAAGGGAGACTCGAGCTACGTCAACCCCGATGGCACGGCTCCGATCGACAAGGTTTCCAGGAACTATTTCGGCCTGGCGATCAACTTCACGCCGACCTGGTTCCAGGTCCTGCCTGGCGTGGACATCTCGGCGCCGCTGACGTGGAGCCAGGGTATCTCCGGCAATGCCGCCGTACTGCTGGGCGGCAACGTGAATGCCGGAAACTGGAGCGCCGGCGTGGCCGCCGACATCTACCAGAAGTACAAAGTACAGCTCAGCTACAACGGCTATTTTGGCAACTACTCGTCGACCGCGACCGGTGCGATGAATCTGCCTAACGGCGTGTTTGCAGCGCTCTCCGATCGCGGCTGGGTCTCGCTCACAATGAAGACCACCTTCTAAAGAGGATTCGAATCATGTTTAGCAAGTCATTGCTGGCCGCGGGCTTCGCGGCGATGTTCAGCACCGTCGCGCTCGCGGCGGTGTCGCCCGACGAGGCGAAGCAGCTGGGTACGACGCTGACGGCGGTCGGTGCGGAAAAAGCTGGCAACAAGGACGGCACGATTCCCGAGTACACGGGAGGCATCAAGCCGCCGGCCGATTTCAAGGCCGGAAGCGGATTCCGTCCCGATCCGTTCGCCACTGAAAAGCCGAGGCTCTCGATCACGGGCAAGGACGCAGCCGCCCAGGCCGACAAGCTCACCGAGGGAACGAAGGAGCTGCTCAAGCGCTATCCCAGCATGCGCGTCGATGTCTACCCGACGCATCGCACGGTCGCCGTGCCGCAGCGCATTCTCGACAACACCGTGAAGAACGCCACCGGCGCGAAGACCAGCGATGGCGGCGTCGCGCTGGAGAACGTGCTGGCCGGTTATCCCTTCCCGATTCCGAAGACGGGCTCCGAGGCGATCTGGAACCACCTGCTGCGCTACAGCGGCCTGGGCTACGACAATTCGCGTTACGAAAACTGGAACGTCGACGCGGCCGGCGTGCCGACGCTCGCCGTGGCCGCCGACGCCAACTGGGCGTGGCCGATATTCGATGCCAAGAAAACGGGACCGATCAGCGCCACCGATCCGTTCTGGTACGTCAAGCTGCAATACGTCGGACCGGCACGACGCAACGGCGAAGCGCTGCTGTGGGTCGACGCCGTCAACCCGTTGAAGCAGCCGCGTCGTGCCTGGCAGTACCTGCCCGGCCAGCGTCGCGTCCGGCTCGCGCCGGACCTCGCGTACGACACGCCGAATCCCGGCGCCGCCGGCGCCGGAACGTACGACGACGTGTCGGTCTTCAACGGCGCGATCGACCGCTTCGACTGGAAGCTCATCGGCAAGAAGGAGATGTACGTTCCGTACAGCAGCTATCGCCTGACGTACCACAAGACGGCGGCCGACATCACCAAGCCCAATCACCTCAATCCGGACTTCGTGCGCTGGGAACTGCACCGGGTATGGGTGGTCGAGGCGACGCTCAAGCCGGACAAGCGCCACATCTACAGCAAGCGCGTGTTCTACCTCGACGAGGACAGCTGGACGGCGCTCGCGTCCGACCAGTACGACGCGCGCGGCCAGCTCTACCGCGCGAGCTTCGCGTATCCGTCGTACAGCTACGACGTGCAGGCACCGTTCGGCGACACGACCGCGATCTACGACTTCAGCTCGGGCGTGTACAACATCACGGCCTTGTTCGGTCCGTACAGCGGTCTGAAGTACATGACCGAGCTGCCGCGCGATACGTTCTGGTCGTCGGAGGCGCTCGCCGGCGCGGGTCTGCGCTGACGGGATTGCAATTTCACAGCCACGCCCGGTGCGGACGATGACTTCGTCGTGCCGGGCGGCACGGAGACCGACGCCAGCATCATGATCTCGTTTCGCATCGCAGTCTCCGTGCTCGGCGCCGCGCTGGTGGCGACGTTGGCTACGCCGGCTACCAGCGGCGGCTTCGTCGATCCGCTCGACGCGCCCGCCGTCCAGTCACCGCTCGCCGCGCGCAGTCTGCTGCAGGGAGTGACCAAAGCCGGAAGCCGACTCGTGGCGGTCGGCCAACGCGGCCATATCGTCTATTCGACCGACGGCGGCAGCGCCTGGCAGCAGGCGAGCGTCCCGGTGAGCTCGGATCTGACGGCCGTGACTTTCGTCGATGACAAGCAGGGCTGGGCGGTCGGGCACGACGGCGTGATCCTGCACACCGCGGACGGTGGCGCGACGTGGACGCTGCAGCTCTCCGGGCGCGCCGCGAACGACCTGCTGGTCGCCGCGATGGAGAGCAGGCTCGCCGCGGATCCGACCTCGGAACCGGCGAAAAAGCTGCTGGCCGAGGCGCGGCGCTACAAGGAGCAAGGCGCCGACAAGCCGTTCCTCGACGTCTGGTTCGCCAACGCGCAAGACGGCTACGTCGTCGGCGCGTACAACCTGATCTTTCGCACCCGCGACGGCGGCAAGACCTGGGAGCCCTGGTTCGACCGCACCGACAATCCGAAATTCTTCAACCTCTACGCGATCCGCCCGGCGGCGGGCGGCCTTTTCATCGCCGGCGAAGGCGGCCTGGTGCTGAAGCTCGACAGCGCGACGCAGCGATTCCGCGCGCTGACCATTCCATACAACGGCAGCTTCTTCGGCGTGGTGGATGCCGCACCTGCCGTCGTCGTCTTCGGACTGCGCGGCAGCGTCTACCGCAGCGACGACAGTGGCACGACGTGGGCCAAGGTCGACGCCGGACTGCCGGCCTCGATCGTCGGCGCGATCCGCACCGGCGAGGGCACCACGCTGCTTGCCGACGTCGGTGGCCGCGTCGTGTCGAGCTCCGACGGCGGCCGCACCTTCGGCAAGGTCGTGCTCGCGCAACCGATGCCGCTGGCGGGCATTGCCGATGCCGGCGGCGGCAAGGTCGCGCTGGTCGGTCCGCGCGGCGTCGCGATTTCCGCGCTCACGTCCCGCTGACGCTGTACGCGCGCGAAGACAATTCACATGGCCGCCCTGTCGACCGAAACCGAGCAAATGCCGGTGGTCCGCGATCTCGCGGACTTCGACCGCAACTCGGGCAACCTGCTCGAGCGACTGGTGTTCAACAACCGGCTGGCGATGGTGATCGTCTGCGCACTCGTCACGCTGGCGCTGAGCTATGTCGCGGCGACGCGGCTCACGCTGAGCGCCAGCTTCGAGAAGATGATTCCGCAGGGCCAGCCGTACATCAGGAATTACCTTACCTATCAGAAGGACCTGCGCGGATTGGGCAACGCGATCCGCGTGGTGGTGGAGAACGGCAGCGGCGACATCTTCGACCCCCGTTACCTGGAGGCCCTGAAGCAGATCAGCGACGAGCTGATCCTGACCCCCGGCGTTGACCGCGCCTGGGTCAAGTCGCTGTGGACGCCGGCAGTGCGCTGGACCGAGGTGACCGAGGAGGGCTTCCGCGGCGGCTCGGTGATGCCGGACTCGTACAACGGCTCGCCCGAGAGTGTCGAGCAGCTGAAGCAGAACATCGCGCGCTCGGGGATCGTCGGTAGCCTCGTCGCCAACGACTTCAAGTCGAGCATGATCTTCGTGCCGCTGCTCGACAAGGAGCCGGTCACCGGCAAGCGCATCGACTACGAGGGGCTGTCGAAGGTGCTCGAGGAGAAGATTCGCGCCAAGTACGAACTGGCGCGCGACCTCGAGCAGGTGCGCACGAAAGCGGAGACGCCTCAGGTCAAGGTGCACGTGATCGGTTTCGCGAAGCTCATCGGCGAATTGATCGACGGGCTGGTCAAGGTGATGGCCTTCTTCGCGATTGCCGCGCTGATCGCCACGACCATCATCTACTTCTATACGCGCTGCGTGCGCAGCACCGCACTGGTCGTCGCCTGCTCGCTGGTCGCGGTCGTCTGGCAGCTGGGACTGGTCGCGCTCTTCGGCTTCGAGCTCGATCCGTTCTCGATCCTGGTGCCGTTCCTGGTGTTCGCGATCGGCGTGTCGCACGGCGCGCAGAAGATGAACGGCATCATGCAGGACATCGGGCGCGGCACGCAAAAGCTCGTCGCCGCGCGCTACACCTTCCGGCGGCTGTTCCTGGCCGGTCTGACCGCGCTGCTGGCCGACGCGGTCGGCTTCGCCGTGCTGATGGTCATCGACATCCCCGTGATCCGGGACCTCGCACTCACCGCGAGCATCGGTGTGGCGGTGCTCATCTTCACCAACCTGCTGCTGTTGCCGGTGCTGCTCTCGTACACCGGCGTGAGCGCGAGCGCGGCCAAACGCAGCCTGCGCGCGGAGAAGGAGGAACACCGCGGCAAAGGCCTCGGCGCCGCCTGGGCTTTCCTCGATCGCTTCACCACGCGCAATTGGGCGATCGGCGCGATCGCGGTATCGCTGCTGCTGGCGGTGGGGGGATTGGCCGTCTCGCAGCGGCTCAAGATCGGCGACCTCGATCCCGGCGCGCCGGAACTGCGACCGAATTCGCGCTACAACCAGGACAACGCCTACATCACCGCGCACTACGCGCTGTCCTCGGACCAGTTTGCGCTGATCGTGAAGACGGCCAAGGAAGGATGCCTCAAGTACGAGACGCTCGTCGACGCCGACCGCCTGGCATGGGCGCTGCGCCAGGTACCCGGCGTGCAGACGACGGTCTCGCTGGCCGATGCCGCCCGGCAGATCACGGCCGGCTCGTTCGAGGGCAATCCGAAGTGGCTGACGATCAACCGCAATCAGGACGTGCTCAATTACGCGGCACAGCAGGCGTCGGTCAACAATCCGGACCTGTTCAATACCGAGTGCTCGGTGATGCCGGTGATCGCGTATCTCGCCGACCACAAGGCGGAGACGCTTGATCGCGTCGTACGCGTGGCGGCCGAATTTGCCGACACGCACAACGACAAGGATCGGCAGTTCCTGCTCGCCGCCGGAAGCGCCGGCATCGAAGCTGCCACCAACATCGTGGTCGAGCAAGCCAATCGAACGATGCTGCTCTACGTCTACGCGGCGGTGATCGTCCTGTGTTTCATCACATTCCGCAGCTGGCGGGCGGTGGTGGTGGCGGTGCTGCCGCTCGCGCTCACGTCGATCCTGTGCGAGGCGCTGATGGTTGCCTTGGGTATCGGGGTGAAGGTCGCGACGCTGCCGGTGATCGCGCTCGGCGTCGGGATCGGGGTCGACTACGCGCTGTACCTGCTGTCGGTCCAGCTGGCGCAGCAGCGCGCGGGGCTTTCGTTGACCGAGGCGTACAGGAACGCCGTGCAGTTCACCGGCAAGGTGGTCGCGCTCGTAGGTGTGACGCTCGCGGCGGGAGTCATCACCTGGGCGTTCTCGCCGATCAAGTTCCAGGCCGACATGGGCATCCTGCTCACCTTCATGTTCATCTGGAACATGCTTGGCGCGCTGGTATTGATTCCGGCACTCTCCTACTTTCTCCTGCCGACGTCGATTGTGCGTCGGCGACATGCGTGAAGGAAGGAAAGCGTGCGCTAACGCACATACGCCCGTTCCGATTGTGGGCATGATCGGAACATGCATAAATCACTCGTAGTGTTGTGGATGTTCGTCGGCGCGATCGCACCCGCCGCCGCCCAGGTCGGATTCGCCATCGAGGCGCCCGGTATCAGTATCGGCATCAACATGCCGGTGTATCCGCAATTCGTTCAGGTGCCCAACTACCCCGTCTACTACGCGCCGCAAGCCAACGCGAACTATTTCTTCTACGACGGGATGTACTGGGTCTACCAGCAGGACAACTGGTACGCGAGTTCCTGGTACAACGGGCCGTGGTCGTTCGTTTCCCCGCAGGCGGTTCCGTATTACATCCTGCGCGTCCCCGTCCGCTATTACCGTCGCCCTCCCGTGTATTTTCACGGATGGACTTCCAGTGCCCCTCCACGCTGGGGCGAGCATTGGGGCAACACCTGGGCACAGAGCCGGCAAGGTTGGGACAGCTGGGACCGCCGCTCGGTACCCGCCCCCGCGCCACTGCCGACCTACCAGCGTCAGTACTCGGGCAACAACTATCCGCGTGTTGAGCAGCAGCAGGCACTGCAAAGCCAGAACTATCGTTACCAGCCGCGCGAAGCGGTGGTGCAGCAGCACTACCAAACGCAGCGAGTGCAAAGCGCACCCGCGGTTGCTCCGAACGCAAGACAGCAAGCCCCGGTAACCAGGATCCAGCAGCAACAAGGCGAAGGCCAGCAAAGAGCGCAACAGCAACAGCAGCAACAACAGCAGCGGCAAGGCTCGAGCCAGCAAAGAGTGCAGCAGCAGCCACAGCAGCAGGACGCAAGTCAGCAGAAACCGCAGCAGCCCCATCAGCAACAGCAGCAACAGCCGCACGACGCGAGGCAGCAGGCCGAGCAGCCGCAGAAGCAACCGGCCGCCCCGCATGATCAGCGCGTACTAAAGCAGGGCCCGGACAAGCAGAACCAGGAGAAGCCTGAGCAGCAAGGTGGCGACAAGGGCAAGTAAACTGGTCGCCCACAGCCGGTTTTCCCGGGCCAATGTCCCGGCCGCAGCCATGCCGAAGTCCAAAATTGCGATCTACGGCGCGATCGCGGCCAACGTGGCCATCGCCGCCACCAAGTTCGTGGTTGCCGGCATCACGGGCAGTTCCGCGATGTTGTCCGAAGGCGTCCACTCGGCGGTCGACACCTTCAACGGCATCCTCCTGCTCGTCGGCCTCAGGCTCAGCCAGCGTCCGGCGACACCTGAGCACCCCTTCGGACACGGCAAGGAGCTCTACTTCTGGAGCTTGATCGTCGCGGTGCTCATCTTCGGTCTGGGCGGGGGAGTGTCGTTCTACGAAGGCGTGCAACACATCCTGCATCCCGAGCCGATGCGCGACGCCCACTGGAACTACGTTGTGCTCGGCGTTGCCTTCGTCTTCGAAGGCTCGAGCTTCGTCGTCGCGCTGCGGCAGTTTCTCAAGCAGGCCGGCGATACCCCGTTCTGGGAGGCGCTTCACCGCAGCAAGGACCCGACGATCTACACCGTGCTGGCGGAAGACTCAGCGGCCCTGATCGGACTTGTGGTTGCCGCCACCGGTATCGCGTTGAGCCATCACTTCGGCGTGCCTGAATTCGATGGCGCTGCTTCGCTCGTCATCGGATTGTTGCTCGCAGGCGTCGCGGTAGCGCTCATCCGGGAATCTCGCGGCCTGTTGATCGGGGAGGGCATTCGCCCCGAGACTGCGCGCGCGATTCGGAGCATGGCGCTTGGGCAGCCCAAGGTGCGCGATGTGGGTCGCATTCTGTCGATGTACATCGGTCCGGACGACGTGCTGGTCACCATGGACCTGGATTTCGATGACGGCACGGCGGCCGTTGACGCTGCTGCAGCGATCGCAGCCGTCGAGCGGCAGGTGCGAAATCGCTACCCGATGATCAAGCGGCTGTTCATCGAGGCCGGCGCGGTGCCAGCGCAACAGCGCTGGAGCCGTCCGGATGCGACGCAAACGCCAGCCACTCCGCCATAGGCATATCCGGATAACCGCCGCCTATCGCCTTCAAGGCGCACAATCCGAAAATTCAGGTGCGCAATTACACGGAGCAGATCGACAACAATGCTGACCGCCTATACCACTTCCGACCACGTGGATGCCGCCAACACAGCACCCACGGTGTCGTGGATCGACCTGCTGCACCCAACCAGCGAAGAGAGGGCAAGCGTTGAAAGTGGCCATGGTCTCAAGCTGCCCTCGCGCGAGGAATTAAGCCAGGTCGAAATGTCGAGCCGCCTCTCCGAGAGGGACGGGGTTCTCTTCCTGAGCATGCCCGCCGTCGCGCATCTGGACGGGCTGGACCAAGCGCAATCGCCGCTGGGGTTTGTGTTGTCGAAGAAGCTGCTTGTAACCATTCGCTACGCAAAGTTGCACGCGTTCGAAACCGTTGCTGAGGAGCGCCTCAAGAACGGCGGGAGTTCCTCAAGCGTCGACACATTTGCGGCGCTCGTCGACGGAATGTTGGAGCTGAGCGCCGACACGATCGAGCAGATCGCCGCGGAACTGGATGGCGTGTCGCGGGACGTCTTCTCCAAGCTTGGGAAACAGAGTCACGTCACCCAATCCAACGATGAACTGCGTCGTGTCTTGATCGAGGTAGGCAACGCGGGAGAGCGCCTTTCGCGAATCCGCGGTAGCGTACTGGGCTTGCAACGCATCATCCCGTTTGTCGCCGCTTCCGAGCAGGAATGGATACCTGCCAACATACGCGTCCGCTTGAAAACGGCTCAAAGTGACTTGTCGTCACTGACAGAGTACGAGACCCATCTTTCCGACAAGGTGCAGTTCCTGTTGGACGCCGTGCTGGGCTTCATTAACACCAAGCAGAATGATATTTTCCAGGTGTTGACGGTAATTTCCATCGTGGGCATTCCGCCCACGCTCGTGGCGAGCATTTACGGAATGAATTTCAGGAACATGCCGGAACTGAGCTGGGCGTGGGGATACCCCTATGCCCTCGTATTGATCTTGTTGAGCGCTATCCTGCCCATCCTGTGGTTCAAGTGGCGAAGGTGGGTGTAAGGTGCGGCAACCTGCCGAACGTGTTTCCCAATGCCCGATAATCAGAGTACACCGCGCGATTGCCACAATGCGCGTTCGCGATGGCCAACAAGGAGTCAAGCCATGAAGAAATTCCTAGTCCAGTACCTGGCCCCCGCGTCGGTCATCGACGATTGGAAGAAGACCGACCCGGCAATACGCAAGGACGCCGAAGAAAAGATGCAGAAGGAGTGGAAGCAGTGGATGAGCGACCACGCCAAGATGTTTTCCGATTACGGCGCCGCGGTCGGCAAGACCAAGCGCGTGAACGCAAGCGGCGTTTCCGACTCCAGGAATGAACTCATGATCTACGGCATCGTCGACGCCGAATCGCATCAGGAGGCTGCCAAGGCGTTCGAGGGCCACCCGCACCTGCAGATCCCGCAGGCGAGCATCGAGATCAGCGAACTGAACCAGATGGGGATGTGAACGCGTGCGATGCATGACGTCGCATCGCTTCGAAGGTTCGAATGACGCCCCGCACGGGGCGTTTTCATTGGCGTGCTAGACTGCGCGCCATCGGCCATGGTCCCAAGGACTCCCGTGCCGACGGGTAGTCGAGGGATCACAGGGTTGCCTGCCCGAAGTCAATGTAGCGGAGGTCCAGAGCCACCGTGTCCACCTCGAAGTCATCAGACGCCGCGCCGCAGGATTCGTCCTCGCCACACGTGACCCCCGTCGTCCGGGCGGCAACGCCGGCCGATCGCTGGGTGGCGATCGCGGTGCTCGCGGTCATCGTCATCGGCTGCTTTTTCGTCCTCGCTCCGTTTCTCACGGCGATGCTGTGGGGCTTCATCCTGGTGTGCACAACCTGGCCGGTATTCCTGCGCGCGCGCCGGGTGGTCAAAGGCAGCGCGACGCTGGCGTCGCTGATCATGACCCTGGGCATCGCCGCGGTGGTGATCGGTCCGTTCGTGGTGGTGGGATTCTCGCTCGCCGACGACGCGGGACAGCTTTTCGATGCGGGGAAACGATCCCTCACGGAAGGGCCGCCGCTGGCGCCGGAGTGGGTGTCGAACCTTCCCATGGTTGGGCCGCGGGTCGCGTCGTACTGGAATAACCTGGTCACCGATCGCTCGCAGCTGCTTGCGGAGTTGAAGGCGAATCTCGTGCCGATCCGCAACATGGCGCTCGGCGGCGGCGCGGCGCTCGCGCGCGGACTGGTCGAGCTGGCGTTCTCGGTGTTCATCGCGTTCTTCCTTTATCGCGACGGCGAGGTGATGGCGCGGCGCATGCTCGGTACGATCGGGCGCATTTTTGGCGATCGCGGCCGCCATCTCGCAGGATTGGCGGTGAACACGACGCGCGGCGTGGTCTACGGCATCCTGGGAACGGCGCTGGTGCAAGGTGTGCTGGCGGGAATAGGCCTCGCAATTGCGGGCGTGCCGGCAGCGGCGCTGCTGGGACTGATCACGTTCTTTTTCTCGCCGATCCCGATCGGTCCGCCGCTGGTGTGGATTCCCGCCGCGGCGTGGCTGTTCTTTCACGGCCAGACCGGCTGGGCGATCTTCATGGTCGTCTGGGGTGTGGCGGTGGTGAGCAGCGTCGACAACTTCCTCAAGCCGCTGATCATCAGCCGCGGCAGCAACATGCCGTTCGTGCTGGTGCTGCTGGGCGTGCTGGGCGGCGCCATCGCGTTCGGGTTCATCGGCGTGTTCCTGGGGCCGACGCTGCTCGCGGTCGGGTATGCGCTGCTGGCCGAGTGGAGCAGGGAGCCGGGGGAGACGTTTCCTGGCGATGCGGAGCAGCCGCCGAAAAAGCGGCGCTGGCGGAAGAAGACCGCGTAACGCAGCGGTGGTGCCGGGCAGGCCGCTGCGCGCGGCCTGCTAAAATTCGCTTCTTTTCACTCCGAACACGAATCGCCATGAAGCCTATTCTTTTCGTCGCCGTACTCGGCGTTGCAGCCACGTTCTCGACCACCGTCGCGGCCAAAGCCGACTGCAAGGCCTATCCCAAGGCCGAGTGGATGAACGAAGCCGATGCCAAGGCCAAGATCGAAGCGCAGGGCTACACGATCAACGTGTTCAAGGTCGACGGCAACTGCTACGAGATCTACGGCAAGAACAAGGAAGGCAAGAAGGTCGAGATCTACTACGACGCCAAGACCCTCGAGCCCGTGAAGTCAGAGATCGAGAAGTAAGTCGTGCCAGGCTCCCACGACAAGGGGGCCGCCGGCGACGGCCGCGTACTCGTCTGGGACGTCGCCGTTCGCCTGTTGCACTGGCTGCTCGCGGGGCTCGTGATCTTCGACCTGGTCCAGGACGATGGCGGCTGGACGCACCGCATGGTCGGGTACGCTGCTGTTGTCGTCGTGGTGCTGCGACTCGCCTGGTCTGCGCTCAAGCCTGGTTACGGCGGGTTTGAGGCACTGAAGCCTTCGCCCACTGCCACCTTCAGCTACCTCCGCAGTCGTGCGCCGCGAACGCTTGGCCATGATCCGCTCGGCCTGTGGATGGTTTGGCTGCTGTGGTCACTGGTGCTGCTGCTCGGCCTGACCGGCTGGATGAGCCACCTGGATGCATTTTGGGGTGACGAGACGGTTCGAAAGGTGCACGCATGGCTCGCCGATGCGATCCTGGTTGCCGTGGGGCTCCATGTCGCGGGTGTGGCTGTGATGGGTTGGCACTGGCGGGAGAATCTGGTTGCTGCGATGTTTTCGGGGTGGAAACGCGGGTCGTAGCGCGCGCCTGTCGCCCGGAGGCGCTGAGCGCCAACGTCGGGTAAAATCACGACTTCGCGGGAGGACCGGCGCGTGCAATGCGCGCCGGGCGAAGCTGATGCAGGAACGGAGAGGTGGATGAGCGGTTTAAGTCGCACGCCTGGAAAGCGTGTTTAGGTTAATTCCTAACGCGGGTTCGAATCCCGCCCTCGCCACCGTTTTCACCGGGAAAACACAATTCCAGTGCGCGGATTGTGGCCCAATCGTGGCCCAATCCACACTGTTTGTTCGTCCGATTTTTGGGGGTCAAAAACGCGACGTTTTCCCTTTTTTTGCGACTTCCAATTGAATCGAGCGGACCAGTCATTTGATCGATGCCACAGCCTGGTCAGAAGTCGACTGGCGATTCGCGCCACGAATCGTCTCGCGGTCGGGCACGCGCAAGCGCATGTGTCACATCGCACCATCCGTCGCAAGCGTTACGGCCAGGGCGGCGTCGCCAAGCATTCAGCAACCCCTTGCACTTTGCATAGAAGCTAAAGAATCTAAGGACCATTCGCCGCTCTGACGCAGTAATACGGTGACTGCTGCAGATTAGTTTGTCGTCCGTCATGCCACGGTCCGTCAAGATCACGGCTCCCCACGCCTTGGTCCGTATGTGAGCACCAAGTGGAAGGCGCGGCCCAAGCACCAGCGCGTCGAGCAGATCGCCTTCAAGTCCTATATAGGCGGGCACTGAGCCATAGTTGAACGGGCATGGCAGGGGAGAAATGAAGTCCACGTGGCCCGTCGACCCGCGTTTGATGAAGCTGCCGCGCGGGACTTCGATGACCACATCTACCTCCAACCCCGAGGACAACGCGTCACCGAGAGAAATTCACAGACCGAAGATGATGATCGTCGGACTGCCGGAAAGATTCCATCCCTGCCCCGCATTCCCCGGGGTGACCGCCACTCGCTGCTTGCCGCCTTGCTCCCAGGTTATTACGCCGCCTGCGATGGGACCTCCGGTATTGAAACTGTAGAGCTTGCTGCCATTGCGCGCATCGAACACCAGGAAATTTCCATCGAGGTCGCCCGTGAAAACGACATCGCCCGCGGTCGCGGTGACGCCCGCAATCATGGGCGTGGGAGCCTTCCAGCGCCATTTCATCTCCCCGGTCGTCGCGTCAACAGCATTGAGCCATCCGCTCCATTCGCTCTTGGGGTCGAACGTGCCCCAGCCGTTGGTGATGCCCGTATAGGGGAGCCCGGGCTCCCATTTCGGTTTCGGCCCCAGCTTGAAGGTCGTGCACCAATCTACCGAAGGCACATAGAGCAGACCGGTTCTCGGACTATGCGCGGGCCCGTTCCATTCCACCCCGCCATTGACTCCTGGGCATACGCGCGTGCCCTCTGGTGTGAGCGGAGCATCCACATTGACCATAGTGGTCACCGGCACCTGGAACAGATGCTTGCCGCTCTCGGCATCGAGCCCATGCAGAACGCCATCCTTGCCGGCAACGGTGACGAGCCGTTTGTCCGCAGCGTCGTACAAGGCTACTGCCAAAGTGTCGCGATCGTGATTGTCGTTCTTCACGAGCTGGTAGAACCACTTGAGCTTGCCTGTGTTCGCGTCGAGCGCGACCAGCGAGGACGTGAACAGATTCGCGCCCGGCCGCATCTCAGGGTGGAAGTCCGGGGCGACATTGCCGACCGGCACGAACAAGGTCTGCGTGCGGACGTCGAGCGCATAGTGCGACCAGCTCGGGCCGCCACCGTGTTGCGCGCTTTCGGGATTCTCCCAGGTCCCTGCGCCGGTCTGGTCGCCAGTTGGAATCAGATCGAACGACCATACGGGTGCGCCGTCCGCAACTCGGAAGGCCATCATCTTGCCGCGTATGCCCCAGTCTCCACCGCTTTTGCCGACGAACACGAGGTCCTTCCAGATCAGTGGCGCGGCGCCAACTCCTTCGCCCACCATGGCGTTTGCGACCATGCGATCCCAGAGAATTTCGCCGGTCTTCGCGTCCAGCGCATACAGGTGACCGTCCTGAGTGCCGCGGATCACTCGTCCGCCGGCGATGGCGACGCCTTTGTTCGTGGCGTTCGTTTCAGGCCCGGTCGCCACGTGCTGATGCGACCAGATCTTCTTGCAGTTTGCCGAGTCGATCGCGTACGTGCCGAAATGCGTAGTTGCATACAGGATCCCGTCGTATACGACCGGGCCGGTGGTGAATGTCGCGACCTCGCCGAGCTGGAACAGGCACAACGGACGCAGCGCAGTCGCGTTGCTCCGATCGATCTGCGCCAATGAAGAGTACCGATGCGCCTGATAGCCTTTGTTGTAGAGCAGCCAGTTGCTCGTGTCGGTATCGGCGCGGTCCAGCTCCTCTTGGGTCGGTTTCGAAGTGCTGGGTTGTTTGACGGGCGTCAGGGGCTGGTTCAGTTGCGTCGCCCTGCTTGCCGCCGCTGCCACAGAGGGGCCCGACGATCCGGCACCGCCAAGCACCAGGGTGCGATCCATCGGCGATTGCGGTGTGAACTCCTGTATGCCGGCCGGCAGTCCGTTGTTCGCGAGCACATAGGCGACGAGGTCGGCGTATTCCTGACTCTTAAGCGAATTCGGATAGCCCATCGGCATCTGGCTGTGCACAAATGAGTACAAGGCCTTCAGGCTTTTGTTGTTCCATTGCGCGCTGAACTCGGGGCCCTTCAATGGTGGCGCTCCCGTACCCTGCAATTGCGCACCATGACAGGACGAGCACTTCGCCGCGTACTCCCAGCGGCCGCGATCCATTTGCGCCTGCGTGAACCAGCCGGTGCCATCAGCGGCCGCGTCTGCTGCTCCGACCAGCAGTGAGAGACCGGCCGCAAGGAACAACGCGGGTTGCTGACGACGAGACGTCGTCGTGTGGTTTTCGCGCATGAAGCAGACCTCCTTTGACGCGCACGCACCCTGGGGCCGACGCTGGATGTCGGCGAACTATAGGCGCGGAGTAGCGAATCCACAATCGGCGTGGCCGCAGGTGGGCACGCGCTTCCGCTTAAGGCACACTGGCCGCGACAGCGCGTCACAGCGGGGCGTCCAAACCAGGAGGATAATGGTTGTCCGCACGAGACGCTCACGTGTGTGTGGCCGTCCCGGTGCAGCTACGGTCCCTTATCGATGATTATTTCGCGGTTCTTCGGATGGGTGGTGCTTTCAGCTGCCACCGCAGTGTGCGCCGCAGCACCGGCGCCGGTCGTTACGCTGTCCATCGATGGCGCCATTGGCCCGGCCACCGCGGACTACCTGCACCGCGGGCTGGCGGCTGCGAGTAAGGAAGGCGCGCAGCTCATCGTATTGACGATCGACACGCCAGGCGGACTCGACACATCGATGCGATTGATCGTGCAGGATATCCTCGCGTCGCCCGTGCCGGTCGCGGCATTCGTGGCGCCTTCAGGTGCGCGGGCGGCAAGCGCGGGCACGTTCATCCTCTACGCCAGCCACGTCGCCGCCATGGCCCCGGGAACCAATCTTGGCGCCGCGTCGCCGGTTCAGATTGGCGTAGGGTCACCAGCGCCCGAAGCGCCTGGCGCGGTCGACAAATCGAAGGAATCGGCGCCTAAGGACGTCCACGAACGCAAGGCCTTCTCCGACGCGGCGGCATACATTCGCAGCCTCGCGCAATTGCGTGGGCGCAATGCGGAGTGGGGCGAAAAGGCAGTTCTCGATGCGGCGAGCTTGTCTGCGACGGAAGCACGCGAGCAGAAAGTTGTGGAGTTGATCGCGGTCGACGTGCCAGGGCTGCTTCAGCAACTCGAGGGCCGCAAAGTCGAAGTGGCTGGCACGGAGCGCGTGCTGCACACGGCGGGTGCGCCCCTCGTCGCGTCGACGCCCGACTGGCACGACCGCATACTGTCGGTGCTCACCAATCCAAGTATCGCGTTGATCCTGATGCTGGTTGGCATGTACGGGCTGTTCTTTGAGTTCAACAATCCCGGCTTGGTCTTTCCCGGCGTTGCCGGCGCGGTATGCTTGCTGCTGGCGGCCTACGCATTTCACCTGCTCCCGGTCAATTACGCGGGCCTCGCACTGATCTTCGTCGGTATCGCGTTCATTGTTGCCGAGGTGTTTGTGCCGGCTTACGGCTCTCTCGGCGTCGGTGGAGTCATCGCTTTCGTGGCGGGTGCGCTGATGTTGATCGACACCAGCGCCGGCGGCTTCGGCATTCCGTGGCCGCTGGTCGTATTCCTTGCTCCTGTGACCGCAGCGTTCCTGTTCTTCGTGGCGCGCATGGCGCTGCAGGCGCGCCGGGCGCCGATCGTGAGCGGCCTGGCGACCATGGTTGGCGCCGCCGGTGAGATGCTGGAAGACTCCGGAGAAACCGGCTGGGCGAACATTCGTGGCGAGACGTGGAAGGTTCGGACCGCGGGTCACCTGGCGCGCGGGCAACGGATTCGCGTCGTTGCTGTCGACGGCGTGGTGCCGCGTGTGACCGCTGCGGAAGGAGAATGAAATGGTATGGGCTTCCCCTTTGATTGTGCTGATCCTGCTGGCGGTGCTGTGCGCATCGTCGATACGCATCCTGCGTGAATATCAACGTGGCGTCGTGTTCCAGCTCGGGCGATTCTGGCGAGTGAAGGGTCCGGGCCTGGTCATCCTCGTGCCCGCGATCCAGCAGATGGTGAAGGTGGATTTGCGTACCGTGGTATTCGAGGTGCCGACCCAGGATGTAATTTCGCGCGACAACGTGTCCGTGAAGGTCAGTGCCGTCGTTTATCTTCGGGTCATCGATCCACAAAAGGCGATCATCCAGGTCGAAAATTATCTCAATGCGACGAGCCAATTAGCGCAGACGACTCTGCGATCGGTATTGGGTAAACACGAACTCGACGACATGCTGGCGGGTCGCGAGAAGCTGAACCTCGACATCCAGCAAGCGCTGGATGCCCAAACCAACTCGTGGGGAATCAAGGTTTCCAACGTCGAGATGAAGCAGGTCGACCTGACGGAATCCATGATCCGGGCGATTGCGCGACAAGCGGAAGCAGAGCGTGAGCGGCGCGCCAAGGTCATCCACGCCGAGGGAGAGCTGCAGGCCTCGGAAAAGTTATACCAGGCCGCGAAGGTGCTCGCGCAGGAGCCACAGGCGATCCAGTTGCGCTATCTGGAAACACTGACAGTCATTGGTGCGGACAAGAACACTACCATCGTGTTTCCGCTGCCGATGGACATCATTGGCCCGCTCCTGAAAGCGTTGCCGACGCGCGACACCACCCCACCATAAGGTTGATGCGGGCGACGCGCAACTAGGAGTACGGGACCTGATTGGCTCAACTAGCGTCAATCGTCCATTCGGTCGATTTCTGAGGGAGACATACGGCCCAGAATCAAGCTCGTCATATACGTGCGTTTGAATGAACCAAGCTGGGCCAGGCTGAATCCAACTCTTGTGCCGAGTCGATTCGCATGAAGCCTTCAAAGCCAAAGTCCGCTGCATTGAGCGAGGAGCTGCCTGACAGCCCCACCGTCTCTGCTGCCCGCGCCTTGCCCTCGGGGACCCGCCTGAATGACTTCGAGCTTGGGGACATCATCGGGGAGGGCAGTGCGATCGATCGTCTACGCGGCCACCGACCGTGCGCTCGAGGTACCGGTGGCAATCGCGGAGTACATGCCGGCATCGATCGCGCAGCGCGATGACGTGGCGCAGGTCGTGCCGAGGACTCCCGCGCAGGTCGATGCCTTTGCGAGAGGACTGAAGGCTTTCATCGGTGAAACTCGCACGCTCGCCCAGTGCGATGACCCCTCGCTGGTGCGCATCGTGCGTCTATTCGAAGCTAACGCAACTGCCTACCGCGTCATGCCGCGCTACCCGACCAGGCGCCTGCTCGAGGTGCGTCAGCGCATGCTTCAACCGCCCGACGAGCAGGCAGTGCGCGCGTTGCTTGACGCGCTGCTAGGCGCGCTGGAAGTGTTTCATCGGACAGGTAGATCTCACGGAAAGGTCACGCCGTCCAATATCTTGCTGCTATCCGGCAACCGGCCCCTGCTGCTGAGTCCCGGTGCAGCGGGCCGTGCGATCGCCGGCGACCGAATCGACGCGCTGATCAGCAGCCCGGAACCGTCCTTCGCGCCGGTCGAACAGATTGTCGAATCGATGGACACTCCGCTGCCCCCCTCGGTCGACCTTTACGCGTTGGCTGGTGTCGCCCGCTACTGGATCAGCGGGCAGTTGCCCGAGCCAGCCTTCGTCCCTGGCGACACCGCACACCGCGAACCATTCGCCGAGACGGTACAACGGCTGTGTCTGACCTGGCCGCAGCTGCGCTACACCTCGTCCCTGGTGGACACGCTCGAAAGCGCCTCGTCGATCTACCCTGCCGAGCGGCCGCAAAGCGTTGCGCAGATGCGCGCGCGCTTGGGTAACGCACCTCCGGTCGCAGGTGACGTCGTCAGCTCGCCATTGATTGCTGCGCCTGTTTCGAACGACGCCGTACCATTGCCGCCGGCGCCGCCGGGTCCTGTGACACAAGAACTTGATGCAGTAATGGCGGTCGCGCGCGATCCAGACCCCGCACCCACACCGGCACCCGAACCCGCACCCACACCGGCACCCGAACCCGAACTCTTGGCAAGTGCTAGCGTCACTCGCATCGACGATGATTCGTCAGCGCGGACGGCTTTCACACGCCAAGCGGCAATGTCGCGACGCGCGGCGATGTCGAGCGCCGCCGTGGTGCTGCTACTGCTGCTTGCAGGCGTTTATGAGTTTCGCCAGGAACGCCAGATTGCGCGCGTGCTCGATGCCCTTGGCATCAGCCGTGGAAGCGGCGCTGGGGGTAGCGCGGCCGTGGCCGACCCTGTGGCGCCGGCGACACCGCCGATTGCGGCGGACACCGGGACCGCGAAGTCGCCTCTGCCAGAGCCCGCCGCCGCCGACTCACCGACGAGCGCTGCCACGCCGGCACCTCCGGCGACCGCTACCGCGCCAGCAACTCCGGCCGGGACCAACCCCGCGACGCCGGCGATCGCGGATACCGTCGCCCAGGCTGAACCGCCTGCAGTCGCACAGCCGTCCGCCCCCAGCGCGCCTCCCGCACGGCTGGCGCAGCAGGATGCGCCGCGCGAGCCGGTCAGCCCGCGCGCCGCGTGCGGAGCGCGCACGGAATTCTCTCTGTACCGCTGCATGCAAACGCAGTGCAGCCAGCGACGCTGGGCGTCCCACGCCCAATGTGAGCGGCTGCGTGCTTACGACAGCGTGGACTGACGCGTTGCTGTCACCGCACGCGTGAATAAACGCATCAAATTGAAGCGCGGAAGCGAGTTCATCCGCAAAACTCTCGGCCGGTGACTAGAGCGCTTTGATCGTCACTCAGCTTTTCGGGCGAATATTCTTCAAGTGCTTTTCCAGTGCCGCATGAAGCGTGTCAGCAGCTTCGATAGATTCCAAATTCTTCGGAAGCTCTATCTCGTTCGCCGTCTGCCCCGGCCCCGCAATCAAGTGAGCGACGGGATCTCCCTGCGTCGCCGCGTACTGTCGAGCCGTGCCGAGAACCTTTCCGTCCGGACCGCAAATGATCGTGATCTTCATGGTTTACTCCTCTATTCACATCCCACTCTAATCCGGTTGGGCGATCAAGATCACCATGGGACCGAAGGTGACCCCGGCGAATCGTTGTGTGTACCCCAAACAATCTCGAGGTCGAAGATCGCGTCGCTGGCACTCTCGCTGCGAACGGAGAATTCATAAAAAACCGGCCCGTTGGCGCGCCGACACTTGGTGTTATCGAATGTGACCAGCTTGACCTCTGCACCCTGGCGAGGCTTCGGGTTAGCGCAGAAAATCACCGGCCCATGGTTGGGCCCTGTACCGGGAATATTTTCCCAGGAATACCAGTAACGAAGACTGGCTCCCGGGGCGATGGTCCATCCGAAACCCTGGTTTAGGTAGGTGGGCATTTTGCTTACTCCAATTTTCCTGCACCTCGACCGCAGCAGGTGCACTGAAAGGGAAGCCCGATGTCGCTTGCCAAGTCCGTTGACCGATGATCGTTTGCGCGACGTCTTAAATAACCCTTGAGTTACCGACACAAGACGTGGACCGAACCACCGAGAGATAACTCCTCTATCCCTTGGTTAGAGGAAAAGGCGTCGGTCTCGACTCGAGCTGCGGATCAGCCTACTCCTAAGCGCTGCGGCTTTGCAATGTGACTATTCGCGCCGGAGTTGAAGCAGATAAAGAACGGAATTGGTACGGCTTCGGCCGGCGGCCACGCGCGCGGCTGCTGCCGCACGCGGGGATAAAGCAGGCGAGCTATTGCACCGCTTGCGAATGCTTCCCGCCGGGCTTGGAGATATTCGTCACCGCCTTGGCGGTCGCCTCGGGCTGCTCCTTCTGCGACAGGTCGCCAAGCGACACGATGCCCACGAGGCGCTTGTCGCGATTGAGCACCGGCAGCCGGCGTACCTTGACGTCGGCCATGTTGCGCGAGACCTCCTCGAGCTCCTGGTCGTCGAAGCAATAGAGCACCTCCTTGCTCATCACCTCGCTCACCGGCGTGTCAGGGCCCTTGCCTTCCGCCACTGCGCGAATGGCAATGTCGCGGTCGGTGATCATGCCGACCAGTCGATTGTCCTGCCCAACCGGCAGCGAGCCTGCATCGATCGCAGCCATCCTTTTCGCCGCGTCGCGTATCGACTCCCAGGGGCTCGTCAGTTGCACGTCGCGGGTCATACATTTACTGATCTTCATCGTCCAGTCTCCTTTTGAGAAACCGCGTACCGCCGGGTCTGCGGTCTCGCGTGCCCTCAAAAAGTCGGACAAGGGTATCCGGCGAGGGTTCACGCGAAGGCGATTGGGTCTATTCCTATTTGCTGTAGGAATTTGTCCGACAAGAATGGAGCCGGCGTCGGCTGTATTGGACGATATCGCCACGTGGTGTCATGCGAGGCGTCATAGCTTGAGCGTCTTCCAGTAGCCCGTCAGTTCGAGGTAACCACGCCCGACTTCGCGCCCCTCCCTTAGCATCCGCACCGCGCCCTCCCAATAGATCGTGCCGGTGTTCGCACGAGAATCGAGTTCCTGATCGTCCAGCAACGGCTCGAGCGTGTAATCGACGTTGCCAACCGTCACTCGCATCGAGACAGGATACTCGACGCCGGTGCGCGGTGAGCGCCAGCGCCGCTGCGCAGTGAATGCGATTTCGTTTGGCCCGAAATGAACTGACGCTCCGTCCGCCGCTCGCAGCGTCCCGTCCGCCCAGATGACGTTGCCGACGCGATCGCGCATGCGAAAGGCCATGAGCGCACCGCCGTCATGCAGATTGATGCCGATCCAGTCCCAGCCACTCGCCCCAGCGGCCATCGCTTCGCTCGACCATTCGTGATCCAGCCAGGCCATGCCGGTGACGTTTGCGGTGTGGCCACCGGTGTCGATGCTCCCAGTGACGGCGAGTTGCGGCTGGCTGTAGTAATAGCTCGCGTTGGCGACGTCATGACCCTTGCGCGAGAAGCCCTGGTCGCCTTCCAGCAGGATGGGTTGCGTCGGCGTGAAAACCAGGTCGAACCGAAAATCCTGCGCCACGATCCGCGCGATGTATTTGCCGTCATCTATCCGCAGTGACCAATCGTCGATTCGAACGTCGGTGGTTTCCTCGGCGGCTTCGGCGAGGCCAAAACCCGCGCGGGCGGCGCGCTGGTCATGGCGAAGTTTTCCATTGCGTGGATCGGCGACGGCGGCGTGCGCGAACAGCAGTTGGTTCGGCGCAAATCGGCTCGCATTTGCCTCGGCGATGCGTGGACGATTGCGGAAAAACGTCACCTGGATGCCGAGATCGTTGCCGGCGCGCATCGCGCACCCATCCCGTGATGTACCACCACTCGCTGCGAAACGCAGGGTGAGCACCGAGGTCGCGTGGAAATTGCAGGCGATAGCCGGGGATCACGCGCGCGTAGTCCTGCACTGAGTCCTCCGCCACCGCGACGCCCGTCGCGACAAGGAGCAGCGGGCTCGCCAGAAAGCGCCTCCTCCTCACGGCGCTTCCTCGGTTCCCTTAGTTCGGGTAGCGCGGCGCGATCACCAGTCTTCCTTGACGGCGAGGATCGCCCGTTGGCCCATTGCCTGCCGACCCATCGCGACCGCGGTCAGCGTCGACAGTGCGAGCACCAGCAGCGCCGCTCCCGCCAATGCAGCCCATGGCGCGAATAGCTCCATGCTCCAGTGGAACGATTGCCGGTTTACGACGTGGATCAGGATCAGGCTGATCACCCAGCCAAGACAAAATCCGATCACCAGGCCGATGCCGCTCACGAGGGCGCCTTCGACCGCGAGCATCGCCCCGATCTGCCGTCGGGTCATGCCGAGGTGACGCAGCAGTCCGAACTCGCGCCGGCGCGAGAGCACCAGCGCACCGAACGATGACGACAACCCGAACAAACCGATGACGACCGCGGCGAGTTCGAGCGCATACGTGACCGCGAAGGTTCGATCGAATGCCTTGAGCGATAGCGCGCGAATTTCGCCCGGCGCCGCGATGTCCAGGCGCGAGCCGCCGGGAATGTCGCGAACGATCGCCTCGCTGATCGACCCCACGTCGACTCCGGGTGCCAGCCAAAGCGCGGCGTTGGTCGCGGTGCGGTCGCCGGTGAGCGCGATGTAGCGCGCGCGCTCCATGACCACGGCGCCTTGCGAGCGCGCGTAGTCGCGCCATACCCCCGCGACGGTGAATGGGGTGGATCTGCCCGCAAGCGGAAGTTCGATCACCTGGCCGAACTTGAAACCGTAGAGATCGACCATCGCCTCGTTGACCCATACCGGCGGCGGCGCCCCTGCGGCGACGATCAGCGATTCGCTGACCAGCGCCAGTTGCCGTGCCAGTGTCGGCGCGTCGCCTTCCCGGGCCAGGAGCACGATGCGCGGCCGGTAAGGATCGAGCAACAGCTGTTGCTCGCGCACGAACTCTGCGCGGCGTATGCCGGGCAGGGCGGCAATGCGCGCCTGATCATCGGTGCCGAGGTAGGCGCTGTCGCCGGCAGCGTTCGCGCGCACGTAGACATCGGCCGGGAGCACGCGCTCGAGCCAGGCGTCGAGCGAGGATCGGAAAGACGCGACCATGATCGCCATCGAAACCATGAGGCTGACGCTGGCGACGATCGCGACCAGGCTCACTCCCGCCTGTCCGGGTGCGCCACGCAACTGCAGCAGCGCGAGCCGCTGCGGCGCGCCCTGCGGTATCGGCGCGAGCGCGAGCAGCATCGACGTTACCCTGGGAATGAGCATCAAGGTACCGATCAGAAGGAGCGCAATGGCGGTGTAACCGAACAGCGGCAAACCGGCGACGGGCGGCAACAGCGTGGCCACGCCACCCGCGACGATGGTCAGGAGCGCAGGCCAGAACGGCCGAAGACGGGCAAACGCGCGTTCCTGATCGCCCGCCTTGAGCGCACGCGCCGGTTCGGCCCGCGCGGCTTCCAGCGCAGGCGCGAAGCTTCCCAGCATCGCCGTCGCAACGCCGAGGCAAAAGAACAGGCCCAGCGCGAGGAGATTGGGCGACAGCACCGGAGTCAGTCCGCGAAAATAACCGGCACCGAAATCGAGTCCGATGGTGCGGATGGCAATTTCCGCAAGCACGAATCCGCCGATCAGCCCCAGCACGCTGCCTGCGACACCAATCGCCGCGCCTTCGGCCACCAGCAGGAATATCAACCGTCGGCGCGTCACGCCAAGCACGCGCAGCAGCGCCAGTTGCGAGCGCCGCCGCACGACGGCGAGCGCCTGCGTCGAGAACACGAGCAGGCCGCCGGTGAATAGTGCAACCAGCGCCAGGACGTTCATGTTGACGCGGTACGAGCGCGACAGACTCTCGCTGGCGGCGACGCTGGCTTCGGGACGCCCGACGGCGAGCCCTGCCGGCAACAGCGTCTCGCAGGTGATCGCGAAAGTTGTCGACATCGACGCCCGGCCTCACGCGCAGGTCGACGCGGGTGATGCGACCGACGCGATCGAAATTCGTCTGCACACCGGCGATATCCATGACCGCAAAACGCTGTTCCCCGCCGGCGGGCGCCAATCCCGCGACGCGCAGCGCAACGACGCGCAACGCGTTCTGCAGGTTCACGCTCGCCCCGACATCAAGACCGAGCCAGCGTGACGCCGCGGGACTCAGGAAAAGCGCGTCGGAGCGCAGGAGATCCAGACGGTCCTCGGTCGCGGCGACGAGACCCGGTTGCACGCCGGCTGCGCGGAAGGCGTCGATGCCGATGATCTTCAGCACGTCGTTGCGATCGGCGATCCTCGCATCGACCTCCACCACGGGACTCGCGATCGCGATTTCAGGCATGCGTGCGAGCTGCGGGTAGATGGCTTCGTCAAAGCCGCTGCGCGGACCGCGCACCTGGAGATCCGCCGCGCCGGAGAGAAACTGCACGCCCTGTCCAAGCTCGTTGACCGCTGCCGCGCTGATCAGCTGCACCGCGTAGCCGAGCGCGACGCCCAGCGCGATGGCGAGGACCGACAGGAGGCTGCGCGCCTTGTTTTGCGCCAGCGAGCCGGCGAATACTGCGTGCCAGAGAGAGGTTTCTACACGAGCCATCGCAAAAGTCCGTCATTCCCGCGGACGCGGGAATCCAGGGTTTCTACATGGGCCATCGCAAAAGTCCGTCATTCCCGCGAAAGCGGGAATCCAGCGTCTTGCCGTGCGAACGCCACTGGGTCCCCGCTTTCGCGGGGACGACAATCGCGAAATTGCCAGTCAGGAACATTTTCAAGGCTGTGGCGCAATTTCGCGCAAGCCCGTTACCGTGAGCTGCAGGATGCGATCGCAGGTGCGCGCTGCCACCTGCGAGTGCGTGACGAGAATACCGGCGGCGTTGTTGGCCTTGATCTGTTCGCGCAACAGACCGAGCACCTGCCCCGCGCTTTCCGGGTCGAGGTTGCCCGTGGGCTCGTCGGCAAGAACCAGGCGCGGTGCATGGACCAGCGCGCGGGCGATCGCGACGCGTTGCAGCTCACCTCCGGATAATTCGCTCGGCATGCTGTCGCCACGCTCGCTCAAGCCCACGGCGGCCAGCATCGCCGTGACGCGGCTCTGTGCTTCCGTTCCGACGTTGCCCAGAAGCGACAGCGGCAGCGCGACGTTCTGGCCGACCGTGAGGTAGGGCAGCACGTGAAATGCCTGGAACACGAAACCGAGATGAGCGCGGCGAAGGATCGTCAGCGCATCGTCGTCGAGCGTGGTGAGTTCCACGCCGTCGAGTCTGATCGAACCGCCGTCGGCGTTCTCCAGCCCCGCCACCAGGTTGAGCAGCGTCGACTTGCCGATACCCGATTCGCCCATGACCGCGACGTACTCACCCGGCGCAAGGTCGAGGTCGACGCCGGTGAAAGACCGTGCGCGGCCGGGGGCCGGCGAACGACTTGCCGAGATTACGGACGACGAGCATGACCTTTCACTTGGGGCTGATCGCACCTGCAGCAGGCCAGTCCGTGGCGCCCACGCGCTTGAGGTTCATCTCGAAAAAGCGAACCGGGTCCTGGCCAGGCGCGATGCGATCGCCCACCTCGCGCCACGCACCGTCCTTCACCGTTGCGGTATAGCGAATCGTCGCCGGCCCTGCCGGAATGTCCCACGTGAAGCCATCCGCTGTGGGGGTGACGACGAAATCGCCGACACGGCCCAACGCATTGGAGTGCATGGTGTAGACCTTGGTCGCCACGTCGTAGGAAATGGTGGCGAAAGCGTTGAAGGTGACCTTGCCGTCGACGACGTCGTATCCCTTGCCCTCGATGACCTTGACCGACCCGTCCAGCATCGGGCCGATCCGTTCCGTCTGCGTGATCTCGTGTTTCTCGCCGGAGGGTCGGATGGACCATGCCGGGCCTCTCCACACGCCGTCCATGAACGCCAGGCGGGTCATGGCGTCGCGCTGCGCCGCGATCAGCGTCTCCGGGTTGGCGCGTTCCTGGGCGATAGGCGACGGTCGAGAGTCGCGACGACCATCGGAGCGCTGCTGCAAGGGCGTGAAGGTCGATAACCAAGGTCTGATCATTGTTCGTTCTCCTTGGGCTTCGAATAATGAACTATTGACGTTATAATGGCTCTGACATTAGTATGCGATGTGATCCGCTCATTCGCCGATAAACCCACCGGGCGGTATTTGATGGCCGCAGGGTCACGGGGGTTCACCCCGCGCATATGGAGGACATTGCCCGGCGCAAGCTCAAGGCGATAGACGCAGGGAAGGGCAATCGATGACTCTGCGCATGGCAGCCGGGTAACCGACTGGAAAAACTTTCGGGCGACCGCACAGGGCAATGGAGCATCCGCATCAACGAGCAATGGCGCGCATGTTTTCGTTGGGAGAGCCGGCGGCGCCCATGACGTCCGAAATCACGGATTATCACGGAACGAGGCAACCATGGCAATTCGACGCGACGACCTCCGGAAAGTTGAGTTCTCGGAGTCTCGAGCGGCAGGCGGCTGCTCCCGTCCACCTGGGGATTATTGCTCATGGATTTTATTGAGCCGCTGGGAATTTCCCGCTATCGCGTGTCCAAGAACATCAATGGTTCGCAGCGGCAAATCGATTTGATAAGTCGCGGGGAGGCGGCCGTGTCGGCCGATATGGCGCTGCGTCTCGGACGCCTGTTCGGCACTACGCCGGAATTCTGGGTAAACCTGCAAGCACAATACGATCTCGAAGTAGCTGAGCGCGCAGCCGGAAAAGCGATTGCAAGGGCTGTCGTGCCGCTGGCGGCGTAATGTCGGGGCGAGTTGGGCTTGGTACTGGACGCGTGGGCATGGCGGTCGCGACGCTCTCGGTCGCACTCGTCCTCTGGTACGCGCTCACGACGCTTACCGGCGTCATCTCTCCGGCTCGCTTCGCCTCGCCCGGCGACGTGTGGGCGGCGTGGCTGCAGATCACGACGCAAGGCTACGCCGACGCCAAGCTTTGGCGCCACATCGTGCAGAGCTGCATGCTGGTGCTGTTCGGTTTTGTCGTCGCGGTGGCGGTCGGCGTACCGCTGGGGTTGGCGATGGGCTGGTCGAAGCGCGCGGAGGCTTTCATCAACCCGGTCTTCCTGTTGTTGCGTCCCATCCCGCCGCTGGCTTGGATCCCGCTGGCGATCGTCTGGCTGGGACTCGGCAATGCGGCGAAGATCATGGTCATCTTCGTGGCCGCGTTCGTGCCGTCTGTGATCAACACCTATGCGGGTGTGCGGTCGATGGAGCCGCATCTGCTCGAAGCGTCGGCGATGCTGGGCGCGAAGCGCTTCACCTTCATCCGCGAAGTGCTCGTCCCTGGCTCATTGCCGCACATCTTCACCGGGCTGCGGCTGTCGCTGCAGGCTTCGTGGACGACGCTCGTCGCGGCCGAGCTGGTCGGCGCGCTGTACGGGCTGGGACAGGTGCTCAGTGCCGCAGCGCAGGACATTTTCCCGGCGATGATTCTTGTCGGCATGATTTTCGTCGGAGTGTGCGGCGGCGCGATGACGTGGCTGCTGGGACGCGTCGAGAAGCGCTCGATGCCCTGGCGCGCGGCCTGATCGCGACATGGGCAATACACTTTCCACCAAGGAATTCTGGCTGCTGTCGACGGCGGGATTGGCGAGCCTGTTCGGCGTCTGGTCGCTGGCTGCCGTGACCGGCGCCGCGCCTGCGCAGTTCCTGCCGGCCCCCTGGACGGTCGTCGAGCGCATCGTTGAGCTGACGCAGAAGCCCTTTGCCGGCTACACCTTGCAGGAGCACCTGTTGTCGAGCGTGCTGCGCTACCTGCTCGGGTTCGGGCTGGCCGCCGCGGTCGGGGTTCCGCTCGGCCTGCTCATGGGCTGGTTCCGCAACCTCGACTACATCGTCTCGCCACTGTTCGAAGGCATTCGCTTCATCGCGCCAATCGCCTGGGTGCCGTTCGCGGCGCTGTGGTTCGGCACCGGCATCGGCGGGCCGACGCTGATCATCTTCATGGGTGCCTTTCCACCGGCGCTCATCAACGCCTACCGCGGCGCCAAATTCGTCGAGCCGCGATTGATCGAGGCGGCGCAGACACTCGGCGCCAGCGGCTGGCGCATCATCGGCGAGGTCCTGCTTCCGGCTGCGGTGCCGTCGATCGTCGCGGGGCTTCGCATCAGCGCGGGCCTCGGCTGGCAGTCGCTGATCGGCGCCGAGCTCATCGTTGCGTCGAGCGGCATCGGCTATCTCATCGTCAAGGGGCAGAGCAGTATCAGCACGTCGACCGTGATGGCGGGGATGATCGCCATCGGCGCCGTCGGAATCATCATCGACGTGCTGCTGCGCCGCGCCGAAGCCGCCATCAACCGCAGGCGCGGGCGGTGAGCGAGATCGCGTTCGACGATGTCAGCCGCGTGTTCGTGCGCGACGGCAAGGACTTCCTCACCCTCGATCGCATCGATCTCACCATCCGCGAGAAGGAGTTCGTTGCGATCGTCGGACCGTCGGGATGCGGCAAGACCACCTGCCTGCGCATGGTGGCCGGGCTCGAATTTCCCACGACCGGCTCGGTGAAGGTGGGTGGCAACGTCGTCACCGCGCCGGGGCCCGAGCGCGCGGTCGTGTTCCAGCAGTTCGGATTGTTTCCATGGAAGAGCGTCTGGGACAACATCGACTTCGGGCTCAAGTGCAAGGGACTGCCGATCGCGGAACGTGGCGAGCACGTCAGGCGCTTCATCGAGCTGATGTCGCTGCAGGGCTACGAAAGCGCATTTCCGCACCAGCTCTCGGGCGGCATGCAGCAGCGCGTGGCCATCGCGCGCGCCTATGCGCTCGACCCCGCGGTGCTGCTGATGGACGAGCCCTTCGGCGCGCTCGACGCCCAGACGCGCACCGTCATGCAGGAGGAGCTGGTGCGCGTCGCGCGCAAGAACCCGCGCACTGTACTATTCATCACCCATGCGGTGGAGGAGGCCGTCTACCTGGCCGACCGCGTGGTCGTGATGACGCGCCGCCCGGGACGAATTTGCGAGATCATCGATGTCGGCACCGTTCGCCGCAACGAGAACTGGGACCGCCTCGAGCGCATCGAGGAGGTCATGGACCAGGCGTCGTTCGTTCACATGCGCACCCATATCTGGCGATTGTTGCGCGAGCAGCAGCCCGATGAGCACTGACAGTTACCGACAACCCACGGAGGAGAAGGTCATGAGAAGAGCCGGGCAATTATTTTTGCGAGCGATCGCCGTCGCCGCTACGACTGCGGCGCTTGCGGTAGGAACAGGGATCGGCACCGCCAGCGCGCAGGCCACCGAGGAAATCAAGATCAGTTACCAGCCGGCGCTGTACTGGTCGCTTCCGTTCTACATCGCCAGTGAAAAGAACTGGTGGGCCGAGCTGGGCCTGAAGCCCACCTTCAGCACCTTCCCCGCCGGCGTGCCGCAGATCGCCGCGTCGGCGTCGAAGTCCTGGGACGTGGGTGGCACGGGCTCGGTGCCTGCGGTGCTCGGCGCCGTGCGCTTCAACATACTCACCATCGGCATCACCAACGACGAATCGCAGGGCAACGTCCTGATGGTGCGTGGCGACAAGGCCGCGCAGTACATGGCGAATCCGGCATCGATGAAGGGCCAGACGATTCTGCTCACCGCCAACTCGACCGGCGACTACGCGGTGCAGTCTTGCCTCGCCAAGTATGGGCTCAAGAAGGCCGACGTCACGTTGAAGAACATGGGACAGGCGGAGATCATCTCGGCGATGTCGTCCAACAACGCGGACCTGGTCGGCGTCTGGGCGCCCAACATCTACACGCTGGAAGAGAAAGCCGGCGCCAAGATTATGTGCTCGGGCAAGGATGGCGGCGCAATCGTTCCCGGCGCGCTGATCGTGCGCGCCGACTACGCCAAGGAGAAGCCGCAGAACGTCGCCAAATTCCTGGCGGTGTACCTGCGCGCGCAGAAGTGGGCCAACGCCAACCGCAAGGAAGCGATCGCGATGATGCAGAAGTTCTACGAGCAGGGTGGCGTAACGATCTCGGATGCGGCGATGAACAAGGAATTCGACACCCGGCCGACGCTCGATCTCGCCCAGCAACTGGCTGCGCTCAACCGCGGCGCTTCGGGTTCGCCCGCCGATGGCTGGTTCACCAAGATCGGCGAGTTCATGAAGACCTCCGGATCGATTCCCGATGCGCCGGCGTCATCGTCGTACATCACCGACGAATACCTGAAAATGGTGGAGAACGATCCGAAGCTGAAAGCCTTCGCCAACCGTAGCAATTGAAATCCTCGATGTGGAACCCCGCCTTGAAACCTGAGTAATCGCGTGGAGTAAGTCATGGCGACGACGTACCTCAAGAAAGCCGGCAAGACGCCCGAGACCGAGGCGGGGAACGCGAACGCGGTCGCTGCCGAGATGCTTGCGCAGATCGAACGGCGCGGCGAGGCCGCGGTGCGCGAATACGCCGCGAGCCTCGACCAGTGGACAGGCGAGATCGTGGTCAGCGCCGACGAAGTCGAGCGGCGTGCGCGCGACGTGCCGGAGTCGGTGAAGGCCGACATTGCGTTCGCCACCGAGCAAGTACGCCGTTTTGCCGTGGCGCAGCGCAACTCGATCGAGGAATTCGAGGTCGAGTTGCATCCGGGTGTAATCGCGGGCCAGCGACTGGTCCCCGTCAACGTGGCGGGCTGCTACGTGCCCACCGGCCGCTACGCGCACATCGCCTCGGCCTACATGGGCATCGCCACCGCCAAGGCGGCCGGCGTACCGATGGTGGTCGCGTGCTCGACGCCGTACAAGGGCGGCGGCATCCACCCCTACGTGCTCTATGCGATGAAAGTCGCCGGCGCCGACATCATCATGACGCTCGGCGGCGTGCAGGCGATCGCGACGATGGCGTACGGGCTGTTCGGCGCCCGTCCTGCCGACATCATCGTCGGGCCCGGCAACAAGTACGTGGCGGAAGCGAAGCGGCTGCTGTTCGGCAAGGTCGGGATCGATGTGTTCGCGGGCCCGTCGGAAGTCGCGGTGATCGCGGATGATTCGGCCGATGCGATGATCGTCGCCGCCGATCTGGTGGGGCAGGCGGAGCACGGGCACGAGTCGCCGGCATGGCTGTTTACCGATTCACGACGTCTCGCCGAGGCGGTGATGCAACGCGTGCCGCAGTTGATCGCGGAGTTGCCGCCGATCGCGCGCGATGCGGCGGGTGCGGCATGGCGGGATTACGGCGAAGTGGTGCTGTGCGACTCGCGCGAGGAGATCGTGGAGGTGTCCGACGCTCATGCGTCAGAGCACCTCGAAGTGCATGCCGCGGACCTCGACTGGTGGCTCGCACGCCTCACGTGCTACGGCTCGCTCTTCCTGGGCGAGGAGACGACGGTGGCGTTCGGCGACAAGACCTCGGGGCCGAACCACATCCTGCCGACCAAGGGTGCGGCGCGCTATTCCGGCGGCCTGTCGGTGCACAAGTTCATCAAGACGCTCACCTGGCAGCGCATGACGCGCGACGCCAGCCGGCAGATCGGCCAGGTCACCGCCCGCATCTCGCGGCTGGAAGGCATGGAGGCGCATGCGCGCACCGCCGACGACCGGCTGCACAAGTATTTCCCGCGCGAGAGTTTCGTCCTCGGCGAAAACGTCACCGCCTGATTATGGAAACCGTGCTCGATCGTTTCCGCCTCGACGGCAAGACCGCGCTCGTCACCGGTGCGAGCTCCGGGATCGGGCGCGCGATCGCCGAGGCCCTGGCGGCGGCGCACGCGAAGGTCGTGCTCTGCGCGCGGCGCGAAGCTGCGCTCGACGAAGCGCGCGCCGCCATCGTCGCGGCGGGCGGCGAGGCGGCAATTGCCATTGGTGACGTCGCCCTCCGCGAATCGCTTGCAAGTCTTGCGGAAGCCTCGGCGAAACCCTTCGGCCCGATCGACATCGTCGTGCACGCGGCCGGGTTGAACCACCGGCAGACGGCCGCCGACGTCACCGACGCGGCGTGGGACGAGCAGATCGAAGTGATGCTGTCCGCGCCGTTCTTCCTGTCGCGTCACCTCGTTCCTGGAATGAAGGCGAAGCAATGGGGCCGCATCCTGAACATCGGATCGCTGCAGTCGTATCGCGCCTTTCCCAACGGGTCCGCCTACGGAGCGGCCAAGGGCGGCATCGTTCAGCTCACCCGCGCCATGGCCGAGGCGTGGTCGCGCTTCGGCATCAACTGCAATGCGATCGCGCCCGGTTTCTTCCCGACGGCGCTTACCGCGCCCGTGTTCGACGACCCAGCCAGGGTAAAGGAGTTGGCGGAGCGCACGGCGATCGGTCGCAACGGCGAGCTCGCGGATTTGCAGGGCACGGCGGTGTTCCTGTGCAGCCCCGCGTCCGACTACGTCACAGGTCAGACCCTCGCCGTCGACGGCGGCTTTACGGCCAAGTGAAATGCATGAAAGCACTCGTCTATACCCGCGCCAATGAGGTCACTTACCGCGACGAGCCCGATCCGCTGCTCGCCGCCGACGAGGTCGTGTTGCGCATTGACGCGGTCGGCATCTGCGGTTCCGACATGCACGCCTATCATGGGCACGATCCGCGCAGAGTGCCGCCGCTGATCCTGGGGCACGAGCTTGCGGGTAGCGTCGTCGCCGGGCCAGGTATCGGCAAGCGCTACACCGCCAACCCGTTGATCACCTGCGGCGTATGCGAATACTGCGTACAAGGCCGCAACAACCTCTGCTCCAATCGCACGATGGTCGGCATGACGCGCCCCGGCGCGTTCGCCGAGCGCATGTCGATCCCGGTCAGCAGCCTCATCGAGATTCCACAGGACATGAGCCCGGTCACCGCGGCCCTCACGGAACCCGCGGCCACTGCGCTGCATGCCTTGAACCTGTCGATGCGCGCGCTGCATCGACCGTTGCCGGAGTGCAGCATTCTCATTCTCGGCGGTGGAGCGATTGGCATGCTCGCCGCGTTGCTTGTCCGGAGCTACGGCTGCCGCGATGTGCGCGTCGCCGAAACGAACTCGCTGCGGCGCGCGTCGATCGAAAAGCACGCCGGTTGCCGGGTGTTCGATCCCGCGGCAGGAAATGCGGCCGTCGCCGACAATTCTGTCGATCTGGTGTTCGACGCGGTCGGTGCCAAGTCCACGCGCACCGCCGCGTTGGCTGCGGTGAAGCCTGGCGGCGTGGTCATGCACGTCGGCCTGCAGGACTGGGCGAGCGAGATCGACATGCGCAAGCTCACGCTCGCCGAGATCACGCTGCTCGGAACCTACACCTACTCGACCGCCGACCTCCGTGCGACGGTTGCAGCCTTGCATCGCGGCGCGTTTGGCGATCTCGCGTGGGTCGAGCAACGCCCGCTCGCAGACGGCGCGCGCGCGTTCCAGGACCTGCATCTCGGGAAAAGCGCCAGCGCGAAGATCGTGCTGCATCCGTGACGGACGCAGTGCGCCTTTCAGCTCGCGCGCATTCGCTCGCCGCGCGGGTCGTGTAGCGCGTGCTCCGCCAGCTCGGCGCGCCGTCGCTCCCCAAGAATCTCCACCTCGAACTGTTCCGACGCCTTTGCAAGAGCGCTAGGCACGTAGCCCATCGCGATCGACTTGCCCACGCAGTGACCGTATCCGCCTGAGGTGATCCAGCCGACGACCTTGTCGTCGTGCCACACAGGCTCGTCGCCGATGGCATCGGCGTCACCAGCGTCGACCACCAGCGTCACCAGGCGGCGCTTCGGCGGCTCTTGCCTGTCGCGTAGCACGGCGGCGCGACCGATGAACTCGCCCTTGTCGACCGCGACGAAACGGTCGAGCCCCGCCTCGGCGGGCGTGTAGATCGGTCGGTATTCGCGCGCCCAGGTGCCGAAGCTCTTTTCCAGCCGCAGCGAATGCAGCGCGCGCGCGCCGAACAGCGTGAGTCCGAGGTCCGCGCCCGCCGCCGTCAGCGCCTCGTAAAGGACGAGCTGGCCGTCGGACGGCACCCAGATCTCGTAGCCCAGCTCGCCGGTGAACGAAATGCGTCCAATGCGCGCCGGCAGCATCGCGATTTCAGTGGCGCGGAACGCGAGGAACGGCCACGCCGCGTTGCTCACATCGTCGCGGCAGACGCGCGAGAGCAGCTCTCGGGAGCGCGGTCCGGCGATCGCGAAGCCCAGCCATTCGTTGCGCAGCGAGCGCATGGTCACGCCGTCCGGCATGTGCGCCTCGAACCAGCGCAGGTGATATTGCTCGGCGATGCCGGAGCCGAACACGAAAAAGCGCTCGGGTCCGGCGCGGGCGACGGTGAAATCGCCGATCAGCTTGCCTTCGTCGTTCAACATCGGCGAAAGCGTCATCCGGCCTTCGCGCGGCATCTTGTTGGCGAGCATGTGGTTGAGCCACGCGCTCGCGCCTTTGCCGCTGACTTCGTAGCGCGAGAACGTGGCAATCTCGAGCAGGCCGACACCGTTGCGCACTGCGCGACACTCGTCACCCACCGGTGCGTGCGCGTTCGAGCGGCGGTAGGTCACGTCTTCGCGCGCTTCCATCCCTTTCGGCGCGAACCACAGCGCGTGCTCCAGCCCATAGCTCACGCCGAACACCGCGCCGCGCGCCTTCAACCGATCGTAGGCCGGCGTCACGCGCAGCGGCCGCGCCGCGGGCAGCTCCTCGTTCGGAAAGCGGATGCGAAAGCGCCGCGAATAGTTCTCGCGCACCTTGGCGTTGGTGTACGCCATCGTCGCCCAATCGCCGAAGCGCGACACATCCATCGCCCACACGTCGAATCCGGGGTCGCCGTGGATGATCCAGTTCGACAGTGCCAGTCCGACGCCTCCCCCCTGGCTGAACCCCGCCATCACGCCGCACGCGACCCAGTAATTGCGCAAGCCCCGGATCGGACCGATCAGCGGATTGCCGTCGGGCGCAAAGGTGAACGGCCCGTTGATGATCTTCTTGATTCCGGCGCGCTCCAGCGCCGGAAAATGCCTGAAGCCGACTTCCAGGCTGGGCGCGATGCGCTCCAGGTCGTTGGGCAGCAGTGCGTGGGTGAAGTCCCAAGGCGTGTCGCGCTCGGACCACGGCACGCCCGCTTTTTCGTAGGTGCCGATCAGCATGCCTTTGCCTTCCTGCCGCATGTAGATCTCGCCCTCGAAGTCGATCACGTGCAGCATTTCCTTGGGCGAGGCTACGACTTCGGGAATCTCGCCGGTGATCACGTACTGGTGCTCCATCGCCAGGATCGGCAGCTCGAGGCCAACGAAGCGTCCGACTTCGCGCGCCCACAAGCCGCCGGCGTTGACCACGTGCTCGGCGACGATCGATCCCTTGTCTGTGATCACGTTCCACGTGCCGTCGGGGCGCGGCTCGAGCGCGGTGACGCGCGTGAAGCGGTAGACCTCGGCGCCTTTGTCGCGCGCCGCCTTGGCGTACGCCTGGGTCACGCCGGCCGGGTCGACGTGGCCTTCCAGCGGGTTGTACAGCGCGCCGACGAAGTGCTTCTTGTCGAGCAGCGGGAATAGCTTTGCGGCCTCGTCGATGGTCAGCATTTCCATGTCGAGTCCGAGGTAGCGCGCCCGCGCGCACGCGACCTTCAGGAAATCCATGCGCTCCTTCGTGCCCGCGAGGTCGACGCCGGCGGTGATGTGGATGCTGCACGACTGGCCGGAGGCTTCCTCGATCTCCTTGTAGAGCTTGATGGTGTATTCCTGCAGCTTGGCGACATTGGGGTCGCCGTTGAGCGTGTGCATGCCTCCGGCGGCGTGCCAGGTCGAGCCCGAGGTGAGCTCGTCGCGCTCGATGAGCGCGATGTCGGTCCATCCGGCGCGCGTGAGGTGGTAGAGGACGCTGGCGCCGACGACACCGCCGCCGATGACCGCGACTCGAACGTGGGTCTTCACAGGATCTGCTCCAGAAATGCGCGCGTGCGATCCTTCTGCGGATCGCCGAACAGCTGCGCCGGCGGGCCGTCTTCGACGATCAGCCCGTGGTCGGTAAAGTAGACATGGTCGGCGATCTCGCGCGCGAACGCCATTTCGTGCGTCACCAGGATCGAGGTCATGCCTTCCTCGACCAGCTGGCGGATGGTCAGCAGCACTTCCTTCACTGTCTCCGGGTCGAGCGCCGCCGTCACTTCGTCGAACAGCAACACCGACGGTCGCATCGCCAGCGCGCGTGCGATCGCCACCCGCTGCTGCTGTCCACCGGAGAGTTCACCCGGATAGCTGTGCGCCTTGTCGGCGAGCCGCACCTTCTTGAGCAGCGCGTACGCGCGCTCCTCGACCTCGGCCTTGGGCTGCTTGAGCACCTCGATCGGCGCCATCATCACGTTCTGCAGCGCGGTCTTGTGCGGGAACAGGTTGTACTGCTGGAACACCATCGACACGTCCTTGCGCAGCGCCACCATCTGCGCGTCGCTGGTCAGCCGATGCACCGCGTGCGGTCCGACGTAGATCTCGCCGCTGTCGACCGCGATGAGCCCGTTGATGCAGCGTAACAGCGTCGATTTGCCCGAGCCCGACGGGCCGATGATGCACACGGCCTTGTTGGGTTGCACCGTGAACGAAACGCCGTGCAGGACCGTGACTGCGCCGAACGACTTTCGAATGTCGATCACGCGAACGATTGGCTCCTCCTCGGGCGAGGTACTCATGGTGTTTGCGCCTTGGCGTGCGGGACGTCGATCACGCGTGGCGTGTGCCCCGTCGCCGCAAGAAAGCGCTCGAGATCGGCGTGGATCAGCACCATGGTCGCGGTGTTGACCAGCGGATGCGCCTGCACCGCATCGGCATCCCACAGCGCGCGATCGATGACGAATTCGACCGCGCCGGCGCTGTCGTTGGCGAGTGCCAGCAGGCTCACCGACCCCGGCGTGATGCCCAGGTGCTTCTGCATGCGCTCGGACGACGCGAAGCCGATCTTGGTCGCGCCGATCGCCGCGCCGAGCGCCTCGAGGTCCACCGCGCGATCGTGCGGCACCGTCACCAGGAAGTGGCGGGCGCCTTTTTTGTCGCGCAGGAACAGGTTCTTGGTCTTGGCGCCGGGAAGCTTCGGCACCAGCCGCAGCGACTCTTCGACCGTCATCACCGCGGGATGTTCGTGGCGGGGAGCGTCGATGCCGTGCTCGCGAAGAAACGTTTCGAGTTCCATCATCGCTCCGCGTAGCGCGCTTCCAGACGTTGCGTCCAACGCGCGATCGGATAGCAGTAGACGAAGAACCACAGCAGCACGTAGCTGTAGATCGGGATCAGCAGGTCGGTGCGGCCCTCGGCGGCGGTGATGCGTCCGGTCAGCGTCATCATCTCGGCGACGCCGACGATCGACGCCAGCGTCGTCGCCATGGTCAGGATCGCGTACCAGTTCATCCATGGCGGCAGCATGCGCTTGATGCACTGCGGCAGGATGATCATCCACAGCGTCTGCCGGCGCGAGAAGGCGAGCGAGCGCGCCGCTTCCCATTGCCCGGTGGGGATCGATTGCACCGCGCCGCGCACGATCTCGGCCATGTTGGCCATGATCGGCAAGGCGAGACCCAGCGAGGCCTTAACCCAGTCGGGGAACGGCAGCGTCACGCCGCGCACCTGGAATTCGAACGGCATCAGGTACATCACGAAGAACAGCAGCACCAGCCACGGCGCATTGCGGAAGAATTGCACCACCACCCACGACACTCCCCGCAAGGGTTTGTGGTGCGAAATGCGCGCGAGGCCAAGCAGCACGCCGGTGACGGTGCCCAGCGCCATGGCGCACACGCTGATCAGGATGTTGAACAGGAAGCCCTTCGCCAGCAGCGGCGTCCACTTGATCAGCAGTTCCGGCACGCTGGGCTGGCCCGGGACAGCCTGCAATTGTGCCAGCGCGGCGGAAGCGAGCAGGGCGGCGGCGAGGGCGACGAAGGTGCGGGTGGAGAGCAGGTCGGCGAAGCGGAAGTCGCCCGCGGATCGCCGCGCGATGGGCGAGTTGCTGCCACGGGCGGCGCGAGCACGGCCATCGGCGCATGCGTGCTCATTGTCCGAACCCCGGTATGCGCATGCGCGCCTCGAGCCACTGCATCACCTGGTTGATGACGCCGACGATCGCGACGTAGGTGATCAGCAGCAGCACCATCATCTCCGGCACGTTCACCTGCTCCGACCAGATCTGCGCCGACATGTACACCAGCTCCGGCACGGCGATCGCGTACGCGAGCGTCGTCGTCTTCACCAGGTTGACCATGTTGTTGGTCATCGCCGGCATGGTCACGCGCAGCGCCAGCGGCAGCACCACGCGCTGATACGCCTGCCAGCGCGAGTAGCCCAGCGATTGCGCGGCCTCGATCATCGCCTTGGGCACCGCGTCGATCCCGGCACGGAAGATTTCCGCGGCGAATGCGGTTTCCAGCAGCGTCAGCGAGATGACCGCCCAGCCGAACGAGCCCAGCATCGGCATGCCGTTCACCTTCGGCAATACGGGGCCGAGCGCGAAATAGAAAAAGTAGAGCTGCACCAGCGGCGGGGTGTTGCGGAACAGCTGCACGAAGCCCGAGATCGCGCGCCGAATCGCCGCAACGCGCGATCCCTGCAGCCACGCGGCGACGGCGCCCAGCCCCAGGCTCAGCACCAGGCAGTACGCCGACAGCTCGAGGGTGGTGAAGAGGCCTTTGACGAATCGCGTCCGGTCGTACGCGTCGTAGAAGACCGTGAGCCGGATCCCGGTCGTCTTGTGCAACCACTGAAACCAGGCGGCGAGGTCGTCCATTTCAACGCCGCTCGCGGCTCCGCCGCCTGCTACTCAAGCACCGGCCTCCGAGCCATTGCCGTGAAACTTGCAATCGAGTGGTGTCGGCCGGAGCGGCGACTCGCAATTCCCCGTCGATCCCCACGCTATCGCGTGGGGCCCCTCGCCGGGAGGCTCGCACCGCTATTTAAACTTGGCCTGCTGCTCTACAAGGTACGGCGATTGCGGAATGCCCCACTTCTTTTCGAGTCCGAGCAGGAAGCCGGTCTTGTGCCAATCCTTGGTCACGTCGCTCATGTACGCAGCGAACTTGGGGTCGTCCTTGCGCACGCCCATGCCCCATGGCTCGGGATCGATCGCCGGTAGCACCATCGCGTAATCCGCCCACTTCGCGTCGCCCATGATGCCGGCGAAGAACGTCGTGTCGAACACCACGCCGACGCAGTTGCCGCCCTCGAGCGCCGCCATGGCCTCGCTCACGCCCTTGAATACGACCAGCTGCGCGCCGAATTCTTCGCCGGTCTTGCGGTTGTAGTACGCGCCCTGGATGCCGCAGATCGGCTTGCCCTTGAGGTCCGCCCAGGCCTTGAGTCCCGAATTCTTTTTCGCGAACACGCTCGCCGCGCCCGCGTAGTAGAACGGTTCGGGGATGGCGACGACCTCGGCGCGATCCGGTTTGTACGCCATGGTCGCGATCATCAGGTCGATGCGGCCCTGCTTCAGGAACTCCATGCGATTGGCCGCGATCACCGGCACCAGCTCGACCGGCACGCCCAGGCGCCTGCCGACGTCGTTGGCGAGATCGACCTCGAGGCCGACGATCTTGCCCGACGGGTCGGTGTAGCCGAACGGCTTGTAGTCGGCCTTGACGCCGACCACGAGCTTGCCCTTTTGCTTGACGCTGGCGAGCGTGTCCGACTGCGCCCAGGCTGCATTGCCGAGCACCAGCGTCGCCGCCACCACCAGCCATTGCCACGATTTCATGATCCGCATGTTCCTATCCCCCGGTGATAACGGCGATGTCGCCGTCCGTTGTGAGACTGACTGTCCGGCATTGCCGCGCGGCATTTTGCGCGCATTGCCAAGTGCCGTAGCATAAGCGATCCTTGATACCTGCAACAAGGTCGTGAAGTACTCGATTTTCTCCCTCGCCCGCAACGCCGCCTCGTACCACGAGCAGTGGCCGCTCGCGTGGCGCAGCCCCCCGCCGAAAAAGCGCTACGACGCGGTTGTCGTCGGCGGCGGTGGACACGGCCTCGCCACCGCGTACTACCTCGCCAAGGAGCACGGCCTCACCAACATTGCGGTGGTCGAGAAAGGCTGGCTGGGGGGAGGCAACACCGGCCGCAACACGACCATCGTTCGCTCCAACTATCATCTCGACCCGAACGCGCACTTCTACGAGTTTTCACTCAAGCTCTGGGAGACGCTGTCGCGCGAGCTCAACTTCAACGTCATGTACAGCGCGCGCGGCGTGCTCAATCTCGTGCACTCGCCGCAGGACCTGGATGCCGCGATGCGCCGAGGCAACGCCATGCGCCTGAACGGCATCGACGCGAGGTTCATGTCGCGCGACGAGATCGCGGCGTGGATCCCCAATCTCGATTGCTCGGCCGATGCGCGCTTTCCGATCGCGGGCGGGTTGCTGCAGCCGCGCGGCGGCACGGTGCGGCACGACGCGGTGGCGTGGGGCTATGCACGCGGCGCCGACGCGCTGGGGGTCGACATTCTGCAGAACTGCGAAGTGACGGCGATTCGTATCGACAGCGGCGCCATCGCCGGGATCGACACCACGCAGGGCTTCATCGCCACACCGAAGCTGGGCCTCGCCGTCGCCGGGCATTCGGGTCATCTCGCCGCCATGGCGGGCCTGCGCCTGCCCATCGAGTCGCACGTGCTGCAGGCGATGGTGTCGGAGCCGATCAAGCCGGTGCTCGATACCGTCGTGACCTCGGGTGCGGTGCACTTCTACATCAGCCAGTCCGACAAGGGCGAGCTGGTGATGGGTGGCGATCTCGATTTCTACAACTCCTACGCGCAGCGCGGCAACCTGCCCGCGATCGAGCATGTGGTGAGCGCGTGTCTGGCGCTGTTCCCGAGTTTCGGGCGCCTGAAGATGATGCGCACGTGGGGCGGCATCATGGACATGACCATGGACGGCAGCCCGATCATCGCGCGGCTTCCGGTCAAAGGACTGACGATGACCGGCGGCTGGTGCTACGGTGGATTCAAGGCGACGCCGGCGTCGGGCTGGCTGCATGCGTACACGATGGCGCGCGGCGAGCCGCATGCGCTCAACGCGGCGTTCACGCTCGAACGCTTTGCCGAGGGGCGCATGATCGACGAGAAAGGCGCGGGTCCGTATGCCTGGGCGCATTGAGCGCATTCGTCATTCCCGCGCAAGCGGGAATCCAGCGGCGTTCGACGATACTAGGTCCCCGCTTTCGCGGGGACGACGGATGATAGGAAGCCGTCATTCCCGCGCATGCGGGAATCCAGCGGCGTGCGACGACACTGGGTCCCCGCTTTCGCGGGGACGACGAATTTTGCGCATGCGTTGCCTTTGGCGGCTGGTGGAGCACTCGTGCTGCTGATTCCATGCCCGTACTGCGGTCTGCGCAACCAGGTCGAGTTCACCTATGGCGGCGACGCGACCAAGCGGCGCCCGTCGTCGCAGGCGCCGGAGTCGGAATGGTTCGACTACGTGTACCTACGCGATAACCCGCGCGGACCGCACGACGAGCTGTGGCACCACAGCGCAGGTTGCAGGCGCTGGTTCAAGCTGCGCCGCGACACGCGCACGCATGAGATTCTCGGCAACGCCAAGCCCGGTGAGCCGCTGAGCGGAGGCGGACCGTGACGCAGGCGTTTCGATTGCCCTCCGGCGGCAGCGTCGATCGCGAGCGCCCGTTGCGCTTTACCTTCGACGGCATCGCGTATGCGGGCTTCGCGGGAGACACGCTCGCGTCGGCGCTGCTCGCCAATGGTGTGCACCTGGTGGCGCGCAGCTTCAAGTATCACCGCCCGCGCGGCATCGTCACCGCCGGCGTCGAGGAGCCCAACGCGCTGGTGCAGGTGGGCGAGGGGGCCAGGACCGAACCGAACGTCCGCGCGACCACGCTCGAGCTCTACGATGGTCTGGTCGCGACGAGCCAGAACCGCTGGCCGTCGCTGCGCGTGGATGCGGGCATCGTCAACAATTTCTTCTCGCGACTGCTTCCCGCCGGCTTCTACTACAAGACCTTCATGTGGCCGGCCACCCCGCGTGGGTGGCTGCGCTACGAGCACTGGATCCGCCGCGTCGCCGGCCTGGGCCGCGCCGCCAGCGCGCCCGATCCCGACGGCTATGAGCATCGCTACGCGCACTGCGACGTGCTGGTTATCGGCGGGGGTCCGGCGGGGTTGGCCGCGGCGCGTGCAGCGATGCAGGCTGGCGCGCGCGTGGTGCTCTGCGACGAGCGTCCGGCGCTGGGGGGCAGCCTCTCAGGCGAGCAGACGAAGATCGACGGTGCGGATGCCGACGCTTGGCTCGCCGCGACGGTGCGCGAGTTGGATTCCAACCCGGAGGTGTCGTTGCTTCGCAGAACGACCGCATTCGGTTACTACGACGGCAATCTGGTCGGGCTGATCGAGCGCAACGCCGATGCTGACTCTGGTGCGCTTCGCACCGACGTGCCGCGCCAGAGATTGTGGAAGGTTCGAGCCAAGGCGGTTGTGCTGGCCAGCGGCGCGATCGAGCGCGGCATCGCCTACGCCAACAACGATCTGCCCGGAACGCTGCTCGCGGATGCCGCGCGCACGTACGTCAACCGCTACGCCGTCAAACCGGGGAAGCGGGCGGTGGTGTTCACCAACAACGACAGCGCGTATGCGTGCGCCCTCGACCTGCATCGTGCCGGCGTCGAGGTCGTCGCGATTGTCGACGTGCGCGCCGACGCAGATCTAACCGGTGCGCTGCCACAGCACGCGCGCGAGGCTAACTTGCCCGTCCTGTCGCGCCGCGTGATCGCCACGGCGCGAGGCCGCCAGCGTGTTTCGGCGGTCGACATCGTGCCTGTCGACGGCGGCGCGCCGCAGCGTATCGATTGCGACCTCGTGTGCGTCTCCGGCGGCTGGAATCCCGCCGTGCATCTGTTCTCACAAGCGCGCGGGACGCTGCATTACGACGACGTGCTCTCGACCTTCGTTCCCGCAAAGTCTTCTCAACCGATCGAGGCAGCAGGCGGGGCCGCCGGGAATTGGGGACTTGTCGATGTGTTAGCCGACGGCCACGCCGCGGGCCGGCGCGCGGCGCAGCGCGCAGACGTCCCGTCGCGCGACGATTCTTCGGCGCCGGGTGCCGAGCCTTCGATGGTGCGCGACGATCAATCCGCGCCGCGCGCCGAGCCGGTCGCACAAGGACCGATCGCGCCACTCTGGGCAGTTGCCGCGCCGCGTCGCGGCGCCAAGCGCTTTGTCGATCTGCAGAACGACGTCGGCGTCGACGACATCGCACTCGCCGCACGCGAAGGCTACCAGTCGGTCGAGCACCTGAAACGCTACACGACCCTCGGCATGGGCACCGACCAGGGCAAGATTTCCAACATCACGGGGCTCGCGCTGCTCGCCGAACAACTGCAGCGGCCAATCGCCAGCGTCGGCACGACCACCTTCCGGCCGCCGTACACGCCGGTCGCGCTCGGTGCGGTCGCGGGTCGCGAGGTCGGCGCACACGTCGAGCCGACGCGCTACTCGTCGATCCACGACTGGCACGTCGCGCAAGGTGCGCGTTTCGTCACCGCCGGTCTATGGCTTCGCCCGCATTCGTATCCGCGTCCGGGAGAATCGCCCGACGACGCGGCGAACCGCGAAGCGAAGAACGTGCGCACCAACGTCGGCCTGGTCGACGTCTCGACGCTGGGCAAGATCGAGCTGCAGGGAAGGGACGTCACCGAGTTACTCAACCGCGTCTACAGCAACCGCTGGGACACGCTGGCCATCGGTCGCTGCCGCTACGGCATCATGCTGCGCGACGATGGCATGGTACTCGACGACGGCACGACGTCGCGACTCGATGCCAACCATTACCTGATGACGACGACGACCGCGAACGCGGTTCGAGTGTTGCAGTACCTCGAAGCGCTGCTCCAGGTCGACTGGCCCCAGCTTGACGTCTACGTTGCGTCGGTAACCGAACACTGGGCGGCGGCCGCGTTGTCCGGACCGCGCTCGCGCGAGGTGCTCGCCCGCGTGGTCGACATCGACGTCGGCAACGAGGCGTTCCCTTTCCTCGCGCTGCGCGAATGCACGTTACGTACTGCCGGCGGCGCGATCCCGGCGCGGCTGTTTCGCATCAGCTACTCGGGCGAGCTCGCCTACGAAGTGCACGTTCCGGCGAATCACGGCCGCGAGGTGTGGGAAGCGCTGATCGCCGCCGGCGAGGCATCGGGAATCATGCCCTACGGCACCGAGGCGATGAGCACGCTGCGCATCGAGAAGGGACACGTCGTCGTCGGTGCCGAGGCCGACGGGCGCACCACTGCCGACGATCTCGGCATGGGCGCGCTGGTCAATGCGGGCAAGTGGTGCATCGGCAAGCCGCTGCTGGCGCGACCGGGATTGGTCGACGGCGAACGCTGGCAGCTGGTCGGCCTCACGGGAATCGACGGCAACGTTCCGCGCGGCGGCAAACTCGTCACCGATCCGGATCGCGCCGCGCCCAATCCGATGGAAGGCCACGTCACCTCGTGGTGCTGGAGTCCCAATCTCGACGCGTCGATCGCGCTGGCGCTGCTCGCGCGGGGTCGCGCGCGTCACGGCGAGACATTGTGGGCGGTGTCACCGCTTGCCGGCACTCGGGTCAAGGTGCGCGTCGGGCCGCCGTGTTTCATCGATCCCGACGGAGCGCGGCTGCGTGGTTGATCCGTCCGCCTCGTCCATCGGTTCCACGGCGCCCGGCCGCTACGGCACGGGCGATGCGCGTCTCGTGCTCGGCGAGCTGACCCTCGCGGGCGCCTGGAACGTGCAGGGCAAGCCCACGGGCTCGAGACTGGTCGACGAGGTGCAGGCGATGCTGGGTGTGCGCTTGCCGCTCGCGCCGAATACCATGAATCGCACCGATACGCTCGCCGCGTTCTGGCTCGGTCCCGAGTCGTGGCTGCTGGTGGCGCGAGGTGCGGCGGCGCGCCCCGAAATCGCGGCAGCGCGCGTATCGATCAAAGCCGCCAGTGGCGCCATGTTCGACGTGTCGGCGGGCCGCGTCGCGTACGCGGTCGCGGGTGCAGGCGCTGAAGCGCTGCTTGCCACCCGATGTCCGCTGGATTTTCATGCGGACGCATTCCCGGTGGGCACGTGCGCGCAGAGCCTCTTCGGCCACGTCGGTGCGCTGTACTACCGGCGCGGCGTTGAAGACTTCGTGGTGATGGTTGCGCGCAGCTACGCGCGAGATGCGTGGCACGGTCTGTGTGTGTCGGCCGCGGATGGCGGCTACGACATCGCGCCAACGGAGATGTTCGACTGACGCGGTCTAGGCTGAGGGGCTCAGGCTGTAACAGTGGATTGCGAATTCGTTGCTCAACGCCACTGGGTTCCCGCTTTCGCGGGAACGACGACACTGGCGTCGATCGGCGCGAGCAGCGCTTTGATCAGCGCGGGCAGCGCGCTGGCGTCGGTGCCCAGTGCGTCGACCGCGCCTTCGATCGCCGCCGTGCGCTCGGGTCCGAGCACCGGCACGGCCAAGGTTCGATATTTGTCGCGCAGCTCAGCGTAGGACAGCGGATTGTCGGGATTGCCGCGATCGCGCGTCGGCTCGGAGCGCAGTGTCCTTCCGTCGCGCAGCGTCAGTCGCACGCGCGCCCAGCGCTCGGCGGGGAAGCGACGCGACAATTCTGTCGACTGGCGCAGCGTCGTTACGCCGATCAATCGTGCGATCCGGGGATCGGCGAGCCGGGGCGGCGTCACCTCGACCGCGCCAACACCGCCGAAGACCAGCGCTGCCGCGACCGGGTGCGGCAGGCTGTACTGCGCTTGTTCGGTGGTGACGGGATGCAGGCACTGCGACCCGAGGTCGATCGCCTCGCGAAAGCTGTCGATGGCAATCGCGGTCACGTCGCTCGCATCGAAGGTATTCGCGCGCCGCAACGACAGCGCGGCTTCGATCGCGGGTTGAGCCCACCGGCATACCGGATACGGCTTGAAATATTGTTCGAGGATCAGCCAGCGCACGCGCAGGTCGCGCCAGTGGCGGCCGGCGGCTTCGCCTTCGATCGTCAGCGCAGGCGCGCCGGTGAAGCCGTCGCGCGCGAGCAAGGCCGCGGTCACCCCGGCGTGCGCGCCCCAGCCTGAGCCATCCTTCACCATGGTCGGGTCATCGCACGCGCGCAGGATCTGGCCGCGCGGACCGAAGTATTCGGCGACGCCCAGCGCGTGCCTCACGCGCTCGTCGTCGCACCCGAGCAGCCTGCCTCCGATGACCGCGCAGGCGAGCGCATTCCACGCGCCGGAGCAGTGGTAGTCGGACGTCGTCGCGTGCAGCGCGATGCCGGCTCGGGTGGCGATCTCGTAGCCCAGGACCAGGCAGGTCAGGAATTCGCGGCCGTCGATGGTGGGCGCCACGCCACCGTCGACATACGCCAGCAGGGCAGGCAGGACCGCGACGCCGGCGTGGCCCTTGGTCAGCACATGCCCGTCATGGCCGTCGAGCGCATCGATGATCGATGCGCCGGCGAAAGCGGCTCCGGCGATGCCGGCGCGTCGGCCGTCGAGCAGAATGCGTGCGGGGCCTGGCAGTTGTGTCGCTGCGTAATGCGCGACGATCGCCGCGCCCGGTGTGCGAACGCCGCCGGCGGCGATGCCGATCAGGTCGAGCAGGCAGCGCTTGGCCTGCTCGACGACGTCGGCCGGCAGGTCCTCGTACGCCAGCGTGCGCGCGAATTCAGGGACGGCTGCGCGATTCGCCGCTGTCGCGCGCTCACGTTCGGCCCGCTCGGCCATCGGCGCCTCAGATGAGTCCCTGCTCCTTCAAAAAGCCGTGCGCGACGTCCTCGACGGTCTTCTTGTCGACGTCGACGCTCGCGTTAAGCCGGGCCATGTTCTCGTTGTTGAGCTTGCCCGCGAGCGTGTTGAGCGCGTCGGCGATCTTCGGATTCTTGTCCAGGATTTCCTTGCGCACGACGGGCGTCATCATGTACGGCGGCGCGTAGTTCCTGTCGTCCTTGAGCACGACGAAGTTGAATGCGGGAATGCGGCCGTCGGTCGCGAACACCACTGCGGTGTCGACCTGGCGCTCCTTGAGCGCCGAGTAGGTGAGCCCGGTGTCCATGCGCTTGACGTTGTCGCGATCGAACTCGAATCCGTACGCGCTCTGCCACCCCGGCAGCCCATCCGGCCGCGCGTAGAACTCGGCGTTCGACGCGAAGGTGAGCTTGGCGCCCCCCTTGATCGCCTTCGCCAGGTCGCTCATGGTGACGATGCCGCGCTTTTGCGCGTCGTCCTTGTTCATCGCGAAGGCGTAGGTGTTGTTCGCCGCCGACATGTTGAGCCAGACGATGCCTTTGGCGGCGTCGACCTCCTTGAGCTTCCTGTAGGCGTCCTCGGCGGTAAGAAATTTGTCCGCGATCTTGTTGTAGACGGTCAGGCCGGTGCCGGTGTATTCCCAGTAGACGTCGATCTGGCCGTTTTCCAGCGCGGCGCGCACTGCGGCGCTGCCCATGCCTGCCTTGCGATCCGGCGTGAAGCCCTTGGCCTTGAGCAGTTCGACCGTCATCGCGGTCATGATCTGCTGCTCGGTGAACGCCTTGCCGCCAACGACAATCGTCTGCGCGTTGGCGGTGCATGCGAGCGCGATCAAACCGATCGCGGCAGCGCGAAGGACGCTGTTCATTGTCATCTCCTCCTTGTGGGATTTACGCGTTGCGCAGCGGATTGACGCCGCGCGGAACGAACCAATACTGCGCCTGCCCGAACAAAAAATCCACGGCCACCGCCAGCAGCGCGGTCGGGATCGCCCCGGCGAGCATCATCGCCGGCTCCTGCAGGTCGATGCCGGTGAAAATGAGCTCACCCAGGCCTCCGCCGCCGATCAGGAACGCGATCGGCGCGGTGCCGACGTTGACCGCCATCGCGGTGCGCACACCGGCGAGCATGACAAACAGCGCATTGGGCAGTTCGACCCGGCGCAGGATCTCGCGCGGTCCCATGCCCATACCCTGCGCCGCGTCGACCAGCGCGGCCGGCACCGCGCGAATCCCGGCGTAGGTGTTGCGGATGATCGGCAGCAGGGTGGCAATCCACAGCGCGACGATCGCCGGCAGCGCGCCGATGCCGAGCAGGCTCATCATCAGCGCCAGCTTGGCGAGCGTCGGAATCGACGTCGCCATGTTGACCACCTGGATGGTGCCTTCGGCGTAGCGCGCCATCCACGGTCGCGACAGCCATACGCCCGCGGCGACGCCGCTGACAATCGCCAGCGATCCCGGAAATACCGACCAGCACCAGATGCTGCTTGATCAGGTACACGACGTCCTTGCGATAACGCAGCATGTCGGTCCACAGCCCGCTGGCGACGAGCGCGACCGCGATCGCCAGCGCGATCGTGGCGAGGACCGCGTAGGGCATGAGCGAGCGCCGCGGCGAGCGGTGGCGCCATCGCAGGCTCATGGCGGCCTCTTGGACGCTCACCGCGCCGCCGACCCGCCGAGGCGCGTCGCGACCGCAGCGCGCGTGATTTGCCCAACGACCTGGTCGTTGCTGTCGACACACGGCAATGAGTCGGCGCTGGTCTCGAGGAACAGAGCGGCGACACGCCGCAGGTCGTCGCTGGCCCGCACCGAGGGGAGGTTTGTGTTCACGGCCACGTCGCCCTCGACCATGATCTCGGCCACGCGTATCCGGCGCAGGCGTTTGAGCGTGCGGTCGGTGCCGACGAAGCTCGCCACGAAATCGTTGGCGGGCTGCGCCAGCAACGCGTCAGGCGCGGCGTATTGGGCGAGGCGGCCCGACTGGAAGATCGCGATGCGGTCGGCCATTTTCACGGCCTCGTCGATGTCGTGACTCACGAACAGCACGGTCTTGCGCAGCGACTGCTGCATGCGCAGGAACTCGTCCTGAATCGCCTCGCGGTTGACCGGATCGAGCGCGCCGAACGGTTCATCCATCAGCAACACGGGAGGATCGGCGGCGAGCGCGCGCGCGACGCCGACGCGCTGCGCCTGGCCACCGGAAAGCTCCCCCGGATAGCGGTCGAAGAACTGCACCGGATCGAGTGCCAGCATCGACAGCAGCTCTTGCGAGCGCTGGCGTGTGCGCTCTGTGCTCCATCCCAAGAGACGCGGCACGACGCCAACGTTCTCGCCGACGGTCATGTTGGGGAACAAGCCTATCTGCTGGATCACATAGCCGATGGTGCGGCGCAGCGCGACCGGATTCATCGTGTCGGTGTCGACGCCTCCGATGAGAACCTTGCCCGACGTCGGCGCCACCAACCGATTGATCATGCGCAGAGTGGTCGTCTTGCCGCAGCCCGAGGGACCGAGCAGCACGCAGGTCTGCCCGGCCTCGACCTCGAAACTGATGTGATCAACCGCGGTGACCTCGCCCTGCGCGGAGCGGTAAGTCTTGGTCAGTCCCTCGAGGCGGATCATGCGTAAGGCCTTGTATGTTCCCCCCGAACGGCGCTGCGCGCCGCTCCCCCCAGGGGGCGAGAGCCTTGGGGCGGCCCGGCGGCTCTCATGCCGCGCCCATGGACGGTTGTCCGCGTGGGGTGAGACGGCGCTGCAGCCACAGCAGCGAATAATCGGCGGCGATCGCCAGCAGGCCCAGCGCGAGCGCGCCGGTGATCAGTTGCCGGATGTCGGTCTGCGAGATGCCGCGGCTGATGAACGTGCCCAGACCGCCGGCGCCGATGTACGCGGCGATCGCCGTCACCCCGATGTTGATGACCACCGCGACGCGGATGCCGGCGATGATCAGCGGTAGCGCGATCGGGATCTCGACGCGAGCGAGCCGCTGCCCGGTCGACATCCCCATGCCGATCGCCGCGGAGCGCAGCGCGGGATCGACATTGCGGATCGCGGTATAGGTGTTGCGTATGATCGGCAGTTGCGCATAGAGCATCGCAGCGATCACCGCCGGCAGATAGCCGATGCCTTGGTGGAACTTCGAGAGCAGCGGAATGAGCACGCCAAACAGCGCGATCGACGGAATGGTCATCACGATGGAGCCGAGATACAGGACTGTATCGGCGGTGCGCTGGCTCTGCGTGATGGCGATACCCAGCGGTACGCCGGTGACGATCGCGACACCGACCGCGACGCTCACGATCGAGATGTGCTCCAGCGTGCGCTCGCCGATGGCGGGCAGGTTGTGCAGGATGAACGCCAGCGTCTCCACAACTGGTCACGCTCCGCCAAAAATGAGATAGTAGGCTGCCCTATTACAACGACTCGCACAAGCGCCATGCCGACACCGAACCCGCCACCACTCTCGCTGCTGCAACGCCTCGATCAGGGACCGGTGATCTGCGCCGAGGGCTACGTCTTCGAACTCGAACGTCGAGGCTATCTCCAGGCTGGCGCATTCGTGCCCGAGGTGGTGCTCGAGCATCCGGAGGTCGTGCGTCAGCTGCATCGTGATTTCGTGCACGCGGGCTCCGACGTCGTCGAGGCGCTGACTTACTACGCGCATCGCGAGAAGTTGAGAGTGATCGGGCGCGAAGCGGATCTCGAGCCGATCAATCGACGCGCGCTCGAGATCGCGAAGTCGGTCGCGACAGAGACCGGCGCGCTGTTCGCCGGCGACATCTGCAATACCAACGTCTACGACCCGGCCGATCCGACATCGCTCCAGGCGGTGCGCGCGATGTTCGAGGAGCAGGTTGGCTGGGCGGTGGAAGCTGGGGTCGACTACGTCGTCGGGGAAACTTTTTCCTACGCGCAGGAAGCGTTGATCGCTCTCGATGTGATCAAGCGTACCGGGCAAGTGGCCGTAATAACGCTGGCGATGCACCAGGACGACGTCACGCGCGAGGGTTGGACGGTGGCCGAAGCGTGCAAACGGCTGGCCGACGCCGGCGCCGACGTGGTCGGGCTGAACTGCATCCGTGGGCCCGCAACGATGATGCCGCTGCTGCGCGAGATCCGCGCTGCCATCAAGGTGCCGATGGCCGCGTTGCCGGTGCCGTATCGCACCAGCCCCGACGAGCCGTCATTCCAGTCGCTGCGCGATAGCCACTGGCATGGCGACTGGGGGAGCAGGCCTTTTCCTACCGCGCTCGATCCGTTCACCTGCAATCGATTCGAGATCGCCGAGTTCGGGCGCGATGCCCTCGCGCTCGGCATACGTTACCTGGGCGTGTGTTGCGGAGCGGGGCCGCATCACATCCGCGCGCTCGCGGAATCGGTGGGCAAGACCCCGCCCGCGAGCAAGTATTCGGCCGACATGTCGAAGCACGCTTTCCTGGGTTCGCACGAGCGCCTGAAGAAGGTGCAGAAGGACTACGCGAACAAGCTCTGATATTTAGGCGAGTCCACGACCCCGCACCCAACCCGCTTGTTGCCCACTCGCGATTGATGTAAAACTAAGCCCCCAGCCTTCCAACGTCACGCGATGGAGTGGTGGCCAATTCTAGAAATCCGGATCCGGGGCGGACCTGCGTCTCGACAATGATTCCGCCTGGCCCCTGGCGCCTGGTTGGATTCATCGTCGCCGCGCTGCTCGGTCTGGCGACTCCAACGGCGTCGATGGCGCAATACACGGCGCCCGGAACCATGAACGTGCCCGGTCCCGTGCCCGCTGCGACGGGCCCGGAGTCCGCTGCCCCCTCCTGGCGGTCGTTCCTGAATCGCCTGGAGATCGATCTCGGCTACACCTACGACGATAACGTCACCCGGTCCCGCCCCGACGACGCGGTCCTGTCGGACCAGTCGCTCGCGCTCAACCTGAGCGCGGGGAGCAACTGGCGCATCAACGACAACACCCGGCTCGTCGTGACCGGCATGCTCAACGGCGAGAAGTTCAACCGCTACAACGGGCTGTCGAACCTGGCCGGCGGCCTGCAGGCAGACCTCCAGTACCGCCAGTCCGCGGCTTTCGACGCGGTGACCTTCGGAGTATTCGCCCGCGGCTGGCTGGACGGCTACGACTCGCACCTGCGCGACGGCAACCGCGTTACTGTCGGGGTCAGTGCGCAGGGCGCCCTGACCGATCGCATCGGCATGTACGGAGAAGTCTCGTGGAACCAGCGCCGCGCCAACAGCGCGGTGTGGGACCTGAACTATTGGTCCGCGCGTCTCAACCTCGACTATTCGCTCGGCCGCTATGGCTCGCTCTATCTCAATGGCGAATACCGGCAAGGCAACACCGTATCCGACGGGCACCCCTCGCTTGTGAACGTGAGCCTGGCGCAGGTCTTCGTGCTCGACGACGCGTTTCCCAACAAGCAGCTCTACGCCTATCGCTACGACGCCCATACGTGGATCGGCACCGTCGGCTACAACCTCCCGCTGGGCCAGAAAGCATCGCTCGACTTCTCGTGGCGACGCGCGCAGGGCACGCCGACCGAGCGGCCGGACTTCGACTTTCAGGGTTCGCTGCGCTACGTCGATAATCAGTACTCGGTGTTCTTTCTGAAGTCCTTCTAGACGGTTCAACGATGGCAGCAATGCGCGCTCTCCGCATTCTCTTGTTGCTCTGCGCCGCGATCGCGGCCCTTACTCTCGCCGCCTGCGGCGGTGGCGGCAGCCCGAACGACATACACCCCGGAAGCGAATCTCCGCCGGTGCCGGGCGAGCCCAATGCCTTCCTGCTGTTTCCCAATCCACAGGTACAGCCGGACGGCTCCTTCCAAACCAATGCGCCTGCCTACGCGCAGGCCTACTATGCCGCTATCGATCCCAATAACTCGAAGGACACCTTGGCCAAGTGGAAGGCGGCCAACGGCTTCGATTCCGGGAGCGGCACACAGGTCACCGCCGTGTTCGGCGATGCGCGCGACCTGGGCTTCGGGCGGCGCATGACCGCGCGGCAGAACAACGACGGCACGCTGGCCTTCTATGTCGAGAACTATCTCGTCAAGACGGGCGGAGCGTACAAATTTTCCCCGATCAATCTCGAGGCCGCCATTGTGAGCGACCCACGGTCGCTGGTGTACCTGGCTGGGATCGAATTCAGCCCCGGTCCTGCGGGAGGACGCAGCTTCGCGAAATTCTTCAGTTTCAACGTCGCGACCGGCGACCGGGAAACCATGGTGGACATCGATGGCCGCGGCGACAAGGCGATGCCCGGACCGTGCATCACTTGCCACGGTGGCCGGGCCGATGCACTGACTCCCCCCGATGCCTCGGGCAAGCCGCACTTCAGCCTGCTGCAGAACGCGGTATCGCGGACCCGCGGTGACACGATGGGGCAGCTGCCGCCGTTCGAGGTCGACAGCTTCCAGTTCTCCACGACGGCTGGCTACACCCGGGCCGAGCAGGAGGCCGCCCTCAAGACGATGAACCGGTGGGTCCTGTGTTCGTACCCGCTGCCTGCGCCGTCGGCGTTTCCGGAAGACGCCTGCCGTCGTCCTGCCAGCTCAGGCGAGTGGCAGGGTACCGCCGCGGCGCTGGTTAAGGCGTCCTACGGCGGCGACGGCCTGCCCAACCCCGCGTATGCGGACACCGCCGTGCCGGCGTCGTGGACGGCGGCCGGACAGACGCAGTTGTACAAGACCGCGATTGCCCCCACGTGCCGCCAGTGTCACATCATGCGCGGCACGGGGATGCAGTCGGATATCGACTTCACGACCTACGAGAAATTCCATCCGTACGCGGAACGAACGTTTGCGACCGTCGTCAATCGCGGCAACATGCCGTTGGCGAAACTTGTCTACGACCTGTTCCACGCATCCTCGGGAGAGGGGACGCTGGCGGATTTCCTCGGCAGTCAAGGCTTTGCGGCGCGCGACGCGGGTGGCAACCCGTTGCGGCCAGGCCGTCCGATTGCTGATCCCGGACCCGATCGCGTGCTGCGCCAGGGTGCAACTCGCCTGTCAGGCACCGGCAGCCAGTTCGCCAGCACCTACGCCTGGTCGATCGTGTCGGTCCCGAACGGCTCGCTCCCCGCCACGCTGACCGACGCCAGCACGGCGCAGCCTACGTTCAGTGCGGCGAGCGATGGGAGCTACGTGCTCAGTCTCGTCGTCGGCAACGACTCGGCGCAGAGCGCGCCGAAACAGCTGACGCTGGTGGTAAAAAACGCGCTGACCCCGGCTCCGAGCGCCATCCGCTTCTCCGACATCAAGGCCGTCCTGCAGGACGGGACCACTTGCACTTTCTGCCACAGTCCCACCAGCCCGCTGCCCGCGCCGATCCATTTCACCAATGAGGACCGCGACGGCGACGGCATCGCCGGGACTGCGACGGACGACGCTTGGTACTACGCGGAGGTAAGGAGCCGCATCAATTTCGCGGAGATCGCCGCCAGCGATCTGTTGCGCAAGCCCGCAGGTTTTCATCACCGCGGCGGCGGTGGCGGTGGGGGTGGGGGTGGCGGCGGGGGCGGCGGTGGGGGCGGCGGCAATGGCTTCGACACGAGCCTGACGCCCGGGCAGCCGGGGCGCGCGAAATACGATCTCTTCCTCAACTGGGCGCTCAACGGCGCGCCACAGTAGGCCTGAGGTCGCGCCGTTAGCGCTGAGGGCGTTCAGTACGGACGCCGCGGCCGATTGTAATTGTCCCTCGGGAACACGAACGGCGGCGAGCGGCCCACCAGCGCCTCGATCAGCATCAGCTCCTGATCGGTGTGATTGAGGAAGGGCGCGTTGCGTATGTTTTGCCCGGGCTGCTGACCGTCCAGGATGTAGAGCGGCCGGTCGTGCTGGCGCGACACCACGGTCTCGCGACTGGTCGGATCGTTGACTGCGACGATGTCGGTGGTCCCGTAGCACGTGCACAGGTACGTCTGCTCCGGATCCGACTCCATGTAGACACCCGTTCCGCGAATGCCGATCGAGGCGTTCTTCGTCGACATGCGCACCGGCTTGCCGCTCGGGAACACCGACAGGATCTTGCCCGTCAGCAGCTGCGTGGCAGACACGACCATCGAATCGGTAGCGCTCGCTTCCATCGTCACGTGGCTCTCGCTGCGCTGTAGGAACGCGCTCTCGCCGACGACATAGACGACCTCGCTGTTCTTCCCGGTCTGGACGGTCGCATTGGCGGCGATCTGCGTGTCGAGCGTGGCCGGGGCGCCGTTGACCAGCACCTCGCCTTCGATCCGGTAGATCGACTTTCCTGGCGGCAGCGGCGCCGGCCGGTTGCCCAGCACCTGCGTGCTCGCTTCGCGGCTCCAGACCGCGCTAGAGAACAACCCAGCGGCGAGCGCCTTGATCAGCAGGCGGCGCCGGGGATCTTCATCAGTGTAGTTCCAACGCATAGCTTCTCTCTTCAGTTCAAGTGTCATTCTGGCCGGTTGGCCGGTGCGGGTCAAGCGCGTTCCGGAACGGTAGTCGTCGTTCCCGCGAAAGCGGGAACCCAGCGACTTATGCGCTCGTACGACACCCCCAGACCTCTCATGCCGTTCCAGTACATCCGCAATTAGGCGCTCCTGCCGGCACCCCGGTTCCATGAATATTCCCCAAGTGGCGCGGCATCTTTTATGCTTGGAACTCCGGCAGCATAGCGCGCATCGTGGCCAAGACCGCCCGCTGGATCCCGAAGATCTCGCTAAGTACCCTTTTTCGCGTCGGCATCGGACTGGCGCTGGTGGCCGTCCTGCTTGCCGATGCGGCGGGCTGGGTGGAACTGCGTGCGCTCACGCAACTCGAGCGCTGGGCCTACGACGAGCGGGTGCGCCTGTTCCTGCCCGCGACGCCCGACCCGCGCATCGTCATCGTCGACATCGACGAGCGCAGTATCAACGCCGAGGGACACTGGCCTTGGGGTCGCGACAAGCTCGCGCTGATGCTCCATCAGCTGTTCACGCGATACCACGTCCGCGTGGTGGGCTTCGACGTTGCTTTTCCCGAGGCGGACACCAGTTCCGGCATTTCGGTTCTCGAATCGATTGCCGGAAGCGATTTGCGCGACGATGCGTCATTCCAGGCGTTTCTCGAGCGGGCGCGCGCCTCGCTCGACTACGACCGGCGCTTCGCCGAAGAGATCGCCCAGGGTCCTGTCGTCCTGGGGTTTCTGGTAAGCCCGCAGGGGGATCGATCGGGTGTCTTGCCGCGCCCGGCATTCGCAGCGAGTGCTCTTTCGAACGCGGAATACCGCCATTTCAGCGCCTCGGGCTACAGCGGCAACATCGCGCCGCTGCAGGCGGCCGCGACCGCCGCGGGACATTTGCAGCCTGCGCTGGACGCCGACGGCGTGACGCGCAGCGTGCCCATGTTCATGCAGGTCGGGGACGGCTACTTCGAGGCCATGTCGCTGGCCGTCCTTCGCATTTACCTCGGCAACGCGCCGATCAACCTCGAGACGACCATCGTCAATCCTGGCGAGCAACCGCTGGGATGGATCCGCGTCGTGCGCGTGGGCGACGCGGTACGTATTCCACTCGACGAGAAAATGGCCGCGCTCATTCCCTACCGCAGCCAGGGAAGCTTTCGCTATGTCTCGGCCACCGACGTGTTGCGCGGCACGCTTGGCGCCGATGAGCTAGCTGACCGGATCGCGATCGTCGGCACCTCGGCTCGAGGACTCGTCGACGTCCGCGCCACGCCCACGCGGGAAGACCTGCCCGGTGTCGAGATCCACGCCAGCCTCATCTCCGGCGCGCTGGACAACACCATGAAGTCGCGGCCGGCGGAGATGATCGCCATCGCCGTGATCACCATCGTGCTCATCGGCATTCCGCTCGCGGTGCTCCTGCCACGGCTGTCCGCACTGACGGCAACGCTGGTTGTCGGCGCGTTGGCCATACTCATTATGGGAGCGAATGCGTGGGCGTGGCAGTCGCATAACCTGGTGCTCCCGCTCGCCGGCCCGCTGGTTATGCTTGCCGGGCTCTACTTCCTCGATGTGGCGTGGGGCTTCTTCGCCGAAACCCGCCATCGCAAGCTGATGACGAATCTGTTCGGCACTTACGTCCCGAAGGAAATCGTCGCCGAAATGGCGAAGGAGCCCGAGGGCTACTCGATGCACGGCCGCAGCCTCGAAATGACCGTGCTTTTCGCTGACATCCGCGACTTCACGGCGATCTCTGAAAATCGCAAGCCGCGAGACCTGAAAGACCTGGTCAACACCTATTTCACGAAGATGACCGTCTGCATCCAGGACAAACGCGGCACCGTCGACAAGTACATCGGCGACGCGATCATGGCCTTCTGGGGAGCGCCGGTGCGCGACGAAGACCATGCGCGACGCGCGCTCGAGTGCGGGCTCGCCATGCAAAAAGCATTGCGTGAGCTCGACCCGGTGTTTGCCAAGAAGCGTTGGCCGGCGCTGCGCATCGGCGTGGGCATCAATTGCGGCACCATGAGCGTTGGCGACATGGGCTCAGAGTTCCGCCGCGCGTACACGGTGATGGGCGACGCGGTGAACCTCGCCTCGCGCCTCGAGCGCCTCACCAAGGAATACGGGTTGGGCATTCTCGTCTCAGAGCACGTGGTCCGCTCGGTCCAGGGCTTTGTCTACCGGGAAGTGGACAGGGTGCGCGTGAAGGGCAAGCAGGAGAGCGTCGCGATTTTCGAGCCGATCGGCGCGCAAGGCGAAGTCAACGGCGTGGTGCTTGCGCAAATCGCCCACTTCCATCAGGTGCTGGTGCGCTTTCGCGCGCAGCGTTGGGACGAGGCCGACGCGCTGCTCCAGGAGCTCGTTTCGGCTGAGCCGACAGCCAAGCTGTACCGCGTCTACCGCGAGCGCATCGCCGACTTCCGCGCCAGCCCGCCGGGTGCGGACTGGGACGGGGTTTTCGAGTTCAGCACCAAGTGATACTGGCGGCTACGTAGCGAAGAACGCTCGAAGCTCGGCATACGTTTCATCGGCTACCTGTTCCGCCGGGTAGTGCCCGCAAGGCAGCATCTTTCCCCGAACGTCGACCGCGCGCTCGCGCCACGCTTCGATCGGGTGGTAGCTGCGATTGACGTGGCTGCGCTCTCCCCAGAGCACCAGCATCGGCATGGACAGCTTGGTCGCAAGGTCGGCTTCGTCATGGACGAGATCGATGCCGACCGCGGCACGATAATCCTCGCAAACCGCGTGAATGTTTGCAGGGGTGCAGCAGCGGATGTATTCGGCCAGTGCTTCGGGCGCGAAACCACTCATGCCGACACCCTTCTTGTTGAGCTTTTTCCGGATGTAACGCTCGAGGCCGTAGGAGATCAACATCTGCTCGGGATAGTCGAAGGGCTGCGCCATGAAAAACCAGTGGTAGGAATCGACCGCCCATTCTTTCTTGATGTTGTTCAACACGTGATGCGTGGGCACGATATCGAGGAAGGCGACCTTCCTTACCCGGCGCGGATGATCCAGCGCCATGCGGTGCGCGACCCTCCCGCCGCGGTCATGGCCGCAGACGTGATATTCATCGAAGCCGAGCGCCGTCATCACTTCGACCTGGTCCTGCGCCATTGCGCGGAACGAGTAGCCGCTGTGGTCCTCGCCGCCGTCCGGTTTCGAACTGTCGCCGTAGCCCCGCAGGTCCGCTGCCACGACCGTGAAATGCTCCGCGAGCCGCGGCGCGATCTTGTGCCAACTCACGTGCGTCAGCGGGTTGCCGTGCAACAGCAGCAAGGGCGGCCCCGATCCGCCGTGGCGCAGGTTGATGCGCGCGCCCGACGTCGTCTATCTGTGTGTGCGTAAAACCTTCGAACATGGCGATCGATTCCCTCGCTCGTTCACGTCCTGTGCTTGACGCGCAGGTGTTGCGTCAGCTCGCCCACGTCTTCAAGCGTCTCGATACGCCAGGCGAGATCGAGCACGGTGCGCGTCTGTGCGGCGTCGAGGCCGCCCCAGGCTGCGCATTGCCGAAACTTCTCCTTGAGTTCGTCGTCGCTCATCGGATTGGCGGGGCTGCCCTTGCCAAAGTCCGCGGCGCCTTTCACGATCGCGCCGTCGTCGAGTTCGACCTCGATGATCGTCGTCATCTTGTCGAAGCCTGCCGCCTCGGCTTCGGCGTTGACGCCGAAGTCCACCCGCCGCAGCAGCGCCTGCACGTCGGGGCGGTTGACCACGTCGTCGGTGAATTGCTCGAGCCCGGCCTTGCGCTCGATGAGCAGGATCGCCATGCAGAATTCCATGCTGAACTTCGCCTGCAGCTCGGTATGTGGGCGATGATGGATGAGCGCATTCGGCATGTTGTGATTGGTCCCGACCGTTACACGCTTGACGCGCTCCGGCGCGCAGATCGTGGCGATGGATCAGATCGAGCATGACGGCCATGCCCGGGTGCGTGAGCGACCCGCTGGGATGCGGCTTGATCGATACGCCGGGAGTCGCGAACGTCCATGGGTTGCCGAGGCGGCCGTTGATCATGTCGGCGCTGTAGCCGCCACCCGCCGCTCGGAAGAATCCACGGTCGGCTTCCAGGCCGTTGAGCGATGCAGTGAACCCCAGCGCCGCCAACTCGGCCGCCACGACTCCGCTTTCGGCGGCGCGTCCGGCATGAAACGGCTTGGTCATGGTGCCGAAATTTTCGCGCAAACCCGCGGCCTGCGTGGCGCCCAGGCTCAGCGCGCGACGCGTGGTTTCGCGGTCGAGCCCGAGCAATTTTGCGGCGGCCGCGGCGGCGCCGATCGCACCGCAGGTCGCCGTGCTGTGGAAGCCGTGCTGGTAATGACGCGGCATGATGGCTTCGGCGACCTTGCATTCGACCTCGACGCCGACCTGATACGCGGTCATCAAGTCCCGGCCGCTCCTGCGATCCCTCTCGGCGATCGCCAGCACTGGCGGCAGCGCGGGCGCGGTTGGATGGGTGAGCAGTCCGTAGACGCGATCCTTGGCCACGGCGAGCTGCGTGTCGTCGTAGTCGTCGGCGTGGATGGAGATTCCGTTGGCGAACGCTGCGAAGCGCGCGGGAAGACGCATATCGCTTCCGATGACTGTGCTGCCGTTCCCGGTTGCGATGCCCAACGCCGAAAGATAGCGCCGGGTAATGTCTCCGGTTTGCGACGCGGCGCCCGCAAGGGCGAGGCCGATGCCGTCGAGCACCGAGCGCTTGCCGAGGTGAGCCACGTCGCTCGGGAGGTCCTTTCCGCGTGTGGCGACAACGAAGCCGGCAACGTAGTCGGTAAGCGACGAATCGATGGCGGCAGCGGCTGCAGCGGGTAAATCGGGCATGTTGTCCTTCGTTTAGATGTGTGCTGCGGCGGCGCCCGCGTGGGCGAGCGTTGTGTTGTGCTTGCGGCCAGTGGCCAGGCGCGCACAGAGTCGAACTGCGTGCTCCAGCGCGCCGGTCGTCGCGCAGCCCTTGCCGACGATATCGAACGCGGTGCCATGCGCGGGAGTCGTGAACACGGTCCGCAGTCCGCCGGTCACGGTGACGCCGCGATTGAAGCCCTTGAGCTTCGTGGCGATCTGGCCCTGGTCGTGATACATCGTGAGCACGCCGTCGTAGTCGCCGGCAAAGGCCTTGAGGAACACGGTGTCGGAAGGGAAGGGTCCACGGCACCGAACGCCGCGCTCGGCCGCCCGTGCGATCGCCGGCGCAATGATCTCGATTTCCTCGCGGCCGAATAGGCCGTTCTCCCCGCCGTGCGGGTTGAGCGCGGCGACGGCGATGCGCGGTTCGTCGAAGCCGGCGCCGCGCATGGTGCGGTCCGCCAGTGTGATGGCTGCATCGATGCGTTCCGGCGTGATCTGGTCGAGCGCAGTGCGCAGCGAGACATGAGATGTCACCCGCGACATCCACAGGTTATCGAGAACGTTCATCTCGCCGAAAAATCCCTCGTGCCCGGTGAGGTGCGCGAACAGCTGATGCTCGTCGTTGAAGCGCCAGCCTCCGGCGTGGAGGGCGGCCTTGTTGAGCGGCGCAAACGTGATGCCGTCTATCCGCCCGTCGAGGGCAAGATCGACCATGCGGGACAGGGTCTCGCCGCTGATGCGACCCGACTCCGCCGACACGGCGCCGCGAGGCATCGTCGACGGGTCGAGATTGCGAAGGTCGATGATCGGAATTTCGTCGCGCGACCAGTCGATGTCCTCGGGCGCCGCATAGCTTCGCCACGGCACGCCGACGTCGGCATCGCGCCCACCCTGTTCGAGCACCCTCGCGTCGCCGACGACCAGCAGGCGTGCGGCGTCCGCCAGACGTCGATCTGCGAGCACGCGCGCACACTGCTCGGGACCGATGCCGGTGCAGTCGCCGAGCATCAGTCCCAGCACAGGCAAGCCGGGTGGTGCAGTGCCGGTCATGTCGACCTCCGATCGGTAAAGTGGTTGATCAGCAGGATCATCGCGAAGGTGATCAGCAACATGGTAATCGAAAGCACGGCAATCGGCCCCCAGTCGTTGCTCTCGCGCAAGTCGAACATGGTGACCGAGATGGTCTTGGTGCGCGCCGTGAACAGCAGGATGGTGGCGGATAACTCACGAATCGACCCGATGAAGATGAAGATCCAGGTGGCGATCACGCCATTGCGTATCAGCGGCGTCGTGATATCGAACAGGGCGCGCAGTCGCGTGGCACCGAAGATGCGGCTCGCGTCCTCGAGTTCGGGGTGTACCGCTTTGAGCGACGCCCCGATCTGCTGATAACCGACCGGAAGCTCCTTGGTCAGATAGGCGAGGAAGATGATCGACAGCGTGCCGTACAGGACGAAAGGGGGCTGGGTGTAGCTTAGAAAGAGGCCAACGGCGAGGACGATGCCGGGAATAGCCACCGGCGCGGTGGCCAGAAAACCGAGATAGCGGTGTCCCCAGACCAGCTTGCGCAGGCTCAAATAGCCGACGATCGTTACCAGCACCGTGCCCGCGGTGGCCGCGGCAATGCCCAGCAGAAACGTGTTCTCGAAAGCGAGCCTCGTCTGGCTGAACTCGAAGAAGACGAAACGCCAGTGTTCTAGCGATAGATTCCCGGCAACCGGGCCGGACCAGTTCTTGACGAACGCCGTGCGTACCAGCACGGCGTACGGCAGAACGATCGATGCGCCAAGCACGAACGCGAACAGCGCCAGCGCCGGGATCTTCCATGCGCCTAGGCGAATCAGGCGCGTGCCGGTGCTCTTGCCGCCGATCACCGAGTAGCCGCGGCGGCCCATTATCGCGGACTGCGCCTTGAGCAGGGCGACGGTGATGAGCAGCAACGGCAACGATACGGCAGCGGCCAATCCGAGCTGCGGTGGAAACTGGAACAAGCTCCAGATCTTGGTGGTCATCGTGTCGATGCCGGCGGGCAGCGCCAGGATCGCGGGTGTCCCGAACAGCGTCATCGACTGCAGAAACGCGATCAAAAATCCCGCCAGCAGCGCCGGCACGACCAGCGGCAGCGTGATATCGAGGGCAGTGCGCCACGCGGGCGCTCCGAGGATTGCGGATGCCTCCTCGAGCTCGCTCGGAATGACATCGAGACTGTTCGCCACGAAGGTGAACACATAGGGGAATGTATATAGCGCCATGACGAACACCATGCCGCCGGCGGAAAAAATGTTGATCAGGGGCGCGGCTTCGAAGGGCTTCAGTCCGAACAGTGCGTAATACCACTGGTTGATCAGCCCGGCGTTCGGGCCGCCCAACAGCACCCACGCGAATGCGCCGAGAAAGGGCGGCGTCACGAACGATGCGAGGATCATCGCGCGCAGCAGGCGCTTCCCGGGCAAGTCGGTGCGGGATACGAGCCAGGCCATCGGCGCCGCCGCAAGGATGCACAGCACGCCGACCGCCGCGGACGTCCACAGCGTGGTCAGCAACGGCTTGACGAAGGCCGGGTCGACAAACAGCTGGCGATAGTGCCCGAGCGACAACTGCCCCGCGTCGCCGGTGAGGCTCGTCATCAGGAGGCGGAACATCGGTAGCAGAACCAGCGCCACGAGCAGCAGCACGAGCGCGATCGTGAAGGGCGCGGTCCAGTCGATGGACCGCGACCGAGCAACGGCCGCACTGGAGGACATGGCCTCGGAATCCGGTGTCGTGCTCGGCTGCGCTCAGTTGCCGAACAGCGCGGTGTAGCGTTTCTTGATGTCCGCCACCTGCGGCAGCATGGCCGCCGGGTCGTCAGGCAGCAACTTGATCTGCGAGAGCGGCGTTCGCCCCGGCGGGTCCTTGACATCGGGGTGCAGCGAGCGCGTGCCGCCTTCGTTGACCGCCAGCTGCTGAATCTTGGCCGTATAGAGAAAGTTCTGCAGGACGCGCGCCGCATTGGGATGCGGGGCGTCGGCGAAGATCGCCGTGGGCGAGGTCACGAACGGCGTACCTTCCTTCGGGTAGATGATCGCCACGGGACTCTTGGCATCGATCTCGATGAACATGTTGTATTCGTTGCCGTCGACCATCACCGCCCGCTCGCCGCTGGCGATGCTCTTCGGCGTTGCCGTTGTCGACTGCAGTTGTTGCACTCCTTGCTTGGACAGCTTGTCGAGATATTCCCATCCAAGCACCTTGACGATCGCATAGGTGCCGGTCAGGCTGGTGCCGCTGTAACCCGGATGCGATTTGACGAGCTTGCCTTTCCATTTCGGATCGAGCAGGTCGAGGTAACCTGTCGGCGCATCCTTGGCCGACACCAGGTTGGTGTTGTAGCCCATCACGGAGAGCGTCGCGCGCCACGCCGCGTAATAGCCATCCGGATCCTTGAACTCCGCAGCGTAGCGCTTCACGTCGGGCGGAGTGTGCGGCGCGAGCCATTTCTGCTGCTTCCAGAAGATGAAATGCGAAGCATCGGACGAATTGACGACGTCGACGTTCTTGATCCCCGACTGGTATTCCTGGTTGATGCGCTGGAACACTCGTTCCGACCCCGAACGTTCGACCTCGATCTGGATATTCGGATACTCGGCACGAAAGGCCTTGGCGATCAACTCCGCTACCTTGACGTCGATCGACGAATACCAGACGACCTTGCCTTCCTTGGCGGCGGCAGCCAGCATCGCGGGCGTTGTCTCCTGAGCGGTGGCCGGCATCGCGATCGCGCAGGCAAGCAGCACAACAGGCAACGTTCTGACGTCGCATTTCCAGCTCATCCACCTCATGGCGATCCTCCTTCGTTTCAATTGGCAAGTCCGCGACATCGCTCGGGCTTGAACCTTACCCTCACCTTCGATCCATTGGGAACAGACAGGTCGGCGGGTGCGGAGATCAGCACGTCCTGCCCCACATCGACGACGTAGTCGCGGTGACTGCCGAGATACGCTTGCCCCCGTACTGTACCCGGGAGCGTGTTGTGCGCGGCGATTCCATCGTCGACCAGGAGTTCCACGTCGTGCGTCTTGACGCAAAAGCTCATCGGCTCGCCCGGCGTGGCGAAGTTGCCCTGTCCGATGTCGAGCGTATGACCTGCGACCCGCACCGTGCGCCCCGACAGGTAGGTTGCATTGACGACATTGCCACCGCCGATGAAGCGAGCCACGAATGCCGAGTTGGGTCGCTCGTAGACCTCTTCGGGTGTTCCGATCTGCTCGATGCGCCCGGCATTCATGATGACGATGCGATCGGCCATGGTCATGGCCTCGACCTGATCGTGCGTGACATAGATCGACGTGTAGTGGAACTCGTCATGCAGCCGGCGGATCTCGAAGCGCATGTCGCCGCGAAGATTGGTATCGAGATTGGACAGCGGTTCATCGAGCAGCAGAATGTCGGGCTTTGTCACCAGCGCCCTGGCCAGCGCGACCCGCTGCTGCTGACCGCCGGACAGCTCGGAGGGATAGCGCTCGGCCTGCGCGCGCAGCTTCGTGGCGTCGAGTGCAACATCGGTGCGCGATTGCCGTTCCAGCGACGGCATCGATTTCATTTTCAGGCCATAGCCGACATTCTGGCGGACCGTCATGTGCGGCCACACGGCGTAACTCTGGAAGATCATGCTCATGTTCCGCCGCTCCGGCGGGACAACGGATTGGACCGACGACACTACCTTGCCGCCAACCCGGATTTCGCCCGCGTCGGGTTCGAGGAAACCCGCAATCATGCGCAGCGTGGTCGTCTTGCCGCAGCCGGAAGGACCAAGCAAACAGACAAATTCGCCGTGTGCGACGGACATGGTCATGCCGTCGACGGAAACAACGTCCGAGTAGCGCTTGGTAAGACTCTCGAGTTCGAGGTTGGCCATGTCGCCGACGGAATATTCTATGAAGCGCTATATCGTGGAAGTTTTGTCGACATGAGCAGTGCCCGCAAAAGTCTAGCATGTGTGGTCGTGCCAGCCGGCGCGCGGGAGAGAAAGCCCCTGCGTGGGCATGCGCAATGCGGTAAACTCCGCCGCTCCGGAGAGGTGGATGCGCGGTTCAAGTCGCACGCCTGGTAGCGTCTTCCACCAAGCCGGACCCAATACCGGCCACTCACGGAGGCTCGCATGTCCGACATCCGGAGATTAGTATCGCTTGGAGTTGCCCTGGTTCTCGTCGCGACGATGTCCGTCGCGCCAAGCGCCAGTGCGCAGAAATACCCGGATCACCCGATCAAGCTCATCGTCCCGGTGCCTCCAGGGGGTGGCGTGGATATCTTGAGTCGAGCGATCGGCGGCAAGATGGCGCAAAGCATGGGTCAGCCCGTCGTGGTCGAGAACAAGGCGGGCGCGAGCGCGGCGATCGGCACCGAGGCGCTGGCAAAGTCGCCGCCCGACGGCTACACGATCATGATGGGCTACTCGGCGCACGCGACCAATCCCATCTTCTCCTCGGGCCTGCCGTACGACACCGACAAGGATTTCGCGGCGATCGCGCAGGTCGGCTATATCCCATTGATCCTCGTCGTGAACGCGAATTCGCCGTACAAGACGGTGCAGGAGCTTCTCGCCGACGCCAAAGCGAAGCCCGGTCAGCTTCAATTCGCATCCGGCGGTGCAGGTGCCGGAGCGCACCTGTCGGGCGAGCTCCTGAGGAGCATCGCCGGGGTGGACGTCGTGCACGTCCCGTACAAGGGCAACGCGCCGGCGTTGAACGACCTCCTGGGCGGGCACGTCACGATGATGTTCGACACCATCACGACCTCGCTGCCGCACGTGAAGAGCGGCAAGCTGCGTGCGCTCGCCGTGACCAGCGCCGTGCGCTCGCCGCTGGCGCCGGACGTGCCGACGATGATCGAGTCCGGCCTCCCCGGCTTCGACATCAGCGCCTGGTATGTCATGTTCGCGCCGGCCAACGTGCCGAAGGACGTCATGCAGCGCCTGAATACCGAAGTGAACAAGGCGATTGCCGACCCCGAGCTGCGCAAGTCGCTCAGCGAGCAGGGCGTCGAGTTCACGGGCGGCACGTCCGCGGATGCGGACAAATTCGTGCACGCAGAGATCGACCGCTGGGCCAAGATCATCAAGACGCGCGGCATGTCGGCCAACTAAGCAGCAAACTGAGCGCGACGCATGAAGCTCTTCGACGTCCACTCGCACTGGGGTACACGCCGCGGGTACGTACTGCGCACCGAGGAGCAACTCGCGCAACAGCGCCACATCTGGAACTCCGATCCGAAGTACGCGACCGAGGAGGAAATGGCCGCGTACCTGCGCGCGCAGGGGGTGAGGACGATCCTCGACTTCGGCTTCACCAAGAGCCTGCCGATCGCGGAAGCGCGTGCATATCATGATTACGCCATCGACGTGCAGGCGACTTACTCCGACGTCATCTTCGGGAACTGGCTGCAGATTGATCCACGCACGGGTCGCGAAGGCGTCGCGGAATTCGAGCGCTGCGCAGGCGCGAGTCGCGGATTCATCGGCGTCTGCGTCTCGGCGCCGGGGATGGGCTATGCCGCGAGCGACCCGATCTTCGACCCTTTCTACGAGGCGAGCATCGCGCTGAAGCGTCCGGTGCTCGTACTGGTCGGCACCACCGGCTCGGGTGCGGGTCTTAAAGGCGGCGGCGGGGTCCTGCTCGACCTTTCACACCCGCGCTACATCGACGCGCTGTCGGTGCGTCATCCCGACCTCACCATCATTGCCGGGCGCAATCCGTGGCCCTGGACCGACGACATGATCGCGGTGCTCCTGCACAAGCCCGACGTGTGGCTCGAGCTGCACGGCTGGTCGCCAAAATACCTCGATGATTCGCTCAAGCACGAGATCTCGCGGCGGCTCAAGCACAAGGTGATGTTCGGCGCCGACTACCCGCTGTTCACCTACGAGCGCCTGGTGGCAGACTGGGAAGGCCTGGGCTTCGACCAGGCAACGCTGCAACGCGTCTACACCGACAACGCGAGACGGGTGTTCCCGTCGCTCGCGCAAGGCGGATAGCGAATGGATCTGTCGCTCACGGGCAAGGTCGCGATCGTCGGTGGCGCGAGCCAGGGCATCGGCTTGGCCATCGCGCGCGTGCTGGCCGCGGAAGGCGCGCGGGTCGCGATGGTCGCGCGCCGGCGCGAGCCGCTCGACGCTGCGGTGGCCAGCATCCAGGGGGACGCTTTCGCCATCTCCGCCGACATCCGCAAGGCCGCGGACTGCGAGCGCATCGTCGCGAGCGCGGTCGATCGCTACGGGCGCCTGGATATCATGGTCAACAACGACGGCGCCCCGCCGCTGGGCAGGCTCGACGAGTTCGACGATGCGGCGTGGGCCAAGGCGATCGAGCAGAACCTCATGAGCGTCGTGCGCCTGACGCGCCACGCGATTCCGCACATGCGCAGCGCGGGCGGGGGCAGCATCGTCAACATCACCGCGCTGTCGGCGCTGCAGCCGATGGCGCGCTTCGGACTCTCGGTCGCGACATGGGCCGGCGTGTTCGGCTACGCCAAGACGCTTTCTCTCGAGATCGCCGCGGACAAGATCACGGTCAACACGATCTGCCCCGGCCGCATCGCGACGGGGCGCATGGACAAGGTCTTCGGCGCCGGTGACGGCAAGCCGAAGATCGACGAACAGGCGTTGCTGGAAATGGCAAAGTCGGTGCCGGTCGGGCGCCTCGGCACGCCGGAAGAGATCGCCGGCCTGGTGGCTTTTCTGGCCTCGCCCTGGGGCGCCTACATCACGGGCTCGGTGTTTCACATCGACGGCGGTCGGCACGCGGCCCTCACCTGAAATGGCGTACGAAGGTGACGTCCCCTGGCTCTTTCGCGCGCTCGACTACGAAGCGCTTGCGCGCGAATTTCCGCCACCACCCAACTACTTCCGCGAGACGTATCGCATTTCGCGCGACGAACTGCGCGCGCTGCAGGAGACGCGCTTTCTGGCGACCGTGAAGCGCGGCTGGGAGATTCCGTTCTTCCAGCGCCACTGGGGTCGCGTCGGCGTCGAGCCCGGCGACATTCGCGGTCTGGACGATTTGTCGAAGCTCCCGCCGTACACGGTGAAGGAGTTGCGGGAGAGCATCGAGCGGGCGCCGCCGTTCGGCGATTTCATGGGCATCTCGCCCGCCGACGGCGCGCGCATGCCGCTGGTACTGCAGACGAGCGGTGGCACCACCGGACTGCCGCGACCCATGCTCTATGCGCCGCGCGATCGCGAGGTGATGGCGATCCTGGGCGGGCGCCGCTTCGCGCTGCACGGCGTGCATCCCGGGGACAGGGTGATGGTGACGTACTCGCTCGGACTCGGCAACGGCGGCATGGCGCCGCGCGAAGCGATCTGGCGTTACACGGGCGCGGTGCCGATCATGACCGGCAGCGGCGCCAGCACGCCGACGCGCCGGCAGATCGAGATCGCGAAGGCCTGGGACATCAACGTGATACTCGGGTTTCCGTCGTATTTGCGCCACCTCGCCATCGTCGCCAAGGAAGAGATGGGCATCGATCCGCACAGCCTCGGCATCCGCACGCTCGGCTCGCACCTCGGCCAGGAAGATCGCACGCGCATCGAGGCGCTGTGGAACGCTCCGTGCCACGATGCCTACGGCACGCACGAGAGCGGGATGATGGCCGCCGAATGTGGCGAGCGTGCCGGCATGCACATCCAGGAGGACGCAGTGATACTCGAGATCGCCGACAGCGACACCGGCGCGCTGGTCCCGGAAGGCGAGCGCGGCGCGGTGTACATCACGACCCTTTATCGCTGGGGTGCGCCGCAGATCCGCTTCAACATCAACGACGTCTCGCGCATCATTCCGGGTCGCTGCGCCTGCGGCAGCACGCTTAAGCGCCTCGACCGCATCTTCGGGCGCAACGATACGATGGTGAAGCTGCGCGGGGTCAACGTGTTTCCGGAAGCGGTCGGCGCAGTCGTCGTCGCCGATAACCGTACCAACGGCGAGTACGTGTGCATCGTGGAGCGTACCGGCGCCGAGGACCGCGAGGAAATGACGGTGATGATCGAAGTGCCGGATCCGGCGACCGAGCGGGCGCCGTTGGTGCGCGACTTCGAACAGCGCTTCAAGGAAGTGCTCGGTGTCCGTGTAGTGGTCGAGGCGGTCGACCGCGGAGGAACGGACCGCTACACCGGTACCTCCGTCTCGTCGAAGATCAAGCGGCTGGTCCATCGCCGATAGCGCCCGGCGTGACCATTTACTCGCCACGTTCGCTGGAAGAGGCGCTTCTGTAGGCGCTCGCCGCCGAATCACTGAATGCGAAAGAATTGGGTCCCGTCGAGGGCCAAGGTGACAGTAAGCGTGTTTCCAACCTTCGTTGTCTGTTTGTCGCTGGCATCTAGCGATAGCACAACGAGATTGAACTTCACGCCACCGCCATTGACGTTTTCCGCTGTGAAGGCGAGGGCAAGCTTGCTGTCACCTTTGTCGGAGAATTTCACGCATTGGCCGGAGTCTTTCACAGCCAGCAGTTGGTCCCGCAATCCGATCAGAGCGCTCGCAAGCCGGAGATCACTATTGTCCCCGGTGGGCGTTTTGCCGTTCAAGATGCCGGGCTCAAGATTCAGCGTTATCACCTGACTGTTGTACACCGTGCGACCGAAATTTGCCGTTGGCCCTAGGGTAACGGCGCCAGCGCCGAGGGGAGCCGCCAACCCTCCACTGAGCGCTGCTGCGTTGGTGATTTCGGTGGAGAGCTTTACCTCGATGTTCTTGATACCCATTTTGAACTTGCCAGTTGACCCGCACCGTGGTCCGCCGACGAATTCAAATTCTTTTCCGTCCGTTGCTAGCGCAAAGACTGCCAACTCGTATTTCAGTTGATCGATGACTTTGGTAACCGGGACATCGGGCGGCTGTGATGGCGCCGAAGCGCAGCCACTCAATACGATTGCAACAGCAGCGCAAGCGGCGGCAGAGCGAGATTTGTTCATGGTGTAAAACCCCCCTTTCGATGCGGTACCTATCGACAGTCCTTCGCGGAAAAACACTGCGCGCGACCTGACTCGGGGCGCGCTGTTTTACGATGGCACAACCGACCCCACGCGCCAAGTGAAGATTCGCGCTCGCACTTGTGGAATCCACCCACTCTCCTCAAAATGGAACCTCCACCGCAGCAACGGGAGGCTGCCATGGTTGCGCCATCTGGCGGTGCGCTCGGATCTCCCTCGGGCACCGTTACCTTCCTTTTCACGGACATCGAGGGAAGTACGCGGCTCTGGGAAGAGTTCCCGGCCGAGATGGAGGCGGCGCTCGCGCGTCATGACGCGCTCTTGCGCGCCGCCATTCACGATCACGACGGGTACGTGTTCGCCACGGGCGGTGACGCCTTCTGTGCCGCATTCCACACCGCCGCCGACGGAGTCGCGGCCGCGCGCAACGCGCAGCGCGCGCTGGTACGGGAAAGTTGGCCAGGGCGCGTCCACATCAAAGTCCGCATGGCGCTGCACACCGGTGCTGCGGAGCTGCGCGACAGCGACTATTTCGGCCCGCCGCTCAATCGCGTAGCGCGCCTGCTCGCCACGGGGCACGGTGGCCAGGTGTTGTTGTCGCTTGCCACCGAGGAACTGGTCCGCGACGGTTTGCCCACCGGAGTCGCGCTGCGAGACATGGGTGAGCGCCGTCTCAAGGATCTTATTCGCCCCGAGCGGGTGTACCAGCTGGTCGCTCCCGAATTGCCCGCAGACTTCCCGCCACTCAGGACGCTTGAAGCACGCGCCCACAATCTGCCGATCCAGCTCACGAGCTTCGTCGGGCGTGATCGCGAGATGCAGGAGATCAAGGCACTGCTGCGTAAAACCCGGCTGGTGACGTTGACCGGGACGGGCGGATCCGGCAAGACGCGACTTTCGCTGCAGGTCGGTGCAGATCTGGTCGACGATTTCGCTGACGGCATCTGGCTCGTCGAACTGGCGCCGCTGGCCGAGGTGAAGCTCGTTCCGCAGGCGGTGGCGACGGTGCTCGGCCTCAAGGAGCAGACTGGACGGTCGGTCACCGAAACGTTGACCGGGCACCTGAAGGACCGCGAGGTTCTGTTGCTGCTCGACAATTGCGAGCACCTGGTCGAGGCTAGCGCGCAACTGTGCCAGGCGTTGCTCGCGGCATGTCCCAGGCTGCACATTCTCGCCACCAGCCGCGAAGCGCTGCGTGTTCCCGGCGAGCAGTCCTATCGCGTGCCCTCGCTCGCGACACCCGATCCTTCCGCCACGGCGACCCCCGTGGCGTTGACCCCGTTCGCCGCCGTACAGCTGTTCATCGATCGCGCTGTCGCCGCGCAATCGACATTTCAAGTCAACAACAGCAACGCACCAGCGGTGGCGAGTCTCTGCTTCCATCTCGACGGCATCCCGCTCGCCATCGAGCTGGCGGCTGCGCGCGTAAGGTCGATGACGACCGAGGAAATCAACAACCGGCTTGGCCAGCGCTTCCAGCTTTTGACCGGCGGATCGCGGACGGCGTTGCCCCGGCATCAGACGCTGCGTGCGTTGATCGACTGGAGCTACGACCTGCTCACCGATCAGGAACGCCACCTGCTCGCGCGCCTGTCGGTGTTCGCCGGCGGTTGGACGCTTGCCGCGGCACGTGAAGTCTGCGGCGACGCGGGAACGAGCGAAGAGTCGATGATCGAGTTGCTCGATTCGCTCGCCGACAAAAGCCTGCTGCAGATCGACGAACGCGAAGGCGCGACCCGTTACCGGCTACTCGAAACCGTGCGTCAGTATGCAAGAGATCGCCTGATGGAAACGGGCGACGAGGCGACCTGGCGCAACCGGCACCTGTCGCATTTCGTCGATCTTGCCGAAGCCATGCATCCGCGGCTCGCGCTTGCGGATCAGAAGAAAGCGTTTGATCGCCTCGAGACGGAGCACGACAACTTGCGGGCAGCGTTGGCGTGGACGTCGGGGCAGGGCGGCGATATCGGCGAAGGCTTGCGATTGGCGAGTCTGCTGAGCTTCTTCTGGATGGTGCGCGGCTACCTCAGCGAAGGGCGCAGGTGGTGCTCGACGTTGCTGGCCCGACCGGGCGGGGCGCTGAAATATCGCGCCGGCGCGTGCGGCGGCGCCGGGACCCTTGCGCGCCAACAGGCCGACTATGCGGAAGCGCGGGCGATGTACGAGCAAGCCCTGGCCATTCATCGCGAGGTCGGCAATCGGCGGGGCATTGCCGATTCGCTGAGCAACCTCGGGCTGATCGACTTCCACCGCGGCGAATACACGGCGGCCTTGGCGCAGCTGGAGGATGCCGTCCCAATACTGCGCGAGCTCGGTGATCGCGAAGCCGAAGCGTTTGCGCTGAACGTCATGGGAATGGTCAAGCTCTCGCAAACGGACTATCCGCATGCGCGGAAGCTGCTCGAGCAGAGTCTCGCGATCCGACGCGAGATGGGGCACCGCATCGGCATGGCAGTCACGCTGATCAACCTCGGCAATGTCGTCATGATGCAGGGCGATTACTCGCACGCGCGCAGGATTCAGGAAGAAGGACTTGCCATCCGTCGAGAATTGGGCGACAGGCGCGGAACCGCCGGCGCGCTGATGAACCTGGGCGAGATCGACCTGGAAACCGGCGACTTCTCGTCGGCGGGAAAGGTTTTCGAGGAATGCCTCGCGGTCTTCCGCGAGCTGGGCGACCGGTATGGAATCGGGGAGGCGCTGGCGAATCTGGGAAGCGTCGCCGTCAAGCAGGGCGATTTCGCGGCAGCCCGAGCGTGGCTCGAACAGAGCCTGGCGGTGTATCGCGACACCGGCGACCGACGGGGCATTTCGCAGTCGCTCAACACCCTTGGTCTCGTCACCATGGAAAGCGGCGACCGTCGATCGGCCCATGCTCACCTCGCGGAGGCACTGACGATGTTGCGCGAACTCGGCGATCGTCGGACCATCGCCGAAGCGCTGCGCACGCTGGCCCGGATGGCGTGTGTGCTCTCGGGGCCCGTCCAGGCTGCGCGAATCTGGGGCGGGGAGGAGCGATTGCGGGAGGAAATCAACACGCCGATTCCACCCGGCGATCGCGCCGATTACGAACGACACGTCGCCGCCGCTCGCGCCGCGTGCGCCGACGACACGGCGTTCGACCGCGCCTGGCAGGACGGCCGTGCGATGCCGCTGGAGCAGGTGATCGATCTTGCGTTGAAGACCAGTCACGCAGACGCGAAGCCGCTGTGAAACAATACCCACGAATATCGTCCGACATCCGAGGGAAAGCTCGCCATGCTCGATGGATCACTCTTCGCCTCCGCCCCATTCTGGGCAATCTTCATTGGCACTCTGGTGCTCGTCCTGCTGTCGGTGGAGGGCGGCTACAGCTGGGCGAAATCGAAGCGGGGCAGTGCCCGCGACAAGGAGCGGGAGAAAGAGGGGCCGGTCGGCGCGATGGTCGGCACCGTGCTCGGATTGCTCGCGCTCCTGCTCGCCTTTACCTTCGCCAAGGCCGGGGATCATTACCACGAGAGGAGAATCGCGCTCTTCGACGAGGCCAATGCGATCCGCACGATGTACTCGCGCACGATTTTGATCGATGAACCCCAGCGCACTGAAGTCCGCAAACTCCTCCGCAATTATGCAGACGAGCGCGTGCAGTGGGACGGGTCGGACAACGCCCGCGTTCATTCCGCGTCCATCGCGCTGCTCGATCGATTGTCGGCGCAGACCGCCGCGACGCTGGAGAGGAATCCCAGTCCTGTCGTCGCCAGCCAGTTCCTCGGCGCGCTCAACGACCTGGTCAAAGCCAACGCCGAGCGGCGAGAAGTCAGCCGCAATCGCGTTCCCGGCGCGGTGTGGCTGGTGCTCTACTTCATCGCGGTGGTTTCGCTGGGGGCGATGGGATATCACTGCGGCGTGTCGGGCACCACGCGAAGCCCGGTGATGGCGGGTGTCGCCGTTGTCTTTTCCTTGGTTATCGTGCTGATCGTGGATCTCGATCGCCCAGGCGACGGTTGGATCGTCGTGCCGCAGGACGCCATGGTCGACGTGCGCAATGGGTTGGGCGATTCGAAACCGTGAGTTAGCCCAAGGCGTATCAAGGACTGGGAATCGTACCGCCCTCGATGTTCGCAATCACGCTCGCCTGAGTCGTCGAGTCGTCGTCGAACGCGCTGTGCTTCGCAGCATGCGTCGCCAACGAACTCGGCGCGACCCGCACCTGCACGTTCGCCAGGTTCAACGGCGCGACGTCCCGATTGAAATACTTCTGCATCCCAAGGATCAGAAATGTTGCGCGCCTCCTCCAGGCCATTGGAAATCATGTACAGCAGCGACCGCTTGTACCCCAGCGCAACGCGCATTCCACCTTCGTTGTCCTCCACCGGATCGCTCAGGTGAAACTGCGCCATGCGCGCGATCTTCCCCGATTGCAGGTGCGGCAACAGGAACTGATTGAACACGTCGGTTCGGCACGCCGGCGCCAGCAGCGATAGCGATTCGATGTTCCAGCCTTGCTTGACCAGCCAGTCCGCCAAGTATGCGTGGATGATTCCGCCCGCGGAATGCCCGACCAGGTGAAGTCGCACGCCCGCCTTCTTGCCATTGAGCCGTTGGAACAGCAGGTTCGCACCACCCAAGGGATTCTGGGTGATCAGCCGCGCGTTCTGCTTCATCTGATCCCATAGCGGCTTCGCGACCACGCGCGCCGTTCCTTCGAGCCGGTCGCTCACCCAGCTGTCGACGGCGTCCAGCGGACCACCGACCGGTCGTCCTCCTCCAACGCCAATCACGTTCTTGATCTCGTCTTCGATCGTCTCCAGCAGCCCCGATTCCCACATGAAGAAGATCGGGAACAGCTGCTGGTCCTTGAGTAATCCGATCCACGTCCCTGCGGTATTCGCCGCGGCCTGCTCGTTCACCAGTCCACCATGCGCGTAGAGCACGACGTCCATTTTCTGGTTGGTGCCAATGCCCCACTGCTGCCGCTGGTCCGGCATGATGAAGTCGACCAACTCGTCCAGGTCGCTCGACGTCGTGTGGAATTGACCGCTCTGCGAGAGTTCGCCGTTGTTTCCCGTATCGATGACGTACGGGGAAATGCCGTGGATATCGATGACGCCGGTGTGTGCACTGTGTACGCCGTGCCGCAACACTGCATCGCCGGCCGCCGCGTCCTTGTGCATCTGCGTGACCACGCCGAGCTGGGCAACCCAGCAGTCCCAGCTGTTGGTGAGCCAGTCCGGATAGGTGAGAACGGCGAGGCCACGGCTTCCCCAATCCTCGCCCCAGGAATTCTGGATGATGAAGCCGTCGGCCGTGTAGCCGATGATCGCGAAGGCATGCCCGCCGCCGCCGGAAGCCGGCGTTCCAAACGGTATCTTCCAGATGGCGCTGCTTTTCTTTTCCTTGGCAGAGAGCTGCGATCCGACGTCCCAGCCCGGATGCGTATCCGCGCTGACGTAGAGCGCGCCGGTATCGTTCAACGCCGACTGCATGTCGACCACCGAGCGTCGCTCGACCCGGTAGTACGCACCCAGCGGCCGGCGGACGCCGTCGTCCCACCAGTCGACTTTGCCGGTTGGCTTGGGTTCGGCAAGCTTGGGCCAGTAGTCGAGTTCGCACGCGCCGTGCTTGAACCATGCCTTGAGTGCGCCCCGGCAAGTCGAGCCGTTGGCAGGATTGGTGCCTTTCAGGTTGTCGTAGTGACGCGCCATGCCGTAGAGCATGAACGGCGCGACCTGTGCGGCAAGGTTCTTGTCGCGACGACTCAGCAGCACGTGAATGACCGTCGCCAGGCCGAAGCCGGTGCAGGCGTCTGTCCTTTGCTGGTTCAGGACCGGGTGCTGCGCAAACGGCGCAGGCAGGATGTGCTGCGCGGGCGCGTGCTCGACCGGTGGCGTGTACACGCGGTCGCGGAAGTCGATGCTGTCGGGTGAAACCGAGCGCGGTATGCCCCGCGTGCCGGTGTTGCCGCGTCCCTTTTTCCCTGCGGTCGCGGGGCGTCCAGTTTTGGCAACAGGTTTTCTCGTTTTCTTGCTGGCCATGGCGCAATCCTCCTGTAAGCTTCGCGACAGTGCAGAGTTTGGACCTCACCCATGCTCGCCACAATATGAATATTGCGGAGGATTGCCGATGAAAATGCTGGCCCGCGCTCGAGCATTGCTGCTCGCGCTCATGTTCTGCGGTTGCACCCATGCTGGCGCGACCTCGTTGACGCCCAATTTCAGCGACCTGTGGTGGAACCCGAGCGAGTCCGGCTGGGGTCTCAATGTCACGCAGCAGTCCGACGTCGTCTTCGTCACCCTGTTTGTGTACAACGCCAACACGCAAGCCGTCTGGTACAGCGCGACGCTCAATTTGGTGTCGTCGACGTCCGGCCCTGAGTATGTCTTCACCGGGGACCTCTACCAAACGGCTGGGCCGCCGTTCTCCAACGCGCCTTACATGCCAGGCGCCGTCGTATACCGTAGGGTCGGTGCGATGACGTTCGATGCGTTCAGTTCGTTCACTGCGCAATTGCAGTACTCGATCGACGGCGTTTCCGTCACCAAGCAGATCGGGCGGCTGACGCTGCGGGCCAACACCATTGTCGGGTCCTATCTCGGCAGCACGTCGGACATATCTTCCGGTTGCATAAATCCCGCCAACAATGGGCGGCGCACCGAAGATCCCGGCCCGATCAGCATCGTCCAGGCAGGATCGCAAGTGGTCATCACCGCGCCGACTTGCGTGTTTACGGGAACGTATTCGCAGCAGGGGCAAACCGGCAGGATCGATAACGGCGCCTACGTCTGCAGCAACAACGCGGCGGGCTCCATCACCTTCACCGACATCTACGTCGAACAGAGCGGCATCATCGGCAAGTATTCGGGGCACGACCTGACCTGCAACTTCCAGGGCAACATCGGCGGCACACGCCGGAAATAGCTGTAGGCGCGAACTTGTTCGCGCGCGCAGCAACACAGCACCACTACTGTTTCTGCGCGACCACGCGTCCCTCGGCGTTCACGAAGACGTGATAGCGATTGCCGTCCTGACAGGTCACGATGTGGTCGTTGTCCTTGACGCGCGTGGCGCTGATCACCTGACCGCAGGGCACGCCCAGCAGCGCGACCACGCTGGTCAGGTCCTTGAGTGTCGCCGGATCGTCCGCAGCCATCGACGGCACGCAGCAGATCAGTCCCAGCGCCGCAACGCAGGTCCGCAGATGCTTGTGCTTGTTCATGGTGTTCCTCGTGTGTGGTTCAAACCGCGGCGAACTTGACCGGGTCCGAGAGAATGCCCCAGATCGTCTCGCGCGACATGGCGATAGACTTTGCCAGAGGCGGGTCTGCATCCTGCAGCAGCGCGACCACCTTGAGCACGAGCAACTCATAGGATTTGCGCAGCTCGGCCAGCGTCGTCTTCAGCTTTCCCTGGTAATACATGCGGAACTGATCGAGCAGGTCATCGACCTGATTCTTGAGCGTGAGCTTGGTGAGCACGCCGATCGCCTTGGTGTCGCGAAGGCGCGCTTCCAGTGATTTGAGGTCGAGGGATGGCGCGGCGGGTGCTGGCGCAGTGGCTGCGGATGGGGCGTCCTTGTTCGCAGACGTAGGTGCCGATGCAACGGGGGCTTTGGCTGGCGGCTTGGCGGTTGCTGTCGTGGCCGGGGCAACGGGGGACGCGGTACGCGAGTCAGTCGCGGGCGCTGTTGCAGTCGGAGCAGGTGGCACGACGGTGGTTGGTGGCGTCGCAGCTGCGGGAGCGATCGCAGGCGTTGGCGGCGCGGCCGGCGCGGCTGCGTCCCGTGCCGTCGCCGATGGCGTCGGTGGGAACCCAGGCTGGATGCTCGCGCACCCGGTGGCAAGTGCGACAACTGCGGCAACGCCCACCCACAATCGTCGTCCCCGCGAAAGCGGGAACGACGAAATGTCTGTCGGCGCCAAGACGCAATTCCGCATCGCTACTTCAAGTGAAAGTTGCCAGCACCGAACAACCCCAGGCACCCAATGATGATCAAGTAAATCGCGACGATGTAATTGAGAAGCCGCGGCATGATCAGAATGAGAATGCCCGCGAGCAGCGAGATCAGCGGACCAATACTAAGTGTCAGGTTCATGAACGCTCCGTGACTATGTGTACGACAGACGTAGTATCGCACCGGTCTGTCCTCGCTCGTAAGGCCTGTTCGTCCTACAGCGGTATCAGACGGCCTCTGATAGCTGGTGCGCGCCCAATCCATGAACATCGCCTTTCGAATAAGAATATTGGAGTCCAAATCGCACCGTCCATTACAGAAAAAACCGAGGCGGGACTCACCGTATCCGAGGTCAAGGATGGCGCGGTGCTGGCGCTCGCCGGCGCGCTGAATATCCATACCGTCAGCGTCGCGGAAAAATCTCTGCTCGCGCAGGCACGCGCCAAAAGATCCCGTTCGATCGATCTGAGCGACCTGGGCAAGCTCGATACGCCCGGCGCGCTGTTCCTTTGCGGGCTGCGCAACGATGGCGTGAAGCTCACGGGCGCTCGCCCCGAGCACCAGGCGCTGCTGGACCTGATCTGCGGTCTCGAACTCAAGTCGATGCCGAAGCCTCCTGTCGTCGCGCGCTGGCGGCAATTCGTCATGCGTCTGGGCAAAGGCGCCGACGCCGCATGGCGCGATGCGCTGGACGTCATCACCTTCGTGGGCCGCTCGGCGAGTGCGGCCGGGCACGCGTTGTTGCATCCCGGCGATCTGCGGATGCCGGCGATCTCGCGACACATCGAGGAAGCAGGCATCAACGCCTTGCCGCTCATCGCACTGGTCGGCTTCATGAGCAGCGTCGTCATCGGCTATCAGAGCATCGCGCAGTTGCGGCCCTATGGCGGCGAGGACTTCACCATCAACCTGGTGGCGGTGTCGGTGCTGCGCGAAGTGGCGGTGCTGATTACCGCGATCATGGTTGCCGGGCGTTCCGGCTCCGCGTTCACCGCCGAAATCGGCGTGATGAAATCGCGCGAGGAAATCGACGCGCTCAATGTCATGGGCATCGACCCGATGCAGGTGCTGGTCGTTCCGCGCCTAATCGCGCTGGTGATCGCTCTTCCGCTGCTCACATTCTTCGCCGACGTGATGGGCCTGCTCGGCGGCGCGGTGATTTCGCACGCGCTGCTCGGAGTCTCGCCATTGCAATTTCTCGATCGGGTGCACAAAGCGGTCGATGTCCACGATCTGCTCGTCGGGCTGGTCAAGGCGCCGGTGTTCGCGTTCTTCATCGCCATCATCGGCTGCATGCACGGACTGCGCGTCAAGGGCTCGGCGGAGAGCATCGGCACCGAGACCACCAGCGCGGTGGTCAAGGCCATCTTCGTGGTGTTGATGCTCGATGCGTTGTTCTCGGTCCTTTTCGAGAGGTTGGGCATATGAACGCGAGCGCAGCTGCGGCAGCGGAGCCGATACTATCCGCCCGCGGCATCGTCAACCGCTTCGGCAGCCAGACGGTGCACGACCACATCGATCTCGACGTGATGCAGGGCGAGATCATCGGCATCGTCGGTGGCTCGGGATCGGGCAAGTCGGTGCTGCTCAAGACGCTCACCGGATTACGCCGGCCCACCGCGGGTGAGGTCACCGTCGAAGGCCAGCGCATCGACGACATCGGCGCTTCGGAAAAGGCGGCGCTCATCGGTGTGCTGTTCCAGCAGGGCGCGTTGTTTTCATCGCTGTCGGTGGCGCAGAACGTCATGGTGCCGATGCGCGAACACACCGCGCTCAACGACGAGGAACAGGAAAAGATCGCCACGATGAAACTCGAGCTGTCCGGGTTGCCCGCTGCCAGCGGCATCAAGTTTCCGTCGGCGCTCTCGGGCGGGATGATCAAGCGTGCGGCGCTGGCGCGTGCGCTCGCGCTCGACCCCAGGATCCTCTTTCTCGACGAACCGACGTCGGATCTCGATCCGCTGACCGCCAGCGGCATCGACGAACTCATCCTGCAACTCAATCACAGCCTCGGCGTGACCGTGGTCATGGTCACCCACGACCTGACCACCATGTTCACGCTGTGCGACCGAATCGCCGTGCTCATCGACGGCAAAGTCATCATCGACACCGTCCAGGGCCTGATGCAGTCCGAAGTGCCCTGGATCCGCGAGTTGTTTCATGGCCCGCGCGCGCAGGGCGCGCTGGCCGCAAGGAAGAAGGACCATGGAAACCGATAGGCACTATTTCCTCGAAGGCCTGTTTATCATCCTGCTGACGATCGGCGCCGCACTCGCCTTTGTCTGGCTGTCGTCCACGGGCCACCGCGACGACGTGGTGTACCGGATTCGCTTCGCCGACTCGGTCAGCGGTCTGGCAGTGGGCGACCCGGTCAAGTTTCGCGGTGTCGATGTCGGCAACGTCAAATCGATTGCGCTCGATGCCGCCGATTCGCGGCTGGTTCAGGTCGATGTGACCCTGCGCAAGGAGACGCCGGTGAAGACCGATACCCGGGCCGTACTCAAGCTCAAGGGCATCACCGGCGTAGTGTTCGTCGAACTCAATGGCGGGGCGCCCACCGCCAAGACGCTGGTCGCCGCCACGCCGGCGGGACAGATACCGGAAATTCCCTCCGACAAGAGCCCGCTCTCGGCCGTACTCGACCAGTTGCCGCGCATCCTGGAAAAGTTTGCCGGCCTCGAGGATCAGGTGAAAAAGGTCGCCACCGACGTCGGCGGCCTCACCGGTACCCTGAAGGAAGACCCGTCGCAGCTGATTTTCGGGCGCAAGGACAAGAAGCCGGCGGCGGCAGCGTCCGGGCCAGGGGTGCCCGACCCGGCCCTGCGGGAGCACGGCAATTAATGTGTAACAGAATAATACGCTACGGTTGCGTTGCGTTTTTGGGCGTATAGTTGCTTCCAATCGGACGAGGTTCGTCCGCGTAGCCCCGAGGAGCAAGCCATGACCAAGTCCAGAACCCTGATTACCGGCAGCGTGGTAGCGATTGCACTCGCCCTCGCTCCGATCTCGTCGGCCTTCGCCGGCGGGTCCAATAACGGCTGGCACGGCAACAACTGGCATGGCAATGGTTGGCATGGTGGTGGTTGGGGCTGGGGTTGGCCTGTGGTCGCGTTGACTGCCGCCGTGGTCGGCACCGCCGCCGCGCTCATTACCGCTCCGTTTGCGGCCGCCGCTTCGATCGCCAACCAGCCGGCCTATTATTACGGTCCGGCCCCTGTGGCGCCCCCCGTTTCATACAACGCGCCCTCGTACTATGCGCCGCCCCAGGCGCCTGCGTACCAGGGCCCGTCGGGGCCCGCCAACTATGGTCAGGCGGTGCCGCCCGACTACTACGCCCAGCAAGCGCCCACTAACTACAACGGACAGCCAGGGCCCGTCTATTACAACCAACCCGCGGCGCCGGTGTATTACGCGCCGCCCGTGACCACCGTCTATACGCGTCCGGCCCCGGCCTACTATCGCGGGTATTACGCGCCGCGGCCGGTGTACTACGCGGGCGGATACTACGGCGCGCCCGGATACTCGGTGCAGAACGATCGCGGCCAGTAATCGCGTAGCGGGTCGGTGTCTTCGGATCGAAACGAGGCTGCGCCGCAGGCGGATATCGCTGCGGCGGCGTCCGATGCGACCCTTACGTTGCGTCGGGGCGGGCGCCCCTCGCGCGCCGACGCCGAGCAGCTCGGCGAGCGCATCCTCGACGTCGCCACCGACCTTTTCCTGACTCACGGCTACGGTGCCACCAGCATCGAGGCCATCGCGCAACGCGCGCAGATATCGAAACGGACGTTCTATCACCGCTTCGACGACAAGTCGGTGCTGTTCAGCGCCGTTGTCCATCGCATCATCGACCGCCTGCGACCGCCCGCCGATGTTCCTCTCGTCGCGGGCGCAAATCTGGAGCAGGTCCTGCAGAGGCTGGCGTCGATCATTCTGCGTGCGGCGCTGTCGCCGCAGGCCATCGCACTGCACCGTCTGATCGTCGCCGAATCAGGTCGCTTTCCTCATCTCGCCGCGGTCGTCGCGCAACCTGGCGCCACCGATGAGGCCATCCGGCTTATTGCCCAGGTGCTCGAAGGCGCGATTGGCGAGGGCAGCATCGCCTTGCGCGATCCGATCTTTGCCGCGCAGCAGTTCCTGCACATGGTGGTCGCGGTGCCGCAGCGTCGCGCGATGGGACTGGGATCGCCGATGACCGCGGGCGAGCTCGAAGCATGGCCGCGCGATGTCGTCGAGTTGTTCCTCGACGGGTGTCTGGGCCGCGTCTAGACGAGCTACTGCGTCGCCGTCGTCCCAGGCAACGCATCCCCGGGCCGCCACGTCTGTGCCGCCCAAATCGCCTTGTCGCGCTGCTCGGCACTGAGCGTCTTTCCGACGCTGTCGCGTAGCGCGGCTGCGGGCTCGTATCCACCGATCGCCGCGAAGGTGTAGTAGGTGTACGCGACGACAAGATTCTTCGGAACACCCTGGGCGTTCTCATACATCACCCCCAGGTCGCTGTGCGCGATCGCGAAGCCCTGCAATGCCGCCTTGCGATTCCACTCCAGCGCCTTGGCGTAGTCTTTCTTTCCGCCCACCGCGCCGCTGGTATAGAGCTCGGCGAGATTGTTCTGCGCCGGCGCGAAGCCCTGCTCGGCGGCTTTGCTGAACCACTCCTGCGCCTGCCCCGCGTTCTTCGGCACGCCGCGGCCGGCGGCGTACATCAGCCCGATGTTGTTCTGCGCACCGAAGTGTCCCTGGTCCGCAGCCTTGCGATACCACATCAACGCCTTTTCGTAGTCTCGCAGGACACCCTGGCCGTTTTCGTACATGACGCCGAGGCTCACTTGCGCCTCCGCCGATCCCTGGTTGGCCGCGGCCGTGAATTCATCGAGCGCCAGGTCGAAGCGACCGGCGTTGTACGCCGCGACGCCTTCGCGCATTCCGGCGATAGCAGGCTGGCATACGCAACACGCGAAGAGCAATACAAGGGCTTTTTTCATGATCGGTTCCCGCAAGAATGGTGCGCACTATAAGCCATGGCGGCGTGCTGTGCACGGAAGCATTCGCCATCCTTGCGTGGCCGGTGCAGATCCGCGTGCGACGCAGCTAGTCTCCGGCTGAGCGGGGAGTCGCTACAGTGCCGTGCGCTGATTGCAACTGGATGTGCGCAGCCACGACACCGGCGACGAATCCCGCCAGCACAGTGCCCGCGACCGAAAGTCCGATGACCAGCTCGCGTCCTTCGGCCCAGGTATCGAGTGCGGGCAGCAGTACACGCAGCAGCGTGAACACGCCCACCGCGGCGCTGGCCGCCGCCACCGTCAGCGCGATGATGCGCGAGGCGATGATCGCCATCCGGTCCGCGCGGCCGATCATGCGGCTCACCCACAGGCCGTTGACGCCATCGACCACCAGCATGCCGAGCACGAACAGGCTCGCCACCAGCAACGCCGTCGCTGCGTTACCGCCGCGGCTGCCGGCAACCGCAAGCAACGTCACCTGCGATACGGTGTCGAAGGAAATCGCGAACGCCGCGCCGATCGCGGCAATCGACCACGCGCGCCGCGGCGCGCAGTAGCGGGCCAGCAGGCGGCCCTTGATGCCCGATGGCGCCACCGGTGCGTCGCGCGGCGCGCGAAGCACGGTACTGACGTTGAGGAAGGCGAGCGCGAACAGGAACGCGACAGACACGCCGGTTCCGGTGACTTCCAGCCATTGCGGCACCGACCAGTGCGTCGACATCGTCGCGGCGATCAGCGCGACCAGCACCACCACTGCGCCATGGCCGAGCGAAAACAGCGCGCCGGCCACGCGCGCGAGCCGAGGGTTCATGCGTGCGTTGTAGCGCGTGATTCCGTCGATGGTCGCCAGATGATCGGCGTCCAGTCCGTGCCGCGCACCAAGTGCCAGCGCCAGCGCGCAGAGCATCGCCAGCGATGCGGGCAGCGATTCCAGGATTTGTCCCCCGTTACCTTGAGCGCACGCCGCGCTCGGCCTGCGGTGCGGCCGTCAATCTTGCAACGAGCTTGCGTGCGTGACGATCGTCGCCGCACAACATGGTGATGCACTCCATGGTGTTCCTCCGCGGTTTCTGTTCATCACAAGGCTATCACGCGATTGCGGGGAAAACACGGGCATCGCGGTGCGCACAGCGTGTAGCCGACGATGCGTGCGGTAGCCCCGTGCGGAAGCGGTTTTTCCCTATGGCGGGTGTACAATTCGCCCGTCGCCGCCGACGTCTCGCGCAGGCAGGTCCCCGAGTGATCGACACCCCCACCACCGTCACGTTTCCGCCCGCCACCGATCACGACGGCAACCTGTTGCTGTCGGTCGAGCAGGCGCAACAATTGTTGCGCGAATGCTTCGTGGAATTTTCCGCGGGAATGCACGAGCTGGTCGCGATGTCGATCGAGACGACCAACGACCTGTTCGAGATGAACGAGCACGTCAGCGACCAGGACGCGCAGGAATTTCGCAGCAAGCGCACGGCGTGGGTGAAGCTCTTCGACGACACCTTCACCAAGCTCTACGACAAGCGCCTCACCGGCGTGCGCCGTAGCGGCAAGCGCCCGGACTTCGACGCTTCGCTCAACACCTTGCGCGTGCTCAACGCCTTCGACCAGGAAAAGCAGGCGGCGCTCATCGCGGCCACCGACCTGGTCCGCCGCATCACGCGGCGCGAGGTGGCGGCTGTCGATCTGCGCGTCGGCGTGTTGTTGAAAGAACCGCGCGCGCGCGATGCCGACAACCCGCTCGCGCCCGATTACGTGATCGACGCCATCGGCGTGGCTTCGCGCTCGCTGTACCCGAATCCGCGCATCTGGCGGCCGCTGATGGAACGCGTGCTCGCCGACGTGACGCCCAGCCTCAAGAAGCATTACATCCGCGTCAATCGATTCCTTGCCGATCATCACGTGCTGCCCGAGATCAAGGCCGAGCTGCGCGCGCGCAGCGACCTTCGTCCCGCCGACGATTCGGAGCTGCTGCCCGCCTTTCAGGCGCTCCTCAAGGAAGCGGGCCCCAGCGTCGCCGACGAGTTGCTTGCGCTCAACGTCGCCGTACCGGACATGGGCGAGGCGAGTGCGATGCAGGCGCCGCAGGGCGCACCGCTGCCGGTTGCGGCGAAGGCTGCTGCGACGCCCCCCAGCGCGGGTGCAGCGACCGCAGCGCCGCCGCCGGCCGCGGCGACGGCGGCAGCGCCCCCGGGGGCCGCGCAGGCGGCAGCGGAGGTCGTGCAGGCGGTGGCCGCCATGCCGTGGTTGGGTACGGGCAATCCCTACGCGACAGATTTCGCGCGGCCAATCATGGCGGCGGCGCCCACCGTGGGCGCGCATGGCTTGCCGCAGCTCGACCCGATGCTGGCGTTGGGTTCGCTGTCGACCGCGGTGGCCGCGCTCGATCGCTGGCAGCACGCCGATCCGGGTGGCGAATATGTCGCCGCGCAGGATCTGGCACCGGGTGCCGAGGCCACCGCGCTGCCGCTCAACCGCATTCCCTACATTCGCGCCGCCATCTCCGACAAGGTCGTCAACAGCACCGACAAGATCACGATGGACGTGATCGCGCTGCTGTTCGATTACATTTTCCGCGATCCGTCGATTCCCGATTCGCTGCGCAGCCTGTTCAGCCGGCTGCAGGTGCCGATTCTCAAGACCGCGCTGCTCGATCGCAGCTTCTTCTCCAATCGCAAGCACCCGGCGCGCCGTCTGCTCGATCACCTGGCCGCGGCGTCGATCGGCGCAACCAGCGACGCCGGTTACAGCGCTGCATTCCAGCTCATCGCCGCCGGACTCATCGAAGAGATCTGCCGCGACTTCAAGGTCGACATGGCGGTTTTCGAGGGCGCAGACGCGCGCCTGCTGGAATTCTCGGACGCCGAGCAGCGCAAGGTTACCGTCGAGCTCGACGCCGAAGTTGAGCAGGTGCTTTCGGCGGAGAAGAACGAATCCGATCGCGCGCACGTGCGGGTGTTCATCCGCGACAAACTCGCGGGGCTGGAAGTGCCTTTCGACGTTCGCGCCTTCAGCGAGACCGTCTGGGCCGATTATCTGACCGAGATTCGCGCCACCCAGGGAGCCGATAGCGCGGGCTGGCACACGGCGGTGAAGACGCTCGACGACCTGCTATGGAGCGTCGCGGCCAAGGAGCGCACTGCGCAGAAAGCGCGTCTGGCAGGCCTCGTGCCGGCCATGATTCGCAACATTCGGCTGGGCGCCGCCGCGGTCAAAGGTGCTGCCGAACGGGTGCAGCCGCTGCTCGACGTCATGTTCAAGGCGCACATGGCAGCCATCAAGCCCAAGGCTGCGGCCGCCGCTGCGCCGGCGCCGACGGCGGGCGCGCCCGCGAAAGCCGCCGCACCGAGCGCGGAAGGCAACACCGTGCCCGGTGTGCGCGGCACCGTGGTGCGCACGCCCGATGGCACCACCGTGCCAGGAGCGAAGGCCGCAGGTGCAGCCAGCGGCGAAGGATCGACCGTGCAGGGCGCCGACGCACCTGGCAGCACAGAGGTCGGCAACGTGCACGATTTCGTCAACGAGATGGTGGTGGGTACGTGGCTCGCGTTCGGCAAGGCGGGCAAGACCACCAACGCGCGCCTGTCGTGGGTCAGCCCGCTGCGCAGCAAGTACATCTTCACCAGCCGCGCACGCACCAAAGCCATCGTCGTGACGCCGGAAGAGCTTGCCTATCAGCTCGGCGCCGGCAAGGCCAGCCTGATCGTCGAACCGGTGCCGCTGTTCGATCGCGCAGTCAGCTCGGCGCTCGATTCGATCGCGGCGCGCAAACCGCCCGCGGGCGCGGCGGCCGCGGCCTGACCTTCAATACACAATTGGAATTCGTTAGGGCGTATTTTTTCCAGCGCGATCGAAGGTGGCACGGCCATCGGAGAGGGTGAAGGCCATGCCGTTGAGTGTGCTGCCCTCGAGTCCGATGAGGGCGGCCGGAACGGCCAATCGCACCCACTGTCCGGTGGCGGGCAATGCGCCCATATAGCGTCGGCTGTTGCTGCCGTCGCTGCCCAAACTGATAAGGTTGGCGCCCCAATAGGCGCGGTGCGCAAAAACGCCGTCGCTCCACTGCAGCATGACTTCGCTCGGCGGATTGGCTGGATCGAGGTAGACATAGGCGTACAGAGTGTCGCCGATGCCGACTGACAGGGTGGCTGTGGCGTCATAGAAGTAATGCTGGTGGACGCCGGAGAGCAGCGCCGACTGGTGCGCGAGCACACCGGAGAACGGTGCGGGGCTGCTGCTCACCCAGGTCCAGCCCTCACCGGTGCCGGTTTGCGTCGCTCCTGCGGGGACGATGTCGTCGAACCAGACGACGTCGCTGCCACCGCCGGCATTGATCGTTTGCGACAGTGCAGGGGTGTTGAACGAACTCTGGTTGGCGGCGTCGCCGGAGTAGGTGGCGACGATGCTGTGACTGCCCGCGACAAGCGTACTGCTGCTGCACGCCGCGGTCTTGATGTTGCCCGAGCCGCCGCTGAAGGCGACGCTGCTGCACAACGGGCTGCCATCGGAGGTAAAGCTGACCGTGCCGGTCGGTGCCGCGCCGTTGACGGTCGCGGTGAAGGTGACGCTGACTCCAACGTTGGCGGGGTTGAGCGAACTGGCCAGCGTCGTCGTTGTTGGCGATGACGTGCCGGTACTCTTGCCGGCGCGATCGAAGGTGGCACGGCCGTCGTAGAGAGTGAAGGCCATGCCGTTGAGTGTGCTGCCCTCGAGTCCGACGAGGGCGGCCGGAACGGCCAGATCGCACCCACTGTCCGGTGGCGGGCAATGCGCCCATGTAGCGTCGGCTGTTGCTGCCGTCGCTGCCCCAGACGATAAGGTTGGCGCCCCAATAGGCGCGGTGTGCCCAGGTACCGTCGTTCCACTGCAGCATGACTTCGCTCGGCGGATTGGCCGGATCGAGGTAGACGTACGTGTATAGAGTGTCGCCGGTGCTGACGGAGAGGGTGGCGGTGGCGTCATAGAAGTAATGCTGGTGGATGTCGGGGAGCAGCGCCGACTGGTGCGCGAGCGCACCGGAGAAGGGTGCGGGGTTGCTGCTCACCCAGGTCCAGCCCTCAGCGGTGCCGGTTTGCGTCGCTCCTGCGGGGACGACGTCATCGAACCAGATGACGTCGGTGCTGGCATTGACTCCTTGCGATAGTGCAGGGGTGTTGAACGAACTCTGGTTGGCGGCGTCGCCGGAGTAGGTGGCGACGATGCTGTGACTGCCCGCGACAAGCGTACTGCTGCTGCACGCCGCGGTCTTGGTGTTGGCCGAGCCCCCGCTGAAGGCGACGCTGCTGCACAACGGGCTGCCATCGGCAGGTAAAGCTGACCGTGCCGGTCGGCGCCGCGCCATTGACGGTCGCGGTGAAGGTGACGCTGACTCCAACGTTGGCGGGGTTGAGCGAACTGGCCAGCGTCGTCGTTGTTGGCGATGACGTGCCGGTACTCTTGCCGGCGCGATCGAAGGTGGCACGGCCGTCGTAGAGAGTGAAGGCCATGCCGTTGAGCGTGGTGGCTTCGAGTCCGACCAGTGCGGCCGGTACGGACAGACGCACCCACTGTCCGGTGGCAGGCAATGGACCCATGTAGCGTCGGCTGTCGGTGCCGTCGTCACCCCAGGGGATGAGATTGGCGCCCCAATAAGCGCGGTGTTCCCAGGTACCGTTGTTCCACTGCAGCGTGACTTCGCTGGGCGGATTGACCGGATCGAGGTAGACGTACGTGTATAGAGTGTCGCCGGTGCTGACGGACAGGGTGGTCGTGGCGTCATAGAAGTAATGCTGGTGGACGCCGGAGAGCAGCGCCGACTGGTGCGCGAGCGCACCGGAGAACGGTGCGGGGTTGCTGCTCACCCAGGTCCAGCCCTCAGCGGTGCCGGTTTGCGTCGCTCCTGCGGGGACGACGTCGTCGAACCAGACGACGTCGGTACCACCGCCGGCATTGACCGTTTGCGATAGTGCAGGGGCGTTGAACGAACCTGGTTGGCGGCGTCGCCGGAATAGGTGGCGACGATGCTGTGGTTGCCGACGGCGAGTGTGTTGCTGCTGCACGTTGCGGTCTTGGTGTTGCCCGAGCCGCCGCTGAAGGCGACGCTGCTGCACAACGGGCTGCCGTCGGCAGTGAAGCTGACCGTGCCGGTGGGCGCGCTGCCGTTCACCGTTGCCGTGAACGTCACGCTGACTCCAACGTTGGCGGGGTTGAGCGAACTGACCAGCGTCGTCGTCGTCGGCGATGACGTGCCGGTACTCTTGCCGGCGCGATCAAAGGTGGCACGGCCATCGGAGAGGGTGAAGGCCATGCCGTTGAGTGTGCTGCCCTCGAGTCCGATGAGGGCGGCGGGTACGGACAGACGCACCCACTGTCCGGTGGCAGGCAATGCGCCCATGTAGCGTCGGCTGTTGGTGGCGTCGTCACCCCAGGCGATGAGATTGGCGCCCCAATAGGCGCGGTGTGCCCAGGTACCGTTGTTCCACTGCAGCATGACTTCGCTGGGTGGATTGACCGGATCGAGGTAGACGTACGTGTACAGAGTGTCGCCGGTGCTGACGGACAGCGTGGTCGTGGCGTTATAGAAGTGATGCTGATGGAGGCCGGAGAGCAACGCCGACTGGTGGGCGAGCGAACCGGAGAAGGGTGCGGGGTTGCTGCTCACCCAGGTCCAGCCCTCACCGGTGCCGGTTTGCGTCGCTCCTGCGGGGACGACGTCGTCGAACCAGACGACG
>CAVUHK010000009.1:0-148391 GCA_963741315.1 uncultured beta proteobacterium
ATTCCGGTATAATTACCTGTTCTGGATCAAGCCCTTCGGGGCGTATTGCGGAGCTTTCATGCCCATTTACGAATATCGGTGCTCGGCCTGCGGCCACGAACTCGAGGCGCTGCAGAAGCTTTCCGATGCGCCGCTGCTACGCTGTCCGTCCTGCGCCAAGGACGCACTGACCAAGCTCGTCTCGGCGGCGGGGTTCCAGCTCAAGGGCAGCGGTTGGTACGCCACCGACTTCAAGGGCTCGGGAAGCAAGCCAGCCGCAAAACAGACCGCTGACAAGACCGTCGATGGCAAAGGCTGCTGAAGCCAAGGCCACGACCGCCAGCGAAGGCAAGAGCGACTCCACGAGCGAATCCAAAGCCGCGCCGGCGGCGACGCCCGCGGCGAGCACGAGTTCCGGCACGAGTTCGACGTGACCGCGCCGGACGGCGCAACGCCGCGCCGACACTGACCATGCGACGCTATATCATTGCCGGCCTGTTGGTCTGGGTGCCGCTGGGCATCACCATCTGGGTGCTGCATTTCCTGATCACCACGCTCGACCAGATTCTGCTTCTCGTTCCGGAGAGCGTGCGACCGGAAGCGCTGTTCGGCTTCCGCATTCCCGGCATCGGCGTCCTGATCAGCTTCGCGATCCTGTTGATCACCGGCACCATCGCCGCGAATTTCTTCGGCGCGCGCCTGATTCATATGTGGGAGGCGCTGCTGGGCCGGATTCCCTTCGTCAAGTCGGTCTATTCCAGCGTCAAGCAAGTCAGCGATACGCTGCTGTCGGACAGTGGCAACGCCTTTCGCAAGGCGCTGCTGGTCGAGTTCCCGCACCCGGGCAGCTGGACGATCGCCTTCCAGACCGGCACGCCGGCGCCCGCGGTCGCGGCAAAGCTCACTGGCGAGCACATCAGCGTCTACGTGCCCACGACGCCGAATCCGACGTCCGGCTATTTCATCGTCGTGCCGGTGTCGCACGTCCATGAACTCGACATGACCGTCGACGAGGCGCTGAAATACATCATCTCGATGGGTGTCGTCGCGCCCAAGGCACATACCGCCGCGCCCGCCCGCGGCGCGGTTCGCGCAACCGCGCTCGACCACCGAAATTGACCGGGCAGGATTCGCGGCGCGCCGCCGATGGCGGCGCACGCCCGCCTCGCCCTGCCCCGAACAACCGAACCTGGATCCGCGGCGTACCGCGGCAATGACGATTTCCCGGAGAACATCTTGAAGCGCACCGACTACTGCGGCCGCATCGACCGCAAGCGACTTGGCCAGATCGTGACCGTCTGCGGCTGGGTACATCGCCGCCGCGACCACGGCGGCGTCATATTCATCGACCTGCGCGACCGCGAGGGACTGGTGCAGATCGTCTGCGATCCCGATCGCGCCGCGACCTTCGCTGCGGCAGAGAAACTGCGCAACGAATACGTGGTCGCGGTATCGGGTCTCGTGCGCCCGCGACCGGAAGGCACGGTCAACGCCAACCTGGTCAGCGGCGAGATCGAAATACTCGCCCACGACCTGGAGATCCTGAACACGGCGCTCACCCCGCCGTTCCAGATGGACGACGAGAACATTTCAGAATCGGTGCGGCTCGAGCATCGGGTACTCGACCTGCGTCGGCCGTTCATGCAGAAGAACCTCATGCTGCGCCATCGTGCCGCCATGGCGGCACGGCGCTACCTCGACGACCTGGGCTTCGTCGACATCGAGACGCCGATCCTCTACAAGTCGACGCCCGAAGGCGCGCGCGAGTTCCTCGTGCCCTCGCGCATCCACCACGGCCAGTTCTACGCGCTGCCGCAGTCACCGCAGCTGTTCAAGCAGATGCTGATGATGGCCGGCTTCGATCGTTACTATCAAATCGTCAAGTGCTTCCGCGACGAGGACCTGCGCGCCGACCGCCAGCCCGAGTTCACCCAGATCGACATCGAGACCGCGTTCCTCGACGAACTCGACATTCGCGACATGATGGAAGGTCTGGTGCGCGCGATCTTCAAGAACACGCTGGGCGTCGAATTGCCGAATCCGTTCCCGATCATGACCTACGCCGAAGCGATGCGCGACTACGGCTCGGACAAGCCCGACCTGCGCGTGCCGCTCAAGCTTACCGAACTCACCGATCTGATGAAGCGCGCCGAATTCAAGGTCTTTCGCGCGGCGGCGGACCTGTCCGACGGCCGCGTCGCGGCACTGTGCGTGCCCGGAGGCGGAACGCTGTCGCGAAAGGAGATCGACGACTACACGACGTTCGTCGCCATCTACGGCGCGAAGGGGCTCGCTTACATCAAGGTCAACGATGCCGCGCAGCCCAACGACCAGGGGCTGCAGTCGCCGATCGTCAAGTTTCTCGGCGCCGACGTGCTCGCCGAGATCGTCAAGCGTACCGGCGCCGCCAGCGGCGACCTGATCTTCTTCGGCGCCGACCGCGAGAAGGTCGTCAACGACGCGCTGGGCGCGTTGCGTTCGCGCGTCGGCCACGATCGCGGACTTGCGCAGACCGGCTGGAGGCCCTTGTGGGTCGTCGATTTCCCGATGTTCGAGTACAACGACGAGTCGAAGTCGTGGGCAGCGCGCCACCATCCGTTCACCGCGCCGAAGGATGGCCACGAGGACCTGTTCGAAACCGATCCCGGCCATGCCATCGCCAAGGCCTACGACGTCGTGCTCAACGGTTGGGAACTCGGCGGCGGATCGGTGCGCATTCACCGCGAAGAAGTCCAGGCGAAAGTCTTCCGTGCGCTCAATATCAGTGCCGAGGATCAGCAGCGCAAGTTCGGGTTCCTGCTCAACGCGCTGCAGTACGGTGCGCCGCCGCACGGCGGCATCGCGTTCGGCCTCGACCGCATGGTGGCGATGATGGCTGGCGTCGACCAGATCCGCGATGTGATCGCGTTCCCGAAAACACAGCGCGGCCAGGACATGCTGGTGCAGGCGCCCTCGCCGGTGACCGAGCAGCAGCTGCGCGAACTGCATATCAGGATCAGGCCGTCGGATCAGGTGAAGGCCGGCTGAAGCTGCGCTACACTGCGCGCCATGAACATCATGAATGCATGGCGCGCCGCCGCGCTTGCTATGGTCGTCTCGATGGCAGCGCTGCTTGCGCCGGCGCCGGTCGCAGCGAAAGCGACCGCCGCATCGCTGCCTGAAGTCTCGGCCAGCGCCCTGCCCGGCGAAGCGCGCAAGACACTCGCGCTCATCGGCAAAGGCGGTCCGTTTCCCTATTCGCGCGACGGCATTGTGTTCGGCAACCGCGAGAAACTGCTGCCGTATCACAAGCGCGGCTACTATCACGAGTACACCGTGCCGACGCCCGGCGTGCACACGCGGGGAGCGCGACGCATCATCTGCGGCGGCGATGCGCGCACGCTGGACGAGTGCTACTATTCCGACGACCACTACCAGTCGTTCCGCAGGATCCGGCCATGAAAATTCCCGATCTCTCGCAGGCCGCAGAAGCCGGAGTGCGCGATTGGTCCGGCAGCCCCGATCCGCTCAAGGCGGCGGCGGCCACGGCGAAGCTCAAGTTCGCGCTGGTCGATCTGCATGGCGTCGGAAGCAAGACCGAATTGATGGCTGCCCTGGCGAAGGGACTCGGACTGCCCGAGCATTTCGGCAACAACTGGGACGCGCTCGCCGACAGCCTCGAAGACAGCGACTGGCTGGGCGGCCACGGCATCGCGATCGCCTTGCGGCATTCCAAGATCTTCGGCGACGCGCATCGCGCCGACTGGTCGACACTGTCGGAAATCCTCGGCGAGGCCGCCGAATACTGGCGCGAGCTGCACAAGCCATTCTGGGTATTCGTCTCCTGAGTCCTTGGTCACGCGGCCGGAATCGCAACGCTCTTGGCCTCCAAGATTCCTGTTTCGACCCTGGTGCTGGTCTACACACCGGATCTTGACGTACTGCTGATCGAACGTGCCGACGCTCCCGGATTCTGGCAATCGGTCACTGGCAGCCAGGAAGCCGGCGAAACACTGCAGGCGACAGCAACGCGCGAGCTGATGGAGGAAACCGGTATCGACGCGCACGCCTTCGGCGGCGTCCGCGACTGGCGACACAGCAACGTGTACGCGATCTATCCGCGTTGGCGCGATCGCTATGCGCCCGGCACGACGCACAATACCGAACATGTGTTCGCGCTCGAAGTCCCGGCAACGATTCCCGTGACCCTCGATCCGCGCGAGCATCTGGCGTATCAGTGGCTGCCGTGGCAGGAAGCAGCGGCCAAGTGTTTTTCCTCGTCCAACCGCGAGGCGATCGAAGCGTTGCCTCAACGCGTCGCCGCGCATGCAAGGAGCATGCAATGACTGCAACCACATTTCGGATCAATCGCTGCGCCTGCGCGCTTGCCCTGTCGCTGGCGCTTGCATTGACCGCTTCCAACGCGCTATCGCAGGTACCCGCGACGGCACCGCCTGTGCCCACCGTCAATGTCAACGCATCGGCTACCGCTACCATCACCAACGATCGCCTGCAGGCGTGGCTGCGCACCGAAGCCGAGAACGTCAGCCCCGCGGCCGCAGCCGCGCAGGTCAACACGGTCACCGCCAAGGCGCTCGCCGACGCGAAAGCGTTTCCCGGCATCAAGGTCGCGACCAACGGCTACTCGACGCAGCAGATCGCCGAGAAGGGCAAGCCGACGCGGTGGCGCGTCGCACAGACGATCAGCGTCGATGCCAGCGACTTCACCGCCGCGGCAACGCTGCTGTCCAAGCTCCAGGATGAAAACGGGCTGCTGCTGTCGGGCATGGCTTTTTCGATCACCGATAAATCGCGCAAAGACGCCGAAGACAGTGTCACGCTGCAGGCGATCAAGGGTTGGCAGGCGCGCGCGCAACAGGCTGCGGCCGGCCTCGGCTTCGCATCGTGGCGCGTCGGCCACGTCAGCGTGCAAACATCCGGCGGCGGTCCCGTGTTTCCGGTAATGCGCGCACAGGCGATGAGCGTGTCGGCCGCTCCGCCGGTGGCGATGGAAGGTGGGACGACCGACGTTACGGTGAATGTCAGCGGCGATGCCGTGCTGGTGGGTTCACCCTGAGAGTCGCCGGAGTCGCCGCAAATGCCGGGCGCTACGCCCCGGTCATGTCCTCGGGCTTCACCCAGGCGTCGAACTCTGCAGCCGTGACAAACCCGAGCGCCAGCGCCGCTTCCTTGAGCGTCGTCCCTTCGCGGTGCGCCTTTTTCGCAATAGCCGCGGACTTGTCGTAGCCGATGTGCGGATTGAGCGCGGTCACCAGCATCAGCGAGCGCGCCAGCAGGTCGTCGATGCGGGACCGGTTCGGCTCGATGCCGCGCGCGCAGTGCTGCTCGAAGCTCGCCATGCCTTCGGTGAGCATGCGTATGCTCTGCAACACGTTGTAGATGATCAGCGGCCGATACACGTTGAGCTCGAAGTTGCCCGACGCTCCGCCAATGTTGACCGCGACGTCGTTGCCGAAGACCTGCGCCGATAACATCGTCAGCGCTTCGCATTGCGTCGGGTTGACCTTGCCCGGCATGATCGAGCTGCCCGGCTCGTTTTCGGGAATGCTGATCTCGCCCAGTCCCGAGCGCGGGCCGCTTGCCAGCCAGCGCACGTCGTTGGCGATCTTGAACAGTGCCGCAGCGAGCGCCTTGAGCGCGCCGTGCAGGTTGACCTGCGCGTCGGCGGCGGCCATCGCCTCGAACTTGTTGGGCGCGCTCACGAACGGCAGGCCCGTGGCGGCCGCGATGTCCGCGGCCACGCGAGTTCCGAATTCCGGATGCGCATTGAGCCCTGTGCCTACCGCGGTACCGCCCTGCGCCAGTTCGCAAATGTGCGGCAGTGCCGCTTCGATGTGCGCCTTCGCGTGCGAGAGTTGCGCGGCATAGCCGGAGAACTCCTGGCCGAGCGTGAGCGGGGTCGCGTCCTGCAGGTGGGTACGCCCGATCTTGACGATGCCGGCGAAGTCCCTCGCCTTGGCCGCCAGGGTTGCCCGCAGCGTGTCCAATTCGGGCAGCAGGCGCTGCACAGTCGCTTCGGCAGCGGCGATGTTCATCGCGGTCGGGAACACGTCGTTGGACGACTGGCCCCGATTGACGTCGTCGTTGGGATGGATGAGCCTCGCCTCGCCACGCGTTCCACCCAGCAGTTCCGATGCGCGGTTGGCGAGCACCTCGTTGACATTCATGTTGGTCTGCGTGCCCGAGCCGGTCTGCCATACCGCCAGCGGGAATTCGCCGTCGTGCCTGCCAGCCAGCGCCTCCTCGGCGGCGGCAACGATCGCGCCGGCCTTTTCCGCAGGCAGCGCACCCAGCGCCAGGTTGACGCGTGCAGCAGCGCGCTTGACCAGCAACAGCGCCCGGATCAGTTCCGGCGGCATCTTCTCGCTGGAAATGCGAAAGAACTGCAGCGAACGCTGTGTCTGCGCGCCCCACAGGCGATCGGCAGGGACTTCGATCGGGCCAAAGGTATCGCGCTCGGTTCGCGTTGCGATCTTGTTCATGGTGAGCTCGGTCTCGTGGCGAAGTCGAATTGGAAATACAAAAGGGGGCACACGGCCCCCTTTTGTTCAAAGCCGCAAAGCGATCTCAGTCCGCGGGCGATGCTGGCACTTCGGCCGGCGCTTGCGGCGCCGCGGCGGCGGCCGCGTCTTCCGACGCCGCCTTCATCGACAGGCGCACCCGGCCTTTTTCGTCGGCTTCGAGGACCTTGACCTTGACGATCTGGCCTTCCTTCACATAATCGGCCACCGCGTTGACGCGTTCCTTGGCGATCTGCGAGATGTGCAGCAGGCCGTCGCGGCCCGGCAGAATTTGCACGATCGCGCCAAAATCGAGCAGGCGCAGCACGGTGCCTTCGTAAGTCCTGCCCACTTCGACATCGGCGGTGATTTCCTCGATGCGCTTGCGCGCGGCGTTGCACGCGTCGGCATTGACCGAGGCGATCGTGACCACGCCGTCGTCCTTGATGTCGATGATGGTGCCGGTTTCCTCGGTCAGCGCGCGAATGACCGCGCCGCCCTTGCCGATCACGTCGCGGATCTTTTCCGGATTGATCTTGAAGGTCATCATCCGCGGCGCGTGCTGCGAGAGTTCGGTGCGCGCATGCGGCATCGACTGTTGCATCAGGTCAAGGATGTGCATGCGTCCTTCGCGTGCCTGCGACAGCGCGACCGCCATGATCTCCTTGGTGATGCCCTGGATCTTGATGTCCATCTGCAGCGCGGTGACGCCGCGATCGGTGCCGGCCACCTTGAAGTCCATGTCGCCGAGGTGATCTTCGTCGCCAAGGATGTCGGTGAGCACCGCGAAGCGCCCGCCTTCCTTGATCAAGCCCATGGCGATGCCGGCGACGTGCGCCTTGGTCGGCACGCCCGCGTCCATCAATGCCAGGCTCGCGCCACAGACCGACGCCATCGACGACGAGCCGTTGGATTCGGTGATCTCGGATACGACGCGCATCGAGTACGCGAATTCTTCGCCGGTCGGCAGCACCGCGACCAGCGCGCGCTTGGCCAGGCGGCCGTGACCGATTTCGCGGCGCTTCGGCGTGCCGACGCGGCCGGCCTCACCGGTCGCGTACGGGGGCATGTTGTAATGGAACATGAAACGGTCGCGGTATTCGCCCATCAGCGCGTCGATGATCTGCTCGTCGCGGGCGGTGCCCAAGGTCGCTACGACCATCGCCTGCGTCTCGCCGCGAGTGAACAGCGCCGAGCCGTGGGTGCGCGGCAGCAGGCCGGTGCGGATGGTGATCGGACGCACGGTGCGCGTGTCGCGGCCGTCGATGCGCGGTTCGCCCGACAGCACCTGGTTGCGCACGATCTTGGATTCGAGTTCGAACAACAGGTTCGAGACGTCGTTCTTCTGCGTCGGCGTCGAGTCGGCGGTGAGGCACTTTGCTTCGACCGCGGCGGAGATTTCCTTGAGGCGCTGCTGGCGGGCCTGCTTCTGGCGCATCGAGTACGCGGCGCGCAGGTCGGCCTCAGCAGCTGCCATGACGCTGGCGACCAGCGCCTCGTCTCTGGCAGGCGCCTTCCAGTCCCACAATGGCTTGCCGCCCTCTTCGACGAGTTGATGGATCAGCTCGATGACGGCCTGTTGCTGCTGGTGGCCGAAGACGACGGCGCCCAGCATGATTTCCTCGGTCAGTTCCTTGGCTTCGGACTCGACCATGAGCACGGCGGCTTCGGTGCCGGCGACGACCAGGTCGAGCTTCGAGTTCACCAGGTCGGTCTTGTTCGGGTTGAGCACGTACTGGCCATCGACATAACCGACGCGCGCCGCGCCGATCGGGCCATTGAACGGAATGCCGGCCAGCGATACCGCCGCCGACGCACCGATCAGCGCCGGAATATCGGGATCGATTTCCGGATCGACCGACATCACGGTCGCGATGATCTGCACTTCGTTGTAGAAGCCGTCCGGAAAGAGTGGGCGCAACGGGCGATCGATCAGGCGGCAGGTCAGGATTTCCTTCTCCGACGGACGGCCTTCGCGCTTGAAGAAGCCGCCGGGAATGCGGCCCGCGGCGTAGGTCTTCTCCTGATAGTCGACGGTCAGCGGGAAGAAGTCCTGCCCCGGCTTGGCGCTCTTGGCAGCAACGACGGTGACCAGGACGACGCTGTCGCCCAGGCTGGCGAGTACCGCACCGCCGGCCTGGCGGGCGATCTCGCCCGTCTCCAGTGTCAGCGTGTTGCGGCCGTAGGGAATCGATTTCTTGATGGGTGTGGACACGGTTTTCCTCGGGATCCGAAAGCAGCAATGGCCGCGTCAGGCGCGACCATTGTCGGGTTGTTCAGGTGGCGCGGGCGATTAAAGCGTCCATGGAAACGAAGCTCTGTCGCCGCGAGGCGGTGCTTATTTACGCAGGCCCAGCTTGTCGATCAGGACGCGATAGCTTTCCGTATTGCGCGTCTTGAGGTAGTCGAGCAACTTGCGCCGACGCGAGACCATGCGCAGCAAACCGCGGCGCGAATGATGGTCCTTGACGTTGGCCTTGAAGTGATCGTTGAGTCCATTGATGCGCGCGGTGAGCAGCGCGATCTGGACTTCGGGCGAACCCGTATCTCCGGCCATGCGCTGGTGCGATGCGATGACCTGAGCTTTTTCCTGTACCGTAACAGCCATTCTGTGTTGCTCCAAACTTCGCGAAAGACCGAGATTCTAACTCGAAAAGTGCTTAGGATTCAAGCGATTCAGTAGCCGCGTCCAAACCTTGGGCGGCCACCAGCCTGCGCGGCTGCAGCGTGCCATCCGCGGCGTGCGCGACGCCGGCGAAGGCTCCCTCGACGTAGGTCCGGTAAATACCGTCAGACAGCCCGGCGCGGGCGATCGCCTGCCCGTTGCAGAAAGCGACGATTTCTTGCCGCGCCAGATCGATGCGGGGCAGCGCCGCGCAGCCGGCATCCACCGGCAGCAGGCGTCGATCCCGGTCCGCCAACGCGAGTTCGCCGAGCGCATCGAGCGTGATCGCACTGGCCAGATCAAACTCGCCGGTCGCGGTTCGGCGCAGTGCCGACAGGTGCGCGCCGCAGCCCAGTGCCTCGCCGACGTCCTCGGCCAGGACACGCACATAGGTGCCCTTGCCGCAGCGTATCGCCAGCGTCGCTTCGGGCGGCGCCCAGGACACGATCGCGATGTCATGGATATCCACCGGGCGTTCTGCTCGCGGAATCTCGATACCCTCGCGCGCGTATTCGTAGTAGTTGCGCCCCTGGTATTTGAGCGCGGCGTGTCGCGGCGGTCGTTGCGCGATGCGACCGGTGAACCGCGGCAGCAATACCGCGAGATCTTCGCGCGTCGCGGATACCGGTCGCTCGAGGACCACTTCGCCCTCCGCGTCGCCGGTCGTCGTCGTGATGCCGAGGCGCAGCGTCGCGACGTAGGCCTTGTCGGCGTCGAGCAGCAGGTGCGCGAACTTGGTCGCTTCGCCCAGGCAGATCGGCAGCAGGCCGGTTGCTCGCGGATCGAGGGTGCCGGTGTGTCCTGCCTTGTCGGCGTTGTAGAGACGTTTGACGTGCTGCAGGGCGGTGTTCGACGACACGCCCATGGGCTTGTCGAGCAGGAGGATGCCGTCGACCCTGCGCCGGGGAGGCCGGCGGTATTGCGGTTGCTTCGTCAAGTCGAAGGATGCTTGCGGTCGTCGGCGATTGCGGCGTCGATCAACTTGGAAATCTTCAGGCCGGACTCGGTCGAATCGTCGTAGACGAAATGCAGTTGCGGCACCGAGTAGAGCTGCAGGCGGTGCGACAGCTCGGTGCGCAGGTAGCCGGCGGTATGCTGCAACGCTTCGACGGCGGTCGGCGCGTTCTCGACTCCGGCGAGGTGGGTGAAGAAGATTTTCGCGTGCGACAGGTCGGCAGTCACCTCGACCGCGGTGATCGTGACCATGCCGATGCGCGGATCCTTCAGGTGCAGGCGCAACAGGTCCGCGAGTTCGCGCTGGATCTGATCGCCGACGCGCTGCGCGCGCTGCGAGTGCTTCTTCACGGTTACTGCTCCTACGGACTTACAGCGTTCGCGAAACCTCGACGATTTCGTAGACTTCGAGCTGGTCGGCCTTTTCCACGTCGTTGAAGTTCTTCAGCGACAGGCCGCACTCGAAACCGGCCTTGACCTCGCGCACATCGTCCTTGAAACGCTTGAGCGAATCGAGTTCGCCGTCGAAGACGACGACGTTGTCGCGCAACAGGCGGACCTTTGCGCCACGCCGCACCAGACCTTCGAGCACGTAGCAACCGGCCACGGTGCCGACCTTGGAAATCTTGTAGACCTCGCGAACCTCGATGAGCCCGAGGCGGTTTTCCTTTTTCTCCGGCGCGAGCATGCCGGACAGCGCGGCCTTAACTTCGTCGACCGCTTCATAAATAATGTTGTAGTAGCGAATATCGACGTTGGCATGCTCTGCCAGCTTGCGTGCGGCAACGTCGGCGCGCACGTTAAAACCGATGATCACCGCCTTGGACGCCAGCGCCAGGTTGACATCGGACTCGGTGATGCCGCCGACCGCCGAATGCACGATGTTGACCTTGACCTCGTCGGTCGAAAGTTTGGTCAGCGCGTTGGCGAGCGCCTCGTAGCTGCCCTGCACGTCGGCCTTGATGATGATCGTCAGCGGCTTGACCTCGTTCTCACCGATCTGGTCGAACATGGTCTCGAGCTTGACCGTCTGCTGCTTGGCAAGTTTGACGTCGCGGAACTTGCCCTGACGGAAGAGCGCGATTTCGCGCGCCTTGCGCTCGTCGCCCAGCGCCATGACTTCTTCGCCGGCGAGCGGCACGTCAGACAAGCCCTGGATCTCGACGGGTATCGCCGGACCGGCCGACGCCACCGCCTTGCCGGTTTCGTCGGTCATCGCGCGCACGCGGCCGAACACCGCGCCTGCAAGCACGATGTCGCCGCGCTTGAGCGTTCCCGACTGCACGAGGATGGTGGCGACCGGACCCTTGCCCTTGTCCAGGCGCGATTCGATGACGATACCCTTGGCGGGTGCGTCGCGAGGCGCCTTGAGTTCCAGCACCTCGGCCTGCAACAGGATGGCATCGAGCAGGTTGTCGATGCCTTTGCCGGTCTTGGCCGACACCTCGACGAACTGCGCGTCGCCGCCGTATTCCTCGGGCAGCACACTCTCCGCGACCAGTTCCTGCTTGACGCGGTCGGGATTGGCCTCCGGCTTGTCGATCTTGTTGATCGCGACCACGATGGGCACGTTGCCTGCCTTCGCGTGCGCGATTGCTTCCTTGGTCTGTGGCATCACGCCGTCGTCGGCGGCAACCACCAGGATGACGATGTCGGTGACTTTGGCGCCGCGTGCGCGCATGGCGGTGAAAGCTTCGTGGCCGGGCGTGTCGAGGAAGGTGATCACGCCCTTCGGGGTCTCGACGTGGTAGGCACCGATATGCTGCGTGATGCCGCCGGCTTCGCCGCTGGCGACGCGGGCACGACGGATCATGTCGAGCAGCGAGGTCTTGCCGTGGTCGACGTGGCCCATGACGGTCACCACCGGCGGTCGCGGCAGAACTTCGGCCGAATGCGCCTGTGCGCTCTCGACGAGCAGCGAATCGGGATCGTCGAGCTTGGCGGCGATCGCCTTGTGGCCCATTTCCTGGACCACGATCATTGCCGTTTCCTGGTCGAGCATCTGGTTGATGGTCACCATGGTGCCGAGCTTCATCATGGTCTTGATGATCTCCGCGGCCTTGACCGACATCTTGTGCGCCAGGTCGGCGACCGTGATCGTTTCCGGCACCGCAATTTCGCGCGTGACCGGTTCCGGTGCCGTCGCGTCGATGTGTTCTTCGCCGTCCTCGTGGCGATGCTTGCCGGTCTTGGGGCCTTTCCAGCCTGTCGTTGCAGCGCCGCCAGTATCGCCGCGCAACTTGAGCGCGCGGCGGCGTGCCACTTCTTCCTGGAATGCGGTCGCCGACGGCTTGCGCGCGCCCTTGTCCTTCTTGGCGCCCGGCTTGACCGTGGGTTTGTGCAGCGTGCCCTCGGTCTTGGCGACGACGGCGGGCTTGGCGTCCGCGACCGGCGGCGGCGCGGCGGCCTTTTCTGCCGCGGCTGCCGCGAGCGCATCCGCAGCGGCCTTGGCGGCGGCCTCTTCGGCTTCCTTTTCCTTCTTGGTCTGGCGCTTCTTCGCCTGATCCTGCTTTTGCTGGACGTCTTCCTGTTGCTTGGCGATCAGCGCCGCGCCCTTGCGCGCTTCCTCTTCGCGCGCGGCCAGGTCGGCCGCGCTCAGAAGCGGTTGTGGCGGTTGCGCGGGCTCTTCCGGCGTCGGCGCGCCTTCGGGACCGTCGCGCTTGACGAAGACGCGCTTCTTGCGCACCTCGACCTGAATGGTGCGCGCCCGGCCGGTGCTGTCCGCCGCCTTGATTTCGGTGGTCTGCTTGCGGGTGAGCGTGATCTTCTTCTTCTGCTCCATGCCGCCATGCTGCTTGCGCAGGTAGTCGAGCAGGCGTGTCTTGTCCAGCTCCGAGAGCTTGTCGCCTTCCTTCTTGCCGCTGACGCCTGCTGCGGAAAGCTGCTCGAGCAGGATGCCCGGAGGCATTTTCAGTTCGGTCGCGAATTTCTCGATGGTGGTAAGGGCCATGCTGTGTTCTCCGCTGCTTTTACTCGGTTGCCCTCAGTGGCTCTGCGGCGCGTTGGTCGCGGCTTCGGCGCTCTCGGCGCTCTCGAACCAGTGCGCGCGAGCCTTCATGATCAGATCCTGCGCGCGCGCATCGGGCAACCCGGTCAGTTCGACGAGTTCGTCGACGGCCAGGTCGGCCAGCGCATCACGATTGATGATGCCCTTCTCCGCCAGCAGTCCCGCGGTCTCGGTATCCATGCCATCGAGATTGAGCAGGTCCTCGGCGACGTTCTCCACCGATTCCTCGCGCACGATCGCCTCGGTCAGCAACGCGTTGCGCGCGCGGCTGCGCAGTTCGTTCACCGTGTCCTCGTCGAAGGATTCGATCTCCAGCATTTCATTGAGCGGCACGTAAGCGATTTCCTCGAGCGTCGAGAAGCCCTCGGCGATCAGGATGTCGGCGACTTCCTGGTCGACGTCGAGCTTGGCGATGAACAGCGTGCGGATCTTCTCGCTCTCGACCTGCGTCTTCTGCTGCGATTCCTCGACGCCCATCAGGTTGATTTCCCAACCGGTGAGCTCGGACGCGAGGCGGACGTTCTGGCCGCTGCGGCCGATCGCCATCGCCAGGTTTTCCTCGTCGACCACGACGTCCATGGCGTGGCGCTCCTCGTCGACGACGATGCTCGAGATTTCCGCCGGGGCCAGCGCGTTGATGACGAACTTCGCCGGGTCTTCGGAGAACAGCACGATGTCGACGCGCTCGCCGGCGAGCTCGTTGGTGACCGCGGTCACGCGCGAACCGCGCATGCCGATGCAGGTGCCCTGCGGGTCGAGCCGCGGATCGTTGGACTTGACCGCGATCTTGGCGCGCACGCCGGGGTCGCGCGCCGCGGCCTTGATCTCGATCAGGCCTTCCTCGATCTCGGGCACTTCGAGTTCGAACAGGCGCACCACCAGGTCGGGCGTGATGCGCGAGAGCACGAGCTGCGGTCCGCGCGCCTGCGGGTCGATCTTCACGACGTACGCGCGCACGCGATCGCCCACGCGCAGATTTTCCTTGGGGATCAACTGGTCGCGCGGGATGACGCCTTCGATGCGGCCCGACTCGATGATCGACGCGCCGCGTTCGATGCGCTTGACCGTGCCGGTCAGCAGGTTGTCGTCGCGCTCCAGGAAGTCGTTGAGGATCTGCTCACGTTCGGCGTCGCGGATCTTCTGCAGGATGACCTGCTTCGCGGCCTGCGCGCCGATGCGGCCAAACTCGACCGGCTCGAGCGGTTCCTCGACCACGTCGCCCAACGCCAGCGCGGGCTCGCGCTCGGCAGCGTCGGTGATCGCGATCTGGTAGGCGGGCTCCTCGTGCTCCTCGTCGGGCACGACGGTCCAGCGTCGGAACGCCTCGTAGTCGCCGGTCTCGCGGTCGATTTCGACCCGCGCGTCGACATCCTGGGTGAAGCGCTTCTTGGTCGCCGACGCCAGCGCCGACTCGAGCGCGGTGAATACGATGTCCTTGGGCACGTTCTTTTCGCGCGCCAGCGCATCGACCAGCAGCAGTAATTCGCGATTCATTTGGACTTTCTCCACTCGATAGCAGGCACCAGCCGCGCCTTCTCGATGTTCGCAAGCGCAATCGTGCGCGCGACGCCGTCGGTCTCGACCTGCACGTTGTCGCCATCCATTCCGCGCAACACACCTTTGATCCGTTTCGCATTGCCGATGCTCTCGCGCAGCGACAGCTTGACTTCGTTGCCGGCGAAGCGAGCGAAATCGGCGGCCTTTTTCAACGGGCGATCGAGCCCCGGCGAAGAAACTTCGAGTCGCTCGTAGGCGACCTGCTCGACGGCGAACAGATGGGTCAGGTGATTCGACACGCGAGCGCAATCCTCGACGTCGATGCCGTTCGGCTTGTCGATGAAAACGCGCACCAGACCGCCCCGCGACGGCGACTCCCAGTCGACCAGCTCGTAACCCATCGCAGGCAGCGTGCGCTCCAGAATCTCACCCAGGTTCAATGGCTTATCGTTGCAAAAGTGCAAAAAAACGGAAAAAAAAATGGGCTGTCGAGCCCATTTCTGTTGCACACCACCGCTAATCATAGCAAAAATCGACCCGATTTTGAAGCGCCGTCTGCCGGCGCGGAACGCTCCGCGCCACCCTTCGTCGTCGCCATCGCCTGCGGCGTTATATTGTGGCCGACCATGCAATTGCCAACCGGCTTACTCCTCGCCGTCTGATGCCCTTCATGAACCGTCGCCACTGCATTCTTGCCGCAAGCTTGGCGTTGGGCGCCTGTGGTCCACCGGAAGGCGACCGGGCATCTACCACCGCTGCCGCGCCCCCTCCTGCCTCGACCGCGATCGCGCTCGCGCCGGCGGCAGCTCCCGTGCGCCCTGAAGCCGCCGCTCAGGCGCCTGGTCCTGCTACCGATGAGATAGCTCCAGCGACGGCCGGCCCGCTTTACTTCTGTGTCCAGGGCGATGGCAGCGCCGCCCAGCGCAAGCCCATGGTCCTGACGCCGGAAGTCGAAGCGCTTTGTCGCAAGGCCCCGGAAATGGGCCCCTGCAAGTACGAGCGCGACGCATGCCGTCGTGGCGGCGGCAAGGTACTGACCGGCTCCGGCGTCGAAATCACACCACAAACCGAAGCGGACTACGATCGGCGAGTCATGCGCATCAGGATGAAATCCAACTGAATTGTGTGGCGTCGATCCGACGCCGGCGCTTGCCGATAACCGGCATTCCGCTGCTGCTGGCGATGCAGGCAAGCAAATGCTGGATCTAGCATGACATCGTGGTTATACTGGTCCGGACAGCATTCGTACGACCTTAGTGTAATTATCGAGCACTTTCTCCCACTTAGCGCACAATCCTTATTCGCTGCCTAGTTGCCGTACCTGTAGGCAACACCAGCGCCCAAACTTGCACATGCCCTTCAGCAACTGCCTCTCAGCGGTAAGTTGCCCGATTTTTGCTTAATTAATCTCCGTGAACGCCAAAAAAGACTAGCCACTGTAAGACTATGTCACTAGCATAGCCGTTCCGCGTCAACTGACGACGTATTTGCGCCCGTCAGGATGCTTGACTTCTAAATTTGCGAGAATTTATGTCGACTACAATCAAGCGTTTTGTTGCAATCGTTTACGGTGCGACGATCTTCCTGGCGGTCACCGCCTTTCCGGCAGGAGCACACAACGTCGCTCCGGCAAGTGCCAACTCTCCAGGCGCTGCGATTGCGACGGCCGCGGGAACGGCTAACGCACTTGTTGTCGACAACAAGGTTACGGGGCTGACACTCCGCTACCTCGGCCTGAAGCAGGATGACGGACATACCGTCGCCTTGACCGGCGCTGGACTGGACGCAATTATCCCGGGCGACCTCGTAGCTGCCACCGGTACCGTCAACGGCAACGCCATGCGCGTTACCAGCTTCACCCGAACCGCTGCCGCGGCCGGCCCGGGAAAGGCGGCTGCGCAGGGTAACGCCGTGACTCAGCTCGAGGGAACGCTGTTGCTGTATCACCTCGACTTCTTCGACGAGGGACGAGGTGAATATGGCCTCGCCGTCGCGACCGCCGACGGCAAGCAGACCTTCCTCAATGTCGCGGTCATTCCGGACACCTTGCAGCCTGGCATGAAGATCGTCGCCACGGGGACAATCTCAGCCGACGCGCGCTCGCTCGACGTCACCGACATCTCGGTGGTTGCACTGCCGCCGCTGCGCGCTTCCGATGTCACCGCCAACGCGACAACCAACAATGTGCTGGTGATGCCGATCAAATTCTCCGACTCGCCCGCCGACAGCTTTACGCCGGACCAGATCAAGACCGAGTTCCAGACCCGCGTCGCGCCGTACTACTCCGAGGTGTCGTACGGCCAGCAACTGCTCAACGTCACCGTCGCCTGCTCGTCTTCTTCCATGCCGAGCGGGTGCGCCGCCAACACCATGCCGGGCGGCTGGCTCAAGGGCAGTGGCACGACGCCGCCCGCCTGCGACTGGTCGACCATGGGCTCGCTTGCGGATGCCGCGGCGACCGCGGCCGGCTACACCGTCAGCAGCTACCAGAACAAGTACTACGTTCTCCCCGGCAACAATGGTTGCGGTTGGGCAGGCCTGGCCTACGTCGGGATCGGTCTGGCGTGGAGTGCCAATGTCAACGCGCTCTGGGTGTACGGCCACGAACTGGGTCACAACTTTGGTCTCTGGCACGCGGGTAGCGTCAATTGCGGGTCGCTGGTGATCGGCTCCGGTTGCGGCGTTTCCGAATATGGCGACCCGTTCGACGTCATGGGCAACATCCGGCAGATGCATTTCAACGCCATGCAAAAGCAGCGGCTGAACTGGATTCCGGGCACCTCGGTCAAGACCCACACCTCAGGCACGCAGACCTACCAGCTCTCGCCGCTCGAGACCGGCGGGCAGTCGACCTACGCGGTGAAGATCCCGACCAGCAACGCCAACCGGACCTACTGGGTCGAATTCCGTCAGCCGATCGGTTTCGACAGCCCGCTGTCGGGACTGCCCAACTTGGGCGCACAGATTCGCGTGCAGTCGCCGTTCGAGTCGACAGGCGGTTCCGATGACACTGAAATACTCGACCTGACCCCCGGTGATGGCAATTTCGATAACGCGACGCTGCTCGCGACCGCACCTGCCTACGTCGACAGCAGCACCGGCGTCACCATCAGCGTCAACAGCGCCACGCCTGGCGCGTCCGGCCTGCTCACAGTGACCGTCGCCATGGGCGGCAAGACAAACACCACTACCACCCTCGCGACCACGGGCACCCCGGCGAATGTCGGCACCTCGGTAACGTTCACCGCAAGCGTGCTCGGCAATGCGCCCACCGGCAATGTCGCGTTCACCGATGGCGGCACGACCATGACTGGCTGCGCCGGCGTGGCGCTGACGGGTAGTGGCAACACGAGGACCGCCGCCTGCAGCAGCAGTGCGCTCACTGTAGGAACGCACAACATCGTCGCTACCTACGCCGGCGACGCTAGCAACAACCCGTCCACCAGCGCCACGCTGTCGCAGGTCATGAATGCGGCGGGCACGACCAATTTCGCGCTGGCCAGCAACGGCGGCGCCGCCTTCGCGTCGAGTACATACAGCGTGTACCTGCCAGCGTCCTCGCTGGTCAATGGAGATCACAAAGGCCTCAACTGGGGCAACGGCGGCGGCTGGGCGGACGGCACGCCAAATTCCTTCCCCGACTGGGTGTCGGTCAACTTCAACGGAATGAAGTCGATCAGTTCGGTGGTGGTCTATACCCTCCAGGACAACTACACCAATCCGGTCGAGCCGACCGATACCATGACCTTCAGCAGCTACGGCGTGACTGATTTCGCGGTGCAGGCGTGGGTCGGCAATGCGTGGCAAACAGTGGCCACTGTCACCGGCAACAACCTGGTCAAGAAGACGGTCACATTCTCGCCGGTGACCACCGACCGCATCCGCATCTACATCACCGGCGCGCTGGCGTCGTCTTCGCGGCTGACGGAAATCGAGGCGTGGGGTGTCAACGCCGGCAACCTCAACGTTGCCAGCGTCGGCAATGGCGCCGTTGCATCCGCGTCGAGCGTCTACTACACCGGTTGGCTGCCAGTCGCAACGGTGAACGACTCGGAGCGCGCGGGCATGTACTGGGGCCTGGGCAACGGCTGGGCGGACGGGACACCGAACGCCTACCCCGATTGGGTGCAGATACAGTTCAGCGGCCAGAGGAGCATCAGCAGCGTGGTCGTGTACACGGTGCAGGACGCGTTCAATTCGCCTTCGGACCCGACCGACACGATGACCTTTACCACCTTTGGCATCACTGACTTCAACGTCCAGTACTGGAATGGCAGCGCCTGGGTGACGTTGGGTTCGATGACGGGCAACAACCTGGTCAAGAAGACGTTCAACTTCACCGCGGTCACGACCGACCGCATCCGCGTGAACATCAACAACGCCATGGCGTCGTCGTCGCGCATCACCGAAATCGAGGCCTGGGGCAACTAGCTTCCTGTCTCGCCACTCCAGCGCCTTCCCGTCACATCGGGAGGGCGCCGAAGACAAGGGCCTGCGAGCGTGGTCGCTCTCGCATGCGCCGCGGCACTACAATGGCGGTCGTGTCCAGGACCTTCGCGCCTTCGTGTCACGCTCTGCCCGCGCCTGATCCGGCCATCGCACTGTGGTTATGCGATCTGGAGCGCGATCCTGCCGAAGTCGATGCGTTCACAACGTACCTGTCGGTCGACGAGCGCGCACGAGCGGCGCGCTTCGGCACCGCGCAGTTGCGCAATCGCTGGATCGCCGGCCGCGCTACGTTGCGCCTGCTCCTAGGAAGCGCCTTGGGCGTGAATCCCGCCGACATCCGAATCGCTCGCGGCAGGCGCGGCCGCCCCGAGCTCGCCGGTCCGCGACGGCTCGACTTCAACGTTTCGCACACCGACGGCATCGCGCTGATCGGGCTCGGCCATGCGCTGCCGCGGGCTGCGCGCATCGGTGTTGACCTCGAGCGCGCCGACCGGCGAGTGAATGCCGATCGACTGGCGCGCAAATTCCTCACCGAGCGAGAGCGGGCAGCGCTCTTGCCGCTCACCACCGAACAACGGCGCATGCAGTTTCTGCGCCTGTGGACGTGCAAGGAAGCAATGAGCAAGGCGACCGGCGATGCGCTGTCGGCGCCATTTGCGCGCCTCGACGTCAGTCTCGTGCCCAATCTGGAGTTGCAGGAGGGTCCGCCGCCGTACACATCTGTGGACTGGCGCCTTATGGCGGCCGACGCGGGTGACGAGTTGATCGCAACTGTCGCCGTCTGGCGGCGCGAGCCACCCGGCGAGGGGCCCCATGCGTAGCATGGGGATCGACGGCAAGGCGAGTCGACGCTGCGGCCGACACGCCGCACTTCTTGTTCGCGGTGACAGTACAAGGAGGCCGCTACGCGAGGCTAGCGATTCCTGTCGCGTGATGGGGAAGCAGTCGTCCTGCCCGCTGGAGCCGCGGGCTTCGCGACTTTCCATTTGTTCTGCAGCCAAAGCCAGTCCGCCGGGCTCGCGCGAATATCGCGCTCGAGCGCCTGCGCGTAGCGCTCGACGATCATTTCGTTGGCGTCGACGTCGTACGGCGGTCTGGCCAGGTCCACCAGCCGCACCGAGTAGTAACCGCGCCGGACGCGCCGCATCGAAACGTAGAGAACACGCGCCTCGAGAAATTGCGCCATCTTGCCGGCCCCCTTGAAGAAGGCCGTGTCCTGGCCGAGAAAGCGCGTCCAGTGCTTCGGATCCTGCTTGTGCTTGGGTGTCTGGTCCGCGATCAGCGCGTAGGCGCGTGCCTGGTCGGCGAGATTCATCATGTGAAAGATGAACTCCTCGCGCGGAATGAAGCGGTTTCCGAATCGTCCTCGCGCCTCGCGCAGGAAGGTGTCGATCGCCTCGACTTTCTGACGCTGGTAGACGACGTCGATGGTGATGCCGAAGTGCGCGCTCGCCGCGAGCGACAGCCATTCCCAGTTGCCGAAGTGCGCGGTGAGCAGGATCACCGACTGCTTCGCCGCGACGCACTCGGTGATCAGTTCGGAGTTCTCGAAGGCGACGCGCCGGCCCAGCGCGTCGGCGCTGGCCCCGAAGCCCCAGGCCGCCTCGACCAGCGTATCGGCGAGATTGCGATACGAGTCGCGGACGATGCGCGAGCGCTCCTCCGCGCTTTTCTCGGGAAAGGCATTGGCGACGTCGAGTTCGGCGCGGTCGCGCCGCCAGTGCATGACGCGAAACGCCACAAAATAAATCAGACGCGCGAAGCCGTGCATCAACCACAGCGGAATGCGCGTCAGCGCTTTGAGTACGACCTGCATCGAGATGACGGCGACTGTTGAGGACCGCGGCGACTATAGACGAGTGGCCAGGGCGCGGCAACGCGGCCGCCGTCCCTGGCGACGCCTCGCCTACGCGACCGCCACCAACCGATCCAGCGTCGCCGGGTCGCGCAGGAGCGCGTCGCTGGTCGACCGGTGCACGACCCTGCCCCGATCGAGCACGATCGCCTGCTGCGTCAATTGCAGCGCCAGGCGTGCGTGCTGCTCGACGACGATGACCGCGAATTCGCCCGCGCGCACGATCTCGCCGATGACCCGCATCAACTCCTGGACGATGATCGGCGCGAGGCCCTCCATGGGTTCGTCGAGCAGCAGCAGCTTCGGGTTGGTCATGAGCGCGCGCGCGATCGCCAGCATCTGCTGCTCGCCGCCGGAAAGCTGGTTGCCGAGATTGCGCCGCCGCTCGGCCAGTTTCGGGAAGATCCCGTACACTCGCTCCAGGTTCCACGAACCACCGCCGCGCGCGACGACCGTCAGGTGTTCCTCGACGGTCAGCGATGGAAACATGAACCGCTCCTGCGGCACCCAACCCAGGCCCGCGTGCGCGCGACGGTAGGTCGGGACCTCGGTGAGGTCTTCGCCGTTGAACACGACTCTGCCCTTCTGCAACCGGGTGAGCCCCATCAGCGTGAGCAGCAGCGTGGTCTTGCCGACGCCGTTGCGTCCGAGCAGCGCCAGGCTCTCGCCCGGCGCCAGCCTGACCTCGACGTTTTCGAGGACGATCGAATCGCCGTAGCCGGCGGTCAGCGCCTCGGCGAACAGCAGGTCAGACATGCTCGGCCTCGCCGAGATACACCTCGCGCACGCGGCGATCGGCGGCGATCTCCTCCGGCGTGCCCTCGACCAGCACTGCGCCGGCGACGAGCACCGTGATCCGCTCGGCAAACTTGAACACCAGGTTCATGTCGTGCTCGATGAACACGATGGTCACCTCGCGTGGGAGGGCTGCGATGACCGCGAACAGCTCGGCGCTTTCCGCCGAGGGGATGCCCGCGGCGGGCTCGTCGAGCAGCAGCACCTTCGGCCGCGTCGCCAGCGCCAACGCGATCTCCAGCAGGCGCTGCTTGCCGTAGGGCAACTCACGGGTGACGGTTTGCGCGTCGCCGTCGAGTTTCAGGCGCGCCAGGATTTCGCTGGCCTCGTCGATGGCCGCGCGCTCGGCGAGCGCCGGACGCCACCACACGCCTCCCCTGCCAGCTGCGCTCGCAGCACGCGAGCACGACCGATTCGAGCGCGGTGAGCCCTGGAAACAGCGTATTGATCTGGAAAGTGCGCGTCATGCCGAGCTTGACCCGCGCATGCTGCGGCAATGAGGTCACCCTGGTGTCGCCGAGGTAGACCTCGCCCGCGCTCGGCGCGAGCACGCCGGTGAGCAGGTTGATGAACGTGGTCTTGCCGGCGCCGTTGGGGCCGATCAACGCGTGGCGCGCGCCCGCCTCGAACGACAGGCTTACGTCGGAGTTGGCGCGAAAGGCGCCGAAGGACTTGCCGAGACCCACGGTGCGCAGTGCGGCGCTCAAGTCTGCCTCTTGCCGAAGCGTGCGCGCAGCGCGTTGAGGCCGCCGAGAATGCCGCCGCGCGCGAACAGCACGATGATCACCAGCAGGAGGCCAAGCCAGAACTCCCAGTACACCGGGTTCAGGCTCGACAGATACGACTGCAGCAGCATGAAGACCGCTGCGCCGATCAGGCCGCCATACAGGTATCCGGTGCCACCGAGGACCAGCATGATCATCAGATCGGCGGAGCGATTGAAGGCGAAGACATCGATGCCGACGAATTGCGTGGTCTGTGCGAGCAGCGCGCCGGCGATGCCGGCGATGCCGGCGCCGACGGTATACACCGCCACCAGTTTGCGCGGCACCGAGGCACCGATCGCTGGCATGCGTTTCTCGCCTTCGCGAATCCCGCGCAGCGAGAGGCCGAACGCCGATCGCACCAGCGTGCGCGTGATCATGAACACGATGAACAGCACGACCAGGCAATAGACATACGCGGTCTTGCCGTTCATGCCGAATGCGAATACGCCGAACAGCTTGCCCATCTCGACTCCCGACAATCCGTCGACGCCACCGGTGATCGAGGAAGCCTGGTTGGAGGCCTCGTAGAGCATCAGGCCGATGCCCAGCGTGACCATGAGTCGCGTCAGGTCCTGGCCGCGCACGACCAGGAAGCTGGTCAGCAGCCCCGCCAGCGTCGCCACCATGGTCGCCAGCAGCAGTCCGGACAGAGGCTCGCCCCAGCCGTACTTGGCCAGCAGTCCCGCGGTGTAGGCGCCCAGCCCGAAGAATGCCGCGTGCCCGAGCGAGACAATGCGCGCGTAGCCAAGGATCAGGTCGAGCGACATGGCAAACAGCGCGGTGATCAGGATCTGGCTTCCCAGCGTCAGGTGCTTCGGGAACAGGAAGAATGCGGCGACCGGCACCAGCCAGAAGGCGATCTCGAGCCGCGAGAGCTTCCAGATCGCGAGCGGAACCCCTGGAGAACCTTCGCGCTGCGCGCTCCGGTATTCGCCCTTGGGGCGGCCCGGCGGGCTCATGCGCGCCTTCCCACGAGACCGTTGGGAAAGACCAGCAGCATCGCCACCATGACCACATAGATGATGAACGAGCCCAGCTGCGGCGCGTAGTACTTGCCGGCGACGTCGAACACGCCGAGGATCAGCGCCGCGAACAGCGGCCCCTTGATCGTGCCCGCTCCGCCGACCGCGACGACGAGCAGGAAGTACACCATGTATTTCAGAGGAAACGTCGGATCGAGGCCGAGCACGTCGATGCCCAGTCCGCCGCCGAGGCCGGCGAGTCCCGAGCCGAGCGCGAAAGTGAGACTGAATACACGCGAGACGTTGATGCCGAGGCCGACGGAGGCCTGCTGGTTGTCGACCGAAGCGCGGATCTCGGCTCCAAAGCGGGTGCGTTCGATGAGCCAGGTAAGCGCCAGCGTCACGGCCACGACCACGCCGATCAGGAACAGGCGATACGCGCCGAAGTCCAGTCCGAGCAAGTGGACCTGGCCACGCAGGAACGGCGGCAACACCACCGGCTGTTGCTGCGGCCCGAAGAAGTAGGTCGTCGCGGCGATCGTCATGAACACCAGGCCGATGCTGAACAGCACCTGGTCGAGGTGGGTCGCCTTGTACAGGCGGCGATAGAGCGTGCGCTCGAGGATGATGCCCGCCGCGGCCGAGACCACGAAGGCGATGGGCAGCGAGGCGAGGAAGGGAATGCCCAGCCGGCTCATCGCAATCACGCTGGCATACCCGCCAAGCATCGCGAACGCGCCGTGCGCCAGGTTGATGAAGTTCATCAAGCCCATCGTCACCGACAATCCGATGCTGATGACGAACAGCAGGCTACCGTAGGCGACGCCGTCGAAGAGTACGCCGATCAGGTTGCCCAGCATGCAGTCCTCCCTCGATTGCCTGCCCGCCCGGACCGCATCGTGTCGCGTCTCCCGCGCCAACAACCCGGAGCACTACGGCTGCTTTGACGAACCGTGCCGCGACCCGGATGATAGCGCACGCGCCGTTCAATCGTCGGTCCCGAGGAGTCACGCACATGTCCGCCCGTACCAAGCCCCCGTTTCGCGCCGACCACGTCGGCAGCTTCCTGCGTCCGCAGGCCCTGCTCGAAGCCCGCGACCGGCGCAAGAAAGGCGAAATCACGCCGCAAGCGTTGCGCGCCGTCGAAGACGACGCGATTCGCGAAGTCGTCCGCTTCCAGGAAGCGGCGGGACTGCAGGGCATCACCGACGGCGAGTTCCGTCGGACCTATTTCCACATCGACTTTCTCGAGCAGCTCGCCGGCATCGAGACCAAGGGCGGCATTTCGGTGCAGTTTCACAGCGCGTCCGGCAACGTCGATTTCGCCCCGCCGGTGATGCACGTGACCGGCAAGGTGCGTCACGTCAAGCCGATCCAGGTCGAGGACTTCAAGTTCCTGCGCTCGGTGACCACGCGCACGCCCAAGGTGACGATTCCTTCGCCGACGATGCTGCACTTCCGCGGCGGCCGCGAGGCGATCAGCCGCGAAGCGTATCCGGACATGGAAGGCTTTTTCGCCGACGTGGCTGCCGCCTATCGCGCCGAGATCGGCGCGCTCGCCGACGCGGGTTGCCGTTACCTGCAGCTCGACGACACCAACCTCGCCTACCTGTGCGACGAAAAGATGCGCGAAGGCGCGCGCAAGCGGGGCGACGACCCCAACGAACTGCCGCGCCGGTACGCACGCCTGATCAACGCAGCGATCGCCGGGCGGCCTGCCGACATGGCGGTCTGCGTGCACCTGTGCCGCGGCAATTTCAAGAGCGCGTGGGTGGCCGAAGGCGGCTACGAGCCGGTTGCAGAAGTGCTGTTCAACGAACTTGCGGTGGATGGCTACTTCCTCGAATACGACGACGCTCGCTCGGGCGATTTCGCCCCGCTGCGCTTCGTGCCCAAGGGCAAGACCGTCGTGCTGGGATTGGTCACGACCAAGCTCGGCACGCTCGAAACCAAGGATGCGCTCAAGCAAAAGATCGACGAAGCCGCGCGGCGGATTCCCCTCGATCAACTCTGCCTTTCGCCGCAGTGCGGCTTCTCGAGCACGGTGCACGGCAACGCCATCGCGATGGAGGCGCAGGCGGCAAAGCTGCGTCTGGTGGTCGAGACGGCGCGCGAAGTCTGGGGCGGCGTGTAGCATCACGCAAAGGGCAGGCCCACGTAGTTTTCGGCCAGCGAGGCGGCCGCTGCGCGCGACGCGACGACGTATTCCAGCTGCGATCGCTGCAGGCGCTGCTGGAATCCGTCGTCGCCGGGAAACCTGTGCAGCATCGACGTCATCCACCAGGAGAAGTGCTCCGCGCGCCAGACGCGCTTCAGGCACGTCTCCGAATAGACGTCGAGCAGGTCGCTGCGGCGCGCCTTGAAAAAAGCGGTCAGCGCGCGCGCGAGTACTCGCACATCGGCGACCGCGAGATTCATGCCCTTGGCGCCCGTCGGCGGAACGATGTGCGCCGCGTCGCCGGCCAGGTACAGGCGGCCGTACTGCATCGGTTCGGCGACGAAGCTGCGCATGCCGGTGACGCCCTTTTCCAGCACCGCACCCTCGCGCAGCTTCCAGCCGTCGCTGGTTTCCAGGCGCGTGTGCAGTTCCTTCCAGATCCGTTCGTCGGGCCACGCCGCAATGTCCTCATCGGGAGCGACCTGCAGGTAGAGCCGGGTGATCTCGGGCGAACGCATGCTGTAGAGCGCAAAACCGCGCTCGTGATAGGCGTAGATGAGTTCGTCGTGCGTGGGAGGCGCCGCGGCCAGGATGCCCAGCCACGCAAACGGATAGACCCGCTCGAACACACTCAGATTCTCGGCCGGTATGGCCTGCCGGCAGATGCCGTGGAAGCCATCGCAGCCGGCAATGACATCGCACGCGAGCTCGATCTCGTTCGTACCATCGCGGAAACTGATGCGCGGCGAGTCGGTTTCGAGATCGTGCACCGCCACGTCGCTGACTCCGAAGCGCAATTGTCCACCGGCGCCCAAGCGCGCGGCGATGAGATCCTTGACGACTTCCTGCTGGCCGTACACGGTGATCGTGCGACCGCCGGTGAGTTCCGGGAAGTCGATGCGATGCCCTGCCCCTCCGAACCGGAGCTCGATGCCACGGTGGACGAGTCCTTCACGCCGCATCCGTTCGCCGACACCGGCCTCGTTGAGCAGGTCGACGCTACCCTGCTCGAGCACTCCGGCGCGTACCCGTTGCTCGACATAGTCCCGGCTGCGCGCCTCGAGAACGACCGACTCGACGCCTTGCAGGTGCAGCAGATGCGAGAGCAGCAATCCGGCCGGGCCGGCACCGACGATGCCGACCTGGGTGCGCATTTTTTGCGTGGCCATGATCGCGTCGCGGCCGGCTGCTAGCGCGCGGCAGGTTCCATCTGCGCGAAGACTTCCTCGGCCAGGTGAAAGGCGGTGTTGGCCGCGGGTACCCCACAGTAGATAGCGGCCTGCATCAGCACTTCCTTGATTTCGTCACGCGTCACGCCGTTGTTGAACGCGGCGCGCACGTGCAGCTTGAATTCGTCGGCGCGATTGAGCGCAACCATCATCGCAATGGTGAGCAGGCTTCGCGTGTGCCGCGGCAATCCCGGCCGGGTCCAGATTTCGCCCCACGCATAGCGCGTGATCAGCTCCTGGAACTCGCCGTTGAAGTCGTTGCGGCGGGTGACGGTGCGATCGACATGCGCGTCGCCCAGAACTGCCCGTCGTACTTTCATCCCGTTGTCGTGACGCTCGCGCTCGTCCATGGCCAGTGCTCCTCAGGAGGCAAGAAATTCGACGACGGCCGCGGTGAACGCGGGCGCCGCCTCGATGTTGGAAATGTGCGCCGCGTCGAGTTCGACGTAGCGCGCGTGGGGAATCGCCTGCGCCATCCGGCGACCGTCGGCGGGTGGAGTGGGGAGATCGTGGGTACCGGCAATGATCAGCGTCGGTTGCCGGATCGCATCGAGCAACGCCCACTGATCCATGTCGCGCACTGCGGCGCATGACGCCACATAACCTTCATCGGAAGTGGCAACCAGCATCGCGCGCAAGCGGGCGAGCGCGGCGGGGTCGCGCGCCCGGAACTGTGCGCTCAGCCAACGCTCGAGGACCGCATCGGCAACGCTGGCGAGGCCGTCCTTGCGTACTTTCTCGATTCGAGTGTTGTAGGTTTCGGGCGAAGCGATCTTTGGCGTCGTGTTGCACAGAGCCAGCTTGTCGATTCGTTCCGGCGCGCGCGCACCCAGCCACATGCCCACCATGCCGCCCATCGACAGCCCGCAAAAATGAACGCGCGCAACGCGCAGCGCGTCGAGGAGTCCGACGACGTCGCGCGCGAGCTGCTCGATGGTGTACGGCCCTGGACTCACGACCGACGCGCCGTGGCCGCGGCTGTCGTAGCGCAGGACACGAAAGCGCTCGGTCAGCGCCTCGATCTGCGGATCCCACATCGACAGGTTGGTGCCGAGCGAATTGGACAGCATGAGCACCGGCGCGTCGACGCGACCGTCGAAGCGCACGTTGAAACGAGCACCCAGTACTTCGACCACTTCATTCACGGCTGCGGGCTCCCTCCGGTCACGCGCGAAGGCGCGTCGACCTTACTCCCCCATTGCTTCGATCAGAAATCGAAGAACACCGTCTCCTTCGGGCCCTGCATGTGCACGTCCCATTCAAGCACGCCAGTCTTCACTTTGCGCGCGATCAGCGTCGCGCGGCGCTCGGAGGGCACTAGCTTGAGGATCGGATCGTCGGCATTGGCCGGATCGTCCGGAAAGTACATCCGGCTCAGCAGGTGGCGCAGACTGCCGCGCATGAAAATCACCACCGCGAGGTGCGGCGCCTGCAGCGCCCTGCCGGGTCCGGGAACGCGGCCCGGCTTGATGGTCGAAAAACGAAACGCGCCGGCAGCGTTGGTCAGTACCCGGCCGTAGCCGCGGAAACCAGGGACGAGCGCCTTCTTCTGCGTGTCTTCGGGGCTCGCATATTTGCCATTGGCGTTGGCTTGCCAGATTTCGATCGAACCGTCGTTGATCGGCTTGCCATCGCCGTCGAAAATGCGTCCCTGCAGTGCGAAATGCTCGCCCGGGGTTTTTTTCGAGGCAATGGCGTCGAAGGTCAACGTGTCGAAGCCGATCTTGAGATACGGCCCGACGGTCTGCGATGCAGTGGTCAATAAGCTCATTGGATGCCCCTACGTACGGCGGGTTTCAAACGGCGTGTCGTCGCGACCGCGCAGGACGATGTCGAAGCGATACGCGAGCGCAGTGTCGGGAATGGTGCGTTCCCAGTCGAACGTCGATATCAGGCGAGCACGTGCCTTCTCGTCCGGAACGCTGTTGTACATCGGATCGTAGGGCAGCAGCGGGTCGCCGGGAAAGTACATTTGCGTGACGAGGCGCTGCGCGAGGCCCAGGCCGAAGAGCGAGAAGTGCAGGTGCGCGGGACGCCACGCGTTGTAATGATTGCGCCACGGATACGAGCCCGGCTTGATGGTCAGGAACCGGTAGTTGCCCTGGGCGTCGGTGAGCACACGTCCCCAGCCGGTGAAATTGGGGTCGAGCGGCGCATCGTGATCGTCGACGACATGGCGATAACGGCCCGCCGAATTGCATTGCCACATCTCGATGAGCGCGTTGGCGATCGGCTTGCTGTTTTCGTCGAGCAGACGCCCGCTGACGACGATGCGTTCGCCGAGCGGTTGCCCCTTGTGCTGGTTGGTCAGATCGCTGTCGCCGGGCTTGACGTCGTCGGTACCGAACACCGGCCCGGTGATCTCGGACAGCGTTTGGGGCAGCAGTACCAGCGGCTTGGTCGGCGAACGCTTGATCGTCGAGCGGTACGGCGGATAAAGATAGTCCGGCTGGGTCCTGAAGTACGGACGCCGGTAGCCCACGACCTCGGTCATTGTTTTCTCCTCATCTTTGCTTTGGGTGACGCGCCGGTTCAGACGCGCTCGATAATCATCGCGATGCCCTGCCCGACGCCGATGCACATGGTGCACAGCGCTCGGCGGCCGCCGGAACGTTCAAGCTGGTAGAGCGCCGTAGTGACCAAGCGCGCACCACTCGCGCCCAGGGGATGACCCAGCGCGATCGCGCCCCCGTTCGGATTGACGTACGCCGCGTCATCGGCGACACCGTGGTCGCGCAACACGGCGAGGGCTTGCGCCGCAAACGCTTCGTTCAGTTCGATGACGTCGATGTCGGCGAGCGTCAGACCGGCCTTGGCGAGCACTTTGCGCATGGCGGGCGCCGGCCCGAAGCCCATGATGCGAGGCGCGACGCCGGCAACCGCGGTCGCCACGACGCGCGCGCGCGGCTTGAGCCCGTGCCTCTTCGCCGCGTCCGCCGACGCCAGCAGCAGCGCGCACGAGCCGTCGTTGACACCCGACGCATTGCCAGCGGTTACGCTGCCGTCGGGGCGCACGACGCCCTTGAGCTTGCCCAGCGACTCGAGCGTGGTCTCGCGCGGGTGCTCGTCGCGCCCGACCATCACGGGGTCACCTTTCTTCTGCGGAATCGATACCGCGACGATTTCTTCGGCCAGCCGCCCCGCCGCGATCGCCGCTGCCGCGCGTTGCTGGCTGCGCAGCGCGAATGCATCCTGATCGGCGCGCGACACCTTGAAATCGACGGCGACGTTCTCGGCGGTTTCCGGCATCGAATCCACGCCGTGCAGCGACTTCATCAACGGATTGACGAAACGCCAACCGATGGTCGTGTCCTCGATTCTTGCGGCGCGCGAGTACGCCGAATCGGCCTTGCCCATCACAAACGGCGCGCGCGACATACTCTCGACGCCGCCGGCGATCATCAGGCTGGTCTCGCCGCTCTTGATGGCGCGCGCGGCGATGCCAATCGCGTCCATGCTGGATCCGCAGAGGCGGTTGACGGTCGTGGCCGGGACGTCGACCGGCAAGCCCGCCAGCAGTAGCGCCATGCGTCCGACATTACGGTTATCCTCGCCGGCCTGGTTGGCACAACCGTAGACGACGTCGTCGACGGCAGCCCAGTCGACACCCTTGTTACGTGCCATGAGTGCGCGCAGCGGAATCGCCGCGAGGTCGTCGGTGCGCACGCCGGCCAGCGCGCCGCCGTAGCGTCCGATAGGAGTGCGCAGCGCGTCGCAGATGAAGGCTTCTTGCATCGATGGCTCCGGTTGGACTGCTATCGAATGGGTTCAGGCAGTGGCGGGTGCCGTCGCGCGGAGCAACGGAACGCCACTGATTTTTTGCAGTTCCTCGAACGACAGACCGTCGATCATCTCGACCACCGACAAACCCTTCGGCGTGACGTCGAGCACCGCCAGGTCGGTGTAGATCCGATGTACGCAGCCGATTCCGGTCAGCGGGTACGTACACTTGGCGACGATCTTGGATTCTCCGCTCTTGGTCTGGTGCTCCATCATGACGCAGACGCGCTTGGCGCCAATCGCCAGGTCCATCGCGCCACCTACCGCGGGAATCGCATCCTTGGCGCCGGTATGCCAGTTGGCGAGGTCGCCGGTGGTGGAAACCTGGAACGCGCCGAGCACGCAAATATCCAGGTGACCGCCGCGCATCATCGCGAACGAATCGCCGTGATGGAAGTAGGCGCCTCCGGTGAGCAACGTCACCGGCTGCTTCCCGGCGTTGATGAGGTCGGAGTCCTCCTCCCCCGGCGCGGGCGCCGGCCCCATGCCGAGCAAGCCATTTTCGCTCTGCAGGAAGATCTCGCGATCCTTGGGCAGGTGATTGGCAACCAGCGTCGGCAGGCCGATGCCCAGGTTGACGTAGGCGCCTTCGGGAATATCGCGCGCGACGCGAGCGGCCATCTGATCGCGGGTGAGTTTCTTCATTCTCGGTCCTTCGTATCTAGGCTGCGGCGCGCTGCGGCGTTGCGATCTGTACCACGCGCTTGACGAAAATTCCGGGCGTCACGATCACTTCGGGATCGAGCGCGCCCAGCGGGACGATTTCCCTCACCTGCGCGATCGTGCACTTGGCGGCGGCGGCCATGATGGGGCCGAAGTTGCGCGCGGTCTTGCGGTAGACGAGATTGCCCCAGCGATCGCCGCGCTCGGCCTTGATCAGCGCGAAATCGGCGCGGATCGGATATTCGAGCACGTAGTTGCGACCGTCGATGGTGCGCGTCTCCTTGCCTTCGGCGAGCAGCGTGCCGTACCCAGTCGGCGTGAAGATCGCGCCCAGCCCCGCGCCTGCCGCCTGGATGCGCACCGCGAGGTTGCCCTGCGGGACGAGCTCGAGTTCGATGTCGCCCGCGTGATACAGCGCGTCGAAGACATAGGAATCGGATTGCCGCGGGAACGAGCAGACGATCTTGCGCACGCGGCGCGCCTTGAGCAGCGCCGCGAGGCCGATGTCGCCGTTGCCGGCATTGTTGTTGACGATGGTCAGTTCGCGCGAACCGCGCGCGATGAGCGCGTCGATGAGCTCGGACGGCATGCCGGCAGTGCCGAACCCACCGATCATCACGGTGGCGCCATCGAAGATATCGGCGACGGCGGCTTCGACTGATGCGACAGTCTTGTCGATCACGGTGCTCTCCTCCTTCTGCGTCGGGGTCGGCGCCGATCCGAACGGTCGGCTTTGCCGTGATCCCCGACAAACTGTGCGATTATCGCACAGTTGTGCGCTTATAGGACACATGGTGCGACCACCGCCCGGGACTGTCAAGGGCGATCAGCGCTTTTGTGTGCGCTAATCGCACGTATTGACTATAATCTCTGCAGCGTCCAATTCGCCCAAATCGACAGCATGGCCAAGTCCAACCGCCCTCCCCCGAAAGCCGGCGTACCGGTTCGTCCTCGGCCCGACCTGCGCGCCGGCAGCGTAGCACCGCCGGTCGAAGTCGCCGACGGGGATCCGAATTTCATGACCTCGCTGGCTCGCGGACTGGCGGTGATCCGAGCATTCTCCCAGCAGCGCAAGAAACTGTCGATTGCGCAGGTCAGCCACCAGACCGGCATTCCGCGCGCCGCCGTACGCCGTTGCCTGCATACGCTCGCTCGACTCGGCTACGTCAGCATCAGCGAGCGCGACTTCGCGCTCAGTCCCAAGATCCTCACGCTCGGCCACGCCTACCTGTCGTCGACGCCGCTGTCGGCGTCGGCGCAACCGCTGCTCGACCGCGTCGCGGCGACGGTACACGAATCGTGCTCGATGACGATCCTGGAAGACGACGAGATCCTCTACGTCGCGCGTTCGGCGGCGACCATCCGCATCATGTCGGTCGACCTGTCGATCGGCAGCCGCCTGCCGGCGTATTGCACGTCGATGGGCCGCGTGCTGTTGGCGTCGCTCACCCCCGGCGAACTGTCCGCCCACTTCGAGCGGGTCAAACCGGTCGCATACACGCAATACACGCTGACCTCGCGCGACAAGCTCGCCAAGGCGATCGACGCGGTGCGTGAGCAAGGGTATTCGATTGTCGATCAGGAACTCGAAGTCGGCCTTCGCTCGATCGCCGTGCCGGTGTTCGATGCCTCCGGCAAGGCGGTCGCCGCGATCAACATCGGCGCGCAGGCGTCGCGAGCCAGCGCGCGGCACATGCAGCTGGAGTTCCTGCCACCGCTCAAGGCCGCCGCACGCGAACTCGCTCTGCTGCTCGCCTGAGGGAAGTGCGCAACAGCCTCGGGTGACCGCCAGAGGCACCTTCGGCCGCGCTGCGGCGAGGCGCCCGCACCTGGCCCTGCGCACCCCTGCTGGCATAAAGCTTGCTGCCTCCGAGGGTACGCACACTACGTGCGGTATCTGGCGCGCGCCCCGAATCCGCACGACACGGCGCGCGGGACGCGTCGAGGACGAGGCGAAAGTGGAACTGGCAGCAAGTCGCGAATCGAAGACCTTGCCTTCCGCAGGACGGCGGATGCGGCGTGGGTGGCAGCGCGCGACTTTCGCATTTGCCGACCACATCACGGCGCAGATGTGCGCCGCGGTCGTGCTGGCACATGTCGCGGCGCTGCCCCTGCTCTTCTATGCCCGAGTCGGCGGCTGGGCGTACGCCCTGCTCGCACTGGGCTTTTCCTGCGTTGCGCTGGCACTGGTAGGCCGGCGGTGGTCACACGCACTCTATGGCCTGCAAGCGACGCTGATTCAATTCGGCCCACCCCGCGATGGCGAGCCGGTCACGATCGCACCAACCGCCGGCGGCTTGCGGCGGCTGCAGCATGGCTTCGAGCGGGCCCACCGACGCGCCCTGCATCGCGTGCAGAGACTCAAGGCCGCGCGCGATGCGGCGGAAACCGACGCCGGCATCCAGCGCGAACTCGTGGTCGGACTGACCCGCGCGCAGCGCATCGCCCGCGTCGGCAGCTGGCAATGGAACCGCGATCCGGCGAGCGTGTCGTGCTCTGACGAGGTCTACAACATCCTCGGGTTCGACGCCGCGGCGATCGAGTCGCGTCCGGCGGCGATCGAGGCGCTGGTCCATCGCGACGATCGGCATGCGCTCCGGCGCTGGATCATCAAGCTCGCGCGCGGCGGTACCGCGGAGGGCATCGACCTGCGCATCCTGTCGCGCACCGGCGAGCTGCGGCACGTGCACCTGCTCGGCGAAGGTGTCGCCAACGACCTCGGCCGCTGCGTCGCCGTCGCCGGCACGATCCAGGATTCGACCGAGCGCACGCACGCGATCCAGCAGATCCACCGCCTGGCCTACTTCGACGTGCTCACCGAATTGCCCAATCGTTCGCGCTTTCACGAAAAGCTCGCCGAGACGCTGGAACTGGCGCGGCGCGAGGAGCGCTCGTTCGCGATCATGTTCCTCGACCTCGACCACTTCAAGCGCATCAACGACACGCTCGGGCACGCGGTCGGCGACGACCTGCTGCGCATCGTCGCGCAGCGCCTCACGCGGAGCCTGCGCACCGAGGACATGGCAGGACTCACGCACCCCAAGTCGGTCGAGCGAGACGTGTGTCGCCAGGGCGGCGACGAGTTCATCGTGCTGCTCAACGGCGTCACCAACGAGCAGGAAGCATCGCGCGCGGCAACCCGCCTGCTGGCCACGCTGGCGCAGCCGATCGTGCTCGGTGAGCAGGAACTGTTCGTCTCGGCGTCGATCGGCATCGCGCTCTATCCGCGCGACGGCGACGATCTCGACACGCTGCTCAAGAATGCCGACGTCGCGATGTATCACGCCAAGGGCGAAGGCCGGAACCGCTTCTTCTTCTATCGCGAGGCCATGCGCGCGGCGACCGCCGAGCGCCTCGCGCTCGAGCACGACCTGCGCAAGGCGCTCGAAGGCGGCCAGTTCGAGCTTCACTATCAGCCGCAGGTCGAGGTACGCACCGGCGCCATCGTCGGCATCGAGGCGCTGATCCGCTGGAACCATCCGACGCTGGGCCTGCTCACTCCCGGCCACTTCATCGGCGTGGCCGAGGAAGCCGGGCTGATCATGGACATCTGGGAATGGGTGATGGTCACCGCGCTGATCCAGCACAACGCCTGGCTCGAGCAAGGGCTGCCCGCCGTGACCATCGCCGTCAATCTCTCCAGCGTTCAGTTCGACGACGCCGGACTCGCCGAGCGCGTGCAGGCCAGCGCGCGACTGGTCGGCGTGCCACTCGACTACCTGGAACTGGAAGTCACCGAATCGATGCTCATGCGCGACTTCGACGCCACGCTCGAAACGCTGCAGGCATTGCGGGCGATGGGCGTGAGGATCGCGATCGACGACTTCGGCACCGGCTATTCGTCGCTCGCCTACCTGCGCCGACTGCCCGTGGACAAGCTCAAGCTCGACCAGTCATTCACGCGCGACGTCGGCAACATGGAAGGCGACGGCGTCATCATCAAGGCGGTGATGGCGATTGCGCACAGCCTGCAGCTGGCGGTCGTCGCCGAAGGCGTCGAGACGCAGGCACAGATCGATTTCCTGGTCGGCCTCGGCTGCACCACGGTGCAAGGCTACCTGCTCGGCCGGCCGCTGCCCGCCGAAGCGACCGCGGAACTGCTGCGGCAGAGCATGAAGCACGCTCGGGACGACGCGGCGCCGGTGCGCGACGAGAGCTGGAATTCGATCGTGCAGTCGCGCGCCGGCAGCTTCGGCAAGATGCGCCGCACCGACGTCGACCTGGCGCAGTAGCCGCGCCCCGATTCAGCTTGCGACGCGCCGCCGCACCGGCAGGCTGCGCCGCGACACGTGGTCGGTGATCCATTGCACCGAACGCCGCGCCCGCCCGGCGACCAGCGCGAGCGGCATCTGCACGTAGTCGTCGTTGAACACTTCGAAGCTGTAATCGCCCGCATAACCCAGGTTATCGATGCCGCGAATCAGGTCGCCCAGCGCGTCGCTGTGCGCGCCCTCGCCGGGGAAGACCCGGGCATGGCGCGCCGTTTCCAGGCGCTCCTGCGGCGTCGACGGTGCGCTCCACATGAAATCGGAGAGCTGCACGAAGAAGACCTTGGCCGGGTCGATGGCGTCGAGCACTTCCAGCGGCGTCTCGCGCGCGAGCATGTGGAACGAATCGAGTCCCAGGCCGAGGTTGGCGACATTGGCCGCGTTCACCAGCGCCCAGGCATCGGCGAGATCGTCGACCCGCCGTCCCCAGGACAGCGCTTCGTAGGCGACGCGAATGCCCAGCGGCACGCCGAGCATCGCGAGCTTGCGCAGATCGGCAACCTGCGCCTCGAAGTCGCCCTCGGCATGCGCCGACGTGCTCGAGCAGGCGAGTATCAGCGGCGCGCCGACGTCGTGGGCGAGCGTCAGCATCGACTTGGCGACATCGACCTTGTACGCGTGCAGGTGACCGGAGAGCCCCTCGAAGTCGCGCAATACCTGCAGCCCCGTCACGCGCAGGCCGCTGTTCTTCACCGCATTGATCGCGGCCGATTCGCCGTCGGGATGCCCGACCAGGTCGCGCGCGGAGAGCATGATCTGGGTGAACCCTGCGGCGCGCACCGCGGCGAGCTTGGCTTCTATCGGCCCCGCCAGCGTGATCGTGTCCATGCCGAAGTCTTCGACCTTCATGGCATGTCCTCAGGGGGCATCCGCGACCGTACTGACGACCAGCTCGACGCAGAATCCGCCGAGGTAGATCTGGGTGAGCGCGCCTTTTTCCGACGGCCGCACCGGTTCGCGATCGACGAACACGATTCCACGCGCCTCGAGCGCGCGCACCGCGCCGAGCACGTCGGCGGTGCCGAGCCCGACGCGCAGCAGCGTTTCGTTCCATTCGACGAAATCGGCGCCGGCGGGCGGCTCGACCAGCTGGAAATAGAAGCTGCCGTCGGGACTGCGCAGCAGCGTGCCCTTGGGCAACACGCCGAAATACTGGCCACGTCGCAGCGGCTCGAAGCCGAACAGCGTCCGATAGAAATCGATCCAGGCATCGGTGCGATCCGACTGCACCGCCTGCACCAGGCCGAACCAGTGCAGGCCGGCGACCGCCGGCGGCGCGCGTTCGACGCCCTCGAGGTAGACGAAGTCGACGTCGTAGATCGACAGGTTGTCGTGACGGTCGACGAAATAGATCAGGCTGTCGCCAACGCCGTGGATGCCGGGAATGTGCAGCTCCATCGCTGCGGCGCGGGTGGGCATGTCCCAGGCGCCCAGTTCGAGCGCGCGGCGATGCGCGAAGGCCGCGTCGCGCACACGAAAGGCGACCGCGCCGATGGCGGGTGCCACGCCGCGATTGGATTCGCGCACGCTGGCCGGATCGGCGTCGACGATGATGTTCATGCCGCCCTGGCGGTAGAGCATGACTTCGCGAGAGCGGTGACGCGCCACCGGCTGGAATCCGAGCTGCTGCAGCAGCGCGCCCAGCGCCAGCGGCTCGCTGGTGGTGTATTCGATGAACTCGACGCCCTGCATCCCGAGCGGATTCGACGGTGCGGGCAGGTGCTCTTGGTCCATGGGTCGCCGATGTGTCGTTGATAACGCCCGACGTGGGGTCGCGATTCGATTCTACCAGCATGGTCGCAGCATCGCGGATCGCCCGCCGCTGTCGCGCAAGGCACGCCACGAAGTACGGATCGCGAGCGCCTGTGCCCATTGCAAGAATGGCGCAGCGAAGGGCATAGTGCATCATTGCCATCACGCCGGGGCAACGATGACCACCCGCAAGACCGAACTGCGCCCAGAGACGCTGGCCGCCCAGGGCATGGGCCGCGTCGCGCTACCGTACCGCGACATCGTGCCGCCCATTCACGTCACGACCACCTACGAGCGCGGCGCCGACCTCGCCTTTCCGGGCGGACGCGTCTATTCGCGCGCCGACAATCCAAGCTACGACCAGGCCGAGGCGCTGCTTGCGGCGCTCGAAGGCGGACCTGCTGCACTGCTGTTCGCATCGGGGATGGCGGCCGCGGCGGCGGTGTTCCAGTCGCTCTCGCCCGGCGACTGCGTGCTGGCGCCGCGCAACATGTATTGGGCGTTGCGCAAATGGCTGCTCGACTTCATGGTGCCGTGGGGAGTGGCGGTCGACTTCTACGACAACGCTTCGCTCGACAGCCTCGCGGAACGAACACGGGCGCGCCGACCGCGCCTGATCTGGATCGAGACACCGGCCAACCCGACCTGGGACATCACCGACATCGCCGCCGCCTGCGCACTGGCGCGCGAAGTCGGCGCGCGCGTCGCGGTCGACTCCACCGTGGCGACGCCGTTGCTGACGCGACCGCTGGAACACGGCGCCGACCTGGTCATGCATTCGGCGACCAAGTACCTCAACGGCCACTCCGACGTCATCGCCGGCGCGCTGGCCACCGCGCGAGACGACGAACACTGGCAGCGCATCCGCTACGTGCGCGGCGGTGGCGGCGCGGTACTCGGTCCGTTCGAGGCGTGGTTGCTGTTGCGCGGCATGCGCACGCTGCACCTGCGTGTCGCCGCGGCGTGCGCGAATGCGCAGGCGATCGCCGAGCGCTTCGACGGCGACGCGCGTATGGCGCAGGTGCTCTATCCGGGCCTGCGCACGCACCCGGGACACGCGGTGGCTGCGCGGCAGATGCAAGGCGGCTTCGGTGGCATGCTGTCGCTGCGGCTGGCACAGGGCGAGGCCGCGGCCATCGCCTTCACCGCCAGGCTGCGCGTATTCAAGCGCGCAACGTCGCTCGGGTCGGTCGAGAGCCTGGCCGAGCATCGCGCCAGCGTCGAGGGGCCGGGGACCGCCTGCCCTACGGACCTGGTGCGACTGTCGATCGGCGTCGAGCACGCCGACGACCTGATCGCCGACATCGAGCAGGCGCTAGGGTGACGGTACCGCGCATTTGCGCGATTCACGCGCTGCGTACACGGCGCGTTCCGAACATGCCAGGCGCGCGCGCGCGGCATGACGCTGATCGAAGTCGCGGTGATACTCGCCATCGTGGGCACGCTCGCACTGCTGGCCATTCCCGGCTTGCAGGAACGCATCGTCCGCGACCAGGTCGATCGCGGCGGTGCCGCTGGCCGAAATCGCCAAGCCGCCCATCGCGCGTCGTGGCTGACGACACAGGTCATGCCCGTCGACAACGCCGCGCGCGGGCCTGCCGCCGGCGACCAAGATCGTCAGCAACTACGTGAGCTCGGTCGCTGGTCGACAATGGCGCCATCCACATCACCTTCGGCAACAGCGCCAGCAGCGCGATCGCCGGCAAGGTGCTCACGTTGCGTCCGGCGGTGGTCGCCGACGCGCCGATCGTGCCCATCACGTGGGTGTGCGGCAACGGCACCTGGCCCGCGGCGATGACCATCAAGGGCGAGAACCGGACCAATGTCGGCGCGAGTTACCTGCCGGTGAATTGCCGCAACTAGCGCCGCATGGCGTTGCCGCCGGCCGCTAGCTAGCGACTTGCGCCGCGCGCAGTGATCGGCCAGAGTGCTTCCACGCGACCCTTGCGCACGGCAACGTACTCGTCGTGCAGGTTGATCGTCGGATCGCAGTGGCCTGGGATCAGCATCAGCTTCTCGCCCAGCCGCAGGCGCCGCGCCTTCGCCCCGAGCTGCAGCCTGCCGTGCTCGTCGGACATCCCGGTCACCACGATGTCCTCGCGCGCATGCACCCACGGCGGCCCCTTCTCCCCGCTGTAGGACTTGAGACCGGCATCGACGATGGCGCGATCGGCCGCGGGCACGCTCATCACTGTGGCGAGCACGAACAGGCTGTGCTGGAAATCGGCATAGCGCGCGCCGTCGGCGGCGCCGATGCTGGCGTACTCGGTGTCCATGAACAGGTACGAGCCGGCCTGCAATTCGTTCCACAGTCCGCTCATCCCCTCCATGCGATAGGTACCGGTGCCCGCGCCGCTGACGAATTCGCACGCCAGTCCGGCGCGCGTGAGCGCGTCGAGGGTCGCGCGAACGGCATCGGCCGCACCCTGAATCGCGACTTGCCGCTCGGCGAGCGTCGGCAGGTGCTGCGCCGCGCCGTGATACGCCTGCAGGCCGCGAAACCTGAGCCCTGGCGTGTCTGCGATGCGTCGCGCGAGGTCCGCGGCAGGCTGCCCCGCCGCGATGCCACAACGCTCCATGCCGACCTCGATCTCGACCAGCGCGCCCAGCTCGACGCCGAACTCGCGCGCGGCGCGCCCCGCCGCGTCGACCTGCTCTGCTGAATCGAAGCAAAGACCGATGGTCGCGTCGAGTGCCAGCGCGGCAAGACGGCGCAATTTCTGCTCGCCGACAACCTCGTTGCTCACAAGCACGTCGCGAATGCCGCCGCGAACCAGCGCCTCGGCCTCGCCGACCTTCTGGCAACACTGGCCCACCGCGCCCGCCGCGATCTGCTTTTGCGCGATCGTCGGGCACTTGTGCGTCTTGGCGTGCGGCCGCAGGCGCACGCCCGCCGTCTTCGCGAAGCGGGCCATCGCGTCGAGGTTGCGGTCGAAGGCGTCGAGATCGACGATCAGCGCCGGCGTGTCGATTTCGTCGATCGGCGCGCCGATCCGGGCGGGAGACGGGTTCATCGCTTCACTCGATTCCGGTATTGCGCCACCGCGCGGCAAAGCGCCGCCGCGTCAGGCGTTCGACCAGGATGCGCTCGCACACCTTGAAGATGATGTAGAACAACATGCTCAGGTAAGCCATTCCGAGCAGTTCGAAGAGCTGGTCGAGCGCGCCGTCGTCGATGACCATCAATCCGTATTCGACGAACAGCGTGATGTTGGCCTTGAGCAGGAAGAACAGATTGATCGACGTCACCCCGAAACTGACGAAGCAGATCCCCATCAGCGCAAAAGTCAGCAGCGGATTGCGGAACAGAAAATAGACCCAGTCGGCGCGAATCACTTTCACGTCCCGGATGCTCTAGGTCCGGGCGCGTGTTGTCAACTCGCGCGCCCACGCGCGCTTGCACCGCGGCGCATTGGCGCTCGCGGTACCAGCGGCGCTACAATGCGCAAACTTCCGCACCGGCCTTTTCTCCTTGGAATTCGGTCCTACTCCGCGCCTGGCCGCACTATGACCGACGCCACGGCGCCCGCCTCTGCGGCCGCGCGGCCTGTGCGGCCGCGCTAGCCGTCGGTGGTCACCCCCATTCATCTCGTCGTTGCGGCGATCGTCGCCTGGCTGGTCATCGGCGCGCTCGGGATCGCACGTCCGCAAGGCGCCCACCAAGTCGATCGCATGCTCTGGATCGCCGGCTCGATGGTCGGGCTGGCGCTGGCGGTCGTCGCTGCACTGGCACTAGGCCAGGCGCCGCAGTCGATGGTCCTGCCGCTGGGTCTGCCCGACCTGCCGTTCCACCTGCGCCTCGATGCACTCTCGGCCGTCTTCCTGTTCCTGCTAGGCGCGGCCGCGGCCGGCATCTCGTTGTTCTCGGCCGGCTACTTTCGTGCCGAGCCCGGACCGGCACCGGGACTGCTCTGTTTTCAGTATCACGCCTTCCTTGCGGCCATGGCCGCGGTGCTCATCGCCGACGACGCCTACGCATTCATGGTCGCGTGGGAGACGATGGCGCTTGCGTCGTTCCTACTGGTGACGACCGACCACCGCATCCCCGAGATTCGTCGCGCCGGCTTCCTCTACCTGCTCATCGCGCACATCGGCGCCCTGGCGATCCTGCTCTGCTTTGGTGTGCTCCAGGGCGGCAGCGGCGACTACAGCTTCGACGGCCTGCGTGCGGTGAGGCTTCCCGCCGCATGGGGATCGGTCGCTTTCCTGCTGGCGCTGTTCGGCTTCGGCGCCAAGGCCGGCCTGCTGCCGCTGCACATCTGGCTGCCCGAGGCGCACCCGGCGGCACCTTCGCCGGTATCGGCGCTGCTGAGCGCGGTCATGCTCAAGACCGCCATCTACGGCTTGTTGCGCGTGACTTTCGATCTGCTGCATGCGCAACTCTGGTGGTGGGGCGTCGTCGCGCTGGTGCTGGGACTGGCAACTGCGCTCTACGGCGTGATCTTCGCGGCAGTCCAGACCGACATGAAACGGCTGCTGGCCTACTCCTCGATCGAGAACATCGGCATCATCGTCGCCGGCATCGGCCTGGCGATTCTGTTCAAGTCGTACGGCAAGACGCTGATCGCGGCGATCGCGATGACCGCGGTGCTGTATCACTCGCTCAACCACGCCTTCTTCAAGAGCCTGCTATTCCTCGCCACGGGCTCGGTGCTGCACGCGACGCGCGAGCGGAGCCTCGGCAAGCTCGGTGGATTGATCCATCGCATGCCCTGGGTCGCGTGGACCGCGCTGGTCGGCACGCTGGCGATCGCGGGTCTGCCGCCGCTCAACGGCTTCGTGTCGGAATGGCTGCTGTTGCAGGCTTTCCTGTTCACACCGAGCCTGCCGCAATCGTTCATCAACATGCTGGTGCCGCTCGCCGCGGCCGCGCTGGTGCTCGCGGTCGCGCTGGCGGCGTTCGTCATGGTCAAGTTCTACGGCGTGATCTTCCTGGGCCGGCCGCGCGAGCCCAACCTCGCGTATGCGAAGGATGCGGGCACGCTGGAGCGCATTGCGCTGGCCTGGTTCGCGGTCGGCTGCGTCGCGCTGGGGTTGTTTCCCGTGAACGCGATCGCACTGCTCGACGGCGTGAACGCGATGCTGATCGGTTCGACGGCGGGCGGTCATGGCGGCAGCTGGCTGTTGCTCGCGCCGATCAACGCGGAGCGATCGAGCTACAGCCCGATCATCTTCATGGCGGTCATCGTGGTCGTGCTGCTGCTGACCGTGCAGATCGTGCATCGTCACTATCGCGGCGGCTTGCGCGAAGGGCCCGCCGTGGGACTGCGGCTTCCCCAAGCAGACGCCACGCATGCAGGACACCGCCGAAGGGTTCGGACAGCCGATCCGGCAAGTCTTCGAGCAGTTCTTTCGCATGCAGCGCAGCCTGCCGTCACCCTTCGACACCGCGCCCGTTTACAAGGTCAGTATCGAGGATCACTTCTGGCATTGGCTGTACCTGCCCGTGGTGCGCGGTACCGAACGACTCGCGCGCCTGATTGGCCTCATCCAGCAAGGCCGGATCTCGGTCTACCTGACCTACAGCTTCTTCACCTTGCTGGCGCTGTTGCTCTTCGTCCGCTGACGCCGAAATGACCGCCGCCGCCCTGCTCTCGCAATTGCTGCAGCTCACCATCGCGATGCTGCTCGCTCCGCTGCTGCTGGGTTGGGTCAACCAATGCCGGTCCTGGCTGCAGAACAAGAGCGCGCCGCCGATCCTGCTGCCGTATCGCATGATCCGCAAACTCTTTCACAAGGACGCGGTGGTCGCCTCGAACGCCTCGCCCATCTTCCGCATTACGCCGTACATCGTCTTCGCCGCCATGGCGCTGGCTGCCGCCATCGTGCCCTCGCTCGCCACCGACCTGCCCTTTGCGCGTGCGGCGGACGCGATCGCTCTGGTCGGGCTGTTCGCGCTGGCACGGGTATTCATCGCGCTGGCCGCGATGGACATCGGCACCGCGTTCGGATCCATGGGCGCGCGGCGCGAGATGTTCGTCGGATTCCTGGCCGAACCGGCGCTGCTGATGGTGCTGTTCACGGCGTCGCTGATTTCCGGTTCGACGCTGCTGCCGACCATCGTCGATGCGCTGGCGCATCGCGAAATTGCGATCTATCCCAGCCTGGCGTTCGCCGGCGTGGCCTTCGTGATGGTGTCGCTGGCCGAGAACGCGCGCATCCCGATCGACAATCCGGCGACGCACCTCGAACTCACCATGGTTCACGAGGCGATGATCCTGGAATATTCGGCGCGCCACCTGGCGCTGATCGAATGGGCGTCCGCGCTCAAGTTGTTCAACTACTCGTGCATCGGACTGGCGCTGTTTTTCCCCTTCGGCATCGCCGAGGGCAGTGCGGACTGGCTGGCGATTCTCGAGGCGACTCCGGTCCTGGTCGCGAAGCTCATGGTCGGCGGCTTCGGACTGGCGCTCATCGAAACGCTGTCGGCCAAGCTGCGGATCTTCCGCGCACCCGAGTTTCTCGGCACCGCCTTTCTGCTCGCGGTGCTGGGCCTCCTGGTCAATCAACTTCTGGGCGGTTAGGACTGGCAATGACGACCGTCCCGCTCTGGGCCCAGTTGATCAACTTGTTCGCGGCCATTCTGCTCCTGCTCGCGTTCGCGATGCTCGCGCAGCGCCGCGTGCTCACGCTGATCAACCTGTTCGCGACGCAAGGCTTCGCGCTGGCCTGCTCGACCGCCATCGTCGCGTATGCGACGCATCAGAATCACCTGTACTGGTCGGCGGGCCTGACCTTGCTGCTCAAGGTCGTGCTGCTGCCGTGGCTGCTGCACCGACTGATACGCAAGCTCGACGTCAAATGGGACGTCGAAGGTCTGATCAACATTCCGACGACGATGCTCTTCGGCATCGTGCTGGTGGTGTTCTCCTTCAACCTGGCGCTGCCGATCGCGCAGCTCGCGAGCACGGTGAGCCGGGCGACGCTGGGCATCGCCATGGCCAGCGTGATGCTGTCGTTCCTGATGATGATCACGCGGCGCAAGGCGATTCCCCAGGTAATCGGCTTCCTGTCGATGGAGAACGGTCTGTTCTTCGCCGCGACCAGCGCGACCTACGGCATGCCGATGGTCGTCGAGCTGGGCATCGCCCTCGACATCCTGGTCGCAATGCTCATCCTCGGCGTGTTCTTCTTCCAGATCCGCGAGCAGTTCGACAGCCTCGACTTGCAGCACCTCGAAAAGCTCAAGGAATCGGAGTGATCGAGATTCTCGCCGTCCTCGGGCTTCCGATCACAGGCGCACTTTTGCTCGCCATCATCGGCGAACGCGACCATGCGCCGGCAGTCAACGTCGGGGTATGCGCCCTGACGCTCGTGGCCGCCATCGCGCTGACGGTGCGGGTGATCACCGATGGCCCGCTGCTGGTCCTGGGGCGGCAGTTCTTCGTCGACTCGTTCAACGTCTTCCTGGTGGCACTGACCGCATTCGTCGGGTTCACGACGTCGATATTTTCGGTACCGTACATGCGCATCGAGCAGGAGCGCGGGCGGCTCAATGCCGCGAGACTGCGCCTGTATCACAGCATGTACCAGCTCTTCAACTGCACCATGCTGGTCGCGCTTCTGACCAACAACATGGGCATCCTTTGGGTTGCGATGGAAGCGGCGACACTGACCACCGTGCTGCTGGTGTCGTTGTATCGCACGCCGGAAAGCCTCGAGGCCGCCTGGAAGTACTTCATCCTGTGCGGCGTCGGCATTGCGCAGGCGCTCTTCGGCACGATCCTGCTGTACTTCGCCGCGGAAAAGCTGCTCGGCGCAGGGGGCGGCGCGCTGCTGTGGACCGAATTGAACGGCGTCAAGGATCACCTCGAGCCGACCGTGCTCTCGCTCGCGTTCGTGTTCCTGCTGGTCGGCTACGGGACCAAGGTCGGCCTGGTCCCGCTGCACAACTGGTTGCCCGATGCGCACGCCGAGGGACCGACGCCGGTCTCGGCGGTGCTCTCGGGATTGCTGCTCAACGTCGCCCTGTACGCGGTCGTGCGCTGCAAAGTTCTCGTCGACGGTTCGCTGCAGAATGCCTTCGCCAAGGAACTGATGATGGGCTTCGGGCTGCTGTCGGTGGTCGTGGCGGCGTTTCTCCTGTCGCGGCAGAAGGACATCAAGCGCCTGTTCGCGTATTCGTCGATCGAGCACATGGGCATCATCACCTTCGCTTTCGGCATGGGCGGGCCGATCGCCAATTTCGCCGCGCTGCTGCACATGACGGTGCACTCGCTGACCAAGTCGGCCATATTCTTCACCGTTGGCCATGCCGCGCAGAAGGCAGGCACGCAACTCATCGACGGCATCCGCGGCCTGATCACGATCAGCCCGACCATCGGCTGGGGACTGGCGCTGGCCTCGCTGGCGATACTGGGGATGCCTCCGTTCGCCGTATTCACCAGCGAATTCCTGATACTCACGACCGCCATGCGCGAGCAGCCGTGGGCGACGCCGCTGCTGCTGCTCGCGCTCGGTGTCGCATTCGCCGCGGTGTTCTCGAAGGTCCAGCCCATGGTCTTCGGCGAGACGACGGTGCAACGCCTGCCGCACCGGCCGGCGATGCTGCCGGTGTTCGTGCACCTCGCGATCGTGCTGATGCTGGGCCTGTGGATACCGCCGTTCCTTGCCGACTGGTACCGGCAGGCGGCAAGGTTGATCGGGTAGACCACCGTGGACGTCGCGCCTCTCGGCATCGTCACCGCCGCGCTCAAGTCGGCGGTGCCCGCCCGGCGCTGTCCAGTCAGTTCGGGACAGCTGCTCTCCGCCTGCCGCCTGGCGTGGGAACAGGGCGGGCAGCTCGTCGACCTGTGGGCGAGCGACGATCGCGATCTGCAGCGTGGCTTCTGCGTGCGCGTGCTGCTGCGCGACACGGACGGATTCACCCTGCTCGAGCACACCCTGCCCGACGAGCGCGCTCACTATCCGGACCTCTCGCCGATATTTCCGGTCGCCAATCGTCTTCAGCGCGCGGCCTTCGACCTGGTCGGCACGCAATGCGACGCGGAGGATCAGCGACCGTGGCTCTGGGCTGCGGCATGGCCCATCGATCGCTTTCCGTTGCGGCGCGATTTCCTGGCGTCGCCGAATTGGGAGCCGGGGCAGGAGGACTACGCGTTCGTGCAGGTGTCCGGCGACGGCGTGCACGACATTCCGGTCGGGCCGATTCACGCCGGCATCATCGAGCCCGGCCACTTTCGCTTTCAGGTCGTCGGCGAGAAAGTCCTGCGCCTCGAGGAGCGCCTGGGTTATACGCACAAGGGCATCGAGAAGCGCTTCGAAGCGCTGCCCATACTCGACGCGCATCGCCTTGCCGGCCGCATATCGGGCGACAGCACCGTCGCCTTCGCGTGGGCCTACGCGCAGGCGGTCGAGGCCATCGCGGGAGTGGTCGCCCCGCCACGCGCGGCGTGGCTGCGCGCGCTGCTCCTCGAGCGCGAGCGCATTGCCAATCACCTCGGCGATCTCGGCTACATCGGCAACGACGCCGGATTCGCTGTCGGGCTGGCGCAATTCTCGCGCCTGAAGGAGGACGTACTGCGGCTCAACCGGCGCCTGTTCGGCCATCGCCTGCTCATGGACGTGGTCGTCCCCGGCGGGTGCGCGTGCGAACCAGGTCCAGATGCGGCGAGCGAACTGCGCGCGCAATGCGCAATCCTGGTCCGTGAGCTGCGCGTTCTGCGCGACATCTACGACGAACATGCGGGATTGCAGGACCGTTTCCGCGAATGCGGCCTCGTGTCGCGCGAACTCGCCATCAAGCTTGGCCTCACCGGCCTTGCGGCGAGAGCCAGCGGGTTGCCCGGAGACCTGCGCTGCGACTTCGCCGATACCGCCTACGCTGCGCTCGGCGTGCGTCGCGTAGTGCACACCGAAGGCGACGTCGCGGCCCGCGTTGCGGTGCGCTTCGACGAGACGCTGGAGTCGCTGCGGCTGGTCGAGCAGATCGTCGAAGCGATGCCGGAAGGAGACGTAGCGATCGCCATGCCACCGGTCACTACCTCCACCTTTGCAATCGGCGCGGTCGAGGGTTGGCGCGGTCCCGCCCTGATCGCGCTGGAGAGCGGACCCGACGGCACCATCCGGCGCTGCCACCCGCACGATCCCTCGTGGCAAAACTGGCCCGCCCTCGAACACGCCGTGATCGGCAACATCGTTCCGGATTTTCCATTGATCAACAAGTCGTTCAACCTTTCCTACAGCGGCCACGACCTCTGACCATGTTGCACATACTTCGCCAGATCGCCGTCACCGGCATCAAGACCGAGCCCGCACCCGCGCCCGCCGACGAAATGGTCGTACTCAGGCGCCTGCAGGAAAAGATCCTGCGCACCCTCGGGCGCGCGCTGACGATCCGTCACGTCGATGCCGGCTCGTGCAACGGCTGCGAGCTGGAAATCCATGCACTGGGCAATCCTTACTACAATCTGGAGGGTCTCGGCATCCGCTTCGTCGCGAGCCCGCGCCACGCCGATATGCTGCTGGTTACCGGCCCGGTGTCCAAGCACATGGCGATTGCCGTGAAGCGCGCCTATGATGCGACCCCCGATCCGAAGCTCGTCGTCGCGGTTGGAGATTGCGGTTGTACCGGCGGCATCTTCGGAGAGAGTTACGCCAGCCTTGGGCGCGTCGCCAACGTCATCCCGGTCGACGTCGCGATTCCGGGCTGCCCGCCGTCACCTACCGCGCTGCTGCAGGGTATACTCGCCGCCATCGCGGCACATGCGCCGGCCACCGAACCGACGTTGTCGGAAGGTGGGCTCTCCTCGACCCCTGAGTGACGGTGAGCGGTTGGCGCGCGACCGCATGATTGCCGACACGCCATGCCAACCCATACCTTGATGTCACTTCGATGCCTTGCACTCGTCGGTGCACTTCTGCTCGCAAGCACTCCACTGCGCGCCGAGGAAGGCATGTGGCTGTTCACCAATCCCCCGATCGAACGGCTCAAGCAGCAATACGGATTCGACGCGACCGAAGCATGGCTGCAGCATGTCCAGAAGTCGGCGGTGCGGTTCAATTCCGGCGGCTCGGCTTCGTTCGTCAGCGCCGATGGCCTGGTCATCACCAACCATCACGTAGGCTTTGGCGCGATCCAGAAACTGAGCACCCGCGAGCAGGACCTTGTCCACTCGGGCTTCCTCGCCAGGTCGCTCGCCGAGGAAATCAGGAGCGTCGATACCGAACTCAACGTGCTGGTCTCGATCCAGGACGTTACCGCCAGGGTGAACGCGGCGCTGCCGGCGCAGGCGAGCGCGGCGGATGCCTTTGCCGCCCGCCGCAGGATCACGGCCGAAATCGAAAAGGAGTCGCTGGACGCGACCGGGTTGCGGTCCGACGTGGTCACGCTCTACGGCGGTGGCGCCTATCACCTGTACCGCTACAAGCGCTACACCGACGTCCGACTGGTCTTCGCGCCCGAGCAGCAGGTCGCGTTCTTCGGCGGCGACCCGGACAATTTCGAATTCCCCCGCTACGACCTCGACTTTTCGCTCTTCCGAGTCTACGAAAACGGCCAGCCGATTCATCCGACGGACTTTCTAAAGTGGTCGACCACGCGCATCGCCGAAGGTGATCTCACCTTCGTCGCCGGCCACCCGGGCCGCACCAATCGACAATTGACGATGGTCGAGCTGATGTTCCTGCGCGACAACGCGTATCCTGCCACCCTTGCGCAAGTCAAGCGGGCGGAGGTCCTGCTTGCCGCATGGGCGGCGAGGAGCGCGGAAAACAACCGACGCGCCGGCAACCTTTACTTCAGCATTCAGAATTTTCGCAAGCTTAGGGACGGAGAACTGGCCGCGCTCTACGACCCGGCCTTCGTCGCCGCCAAGGCTGGCGCGGAGGCTGAGTTCCGGGCGCGCCTGGCCGCGCAACCGGAGCGATTCGGCGAAGCAATAGGCGCGTACCAGCGAATTGCCGCCGCGCAGGCGATCATCGCCACGCAAATCACGCGCCTGCGGCTGCTCGAGGAGCGTCGCGGCTTCGAAGGCGACAGTTTCGTGCTCGCGCGCGACCTGCTGCGTGCGGGCGACGAGCTCCCCAAGCCCAACGGCGCGCGCCTGCGCGAATACGGCCAGGCGCGGCTGCCGTCGTTCGAGCTCGAACTCTTTTCAGCCAAGCCAATTTATGCCGATCTGGAAGTGGTAAGGCTGGCCGACTCGCTGCAGCTGCTCGCCGAGCAACTTGGCGCCACCGATCCGCTGGTGGTGACGGTGCTGGCCGGCAAGTCTCCGCGAGATCGTGCCGCGCAGCTGGTCAACAGCACCAAAGTACGCGACATAGCAGTGCGCCGCAATTTGTACACGGGTGGCAAGGCTGCCGTCGATGCCGCCAACGATCCGATGATCGAGCTGGCTCGCGCGATCGACGCCGAGGCTCGCGCGGCGCGACAAATCGTCGACGCGCAGGAAGAGATCAAGAAACAGGCGCACGACGCGATCGCAAAGGCACGCTTCGCCCTCGAAGGGACCGCCAACTATCCCGACGCAACGTTCACCTTGCGCCTGACCTACGGCACCGTAAAGGGCGTGAACGATGGCGAAACCTGGATTGCGCCGATCACCAGGCTCGGCGGCATGTTCACGGTCAATGCCGCACACGGCAATCGCGAACCCTTCGACTTGCCGGAGCGATGGCTGCGAGCAAAACCGCGCATAGATCTCGCTACGCCGTTCAATTTCACCACCACGCACGACATCATCGGCGGCAATTCCGGGAGCCCGATGGTCAATCGCGCGGGTGAATTCGTCGGGATCATCTTCGACGGCAATATCCACAGCATGGTGCTCGACATCGCCTACGAGCAGCGATTGGCGCGCTCGATCAGCGTCGCGGGCTCGGCAATCATCGAGTCGCTTCGCAGCGTCTACGACGCACCGCACCTCGCGGACGAACTGATCAACGGCAAGCGCATGTAGAGACGCTGCGCCGCAACAAGCTGCAACGGTTGCTTACACCTTGGCGGCGATCGCCGTCATCCTTGCGCACGCTTGCGCCGTTCTTGGCAGCAGGGGCTCCGGATTCAGGGGCCCGTCGAGGTCAACCTGCAGCCAGGAGGCTCACCATGAAAATTGCCAGAACCGGTATCGCGGTCGCGATCGGCGCCCTCATCTCAGGTGTGGCTTTGGCGCAATCTACGGCGAATGACGTGCAACGCGACGTCAACCAGCAGCAGCGCATCGAGCAGGGACTGCAGAGCGGCTCGCTGAACACGCGCGAAGCCGCCAAGCTCGAAAAGCAGGAAACGCGCGTCGAGACCACGCAGAAGAACGCCCTCAAGGACGGCACCATTACTCCGGGCGAACAGGCGCGCATCCAGAATCAGCAAAATGCCGTCAGCAGGGATATCGCCAGGCAAAAGCATGACGCGCAGACCGGCAATCCAAACTCGGCGTCGTCGCAACGCATGCAGGCGGACGTGCAGCGAAACGTCAATCAGCAGGCGCGCATCGAGCAGGGTGTCAATTCGGGGCAACTGACCAACCGCGAGACCGGCAAGCTCGAACGCGGCCAGGCGCACGTGACCGCCAAGGAAGCCCGGGCGGGCGCCAACGGTCACGTCGGCGCAGGCGAACAGCAGCGCATTCAGGCCGCGGAGAATCACCAAAGCGCGCGGGTCTACAACAAGAAGCACAACGTCGCGACCAAGGCAAAGGTCGCGTCCTGATAGTCGCGCAACGTCGGTACCGCCGAGCGCGAGTCAACGCGGCCGACAGCACCGGCGTCAGCAATGACGTCGTGCCCCTCGCCAATCACCGGAAAATTCCCAAATGACCAAGTTCGCGCAGCGTACGTCGCAGATTCTCGTCGCGGTCATCTTCGCAAGCCTGACGACAGCGACGTTTGCCGCCACTTTCATTTCCGTCACCGTCGCCCCGCCACCGCTGCCGGTGTATGCCCAGCCGGTCGCGCCGGGTCCCGGATTCATCTGGACGCCGGGTTACTGGGCCTACGGACCCGAAGGCTATTTCTGGGTCCCCGGTACCTGGGTCGTCGCGCCGTTCACGGGTGCTCTATGGACTCCCGGCTACTGGGCCTGGAGCAACGGGGTCTATGGCTGGCGGGCAGGTTATTGGGGGCCGCGCGTGGGTTTCTACGGCGGAGTCAACTACGGCTTCGGCTACACCGGGGTCGGCTATCACGGTGGCTACTGGAACAACGGCGCGTTCTACTACAATCGCGCGGTCAACAACGTCAACGTCGCCAGCGTGCACAACACCTACAACACGACGGTCATCAACAACGACGTCACGCGCAGGGTCAGCTACAACGGCGGCACCGGCGGCACGAGGGCGCAGCCCACCGCGGCGGAAAGGTCCGTTGCCGCCGAACAGCACACGCCGCCCATTGCCGCGCAACAGGAGCACGAGCGGTCCGCGGCCGGCAATCGCGCCTGCTCGCGTCGACCAACCATGGCCGTCCGTCGATCGCGGCGACACCTCAGCCGGGAGCGTTCGACCATCCGGGCACCGTCGCCGCCGGTGCGCACCCCAATCGCAATGCGCAAGCGGACAACGGTGTTCGGCCTCAGGCAGCGAACCGCAGCGTGCCCGCAGCGGCACCCAACGGACACGTCGCCGCGGGCACCGACTCGGGTCACCCGCAGAACCATCCTCAAGGACAAGGCCACGCCGCGCATGGAGGACATGAGGCGCACGGCGAGGGACAACATCCACGCTGATGGACGACTCGATCTCATCCCTGCTGACGACCGGGCATCTTGCCCACGCGAAACCTGAAGCGATGCAGTGTCATCAGCAGCTTCCATGATCGCGAACCCGTGATGCGCCGGTAATCGGCCCGCTCGGGCTGCCGAAGGTGCAGATTGCCGGAAACGGTGTAATCTGCACCCCATCTTTTCGCACTCCCCGTCGCTGCGCGACGCACCCACCCATGTCGTTGCTCTCGCTGCAGGACGCCGAGATCGCGTTTGGCGCCCACCCCCTGCTCGACCGCGCCAACCTCGCGGTCAACGATGGCGAGCGCATCGGCCTGATCGGCCGCAATGGGACGGGCAAGTCGTCGTTGCTCAAGGCCATCGCCGGCAGCATCGACCTCGACGACGGCTCGATCCAATGCAGCGATGCGCTGCGCATCGTCTACGTCGAACAGGAACCCGCGCTGCCGGCCGCGTCGTCGTTGCGCGAGAGCCTGGTGCTGCGCGGCGCAATCACGGAAGCCAGTGCGCAGTTCCACGATGAGCGCGAGCGCTGGCGGGTGGAGACTCGCCTGGTCGAGTTCCTGCATCGCTTCGGACTCGACGCGTCGACGCCACCCGAGTCCGCATCGGGGGGAGAAATCAAGCGCGCCGCGCTCGCGCTTGCGCTGGCGCTTGGTCCCGACCTGCTGCTCCTCGACGAACCCACCAACCACCTCGACATCGATGGCATCGTGCTGCTCGAGGACCTGGTGCGCAAAGTGCCTGCGTCGATCGTCATCACCCACGATCGTGCGTTCCTCGATCGCGTTGCCACGCGCATCGTCGAACTCGATCGCGGCCTGCTGCGCTCATACCCCGGCAACTTCGCCGCGTACGAAGCGCGCAAGGCCAGCGACCTGGCCGCGGAGGCGGTCGCGCGGCGCAAATTCGACCAGTTCTGGGCACAGGAGGAAGTCTGGATACGCAAAGGCATCGAGGCGAGGCGCACCCGCAACGAAGGTCGCGTACGCCGCCTCGAGTCGCTGCGCAGCGAGCGTGCCGAACGGCGCGAGCGCCTCGGCAACGTCAGGCTGGCGCTCGACTCGGGCCAGCGCTCCGGCAGGCTGGTCGCGGAGTTGAAGAACGTCAGCAAGCGCTTCGGTAGCCGCGTGCTGGTCCACGACCTGACGCTGCGCATCATGCGCGGCGACCGCATCGGCCTGATCGGGCCGAACGGCGCGGGCAAGTCGACGCTGCTCAAACTCATCCTCGGCGACATGCCGCCGGATTCGGGCACGGTGACGCTGGGCACCCGGCTCGACATCGCCTACTTCGATCAGATGCGCGAGCAGCTCGACCCGTCCCGAACGCTGGTGCAGACCATCGCGCCGGGCTCGGAGTGGATCGAGACCGCGGGCGGTCGCAAGCACGTGCTTTCCTATCTCGGCGACTTTCTGTTCCCGCCGGAACGTGCCCACGTGCCGGTGGCCGCGCTGTCCGGCGGCGAACGCAACCGCCTGCTGCTGGCGCGCCTGTTCGCCCAGCCGGCCAACCTGCTGGTGCTCGACGAGCCCACCAACGACCTGGACATCGAATCGCTGGAATTGCTCGAAGCGACGCTGCAGACCTATCCCGGAACGTTGCTGCTGGTCAGCCATGATCGCAGCTTCCTCGACAACGTCGTGACGCAGACGCTGGTCGCCGAGCCGACTGCGGGAACGTGGAAGGAGTATGTCGGCGGTTACAGCGACTGGCTGACGCAACGCCCGCGCGGCGATGCGGTCACCGCAAATGTCGCGACACCGGCGTCGTCTTCAACGCCAACGCCGCGACCCAACGCGCCGGCACGCGTCAAGCTCAGCTTCAAGGAAAAACGCGAACTCGAGACGCTGCCTGCGCAGTTGGAAGCTCTCGAGCGCGAGCAGCATGCACTTACGCTCACCATGGGCGAGGCGGACTACTACGCGCGTGGCGCGGCAGCCATCAAGACTGATCGGCTGCGCGCCGAGGAAATCGAACGCTTGCTCGCGGCATTGTTGGAGCGATGGGTCGCGCTCGATGCACGGGCGCAGGATGCCGGCACCTCGGCTGCTCGCCAGTCCTGATGGGCCGAGGCGACACGGGCAATTCGTGCAAGAATCCGCCCTGAGGCGGCATGCCTGCCACGCAATGGGCGAGCGCACGGCGAGATGACAACAACGCTACAGAGCGAGATCAGCGCATCGATCGTGCAGGCTGCGCTTGCAGGCACGAGCGAGCAAGCCATCCTGACGGCGGTCTGCGAACGCCTTGGCGCCGCCGGCGTAGCGATCATGCGCGGAACCATGGGCAGCAGCCTTTTGCATCCGACGCTAGGCGCGCGCGGCGTGCGATGGAACCGCGGCAAGGGCGGCACCGAAGACAGCTACCCTCGCACCGCCGCGAGCGTCATCAACGAAAACTGGCTGCGCAGTCCGTTCTACTTCCTCGCCGAGAGCGGCAAGGACCGTCTGCGCCGTCGCCTCGACGCGACCTACCAGCGCGGCGAGTTCCCGCTGCTCGACGACTTCCAGGACCAGGGCGCCACCGACTACATTGCGTTCGAGCTGCCGATCGGCAAGAGCGTCCGCATGGGCGACATCGACGGCCTGACCTCGTCGTGGACCACCGACGCCGTCGGCGGCTTTACCGACGAGCAGATCGATTTGCTCGCCGCCATCGTGCCGCCGTTGGCGCTCGCCCACCTGCAGCGGACCATCGATCGCACGGCGCGAACGCTGATCAAGACTTACCTCGGCCGCGATGCCGCCGAGCGCGTCCTCGCGGGCAATATCGTGCGTGGCCAGGCCGAGCCGATCCGCGCGGTGGTCTGGTACAGCGACCTGATCGGCTTCACGCGCATTGCCGACGTCGAGGGCCCCACTGGCGTGTTCGCCATGCTCAACGACTACGCCGAAGTCCAGGTCGAGGCCATCGAGTCGCATGGCGGCCACGTGCTGAAATTCATCGGCGACGGCATGCTCGCAATCTTCCCGGGCGAGGTCACGGCCGATGCCTGCGCGCGAGCGCTCGATGCCGCGCTCGATCAGCGCCGCCGTATCGCTGCCTTGAACGAGCGGCGCGCCGCCGCGGGAGCGCCGGTGACCGATACGCACCTCGCGTTGCACATGGGCGAACTTCTCTACGGCAACGTCGGCAGTCCGCGGCGGCTCGATTTCACGGTGCTCGGCGCGGCGGTCAATGAAGCCTCGCGCATCGAAACGCTGTGCGGCTCGCTCGAGCAGCAAGTCATCGCGTCGTGGTCCTTCGCCGAAGCCGCGGGTGCCGCGCGTTCGCGCCTGGTCAGCCTGGGCCGCTATGCGATGAAGGGTGTCGCGCGGCCGCAGGAATTGTTCACGCTGGACCCGGGTTGATCGCGGGCACGAAAATCATCCATCCCACGCCGAAGCGGTCGGCGAGCATGCCGAAGTGCGACGAAAAGAAGGTCTTGCCCAGCGGCATCCGGACCTGGCCGCCGACCGCCAGCGCTGCGAACATGCGCTCGGCCTCGGCGCCGTTGGCCGCGGAGAGCGAAAGTGAGAAGCCATTGAATGACGGCTTGCCTTTGCAATCCCCGTCGGAAGCCATCACCGTCGAGTCGCCGATGCGCAAGCTGGCATGCATCACCTTGTGCTCGCCGCCGGGCGGAATCATTCCTGTCGGCGCGGGTTGCGGACTGTCGCTGTAGCGCGTGAGCATGATCACCTCGGCGCCGAGCGCGGTGCGATAGAACTCGATCGCTTCTTCGCAGCGACCGTCGAAGAACAGGTACGGGTCGATGTGCATGGCGTCTGCCTTTGGGTGATAAGGCCGCGTTCTACAGGCCGGACACCCGCACGCGGCCCATCAACTCGTCGAAGTAGGCAATCGTGCGGACCAGACCCTGTTCCAGGGTGGTCTGCGGTTCCCAACCAAGCTCGCGTCGCGCCAGGTCGATGTCGGGGCAGCGCTGCGTGGGGTCGTCGCTGGGCAAGGGCTTGAAGACCAGTTGTGATTTCGATCCGGTGAGCGCGATGATCCGCTGCGCCAGGTCGAGAATGGAGATTTCCGAGGGATTGCCCAGATTCACCGGTCCGGTGAGCTCGTCGCGGGAATCCATGAACTTCACTGCGGCGTTGATCAAATCATCGACGTAGCAGAATGACCGCGACTGATTGCCGCTGCCGTAGATCGTGATCGGATCGCCCTGGAGGGCCTGGACGACGAAATTGGACACGACGCGGCCGTCATTGGGCAGCATCCGCGGCCCGTAGGTGTTGAAGATGCGCGCCACCTTGATCTTCAGGTTGTATTGCCGCCGGTAGTCGAAGAACAGCGTCTCCGCGCAGCGCTTGCCTTCGTCGTAGCACGAGCGAATCCCCACCGGATTGACCCTGCCCCAGTAGTCCTCGGCCTGCGGATGGATATCGGGGTCGCCGTAGACCTCGCTCGTCGACGCTTGAAAAATCGTCGCATCGGTGCGCTTTGCCAGGTCGAGCATGTTGATCGCGCCGATGACGCTGGACTTGGTCGTCTGCACCGGATCGGACTGATAATGTATCGGCGACGCGGGACAGGCGAGGTTGTAGATCTCGTCGACCTCCACGAATAGCGGCGTGACGACGTCGTGGCGCAGCAGTTCGAAGTGTGGATTGCCCAGGAAGCGGGCGATGTTGGCTTTCGAACCGGTGTAGAAATTATCGACGCAAAGGACGTAATCTCCAGCCGCGAGCAGGCGTTCGCACAGATGTGAACCGAGGAATCCCGCCCCCCCCGTCACGAGTATCTTCTTGCGTTGCCCGGGCCTCATGAAGCAGTCCTTCGCATGTTACGAGACAGCATTTCCAGACCGGCGAAATCGGCAGCGATGGTGTCGGTGACAGCATCCGCGTTGCCGGCTTCTGGTATTCTAGCGGGCGTCTGCGCGTTCTGCACGTCCTGCGCCCAGGTCAGAGAGCATTTCCCTGACGCGCAAGAGATCCGCCGCTCCGGCAAGGTTCCCACAGGATCGATGCATTGATCACTCCGTACTGGCTCATACTCGTCTTTGCGTGGATCTTCGGTGTTGCTGCGAGCATCGGCATCGTGCTGTGGGCGGGCACCTGGATACTTCTCGAGCACACCATGCGCAGGGTCCCGACGCTGCGCGAGGGACAACGCCTTGCGAGAGCCTTTCCGCCCGATGGCAGCGTTTGCGTCGTCGTGCCGGCCCACAACGAATCGCGCGTCATTGCCGGCCTCGTCGCTTCGTTGCGCGCGCAGACCTATTCGCAATTAAGCGTCGTGCTGGCGCTCGATCGGTGCAGCGACGATACGGCGGCGACCGCCCGGGACGCGATCGACGGCGACACGCGCTTCGCGATCGTCGAGATCGATACCTGCCCGGACGACTGGGCCGGCAAGGTTCATGCGGTCTACCAGGGCATGACGCGCTCGCCGGCCGCCGCTGCCGCGGACTATCTGCTCTTCGTCGACGCGGATACGATCCTGGCACCGGACTGCATTACCTCCGCACTCGCGCTCATGCGTGAACGCAAGCTGGACATGCTGAGCCTGCTCAGTACGCTGATCTACGACACATGGTTCACTCGCATCGTGCAGACGGCGGCCGCCGTCGAACTGCTTCGGCAGTACCCGCTGCTGCGCGCCAACGGCCTGCGACCACGACGCGGTTTCGCGAACGGACAGTTCATGTTGTTCACCCGTCACGCGTACGACGTGGTCGGTGGCCATGCGGCGGTACAGCGCGCGTTGCTCGAGGACCTCGCCCTCGCCAGGCTGGTCGCGCGCAAGAAACTCAACGCCGGCGTATTCCTCGCCGACGGGCTGTTGCATTGCCGAATGTATCCCGACTGGCTGCAATTTCGACGCGGCTGGAAGCGCATCTACACCGAAGCCGCCCTGCGCGACCCTGCGCGGCTCACGTTCGCGGCGTGGCGCATGCGCCTGCTGGGCACGATCCTGCCGCTGCTGGTGGTCGGCACCGGCATGTTCGGTGCGGCGACCGTGGCGAGCCACCCGACTATCGGCTGGACACAACTTTCGCTGTCAATCCTGGCGATGCTGCTATGGCTTGGTGCGCAGATGCGCTTCGCCAGCGTTGCGCACGCTCCGGCATGGACCGCGCCTCTTCAGATGGCAGGCAACTGGCTGACGGCCGCCATGCTGGGCGAAGCGGCGAGCGATCTGCGTTCGCAGAAGCCGATAAGCTGGGGTGGGAGGGAATACGCGCTCGGGAGCGAGACCGCTGCCGCGCAGCGCGACAGCACCGACGCAGCGCCGACGATGAAATCCGCGATCGGAAATTGACCCTGGCATCAGGGCGTAGTTTTTGGCCAAATCACCATCGGAGCGCCGATGAAACTCGCTGTACTGGAACCCGGGCACTTTCACGCGGCGCTGCTGCAGAAGAAGATGTATCCCGCGATCGACCCGCGCGTCCACGTCTATGCGCAGGAAGGGCCGGAGCTGCGCGACTACCTGCAGAAAATCGACGCGTACAACGCGCGGCAGGACGATCCCACGCGCTGGCAATCGCATACCTACACCGGCGCCGATTGCGTCGACCGGTTGATCTCCAAGAAAGCTGCTGACATCGTCGTCATCGCCGGCAACAATCGTCACAAGACCGAGCAGCTTCGCCGGGCTGTGGCCGCGGGCATGCACGTGCTCGCCGACAAGCCCATGGTCATCGATGCCGCGGGATTCGCCGCGCTCGAGGAGGCGTTCGCGATTGCCGGTCGGAACAAGGTGCAGCTATACGACATCATGACCGAGCGGCATGAAATCACGACCCTGCTGCAAAAGGCATTCTCGACGATTCGACCGGTGTTTGGCGAGCTCGTGCAAGGCAGCGAGCAGCAACCCGCCGTGACCAAGGAGAGTGTGCATCACTTCTCAAAGTTGGTTTCGGGCGCGCCGATCAGGCGCCCGGCATGGTTCTTCGACGTCGCGCAGCAGGGTGAAGGGCTGGTCGACATCACCACGCACCTGGTCGACCTGGTGCAATGGGAATGCTTTCCCGAGCAGATCATCGACTATCGGCGCGACGTGCGCATTGTCAGCGCCCGTCGATGGCCCACCGAGCTCTCCCCTGCGCAGTTCGAGCGCGTCACCGGCCTGGCGACCTACCCCGAATTCCTGCGCAAGGACGTGCTCGCCAACGGCAATCTGCAAGTGTTCGCAAACGGCGATATCAACTACGTGCTCAAGGGAGTGCACGCCAAGGTCTCGGTCATCTGGAACTTCGCCGCCCCCGAGGGCACGGGGGATACGCACTACTCGATCATGCGCGGCACGCACGCCAACCTGGTAATACGCCAGGGTGAGCCCGAGGCCTATCAGCCGGTGCTCTACATCGAAGCGGCCGAGTCATCCGACAATGCGACGCTGACCCGCGCATTGCAACAGTCGCTTCCGCAGGTGCAGGAGAAATATCCGGGGGTCGCACTCAAGCACTCGTCCAACGGCTGGCAAGTCGTCGTCCCGGCGCGTTATCACGTGGGCCATGAAGCGCACTTCGGGCAGGTTGCCGACCAGTTCCTCGGCTATGTCCAGAGCGGTGCGATGCCGGAATGGGAGGTGCCCAACATGCTCGCCAAGTACTACACGACGACGAGCGCGCTGACGGCCGCCCGAGAATCCCGGTCCGCGCCCGCCTGAGCGTCGTGACGGCCGATGAATTGCGCCGAACATGCCCACGGTTGATTCGGCGAGCACGCCGTTCGGGCCGTGGAATCCGGGACTGCGCTCGCAGGTTCCGCGCGAGTTGCTCCACCTGGCGACGATCTTTCGGCCCGAGAATGTCACCACCCGCGTTGCCGACGCCGAGGAACTGCGCGACCTCACCGGACTCGCACTGAGCGAACTCGCGACCTTTCGTCCGCAGCGGCTGGCATTGCACGAATTGCTGGTACGCGTGACCGCCGATTTTTCGGTACCTGACGGGACAAAGATCGAGGACCTCGGCATCAATTTTCGGCAGATCACGCGCGCCCTGCTCGCGCGCGCTATCGAACCAAGAATGCCCGAGATCGTGGCGGCGTACGACACGCTGCGCCGCCGCCTGGCGGGACTGATCGACGCCGAGCTTGCCAGCCTTTATCGGCCGACGGCAGCGCCGCCAGCCTTGGCGACGCCACAGCCCAAGCGAAGCATCTTTGGCGCATTGTTCGGCGGCCGCGGGCGCAGTCCAGGAGACTGAGCCACCGGACGAATCTCCGACCGCCCCGCGACTCGTCGCGCACTGGGAACATTGCGCACGTACGGCCAGCGATCGGTCGGAGCGCGCTGCCTATCGCGCGCTGGCAAAAGTTGTGTCGGCATTGCTGGTCCGTCACGGCGAAGCCTGGGGCGGCCGCGAACTGGTCGCTTCGCTGGCCACCAATATCGCGTGCAACGACGCCGGCAGCGAAGAAATCGGCCGGCTGATCGATCCCTGGCTGCAGCAGGCAGCGCGGGACGAAGGCTACGCACGGCTGCCCCGCCAGGAACGCCCGGTGGTCATGAACACCAAGGGCGCATCGGCATCGGGCAAGAGCACCTTGCGTCCGCTGCAAAAGGCGCTCGCCGGCGACATCGGCGTGCAGTGGAGCGAATTCGCGCTCATCAGCCCCGACATCTGGCGCAAGCAGCTTCTCGACTACGCCTCGCTCGGCAACGCGTACAAGTACGGTGGCGCATTCACTGGCGACGAAGTGCAGATCATCGACGCCAAACTCGACCGCTACATGGCGAACAAGGCGCAGCGTGGCGAAATGTCGCACCTGCTGATCGACCGGTTCCGCTTCGACAGCTTCGCACCGGACTCGAACGAAGCGGGCAGCAACCTCCTGACACGATTCGGCCACACCGTCTATCTGTTCTTCATGATCACGCCGCCGGAGTCACTGGTCGAGCGGGCATGGAACCGGGGACTCGACGTCGGCCGCTACAAGGCGGTCGACGACACGCTTGCCCACAGTCTCGAGGCCTATGCGGGCATGCCGCAGCTGTTCTTCACCTGGATTCGACGCACCGACAAGGAGCTGTTCTACGAATTCCTCGACAACAGCGTACCCGCGGGAGAACGCCCGCGCACGGTGGCGTTCGGTTCGCACGAGGTGATGAACATTCTGGATGTCGGGTGCCTGCTCGACGTCGAGCGCTTTCGTCGTGTCAACGTCGATGCCACCGCACCCGAACTGCTGTATCGCGAACCGGCACTCCTGGCGCCGGAGAACAACACCGCGTTTCTCGAGCAATGCGCGCAGCAGATACGCGAAATCAATTTCGCACAGCAGACAACCGGGCGTATCTACCTGCGCATCGTTTCGGGCAAGCCGGTCTGGTTCGATTGCGAGGCGCTCGACGACGCAGCTGAAAATTCCGACACACGCGCCGGATTGCTCTCGATCGTGTCGGATCTGTTCGAGCGCACGGATCGTTCAGCCGTTGCGCGGCAATATCTTCGGTCGCCGTCAGCGGTCGAATCCATGCACACGCTCGGACGCTGGGGCGCCACCGGTCCGCACTGATGGTGTGGTTGCCGCGCGACGCGTTCGTGCCGGCGCCTTTGCTGAATTCGGCGCCGGCAATCGATTGCTTAGGGAAGTGCCGTCTGGGTGGTCACCTGCACTGCCGAAAAGGCGACGTTGCCCACGACAACCGCGCCATTAATTGACCCCTGACATTGAACGAGTGGTACACCGGCCGCCGCCAGCGTCACCCCTCCGACGATTGTCAGCGTCTGGAACGGGTCCGGATTGGCGGAGTTGGTGACAACAGAATGTTCCACCAATGGAAATGGTGCAATACCAGTTCCCTGGGGTCGCGTTGTGGTGCGCCGAAATCGTTGCGGTGACAAGATAACTTCCCGCCGGAATCGTCGATGCCGAGGTGAGCACGGTAACGTTGGTGTTTGCGGGCGAGAGAGTAGTCGACGCGGTCGAGTTCTTGTAATACGCAGCAGCTGTACCCGCCGCACCGGTTGCTCCTGTCGCGCCCGTCGGACCGGCGGGACCGGCTGCCCCAGTGGCACCTGCTGCACCCGCGGGACCCGTGGCGCCCGTAAGACCCGTGGGACCCGCTGGGCCGATCGGGCCGGTCGCACCCGTGGCACCCGCAGGACCGGTCGAACCCGTGGCACCGGTAAGTCCGGTCGGACCCGCTGGGCCGATCGGGCCAGTCGCACCCGTGGCACCGGCAGGACCGGTCGAACCCGTGGCACCGGTAAGTCCAGTCGGACCCGCTGGGCCGATCGGGCCTGTCGCACCTGTGGCTCCGGCAGGACCGGTCGAACCTGTGGCACCGGTAAGCCCGGTCGGACCCGCCGGGCCGATCGGACCCGTCGCGCCGGTGGCGCCGGTCGTCCCCGCTGGCGCCAATCGGACCGATCGGACCTGTTGCACCCGTTGCACCCGTGGCACCGACAAGCGATGTGCCGGTGACTGGCCATGCCCCGCTTGCTTTCGGACCGTAGATGGTGTCTGTCGCCGTGTCGATGTAAAAATCGCCATCGACGCCGCTGGCACCGGACGGCGCGCCAGTTCCGCTAAGGAGTGTGTTGCCATTCGCGCCAGCCGCGCCGGCGGGACCGGTCGCACCCGTGGCGCCGGTCGCACCTGCGGGACCCGTAGGCCCAGTGGCACCAGTCGCGCCCGCCGGGCCGGTCGCTCCGGTCGCGCCGGTGGCTCCCGCGGTACCAGCGGGACCTGCCGGGCCGATTGGCCCAACAGCTCCGGGCACGCCTTGCGCACCTGCGGGGCCAGCTGCACCGGTCGAACCGGCAGGACCGGTCAATGACGTCCCCGACGCCGGCCAAACGCCGCCAGACTTCGGACCATAGATCACGTCAGTCGCCGTATCGATGTAGAAATCGCCGTTCACGCCGTTTCCAACCAGCGGCGCACCAGTCCCACTGAGAACCGTGTTGCCATTGACTCCGGCATCACCTTGCGGACCTGCGGGACCAGCCGCACCCGTCGCACCCGTCGCACCTGCAGCGCCTGCCGGACCGGTTGCGCCAATAACTCCGGGCACGCCTTGCGGACCTGCGGGACCGACCGCACCTGTCGCGCCCGTCGCACCTGCAGCGCCGGCCGGACCGGTCGCGCCAGTAGCACCAGGCACGCCTTGCGGACCCGCCGCGCCGGTCGCTCCGATCAATGACGTCCCGGATGCCGGCCATGCGCCTCCGGACTTCGGACCGTAGATCACATTGGTCGCCGTATCGATATAGAAATCACCATTGGCGCCACTTGCATTGGAGGGCGCGCCCGTACCGCTGAGTAGCGTATTGCCGCTGTCACCAGCGGGACCTGTGGCGCCGGTCGCACCGGCCGGACCGGCCGGACCAGTCGCACCCGTCGCGCCCGCGGTGCCGGTAGCGCCCGTGGCTCCGGGCACACCCTGTGGACCTGCGGGACCCACGGCACCTGCGGCGCCAGCGGCTCCTGCGGGACCCGCCGGACCAGTGGCTCCCGGCACACCTTGCGACCCCGCGGGACCCGCGGCACCGGTCGGACCAGCAGGCCCGGTCAATGACGTACCGGTTGCCGGCCACACCCCACCCGACTTTGGACCGTAGATCACGTCGGTCGCGGTGTCGATATAGAAATCGCCATCAACGCCAGTGGCAGCGAGCGGGGCGCCCGTTCCGTTTCGCACAGTATTGCCGTTCGCACCCGTAGCGCCCGCGGGTCCGACCGCGCCTGCCGGGCCGGTTGCTCCGGTTGCGCCTGCGGGACCGGTTGCTCCGGCCGCGCCTGCGGGACCGGCTGCTCCGGTCGCGCCTGCGGGACCCGCCGGGCCCACGGGACCGGTCGGCCCAGCCGGACCGGCCGGGATCGTCGCGCAGGTCCATCCACCCGTGCCGTTGGATTGCGGAGTTTGGGTGGAGCTGCAACCCTGCGGAAGTTGAAAAGTGCTGGAGACGCCGACTATAGGATTCGCGGTCGTACCTGTGACCGCAACGCCGGTTCCTGCACTCACGCTGGCCACGTAACCGCCTTGCGGCACTGCGAAGTACCCGAGCGCGTCGACGATGGTAAACGTCGTTACCTGGGAAGGAAGACCAAGATAGAACTTGTTGGTGCCATCGACGGGCACGATAGCCGTGTTGGCAGTCCCCTGATGAGCCGTGAAATTCATCACGACCGCCTGCGTAAGAGTGGCGAAATTGTTGCTTGGGCTCGCCGCCATGAATGCGTCGAAATTGGGATTGAGCACGGTCAGCGTGACCACGATCGCGTTGAACGATGCGGGCAGACCGCAGTTGGTCGCGGAGCCGCCCTGCGCAGCGAAACTTGCCAGGTTGGTGGCCACCGGAATGGCGCTACCACCGATCAGCGGCGCGTTGTACGGGGCAACAGTGCCGTTGCGCGAATCCAAGATGCGGCATGGCACGATGGGCGTATAGACGAGATCCTCATTCGGAGTGCCAAGCGTCTTCGCGGTGACGCGCTCAGGCGTCACGAACTGGATGTCCGCCGCATTCGACAAAACGCTACGCAGTCCCGAAAGCGATCCCGCCATGCTCGCGGCCAGCAACTGGTCTGCACGCAACGATTGGAGCATCGTGCGAAGCTGCGCGCTGCTGAGTCCGGCGCCCGATTGTTCAAGCTGCGCACCCCAGGCCGCGACCACGCCGTCAATGATGGTGGACCGGTTTTGGTCGACCGCAAGCAAGCTGTCCGGTTTTACGACCGGCGCAGCATTCGCCGCAGAAATTGTGACGCACACCGCGAGGCCCAGTGCGAATGCGCGGACCAGTGACTTAGGACTTTTCATCGCAACTCCCGTTGATCGCAAATATCGGGAGTCCACTGCAATAACCGGGCCTGCCCGGCACGAAGCGAGCGAATCGGTGGTTCTTTGCCCAGATTTTGTCTACTGGCAACGCTCACGCGGCCAGGCACTCGACGAGCCATTTGCCGACCGCAGTGCCGAACCGGAGGCATGCCACTGTGCAATACAATGTGCCGCCCTGCGTCAGGTCTCAGCGCACCCCGTGATCCTGCGCGCCCGGACCAAGACGCTTGGCAAGTTGCGCCGGAAAAGCTGAACTTGCGGTAGTTCGCCGACGCTGTAGGCTTCCTGCAGAGCCCAAAGAAGTCTTCGGGATCGGCGATGCGTTGACGCGCGGACTATAAATAGAACCCATGGAAAAATATCCCGACGATATCTATACCGAACCGGAACCGGATGTCGACACGCTCTCCAATCTCGGACCGCTGGCCGCCATGGCCGGCCTTTGGGTCGGCAGCCGTGGACTCGACGTCAATCCCAAGCCGGACGGACCGGAGAAGCAGGTCTTCATCGAAAACTACGAGCTGCAACCCATCGACGCGCAGACCAACGGGCCGCAACTGTTCTATGGATTGCGCTATCACACGCACATCGTCAAGCCGAACGATCCCGAAACGTTTCACGATCAGGTAGGGTACTGGCTGTGGGAACCCGCAACCGGAGCACTGCTCCAAACCATTGCGATCCCGCGTGGACAGGTCGCGATGGCTGCGGGAAATGCCAAGGCCGATGCAAAGTCCTTTCGTCTGGATGCGATCCGCGGTTCGCTGACCAACGGCATCGTTTCAGGGCCGTTTCTCGAATACGCGTTCCGGACCGAAAGCTACACGATCACCGTCACGATCAATGCCGACGGAACCTGGTCGTACGAGCAGGACACCATACTCATCATTCCCGGACAGGCCGAGCCGTTCCATCACACCGACCGCAACACGCTGCGCAAAGTCGGCGCACCCACGCCGAATCCCATGGCGCTGGCCGCGGCGAAGCATCGCGACGGCGGCTGACTCGTCGCGCTCGCCGGAGGTCCAAGTTAGCGAAAACGCAGCGCGTTATAGGCGCTGCGACGCGTCGCGCGCCACCAGCACCGCATTGGTGCCGCCGAAGGCAAAGGTGTTCGACATGATCGCGCCGAGCCGCAATCCGTGGCGCGCCGCACCCCGGAACGAAGTCCAGCCCCAGTTGCGGATCGGGGCGCGTCAGGTGCGCGGTAGGCGGCACCACGCCGTGACGCAACGCCAGCAGCGCGATCATGAATTCGACGACGCCGGTGGCGCCCATCACGTGGCCATGAATGGCCTTGGTCGAACTGACCGGGATGTGCGACGCGCGTTCGCCGAAGATCTCCTTGATGGCGGTGGTCTCGGTTCGATCGCCGACGCTGGTGGCGGTGCCGTGCGCGTTGATGTAGCCGATGTCGGCTCGATCGACGCCGGCTGTCCGTAGCGCGGCTTCGATCGCACGAACCTGCCCATCCGACGAAGGATCCGAAATGTGCCGGGCATCGCTGGTCAGTCCGTAGCCAGCGAGCTCAGCGTAAATCTTTGCGCCCCGTCGCCGGGCATGCTCAGCATTTTCCAGTATTAGCGCTCCAGCGCCCTCGCCGAGTACAAAGCCGGATCGATCCTCCGCGAACGGCTTGCACGAGCGCGCGGCGTCGTCCGGGTCTTCCTTGGCCAGCGTGCGCAGCGCTCCCCATGCTGCAAAGGTGCCTCTAGTGAGCATCGCATCGGAGCCGCCGACAATCGCGCAGTCGATGTAGCCGTGCTGGATGGCACGCATCGCTTCGCCAATCGCGATCGCCGACGACGCGCAGGCGACGGTGTAGGTAGGCGTGGGTCCCGTAATGCCGAACTCGAGTGAAATCTGTGCCGCCGGCGCGCTGTACATCATGGTGATGACGGTGGTTGGCCGCAGCTTCCAGTTGTCCCTGTTGAACACCTGGTCGTACGCGTTCTCGAGCGTCGCCACCGAGCCCATGCCGGTGCCCCAGTAGACGCCTGTCTGGTCCGGCGCGGCGAAGACGTCCAGACCGGAATCCGCAACCGCCTGCCTTGCCGCCGCAAGCGCCAGCGCAGTCGAGCGATCCATGGGGATGGTCCTGACGCGCGGCACGACGGAATCGACGTCGAAATTCGCGCTGGCAACCAGAGGAACGACAACACCCGTCGCCAGTTCCGGGGCTCGCTTCACACCCGAAACCGCGCCTAGCGCTGCATCGAAGATTGCCGTGGGAGAATTGCCGATCGCTGAGATGCCGCCCAGGCCGGTGACCGCAACGCGATGCATGTCCGAAGTCTAGGACGTCGCGGCGGACGAACCCTGCTGCGAGAGCGCCGTGTTGGTGGCGTCGATGATGCTCTGGATGGTGGAGCTGCGCAGGTCGAACTTGCCCTCGAGGCTGACGTCGAAGGTTTCTTCGAGCTCGAATATGAATTCCATCGCCGACAGCGAGTCGACGTCGAGATCGGCCAGCTGCGTCGTCGGCTGGACCGTATCCGGGTCCAGCCTCAACTTCGCAACCATGAGCGACTTCACCTTCTCGAATGTTGCGATCATGAATTCGAATCCAACCTTGAGTTCGCGCGCTTCGACGTGGCCGACGGGCCACCAATCAACGGCAATTGATAAATGCTTTGCGTCCGAACTCTTCTCCAGCGAAACAATTATAGAACATCTCGACTCGGTCCAGTCATGCGCACGCCGCCAGACCGGTCGGTCTTAGCGATGGTGTTTCGATCATGATGCTTCTGCGCAGTTCGATGGACACACGACGCTGCGAAAACTTCCAAAAAAAACGGCCTGCCCTGCGGCAAGCCGTTGTACCACTCACCGCGAGTATTTGCGGTTAGTTCGCCGAAATGAGCAGCCAGCGCGTGCCATCCCACTGCACGGTGACCGCATTGTAAGAATTGCCAGGCGAGCTCAAACCAATTGTGCCGCCGTCGGAAGACCAAACGCCGACGACTTGACACGTTGCGCCCGTAGTGTTGATACGCTTGATGACATAAATGCGACCGGCGCTGCCGTTCGACAAGACAGGCAGGGTCATCTGCTTCGGCGGCCCACTGGTGTTATTGCACAGCACGGTGTAGTCGCTCGCCTGGAGTGTGTAGTCGGCGGTCTGCGTCGTAATGGGCGCGTTGCTGGTCCAGCCCGAGGAACCGGCGGGACCGGCCGGGCCGGTCGGGCCCGTATCGCCTGTTGCACCGGTGGCACCTATAGGACCGGTCGCACCGGCAGGCCCGGTTGCGCCAGCAGGACCGCGCCCGTCGCGCCGGTCGGACCCGCAGGACCGCAGGACCAATCGCACCCGTGGCGCCCGCGGGGCCAGCCGCGCCCGTCGCGCCGGTAGGACCCGCAGGACCGGCAGGACCGACCGCCCCTGTGGCTCCTGCGGGACCGTCAGGTCCAGTCGCGCCAGTCGGGCCTTGCGCCCCAGCGGCGCCTGCAGGACCCACGAGTGAGGTGCCGGTAACCGGCCATGCTCCTGCGGCTTTCGGACCATAGATCACTTGGGCCGCCGTATCGATGTAGAAGTCACCGTCGACGCCATTTCCGCTTTGCGGCGGAACGACACCGTTAAGCACTGTGCTGCCGTTGGTGCCGGGCGTACCGCAGCGCCCGGATCACCTTGCGCACCCTGCGGACCTGTCGCTCCGGCGGGTCCCGTTGCACCCGTGGCACCCGCAGGACCCGCAGGTCCGGTCGCGCCCGTGGGGCCCGCAGGACCCGCGGGACCCGCCGGACCAGCCGCAATCGTCGCGCACGACCACACTCCGGAACCATTCGACTGCGGTGTCTGATTCGCGCTGCAACCTTGCGGCAATTGGAAGCTGCTGGCGACGCCGACGATCGGATTCGCGGCAGTGCCCGTTACGCTGACGCCGGCACCGGCGTTGACGCTGGCAACATATCCACTCTGCGATGGCGCGAAGTAGCCGAGCGCATCACCGATGACATTGGTAGTCACCGAGGCCGGCAGCCCCACATAGAATCGTTGCGTTCCGTCGACCGGAATGATCGCCGTGTTGGCCTGGCCGGTGTGGGCCGGGAAATTCATCACGACAGCTTGCGTGAGCGTCGCGAAATCGCTGGAACTGCTCGCCGCCATGAAGGAATCGAAGTTCGAACTGATAACCGTCAGCGTCACTACGATGGCGCTGAACGTAGCAGGCAGGCCGCAACCCGCTGCATTGCCGCCTTGCACTGCGAAGTTGGCGAGATTGGCGACGATCGGTATCGCGGAGCCGCCCGTGAATGGGGCGTTGTAGGGTGCTTGGGTGCCATTGCGCGAATCAAAGATGCGACACGGCACGATCGGCGTGTATTCCAGGTCCTGCGTCGCATCGCCAAGCGCCTTGGCGCTCGCTCGCTTGGGCGCGACGTACTGAATGTCCGCAGCCTGCGAGAGCACGCTGCGCAGCCCCGACAGCGATCCGGCGACGCTCGCCGCGAGCAACTGGTCCGCGCGCAGCTGCTGCAGCATCGTCCGAAGCTGGTCGCGATTGACACCGGCGCCCGACTGTTCGAGCGATGCGCCCCAGGTTGCGACGACACCTTCGATGATCGTCGAGCGATTCTGGTCGACCGCCAGCAAGCCGTCTGGTTTGACAGCCGCCGAAGCGACGCCAGGCGACGCTGCGGTCCACGTAGCGAAGACGAGTACGAACAACGCCAGCCACGAAGCTTCGATTGCGCATGGTGTATCCCTGTCGTGACAAAATCGTCGACAGGCCTCAGCAAGTATCGGGCCGGCCGATGACCTCGCCGCGCGATCTTCCGCAGCCAAGACGTCATCTACAGAGTGAAGCCGGCGCGCAACGAATGTCCGCGCCCGGACAATACGCATCGGCCGCATGTTCGCAGGACCAAAGCGCTCAAAACGTATCGAATTGCCGTTTTTCGGCAGGTGCAATCCGCGGCGCGCGTCAATCGGACACCACGGAGACCCACTTCGTAGTTCACAACTTGACCATGAACAGATAACCTCGAGTCGCGCCGGATCGACGTTCGCACGCCGCGCACCATTGCGACAATTTCACTCATCAAGGAGATTCCGAATGGACACGCAAACAAGCTTCTTCCAAACCTGGTCACCGCGAACGCTAAGCGTGCTGCGGATTGTTACCGCGTTCCTGTTCATGGTCCACGGCACCGCAAAGCTGTTCCACGTCCCGCATCAGGAAATGTTCGACAACCTGCAGGTGATGTCGCTGATCGGCGTGCAAGGGATTCTCGAAGCCGGCGGCGGGCTTCTGCTGCTGATCGGGCTGTTCACGCGGCCAGTGGCTTTTGTCTTGTGCGGAGACATGGCGGTCGCGTACTTCATGGCGCACTGGCCGAAGAACTGGCTGCCATTGCTCAATGGCGGCGAACTTGCCGTTCTATACTGCTTTGTATTCCTGCATCTTGCGGTGGCGGGAGCGGGACCGTGGAGTGTCGACGCCATGCGCCGAAAGTAACAACGGTCGACGGGCCGTTTGCCTAGGCTCGCAAACGGTCTTCAGACTGGCGACGCGGCGCGCGTCACTTGCCTGGAACGCGACAGCAATTGGCGGTGGCGGTCAGTTGCGCAGCTGTCGCTCCGGGATTGGTCGCAGCGCACGACCACGACTGGCCGGACGCCTTGTCGCTGGTCAGATTCATGATGGTCGGAGTCGCTGTCGCAGCTGCCGCTCGTCAGGGTGTAGCCGGCAGCGCAAGCGGGCGAAGTTGCGCTGCCGGTTCCCCCGGACCCCGCTATCGTCGATGCAGCCGACGACTGCGTCGTGCATTGCAGCGCCGTCGCGTCGGGAATGACCGCATAGCCGACGACATCGAACAACAGGTTGGCGGATAGCTGCGCCGGCAACGCGAAGTAGATGTTGTTGCTGGACACCTGCGGCACAAGGTACATCGTGGACAATCCCTGCCCTTGCGTGTAGTTCAAGGCGACCGTCGATAGCGTTGTGGTCAGGTCGTTGATATCGCTGACGCCGAGATACGCATCGTAATTGGGATTGAGTATGGTGATGACCAGCGCGAGCGCGTGGATGGCGCTGCCGGGCGGATTCGTCAATCCGCAATTCGAAGGATTCACCGTCGCGCCATACTGACTCCAGTCCGAACCCGGCGGCGACAAAACCTGGAATGTGGAACAGCGTATTGCCGTTGATCGGACCGTGCACACCGCTGGCCGGGGTGGCGTTGCGCGTGTCCATGATCCGGCAAGGTTGCAGCGGCTTGTAGACGATGCTCGGTCCCGCGGGCGCCTGGCTGCCGCAGAACGTGACGTCGAAGCCGCTGAACGCAGCGCCACCGCGGAGGCCACCGGCGTTGCGTTGCAGGCGAACCCGCTGGCCGCGTCGTCGTACTGCCACGAATAGGCGGCCGGCGCAGGCGCTCTTGAATGATCTGATAGTACGGAATGCCAGCCGACTCCGGCCTGCATTCCGGCCTGAATCCACGATGCATTGAAGACACCGCCGACGCCCGTGTACAGAGGGATGCTGTTCTAGCGAATCGTAGGTGCAGTGCCCAGGCCGCTGATGATCGGCGGCAGGCAAAGGTGCGCCGTCTTCGCGTTGGTTCAGCGTGTCGGCATAGCTCACTGTCCGGCAGGCGTAGCCGAGCGCGTCTGGCATACGTCGAGCCGTCTTGCTGCTTGGTCAGATAACCGCCGCACGGCGTCCCATTCCAGGGAGTCGCGCATTGCAAGGTTCGTCGTCGCCCGACGTAGTCGATGTCCAGCCGTAGTCGTTGAAGCCGTTGGGTGTTGGTTTGTGGCGCCGAGACGCATAGAGGCACACACCGGCGCCGGGCGGCGGATTGTAGCCGGTGGGATAGGTCGGGCACGATGTAGGTCGTGCCGGGGAAACAATCGGCCTGCGAAAATGCGGTGGCGGTTCCCTGGTTGGACGATGCTTGCGCGTTCGATTGGATTTGCGGCCGCTTCGCCTCGACGAAATTCTGCACGCAATACATGTCCTGATAGGTCGGCAACCCGCCCGTGTGCCCGCTGCAAGTTCGTGGTGGCCACCGGCGCGTTGCCCGGCGCATCCGAAGTTGATCGTCTGGTTGCACTTCAGCGCCGCGTAGACTGGTCGCGTCGGTGCGTGCGCCACCGGGCGCAGTCCTCTGGCACTGGGTGCAGGTGTCGAGGCAACCGATGACCGTATTGCCCGACTTGAACTGAAGGTTGGTCGGACACGTGGCGTTCAGATCGTCGCTGCAGCCGGCGACATAGCAGGCGACCGCATCGGAGCCAGGGGCAAGCCCGGCACCAGGTACACTGCCGCCGACCGGCGTGACCTTCATCTTCGACGTTCGCGCCGGCGACGAGACTCACGTCGTAGTTGCGTAGTTCGTGGCGCAGTCGTCGAGGTGACCTCGAACTGGGTGACCGGATTGGTGGGAGAAGTGATGCCGACACCGCAGTCCAGCAGGCCATGCATGGCGCCCGACGCGGTGCATTGACCGGTCTGGCAGTCGAGGTGCGTCGCTGTCCGGGACGCTGCAGTTCGTGCGCGGCCAGAACGTGCCGGAGGTCCACGTCTGCGGCATGCAGAAGGTGCTGGTGGTGCTGCACCTGCCGTTGGCCTGGCAGGTCGCGCCGCCGGCGCAGTCGCTGCGACGTGCGAATGCAGGTGCACTGCCCGACGTTCGTGTCGCAGGTGCCCGAACTGCAGGCGGCATTGCTCGTGCATTGCGCCGCCAGCGCCCAGTTGCCGCCTTGCGGCGGATACGAACTGGTTCGTTCGACACGTCCGCGGACTCACCTACCCAGACCGGATACGGGCAGTAGTTGGTGAAGGTGTAGGTGTACTGATCGCTCGCGCATTGCGCCTGCGCGACGGCATCGCCCATGCCAACGGTTGTCGCGAAAAGAACGGTCGACGAGCATTGCGCTGATCGTTGCGATGGCGCGTTTCGTGCATTGCGTTTCCCTTCGATATCGGATTCGGTTCACGATGTCCAGAACCTGCGCGACGCGATGCGCGCACCTTCCGCCATCGCTGCAAGCTTTGCCCAGACCACATCCGGGTCGACCGCGGACTGACCAACCCAGGTACCGAAACCGCAGTCGCTGCCGGCCATCACGTTCTCGCGGCCGACCAGATTGGCGTAACGACCGATGCGCTGCGCGATCAGCTCGGGATGTTCGATGAAATTGGATTTCGACTCTATCACGCCGGGTATGAGCACTTTTCCTTCCGGCAACTTGACCGTCTCGAAAAGCACCCACTCGTGCGCATGGCGCGGATTGGCCGCTTCGAGCACGATCGTGCTCGGTCGCGCCTTGAACACGATGTCGATCACATCGGAAAGCGCCACGTCGCAATGATGCGGCCCCTCGTAGTTGCCCCAGCACAGATGCATGCGCACGCTTCTCGGGAGCAATGTTCGCCAACGCGTGATTGAGTACTTCGACGTGCAGCTGCGCCTTCTTGCGCCATTCCGGCAGCGAAAGGTCGGCGTGCTGGATGTGCCGTCCCATACCGAGGTCGGGGCAATCCACCTGCAGCGTGATGCCGGCGTTGGCGATCGTCTCGTACTCGTGACGCATGGCTTCTGCGATGGCGAAAAGGTAGGCTTCCTCGGTGGGGTAGTACTCGTTGCGGAAGAACAGCGATACCACGCCCGGCGATGCGGCCGTCAGAAAAGCATCGACGCTTCCACACCGGGCCTGCGCTGCCTTGAGATGCGCGACATCGCGTGCCGATGCCGCGGGATCTTTGACCTTGATCGCCGCGTTGCAGGCCGGTGTCTTGCGCCGCGATCGCCCGGGGTCGCCGAACACGCGCTTGGCGAGCCCGGGAAAGCCGGTGAGGTCCTGGTAGACGAAGGTGTTGCCTTCGCCGCCGAAGCCGCTCAGTCGATCCTTGATGTAGGTGGCGTAACTCGGCTTGCTCATTTCGCCGTCGTCGACGATATCGATGCCCGCATCGACCTGCTTGCGGACCACCTCATCCACCGCGGCTGCGATGCGACGTTCGAGCGCCTCCGGGTCCACCGGCACGCCCTCTTCCTTGGCGAACATCGTCCGGATCAGGTCTTCCGGGCGGGGCAGGCTGCCGGTATGGGTGGTCAGGAACCGATCGGTGCTGCGCTTCATGAGAACCTCCGTGGTGTGGCCATATTCTGTTCGCGTCCCCGCCGTCGCCCGCCTATTGTATGCAATGAGGAGGCATTGCCGCTAAATCTACGGCACAGCAACGATGAGGGCCGAGCGGAGTTTCGCAACCTCATGTGCAATTGCTGAAGCAGGTCCGATCTTGAGTTCCGTTGCTACTGCCTCTACCTCGGCAAGCGTCGCGCTCGCGCGTTGCCGGTCGCCGTCGGCCAGCTCGACACGCCCGCGACAGCATAGCGCCAGCGTCAGGTTGAATCGGTCGCGCGCTTCGCGCAATGCCGTCTCTGCCGCTTCGGCGACGCCGCGCGCCTGCGCGATATCGCCCTGTTCGAGCAGCAGGTCCGCCTGGTAGCAAAGCACGATGCCCTCCAGTCGGCGCAGGCCCAGCGCACGATGGCTGGCCAATGACTCGTCGTAGCAGCGCCGCGCCTCGACGTAGCGTCCAGCTTGCTGGTGTACGCGTCCGAGATTGCTCAGAACAATACCTTCCGAGCGCCGGTTGCCCACTTCTCGATGAATGAAAAGGCTGGCTTCGTAATTTGCGCGCGCCTCGTCGATCCGCTCCTGCATGAAATGCAGGCCAGCCAGGTTGCTGAGCACCATGCCCTCGAAGCGCCGGTTGCCCACGTCGCGAGTCATGCGCAGCGAGGCCTCGTAGCAGTTCCTCGCCTCCTCCATTTCTCCGCGTTCGAAAAACACGATACCCAGGTTGCCCAGCACCAGCGCCTCTTCGGTGCGGTTGCCGGCGTCGCGATGGATTGCCAGCGCCTGATCGTAATGCGAACGTGCCTCGTCCATTCGGCCCTGCTCGGCGCACAACAGTCCGACATTGTTGTGGATCATCGCTTCGGAGATGCGATCACCCACCTCGCGCAGGACCTGAAGCGACGCATCGTAGGTCTCGAGCGCAGGCTCCACCCGGTTTTGCAGCGCGTGCAGGATACCCAGATTGTGCAACGCGTTGCCTTCCATCCTTCGGTTGCCGAGTTCGCGATGGATTTGCAGCGCGGCATCGAAGTGTTCCTTGGCTTCGACAAATTCAGCGCGTTCCTGGCACAGTTTTCCAAGCTGCCCGTGGATTATGCCCTGGCGATAGCGATCACCCTGTTGCCGGGCTCCCTCCAACGCCTCTGCCAGCCACGCCGTGGCCTCGACGAGGCGGCCCACGCGGGCCAATGCCCGCGCACACGTGGCGAGCGCGACGACGCGCAACGCCGGCTTCATCTCCTGCAGCGTTAGTACCTGCGCGCCGAGCTCGACACCCAACGAAAAAGGCCCTCTGAAGTCCAGCACCTGCCACGCGGCACGATAGGCAGCGACCGCGATCGGCGGATCGCGGCGCTGCAGTGCACGCTTGCAGGCCGCGACCAGATTGTCGATTTCCAGCGATAGCATCTGCCGGCGGTCAATGCCGCCGTGCACCGAGAGTGCGTCGAGCGCCGCATCGCTGCCGAAACGCGCGAAGTACCGGCCGTGGCGCTCCTGGGTACTGCGCGTGGCATCGACACCACTGTGTTCGAGTTTTTCCGCGGCGTACTCGTGGATGCTCAAGTACATGCCGAAATACGGCTCGGCGATGTCCAGCCGCCCAACAGTCTTTGGCAGCCACGAGCGAAGCAGGCTCTTGTCGACGAGTGCCTGGACCGCGTCCATCGCCGGAGGTGCGTCGGGCCACGCGTCGAGTGCGAGCAGCGCTTCGGCGGCCTCGAGGGTGAATCCGCCTTCAAACACCGAGCACTGTGCAAGCGCCGCCTGCTCCCAAGGCGCCAGAAGTTCCCATGACCAGTCGATCGCAGCACGCAGCGTGGCCTGTCTGGCCGCCCCGCCATGCGCTCCGGCGAGCAATACGAAGCGGTGCTGCAGCCGTTCGAGAATCTGCGCAGGTGAAAGCACGCGCACGCGCGCTGCCGCCAATTCGATGGCCAGTGGCAAGCCGTCCAGCAACTTCACCACCTCGGCCACCTGGCCGCGGTTGTGGCCGTCGAGCTCGAACCCGGCGCGCTGCGACCTGGCGCGAGCCACGAACAGCTCGATCGCATCCGTGTCGAGCGCAAGTGGCTCGATGGGCAAGGCCTCTTCGCCCGGAAGGTGCAGGCGCTCTCGGCTGGTCACCACGAAGACCGCGTCGGTGGCCCGGTCGAGCCAGTGTCCAAGCGTAGCTGCCGCGTGTTGTCGCACCTGTTCAAAATTGTCCAGTATCACCAGGCAGCGCCCGCGCCCGGCGATCGCGTGACCCAGTTGCACCGCGGGTTCGTCCTTGCCCAGCGGCACACCGAGAGCGAACGCGACGGCAAAATGGATGCCGTCCAGCGATCTCGCGCCGCTCAAGTCGCAGAAGGCGACTCCGCCCGGCCACTCGCCCAACCAGGCCTGCGCGTAGCGGCAAGCAATGCGCGTCTTGCCGGTGCCGCCGGTGCCGAGGAGAGTCAGCAGGCGCGCGCCCGATTCGAGCTTGCGCGCCACACTTTGCAGTTCCGTACTGCGCCCTATGAAGGCATCGCGTTCGGGCGCGAGATTGTTCCGCACCTCGCGCACGGGTAACCACAAGTCCCCCTGGCGCACGACTCGATAGGCCTTGTCCGCGTCGGCGGGCGGCGCAAACGCCGACTGCGCGTCGCCTGCCTCGAACAGCTCGATCGGGTCGTGCACGCCTTTGAGGCGCCAATAGCCGTGCGAGTGCAGGTGCAACTCGGACTCGCCCAACGCGCGGCACGCGTCGCCGGTAAGCAGCGTTTGTCCGCCCTGCGCCACACCCATCACCCGCGCGGTGATCGGTACTGCCAGACCGTCCGCCTCGAGGTGCTTTGCCCCGACCGCGACGTCGGCCGCACTGCTTTCTCGCAGCGTCATCGGGCCGACGTGGAGCCCAGCGCGTGCCTTGAATGGCAGATCCAGCGCCGCGAGCGCGCGGTGATAGTCGACCGCGAAGGCGGCAGCGTTCGCGACCGAGTCGAATACTGCCATCAACCCGTCGGTCTTCTCGATCTCGCGCCCCCGCCAGGTTCGCAGCAGGTCGCGCGCGGCGCGGTCGTGCGCCACCCAGTGAGCGGTCATCGCCACATCGCCGACGGCCTCGGCGATGCGGGTGCTGTCCACCACGTCGGTAAGCAGCAAGGCGCGGAGTTCACTCATTCCGCATTAAAACACTTGCGCGGAATCTCGGGGGACCGAGCCAGCGAGCGCGCACGCGTGGCGGGCGAGCGGCCGTAATCATGCTGCCGCCTGAAGGCGAAGTCGTGTCGGCGATCGCCGGCTGACAGGCCTTCGCTCAGCGGCTGTCGTCGCTCGACGAAGCTCCAATGACGCCGTCGGCCCTGAAGGCCGCGACTTCCGCGTCGGAGTGTCCGAGCCAGCCGCCAACGATCTCGTCGTTGCTTGCACCGAGTTGCAGGCTGGGCTCGATCGGGCGCCGCGCGGTGCCCTCGAACACCAGGGGCGAATGCGAGAGTACGACTCGTCCGAGCTCGGGATGGTCGATCCACTGCAGGCTGCCGCGGGCGTGCATGTTCTCGTCGTGCATGACTTCGGAAAGATTTCGTACCGGCGCGCAGGGCACTTTCGCGGCGAGCATGCGCTTGGCCACCTCGTCCTTGCTGAGCGTGCGCGTCCATCCCTCGATGAGCGCGTCCACTGCAGCGAAATGCTCGACCCGCGAACCTCGCGTCAGGAAACGCGGGTCCGACTTCAGGTCACCCTGGCCCATCACATCGAGAATCGCGCGGAAGTGATGGTCGCCCGGTGCGTTGAGCACGACGTAGCCGTCGCTGGTCGCGTAGACGTTGTACGGTGAAATGCCCAGTCCACCGTGCCTGTTGCCCGTGCGCTCGGGTGCCGCCGCACCGCGCGCGTGCAGCATGCCGAGATTCGATGCGAGTGACGCGTAGGTCGCATCCTGCATCGAGACTTCGACGACGCGTCCCCTGCCGGTGCGTTCGCGTTCGTAGAGCGCGGTCATGATCGCGCCGTAGAGATGAATTCCCGCCATGAAGTCACAAATCGCGGCGCCCGCCTTGACGGGTGGCTGGTCCGGATAGCCGGTGGAGTTGATGACTCCGCTCATCGCCTGCATCACGAGGTCCATCGCGGGAAAATCACGATAGGGACCGTCCTTGCCATAGCCCGAGCTCGACCCGTAGATCAGTCGCGGATTGATCTTCTGCAGATCGGCGGCACCGAGCCCGAAGCGATCCATCACGCCGGGCGCGAAGTTCTCGACCAGGATGTCGGCACGCATCACCATCTCGCGCAGCAGTTGCCGGCCTCGTTCATCCTTCAGATTGAGCGTCACCGGCTTCTTGTTCGAGTTGAGCATCGCGAAAGGCAGCGCCGCGCCACCCATGTCGCCGCGACTGCGCAGATGTTCGCCGGTCAACGGCTCGATCTTGATGACCTGCGCGCCGGCCATCGCCATGAGGAACGTGGCATACGGCCCGTTGTAGACGTGCGACAGGTCGAGGACCGTGATCCCTGCCAGGGGCAGGCCACGGTCCGGCGCGTCGCCGCGCGACGTGTCAGCGGGCATAGTTCCTCCGGTATTCATGGTGTACGTGCCCGCTCCAACAGGCGTTGCGCGGCGCGCAGGTGCGGCCGATCGAACATGCGGCCGTCGATGTTCACCGCGCCCGCATCGGGTTGCCGTGCGAACGCGGCGACGATTGCGGACGCTGCACGCACCGCTTCGGTGCTCGGTGTGAACGCCTCATGTATGGGGCCGATCTGCGCCGGATGAATCGCGGCCTTGGCACCGAATCCGGCAGCCGCGGCGGCGCGTGCCTCATCGCGCAGTCCGTCGAGGTCGCGGAAGTCGGTGTACACCGCGTCGACAGCGACCACCTTCGCAGCCGCGGCGCCGAACAGGCACAGGCTGCGCGCGAGCTGAAATGGGGGCGTGTAGCGGCCGTGTGCGCGATTCGTCGACGCGCCGACGTCGGTGGCAAGATCCTCCGCGCCCCAAAGCATGCCCCAGAGTCGGGGACCCGCCTCTCGCGCGTAACTGCCCAATTCGAACATCGCCGCGGCCGTCTCGGTGACGATGGGCAGAATGCGAATGTTGCCTCCAGGTACGCCGTCGCGTGCTTCTTGTTCAGTGAGCAACCTGTCCAGACGCGCCACGTCGCGGCCGCTTTCGCACTTTGGCAGCATGACGCCGTACGGCGCCGTACCTGTGACCGCGGCGAGATCGTCGAGCGCAAACGATGTCGACAGCGCATTGACGCGCACGAACAGCGGCAGGCGCTCGCGATGTTCGCGCACAAACGCCGCAGTGACCTCGCGCGCCCTCGATTTCTCGGCATCCGGCACGGCATCCTCGAGATCGAGGATCAGTGCATCGGCACCTGATTCCAGGGCGCGGGCGAGCTTGCGCTCGTCATGACCGGGGACGAAGAGCAGCGAACGCATGGTCTAGAAAGTCTTCATCCCCAGGAACCCGTCGACAGGGTCGAAGTTCTCCATCAGATGCTTGCCAACCAGATCCTTGAGGGTTTCGGTCGTGCCCCCGCCCAGGGTGCCGTAGCGCGCGCCGCGATAGAACCGCGAGACCGGGTACTCGTCGGTAAACCCGTAGCCGCCATGCACCTGGATCGCTTCGCTGGTCACGCGGATGGCCATCTCGTTGACGAACATTTTCGCGATCGCTGCCTCATACGGATTGGGGAACGGATTGGCGGTCAGGCATGCGCGATAGAGCAGGCTGCGGCCGGCCTCGATGTCGCGATACATCTCCGCAAGTTTCCAGCGCATGCCCTGGAAATCGCCGATCCTGCGTCCGAATGCCGTCCGGTCGCGAGTGTACTTGACCGCTTCCTCGAAGGCCCCTTCCGCGAGTCCCAGCGAGACACTGGGATTCAGGCAGCGCTGCGTGTTGAATGCGGACAGCAGCTTCTTGAACCCGTCGTCGCGCAGGATCACGTTCTCGAGCGGCACTTCGATGTCGTCGAACTGGATCTCCGCCAGGTTCTCTCCGCCCATGGTGTGGTAGCGCGAGGTCACGTTGAAGCCTGTCATGTTCCGATTCACCAGTACGCAGCCGATGCCCTCGCGCCCGGGCTTGCCATCGACACGGCTGAACACCACGAACCATTCCGCCTCGTCGGCGCGGCTGATCAGAGTCTTCACGCCCTTGACGAACGCGCGATCGCCCTTGATCGTCGTGTTGGTACGGTAGTTGGCAACGTCGGTGCCGGCGTGCGGTTCGGTCATGCACACCGCAAGCAACACCTCGCCCGACGCAACCTTGGGAAGAATGTCGCGCTTCATGTGCTCAGGCGCGTAGGTCGAGATCACGCGCACTTGCACCCCGACTTCGCCCATCAACGCCATTGCCGTGACATAGCACACCTTGGCGACCTCTTCGAGAACGAGCGCGGTGTCGAAAACCGGAAGTCCGGAGCCACCGTATTCTTCCGGTACCGACATGCCAAGGATGCCGAGCTCGCCCAACTCCTTCATGTTGACCCAGGGAAAGGTCCCGTCCTGCCATTTCATGACGCGGTCCCGGAACTTGTTGCGCACGAGGTCGCGCACCGTGCCGACCAGCGCACGCTGTTCATCCGAGAGTCTTATCTTCATGTCACTCATGTCGTCTTCCTTTGACGTGGGGCGTCCGCCTACCGGCCGCCGCGATGATTGCGCACGCGCATCGGCTTGCCGAGCAGGTGCTGGTAGCGATCCTTGACCAGGTGTTCGAGTTCGCCGACGTGTTGCGACATCGCCCGAGCCGCGGCACGCGGATTGCGACGGCGGCATGCATCCAGGATCCGCTGGTGCGCGGCGATGACGTGTTGCCGATTGCCGACCGTATAGCGAATGCCGAGATGTTCGCCGGTCGCGAGCAGGCTGATCGTGCCCCAGAATGTTTCGAGCACCTTGTTGCCGCTCGCCCGCGCGACGATGTCGTGGAAAACGCGATTCTCGGCAATGAAGGTGGCCTGGTCGCCGTCGCCCATTGCCTGCATGCGCTCGATCGACGCCGCCATTTCGCCAAAATCTTCCTCGGTCCCTTCGCTGGCGGCCTCGGCCGCCAGTGCGGGTTCGATAACCTCGCGCGCCTGCAGCACGGTCTCGAAGGGCACGTGGTTGAAGCGCAGGAAGATCGAAACGCCCTGCGCGAGCATGTCGACGCTCGGACGCGCCACGACCAGTCCGCCGCCGGGCCCCGGCTTCTGCTGCAGCACGCCCTGCGCCTCGAGGATGCGTATACCCTCGCGCAGCGTCGGCCGGCTCACGTCGCACTGCGCCAGGAGCTCGGCTTCGGTGGCGAAGGTCTGGCCGGGTTCGAGGGTGGAGTCGGCGATACGGGCGAGGAGATCCTGTGCGACCTGCTGCGCCTTGCCGAGATAGGTCGGAACCGGACGGGTACTCATTGTATTGCCCAAGGCCGGTTGAGTGACTCGCGCCAGGCGGGATGCGCGATGGCGATCAGTCGCCGCGCACGCTCGGCGAGCGAGCACCCGCGCAGATGCGCGGCGCCATGTTCGGTGACGATCACGTCGACATCGCTGCGTGGCGTCGTGACGGGCCGACCGTCGAGCGATGCCACGATGCGCGAATGCTTGCCGTCGGGCGTGACGGACGGCACCGCAATGATCGAGCAACCGCCCGGCGACGCGACGCCACCACGCACGAAGTCCAATTGCCCGCCGACCGCACCAAGGTAGCGATCACCGGCAATTTCCGAGTTCACCTGACCGGTGAGATCGATTTCAATGGCCGAGTTGATGGTGTGAAACTTCGACAGCGACGACATGACCGCGATGTTGTGCGTGTAATCCGCGCTGCGCAGGTCGACCAGGCCGCTCTGCTGCGCGAAGTCGCGCAGGCGCTGCGTTCCGAACAAGCCGCCGGTGACGGTTTGTCCCGCGTCACGTCCCTTGTGCGCGTTGGTGACCACTCCGCGCTCCACCAGGTCGACGAGCGCGTCCGACACCACCCCGCTGTGCACGCCGAGCTCGCGATGTCGCGCGAGTGCCCCGGCCACGGCGGCGGGCAGCGTGCCCACCCCCAGCTGCACGGTCGCCCGGTGCGGAATCAGCGACGCCACTTGTTCGGCCACGGCGCGCTCGGCCGGAGAGGGCTCGGGATCCGGCATATCGATGATGCGTTCGTCGCTTTCGACCCAGACGTCGATATCGGCCGCCTCGACCCGCGCGTCACCGCCCATGGCGGGGAGCTTCGGATTGACCAGCGCGATCACCACCCGTGCGGACTGGATCATGGCCTGGGTGAAGTCGGCGATGACACCGAGAGTCGCACTTCCGTCGGGCATCCGCCGTACCTGGATGAGCACGACATCGATGCGCAACGCGCCGCTGCGAAATAATCCTGGGAGGCTGCTGACGTGACTTGGCACGATGTCGGCGAGCGACGATACGCGCCGGTTCGTTCCCGCGCCATTGAGAGCGCGAAACGCGAAGTGCGCAGCAAGCTCGGGATGCAGTGTCGGCGACGACGAGAGCCCGAAGAAAAGTGTCGGCCTCGAAAGTTCGGCTCCCTGTGCAACGAGCGCCTCGGTCAGCGCGATCGACTCGCCAGGGCCTTGCGGCCAACCGATCACATCGCCCGGACGAACGAACTCGGCGAATCGCAGCTGCGCTAGCGGGACATGGCGCGTCATCTCGGATCACTCGACCTGGATCTTGGCTTCCTTGATGAGCCTGCTCCAGCGTTCGAGGTCGTTGGCGATGAGCTTGCCGAACTCATCCGCCGTGCCGGGACGCGGCGTCGCGGCCTCGCGCCCGAGAACCTCTTTCACCTCGGTGACGGCAAGAACAGCGTTCAACTCCTCGTTGATGCGCTTGACGAGCGTCGGAGGCATCTTCGCAGGCGCCACGATGCCCCACCAAACCTCCAGCACGAAACCGGGCACACCAGCTTCGGAAACTGTCGGTAGATCCGGTGCGAGCGGCGAGCGCTGCGCACCGGTCACGGCAAGGCCTCGCATCTTTCCCGCCTGCAGGTATGCCGTCACCGACGCGATCGTCGGCAGCGCCATCTGCAATCTCCCTCCCATTAGATCGGTGAACGCCGGTCCGATCCCCTTGTAGGGCACGTGAACGAGCTGGATCTTGGCGGCCGACGCGAACAACTCGGTGCCAAGATGGTTGATGCCGCCGATACCGGCCGTGCCATAGCTGACGGTGTTGGGCTTGGCGCGGGCGATATCGATGAATTCCTTGAGTGTCTTCGCTGGGAATTCGTTGGAGACGACAATTGCGAACGGGCCGCCCGCGACCTGGCCGATCGGCTGCAAATCCTTGAGCAGGTCATAAGGAAGCGTCTTGCCGCTCGCGGCGTTGGTTGTGATCGACGTCGACACGAACAGCAGCGTATAACCGTCGGGCGGCGACTTGGCCACGAAGTCGGTACCGATCGTCCCGCCGGCACCCGCCTTGTTCTCGACCACGACCGGCTGCCCGAGGCGGGCGGTCAACTTTTCGGCGAGCACGCGCGCGATGATGTCGTTACTTCCGCCGGGCGCAAACGGCACGACGAGCTTGATCGAGTGCGTGGGCCACGCGGCCTGCGCCTTCGCGAGGACCGGGAGACAGGCGACAATAGCCGCCGCGGCGATCGCACTCATTCGTTTCCAGGATGGCATGTCGTTTGCTCCTTTCAATTCGGCAGCGCGATGTCGCGCGCCGTATCTAGGTTATGCAGGGTCGAGCACGTGCACGAGCGAGCGGGCGTCGGCTAGCGATTCGAGCCGATCCACCAGCGCGCGCAATTGTCGCGGTGCATCGGCGTGAAGCGGGCGTGCCGATACGTGGAAGCAATCCGCGGCCTTGGCATCGAAATCCGACGACGACATCGGCCGGCGCGGATGCCCCAACGGCCAGTCGATGCGCACGCGGCGCGTCGTACCATCAATGAACTCGACGTGAAGTTCGGCCGGTGAAATGCTGCGCCCCCACTCGCGTTCGATGCCTTCGTCGACGAAGCCGTCGATGCGCTGCGCCAGCGCGAGAATGTCTTCGCGGCGAATCGAAGTCGCGGTGAAGTGGTCCAGCGCTACACGACCGTCGACCAGCGCCGACGCGATGGTGAACGGAATGCTGAATTGCGCCTGGACGATTCCCGTGGGGCGCTTGCGTACGTCGTCGGGGGTACACACGGCCTCGTAGGCCTGGCGATTCAAGCCGACGCGAATGCGGCGCACGCGATCCGCGGTCACGCCGTGAGATCGCAAGGTGAGCGCAGCTTCGATTGCCGTATGGTTGAAGCGGCAGCAGGGATATGGCTTGTAGCTCAACTGGGTGAATTCGTAGCGTTCTCCCAATCCCGCGCGAAGCGCGTCGCGATCGACGCGGTCGTGCAGGTAGACGCGCAGGAATCCGTCGACGCCTTCGAAGGTCGCCTGCGCACCGCGAACGCCCCGCCGCGCGAGCTGCACCGACACCAGCGCCGATTGCGCGGCGAAGCCTGGCTGCATGCGCTTGGTCAGCGCTCCGTCGCGCGTGACCTGATGGTTGCCGGCCACTTGCGAGTAGGCGATCCCGATCGCGTTCACCAATTGCGCATGGTCGAGGCCGAGTACGCGGCCGGCGGCGACCGTCGCGCCGAAGTGACCGAACAGCGGCGTGTAGATGAAACCGCTTTCGATGATGCCGATTTGTGTCGCCACGCCGAGCCTGCAGATCGTCTCGAGGCCTGCGGCTACGGCCGCGATGAAGTCACAGCCTGCTACACCGCCTCGAAGCTCCGCCGCCGCGAGCGCGGCCGGAATCACCGACACGCCCGCGTGAAGGACCGCCGCGTCGTGCGTATCGTCGTAGTCGCGGGCGTGCGACATCGTCCCGTTGACCCACGCCGCGTGATGCGCGGGGACCTTGTCGCCAAACACCAGGGTCGTCGCCTGCGGCGCGCCTCCCCACTCCAGAGCGAGCTCGCGAACATCGGAGACCGCAGGTGCGCTCGAGCCGGCGGCGGCGCAGGCGAGTGTATCGAAGATGTTGACCTTGGCTGCGTCGACGACCGCTTTCGGCAGGTCGGCCGCGGAGAGCGCGCACGCGAAGTGCGCGAGGACGTCCGCAAAGTCTGGGCGAGGAGACGCAATCGATGGGTGCGACGCGACGGCGGAGGCTGGCTCGGCGACGGTCTGCGACGTGGACAAGGGACTCCTCCTTCTGCACCGTCGGCTTCCGGCCCGTCAGCGCTACTGCAAATCATCTAAATGATTTAGTTATACTAGCCACGCGCCGGCCCAATGTCAACAAGGGCCTACGCCTTGATGTTTTTCATGGACCGCCCATCAGAACACCGCATTGCAAGCTTCAGCAGCATCTGACTCAGGGGTATCTGCGTTGCAGCGGCGCGCACAACCGTCACATGCACCTGGCACCACCCCGGCAAGCGAATTGTCGTGGCCATGTCACGGCGCATTTTCCGGTCGGTGATGCTGTCGTTCGCGCGTCTCCTCCACTTCACGATCAAGGAAAAAGCTCAGGAACGTGCGGATTGCGGCAATCGCCGCGAGGTGGCCGATTTCGTCCCAAGTCGGCGAGAAAGACGTGTTGACAACGTCCGCCGCCAGCTGAAAAGTCAGGCCGGCGACGAGCCAGCGCGCAAAGGTCAACCACACTGCGCGCCGATCATCGTTCGTCGTCGCGGAACGGAATCCAACGCGCCCCATCCCGACAACCGCTTCGAGTGCGCCCAAGGCGATGATCGCGATCGCGATCGCTTCGATCGCGAGCGCGACATAATGGGCGATCTCATGCAGCAGAGATTCCATTCGACACCCTGGAGATGATCAGGGACGCAGTGGCTTCAGCTACTTCGTCGCCTTGGCGACATCGGCCAGCAAACCCGCCGCTTTCGGACTGGTTACTGTCCTGCGGATCAGGATGTCCGGTGGCAGGAGATTGTTCCCACCATAAAACGCGTCATTCCAGGGAACGTTGCTACTCACAACCGTGCCATCGAGATTCAGACCTCCGTACACGCCCTTCGCGCGGGTGAATGAGATCAAGTCAGCAGTGATCGTGGACCTTGCTCCGGCACCAACGGGACCCGCTGCAATGCTCGCATCGCCACCGATCTTGACGGAGGTCGAAAGCAGCGAATTGAATCCTTTGTCCGTCATCACGACGACGATGACCTCGGATACGTCGATGCCCGCCTGGAAGCCGACGCTAGCCGTGGCCAGGTTGTAGAACGCCGGTCCCGCCCATGCGCGCCCATCCCGCGCAACCAGCACGCCTCGTCCGCCCGAGCCGCCGAAAATGAAGCCCGCCCTGACGACCTGCGGCGCTATCAGAACTGCTCTGGCACGGTTGAGATTGTCCTGGATCCAGGTCTGATCCGGATCGCGGATGAAGTTGTTCAATGTTGTCTGCGCATCGGCCACAAGCCGTTCTGGCTCGGCCGAAGAAACGGCTTGCGTCGCGCATCCGGCGAGCGTTGATGCCATCAGCACGCCCAACGCGGTACGACGGGAAGGATTTTCAATTGTCTTGATTGTTGTCATCGAAGCTCCACTAAAATATCTGGGTTGGTCGAACACGTGTATTCGCGCCAATCGTTGTTCGCAGAACGATCGGCACTGTCAATGATACTAGTTGCTGATTGCGCCCGGCGCCATTTTTGTCGCCGCGATCTCCTTATCCGGGTACATGTCGTTCACTCGGCAATTCTATGGTCAGAAAGGTCGGCGGCGTGGGCGGCCTTCGATGCGCGCTTGCGCCAAGCCACGTAGGGAATCGAAACCAGCCCTGCGACGATCAGGTATAGCAGAATCGCCCCGATCACCGCTTTCGTCTCGGCACCGGTGCCAACGGCGACAGCAAGTGCAATTGCGGGATGCCGTGACGTGGTCGACAAAGCCAGGACCGTCCGATCGTCGGAGTCGGGGCCGCCAAGCACATGGCCGACAATGAGTCCGATCGCCGCCATTGCAGCGACGATCAGCACAGTGCCGTTCCCAAACAACGCCTGAACGTCAGGCCATGAAGCATAAGCCAGTGGCAACGCGCAGCCGAACAGCAACGTGGTACCGAGGAGGGACACCGGCCGCGCGATTCGTTCCGCCAACGCGGGCAGCCACCTGCGCAAAACAATGCCTGCTGCAAGCGGAACCAGCACGCTCGCCAGCACGATCTTCGCGACCGCAAATGGTGTGATGCTCGACGTGCGATCGAACGCGTTTGCGATCCATGTGACGGTGAGTGGCACGGTAATGATCGCGAGCACGCCGATAGCAACCAAGAGCCCGACCGCGAATGACGCGTGCCCACCTGCCTTGAACTCCTTCTTGGGCAGGACCGGAGGCACGGGTGATACCGCGAGTGCGATCAATGCGATCTTCATCGACAGGGGCAGGTCGAATGCCAGGACAAGCCCTGCGGCGACCAGCGGCATGATCACGTTCATCGAAAGCACCGATCGAAGCAGCAGGCCCGGCTGGCGAAACAGCGATGTCGCATCCTGCCACGTGGCTCCCAACCCGAGACTGAGCACCGTCAGCACAATGCTTGACTTGATGACGAGCAGGAGAATCGCGGCGGCGCTCATGTCTTGGGATTATCTCTCACGGATATGGAGCATTGACGCGGCTCGATCGGGCGCGAATTATCCACCCGCACAACGATCGTGCCGCCAGCCGCAGTGTGCGGGCGGGCGGAGCGCAAAGGTCGGGGAGGACCCGGCGGTCCGAGCAACCTTTCCAGCGCCCTCGTAACAGATGCAAAGGACCGCGGGTAGGCGGCCCCTTCAATCAACCATCAATACGGCGCATTGATCACCACGTACTGCCCAGCTTGCGGCTGATACCAGACGGTACCGCACTGCTGGTAGACCATGCCGCCGTAGTTGACCGGAACGCACCCTGCCGGCACGGTGCGCACCATCGAGCCCACGATCGCGGAAGTCACCCCCACTGCAGCAGTAACCGCTGCCGCGGTCGCCACCGGGTGATAGTTGTTGTCCCAGCCGCCGTTACAGCAACCGTTATTGACATTGACGTTCACGTTCCTGTCCACGTTGACGTTGTTCACGTTCCGGTTGACGTTGTTGACGTTGTTGACGCTGGTGCTGCGGACATCGTTGGTACGCACGTCGGCCCGGCTGTTGTTGGCCTGGACATTCCGTGCTCCACCGCCACCACCCGCATTAGCGCCGCCGCCACCCGCACGGGCACCACCACCGCCGCCACCGCCACCGCCCGCACGGGCGCCACCGCCGCCGCCGCCACCACCACCGCCGCCGCGACCCGCTGCATCAGCCGTGACCATTGCGAAACTGGTCACGGCAACAACGATCAGAGGAGCCAGGAACAATTTTCCAAATAAATTTTTCATCTCGCCACTCCCCTACTTGGTTTTCAGCGGAACGACTTCGACTTTGGTTGCCCCCTTGGGAGGCGTGAACTTGAAAGTCGCCTCCGTAAAGGTGGGTTTCAGGTTCCAGTCGAGTACGCTGACCGATTGCGGACGTGCATCATCGGAACGATTGGTGATCACGATCCTTAGCGGCAGCGGCTTGCTTCCCGTCGTGATCCAGATCTGCCAGTCGATCTGGCCCTGGCGAAAGGCATAGTGGTCGCAGAGCTCCTCGCCGATGAAATCCTGACCGGCATTCATCGCCGACTCGATCTTGTCGAGCGGCGCGGCGGGAGTACCCCAGGCGAAGAGGTCGGACATTGGAATTTGAATGCCGTACCTCTGCTCAAGTCGATCGGAGAGCACGCCGAGTGTTTCGGTAAATGCGATCGTCGAGTAGTATTTCTGCGAAGGCGTCCACAGCGTGACGTTCTTGCCGTCGTAATAGAGTACGCGTTCGGTTCGTGCGCTGGTCATCCGCGCGCGCAGTTTGTTCGGACGTTCGACGTCCAATTGCGCCCTCGCCGAATGCATGAGCTTCTGGCCGTCGGCAAGGACACGTTCGCCCGTCAGGTCGGTCGACACCTGAAAGCGCTTCAGGCTCTGCAGATGGGCACCCATGTCCTTCAGGGCCTGGACCGCTGCCGGATCGACAGGATTCGTTGCCGGCTGGGCTGGCGCGGCAGGTGCGGCCGGTGCGGTCTGGGCGCGCAGGCCGGGTGCCGCGAGCGAAATCGCCAACAGACTCAACGCCAATATGTTTCGTACCATGAATCTCTCCCCGATCGTGAAAACACCGTTGGCGCGGGAACGACGCCGCGTCACATCAATAGACGGTCTTCAACAGCGATATTTCGCAACATCCAATGGCTTAATGCTCCTGGGCCGGGACCATCGCGAGTCCCGGCCGCCAGAGCTACGCCTGTTCGCCTTGCCGCAGTACAGCGATTGCACTTCCTAGTTGTTGACGACCCTGCCGGTTGTCGACAATGCGCCGCCCCCGGAAGTCGGGACCACCTGGAGCTTGTAGTCCGTGCCCCAGGAAAACGCATCCGCATTCCAGTCGGTGCACACGTAGGTGGTGTTGTTCGTCCACATGTAGCAGAAACGAGGATCATTGCTCATGAAGTACGCGGCCGGGAAGTTGACCGGACGATTGGCGGACTGGTCGACGAACACGTAGCCCGGCGTCGCCAGGTAGTAAACGATCTTGACCGCGGGCGCGGTCCGCCCGGTGACCGTTACGGTGGAAGGATCCAGTACGACCTGGTTGCCCTGGACCGTTACTTTGACGTCACGGCAGTTAGGATTGCTGGGCCCGCACGCCTGGGCGCAGGCGCCCGATGTGAATACAGCAGCAACTGCGAAGACCGAAACAGCAGGCAGGAACGTTCGTGCTTTCATGCGTTCTCTCCAGTTAATGATCAAAGTGATTGCAGCTTCTCCGGCAAAGGATTCCCGCAAATGGGTCGTGCAACACACCGCCCTCCCCCAACGAGGAACGTTGTCTACAGTCCTGTTCCATTCACGCATTTCCGGCGGTTATGAAGTTGATACATCCGGGAACCCAGCCGCGACAATATTGTGCGCTCGTCTGCCGCGCCGCACAATCACACTTTCGTGCCGCGGCGATTGCCCGTTGGGGCCGAAATTGACCGGATAGCGCCGGTCATCGCGGCATCGTGCCCCGCTTTCGCTATGGCTGCCCGTCCAGACGCGCACGTGACAATACCGGCCAATATCGAATTGCATAAATCGCAAACGCGACAGACCAACATACGCCGGAAACAATCACCGTAGTCAGATACGCGTCCGGCAGCAGCATGCCGCCGAAAACGCGTACCACCGCCGCGACAAGGACAAGGACAAAACACGCGACTTCAAAGCGATCCGCAACCAGCGGCCGTCCCGTGTGACCGCGCGCGGTTCGGGTCATCATTCCAATCGTCATGCCGCCAATCGCCCCGACGGTCAAGGCGTGAACGGCGAATAGCGGTCCCACCAACCCCAACTCGGCGAGTCCACGCAGCACGAGGTAGACGACAATCCAGCCGTAGGCGACATGCAGCACCCATACGAGAGGGGTCCGCCGAGTTCGCCACGGCCGCCACAAGTAGAGTCGTGCCGCGTGCGCACATGCAACGGCGAGCGCAACCACCGCGACAAGCAAAGCCGGGACGGGCAGCAGGTCGACAGCAAGCAGTACGAGCACGCCGGCCAATGCGAGTTTCTCAACCATCGGTTGCCGCGTCGCTTGCGCTCCCGGCACGCCATTGTTGGTGAACATCGGAATCACTCGCCCGCTGATCACGGCCATGATGAACAGGACGACGTCGAGACCGACCTGGAGGCTCTCCCGTTCCGGCCAGTGCAGCAGGTCAAGATGTGCAAGATGAAACGCGAGCGATGCAAGGGCGAGTGCCATCAGCAGCGCGAGAAAGAAATAGTTGCGCCGATTCCGACTCTGCACTACGGCTTTGCCGATGCCGATGGCCAACGCCACGGGAAACGCTACATTGGCAATCGCGGCGGCAGTGGAATAAGGCGTCAAGACCAACACCCTACCGGCTACCCATAGCGCTGCAAGCGACATCAGCGCGACGCCCGTGGGTGTCGGGATGCCGGTCCAGTTGCGAACGGCTGTCAACAGGAATCCGGCCACTACAGCCAGCGTATAGCCGAACAGCATCTCATGGCCATGCCACGCGGGGGTTCGCAGATATGCGACGGGAAGGTGGCCAGTGTATTGGCCGATCCAGAGCAGGATCGACGACGCGGCGAAAACGCTTGCAAGCAGGTAGAACGGCCGAAAGCCCAGGCTCCATAGTGCGAACCCGTTGGAAGTGGGTTTCGCCTGCGGCCGCGCGACTTCGATCTTGATCATCTGCAGCACTGGCATGGAGCGCGCGCCGTCCGTTGCAAAAGCGACTCGGCGACGACTGCCCCCGCTATTGTACTAGTGGCGTGTCGGCGGCATCGAGGTTGACACCTTTCACCTCCGCTTCGCCGGCGAGCATTTGAAGGTACTGGCGCAGAGCAGTCACGTAGGTTAGCTGGCGCAACGACATGATCACCGCACCGCGCACCTCGTCGAAGGATTGCGCGATACCCGGTTCGCGAGCCAGGACTTCGACCACATGGAGTCCGAAGCGACTATGCACGAGCCGCGGCAGGACGCCGACCTCGGTATGACCGAACAATTCGCGAGCGAACTCGGGCGCGCAGTCGGCCGCGCGAAGCCAGCCAAGATCGCCGCCTTGGGCACCGCTGGGACAGTTGGACGAGACGCGGGCGGCTTCGGCGAAGCGGTCGTTGGTCTTGCCATCGTGACAGCGTACGTGCAGCAATGTCGTCTCGGCGCGTTTGCGCAGTGCAGCGACATCCACACCCGGAGTCACGGCGAAAAGGATATGCCGTGTCAGAACGCGCTCGCCGGTTCGATAGATGGCTTCGTGCGCTGCGTAGTGCCGCTGGCATGCTTCCTCTGACGGTTCTGGCGTGCTCGAGCTCTCGATCGAGCAACGACTCGATCGCGCTGGCGGCAACTTCGCTGATCACGCCGTCCGCCGCGGGCGCATCGTCCACACCCAGCAGGCCGACATGCTGCGCGGCCTGACGCAGCAGCTCCGTGCAGGCCCGCTGCCGCAGTTCGTCCGACGGCAGCGCGACATCCGGTGCGTGCAATGCGCACGCCATTGATCGACGCCACCTTCAGAGGAAGTCTGGCAGTGAGTCGTCATCGCGGGGCTCCTCTCAAACACCCGCGCCGGGCTGACGCGGCAGATTGTGGCCAACGGGCACATTGAGTCGCCGGCTGCGCACCACCTGGTACGGCCGGAACAGGTAGCCGATGGTCGCGAAGCCGCTCCACACATGAACGAACCGGCTGAACGGAAGAGAGCAGAAAGATCGTCATGCCCAGCACCATGTGCAGCTTGTAGTGCCATTCCACGGCCATCAGCGCCCCGGCGTCAGGGCGCAAGGTAGCGACGCTTTGCAGGTAGCTGGCCAGGATCAGCATCGTGCTGCCATCCGAGTGATGCCACGACAGGACGGCAGAGTGACCAGGCCGACTAACAGTTGCGCCCACAGGATGACCAGGATCGCGATGTCGGTGCGGTGGCTGGTCAAGCGGATGCGTGGATCGAAGATGCGCCGGTACAACAGCAGCGTCAGGCCGACAAAGCAGATAAAGCCCGCGATGCCGCCGGAGACGATGGCGAGCATCTGCTTCTGCGGAGCAGTGATGAACGAGTCGTACATCGAGTGCGGCGTGAGCTGTCCGAACAGGTGCCCGAAGAACAGGAAGATGATGCCGATGTGGAACAGGTTGCTGCCCCAGCGCAGCGTCCCGGCGCGCAGCAACTGCGACGAATCGCTTTTCCACGTGTACTGGTCGCGATCGAATCGCGCCAGGCTGCCCATGAAGAACACCGCCAGGCAAATGTACGGATAGACGGTGAAGAGGAAATTGTTCAGGTAGGACAGAACGGGGTTCATGCGGGGGCTCCCGGTGGCGCGCTGTTCTGTGCGCTCCTGCGAACGACGCGAATCGGCTGCGACTGGCCCGGCTTGGCCTGGCCCTTGGCGGAACAGCCGTCGAACACGACCGGCTCGGCCCAGCTTTCGTCCAATGTCTCGTCAGCGGCCGGCTCGACCGGCTGGGCCTTTCCGCCGGCGAGCTCGATCAAAGCGCCCACGACGCTTGCATAGGCGCTGTCTCGCTTGCGCAACGCCCCAAAAATCACGTTCAGGATGTGGACAATCTCGCCCAGAAAGTCGCGTGCCTCGCGCGGCGGCTGCGTGGACGCGAATTCGAGCAACGCCGGCAGATAGTCGGGCAACTCTCCCGGGGCAAGGATGAGGCCGGCCTTGGCGTAGGTCTCCCCCAGGTCGATCATTGCCGGCCCGCGATCGCGCGAATCGCCATGGACGTGCTCGAACAGGTGCAGCGAGGTGGCTCGGCCGCGATCGAACAATTCGACATAGGCTGCCTCGGCTTCCAGCGGATCGGCACATTGCAAGGTGTCCATCAACGCATCGATTTCGGCGCGGCGGGATGGCGAGACAGCGGCTTCGGCGGTGAGCAAGTCCCGCATTTCCGGGATGCAGCCGAGCATCCGCGCATCGGGGTAGGCGAGCAATGCCGCCAGCACGCGCAGACTCTTGCCCATCGGTCGAGGGGAGTTCAGTGCAAACATGATCAAACCTCCGCCCTGATGGGAATGGTGCGCTTCTTTTCGCTGCCGAACAGGCTTGTCTCGCCGGTTCCTTCGGAGCAGCCATTGCCGAAGCTGAAGCCGCAGCCACCGCGAACGTTGAAGGTGTTTTCGGCGTACTCACGGTGAGTGCTTGGAATCACGAAGCGATCCTCGTAATTGGCGATTGCCATCACGTGGTACATGTCCTCCACTTCGGCCTGGGTGATCCCCACCTGCTTGAGCACGGCCTGGTTGATGCGCCCATCGACGTGCTTTTCGCGCTGATAGGCGCGCATGGCCAGCATCCGCTCCAGTGCGCGCACCACCGGCTTGGTGTCCCCGGCCGTCAGCAGGTTGGCCAGGTAATTGACCGGAATGCGCAATTGGCTGACATCGGGAATTTCGCCGTTGCTTCCAACGTGCCCGGCATTCGCCGCCGCACTGATGGGCGACAGTGGCGGCACGTACCAGACCATCGGCAGCGTGCGGTATTCGGGATGCAGCGGCAGCGCCACCTTCCATTGCACCGCCATCTTGTAGACCGGGCTGTTGCGAGCGGCCTCCATCCAGTTGTCCGGAACGCCGTCATCGCGGGCCTGCGCGATCACTTTCGGATCGAACGGGTCGAGGAAGATGTCGAGCTGCGCCTGGTACAGGTCGCGGTCGTGCTCGACGCTTGCCGCCTGCTCGATGCGGTCGGCGTCGTAGAGCAGCACGCCGAGGTAACGGATGCGGCCGACACAGGTCTCGCTGCATACGGTCGGCTGGCCGGCTTCGATGCGCGGATAGCAGAAGATGCATTTCTCGGCCTTGCCGCTCTTCCAGTTGTAGTAGATCTTCTTGTACGGGCAGCCGCTCACGCACATGCGCCAGCCGCGGCACTTGTCCTGGTCGATCAGCACGATGCCGTCTTCCTCGCGCTTGTAGATCGAGCCCGAGGGACAGGAGGCCACGCACGCCGGGTTCAGGCAGTGTTCGCACAGCCTGGGCAGGTACATCATGAAGGTATTCTCGAACTGGCCGAAGATGTCCTTCTGGATGTCGTCGAAGTTCCGGTCCTTGCTGCGTCCCGCAAACTCGCCGCCGAGGATTTCTTCCCAGTTCGGACCCCAGACGATCTTGTCCATCTGCTTGCCGGTGATCAGGCTGCGCGGCCGCGCCGTCGGCGTCGCCTTCATCTCGGGCGCCGACTGCAGGTGCCCGTAGTCGAAGGTGAAGGGCTCGTAGTAATCGTCGATCTGGGGCAGGTTGGGGTTGGCGAAGATGCGCATCAGCAGTTTCCACTTCGCGCCCTGCCGCGGCTCGATGCTGCCGTCGGCTTTGCGCACCCAGCCACCGTTCCACTTGTCCTGGTTCTCCCATTCCTTCGGATAGCCGATGCCGGGTTTGGTCTCGACGTTGTTGAACCAGGCGTATTCCATGCCCGGCCGACTGGTCCAGACGTTTTTGCAGGTGACCGAGCAGGTGTGGCAACCGATGCACTTGTCCAGGTTGAGCACCATGCCGATCTGGGCGCGGATCTTCATGCCACCTCCCCTTGGGACTGCACGGGTACGATCAATTCATTGGCGACGGGTGTATCCAGCCAGTCGACCTTGTTCATCTTGCGCACCACGACGAACTCGTCGCGGTTTGTGCCGATGGTTCCGTAGTAGTTGAAGCCGTAGCTGAACTGCGCGTATCCGCCGATCATGTGCGTGGGTTTCAGGACGATGCGCGTCACCGAGTTGTGGATGCCACCGCGCACACCGGTGATCTCGGAGCCGGGAGTGTTCACGATCTTTTCCTGTGCGTGGTACATCATGACCATGCCGGGATTTACGCGCTGGCTGACGATGGAGCGCGCCGCGATCGCGCCGTTGACGTTGAACAGCTCTATCCAGTCGTTGTCGACGATGCCGGCGCGCTTTGCGTCATCTTCGCTGAGCCACACGCAGGGCCCGCCACGGCTCAGCGTAAGCATCATCAGGTTGTCGGTATAGGTGCTGTGGATGCCCCATTTCTGGTGCGGTGTGATGAAATTGAGAACGATCTCGGGGTTCCCGTTCGGCTTGATGCCCTGGATGCCGGCGGTGGTCTTCAGGTCCACCGGCGGGCGGTAGCTGCTGAAGCCTTCGCCGAACGCGCGCATCCACGGATGATCCATGTAGAACTGCTGGCGCCCGGTAAGCGTGCGCCACGGGATCATCTCGTGCACGTTGGTGTAGCCGGCGTTGTACGACACGGTTTCGCTTTCGATGCCGCTCCAGGTCGGCGAACTGATGATCTTGCGCGGCTGCGCCTGGATGTCGCGGAAGCGGATCTTCTCGTCCTCGCGATGGATCGCCAGGTGCGTGTGATCGCGGCCGGTCTGCCTGCCGAGCGCCTCCCAGGCTTTCACTGCCACGTGCCCATTCGTTTCCGGCGCCAACTGCAGAATCACCTCGCAGGCGTCGATGTCGGTCTCGATCTTCGGCATGCCGCGGGTCGCGCCTTCGGCAGTGACGAGACCGCTGAGTTCGCCCAGCTGCTTGACTTCCGCCTGCGTGTTCCAGGCGATGCCCTTGCCGCCGTTACCGATCTTGGCCATCAGCGGTCCCAACGCCGTGAAGCGCTTGAACACATTCGGGTAGTCGCGCTCGACGACGACGAGATTGGGGGCGGTCTTGCCAGGGATCAGCTCGCACTCGCCGCGCTTCCAGTCCTTGACTTCGAATGGCTGCGCCAGCTCGGAAGGGCTGTCATGCATGAGCGGACTCAGGACCAGCTCGCGCTCTACCCCCAGATGACCGACGCAGACTTCGCTGAACTTCTTCGCGAAGCCCTTGTAGATGTCCCAGTCGCTGCGCGACTGCCAGGCCGGATCCACCGCGGTGGACAGCGGGTGAATGAACGGATGCATATCGCTGGTGTTCAAATCGTTCTTCTCGTACCAGGTGGCGGTGGGAAGCACGATGTCGCTGTACAGGCACGTCGTACTCATGCGAAAGTCGAGCGTCACCAGCAGGTCGAGCTTGCCTTCCGGCGCCTTGTCGTGCCAGACCACCTCGGCGGGCTTGGCCTCCTGTGCTCCCAGGTCTTTGCCTTGCACACCGTTGCTTGTGCCCAGCAGGTGCTTGAGGAAGTACTCGTGCCCCTTGCCGCTGGAGCCGAGCAGGTTGGAGCGCCACACGAACATGTTGCGCGGCCAGTTGTCGGGATGGTCGGGGTCGGTGCAGCTCATCTTGAGCGTGCCATCCTTGAGCCCCTTGACCGCGTAGTCCTTCGCATCGAGACCGGCGGCCTGCGCGTCGCGCACGACCTGCAGCGGATTGGTCTGTAGCTGCGGCGCGGAGGGCAACCAGCCCATGCGCTCGGCGCGCACGTTGTAGTCGATCATGCTGCCGGCGTAGAGCTTCTTGTCGGCCAGCGGCGAGATCACTTCGTCCATGCCGAGTTTCTCGTATCGCCACTGGTCGGTATGGGCGTAGAAGAAGCTGGTGCTGTTCATCTGCCGCGGTGGGCGGATCCAGTCGAGCGCAAACGCCAGCGCCGTCCATCCGGTCTGCGGCCGCAGCTTTTCCTGGCCCACGTAGTGCGCCCAGCCGCCACCGCTCTTGCCGATGCAACCGCACATCATCAGCATATTGATGACACCGCGGTAGTTCATGTCGCTGTGGTACCAGTGGTTCATCGCCGCGCCGATGATCACCATCGACTTGCCATGCGTCTTGTGCGCGTTCTCGGCGAACTGGCGCGCCACGGCGATGAGCTGCTCGCGCGGCGTGCCGGTGATGCGCTCCTGCCACGCAGGCGTGTACGGCGTATCGTCGTCGAAACTCTTCGCGGCCAGCTCGCCTGGGAAACCGCGAGCCACGCCGTAGTTCGCAACCTGAAGATCGAACACCGTCGCCACCAGGGCCTCGCGCCGGTCGGCGGCATTGCCGAGGACGATTCGCCGCGCAGGTACCGTACGAACCAGTACATCGGTCTGCTGGTTGTTCGGGAAATGCTCGCTGACGATCCCGCCGAAGTACGGGAAGCCGACCTTTGCCGTCTCCGTGCTCGGATGCTCGCCTTCCAGCAGCGACAACTTGAGCTTTACGTCGTGGCCATGGCGCGCTTCCCTGGCTTCAAGGTTCCACTGGCCTTGATCGGACCGACCATCGGGACCCCAGCGAAAGCCGATCGCGCCATTGGGCAAGACCACCTCGCCCTTCTCATCGAACGCAACCGTCTTCCATTCCGGATTGTTGGCCTGGTCCAACTTGCCATCGAAGTCGGACGCACGCACATAGCGATCGGGCACGGTGATGACTTCGCCACTGGGCAGCGTGTGCTCCTTGAGCAGCACCAGCATCGGCATGTCGGTGTAGCGACGCACGTAATCGTCGAAGTAGGCGCTGCGCTCTTTGCCCGCGTCCGGAAAGTAGAACTCCTTGAGGATGACATGGCCCATCGCCATGGCAACCGCGGCGTCGGTACCCTGCTTCGGATGCATCCAGATGTCGGCGAGCTTGGCGACTTCGGAATAATCGGGCGTGACTGCGACCGTCTTTGTGCCCTTGTAGCGCACCTCGGTGAAGAAATGCGCGTCCGGCGTGCGTGTCTGCGGCACATTCGAGCCCCAGGCGATGATGAAGCTCGAATTGAACCAATCGGCCGACTCCGGCACGTCGGTCTGCTCTCCCCAGATTTGCGGACTGCTTGGCGGGAGGTCGCAGTACCAGTCGTAAAAACTCATGCACACGCCGCCGATCAGACTCAGATAGCGCGAACCCGCGGCGTAACTGACCATCGACATCGCGGGGATCGGGGAAAAGCCGATGACGCGGTCCGGACCGTATTTCTTTATCGTATAGACGTTTGCCGCGGCGATGATCTCGTTGACCTCGTCCCAGTTCGAGCGCACGAAGCCACCGAGGCCTCGCACCTGCTGGTAGTCGCGTCGCTTGGCGTCGTCCTCGACGATCGACGTCCACGCCGCGACCGGGTCGTGTGCGATACGCGCTCGGCGCCAATGCTTCAGAAGACGCCCGCGCACCAGCGGATACTTGACGCGATTCGCGCTGTAGAGATACCAGCTGTAGCTGGCGCCGCGAGCGCAGCCGCGTGGCTCGTGATTGGGCATGTCCCAGCGCGTGCGCGGGTAGTCGGTTTGCTGCGTTTCCCAGGTGACGATGCCGCCCTTGACGTAAATCTTCCACGAGCACGACCCCGTGCAGTTCACGCCGTGAGTGGAGCGAACGATCTTGTCGTGCGCCCAGCGGTTGCGATAGGCGTCTTCCCAGGTGCGGTCTTCGCCCGTGGTGACCCCGTGGTCGCCGGCGAAGCCCTCGCGCGGCTGCAGGAAGTAGTTCAGTCGATCCAGAAAGTGGCTCACGGTGATGTCCTCACGGGTTCTTCACGTAGGCGTTGGCACGAAGGTAGAACCACCAGTTCAGCACCAGGCAGACCGCATAGAACACGGCGAAGCCGTACATCGCGATCTGCGGCGTACCGGCCTGGATCTGATTGCCGATCACGATCGGCGCGACGAAGGCGCCATAGGCGGCAATTGCCGAGGTCCAGCCCAGCACCGGGCCCGCCTGCTGGCGATCGAAGATCACGCCGATGGTGCGGAAGGTCGAGCCGTTGCCGATGCCACTGGCGAAGAACAGCACGATGAACAAGCCGAGGAATGCCGGGAAATACTGCTCCGGCGTGGCCGATGCGTACGCCTGCATCATGACGTAGCCCACCGCGACCGAGGCGAACACCATCACCGCAGAGATGATTTGAGTGACGATCGAGCCGCCCACCTTGTCGGAGATCCAGCCGCCGATCGGCCGCACGGCCGCGCCGACGAACGGCCCGATCCAGGCGTAGGCCAGAATCGTCGGCGCGTTCGGGTTATTGAGCGTGTGCTGCATGACGCCATTGGCGTTGGGCACGTGGCTGATGCCGAAGATCACTTTCATCGACAACGGCAGCGCCATCGAGAAGCCGATGAACGATCCGAAGGTCACGATGTAGAGGGCAGTCATCGACCAGGTGTGCTTGTTCCTGAAGATCTCGAACTGCTTGGCGACGCCCTCCTTCATCGGGCCGAACGCCGCGATTCGCATCACCACCAGCGCGGCGATGATGTCCAGCGGAATGGCCACCCACATGCTGATCACACCCAGGCCGGTGGGCGGCGGCAGGTACAGGTACATCCCCAGGATCGAAGGTATGAAGGCCAGCGTGTACAGGTAGGTGATCTTGCCGAATGCGACGATCGGGTTGCCGGTGGCCGGAGAGATCGTCTTCAGGTTGTTCATGCCGAACCAGCACAGCGCCGAGAGCGGCACCAGCGACAGAACCCAGGCAAAACCTGCGTTCTGGATCCAGGTCGGCGTGCCGGCCTTGATCTTGCCGAAGATCCACCCACTGTCCTTCACCAGGGTCATCGGGTCGCCGCCGAATGCGCCGAAGATGCCCACCGTCATGACCAGCGGGATCACGACCTGCATCGTCGTGACGCCGAAGTTGCCCAATCCGGCGTTCAACCCGAGCGCGGTACCCTGCAGGCGTTTCGGGAAGAAGGTGCTGATGTTGGACATCGAGCTCGCGAAGTTGCCGCCACCCACGCCCGACCACAACGCCATCAGCTGGAAGGCCCACAGCGGCCAGTCCTTGTGCTGCAACACGATGCCGGTGCCGATGGCCGGCGCGAGCAGCATCGCCGTGGTCAGGAAAATGGTATTGCGCCCGCCGGCGAGGCGGATAAGGAATGAAGCCGGGATGCGCATCGTGGCGCCGGATATGCCGGCGATCGCGGTCAGCGTGAAAAGCTGCGCCTGGGTGAACGGAAAACCCAGATTGAGCATCTGGACGGTGATGATTCCCCACATCCCCCAGACCGCGAAGCCGCACAGCAACGCGGGCACCGAGATCCAAAGGTTGCGGTAGGCGATCTTCTTGCCCGCGATTTCCCAGAAGGTTTCGTCCTCTGGTCGCCAGTCGGCGATGTCGGCACGGCCACCTGTGGAAGGCGCGGCAACACCGGATTTGAGTGTCGTATTCGTGATGTTCATGATGTTTCCTCTTTACCGGCAACCCCCTGTCCCTGCAGGCGGAACGGCTTGGCGCTATGCCCCATGAGTTCGGCGCCGCGAACTTCGGTCCAGTACATCCAGATCAGCGATACCCAGACCACGCCGTACATCAGCATGAACGCGGACGAGCGCACGCCCGTGAGATCCATCAACGCTCCGAACATGATGGGCAGCACGAACCCGCCCATGCCGCCAGCGAGGCCCACAACCCCGGAAATCACGCCGATGTTGGTCGGATACTCGTCGGAGATGTACTTGAATACCGACGCCTTGCCGAACGCCCAGGCGATACCGAGGACGAACATCAGCAACGTGAACAGCCAGATGTTGAGCCCGATGTGAAAAGTCTTCGGTCCGCTTGTGGTGAGGATGGTCATGTCGGTCTGCGGATAGGAAAGCAGAAACAGGCAGACCCAGCTGACCCACAGCACCCACCAGGTCACGCTGTGTGCGCCGTACTTGTCCGAAAACCAGCCGCCTACCGCACGCAATACGCCGCCGGGAAGCGAAAAGCATGCAGCCAGCAACGCGGCGGTGCGGATGTCCAGCTCGAATTCGCCAACGTAGTACTGCACCATCCATAGGCTCATCGCGACGTAGCCCCCGAACACGATCGAGTAGTACTGGCACAGCTTCCAGACGTTCGGGTCCTTGAGCGCTTCGAGCTGCTCTCGCCAGGTAATTTTCGAGTCCACCAAATGGACGGGATCCGAGTAGCTCGCGAACCAGAAGAGAAACGCCGTCCCGAGCATGATCGCCGCGTAAACCTGCGGCACGATCGCCCAGCCGAAGGCCACCACCAGCGCCGGCGCGACGAACTTGTTGACGGCCGCGCCGGAGTTGCCGGCACCGAAGATGCCCATCGCAAAGCCTTGCTGATTCCTTGGAAACCAGCGCGCGACATAGGGCGTGCCCACCGAGAACGAGCCGCCGGCAAGGCCGACGAAGAGCCCGAGCACAAGGTACTGCCAGAATTGCGTCGCGTGCGCGATGAGGAAGATCGGGACCACGCACAGGAGCATCAGGACGAAGAACACGATTCGGCCACCGAATTTGTCGGTCCACATGCCGAGCGGAACCCGAATGAGCGACCCGGTGAGCACCGGCGTGGCCGTCAGCAGGCCAAACTCGGTCGCGTTGAGATTGAGGGTCTTGCGGATCGGTATGCCGATGACGCCGAACATCATCCACACCATGAAGCACACGGTGAACGCCAATGTGCTGACAATCAGCACGGATAGCGCCTGGCCTCGGTTGCTCATTTTCTGCGCCCCTCCCCTTGTCAGTTGCGTTAGCTTAAGTGGCAGGAACCCCCTCTCCACTTGATCCAAGTCAATAGCTGCGCAAAAGATTCATTCACAATGAACCTATAGAACGGCAACGGCGATTCTCGCGAAAGCGACGCACTCCGCTGCGCGCGACACCTAACGATCATGCGGCTGAAGACCTTCACCGATTACAGCCTGCGGCTGCTCATGTTCCTCGCGGCAAGGCCGCAGCGACGCGCGACGATCGCCGAGATCGCGGATGCGTTCGACATTTCCGAAGCCCACTTGATGAAGGTGTCCCATGCCCTGGGCAAAGCGGGCGTCCTGGCAAACGTACGAGGCAAAGGGGGTGGCCTCGAACTGGCGATGGCTCCGACGGCGATCAATGTGGGATACATTGTTCGCCTCACCGAAGGGGCCCCGCGCCCGGCAGCGTGCTTCGAAAGCACCGGCGCCTGTCGGATCGCGCGCGCTTGCCACCTGCGTTCGGTGCTCGACGACGCCGTGCAGGCGTTCTATGCCGTGCTCGACCGCTATACGCTTGAGGACATCGCGCGCAACCGGAACGTGCTGTCCAGGATGCTCGCGCTGCCGAGGCCCGAGCGCGTCACGTTCCGGCGCGGCTAGATCGGCGAGGCTCCGCGCTGCGCATGCGTTCCTTGCAACACGGCAAACGCGGTATTGGTCGAGCCTGAACGCTTCAGCAGGGGCCAGCGCCAGCAGGCAGCGTCAAGGAACCTGCGCTCTTCAGACCCTGCTCAATTCGCTTTTCAGTGATTGTCCCTGGCGTTCCCTTGCTCTTCGCAATCCGCTGGTACTTGACCGCAGGCTTGAGCACCATCCCGTTCGACAGCTCGTCGACCATGCTGCGCTGGATTTCCTGCCAAGGGGTCTGGCTCTCGGGAATCTTGAAGCCGCCCTGCTTCTCCAATGCCTTCTTGCGGCCGTCGTACTCCGACTTGCTGATGAGGATATTGGCGGAGCGCTTGTTCAGGTCGATACGAATCCGGTCTCCGGTTTTCAGGATCGCCAGTCCGCCTCCAGTGGCCGCTTCCGGTGATGCATTGAGGATCGAAGGCGAACCCGACGTGCCCGACTGCCGTCCGTCGCCGATGCAGGGCAACTCGGTCACGCCGTGCTTGATCAGCTCTGCCGGCGGCTGCATGTTCACTACCTCGGCGGCGCCGGGGTAGCCGACCGGGCCAACGCCGCGCACGAACAGCATGCACGTGTCGTCGATCTTGAGCTTCGGATCGTCGATGCGATGGTGATAATCCTCTGGCCCCTCGAACACGATCGCCCTGCCCTCGAAAGCGTTGGGGTCCTTCGGGTCGGAGAGGTAACGCTTGCGGAAGGCGGCCGAGATCACGCTGGTCTTCATGATCGCGCTGTCGAACAGGTTGCCCGAGAGGTTCAGGAATCCTGCCTTCTCCTTCATCGGCTTCTTGTATGGCCAGATCACCTTTTCGTCCTCGATGGGCGAGCCTTTGCAGTTCTCGTAGAGCGACTTGCCGTTGACCGTCAGCGCGTTCTTGCGGATCTTTCCCGCCTTGATCAGTTCGCCGACCACCGCGGGCACTCCACCGGCGCGATGGTATTCCTCACCCAGGTACTCTCCTGCGGGCTGGAGATTCACCAGCAGCGGGATGTCGTAGCCGATCTTCTCCCAGTCGTTGTTGTCGAGTTTCACCCCGATATGGCGGGCGATCGCGTTGAAATGAATCGGCGCGTTGGTCGAGCCGCCGATCGCCGAGTTGACGACGATCACGTTCTCGAAGGCTTCGCGGGTCATGATCTTCGAGGGGCGCAGGTCTTCCCACACCATCTCGACGATGCGCTTGCCGGATTCGTAGGCGATCCCCGCGCGATCCTTATGGGGCGCCGGGATCGCCGCGCAGCCGGGCAGCGACATGCCCAGCGCCTCGGCAAGCGAATTCATGGTCGACGCCGTGCCCATGGTGTTGCAGTGACCCGCCGACGGTGCGGAGGAGGCGACGAGGTCGATGAATTCCTCGCCGTTGATCTCGCCGGCCGCAAGAAGCTCGCGCGCCTTCCAAACGATGGTGCCCGAACCCGTGCGCTCGCCGCGGAACCAGCCGTTGAGCATCGGCCCGCCGGACAGCACGATCGCCGGGATATCGACGGTCGCCGCCGCCATGAGTTGCGCAGGCGTGGTCTTGTCGCAACCGGTGGTAAGCACCACGCCGTCGATGAAGTAGCCGTATAGCGTCTCCACCAGCCCGAGGTAACAAAGATTGCGGTCCAGTGCCGCGGTCGGGCGCTTGCCGGTTTCCTGAATCGGGTGCACCGGAAATTCGAAGGCAATGCCGCCGGCTTCGCGAATTCCTTCGCGAACGCGATGGGCGAGTTCCAGGTGGTGGCGGTTGCACGGAGAGAGGTCCGACCCCGACTGGGCGATGCCGATGATGGGCTTGCCGGCCTGCAGCTCCTCGCGCTTCAAGCCGAAATTCATGTAGCGCTCGAGGTACAGCGCCGTCATGTTGGGATTGTCCGGATTGGCGAACCACTGGCGAGAGCGGAGTTTTGAAGGGTCTTGCTTGACGGACTTCTTTGCCATGTTCGCTATCCTTTTCCGAAAGGCCGTGGGCCGGATGGCCTCGAGCCAGAATGATTGATCCAACGGAACGCTTCACCAAACGATACCACCTCGCCTCAATCTTCTGGCTCGTCCAGACGACCTGGACGGGTCAACGCCGCCTTGATCGCGTCGATGAAGGGCCCGAGTTTCGGCGGCTGGGCTTCCACATCGACCCTGACCGCGAGCTTGCGCAGCGTGGCGCTGCACACCGGGCCAATCGACGCGACCAGCGTTCGCGCGAGGCTTTGTCGCAGCGAAGCCTCCTTGCCCCCTTGACGTGCGACGGCGAAAAGATTGACAGCCTGCGACGCGCTGGTAAACGCCACGAGGTCGATCTCATCGTGATCGAGTGCACCAATCAACTTATGCAGAGGGGTGACGTCGTCTGGCAAGGCCCAGCGGTAAGTCGTGATCTCGACGACCTGTGCGCCTTTGGCTGCGAGAGCTGCCTGCAGTTCACGGTTCGTTTCGCCATAGCGTTGCACCACCACACGCTTACCTGGTAACGGGAGACTTGCCAGTTCGGCAAGTACCTCGCGGGTGGTGAATGGGTCATTGGCGGCGAGATCGATGCGCACCTTGCGCGATCGCAACGCCGCGGTGGGTTTGGGGCCGCGCACGACGACCTGCGCGCCATGGAGCAGCTTCAAGAAGGCACTAGTAAGGCCAAGACCGTCGGTCGCCTCAAACAGTGCTCGCGTACCAACGCCTGTCTGAAATATGAATATGTCGGGTGGAGCGAGACTCCAGTCGTCGATCAATTCACGGATATGTGCAGGATCAACGTCGGAAATTTCGGCCAGTGCCGGCGCCACGAATGGTGTGCCGCCATACTTTCGAACCAGGTCGGCAATCTGATCCCGAGCCCGGCTTTCAAGAATGGCGACCGTTTTGTCTTTCATCGATCCACACCGTTATCGTAACGTTGCGGTCCGGCATCAACCCAGGACTGTCCGCATTGCGGCCAAGGTCCGCAGCACGTCGTCCGAGGTGGTTCGCCAATTGCACACTGATATGCGCATAGCCCGTTTACCACGCCAGGTGGTGCCTCCAAACCAGGCTTCGCCGGATGCTTGAATCGCAGCGATGACCTGATCGGTACGACCATCGTGGTCGCCGCCTTCGTCGAGGAATCGCACAAGCCCTTGATTGATGGTCGGTCTGGCCAAGACCTCAACATTCGGCATAGTTGCCAAGCCAGCCACCAATTGAGTTGCCAGATCGCAGCATCGCGCAACCATCTCGCCGATGCCAGCGCGGCCAAGTTCGCGAATCGCGGCGTAAACGGCGAACCCCCGGCCCCGCCGCGACCACTCGGGATTCCAGTCTTTCTGGTCGCGAACACCTTGCACCGGCCTCGCATAACTGGTGACTTGAGAGAACACCGCCTGGTGTGCGTCCGGATCAGCGACGAACACAAACGCATTGTCAAACGGCAGGTTCAGCCACTTGTGACCGTCCGTGGCCCATGAGTCAGCGTGAGCGACACCGTCGAGGTAGCGGCAATGTCGCTCGCTCGTTGCGGCCCACAGCCCAAAGGCGCCGTCCACGTGCACCCACGCGCCTGCAGCGTGGGCCAGGCTGCATGCGGGCGCAAAGGCGTCAAAGGCGCCGGTGTTGAGGTCACCCGCCTGCAGACAAACAATCGTAGGACGGCCCGCGGAAGCGGGCAAGGCAGCCGCCAGGGCGTCGAGTCGCATCCCGCCCTTGTCGTCGCATGGCAGGATTTCCACTGCGTTGGTGCCAAGGCCGAGCAGCCGCACCGCGCGCTCGATGGACTCGTGCCGGTTCTCGCTCATTAGTAAACGCAGCGGCGGCGCACCGGCCATGCCTTCGCTTTCCACATCGATGCCACGCACGCGCAGGAGCCTGTGTCGCGCCGCCGCAAGAGCGGTGGTATGGGCCATCTGCGTACCCGTCACAAAGGCAAAGGATGCGGATCGGGGCAGGCCAAGCAACTCCAGCAGCCAAGCGCCACATATTTCTTCGACTACTGCCTCCGCCGGCGCTGCGCCGGCCGACGCGGCATTCTGGTCCCACGCGGAAGTCAGCCAATCCGCTGCCAGGGCAGCGGGCAGTACGCCGCCGATGACCCAGCCAAAGAAACGCCCGCCCGTGGAACCGAGCAGACCACCCTCTACGTCGCGCACCAACCGGTCAATGACTTCAACCGCATCCGTGCCGTTCTCCGGCAATGCACCGCCCAGCCGCCGGCGAAGTTCAGCGGCATCAACCGTAGCGCCCACAGGGCGGTCTGCGAGACCGTCAAGATAGCGCACGGCATGTGCGTGGGCATACTGCAAGACATCGTGATGAATCATCGGTAGTTGTCTCCATCAAGCTTCTTCAGCGCGTCGCTGCTGCGAGAAGTCATTTGCCGGTGGAGTATAGCGATCATCAATGGCCAATGATTCGACGCCGATGGAACGATGTCAATCAGCATCGACGGCGATTCATTAAGCCTCTTGCGACTGGGTCGGTCGCGCCGTGTTCACTCCGGCAGGACGCCGATCTCATTCGTGATTTGCGCCCACCGCTGATGTTCCGCTGCGAGAAACTCCGCCAGCTGGGCAGGCGTGCCTGCGCCCTCGCTGAGCGGACCGATGTTGTGGATCTTTATCGCCACCTCCTCATCCGGCAGCGCGTTGGCGAGCTCGCGGTTGACGCGTTGGATGATGGGATCCGGGATGCCGCCTCGCGCCACGATCAGTCGTTGGGCTTGATATTTGCGGCTTTGCCTACCGCGCTCCATCGCGCGAGGTCTGTGGCTAACACTTTTGCAAACTCTTCGCCGCTGCTTCCGACGGGGCTTACCTGCATGGAGGCCAGTCGATTGGCAATCTCTGGCAACGCAGCTACACGCATAACTTCCGCTTCGAGCTTCTTCACGACGGAATGCGGCGTTCCGGTCGGCGCAAATAATCCCACCCAGAACTGGAATTCCAACGCCGGAAAGCCAACTTCTGCCATTGTCGGCACATTGGGCAATGAAGGGAGGCGAGAGGGCGAAGTTACTGCCAGCGGCCGCAGTCTTCCACCCGCTATCGCCTCGTGAACGGGCCCGGTGTCGGCCAAGGCCAGAAGAAGGTCGCCGGCCATGAGCGCAGCAATGACCTCGCTCGTGCTTTTGTATTGAATGAATTCGGCTTTCGTGTCAGTTTTGATCTTGAACAGTTCGGTCGCGAACTGGAACGCCGGGCCGGAGCCGCCGTAGTTCGCCTTGTCCGGATTAGCTTTCATGAAGGCCATGAGGTCCTGGACGGTGCGGTAAGGCTGCGCCGCGTTGACGACAAGGATCAGCGGGAATGAGGCGAGCATGCTGATCGGTGCCAAGTCGCGTTGCGCCGAATACGGTAACTTGGTGTACAGAATCTCCGTGAAGACCATGTTGCCTATCGGCGCCATCAACAACGTGTAGCCGTCGGGCGGCGCTTTGGTCACGAATGTGGTGCCGATGATGCCGCCCGCGCCGGGCTTGTTCTCCACGATAACCGGCTGACCAAGGCTCTCCGACATCTTCTCGGCAACCAGACGTGTCAGGGTGTCGATGCCACCACCGGCCGCTTGGCTCACGATGATCCGCACGGGCTTGCTTGGATAAGTTTGCGCATGTGCGCCAACCGCAACGCACACAATCATGATCAGCATTGCCAACCGACAACTCGCCAGTCGTACCAAAGTGCCTCCGTCAGCTTTGCATTTTGCAGGACTCAGTCGTCCGTAGGCGCTACATCACTGGATCACACAGCGCCATGCCTGCACAAAATTTTGCTACACCGCAGCAATTGACCTACCTGCTTGACAAGCAGTCAATGATGTCAGAAAGTGAACATGTTCGGATATATTCTCACAGAAAAGGTGCTGAGATCCAACCCCGTCGTCCGCCATGAAATATAGCGAGGACCCCTCGTGGGCAACAAGAAAGCAGCGCTGGTAACGGGCGGTTCGAGCGGCATCGGCAAGAGTGCCGTGCTCGCACTTGCACGGGCCGGCTACGACGTAGCCATCAACTACAGCTCCAGCGTGGCGGCAGCGCGCCAAACCGCGACCGAGGCCGAAACGCTCGGTGCCCGAACCCTGCTGCTACAGTGTGACGTGAGCGACGAGACCGGCGTGCGCGCCATGATGAGATCCGTCGAGGAAACGTTTGGTCACCTGGATGTGCTGATCAACAACGCTGGCACAACTGCCCCGTGGAAGCCGAAGGATCTGGAGAGCCTTGCGTTGGACGACTGGGACCGGGTGTTCAATGTCAACGTACGTGGCATGTTCCAGGTGACGCGCGCTGCGGTCCCGCTGTTGAGGAAAGGCGAGCACCCATGCATCGTCAATACCGCAAGCATCGTCGGGTTGCGCCCGGGACCCCAACCTCTGCCCTATGCCGCAAGCAAGGCGGCGGTCGTCAACATGACGAAGACGCTCGCTTGGAACCTGGGTCCCGAGATCCGCGTGAATGCAGTGGCGCCCGGATGGATGGAAGGCGACTGGATGGAGCGCATGCTCAAGGATAAGTACGATGACCTGATGTCCAAACGCGCGAAAGCGACACCTCTAAAGCGCTGCGTCACCGCGGACGACGTGGCCGAGTCGATGATGAGTCTCGTCAATGGCAACCGTTTCGTCACGGGCGAGATCATTGTCATCGATGGCGGCTACACGGCGTCGACCTGAAGGAGTTCGCATTAGTGATAAACGGTGTTGTTCCATTCCCATCTGAATACGCGGCAATGTGTCGCGCCAAGGGGTATTGGCGGGACCAGACACTGGCGCAGGAATTTGCAGTCGTGTTCAAGGCATTCGCGGATCGCGTCGCCGTCATCGATGGCGACGCGCAATACACTTATGCGGACGTGGATCGAATCAGTGATCGGTTGGCGCTCAACTTGCTCCAACTTGGCCTGGGGCCGCTCCAACCTGCCGTGTTACAGCTGCCCAACGTTGCCGAATTTATCTTTTTGTATTTCGCCTTGCAGAAGATTGGCGTCATCCCGATCGCGGCGCTGGCAACACATCGCTACGCAGAGTTGAGCCAGTTTGTGCGCATTGCTGCGGCCACCTCGTGCTTCTATCCGGAAAGCCAGGGTGATTTCCAGTTCGGTCCGATGGTCAAGCGTGTCCAGGGCGAGTCCGCATCGCTGCGCTGGCGCATTGTGCTTGGGCGCGCGGGGCCTGGTGAACATTCCCTCAAGGAACTGATCGACCGCGAACCGACGCTCCCGCGCTCGGCACTGGACAGGATCGTGCTGGACCCGAGTGATCCAGCCATTTACCAATTGTCGGGTGGCACGACCGGCGTGCCCAAACTCATTCCACGTACCCACAATGATTACGCCTACAACTCCAGGACCGCGGCGCCAGTATGCGGCGTCACCCGTGACTCCGTTTTGCTGCTGGTGATCCCAATCGCGCACAACCTGGCACTTGCATGCCCCGGCATCCAAGGATTCTTTTTCAATGGTGGCAGGGTGGTGTTGTCAACCAGCACCAAGCCCGAGGAAATGTTCAGGTTGGTGCAGAAGCATGGTGTGACGCACCTCAAAGTGGTACCCGCACTGCTGATCCGCCTGATCAACAGTCTCGTGATCGGCAACTTCGACCTTTCCACGATCAAGGTGATCCAGAGCGGCGGGCAGCGCATGCAACCTGAAGTGCGGTTGCGTACCAAGCAACTGATCCCGAGCGTGACAGTGCAGGAAAACTTTGGGATGTCTGAAGGAATGTTGTTCTTTGTCCGCCTCGACGATCCTGAGGAAGTGCGCCTCGAGACCTGCGGAAGGCCAATATGCCCCGATGACGAAGTACGGTTAGTGGATGACGATGGCAATGAGGTGGCGCAAGGTGAGGTAGGTGAATTGACCTGCCGTGGGCCTTACACGCTTCGAGGCTATTTGGGCGTACCGGAGTACAACGCCAGGCAATTCACGGCCGACGGCTTCTACTGCTCGGGCGACCTGATGCGTCGACATCCAACCGGCAACTACGTGGTCGAAGGACGCAAGAAAGACCTAATCAACCGTGGCGGTGAAAAAATCAGCGCCGAGGAAGTCGAGAACCTGATTCTCATGCATCCGGCCGTGCAAAACGTTGCCTGCGTCGCGATGCCGGACCCGAGCTTGGGCGAGAAGATGTGTGCATGTGTCATCCCGCGTATCAGTCACACGCTTACGCTCAAGGATCTCGCCGATTTCCTCCATAACAAGGAAATTGCCCGCTTCAAGCTGCCGGAGCGCCTCGAACTGATGGCCGATTTTCCAGTGTCCACGTTCGGCAAGGTGTCAAAGAAAACGCTGGTCGAAATGGTCAGCAAGAAACTTGAAATGGAGCGCACGTGAGAATCATCGACTTGCATTGCTATCCGGGAACCAGCGAGTGGATCACGGCGCAGGGACCGTATGTCGACGCGCTGGCGAAGTATTGGAACAAGACGTGGGCGCCCAAGGCAGAGGAAGACGTGCTCAAGGAGTTCACCGACGCCGGCGTCGAAGCCGTGTTGGTGGCGCTCGACCTCGAGACGACCATCGCCACACCACCCTGCACCAATGAATATGTGCATGCGATGTGGAAGCGTCATCCCAGCCGGATCATCCAGGCATGGGGCTCTGTCGAGCCGGCCAAGGGCGAGATCGCCGTCCAGCAGGCGCGCAAGGCCGTAAAGGAACTGGGGTTCCTCGGCCTGCACCTGCATCCCATCATGCAGCACTTCTCGGTCAACGATACACGTTACTACTCTCTTTTTGAGGAATTGAGCGCGTTGGGCGCGGCGGTGATGATCGACGTAGGCACCACGGGCATGGGCGCCGGTATGCCGGGTGGCATGGGCGCGCGAATCCGTCACGCGCATCCCTCGGCGATCGACGATCTCGCGGCAGATTTCCCGCGCCTGAAGATCATCATGGCCCATCCTGGTTGGCCGTGGGTGGACGAAACCACTGCCGTCGCGCTCCACAAGGGCAATGTGTTCTGGGAGATGTCCGGTTGGGCGCCAAAGTATTTCCCGGGCAACCTGAAGATCGACATGCGCGCTCGCCTGCAGGACAAGATCATGTTCGGCAGCGACTACCCGAGCATGCCGTACGAACGCATCCTCCGTGAGTGGGGTGAGCTCGGGTACAAGGACGAGATCATGGAAAAGATCATGCACAAGAACGCGGAGCGCGTGCTCGGCCTATAGGCTGGTCCGGTGCATACATCGCGGCACAATAGCGGAGGTTGGCTTGCCAGCGAGTAGCGCCTAAGCGACAGGCCCACTGGGTCGCGCGTTGTTCACAACATCAAGGGCGAAGCAATGTTTCAAGATGATCTACCTCTGGTTGTCGATTTCCACGTTCACATGCTTGTGAAGGAAGTCTTCGCGGCGTCGACCAACAAGACCGTATTCACCGGTTTCGGCGCAAGTCCGGCCGGGGCGCCCCGCCCCGGTGTGCAACAGCTCATGGGCAGGATGTTCGATGCCAATGCCGAAATCGAGGACATGGACGAGCGCGGCGTCGACATCAGCGTAATAAGCGCAAGTACCGTATTGCAGGGCACATCGTGGGCCGATCCTGCAACCGACCTCGAGCTTTGCAGGCGCTGCAACGATCAAGCCGCCGAATGGGTAGCGCGATATCCCAGTCGCTTTGTCGGTTCTTTTGTGCTGCCACTGCAGGATGTCGAACTCGCCTTGACCGAGCTTCAACGCGCCGTCATGAGACTGAAGCTCAAAGTCGGGAACGTCTCTTCCAGCTACGACGGCGTATACATGGGGGATCCGGTCTTCCTTCCATTCTGGGAAGAAATCAACAGACTTGACGTTCCAGTCTGGATCCACCCCGAGGGTGTGCGCGATCCATGGTTTCAACGCTATGCCCTGTGGAATTCCGCAGGCCAGTCGATCGAAGAAACCAAGTGCATGACCTCGCTTGTGTACGAAGGAACCATGACTCGGTTCCCCAATCTCAAGGTCGTAGTGGCGCACGGTGGTGGCTATTTTCCACACTACATGGGACGGATGGACCGTAACACGCAGAACCGGCCCGACACAGTGCGCAATACCGGCGGAAACACACCAAGCTCATTCCTTCGCTCGTTCTACTATGACTCCTGCGTTTACGATCCGCAGGTTTTGAAGGTGTTGATAGAACGAGTCGGCGCAGATCGGCTGGTGTTGGGCAGCGACTACCCGGTTGGTGAAAAGGACCCTATCGCGTGGCTCCGAGAGTCCGGCGTTGCCGGTGCAGACCTTGCGATGATTGCCGGTGGAAACGCCGCCAGAATCCTGGATATCCCGGCGACGGCAACAAGACGCGCCTAGGGTCGGGACCCGGGCTTGCGCGATGTCGCCGGGTAAAGTCCATTGATCTGCAGATCAAGCAGTCGCTTGAGGTCCTCCAACCCTGCTTCTGGCTTGGGGCGGTCGCTGACAATCCAGGAACGAACCGCCGCTGAATATGCGAAGAAGAAGTGGCGCGCGATGTAACCGGCCGGCTCCTTCGACAGAATGCGGCGTTCGCTCTGTGCGGTTGCGACCAATTGCTCGATTCCGTCGATCAACCCTTTACGGATGCGCATGAAGGTCTCCGCTTGTTTCCCGGTCGAGTAAAACGTGAGTTCCTGCAGCAGGATTCGTGACAACGCTGGATTGCGCGCGAAAAAGTGGTAGTGAGGCTGGAAAACCGCATGTACCTGCTCGGATAGCGTGGCGTTGATCCGCGGCATTTTCAATGCATCGGCAGCGACGTGTGCCAGTTCATCGTTAAAGATCAGGAAGATCAGGTCGCGCTTGTCATCGGCATAGTTGAAGAGTGTGCCGATGCCGACATGTGCCTTCAGCGCGATTTCCCTCATCGTCGCTGCCGTGTAGCCGTGCAGCCTGAAAAGCTCTGCCGCTGCGGCGCGTATGCGCTGCCTCTTTTCCAGTTTGTTTCGCTCTCTGAGGCCCCGCGCGCTATCTGTAGCGGAGGCTGTGCGCTTGCTACCGGTGGCCCGAGCTTTCATAAGCGGAATAATCAACAAGCGCTTCGAGATAGGCGAGAGCAGCGCGATGGCCAACAACGCCAAGAGGCTTGCACGCAACTGCGGATGATACGACGAATTTGTCCATGCGAGCCGCGCCAACCAGGCGCAATTGCCGCGGGTGGAACCAGTCGCTGAGGCATGGGGACAGGAGTCGCGAACACTTTCGTCTCAACATCATGTTGCAACGCATCACGGGTTGCGTGCTCCGAAGCGAAGCTTCCATCCTTGACAAGGATAGGCGCAACTTATAAATTGAACATGTTCGGATTTACCGTTTCATCGTAGCAGTTCCAAGGGACGTTCGGACTGCTTTTGCGCATTTCACCCTTGCCCTTTGTGAACCACGATCACGACACTACGCAATGATGGCCCAAGTACTTATTTTGCTGTCAATGCCTGAAGCCGTGCGGATGCAGTATCACGACAGGATCAAGGCGAAGTTCCCGGACCTGACGGTCAATGTCGTCGATCATCACAGCAAGGTGGATCCGTACATTGAATCGGCCGACATCCTGATGACATTCGGTCCGATGATGTCCGAACGGGTTCTCGAGAAAGCCTCCAAGCTCAGATGGATCCAGGCCCTCGGCACCGGTGTAGACGGCATCGCTGATCGCGCTTCCCTCAGAAAGGAAGTCATCGTTACCAATCTGCACGGCGTACACGGCCCGCCTGTCTCCGAGGCAGCCTTCATGTCCATGCTCGCGCTCAGTCGCCAGTTACCTCGCTCAGTGCGCAATCAAGCCGCACATCTGTGGGAGCGCTTCCCCGCGCGTCTGCTAAAAGACAAGACTGTCGGGATCTTTGGCATCGGCGTTATTGCCGAGGAGCTGGCGCCCAAGTGCAAAGCATTCGGTATGAAAGTCGTTGGAATCTCGTCGGCAAAGCGAGACGTTGCAGGATTCGACATCGTGTATGCGCGTGAAGAGCTTGGCGTCGCTGTGCGCGGGCTTGACTACTTGGTGCTTTTGACGCCCTTCTCCTCCGCCACGCAAAATAGCGTTGATGCCACGGTATTGGCGGCAATGAAACCGAGCGCATTCCTCATCAACCTGGCGCGCGGCGGCGTGGTGGACGAGGCGGCGCTGATCGATGCATTGAAGAACAAGCGTATCGCTGGAGCGGCGCTGGACGTCTTTTCGCAAGAGCCATTGCCGACAGACCATCCGTTCTGGGACATGGAGAACGTGATTGTCACCACCCATCAAGGTGGCTTCTGCGACGTGTACATCAATTTTGCTATGCCCGTGATCGAGCACAATCTGCGCAAGTTTCTGGCGGGCGACGCCGCCAGCATGACCAACTTGGTTAGCCGGCCAGCCTGACGACGAATTTTACAGGACGATGCCATGGCCGAAGCCGCAGACCGCGTCAATGCTCCGATTTCCACCGCAGAATTGGAACGACGCTGGGCCGCGGTGCGCTACGCTATGAACGAGCAGCATATTGACGTGTTGCTGATGCAGGCGAATAACGATTTCATGGGTGGCTACGTCAAGTACTTCACCGACTTGCCGGCGACGAACGGCTATTCGGTGACCGTAGTGTTTCCGCGGGACGAGCGCATGACCGTGGTTGGACAGGGTCCCGCAGGTGTGATGCGAGAACTGCCGCCAGAGGGAGATGGCGTGCGGCGAGGCGTCGCCAGGTTCATGGGAACGCCGAGTTACGCGTCGTGCCCATACACCGCAGGCTACGATGCGGCGCTCGCCGAAAAGTACCTGGAGCGATTTGCTGGTGGCACAGTTGGCTTGGTAGGTACCGCAGCCATTTCATTTGCGCTGATCGATCATCTTCGGCGAGGCACGCTGTCCAAGGCGCAATTCGTGGATGCCTCCGACCTCGTGGACGCTATCAAAGCAGTGAAGAGCGAAGAGGAAATCGGCTTTATGCGCCGTACTGCACACATGCAGGATGCCGCCATGAAAGCCGTGTTCGCTGCCATTCGCCCCGGCATGACTGATCTGGAGGTTGCGGGCGTCGCGGAGCAATACGGACACAGCCAAGGTAGCGAGCAGGGACTATTCCTATGCGCCTCGGGTCCTGTGGGCACCTCCACATTCTTCGGCAATCGACATTTGCAAAATCGGACCATTCGCGCGGGCGACACGTTCACGCTGCTAATCGAAAACAGCGGAGCCGGTGGCTTCTATACCGAGCTTGGTCGCACCTGTGTACTTGGCAAGGCTTCGCAAGAAATGAAAGACGAATTTGAGTTCGTTCTCGAAGCGCAGAAATTTACGCTGAGCCTGTTGAAACCTGGTGCCTCGTGCAAGGACGCCTGGGAGACATACAACCAGTACATGCGGGAGCACGGCAAACCCGAGGAAAAGCGACTGCACTGTCACGGCCAGGGTTACGACATGGTCGAACGCCCGCTGCTGCGTTTTGACGAAACCATGCCACTCTCGAAAAACATGGTGCTGTCAGCACACCCGTCCTACACAACCAAAGGTACCTATAGCTGGGTTTGCGACAATTTTCTCATAGGCGAAAGTGGAGTCGTTGAGAAGTTTCACCAACTCCCTCAGAGGATATTCGAACTCGGTTAACGCTGGCGCAACACTGTGTCCAAGGTCGCGGAGCAGCCCGCTCCCGCCAATACATTCGAAGGGGATGTAATCATGCGGATTATCGATTTAGGCCGATCGGTGCGCTGGATCGCCGCTTCGGCGATAGCAGTAGGCTTGCTCGTCGGAACCGCCCGAGCACAGGAATTTGAGCTGAAGGTGTCGCACTTTCTTCCGCCCAATCACACGTTTCACAAGGAGTTGCTTCGCTGGGGCGACGACCTTGCCAGGAAATCCAATGGCCGACTGGTCCTGAAGGTGTTCCCTGCCGGGCAGATGGGGCCTCCACCCCGTCAGTTCGATCTGGTCAGAACCGGCGTAGCCGATATCGCTATCGGTCTGACCGGGAGCACTCCAGGCCGTTTCCCGCTCACGGAACTATCAAACCTCCCGTTCATGGTGAACGAAAGCGCCAGGTCATCGAAGGCGCTAACGGAGCTGGCTCCTAAGTACCTCACAGCTGAATTTACCGGCGTGAAGATTCTCTATCTAATGACCACCACGCCGCTCAAGTTTCACATGGCGTCAAAGCAGGTCAATACAATGGCAGACTTCAAGGGACTTCGTATCCGGTATGCCGGAGAGATTTTTGCGGAGTCCGTAAAGGCATTTGGCGCAGTCCCCCTTGCGGTACAACCCGGTGATGTCGTCGATGCCATGAGCAAGGGCACCATCGACGGGGCGTTGTTCCCGTTCGAGGGCGCGCAGAGCTTTCAGGTCGGCACGGTCGCCAAGTATTCCTACGAGCCAGGCGTCAATGCTGCGAGCTTCTTCTTCGTGATGAATCCGAGCAGTTATGAAAAGTTGCCGCCCGATCTTCGCGCGCTGATTGATCAGACTACAGGTCCGGCCGGCGCCGAAAGGATGGGAAAGCTCCTCGACGATGCGGAAGTTGAAGGCCGGGCTTATATGACCTCCAAAGGCGTCCAGATCATCCCCTTTTCCGCGGCCACACAAGCCGAGATGCAAGCTGCGGTCAAGCCAATCGTCGACGACACTATCGGAAAGCTCGAGGCGAAGGGCCAGCCGGCCCGAGCGATCTACGACGCACTCCAGAAAGCACGCTAGCAATTAGCGCGCGCGGGCTTGCCGAACACTGCAAGCGCCCTGTCGTCGTCCGTCCGGAACAGATCAGAGCATAGCTATGAGGGACGACTCCTGGGTGGTTCGGATCGTAAGCGCCACGTCATTTGCCGCAGCAATCGCGCTCATTGCGATGATGCTCACAACGGTCGCGGACGTGGCGATGGCCACTCTATTCAAGCGGCCGATCATCGGCGCTTACGACATGGTTGAAACCATGCTGGTCTTCTCGGTTTTTCTGGGAATTCCGGCGACGTTTCTCCGGAATGGAAATATCGTAGTCGATGTCGTTGATTTCTTCGTCGCCAAGGAAACGGTGCGGCGACTGAAGCAACTGGCACAGTTGCTGACCTTGGTTTTTCTCGTCCTTCTGTTCTTCAACATGATTACCCCTGCGTTGGACGCGTACAAGTTTGGCGACAAGAAGCAGGAGCTTGGCCTCCCGCTATGGGTGCTATGGCTCCCGATAATGATTGGCGTGCTGATGTCGGCAATCGCGGTGCTAACTTCATTGATCCGTGGCGCTCGTCGTACTATCGGAAGAGAAGGCTGACCTTGTCCGTCCAATGGATTGGCGTCGTTGGCATGTTTGCACTCCTGTGCCTCATTTTTCTGCGAGTCCCGGTCGCGATCTGTATGGGCCTGGTTGGCTTCTTCGGATACGCCGCGATCGACGGGTGGCACCGTGCCGCGGCCGTACTTGGCTCCACGCCTTTCGACATAGCGTCGGGATATGCCCTGTCCGTAGTGCCGCTCTTTGTCCTTATGGGTGAGCTGGGGTCGGCGTCCGGCATGTCGTCACGCTTGTTTCGCGGAACCAGTTCGCTCTTTGGCGGAACGCGCGGCGCATTGGCCTATGCCTCGATAGGCGCCAATGCGGCATTCGGCGCGGTATGCGGGTCGTCAGTAGCCTCAGCAGCAACAATGACTCGAATATGTGTGCCGGAAATGCGACGGCTGAACTACGACGATCGCCTGTCGACGGGGTCAGTAGCCGCGGGGGGAACACTGGGAATCCTGATCCCGCCGTCTCTCATATTTGTCATCTACGCGTTGATCGCGCAGCAATCCGTGCCCAAGCTATTCGCCGCAGGACTGATACCTGGACTGGTGTTGACCGGCTTGTACATCACCGTGGCCGCGCTGGTTGTTCTGTTCAAGCCAGGCTGGGCGCCGAGAGGCGTTTCGCTGCCGTGGGGACAGCGTCTACGCGACGTACTTGGCATGTGGGAATTCGTGCTGCTCTTTGGCGTCTCGGTTGGCGGCATCTACGCCGGCCTCTTCAGTCCGACCGAAGCAGCCGCCGTTGGTTCGTTCCTGGCCCTGGTTGTTGGAGTCGTTCAAGGAAAGCTGAAGGGCCCTGCAGTATGGGAATGCTTCGTCGCCACGTTGAAGACGAGCTGCATGCTATTCATGATCATCGTCTGCGCGATTATTTTTTCCTATTTTGTAGTTCAGGCACGTCTCCCCGAGGTATTGGTTGCTTGGACGCAGCGAATGCATTTCTCGCCGACTGCGCTGATGCTAACCCTGATCGCTGCCTACATTGTGCTAGGTTGCTTTCTCGAGGGCATTGGACTTGTACTGATCACCGTGCCTGTCTTTCTCCCCGCAGTCATAGCGAGCGGCTTCGATCCAATCTGGTTCGGGGTGATCGTCGTCATCGTCGTTGAGCTTGGACTGATCCATCCTCCGGTGGGCATGAACCTGTTTGTGATCCAGGCACAGATTCCCGAAGTTCCAATTCTCTCCATCTACAAGGGAACGATTCCGTTCCTGATTGCGCCGATACTTCTCATTGCACTGTTGATGGTATTGCCGCAAATCGCGCTCTATCTTCCGCACCTTCTTTACGGCAACTAGTTCGTCTGCTTCCATGAACAAAAGTTCGTCATGGAATCGCGGAGCGAAAGTCGCACGAGGAAAGGAATAGCTCGATGGCTGGCCCCCCAGGTTCGATCACAATGGTCGTGCCCTATGTCGAAGGCGGCGGCAGCGACCAACGCGCGCGACTTGTGGCGCGATTTCTTGCGCGACACTTGAATCAATCGATACATGTCGTCAATCGTACCGGGGCTGTGGTCGGTCACACCGCGATTGCCCAGGCCGCTCCTGACGGGAGCACCATTGGCCTGATTACCGGTGAAATTGGAATGATGCACTGGCATCGTGGCCTGACGGATCTCACATGGCGTAGCTATACGCCTCTTGCCGTTCCGTTTGTCGAAGCCGCTGCCGTAATCGTTGCGACCGATTCCCCCTGTCGCGACCTTCCTGACTTCGTCGGGGAATGCAAGATGCGCGCGGTCATTGGATCCGGAGGCCCTCACTTCGGTGTCTGGAAATTCGCACTCGCTGGTCTTCTCGACCGCCTCAACGTAGCGCCGACGCAACTGAATTGGATCGAGACATACAGCGGGGAGCAAGGACTCGCCAAGGTACTGGCCCGGGAAGCCGACGTGGCACCGATCACGATGACTGATGCACGCGGCGCGCTTCATGCTGGCGCGGCGCGCGCACTCGCCACCATGGAAGACTCCCGCCATCCCGACTTTCCGGATGTGCCGACGGTTGCGGAATCGATCGGTGTCGATTGGTCTGTAGCGCATTGGCGCGGCTTCGTAGCGCCCGCGGGACTATCGGACGATGTCAGCGCGCGCTTTTGCGCCGCATTTCGTCTGGTTGAAGGAGATCCCGAATTCCGGGCTGCCGCCGCCGCAAGTTCGTTCACCCTTCGATGGCGTCACGGCAGCGAATTTGAGCGATACATGATGGAAGACGATGAGCAGTTTGGCAGGATCATACGACTTCTCGGAATCAACACGGGCGTCGTTTCAACAATTGTGTAAGTACGCAGAAGGAAGATCCATGAAGCTGGCGAAACACCTCTTGAACAGTATCGTTCTGATCTTCTCGGCAATTACTGCAATTGTCGTCGCTGCACAGGAATCCTACCCGAGCAAGCCAATCCGGATGATCGTACCTATTGCTGCCGGCAGCGTGACGGATGTTGTTCTACGTGCTGCTGGACAGCAACTTTCGCAGTCGTTTGGCCAGGCGATCATCATCGACAATCGCCCAGGGGCAAACGGCGTGATCGGAGCCCAGGCATGCGCTACCGCGCCTCCTGATGGCTACACCATATGCGCTGTGTATCATGCAATCATGAGTTTCAACCCATATTTGCTTGAGAAACTTCCATACGATCCTGGTCGTGATTTCGTTCCGGTGACAAATCTATATTTTGTTACCGAGGCTCTCGTGGCGCCACGTTCGTTGCCAGTCAATTCCGTGGAGGAACTGCGAAAATACGCCCTAGCCAACCCCGGCACCCTGAATTTCGGCACCTTGGGCGAAGGGTCGCTTCAGGAATTGATGATCGCGTGGCTGAATCGGGAGTGGAAAACAAATCTGGTCGGCATTCCATACAAGGGCGGTGGACCAATCGCTGCTGCGGTGCTCACGGGCGAAATCCAACTCGCGCAGATGGGCGCAGGTAACTTCCTGGGCTCTATCCAATCGGGTCAGATCAAGCCGCTGGCGTTGTCCGCTACGCGCCGCTCGCCGCAGCTCCCCCAGGTTCCCACAATGACTGAAGCGGGTTTGGGGGGATTTCCGAGCCGCCCGTGGTGGGGCCTCGTCGTGCCGCGCGGAACACCAGTTTCTATAGTAACGCGCCTCAACACCGAATTCGTGCGTCTCTTTCGAGACCCGAAGTTTGTGGAATTCCTCGACGGTCATTTCGTGGAAGCAGCCGCAGGCACACCCGAAGAGTTTGCTGTCTTTCTCACGGCCGATAGGGAGAATGCGGCCGCGCTGATTCGGTTGGCAGGCCCCGCGAAGCGTTAGCCCTGGGGCGCAAGCCACAACCATGGCCACGTTCCAATCCGCGAATTCACGGCGGACTGAGAAGTCGGAACCGGCCTCGGCGTCGCGAGTCGCCAGGCTGGCATCGCTTCTCACCCGCGCTCGCACGATCGCTGATTTGCGCAAGTTGTCGCACAGGCGCTTGCCACGCTCTGTGTTCGAATTCTTTGATGGTGGCGCGGAAGACGAGTCAACGCTTAGCGGAAATGCCGAAGCGTTCGAGCGCTTGCGTCTCTTCCCGAAGGTTCTCGTCGACGTATCCGCTGTAGACACCAGCGCCTCCATCGTGGGCATTTCCTCACGGCTGCCTCTCGCCATCGCCCCTATGGGCGCGATTGGGTTCGGATGGCGCGAAGCCGACATTGCCATCGCTCGCGCGGCGGCGACATGTGGAGTTCCTTTCGCACTTTCGACAACCGGAACCGCATCCATCGAGCGCGTGGCACGTGAAGCTGGCGGTCAGCTGTGGTTTCAGCTTTTTCCGCTCAAAGACCGCAAGCATATGTTTCGATTGATAGAGCGCGCATGCGTCGCCGGGTATGCAGCGTTATTGGTGACAGTGGACACGCCTGTGGGCGGCAAGCGCGAACGGGATTTTCGCAACGACATCGCAATGCCGTTTGCTTTTACACCTCGGAATATCGTTGATTTTGCAAAACGCCCAGGTTGGGCGCTTAACATGCTGTTTCACGGGATGCCGACGATGGAGAATCTATCTGGGTTGTCTCCCGACTCATCACAACGTACTGGCGTTGCGTCGTCCGTCGGGCGACATTTCGACTCGTCATTCGACTGGTCCGTACTGGCCGGCATCCGTGAAAGTTGGCCGCGGAAGCTGATCGTGAAAGGTGTAACTCGTCCTGAGGATGCCGAACGGGCGGCGGATATTGGATGCGATGCCGTAGTCGTTTCGAATCACGGGGGGCGGCAACTGGACGGCGCCGTGGCTACGATGGACGCACTGCCTGATGTCGTTAGTGCAGTCGGCAATCGCGTCAGTATTCTTGTGGACGGCGGTATCCGACGCGGGCGAGACATCGTCAAGGCATTGAGTTCGGGTGCCGAGGCAGTGCTCGTGGGACGCGCAGTGCTATACGGGGCATGTGTCGCCGGCGAAACTGGTGCGCTGCACGCTCTCGAAATATTGCGAGAAGAGTTCACTCGCACGATGCAACTCTGTGGCGCTACTTCGGTCGCAGACCTCGACCGCACCTTTATCAGAAGGATAGCCTGATCCAGGGCACAGGCACAGTACTGAAGGCTCACAACGGCTGCGGGGCTCGCACTTGCTGCGCTGACAGCGCCGTGGATTGCTGTCAACGGCAACTCCCGGGAAGCACGAAGAATATGGCTGACCGGCCTCTCCTAGCCAGTAGCGCCAGTTGACGAGCGTTAGCTGACCATTAAGCGCCGGCTATGTTTGCTGCCGCACGGACAACGTCTGTATGTCAGCGCAATGTCTCAGGATTCGCCAAATCACCACGACGCCCTTCGCGTCAAGGCGATTGGACACGTCGAGACAGGAGCAAGGAAGCAGAATGGCACAAGAAAACCGGCGCCGACGAGTGCGAAAAGCGGACCACCCAGGAATCCCGCTGACATGACCTTGCATGGGCAAGCGGAGGAAGCGCTGCTCAAAGCGGGCGCGCTCCAGCGAGCGATTTTCAATAGCGCCAACTTTTCAAGCATCGCCACCGATGCAAAGGGCGTCATTCAGATCTTCAATGTCGGCGCCGAGCGAATGCTGGGCTACACGGCCGCTGAGGTGATGAACAAGATCACCCCTGCCGACATTTCCGATCCGCAGGAATTGATCACGCGCGCCAAGGCGCTGAGCATCGAACTCGCGACCACGATCACCCCAGGATTCGAGGCGTTGGTGTTCAAGGCGTCACGCGGTATCGAGGATATCTATGAACTGACCTACATCCGCAAGGACGGGAGCCGCTTTCCGGCGGTTGTGTCCGTAACGGCGCTGCGCGACGCTCAAGACGCCATCATTGGCTATCTGCTGATCGGTACCGACAACACTGCGCGCAAGCTCGTCGAAGCCGAACAGAAAAAGCTCGATCAGCGCCTGCGCGACCAGCAGTTCTACACGCGCTCGCTGATCGAATCCAACATCGATGCGCTGATGACCACCGATCCCTCGGGCATCATCACCGACGTCAACAAGCAGATGGAAGCGCTTACGGGCTGTACTCGCGATGAGCTGATCGGCGCGCCGTTCAAGAACTATTTCACCGAGCCGGAGCTGGCCGAAGCGGGGATCAAGCGTGTCCTGAGTCAAAAGAAAGTCACAGACTACGAACTAACGGCGTGTGCCCGCGACGGAAAGCGGACCGTAGTCTCCTATAACGCCACCACATTCTACGATCGGGACCGCACGCTTCAGGGCGTCTTCGCCGCGGCCCGCGACGTCACGGAGCGCAAACGGGTGGAGGCGGAGCTGCAGCAGGCCAAGGCCGTTGCCGAGAGTGCAAGCCAGACCAAGTCCGATTTTCTGGCGAGCATGAGTCATGAAATCCGAACGCCATTGAATGCGATCGTCGGTATCGCGGACCTGCTCGCGAAGACTCCCCTGTCTCCCGAGCAGGACAAATATGTGCAGATCTTTCGCCGCGCCGGCGACAACCTGCTGCATCTCGTCAACGACATCCTCGATCTCTCCAAAGTCGAAGCCTCCCAGCTCGAACTCGAGCGTACCCGCTTTTCGCTCAATGATCTGTTGGAGAAAGTGACGGAAATGGTGGCGATGCGATCGCATGAAAAAGGGCTGGCCCTGGTGTGCGAGATCGCACCTGAGGTGCCCCGCGACTTGATCGGCGACCCGACGCGACTGCGGCAGGTGCTGCTGAACCTTCTCGGCAATGCGATCAAATTCACGGAATCCGGCGAAGTGGCCCTTCGAGTGACGCCCGATGGGGACGCACCCGGCTCCGGTGCCCTGCGGTTCATGATCTCCGACACTGGCATCGGTATTCCTGACGAAAAATTGGGCGCGGTGTTCGAGCGCTTCACGCAAGCCGATTCGTCCACCACACGCAGGTACGGCGGCTCCGGTCTGGGGCTCACGATTTCGAAGCGCCTCGTGGAGCTTATGGGCGGACGCATCTCGGTCGAGAGCGGAGTCGGCAAGGGCAGCGTTTTTTCGTTCGCAGTGCCGCTCGAGGTTTGGGCCGGGGCTCCGCGTGGGGCAACCGTGGCGGTTGGCGCGAGTCCCGAACTGCCACTGCCGGCGCTGAGCATTCTTCTGGTGGAGGACTCCCCGGACAACCGCACCATCACGCTGGCCTACCTGCAGGACACGCCCTACCGGGTGGAAGTCGCAGAAAACGGAGCCATCGCGCTTGAAAAGTTCATCGCCGGCCGTTACGACCTGGTCCTCATGGACCGCCAAATGCCGGTGATGGACGGTTTGACCGCGACGCGCGCGATCAGAGAGTGGGAAAAGGCGAACCAGAGGCCGGCCACGCCGATCATCGCACTGACGGCATCTGCCTTGAAGGGAGATCAGGAGAAATTCGTGGCGGCAGGTTGCACCGCCTATTTGACGAAACCCATCAAACAGGACGTGCTGCTGCAAGCGATCAAGGAACATTCCACGATCGCGCCTGCCTCTTCGAGCGAAAGGACTGACCGAATGGACACGATCCTCGTGCATGCGAATCCAAAGTTAACCGACCTGATTCCCGGGTTCCTGCTGAACCGCAGGCACGACGTCATCGCCATGCTCGACGCCCTGGATCGAGCTGACTATGAAACCGTGGAGCGCCTCGGGCACGGCATGAGAGGTGCCGGGGGCAGCTGGGGATTCGAGGGCATCACGCACATTGGCGCCGCCCTCGAGCGGGCGGGCCAGAGCGCCGACACCGGTGCTTCACGCCAGTGCATTGGTGAATTGTCCAGATACCTGGACCGCGTCCAGGTCGTATACGACTAGCCCATCACTGCGGCTGAATCCTGGTAAGGCAGGCGCGAACGCGTGCGGTGAGCTGCGGGACGGAAAACGGCTTCGTCACATAGTCCGTGACCCCCGCTTCAAAGCCAGCGCGAGTGCTGGGTTCATCGGTCATGGCGGTTAGCATCAGCACCGGCAGCGTGTGCGTCTCGGGTTTGGCGCGGAGTGCTTTCATGACCGCCATCCCGTCCATGCCGGTCATCTTGTAGTCGAGTACCACCAGGTCCGGCATCTGCTCGTCGATCATCTGAAGCGCCGCCGGGCCGTTGGCCGCCTGGCTGACGATGTACTGCTCCTGCTCCAGCGCGCGAACGATCATCGTGAGTGTATCCGGGTGGTCGTCGACCGCCAGGATACGAAATCGGCGCTGCGCGACTGAGGGCTGGAACGCAACCTGCGTGACAAACGGTTTCAAGGTTGCGCGTGGCTCGAGTACGAGCTCACAGCCTTCATACGCGCAAAAGACATCGATTCCCGACCCGAGCTGCAGGGCCACGCTGCGGGCCTTGCGCTCGATTTCCTCGACAAAGCGGTCGTCATGGTCCGGATCGTGGTGGGTCAGTGCGACCCGTCGAACACCAGCTGCCGCGGCTATCTGCACCACGTAGTCATACGTGCTGTGCCCCCATGTCTTCTTCGACGGATACTCCTCGGGCGTGTATTGCGCGTCGTGAATCACGAGATCGGCGTCCGCCATGAAATTTGCGTGTCGGCGATCACCTTCGTGCAGGATGGACTCGACGCGTCCCGGCTCCGCGCCCGCGCGCCAGAGCTCGCTGGAGAATGGCTCGTGATCCACCAGATACACCATGGCCACGCCGTCGGCTTCGACCCGGTACCCCACCGTCATGGCCGGGTGATTGAGAAATTGCGTCACAACGCGGACGCCGCCGATCGAGTGGATGCCTTCGGTCAAGTCGTGATATGTGATCGTTGCCGGCAACTGATTCAGGTCGATGGGGAAATAGGTGAACTCCATCTGGCCGGCCAGGACATCATGCAACGGACCGCGGCTGCCTTCGGGCCCATAGATCGCAACCGTGTTGCCTTTGACAAAGGCCGGAGTGAAGAACGGAAAACCCTGGATGTGATCCCAGTGCGTATGGCCCAGGAGAATGTTTGCGTGTATGGCTTTCTTGCCCTGCGCCATCAAGCTGGCGGCCAACCCGCGCACGCCGGTGCCACAGTCGAAAATAAGTAGTTCGCCGTTGGCAGTCGTCAGCTCGACACACGAGGTGTTGCCGCCGAAGTGGTTCGTGCCCGGTCCCGGGGTGGCGATCGACCCCCGGGTACCCCAGAAGCGCACTTTCATGGGCCTGCGGCTCCCTTGTCTCTGGCATCGACCGATAGCAATTTCGATCTGCCGTACTCGGACGTCGAACCAATCGCGCTGTCGCCACGTCGATTCACGGTTTGCCCCTACGCTGCGACGGCAGCGTCAGGTTGGCGGTGCCGCACAACTGCCGGCCAGGATTCGATGGTACGAATCCCGATCTGCCTTGTAGCACCCGCAGGCTGCCGCCTTGAGCCCGCGCCGATCGAGGACAGTGATGTTGCCGCGACTGTAGCGGATCAGAAGTTGCTTCTGCAAAGAGCTTGCCGCCCGGGTGACGCCGACCCGGCGGACGCCCAGCATGAAGGCGAGATATTCGTGCGTGATGTGAAAGGTGTCCGCGTGCGCCCGATCCTGCGTCATCAGCAGCCACCGCGCCAATCTCGCCTCGACCACATGAAAACGGGTGCAGGCCGCGGTCTGAGCAAGCTGGCTGATGTGGACGAAGACATAGCGGTCGATTTCGCGCTGTAGCGATGGGCTGCGCTTGAGTTCACGGATGAACGGCACGGAGTGAATTCGCAGCGCGGATCCTGCTCCCTGCACGACTGCGCGCACCGGCGACACGTCCACACCGAGCACGAGTGGAATCCCGAACATGCCTTCGTTGCCAATCAAACCGACTTCGAGCGACGCCGTCGCGTCGATCGGCATGATCATCGAAATGAAACTGGTGAGGGGAAAGTAGACGTGGCTAAGCCGCTCCCTTGGCGTGTAGAGCACCTCGGCGAATACCTGCTCGACGGTTTCGCACTCCGCCAACACTCGGCGCCGATCACTGTTCGGCAGTGACGCGAGAAGATGATTAACGACGGGGGCACGATGAATCGGTGGCAACGGTATTCTCCTCGACGATAGCGCCGAGGGTATAGCCAGCTGATTGATCGGTCTGCGCGCTACCGCACACAGTGCGCGCCCGCAATCGCAGCGCCGAGAGAATTCGACAGGAGACCTACGCTACGGCGTAGGGGAGGAGACGATCGAATTCCGACTTGACGACCTGATAACACTCGCAGGCGCGCCCTTCCAGCCCGGGCCGATCGAGCACCGTAATCCTGCCGCGGCGATACTGAATCAGGCCTACTTCCTGCAACTTTCCCGCAGCCTCGGTGACGCCTTCGCGGCGTACGCCCAGCATGTTGGCAATCAATTCCTGCGTCATCGAGAGTTCGTTCGATTGCAGGCGGTCGAGGCTCAGCAACAGCCATCGGCACAATTGCTGATCGACCGAATGATGCCGATTGCAGACCGCGGTCTGCGCCATCTGGGTGATCAGTGCCTGTGTATACCGCAGCAGTAGGCGCATCGTCGGACCAAACCGTCCGAATTCGTCCTTGAGCATTTGCGCCTTGAGCCGGAAGGCATGCCCAGCGCTTTGGACAACCGCACGACTCGGAGTCGATTCGCCGCCCATGAACAGGGATATGCCGAGGATGCCTTCGTTTCCGACAATGGCAATTTCTGCGGATGCTCCATCCTCCATGACATACAACAGGGATACGATGGACGTCGTTGGAAAGTAGACGTAGCGCAACTTTGCTCCGGATTCATAGAGGACATCGCCGAGTTTCATCGGGACGAGCTCCAGGTGCGGCGCGAGCCGTTCGAAATCACTGGCCGGCAGCGCGTCGAGCAGGTGATTCTGGTGGGGACTGGGGGACGCGATCATGGCCGCACGCGACCCATTCCCCTTGCTGCGCAATGCTCTCGCCTTCTCGACGCCGCGCCCTGTGTTGCCGGTTGCCATGCGCGTAGTCTAGATCATCGGCCGGTCCAATGTGCGGTATCGCACATCCTTTCCGGGGCGTGCTTCGCAGAGCGACAACCTTGGCGTCGCCTTAACGAGCGGGCAACCAGGAATCCTGTTGCCTCTGACGCTCATTGCCTAACTGGTAGCGCATAGCCCCGACGCGCCGATCCAGGATGTGTGCGCGAGCGCACAGACGAGGCTCGCCGCCACCGATATTGTCGTGCTGTTGTACCCCCGCCTTTGGCGACGGGACTGCACGTTTACTCCGACGAATAGGTGCCGGCGTCCTCGCAGGGACGGCGGCGAACAAAGGAGCAAGTCATGAGTATTGGCACCATCCTGCTGATTGTCCTGATCCTGATTCTGATCGGTGTGCTTCCCACTTGGCCACACGCTCGCAGCTGGGGCTATGGCCCCAGTGGAATTGTCGGAATCATATTGATCGTTCTGATCGTCTTGTTCGTCATGGGGCGCCTATAAGGTAGTTCCGCGCATCGATGGCGGTGATTCATTGCAAAGGAAATGGCATGGCCGCGCTCGGTGCAGCTGATACCGTGCCTACTGTCGATCAAACGGTGCCCGTCGTAGAAACGTCGCCCGTCACACTGCCTGCATCTCGAATGTCGGTCGACGCGCGCGGTCTGGCGCTTGGGGTCCTGGCGGCGCTCGCGGCGGTCTACACCTTGTCCTGGGCGCAGAGTTTTCTCGTCCCGTTGATGCTCGGGATCATCGTTACCTACACGCTGAATCCGCTCGTCACGTGGCTTGAAGCGATCCGGGTCCCGCGGGTGATTGGCACGGTCGTCGTGATGGCAAGCGTAATCGGCGCACTCGTTCTTGGCACATATTCGTTGCGCGGGCAGATGCAGACCATCATCGAGCAGCTACCCGTGGCGGCGAACAAGTTCGCCACCGGGCTGGCGCGCATGCAGATCGGACAGTCCGGCAACATCCAGAAAATGCAAAGCGCGGCGACTGAAGTGGAAAAGGCGACGACTCAGGCGACCGGAGGCTCCGTGGCTCCGCGTCAGCCTGCCACCCACGTCATTGTGGACCGGCCCACATTCAAGCTCAGTAACTTCCTCCTGGAGAGTTCGATGGGCGCTCTGGGAGCCATGGGCCAGGCGGCGATGGTCGTCTTTCTGATCTTTTTTCTACTGCTCGGTGGCGATACGTTCAAACGAAAGCTGGTTCGGCTGACGGGGCCATCGCTGTCGAAACGAAAGATCACCGTCCACATTCTCGACGACATCAACGGGTCGATCCAGAAATACATGTTGATGCTGCTGACGACGAACCTGCTCGTTGGCCTCCTCGCCTGGATTGCCTTTTACTGGTCGGGCCTCGAAAACGCGGGCGCCTGGGCTGCGGCTGCGGGATTGCTGCATATCGTTCCTTACCTGGGTCCCGCCGTGACCGCCATTGCAACGGGAATGGCTGCATTCATGCAGTTCGAATCGTTCGGCATGGCGCTGCTGGTTGCCGGCGCATCGCTGGCGATCGCTACACTCGTCGGCACGTTCGTGACAACGTGGATGACCGGACGAATCGCCAACATGAATTCGGCAGCGGTATTCATTTCGCTGTTGTTCTGGGGCTGGCTGTGGGGTGTCTGGGGAATGCTGCTCAGCATTCCCATCATCGTCATCGTCAAGGTCGTGTCGCAGCATGTCGAGCCGTTGCACCCGCTGGCCGAACTGCTGGGCGATTGATTCATCCTTAAGGGGGCTTGCCACTATGGCGAAGGAACCATGATGCAGATACGCGCTGGCTTCGAAATGACCTATGACTGCCCGCAGCCGACACCCATGATATTCAACCTGAACGTCCACTTTACGCGCGTGTCCGATCTTGTCGGCCGCGACGATCTGGTGTTCGACCCGCCGGTACCGATCGACCGCCTATCGCGACAGCTTCGGCAACTGGTGCACCCGCATCGTTGCGCCCAAAGGACGCACGCGCGTCTCTGCCAACGCGCTCGTCAACGATTCGGGAGCTACCCGATGCAATCGTCGCCGAGGCGCGGCAACTTGCCGTGCAGGACCTGCCCGAGGAAGCGTTGCTGTTCCTGCTGGGAAGCCGATACTGCGAAACCGATCGACTTTCCGAGATTGCCTGGAATCTCTTCGGCAATGCGCCGACCGGATGGAACCGCGTGCAAGCGATCTGCGACTATGTCCATCGGCACATCGTTTTTGGCTACGAGCATGCGCGCATGACGCGCAGTGCCCTCGAAGCCTACTACGACAAAACGGGAGTCTGTCGCGACTACACGCATCTTGCCGTTGCCTTCTGCCGTTGCATGAACATCCCGGCGCGCTATTGCACCGGCTACCTCGGCGACATCGGCATGCCGCCGCCGTATGGCCCGATGGATTTCGCAGCGTGGTTCGAGGCGTTCCTCGACGGCCACTGGTACACGTTTGACGCCCGCAACAACACGCCGCGCATCGGGCGCGTGCTGATTGCGCGCGGCCGCGACGCATCCGACGTCGCGATCAGCAGCACGTTCGGGCCCAACACGTTGACGAGCTTCAAGGTGTGGACCGACGAGGTGCACGCCGGGTGAGGCAAACGCTGTTCGCTTAACGCCCATCGGGTGGCCAGGTGCGGATCAGGGCCGCGCTGGGACGCAGCACCCGACTCCCGCATTGGCGCAATCCCGGAGTCTCAAATAGGGCACTTGACATGCAAGTCTTTACTTGCCTATCATTCATGCAAGTGATTACTTGCCTGTAGCCATCGATGGCCGAGCGCCCTCCTGACACCGATCTGCTGTTCAAGGCTCTTGCCGATCGCCATCGGCGAAAGTTGCTGGATCTGCTTCACGCGCACGACGGTCGCACCCTCAATGAATTGTGCGAGCACGTGGACATGAGTCGGCAGGGCGTGACGCAGCACCTGGACCTGCTGGAGGCGGCAAACCTGGTCACTACAGTGCGACGCGGCCGCGAGAAGCTGCACTTCCTCAATCCGGTACCACTGCAGGAGATCTACGAGCGCTGGATAGCGAAGTTCGAAAAGCCGCGCCTGAAGGCGCTGGCGGACCTGAAACGACGACTGGAGAAAACCAATGGCTAGATCGACCTATGTCTACGTGAGCTACATCCGCACCACGCCGGAGAAGCTTTGGTCGGCGCTGACCGACGCGAAATTCATACAGCAGTACTGGTTTGGCATGCACTGCGAATGCCAGTGGACCGCAGGATCGTCGTGGAAGTTGGTGTCCGGCGACGGTCAGCTCTATGACTCCGGCGAGATTGTCGAGGCCGATCCCCCACGGCGCTTGGTCATCCGCTGGCAGCACCAGAACAAGCCCGAGCTCAAGGCCGAAGGCGACTCGCTATGCACGATGGAACTCGAACCCAGCGGGTCGGCGGTCAAGCTCTCCATCACCCACACCATCGAACGCGACCCATCGCAATTCATCGCGGCGGTGTCCGGCGGCTGGCCAAAGGTCGTCTCCAACCTGAAGTCCCTGCTGGAGACCGGCAACATCGCCCTCCAGGATCCGTACCCGACGGGCAATCCCTACGGCAAGCCAGTGACAACCCGTTAAGCGCGCCGGCGCGAGCGATCGCGTCGCCGGGCGACGCACGGCCGTCGCCCGGACACGTTCGCCTGCATGATTACTTTTGCAGGTTATGGACCTCGAACGCCGATTCCTGGGGCGGGGACGTGAAGCCACCCTTGATGCCCTTGGCAAACGCGGGCCGCAGCGTCCCGTCGCGGAAGCGCTCCCAGCTCTCCTTGGACTCGTGGACCGCCACGATCGTCCAGCCCGAGGCGGCCGGCCCCGCAGCGTGGAAGATCTGACCCTTGGGTAGAACATTTCGCGCCGGATGCACCGCTGCGAGCACTGCCTCGTACTGCTCCTTGGAACCCTCCGGGAAGTGATGCACGATCGCGTAGGCCATACGTCCTCCTGTCAACTGATCGATGGGCGCGACGAGTGCGCGCCCGGGGGTCGAGTCTACGTCGCAGCGGTGATCCGAACAACGCTCGCCGGATTCAGTACGCAATCGCAGCCTCCGCGTTGACGGCTTGATTGGATATGTGAGAATCGACGCCCGGGTCTGACGGGTGTGCAATGTCCACAGGTTGCAGCGACGTGCCGAATGCCAACGCATGAGCCCTGAATACAGGCCGCTGACGCTTGCGCTGCTGATCTCGCTGCTGATCCACGCGTGGCTGCTGAGCCTGACCTTCGGTGGCCAGGGACTTTGGCTACCGGGCTTCCGCTTGCCCTGGCTGGATCGACAATTCGAGGCTCCGGATCTGCGCCTGGTGGTCGTTCCGGCGCAGGCCATATCTGCCGAGCCGTCGGTCGCGCCGCTCGCGGAGCCGTTGCAGCAAGCAAGGGTCGAGCAGCCTGTTGCGAATGGGCCGGCGCCCACGCGATCGGTGTCCAGCACGCCGCTGCAGACTGCGCCCGCGATTGTGCCGGAAGCCAATCCAGGTGCAGCGGCCAATCCCAGTACTGCGAGCGCTGCGCCCCCTGCGCAGATGCCAATGCATTCCGATCGGCCCGGCGACACGGCGCCTGCGCCGAGTCCTGCGCCGGCCGTGATCGCCTTGGAGCGGAGCGACGAGGCCACGTGGTCGGTGCCCACAACGCCTGAGATACCAGCGCCCATCATCGCGGCAGCGCCCGGCACCTCCAAGTCGGAGGCCGCGGCAGCCGCGCAACAGGAAGCGGCCGACGCGGCACGGGCGCGTATCGACCAGGAAGTGTTGGAGCGAGCCGTTGAGCTTGCCAGACTCGATGCCTCCAAGCGCGAAGCACAGCGGCAGGCGGAGCAGCTGGAGACCGCGCGGCAGGACGCCGACCGTCAGGAAGCGGCGCGTGCTGAAAAAGCGCGGCTGGAGGCTGAGCGTCAGGACGCCGCACGACTCGAGGCCAATCGGCTGGAGGCCGAGCAGCAGGAGGCCGCAAAGCGCGAAGCCGCACAAGTTGACGCTGCAAAGCTCGATGCTGCGAAGGTCGAAGCCGCGAAGGTCGAAGCCGCGAAGGTCGAAGCCGCGAAAGTCGAGGCCGCAAAGGTCGAGGCCGCGAAGGTCGAAGCCGCGAAGGTCGAAGCCGCGAAGGTCGAAGCCGCGAAGGTCGAAGCCGCGAAGGTCGAAGCCGCGAAAGTCGAAGCCGCGAAGGTCGAAGCCGCCAAGGTCGAAGCCGCGAAGGTCGAGGCCGCCAAGGTCGAAGCCGCGAAGGTCGAAGCCGCGAAGGTCGAGGCCGCGAAGGTCGAAGCCGCCAAGGTCGAAGCCGCGAAGGTCGAAGCCGCCAAGGTCGAAGCCGCGACGTTTGAAGCCGCGAAGATCGAGGCCGCGAAGCTCGCAGCTGCGCAAGAGGCGGCCGCAAAGATCGAGGCCGCAAAGCTAGCTGCCGCGCAAGAGGCGGCCGAACGACTGGAAGCCGCGCGCCGGGCGATAGGACGGCAATTGGATGAGGAGGCCGCCCAGCGTGAAGCTGCCAAGACTGCAGCGCCACAGTTACCCTTGTCGAGTGGCGCACGTCGATACTGGCTCTATGGTCGCACCGACCCCAACGAGGAACTCATCCGCTACGTTGAAGCCTGGAGCCGGAAGATCGAGCTGAACACGGCCTTCGAAATGGTCCGCGAAGTAGCGAAGCGGCCACATACCGATCCCCTCGTGACGGTGGGCATTCGCAGCGATGGCTCGGTGGAGTCGGTGACCTTCGTTCAATCCAGCGGCGTCGCGGCCATCGACGAAGCGATACGGCGCATCGTGGAAAGCCAGCGGCCCTATCCGGCGTTTCCGCCCGGCCTCGCCGGGCAGTTCGATGTGATCATGGTTCGCCGAACCTGGCACTTCGACAAGGCGATCCGACTGTATTGACTTGTCGGCCTCACTTGACGCACATCAAGAAGTCGGGGGCACGCACATGATTTACTTGCCAACCCGCATTTATGGTTCGATCTCGACACGCTGAGGCAGCGCTATTCTGAATCGACTCACCGCACGCCTGGTCAATAGCGCGACGTCATGCAGAGTCGCGAGTTGCAGCTCACCCCCAACACGGAGGAGAAACTCATGAGTGACTCGATCGTCGCCAAAATTGAGGCCAATCCCAAGTATCACGAGCTGCGGCGCAAGCGGAATGCGTTCGGGTGGACCCTCAGCATCCTGATGCTGGTGGTGTACTTCGGCTACATCGCGCTGATCGCGTTCAACAAGCCGTTCCTTGCCCAGCCCATTGGCAACGGCGTGACCACGCTCGGCATCCCGATCGGGATGGGCGTGATCATCTTCACGATCGTGATCACGGGTATTTATGTGCGTCGCGCCAATAGCGAGTACGACGATCTGACCGCGGAAATTCTCAAAGAGGCCTCCAAATGAGCCTTGCCTCAAAGGCGTTTATGGGGGTTTCAGCACTGCTGATCGCAGGTGCGGCTCTTGCCGCGGGCGGAGACCTGGGCCAGGTGGACAAGCAGGCGACGAACTGGGTCGCCATCAGCATGTTCGCCGTGTTCGTGATCGGCACCCTGTTCATTACCAAATGGGCGGCCGCCAGGACCAAGTCGGCAGCCGATTTCTATACCGCGGGCGGAGGCATCACCGGCTTCCAGAACGGATTGGCAATCGCCGGCGACTACATGTCCGCCGCATCGTTTCTCGGAATCTCTGCCGCCGTGATGGCAACCGGATATGACGGCCTGATCTACTCCATCGGCTTTCTGGTCGGCTGGCCGGTGATTACGTTCCTGATGGCGGAACGCCTGCGCAATCTGGGCAAATTCACGTTTGCCGACGTCGCCGGGTATCGCTTCCAGCAGACACCCATCCGCGTGTTCGCCGCGTCGGGAACACTGGTCGTCGTCGCGTTCTACCTGATCGCCCAGATGGTGGGCGCCGGAGCGCTGATCAAATTGCTGTTTGGTCTGGACTACTGGATTGCCGTCGTAATCGTCGGCGCCCTGATGATGGTGTACGTGCTCTTCGGCGGCATGACCGCGACGACGTGGGTGCAGATCATCAAGGCCTGCATGCTGCTGGCGGGTGTGACGTTCATGGCGTTCATGGTCCTGGCCCAGTACGGCTTCAGCCCCGAAGCACTGTTCGCGAAAGGCGTCGAAGTCAAGACGCAGATCGCGGCGAACAGCGGCAAATCGCCTACCGACGCGGCGAAGATCGGCCTCGCCATCATGGGTCCAGGCGGCTTTATCAAGGATCCGATTTCGGCCATTTCGTTCGGCATGGCACTGATGTTTGGAACCGCCGGCTTGCCACATATCCTGATGCGCTTTTTCACCGTCCCCGACGCCAAACAGGCGCGCAAATCCGTGCTCTGGGCAACGACATGGATCGGCTACTTCTACGTTCTCATTTTCATCATCGGCTTCGGCGCCATCGCCTTGGTCCTGACCAATCCGGAATTCGCCAATACCGCGACCGGCGTGATCAAGGGCGGCGGCGGTTCCGCCAACATGGCCGCGGTATTGGTGGCCAAGGCGGTGGGTGGAAACATCTTCTTCGGCTTTATTTCGGCGGTGGCGTTTGCCACGATTCTGGCGGTGGTCGCGGGTCTCACGCTCTCGGGTGCATCGGCGGTTTCGCACGACCTGTATGCAACCGTGTTCAAGAAGGGCAAAGCCGACAGTGCCTCGGAACTCAGGGTGTCACGACTGACGACCGTAGCATTGGGAGTAGTCGCGGTCGCGCTGGGTATCGCGTTCGAAAAGCAGAACATCGCGTTCATGGTGGCGCTGGCGTTCGCGATTGCGGCATCGGCCAACTTTCCGGTGCTGTTCATGTCGGTACTGTGGAAGAACTGCACGACCCGAGGCGCGGTCATCGGTGGATTCCTGGGGCTGATTTCTTCGGTCGTCCTTACCGTCGTCTCGCCTTCGGTCTGGGAAGCGACGCTCGGAAATCCGCCGGGCTCCGCGTTGTTTCCCTACTCTTCGCCAGCCCTGTTCTCGATGACCATCGGTTTTGTCGGCATCTGGCTGTTCTCGATACTCGACCGCAGCCCGCAGGCGGCGATCGAGCGCGCCGCATTCAAGGCCCAGCAGGTGCGTTCCGAGACCGGATTCGGAGCGTCAGGAGCGTCCGGGCACTGAAGCCGGCTACGCAGCAGCCAGGAGGTCCCGCAGCTTGATGAACGCGAGCGCGGCCATGACCGCGTCGTTGAGCGCATCGTGGGCCTCGCGCAGCGGCAGCCCGAGATCGTTCATCAATGTGGCGAAACGCAGGTCGATGGATCGATCCTGCTGGTGCGCAGCGAGTTGCCGGAACTTGTAGTCATAGTACATGGCCGACACTTCGTTCCTGGCCTGCGGCAAGCCCATGCCCAACAGCGGGAACAGTGCCCGGTCGATCATGGCGAGATCGAACTCGAGGTAGTAGCCGACGAGCGGACGGCTGCCGATGAAGTACATCAGCTGGATCAATGCCGCTTCCGGCGCCATCCCACCCGCGACGTCCTGCTCGCGCAGCTGGTGGACGCGCACGCTTGCGGCTGACACGCGCCGTTCCGGGCGTACCAGCAACTCGATCCGATCGCTGGTCATGACCCGGTTGCCGACGATGCGAACCGCGGCGATCGAAATGATCTCATCGGTGCGAACATTCAGTCCCGTCGTTTCGCAGTCCAGCGCCACCCATTCGTTGTCCGGTGGCGCGTCCCACATGAAGCGAAAGCGCGTATCGCCGAGGTGATAGAGCAGCCATTCCCTTTTCAAGTACTTGTACCAGGCGACGGGGGACACGACCTGCCTCAGGAGACCATGTCGAGATGAAAACGCTGACCGAGCAGCAGCTTGAAGCGTTTGACCACGCCCAGCGTGTCCTTCAGCAGGTCCCGGTCGAGGCTGCTCAGTTTCGAGACCTGGATTCCCCCTGAGACAGGCCGGTTCATCGCGAGCTCGGCCAGTCCGACCTTGAGCTTCAGGCCCATGAAGAAATGCAGACTCTCGATCAGATCCCCACCCATGGCGGCAGTCAGCTTGCCTGCCGTCACGAGTCTTTCGATACGCGCTGCGGTGCCAAGCTCGCCCAGGCGCTGTTCGAGCGCCATGCAACGAACACCATGCACCAATGGAAAGATGCCAGCCTTCTTGAGATCCAGCGAATCCTCATTCGCATCTCCTCGCAACAGCAGGCGGTTCCACCATCCGCCGCTTTCCGGAAACGAGCTGATTGCCGAGGCAAAGCGCGCAAGCACGGCATCGTTGTCGGTGACGACGCTGAAAACGCTTTGTCGCACACCTTCGAGCAGATTTGCGTCACCGCTCACGGCGTGGGCGTCGAGAAAGATGGCGAGCGACATCAGTCCGTCCGGCGTGGGCATGACCAACCACTGCCGCGCCATGTGCGCGAAATCGCTTGCGGTCTGCCGCCATACCGGGTTGCTGACCATGATGTTGCCGGGGCAGTCGGGATAGCCAAAGTCGCGCAGTGCCGCCGAAAAGCGATCGCAGATCTGCGCCAGATCCGCCGGAGGTGTGTAGCCGTCGCGAAGGATCAGTCCATTGTCCTGGTCGGTCTTGAGCAGCTGCTCGCCTCGCCCTTCGCTGCCCATCACGAAAAGACAGCTGTTGGCAACCAGGTCGGGCGGCGCGATCAGCTGCAGGGTACGTTCGAACAGCCTGGCATTGAGTTCCTGGACGAGTGTTGCAATCAGGCTGACCTTGGTTCCTCCTTGATGCAGAAGCCCGATCAGGCGATTGATATGTTTGGCCGCTTGCGCGAGCCCGGCGAGGTCGTTGGATTCGATGATCTGGATGCTGATCAGGTACGAATGATTCGACAGAAAGCTGAACAGGTCCAATGCCTCCAGAACGCCGACGATCTGTTGGCTGTCGACGATTCGATCGCTTTCGCAATCGGCCACGACCACGCGATGCACCCGCTTTTGGATCATGACCGCGAGCGCGTCGCCAAGGTGATCGGATGGCCGCACTGAAATCAAGGAAAAATTGGTCAGCTCGCGAACCGGCAATTTGTCCAGCGGCGCGCCGCTCAGGATTGCCCTTTGCAGCCCCGTGTGAGTAAAAATCCCCAGGCGCGGCGGATTGCACGTCGAGTCACGAACCAGGACCGTGGTGGTGCGCTCCTTCTGGAATAACTTGACCACTGCAACGATGTCGGTGTCTGCATCCACAAAATGCGGTGGCCGCACGAACGTCTCATCGACCCTGGCCATGGACAATGATTGCAGTTCGTGCTGATTTTTCCTTTGCGCAATCGCGCTCAGCTTGTTTGAGAGGTCGGCGAAAAGCATCGCGCCGAATGTCGCGTTGCTCGCAATCAGTTCGCTGACGGCCTTCTTCGCCAACTGATACGCCACGACCTCCTCTGCCGCCACGAATCGACTGGTGACCTTTTCAGCCACCAATCCCCGACCGTCGAAGCAGTCGTCGATGCCGTAGGTATTGATGACCTCGCTGCCCTCGCACTGATGGACGAGGCCCTTGATGATGACGAAGAGGTGGGTTGGCTGGATGCCGACGTCCAGGATCGTTTCGCCAGTTCGAAAGTACGCGATGTCCACGCTGTCGCGCACGAGTCTTTGCTCATCGGAGCTGAGACTGTCAAAGGGCGATGCGGAAAAATTGAAGGCTGTGGGCATGGGCAAATGCGATGCTTGTCAATCCGACGCCGCACTGCCCGATGCGGCGCCGCTCTCGTGTTGCTTTTCGCCACTCGCGGGACGGCCGGCGTTCCTGCGCCATGTGGCCGGCGGCACACCGAACTCGCGCTTGAAGGCGCGATTGAAAGCGGCTTCGGATTCGTAACCGACGTCCTCCGCGACCGACGCGAGGGATCGGTCGCCAAGGCGAAGTTGCTGCGCGGCTAGCTGCAAGCGCCATTGCGCCAGGTATTGCATTGGCGGGACGCCGAGCAGATCGGTGAATCGCTGCGCGAGCCCGGAACGCGACATGCCGACCCGGTGGGCGAGGTCTTCGACGGTCCACGGGTGCGCCGGACGCGCATGCATCAGCGTGAGCGCGCGCGCAACGAAGCGATCGCGCAATCCCGCGAGCCACCCCTTGCGATCGTCGGGCATCGTATCGACATAGCGTCGCACCGCCTCGACGAACATCAGCTCCGCCAGTTTGGCCAGCACCGTGGCGCGGCCCGCGTGCGCGGAGGCGGCCTCCTCGGTCGCGAAGCGCAGCGACGATTCGAGCCATGACGCGCTCGATCCGCGCATGCCGACCTTGAACAGTCGTGGCAGCGCGGAAAGCAAAGGATTCCTCCAGATTTCCTGCGCGGTGAGAAAGCCGCAGACCATTCGCGTCACCGCCCCGCCGCCACCGTAGGCCAGCGTCATGACTTCACCCGGCCTCGTCTCCACTTGCTCCGTCAATAGCGGCCCCATGAACTCCGGCGACAAGTCGGTGGCACTGCCGAGCAGGTGGGTTTCGCCTTGCGGCACGACGATGACCTCGCCTGCATCCACCTGCAACGCGCCGCCAGGATCGTGCGGCAGCATCGCCCAGCATGTTCCTTCAGTTATCAGATGGAACGAGATTACACGCTCCGATGGCGGCAGGTATGCCGAGCAGAGCGCCGAATCCGCGGGGACGTTGATGCACCAGGGCGCCGAAAGCGCGCCGTCGAGATAGACCGCACCGGTCAGCTGGACGATGCGCAATACGTCGGAGAGAGCATCCATCGTCGTGTTTGTGCAATCGCGGCGTTGCGCGCAAGAAAGCTGGAGGCCTGGTCATTCAATATCGAAGCGACTGCGGGAATACTAGCACCGTGCCGAAAGGACAACCAACCCGGAGGATGAATCATGGAAAACCAACCCCAAGTCGATACCGCGCGCTACGCCAAATGCATCGAAGTGTCGAAGCGCATCCGGTGGGATATCGATCGCGATGTGATTCGCCATCGCGAATTCGACTTCACCAAGAAATTCCTGCCTGACGGCCTGTCGTTCGTTGACCGGGTACCGTTCCTCGGCACAGACGAGCGGCGCCTGCTGTCGCAGATCCAGGGGCGCTCGTACGCCAACATCTTCGGCCTGATCGAGCGCTACATAAGTGCCAAGATCCTCGAGTTGAGTCGTGACTATGCGCTCGGTGACCAGATCGCGCTCGAGGCACTGGTTCGCTTCACCGACGAAGAACTCAAGCACCAGGAGTTGTTTCGCCGGATCGAGACCCTGATCGGCGCCGGGATGCCGCCGGGCTATGCGCTCGTGCCGCGGCCGAACGACGTCGCGTCGGTGGTGCTGAGCAAATCGACCTGGTCGGTGCTGGCGCTGACTTGCCTCATCGAGTTGTTCACGCAGGCGCACTACCGGGCCAGCATCGAGCCGGACAGCGAACTGTCTCCGCTGTTCAAGGACGTGTTCCTGTTCCACTGGAAAGAGGAATCGCAGCACGCGATCCTGGACGAGTTGGAATGGGTGCGCGAGAACGCGAAGCTCACGCCCGAGGCACGCGATGCGGCGGTGGACGACCTGATAGCGCTGGTGGGTGCCGTCGACGGAATCCTGCAGGTCCAGTCCGCGGCCGATACGCACTACTTCGTCGAAATCTGCGGCCGGCCCATGCAGGCGACCGAGGTCGAAGCCGTCAAGGCCACCGTTCTTGCCGCGTATCGCTGGCAGTACATCCTGTCGGGCGTGCAGATTCCCCACTTTGGCGAATTGCTGAACGGGATGATCACGCCAGCGCAAGGGGAGCGAATCGGCGCGGCGCTCGCCCTGATCATGGCATGACCAGACCGCCGATAAAACAGGAGCTCCAATCATGGCCGCAACATGTCCCATCGGATTCGACGTTGCCGGGCTGCGCGCGCAAGTACTCGCGACCTACGACCGCGTTGCGCGCGATCCCGGCGGCGATTTTCACTTTCACCGCGGCCCACGCTATGCGGTCGAGTACCTTCAATATGACGCCGAAGAGCTCGCCCTGTTGCCCGACGCGTGCACTGCGCGCTTTGCCGGCGTCGGCAATCCACTGCGCATCGGGCCGATCCATCCGGGCGAGACCGTCCTTGACCACGCCTGCGGTGCAGGCATGGACCTGCTGCTGGCTGCTCGCCGCGTCGGGCCGCGCGGTCACGCCATCGGCGTCGACATGACGCCCACCATGCGACATGTCGCGACCCACGCAGCTTCCGTAGCCGGCCTGGGTGGGATCGTCACCATCCGCGCCGGATTCTTCGAACAATTGCCGGTGGACGACGAGAGCGTCGACGTCGTGATTTCGAACGGCGTCGTCAACCTCGCGCCCGACAAGTCGCGCGTGTTCGCTGAAATACATCGCGTGCTGCGTCCGGGTGGCCGACTGTATCTCGCCGACGTCGTAGTTCAGCGCGAGCTGAAGTTCGAGGTGCGCAACAGCCCCGACCTGTGGGCGGCGTGCATCGCCGGTGCGCTGCCTGAGTCCGAACTCGCGGAGCTGGCGCTCGCATCGCGGTTACGCGATCCGCAGATCACGGAACGCTTCGACTGCTTTCGGGACACCACGGCAGAGGCCAAGGTGGCGCGCGACCTGCATGTCCAGGCAGTCAATTTCATGGCCTGCAAATAGGAGTTGAGCATGACCTCATGGCAAATCGTGCGTCTGGTCGCCGGAACTTTCGTCCTGCTGTCCCTCGCGCTGGGCATCCCAGGAAGTCCACTATTCGTCAGCCAGTGGTGGCTCGCATTCACGGCGTTCGTCGGAGCCAACCTGATGCAAAGCGCCCTCACCCGCTGGTGCCCGCTGGAGACCATCGTGCGCAAGCTTGGCGCGCGCGAAGGCTGCTGAGCGCGTCCGGAAACGCCGGGATAATCTCTAGCGTGCCATATCGCGCTCCATGTCCAGTTCGGCTTGGAGGCTTTCGACGTCACGGGAGATCGAGGCGACGGCGAGCGTACGCCGATCGCGGTTGAAGCGCAGCAGGCAGTCTTTGTCCTGGATGCTCCCTTCGACGGAGATTTCGTCCCATTTCTCGGCGTGGCCGACATAGTTGATCTGAACGTCGTAGTGCTGGCTCCAGAAAAAAGGAACGTCGGTAAACTTGTTGCGGTTACCGAGCATGTTGACTGCCGCAGCTTGCCCCTGGCGTTGCGCAACGACCCAATGCTCGACGCGGATGGACTCGCCACTGTATGGATCGGGCCAGCGTGCAATGTCTCCGGCCGCGTAGATTTCCGGCACACTTGTTTCGAGATAGGCATTCACGCTGACGCCGCGATCAACGGCCAGCCCGGCCCTCTCGGCGATCTGGATCCGAGGCCGCACGCCGATACCGGCGACCACGAGATCCGCCTCGATCGTGCCGCCGCCTTTGAGTTTCACCTGCTTACCCTCGAGGGCGATCGCTGTGTCCTCGAGGTGGAAAACGACACCGTGCTCCTCGTGAAGTGAACGAATAAAGTCGCCCATCTGCGGACCGAGTACGCGCTCCATCGGCCGTTTTTCCGGGGCTACCACATGGACTTCAAGGTTACGAGCGCGTAAGGCGGCAGCGACCTCCAGCCCGATAAAGCTCGCCCCCAGCACAACCACACGGCGCGCCGTCTTTGCACGCTCGATGATGGCCCGGCAATCGCCAAGCGAGCGCAGTGTAAAAAGTGCTGCTCGTCGGCGCCTGGGAGCGACAGTTGTACTGGCTCGGCGCCAACTGCGAGCAGCAGCCGGTCGTAAGGCACCTTGCTGCCATCAGCGAGTGCGACCTCGTGCGACCTCGCGTCGATGCCGGTGACGTTCGCCTTGAGTCTCAGGTCGATGCCGTTTTCGGAATAAAAGCTCTCCGGACGCAGCGGGACCCAATCCTCTGGCGCACTGCCGGCAAGGTAATCCTTGGACAAATTCGGCCGGTCAACCGGAGCAGAATCATCGCTGCTCAACATGACGATGCTGCCTTGATATTGCTCACGCCGCAGCTTCTCGGCCGCGGCAAAACCAGCTGCACCGCCCCCGACGATCACGATCTTCTCAGGACCATTTCGGGATGGCCTGCTGCGCGGAGCCGGCGCTGCCGTGTCGCGCTTTTCGCGCACGAAAATCTTGCCGTCGTGCTGCTCGACTGACCAGCAGTCAATAGGACTAAAGGCGGGCGCCCGCGTGGCATCGCCCGTGCGCAGGTCGAAGCAGGCATGGTGCCATGGACAGCGCACGGTATCGCCGACCACTAATCCGTCGACGAGGGGAGCGTGGTAATGGGTGCAATGGGCGCCCACGGCGAATACCTCGGTCCCGCGGCACACCAGGAGCACTTCCTCGTCGCCGACGTGACCGACCAGCTTGCCGACGGCCGCGAGCTCACTGAACGCAATGCCCTGCGCCAGATCGGGGCCGCTGGGCCCGGTTTGGTCTTGAGCCATTTTCCACCTCCGTTTAGAGATCCAAAGTCGCGTCAAACGCATTCATTTGCCGCGGACGATCAGCGGCAGTGAATGTCCTAACCGTCGCGCGAGGGCGCGCCAGCCCTGGTCAGCCATCCTACGCGGCGCAACGCGCCGTTCGCAATCCAGACCACCCCCGCCAGCATCAGAAGTGCGATCAACCAGCGCATCGTGTCAACGAAAAACGTGGCATCGAGCACCGGTCGTGGAAACCGCAGCAGAACCTCACCGCGTTCGGTCATCCAGTGCCACGCGGTATGCGCGATGAGCGCAGACAGAATGATCGTGCCTATGCGCTCCGGGACGAAACGGAACAAAAGGCGCAGTGCCGGGACCAACAGGCAAATCACAAGCAGCTGCCCAAGCTCCACGCCTATGTTGAAGGCGAGCAGTGCCGTGAGGAGGTGCGAGCCGGCGAACTGCAGCGTCTCGCGCAACGCGAACGAGAACCCGAATCCGTGCACCAGCCCGAACGCGAAGGTCAACATCCAGCGCCGTTCGATGTTGGTGCCGACGATGTTCTCGAGGGCCATGTAGACGATGGACATCGCGATCAACGTCTCTACCAGAGGTGGGAACCAGAGCGCTGACGGCGCATAGCCGAACGCGGAAGCGAAAAGCGTGACGGAGTGTGCCACCGTGAACGATGTAACGATGACGATCAGCGGGCCGAGCCGCCGGAAGGGAATCACCACACACAGCAGGAACAGCAGGTGGTCGGGTCCGTCGAGGATGTGCAGGAATCCCTGTTCGACGAAAGACCGGGCCGCCTGCCACCCGGTCGGGTCGAGCTGCACGAGACCAGAATCCCCGTGCAGCTCAAAGGCGCGCTCGGCACCACCGGGGGGCAGGAAGCGGATGGTGGTCTGTACCCGCAATCCCAAACGCGCGAAGCGCGGATCGACTGCAAACGAAGCGAGGTCGGAGCCAATCGGGTACTCGAGCAGCATGTCGAGGAGCTGCTGGTTCCAGTAGAGTTCGAGATTCTCATCCAGTCGCGTGCCGGTGACGTGCGCCAGAGCATCAGTCCAGGTGCCGAAAGATCGATCGGACGGCAACGAGACACGCACCTCGGCGATGCGCGGGTACGGCAGTTGCGAGCCGTCCGCGTAGATTGCCACGTTGTCGGCGACCCACAGCGCGGCCGCGTTGCGCAGCGCGGCATCGATGTGCGCGAGATCGAGATAACCCGGGCCGCGTCGCGGAAAATCCACCTCGTTCATGGCCACGAGCGGAACGCGCAAGAGCAACAGCAGCCGTTGACCTTCCGGCTTGATGAAGGCCTGAACCCTGACGTCATTGGGAATATCGTGCGCGAAGGCCACGCACGAAAACGCCAGCCAAACCGCCGCCGCGAGCCGGATCAGCAAGGCATTCGCCAAACAGTTTGAAACCGCTGCACAACGTTGAAGTTCATGGAGGATCTGATTTCCGTTCTGCGGCGAGCGCGGAAGGTTCCGAAGCTGGTGTCGCTCGAACCTTCGGCGTGCCAAGAGTAGGGCTTGCGCGGGGCAACTGACAAGGGGAAAGGCGCGGCGTAGAATCAGTGTACGGAGCGAAGGGTGCAGGCAATTTTGGCCCTTGCGCACCATGCCGATCGACAAATATTGCGCCATGCACGCCGTGACGTTGCATTGCGGCGACCACGAGCGCAAAAAGGAGGAGCATGCAATCCCTGCGCAAGGTACGCCAACTCTACATCGGCACCGCGATCCTGGCGCTGGTCATTGCCTTGAGCATCGGCCAGGCGGTACTGCAGAGCCGGGTCGATGCGCAGGGACGCACGGTTGACGCGCCGAAATTCGAGGTCGACCCGCTGTGGCCCAAGCCGCTGCCGAATCACTGGCTGCTGGGGTCGGCCATTGGCGTGTGGGTCGACGAGCAGGACAACGTGTGGATCATCCATCGCAGCTCGGCCACGCTCAACGACAACGAGAAGGCACTTACCCTCAAGGTCGGCGAATGTTGCGCCGGCGCGCCGCCGGTCCTGGTGTTCGATCCCGCCGGCAATCTGATTCGCTCGTGGGGTGGTCCGGGAGCGGGCTACGAGTGGCCGGAATCGAATCATGGCATTCACGTCGACTACAAGGGCAACGTCTGGATCGGCGGCAATGGCACCAAAGACGCGCAGATTCTCAAGTTCACCAAGGACGGCAAGTTCCTGATGCAGGTGGGCCACTTCGGCCAGAACGCAGGTAGCAACAACGTCGAAAACTTCGGGCGCGCGGCCAAGATCTGGGTGGATCCCAAGACCAACGAAGCGTATGTCGCCGACGGTTATCTCAACAAGCGTGTCGCGGTGCTCGACGCCGACACGGGCAGGATGAAGCGCTACTGGGGCGCGTATGGCAACAAGCCCGACGACAAGGATCTGGGCAAGTACGATCCCAGCGCACCTCCGCCGCAGCAGTTCCGCAATCCGGTGCATTGCGTTGAGCGCACGAACGATGGGCTGGTGTATGTGTGCGACCGCCAGGCCGACCGCATACAGGTCTTCCGCCCCGACGGCACTTTCGTGAAGGAAGCGTTCTTCGCGAAGAACACGCTGGGGTCCGGCTCGACGTGGGACATCGCGTTTTCGAGGGATCCGCAGCAAAAATTCATCTTTCTCGCCGACGGCACGAACGAAAAGGTGCGCATCGTGTTGCGCGAAACGCTCGAGGAGTTGACCAATTTCGGCGACGGTGGGAGGCAACCCGGCCAATTTTTCGGCGTGCACAGCATCGCCACCGACTCGAAGGGCAATATCTACACCACCGAAACCTACGAGGGCAAGCGGCTGCAGAAGTTCGTCTACAAGGGCATCGGCCCGGTGGCGGTGGGCGAACAAGGCGTGCTCTGGCCGCAGTCGAAGTAGCGTGATGCTTGAATTGCGAACCCATCGAAAACGGAAAGCACTGACATGAGCCTTTATCACGCCGTCGCCTTTGTCGACCATCAATCCGCACAGGTGCTGCAGTTCAGCTCCGAACAGGTGGTCAAGCATGCGCTCCACCAGCACCTGCACTTCACGCGGCAGCACGCCAGCGGCGTGCGATCCGAACACGAATTCTTCGGCGAGGTTTGCGATGCGCTCGAAGGTATTGCCGAGGTGCTCGTTACCGGCGGGCACAAGGGGCTGGCCGACTTCAGGCACTACGTCGACAAGCACCGACCGCTGACCGGCAAGCACGTCATCGGATACAGCGTCGTGGACCATCCGACCGAGAATGAACTGGTCGCGCTCGCGCGCAAGCAATTCGAAAAGCGCGACCAGATGGGCGGCGGGCCCCTCCCCGACTGAGCCGGACCGCCGGGGCGTTCAGGGCACCAGAACGGCTGCACCTTCGAATCGACCCGCGCGTAGGTCGGCGAGGGCCTCGTTGGCGCGCCGCAAAGGGTAGCGAGTCGTCCTGGTTACGATGTCCATCTCAGGAATCCGACGCAGGAAGTCCAGCCCATCCTGGCGGGTGAGGTTGGCCACCGACAGCAACTGGCGTTCTCCCCACAGCATGCTGTAGGGAAAGCTCGGCAAGTCACTCATGTGGATTCCAGCACACACCACCCGTCCTCCCTTGCGCACGGCTTGCAGCGCCAGCGGCACGAGATCGCCGACTGTCGCGAAGATGATGGCCGCATCCAGGAGTTGTGGTGGCACCTCGTCGGAGCCACCGGCCCAGACGGCGCCGAGCTTGCGGGCGAAGTCCTGCGTCGCCTGGTCTCCCGGCCTTGTGAAGGCGTAAACCGACCGGCCCTGCCACTTCGCCACCTGCGCCAAGATGTGGGCGGCTGCGCCGAAACCATAGAGACCCAGTTTCTTCCCATCTCCCGCGATCGTCAGCGCACGCCAGCCAATCAACCCTGCGCAAAGCAAAGGGGCGAGCGATTCGTCGCTGCCCGTATCACCGAGCGGAAATGCGAAGCGCGCATCGGCGAACGCAGTCGTCGCGAAACCGCCGTCGCGGGTGTAACCGGTGAACAATGGGCGGTCGCACAGGTTCTCGCGCTGGATCTTGCAATACGGGCACACGCCACAGGTGTGTCCAAGCCACGGGATGCCCACACGTTGGCCGAGCGTCAACCCCTCGACGCCGGAACCGACGGCATCGATGCGCCCGACGATCTCGTGGCCCGGGACGATGGGAACCTGCGGGTGCGGTAATTCGCCATCGACGACATGCAGGTCGGTGCGGCATACGCCGCAGGCCGCCACCTTGACGCGGATCTCGCCAGCGCCGGGTTGCCGATCGGGCAGTTCGGTCCATTCCAGCGGCGCACCCGGAGCTTTCAGCACCATCGCATGCATGAATACTTTTTCCTGGTTTGGTGAGCGGCCCGGACTCGTGGGTTCAGCGTGGGGCAGGCTCATGCCTTCCGCGAACCATAATGGATTCCGTCACCTTCGGGTGCCCGGAATGCATCGATCTCGCCGGGCAGGTACCCGCCGGCAACCAGCTTCCTGGCAGCGTGAATTCATCAGCCGTGTATGTCGGTTCTGGTATCGCATTCAGTCGGCCCGAATTATCATCGGCAACACCGGGAGCGGCAAGCTTCGACGCTGCGGGTTGCCGCCAGTGCCGGCGCAACGTGCCACGAGAGGAAACACGATGGGCAAAATGATCAGCTACAAGCGGCCCGACGGCCAGAGCGTTGCAGGCTACCTCGCTGAACCCGCGAATCCCATCGGCGTTCCTGGCATAGTGGTGATCCAGGAGTGGTGGGGGCTCAACGATCAGATCAAGGGCGTCGCGGACAAGCTCGCCAGCGCCGGCTACCGCGCTCTGGTGCCGGACCTGTATCGGGGCAAGGTCGCACTCGAAGCCAACGAAGCCGAGCATCTGATGAGCGCACTCAACTTCGCCGATGCCGCCGGCCAGGATGTGCGCGGTGCGGTTCAGTATCTCAAGGCGTCGGGCAGCGCGAAAGTCGGCGTGACCGGCTTCTGTATGGGGGGAGCGCTGACACTGCTCGCTGCGGTGCATGTTCCCGAGGCCGACGCCGCTGTCACCTGGTACGGTTATCCACCCCTCGAGTATGTCGATGCATCAAGGATCAAAACGTCGCTGATGGGCCACTGGGCCACCGAGGACACCGCGTTCCCGATCGCGAAGGTGGACGAGCTGGAAACGAAGCTTCGCGACGCCCGCGTCAATTTCGAGTTCCATCGTTACAACGCGAAGCATGCCTTCGCCAACGAGACGGCGGACGCGAAGAATTTGCCGTTCCTGAAGCACGACCCGGCCGCAGCGGAGCTTGCCTGGCGCCGGACGATGGTCTTCCTCGCCAAACACCTCAAGTAGCCGCTACGGCC
>CAVUHK010000010.1:0-291410 GCA_963741315.1 uncultured beta proteobacterium
TTGGTGTTGAAAAACTTGAGCATCAGCGTTCCCCTTTAAGTCCTACCGTACACTACCACCGGCGCGTGGTGCAAATTCGTCACGATTTGCATTGCGGCCGGTCACAGCTCGACACATTGACCGAGGTCAATATCGACATCCAACTCCTCGGGAATTCCGACGATCGCGAGTTGCTCTTGCCAGAAAAGATGTCTTCTTGTCGTCGATAGAAATTCCCCGGATTGTGGAGCGGCGTCTGTATTCGCCAACTGCGATATCCAAGCTCTCTTATCAGGGCGACTATAGCGTCGAGCGCGCCGTCGTCTGGCGCGGCGATGAAAAGCAGCGGTCGCAGTCGCCATAGCGTTTCTGTCGCGCCATTCAATATAGTGACTGCATCTGCTTCAACGTCAATCTTTAGCAGATGCAACTGTTCAGTACTGGAAACCATCAAGTTGCTCGACAGGCAATGCCGCGACGCCATCCGGTCCCGCACCCCGACGGCCGAGGTAGCTTGCCAAGCGTCGTTACGTTCCTGATCGCGTTGGCTGCAAGGTTTTGGCGGAGCAAACGTTGCTCCAAGGGTCGGGATTCGAAAGCAAACAAGTGCCCTGTGGGCCCCAGCATTTCGGCTATGGCGATCGTGTGAACGCCTATTCCTGCAGCAACTTCGACAACCGTCGCGCCCGGCTTGACGATATTTGCGATCAGGTCGAGTTGCGGTTGCAGGTATTCGCCATACCAGGAAAGTGAACTGGCGAGCGGTTCGTCGCGGCAGGTACTGGAGCACTCCGACGCGCGATTCGACAACGGTGGTCAGGGCGGTCCTGTCCGCGGCTGTCGGCATTCCACGGGACTAATGTTCACGATCGCCAGTGCGCCGCCATCGTTGCTCGCGGCAGGACCAGCCTCGATTGGCGCGATGCCGTCGACAACTGCTTCAAGGGCGATTCGTACTTGTTGCACCGTATCGCGCCAGTTACGTAGTGTGGACTGCCGAAAAATGCGCATGGTCGGGTACCACGGGCTGTCAGTGCGATCGTCGGTCAGCCAGCGCCACTCACCGTCCTTCTGCACCAGCAACCACATAGGCTTGCCCATCGCGCCAGCGAGGTGGGCTACTGCCGTGTCCACACCAATCACCAGATCGAGCAGGCTGATGACCGCTGCGGTATCTTCAAAGTCTTTGAGTTGGGGCCCGAGGGGCGTAATTCGATCTTTCAGAGGCGACGCGTCGACCTGCGATTCGCCACTGCCCTTTTGCAACGAGTAGAAGTGCGCGCCCGGAATTTCCAGCAATGGCGCAAGCGACTCGAGCGACATCGACCGCTCACTGTCGCGCTTGTGAATCGGATTGCCAGCCCACAGCAGGCCCACGCGCAAAGCGATTCGGTCGCCCAATTGCTTCGCCCAATGCGCGACGCCGTCAGCGTTGGCGTGGAGGTAGGGAACGCTTTGCGGAATGCTGTCGATGTCGGTGCCAAACACGCGCGGAAGGCTGAGCAGGCTGATGTAGTAATCGAATTCAAGCGCGTCTTCCAGCTCGACGATTCGATCCACACCTGTGAAGGACCTGTCGAAACCTGGAACCTTTTGCAATAGGACAGTCGCACCGCGTTGCTTCAGCATGGGCAGGTAGCGGACGAACTGGATCGTGTCGCCCATCCCCTGCTCCTTGAGCACCAAAATGGTCTTTCCGCGCAGGTCCTGTCCGTTCCAGATAGGATGTCTCGACTTGTGCCGCAGGAAGACCTGGACCCCCCGCATCCAGCGGAATTCATAGTGCTTCCAGCCCTCGTGAAAGCGCCCGGCCTTGAGCAGCGTCTCGCCGTAGATGAAGTGGCCCTCGATATTGGGTTGCGCCGGCAGCCGCGCTTCCAGGAGCTTCAGGGCTGCGTCGAGCCTGCCCAGCATCGCCAGCTGCTTGCCGACGTTCACAAACGCGTCGAGGCCGGAGCCCAGGCGATCGTCGATGCGCGTGGCTTCTTCGAATGCGCCGAGCGCCTGCTCGCGCATGTCCCTGACCCTCCAGCGCGATGCCGAGATTGATCCAGACACCGGGCTGATTCGGCTCGATCGCGAGCAGTCGCCTGCGCGGCGGCTTCGGCGTCGGCAAAATCGCCCTTCTGCGCAAGGCAGGAAACCATCCACGTCAGTCGGCGCGGATCGCGGTCATCGGGCCCGTACAGCGCTTTCCACTCGGCAATCGCGGCAGCGGCCTCGCCTTGCTCGACCAGCGCACTGATTACGCCGTCCTGGCATCCGTCGAGTCCGGGCTGGCGGCCAACGCTTTGCGCATCCAGTTTTCCGCATCGCGAAAATTGCCAAGCGCCAGGTGCGTGCGACCGATGCGCAATGGTAGTGCCGCGTGCACGACTCCCCGCGACTGCAGGTCCTGTAAGCATCCAGAGCGCTTCCCAGTAGCGGCGCAGAGAAAACAGCTCATCGGCGCGGGCAAGCGCTTGATCGGTGTCACCTGGGGGGCGACAGGGCGACCTCCGCGACCGCCGCTGCAGGTTCGGCACTGTCGCGCCCTGGAAAATAGCTTCGAGAACATCGCGAGTTGAGCGCTTATCGTGTCCGCGGGAGTGACTTGGACGACGTCAATCTGCGCGCTTCGTCGTCAATCATTTCGTTCAGGTTCGGGCACGATGGCATATTCTAAGGCCTCCGTCTGTTTCGGGGTCGGCGATCCGCCCTCGCCAATCCGCGAAGCGCGAGCAAGATCGATGCCTATAGAATGACAACCGCGCCGCGCTTGATGTGGCGAATGCGATCCAGCACGACCTTCCAGCGATGCCCGACCAGTCCAACCAGAAGCCCGAACACGGTGCCAGACTTCGCTCGACGCCGACGTTGGCCGGTTGCTCGCCTCGGCCGACGCCGCCAGGGAGCGTGGTGCGGCACAGGAGTCGATGCGCCTTTACGCACGGGCTGTTGGCGTCGCCGCAGACAGCACGTATGCCCTCTACTGGCTGGCGACCGGCCACGAGGATTCGGGTCAACTCGAGCTTGCCGCCGAGTACTGCGATCGTGGTCTTGCGATCGATCCCGATCAGATCGCGTTGTTGCTCCGCCGGGGGTCGATCGCCTCGACCAGCAAGGACCATCGCCTCGCGCTCGACTGCTATCTCAAGGCGGCAACACTGGATCCGGATATTCCCGACGTCGATTCGATGATCGGCGACCAGTACTGCTTTCTGGGACGGATACGCGAGGGTGTCGAGCAATTCGACAATGCCCTGAAGAAAGATCCGGGCTCGACGCGTCTGCAGGACAACCGCCTGTTCGTCCTCAACTACGCGAATCTGCTTTCACCCGAGGAGTTGTTCGACGAGCACCGTCGCTGGGGCGAGTCGCACGAAGCTGCGCTGCGCGCGCATTGGCGCCCGCATACAGGCCGGTGCGATCCGGACAAGGTGCTGCGCGTGGGTTACGTCTCGGGTGACTTGCGAAATCATGCGGTAGCCTTTTTCATCGAACCCTTGCTTGCGCACCATGACACCGAGCGTTTCAGCGTGGTCTGCTTCGACGTTTCGCGCTATGCCGAGGACGCCGTCACGGCACGCCTCAAGTCGCATGGCCATCGCTGGCTGCGGGTGGGCCACCTCGACGCCGGGCAGCTCGCCGCGTCGGTCCGCGAGGAAGGGATCGACGTGCTCGTCGATCTGTCCGGGCACACGGATATGAACCGCTTGCTGGTATTCGCGCGCAGACCTGCGCCGGTCCAGGCAACGTGGCTGGGCTATCTCGGCACCACGGGCCTGACTTCGATGGACTACCGCATCACCGACGCCTACCTGGACCCGCCGGGCCATGACCGAGTGTACCACACCGAGCGATTGCTGCCCGCCTGCCGAACGCCGCGTGCTTTCGCCGCCGCGGCAGCACCTGGAGGTCGGCGCGATTCGCCGGCGGCACCAACGGATACGTGACCTTCGGCTCGCTCAACCAGTGGTCGAAGGTGACGCCGGCCGTTGTCGAGGCGTGGAGCGAGCTACTGCGGCGGGTCGCCGCACGCGCGCCTGATTGTCGTCGCAGCCGCGGCGCGCAATTCACGTTCGCGCCGAGTGCTTGCAGAGTTTGGCAACAGGCGGCGTCGAGCCGACGCGGATCATCGGTCCGACCCACGACGATCTCGGCGGATTTCCTTGCATTGTTCAACGAGATCGACATCACGCTCGACCCTTTCCCATACGGTGGCGGGACGACGACCATGCATTCGCTGTGGATGGGCGATCCGGTCGGTAACGCTCGCCGGATCGACGCGCGTTCTCGCGGAACGCGGTCGGCCCAGTGACTGAAGTCGGCCTGCGGCGACCTGATCGCCGAGACTCGTGGCGACTACGTGCGCATCGCCGCAGGGCTGGCAGGAGACTCGGGTCGCTGGCGTGCATGCGCCACGCGTTGCGCCCGCGCATGCTCGCGTCAGCGGTGACAGCGCCAGCATTCGTTCGCACGCAGACATGGAAGACGCATTTCGCGAGATGTGGCGACGCCATTGCCACAGCGAGCGCGTCGACCAGCGACTCAGGTGCTCGAAAACGCGCATGCACTGGGCAAAAAGAAAATGGGGCGACGCAAGGTCGCCCTCGTCCAGATCGAACAGTCGCTTACGGACGGCAGATCGCCGGCAGGTACTTGGCCGGAACGGTCGACGCGGTGCAGTCCCAGGCAGTGATTGCCGAGCCCACCGCAGCCGGGGTCAGGACGTAATTGCCCGCCGTGCCCGTCGCAGCCGCTACCGCGATCGTAATCACGCCCGCAGCAACAGTCCGTCGACGTCACATACTGCGACGCTACCGTGCTGCAGCCCGCAGCCGTAGATATCGGCAGGCAGCGCATTCTTCGACGCCAGGTACTCGGCAACCGACGTCTTGCATGCCGCAGCCGTCGCAGCCGCTTCCGACACCTTCGAACGCACCACATAGTCCTGATACGCCGGCAGCGCGATCGCCGCCAGAATGCCGACGATCGCCACGACGATCATCAGTTCGATCAAAGTAAAACCTTGTTGTACACGTTTCATGCTGGTCTCCGTTAGTTAGTAAGGACTCTCTAACCCTTCGCCTGGGGAATGCCGCATCACCTTCTGCAAGCCTCGTGCCAGACGACCGCGAAATGGAAACCGTCACGATGCGCCGCGGGTGAGAAAGTCGTTCCATTGCGCCCGAGCGGCAATGCCTCGGCAAAGAAAAAGGGCGACCAGCGGTCGCCCTTTTGTGGAAAGCCAGTACGAATTACGGACGGCAGATCGCCGGCAGGTACTTGGCCGGAACGGTCGAGGCCGTGCAGGACCAGGCAGTGATCGCCGAGCCCGACCACGGTCGGGGTCAGGACGTAGTTGCCCGCCGTGCCCGTCGCAGCCGCTACCGCGATCGTAATCACGCCCGCAGCAACGTCCGTCGACGTCACATACTGCGATGCTACCGTGCTGCAGCCCGCAGCCGACATATTGGCAGGCAGCGCATTCTTCGACGCCAGATACTCGGCAACCGACGTCTTGCACGCCGCAGCCGTCGCAGCCGCTTCCGACACCTTCGAACGCACCACATAGTCCTGATACGCCGGCAGCGCGATCGCCGCCAGGATGCCGACGATCGCCACGACGATCATCAGTTCGATCAACGTAAAGCCTTGTTGTACTCGTTTCATTGCATGTCTCCATTGGTTTAGGTGCTACTCCCGTTCCCTTCGCATCGGGGGATGCTGAGCCTGATAACGCAATTGGTGTGCCACCTATCTGAAGAGTTTGGCATTAACGCCCGCCTTACCGTTCAAGTTCGGAAACGATGCCGTTCGTCGGCCTATGACATTGTCATGGCGCGGCTCGCCGAGAGAGTGGTCACTGACTGACAATCGCCGCACGGGTGCCGCAGCGCGTCGAAATCGCTGCCGCCACGCGTCACTTGCTGACGCGCGATGTAGCCGTCTGAAGCGGGCCTCTGCAATGCCTCGCGGACCCTTGTCTGGCCTGGAAGACCACTACTTTCCGGCAGCTGCCTGCGGCTTTGGCAGCAACTTGCCGATAACTGTGCGTCTTCTCATGTACCGCACAGTGTGGAAGCAACAGTCATGCCCGGCGCAGATTATCAGCCGGGATCGACCGTTTGCGGCAGCCCGAGGTATTCCAGGGTGGTGCCGGCGATCTCGATCCGGTCGCCGACCGCAAGCACCACGGCTTCCGTGCCGATGGCCTTGCCATTGACCAAGGGCGCCCGCTCGCCCTCGACCGGCGTCAACTGGCAGGTTTCGCCCGACCTCCGAATCAGCGCGACCTGCACCCCGGCGCGGCCGATGGTCGTTTCGAACTTGATCAGCGGGATGACGCGGCCGGCATTGGGACCGGTGATGAGCTTGATGGCCTGGACGGGTGGTGCGGGCGGGGCCACCGCTCGCGCCGGCGCTGGGGTCGGACCCGACGCGGCCTCGGCGGGAGCTGCCACGCGCGGCACCGCCCGCGTGATCGCGGTCGTCTCCAGCGCCTGCGCCGCCGCGGCGTTTTCGGCGGCACGCTCGCGGCGCATGGTGCTGCCCTTGACGTCGCGGGCACCGCGCACGAACGGCCTGGCGGCCTCGACCTGTCGTCCCAGGTCGCCGACGGCGGCGCGCCCCGCATTGCGCCCGGCATCCAGCGGCGCCAGCACCGCGTCTTCGTCGACGCAAAAGACCAGCATGTGGCGCCCGACGTCGATCTGGTCGCCGTCGCGCAGGAAGTGCTTGGAGATGGGCGTGCCGTTGACCAGCGTGCCGTTGGTGCTGCCCAGGTCCTCGAGAAAGGAATCGGCCAGGATGGTCACCACGGCGGCATGTTCGCCGCTCACCGCCAGGTTGGGCAGGCAGACATCGTTGTCGGCACGGCGGCCAATGGTCATCCGTTCCCGCTCGAGCGGGATGTCGAGCGTGCTGCCATCGGCGAGGAACAGGACCAGTTTGCTCATACGCCGTCTCTCGGATGCCGCTATGCCGGCTTCTTGCTCATCCAGCGTTGCAGCCAGCCGCCGGTCGGCAGGAAGCCCTCCGGCACGCGAATCAGCACCACCGACACGTTGTCGCGGCCGCCATTCTGGTTGGCGACGTCGATCAGCTCGGCGGCGGCCTCGGCCAGGTCGCTGCGCTTGGCGGCGACGATTTCCTGCACGGCTGCCGGATCGACCATGTCGGTCAGGCCGTCCGAACACAATACGTAGATGTCCTCGGCCTCGATCCGGTATTCGGAGATGTCCGGCGGCACCACCGCCTCGATCCCCAGCGCCCTCGTGACCAGGTTCTTGTTCAGCGAGTACTTGGCCTGTTCCACCGTCAACATGCCGCTGTCGATCTGCTCCTGCAGCAGCGAATGATCGTGCGTCAGTTGCTCGAAGCGATCGATGCGCAGGCGGTAGCAGCGCGAATCGCCGATATGGCCGATGCTGATCCGGTTCTGGAAGAACACCGTCGCAACCAGCGTGGTGCCCATGCCGGCGCACTCCGGGCGGGCCTGAGCCGCTTCGTAGATCCCCTTGTTGGCCAGCGCGATCTGCTGCTGCAACAGCAGCGCCGCATGCGTCAGGCCGCTGCCGACGTCCACCTTGGACAACTCGCGCCCCGAAGTGAGCTCCTGGAGCATGCCGGTGCTGATGACGTTGACGGCAATGCCGCTGGCAACCTCGCCGGCGCTGTAACCGCCCATCCCGTCGGCGAGCACCGCCAGGCCCGCTTCGCCATCGACGAACACCGAGTCCTCGTTGTGCGTGCGGACCATCCCGGGATGCGAGAGGCTGGCGACGTCGAGCGGTGCACGCACGCTCATCGCGGAGCCCCGGCAGCGGCGCGGAGGCGGCCGAGCGTGGCGGTAGTGGCGAGATTCATGGTCGGCGAGTTTACCTTGCACCGCGTCCGCAGGCGAGAACCGGGCGCGACATGTTCAATTCTTGCGCCGGCGAGCCCTGCGGCGAATCAGGTACACGCCCGCCACACAGACCACGGCCAATCCGACGATCGGCGCCAACCAGGCCGCGTCGGCCGCATTGGCCGCGATCCACGGCGCGATGGCCGGATCCTCGACCATCATCTCGCCGGCGATGTAGCCGAGCAAACCGCCGCCGGCGATGATGAGCACCGGAAAGCGCTTGATCAAGCCCATGATGATCTGGCTGCCGAGCACCACGATGGGGATGCTGATGACCAAGCCGAAAATGATCAGCGGCATGCTGCCCTTTGCCGCTGCGGCGACACCCATGACGTTGTCCAGGCTCATCACCACGTCGGCGACGATGATCGTCCGGACCGCGGCCAGCAGACGGTCGCTGGCCTTGACATGGTGCTCGCCCTCCTCTTCGTCGGCGATCAGCTTGATGCCGATCCAGATCAGCAACGCGCCGCCGACGAGTTTCAGATAAGGATTGGCGAGCAGGTTCATCGCGAAGAACGTCAGCACGATGCGCAATCCGATCGCGCCCAGCACGCCCCAGAAAATGCCCTGCCGTCGCTGCTTCGGCGCGAGATTGCGGCACGCGAGCGCGATCACCACCGCGTTGTCGCCCGACAACAGGATATTGACCACGATGATCTGCACCACCGCAACCCAGAATTGCGGCTGACCCCACTCGACCATTCACTTCCTCTGTGCCGACTTGTCGCGCGAGCCGTACGCCTAGTTTCGCCGCATTTCTTCGCCAACAATTTCGTCGTTCCCGCGAAAGCGGGAACCCAGCGTCGTTTTGCCCGCACGACACTGGGTCCCCGCTTGCGCGGGGACGACGATCGTGTCCGGGGTCCGTATCATGCAACTACGCAAAGCGCATTAAATGACGCTCTTGAGCAGCTTCCCCATCTCCGCGGGATTGCGCGTTACCTTGATGCCGCTCGCTTCCATGACCGCCAGCTTCTCCTGCGCAGTGCCCTTGCCGCCGGAGATGATCGCGCCGGCGTGCCCCATGCGCTTGCCGGGCGGCGCGGTGACTCCGGCGATGAAGCCGACGATCGGCTTCTTCATGTTGTCGCGGGCCCATTCGGCCGCGGCCTCCTCGTCGGTGCCGCCGATCTCGCCGATCATCACCACCGCGTCGGTCTGCGGATCGTCGTTGAAGAGCTTGAGAATGTCGATGTGCTTGAGGCCGTTGACGGGGTCGCCGCCGATGCCCACCGCGGTCGATTGCCCGAGACCCAACTCGGTGATCTGGCCCACCGCCTCGTAGGTCAGCGTGCCGGAACGCGACACGACGCCGATGCGCCCCTTGCGATGGATGTGTCCCGGCATGATGCCGATCTTGATTTCATCGGGAGTGATCACCCCCGGACAGTTGGGTCCGAGCAACAGCGTCTTCTTGCCCTGCATCTTGTATCGCGTGCGGATCATGTCGCGCACCGGGATGCCCTCGGTGATGCAGATCACCAGGTCCAGGCCCGCCTCGACCGCCTCGTCGATGGCCGCTGCGGCGAACGGCGGCGGCACGTAGATCACGCTGACGGTCGCGCCCGTGGCCTGCTTCGCCTCGGCCACCGTCGCGAAAATGGGAATGCCCTCGAAGTCCTCGCCGGGCTTCTTCGGATTCACGCCGGCAACGAAGCAATTCTTGCCGTTCGCATAGTCGCGGCACATGCGTGTGTGGAATTGCCCGGTCTTGCCGGTGATGCCCTGCGTGATGACTTTGGTGTTCTTGTTTACGAGGATGCTCATGATCCGTCATTCCCGCGAAAGCGGGAATCCAGTGTCGTTAGCGAACAATACTGTCTCGCATTTGTCGTTCCCGCGAAAGCGGGAACCCAGTGGCGTTATCGAACATATTTCCAAGTAAAGATCATTCCAATAAGGATTAGCGACCTCGATAGCTTCGACCTTCCAGGCCCTTCTCCATTTCTTGATCTGTTTCTCTCGCGTGATCGCCGACAACGATGATTCGTGCAATTCATACCAAACGAGCATCTTCACTTCGTGTTGCTTTGCGAAGCCGTCCACAAATCCTTCTTTGTGCTGCCACACCCTTTGCACCAAATTCGAAGTCACGCCGACATACAAAGTGCCGTTGCGGCCACTTGCCAGCATGTACACGCAAAACTTCTTTTCCAATTATTCAACGCCGCTGGGTCCCCGCTTTCGCGGGGACGACGAATTGAGAGTGTCGTCCGTTTCCCACTATCAATTACCTTTCGCCGCCTTCACCACCTTCTGCGCCGCATCACCCATGTTGTCGGCGGTGATGATGGGCAATCCCGAGTCGGCGAGGATTTTCTTGCCGAGGTCTTCATTGGTGCCCTTCATGCGCACCACCAGCGGCACCTTCAGGTTCACTTCCTTGACCGCGGCCACGACCCCGAGCGCGATCGTGTCGCACTTCATGATGCCGCCGAAGATGTTGACCAGGATCGCCTTGAGTCCCGGATTCTTGAGCATGATCTTGAAGGCTTCGGTGACCTTCTCGGCAGTGGCGCCGCCGCCCACGTCGAGGAAGTTCGCCGGTTCGCCGCCGAACAGCTTGATCGTGTCCATGGTCGCCATCGCCAGACCCGCGCCGTTGACCAGGCAGCCGATGTCGCCGTCGAGCGAGATGTAGGAGAGGTCGAACTTGGACGCCTCGATTTCCGCCGGATCTTCTTCGTCGAGATCGCGCATCGCGACAATATCGGGATGCCGGAAAAGCGCGTTGGAGTCGAAATTGAGCTTGGCGTCGAGCACGACCACCTTGCCGTCGCCGGTGACGATCAGCGGATTGATCTCGGCCAGCGACGCATCGGTCTCGTCGAAGGCACGATAGAGGCCCTGCAGGATCGTTCGCGCCTGCGGCACGCTCGCGTCCGGCACGCCGATCTTGCGCGCGACGTCGTCGGCATCGGCGTCGGTGAGGCCTTTGCCCGGGTCGATGATCACCTTGTGGATTTTCTCGGGCGTGTGCGCGGCCACTTCCTCGATGTCCATGCCGCCTTCGGAGCTGGCCATGAGCACCACCCGCTGCGAGGTGCGATCGACGACCATCCCGACGTAGAGCTCCTTCTTGATGTCGGCGCCTTCTTCGATCAGCAGCCGCCGCACTTTCTGGCCCTGCGGCCCGGTCTGGTGCGTGACCAGCTGCATGCCGAGAATCTTGCCCGCGAGATCGCGCACTTCGCCGATCGACTTGGCGACCTTGACGCCGCCGCCCTTGCCGCGCCCGCCGGCATGAATCTGCGCCTTGACCACCCACACCTTGCCGCCCAGGGTCTCGGCTGCCTTGACCGCTTCATCGACCGAAAACGCGGGAATGCCGCGCGGAGTCGGCATGCCGAATCGGCGAAAGATTTCCTTGCCCTGGTATTCGTGGATCTTCACGGGGAGTTCCTTTGCGGCAGATCGCCCTTGTACCACTGCGGATAGTAACGGCGAACGCTGTCGGTGGTGGTTTCCAGTGCGTGGCAGCGATCGAGCTGAAAGGGCTTCTCGCCGCCGGGCTCGATTTCGCGGCGCAGACCGGCTTGCATCTGAATCGCAGCGGTGGGCGCCTGGGCCAGTAGTTCCGTGACATGGCTGCAGCCCTTCACGCCACCCATCGCGTCGTAGAGGGTCTTGCGAAATCCATGCAGCAGGCTCGCGCCCGCGAGTCTGGCATAGGCGTCGCTGATACGGCTGCAGGCGCCAGGGTACGGCATGTCATCGAACGTTACTTCGACGCTCTGCACGGTGAGCTCGGCGTCAACCGTCACGCGGGCCCACATGTCGTGCACCGGCACGCCCGCGGGACGTCGCCCGGTGAGCAGCGCGTAGTCGTGATCCTTGATGTCGGTGAGGTGACCCTCGATGTCGAACAGGCCGTCGGCGCGCTGGTAGCACTCATAACTGACGCGACGAGTGTGCAGTCGGTCGCGCGCGGACGGGCAGGGAGTGAGCGGCATGTACGATAGAAATGCGGTGTCGTAACTCGGCAATCCGACGCCGGCGCGCGATGTGCCAGCCAGAGCGATGGGGCATCCGATGTGGCTACAATAGCAGTCCTGCCACCGCTCGGCATTCTACGCGGCGGCGGCATAACTAACAACGAGGACGCGGCCATGTCGTTCGTGCTCGCCCTGGATCAGGGCACCACCAGCTCGCGCGCAATCGTGTTCGATCGCACCGGCGCGATTCGCGCGGTGGCGCAGCAGGAGTTTGCGCAGATCTATCCGCAACCCGGCTGGGTCGAGCACGACGCGACTGAAATCTGGGCGACACAGTACGGCGTCGCGGCCGAGGTGCTGGCCAAGGCGCGCATTGCCACGGCCGACATCGCCGCAATCGGCATCACCAACCAGCGCGAGACCACCGTGCTGTGGGAACGCAAGAGCGGCCGGCCGGTCGCCAACGCGATCGTGTGGCAGGATCGCCGCACCGCGGGACTCTGCGATGAGCTGCGTGCGGCCGGCCACGCCGAACTCATCCAGCGCAAATCCGGCCTGGTCCTCGATGCGTACTTTTCCGGAACCAAGCTCAAGTGGCTGCTCGACAACGTGCCCGGAGCCCGCGAGCGAGCGCAGCGCGGCGAGCTTGCCTTCGGCACCATCGACAGCTGGCTGGTGTGGAACCTGACCAACGGTGCGCGCCACGTCACCGATCCGTCGAACGCCAGTCGCACCCTGCTGTTCGACATTCACCGCGGCGACTGGGACGACGAGCTGCTCGCGCTGCTCGACGTTCCGCGCTCGTTGCTGCCCGAGATCGTGCCCTCGTCGGGCGTCTGCGCGGAGGTGAAACTGGGTGGCGCGACAGTGCCCATCGCAGGCATCGCCGGCGACCAGCAGGCGGCGCTGTTCGGACAGGCGTGCCATGAACCGGGATTGGCGAAGAATACTTACGGCACCGGCTGCTTCCTGCTCATGAACACCGGGCACGCCGCGGTCGCTTCCAGTCACAACCTGCTCTCGACGGTCGCGTGGCTGCGCAACGGCGTCACCGACTACGCGCTCGAAGGCAGCGTGTTCATCGGCGGCGCCGTCATCCAGTGGCTGCGCGACGGGCTGCAGATCATTCGTTCCGCGGGCGAGGTCGAGGCGCTGGCGGCGAGCGTGCCGGACAACGGCGGCGTGTACCTGGTGCCGGCCTTTGCCGGCCTGGGCGCGCCGCACTGGGACGCCTACGCGCGCGGCGCCATGTTCGGGCTCACGCGCGGCTCGAGTCGCGCGCACCTGGCACGCGCCGCGCTCGAGTCCATCGCCTACCAGAGCGCCGACCTGCTCGCCGCGATGCAGGCAGACGCGGGCGTCGTGCTATCAGAACTGCGCGTCGACGGTGGCGCGGCGGCCAACAACCTGCTGCTGCAATTCCAGTGCGATCTGCTCGGCGTGCCGGTGGTGCGTCCCACCGTACTCGAAACGACCGCGTTGGGCGCCGCATACCTTGCCGGGCTTGCCGTCGGCTATTGGACCGACCCCGGCGACGTGGCCGCCAACTGGCGCGTCGACCGCCGCTTCGAGCCCGCAATGTCGCGCGATCAGGCCGGATCGCTCAAGGCGGGGTGGAACAAGGCGGTGGAACGGGCGAAGCACTGGGCCTGATGTCGTCCCCGCAAAAGCGGGGACCCAGTGACGTTCGGCCAACGACGCTGGATTCCCGCTTTCGCGGGAATGACGTTAAGTGGCACCGTTGCACCGACTGCAAAACGTGCATATACTCGCAATTACGTGCATATACCCGCTTTCCCGTCGCCTCGCCATTCATGACCGCCACCGCCACCCTCCCCGCCTGCACCTGTGGCCGCCTGCGCCGCGCCTCGCGCGCGCTGACGCAGCTCTACGACGACCTGATGATTCCCTCCGGCCTGCGGGTGACGCAGTTCTCGATGCTGCGCACGCTCGAGCGCGAAGGTACCGCGACGCTGTCGAACCTGGCACAGGTGCTGCTGCTCGATCGCACCGCGCTTGCGCGCAACCTCGATCCGTTGGTCGAGCGCGGCCTGGTGCAGATCCTCGCCGGCCGCGATGCGCGCACGCGCGAGGTGTCGCTGACCCGCGCGGGCGCGCTGGCGATCCGTGCGGCGCTGCCGCACTGGAAACGGGCGCAGGCGCAGGTGAGCGCCAGGATCGGCACGGCGAAGTTGCAGGCGCTGGTCGCCACGCTCGACGCCATCGAAAGTCTTCATCCCGATCGCAGCAACGCCAAGCACTGACGCCGCCAGACAAGGACCCCATGACTCACTCCACTGCCCGCGCCGACTGGCGCACCCCGACACTCGTGCTCGTGGCGTCGGGCGTCATCATCACCCTGGCGATGGGCATCCGTCACAGTTTCGGACTGTTCCTGCAGCCGATGAGCGCGGACCTGCACTGGGGACGCCAGACCTTCGCGCTGGCGATCGCCGTCCAGAATCTGGTGTGGGGCGCTACGCAGCCGTTTACCGGGATGATCGCCGACAAGTACGGAGCGGGACGCGTGGTGTGCGGCGGTGCGTTCCTCTACGCGCTCGGGCTGGCGTTGATGGCGCATCCGGGGACGCCGCTGGCGTTCATGCTTGTCCGCGGGGGTGCTGATCGGCATCGGCCAGTCCGGCGTCACTTTCAGTATCGTCGCCGGCGTGCTGGGCCGTGCCTACCCGCCGGAGAAGCGCAGCATGGTGCTGGGCATCTCGGCCGCGGCGGGATCGTTTGGACAGTTTGCGGTGTTGCCTTTCGCTCAGACGCTCATCACGCACATCGGCTGGTACGGCGCGCTGTTGACGCTCGCGGCGGTCGCCATGCTGATCGTGCCGCTCGCCGCCACGATGGTCGAGCGCCGTGACTCGATCGCGCATGCCTTCCAGCAGTCCGCCGGTCAGGCGGTCGGCGAAGCATTCAGCCACCGCGGCTTCCAGTTGCTCACGCTGGGATTTTTCGTCTGCGGCTTCCAGGTGGTGTTCATCGGCGTGCACCTGCCGTCGTACCTGCTCGACAAGGGCTTGCCCGCCTCGGTGGGCGTCACCGCGCTGGCGCTGGTCGGCCTGTTCAACATCGTCGGCACCTACGCCGCCGGCTGGCTCGGCGGGAAGATGCCCAAGCGCTACATCCTGTCGTTCATCTACTTCGCACGCGCGGTCGTGATCGCGATCTTCCTGTGGCTGCCGCTCTCACCGCTGACTGTCTACGCCTTCGCCGGCGCCGATCGGCCTGCTCTGGCTGTCGACGATACCCGCCACCAACGCATCGTCGCGCAGGTATTCGGCGTCAGATACCTGTCGATGTTGAGCGGAGTGACCTTCTTCAACCACCAGGTCGGCAGTTTTCTCGGCGCGTGGCTGGGCGGGTACATGTTCGACCGCACCGGCAGCTACAACCTGGTCTGGTACCTGTCGATCGCGCTGGGTGTCATCGCCGGACTCATCAACCTGCCCATCGACGAGCGCGCAGATCAAACGCGGTTCGGCCGCGGGCGCAGTCGCGCTAGTTCTGCGCGCTACGCCGGCTTCACGACGTCGATCGCATCGGTGATGATGACGTCGACGTGCCACGACGACAGTGTCGCGATTACCGCGGGGTCGTTGGGCGTATAGGTCAGGACCTTGAACCCGGCGCGATGCGCGTCGGCAACCAGCGCCTGGTCGAGCGCGCGATAGTCGGCATCGATCGCGACGCACCCCAGGTGCGACAGGCGCGCGTCCCAATCCGGAGGAATGCGTTCCAGCAGTAGCGCGCGCGGCAATTCCGGGACGGCGTCGCGGGCGGCTGCAAGCGCATCCTCGGAAAATGACGACAGCAGTGGCGCCACGCCGGCCTTGCTCCACAGCGTCAACACATCGAGCGCGACCGCAGCGCCGGTTTCGCGCTCGCGTCCGGGCATCGGCTTGATCTCGACGTTGCACATGGCACCGTTGGCGATCGCCCAGTGCGCAACCGCGGCAAGTGTCGGTATCGTCTCGCCGGCATACGCCGGCGAATGCCAGCTACCGGCATCCAGTTTCGCCAGCTCGGCCCAGCTCAGCGCGTCGGCGCGACCCTTGCCGTTGGTCGTGCGATCCAGCGTGTCGTCGTGCAGCAGAAACGGCACGCCGTCTCCGGAGAGCTTGACGTCGAATTCGAACATGCGAAAGCCGTGCGCGTGGCCGACGCGCAATGCGGCGAGCGTGTTTTCCGGCGCGAGCTTGCCGGCGCCGCGATGGGCGACAAACGCGGGATACGGCCAGGCGCTCAAGAAGCGACCCGTCGGCCGGTTTCGACGTCGAACACATATACGTGTTCGCTCGCGACGGTGAACGTCAAGGCTTCACCGACGGTGGCGCGCGCGCTCTGCGCCAGACGCGCGATGAGCATGCGGCCGTTGACGGAAAAATGCATCAGGGTGTCGGCGCCCAGCGCCTCGACCAGCTCGACGTTGCCGGTCACGCTGCCGGCGCCCGCGCCCGCCGGCGTCAGGTGCTCGGGCCGGATGCCCACGGTCACGCGACGGCCGGCCACGAGCTTGGTCGCGGTCGGCACGCTGCCGGCGCCTTCGAGCGCGATGTGGCCGGCGCCGTCGGCCTTGCCCTCGAGAAAGTTCATCGCCGGCGAACCGATGAATCCCGCGACGAACACCGACGCCGGATTCTGGTAGACGTCCATCGGCGTACCGATCTGCTCGGCGCGCCCGGCGTTCATCACGATCATGCGCTGCGCCAGCGTCATCGCTTCGACCTGGTCGTGGGTGACGTACAGGCTGGTGGTGCCGAGCCTGCGATGCAGCTTCTGGATTTCGAAGCGCATCTGCACGCGCAGCTTGGCGTCGAGGTTGGACAGCGGCTCGTCGAACAGGAACACCGCCGGCTCGCGCACGATGGCTCGGCCCATGGCCACGCGTTGCCGCTGGCCACCCGACAATTGCCGCGGCTTGCGGTCGAGCAGCGGACCCAGCTCGAGGATCTCCGCGGCGCGCTTGACCTGTGCCTCGATGTCGCTCTTCGAGACCTTGCGGATCTTCAGGCCGTACGCCATGTTGTCGAATACGCTCATGTGCGGGTAGAGCGCGTAGTTCTGGAACACCATCGCGATGTCGCGGTCCTTGGGCTCGAGCGTGTTGACGACGCGGTCGCCGATCACGATGTCGCCGCCGGTGAGCGCCTCGAGCCCCGCCACCATGCGCAGCAGCGTCGACTTTCCGCAACCCGACGGCCCGACGATGACGATGAATTCGCCGTCGGCGACATCGATGCTCACGCCGTGGATCACCTCGTTGTCAGCGTAGCTCTTGCGCACGTCGCGCAGCTGGACTTTGGCCATGATTCCCTATCGTCGTTCCCGCGCAAGCGGGAACCCAGCGTCGTTGTTCTTGGTGTGTCCAATGCCAAGACACTGGATCCCCGCTTTCGCGGGGATGACGCGGCTGTTTCCGATTGCCGCGACGCTGCACGTCTTGCTCTCGGACATCCGCGTCATTTTTCGGTGTCGACCAGACCCTTGACGAACCACTTCTGCGTCAACAGCACCAGCAGCGCCGGCGGCAGCATCGCGAGCATGGCCGTGGCCATGACCAGGTTCCATTCGGTGGCCGCTTCGCCGCCCGCGATCATCCGCTTGATGCCGATCACCGCCGTATACATCGATTCGTCGGTGGTCACCAGCAGCGGCCACAGGTACTGGTTCCAGCCGAAGATGAACAGGATCAGGAACAGCGCGGCAATGTTCGCCTTGGACAGCGGCACCACCACATCCCAGAAGAAGCGCATCGGGCCGGCGCCGTCGATGCGCGCCGCTTCGGCCAGCTCGTCGGGGATGGTAAGAAAGAATTGGCGGAACAGGAACGTCGCTGTCGCCGAGGCGATCAGCGGGACCGTGAGTCCGGCGTAAGTATTGAGCATGTGCAGGTCGGCGACGACCTTGTAGGTCGGCAGGATCCGCACTTCCACCGGCAGCATCAGCGTGACGAAGATCATCCAGAAGGCGAGCGCTCGAAATCGGAAGCGGAAATACACGATCGCAAACGCCGAGAGCAATGAAATGGCGATTTTTCCAACGGCGATGACCAGCGCCGACACCAGGCTGTTGAACATCATCCTTCCGACCGGAGCCGTCGTTACGTTGGTCGACGCGCCTTGAAAGAGCACCTTGGAATAGTTCTCGATCAGGTGCCCGCCCGGCAGCATCGGCATCGGCGACTGCAGGACCTCGTCGGGCGCCAGCGACGATGCCACGAACGTGACATACACCGGGAGCGCGACCACCGCCACGCCGATGATGAGGATCAAGTGGGAAATGAACGTCAGGAAGGGGCGGTGCTCGATCATGGCTAGTACTGGACCTTGCGCTCGACGAAGCGGAACTGCACCACGGTGAGCGTGATCAGGATCACCATCAACACGACCGACTGCGCGTACGAGCTGCCGAGGTCGAGCCCCCTGAACCCGTCGGCGTAAACCTTGAAGACGAGGATCTGCGTGGCTTGTCCGGGGCCGCCGCCGGTTGCGGCATCGATGATGGCGAAGGTCTCGATGAACGCGTAGATGATGTTGACGACGAGCAGGAAGAAGGTCGTCGGCGAGAGCAGCGGAAAGACGATGGTCACGAAACGCTTGACCGGGCCCGCGCCGTCGATCGCCGCGGCCTCGATCAGCGATTTCGGGATCGACTGCAGGCCGGCCAGGAAGAACAGGAAGTTGTAGCTGATCTGCTTCCAGACCGCGGCGACGATGACCATGATCAGCGCGTCGGTGCCGTTGAGCAAAGGATCCCACGCGACGCCGAAGCCCTTGAGCCAGTGCGCGACGATGCCCAGCGTCGGATTGAACAGGAACAGCCAGAGCACCGCGGCCACCGCCGGCGCCACGGCATACGGCCAGATCAGCAGCGTCTTGTAGACGGTCGCGCTCTTGATCACCCGGTCCGCCAGCACGGCCAGCAGCAGCGAAATCGACAGCCCGAGCACCGCGACCGCGAACGAGAATACCGCGGTGACCCGGAACGACGAGATGTATTCGTCGTTGCGGAACAGGTCCGTGAAGTTATCGAACCAGACGAATTGCGTGCTGATGCCGAACGCGTCCTGCACCAGCAGCGATTGATAGACGCATTGCGCGGCGGGCAGGAAGAAGAAGATCAGGGTGATCGCCATCTGCGGCGCGATCAACGCATACGGCAGCCAGCGCGATTCGAAGCGGGCGCGCTTCTCCAAGGGGCGCCTACCGCGCGGCCGCCGAAATGAGCGTCGCCACAAGCGACGCTCGATTTCGGCGAGTTAGCACGCTCGCGCGGTCGAGAACAACCCACATGACAACGACCTCACCGCGCCGACGCATTAACCCTTGTTGGCCTTGTTGAACCTCTCGATGATTTCGTTGCCGCGCTTCACGGCATCGTCGAGCGCCTGCTGCGGCGTCTTCTTGCCGGCCCATACCGCTTCGAGCTCCTCGTCGGTCACGTCGCGAATCTGCGACAGGTTGCCGGCGCGCACGCCGCGCGAGTTGTTGGTGGTCTTGACGATGAGCTGCTGGACCGCGACGTCGGTGCCCGGATTCTTTTCGTAGAATCCCTGTTTCTTTACCAGGTCATAGGCGGCAGTCGTGATCGGCACGTAGCCCGTCTCCTCCGAGAACTGCGCCTGGATCTCGGGCTGCGACAGGAATTTCAGGAACTTGGCGGCCGCCTTGTACTCCTCCTTCTTCTTGCCGCCCATGACCCACAGGCTCGCGCCGCCGATGATCGTGTTTTGCGGTGCGCCAGCGACGTCCGCGTAAAACGGCATTGCCGACTGGCCAAACTTGAACTTGGCGTTCTGCTTGATGGTGCCATACGCGGCCGACGAGGTGATCATCATTGCGCACTCGCCGCTGTAGAACTTGGCTTCCGGTTCGTTCTTGCGGCCGCCGTACACGAAGTAGCCCTTCTTGATCCAGTCCTGCATGTCCTGGATGTGGCGTACCTGCAGGGGGCCGTTGAACACAAGCTTCGCGTCAGAGCCGCTGAAGCCGTTGTCCTTGGTGAGGTACGGCACGTTGTGCCACGCCGAGAAGCTCTCGAGCTGGGTCCAAACCTGCCAGCCCGTCGTGAACGGGCATGCGTGACCGGAGGCCTTGAGCTTGGCCATCGCGGCGACCACTGCCGACCAGGTCTGCGGCGGCTGATTCGGATCCAGTCCGGCTTTCTCGAACGCGTCCTTGTTGTACCAGAATACAGTGGTCGAGCTGTTGAACGGCATCGACAGCATCTGGCCCTTGTAGTTGGTGTAGTACCCCGACACCGCCGGCACATACGCCTTCGGATCGAAGGTCTCGCCCGCGTCGGACATCACTTCGTACACCGGCTTGATCGCGCCCTTGGATGCCATCATGGTTCCAGTGCCCACTTCGAACACCTGAAGCAGCGTAGGCGCATCGCCCGCGCGAAAAGCGGCGATCGCCGCGGCCATCGCCTCGGGATAGCTGCCCTTGAACACCGCCGTGACCTTGTAGTCGCTCTGGCTGTCGTTGAATTTCTTGGCCAGCGCATTGACGCGGTCGTTGTTGGCGCCGGTCATCGCATGCCACCACTGGATCTCGGTCACTGCCTGCGCCTGGGCGGCAACCGCCAGCAGCGCGCCAGCGAATGCCGCGCGCAGGAAACGCGTTGTGCGCTTGTTCATCGTTACTTCCTCCGGGACAAATTATCGATTGTGGACGTACTGGGTGACGATTCTATTGCAAACTGAGGCAAAGTGCGCCAAAGCGCGCAGCGCGTCAGTCGGCGGCGCCTGGTTGGGGATTGGGTTCATGGTGCACTGCGGTGGCGCTCGCCTTCGCCGACTTGCGGGTGCCGGCGATCAACGTATACGCGGTGGGGACCACGAACAGCGTCAGCAGCGTGCCAAAGGTCATGCCGCCGACGATGACCCAGCCGATCTGCGTACGCGACTCTGCGCCGGCGCCGGTCGCCAGCGCCAGAGGCACCGAGCCGAGCACCATCGCTCCGGTCGTCATCAGAATCGGGCGCAGGCGCAGCGTGGCCGCGTCGATCACGGCATCGACGAGCGTCTCGCCCTTGTCCCTCAACTGATTGGAGAATTCGACGATCAGGATGCCGTGCTTGGTGATCAGGCCAACCAGCGTCACCAGCCCGACCTGGCTGTAGATGTTGAGCGTGCCCCCGGTCAGCCACAGCACGAACAGCGCGCCGGTCATCGACAGCGGCACCGACAGCATGATCACGAACGGGTTGCCGAAACTCTCGAACTGCGCTGCAAGGACCAGGTAGATGAACGCCAGCGCCAGCACGAAGGTGAAGTAGATCTCGCCGCCGGACTTGCGGAATTCGCGCGACTGGCCGTCGAGATCGGTTTGCGCGGTCGGCGGCAGTGCGCGCCGGGCCGCGTCGTCCATCGCCGCCAGCGCTTCGCCGACGGCATAGCCGGGCGCAAGCGTGCCGGTCACCTTGACCGCGCGCAGGCGATTGAAGTGGTTGAGCGACTGCGGCGCGACGCCTTCGCGCACGTCGACCAGATTCGACAATTGGACCATGCTGCCGTCGCGCGCCCGCACATAGGTGTCGCTGATGTCGGCCGGACTGGCGCGATCCACCGGCGCGACCTGGACGATGACGTCGTACTGCTCGCCGTCCTTCTTGAAGCGCGTCACCTGGCGACCGCCGAGCATCGTTTCCAGCGTGCGGCCGACGGTGTCGACGGCGACGCCGATGTCGGAGAGCTTGTCGCGGTTGATTGTCACCCGCACCTCGGGGGTGTTGAGGCGCAGGTCGATGTTGAGATTCTGTACGCCCGGATACTTGCGTGCCTCGTCGACGAAGCGGTCGACCACGCGCTGCAGCTCGGGGTAGGGCACCTGCGACATGATCACGTACTCGATCGGTGTCGATCGGAAGGGTTGTCCGAGCGAAGGCGGATTCACCGCGAACGCCAGCGCGCCGGGAATATTCGACATTTTCGGACGCAGCTCGTCGGTGATCTGCTGCTGGCGCTTGGTCCGCTCCTCCCAGTTCTTGAGTCGGAGCACGGCGATGCCATCGACCACCGTCGGGAATCCCGCGATCGCGGTATACGCTTCGGCTTCCGGAATCGTCGCGTAGAACGACTCGATCGACTTCAGCTGGTCGGCGGTGTATTGCGGGGTCGAGCCCTGCGGTCCGGAGACGATGCCCAGGATCACGCCACGGTCCTCCAGCGGCGCGAGTTCGGCCTTGAGCAGCGTGAAGAACAGCGCGCCCAGGCCGACCACCACCAGCCACACGATGACCATCAGCCAGCGGGCGTGCAGCACCGCCGTCAGCAACCGCCGGTAGCCCCGCGTCATGCCTTCGATGAAGGCTTCGATGCGGTTGTAGATCCACGAGTGCTTGGTCTCGTGGCGCAGCAGCAGCGAGCACATCATCGGCGAGAGCGTCAGCGCGACAAACCCCGACACCAGCACCGCGCCAGCCAGCGTGAGCGCGAACTCGATGAACAGGCGCCCGGTGCGCCCGGTGGCGAACGCCAGCGGCGCGAACACCGAGGTCAGCGTCAGCGTCATGGCGATGATCGCAAAGCCGATTTCGCGCGCGCCCTGGATCGCCGCCTGCTTGCTCGGCATGCCCGCCTCGACGTGGCGGAAGATGTTTTCCAGCATGACGATGGCGTCGTCGACGACCAGACCGATGGCGAGCACCATCGCCAGCAGCGTCAGCGTGTTGATGGTGAAGCCGAACGCGTACATCAGGCCGAAGGCGCCGATCAGCGAAACGGGAATGGTCACGATCGGGATCAGCGTCGCGCGCAAGCTTCGCAGGAAGAAGAAGATCACCAGCACGACCAGCACGATGGCCTCGACGATGGTCTCGAACACCGAGCCGATCGAGCGCTCGATGAACACCGAAGTGTCGTAGGCCACGATGAGCTTCATGCCGGCCGGCAGCTGGGGATTGATCTTTTCGACCTCGGCGCGCACCGCCTTGGACAGTTCGAGCGGATTGGCGACCGCCTGCTTGACCACGCCGATGTTGAGCGACGGCTTGCCCTTGAAACGCGACACGGTGCGCTCGTCGACCGCGCCGATGGCGCTGGTGCCCAGGTCGCGGATGCGCACCGGATAACCGGCGACATTGGCGACGATGATATTGGCGAACTGCTCCGGGGTGCGCACGTCGGTCTCGGCGACGACGGTGAACTCGCGCGCGGACGACTCGATGCGCCCGGCGGGAATCTCGGCATTCTGGCGGCGGATCGCATCCTCGACGTCCTGCACGGTCAGCTTGTAGGCAGCCAGCCGGGAGCGGTCGAGGTTGATGCGCATCGACACCTGGCGCTCTCCGAAGATGCGCACGTCGGCGGCGCCCGGCAGTACCGACAGCCGCGGCTGGATGTAGCGCTTGACGTAGTCCGAAGCTTCCAGCGACGACTGCGCGCCCGCCTCCACCGCGATGTAGATCACGGGATTCGAGTCGGCCTCGACCTTGGCGATGATCGGCTCGTCGATGTTGTCCGGCAGCTTGCCGCGCGCCCGCGCCACCTTGTCGCGCACGTCGGCGGCCGCCGAATCGGGGTCGCGCTTGAGGGTGAAACGTACGTTGATGTTGCTGACTTCGGAGCGGCTCTGCGAGGTCATCACCTCGACGCCCTCGATGCCTGCCAGCGAATCTTCGAGCGGCTTCGTGACCTGCGACTCCACGACTTCAGCCGAAGCGCCGCGATACGTCGTAAATACGCTGACCACCGGCTCGTCGATGCGCGGATATTCGCGCACCGACAGGCGCGTATACGAGATCAGTCCGACCAGGACGATGATCAGCGAGAGCACCGTCGCCAGGACCGGCCGCTTGACGCAAATTTCCGGCAATACCATGGTCGGCGGTCAGGACTTCGGCGTTGCCGGCGGTGCCGAGGCGTCGACCTTCGGCAGCGCACCCGCGGCGGTCGGAGCCGGCGGCGGGGAGACGGTCGGCGGCGGCGACGCGACGCTGGTCGCCGGGGACGGACCGAGTACATTCACCGCGACGCCTTCGCGCAGCTTGAGCTGACCGGCGGTGACGACAACGTCGCCGTCCTGCAAACCCTTGATGATCTCGGTCTTGCCGTCGCGGCGCTGGCCGATTTCCACCTTGGTGCGCTGGGCCTTGCCGTCCGCAACGCGATAGACGTACCACTCGTCGCCCTGCGGCACGATCGCCTGCTCCGGCACGACCAACGCGTCCTGCACTTCGCGCGTCAACAGCCGCACCCGCGTGAACATGCCCGGACGCAATGTCGCGTCCTGGTTGTGCACCTGGGCGCGAATGACCACCGCCCGGCCCGCGGCGTCGAGCAGCGGATTGATCGCGAATACCTTGCCTTCGTAGCTCTTGCCGGGCATCGCATCGAGCGTCAGCTGCAGCGACTGCCCCACGCGCACCTGCGACAGATAGATTTCGGGCACCCGAAAATCGACTTTCAGCGGATCGACGGCCTCGAGATTGACCATGTCGGCGCCTTCCTTGACATAGTCGCCGACGCTCACCGAGCGCAATCCGATGATTCCCGAAAACGGCGCACGAATCGTCAGCTTCGCGAGCTTCGCTTCGGCCAGCGCCAATGCCGCCTCGGCAACCTTCTGGTTGTTTTCGGCTTCGTCGCGCGCCTGACCGGACACGAAGCCTTTTTTCTCGAGGTCGAGCGCGCGCGTGTATTTCTGGTTGGCCAGCGTCATGTTGGCGCGCGCCTGCAGCACTTCGGCCGCGGTGACCGAGGTGTCGAGCAGGATCAGCGGCGCACCCTTGGCCACGCGCTCGCCCTCGCGAAACTGGATGGCAGTGATGCGGCCGGCGACTTCGGGCCGCAAGGTGATGGATTCGTCCGAGCGCAGGCTGCCGACCGCAGTGATGCCTTGCGGCAATGCGACGCGCGTGACCTTGGACGCTTCGACCGCAACGCCGGGGCCCTGTGCCGCAGGCGCTGGGCGAAGGCACGGTCGCGGCCTTGGATGCGGTCGACATGCCGCCACCGCGCTGTTGACCGAACCAGTAGCCGCCGAAGGCGACCACGCCCAGCAGGACGATCGCGATACCGCTGACAAACACTTTCTTCATGCAGATTGGGTCCCGATGGGCCGCAAAAAGGCTAACTTGTGATTATGCGCTGGCTGCTGCGACGCGGCAAATTGACCATCGCGATACTGCTAGAATCCACAGCAGCAGACCGTTGCCGCTTTCGGAGGTTCCTTGATTCGCGTCGTCCCCGTCGTTCGCCTGATTTCCGCCTGCCTGATTGGCATGGCATTGATGTCGCCCACCCTCGCGCTCGCTCAAGCCTATCCGAGCAAGCCAGTCCGCCTGGTCGTACCTTTCCCGCCGGGCGGCTCGCTCGACGTGGTCGCGCGCGCGATCGGCGCGAAACTCAGCGAGGCCTGGGGCCAGCCGGTTGTGATCGACAACCGTCCAGGCGCGGGCGGCAATATCGGCGCCGACCTGGTCGCGAAGAGCGCGCCCGACGGCTACACCATTCTCGAAGGCGCGCTTTCGACGCATGCGGTCAACGTCACGCTCTACGGCAAGCTGCCCTACGACCCGATCAAGGACTTCGCGCCGATTTCGCTGGTCGCCATCACGCCCAATGTGCTGGTGGTCAATCCAACTTCGCCGTTCAACACCGTCCCCGAACTGATCGCGTACGCCAAGGCCAATCCCGGGAAACTTTCCTTCGGCTCCGGCAGCAACGGCAGCGCGGGTCATCTCGCCGGCGAATTGTTCAAGACCGACGCCCACATCGACATGGTGCACATTCCGTACAAGGGCGGCGCACCTGCATTGCAGGCGCTGCTCGCCGGCGACACCCAGCTCATGTTCGACAATCTCGCCAACTCGATGCAACAGGTGAAAGCCGGCAAGCTCAAGGCGATCGCGGTGACGACCGCCAAGCGATCCGCGCTGGTGCCCGAGTTGCCGACGCTCTCCGAGGCCGGCGTGCCGGGTTTCGATATCTACACCTGGTGGGGGTTCATGGCGCCGGCCGGCACGCCGAAGGAAATCATCGCCAAGTGGAATACCGAGGTCACGCGCATTCTGAACACGCCGGAGATGAAGACGTTCTTCGCGCAACAGGGCGCGGAGCCGGCGCCGACAACGCCCGAGCAGTTCGAGGCGCTGATCAAGAGCGAAATTCCCAAGTACGCAAGAATCATCAAGGAATCGGGCGCCAAGGTCGACTGAGATCGTCATTCGCCTAACGCTTCAACAAGGAGGATTGCATCATGCGCACTCTGCATCGCTGGGCCCTCGGCGCCCTGCTCGCCTGTTTCGCCGCCGGCGCGTTCGCGCAGGCCTATCCGACGAAGTCGATCCGGCTGGTCGTGCCGTTCCCCGCGGGCGGCACCACCGACATCCTGGCGCGCGCCGCGGCGCAGAAACTGAGCGAGTCGCTGGGCCAGGCGGTGGTCGTCGACAATCGTCCGGGCGCGGCAGGCAACATCGGCGCGGACTTGGTCGCCAAGAGCGCGCCGGACGGCTACACGCTGCTGATGGGCACGGTCGGCACGCACGCGATCAACCCCGGCCTGTACGCCAAGATGCCGTACGATCACGTCAAGGATTTCGTACCGGTGGTGCTGGTCGCCGGCGTGCCCAACGTGCTCGCCGTGTATCCACCGTTTCCGGTGAACTCGGTCGCCGAACTGATCGCGCTTGCCAAGAGCAAGCCCGGCACGATCAACTTCGCGTCATCCGGCGCGGGCACGTCGATCCACCTCTCCGGCGAACTGTTCAAGACCATGGCCGGCGTCGACATGACGCACGTTCCGTACAAGGGCAGTTCGCCTGCGCTCACCGACCTGATGGGCGGACAGGTGCAGATCATGTTCGACAACCTTCCCTCTTCGCTGCCGCTGATCAAGGCCGGCAAGCTGCGCGCGATCGCGGTGACTTCGCTCAAGCGCGCGCCGGCGTTGCCCGACGTTCCGACGATCAGCGAATCGGGATTGCCCGGATTCGAGGCCAGTTCGTGGTTCGGCGTGCTCGCTCCCGCAGGAACGCCCGCGCCGATCGTCGCGAAACTCAATGCCGACGTTAACAAATGGTTGCAAAGTCCCGAGGCCCGCGAGCAATTGCTCGCGCAAGGCGCCAACGCGGCGGGCGGCACGCCCGAGCAGTTCGCGGCGCACATCCGCGCCGAGACGGAAAAATGGGCCAAGGTGGTGAAGGCGTCGGGCGCAAAGGCCGACTGACGCGTCAACGCGCGCTCCCGGTGCGCCGTTGGAGGGGAACCCGCAACCGCGACAGCGGTCTGAGGGTAGAGACCAACAGGCACACCGAGAGGAATTTCATGCGCAACATCCAGCACTTGGCGTTTACCGGACTCGCAGCAGCGGCGGCGATGGTCATTCCGTCGGCCTACGCCACGGACTTCACCGACACCGCGCCGGTGGTCGCGACCGCGCCTATTTTCGAGCACGTCAACGCGCCACGGCAGGAATGCTGGAACGAGCAGGTCACAACCCAGACGCAAGGCAGCGGCGGCTCGCCGCTGGGCGCGATCATCGGCGGCATCGCCGGCGGCGTCATCGGGCATCAGGTCGGTAGCGGTCGCGGCAATGCGGTCGCCACCGGTGTCGGCGCGGTTGCCGGCGCGGCGATCGGCGACAAGGTCGATCCCAATGGCGGCGTCTTCGGCGGCAATCCCAACGGGCAGACTCGCGAGCAGGTCGTGCAACGCTGCCGCACCGTGGACAACTGGCAGGAGGTCGTGCGCGGCTACAGCGTGACGTATCGCTACAACGGGCGCGACGTAACGATTCGGCTGCCTTACGATCCGGGTCCCGAAGTGCGCGTTGCGGTCAGCGTGATCACCGACGGTCGCGCGCCACCGATGTCGTACAACGTCCCCCCGCCGCGCAGCGCTCCGGCGCCGTACTGAGCTTCGCTCGCAGGGTCGACCGGCTGCCCCCGGGAGCCGGCGCCCGATTGCACGCCGCGCTCCGCGCCTTTCGCTCACTTACTGACCGGCACGTGGCGTGGCTGGCTTGACAGGTTGCGCTGCCTGCCAGGCTGCCGCGAGTCGGTCTTCCCGCTCGATCTTCGCCATTTCCGCCTTGCGATTGACCGTGATGCTGACCGGCGGCAAACGATAGACCGGGATGCCGTTTTCGAACTGGCCGGTAAACGTTCCGGCTGCCGGCGTGGTCGCCGGCACGAGGTTGCCGACTGCCTGCATGGCAGCCTTGTCGGTGGATACGGGCACGGCGGCCAGAAGGACGGCCGCGGCTGAGCAAATGACCAGCAGCTGCAGGGCCCGGATCGCGAAGCGGCGGTTGATTTGCATGGTGATCTCCTTGGTGACGGGTTGAGACAACGATGCCAATGTGCGCCCGCAGCCTCGCCTCAGTACTTAAGCGTCCCTTAAACGTTCCTTAAACAGCTTGAATGGGCGTTCCCCCTGCGCCAGCCCGGCTATAGACTTGCATCACCGAGTCGCGCCCAGCCGCATCCAACGCATGCCCAACGACCAGACCGTTCACCAGCTTCGCTTCGGCGCATTCGAATTGCAGCCGCAGGAGCGCCGTTTGCTGGTCGAAGGACGACCCGTCGCCCTGGGCGCGCGGGCATTCGACCTCCTGATGGTGCTCGTCGAGCGGGCCGGCCAGCTGGTGTCCAAGCACGAGTTGCTCGATCGCGTCTGGCCGGGATTGGTCGTCGAGGAAAACAACCTGCAGGTGCAGGTCTCGACGCTGCGCAAGGCGCTCGGACCGGGGGCGGTCACGACGATTCCCGGGCGCGGCTACCGGTTTGCGCTGAGCCTCGATGACGGGCGCGATGCGCCGCATGCCGGGCCGGCCGCCAGCGCTGCAGCAGCGCCAGCGGTCGATGCAGTGCCGGCAGGTGCCGCGCCAAGGACCAACCTGCCGGCGCGACTGCCTTCGCTGATCGGGCGCGCTGCCGACGTCGAGTCGGTCAAGGCCCTGCTGCTCGAGCACCCGGTGGTGACCATCGTGGGGGCAGGCGGCATCGGCAAGACGCGCCTTGCCCAAGCTGTCGCCACGGAGGTCGCAGCACTGACTGGCGCCGAATTTCCCGATGGCGTCTGGTGGGTCGAGCTCGCCGCGCTCAGCGACGGCACGCTGGTCCCCTCGGAGGTTGCGCGCGCGCTCGGCCTGCAGGTCGGCGGCGCGCGCAGCGCCACCGAGGCGGTATGCACGCTACTCGCCAGCCGGCAATTGCTGCTCGTGCTCGACAACTGCGAGCACCTGACCGATGCCGTTGCGACGTTCATCGACGCGGTGTGCGCAAGCGCGCCGGGGGTGCGAGTGCTGGTCACCAGCCAGGAGCCGGTAAGAACCGCCGACGAGCACGCGTACCGCCTGAGCGCGCTGGCGGTGCCCGGCGCCGATGCGATCGCGCAAGGCGCAAGTTATGGAGCCGTCGAACTGTTCATCGCGCGCGCCCACGCAGTCGATCCGCGTATCGAATTGAGCGCCGCGCACCTGCCGGCAATCGTCGAGATCTGTCGACGGCTCGACGGCATACCGCTGGCCATCGAGTTCGCTGCCGCGCGCTTGCCTCTGCTCGGCATCGAAGGCTTGCGCGCGCGCCTCGACGAGCGCTTCAACGTGCTCACCGCCGGCTCGCGCGTCGTGCTGCGGCGCCATCAGACCTTGCGCGCGACGCTCGAATGGAGTCACGGGTTGTTGACGGCCGACGAGCGCACGGTGCTGCGTCGGCTCGGCGTGTTCGCCGGCAGCTTCACGCTCGAGGCCGCGCAGGACGTGGCGCACGACGAGCGAATCACGGAATGGGCAGCGCTCGATCACCTGGGCGCGCTGGTCGACAAATCGCTGGTCCTGGCCGAAGGCGAGCCGATGCCGCGCTACCGCCTGCTCGAGACCACGCGCGCGTACGCGCTGGAGCGACTCGCTGAAGCTGGAGAGACGCAGGCCGTTCTGCGTCGCCACGCTGAAGCGCTGACCCGCCTGCTATCGCACTACGACGTTGACGACCGGCGTTGGCGAATATGGTCCGCGGAACATGCGACGCTCGCGGCCGAGTTGGACAATGTCCGGGCCGCGCTCGCCTGGGTGGCAACCTCGCGCGACACGGACAATCTCGCGGTGACTCTGGCCAGTGTCTCCTACCGGGTTTGGGTCTCCGCCTTTCAACTCGTCGAAGGACTCGAGCGCTGCCTGGCGCTGCGTTCCAAACCGCCGCATGACGACTCGACGCAGGTCGCCGGACGCTTTTGGCTCGCGATCGCCAAGCTCGGCCAATATACGCGGCGACATGAGTGCTACGACGCGGCGTTGCGCGCCGCGGCCATCTTTCGCGCGCATGGGGAAGACAGCTGGCTCTACGACGCGCTGGTTTGCGCCGCGGCGCTGGGCCAACCCTTCGGCTACGTCGCGGAAATCGAACGTGCACTCGATGAAGCCGCCCGCATCGAGCGCCCCGAATGGCCGCCACGCCAGCGTGCGGCGTTCCAGCTCGGGCTCTTCCGCCTGCGAGATCTTCAGGACCGTAAGGAAGAGTCGCTGGCGGCCGCACTGCGCCAGGCCGCGCTGTATCGCGAGGAAGGATCGCCGGTCGCCGAACAGTTCGCAATGTCGAATGTTGTCGGCGCGGAAACCAATCTCGGGCTTCCGGAAATGGCGCTCGAGCACGCTCGCGCCGCGATCGCACGCCTCGATGCGTTTCGCGTTGGGCTTGGGGCGGGCCATCTGCACGACGGCGCGATCGTCGCGGCGACGCTGCTCGGCCGTCTCGACGACGCTATGGCGCACGCGCGCACAGCGTATGCCTTGCTCAAGAACGAGGGCGACGAATTCCGGGTCCTGGAGTCGCTGGTGCTGACGGTGGCGATGAGTGGGCGCCTCGCAGATGCGGCAACGGTTACCGGCTTCCTCGACGCGCTGCACCAACGCACCGGCGAGGTCCTGCGGGCCAGCCAGGCACGCTACCGCTCGCACGCCATCGCGCTCCTCGATGCGGGGCTCGGCGCTGACGAGCGAATCCGCCTCCAGTCGCTCGGCGCAACGTTGACCGACGATCAGGCGTTCGCGCTGGCGTTCGGCGACGCGTCCTGAACATCAGGCTCGCCCGCGCTCCAACTCACTGGCAAACAGTCCCCGGCGCAACCAGGATTTCGCGCGTGATCGCCTTGGTTTGCGTTACCGAACCGACGGTGTACAGAAATGTTCCGGTCGTGCCATTGGTGAAGCTCAGGTTGACCGTTCCGACGGCGGCCACCACGACTTTGGTCGGGTCGAAGGGCACAGCGTTGAAAGCGGGCCCGGTGGTGCGATTGAGCGTACCAGCGTACGTTCCCGGGCCTGTCTTGGGAGCAGATGCGAACAGCCACAACGGCGTGCCGTCGACGTCGTAGGTGAACCACGTTAGGAAGATGACGTCGCCTTGCTGCGTGACGTTGAGGCCCCAACCGGATTCCGATCCGGCCGGCGCAGCCCACCACAGGTCCTGGTAGTTGTACGCGACGCTGAGGTCGGTGAACAGATTGAACGTGCATGTCGGCAATTGACCGAATACCTGACGCGTAATCGTCTTCGTCTGGCTGATGCTGTTGACCGTATAGGCGAACGTTCCGTTGTTGGCGTCGGTGAACGTGAGCGTGCCGGTGCCGACGCCGATGTTGCGCACCAATCCCGGGTTGAAAGGGACCGCGCTGAACGGCGGCCCGGTCGCCTGCTGCAGCGTCCCCGTGTACACGCCGGTCGACGTCTGCACCGCAGTCATCGACAGCCAGAGGCCCTTGCCGGTCGCGTCATACGTGAACCAGGTCGCGAAGATCGTATTTGACTGGTGCGCAAAGTTGATGCCCCAGCCGGACTCGGAGCCAGCCGGACTGTGCCACCACAGTCCGCCGTAATTCACCGGACCTGGCGTTACGACCTGCACCGCCGTCACCGGCGACACGTCGCCGAAGGCAGTTCCCTGCGGCGTGCGCATCTGCCATTGAAAGTTGTACGTTCCCGGCGTGGCGGGCGTGACCACGTTGTAACTGAAGGTCACGCTCGCGCCGGCTGCGACTGACACCGGCAAGGGAACACTGGTGGTGCCCCAGATACCGTTTCCCGCCGGCCCGGCGGAGGTCAGCGTGTAGCCATCCGCCGTGCCCCAGGTCGCGTTGGTTGTGTTCTTGAATGTCTCGGTGACCTGAATGGTTGCGCCCGCCGGCACCGTGGCCGGGACTTGCTGCGACATGAACGTCGCCGCGTTCGACACGGCTATCACCGGATTGGGCGTTTCGTCGCCGAAGGTGCCATACGTCTGCGACAGCATGCGAAAGCGAAGCGGCGACGGTGCGGCGAACCTGCACCCGAGTGGCTTGACGACAAAATTGAACGTCACTTGTGCATTGGGAGGGACATCGCTGGGCAACACCACCCGGTTGCCGGACTGACTGCCGTACACGTTGCCCTGGATGCACCAGTAGAAGTTGTCCTGCGGCTCCTGCGTGGCGAGAAATATGTCGCCCTGAGCCTGCACCCACGTCGCCGTGCCGGTGTTCTGCATCGTTATGGATACGTTCGCATTGGTCCCCGTCTCGATGAACGAAGGCACCGTTTGCGCGACGAATGCCGCTGAATACGCCGCCTGCGCGTGCACGCTGACGGGCGCGGCCGCGAGCAGCATCGCGCCGACTACGGGAATCGCAAAAATGCGTTTCAGGATCGCCTCGCTGCTATTGGCAGAGCGTTCCCGCGGGGGGCGCAAACAGCTGGCGCGCGATCTGCTTGTTTTGCGTCACGGAACCGACATTGTAGGCAAAGGTCGCTGCATTGCCGTTGGCGAAGGTCAGCATCGCACTGCCGACGACGGTGCGCGTGACCTGCCCGGGAACGAACGGGTTCGCACTGAAGGCCGGGCCTGTGGTGCGCAGCAATTGTCCGGAATAGACACCCGGTGCAATCAGCGGCAGCGTTGCGGACAACCACAGCGGCGTGCCGTCGACATCGTAGGTGAACCAGGTTGCAAATATGGTAGTGCCCTGCTGCGTCAGGTTGATGCCCCAGCCCGACTCGGCACCTGCCGGGACCCACCACAGGTCCTGGTAATTCGTCGCGGCGAAGAAATTTGGAGCAGACCCGTAGCTGCAGGCGGGTACCGGACCGAAGGCCTGCCGCGTGATGGACTTGGTCTGCTGCGTTCCGCTCACCGTGTAGTTGAAGCTGCCGCGATTGACGTCGCTGAAGGTCAGCGTGGCGTTGCCCACGACGGTGCGCGACACCTGCACCGGATTGAACGGCACGGCGCTGAACGGCGGACCGGAGGTCGCGATGAGTTGGCCGGTGTAGGTGTCGGGACTGCTGCCGGTCTTGTTGGCGGTCATCGACAGCCACCATGCCTTGCCGGTAAGGTCGTAGGTGAACCAGGTGGCGAAGATCGTATTGCCCTGTTGCGCAAAGTTGATGCCCCATCCGGATTCGGAGCTCGCTGGCGCATTCCACCACAGACCCTGCGCCTGCACACTGGACGCAGCGGCGCCCGACGCGAGAGCCGTGAGCGCGGCGCCCGCGTTGAGCATTCCAGCGCCACAGGTATCGATCGTGCAAATGCATTCGCCCTGGTCGATGGGATTGGCGCTCGCATCGAATTGCGGCGCAGTGCATTGGGGCACGCCGGCACTGTCACTGGTCGTCGGGAATTGGCGCGCTGTCGACTGCAGCACCACCCTCACCTGCTGCGGCGTCAACGCGGGTTGCACCGACAGGATCAACGCTGCAACGCCAGCGACCAGCGGCGCGGAAAAGCTGGTGCCGGTCGATACGTTGAAACTATCCGTGTAGGTCGGGCCGACCGGTACTGTCGTTCCCGAGTCCGTGGCGCCCAGGATGGGATACAGGCACGGCGAGCCGGGTGCGGTGTTCACGCAATTGCCAAACGGCGCGCTGATTGCGACTTCCGGTCCAAGGCTTGATCCGCTCACCTTGGTGCCGACGTGACGCAGTCCCGCGACGCCGATCACGCCAGCGCAGTTGGCAGGATGGGCGACCGCGCGGCCGTTGTCGTTGCCGGCCGACGCGACGATGACGATGCCCAGCGCGAGGATCTCGTTCACGGCTTCCTGGTACGCCGCGTCGCACGCGCCTTCGCCACCCAGACTCATGTTGATGACCCGCGCCGGCGTCGGGTTGGGCGGAGTGCCCGGCACGGACAGGCCCGCGGCCCAGCGCATTCCGGCGACGATGTCGGAACCCGTTCCGAAACCGCACTTGCCCAGCACGCGCACCGGCAACACGCGCAGGTTGGGCGCCACGCCCGCCATGCCGATGCCGTTGTTGGTCAGGGCCACGATCAGGCTGGACACGACGGTGCCATGCCAGAACGTGTTGCGCGCGACGTACATCCCCGTGGCCGGATCGAGCGACGTGCAGTGGTAGAACAGCCCGCCCACCTGGTTGACCTCCGCCGCGGTGACCCAGTTGCCGGGATCGGACGCGTCGGCATCGCGTCCATCGCCGTCGTTGGCGCGCTGGGGATCGCTGATCATGTCGTAGCCCGGGAGCAGCTTCCCGCCGGCCGCGACCGTGAGCAGGTCGGGATGGTCGTAGCGCACCCCTGTGTCGACCACCGCGACGACGATCGAAGGGTTGCCCTGCGTCACGTTCCACGCCGGCTCGACATCGATCGACGACTTGACGACGCCAACGGGCGCGCGCAGGTACCACTGACCCACCGCCGGACCGTTGCCGCCCACCCCGTCGCCGTACAGCGGATCATTGGGCGCGACGTGACTGTGCACCAGGCGATCGGGCACCGCGTACTCGACGTCGCCGTCCGCGGCGAGGCGTTGCGCGAGTGCCTCGGACGTGATGCCGGTGGCGAGCACGACTTGCGCACTCTCCGACACCGCCGCGCCGGTGGCCAGCTGCAGCCCCTGGCGCTGGCCAAGCGTCTGCGCGCGTGCCGCATGCAGTGCGGCAACCGACTGCGCCTGCAACCGCAGCGAGGCCGAATCGGCCTTGAACTTGACGATCACGCGGGCAGTGTCGCTCGCGGCTGCGACCTGCGCTGTGGCGGCGCCGGTACCGAGCAGCGCCAGGCACCCCACGGCAATCGCGATGCGTCCTAAAAGCATGGTCTTCCCCATTGGTGCGGCCTGTACGCGGCCAGGCGACGGCACAAAAATAGGCGAGCGTGGATTACGGACAAGCTACAAGTTTCGTACAGATGTCTTCCGTGTCGGCGGCTGCACTGCAAAGTTTTCTGTTACCAGATCTGTCGCGTCACCGCTTGAACGCCGTCCAGGCGACGAGCAACCACGCTGCAATGAAGGCGCCGCCGCCAAATGGCGTCACCGCGCCCAGAGCGCGCTCGCCGGTAACGGCAAGCAGGTAGAGACTGCCGGAAAACAGCAGCAAGCCGGTCACCAGCAGCCACGCCGCACAGGCCAGCCGCCGCTCTTCCGGCCATTGAGTCATCAGGATGCCCACCGCCAGCAAGCCCAGCGCATGCCAGAAGTGATACTGGACCGCGGTCTGGTAGGTCGCCAGCGCGTCGGGAGCGAGGCGAGCGCGCAGCGCATGCGCACCGAACGCGCCGAGCGCGACCGCCAGGGCGAGCGCCAGCGCAGCGGCAAGGACACAGCGTCGGGCGGTCATTGGCAAAGCGGCATTTCGTCTACAATGGTGGCGTATCGACCTGAGGATAGTACCGTGGCTTTGGAACCGATTGAACGCATCAATCCCGGCAAGCGCCTGTCCGACGCGGCGGTGCATGGCACGACCATCTATCTCGCCGGGCAAGTCGCGAGCGATCCCGGACTCGACATCCGGGGCCAGGCACGCGACATCCTGGCCCAGATCGACCGCCTGCTGCTCAACCTCGGGAGCAGCAAGCTGCGCCTGCTGTCGGTGACGATCTACCTCGCCGACATGGCCGACTTCGCCGCCATGAACGAGGTGTGGGACGCATGGGTGCCGCAAGGCGACCTGCCCGCTCGCGCGACGGTCGAGGCGAAGCTCGCCCGGCCCGAATACAAGATCGAGATCCAGGCCATCGCCGCCAGGTAGCAACTGACTAGCAAGTGAATAGCGAGTGAACATCATGTCCGTGCCTCCGCCTGTATCCTCCGTCGCCACGCGCCCCGCCGCGCTGGCGGAAACGCCCGCGCCCATGCCGGTGACTCGCGCCATGTTCGACGAGTACATGGTGCCCTGCTTCGCGCCGGCGCAGTTCATCCCGGTGCGCGGCGAAGGGTCGCGCATGTGGGACCAGAACGGCCGCATGTACATCGATTTCGCCGGCGGCGTCGCGGTCACCGCGCTCGGCCATTGCCACCCGGCGATGGTCAAGGCGCTTGGCGAGCAGTCGCGCACCATCTGGCACGTGTCGAACTGGATGACCAACGAGCCGGCGCTGCGCCTGGCGAAAAAGCTGGTCGATGCCACCTTCGCCGAACGGGTGTTCTTCTGCAATTCCGGCGCGGAAGCCAACGAAGCCGCGCTCAAGCTCGCGCGCCGCTACGCGCACGATCATTTCGGCCCCGAGAAGGCGCGCATCATCTCGACGCTCAACGCTTTCCACGGCCGCACCCTGTTCACGGTGACCGCGGGCGGCCAGGCCAAGTACGCCACCGGCTTCGGCCCGCAACCGACCGGTTTCACGCATATCCGCTACAACGATGTCGCCGGACTCGAGGCCGCGTTCGCGGAGGAAGGTGGCGACGACATCTGCGCGGTCATCCTCGAGCCGATGCAGGGCGAAGGCGGCATGATTCCCGGCACGCCGGAATTCCTCGCCGCCGCGCGCCGGTTATGCGACGAGCACGATGCGCTGCTGATCTTCGATGAAATCCAGAGCGGCATGGGCCGCACCGGCGCGCTGTTTTCGTACATGCAGAAAGGCGTCGTTCCCGACATCCTGACCTCGGCGAAGGGCCTGGGCGGCGGCTTTCCGATCGGCGCGATGTTGACCACTGCCGAGATCGCCAGCGCCTTCGGCGTCGGCGTACACGGGACGACTTATGGCGGCAATCCGCTGGCCTGCGCGGTGGCCGGTGCGGTATTCGACGTCATCAACACCACCGAAGTGCTCGACGGCGTGCGCGCGCGGCACGCGCTGTTCATGGAAGGGCTGCGCACGATCAACGAGCGGCGCGAAGTCTTCGCCGACATCCGCGGCGAAGGCGTGTGGCTGGGCTGCGAGCTGAAGGCTCCGTGGCAGGGCAAGGCGGCCGACGTGATGAAGGCCGCCAGCGACAACGGCCTGATCGTGCTCATGGCCGGTCCCGACGTCGTGCGCATCGCGCCATCGCTGATCATCAGCCTCGACGAAATCCTCGAGGGGCTCGCGCGACTGGAAATCGCACTCGGCAAGGCGCTGACGTAGCTGTCGCCCGGCGCAGGCCGGGGCCTAATTTCGTCCATTGCATCCGTGCTCGCCGCAAATTGGGTCCCGGCCTGCGCCGGGATGACGATCACTCCGGCGCCGGCAGTCGACGATGACGCCGCACCGGCGACCAGAGCACCGCGGCGACTGACAACATCAGTCCCAGCACCCCGACCGTCAGCAACGTCGCGCGCAGGCCGACCACCGTCGCCAGCGCGCCGCCGACCAGCGAGCCCAGCGGTGCCACCGACACGCCGAAGAAGCGCATGGTCGCGGTCATGCGCCCGAGCAGGCGATCGGGCGTGATCGACTGGCGCAGCGCAAGGTAGTTGATGCCCCACATGATCGCGCCGAAGTCGAACACCATCATGGTCAGGCCGAGCACCAGCGCGGCGACCCAGGGCGGTCCGCCGATCAACCCGAATGCCTGCCACGCGAACGCGGTCATGATCAATCCATTGACGAGCATCGGACCGACGCCGTAGCGCGCCGAGAGGCGCTGCGCGAGCGACGACGCAAGCACGCAGCCCACGCCGCCGAGCGCATAGGCGAAACCGATCGCGCCTGCCGACAGCGACAACTCGCGGGTCGCGAACAGGATCAGCACCGCGATCTGCATGTGGTGCAGGAACTGCCACAGTCCCGCCAGCCAGGCGAGCCCCCACAGCGTGCGGTTGCCCCACACCAGGCGCAGGCCTTCGCCGATCTCGCGCCAGACGCCAGCGCGCGCGCCGGCATGCGGCACATCGTTGCGACCTTCGACCCGGCGCAGCAACAGCGCCGAGACGAAGAAGGCAATCGCATCGAGCGCGATCGCGAACGGCGCGGTCAACAGCTGGATCAGGCCGCCGGCGATGCCCGGCGCGATCAACGCCGCCGACGTCTCGCCCAGCGCCGTCTTGGCGTTGGCCTCGACCAGGCGCTTGCGTCCCGCCATTTGCGCGAGCAGCACCTGGTACGCCGCGCCACCGACGACATTCTGCACGCCGCAAACGAAGCCCACCGCGAACAACACCTCGATCGACAGCACGCCCAGCCATGCGGTCAGCGGTATCGCGAGCAAGGCGACGCCTCGCCCGATGTCGGCGATGATCACCACCGGCAGCTTGCGCACGCGATCGAGCAGCACTCCGGCGTGCAGACTCACCAGCGCGAACGGCAGCGTCTCGAGCGCGACCAGGATGCCCATCTGCATGGGCGTCGCGTTGAGCAGCAGCGCAGCCGTCAACGGCAGCGCCAGATTGGTGATCTGCGCACCGAAAGACGTGATCGTGAGCGAGGTCCACAGCTTGCGGAAATCCCGCGAAAGCCACAGGCCGCGAAAACGGCGTCGTAATCGAGTTCTGGTCCGTTTGTTCTTTGTCATAGCTGTTTCCTCCGGCCGCAACGCAATGCGTGCGGCCGCCGTGATCCGGCACCGGCGGGAAACGAGACTCGGGATAAAGCGCCCGGAGGTCGGTCCCCGCCATACCTGGCGGGAGCCCGCTCAGGCGGCTAAGGCAATAGCGGCGAAATCATCGGCGCCCGGGAGCGGGAACCGTTGTGTTGCGCGTCGATGGCGATGTCCCATGCGAACGCGCGCGCCGCGATTGCATTCGCGGTGACGATGATCGTCGGCGTTCTGGTCATGGGAGCATCCTTTGGAGATGGGTGAATGTTGACTGAATTGTACGCAATGCCTGCCGTGCTCGGCAATGGGCGCGCTTGAAACCGCAGCGTGAATTCGCCAATGTGTTGCACGCGCGCCACGGCCTGCTACTTTTGCTTCAGCGCCTCCTCCCGGGCGACGGGGTCGAGGTCCCAGTAGCGCCAGGGATTCCAGTTGAACGGCGTGTACTTGTAGCCGATCATCCAGGGATGCACCAGAACGTTGTCGTAGCGGTACGCTGTTAGTTTCATCGGCGCATAGATGCTCACCAGCTCGGAGAGCTTATAAATGACCTTGTCGCGCCCGGGACCATTGGGCATGCGCTTACCCTTTTCGTAGAGCGCATTGAATTGCGGCAGATTGAATCGCGGCAGATTGGAGAGTCCCGAATACGGGCCGTACAGGAGGCTGAAAAAGCCGAACCCTTCCGGAGTGGAGGCCGTGTTGCTCAAACCGAACATCTGCAGTTGGCCTGCACGCGCCTGCTTGAGCAGGTCGGGAAATTTCTGCTTCTGGAATTGGGTGCGGATGCCAATCGCGGCCATGCTCTTTTTCCACAGCTCGTCGTAGTTCCGATACTCAGCGCTGGTCGGGCTGGAAATGGTGAGCAATAGCGGCCGCCCATCGGGTAGCTCGCGCCAGCCGTCGCCGTCGCGATCGCGATAGCCCATCTTGTCGAGCAGCGCGCGAGCGCCGGCCGGGTCGAACGTAGAGCGATCGACGAACTTGGGATCGTGGCCTATCGACGGCGGCGGCACCATCTGCGTCGCCGGTGCCGCCTGCCCCTGCCGCACCACCGCCACTTCGTCCTGCACGCTGTAGCCCATGCTGATCGCACGGCGCAGCGCGATCTGCTCGCGGTTGTAGCCGCCGAACACCGGGTCGTCGATGTTGAAATAGTAGAAGGTGATCGACGGCATGAACTGGCGGATGTGGCGAATGCCGCGCTTCGCAAGGTCGGGCTTGAGCTTGTTCTTGTCGTCGAGAACGTTGTAGATGAGTTCGGGCGGAACCGGGTTGGAGACGTCGAGCTCGCCCTTGACGAACGCCAGCAGGCGCGGATTCGACTCTTCGATGACGTTGAGCTCGATGCGGCCGATCATCGGAATGCGCTTGCCCTTCATCACCGCCATGATTGCCGCGTCGGCGGGATCGTCGCTGTCCGGAAAGTACGCCTCGCGGAAGGTCGGGCTCGCCTCGAGGGTGATCTTCTGCGCGCGCCGCCAGTCCTTGAGCAGGTACGGCCCGGTCCCGACCGGATTGGCCATCACCCGGTTCGCCGCATCGCGGTACTTTTCCACAACTTCGCGGGCGACCGCGGCGGTCGGATTGGTCGTTAGGTCGTCGAGCAGGTCGTAGTCGGGCTGCTTGAGCTTGAGCTGGATGGTGTAGCGATCGATCGCCTTCATTCCCTCAAGTTCGAGGTCGTAGACGTTGGCGCCGGCAGCGACCGCTTTTCCGAATTCGATGTCGCCGGCGAAGCGGTCGGTGACGAAGTCGATGTTGGGCGCGCGCACCTTGGGATCGAGGATGCGATGCCACGTGTAGATGTAGTCGGCGGCGGTCAGCTCGCGCTTTTTGCCGCCGAACGCCGGGTCGTCGGCAAAGTAGATGCCGGGTTTGACCTTGATCGTCCATGTCTTGCCATCGGCGGAGATCTGCGGAAGGTCGACCGCGGTGTTGGGGATGATCTTGAATGGCCGAGCAAGATAATCGTACTGGAAGAGCGGGTCGAATATCACCCGTGTCACGAACGCCGAATACAGATCGTTGATCGCCTGCGGGTCGAAGCCGGTCTCCGCGCTCTGCACCGCAACGCGCAGGGTCTTGTTCATATCGGCGGCAGGCGCCGCCGGCGCGAAAGCCAGCGCGCACGCCAGGACCGCGGCGACCGAGTAGCGCTGCATTGCCGACACGCCTAGAGCAACTTCTCGATATCGCCGCGCAGCGATTCCGGTTCTGCGTTCGGTGCGTAGCGTTCGACCACGTTGCCCTTGCGATCGACCAGAAACTTGGTGAAGTTCCACTTGATTGCTTCCGACCCCAGCAAGCCGGGCTTGGCCTTCTTCAGGTACTGGTACAGCGGATTGGCCGAGTCGCCGTTGACGTCGATCTTGGCGAACAGTGGAAAGGTCACGCCGTAGTTGATCTCGCAGAATGACTCGATGGCGCTCGCATCGCCGGGTTCCTGCGCACCGAACTGGTTGCAAGGAAATCCGAGGACTTCAAGGCCCTTGCCATGCAGCTTCTTGTAAATTGCTTCGAGACCCTTGTACTGCGGCGTGAATCCGCAGTTGCTCGCGGTGTTGACGATCAGCAGTACCTTGTCCTTGTACTGGTCGAGTTTCTGCGCCTTGCCGTGAATGTCGTTGACGGTGAAATCGTAGACCGATGCCATGGGCGTTCCTTGCACAACCGAATGGCCACGATTTTATGCCTTTTCGCCTGAGGCCGCGCGTCGCGCCGAACCGTAACCACCACCGCCTGGCGTCTGAACGACGAACACGTCGCCCGCTTCCATGTCCACCTGAAAGGTCGCCCCGTATTCCTCGCGCGTGCCGTCGACGCGCTCGACCCAGTTGCGACCGGTCGCGCCGGGTTCCCCGCCGGCGACGCCGAAAGGCGCCACCCGCCGGTGATTCGCCAGCATGACCGCGGTCATGCGCTCGAGGAAGCGCACGCGGCGCTCGCCACCGTCGCCGCCACGATGCATTCCGGCGCCGCCGCTGCCGCGCATGATCCGATACCCTTCCAGCCGCACCGGGAAACGCCATTCGAGGACCTCCGGGTCGGTGAGCCTCGAATTGGTCATGTGCGTCTGCACGACGCTTGCGCCGTCGAAATCGGGTCCGGCGCCGGCGCCTCCGGAGATCGTCTCGTAATACTGGTAGCGCTCGTTGCCAAAAGTGAAATTGTTCATCGTGCCCTGCGACGCTGCCAGCACGCCTAGCGCGCCATAGAGCGTGTCGGTTATCGCCTGCGAGGTCTCGACGTTTCCGGCGACGACCGCTGCGGGATAGCGCGGCGCCAGCATCGATCCTTCCGGAATGACGATCCGAAGCGGCTTGAGGCAACCCGCGTTCATCGGAATCTCCGCATCGACCAGCGTGCGGAAGACATAGAGAACCGCCGCCTTGCACACTGCCGACGGCGCGTTGAAGTTCGTCGCCTGCTGTGCGCTGGTGCCGTTGAAGTCGATCGTCGCCTCGCGGGCCGATTTGTCGATGCTGATGCGCACCGCGATCTTCGCGCCGCTGTCCATCTCGTATTCGAAGCGACCGTCCTTGAGCACGTCGAGCACGCGTCGCACTGCCTCCTCGGCATTGTCCTGGACGTGTCGCATGTACGCGCGCACGACATCGAGCCCGAAATGAGCGACCATCTTCTGCATCTCGCCGATGCCGCGAGCGCACGACGCGACCTGGGCGCGCAGGTCGGCGAGATTCTGGTCGATGTTGCGCGACGGATACCTGCCGGCGCCGAGAATCGCGCGCATTTCCTCGGCCAGAAAGCGGCCCTCGGCGACCAGTTGCACGTTGTCGAGCAGCACGCCTTCCTCGTCGACATGCGTCGAATCGGGCGGCATCGAACCGGGGGTGATGCCGCCGATGTCGGCGTGGTGTCCGCGCGAGGCGACGTAGAACTCGGGGCGTGCGGAATCGTCGAGGAAGACCGGCGCGATAACGGTCACATCGGGCAGGTGCGTGCCTCCGTTGTACGGCGCGTTGAGCACGAACGCGTCGCCGCGCTTCATGGTGCCGTCGCGATGCGCGATGATGGTCGCGACACTCTCGCCCATAGAACCCAGGTGCACCGGCATGTGCGGCGCATTGGCGATCAGGTTGCCCTCGATGTCGAACAATGCGCAGGAAAAATCGAGGCGCTCCTTGATGTTCACCGAGTAGGCCGTGTTCGCCAGCGTCACCCCCATCTGTTCGGCGATCGCCATGAACAGGTTGTTGAACACCTCGAGCAGGACCGGATCGGCGGTGGTGCCGATGGCGTGCGTGCGCGAGAGCGGTACGACGCGCTCGAGGACCAGGTGATCGCGGACGGTAAGCGTGGCCGTCCAGCCCGGTTCGACGACCGTGGTCGCATTCTGCTCGGCGATGACACCCGGCCCGGAGACACGGTCACCGGGTCGAAGGTCGGCCCGAACGTATACGGGCGCGTCGTGCCAGGCGCCGCCGGTGTAGACGCGGTTGGACTTGGCCGCAACAAGCGCACCGGCGCGCGGCGCAAACGCCGGCACGACTTCCTCCGGCCGCGCTGCGGTGCCGATCGCCTCGACAGCGACGGCCTCGATCACGAGGGCCTTGTCGGGCATGAGGAAACCATATTGCGTGCGATAGCGGCGCTCGAATTCCGCGCTCAAGGTAACGAGCGTCGCCGCGCTGTCGGCGGCGACCGGCGTTTCGGCGAACGGGATTTCCAGCGTCGTGTCGGTGCCGTCGTACTTGAGGTGCAGCGTGCGCTCGAGCCGGATGTCCCGCGCCATGATGCCCTGCGCCGCAACCTCGGCGCGCGCGACCTCGGAGAGCCTCGCGAACAACGGCTCGGTCGCTGCCAGCGAGTCGGCATCCAGCACGGCCTCGACGGCGTGCTGGCGCAATGCGCGCACGTCGGCGAGTCCCATGCCGTACGCCGAAAGCACGCCTGCCAGCGGATGGATGAACACTCGCGTCATCCCCAGCGCGTCGGCGACCGCGCAGGCATGCTGGCCACCGGCGCCGCCGAAGCAGCACAGCGTGTACTCGGTGACGTCGTAACCGCGCTCGACCGAAATATGCTTGATCGCGTGCGCCATGTTGTCGACGGCGATGTCGAGAAAGCCTTCGGCGATCGCTTCCGGCGTGCGCTGATGCCCCGTGCTCCGCGCCAGCGTCGCCGCCAGCTCGGCGAAGGCGGTTCGAACGATGTCGACATCGAGCGGTTGATCCCCGGAGGCGCCGAACACGCGCGGGAAGAGCACCGGGTCGATCTTGCCGACCATGACGTTGCAATCGGTCACGGTCAGCGGCCCGCCGCGCCGGTACGACGCCGGGCCCGGATTGGCGCCCGCCGACTCGGGGCCGACGCGAAAGCGCGCGCCGTCGAAGACGCAAATCGAGCCGCCTCCCGCCGCCACCGTGTGGATGCGCATCATCGGCGCGCGCAGCCGCACTCCGGCGACCTCGGTCACGAAGGCGCGCTCGTACTCGCCCGCGTAGTGCGTCACGTCGGTCGAGGTGCCGCCCATGTCGAAACCGATGATCTTGTCGAAGCCGGCCAGGCGCGACACCTGCACCGCGCCGACGATCCCGCCGGCCGGTCCTGACAGGATCGCGTCCTTGCCCTGGAAGCGATGCGCGTCGGTCAGGCCGCCCGAGGATTGCATGAACTGCAGGCGCACGTTGGGTAGATCCGCTTCCACCTGCGCGACGTAGCGCCGCAGTATCGGCGACAGGTAGGCGTCGACGACGGTCGTGTCGCCCCGCGAAACGATCTTCATCAGCGGGCTGACTTCGTGGCTCACCGACACCTGCGCAAAACCGATCGCACGCGCGATCGCGGCCACGCGGCGCTCGTGCTCCGGATAGCGGTATCCGTGCATGAACACGATGGCGCAAGCACGGGCGCCCTGCGCAAACGCCTCGCTCAAATCGCGTTCCGCCGCTCCCGCATCAAGGGCCAGCACGACGTCGCCATGCGCACCCATGCGCTCGTCGATTTCGACCACGCGTTCGTAGAGCAGCGTCGGCAGCACGATGTTGCGCACGAACAGCTTGGGCCGGTTCTGATAGGCAATGCGCAGCGCGTCGCCAAAGCCCCGGGTAATCACCAGAACGGTGCGCTCGCCCTCTCGCTCGAGCAGCGCATTGGTCGCCACCGTCGTCCCCATCTTCACGGCGTCGATGGCGTCACCCGGTATCGGTGCGCCGGCGGGCAGCTGCAGCAATTCGCGAATGCCGTGCACCGCGGCATCGCGGTAGCGCTCGGGATTTTCGGACAGCAGCTTGCGCGTGACCAGTTTGCCGTCCGGCTGAAGCGCAACGATGTCCGTGAACGTGCCGCCACGGTCGATCCAGAATTGCCAGCGGGTGCGGGGTGGCTGCGTCATGATGATGGTGCTCGCATTATATCGGCGCCGCCCGCACTCGCCGCGCGCCGGGCATTGTGGTACAAATGCGGCGTTCTAGCCTTGTCACAACGTTGGCAAGCGCAAGGCCAATCCACGACCCGACCCGCAGGAGATCTCTATGAATGCACTACGCGTCCTTGCCGCCGCGCTCGGCCTTTCGCTCGCCCTCAGCGCGGGCGCACAGACGAAATGGGATCTGCCGACAGCGTACCCGGCAACCAATTTCCACACCGAGAACATCACCCAGTTCGTCGCCGACGTCGACAAAGCCAGCGGCGGCAAGCTCAAGATCACGGTGCATCCCAACGCGTCGCTGTTCAAGGCCAACGAGATCAAGCGCGCGGTGCAAGGCAACCAGGCCCAGGCCGGCGAGATCCTGCTGGTGAACTTCGAAAATGAGGATGCGTTCTACGGCCTCGACGGCGTGCCGTTTCTCGCGACCAGCTACGGCGACGCGATGAAACTTTACAAGGCCGAGAGGAAGACGCTCGAGGACAAACTCTCCAAGCAGGGAATCAAGTTGCTCTACACGGTGGCGTGGCCGCCGCAGGGTATCTACGCCAACAAGGTTCTCAATAGCGCTGCCGACATGAAGGGGCTCAAGTGGCGCGCATACAGCCCGGCCACCTCGCGCATCGCCGAACTGGTCGGTGCCCAACCGGTCACGGTGCAGGCTTCCGAGCTGACTCAGGCACTGGCCACCGGTGTCGTCGACTCGTACATGTCGTCGGGTGCAACCGGCTTCGACACCAAGACCTATGAAAGCATCAAGACCTTCTACGATACGCAGGCCTGGCTGCCGAAGAACGCGGTCATCGTGAATCAACAGGCCTTCGATGCGCTCGACAAGGCGACGCAGGATGCGGTGATCAAGGCTGCGGCCGACGCGGAAGTACGCGGCTGGAAGATGTCGGAGGAGAAGAACGGCTGGTATCTCGATCAACTCCGGCAGAAAGGCATGACCATCGTCAAGCCGAGCCCGCAACTCACCGGCGATTTGAAGAAGGTCGGCGACACCATGCTGCAGGATTGGCAGAAGAAAGCCGGCCCCGACGGTCAGGCCGCGGTCGACGCATATAAGAAGATGTAGCACCGATGCGCCGGGCCCTCGACGCGCTCTACAACGCCGCCGCTATTGTGGCGGCGTTGTTTTTGATCGGTACGCTGGTGATGGTGCTGCTGGGCATTTTCGGGCGCCTGCTCAATTTCCAGGTTCGCGGCACCGACGCCTATGCGGGCTATTTCATGGCGGGTGCCGGATTTCTCGCCCTCGCCAGCACGCTGGTGCGCGGCGAGCACATTCGCGTCACGCTGATCCTCGAACACGTGGGTGTGACTGGCAAGAAGTGGATGGAACGCTGGGCGCTGGGCGTTGCCTTGCTGCTGTCGCTGGCCTTCGCCTACTACAGCGTGCGCCTGGCCTGGCAGTCGCATGCCTTCCACGACATCTCGACCGGCAACGACGCGACGCCGCTGTGGATTCCGCAACTGTCGATGGCGATCGGCAACGTCGTACTCGCCATCGCGTTCCTGGATCAATTCGTCAGCGAGCTGCGCGGCACCCGGGTCGTCGCCAAGCCCGGCGCCGAACCCATACACATCGAATAATTCGTGGACCTGTTCATCACCGCTTTGCTGATCGTCGCGCTGTTCGTGCTGCTCGGCAGCGGCGTCTGGATCGGCATCGCGCTCGCGGGCGTCGCCTGGATCGGCATGGAGCTGTTCTCGTCGCGCCCGGCGGGAGACGCGATGGCCGTCACCATCTGGGGATCGGCGTCGTCGTGGACGCTGACCGCGCTCCCGCTGTTCGTCTGGATGGGCGAGATCCTGTTCCGTACGCGGCTGTCCGAAGACATGTTCAAGGGGCTTGCGCCGTGGCTGGAGCGCGTCCCGGGACGGCTGCTGCACACCAACATCATCGGCTGCACGATCTTCGCGGCCGTGTCCGGCTCGTCTGCAGCGACCTGCGCGACCATCGGCAAGATGACGCTGCCGGAACTGGCGTCCCGCGGCTACCCCGAGGACATCACCATCGGCACGCTGGCCGGCGCAGGCACGCTGGGCCTGCTCATCCCGCCGTCGATCATCATGATCGTGTACGGCGTGTCCGCGAACGTCTCGATCGCACACCTGTTCATCGCCGGCGTGATCCCCGGGCTGCTGCTGGCGTCGCTGTTCTCGGGCTACATCGTTGTGTGGGCATTGCTGCATCCGGACAAGATCCCGGCGATTACGACCCGTACGACCATCGTGCAGAAGCTGCATGCGTCGCGACATCTCATCCCGGTGATCCTGCTGATCGCGCTGGTTCTGGGCTCGATCTACGCCGGCATTGCGACCGCCACCGAGGCGGCGGCGTTCGGCGTCGTCGGCGCACTGCTCATTTCCGGCGTGCAACGATCGCTGACCTGGACGACGTTCCGCGACAGCCTGATGGGCGCGACGCGCATGTATTGCATGATTGCGCTGATCCTCGCCGGTGCTTCGTTCCTCACACTCGCAATGGGCTACATCGGCCTGCCCCGCCACCTCGCGGAGTGGATCGGCGGACTCGGCTTGTCGCAACTCGCGCTCATCGTCGCATTGATGATTTTCTACGTCATCCTTGGCTGCTTTCTCGACGGCATCTCGATGGTCGTGCTCACCATGGGCGTGATCCTGCCGACGGTGGAGAAAGCGGGGATCGATCTGGTCTGGTTCGGCATCTTCATCGTGCTGGTCGTCGAAATGGCGCAGATCACTCCGCCCGTCGGATTCAACCTGTTCATGCTGCAGGCGATGACCAATAAACAGATCACCTGGATCGGGCGGCATGCGCTGCCCATGTTCTACCTGATGATCGTCGCGACGCTGCTGCTCTACTTCGTTCCGCAGCTGGTCACGTTCCTGCCGCACCAGATGAAATTCGCCTGAGCGCGCATCATGGCCGACGTGAGCACCTATTCCGCGAAGCTGAAGACGCCATTCGCCGTGCTTGGCATCCGTACCGCGGCCGGTGCCGTGACCGGTCTCGCGTACCTGCCGGCGGGCGAGCGTGCGATGGCACCCACGGACGCCATCGCCGAACGCGCCTGTCGCCAACTCGAACGATATCTGGCCGATCCGCAGTTCCGATTCACCGTGCCGCTGGCGCCAATCGGCACGCCGTTTCGCCGACGCGTGTGGGATGCCTTGTCTGCGATTCCCGTCGGCGAATCGCGAACCTATGGCGAAATGGCGCGCAAGCTCGCCACCGCCGCGCGCGCGGTGGGCGGCGCCTGCGGCGCCAATCCCATCGCGCTGGTGATTCCCTGTCATCGCGTCGTGGGCAGCCAGGGCGCGCTGGGCGGCTTCATGGGCGTCACCGTAGGCGACCCGATCGCGATCAAGCGCTGGTTGCTCGCGCACGAGGGTTATCGCTTCGGCCGCTAGCGCAACGTCGATGCGCACCGCCACCGAGCTCATCGACGCCTTCTGCGACCAGGTCTGGCTGCAGGACGGCCTTGCGGCATCGAGCCTGGAGAGCTACCGACGCGATCTGGTGGCTTGGACCGCGTGGCTTGAGAAGCACGCCGGCAAAACGCTGCTAAAAGCGCAGCGCACCGACATCGAGGCCTTTCTCGCGGCGCAGTTCCGGGCCAAGGCAAAGGCGACCTCGATCAATCGCCGATTGTCGACACTGCGCCGCTTCTACCGGTTGCAAGTGCAACAGGGTACGGTCAAGACCGATCCGACACTGCGCGTGCAGGCGCCGAAATTGCCGCGTCGCCTGCCGAAGAATCTATCCGAAGCGCAGGTCGAGGCGTTGCTCGCCGCGCCCGACGTCGAGACGACGCTCGGCGTGCGCGATCGGGCGATGCTGGAAACGCTCTACGCCTGCGGCCTGCGTGTCTCCGAGCTCGTCGGCCTCAAGCTCTCGCAGGTGAGCCTGGACATGGGCGTCGTGCGTGTGCTCGGCAAGGGCAGCAAGGAGCGCATGGTGCCGCTGGGCGAAGAGGCGATTGGCTGGCTGTCGCGCTACCTGTCGACCGCGCGGGTGGAGCTTGCCCGCTCCGCCAAGTCCGACGCAGTGTTCCTCACCGCGCGGCGCACGCCGTTGACCCGCCAGGCATTCTGGCAGCTGGTGAAGCGCCACGGCGCCCGTGCGGGCATCGCTTCCGCCTCGCTGTCGCCACACGTGCTGCGTCATGCGTTCGCCACCCACCTGCTCAATCATGGCGCCGACCTGCGCGTCGTGCAGCTGCTGCTCGGCCACTCGGACATCACTACCACGACCATCTACACCCACGTCGCGCGCGAGCGGCTCAAGCAACTGCACGCGCAGCATCACCCGCGCGGCTGATCAGGTGCGCGCGCCGCGCTCGATGATCACTCCCAACTGCCGCACGCCGGCGATCGGCGCGAGCTTGGCGACCTTGACGCGCACCCACGGCACCGCGAATTCGCCGCGCAGGATGGCCGCGACCGCCTCGGCAAATCGTTCGAGCAGCTGGTGCGGATGATCGGCGGCGAGTGCCTGCAAGCGTTCGACCACGCGCGAGTAGTCGACCGCGTCGTCGAGCTGGTCGCTTTCGAAGGGTTTGGCCGAGGGCAGCGCAAACTCGACGTCGAGCAGCAGCGGTTGCGTGCGGTGCTGCTCCCACGCATAGACGCCGATGCGCGTTTCAATGCGCAGATCGTGAATGAAGATGGTGTCCATCGGCCAGGGGTCGTTGCGGTGCTTTGTTACAATGCAGAACAGAGCAACGTCGCGGATTGTAGATGAATTCCACCCTCGCCACTCTCGCCGTCGTCGTTGCCGCGTATCTGATCGGGTCGATATCCTTCGCGGTGGTCATCAGCAAGCTCTTCGGCCTGCCCGATCCTCATAGCTACGGCTCGGGCAACCCTGGCGCCACCAATGTCCTGCGCACCGGCAACAGGACCGCGGCGGCATTGACGCTGCTCGGTGACGGCCTCAAGGGTTACGTCGCGGTTGGCGTCGCGAACGTGCTTGGCATCAGTTGGGGCGACGCCTCGCTCTGCACTGCGGGCGCCGCGCTGGCAGTATTTCTGGGCCATCTCTTCCCGATCTACCATCGCTTCGCCGGCGGCAAGGGCGTGGCCACCGCCGGCGGCATCGCGTTCGCATTGGCGTGGCAACTCGGACTGGCCGTCAGCGTCGTTTGGCTGCTCGCGGCGCTACTCTCGCGCATGTCGTCGGTGGCTTCGCTCGCGGCGGCGGTCACGGCGCCCATTCTCGGCTTGTACATCCTCGGCAACTGGCCGGAAGCATGGGCGCTGTTTCCGATCTCGGCGCTGCTCATCTGGCGGCATCGCGAGAACATCCGCAAGATACTCGCCGGCGAGGAACGCCGAATCGGACAGAAGAGCTGATCGTGCGCCGCGAATGGCCGCTGCTGGCCAGCGCCATCACCACTGCGCTGTTCTTTGCCTACGGCAAGAGCTGGCTGTCCGATCTGTCCGGTACACCGTGGTTCTCGTTCATGCTGGGCTGGCTGTTCTGCGCGATCCTGGTCTCCGCCTTCGCGGTCGTGCGCCACGCCGAAGCGCTCGCCGAACTGCTCGGCGAACCCTTCGGCACGCTGGTGCTCACGCTGTCGATGAGCGGCATGGAAATGCTCATGATCGCCGCGGTCATGTTCAACGGCAGCGGCGAATCCTCGCTGGCGCGCGACACCATGCTCGCGATACTGATGATCGTGCTCAACGGGTTGATCGGCATGTCGCTGCTGCTGGGCGGTCTGCGCTACCACGAGCAGACGTACAACCTCTACGGCGCCAACGCCTTCCTCGCGGTGATCGTGCCGCTCGCGGTGCTGGGGCTGATATTGCCGAGTTACACCGTGACCACGGCCGGACCGACGCTCTCACCTCTGCAGGCGACCTTCCTGATCGTCATGTCGCTCGGCCTCTATGGGGTGTTTCTCGCCATCCAGACGCGCCGGCATCGCGACTATTTCGTCATGCCGGAGGTCACGCAAGCGAGTGGCGACGCCACCGCGCACGGCGAGGTCCGCTCGGTCGCGTATCACGGACTGTACCTGCTCGCCTATGTGCTTCCCATCGTGTTGCTGGCCAAGCAGATCGCTATACCCATCGACTATGGCATCGGCGTACTCGGCGCGCCGGCTGCGATGGGCGGCCTTCTGGTGGCGGTGCTGATCCTGTCACCCGAATCATTGGCGGCGATACGCGCGGCGCGCGCCAACCAGATCCAGCGCTCGATCAACATCGCGCTGGGCACCGCGCTGTCGAGCATCAGCGTGACCATTCCAGTGGTGCTCATCATCGGCATGCTGACCGATCGCACCATCGTCCTCGGCCTCGACCCGGTCAACACCATCCTGCTGTTGCTGACGGTGGTGGTGAGCATGCTCACGTTCGCGCTGGAGCGCACCAACGTCCTGGCTGGCGCGGTGCACCTGCTGCTCTTCCTCGCCTACCTGATGTTGATCTTCAACCGCTGACGGCCTTCTGGTTCTACGTTCCGTCGCCCGCAAGCTCAGCGAGCAAGGCCTTGAGCGCGTCCGGATTGAGGTCGGACACCGCGACCCAGTCCATGCCCGTGCCGCTGGCCCGTGTCACGTTGAAGCCGCGCACGCTGCGCGGTGCCAGCAGCGCGGAATGCGTTGACTCCGGGCGCACGAACACATCGATGACGTGCTCGCGGTAGCGGTAGACCAGCACGGCGACGTGCTGCCGATCGAGGTAGTCGAGCCGCGCACCCACGAGCGTGAATCCCTGGCTTGCCAGATCGCGCACCGGTGGCGAGAAATCGAGGCGCGCGGAGAGCCAGGGCTTGACCGTGTGCTGATCGGAAGACGCGACCTCGATCAGGTGGTTGCCCAGCGTCGCGCGCACGTGGGCGGTGGTTGCTTCGACCGCCAGATCCTCGCCTGCCTGCCAGCCGATGACCGCGCCGCCGATCAGCCACGCGCACAGCGTCGCCGCGCTACCGGCGAGCGCGCCGGCGAGCAGCCAGCGCCAACGCCCGTCGCGACGCGGCGGCGGCGCGGGCGCACGCGACGGCGCCGCTTCGATCGCCGCGAGCACGCGCGCCTCGAGCGCGGGCGACGCGCGGTGATAGGGAGCTTCATCGCGCAACTGCCGGCGCAGCGTCACGATCGCCTCGCGTTTGGCGGAGCACTCGGCGCAGCCCAGCAGATGCCGTTCCAGCGCGTGACCGCGCAGCCGGTCGATTTCGCCGTCGGCGTGCGCCGCGACGAGCGTCGTGGCTTCGTGGCAGTTCATGACTCGCCTCCTGACGCCTGGCCGCGGACCGCGTGCAACAGCGGGGAGCAGCGCAGGAGATTTCGTCCACGCGCCAGTCGCGACATGACGGTGCCGATCGGGACCTCGACGACCTGCGCAATCTGCTTGTACGACAGTTCCTCCAGCTCACGCAGGACGATCACCTCGCGATATTGCAAGCGGCAGCTCCGAAAGCGCGTCGGCCAGTGCACGCGACTGCGCGCCGCGCAGCAGCATCTGCTCGGGACCCAGCGCAGGATTGGCAACCGCCGCGTCGATCGCGGCGCCATCATCGGGCGCGATCTCGGCGGGCCGATTGCGCCGGCACCAGTCGTAGAAAGCGTGGCGCACTATGGTCAGGAACCAGGCACGCGCTTCGCCACCGTGCAGCGAAGCCACGTACTTGAGCGCGCGCAGGCACGCGTCCTGGACCACGTCCTCGGCATCGTTGGCGTCACGCGTGAGCCAGCGCGCCAGGTTGTAGGCGGCGTCGAGGTGCGGCATGACCAGTTCCCTGAAACGGGCGTGCTCGGGCAAGCAGATTCTCCGACAGCGGACCAGACACGGGGTTCGGATAGCGCCTGAGCGCGAGCCGGCTCCCGTCCGCCCGCCATCCTATACCTGCGCGACGGAGCGCTTTATTCCCTCAGCGACTGCCACGGTCGGGAATATTTGCGTCCGTCCCGAAGGTATTGCAGTCGCGATCCTCGCTTCGCACTCAACCTTCAGGAGCTTCCCATGACCTAAGCTCGTCTGCTCCGCGCGCTGCCCGCCCTGGCCAGCGTTCGCGGTATTCGCGACCGCCAGCGCGGCCGGCCCCAAGGCCTACATCGGCAATTTCAAGGACAACACCGTCAGTGTGATCGACACCGGCACCGCCGCGGTCGTCGCCACGGTGCCGGTCGCCGCCGGCCCGCACGGCATGATCGCCACGCCGGACGGCCGCAGCGTCTACGTCAGCGGCGACGGTTCGTCCGAGGTCAGCGTGATCGACACCGCGACCGATCGCGTCGCGCGCAGCATCGAGGTCGGCAAATCGCCGCACGGACTGGCGATGGCGCCGGACGGCCGCACGCTGCTGGTCGGCGTCTACGGCGAGGATCGGATCGCGATCGTCGACACCGCGACTTCAGGCATCGTCGCGACGGTTCCGGTGCCCAAGCCGCACACCCTCGCGATCCGCCCGGACGGCAGGTTCGCGTACGTCGCGTCGCAGGAGCCGGGAAAATTCGCTCTGGTCGTCATCGACCTGGCGGCACGCTCGGTGGTCCGCACCGTTCCATTGGACAAGCCGCCGCGCGACCTCGAATTTGGTTACGACGGCGCGGCGCTGTATTTCACGCAGGCCGGTATCAACGCAGTGCAGGTGCTCGATCCTGCCACCGACAAGATCGTCGCGCAGATTCCTACCGGCGCGTCGCCGCACATCGCCAACGTATTTCGTGGCGCACCCGCCGGCACCGTCGTCGTCCAGGGACCCGGCGAGCTGCTGCTGTTCGATCCGGCCACCAATAAGCCGTTGCGCGCCATCGCAGTCGGCAAGCAACCGCACTGGGTCGCCGCCAGCGCCGACGGCAGGAAGGCGTATGTCACCAACGAAGGTTCCAACGACGTCACCGTGGTCGACCTGGTCGCGGGAACCACAGCGACCATCGCGGTGGGCACCGCGCCGCGCAAGGTGGTCGTGCAGCGCGTGGCGACGGCGGCCGCGGCCGGCGCCAGAGTCTCGATCGCCAATTTCGCCTTCGCGCCCGCCGACATCGTCGTGCCCGTCGGCGCCAGCGTGACCTGGAGCAACGACGACGGCTCGCCGCACGGCCTCGCGTACAAGGATGGCTCGAAGGGCACCGATCTGCTGCTCCCGGGCGCGAGCTTCAGTCGCGCCTTCGACAAGCCGGGTAGTTACGACTATGTCTGCTCGGTGCACCCGTACATGAGCGGCAAGGTCGTTGTGCGCGCACCCTGACTTTAGGGAACGACGGCGGCTTCGGGTGCGGCGAGCGTCGAGAGTTCCCAGCGCGGCCGGATCGTGAACGCATAGTTCGCCGGGACGCCGGCGTGAAGGCGCAGCGCACCGACCAGCGCGATCATCGCGCCATTGTCGGTACAGAACTGCAGGTCGGGATAGAACACTTGCGCGCCGCGCTCACGCGTGGCCGTTGCCAGGCGACTGCGCAGCGTGCGATTCGCGCCCACCCCGCCCGCGACGACCAGTCGACGCAGGTCCGTAGCATCGAGCGCCGCAAGTGCCTTGGCGATGAGCACGTCGACGACTGCGGCTTCGAACTCGCGCGCGATGTCGGCATCAAGCTGCGCGGATCGCGGCGCGCGCCGCACCAGCGTCAGGACGGCGGTCTTCAGCCCGGAAAAACTCATGTTCAGGTCGCCGCTGTCGACCATCGGTCGCGGCAGCGAGACCGAACCCGCGCGACCGCCTTCGGCAAGCTTCGCCAGCGCTGGCCCGCCCGGATACGGCAACCCGAGCAACTTGGCCGTCTTGTCGAAGGCTTCGCCCGCGGCGTCGTCGAGGGTGTCGCCGAGCAGCGCGTAGTCGCCTACGCCGCGCACCGCATAGAGTTGCGAGTGTCCTCCCGACACCAATAGCGCCACGAACGGGAATTCCGGCTTGGGCTCGCCCAGCAACGGCGACAGCAGGTGTCCTTCGAGGTGGTGCACTCCAAGCGCCGGTACCTCCAGCGCGAACGCAAGCGCGTTGGCCACGCTCGCGCCGACCAGCAACGCCCCGGCCAGCCCGGGCCCTTGCGTATAAGCGATGCCATCGAGATGTGCCAGCGTGCAGGCTGCCTCCCGCAACACGCGCTCGGCCAGCGGCACGACGCGGCGGATGTGGTCGCGCGACGCCAGTTCCGGCACCACGCCGCCATACGCCGCGTGCATCGCGACCTGCGAATGGAGCGCGTGCGCGAGCAGGCCGCGGCCGCTGTCGTAGACGGCGAGCCCAGTCTCGTCGCAGGAGGTTTCAATGCCCAGCACCAGCATCGGCCGAGTATAGCGTTGGCGATCGCCCCGCTCCGACGCCGGCCTCACGGCTTGCGCCGGCTAACCGGCCTTGCTATACTCACGGGCTATTTACGGCGGTCGCAAACGGCTTTGGCGCCAGAACTTCGCCGGGGCCGGCGGCTATCAACCAAGGATTCGCCAAACATGCCCAGCGTTCGCGTTCGCGAGAACGAACCCTTCGAGGTGGCCCTGCGCCGCTTCAAGCGCACCATTGAAAAAACCGGCCTCTTGACCGAGCTGCGCGCTCGCGAGTTCTATGAAAAGCCGACCGCCGAGCGCAAGCGCAAGCTCGCCGCCGCGGTCAAGCGTCACTACAAGCGCCTGCGCAGCCAGCAATTGCCGCCGAAGCTCTACTAAGCGGCGTACGCAGTCGCGGTCGACGTAGCGGGGGCGAAGCGATTCGCCCCCTTTGTTTTTGGCGTTCTACAGGACGGGAAGCCCATGACGCTCAAGACGCGCATCACCGAGGACATGAAGAACGCGATGCGCGCGAAGGATGCGACGCGCCTGTCGACGATTCGCATGCTGCTTGCGGCCATGAAGCAACGCGAGGTCGACGAGCGCATCGAGCTCACCGACGGCGATGTCGTCGCGATCATCGACAAGATGATCAAGCAGCGCCGGGAGTCGATCGCCGCGTTCGACGCCGGTGGCCGGCCCGAACTGGCGGCTGCCGAGCGCGCCGAGATCGAGCAGCTACAGGCCTATATGCCGCAGCCATTGCCCGAGTCCGAGATCGATGCGCTGATCGCGACCGCGGTTGCCGGCGCGGGCGCGGGCGGCATGGCGGCGATGGGCAAGGTCATGGCGGCGCTCAAGCCCCAGCTGGCCGGTCGCGCTGACATGACGCTGGTTTCGGCCAAGGTGAAGGCGCGACTGGCGGGCTAAGCCAACGCCTGGTTTTCGCCTCGAACGCGGGCGCGCAAGGCGCCTTCCCGGTACCGCTACGTCGCCTATAATGATCGCATGGGGTCCCGTGCAGTGCTTGCCACAAGTCATGGACCATTGGGACTAACGCCATGATTCCAAACGATTTCATTCAGACGCTGCTGGCGCGGGTCGATATCGTCGGGATCATCGACGGCTACGTGCCGCTCAAAAAAGCAGGCGCTAATTTCGCCGCCTGCTGCCCGTTCCACAGCGAGAAATCGCCCTCCTTCACCGTCAGCCCGGCCAAGCAGTTCTACCATTGCTTCGGCTGCGGAGCGCACGGCACCGCCATCGGGTTCCTGATGGAGTATGGCGGCAAGTCCTTTCCCGACGCGGTCGAGGAACTCGCCCGCGATGCCGGGCTGGAAGTACCGCGCGCCGCCGCCTCCGCCGATGCACCCCGCGCCGGCGAGACTGCCGACCTTTCCGGGCTGCTGCTCTCGGCCGCGCGCTTTTACCGTGGCGAGCTCAAGGACGCCCCGCGGGCGATCGACTACCTGAAGGGTCGTGGCCTGACCGGGCCCGTCGCCGCGCGTTTCGGCATCGGTTATGCGCCGGACGACTGGCAGCCACTGGCCAAGGCGTTCGGCGACTACCAGGACAAGGGCCTGGAAACGGCTGGGCTGGTCATTGCCGGCGAAGGCGGCAAGCGCTACGACCGTTTCCGCGACCGCATCATGTTTCCGATCCACGATGGCAGCGGACGGGTGATCGGCTTCGGCGGCCGCGTGCTCGACCACGGCGAGCCGAAGTACCTGAATTCTCCGGAAACACCGCTGTTTTCCAAGGGCCGCGAGCTCTACGGGCTCTACCAGGCGCGCCCGGCGATCCGCACCGCGGGCAAGGTCGTCGTCGTCGAAGGCTACATGGACGTCGTCGCGCTGGCGCAGCACGGCGTCGAATACGCCGTTGCGACCCTGGGCACGGCGACCACGCCGACCCACGCGCAGAAGCTACTGCGCATGACCGACACGGTCGTGTACTGCTTCGATGGCGACGCCGCGGGCCGTCGCGCCGCCTGGCGCGCGCTGGAGAATACGCTCCCCGTGCTTACCGACGGCAAGAATGCACAGTTCCTGTTCCTGCCCGACGGCGAGGATCCGGACGACTTCATCCGCCGCCGCGGCAAGGCCGCCTTCGAGGAGCTGGTCGCCAACGCGCTGCCGCTCTCCGATTTCCTGCTCACCGAATTGGCGAACCGGCATCCGCCCACCTCGGCCGAGGGTCGCGCCGCGCTGGTCAATGCCGGCAAGGCACTGCTCGCTCAACTGTCGGCGCCGATTCTGTCGGCGCTGCTAAGGCAGCGCTTTGCGCGTGTCGCGGGACTGCCGGACGCCGAAATGGCGGCGCTGCTGCCGCCACCGGCGAGCGCCGCTCCCAGCCGGCGCAGCGCGCAGGCGCCGGCGCCCCGCGCCGCGCCTTCGCTCGTCCGCGGCATGATCCAGTGCCTGCTGATGGAACCCATGCTGGCGCGCACGGTCGTCGTCCCCAAACCCGCCAACGCAGGCGCGGAAGGCGCGGCGCTGACCGCGCTGGTCGAATGGTGCGAGCACGGCGACGCGGCGCTGACCACGCAGGGCGTCATGCAGCATTTCGCCGGGGCGCCGCAGGAATCGATCCTGGTCGCTGCGCTGACCGCAGGCGTCAGCCATGAACTCGACGGGGAATTGCTCAAGGTCCAGCTGGTCGAAGCAGTGAAGCGCTATTGGCAGAATGCCCGCAAGCGCGGGCACCCCGAGGACCCCGATGCGATGGCGGTCGAACTGTCTCCCGAGGAGGTGGAGCGTTCGCGCCAGCGTGCCCTGGCCCGCCAGCCCGCCGGGGGCGGCGCGTGAGGACGTTGGCAACGTTGCGGCGACAAGGCTAAAGCTCCGAGCACATGCTATAATTTGAGGTTGCCCGAAACGCCCCCATTTCGGGTAGCAGACAACCCAATCGCGCACCGCTGACAGGCGAGTGCGCCAACTGCAGGACGACCATGGCCAAAAAGCTCTCCAAGCCCGTCAGGAAATCGCGCGCCAAGCCCGCCGCCAAGGCCAAGGCGCGCCCGAAAGCGAAGCCTGCGAAGAAGGCATCGGCGCACGCGCCCAAGCGCGCGCCCGCGAAATCCAAACGCGCCGCCCAAAAGCCGGCCAAGCGCAAGGCCGCGCCGAAAGCGGCTGCGCGCAAGCCAAAGAAGCCCGTCGCCAAGCGTCCGGCCGCCAAGGGCAAGGTTGCCAAGCCGGTCGCCAGGAAACCGCTGCCCAAGACCGCTCACAAGGCCGCCCCCAAAGTTGCGCCCAAGGTCTCGGGCAAGGCCGCGCCCAAGGGCGCCGTCAAGCCGGTCGCCAAGCCGCTGACCAAAGCGGAGATCAAGGCACAACAGAAGGCGCAGGCCGCAGCGGCGAAGGCGGGCCAGGCCGCGGCGGTCAAGCCGTCGGCGGGTGAAATCGCGGCCAGGCTGTCGGCACGGCGCACGGAAAAGGCGCTCGCCGAAGGCAAGGCACGCGGCAAGAACGGCAGCGTCGACCTGCGCAAGGTCGAGCTGACGCCGGCCGAGGCCGAAGCGCGCAAGACGCGCCTGAAGAACCTGATCGTGCTCGGCAAGGAGCGCAGCTACCTCACCTACGCCGAAATCAACGATCACCTGCCCGACGATATCCTCGACGCCGAACAGATCGAGGGCATTATCTCCATGATCAACGACATGGGGATTCAGGTCTACGACGAAGCGCCCGACGCAGAAACGCTGCTGATGTCGGAAGCCGCGCCGACCGCCGCGGCCGACGACGTCGACGAGGAAGCCGCCGAAGCCGCGGCCTCGACGCTCGACTCCGAATTCGGTCGCACGACCGACCCGGTGCGCATGTACATGCGCGAAATGGGATCGGTCGAGCTCCTCACGCGCGAAGGCGAAATCGAAATCGCCAAGCGCATCGAGGAAGGCCTGAAGTACATGATCATGGCGATCTCGGCGTGCCCGATGACGGTCGCGCAGATCCTCGAGCTCGCCGCCAAGATCGAGCGCGACGAACTCAAGATCGACGACGTCGTCGACGGCCTGATGGACTTCACCGAGCAGATCGCGGCGATTGTTGATAACGACGATCTCGACGAAGCGGAGGAGAGCGAGGACGACAGCGGCGCGATCGCCGCGGAAAACCTCGAGCGGCTCAAAGTCGCCGGGCTGGCGCGCTTCTCGGTCATCCGCAGGCTGTTCACGCGCATGCTGGTGATCCTGCAGAAGGACGGCCACAAGGCGCCGAAGTACCTCGAGCTGCAGAAGAAGATTTCCGCGGAACTCATGCAGATCCGCTTCTCCGCCCGCCAGGTCGAGCGCCTGTGCGACAGCGTGCGCGGCGAGGTCGACAACATCCGCCAGACCGAGCGCAAGATCCAGGACCTGGTGGTGAACAAGGGCGGTATGCCGCGCCCGGAATTCATCAAGAAATTCCCCGAGCACGAGACCAGCCTGCGCTGGATCGACCGCGAAATCGCCGGACACCACAACTACAGCGAAGCGCTGACGCGCTACCGCCAGGCGATCGTCGAGCAACAACAGAAGCTGCTCGACCTGCAGAAACGCGTGATGATTCCCTTGAAGGACCTGAAGGAAATCAACAAGCAGATGTCGCAGGGCGAAGCCAAGGCACGCAAGGCGAAGCGCGAAATGACCGAGGCCAACCTGCGCCTGGTGATCTCGATCGCCAAGAAGTACACCAATCGCGGCCTGCAGTTCCTCGACCTCATCCAGGAAGGCAACATCGGCCTGATGAAGGCGGTCGACAAGTTCGAATACCGCCGCGGCTACAAGTTCTCGACCTACGCCACGTGGTGGATCCGCCAGGCGATCACGCGCTCGATCGCCGACCAGGCGCGCACCATCCGCATCCCGGTGCACATGATCGAGACGATCAACAAGATGAACCGCATCTCGCGTCAGATCCTGCAGGAGACGGGGCAGGAACCCGATCCCGCGCTGCTGGCCGAGAAGATGGAGATGCCGGAAGAGAAGATCCGCAAGATCCTCAAGATCAGCAAGGAGCCGATCTCGATGGAGACGCCGATCGGCGACGACGACGACTCGCATCTGGGCGATTTCATCGAGGACGCGAGCACGGTCGCGCCGGTCGACGCCGCGGTCAACGCCAGCTTGCGCGACGTCTGCAAGGACGTGCTCGACACGCTCACGCCGCGCGAAGCCAAGGTGCTGCGCATGCGCTTCGGCATCGAGATGAACACCGACCACACGCTCGAGGAAGTCGGCAAGCAGTTCGACGTCACCCGCGAGCGCATCCGTCAGATCGAAGCCAAGGCGCTGCGCAAGCTGCGCCACCCGTCGCGGTCGGAAAAGCTGCGCAGCTTCCTGGAAGGTGAAGGCTGATCGTCCGAGCGATCGACCGAAGCAAACACAAACGCCCCGCAATCCGGGGCGTTTGACTTAGTGCACGTCCCGCACCGCGCCGAGATTGATACCCAGGTCGCGCCCGCGCTCCTGCACTCCTGCGACAGCGCCGTCCACGTTCTGCGCGTTCGGACAGGCGTCGCCGGCGCAGCGACGGGAGCGGCGGGGCTGACAGTGGCGACTACGGCGCGCCGAGCAGCAGGTACATGCTGAACGCGCCGTTGTTGCCGATCCCGGCGCCGAGGTACGCCGGACCTGCGAACGTCGACGCGCCGACGAACACCGAACCCGAGTACAAGGTCCCCGGTGACGGCAATCCGTCCGCGCGGTGGTTGATCCTCCCCACCTCCGCGGACGCGCCGATAAAGACTCCGGAGCCCAGTATCGACGGCAACGGAAAGATCTGGTTGTAATACACCGCGCGACCGAACGCATAATCACGTCCCGCGAACTGGTCGAGTCGGAAGCCCGACAGGCGCAGCGGTCCACCCAGAGTAAAGGTCTCGTACGCGGGCATGTTGGTGCCGAAGTCCGTGCCGCCGCTGACAGAAAAGTTCAGCGTGTGCGGGCCCCAGGATTGTACGTAGTTCGCGCGGCCATCGAGACGCTGGTAATTCTCGGCGGATCCGAACACCTTGGTCGCGCCATAGTACGAGACATTCGCAGAGTAGCCCGCGCGCGCGAACCACGCGGTATCGAGCTGGTCGATAATCAAAAGCGCGCGCGGTCCCGCCGTCAGCTGACGGACACTAGGCAGGACCGGGTCGCCGGTGCTGATCCGGGCGTGGACATCGGTCCACATTCCGCCCACGCGCAACATCCCCATCGTGCCGAGTACGGCGCCGCCGTCGATGCCCGCCCCCGCGGTACCCACCAGGTAGTCGGCGATCTTGTTGTCGCCCTCGAAGACGCTGCGCGTCGTCTGCCCGACGCCGCCATGCAGCGATGTAAACCACACGCCCGCTTCGTCGACCGGCTGGAAGAGTTCGCTGTTCAGATGCGTGTTCTGTCCAATCTGGGCCTCGGTGAGCCACTCGCCGCCGAGCTTGTTGAGCCAGGTCTTGCGATATTGGAAGAGCAGGTTGAATGCGCTGTCGCCGTGCGAGTCGGCCTCGAGGCCCACGCCGAAGCGCAGGTAATTCGGCCCCCATGATTTTTCGCGTGGAGTGATCACCATCGCGCGTGGTCCGCCCACGTCCTCGATGTGGTAGTCCACTCCCTCGAAGTCACCGCGGCCGAAGATGCGGCGCAGGTCGGCACCAATCTTTTCCTCCTCCAGGGGCACGCCAGGTTTGCTCTCCACGAGTCCGCGCAGCACTTCGGGATTGGTGCGCTCGAGGCCCTCGAAGCGGATTTCGTCGACGGTCCCGAGTTCGACGCGTTTGGCGATTTGTTGGGCGCGCAATGCCGCGTACTGCTCGGGAGGCAAGCTGTAGCGTGAAAGCGACGCGGCCATCGCGCGCGTCGCCTCCTCGCCGATGCGGATCGCGTCGGCGGAGCGCGAGAATCGAGTCGATGAAATATTTCCCAGGTCGGGCTCGATGAGGACGTCGCCACTTCCCATGCTCTTCAACTGCACGTTGACGTTCTGTATGCCAAGCAGGTTGATCAGCTGCGTAGTCACCGAGAGCGCCGAGGTAATTTCCTTGCGCGTCAGCGGCGGCGTGGAAATATTCACCGCGATGACCACGTCGGCGCAGAGCTTGCGCGCCTCGTCGATCGGCAGGTTGTCGGCGATTCCGCCGTCGACCAGCAGGCGTCCGTCCAGTTCCACCGGCGCAATCGCGCCGGGCACCGCCATGCTCGCGCGCATCGCCTGCGCGACGCTGCCCTTGCCCAGCACGACTGCGTTGCCGGTCTCGATGTCGGTCGCCATCGCGCGAAACGGAATCGGCAATTTGTTGAAGTCGCTGATGCCGATCGCGGGGCCGGCAAGCACCCGGAAGAATGCCTCGATCGAGATCCCGGCGATTACGCCGGTCGGCAACGCGAGGCCGCCGTCCTGGACGCCGATTTCCGGCGCGAACAGGGTCTTGAAGTCGTCGCTCTTGCGCCGCATGGAAATTTCCTTGCGCGGCGGCTGGTCCCGGAAAATCTCTGTCCAGTCGGCTTCAAGAACGAGTTCCTCGAGTCTGGCCGGCGGCGTTCCCGCGGCAAAGGTGCCGCCGACGATCGCGCCCATGCTCGTCCCCGTCACGCAGTGAATCGGGATGTGCATCTCGTCGAGTACCTTGAGCACGCCCACGTGCGCGATGCCACGGGCGCCGCCTCCTGACAAGGCGAGGCCGATGCGCGGCGGTGCGCCGGCGGCACGTGCGGGAGGGACATCGACGGCGGCGACGCCGCGATGCGCCACTATTGCCGCCAACATCAACATTGCCGCGAGACCGCGGCGCGCGCCATTCCTTGAGACCTGCGACATGTCCAACTCCATTGGTGTGATGCGCCAACTCAAGACAAACAAAAGCCACGGTGGCAGCGTCGCTGCGCCCGCGGCCCACATTTCATGCCTGCAGTTTACTGGAGGGTGCTACGGCGCAATCGAAGTCACTTTCGCGCCGCCCGCAATTCGAGCGCAACGATGACCTGATCGCGATCGTCAGGATCCGCTGCGACCACGAAACCCAACGACTTCATCAGCCCGATCATCGACGCGTTGATCGTCAGCACGCTGCCGACCAGGCGCCGGAAGCCGCGCTTGCGTGCGCAGGCGATGAGCATGCGCATGAGCGCGAAACCCAGGCCGCGACCCTGCCAGTCGTCGGCGACGACGATGGCGAATTCCGCGCTTTCCCGGTCCCAGTTCGCCACGTAGCGCGCCACCGCGACGATAGCTTCCGGATCGGCGGTTTCATCGAGCGCGACCAGCGCCAGTTCGCGGTCGTAGTCGACCTGCGTGAAGCGCTCCAGCATCTGCGGAGTGAGGCCCGGCAGGTGCTGCATGAAACGCATGTAGCGGCTGCGATCGGACAGCGCCGCCACGAAAGCCTGCTCCATCGCCGCATCCTCGGGCCGGATCGGTCGCACGCGCAGGTTGGCGCCCGATTTCAGCGTCAACTCGGTTTCCAGTTCCACCGGATACGGGTGGATCGCCATGTGCCGATAGCCTTCGCTGGCTGGTGGCCGACTCGCGTCGATGCTGGCGCGTGCGCCGACGACCACCGCCTTGCCGCGCGCCACGTGCAACGGGTTCAGTTCGAGTTCCACCACCCACGGCGTCGCACATGCCAGCGCCGACACCTTGAGGAGCAAGTCGATCAGCGACTCCCCCGCGCCACCGAGCGCGGGATTGCCCAGTCCGCCGACCAGGTCGACCGCCAGTCGCCGACTCAGCGGCGGCAGCATCAGGGCAAGTTCCGCCGGCGGCGCAGACGCCGCGCCAAAACCGATCACCGGCCCGAATAGCGCATCGGTGTAGACGCCGATTTTCAGCGCATGATCCGACGCCTGCTGTGCGTCGTTGCGTACGATGAGCGTGAATTTGCCCGGCTTCGGTTTCGCGGCGGCAACGCTGCGCAGCAGCTCGGCATGCACCCGCGTCAACGCGGCCGAAGTGCGAATGGCGGGTCGCAGCAGCGATGTGCGGCCATCGACTTCAGCCTCGAGCGCAACCGGATAGCCGATATGGCGTGCCGCGACTTTCGCGTCGGCGGCCGAGGTGACGACGGCAAGCGCGACCGGAATGCCGAATGCAGCCAGCAACAGTTGCGCCTCGCCTGTTGTCAAGGCGCTGCGTTGTGCGGCGATCGCGCGTGCGCGCACGCGCAGCGCAACGTCGAGATCGGGAAACGGAAGTTCGGCCTGCGGAGCGGGCACTTCGAGCAACCATTGCTGATTGCGCCGGTATGCGGCCAGAAACGCGAACGCCTCGACTGCGTTCTCGGGCGTATAGAAATTTACCGCGCCGCCGCGCTCGAGCGCGACGCGTGCCTCCGGCCGGTCGACCGCGCCCAGCCACGCCGCAAGCAGCGGCTTGCGCGCGCCCTGGGCCACCGACGCGACCGCCTGTGCGGTTTCCAGGGACTGCGCCGCCGGCGTGGCAACATGCAGCGCCAACACTGCGTCGGCCTCGGGATCGTCGAGCAGCAAGCGCACCGTCGCAGCGAATTGCTGATCGGTGGCTTCGCCCTGCACGTCGATGGGATTGCCCGCGTCGCAGCGTCCAGGCAGCAGCGACTTCAGCGCGGCGCATGTCGCCTCGCCTGGCCGCGCCAGCGCAACGCCAACGTCGGCCGCACGATCGGCCGCGAGCATGCCCGGACCGCGCCCGTTGGTAACGATGGCCAGTCGATTGCCTTGCGGGATGCGCCCTGCCTGCAGGATCACAGCGGCAGCAAGCAGTTGCGTGTAGTTCTCCACGCGCACGGTGCCGGCTCGCCTGAGTGCGGCGCTGAACACCTTGTCCGACGGGAGCGCCCCATCGCGCGATCCCAACGCTGTCGTCGTTGCACGACCCGCCTTGAGCACGACCACGGGCTTGGTGCGCGCCGCCGCGCGCAACGCAGACAGAAAGGCGCGCGCATCGTGCAGTGTCTCGACGTAGAGCACGATGCCGTCGGTTTCCGGATCGGCGAGCGCGAATTCGAGTATTTCGCCGAAATCGACATCGACCGCAGCACCCAGCGCGGCGACGGAGGCAAAGCCGATACCGGCCGCGTGCGCAAAGTCGAGCAGCGCGCCCGCCACCGCGCCCGATTGCGAAATGAGCGCGAGTCGTCCTGGAAGCGCGGGAATTCCGCCGAAGCTCGCGTTGAGCCCGAGGGAAGGACGCATGACGCCGAGGCTCGCGGGTCCGAGCATGCGCACGCCCGCCTTGCGCCCCGCATTCGCGAGCGCGCGCTGCCAGCGCTGGTACTCCGTAGCGGTCGCTCCCGGGCTGCCTGACAGGATTACCGCGGCGCGCGCATGCCCACTGCAGGTGGCGATGATGTCCGGCACCAGCGGCGGGGCAGCGCAAATCACCGCGAGATCGACCGCTTTCGGCAGCGCGCGTAGCGAACGAAACGACTTGCCCCCGAATCGCTTGGCTCCCGACGGGTCCACCGCGAAAAGCTCGCCGTGGTACCCGCCCGACTGCAAGTTGTTGCAGACCACGCGACCGAGCGTCCCCGCAGCGTTGGCGCCGATCAACACCACCGAGTCCGGTGCGAGCAGCGGCCTCAGATAATGAGTCGGGGTCATGGCGTGGGTAAGTCTAGCGTATCGACGCGGTCGCCGGCGGCCCGGTGCGTTCTGCAACCCGCGCCGACTAATGAGACAATGCGCGGCGTGGGCCGTTAGCTCAGTTGGTTAGAGCAGAGGACTTGGCGGAGGCGCCCTAAACAACGCTCGCGTTGCACGGGAATCTCCAATGGGTTGCCCGGGGTAAGTTGACTCTGCCCCGGCGTAGAACTTCTCAAATTCGGTGAAAGCTAAAGCGGGCCAACCGCCACGCCAATGCCGAGCGAAACTCCGCAAGGAGTACGTGTAGAGACTCGACGGGAAGGCCGAAAGGCAAGACAGAGTCCAGACCACGAACCGGAAACGGGCGGCGAAAGCCGAAGTGGCAGGCATAATCCTTTGGTCGTTGGTTCGAGCCCAACACGGCCCACCCGCTTGCAGTGCCGATGCGCATCTCTTGAGGTCCGCATCGGTAGTCGATCCGCACCCGCGCCGCATGTCACGGCGCGGACCAACGTAGCGCCTACTGCGAGCCCGGACTTCCCGGCCTGCCGCCAGAGCCGGAATCGGGGGGACGCTGCGGTCGATTGCCGCCGCCGCCACCACCACCCCCACCACCGCCTCCACCACCGCCCGGACGATCGGGTCGCCCGGAGTCGGGTGGACGCGATCCACTCGGCGGCCGCGAATTGTTGGGCGGTCGCGAATTATTGGGCGGACGAGAATTGTTGGGCGGGCGCCCGCTCTGCGGCGGTCGCGACGGCGGACGAGAATTCGGCGGCGGCCTCGACGGCGGCGGGCGCCACGCGGGCGGTGGGGGCCTGCGGTTCCACCGGTTGTCCCAATAGGGCTGATTGCCGAACCATGGTCGGCCCCGATAGTGAGTTCCCCAATAGGTATTGAGGTTGAATGTCACCACCGGCAGGCCGAGATTCGGCCCGCCGTTGAGAATGGTTACCGTGTTGTTGTTCCATGGAAACGACAGGTAACGCGTGTAGACCCATCCCCGGTCGCGCCCTGCGATGACATCGCACCAGCGCCAGTCGCTGGTGCAGCCGACCACGTTGACGGCCGTGCCACCAAGCAACCACGTGACCGCCGGAAAATGGCGATCCGGTCCGGCTCGAACGTTGACTGCGGCGGTGGTGATGGCGGTCTGCGCCGTGGCATACGACGCCCACGCCAGTCCCGCAATGCCAAACCAGGCCCACGATCGCGAATGCATTCTATGTCTCCAGAAATCAGCGCGGCGTCGGCGCTGCGGCGACGCCCTGCGGTCGCGGCGTCATCGAATCGGCAACGTCCACCCAGCCACCGCCCATCGCCTGGTACACGTTGACGAGCTGAGTGTACCTGACCGCGAGCAGGCTCACCGACGCAAGCTCGGCTGCGAAGAGTTCGTTTTCGGCGACGAGCACCTCGAGGTATCCCGAGACGCCCTTGTCGAACTTGAGCCTCGACAGTCGCGCGAACTCGCGCAGCGCCACGACACGCTGCTGCTGCAGCCGGACTTCCTCGATCTTCTTCTGCGATCCGGTCAGCGCATCGTTGGTCTCGCGAAACGCATTGAGAATGGTCTGCTGGTAGAACTCCACCGCCTGCCGATTCTGCGCTTCGGCCGACTTCACCTGTCCCTCGATGGCGCCGAAGGTGAAGATCGGACCGCTCAACCCGGCGGCGACCGCCCACAGGCTGGCGGGACCGGTCAGGAAATTGCCGAAGGCGGTACTGGCCGACCCGAGCAGGCCGGTCAGCGATATGGACGGATAGTAGAGCGCGCGTGTCGCACCGATGTTGGCATTGGTTGCGATCAGGTTCTGCTCCGCCTGGAGAATGTCCGGGCGGCGCTGCAGCAGCGTCGACGGAAGGTCCGCCGGAATCAGCGGCGCCAGGAGTTGATCGATGGTCTTCCCGCGCGCAATCGGCCCTGGATTCTGTCCCAGCAGGATAGAAATCAGATTCTCCTGCGCCGCGATCGCCTGCTCGATGGCCGGGATCGCGGCCAGTGCCTGGTTGTACTGCGAGCGGATCTGCGTCACCTCGGTCTGCGACACGATGCCGGCCTTGAAGCGCAGATCGAAGATGCGCGCGGTTTCGCCGAAATTGCGCGCCGTTTCCCTGGCGATCTCGAGCTGGCGGTCGAACGCCCGCAACCCGATGTAGCTCGCGGCGACGCTCGCAACCACCGTCAGCACCACGCCTCGCTTGACCTGTTCGCTGGCATAGACCTGCGCCTGCGCGGCTTCGCTCAAGCGCTGCACACGGCCGAACAAGTCCAACTGCCACGATGCGCCGAGCGACGCCTCGTAGAGTGTGAAGTAGTTGTCGACACCCGGGGGTATCACCGACAGGCCCACGCGGCTCGAGCGGAAGCGGCTCACGTCGGCGCCATAGCCGACCTGCGGAAAGAACTGCGAGCGCGTCGCGAGCAGTGCGCCGCCGAACTGATCGATGCGCGCCGCCGCGATGCGGACATCGCGATTGCCGCGCAGCGCGGTTTCGATAAGATCGTTCAACACCGGGTCACCGAACTGCTCCCACCACTTGGTGTTCGCGACTTCGGCGGCCTTGGGATAGTCGATGCGCCACGCCACCGGCGTGTCAACGCCGGGGCGCACGTAATCCGGCCCGACGGTACAGCCGGCAAGCGCGGCGGCAAGCGCAACGAACGCCACGAGCGTGCGAGTCCTCATCTGATACTCCTTGCGGCAGGGTGCGGACGACACCCGCGCTCGATTTCCGCGACGCCGCCTCAGCGTTTGCAGCGCGCCATCGACGCGCCTGGGTCCACGATGAGTCGGGTCGCCAACCAGAACATGCATGACCCGGCCTATTTTCGCAGTGTTTGAGGGTGCATTCCAGCTAAACCATCGTTTAGTCGCGCCGTCCCGGACGCGGTGGCACTACAGCTGGCTGCCGGTCGCGTGGCTCGTTCCAGCCCGTTCCGCTGCCGCCCGGAGCGGTGCAACCTCACAGTACAATCCCGTAGTGCAACCCCGCAGTGCAACCCAGTTGGGAGACGAAAGGTGATTGCGGTCCGCGCATCTCGTTGCCTGTGCCGCGCTGTGCCTCGCCGGGTGCGGGATCCTGCCGCGCAACGCGGTGCCTCCCGATCTTGCGGCCGAAGCGCACCTGCCGGGAATGCCCGACATCCGCGCACCGGCCGGCCGCCCCAGCGCGCTGATGACGACCGATCTTGCGCGCTCCTTCGAACAGGAGTCGCGCACGGACTTTCCGATCGGACCCGACGGGCAGATTCACTATGCCCACCTCGCGCTGTCCGGCGGCGGCCCCAACGGCGCCTTTGGCGCCGGTTTCCTCAACGGCTGGACCTCCACCGGCAAGCGACCGGTTTTCAAGATCGTCACCGGAGTGTCGACCGGCGCGCTGATGGCGCCGTTCGCCTTCCTCGGTCCAAGGTACGACGAGGCGCTGCGCAACTTCTACACGACGACGGCATCGCGCAACATCTTCCGCGTGCTTCGCATCATTCCTCAGCTGCTCGGCGGCGAATCGCTGGCCGACACCGCGCCGCTGCGCGCGCTGATCGCCGACACCGTCGACGAGGCATTCCTGCGCGAGATCGCAACGGCCCACAACCAGGGTCGCCGCCTCTATGTCGGCACCGTCGACCTCGACTCGCAGCGGTTCGTGATCTGGAACATGGGATTGATCGCCAACAGCGGCAGCCCGGAAGCGGTCGAGCTGTTCCGGCAGATTCTGCTCGCCTCGTCGTCGATCCCGGTGGCGTTTCCCCCGGTGTTCTTCAATGTCGAGGTCGGGGGGCGGCGCTACGACGAAATGCACGTCGACGGCAGCGTCGCGTCGTTCGTCTTCTACTCGGGCGGCATGTTCAGTTTCTCGAGGTGCGCGCCGCCGTCGGCCGCGGGCCGGGAACGGAGGACATCTTCGTCATCCACAATGGCCAGCTTGTTGCCGACCCCGCAGGCGACGTCGCGATCGTTGCGCAGTATCGCGCTGCGCGTGTTCGACTCGGCCGGCAAGGCGGCTGTCGTCGGCGACCTGGTGCGCATCTACGCGGTCGCCGTGCGCGACCGATCGGGCTATCGCTGGACCACGATCCCGAATGGCGTCGAGATCACCGGCGACGAAGTGTTCGATCCCGAGAAGATGCTCGAGCTCTACGACCTCGGCTACCAGACCGCGACCGACCGGGACCGCAATGGTTCACCGAGCCGCCCGGACTCGGCACGTCGCTCGCACCATGATCTCGGGCGCGAGCCCATGCAGAGGCACCCGGGTGCACTGCGCGCTTCAGCTACAATCGACGGCACCAGGCAGGGAGGATGCGATGCAACTGACTCCGCGGGAATTCGACAAGCTGCTCATCTACATGATGGCCGAGGTGGCCCTCAAGCGCAAAGCGAAGGGCATCAAGCTCAACTATCCGGAAGCCGTCGCGATCATCTCGGCGAGCGCGCTCGACGGCGCGCGCGCGGGCAAGACCATCGAGGAAGTCACCAAGGAAGCGCGCACCGCGCTGACCAAGGACGATGTGATGGATGGCGTGGCCGATCTGGTGCCCATGGTGCAGGTCGAAGCCGTGTTCACCGACGGCAGCCGCCTCGTGACCGTGCACACGCCGATCCAATAACCGACACCGAAGGAGAAGCGTCGTGGCCGAAACCAAAGCGGGACCCGTGATCGCCGCCAACGTCGATCCGGCGACAGCCAACGTCGCGGTGGGAGGTTACGTCTGCCACCCTGCGCCGATCGCCTTTCACGACAACCTGAAGGTGACGACGCTCAAGGTGCGCAATACCGGCGATCGGCCGGTGCAGGTCGGCTCGCATTTTCATTTCTTCGAAGTCAATCGCGCGCTGGAATTCGACCGGCCCGCGGCATTCGGGCAGCATCTCAACATTCCCGCGTCCACGGCGCTGCGCTTCGAACCGGGCGACGAGCGCGAGGTGGCGCTGGTGCCCTACGGCGGCAAGCGCGAGGTGTACGGCTTCAACAATCTCGTCGACGGCCCCACCGCGGGCGACGCCGGGGCCGCGCAGAAGACCAAGTCGGTGGCGCTGGCCGCGAAGCGCGGGTTCCGCTCCAAAGCCTGACCCGGACGCAGACGCCGACCGCCGTTTTCAAGACTCCAGGAATTCCTTCATGGCAACCATCTCGCGCAACCAGTACGTCGGACTGTTCGGCCCGACCGTCGGCGATCGCATCCGTCTCGGCGACACCGGGCTGTTCGTCGAAATCGAGCGCGACCTGCGCGGCGCGTACGGCGACGAGATCGTCTTCGGTGGCGGCAAGAGCCTGCGCGAAGGCATGGGCATGGACAACCGACGGGTCTATGGCGCCGGGACGCCCGACCTGGTCATCACCAACGTCACCATCATCGACGCGGTGCAGGGCGTCGTGAAGGCCGACGTCGGCATCCGCGATGGGCGCATCTGCGGCATCGGCAAGTCCGGCAATCCGCAGACCATGGACGGCGTCACGCCGGGCCTCGAACTCGGCCTCGCGACCGACGCGATCTCCGGCAACCACCTCATCATGACCGCGGCGGGCATCGACACGCACATCCATTTCATTTCGCCGCAGCAGGCGTACGCCGCGCTGTCCAACGGCACGACCACGCTGATCGGCGGCGGCACCGGTCCCTCCGACGGGTCGAACGCGACGACGGTCACTCCGGGCCCGGGCAACATCGCGATGATGTTGCGCGCCTTCGAAGGCTGGCCGGTCAACGTCGGCATCCTGGCCAAGGGCCATGGCCATGGCCGCGACGCGCTGGTCGAGCAGATCGAGGCCGGCGCCGTCGGCTTCAAGTGCCACGAGGACTGGGGCACGACGCCCGCGGTGCTGCGCTCGGCGCTCAGCGTCGCCGAAGACATGGACGTGCAGGTGTGCATGCACACCGACACGCTCAACGAATCGGGCTTCGTCGAGGACACGATCGCGGCGTTCGAAGGCCGCACCATCCACTCGTTCCACACCGAAGGTTCCGGCGGCGGTCACGCGCCGGACATCATCAAGGTTTCCGGACTGCCCAACGTTCTTCCCGCTTCGACCAACCCCACGCTCCCCTACGGCGTCAATTCGCAGGCCGAGCTCTACGACATGATCATGGTGTGCCACCACCTGAGTCCGAGCATCCCGTCGGACGTGGCGTTCACCGAGAGCCGCATCCGCGCCGAGACCATCGCGGCGGAGAACGTGCTGCAGGACCTCGGCGTGATCTCGATCTTCTCGAGCGATTCGCAGGCCATGGGCCGCATCGGCGAATGCTGGCTGCGCTGCATCCAGACCGCCGACGCGATGAAAACGGGACGCGGAAAGCTGCCCGAGGACGCGCCGGGCAACGACAACTTTCGCGTGCTCCGCTACGTCGCCAAGATCACCATCAATCCCGCCATCGCGCACGGCATTTCGCACGTGCTGGGTTCGGTCGAGGTCGGCAAGGTCGCCGACCTGGTGCTCTGGGAACCGGGATTCTTCGGCGCCAAGCCGAAGCTGGTGATCAAGAATGGCGTCATCAACTGGGCCGTCATGGGCGACCCGAACGCATCGCTGCCGACACCGCAGCCCACCTACTACCGGCCGATGTTCGGGACCATGGGCCTCGCGCTGCCCGCCACGTGCCTGACATTCGTGTCGGGCGCGGCGAAAGCAGCGGGCGTCGGCGAGCGCCTCGGCCTGCAGCGCCAGACTGTCGCCGTCAAGAACACGCGCAAGATCGGCAAGCGCGACATGGTTCGCAACGCCGGGACGCCGAAGATCGAGGTCTCGCCGGAAACCTTCGCGGTCACGGTGGACGGAGTGCATGCCACGGTGCCGGCGGCGAAGTCGATTGCCTTGAACCAGAAGTACTTCTTCAGCTGAGCAGCGCGCCTTGATCCTGATCGAGAAGGTCCTCGGCAACAATCGCGATCCGGAATGGGCCGAGCGCCTGGCCACGGGCTCGGTGGAGACCCTGCCGCTCGACCATTGGGAGGCGCAGAAAAATCGATTTCGCAAGAAGACCGCCAGCGGCGTCGAGGTCGCGGTGTCGCTCGATCGCGGCGCATTCCTGCGCAACGGCGACATCCTGCTCTGGGATGCGGCGACGCGCCGCGGCGTGGTGGCGCAGATCAGCCTGCGCGACGTGATGATCATCCACCTCGACGAGACGGCGACGCGGCCCCCGGAGATCGCCATGCGCATCTGCGTCGAACTCGGGCATGCGCTGGGCAACCAGCACTGGCCGGCGCTGGTCAAGGACACGCGCGTGTTCGTGCCGCTGACCGTCGACCACAAGGTCATGGCCGCGGTGATGAAGACGCATCGCTTCGAAGGCATCCGCTACGAGTTCGTCCCCGGCGACGACATCGTTCCCTACCTCGCCCCGCACGAGTCGCGGCGGCTGTTTGGCGGCGCGGAAGGCCCTGTCCATACGCACACCGGCGACCACTACGTTGCCGTCGATGCCGAAACCGGACTCGCTTTCGGCCGCCCGCCGGTGCGCGCACACGCGCATCCGCATCCGCATACCGATACCGAAGCCGGCAAATGAGCGCTACCGCGCAAGGGGCCGCGGTGGGGGTGACCGCGACCCATCTTGCCCGCATGCTGCAGTTCGGCGACTCGATGTTTCCGATCGGCGGATTTGCGTTCTCCGGCGGACTCGAGTCGGCGATCCAGAAGCGCGTGGTCACCGGACCGGAGTCGCTGCTCGCATTCGCGCGGACCGCGGTCGAGCAGGCCAATCGCGGCGACGGCATCGCGCTGCTGTGCGCGCATCGTGCGACGCTGGCTGGCGACATCGACGAACTGGTCGCGATCGACCGGCGCGTGTACGCCCGCAAGCTCTCCGGCGAGACGCGCACGATGTCGGTGCGCATGGGCCGGAAATTCGCGGAGATGGGCGCCAGCGTGATCGGCTCGGCGTTGCTGCACGATTGGCGCGAACGCGTCGCCAGCGGCGCGACGCCGGGTTGCTACCCGGTGGCGCTGGCGCTCAACTTCGCCGCACAAGGACTGTCGGCACGCGATGCTTTCGTCGTGCACCAGTACGGCGTGGCGGCGACCATCCTCGGCGCCGCGCTGCGCCTGATGCGCATCAGCCACGTCGACACGCAGCAGATGCTCTATGCGCTCAACGCGGACGTCGAGGCGGCGTATCAGGTCGCCGCGGCGGCCGACCTGTCCGACATGGCGGGATTCGCGCCGATGGCGGAAATTCTCGCCGCGGTGCACGTCAAGGCGCACCTGCGCCTGTTCATGAACTGATTCGCCACATCCGGAGGCATGGCAACGTGCAGAAGAAGATCACCCGCATCGGCATCGGCGGACCCGTCGGTTCGGGCAAGACCGCCATCGTCGAGGCCATCACCCCGCGCCTGCTCGACCTGGGCATCAAGGTGCTCATCATCACCAACGACGTGGTGACCACCGAGGACGCCAAGCACGTCCAGCGCACGCTCAAGGGCATCCTGCTCGAGGAACGCATCATCGGCGTCGAGACCGGGGCCTGTCCACACACCGCGGTGCGCGAGGACCCGAGCATGAACCTGGCGGCGGTCGAGGACATGGAGGCGCGCTTTCCCGACGGTGACGTGGTGCTCATCGAGAGCGGCGGCGACAATCTCACGCTGACCTTTTCGCCGGCGCTGGTCGACTTCTTCATCTACGTGATCGACGTCGCGGCCGGCGACAAGATCCCGCGCAAGAACGGGCCCGGCATTTCGCAGTCGGACATCCTGGTCATCAACAAGACCGACCTCGCGCCTTACGTCGGCGCAAGCCTCGAGGTGATGGAACACGATTCGAAGATCATGCGCGGCGACAAGCCCTTCCTGTTCACCAACTGTCGCACCGGCGAAGGCATTCCGGCGCTGGTGGACCTGATCGTCGACGACCTGCTGTTCGACCTCAAGGTGCCGACGAGGCAACCGGCCTGATGGGCGTGATCGAGGAAGCGGCGCGGCTCGCACCCGCCGCGACGGCGCAAGGTCAGCCTCGGGTGCCCGCGGGATTCGCGGCGTATGTTGACGAACCGCCGCAGATGCGCAGCGGTGCGGTGGGCAAATCCGGCTTCCTGCGTCTTGGCTTCGAACGCCGGGGCGGGCGCACGATCCTGGCCGACCTGGAATCGCGCACGCCCTACCTCGCGCAACGCGCGCTGCATTGCGACGAGGCGCTGCCGGACATGGCGTGGCTGTTCGTGATCACCACTGGAGGCTGCGTGCTGCAGGGCGATCGCATGGCGCTCGAAGTCTCGCTCTCGCCCGGTGCGCGCGCGCACGTCACGACCCAGTCGGCGACCAAGGTGCACGCGATGGACGCCAACTACGCGACACAGACGCAGGCCTTCACGCTCGGCGACGGCGCGTATCTCGAGTTCCTTCCCGATCCGCTGCTGCCGCACCGGCAGGCACGCTTCGACAGCCGCACGACGATCACCGTCGCGCCGACGGCGTCGCTGCTGTGCTCGGAGATCGTGCTGCCCGGACGCAAGCATCATCACCCCGAAGAGTGCTTCGGCGCCACGTTGCTTTCGCTCGCCACGACGGCGGCACGCCCCGACGGCACGCTATTGTTCACGCGAGCGGTTGCTGATCGAACCGTCGCGCCACCCGATGCGCCAGACCGGCGTGATGGACGGCTTCGACGTCTTCGGCAACGTGATCCTGTGCACGCCGCCGGACAAGGCGCAGCGCATCCACGAGCGCGTGGAGTGCGAAGTCGATCTTGCGCAGGGCATCGCATTCGGAGCCTGTCGCCTGCCCAATGACGCCGGGTTGATCTACAAGGTACTCGGTCGCGACTCCGCGCAGGTGAAGGCCAAGGTGCGCGAGTTCTGGGCGGTGGCGCGCGAGGAGATCACCGGCGCGACGATACCGGCGCCTGCACTTCTGGCGCTAGCGCTCGACGGCGTCTTGACCTGGCCTGGAGGCACGGCATGAACCATCTCCTGTCGGCATGGGAAGCAGCCTGCGCATCTTCGAACGCGTTGCGCTTCATCGACATCAACCTGCGCGGCATCGGCCAGGTGATGTTCCAGGACAATCCATTGACCGGCGCGCTCTTTCTCGCCGCCATCGGCTGGGGATCGTATGCCGCGGACGTTCCGCAGGTTGCCATCGGCGGTGGCGTTGCCGTCGTCGTGGCGACGCTGACTGCACAGTGGCTTCGCGCCGACCGGGCGGCGCTTCGTGCGGGGCTCTACGGCTACAACGCGGTGCTCGTCGGGCTTGCGCTGCCGACCTTCCTGGCGCCGGACCCGTTGATCTGGATGTATGTGGTGCTCGGCGCGGCGGTGTCGGTCGTCGCCATGCTGGGCACCGCGAATGCGCTCAAGCCGTGGGGCGTGTCCGCGCTCACGTTTCCCTTCGTGCTCATCACCTGGCTGCTGCTGCTCGCCACCTACGGCTTCTCGGGTCTGTCCGGCAGCGAACTGCCGGCAGCGGACGCCGCCGCGCCCTACGTGCCCATCGCAACCGGGAAGCTCGCCTTTGGCGCTTTCCTGCAGGGCGTGCTGCAGAGCATTTCGCAGGTGTTCCTGAAAGGCAGCGCCGTCTCGGCACTGCTCCTGCTCGCCGGCCTGGCCGTGAATTCGCTCGCGGCAGCGGGCTTTGCGCTCGGCGGCGCCCTCCTGGCGGTGATCACCGCTCACCTGCTCGGCGCGGAGAGCGAATTGATCACTGCCGGCCTGTTGGGATTCAGCCCGGTGCTCACTGCGATCGCGCTGGGCACCGTATTCCATCGGCCGGGCTGGCGTGTCGCAGCGTATGCCGCGCTGGGCACGGTGTTCACGGTCGTCGCTCAGGCGGCACTCGACGTGGCGCTGGCGCCGCTGGCGATACCGGCGCTTACCGGCCCGTTCGTGCTCGTATCGTGGATCTTCCTGCTGCCGAAACAGAGTTTCGACGAATCGTCGACTCGATGAATCAGATGATCAGATAGACAAGGCGCCGGTGATCAGCGCGACCAAGGCGGCGAGAGCCGCGATGCACAGGGCTCCGAAGACGAACATCTCGCCCGGAGTGAACAGCGCCGCCCTCTGCTCGCGGCGCGCGAAATAGTAGAGGATCGTCCCGGGCGCGTAGAGCAGCGCGGAGAGCAGCAGGAATTTGAGTCCCCCAGCGTAGATCATCCCGGCCGCATAAAGCGTCGCAACGGCACCGCGCACCCAGTCTCCGGTTCGGCCGCGCTCGCCGGCGGCGTAAGTCTCGCCGGTCCACGCGAGCTTGAGCGCATACGCGGCGACCAGCAGGTAGGGAATCAGCGTCATCGAGCTCGTCATCTTCAGCGCGAGCGTGAACGCATAGTCCGCGAACCACGCAACGATGAGGAAGACCTGGATGACAATGTTGGTCATCCACAGCGCGGCGGCGGGCACCTTGTTCGCGTTCTCGCGGCCGAGGAACGCAGGCATGGTGTTGCTCTTCCCCGCCGAATGCAGGACCTCGGCGGCGAGCAGCGACCACGACAGGTAGTTGCCGAGCACCGAAATCAGCAGGCCGATACTGACGAAGACCGCACCCCAGGGCCCGACGATTGCCTCCATCACGCCCGCCATCGACGGCGTGGCAAGCTCCGCGAGGTCGCCGCGCAACAGGATGCCGTACGAAAACATGGTCACCAGGACGAGCAGGCAGAGCACGCCGATAAAGCCCAGCACCGTGGCCACGCCCACGTCCTCCCGCCTTTTCGCGTAGCGCGAATAGACGCTGGCACCTTCGATGCCGACGAATACGAATACCGTGACCAGCATCGTATTGCGCACCTGACTCGCCACACTGGAGAGCGTGCGATCCTCGCTACCCCAGAAATTCAGTGCAAAGACGTCGCCCTTGAAACCCGCGATGACGACGATGATGAAAATGGCGATTGGAACGATCTTGGCGACAGTGGCGATGGTATTGAGGGCCGCCGCCTCCTTGACGCCGCGAAGGACCATGATATGCACGGCCCACAGCAGAATCGACGCGGCAAGGATCGCCACTGTCGTCGAGCCGTCGCCAAACACCGGAAAGAACTGCCCGAGCGTTGCCTTGATCAGGATCAGGCACGCGGTATCGGCAAGACAGCAGGCGATCCAATAGCCGACCGCCGACGCGAAACCGAGATAGTTGCCGAATCCTGCTTTGGCATACGCGTAGATACCGGCATCGAGATCGGGTTTGCGAAGCGAAAGCGTCTGGAACACCAGGGCGAGCATGAGCATGCCGGTTCCGGCGATGCACCATGCGATGAGCGCGCCCAGCGCGCCGGTGGTACGTCCGAATGCGGCCGGTAGCGTAAAGATGCCCGCACCGACCATCGAACCGACCACCAGTGCGACGAGCGCGCCGCGCGATAGCTTCGGGTCTTGGCCGGCGGTCATCGCATCAACATGCCGAAGAGCAGCACGAGCACAAGCAGCGACAGTCCGGCCACGGACCAGTGCCGCAAACCCAGATCGATGCGCTCAAGGACCGCGCCGATGGCAAGCATCGCGCGCCGCGCGGGGCCCGCGATCGCCAACATTCCCACCGGAAGCTCGGGCAGATGGCGAGCCAGCGTGAGCGCAAGCACGCTGCCGCCGGCAATCGTGATCAGCGTCCAGGCGATTTCCTTGGTCGCGAGCGGGTTGCCGAGCAGTTCCCTCGGTACCGGTCCGACGACCGCGGCCAGGGCAAGCGCCAATGAGCACAGCGCAAGCGCCAGCGCAGCCCACTCCTGCATTGGTGGCACCGAAGCCAACGGTGCGGCGCTCTTGTCGCGAGTCCGGAACGCATGCGCGATGACCAACACGACGTAGCTCGTCGTGAGAAAGCCCCCCGCCTGCAGCACCCACTCCCACCACCATTGCCCGGTCCCATCGGCAGCCTGGAGCAGCAGCTTCTTGGCGAGGTAGGCGCCACTCGGCAGCACGCCCATCAACGCCACGCCGCCAACCGCAAACGCCAGCACGCTCAATGGAACGCTGCGCGCGGCGCCGGCGAGATCGGCGATGCGATCGTGGCCATAAGCCTTGTAGATCAGGCCGGCGGCCATGAACATCGCGGCTTTCGCGGTCGCGTGAGAAATCGCCTGCAGCGTGCCGCCCATCAGTGCGCCGCCACGCACGAACTCGCCCGCTCCCGCATCGAACGCGAGCGGAAACATCAGGAACAGATAGCCGATCTGCGCGAGTGTCGAATACGCGATCAGAAGCTTCAACCGGTCCTGCCGCAACGCGATGACGCTGCCAAACAGGATCGCGGCGGCGCCGAGCCCGGCGAGCAGCTGCGCCGGCGTTGAGCCCGGGCAGCGATGGCGCCGCATCGAACCACAGTCGGATGACGATGAAAAACGACCCCTTGACGACCAGCGCCGACAGCACCGCGCTCGCGGCCGGTGGCGCACCGGCATGCGCGGGCGGCAGCCACAGGTGGAGCGGGAACAGCGCGGTCTTGGCCAGCAGCCCCGTCGTCATCAGGGCGACGGCGACCCATGCCACCGGCGATGGATGCAATCGCTGCCCCAGCAGCGCGATGTCCAGCGTGCCGCATTCGCCGTACAGCAATACGGCACCGAGCAGGTACAGGATCGAGCCCGCCAGCGCGTACACGAGATAACGCAGCGCGGCGCGCAGCGTTTCGCCCTTGCCGTCGAGGCAGACCAGCGGAACGCCCGCGAAGGTCAGCAGTTCCAGCGCGACGTAGAGCGTGAACAGGTCACCGCTGACGAATACCAGATTGAGCGAACCCCACACCGCGAGCAGCAGCAGCCAGTAGAGCATCGGCGCACGCGCCTCGCGCACGTCGGTGGGTGTACCGAAGTCGCTGCGTGCGTAGATGCCGATGCCGGCGACCACCACCGCGACCGCAACCATCATGACCATCGACAGGCCGTCGGCGCGCAACGCGATGCCGAGTGGTGGCGCCCAGCCGCCCAACAGGTAGGTCAGCGTCTCGCCCGAGCGCAACATCGTCGTGGCGATCGCGATGGCGGTGGCCAGGCCCGCGACGATGGCGAGCATCGCGACCCGCTGCGCATTGCGGCCGCCGAGTACCAGTCCGGCCATGACGCCGGCGAACGGGAGCAGCACCGAAAGCGGAAGCAGCAATCCGCCAGACGTCGTCAGCGCATCGGCCGGCACGCGTCCCTACTCTCGGTCCGGGTCGGCGTTCGCGCTCGACGGAAGCGCGTCGGGAGCCAGCGTGGTCGATCCGGTTTCGTCGAACAAGCGCAGCAGCACGGTGATCGCGAGCGCGGTCGCCGAGAAGGCGACGACGATACCGGTGATGAGCAGCGCTTGCGGCACCGGATCGCCGCCCATGCCGAGCGCAGCCCCGCGCCGCGCGATGACGCCGAAGAACAGGAACACGCCGCTGCCTACCACGTTGAACGCCAGGATCTTGCGCAGCGGTTGCGGGTTCACGATCAGCCCGTACAGACCGACGCCAATCAGCGCGCACGCCACCAGCCCGAACTGCGTCGTACGCGCTCATGGCTCGGCCGCACGTTCGGGCGCGCCAGCCATGATCAACCCGAGCGTCAACGCGAGCGAAGGCATCAGCGCGAACTCGATGACCAGGATCATCGGCTTCGCCCAGCCTTCGGGATAAGCGAGGAATGAACCGGCGAGCGGTACGCCCGCGACACCCACGGCGATGAATACCATCGGACCCGCGACCAGAAGGACGCGCAACAACCGGCGACTGATCGGCGGCGCATCGGTCAGGCCCGCCATCAGCGTGAGCAGCCACATCGCGGCGATGATGGTCGCGCCCTGGAACTTGCCACCCGGGTGGTCGGCGCCGACCCAGAAAATGTACATGCCGACGATGATGCCGATCGGAGGCAGTACCCGCGCAATGAAGGCGAGGATGCCATCGGGATCGGCGTTGTAGCGCGGCCCCGGGCGTCCGCCCCACACCCGATCCGGCGCGAGCGACCATACGCCGATGAGCGCGAGCAGCAGCACGATCGACTCGAGCAGCGTATCCATGGCGCGATACGCCATCAGCACCGCGGTGATCGGATTGCCCACACCGGTCGACGCCATGTTCGCGGCGGCCTCGGGCGCGAGCGTCGGGGCCGGGTCGGGTAGCGACAGCAGCGCAACGGCGAGCGCGCCCGCCACGGCCGCCGCGCCGAGTCCCGCCAGCAGGCGCAGCGGCAATCCCGGCGCATCGGCCCGTGCTCGCGTCTCGGTCGCGCGAAGCCTGGCCGACGCGCGCACGAGCAGCAGCGCAGTCAAGCCGCCGCCGATCGCGGCCTCCGTCAACGCGACATCGACGCCGTGCAATTGCACCCACGCCACGGTCAGCAGCAGGCCATACGCCAGGAAGCCTACCGTCGCCGAAAACGTGTCGCGCACGACCGTCGTGTACATGCCCAGCGCCAGGATCAACAGCGCCGGGGCGGCGGAGAAAGCATCGACGATCATCGGCTTTGTCCGCGTCCCATGGCACGACGGGCCGCGCGCGCGATCAGTTGCCCCGCGTCGGCACTGGACAGCAGGACGAGCACCCAGATCGCGATCAGCTTGAGCCCGTTCGCCACGCCGTCGACCTGCGGCAGAAGGCCGAGCACGATCAGTCCGAGACCGAGGTTGTCGGCCTTGGTGAGCGCGTGCAGTCGGGTGAGCGTATCGGGAAAGCGCAGCAGGCCCACGGTGCCGGCGAGAAAGAAGAACAGGCCCGCGCCGACCGCAACGTAGGTGAACACGTCGAGAAACGTGCCCAGGTAGGCGCCGCTCATGATCGGTCAGTATCGTCCGTTGACGGTGGCGCGAATTTCACGAACGCGATCGACGCAAACGCCGCCAGCAGCGCAAGCGTCAGCGATACGTCGACGACCGATCCGTCGCCGCTTGCCGCGCCGCCCAGCAGCAACGCGGCGATGCCGCCGCTGCCGAGCAGTTGCCCCGCCATCATGCGATCGGCGTCGCCCGGTCCGCGCAGCACCCGAACCAGCCCGGCAGCGACCATCGCCATCACGAAAACCGCCGCCGCCAAGCAGGAACTCAGCCATGAGGTTCGCCCGGCACCAGCGCCTTCGCCAGCAGCCGTTCCTCAGCGGCCATCTGCGCCGCGACCGGCTGTTCGATATCCAGGCAATGGAATTCGATCGTATCCGGACCGTCACCCACCGGCACCGTCCCCGGCATGAGGCTGGTGATGGTGGCGAAATTGTTGCGTGCCTGCCCCCGCGGGAAGTCGGTGCGGATAGTCGACGAAGCCGGTGTGGAGCGGCAGGCTGGGCGCGAAGACGCGGCGCGCCACGTCGATCCCCGCGATCAGCGACTGCCAGAGAAAGCGCGGCACGAGCGCCAGCAACCGGAAGAACCGTACGCGCCCGGTTTGCGGCGGCAGCAGGCGCAAGCTCGCCCACGTCGCCGCGAGCGTGGCCAACGCTCCGACCGCGAGATCGCCAGGCTTTGTGCTCTGCATGAGCACGAGCCAGAGCGCGAAAAACATCGCACCACGGGCCAGAACGATGCGTGCCGGCGTCTTCGTCTCCGGCGCGGCGGAGCGATCGGCGGTCATGTCGTCGGTCCCGCCATCGCGGCGGCGTCGACAAGACGCACGTCCATCTCGGAGAGCCGGTCGTGCAGACGCGCTTCGGCGCGAATCGGCCACCAGTCGTAGAGAAAAATCTCGAGCGGCCGCCACAGCGCCACCCATCCGGCGATCACCAGGCTTTCCTTGACCAGATAGCCGTAGCTCTCCTTGTCGATCCGCGCCGACAGATATTCGCCAACGATGATCACCAGCGCAAGGAAGGCCAGGCCGATCACCAGGCTGATGCGGCCGACGCGGAAGAGTTGCCGCAACTGGCGCCGTGTGGCGAGGGCGCGATGGCCGAAGTACGCGTGCACGGCATCGCGCAACATGCTGGTATTTTCAGCGGTCGCAGCTTCGCGACCAAGCTGGACGACCAGGTTCAGTGGCTTTCCGGTGGGTGCCTCGCGACCCCAGTCGAGAATGTATGCGACCGCGGCGGGATCGAGGTCGCGCTCCCGGAACGGTGCCGGGTCCATGGCGTTGAACATTTGCCGCAATTCCCCGACGTGCAATTCCAGCACGGCGCGATCTCCGATCGCTGCGGCGCCCGCGATCCGCGCTCCCGATCGCATTCCCGCTGCCTGTTGCATGGTCATGGCGGCGGTCTCGACTCACGCCGCGACGTTGGCCGGCGCGGCAGACGGCGTTTCTTCCTTGCCGAACACCGTGACGTAGAGCACCGGCAGCAGGATCAGCGTGAGCAATGTGGCGACCAGCAGCCCGCCCATGATGGCGAACGCCATCGGTCCCCAGAACACGGTCGGCGCGATCGGGATCAAGCCCAGCACGGTAGAGATCGCCGTCAGGATCATCGGCCGCAGCCGCGAGGTCGCTGATGCCATCACGGCGTCCCTGACGCCCTTGCCCTCCGCCCGGTCGGACTCGATCTGCACGACGAGGATGACCGCGTTCTTCGCGATCATGCCGATCAGCGCCAGGATACCCAGGATCGCCACGAAGCCCAAGGGCCGGTTGAACAGGAGCAGGGTGAGGACGACGCCGATCAGCCCGAGCGGCAGCAGCGCGATCACCATCGCCAGCCTGCGGAAGCTGACGAGCATAAGCATCATGGCCGCGAGCATGAGCACGATCATCAGCGGCACGACGGCAAACACCGACGCGCTCGAGATTTCGCTCTCCTCGTAGAGCCCCCCCGTGGCGACGGTATAGGGTCGCGGCAACTTCGCGGCGAACTCGGCGACTTTCGGCGCGAGCGCGCCCACGACGACATCGGGCAGCACGCCACGGGTCACGTCGGCGCGCACCGTGAGCGTCGGCACACGGTCGCGTCGCCAGACGAGGGGGAACTCCTGCTCCTCCGTGAAGGTCGCGAACTGCCTCAGCGACACCATCCGTCCGCTCGGCGTCGGCACCTGCAGCGAACTCAGCGTTTCGAACGAGGCGCGCTGATCGTCGGTGGCGCGCGCGACCACGTTGACGAGATAGATGTCGTCGCGCAATTGCGTGACCGTCGACCCGGTGACCGACGCGTTGAGCACCGCGGCCAGATCCCCGCGAGCTGACACCGAGCCGGCGCGCCTCGTCCTGGTCGACGTGGACACGCACCTGCCGGGCAGGCTCCATCCAGTCGAAGTGAACGTGACGCGTCCGCGGGTCGGAGCCAAGCACGTTGGCGAATTCCAGCGCGATCCGACGAACCTCGTCCTTGTCCGGACCCGCGATCCGGTACTGCAACGGCCAACCCACCGGCGGACCCAATTCGAGCGGCGATACGCGTGCGACGACATCCGGGAACTGCTCGGCCAGCGCCTGCTCGAGTTTCTGCTGCACGCGCTCGCGTGCTTCAAAATTCTTCGTCACGATGACGAACTGCGCGAAGAACGGATTGGCGAGCTGCACGTTGAGCGTGAGGATGAAGCGGATCGCCCCGCGCCCGACGTAGGTGCTGAAGTGGTCGACATCGGGATCGTCCTTCAACAGCACTCGAAGCGCTTCGCCTGCGCCTCGGTGGCGTAGATCGAGGCGTTCTGCCGCAAGCGTCATGTCGACCGTCAGTTCGGGCCGGTCGGAGGCCGGGAAGAACTGCCGCGGAACGTACTGGGACAGAAAGACCGCCACGACGAACGCGCCGATCGTCAGTCCGATCGTCAGCCACTTCGCACGGATGGCACCCCGCAGGAACGCGCTGTACGCGTCGAGCAACTTGCTCGGCTTGGCCTCCGCATCGGCCTTGGGCGCCTTCAGCAGCGCCTTGCCCACCAGCGGCGCGAAGATGACCGCGACCAGCCACGACACGATGAGCGAGATGCCGACCACCGAGAAGATCGAGAACGTGTACTCGCCGGCGGAGCTGCGCGCGAAGCCGATGGGCACGAAGCTCGAGATCGTGACCAGCGTGCCGATCAGCATCGGCGCCGCGAGGGTCCGGTAGGCGAAGGTCGCCGCCTCGTCCTTGGTGTCGCCCGCTCCGAGGCGGCGAATCATGGCATCGACCGTCGTCATCGCATCGTCGACGAGCAGCGTCAGCGCAATGATGAGCGCGCCGAGCGAGATGCGATGCAGGTCGATGTGCGCCACGTCCATGACGGCGAACACGATCGCCAGCGTGAGCGGGATCGCCAACGCAACCACGGCGCCGGGCCGCACACCGAGGCTGACGAAGCTGCAGACCAGGATGATCAGTATCGCCTGCCACAGCGAGGTCATGAAATCGCTGATCGCAACATCGACGGAGACCGCCTGGTCGGCAACCAGCACGGGCTCGATGCCGAGTGGCAGGTTGGCCTTGATGTCGGCCATCTCCTTGCGCACGTTCGCGCCCAGCGCCAGGATGTCGCCGGCGTCGCGCATCGCGATCGCCAGGCCGATCGCGGGTTTCCCATTGACACGGAACATCGGCTGCGGCGGATCGACGAAGCCGCGCCGCACCGTTGCGATGTCGCCCAGCCGGATGATGCGGTCGCCCGCCACGAAGTTGACGGCCTCGATGTCGCGCTCCGAATCGAAGGCGCCGGTGACGCGCAGGAACACCCGCTCGCGCTCGGTCTGGATCACGCCGGCCGGCCGCACCAGGTTCTGCGCCTGCAACGTCGCGAGAATCGTCGGATAGTCGAGGCGCAGGCCGGCAAGACGTTCGGTGTTGAACTCGATGAAGACCTGCTCGTCCTGCGCACCCATGACCTCGATCTTCGAGACATCGGGCACCTGAAGCAGGCGCGAACGCGCCGCCTCGACGTAGTCGCGCAGCTCGCGGAACGTAAAGCCGTCGGCGGTGAAGGCGTAGATGATGCCGAAGGTGTCGCCGAAATCGTCGTTGAAGAACGGTCCGACAACGCCCGCGGGAAGCGTGCCCCGCATGTCGCCGATGTTCTTGCGGACCTGGTACCAGACGTCCGGAATGTCGGCCGGCGACGTCGACTGTTTCAGGTCGACGAAGATCGTCGTCTGCCCGGCGGTCGTGTAGCTGCGCACCCGGTCCAGGTGGCGCGTCTCCTGCAGCGTGCGCTCGAGTCGTTCGGTGACCTGCTTGAGCGTCTCGTCGACCGTCGCCCCCGGCCACGCCGCGGCGACGATCATCGTGCGAAAGGTGATCGCGGGATCCTCGCCGCGCCCGAGGCGCAGGAACGACAGCGTGCCCGCGACCACGGCGACGATCATCAGGAAGACGATGAGCGAGCGCCGCTTGAGCGCCCACTCCGAGAGATTCGGGCCGATCACTGCCTGGTCTCGAGCAGGCGGACTTTCTGTCCCGGCCGCAGCGCCTGGACGCCGGCTGTCACCACGACGTCGCCGGGATTGAGTCCCGACGCGACCTCGACCCGGTTCGGATCGGAGGAGCGGATTTCGATGGTGCGCAGCGCGACGGTGCCGGCCTTCGGATCGACGATCCAGACCGCCGAACCGCGATCCGCGCGGACCACCGCCGACGGCGGAATTTCGATGCCTGCCACATTCGCGCCCAGCTTGATGCGCCCGGTGACCGTCGTGCCCAGGCGCATCGCTGCCGGCGGATTGATCAGGCGAAACCTCATGCGGAAGGTGCCGGTCACCGGGTCCGCGCGCGGCGATACTTCACGCACCACGCCGTTGGCGCGTGACTTTCGGATCCGAGGTCAATACCACGTTGATCTCGGAATTCGGCGGGCAAGCTGTCCTTGACGCGCGCCGGCACATCGAAAACGGCGTCGCGATTGCCCTCCCGCGCAACCTGGACGATGGTGCGTCCGGCGCCCACCACTTCGCCGGGCTCGGCGGTCGCCGCCGTCACGACACCGGCAACGTCGGAAACCAGACGCGTGTAGCTGAGGCGGTTCTCCGCGAGCGTGACCGACGTCTGTGCGGACTCGACCTGCGCCTCAGCGGCTTTCAGCATCGACTCGGCCGATTCGTAGGTTGCGCGCGACACTGCATTCTCCGCGACCAGATCGCGCATGCGCCCGTAGTTGTTCCGCGCCTCCGATAGCTGCGCCCGGGCCGCGCCGAGCTGCGCTCGCGCCGACTGCACGCTGCTCTCCTCGTTCTGGGAATCCAGCCGCGCGATGAGTTGCCCCGGCCGCACCGTGTCGCCGACGTTGACGTTGCGTTCCAGCAGCCTGCCGTCGATCCGGAACGCCTGGTTGATCTCGGTCTGCGCCTGCACGGTGCCCGACAAGGTGGCAGTGTCGCCGGCAACGCCTTTCGCGACCGCGAGCACCCGTACCGGCCGAATTTCCGGAGCAGGCGCTTCGACCGCGCGATTGCACGCTGACAGCAGGAAGGGCGCAACGAACGCGAGCAGCGATACAACCTTCAGTCCAGAGCTTGCTCGCGCGACGGCGAAAGGCAAAAGCATCAACCAACTCCCGGGCTATCTACAGCGTATTGTCATTGTTGCTGCGCTGCGGCGCAACTGCGCGCGGCGCAGTTCAGTCTTGCTTGGGCGGCATCACGACCGTCGGTGCAGCAGCCGGCACACCGGCGCTGCGCATCATGCGAATTCCGCCATAGGCCATTGCGACCGCCAACAGCGGGCTCGCGAAGTTGAAGACCGCGTAGGGCAGGTAACTGAACGTCGCGACCCCCAGCGTCGCCGCCATGTAGGCGCCGCAGCTGTTCCACGGGATCAGCGCCCCGGTTGGCGTCGCGGAGGCGCCTACCGTGCGTGACAGCACCACCGGGTCGTAGCCGCGCTGAGCGAACGCACCCTTGAACATCCGGCCGGGCAGGACGACTGCGATGTACTGGTCGGCGGTAATGACGTTGGTCGCGAATATCGCGGCCACCAGCGAACCAACCAGCGCACCGGCCGACTTTGCCTTCTCGATGACAGGTGCAATGAGCCGGGTGAGGACGCCAGCCTTCTCGACCACGCCACCAAACGCGAGCGCGGTGATGATCAACCAGATCGTGTTGAGCATGCTCTCCATGCCGCCGCGCGAGACGAGCACGTCGATCTCCCTGTGCCCGGTGTTCGAAACGTACCCGTCGGCGAGTGCCAGCCACACGCCCTTGATCTGCGCGAGCCACGACGGCACGTTCGTGCCGGCATCGGCATACGCGATGACGCGCTCGGGCGCCACGATGACGGCGAGTACGCCACCCGCGAGCGCTCCGACGAAAATCGACGTGAAGGGAGGAAACTTGAGCAACGCCATGCCGACGACGATGGCGAGCGGCAGGAACAGCCAGAGCGTTATGTTGAATCCGCCGCTGAGTTCGGCCATGCTTTCCGACGCATCGAAGTCTCCCGGATTGCCCAGCAACCAGAACACAACGAGCGCGATAATCAGCGCCAGCGCCGAAGTCACGACCGTCTCGCGCACGTGCTTGTAGAGGCCCACACCGGCGGTGGCGGCGGCGAGGTTGGCCGAATCCGAAAGCGGCGAGGTGGTGTCACCGAAGTACGCGCCCGAGATGACCGCGGCCGCGGCGATTGCAGGATTGAGTTCCATGTTCGCGGCAATGCCCATCAGGCCGATGCCGATCGTGCCGACCACCGTCCACGAGCTGCCGATGCTCGCCGAAACCACCGCGCAGATCAATACCGTCGTGACGTAGAAGAAGTTCGGATTGAGCAATTTCAGCCCGTAATAGACCATCGCCACGAGCGTTCCGCTCATCGCCCAGGTGCCGATAAGTGCACCGACGGCGAACAGGATGAAGATTGCGCCGATCCCCGATCCGACGCTCGTCACCGCGGCATCGCGCAGCGAGTCGAGCGTGTGGCCGCGGCGCCAGCCGATGTACGCGGCGATCATCGTCGCGACCGTCAGCGCGACCTGGTTCGGACCCAGCGCACCCGCATCGCCGAACAGAAAGTAGGACAGCGCGACCAGTACGATGAGGCCTGCCACCGGAATGATGGCTTCGGTCAGCGTAAGCGGCTCGGGTTGTCGTTCGGGTTGGTTCAAGGACGCTCCATCGTCAGGACGCCGCGCGCCCGACGCAGGGTGGTGTCACCGTCGACGGCGCGCGTGCGCCGCCAACGATGGCAATGTCCCAGGGGACTCAGTAATCCACCGGATCGCGGATGATCGGGCAGGTCATGCAATGGCCGCCACCGCGACCGCGGCCCAGTTCGGCGCCGACGATGGTGATGACTTCGATGCCTTGCTTGCGCAGCAGCGTGTTGGTGTAGGTGTTGCGGTCGTACGCATAGACCACGCCCGGTGACGCGCACACGAGGTTCGCGCCACTGTCCCATTGCGTGCGTTCGCGCTGGTAGTCGCTGCCGCCTGCTTCGACCACGCGAAGCTTCTTGAGACCCAGCGCCTCCTCGACGACGCCGACAAAGGACTTCTTTTCCGCGTGGAACTCGACGCCGCTCGGATGATTGCTCGGGCGATACGAAAAAGTGGTCGTCTTGGCCAGGAAATCCGGCGCCAGCAGCACGCAGTCGCGGTCGGCAAAAGTGAACACCGTGTCGAGATGCATCGCCGCGCGAATCTTCGGCATCGCCGCCACGATCACGCGCTCCGCCGCGCCCTTTTTGAACAGCGTGGCCGCGAGCTGGCTGATCGCCTGTCGCGAGGTGCGCTCGCTCATGCCGATCAGCACGATGCCCTTGCCGATGGGCATCACGTCGCCGCCTTCCAGCGTCGCCTGCCCATGGTCCTTGGTCGGGTCGCCCCACCAGACGTTGACCTTGCCGGCGAAGTCGGGATGGAACTTGTAGATCGCGGTGGTGAGGATCGTCTCCTCGTGCCGCGCAGGCCAGTACAGCGGATTGAGGGTCACACCGCCGTAGATCCAGCACGTAGTGTCGCGGGTGTAGAGCGTATTCGGCAGCGGTGCCAAAAGGTATTCGGTCACGCCTGCCGCCTGCTTGGCGACCTTGAGCGCCTTGCCGCCGTGGGCTTCGGGAAAGTCATGGGTCGACAAGCCGCCGATCAAGGTTTCGGCAAGCTTGCGATTGTCCAGGCCTTCGAGGTAGCTGCGCAGCTCGTCGATGAATCCCAGGCCGACTTGGTCGGGAACGACCTGATTGTCGAGGATCCATTTCTTCCCGGACGGCACGGCAACCGTCTCGGCCAGCAGATTGTGCATCTCGACGACTTCGACGCCGCGATCGCGCATCTTGTTGACGAAGTCGAAGTGGTCGCGCTTGGCGTTGTCGACCCACAGCACGTCGTCGAACAGCAGCTGGTCGCAGTTGGACGGCGTCAGGCGCGAGTGCGCGAGACCCGGCGCGCACACCATCACCTTGCGCAGTTGACCGACTTCTGAATAGACGCCGAACTTGGTGTCCTTCTTCGCGTCCTTCCCGACGACTTTCTTAACTTCCTTCTTGACGCCTTTTGCCTTTGCCATGATGTGCTCCGAAGACAGGTGACTAGATGTTGATTGAACCGGTAGCGATGCCGTAGATGCCATAGACTGCGGCGGCCACGATGACGCCGAAGGTTATCCATTCCGAGGTCTTGTCGAACACCGCCTTGCCCTGTTCACGGCGCGCCCAGACGTAGAGCACCGTTCCAGGACCGAACAGAATTGCGGAAAGAAGGATGTACCTGAGCCCGCCGGCGTAGATCATGAAGAGCGTGTAGGCCACCGCCAGCGAGGAGAGTATCAGGTCGCGCGTGCGCTCCTCCGGCCGCTGCTCGTAGGTTTCGCCGCGCCGCGCGATCATCAGGCCGTAGGCAGCGACGAACAGGTACGGGATCAGCGTCGTCGCGCTGGTCAGGTTCAGCATCAGGGAGAACGCGTCGCGCGACCAGTACGTCGAGATCACGATGAGCTGGATGATGGTGCTGGTCACCCAGAGGGCCACCACCGGCACGTTGTTCTTGTTGACCTTCGCGAACACCGCCGGCATGTCCTTCGACTTGCCCGCGGCGAACATCACTTCGGCGCAGATCAGCGCCCAGGCCAGGTAGGCGCCGAGCACCGAGACGATCAGCCCCACGCTGACGAAGATCGCTCCCCAGGGCCCAACCACCGACTCGAGCACTCCCGCCATCGACGGCTGGCGCAGCCCCGCGATGTCGGCGCGCTGCAGCACGGCATAGGGCAGCAGCGTGACCAGCACCATCAGCGAAGTCACGACAATGAAACCCATGATCGTCGCCTTGCCCACGTCGGCGCGCTCCTTGGCGAAGCGCGAGTAGACGCTCGCACCCTCGATGCCGATGAACACGAACACCGTCACCAGCATCGTCGCCCTGACTTGCTCGAACAGCCCGGTGGTGAGGTCCCCGCCGTAGAGATTGAAGCGGAACAGGTCCATCTTGAAGGCGACGAACGCGAGCACGATGAAGACCATGATCGGGATGACCTTGGCCACCGTGACGATGCTGTTGATGAACGCGGCCTGCTGGACGCCGCGAAGGATTAGGAAGTGGAATAGCCATATGCCAACGGAGGCAAACGCGATCGCAACCGCCGTATTGCCGTCGCCGAACACCGGGAAGAACGCGCCCAGCGTCGACTTGATGAGGACCCAGTACGAGACGTTGCCGATGCAGCTGCCGATCCAGTAGCCGAAGGCCGACAGGAAGCCCGGGTAGTCGCCGAAGCCCTCGCGGGCATAGGCGTAGACGCCGGCGTCGATGTCGGGCTTGCGCTCGGCCAGCGCCTGGAACACCCGCGCCAGCATGTACATGCCGGTCCCCGCGATGAGCCAGGCAATAACCGCGCCCATCGGGCCGGTGGCGTTGGCAAAGGTCCTCGGCAACGAGAAAATGCCCGCGCCGACCATCCCTCCGACCACCATCGCGGTCAGTTGCAACCGCGACATTTTCTGATCAGTCGATGCCATGTTGCTTTCTCCCCTGAGTGGTCCGCATGGCGTTGTTGCAGGCCGGAAGTATGACTCGAGGCGAACGTCGGCAGACGCCCGGCTGCCGTACTCCGTGCGAACTCATCGCGGCGCCTGCGCCCACTGCGCCCACTGCGCCCACTGCGCCCACTGCGCCCGCTGCGACGAAGATGTTAAGTCACGAACATTTTCATTGTTGCACGCCTACCCTCAACGGCCGTGGCGGAGAATGCCACAATTTTGTCACGAATGCCGCGCCGATTCGACGGTAGCTTCACCAACGGTGCAGACGCGGTTGGAAAGTGGCCCAAATGGACCGAGGTCATCTTGACAGACCCCATCACGTGATCCAGGTCGGAAATCGGTACTCACCGTGGATGAACGCGTCACAACTGATCACAATTTCCGCTCAGGCTATTACAATTCGCTAATCACCCATCGGCCCGGGAAGAGCGAAGGCATGGCGGCAAGTGATTTGGGGGAACGGCTGCCACGACACCTCAAGCTGCGCGAGCTGCGCGTATTGCTTGCGGTCGCCGAGCAGGGCAGTTTTCGCAAGGCAGGTCGGCTGCTCCACCTGACCCAACCAGCGGTCACGGCCGCGATCGCCGCGCTCGAAGAGACAATCGGCGTGTCCTTGTTCGAACGAACGGCGCAGGGCGTCACGCCGACCGCGCACGGCGAGAGCTTCATCGGTCGCGCCGCTGCGATCTTCGGCGAACTCGGTCGCGCGGCCGAGGACATCGAGATCATTTCCCGAGGTTCGCGCCGGACGCTGCGTGTCGGCATCGGCGGGGGCGGCTGGGGCATGGGCATCCTGCCGGCGGCACTGACGAGAATGCTCGATCCGCACCCCGACGCGTTCGTCCTGATCCGGGAAGCGGACGAGGACGTGCTTGCAGAATTGCTCAAGGCCCGCGAACTCGATCTCTACTTTTCGCGCCTGATGCCGCGCGCGGCCGACCCCGATCTGGACTATCGGCCCCTGTTCGAAGACTCGATATGCGTTCTGGCGAGCCGCACACACCCGCTCGCCGCGCGCCGGCGTCTGGCCTGGGACGACCTCGCCAACGAACGTTGGGTGACGCCGCCCTCCGGCGCGCCCTCTTTCGAGCACGTGCAACGCACCCTCGACATGGAAGGTCTGGCGCCCCCTCGTCACGTGATCGAGTCCACCTCCGCCGCCATGGCCTTGGGCATGGTCCTGCAAGGGGACTTTCTCTGCTTTGGCACGTATCTCTTCTACGAATTCACCGTTCTCAAGCCGATGCTTGCGATACTGAAGGTCAATCTATCCAAGGTGCCGCTTGCCTTTGGAGCGGTGACACTCAAACATCGCGATCTCAATCCGCTCGGCGCACGACTTGCAGGGCTGGTCACGGAGCTTGCGGAGGAAGCTCGCAACGGCCAAGGTGTACGCGTCGGCGAGGCGCCAATGCGTCGGGCGGGATCGGTGCCTGTCGAAGGCCTGTAACGACAAAAGCTCGCGGGACCGCCATCGTAGCCTACGCGCGCACCTCGGCCCGCGCAGGCTGCACATAGCCTACTGCCTGCCGCCGTGGATGTTGCCGGCAATTCCGCCGGCGATTCCGCCGATGGCCGCACCGGTCCACGCATTGCCTCCGGAGATCGCCGAAATGCCGGCCCCGGCGCCGGCGCCGATGACCGCACCGCTCATCGTTCCCTGCTGCTGCGTACTCATGTTGGTGCATCCGATGACACCCGCGGCAATCGCGGCCGCGACAATCAATGCCAATTCGTTTCATTGTCGACCTCGGTCAGTTGGTTTTCTTCAGGCCCGGAACGACCATTTCGAACCAGATGGTTTCGAGCACCGGTCGCTTCAGTTTGTCGGGATTCGCCATGTACCATTTGTCGAGGCCCTCGCGCACGCTGTCGAGCGTCTGACCCCGCATTCCCTTCGCGAGGCGCGGAACGACGCTTTGCGTGTCGGTCGGTGGATTCGCGCCCTCGTAGGCGACTTCGAGCTGGATGGTATTGGCAATGCCGATCAGGTATGCCTTCTTCACCGCGTCGGTCGACTGCGTCCAGAGTTCGCCCGTAACGATCGGGATTTCCTGCGCGAACGCGCTGCCGCACACCGCCGCAAAGATCGCAAAAATGCCCAGCATCGTCATTCGCAACCGCATCCTAGTTGCCATAGATCTGTCTCCACTGATGATCGCGTTTCCGAATCCACCCCTGCCGCAATCTCCTGGCAGTCGGGTGCCACTGCGTCGCCGCATTTTGCTTGGGCCTAAATGATCCCGGACCGACGCTCGAAATCATCATAGCGATGTTGGCAATGCTTGGATATGTCCCTCGCACGTGGCGTTGCGGTACTTCGCTTGCAAAAAGCGCGTCGGCATGGCAATGATCGCGTTCGACGCTGCTGGTAGCATGCGCCAAGGGGTGTTGACCAGAACATGACTGCCCACGAAAAGCCCGCTGCCGATCCGGTCGAAACGAGCGTCCTGCTCGAATTCATGTACCGGCTGGCGCAGGCGCTCTTGGCCTGTGGCGAACAGACGTCGCAGGTCGATGTGCTCCTGCGCCGCATTGCATCGGCCTACGGCATGCGGCGATCGCGGGTGGTTACGTTTCCGACCGCAGTGTTCATCTTCCTGGATGATGGGACGGGAGAGCACGTCACGCTGGCCGAAGGACCTTCGGAAACGCTGCGTCTGGACCAGATCGCCGACGTATACGCGCTCGGCGCTGCGGCGGGCCAAGGCGGAGGTAGCCCCGCCGAAGGTATCGAACGACTCGACGAGATCCTGCGCAAGCGGCCGCGCTTCGGCGCGCTGGGCTCGGTCGTCGGGCACATCACGCTGACGTGCGGGCTCGCCATGATCCTGAGCCCATCGGTGATCAACGTCGCCGCCGCCAGCGTCCTGGGCGGGATCGTCGGCGCGTTCAAGCTCATCAAACAGAGCCGCCCGATGCTCGCGGTGCCGATTCCGATCGTCGCCGCGACGCTCGTGTCGGCGTTGTCGTTCGAGGCGTTCAACCACGGCTTTCACGTGGACCCGGTGCAGCTGCTCGTTCCGCCGCTGGTGACATTCCTGCCCGGCGCAATGCTGACAATGGGCATGCTGGAGCTTGCCTATGGTGACATGGTCAGCGGTTCGAGTCGCCTCATGACCGGACTTGTGCAACTGGTTCTGCTTGCAATCGGACTTGCCGTCGGCGCGATACTGGCCGGTTACACGCCTTCGGATCTGGTCGAAGCCGGCGCCAACCTCGTCACGGCGCGATGGATAGCATGGGGAGGCGTTCTGATTTTCGGGATCGGGGTCTACCTGCATTTTTCGGCGCCGAGCCGTGCGTTGCCATGGATGCTGCTGGTATTGCTGAGCGCCTTTCTCGCCCAGCGAATCGCGGCGCAACTGTTCGGGACCTCGATCAGTGGATTCTTCGGAACGCTCGTCGCCACGCCGCTGGGTTACTTCATTCATCTTCGCTTCAAGGGGCCGCCGCCGATGGTGACTTTCCTGCCGAGTTTCTGGCTGCTGGTGCCGGGCGCGCTGGGACTGGAGAGTATGACCAAGATGCTGAGCGATCGCACCGCCGGGCTCGAGAGCCTCGTGACCGCGGTGTTTGCCATGGCCTCGATCGCACTCGGCACGCTCGTCGGCGCATCCATCTACAAGGCGCTCACCGAGCGTTTCGACTGGTGGCAATTGCAGTTCGGCCGCGTCGGCACCTACATGAGGCGAAGAAAGCGCTGACTCGCACCGTGTCCTGCTGCACCATTCCGGCCCGCAACGCAAGCACGTTCGCGCGCAGCACATCGTAGTGCGCGTCCTGCTCAAGAATATCCGGCAGGACTTGGTTTACACTTGCGCCCGAGTGCTCGTGCTCAGCGGGATCCGAACAGCGGCGTTCTCGGCGCCGGTGCTGGCGGATGGAACCCGGGACTGCCCCATCCCGACCAAGCCGATCGATTCACATACCACGATCGAGTCCGATAATGCTCATCCCAGTAGGCTTCGACCGAAAACTCTATGATCGGAATGCGCTCCCGGAACATGTTCGTGAGGTATCGCGAATTGACCCAGCCGCGGACACGCCCCGCGGCGATGTCGCACCATTGCCAGCCCGTGGTGCAGCCGAACACATGCACCTGCGTTGTCGGCTGGAGCGACGTGACCAATGGGAACGCCTGGTCGGGGCCGGCGCGCACGTTGACCGCGCGCAGCGTGGACGCGGACTGCGCGAGCACGGACAGCGGCAGCAGCAGCAACGCTGCAAGGAACCATCGACGCGAAGCTGCGAGCGGCATGGCTATCTCCAATCGAACGACCAACGGGAATTCGCGGTAAAGTAACACAGTGCAGCGCCACGCACGGCCCGAGCGTCATGGATTTCGATCGCACCCGCAGCAAGCGTTGCATCCAGCCGCCACATCGGCAGCGTGGCATTCTTCCGCATCTTTCTTGAGGCATCCATGGTCAACCGCCTGCTAGTTGCACTTATTGCCGCCGCGACTTTCGTCGCGACCGTCGCCATGGCGCAACCCGCGCCGAATGCACTGGCCAAAATCAAGGCAGCAAAATCGATCAATGTCGCGTATTCCCCAGACTCGCTGCCCTTTTCGTTCACCGCCGCCAACGGCGAACCGGCGGGATATTCGATCGACCTGTGCAAGCGCGTCATCGCGCAGATCGGGCGCGCGGTCGGTGAGCCCAATCTCAGAGTCGTCTGGCTGGCGGCCCCGGTAAGCGAGCGCCTGCAGATGATTGCGTCGGGACGCGCGGACCTGGAATGCGCCAACACGACGCAGACCCAGACACGCCTGGCCAACGTCGACTTCTCGAATCTGATTTTCATCGACGGAGGCGGCTTCCTGGTCCGGGCCGGATCGCCGGTCAACGAGCTCGCCGATCTCGCCGGCAAGCGCATCGCGGTGTTGAAGGGCACGACAACCGAGACACGACTCAACGACGCGCTGCGCCGCCGCCTCGTCAATGCGACCGTGGTCCAGCTTGCGGACGCCGCCGAGGGTGTCGCGCTGCTGGAGTCCGGTGGCGCGGATGCCTATGCCGGAGACAAGATCAAGCTGGTCGGACTTGCCGCGCAAGCCAAGGATCCGGCCAAGTTCGCCCTGCTGCTCGAGGAGCTTTCGTACGAGCCATATGCGCTGGCGTTGCCGCGCAACGACTCTGCGCTGCGCCTAGAAGTCAACAAGGCGCTCACGCAGGTCTACATCGGCGGAGACATCGAGACCATCTTCGCACAATGGCTGGGCAAGCTCGGCCGCCCGAGCGCGCTGCTCGTCGCCATGTACGTGCTCAACTCGATTCCCGAATGAACGCATTGGATTCCAACAGGAGTAAGCAGATGATCAAGCAATCGAGATGGCGACTCGCGATCGGTGCGCTCGCCGCCAGCGCCGCGATGACGCTCGCCGGGTGTTCCGCACCGCCCGCATTCCAGGTGACCGAGCAGCCAGTCGCGCGCGTAGGCACCGTCGAGTCGATCACGCAGGACACGGTGCAGAACGTCAACACTACGGTCGGCACGATCGGCGGCGCGCTGGTCGGCGGCGGTCTGGGCAGCCTGGTCGGCGGTGGTCGCGGCCAGACCGTGGCCACCGTCGTGGGTGCCGCGGGCGGCGCTTTTGTCGGCAACCAGGCGGCGCAACGCAGCCAGACCTTCGTCTGGCGGATCGGCGTGCGTTACGATGACGGTGGCTTCGCCACGATCCAGCAGACCGCGGCGCCGAACCTGCGCATCGGCGATCGGGTCCGCGTCTCTCAAAACGGCATCGAGTTGCTTCGTGGCTGACGCCCTGCCGCAAGCGACGAAAGGCAACGCCATGTGCAGCCAGTCGCGCATCCTTGTCCGAAGCGCCGACTAGTGGCCGCGCCGCGCAAGCGTTCGGTCGCGACCCGCGCCACGAAGGGACGAGCACCGGTCCTAGTCGATCTCGCGCTGCAGGGCGGCGGCTCGCACGGAGCCTTTACCTGGGGTGTGCTCGATCGGCTGCTGGAGGAGTCGTGGCTGCACTTCGCGGGCATCTCCGGAACGTCGGCCGGCGCCATGAACGCGGCAGTGATGGCCGAAGGTCACGCCAAAGGCGGTGTCGACGGTGCGCGCGCCGCGCTCGAGCGTTTCTGGAGGAGCGTGTCGGAATCCGCCAAATTCAGCCCATTCCGCCGCGGCCCTCTGGAAATTCTGAGCGGCCGCTGGTCGCTCGACAATTCACCGCTCTATCTGGCGGCAGACATCGCGGCGCGAGTGTTCTCGCCTTACGATCTCAATCCCGGCGGCACCAATCCGCTGCGCACGTTGCTGGAAGAAAACATCGACTTCGACGCGCTCTCCAAGGCGCCCATGCAGGTCTTCATCACCGCGACCAACGTACGCACTGGCCGCGGCAGGGTATTTCGCAACGCGGAACTCACGTCCGACGTGCTGCTGGCGTCGGGTTGCCTGCCCACGATGTTTCAATCGGTGGAGCTCGACGGCGATCCCTACTGGGACGGCGGATACAGCGGAAATCCGACCATCACGCCGCTGGTGCGCGAGACGAATTCGCATGACACGATCCTGGTCCAGATCAACCCCGTCGAGCGACCGGGCACGCCGCGCTCGGCGCGCGACATTCTCGACCGACTGAACGAAGTGTCCTTCAACACGCCGCTGATGAAGGAGCTGCGCATGATCGCCCTGTTGCGGCAGGTCGCCGATCCCGGTCACAGCGAGGGCGCGAGATGGGCGGGAATGCGGATCCACCGGATTTCGAGCGACATCATGGTGGAGCTCAGCGCTTCGTCGAAAATGATCGCCGAATGGAATTTTCTGTGCATGCTGCGCGACGAGGGGCGGCGGTCGGCACAGGCGTTTCTCGACAAGGACGCCAAATCGGTCGGCAAGCGCTCGACCTTCGATCTCGACACGCTGCTGGAGCTGGTCTGACCGGTGGGCCTGCTCGGCATCCTGCTCGGCCTCGGCCTGCTCGTCTTCCTGGCGTTCCGTGGCTGGAGCGTGCTGGCATTGGCGCCCATCGCGGCGCTGGTCGCGGCCGCCGCGGCGTTCGAGCCGCTGCTCGCGCACTGGACGCAGACCTTCATGCCGGCGGCAGCCGGATTCTTCGCACAATTCTTCCCGCTGTTCCTGCTCGGCGCGCTGTTCGGCAAACTGATGGAAGACAGCGGCTCGGTGACCGCGATCGCCCGCTTCATGACCGGCAAACTGGGCAAGCAACGCGCAATCCTCGCGGTGGTGCTCGCGGGCGCTCTGGTGACCTACGGCGGCGTGAGCCTGTTCGTCGCCATCTTCGTGCTGGTGCCGATGGGGCAGGCGATGTTCCGCGCCGCAGGCGTCCCGGGTCGCCTGCTCCCCGCCGCGGTATCGCTCGGTACGTCGACCTTCACCATGTCGGCGCTGCCCGGCACGCCGGCGATCCAGAACGCGATTCCGATGCCGTTTTTCGGGACGACACCGTTTGCGGCGCCCGGCCTGGGACTGATCGCGTCCGCGATCATGCTTGGGTTCGGATTGTGGTGGCTCGCGCGCCGCGAGGCCGCCGCGCGCAAGTCGGGCGAGGGACCTGGCACCGATGCCGCGGACATCGATGTCGCGGCAGAGAGCGTGCTCGTGCGCGAGCGCGCGACGGTCGCGCGTGAATTCGATCCGGTCGAGGTGCACCGCGGCCAGCACAGCGCCGAGACGCCAGGCGCCTGGGTAGCGCTGCTGCCGCTCGCCGTCGTCATGGTGGTCAACCTCACGATGACACTGCTGGTACTGCCGCGCATGGACACGAGTTACCTGGCCGAAGCGCGCTGGGGCGGTGTTTCACTCTCGCACGTCGGTGGCGTCTGGTCGGTGATCGTTGCGCTGGCCTCGGCGATTGTCGTTGCCACCGTCCTCAATCGCAGTCGCCTGCCGGCGCTGCGCGACACCGTCGACGCCGGTCTCAATGCGTCGGTGTTGCCAGTCGTCAGCGTCGCCAGCCTGGTGGGTTTTGGCGCGGTGGTTGCGGCGCTGCCGGCGTTCGCGATGGTGCGCGACGCGGTGCTTTCGATCGAAGGCGGCCCGCTGGTCGGGCTCGCGGTGGCGACCAACGTGCTCGCCGCACTGACCGGATCGGCGTCGGGCGGCTTGACCATCGCGCTGGGTGCACTGGGCGATACGTATATGCAACTCGCCTACGAGCAGGGCCTCGACCCTGCGATCCTGCACCGTGTCGCCGTCATTGGCGCCGGCACGCTCGACAGCCTGCCGCACAACGGCGCGGTGGTGACCCTGCTCGCGGTCTGCGGCGCGACCCACAAGGAGAGCTATCTCGATCTGGCGATGGTCGCGATCGTCGGCGCGGTGCTGGCGTTGATTGTCGTGATCGTGCTGGGCACGGCGTTCGGATCGTTCTAGCATGGGAAGCATGGCAATGAAGTGGCTCAAGCGAATGCTGCTGATCGTCGCGGTTATCGTGCTGACGCTCTTCGCCGTGCGCGCCTACGACTCGCAGCGCGGACCGCCGCTCGACCTCTGGCACACCTACGTTCCGAACGAACCGGTGGCGGCCGACATCGATCGTCTGGATTGGACGCAGTATCTCGCAAGGGAGAATGCGCTGTTCGACGACGTACGGCGCGAAGTGACCGACAAGCTGCCCGCGCAAGCGCGCACGCCTTCCAATCGTTATTTCGAGGGCAGCCCGATCTACCCCGGGCACTTCAAGCAGGACTGGAATCGCTCGTACATTCTCGAGCCTGCCGGCCAGCCTCTGGGCGCGGTCGTCATGCTGCACGGTCTCACCGACTCGCCGTACAGCCTTCGGCATATCGCGCGGCAGTATCAGCAGCGCGGCTACGTCGTGATCGCGATTCGCCTGCCCGGGCACGGAACGGTACCCTCCGGTCTGTCCAAGGTGGCGTGGCAGGATTGGTCCGCGGCGACTCGCCTGGCCGTGCGCGAAGCGCGGCGGCGCGTCGGATCCTCGCGCCCGCTGCACATCATCGGATTTTCCAACGGTGGCGCACTGGCGATGAAGTATGCGCTCGACGCGCTCGACGACAAGACGCTGTCGAGGCCGGACCGCATCATCCTGATCTCGCCGATGATCGGCATCACCAGCCTGGCGCGCTTTGCCGGATTCTTCGGCTGGCCGGCGGTGTTTCCGTCGTTCGCGAAGGCTGCCTGGCTCGGGATCGTGCCCGAATTCAATCCCTTCAAGTTCAACTCCTTCCCGGTCAACGGCGCGCGCCAATCGTCGCAGGCTGCGCGAGCGTTGCAGCAGCAGATCGCGCGCCACGCCGGCGACGGTCGGCTGGTCGAACTGCCGCCGATTCTCACCTTCCAGTCGGTCGTGGACTTTACCGTCAGCACGCGCGCGATCGTCAACGCGCTCTACGCACTGCTGCCGGCGAACGGGAGCGAACTTGTCCTGTTCGACCTGAATCGCAATGCGCGCTTCGGCCCCCTCCTGCGCAGCAGCGCGGACAATATCCTGAGCCGCATCCTGCCCGACGCGCCACGGACATTTCGCACCACGATCATCACCAACGTCGACCCTGGAACCGCTCAGGTGCAGGAGCGCGTGACCGAAGCGGGTGCCACGACCGAGCAGACGCGAGCGCTGGGACTCGAGTACCCGGCCGGCGTTTTTTCCCTGTCGCACCTGGCGCTGCCGTTTCCGCTGAGCGACTCGCTCTACGGCCTGCAGCCGGGAACCGACGAAGACTACGGCGCAAATCTCGGCGCGATCGCGCCACGCGGCGAGCGCGGCGTGCTCATCGTAACGCTCGATTCGCTCGGACGCATGTCTTCAAATCCGTTCTTTGACTACATGCTGGAGCGGATCGACGAGGGCATCGGCAGTGATGCCAGGCGCAAGGTCAGCACCGGTCCCACCACGCCTGCGTCACGACGCACCGGCGAAGCCAATCCTACTGCGGTCGCTGCGCACTGAGCTTGACTTTCTGCTCGCGCAGCGCAATGACCTGCGCGCCCAGCAACAGCACGGTCGCGGCGAGTTCGAATCCCAGCAGCAGCGAGATCACCGTCGCGAACGATCCATACAGCACGTTGATCTTGGACAACGTCGCGAAGAACCACACGAGGGCGTGGCGGGTGAGTTCCCAGAGCACTGCGGCGGTGACACCGCCGAGCAGCGCCTGCCGCCAGGTAATTCGGCCGACCGGCATGACCATATAGATCGAACTGAGCAGCAGTATTTCACCGACGAGGCCGACCGAGTAGAGCAGTGCACGGGACATGCGCCCCATCGACTGAGGATGGCCGAGAATGTCGATCTCGCGCACTGCGAGTGTTTCCAGCGCCCCTGACGCGACCGTGACCAGCACCAGTCCGCCACCGAGCACCAGGATGTAGGCATAGGGAATGATCGCGGTCGTCAGCCAGTGTCGCGAGTGAGACCTGACGCGGTGATGAAAAATGATTGCGATCGATCGCTCGAGCACCGCGAACGCGAGCGAACTCGAGAAGAGCAGCGTTGCCAGCATGGCCAGGCTTGTGATCTCGCGGTTGCGGAGGAATTTGGTCAGCTCCTCGACCAGCGGTACGGCCTGACTCGGCGCCACGAGATCGAGATAGCGGCTCAACGTCGAGAGCAGCTGGTCCTCCGGCAGGAAATGCGACAGCACCAGGACGAGGAGGATGAGCAGCGGCAGGATGGACAGCAGCGCGTAGTAGGCCACCGCTCCGGCGAGCAGCAGGCCGTTGTTGTGCATGAACGTAACCAGAACCTGACGCATGAAATGCGGTGCACCGCGTACGCTCGCCAGCAGGCGCGACCAATGCAAATGCTCGATGGCGGCGCGCACGATCCCTGCCTTTGGTCTAGATCTGGCCATTGCGCGAGAGCAGGATCGCGATCGGGCGAGTCGCCTCGAATTCCGCGAAGATCAGCACCATGCACGCTGTGATCGGCACCGCGAGAAACGCTCCTGCGATTCCCCAGAGCGCGGACCACGCTGCAAGGCTGATGAGTATCGCGAACGGACTCAAGTTGAGCGAGTTGCCCATGAGGTACGGGTCGAGGAAGAACCCGATGACGAACTGAGCCGCTGACAGCGCGAGCAGGACCGCGAAGATGGCGCCGGGGTCGGCGAACTGCATGGTCGCGAACGCGACCGGAAACAGGACGCCGAGCACCGAGCCGACGTAGGGAACGTAGTTCAGCACGCCGATCAGCACGGCCCAGAACCCGGCGAAGTCGACGCCGAGCATGGACCAGGATCGCCCAGCTCACGAGCCCTTGCACGACGCATACCAGCGTCTTCAGGCGCGAGATACGTGCCGATCCTGGAGTTGATTCGCGCGATCATCTGCTGCAGGCTGGCCACACGCGCCGGATCGCTGTAGATATTTGCGATCTTGGCCGAGTAGCCGCGCAATTCGATGAGCAGGAACGCGATGTAGAGCAGGACGACCACGAGGCTGGACAGGATCGACGAAACGGAAATTACGGTCGATCCGATGACCCGCTGGGTGTTGATCTGCGCGAGCAGGTCCTGGCGCAAGGTTGCCCAGGTGGGTTCCGATTCGATCCCCATGCGCGCAGCGATTGCCTGGATGGCGTTGAGCAGCGACGTCTCGTAGTTCGGCGCCAGCGCGACCACATTACCCAGCGTCGTGGCCAGCATCGAGGCGATGGCGGCCAGCGCCAGGGCAATGACCAGCGCCGAGAGCGTGTAGCCAATCCGCAACGGCAGGAAGCGCTCCACCAGCGGCAGCCTGAACAGAACGCGCGTCATGCCGACGATCACGTACACGACAAGGACGCTGAATACGATCGGGACGATGACGCTTCTCCCGATGTAGAGCACCCAGCCGATACCCAGCGCGAGCACCAACCCGTAGACGGTGGCCTGCAAACGATCGCTCATGTCGGAGTCTTTCTGGCCGGTGCAATGCAGACGGCATTGTAATGCGAGAACGCCGAGGGTCGTTTTGGCGACCGCTTCCTGCCTCTATGGGTCGCTGCGTGACGTTGCGCGTCGCACGCCGACACCGCAAATGCGCAGTCTCGACGTCAGATCGGTCGCGTGCGCCCCAGGATTCGCACTGGCACGAGGCTTGCTGAGTAGGTAATACCCGGACGGGGCGGCGCTCCCTGGTTTTCCTCCTCGCCCTTCGCGTCGTCCCGCACCGGGGCCACCCTTGCACTGCTCCGCAGCGCGCTGCGTTGAATTCGCTGGCGAGTTGTGCTCGACATGCTGCGCAGCGCAGCCGGCATTCAGCTGGCTGGCAGAGCCAATCGAAGATTCGCGTCAGACCGCGAGATGCGCGCGGACGTTGTCCGTTTCCATGGTCGCACCAACACCCTTGGCGACGACTTCGCCACGTGAGAGCACGACATAATGATCCGCGAGCGAACGCGCAAAATCGTAGTACTGCTCCACCAGCAGGATGGCGATGTCGCCGGCCGCGACCAGCTTGCGGATCGCGCGCTCGATGTCCTTGATGATCGACGGCTGGATGCCCTCGGTCGGTTCGTCGAGGATCAACAGCCGCGGACGCATCGCCAGCGCGCGACCGATGGCGAGCTGTTGCTGCTGGCCGCCGGACAGATCGCCGCCGCGACGCTGCAGCATGTCGTTGAGGACGGGAAACATTTCGAAGATGAACTCGGGCAGCTTGGCGTTGCCTTTCTTGGTCGCCAGTCCCATCTGCAGGTTCTCCTGCACGGTAAGACGCGGAAAGATGTCGCGGCCCTGCGGCACATAGCCGATGCCGAGTGCAGCGCGCGCGTAAGGCGGCATCGACTTGATGCTGGTTCCGTCGAAGGCGATCTCGCCGGAGCGAATGGGCAGCAGTCCCATCAGGCAGCGCAGCACCGTCGTCTTGCCGACGCCGTTGCGTCCCAGCAGCGTTGTGCACGCACCCGACGGCACGTCGAAGGCGACGTTGCGCAGGATATGGCTGCCGCCGTAGTACTGGTTGAGATCCTTCACCGCGAGCATGATCAGCGTCCCAGAAACACTTCGATGACCTGCTCGTTCTGCTGGATCTGCGCCATCGAGCCTTCGGCAAGCACGCTGCCCTCGTGCAGCACGGTGACCTTCTCGGCGATGCGCTCGACGAAGTCCATGTCGTGCTCGACCACGATCAGGGTGTACTTGCCGGCCAGCGACAGGAACAGGTCCGCGCTGCGCATGGTTTCGTCGTCGGTCATGCCGGCCACGGGCTCGTCGAGCAGCAGCAGCTGCGGCTCCTGCATGAGCAGCATGCCGATCTCCAGCCATTGCTTCTGCCCGTGCGAGAGCAGCCCCGCCGGCCGCCCAGATTCGGGCATGAGCTTGATCGTGTCCAGCGTCGCCGCGATGTGATCGCGGGCGGTAGTGTCGAGGCGCGAGCGCATGGTCGGCCAGACGCGCTTGTCGGCCTTGCGCGCGAGCTCGAGGTTCTCGAACACGGTGTGCTTTTCGAACACCGTGGGCTTCTGGAACTTGCGGCCGATGCCCGCACCCGCGATCTCCGGCTCGGTCAAACGCGTCAGGTCGATGGTCTGTCCGAAGAAGGCGGTTCCGGTGTCCGGGCGCGTCTTGCCGGTGATTACGTCCATCATGGTCGTCTTGCCCGCGCCATTGGGCCCGATCACGCAGCGCAGCTCGCCCTTGTCGATCAAAAGCGACAGCTTGTTGAGCGCCTTGAAGCCGTCGAAGCTGACCGAGATCTCGTCGAGATACAGAATTCCCTTGTGGCTGGTATCGAGGCCTTCGGTGAGGACGCGACTGCCCCCGCCGGCGCCCGCATCGTCCCAACCCTCGCGAGGGGCGGCAGTTTCGCTCATGATGACTTCTTGCGGCGCAAGGTCGTCCACAGGCCGGCTATGCCGCGCGGCATGAACAGCGTCACCAGTATGAACAACAGCCCGAGCGCGAACAGCCAGTACTCGGGAAACACGTTGGTGAACCAGCTCTTGCCCAGGTTGACCGCAGCGGCACCAAGCACGGGGCCGACCAGAGTGCCGCGGCCGCCCACGGCGGTCCAGATGGCGATTTCGATCGAGTTCGCCGGTGACATTTCACTCGGGTTGATGATGCCGACCTGCGGCACGTACAAAGCCCCGGCGATGCCGCAGATCACCGCCGACAGGGTCCAGATGAAGAGCTTGAAATAGACCGGGTTGTAGCCGGAGAACATCACGCGTGTCTCTGCGTCGCGGATCGCTGTCAGCACGCGGCCGAGTTTGGACATGACGATCCAGCGGCCAAGCAGCAGGAAGCCCAGCAGCGCGGCGCCGGTGAGCACGAACAGCACCATGCGCGTTTCCGGCGCGGTGATCGGGAACCCGAGGATGCGCTTGAAATCGGTAAAGCCGTTGTTGCCGCCGAAGCCGGTGTCATTGCGGAAGAACAGCAGCATGAATGCGTAGGTCATCGCCTGTGTGATGATCGAGAAATACACCCCGCGAATGCGCGAGCGGAAGGCGAAGAATCCGAACACGAAGGCGAGCAGACCGGGCGCCAGGACCACCAGCAGCGCGGCATACCAGAAGTGGTCGGTGAAACTCCAGAACCACGGGTACGCCTTCCAATCCAGAAAGACCATGAAGTCGGGCAAGTCGCTGTGATAGACGCCGTCGTGACCGATCGAGCGCATCAGGTACATGCCCATGGCGTAACCGCCGAGCGCAAAGAATGTACCGTGACCCAGCGACAGGATGCCGGTGTAACCCCAGATGAGGTCCATCGCCAGCGCGACGATCGCGTAGCACATGATCTTGCCGAGCAGAGTGACGGTGTAGTCGGACAGGTGCCAGACGCTGGTGGCGGGCACCGCCAGATGCAGCACCGGGAACACCACGAACAGCACCAGCGCGGCGCCGACATAGAACCACCAGCCCTGCGCCGGCAGCAGGCGCGCGAAGTGCGGGCCCTCGCCGATGCCGAGTTCTGCGGTGGCTGCGCGTGTAAGCGCCGTCACGCCGCCGCCTCCTCGCGCAATGCGTTGATTGAACCGCTTGTGCGTCGGCGGCCCGAAGCAATCGCCTTGCCGTCGATCCCCCTGCGGGGGCCCCTCGCCGGATGGCTCATGCTTCGACAGTCCGACCTTTGAGGGCAAACAATCCCTGCGGCCGCTTCTGGATGAAGATGATGATGAACACCAGCACCGCGATCTTGGCCAGCACCGCGCCCGACCACGCCTCGAGGAACTTGTTGACGATGCCCAGGCCCATGGCCGCGTACACCGTGCCCGCGAGTTGTCCCACGCCGCCCAGCACGACCACCATGAACGAGTCGACGATGTAGCTCTGGCCGAGGTCGGGGCCGACGTTGCCGATCTGCGAGAGCGCGCAGCCCGCGAGCCCCGCCAGGCCCGAGCCCAGTCCGAACGCCCACATGTCGACCCGGCCGGTCGGCACGCCGGTGCAACTCGCCATCGCGCGATTCTGCGTCACGGCGCGCACGTAGAGGCCGAGGCGCGTGCGAGTGAGCAGCAACCAGATGAGGACCAGGACTCCGGCGGCAAAACCGATGATCACGATGCGACTCCACGGCAGCACCACGCCGGAAATCGCCTCGATGCCGCCCGACATCCACGACGGATTCTCGACCTGCACGTTCTGCGCGCCGAAGATCGTGCGCACCGTCTGCATCAGGATCAGGCTGATGCCCCAGGTCGCCAGCAGCGTTTCCAGCGGGCGCCCGTACAGGAAGCGGATCACCGATTTCTCCAGCGCCATGCCGACCAGCGCGGAGACGACGAAGGCCGCCGGGACCGCCGCGATGAGATAAACGTCGAACAGGCCCGGCATCTGCGCCCGGAAGAAATTCTGGACCATGTAAGTGGTGTACGCGCCGATCATGATCAGCTCGCCGTGCGCCATGTTGATGACGCCCATCAAGCCGTAGGTGATCGCCAGCCCCAGCGCCGCGAGCAGCAGGATGCTGCCCAGTGAAATGCCGCTGAAGACGCGGCCGACCAGTTCGCCGGTCGACAGGCGACTCTGCACCGCATACAGCGACTTTTCCGCCTCGGAGCGAACGTCGGCGTCCTTTTCGACGTACTGGCCGCCCTTCTGCTCGAGCACGCCCAGCAGCAGGGTCTTGGTGCTCGACAGGTTGCTTTCGGCCAGCGCGCGAACCGCCGCCAGGCGCGTCGCCTTGTCGGAACTGCCCAGCTGAATCGAAGCCTGCGTCATCTGCAGCATGGCCTTGATGTCAGGATCGGTTTCCTTGGCAATCGCGGTAGTGACAGTGGGTAGCAGGTCCTCGTCGGCGCCGCTCTGCAGTTCCTTCGCCGCCGCGAGACGCACCGCGCGATCCGGCGCGGTCAGCTTGAGCGCAGCCATCGCCGAGCCGATTTCGCGGCGCAGGCGATTGTTGATGACGACGTCGTCGCGCGTTGCGGGCACGGGGCTGACCGCCTGCCCGGTAAGCAGATCCATGGCCGTATCGCCCTTGATCAGCAACACCTGCTTGTCGTCGACCGTCTGGATCTCGCCGTCGAGCAATGACTTCAGCAACGGCAACGATGAGGCGTCACCGCTCGCCCCCAAGGCACGAATGGCCGCAACCTTGGCATCGGCCTCGCCCAGCGCCAGATCGCGAATCACCTCGGGAGAAGGCGCCGCGAGCACAGCCGATGCAATTGCGGCGAGCGCCAGTGCAAGCATCGCGCGCAGTGTGGATTTGGCGTTACGGATTCGTTTCACGTTGAAGCGCTTTTCAGCGTCGTTCGTTTCACGGCCGCACATAATGCAAAGGCGGCAGCGGGTGATCACAAGCCGCTACCGCCTCGGCACCTGACTTCGGAACAATTTGCCGCCGGCACGCCCTCAGGTCCCGGCTTGCACCGGGACGACGTGTCCATTTCCAATCGCGGGCCGCATCGCGACCCGCTCTCGGATTGATGCGTCACTTCTTGTCCGGCTCGTCCTTCTTCTTGTCGTTGCCTTCGATGTACTGGCTCCACGGTTGCGCGCGGATCGGACCCTTGGTCTTCCAGACGACGTTGAACTGGCCATCCTTCTGCACTTCGCCGATGAACACCGGCTTCCACAGGTGGTGGTTCTTCTCGTCCATCTTTATCGTGAAGCCATCGGGTGCTGCGAACGTCTGACCACCCATCGCCGCAATCACCTTGTCGACATCGGTGGACTTGGCCTTGGTCACCGCCTGCGCCCACATGTGGATGCCAACGTAGGCGGCTTCCATCGGGTCGTTGGTCAACGGCCTGTCAGCGCCGGGCAACTTCTTGGCCTTGGCGTACGCGGCCCACTGCTTCTTGAACACGTCGTTCGCCGGGTTCTTCAGCGACATGAAGTAGTTCCACGCCGCCAAATGGCCGACCAGAGGATTGGTATCCACGCCACGCAGTTCTTCCTCGCCCACCGAGAACGCGACCACGGGAACATCGGTCGCCTTCAGGCCCTGGTTGCCCAGTTCCTTGTAGAACGGCACGTTCGAGTCGCCATTGATCGTCGACACCACCGCGGTCTTGCCACCCGCGGAGAACTTCTTGATGTCGGCAACGATGGTCTGGTAATCGCTGTGGCCGAACGGCGTGTACTTCTCGTCGATGTCGGTGTCGGCAACGCCCTTGGACTTGAGGAACGCGCGCAGGATCTTGTTGGTCGTGCGCGGATACACATAGTCGGTACCCAGCAGCACCCAGCGCTTGGCGCCGCCGCCTTCCTTGCTCATCAGGTACTCGACCGCGGGAATCGCCTGCTGATTCGGCGCCGCGCCGGTGTAGAACACGTTCTTCGACAGCTCTTCACCCTCGTACTGCACCGGGTAGAAGAGCAGGCCGTTGAGTTCCTCGAACACCGGCAGCACCGACTTGCGCGACACCGAGGTCCAGCAACCGAAGACGACCGATACCTTGTCCTGCGTGATCAGCTGGCGCGCCTTTTCGGCGAACAACGGCCAGTTGGAAGCCGGGTCGACGACCACTGCTTCGAGTTTCTTGCCGAGCAGGCCACCCTTGGCATTGATTTCGTCGATGGTCATCAGCGTCACGTCCTTGAGGACGGTCTCGCTGATCGCCATCGTGCCCGAGAGCGAATGAAGGACACCGACCTTGATGGTGTCGGCTGCGAATGCTGGTGTGCCGATTGCCAGTCCGGCGGTCGCCAGCGCGGCGGTAAGCGCCAGGCGTTTTACAAAACTTCGACGTTGCATGATTTGGCCCCGTGTCCGATGGTTGAAGAATGCCCCTGAGCAAGTGAGTCGCATCGATGCGCACCGTGCGTGCTTGGTGCGTCGCGCGTCTCTGCCCCGATGAATCGCACGATCCATGCCACGAGTCGGGAGTAAGTTTAAGTTGCTGTTTATATTGGCGCGGCTGCAAATTGTAGACACGCCAGCCAGCGCTTGCGGCGAATCAACCATGAAAGCCGCGACCCAGATCGGTGCGCACATACTCGTTGCGCACCATTTTGGAATCGCGGTTCAGGGCACCTTGCGCGATGGGGCGCGCTCGATCCTGCGGCGTCGCCAGTGAAACCATACCGCCATCGCCAGCACGACCGTGGCGACACCGGCAAACAGCCAGGCTTCGACGTGCTTGAGGTGGCCGAGCAGCCGCTGCAGCACCTCGCCGACGAAGTAGCCGGCGCCCAACCAGGCGAGGCTCCACAGCAAGGCGCCAACGACGTTGTAGATCAGGAAGGTGTGCCACTTGAGGCGGCTCGCGCCCATCGCGATGGGGCCGACCGTGCGCAGCCCGTACAGGAAGCGCACTGCCACCACCGCCACACCGGAGTAGCGCACCAGCAGCGTATCGACTCGACGCACCGCCGGGCGGAAGCGCGGAAAGCGCGCCAGCAACGGCTTGCCCCAGACGCGCCCGATCAGGAAATACACCTGGTCGCCGAGCGAAGCTGCCGAGCGTCGCCAGCGCGAGCAGCACCGGGAAGTGCAGATAGCCGCGGTGCGCCGCCAATCCGGCGACGGTCAACACCGTCTCGCCCTCGATCAGTGATCCTATGAAGGTCGCGGCGTAGCCGTGATCGGCGACGAGTTGTACGAAGTCCACGTTTGGCGCGAAGTCGCTGGCGGGAGCGGGGAACAGGCCGCTACGCCAGTCGCACGTATTCGTAGTCGATCGCCAGGCTGTTGATGCCTCGCTCGGGTGGTGCGATCCAGGCCGCCATCTTTCCCGGCTCGGTCACCTGTTGCATCAGGCTTTGCACGAACGCGCGGTCCGCCGACGACGGCAGCCACGCGTCACGGCGCCGCGCGAATTCGCGCTCGCCGATGATGTTGCCCTCGGGATCGCAGTGCGTGCCCGCCCAGACGCCGATGGCGCGATCGAAGCGCGTCGACGGCAGTACCGCGCGGAACGGAATGCCTGCCCGCTCGAACTGCCGATTCCAGCGCTTGAGTCCCAGCTCGCAGTCGCGCACATAGGAGGTACGAAGCACTTCGTTCATGGCATTGCGCAGCGGCACATCTTCGTTCTTCACACCGCCCGCGGCGTCGGGCGTGGTCAACGCGTAGGCAACGTCGACGCAGCGATGATCCGCATATTGCTGCTCGTCGGGCCGGCCCTTGAGGCCGGTGGCGAAACTCGACGCGGCGTTGGACGAAATCTCCGAGCCGAACAAGTCCAGCGACGAGGAGAACCAGAAGTTGAGGTAGCGCTGGAAGGTCGGCAGATCGATCGCGCCCGCGCCGCGCACACGCTGCGGATCGTCGGTGCCGAGTTCTGCCATCACCTCCAATGTGCGCTTGATCACCCGCGCGAGGCCCGTCTCGCCGACGAACATGTGGTGCGCTTCCTCGGTGAGCATGAACTGCGTGGTGCGCGCCAGCGGGTCGAACGCCGACTCGGCGAGGCTTTTGAGCTGGTACTTGCCGTCGCGGTCGGTGAAATAGGTGAACATGAACAGCGACAGCCAGTCGGTGATCGGCTCGTTGAAGGTGCCGAGGATGCGCGGCTTGTCGGGGTCGCCCGAATGGCGCTCGAGCAGTTCCTCGGCTTCCTCGCGACCGTCGCGGCCGAAGTACGCGTGCAGCAGGTACACCATCGCCCACAGGTGGCGACCTTCCTCGACGTTGATCTGGAACAGGTTGCGCAGATCGTAGAGCGACGGGCAGCAATGCCCGAGCAGGCGCTGCTGCTCGACCGACGCGGGCTCGGTGTCGCCCTGCGTGACGATGAGGCGGCGCAGCGGCGAACGATATTCGCCGGGTACCTGCTGCCACGCCGGCTCGCCGATGTGATCGCCGAAACCGATGGTGCGCTGGGCTTGCGCATCGGCCAGGAAAATGCCCCAGCGATAGTCGGGCATGCGTACCGCGCCGTAGCTGGCCCAGCCGGCGGCATCGACGCCAACCGCGGTGCGCAGGTAGACGTCGGCCGCGGCGAAATCGGACGGACCCATGTCGCGCCACCAGTCGAGGAAGCGCGGCTGCCAATGCTCGAGCGCGCGCTGCAGCGTGCGATCGCCGGCGAGATTGACGTTGTTGGGGATGCGTTCGTTGTAGTTGATGGTCATGGTGGGCCGTCGATTAGACGCGTTCCCAATCGAAGTTCGCGCGCGAACCGGTGCCGAATTTCTTCAGCGCTCCGCCCTCGCCCACCGCGTTGGGCCGCTGGAAAACCCAGTTCTGCCACGCGGTCAGCCGGCCGAACACGCGCGAATGCATGGTCTCCGGACCGGTGAAGCGCAGGCTTGCCTCCATTCCGGTCAACGCGTCGGGCGACAGGCTGGTGCGCTCTTCGAGCGCGAGCCGAATCTCGTCGTCCCAGTCGATATCGTCCGGCGTGAACGTGACCAGCCCGGCCGCGCTCGCCGCCTCGGCGCCCAGCAAAGCGTCGACCGCGTGCGGTGGCGCACTCGCCGCACAAAAGTGGTTGGCCAGGCGCGTGCGCCCGTTGGCCATCGGATAGGCGCCCGAATTCTGCGTCGACAGCGCGATCTGCGGCTCGGCCGCGCGATCGTCGGGAAACGCCTGCATATAGGTGCGGTCGGCTGCGAGCGCGATCTCGAAGAGCGTGCCCGCGAAGCACGAGCCTTGGTCGATGAGCGCGAACAGCGTGCGCGACGTCAGGTCGAGGCGCGACAGTGTTCGACGCCACATGCCGATGGTCTCGCGCACCAGCCAGTGCGTCGCGTGCGTCGCGAGAATGCGGTCGATGGCGAGGACGACGCGTGGATCACCCTGCGTGCGCAGCAGCCAGGTGCCGATGGTCAGCTCGTTGGTGCGCATAAGGAGGATCGCGTCGTCGAGCTCGCGCGCCGCGGCCAGCGGCCACCAATTCGCGCCTGCGGCGGTGATGGCCGCAGTCGTGTCGGGTCCGGGAACCGCGGGCGCGCGCAACGTGAACGTCGCTGTCCGCGAGGCGCGATCGAGCGCCACGTCCAGGTTCGGATAGTGCAGACCGGCGGCGTCGATGCTGCGCGCAAGCGCGGGCAACGCGATACCGGACTCGTCGGGACGGCGGTGACTCGTGCTCGCCATCGCCGCCGCGCGCTCGCGTATCGTCGCCGCGAAGTCCTTGGGCCGGGCGATGATGTCGACGAGCCGCCACTCCAGCGCGCGCTCTGCCCGCACGCCCTCGATGGTCGTGCAGAAGACGTCGGCGAGGTCGCGCCGAACGCGGCGCTTGTCGGTCAGGCGCGTGAGCCCGCCCGTCCCGGGCAGCACCGCCAGCAGCGGCACCTCGGGCAGGCTGACCGTCGACGAGCGGTCGTCGACCATGGCGATCTCGTCGCACGCGAGCGCGAGCTCGTATCCACCGCCGGCGCTGGTTCCGTTGAGCGCCGCGATCGATTTCAACCCGGAATGAAGGCTCGCGTCCTCGATGCCGTTGCGCGTTTCGTTGGTGAACTTGCAGAAATTGACCTTCCATGCATGCGACGACTGCCCGAGCATGTAGATGTTGGCACCGGAGCTGAACATGCGCTCCTTGCCCCCCGTCAGCACAAGGCATTGCACGCCGGGATGCTCGAAGCGCAGGCGCTGCAACGCGTCGGCGAGCTCGATGTCGACGCCGAGATCATAGGAATTGAGCTTGAGCTTGTAGCCGGGCACGATGCCGCGGTCTTCGTCGACGTCCAGCGTCAAGGTCGCGATCGCGCCGTCCACCGCAAGCCGCCAATGGACGTAGGCGTCGGGGTGCGTGTCGAAGGTCACCATCAGGTCGCCTCGCGTGCTGGCGGCCGATGGGCCGCGGTCAATGGTCGGCCCTCATGGTACCGGCGAATGTCGTATAGTGCACGACCAATGGCGCTCGCGATCCACATCCTCGTGGGGACGATGACCGGCACCGCGCAACTCGTCGCGCAGGAGCTCGAGCTGGCCTTCGCCGACGACGACCTGGCGATCGACATCACATTGATGGACGGCTTGGACCACCGCGTGTTCGAGCGTCCCGGCGTGTTCCTCATCTGCACGTCGACTTACGGCCACGGCGATGTTCCCGACAATGCCAAGGCGCTCTACGCCGACCTGACGGCGCGCCGGCCCGACCTCTCGCATGTGCGCTACGGCGTGTTCGCGCTGGGCGATCGCACGCACGTTGGCACCTTCTGCTACGGCGGCAAGCACTTCGATGAAACGCTGACCGCGCTCGGCGCGCAGCGCTGCGGCGCGGTGGCGCAGCACGACGCCAGCGGCGGCAGCCTTGCCGAGGACGCGGTCATGGAGTGGTTTCCCGGCTGGGTCGCGGAGCTGCGCTCGACCGTGGCGGCCGAGCATGCGCGATAAGCCCGCACTTTCGCACGCCGATCATTCGACGTCGCCGCCGCGCATCACGATCCCGCGCGAGTACAACGCCGCGGTGGATCTGGTCGAGCGCAATCTCGTCGCCGGACGCGGCGAGAAAACAGCATTCGTCGACGACGCGGGCAGCTACTCCTACTCAACGCTTTCGCGCCGTGTCAACCAGTGCGCCAATGCCTGGCGCCGCCTCGGACTGCGCATCGAGGACCGCGTGGCGCTGCTGTTGCACGACAGCATCGATTTTCCGGTGGCGTTCCTCGGCGCGATCCGTGCCGGCATCGTTCCGATTCCCTTCAACACGCTGCTCACGGCCGCCGACTACGAGGTCCTGCTGGCGGACAGTCGCGCGCGCGCCATCGTCGTTTCCGCGCCGTTGCTGCCGCTGGTGGCATCGCTCGTCGGCAAGCTGCCGTTTCTCGAGCACGTCATCGTCTCAGGGACGCGCGCTGGCGACGCCGTGTATTTCCCGGACTGGATCGGTGCCGAATCCGTCGAGGCCACCATCGCGCCAACGCTTGCCGACGATGCCTGCTTCTGGCTCTACTCGTCGGGCTCGACGGGCGCGCCGAAGGGCGCGGTGCACCTGCACGCCGATCTGATCCACACCGCCGAACTCTATGCGCGCCCGGTGCTGGGCATCGAGGAGCGCGACGTCGTGTTTTCGGCCGCGAAGCTGTTCTTCGCCTACGGCCTCGGCAACGCGCTGACCTTTCCCATGGCCGTCGGCGCGACCGCGATACTGATGGCAGAGCGCCCGACACCCGCCGCAGTTTTCAAGCGGCTGGTGGAACACCGCCCGAGCATTTTCTACGGGGTGCCCACGCTCTATGCCGCCATGCTGGCGGCCGGCGATGCCCCGGCCGCAGGCGCGCTGGCGCTGCGCCGTTGCGCCTCCGCCGGCGAAGCCTTGCCCGCGGAACTGGGCCGGCGCTGGCGCGAACGCATGGGCGTCGACATCCTCGACGGCCTGGGCTCGACCGAGATGCTGCACATCTTCCTTTCCAACCGCCCCGGCGCGGTTCGCTACGGGACCACCGGCCAGCCCGTGCCGGGTTACGCGCTCAAGCTCACCGACGAAGCCGGCAATGCCACGGCACCCGGCGAGATCGGCGAACTGCAGGTCAGCGGACCGTCGTCTTCGCCCTACTACTGGAACAACCGCGCGCGCAGCCTTGCCACGTTCCTGGGACCCTGGACACGCAGCGGCGACAAGTACACCGTCGATGCAGACGGGTACTACACATATTGCGGTCGCTCGGATGACATGCTCAAGGTCGGCGGCGTCTACGTCTCTCCCTTCGAGGTCGAGGCGGCGCTCGCCAGCCACGACGCGGTGCTGGAAGCCGCAGTCGTCGGTTACCCGGACGAAAACGAACTGATCAAGCCGAAGGCCTTCATTGTCGTCAAGGCGGGCGGTATCGGCGACGCAGCGCTCGCCCTGCGCCTGCAGGAACACGTCAAGGCGCGACTGGCACCATACAAGTATCCGCGCTGGATCGAATTTGTCGCCGAACTGCCCAAGACCGCGACCGGCAAGATCCAGCGCTTCAAACTGCGAGCGCGCCGCTGAAGGCGCGACGCCGCCAATGACGCCAAAGGGCGGCGCTGCTACCATTCGCCCTCGCACAACCAGACCCACAGCGGAGGATTCCCCATGACTGACCGTCGCAAGTTCATACAGGGCGCCGCGGCGCTGGCAACGGCGTCGGCGATCGGAACGTTCGTGCCAAATATCGCGCGCGCGCAAGCCGCGAAGTTGCGCATCGGCCTGATGTTGCCCTACACAGGCACCTTTGCCGCGCTGGGGACCGCGATCACGCAGGGCTTCAACCTGGCGGTGGAGGACAGCGGCGGCAGGTTGGGCGGCCGGGAACTCGAGTTCTTTACCGTCGACGACGAATCCGAGCCCGCGAAAGCGACCGACAACGCCAACCGGCTGGTGCAGCGCGACAAGGTCGACGTGCTGATAGGAACCGTGCATTCCGGAGTGGTCATGGCGATGGTGAAGGTGGCGCGCGACAACGGCACGCTGCTGGTGATCCCCAACGCCGGCGCCAACGCCGCCACCGGCAGCCAGTGCGCCCCGAATATTTTCCGCACCTCTTTCACGAATTGGCAGCCGGCGCACCCGATGGGCAAGGTGATGTACGACAAGGGCCACCGCAAGGTCGTGACGCTCACCTGGAAGTACGGCGCCGGAGAAGAATCGGTCGAGAGTTTCAAGGAAGGATTCACCAAGCTGGGCGGCTCGATCGTCAAGGAAATGTTCCTGCCTTTTCCCAACGTCGAATTCCAGCCCTTCCTGACCGAAATCGCTTCGCTCAAGCCCGACGCGGTGTTCGTGTTCTTCGCCGGCGGCGGTGCCGCCAAGTTCACCAAGGACTACATGGCCGCCGGTCTGAAGGAAAAAATCCCGCTCTACGGAACCGGCTTTCTCACCGATGGCACGTTGCCGGTGCAGGGCGCGTCGGCGCAGGGGCTGCTGACGACGCTGCACTACGGCGACGGCATCGAGAACGCCAAGAACAAGCAATTCCGCTACGCCTACGGCAAGAAGTACGGAGTACAGGCGGATGTGTACGCGGTCCAGGGCTACGACGCGGGACTTCTGCTCGCGGGTGGGCTGGCGGCGGTCAAGGGTGAATTCGGTGAGCGCAAGGCGCTCATTGCCGCGATGGAGAAGGTGAAGATCGACAGCCCGCGCGGGCCCTGGGTGATGTCGAAAGCGCACAACCCCATCCAGGACATCTACCTGCGTCGCGTCGACGGCAATTCCAACGAGGTCATCGGCGTGGCGTGGAAGGCGCTCGAAGATCCCGCGCGTGGCTGCAAGATGGTGTAGCGAGCTGCGCGAGCGCGACGCGGCAAGCGCCACGTCGCGCGATCGTGACGCATTGTCATGCCGGCGCAGACCGGTGCCCCGGCTTGGACGTCTACCGTGGAATGGCTGATCCAGATCCTCAACAGCGTGCAGTACGGACTGCTGCTGTTCCTCGTCGCCAGCGGGTTGTCGCTGATCTTCGGCATCATGGGCGTCATCAATCTCGCGCACGGCAGCTTTTACATGATCGGCGCATACCTGGGCTTCACGCTCGCGCAGTGGACGGGCAGCCTGTGGACCGCGCTGCCGCTGGGAATCGTGCTCGCGGCCGCGCTGGGTCTGCTGCTCGAATGGGCGCTGATCAGCAAGCTCTACCGGCGCGATCACCTCTACCAGGTTCTGCTCACCTTCGGCCTGATCCTGGTGTTCGAGGAGTTGCGCAGCGTACTGGTCGGCGATGACGTGCACAACGTGGCGATTCCGCCGATCCTCGATGTGTCGCTGCCGCTGACCGACACGCTGTCGTACCCGGTGTATCGACTGTTCATCTCGGCGGTGTGCCTCGCTCTGGCGGGATTGATGTATGTGGTGCTGCAGCGCACGCGCCTGGGAGCGCGGATTCGCGCCAGCGCGTCGAATCCGGAAATGGCGCAATCGCTCGGACTCGACATCCGCTGGATTCACGCGCTGGTGTTCGCCACCGGCGTCGCGCTGGCGGCGTTTGCGGGCATGATCGCGGCGCCGGTGTCGTCGGTGTATCCGGGCATGGGCAATCAGGTACTCATCATCTGCTTTGTGGTCGTGGTGATCGGTGGCATTGGCTCGCTCAAGGGCGCGTTGGTTGCCGCGCTGCTGATCGGCTTCGTCGACACTTTCGGCAAGGTCCTGTTTCCGGAATTCGCCGGCGTCGCCGTCTACCTGCTGATGGCGGTGGTGCTGCTGTTCCGCCCCTCGGGCCTGTTCGGACGGACCTGATGAAACATCCCCCCACGCTCGCGCCGCTCGCTGCCCCCCAGGGGGCGGGTCAGTCGGTCGGGGCGGCCCTTCCCGACTGACATGGCGCGACGCGGACTGCTGGCGCTGGTGCTGGTCGCGGTGCTGCTTGCAATCTTCCCGCTCGCCGCGGAGAAGTTCTACCTGCAGCTCGTCACCAAGATCATGATCGTGTCGATCTTCGTGCTCTCGCTCGACCTGCTGGTCGGCTATACCGGCCTGGTGAGTCTCGGACACGCCGCCTACTTCGGCGTCGCCGCGTACACGCTGGCACTCGCGGCGCCCACCAATGACCCCGCCAATTTCTGGCTGACGCTGCCGCTCGCGCTGGCCGCGAGTGCGCTGGTCGCCCTGGTCATCGGCGCACTGGTGGTGCGCACGGCAGGTGTGTATTTCATCATGGTCACGCTGGCGTTCGCGCAAATGGTGTACTACTTCTTTCACGACACGCGCATCGCCGGTGGCAGCGACGGCATCTATGTCAACGCCCGCCCCGACACGCTGGTGCCGGGATTCGACTTGTCCAGCGACACGCACTTCTACTACATGGTGCTGGTGCTGCTCGTTGGCGTGTACGCGATGCTGGCGCGAATCATCCGCTCGCCCTTCGGACGCGCGCTGCAGGGCATCAAGGTCAACGAGCGGCGCATGCGCGCGCTGGGCTTCGCGACCCGTCGTTACAAGCTCGCGGCGTTCGTGCTCGCGGGGACCGTTGCGGGCCTCGCGGGCTACCTTGCCGCTGCGAAGGAGGGTTACGTCAATCCGGAAATGCTGGCGTGGCATCAGTCGGGCAGCGCGCTGATGATGCTCATTCTTGGCGGCACCGGAACGCTGGTGGGCGCCGTGGTCGGGACCTTCGCGTACGTCCTGCTGCAGGAGTGGTTCTCCGGACTGACCAAGCATTGGCAGCTTCTGATGGGCGCGTTCATCATCGCTGCGGTGTTGTTGCTGCCCCAGGGACTGGCGAGCCTGCCTTCGCGCCTGGCGCGCTGGCGCGGCGTCGATGCAAGCGATGGCCACGATGGCTGAACCGCTGCTCGTCGCCCGCGACCTGACCAAGCGCTTCGGTGGACTGGTCGCCGTGGATCAGGTCACGCTGGCGCTAGGTGCCGGCGCAATCCATGCAGTGATCGGCCCCAACGGCGCCGGCAAATCGACGCTGGTCAATCTGCTGTCGGGAGAAATCGCGCCTTCGTCGGGCTCGATCAGGCAAGGCGACGACGACATCACGGGGCTCGCTCCCGAACGCGTTGCGCAGCGCGGTATTGCGCGCACCTTCCAGCACGCGAATATTTTCGGGGCGTTCAGCGCCATGGAGAATTGCCGGCTGGCTGCCCAGGCGCATGCCAAAGGCTCCGGCGGCTGGTTTCGTCCCGCGCAATCGCACGCCGAGGTCGTCGCGACCGCGCGCGGCGCGCTCGCGACGGCCGGCCTTGCAGGTCGCGCCGACGTTCCCGCCTCGGCGCTGTCGCACGGCGAAAGGCGCGCACTCGACATCGCGATGGCGCTGGCGACGACGCCATCGATCCTGCTGCTCGATGAACCGCTCGCGGGCATGGGCCCCGAGGAATCGCTGCAAACGGTCGCGCTGTTGCGCCGGCTTGCCGCCGATCATGCGATCCTGCTCGTCGAGCACGACATGGACGCGGTGTTCGCGCTGGCGGACCTGCTAACGGTCATGGATAACGGCAAGGTCATCGCCAGCGGCACGCCAGCCGAGATTCGTGCCAACGCCGAGGTGCAGCGGGTATACCTGGGCGCGGGCGAGCAACCGGCGCCATGAGCGCAGCGAACGACCCGGCCAGGCTGCTGGAAGCGCGCGGCCTGCACACGTACTACGGCAGCAGCCACGTGCTGCAGGGCATCGACTTCGCGGTGGGCCGAGGCGAACTCGTCGCCCTGATGGGGCGCAACGGCATGGGCAAGACAACGCTCATACGCTCGCTCCTGGGCTTTGCGCGGCCGCGTTCCGGAGCGATCCACTTCGATGGCGCGCCCATCGACGGCATCGCCCCGTTCCGGATCGCGCGCCTCGGGCTTGCCTATGTCCCCGAAGGACGCGGCATTTTTCCGAACCTCTCGGTGCGCGAGCATCTGACCATGGCCGCGCGAGCGCACGGCGACAACCGCGATCCGTGGAACGTCGAGCGCGTGCTGGCGACCTTTCCCGGACTCGCCCCGCGCCTTGCGCATCGCGGCAGCGATCTGTCCGGCGGCGAGCAGCAGATGCTCACCATCGGCAGAGCGCTGCTGACGCAGCCGCGGCTGCTGCTGCTCGACGAGGCAACCGAGGGCCTCGCGCCGCTGGTCGCGCGGGAGATCTGGCGAACGCTGGAGAGCGTGCGCGAGGCGGGCATCGCGATGATCATCGTCGACAAGAACTTTCGCCGCGCTTGCCGCACTCGCCGACCGTTGCGTGATCCTGGTGAAAGGGCGCAAGGTCTTCGATGCGCCGCCACACGAACTCGCCGCACAGCCCGACCTGCGGGCGCGGCATCTGGGCGTATGACCCGACCGTCAGTGCGCTCGGCGCCAACCGTTACCGAAACCATCGCCATCGACGATGTCGAGCTCGAATGCGTGCGCCTGCACCCGGAGCGCGCCGCGCCCACGCTTGTCTTCCTGCACGAAGGCCTGGGCTCGGTGGCAATGTGGCGCGACTTTCCGCGGCAGGTCGCCGATGCGTGTGCGTGCCCGGCGCTGATCTACTCGCGCGCCGGTTATGGGCAGTCGATGCCGCTGGCCGAACCGCACCGCGCGGACTACATGCACATCGAGGCGCTGCAGCGCCTGCCCGCGCTGCTCGATCGGCTCGACGTCGAAGCCCCGATCCTGATCGGTCACAGCGATGGCGCCTCGATCGCACTCATCCACGCCGGAGCGAATTTTCGCCCGGTGCGTGCCTGCATCGCAATGGCGCCGCATGTGTTCGTCGAGGATGTATCGATCGCGAGTATCGCCGCGGTGCGCGAGGCGTACCCGACCAGCGGCCTGCGCGAACGGTTGTCGCGCTATCACCGCGACGTCGATGCGGCGTTCCGGGGCTGGAACGACGTTTGGCTCTCGCCCGCGTTTCGCGACTGGAACATCGAATCGTATGTCGCCGCAATCGATTGCCCGCTGCTGCTCATCCAGGGACGCGACGACGAGTACGGCACAGTTGCGCAACTCGACGCGATCGAGCGCCGGGCCGCGGGTACCGTCGCGCGGCTGGTCATCGACGACTGCGGCCATTCGCCGCAGCGCGATCAGCCGGAGGCAACACTCTCCGCCATCGCCGACTTCATTTCGACGCTGCTTCGTCCGCGGTCTTGAGCGCAAGGGCGCGCTCGTAGAGTTTGTTTTTCGATGCGCCGGTCAACGCCGTCGCGAGCTTCACCGCGCGCGCCAGCGGCAGTTCGGCGAGCAACAGCGACAGCGTTGCATCGTGCGCAGTGGCGTCCGGCGCCGCAAGCTTGTCCGGAGCGGCGACGATTAGCACGAATTCGCCGCGCACCCGGTCGGAATCGGCGCCGATCCAGTCCGCCGCCATGCCGAGCGCGCAATGGTGGATCGTCTCGAAGCGCTTGGTGAGTTCGCGGGCGATGACGACTTCGCGCGTGGCGCCGAGCGCAGCGGCGAGCGCCGCCAGCGTTGCCTGCACGCGGTGCGGCGCTTCGTAGAACACCAGCGCCGCCGGTACGGTCGCCACCGCGTCGAGCGCAGTGCGCCGCGCCGCGCCCGTCGCCGGGAGGAAGCCACAGAACATCCACTGCGCAGCGGCGAGCCCGGAGGCCGACAGCGCCGCGATCACCGCGCTCGGTCCAGGGATCGGAACGACCGCGTATCCCGCGTCGGTCACCGCGCGCACCAGCAACGCTCCGGGATCGCTGATGGCCGGGGTGCCCGCGTCGGTGCAGAGCGCGACCCGCTTCCCTTGGGCCAGCAGCGCGACGACTTCGGCTGCGCGGCGCTTTTCGTTATGCTCGTTGAGCGACAACAACTGCACCCTGATGCCATGGTGGGCGAGCAAGACGCCGGTCACCCGGGTATCTTCGGCAGCGACGATGTCGACCTGGCCCAGGACATCGAGTGCGCGCAGCGTCAGGTCGCGCAGGTTCCCGATCGGCGTGGCGACCACATATAATGTGCTTCCGACCGCTGGCAGCGGCTCCCCACGGGTCATTGCGCAGCCCTCATCGATGTCCTCTGTACTTCCGATTCTGGCAAAACCGATCGCGCATGCCGCGCGGGCAGGGCTTGTCGCGATGTTCATCGCAGTCGCTGCCTGCACGACGGCGCCGCCATTGTCGGGTGCGCGCAGCGCCACCGCAACCACACCCGCCCCCGTCGTGCGCACGGCGCCGCAACCCGCGCCCGAGCCGGCGCCCGCCGTGCGCACGGCCCCCGCCCCCGCCGCCGCGTCGGTCCAACCCGCAAATGCAAGCACTGCTGCAACAACGCCGCGCAACGATGGCATCGCGCTGGTGCTGCCGCTGGAGTCGCCGACTTACGGTCGCGCAGCAGACGCGGTCAAGGCCGGCTTCATGGCCGCCGCCGAACGCGCCGGAGCCGGAGGCAGAGTCAAGGTCATCGGTCACGGCGACGACGGCGTGCTCCCGGCATTCGCCGCCGCCGAACAATCTGGCGTTGCGCTGGTCGTCGGACCGCTCACCCGCGATGACCTGAAGACCGTGCTGGCCATGGCGCCTGCCCGGCCGCGCATGCTCGCTCTCAATCTCCCTGACGATCTTACGCAGCTGCCCAGCGAAACCTATGCGTTGACGCTCGGCGTCGATGCCGACGCGACGCTGCTCGCCCGTGTCGCACGGGCAGACGGCGTGCGCACGGTGGCGCTGGTTTCCAGCGATGCTCCCTTGCAAAAGCGCTTCACCGCCGCGTTTGCTGCCGAGTGGCGACGCATTGGCGGCGCTGCGCCGCGCGAATACCGCTTCGACGCCAATCCGGAGGTGTTGACCCTGCTGCGCCGCGAACTGGGCGCGCGACCGCCCGACGCGGTCGTGCTCGCGGTAGACACCGAGGAGGCGTCGCTCGCCAAGTCGTTCCTGCCGCCCGGGCCCGTATACGCAGTCAGCCAGATCGCCGACGGCCTGCCCGCGACCATGCTGCGCGATCTCGAGGGCGTGCGCTACGTGGAAATTCCGTGGCTGGCCGACCCCGACGCGCCGACACTCTCGCGGATGCCACACGCCAATCTCGACAGCCCCGTGCTCGAACGCCTCTACGCGCTGGGCCTCGATGCCTTCACGGTGGCGCAGATGCTTGCCGAAGCGGTGCCGCCCACGCGCATGGAACTCGACGGCGCGACCGGTCGCATCGTGCTGACGACAACGCGGGTCTTCGAGCGCCAGGGTCGCGTCGTGGCGATTCGCGAGGGGCGCATTCAACTGCTGCCAATGGCGCAATGAACCGCGGCGCGGCGGCGGAAGCGCTGGCTGCCAATTTCCTGACAGCGCGCGGCGTCGAGATCATTGCGCGCAACTACCGCTGCCGTGGCGGCGAGATCGACCTGATCGCGCACGATCGCGACACGCTCGTGTTCGTCGAGGTGCGACTGCGCAGCAGCGCCGCATTCGGCGGCGCCGCGGCCAGCATCACCGCCACCAAGCGGCGCAGACTTGCGCGCGCCGCCGGTCACTACCTCGCGCAGCTGGGTCGCGAACCCCCGTGTCGCTTCGACGCGATCCTGCTCGACTCGCTCGACCCCGATCGCATCGAATGGGTAGTCGACATCTGACTGTCGGCGCGGCCGGACAAGGCGTGCGCATGAATGTTGTTACAATCGCGCTTTGACCATCTTCCCAGAAGCGATGGATTCAACGCAGCGCATCCGTGCCCACTTTGCCGACAGCGCGGAACTGAAGCTTTCCTCGGTCGATCTGCTGACCCCGCTGATCGCGCGCGCGGCGGGACTCATGACCGAGTGCCTGCTCACCGATGGCAAGCTGCTCTCGTGTGGCAACGGCGGCTCGGCCGCCGACGCGCAGCATTTCGCGGCCGAGATGGTCGGCCGCTTCGAACGCGAACGTCCCGAGCTACCGGCGATTGCGCTGACGACGGACTCATCGATCCTGACCGCGATCGCCAACGACTACGATTTCTCGCAGATCTTCGCCAAGCAGGTCCGCGCGCTCGGCCGCGCCGGCGACGTGCTGCTGGCGATTTCGACTTCGGGCAATTCTGCCAATGTCTGTGCCGCGATCAGCGCCGCACTCGAGCGTGAAATGCGCATCGTCGCGCTCACCGGCAAGGGCGGCGGACGTATCGGCGAACTCCTGGGCCCGGACGATGTCCACATTTGCGTGCCGCATTCCACGACCACGCGCATCCAGGAAGTGCACCTGCTGGCGATCCATTGCCTGTGCGACGCGATCGACGCGAGCCTACTGGGAGACGAGCCTTGAACCAATGCGCCGTGAGTCGACGCGCCTGTTTTGTCGCTACGCTCGTCCTGCTGTCCTGCGCCACGCTGCTGGAGAGCGGGTGCGTGCCACTTCTCGTCGGTGGTGCCGTGGTCGGTGGCGCTGCGGTCGCAACCGATCGTCGTTCGGCCGGCGCGCAGCTCGACGACGAGGTGATCGAAGACAAGTCCGCGTTGGCAATCGCCGAACGCTTCAAGGATGGCTTTCACGTCAACGTCACCAGCTTCAACGCCATCGTGCTGCTGACCGGCGAGGTTCCGACCACCAGCGGCCGGGCAGACGTCGAGCAAATGGTGCGCGGCAATCCCAAGGTGCGCGCGGTGCAGAACGAGCTGGTAGTCGGTCCGGTCACCGACCTTGGCAGCCGCAGCAACGACACGCTGATAACATCCAAGGTCAAGACGCGATTTGTCGAAGCGAACAAGTTTCAGATCAATTTCGTCAAGGTCGTCACCGAGAACGGCGTTGTCTACCTGATGGGCATCGTGCGTCGCGAAGAGGGCGACGCGGCCGCCGAAATCGCGCGCACGACCAACGGCGTGCAGCGGGTGGTCAAGGTCTTCGAATACATTCCCTGATGTTGGAGGCCGCGCCCGAACCGGCGTTCGCTGCCAGGATCGCGACCCCGGCAACGCTGGCGCAACGCATCGCGAAACTCCCGCGGCCGCTGGTATTCACCAATGGCGTGTTCGACGTCCTGCACCGAGGCCACGTGACCTACCTCGACCACGCGCGCAGTCTCGGCGCGGCGCTGGTCGTGGGCGTGAACACCGATGCCTCGGCGCGGCGCCTGGGCAAGGGCACGGACAGGCCGCTCAATCCGCTCGAGGATCGCCTGGCGGTGCTCGCGGCGCTCGCGTCGGTGAGCCTGGTGGTCCCTTTCGACGAAGACACGCCGCTCGCACTGGTGCTCGCCTGCCACCCCGACGTGATCGTCAAGGGTGGCGACTACAGTGCTGAGACGACGGTCGGCGCCGCGGAAGTCGTCGCCTGGGGCGGACGATTCGAGGCCATACCGTTACTCGCAGGCCGATCCACCACCGACCTCGTGGCGAGGATCCGCGGCCGCGGGTGAGTGGCGCCCTGCTATACTTGCGCACTCCGGCAGCCGTCCCCATGTACCAGACCATAGACACCGCGCGGCTGCGCGAACTGCTCGATACCGAGTCGCCACCGCTGCTTGTCGACGTGCGCACCGCGGCGGAGGTGGCGCGCGGCTCGATTGCCGGCGCACGACATATCGAGCTCTCTACGCTGCCGGGTCGCGTCGCCGAGCTGGACCCCGCCGCACCTTGCGTAGTGTTCTGCCAATCCGGAGGACGCTCCGCGCAGGCGTGTGCATACCTGGCACAGCGCGGATTCGGCAAGTTGTACAACCTCGACGGCGGGGTCGCCGCATGGGCCCGTAACGGAATGCCATTGAGCAGCTAGGGATACGCATGGATTCGCACCTGCAGATCGATCGCGAAGTCGACGCCAGAGGGCTCAATTGCCCGCTGCCAATACTGCGCACGAAGAAAGCGCTCAACGACATGACGACCGGCCAGGTCCTGCGCATCCTCGCGACCGATCCCGCGTCGGTGCGCGATTTCCAGGCGTTCGCCAAGCAGACGGGCAATCAGCTCGTCATGCAGAGCGAGCAGGACGGCGCGTTCCTTTTCCTGCTTCGCCGCAAATAATCGCGCACTCGCGCCGACACTACCCGAGGCTCATTAAGGAGCTGCGTCCATGTCCGCAGAAAGCCCAGCAATTCTCGAACTGACCGAGGACAATTTTGCGCAATCGATCAACGATCGCGCGTTCGCGGTCGTTGATTTCTGGGCGCCGTGGTGCGCGCCCTGCCGCGCCTTCGCGCCAGTATTCGCCGCCGCCGCTGCGAAGCATCCGGACGTACTGTTCGCCAAGGTCAACACCGAGGAGCAGCAGGCGATCGGCGCGCATTTCAACATCCGCTCGATACCGACGTTGATGATCTTTCGCGACAATGTCATCGTGTTCGCCGAGGCGGGCGCGCTGCCCGCCAGCGCGCTCGATCAGGTGCTCGACGCTGCGCGTGCGCTGGACATGGAAAAGGTACGTGGCGAAATCGAGGCGCAGGCTGCAAGCACGCCGGGCGACTAGGCTAGCGAGCTACCCGGCGAGGGGCCCCGCGCGTAGCGCAGGGATACGACACCGGAGGGCGGAGCAGGGGCCCTGCGCCAGTGGGGATGCGACCCCGGAGGTGGCGAGGCTGGCGCTAGAGCAACGCTGAATTCGCGGTGAGCGAACGGCGCCAGCACGGCAGAGCGAGTCGACGCCGCGGCCGACGCTCCTGCGCAACGCATTCACGCTACGCTTTCAAAGAGGCCGTCACCGGCAACCGGGGCCAGGCGTCAACCGCGGCAACGCCGTCGGCCAAACAGTTCCCTAGTGGCGATAGCGACTGATGAAGTCGGCGACGATGCCGCGCTGGCTCTTGTCGATCGCGCTGTCGAGGCTGCGATCGAGCGGGTCGTGCTGCGCGGCCTTGCGGAAGGCGTTGATTGCCTCCTGGTGATAACCCTGCGCCTGCAGCGCGTAGCCAAGGCAGCGCCACGGCTCGGCGTTCCAGAATTCGAGTTCCGACCAGGCACGGCACAGGTCCGCTGCGCGCCGCCAATTGCCGGCGCGCAGCATCCGCGGCCCCTCGCCTCGCAGCAGCGACAGGCGCGCCTGCCGCTCGGCGAAGAGCGCCGTCGTGTCCGCGTCGTTGACCGAGCCACTGTATCCGGCGGACGCAGGCGAGACCGCGGCGGCGATGCTGCGCTCGAGCGAGCTGATCTTGCCCGCGTCGCCCTGGAAGCCGCGCGTGAGCAGCGACGGCGTCATCGGCACCCATGACACGACCGCACTCTTGGTTGCGGAAATGGATTCCGCCATCGGTTCGTGCCAGGCGACGCCATACAACCAAAGCATCGCCGCCAATCCCGCGCCACCGGTCATCATGTTGAGGATGCCCGGCGGACTGTGCGTGACCAGGCAGTCCTCGGCGAAGTCCCAGTCGGTCTCGCCGTTCTGCGCGATCTTTTCGTAGGCGACGGCGATAAGGATCGGCGCGAGCAATGGAAAACCGCAGGCGATGCCTTCCCACCAGACCCGGAACGCGCGCCGCAGCGCGCGCTGCAATTGCGCGCGCAGGTCGCGCCGCGCGTACGCATCGCTGATCGAGAACTGCAGGTAGACGCCGAAGAGCCACTTGCCTGGCGTCTGCTGCAGCGACGCGATCAGCAGCGCTTCGATCGGCACCCAGGAGAGCGTGATCACGATCGGCGCGAACAGCGGGTGACCAATCCAGAAAGCTGTATCGTCGCCTACCACCGCCGCGCCATGCAGCGCGGACAGCAACAGCGCCAGCACCAGACCCCAGATCGCGTAGTCGAACAGGCGCGCGGCCAGGCGGTTCCAGGGGCGCGGCTCGCTGGTGCGTCCGGCCTTCGCCCGCTCCAGTTCGGCCATGCGCAGCTGGAAGATCCAGCTCGCGTCCTCCTGCGGAGTATCGGTGCCCAGGAACACGCTCTTTTCGCGGCGCCAGTTGAGGATCGCCAGGTCGGTCTGCGGGACCATCGCCGTCGTGGCCGGAGCAATACGCCGCTGCCGCATCCACGCCAGCCCGTGGACCGTGCCGTACACCAGCGTGAGCAGGAGCAGCGTGAAGGTCAGCAGGACCAGCACGTTCTTTGCAACGACCACCGTGTCCGCCGGTGTGACGAACAGGATCGCGGCGGCAATGAAGGTGCCGAAGAACACGCACAACGCCAGGCGGCCCACGGTCGAGCGCCCGAACGACGCGACGCGCTCGGTCAGACCCGGATGGTGCAGATTCTTTTCCAGCGTGCTGTCGGGCAGCGTCAATGCACTTTCGTCGTTGATGTCGACGACATCGGCCTGCGATGCCGTGCCTTGAGCGGTCGCCGCAACATTGCTGACGAAGTGCGCGATCCGCTGCTCGGTGTCGGTTTCGGTCGTTACCGAAAGCTCGCGGTCGTAATGCGACCGGTGGTCCGGATCGCTCAGTATGCGGCTGGCATGATTGATGAAACGCAGCGCTTCTTCGACGTTGCCCTGCCCGTCGCGCGTTTTCGCATAATATTTTCGGATCAGGCGACGCAGCGCGGCCCGCACCTCCTCATCGGAGGCGACAGGTGGTACGCCAAGCGCTTCGTACAACGTGGCCTTCATGGCCCGACCCGGGACAAAGGGAAATGGTTAAGACATTGGAATATTCGGGTAAATGCCGCCTCAATGCAAGCCGGGCCGCGTAAACGGACGTAAGTGCATGCTGGCGCTGGCGCTCTACGGCACACGCTGCCGTTGTGCGGCAGGCAGAACCTGCGTTCGGCGACCTGCAACTGACGGAGTGCCGCGATCGCGGACTCCTCGGCGCTGCGCCATGAGACGGGCGATGGGATCTCGCCCAGGCAAAAAAAGAGCGGCCTCGAGGGCCGCTCTTTCCTATGCGCCGTTGCCGGCGTTCACTCGCCGCGCTTGGTGTCGTGGTGAGCGAGCTTCTCGCGAATGCGCGCCGACTTGCCGGAGCGCTCGCGCAGGTAGTAGAGCTTGGCACGGCGAACCGCGCCCTTGCGCTTGACCTCGATGCTGGCGATCAGCGGCGAGTAGGTCTGGAAGGTGCGCTCCACGCCTTCGCCGCTGGAGATCTTGCGCACCACGAATGACGAATTGAGTCCGCGGTTGCGCTTGGCGATGACCACGCCCTCGAAGGCCTGAACGCGTTTGCGCTCGCCCTCGACGACGCTCACGCTGACGATGACCGTGTCGCCCGGCGCGAACTCGGGCAGCGTCTTGCCCAGACGGGCGATCTCTTCTTTCTCCAGCGTGTCGATGATGTTCATAGCTGCTTCCTTTCGTTGCAATGGCCTTGTGGCCTGGCGCGTAGAGCAGAACTTGTCCTGTTGCGCGCGCTTTGTTATTGACTGCGGATCAGCGGAAACCGGTGCAAGCCGCCGCCCCGTTCTGCCTCACCCCTGACTGCCTTCACGTTCCTTCTTGAATTCCTCGAGCAGCACTGCCTCGTCACCCTGCAAACCGCGCGCCGCCAGCAGCTCCGGACGTCGCAGCCATGTGCGCCCCAGCGACTGCTTGCGTCGCCAGCGCGCTATCGCGGCGTGGTCGCCCGACAGCAACACCGGCGGCACCATTTTTCCCGCGTGCTGCTCCGGGCGGGTGTAGTGCGCGCAGTCGAGCAGGCCGTCGACAAACGATTCCTCGACCTTCGACTGCGCATCGCCCAGCACACCGGGCAACTGCCTGACCACCGCATCGATCAACATCAGTGCCGGCAACTCGCCGCCCGACACCACGAAATCACCCACCGAAACTTCCAGATCGACTTCAGCTTCGAGCAGGCGCTCGTCGATGCCCTCGTAGCGTCCTGCAATGAGCACCAGGCCCGGTTCCGCAGCCAGCGTCGCCACCCGCTCGTGCCGCAGCGGCTCGCCCTGCGGACTCAGGTGAACCACCCGCGGCGCCGCGACTCCGGCCGCGGCCAGTTCACTGCGCGCCGCGCCAATCGCGCGTTGCAGCGGCTCGGCCAGCATCACCATCCCCGGGCCGCCGCCATACGGCCGGTCGTCCACGCTGCGGTATGCGTCGGCCGCAAAATCGCGCGGATTGCGGCAGTTCAGCATCCACAGACCACGTTCCAGCGCCCTGCCCGTCACGCCATACTGCGCGGCGCTGTGCACCATTTCCGGAAACAGCGTGACGACTTCGATTCGCATTGCTTGCGCCGCAACTGCGCGGCCATCCTGCTCAATAATCCTGCTGCCAGTCGACGACGATGCGCTTGCTCGCCGGCTCGATCGCGTCGACGTAGGCCTCGACCAGCGGAATGAGCCGTTCGGAGCCGTCCTCTCCCGCAACCCTCAGGACCGGATGCGCCGCAGTGTCGAGCAACCCGCTCACCGCGCCGAACACCTGTCCCGCCCTGTTGACGACCGTGAAGCCGACCAGGTCCGACCAGTAGATCTCACCTTTGCGCAGTTTCGGCAACGCCGCCCGCGGCACGCCAATCAGGGCACCTCGCCAGGGCGCGACCGCTTCGCGATCGGTCAATCCGGCCAGTTCCGCGATCAAACTGTCGGCATGGATGCGCGCCGACACCACCATAAATTCCTGCCACTGCCCGCTGCCGTCGCCCGCCGCCAGCCACCAGCGACGATGATCGAGCAGCGCCTCGGGCGACTCGCTGTACGGTTTCGCCTTGATCCAGCCCTTGACACCGTAGGGGCCGGACACCCGGCCCATCACCACGATGTCCTTCGCTGCTTCCTGCTCAGTGTCGTGCTTAGGCAGCAGCGGGCGCCGGCGCGGCGGGTTTCGCCGCAGCGGCCCTTTTGACCAGGCCAGCGACGGTGTCGGACAACTTCGCGCCCTTCTGCTTCCAGTGGTCGACGCGCTCGAGGGAAAGCCGCAGGGCTTCCTCGCGTTCGCTGGCGATCGGATTGTAGAAACCGACGCGCTCGATGAAGCGGCCGTCGCGACGGTTACGCGAATCGGCGACGACGATGTTGTAGAACGGGCGCTTCTTGGCGCCGCCCCGGGCAAGTCGGATGACAACCATGGTGTATTCCTGTTCCTGGTGGAGCTGAAAAAAGACTCTGATTATATGACGAAATCTGGCGCTTTGGCAACAGAAGCGGCGGCCGGGCGGCAAGGGGTCAACGCAGGCCCGGGAAGGCGCCCTTGAGCCCCCTGAGCATCTTCTGCATGCCGCCCTTGGCGACCATTTTCATCATTTTCTGGGTCTGCTCGAACTGAGCCAGCAGCCGGTTCACTTCCTGGACGCTCACCCCCGCCCCGGCGGCAATGCGGCGCTTGCGCGAAGCCTTGAGGATCTCGGGCTTGGCGCGCTCCGCGGGGGTCATCGAATTGATGATGCCCTCGAGCCGGCCGATGGCGCGCTCGTCGACTTGCGACGACTGCGCGGCGCGCGCGAGTTCGCCCGGCAGCTTGTCGAGCAGGCCCTGCATGCCTCCCATCTTGCGCATCTGGCCGATCTGCGCCTTGAAATCCTCGAGGTCGAAACCCTTGCCGGACTTGACCTTCTTCGCGAATTTCTGCGCTTCGGCGATGTCGACCTGCTTGTGCGCGTCCTCGATGAGCGTCAGAACGTCGCCCATGCCGAGGATTCGCGAGGCCATGCGCTCGGGGTGGAATACTTCGAGGCCGTTGAGTTTTTCGGCGACGCCGACGAACTTGATCGGCGCGCCGGTCACGCTGCGCACCGATAGCGCGGCGCCGCCGCGCGCGTCGCCGTCGAGCTTGGTCAGCACGATGCCGGTCAGTGGCAGCGCCGCGCCGAACGCCTTGGCCGTGTTGACGGCGTCCTGGCCCTGCATGGCGTCGACGACGAAAAGCGTTTCGATGGGCTTGACGGCAGCGTGCAGGTCGCGGATTTCGCGCATCATCGCCTCGTCGATCGCGAGCCGGCCGGCGGTATCGACGATGACGACGTCGCAGTAATGCTTGCGCGCCCAGTCGAGCGCCGCGGCAGCGATCGCCAACGGCTGCTGATCGGCCTGCGACGGGAAGAATTCGGCGCCGACCTGCCCGGCAAGCGTCGCCAGCTGCGCGATCGCGGCAGGGCGGTAAACGTCGCAGCTGACAAGCAGCACTTTCTTCTTCAGGTCCTCGCGCAGCAGGCGCGCAAGCTTGCCGGCGCTGGTGGTCTTGCCGGCGCCCTGCAGGCCGGCGAGCAGGATCACCGCCGGCGGCGTGGTCGCGAAGTTCAGCGGCACTGCCGCGCCGCCCATCAACGCGGTGAGTTCGCGCTGCACCACACCGATGAGCGCCTGACCCGGCGTGAGCGATCCCGACCACTTCCTGGCCGATCGCCTTCTCGCGCACCGCCGCGATGAAATCCTTGACGATCGGCAGCGCGACGTCGGCTTCGAGCAGCGCCATGCGCACTTCGCGCAGCGCGGCGTCGATGTTGGCGTCGGTCAGGCGCGCTTCGCCGCGGAGCGTCTTGACGATGCTGGCAAAACGCTGGGTCAGATTGTCGAGCATGGGAGGAGGCCGGGAAAGTGAAACGCATTTCCGGTGATGTACACTGCACCGCGTCTCCGGAAAGCGAGCATGATTTTACTCTACCTCGCGGTCGCCGCCGCTTACCTCGCCGCAGCCTGGATCGAATGGCGCAGGATCACGCTGCCCGCCTCCGCATCCGCCACGGGCGTTGGCGCGATCGCCCGCTGGTTACCGCCCTGCGCGATCGCCATCCACGCGGTGCTCATCAGCAGCGCGGTGTTCACCGGCAACGGGCTCAACCTGAGCCTTGCCAATGCGCTGTCCGCGGTTGCTGCGCTGATCGCGCTCCTGTCGTGGGTCGGCACGCTGACACACGCGCTGCCGGGCGTGGCCGCGGTCGCGTTTCCGGTCGCCGCCGTTGGCGCCCTGTTGCCGGCATTCTTCCCCAGCCTGCACCGCTTTTCGTTCATCGCCGAGCCGTGGGCCGCCCTGCACATTGCCGTTGCACTGCTTGCCTATACGTTGCTCATCGTCGCGGCGCTGCAGGCGCTGGTGCTGATGGCGCTCGAAAAACGCCTGCATCGGGGTCTGCCCGATCCGGGCCCCGACGCGCTGCCGCCGCTGCTCACGCTCGAGCGCTTCCTGTTCCGCCTGGTCACCGCCGGTTACGCGCTGTTGACGCTGACGCTCATCAGCGGGGCGCTGTTTTCCGAACAGATCTTCGGCAAGCCGCTGACCTTCAACCACAAGACCGTGTTCTCGCTTTTGAGCTGGCTGGTCTTCGGCGGCCTGCTCTACGGCCGGCACCGCTACGGCTGGCGCGGCCGCACCGCGCTCAACTGGATCCTCGCGGGCAGCGCGCTGCTGCTGCTGGCGTATTTCGGCAGCAAATTCGTGCTGGAGGTGGTCCTGGGCAGATAACGGGACCGCGCAGCCAACGGCTGCCTTGACACGCTGCCGGGCGGGTCAAATACTGGCCCCGTCGCTTTCGCACTGGTCCTCGTTTGGACGACATCCCGCTCAGCACGCTGTTCGTCGCACTCGCCTTCGCGCTCATCGGAGCCGGATTTTTCTCGATCGCCGAGACGGCGATGATGGCGGTCAATCGCTACCGGTTGCGGCATCAGGCCAAACAGGGTCGCCGCGGCGCCAAGCTCGCCCTTGCGCTGCTGGCGCAGACCGATCAGCTGCTCGGTGTCATCCTGCTCGGCAATACCCTGATCGCCGCCGGCGCCGCGACGCTGACCGCGGTGATCACCAAGCGTCTCTTTGGCGAAGCCGAATGGTCGCTGGCGATCGGCACGGTCGTGATCTCCTTCGCGCTGCTGATCTTCTCCGAGATCACGCCCAAGGTGCTCGGCGCCGCGCACGCCGATCGCATCGCGCCGCTGGCGAGTTTTGTCCTGACGCCGATGCTGCGCCTCGCGACGCCAGTCGTCTGGTTCGTAAACCTGTTCGTGCAGGGACTGCTCAAGCTGTTTCACCTGCAGCCGCAGCCCGGTGGCGAGACCGCGCTGTCACCGGAGGAAATCCGCAGCCTGGTGCTCGAAGGCCACTATTTCCGCGGCAAGCACCGCGCGATGCTGGCCAACCTGTTCGACCTGGCCTCGATCACGGTCGACGACGTCATGACGCCGCGCAACCAGATCGAAGCGATCGACCTGGCGGCGCGACCGACATTGCTCGAGCAACAGCTGGCCACCAGCCACCACACACGGCTGCCGGCGTACGAAGACGGCATGGACAACATCATCGGCATCCTGCACCTGAAGCAGGTACTGCGGCTGCAGCAGGCGCAGGAAATCGATGCCGAGCACCTGCGCACCATCCTGCGTGCGCCCTATTTCGTGCCCGCCGGCACGCCGTTGCTGACCCAGCTGCAGCAGTTCCAGGCCGACAAGCGAGCGTCTGGGTCTGGTGGTCGACGAATACGGCGATCTGCAGGGGCTGGTGTCGCTGGAGGACATCCTCGAGGAAATCGTCGGCGAATTCACGACGCAGGCGCCGGGCGGCGCGGAAAGCTATAAGCGCGAATCCGATGGCAGCGTCATCGTCGACGGCCTGGCCTCGCTGCGCGCGCTCAATCGCAAGCTTGGCACGACCTTTGCACTTGACGGTCCGAAGACACTGAGCGGGCTGATCGTGGAAAAACTGGGCGATATCCCGGATGCAGGCGTGAATTTCTCGCTCGACGGCCAGCGGGTCGAAGTGCTGCAGGTCCAGGACCGTGCGGTAAAGGTTGTAAAACTGTTGCCGCCGGTGGGCCGCGCGGCGCCCGCGGCTTTACAAAGCAGTGGCGAGCAGGCATCATCGATAAGCTAACTTTTATGCCTCTGGAATAAGCTGACGCCCCTCATGGCACGACCCATGGCAACAACCACCGGAACCTCCGGACCGCGCAACATCAACGGCCTCGCGCGAGCGATGGTCCAGCACGGCTTGTTGACCGAGCACGATGCCGACACCCTGCAGGGGCAGGCGCAAGCGGCAAATATCGGCTTTGTTGAGCAGATTGTCGTCAACAAGCGGATGAATTCGTCGCAAGTGGCCCTGTTTGCGTCACGGGCGTTCGGCGCGCCATTGCTCGACATCGCCGGCTTCGACTTCGATCTGATCAACAAGGAACTCATCGATCCGAAGATCGCCGCGACCCGGCGCGTGCTTCCACTGCACAAGCGCGGAAACTGCCTGTATGTCGCAGTTTCCGACCCGGCGAACCTGCAGGCGCTCGACGAAGTCCGGTTCAAGACCAATCTCGTCGTCTATCCGGTCGTCGTCGAGGACGACAAGCTGGGGCAGGCGATTGCCAAGGTCGTCGAGACCATGGGCACGAGCCTCAAGGACCTGGTCAGCGCCGACGACCTCGAAGTCGATCTCGAAGGCAGCAACGCGCAGTCCGAGGAAGAGAGCCAGGAAGTCGAGGACGCCCCGGTCGTCAAGTACATCCAGAAAATCCTGCTCGACGCCATCGGCCAGGGCGTCTCCGACATTCACTTCGAGCCCTACGAGAAGTTCTACCGCATCCGCTATCGCCTCGACGGCGTGCTCAAGGAAGTCGCGCAGCCGCCGCTGTCGATCAAGGACAAGATGGCGTCGCGCATCAAGGTCATCTCCAAACTCGACATTTCCGAAAAGCGCGTGCCGCAGGACGGCCGCATGAAGCTGGTGCTGTCGAAGAGCCGCTCGATCGACTTTCGGGTGAGCACGCTGCCCACGCTCTACGGCGAAAAGATCGTGCTGCGGATTCTCGATCCGGCGGGCGTGAAACTGGGCATCGACGCGCTCGGCTACGAGCCCGACCAGCGGCAGATCCTGCTCAACGCCATCGAGCGGCCCTACGGGATGATCCTGGTCACCGGCCCGACCGGCAGCGGCAAGACGGTATCGCTGTACACCTGCCTGAACATCCTGAACCAGCCGGGCATCAACATCGCGACGGCCGAGGACCCGGCCGAAATCCAGCTCGCCGGCGTCAACCAGGTGAACGTCAACGAAAAGGCGGGGCTGACCTTCGCCAACTCGCTGCGCGCCTTCCTGCGTCAGGATCCGGACATCATCATGGTCGGCGAAATCCGCGACCTCGAGACCGCAGACATCTCGATCAAGGCCGCGCAGACCGGCCACCTGGTGCTCTCGACGCTGCACACCAACGATGCGCCGGCAACGCTGATGCGGCTGGCCAACATGGGCGTGCCCGCGTTCAACATCGCCTCGAGCGTGATCCTGATCACCGCGCAGCGCCTTTGCCGCAAGCTCTGCACCGTGTGCAAGAAGGCCGAGGACATTCCGCCCGAGGCGCTGCTGCAGGCCGGCTTCGTCGAGGCCGACCTCGACGGATCATGGCAGGCCTACGGACCCGTCGGCTGCGACGCGTGCCTGAACACCGGGTACAAGGGCCGCATGGGCATCTACGAAGTGATGCCGATTTCCGACGAGATGCGGCAGATCATCATGCGCAACGGCAACGTCATCGACATCGCCGAGCAAGCCCGCAAGGAAGGCGTGCGCAACCTGCGTCAGTCGGGCCTGCTCAAGGTCAAGCAGGGCACGACGTCGCTCGAGGAAATCGAAGCCGTCACCAACGAATAACCGCGACAGGAATCATCATGGCCACCACCGCAACCGCACCGCGTCGAATCCAGCGCAAGGACGTCAAGGAATTCACCTATATCTGGGAGGGATTCGATCGCAGCGGCCGCAGCGTGCGCGGGGAGATGAAAGCCGCCTCGGAAACGGTCGTATCGACCAATCTTCGCCGCCAGGGCATTCGCATCGCCAAGCTGCGCCGCCAGACCTTCCGCGGCGGCATCGTCGGTGAACGAGAAGGACATCACTTTCTTCACACGGCAGCTCGCCACCATGCTCAAGGCCGGCGTGCCGCTGCTGCAGGCTTTCGAAATCGTCGCGCGCGGCCACAAGAACGCACGCTTCTCACGCCTGATGATGGACATCAAAGGCCGCGTCGAAGCCGGATCGAGCCTGTCGCAGGCCTTCCGCGAGCACCCGAAGCATTTCGATGCGCTCTACTGCAACCTGGTCAACGCCGGCGAAACCGCGGGTATGCTCGACGGCATCCTCGACCGTCTGGCGACGTACAAGGAAAAGATCCTCGCCATCAAGAGCAAGATCAAGTCGGCGCTGTTTTATCCGATTTCGGTGGTGACCGTCGCGATCGTCGTCATCTGGGTCATCATGGTCTGGGTGATCCCGGCGTTCAAGCAGGTGTTCGCGAATTTCGGCGCGAACCTGCCGGCACCGACGCTCATCGTGATGGGCATTTCGGACTTCTTCGTGTCCTACTGGTGGCTGATGGCCGCGATCATTGCGGGCCTGATCAGCGGATTCTTCTTCCTGCACCGCCGCTCGGACGCGTTTCGTTTCGCGATCGACCGCATTTCGCTCAAGATTCCGGTCATCGGCGGGATTCTCGAGAAGGCCACGATCGCGCGTTGGACACGCACGCTGGCGACGATGTTCGCGGCCGGCGTGCCGCTGGTCGAGTCGCTGGATGCCGTTGCCGGCGCTTCGGGCAACGCGGTGTTCATCGCCGGCACGCGCAAAATCCAGACCGATGTCAGCACCGGCACCAGCCTCACCAACGCGATGCACAACACCGGCCTGTTCCCGAGCATGGTGACGCAGATGACGCAGATCGGCGAGGAGTCGGGCTCACTGGACGGCATGCTGTCCAAGGTCGCCGACTTTTATGAACGCGAAGTCGACGATGCGGTCGCGGCGCTGTCGAGCCTGCTCGAACCGATCATCATCGTCTTCCTGGGTGTGGTCATCGGCGGCCTCGTGGTGGCGATGTACCTGCCGATCTTCAAGCTCGGTCAGGTTGTCTGACCGGGGCCGGCGAATGCGCGCGGTTGCGCACCTGCAGCCGCTGCCGCAAGCGCCCGCTCGCCGTCGCAGCCGGCGACGCGCGCTTGCGTTGACCGAGCGGTCCGCCCGAGGGCACGGTACGTGCTCTCGCCATGGTGTCCCAGTCCGAATCCTGCCCTGACCATGCTGTCGCTTCCGATTGTCGTCACCGCCGTGCTCGTCGGTCTGTGCATCGGCAGTTTCCTCAATGTCGTCATCCACCGGCTGCCGAAGATGCTCGAGCGCAGCTGGCGCGCGGAATGCGCCGAGCTGTCCGGCACCCCCGCCGCGCCCGAAGAGCCCCGATACAACCTGATCGTGCCACGCTCGCGCTGCCCCTCGTGCGGCCACCCGATCGGCGCGCTGGAGAACATTCCGGTGGTCAGCTACATTCTCCTGAACGGCAAGTGCAAGGCGTGCAAGGCGTCGATCTCGGCGCGCTATCCGTTGGTCGAAGCGTTGACCGCGGTGCTCACCGCGGGCGCGGTGATCCGCTTCGGCGCGACGCCCGCGGCCCTCGCCGCGAGCATCATGCTGTGGATTCTCGTGGCACTGACCTTCATCGACTTCGACACCCAGCTGCTCCCGGACAATCTGACGCTGCCGCTGCTCTGGGCGGGACTGTTCGCGAACGTGCTCGGATACGTCCCCTGGGTGAGTCTGCGCGACGCGGTGATCGGCGCGATCGCGGGCTACCTTGTACTGTGGTCGATCTACTGGCTGTTCAAACTGATCCGCGGCAAGGAGGGCATGGGCTACGGCGACTTCAAGCTGCTGGCCGCATTGGGCGCCTGGCTGGGCTGGCAGATGCTACCGCTGATCGTGCTCCTTTCGTCGGTCGTCGGCGCTGCCATCGGCCTGGGGCTGGTGGCATTCAAAGGCCGGGATCACCAGGTCCCGCTGGCGTTCGGACCCTACCTCGCCATTGCCGGCGTCATCGCGCTGTTCTTCGGCAAGCCGCTCGTCGCGCTGTACTTCCCCGGCTGACAGTGGCGTTCTGCGTCGGCCTGACCGGCGGTATCGGCAGCGGCAAGTCTGCGGTGAGCGACGCCTTTGCGCGTCTTGGCGTCGAGATCGTCGACGCGGACGCGCTTGCGCACGAACTCTCCGCGCCGGGAGCACCTGGCCTGGATGCGATCCGGGCCGTCTTCGGCGACGACGTGCTGCAGCCTTCGGGTGAACTCGATCGGGCCCGGCTGAGGCGCATGGTCTTCGCCGACTCTGCGTTGCGCTCCCGCCTCGAGGCGGTGTTGCATCCGCTGATCGGCGCGGAGTCCCGGCGGCGCATCGATGCCTGGCGCGGGCCCTACGGCATCGTGGTCGTCCCGTTGCTGCTCGAGCGCGGAGGACTGCTGCCGATCATCGATCGCGTCCTTGTGGTGGATTGTCCGGAGGACCTGCAGCTGCGGCGCGTCGTCGCCCGGAGCGGACTCACCGAGACCGAGGTGCGCGCGATCATGGCAACCCAGCTGGACCGGACGCGCCGCCTCGCTCGCGCCGACGATGTGCTCGACAACTCCGGGCCGCCGGACGCGATCGATCCGCAGGTCGCGGCGCTCGACCAACGCTACCGGCAGCTCGCCGCGCAACCGCGAACCTCACCCTGACTGCGATTGCGGACTCAATCATGCTGACCCGGAACGGCGAGTTGGTGCAGAATGTCGCATCTTCGAGCGTCGGCACCCCGTCGTGATCCGTTACGAGCACCCGCTGAATGAGCGCATACGCACGCTGATGCGTCTGGAAGATCTGTACGGGCGCGCCCTGTTCTTCGCCAACGCTGAAGCGCCCGCCGACCACCACGCCGCGTTACTCGCGCTGTTCGAAATTTCCGACGTCGCGGCGCGCGCGGACCTCAAGACCGATATCCTGCAGGAACTCGAGCGCCAGCGCCAGCTGCTCGCGCCGTTGAAGGACAACCCGGCGATCGAGCGCACTACGCTTGCGCAGTTGCTTGCGGAGATCGACGATGTCAGCGCGAGCCTGCTCGCGCAGACTAGCAAGGTCGGCGCGCACTTGCGCGAAAACGAATGGCTGATGGCAATCAAGCAGCGCACCGGTATTCCCGGCGGCGTGTGCGAGTTCGACCTGCCTGCATATCATTACTGGCTGCAGCATGAACCCGCGGCGCGGCAACAGGACCTGCGGGCATGGCTGGCGCCATTGCTGCCGATTTATTCCGGCCTGTCGATCATCCTGCGCCTGCTGCGCGAGAACGGCAAGGCGAGCCGGCACACCGCGTATCACGGCGTTTTTCAACTCATGCTGACCACCGCCAAGGTCGCGCAGCTGCTGCGGCTTTCACTCGCGCTGGACCTGCCCTGCGTTCCCGAGATCAGCGCCAACAAGTACGCGCTCAACATCCGCTTCATCGGCATCGCCGGCATGGATCGCGGCTCGGTCTACGTCGACGACGTCGAGTTCGATCTCATGTTCTGTAATCTCTAGCGCTGTTTCACGTCGCGTCAACAAGCATCAGTTTTTTGCCGCACAATAGCCCCGCAATCGCGGGACTTTTTGTTTCACTGCATGTCATCCATAATCTGCGCATGTCCGATATGCAGGCAGCGCTCGCGGAGCGGGGCGTCGACGCGCGCCCGGGCACGCCGGAGCAGTTCGGTGCGTTCCTCGACAACTAACGTGCGAAGTGGTCGCGCGCGGTGAAGGACTCCGGCGCGACGGTCGACTAGCGCGGGGGTTGCAGCGCGTGCTGTACGCCGGCGCCGCTGTCGATGAGTGCCCGCACGTCGTCGGCGTCCAATCCGAATTCGAGCAATACCTCGCGCGTATGCTGGCCCAGCACGGGCGCGGGTCGGCGAACGCTTGCGGGCGTCGCCGAGAGCTTGATCGGACAACCGATCGCAAGCGTCGGGCCCGCGACCGGATGTTGCGTCTCGACCAGCATCTCCCGCGCGCGCACCTGCGGGTGCTCGAGCATCTCGGCGATGGTCAGCACCGGGCCGGCAGGCACGCCCACCGCGGCGAGCGCGTCGAGCCAGTGTGCCGAGGTCCTGGACCGAAAGCGCTGCGTCAACGTTTCAACCAGCGCGGGCAGATGCGCCATGCGCGCCGCGTTGTCGCGAAAGCGTGGATCGGCAAGCAGCTCGGGCGCCTCCAGTACCTGCGTCAGGCGCGCATAGTTCACCTGGTTCGACGCGCCCACCGTGATCCACCCGTCGCTGGTTTGAAACGCCTGGTAGGGCGCGGTCAGCGGATGCGCCGAACCCAGCGCGCCGATTTCCCTGCCGCTGCCCAGCATGATCGCGCTCTGCCAGAACGTCTGCATCACACCGGCCTCGAGCAGCGAAGTGTCGACGACCTGTCCTTCGCCGGTGCGCAGACGATGGACGTAGGCCGCGACGATGCCCAGCGCGGCGAGAATGCCGGCGTTGATATCGGTGACCGGGGATCCGACCTTGGTCGGTGCGCCGCCCGGTTCGCCGGTGATGCGCATCAGCCCGGAAAGCCCTTGCGCCACAAGGTCGAAACCACCCTTGTCGGCGTCGGGGCCGGTGAGGCCATAGCCGGAGACAACGCAATAGATCAGTCCCGGATTGACCCGGCGCAAAACATCGACGCCCAACCCGAGCTTGTCCATCGTACCCGCGCGAAAATTCTCGATGACGACGTCACTGCGCTCGACCATGCGCAACAGCGCCGCCTTGGCCGCCGGATGCTTGAGGTCGAGCGCGATGCCGCGCTTGTTGCGATTCATCATCATGAAGGCGCTGGCTTCGCCGTTCACCGTCGGCGGCGCGAAGCGGCGCGTGTCGTCGCCATCGGGCACGCGCTCGACCTTGACGACGTCGGCGCCCAGATCGGCCAGCAGCATGCCGGCGGTCGGGCCCGACATGATGTGCGCGAGCTCGAGTACCTTCAATCCGGCCAGCGGGCCCATCAGCGTCCCTGGAAGCGCGGTGTCTGCTTGGCGAGGAACGCGCGCAGCCCTTCGCGATAGTCGTCGGTGTCGAAGCAGGCGTAGCCTTCATTCCATTCCTCGGGCGCCACGTCCGGCATGGGCACCAGGTTGCGGATGAAGCGCTTGTGCCAGCGCGCGACCAGCGGCGCGCCTGCGGCCACGCGCTGCGCAGTCGCGCGTGCCTCGGCTTCGACCTCGACCATCGGCAACCACGCGATGGACCAACCCCTTGGCCAGCGCCTCGTCGGCGCCGAATACGCGGCCCTCGAGCAGGATTTCGAGCGCCGTCGACGAACCGACCGCGGCGAGCAGTCCGGCGAGTTCGCCATAGCCCATGGTCAGGCCGAGGCGATTGATCGGCACGCCGAACCGGCTCCCCTCGCCGCAGATGCGCAGATCACACATCAGCGCGATCTCGAGGCCGCCGCCGACGCAAACGCCATGAATCATCGCGATGGTCGGATGAACACACGCGCCAACCGACTGCATCGCGGAGTGGATCAATTCGCCGTATTCGCGGCCCTGCGTCGCGTTCGCCCGCACCTGCGGGAATTCGGCGATGTCGGCACCGGCTGCGAACGCCTGGTCGCCGGCGCCGCGCAGGATGACGCAGCGAAGATCGGAGTCGGAAGACAGTTCGCGCATGCGTTCGCCCAGATCCGACCACGACGCCTTCGACAAGGCGTTGAGCTTGGTCGGGGAATTGATCACGACGGTCGCGATCGCGCCGTCGCGTTCGACGAGAATGGCGTCGCTCATTGAAGCTCGTCTCAGCGATAGAAGAAATTGACCAGACCCATGCCGGTCACCGGCACGTAGGTCACGAGCAGCAGCACGGCCAGCAGCACGGCGACGAAGTATACGTTGACCTTGGTCACCGCCCACATGTCGGCCTTGGCGATCGCGCAGCAGGTCATCAGCACGCTGGCGACCGGCGGTGTCTGCTGGCCGATGCCGAGATTGATCGTGACGATAAGCCCGAAGTGAACCGGGTCGATGCCCACCGCGCGCACCAGCGGCATGACCACCGGCACGACCAGGATGATCGCCGCCGCCGAGTGCAGGAACAGCCCGAGAATCAGGAACAGCACGTTGAGGATCGCCAGCACCGCCCACTTGTTGGACGTGAAGTCGAGGATGCTTTGCGCGAGCTGCTGCGGCAGGTGCGTTTCGGTGAGGTACACGCCCAGCAGCGCGCTGGCCGCCACCAGCAGCATCACCACCGCGGTCTGGATGCCGCCTTCGATGATCGCCGAGTGGAGCACCTTGAGGTCGAGTTCGCGGTAGACGACGAAGCCGATGAACAGCGCCGCCAGGACGGCGATTGCCGCGCCCTCGGTGGCGGTGACGATGCCGCCGAAAATCGTGCCCAGGATCACCACCGGCAGCAGGAAGGCCCAGAGCGCCTCCTTGAAGGTCCTGACCACGTTGCTCCAGCGAAACGCCTGCTCGACCGGAAAGTTGTAACGTCGCGCAAACCAGTAGGCAACACCCATCAGCCCGAAGCCGCCGAGGATCCCCGGCACGATGCCCGACACGAACAGCTTCACCACCGACGTCTCGGCGATGACCGCGTAGAGCAGCATCGGTATCGACGGCGGGATGATCACCGCCAGTGTCGCCGAGGAGGAGATCACCGCAGCCGCGAATTCCTTGCTGTAGCCGCGGTTTTTCATCGCCGGGATCAGGATCGAGCCCAGTGCCGCCGCGTCGGCCACGGCCGAGCCCGAAATCTCGGCGAAGAACATCGAGGTACCGATCGACACGATCGCGAGACCGCCGCGGATCCAGCCGAGCAGCGCGGATGCGAACGCGATCAGGCGCCGCGAGATGCCCGACGCGTTCATGATCGCGCCCGACAGGACGAACAGCGGAATCGCGATCAACGGGAAGCTGGTGGCGCCGTTGTACATGGTGAGCGCGACGTTGGGCAGCATCGCCACACCTTGCGCCGCAACCAGCGCCACCACCGCCACGACACCCAGCGCGATCGCGATCGGGATGTCGATGAGCACCAGCGCGAGCACGCAGCCGAACAGCAGCAGTATCTGCATCGGATCGGCCGCCTAATGCAGCTTTTCGGCGAGATCGCTGGTCGCGGCAGCGTGCAACCCTCGCGCTTCGCGCACGACGACGGGAAGGTTCAGCAGCTCGGCGATCACGAACAAGGCGCAGCTGATCGGCAGCACCGACTGCGTCCACGCGACCGATATGCGCGGCAGACTGATCAGGTAGTCCGTGGCCAGCACGTCGAGCACCGAATAGCCGACCCAGCCCAGCAGCACCAGGAAGCCGATGACGACCAGCTTGCCGAACAGCACGGCCGGTACGCGCCATATCGGCGCGAGCGAATTGACCAGTCCGGGAAAGCCGATGTGCGCGCGCCGCAGCGCCGCCAGCGCCGATCCGTAGAAGGTGAGCCACGCGAGCAGGATCACGGCGACCTCGTCGTACCACGCCAGCGATTTGCCGAGCGCACGGTAGGTGATGCCGATGGTGACCTCGACCGCGATGGCGACCATCAGCACGATGACGATGGCTTCGAGGAAGCGCCCGTACCCGGCACGAACTCGCGCCAGCGTCAACGTCGCCCCCGCGCGGATATCGCCAGCGACGTCATTTGCCGAGTGCGATGGCCTGCTCGATCAACGCGGACGAGCCGGGTACTTCCTGGCCGAATTCCTGGTAGATCGGCTTGCTGGCCGCGATGAATGCATCCTTGTCGGCCTGATTCACCTTCACGCCGGCGGCGACGAACTTGGCCTGCAGCTCGTCGTCGTCCTTCTTCGCCTGCGCGTACACGAAGGCCTGCGTTTCCTTCGCCGTGTCCTCGAGAATCTTGCGCACGTCGGGAGGCAGGGTCGCCCAGCGGCGCGCGCCGACAGCGACGAACGCCGGCGTATACACGTGACCCGTCAACGACAGGTAGGCCTGCACCTCCTGGAATTTCTGCGAATAGGTCTGCGTCAGCGGGTTCTCCTGGCCGTCCATGACCCCGGTCGACAGTGCGGTGAACACTTCGGACAGTTTCATCGGACTCGGATTCGCGCCGTAGGCCTGGAACATCTTCAGGCGCCACTTGCCTTCCGGTACCCGCAGCTTGATTCCCTGCAGGTCGGCGGGCTTGACGATCGGGCGCTTGCTGTTGGTGATGTGCCGGTAGCCGTTTTCCCAGACCGCAAGCATCTTCAGGCCCTTGGCCTCCGCGGCGGGCTCCAGCTTCGGCCAGAAGATCTCGCGCTCGATCTTCGCCATGTGCGCGCGATCCTTGACCAGGTAGGGCATCTCGAACAGACCGAAGAGATCGGCTTCCGACGACATGACCGTCGACGGCAGCGCGAAGTCGAGCGTGCCGAGCTTGAGCTTCTGCAGCATCTCCTTGTCGCCGCCGAGCTGGCTGGAACCGAAGACCACGACCTTGGCCTTGTCGCCCAGCTTCGCGTTGGCGCGCTTGGCGAATTCGTTGGCCGAGAGATCGAACAGCGAGCCGGGCTCGCCGACGTGGCCGAACTTGAGTTCGACCTGCGCGAGCGCCGGCTGGCAAAGCGTCGCGGCGACAACGAGCAGCAGCGCTCGGATGGCATTCATGTACAGTGCTTCCCCATTCGAAATTCCCCGGCGTTCGATGCGCCGGGGCGGTCGGTCAAGCCGTCGTCAGCGTTGGCGTCGGTTCGGCGCGCGCAGTGCCACTTGCTCCCGAGAGATAGGCCAACGCCGCATCCACGCCACCGCGGCGATGCGGCACACCTGCGACGGCAAGACCCATCTCGACACCACACAACGCACCGCACAGCGTCAGGTCGTTCAGAAAGCCTAGATGGCCGATGCGAAACACGCGGCCCGCGACCTTTCCCAGGCCCATGCCCAGAGACATGTCATAGCGCGCAAGTATCTCCCGCCGCAACGCATCGGCGTCGTGGCCATCGGGCATTAGTACCCCGGTAACGACGCTACTGTATTGCGCCGAATTCCGGCACAGCAGCTCAAGGCCCCAGCCGCGCACCGCGCGCCGGGTTGCTTCGGCGTGGCGATCATGGCGAGCAAACACATTCTCGAGACCTTCTTCGCGCAGCATTGCAAGCGCTTCGTGCAATCCGTACAGAAGATTGGTGGCCGGAGTATAGGGAAAATAGCCCTTCGCGTTCATGGCGATGATGTCGTCCCACGCCCAGTACGAACGCGGCAGGCGTGCCACTTTGCTTGCGGCGATCGCCTTCTCGCTCACTGCGTTGAACGACAGGCCCGGCGGCAGCATCATGCCCTTCTGCGAACCCGCGACCGTGACGTCGACACCCCACGCCGCATGCCGGTAGTCGAGCGAGCCGATGCCGGAGACCGTGTCGACCATGAACAGCGCCGGGTGTCCGGTGCGATCGATCGCCTGCCGGATTGCCGCGATGTTGCTGGTGACGCCGGTCGAGGTCTCGTTGTGGACCACGAGGACAGCCTTGATCGCTCGCGCCGGGTCCGCCGCGAGCCGCGACTCCACCAACGCCGGATCGACGCCGCTGCGCCAGTCCCCGGGAACGAAATCGACGACGAGGCCGAGACGATCGGCGATCTTGCGCCACAGCGTCGCGAAATGTCCCGTCTCGAACATCAGCACGCGATCGCCGGGCGAGAGCGTGTTGACCATTGCGGCTTCCCACGCGCCGGTTCCGGACGACGGATAGACGACGACCGGTCCGTCGGTCTGGAATAACCAGCGCAAGCCCTCGAGGATCGACAGCGTCATGCGGCCGAATTCCGGACCGCGATGGTCGATGGTCGGGCGGTCGATGGCGCGAAGCACGCGATCGGGAACGCTGGTCGGCCCGGGTATCTGCAGGAAATGGCGGCCGCTGGGGTGGTCGTCGAGCTTGAGCATGGGTTGCCTGGGGTCCGCCGGAGGACGGACAACTTGCGGATTGTCCGGTTATTGTACAAGAGTGTACGCTTCTGCCTGCCGGCATCGGCGAGGGGCCGAAGCGCCATCATGCCGCACCGCAGCACCCGATTTGCCACGACCGCCGCGCATCCTTCGCAATGAACGCGCCACTCGATCACCGCATGCAACTCGACCCGCGCCTCGCGCGCGCGGGTGCCGCGTCGCCGTTGCGCGCGCAGTTGTCCGCGCATTGCCGGGGCGAGGTGCTGTTCGATGCCGCGTCGCGCGGCCGATATTCGACCGACGCATCGATCTATCAGATCTTCCCGATCGGCGTCGTCGTACCAAAGGACGCCGACGATGCACTGACCGCGCTCGCCGTCGCCCGCGACCAGGGGGTCGCCGTGCTGCCTCGCGGCGCGGGATCGTCGCAGTGCGGCCAGACCGTCGGCGCAGCGCTGGTCGTCGATCACAGCAAGTATCTGAACCGGATCGTTGCCTTCGACGCCGAGGCGATGACGGCGACGGTGCAGCCCGGCGTCGTGCTCGACCAGTTGAACGCCTTCCTGCAGCCGCACGGACTGTGGCTGCCGGTCGACGTGAGCACGTCGGCGCAGGCGACCATCGGTGGCATGGCCGGCAACAACTCCTGCGGTTCACGCTCGATCGCGTACGGCAACATGGTGCACAACGTGCTCGGCATCGATGCCGTCCTCGCCGACGGCAGCGAAATCGCCTTCGGCCCGCTCTCGCGCATGGCGCGCACGGGGCGCGCCGGTGCGATCGTCGATCGCCTGGAGGCCGTCGGCGCGCGCGAGCGCGACGAAATCGCGCGCATGGTGCCCAAGGTATTGCGTCGCGTCGGCGGCTACAACCTGGACGTCTTCGCCCCGCAGAGCGTGCGCCCTTACACGAGTGACGGTTCGGTCAATCTCGCGCACCTGCTGGTCGGTTCCGAGGGCACGCTGGCCTACTTCGCGCAGATCACCGTGCAACTCGCGCGCCTGCCGGCGCACCGCACGCTGGGCGTGGTGAATTTCAACTCGTTCCGCAAGGCGATGGAATCCGCGCAGCACATCGTCAAGCTGGCACCCAGTGCGGTCGAGCTGGTCGACCGAACGATGCTCGACCTCGCGCGCGCCAATCCCGCTTTCCGCCCGGTCATCGAGCGCGCGCTGATCGGCGAACCCGATGCGATCCTGCTGGTCGAGTTTTCCGGTGGCGACTCACGCCTGCAACTCGCGCAACTGGATCGGCTCGACGAACTCCTCGGCGATCTGGGCCTCGCGGGCAGCGTCGTGCGCATCACCGCGCCACAGGCGCAGAAGGAACTCTGGGAAGTGCGCAAGGCCGGGCTCAACATCATGATGTCGATGAAAGGCGACGGCAAACCGGTGTCGTTCATCGAGGACTGTGCCGTGCCGCTCGAGCATCTCGCCGAATACACCGAACGCCTGACGGAGGTGTTCCACAAGCATGGCACGCGCGGCACCTGGTACGCGCACGCCAGCGTCGGCACCCTGCACGTGCGGCCGATCCTCGACATGCGCCGCGGCGGCGCGCGACAGATGCGCGCGATCGCCGAGGAAGCGTCGGCGATGGTGCGCGAATACAAGGGCGCGTACTCGGGCGAGCATGGCGATGGACTGTGCCGCGGCGAATGGGTCGCGTGGCAGTTCGGCCCGCGGCTGGCAAGTGCGTTCGCCGAGGTCAAGGCGCTGTTCGATCCGGACAACCGGATGAATCCCGGCAAGATCGTGTCGCCGCCAAAGATGGACGATGCGTCGCTGTTCCGCGCCGCGCCCGGGTTCCGACGCGTCGCGTTGCAACCCCGACTGGACTGGAGCGCGTGGAACGTCGACCGCGATCCGATGACCGGCGTCGAAACTGCGCCAGGATCCGGCGACGATGCCACCCGCGGACTCGCCAAGGCCGTCGAGATGTGCAACAACAACGGCCACTGCCGCAAATTCGACGCGGGCACGATGTGCCCGAGCTACCGCGTCACCCGCGACGAGCAGCACACCACGCGCGGCCGCGCCAATACGCTGCGCCTGGTCGTATCCGGCCAGCTCGAGGGCGAGGATCTGGCCGGTGACGCGGTGCACGAAGCGCTGGACCTGTGCGTATCGTGCAAGGGCTGCAAGCGCGAATGCCCGACGGGCGTCGACATGGCCAAGCTGAAGATCGAGGCGCTCGCGGCGCGCGCCGCGCGCGATGGCGTCAGTCTCGGCGATCGCCTGATCGCGTTTCTGCCGCGCTACGCGCCGACCGTCAGCCGGCTGCGCTGGCTGACCTCGCTACACGGGATGCCCGGCGCGGCGGGGCTCGCAGAACGCTGGTTCGGGCTTTCGGCCAAGCGCAGCTTGCCGCGCTGGCAGGGAAACTATCTGTCCAATCCGCCTGCAACCGAGAGCGTGTCGGCTGCCGCAGGCAAGGAAGTGGTGCTTTTCGTCGATACCTTCAGCAACTATTTCGCGCACGAGAATGCGCGCGCGGCGAGGCGCGTGCTCGAAGCCGCCGGCTACACCGTGCTCGACAACGCTCGCCCAGGCGAACGGCCGTTGTGCTGCGGCAGGACCTTCCTCTCGGCGGGTTTGCTCGATGAAGCCCGTGCCGAGGCGCGCCGCACGCTCGACGCGCTGCTGCCACTCGTGCGCCGTGGGGTCGCGATCGTCGGCCTCGAGCCGTCGTGCCTGCTCGGCCTGCGCGACGAGTTCCTCGACTACGGCTACGGCGCCGACGCGCGAATGCTGGCGTCGAACGCACTGCTGTTCGAGGAATTCCTGGTGCGCGAAAAAGCCGCCGGTCGACTCGCGCTCGCGCTGCGCGAGCTGCCCGAGACCGAGGCGTTGCTGCACGGCCACTGCCACCAGAAAGCGTTCGCGGCGGTCAAGCCGATCATCGAAGTACTGGGCTGGATCCCGGGCCTGCGCACGCGCCTGATCGAATCGAGCTGCTGCGGCATGGCGGGCGCCTTCGGCTACGAGGCAAGCCACCACGCGGTGTCGATGGCGATGGGCGAGCTGTCGCTGCTGCCCGCGGTGCGTGCGGCGGCTTCCTCTGCGCTGGTCATTGCTGATGGCTTCAGTTGCCGGCACCAGATCCGCGACGGCGCCGGCCGCGACGCGCTGCACACGGCGCGCGTGCTCGAACGCGCGCTCGCCTGACGCCATGGCAACGCTACGCTACGTCGCCTGTCCGCAGTGCGGCAAACCCGCCGAATGGTCGCCCCAGAATCGATCCCGTCCGTTTTGCTCCGAACGCTGCAAGATGATCGACCTAGGCGCGTGGGCCAGCGAATCGTACCGGGTCCCGCTCGAGGAAGGGCCGGACGATCTCGACACCCCCAAACCGCGCGACGAAGATTCCTAGGCGGCCCCGAATGCGGCGCGGCGCAGTGCCACGCCATGCGCGCCGTGCGACTGCGCGGTCGCGAGATCGGCAAGGGCGAGGCCGCCCAATGCGTACACAGGCATGGGAGTGTCGGCGATCAGCGCGGCAAAACGCTCCCAGCCCAGCGGGCGCGCCTCGGGATGCGACGGCGTGGCCATCACCGGCCCGAGCACCACGAAATCCAGACCGAGTTCCGCGGCACGCGTGAGTTCGGTCGCGTCATGCGTCGACGCGGCGCACAGCATTCCCTCGGGCCGCTCCCTCGCGGCGAGCAGCATCGCCGCGGACCAGTGAACGCCGTCGCATCCGAGGCGCTGCGCGAGCGTTGCGTCGCCGTTCAACAGGACACGCGCGCCGTGCGGGCGCGCAAGGCGCAACAGATTGGCGGCTAGCTGCTCGAGGCGCGCTCCGGGGAAGGATTTCTCGCGCAACTGGATGAGCCGCAATCCGCCGTCGAGCGCGATCCGTGCCGCGTCGAGGAAGGCTGCGTCGCCCAGATCCTCAGCCATGGATATACCGTAGACCGCAGGCAGCAGCAACGCTCGCAGCACCGCAGTGTTGGCCGGCAACAGCGGTGCCACGTCGAAGGCGCCAGGCACCTGCCACGCGATCGCCTGCCCATCGCGGCCGTGCAGTTCGCCGTCCCAGTCGAAGACCCGGAAAAAATCGAGTTCGACGTCTGCATGCGGGTAGTTGTAGCGCTGGGTGAGCCAGGGCACCGCATGGGTCACGCGGATGCCGAGTTCCTCGTCGAGTTCGCGCAGCAGCGCCTGATGCGCCGTCTCGCCGGCTTCGAGCTTGCCGCCGGGAAATTCCCAGTAGCCTGCGTAGGGTGTGCCCGGCAGTCTTTGCGCGAGCAGCACCTTGCCGTCGCGCAGCAGGACCGCCACCGCGACGCGCACGACACCTGCCTTTGCATGCCCCCCCCGAGCGTCGCTGCGCGCCGCCCCCCCCAGGGGGCGAGCGCCTTGGGGCGGCCCTGCGGCACTCACCCCTTGCTGGCCTTGAGCGCGCGCGAACCTGCGTAGGAGCGCGCAAACTGCCACGCGACGCGACCGCTGCGCGATCCGCGCTGCAGCGAAAATTGCACTGCGGCGTGTAACAGCGCCTCGCGCGACGCGGCGTCGCGCGGCGCCGGCACGTCGTGGAAGTGCAGCCAGCGCGTCGACGGCCGCGAGATAGTCGTCCTGGGTGAAGGGATAGAACGATACCCAGAGACCGAAGCGCTCGGACAGCGAGATCTTTTCCTCGACCGATTCACCCGGATGCACTTCCTCGCCAATGTGCCGCGTCTCCAGGTTCTCGCTGAAATACTCGGGCAACAGGTGGCGACGATTGGAGGTCGCGTAGATCAGGACATTGGACGTGGGCGCGGCGATGGTGCCGTCGAGCATCACCTTGAGCGCCTTGTACCCGGGCTCGTTGGCGTCGAAGGACAGGTCATCGCAGAACACGATGAAGCGTTCCGGCCGGTCGGCGACGGGTTCGACGATGTCGGGCAGGTCGACCAGGTCGCTCTTGTCGACTTCGATCAGCCGCAATCCCTTTGCGCCGTACTTCCCCAGCATCGCTTTGACCAGTGACGACTTGCCGGTACCGCGCGAACCGGTGAGCAACACGTTGTTCGCCGGCAATCCTGCGAGAAACTGGCGCGTATTCTCGTCGATTGCCTTTTTCTGTTCCGAGATGGCCACCAGGCTGTCGAGTTTGATCGTGTGCGGGTGCGCGATCGATTGCAGGTAGCCGCGGCCGGCGCGCTTTCGCCAGCGAAATGCGCGCGCGCGCCAGTCGGGCGCAGGCAGCGCCGCGGGCAGCACGGCTTCGAGGCGCGTCAGCACTGCTTCGGCGCGTTCGATCAGGCGGGCGATGTCCGGATCCTTCATGGCGCGGCTGGTTCAGTTGCCATCGTGGGCGTTGATGCTCGATCAGTGGCGATGTCCGGATCCTTCATGGCAGGACGTGCGTTCAGCTGCGATAGTCGGCGTTGATGCTGACGTATTCGTGCGACAGGTCGCAGGTCCACACCGTGGTGGCCACGCCGCCGCGACCGAGCGCGACACGCACCGCGATCTCGGCCTTGGCCAGCGCGCGCTGTCCGTCCTCCTCGCGATACGATGGCGCGCGTCCGCCATCGGCGACCACCAGCGTCTCGTCGAGCCAGAACGAGACCAGTGCCGGATCGAGATCGGGAATGGCCGCGTTGCCGATGGCGCAAACGATGCGTCCGAGATTGGGATCGGACGCGAAGAAAGCCGTCTTGACCAACGGCGAATTGGCAATCGCTCGCGCGACCAGATTGCATTCGTCTTCGGTGCGTCCGCCTTCGACGGTGATCGCGATGAACTTGGTCGCGCCCTCGCCGTCGCGCACGATCGCCTGCGCGAGTTCCTGCGCCACGGCTTCCAGCGCCGCGCGCACTGCCGGATATCGGATATCACCGACGCTGACGATCGGTGCCAGCGACGACTTGCCGGTCGCGACGAGGACAAAGCTGTCGTTGGTCGACGTATCGCCGTCGATGGTGATGCGATTGAACGATGCGTCGGCAAGCTCGCCAACGAGTTCGCGCAGCAACCCTGCCGCCAGCGGCGCGTCGGTGACGACGAAACCGAGCATCGTGGCCATGTTCGGCGCGATCATCCCGGCGCCCTTGGCCATCCCGGTGACAGTCACGTTGACGCCATCGATGGCGATGCGCCGCGACGCGGCCTTGGGAACGGTATCGGTCGTCATGATCCCGCTCACGGCGGCGTGCCAGCCGCGCGGTGAAAGCGCGTCGCGCGCCCGCGGCAACGCAGCGACGATCTTGTCCACCGGCAGTGGCTCCATGATGACGCCGGTCGAGAATGGCAGGACTTCGTCGGGGCGGCAGCCGAGCAATTGCGCGACGGCGGCGCAGGTCGCACGCGCATCGGCAAGTCCAGGTACTCCGGTACCGGCGTTGGCGTTGCCGGCATTGATGACCAACGCGCGCGTCTCGCCATCGAGCGACAGGTGTTCGCGGCATACGACCACTGGCGCCGCGCAGAAGCGATTCTGGGTAAAAACTCCGGCCGCGTGCGCGCCCTCCGCCAGCGCAATGAGCACGACGTCATCGCGCGTCCACTTCTTGATGCCCGCCGCGGCCGTGCCGAGTTCGGCACCCGCCACCGGCAGCAGCGCGTCAGGCGTGGGCGGTGTGTAGTTGACCGGCATCGGGGAAGAGCTTCCTAGATCTTCCCATGGCACTGCTTGTACTTCTTGCCCGATCCGCAGGGGCACGGATCGTTGCGGCCGACCTTCTGGCCGGCGCGCTGGAACGGCGGTGGCGCGGTCGCGGGTGGAGGATCGTCGGCCTTCGCCGCCAGCGCCTCGTCGTAGTCGGCGTGCTGGTAGCGCACGTTCGACACCGCCGGCGCCTCCTCGACCGCTTTCACGTCCTGTTCCGACCGTACCTGTACGGTGAGCACGATCTTGACCACCTCGTGCTTGATGCGATCGAGCATGTCGGAAAAAAGCTCGAAGGACTCGCGCTTGTATTCCTGCTTGGGATTCTTCTGCGCATAGCCGCGCAGATGGATGCCCTGTCGCAGGTGATCGAGCGCCGCAAGGTGCTCGCGCCACTGACCGTCGAGCGTGGTCAGCATCAGGTTGCGCTCGAACTGGTGGAACATCTCGGGGCCAACCAGCTCGACCTTCGATTCGTACTGGCTTACGGCCAGCGCCCGCGCGCGGTCGCGAAGCGCGTCGTCGGCGAGTTCGGGTTCGGCCTTGAGCCATTCCGCGACCGGCGCCTGCAGCTGGTATTCGGCGGCGAGCGAAGTCTCCAGCGCCGGCACGTCCCACTGTTCCTCGACCGACTCGGGCGGGACGTACATGCGCGCCGTGTCCTCGACCTGTCCGGCGATCATGTTGCGTATGGTCTCGGAGATGTCGGTGGTCTCGAGCAATTCGTTGCGTTGCTGGTAGATCACGCGGCGCTGGTCGTTGGCGACGTCGTCGTATTCGAGCAGCTGCTTGCGGATGTCGAAGTTGCGCGACTCGACCCGGTTCTGCGCCTTGGCGATCGAGCGATTGACGATCGGATGCTCGATCGGCTCGCCGTCGGGCATCTTCAGGCGCTGCATGATCGCCGACAGCCGCTCGCCGCCGAAAATGCGCAGCAACGGATCCTCGAGCGAGAGGTAGAAGCGCGACGAGCCCGGGTCACCCTGGCGCCCCGAACGTCCGCGCAGCTGGTTGTCGATGCGCCGCGATTCGTGCCGCTCGGTGCCGATGATGTGCAGGCCGCCGGCGGCAACGACCTGCTCGTGCGCGCACCTGCCAGGCGCTGCGCATCTTGCCGATCTGCAGGTCCTTTTCGGTCTGCGACAGCGCCTCGTCTTCGCGCAGGACAAGGATCTGCGGCTCGATGGCGCCGCCGAGCACGATGTCGGTGCCGCGGCCGGCCATGTTGGTGGCGATGGTGATCGCCTTGAGCTGGCCCGCCTGCGCGACGATTTCGGCCTCGCGCGCGTGCTGCTTGGCATTGAGCACCTGGTGCGGCAGCTTTTCCTTCTCCAGATAACCCGAGAGAAGTTCCGAGTTCTCGATCGACGTCGTGCCGACCAGCACCGGTTGTCCGCGCGTGTAGCAGTCCTTGATGTCGGCGATGACCGCCTCGACCTTTTCCTTGAAGGTGCGGAACACCAGGTCGTTCTCGTCCCTGCGGATCATCGGCTGGTTGGTCGGGATGACCACCGTCTCGAGATGGTAGATCTGCTGGAATTCGAAGGCTTCGGTATCCGCGGTGCCGGTCATGCCCGCGAGCTTGGTATACATGCGGAAGTAGTTCTGGAAGGTGATCGAGGCCAGCGTCTGGTTCTCGCGCTGGATCGGCACGCCTTCCTTGGCCTCGACCGCCTGGTGCAGGCCGTCCGACCAGCGCCGGCCCGCCATCAGGCGCCCGGTGAACTCGTCGACGATGATGACCTCGCCGTTCTGCACCACGTAGTGCTGGTCGCGATGGAACAGCGCATGCGCGCGCAGCGCCGCGTAGAGGTGGTGCATCAGCGAAATGTTGTGCGCGTCGTACAGGCTGCTCGCGGGAGGCAGCAGGCCGGCCTGGAGGAGGATGCCTTCGGCGTGCTCGTGACCGGCTTCCGACAGCAGCACCTGATGCGCCTTTTCATCGACCCAGTAGTCGCCGCTGCCGGCTTCTTCGGTCTGGCGGGTGAGCTTCGGGGCGAGTTCGTTCAACCGGTAGTACAGATCGACGTTGTCGTCGGCCTGGCCGGAGATGATCAGCGGAGTGCGCGCCTCGTCGATCAGGATCGAGTCGACCTCGTCGACGATGGCGTAGCTCAGCGGCCGCTGCACGCGTTCCGATTCCTGGAACACCATGTTGTCGCGAAGGTAGTCGAAGCCGAACTCGTTGTTGGTGCCGTAGGTGATGTCGGCAGCGTAGGCGAGCTGCTTTTCGTCGTGGCTCATCTGCGACAGGTTCACGCCGACCGACAGGCCCAGGAAGCGATAGATGCGGCCCATCCAGTCGGCGTCGCGCTTGGCGAGGTAGTCGTTGACCGTGACGATGTGCACGCCGTTGCCGGTCAGCGCATTGAGGTAGGCTGGCAGCGTCGCGACCAGTGTCTTGCCCTCGCCGGTGCGCATTTCGGCGATCTTGCCGTGATGCAGTGCCATGCCGCCGAGCAATTGCATGTCGAAGTGGCGCATCTGCAGCGTGCGCTTGCCGGCCTCGCGGACGACGGCGAACGCCTCGGGCAACAACGCGTCGAGCTCCTCGCCATTGCCGACGCGCGCTTTGAAGGCGTCGGTCTTTGCCCGGAGCTCGGCGTCGGACAGGGCGGCAAACTCGGCTTCCAGCGCGTTGATCCGGCGGACTTCCTGCGAGTATTGCTTGAGCAGCCGTTCGTTGCGGCTGCCGAAGATCTTGGTGAGGATATTGGGAATCATAGGGTTGCTAGCTGGCCTCGACGGCCGAAAAAACAAGGGGTGAGGACCGCCTCACCCCTTCACTTGTCCGACCGCCCTGCGCCGGGACCCGCTGGATGCTAGTTGGCCGCCTGCAGGAATCGCGCCGGATTCTGCGGCACGCCGTTCAAACGAACTTCGAAGTGCAGGTGCGGCCCGGTCGATCGGCCCGTCGTGCCGACGCTCGCGATCCGCTGGCCACGCACGACCAGGTCGCCTTCCTTGACGAACAACATCGAGGAATGCGCATAACGACTGATCAGACCGTTGCCGTGATCGATTTCGACCATTTTACCATAGGCGGGATGCACGTCCGCGTAGATGACCTTGCCACTGGCCGCGGCGACGATTGGAGTGCCGACCTCGGAGGGAAAATCGATGCCTTCGTGGAAGCTTTTCTGGCCCGAAAAGGGGTCGATGCGCCAACCGAAGTTGGACGAATACCAGCCGTCCTCGATCGGCAGCAGCGACGGCAGGAATTTGCGGCTGGCCGAACTCGAGACCAGCAGCGCCTCGAGCACACCCAGTTGATCGGAACGCTGCTCGACCTCGCGCGACAGCGCGCCGAGCATGGTCGTGAATTCCTGCACCGAGAGATCGCTGTGCAGCGTCGGCGCCGGACCGCCACGGCCCGGCGCGGCGCCAGGCTCCATGGGCGGCGGTAATTCCTGCGGCTTGAGGCCCGCCAGTTTCGCCAGGCGCTCGCCCAGGCCATCGATGCGCAGCATTTGCGCCTGCAGTTCGCCCAGCTTGACCGCCATCGCATTCATGTGGCCCTGGACGACTTCCTGCGTCTTCTGCGCTTCCTGGCGCTGGTCGGCAAGCATGATCGCCTGCAGCAGCGGATGGTTGATCGACGCGGCGTAGCGCAGGGTCACGTAATTGAACATCAGGGTGAAACACAGGAACAGGGCAAGCACCGAAATGCAGCCGAGCGTCCAGTGGCGCCAATCGAGGGTCAGGGTGCGGACCCGGGCCGTAGCATCGGAAACGAGGATTATGTTCAAATGAAGGCCCCCTGCCTTGGCCGGTCCGCGCACCTTCGCGCACAGGCTTGCTCGATATCGATGTCCATGCGGCGTCTCCAGCAGATCCTGACCGGTGAAACGGCCGTTGCCGAACTGCTCAAGCGCAGACAGCATGAGCTTGCTCTCGAAGCGCGCGTCAAGCGGGCGCTTCCTCCTTCGCTGGCGGCCCAAGTGACCGTCGCCGACGGCCGTCCGCCAGAACTTGCGCTCATGGCGACCAGTGGCGCGGCCGCCGCGCTCCTGCGTCAGCGCACGCCGGACTTGCTGCGCGCCCTGCTGCAGGAAGGGACCGAATTTACTGGAATACGGGTGCGGGTGCAAGCCCGGCCCGCCGCCCGACCTGCGCGCAAACCCGCAATAAAACAGATAGATAAGTCGTCCGCCGCGACGCTGGAGGCTCTCGCCGTCGAACTCGGCGATTCGCCACTTGCTGCCGCGCTGGCGCGGCTTGCGGCGCGTGCCCGCGAACCGGCCTCAGAGATAGACGAACAGCCGGCGCACCGCGTAGTAGACAAAGACAGCAAGCAATAGCGCAACGGTGTAGGTGGCAACCTGGCCGATGAAACGCAGGTAGCGTCGATCGCGCCGGATCACGTACATCGCCAGCGCGCCGGCGACAAACGCCAGCGCCACCAGCAACAACACCCGGACGACGATCACGGCGCCAGCGGCTTATGCCGGCTGTGGACGCATCTGCCAGGACTGGAACGCACTGGGCACGTCGGCTGGCGCATCGAAGCTGACCAGTTCCCACGCGTCCTGCCGGGCCAGCAGCGCGCGCGACAGCGCATTGTTGAGCGCGTGACCGGACTTGAACGCGGTGTACTTGCCGATCAGCGGATGGCCCAGCAGATAGAGGTCGCCGATGGCGTCGAGCACCTTGTGCTTGGCGAACTCGTTGTCGTAGCGCAGGCCTTCACTGTTCAGGATGCGCGTTTCGTCGAGCACGATGGCGTTTTGCAGGCTGCCGCCCAGCGCCAGGCCCGCGGCACGCATGTTCTCCACGTCCTGCATGAACGCGAAGGTGCGCGCCCTGCTGACTTCCTTGGTGTACGAATGCTCGGCGAAATCGATGACGACGCGGCGGCTCTCCGATCCGAACACCGGATGCGGGAAATCGATGGTGAAGTCGAGCACGAATCCATGGTGCGGCTCGAACCGCGCCCACTTGTCGCCATGCTGGACCTCGACCGGCGCCTTGATGCGCAGATAGCGCTTGGGTGCCGACTGCTCGACGATGCCTGCCGACTGCAGCAGGAACACGAACGGACCCGCGCTGCCATCCATGATCGGCAGTTCGGGGCCGGCGACGTCGACGTGCAGGTTGTCGATCCCGAGCCCGGCCAGCGCCGACATCAGGTGCTCGACGGTCGATACCTTGGCGCCATCCTTTTCCAGCGACGAGGACAAGCGCGTATCGCCAACGATGCGCGCGTCGGCCGGCAGCGCGACCGCCTGCGGCAGGTCGATGCGGTGAAAGACGATGCCGGTGTCTACCGTCGCCGGGCGCAGTGTCAGTTCGACGCGCGCACCCGTGTGCAAGCCGACGCCCGTCGTCTTGATCAAGGTCTTGAGCGTGCGCTGCTTTAACATGGCGTCCCGGATTCCCGTCCCTGCGGCGTTGGCGCCAATGACGCGATGTTGCACCTAATCGCGTTCTGGTTCAACGAGTTAAGTGTAACAGCATAGCACGATGCCGGGCGCTTGTCTGCACCCGGCTCCAAGCTTTCATGGGCCATCGCAGGTCTCCCGCGCATCAGTCGGCCTGCTTGCGCAGGAAGGCCGGAATGTTCGACGCATCGAATCCCGCGCTGCTGGCCGGCGTCGCGGTGCGGCCGCGGCGCACGACCGCAGGCGTCTTGTCGAGGCTGTCGTAGTCGATATGCTCGATCTGCACGCCGACGTTGTCGGTGCCGGTGCGCTCGATGACCTGCTCGACGACTTCCAGGCGCGGTTGACGGGCCTTCGCGGCGCCGCCGCCGAGTCCGGTCGCGATCATCGTCACACGCAGTTCGTCGCCCATCGCGTCGTCGATCACCGTGCCGATGATCACCATCGCATCGGGCGCGGTGAACGCCTTGATGGTGTTCATGACCTCGTGATACTCCTTCATCTTCAGGGTCGACGACGCGGTGATGTTCACCAGCACGCCGCGCGCGCCGGACAGGTTCACTTCTTCGAGCAGCGGGCTGGCGACGGCGCGCTCGGCCGCCAGATGCGCGCGATCCGGTCCGTCGCAGGTCGCGGACCCCATCATCGCCATGCCCACTTCGGACATCACGGTGCGCACGTCGGCGAAATCGACATTGACCAGTCCCGGGTTGTTGATGACCTCGGCAATGCCCGATACCGCGCTGTGCAGCACGTCGTTCGCCTTGGCGTAGGCGTCGAGCACCGATACGTCCTCGCCCAGCACCTGCATCAGCTTCTCGTTGGGAATGATGATCAGCGAATCGACGATCTTCTTGAGTTCCTCGATCCCGGCTTCGGCAACCTTCTGCCGCTTGCCTTCGAACAGGAACGGCCGGGTCACCACCGCGACCGTCAGGATGCCCTTGTCCTTGGCCACCTGAGCGACCACGGGCGCGGCGCCGGTGCCGGTGCCTCCCCCCATGCCCGCGGTGATGAACACCATGTCGCAACCGTCGATGGCTTCGGCGATGCGCTCGCGGTCCTCCATCGCCGCGTCGCGGCCGATTTCCGGACGTGCGCCCGCGCCCAGTCCACGCGTCAGGCTGCTGCCCAACTGCAACTGGGTGCGCGCGTTGGAGCGCTTGAGCGCCTGTGCGTCGGTATTGGCGGCGATGAATTCGACGCCGGCTAGTCCCCTGGTGATCATGTGCTCAACTGCATTGCCGCCACAGCCGCCTACTCCGATGACCTTGATGACGGCTTCCTGCGCGGCTGGATCGATGATTTCGAACATGATGTGCTCCTTTTCCTGTCTGGATGTTATTGCTGCTGTATGTAACTGTTGCCGATGCCTGTGTCTGTCGAATGGACCCGCATTCAGAAATTTGCCTTGAACCATTGCTTCATTCTTCCGCCCACATTGCCCAAACCCTTTCCCTGTTCGCGCGCGAGTTCCGCGCGCAGAAATTGTTCGCGCCCGTCCTGCAGCAAACCCACCGCGGTCGCGTAGCGGGGACTGCGCACGACATCGGCCAGACCCCCGGTGTATGCCGGCACGCCGATACGCACCGGTAGATGAAAAACTTCTTCGCCGAGCTCGACCATGCCTGCGAGCATCGCCGTGCCGCCGGTCAGCACAATTCCGGACGACAACAGTTCCTCGAGTCCGCTGCGCCGCAACTCGGCTTGCGCGAGCGTGTAGAGCTCTTCGATGCGCGGCTCGATGACCTCGGCGAGCATCTGGCGCGAAAGCTTGCGCGGCCCACGCTCGCCGACGCCGGGCACTTCGATGATGTCGTTGGGGTCGGCAAGCTGGCGCAACGCGCAGCCGTAGCGCACCTTCAGTTCCTCGGCTTCCTTGGTCGGCGTGCGCAGCGTCATCGCGATGTCGTTGGTCACCTGGTCGCCGGCGATCGGGATGACCGCGGTGTGGCGGATCGCGCCGCCGGTGAATACGGCCAGGTCGGTCGTACCGCCGCCGATGTCCATCAGGCAGACGCCGAGTTCCTTTTCGTCGTCGTTCAACACCGCCAGTGCGGACGCGAGCGGCTGCAGCATCACGTCGCGCACCTCGAGGCCGCAGCGGCGCACGCACTTGGTGATGTTCTCGACCGCGGACACCGCGCCGGTCACGATGTGGACCTTGACTTCCAGCCGTACTCCGCTCATGCCCAGCGGTTCGCGGACGTCCTCCTGCCCGTCGACGATGAATTCCTGCGGCACGATGTGCAGCACCTGCTGGTCGTTCGGGATGGCGATGGCTTTCGCCGTTTCGATGACGCGATCGATGTCGGCCTGGGTGACTTCCTTTTCCTTGATCGCCACCATGCCGCTGGAATTCAGGCTCCGGATGTGACTGCCGGCGATGCCGGTGTACACCTCGGTGATGGCGCAATCGGCCATCAGCTCGGCCTCCTCCAGCACGCGCTGGATCGACGCCATCGTCGCCTCGATGTTGACCACGACGCCCTTCTTCAAGCCGCGCGAGGGCTGCGTTCCCAGGCCGATGATGTTGAGCCGTTTGTCGGGCGTGATTTCGGCGACGATCGCGACGATCTTCGACGTGCCGACATCGAGTCCGACGATGAGATTCTTGGCTTCCTTGACCATGCGCGCTTTCCCCTAGTGCTTGTTCCGAAGCGGATCCGCGACCGGCTTCTTCGCCGTCGCTTCCCTGAAATCCGGCACGCGAGCCGCGAAGCCGTTGCGATAGCGAAGGTCGACCTGCTCGATGCGCGTGCCGGCGCGTTGCAGGCGTGCCACCGTCGTCGGGTAATAAGCGACGAAGCGCTCGAGCCGCGCCATCGGCTCGACGCGACCCAGCTCCAGCGTCAGCGGCCGCTCGCCCACGGTCTTCAGTTCCCAGCCGCCGCGCTCCGAGAGCCGAATCTCTCCCAGCGACAGTCCCGTCGGCTTGAGCGTGTCGCCGAATTCCCCGAAGCGCTGCGCGACTTGGCGCGATGTGCCTTCCGGACCGTTGAATTGCGGCAGGTCGCCGTCGTAGTCGGCGGCAAAGGTGTCGCCCTGCACATCGACGAGCGCGCTGTCGTTCCAGCGCGCCAGCGGCTCGTGCTCGCTGACGGTCACCTCGAGCCGTCGCGGCCAGGCGCGGCGCAGCGCGATGTTGCGCACCCACGGCACGCGGGCGAGCGCATTGCGGGCGTCGGCGAGCCGCATGGTGAAAAAGGTGCCCTTGAGTTCCTCGCGCACCACCGCCTCGAGATGCGCCGGATTGGCCATCGTCAGCGGTCCGCGGATCACCACTTCCTGGAACGCGAACACCGGCTGGCGCACCGCCCAGCTCCCTCCCGCCCACGCTAGCACCGAGAGCGCGGCGACGGCGACGATCAGCGCGACGGCATTGAGCTGGCGCGGACTATCCCACATGGGCGCCTCTCAGGATCTCGACGCAGAGCTCCGCAAAGGGCATGCCGGCCTGCTTCGCGGCCATCGGCACGAGACTGTGAGCGGTCATGCCCGGCGACGTGTTGACCTCGAGGAAGGTCCACTGCCCATCCGGCATGAGGATCAGGTCAAGGCGTCCCCAGCCCGCGCAGCCGATGAGCCGGAACGCGTCCAGCGCCTGCTCGCGAATCGCCTGTTCCACCGCCGCGTCGATGCCGCAGGGACAGAAATAGCGCGTCTCATCGGAAAAGTATTTGCTGTGATAGTCGTAGTTGCCGTTCGGCGCCTCGATGCGGATCAGCGGCAGCGCGCGCTCGCCCAATATCGACGCGGTCAACTCGCTGCCGGTGACGAATTCCTCGACGATGACCAGGTCGTCGTGTTCGGCAGCGGTTCGATACGCGACCGCGAGTTCATCGTGATCGACTTTCAATACGCGGGTGATGCCGATGGTCGAACCTTCGCGCGCCGGCTTGACGATCAGCGGCAGCCCCAGCTCGGCGACCACCGACCACCAGTCGGTGCGTGCGTCGACGACACGGTAGCGCGGCGTGGGAATGTTGCTGGCGAGCCAGACCAGCTTGGTGCGCCACTTGTCCATCGCCAGCGCCGAGGCCATCACACCGCTGCCGGTATACGGAATGCCGAGCACTTCGAGCGCGCCCTGCACCGTCCCGTCCTCTCCAAAGCGGCCGTGAAGCGCGATGAATACGCGCTCGTAGCCTTCACGCTTGAGGTCGTAGACCGGGCGCTCGGCGGGATCGTAGGCGTGCGCGTCGATACCCTTGCTCTTGAGGGCGCCAAGCACGGCGTTCCCGGACAGCAGCGAAATCTCGCGCTCGGCGCTCGGGCCGCCCATGAGTACCGCAACCTTTCCGAATTCGCTCAAGGCGCGCGCTCCCCGACGATCCGCACTTCGGGTTCGAGCTGGACACCGGTTTTTTCGGCGACAACCCGGCGCACGTGTTCGATCAGTGCCTCGATGTCGGCGGCCTTCGCCTTGCCTTCCGGATTGACGATGAAATTGGCGTGCTTTTCCGACACCCGCGCGCCGCCGATCGAAAATCCTTTCAAGCCGCACTGCTCGATCAGTCGCGCCGCATGGTCGCCTTCGGGATTGCGAAACACGCTTCCGGCGTTGGGCAGGCTGAGCGGCTGCGTGGCAATGCGCTTGCACAGCAGCTCCTTGATGCGCGCGCGTGCATGCGTCGTGTCGCCTTGCGGAAAGCTGAACCACGCGGCAGTGAAAATGCCGTCCGGCGCCGTCCCATCGGCGCGCCGCACGCTGCGATAGCCGATGCGATAGGCGGCAGGCGTGCGCACGACGAAGTCGCCGCTGCGCAGCAATACCTCGACGCGCACAACGTACTTCCACGTCTCGCCGCCGTAACAGCCGGCGTTCATCGCCAGCGCGCCGCCGATGGTGCCCGGAACGCCAGCGAGAAATTCGGCCTCGGCACAGCCGTGCACGGCCGCGAAACGCGCGAGCTTGGGGCTCGCGACGCCGGCATCGACGTAGATCACACCGTCCGCGACCGCCACTACGCCGCCCGGGTTGTGCAACAGAACGACCGCGCCGCGCACGCCACCGTCGCGCACCAGCAGGTTGCTGCCCAGGCCGATGGCGATGATCGGCACGTCCGGTGCGAGTTGCCGCACAAAGACACCGAGGTCGTCGCGATCGGCAGGAACGTAAACCAGGTCGGCAATGCCGCCGCAGCGCCAGCTGGTGTGCTTGGCGAGCGCAGCATTCCGGCGCAGCGTACCGCGCAGGCCGGCGAAGTGGAGCGGCTCGGTCATCATCATGGTGTCGCCGCGAGCGTCGGCGCCACTTGTCCGATGGAACCGGCGCCCATGGTCAGCACGACATCGCCGCCTTTGACGACCGCGCGGATCGCGGCTGGCAGTTCGGCCACGTCGTCGACGAAGATCGGCTCGACCTTGCCGCTGACGCGCAGGGCGCGCGCCAGCGCGCGGCCGTCGGCCGCAACGATCGGCGCTTCGCCGGCGGGATAGACCTCGGTTAGCAGAACCATGTCGACCGTCGCCAGAACGCCTACGAAGTCCTCGAAAAGGTCGCGCGTGCGGGTGTAGCGGTGCGGCTGGAACACCAGCACCAGCCGGCGTCCGGGGAAACTGCCGCGCGTCGCCGCCAGCGTGGCCGCCATCTCCGCGGGGTGATGGCCGTAATCGTCGATCAGGGTGTATGCGCCACCGCCGGCAATAGCGATCTCGCCAAAGCGCTGGAACCTGCGCCCCACGCCCTTGAACTCGGCGAGCGCGCGAGCAATCGCCGGGTCGCCAACGCCGACCTCGCGGCCAACCGCGATCGCGGCGAGCGCGTTCTGCACGTTGTGCACGCCGGCCAGATTGAGCACGACGGGAAGCGGCGGCGTCGACGCGCTGACGGCGACAAAGCGCATGCGCCCTCCGTCGTGCTCGACTGAGGTCGCGCGCAGTTGCGCGTCCTCGGCGATGCCGTAGGTGACGATCGGCTTGGTGATCGAAGGCACGATGTCGCGGATGTTCGCGTCGTCGACGCACAGCACGGCAACACCGTAGAAGGGCAGCCGTTGCGCGAAGTTGAGAAACGCCTCCTTGAGCCGCGCGAAATCGTGGCCGTAGGTCTCCATGTGATCGGCATCGATATTGGTGATCACCGCCAGTACCGGTTGCAGGACCAGGAACGACGCGTCGGACTCATCGGCCTCGGCGACCAGGAACTCGCCGGTGCCCAGCCGCGCGTTGGCATCGGCGGACACCAGCTTGCCGCCGATCACGAAGGTCGGATCGAGCCCGCCTTCGGCCAGCACGCTGGCGATGAGGCTGGTCGTGGTCGTCTTGCCGTGCGTTCCCGCGACGGCAATACCCTGTTTGAGACGCATCAGCTCGGCGAGCATCAGCGCGCGCGGAACCACCGGTATGCCCGCCTCGCGCGCCGCAACGACTTCGGGATTGTCGGACGCGACCGCGGTCGACACGACGACGACATCGGCGCCGGCGATGTTGCCGGCGGCGTGCCCCGCGGCGATGCGCGCGCCGAGGCCGGTCAGCCGTCGCGTGGTCGCGGTGGCGGTAAGGTCCGAGCCACTGACCTGATAGCCCTGCGTCAACAATACTTCGGCGATGCCGCTCATCCCGGAACCACCGATGCCGACGAAGTGCACGCGTTTGACCTTGTGCTTCATCGCATCTGCGCTACTGCAATGCATGTGTCGGCGACGCGTTGCGTCGCGTCGGCTTTGCGCAGCTTGCGCGCGGCCGTCGCCATCGCCAGCAGGCGTTCGCGCGTCGCCGCGCGCAACCACGCCGCAAGCCGATCCGGCGTCAATTCGTTCTGCAGGATCAGTTCCGCAGCGTCGCAATCGGCAAGGACCCGCGCATTGTCGACCTGGTGATCGTCGGCCGCGTGGGGAAACGGCACCAGCACGCTGCCGATGCCCACAGCCGCAAGCTCCGCCACGGTGGTGGCGCCCGAGCGGCAGATGACGACGTCGGCTTCGGCGTAGCGCTGCGCCATGTTGTCGATGAAGGCGACGCACTCGGCATCGACACCGGCGTCGAGGTATCCGGCGCGCAGCGCGGCAATGTGCTTCTCGCCCGCCTGATGGGTCACGCGCGGGCGCTCACCCGCCGCGAGCAAAGCCAGCGCGAGCGGCACGCGTTCGTTGAGCGCCAGCGCGCCCAGGCTGCCGCCGACCACGAGCAGCCTGAGCGCGCCGCTGCGGCCGACGAAACGCTGCTCGGGCGGCGCGATCGCGATGATGTCCGCGCGCAGCGGATTGCCGACCCAGGTGACCTTGCGATCGCTCCCGGCGCCGAAGGTATTCGGAAATCCGGTGAGCACCCGATCGGCGCCGTAGCGCAGGATGCGATTGGCCAGGCCTGGCTTCGCGTCGAGGTTGTGTATTACCAGTGGCACGTCGCGCGCGACCGCCATTAATCCGCCGGGAAAGGACACGAAGCCCCCGAATCCGACCACCACGTCAGGGCGGCGACGCCGGATCACGCGCAACGCCTGCCAGCACGCCGAGATGATCGCGAAGGGGCCGAGCACGAAGCGCAGCCATCCCTTGCCGCGCACGCTGCCGAAGTCGATCGCCTCGAACTCGACCTTGTGCCCGGGCACGATCCGCGCTTCCATGCCGTCACGCGTGCCGAGCCAGAAAACACGCCAGCCTCGCGCGATCAGTTCGGTCGCCACCGCGAGTCCGGGAAAGATGTGGCCCCCAGTGCCGCCGGTAGTGATCATCACGACGCCGCTCATACCGTGAATCCCCTGAGCAAGCGCCGATTTTCGTAATCGACTCGCAGCAGTATTGCGATGGCGATGCAATTGACCACGATGCCGCTGCCGCCGAAAGACAGCAGCGGCAGGGTGAGTCCCTTGGTCGGCAGCACACCCATGTTCACGCCGATGTTGATGAATGCCTGCACGCCCAGCCAGATTCCGATGCCGTGCGCCACCAGCGCCGCGAAAGGCCGTTCGAGGCGCGCCGCCTGGCGTCCGATCGCATAGGCGCGAACAAACACCCACGCGAAGAGCAGGATCACCGCCGCCACGCCGACGAAACCGAGTTCTTCGGCGATCACCGCAAGCAGGAAATCGGTGTGCGCTTCCGGCAGGTAGAGCAGTTTCTCGACGCTGGCGCCCAGGCCGACGCCGAACCATTCGCCGCGTCCGAAGGCGATCAGCGAGTGCGACAGCTGATAACCCTTGCCGAGGGGATCCGCCCACGGATCGCGGAAGCCGGTAAAGCGCTGCAGCCGGTACGGCGCGATCCAGATCAGCAGCCACAGCGCCACCGGCAGCAGCAGCCCCAGTCCGATGAGCAGGCGCCAGTCGAGACCGCCCAGGAACAGGATGCCGAAGGCGATGGCGATGATCACCACGCAGGCACCGAAGTCGGGCTCGCGCAGCAGCAGCGTGCCGATGACGATCATCACCGCGAGCAGCGGCAGAAATCCGCGAACCATGGTCTGGCGCAACGGTTGCGCCGCATGCAGAAAGTCGGCCTTGCGCACCGCATAGCTCGCGGCATATAGCACCACGAACAATTTCATGAATTCGGAGGGCTGCACGTTGACGACCACCAGCGACAGCCAGCGCTTGCTGCCGTTGACCGCTTTGCCGATGCCGGGCACGAGCACCGCGACCAGCAATACAGCGCCGGCGACGAACAGGTACGGCGCGAGGCGCTGCCAGATCTTCACGGGAATCTGGCAGGCGACGAGTGCCGCGACCAGGCCGACGGCGACGAAGAGCGAGTGCCGCGCGAGGAAGTACCAGGGACGGTAGCCGGTATAGCTCGACGCTTCCGCAGTCGCGATCGAGGCCGAATACACCATGATCAGGCCGATCGCGAGCAACAGCAGTGCGGCCCAGGTCAGCGTCACGTCGTAGACCAGCATGGCACGGGCTTCGCGCGGACTCGCCGCCAACGACGACAGGCGCGGAAAACCGGAGCGCAGGATGCCGTCCCTAGGCATGCGCCGCCTCCGCAGCGTGGGCTGCGACCGCGGCCCGGAATCGGTCGCCGCGCTCGGTGTAATCGCGGAACTGGTCGAGGCTCGCACAGGCGGGCGACAACAGCACTGCGTCCCCGGTGCGCGCCCGGGCGATGGCGCGCGCGATCGCCGGCTCCAGCGTGTGTGCGCTTTCGATGGGCACCTCGAGGCCGGCGAGCACCGCTGCAAGCGCGGGCGCGTCGCGTCCGATGAGCACCACCGCGCGGCAATGCGTGGCCACGGCCGCTCGCAGGGGCGAAAAATCCTGGCCCTTGCCATCGCCGCCGGCGATCAGCACCGCCGCTCGGTCGAGGCCGTCGAGTGCGGCCAGCGTCGCCGCGACCGTCGTTGCCTTCGAGTCGTTGACGAACAGCACGCCGCCGATTTCGGCGATGCGTTCCATCCGATGCGGCAAGCCGCGAAATGCGGCCAGCGCGGCCAGTACGCGAGCGTCGATCCTTGCCACCAGCGACGTCAGCGCCAGCGCCGCGAGCGCATTGAGCGCATTGTGACGCCCGACCAGCGCGAGCTCGCGGGTCGCGATGAGCAGCGCGCCACCGCGGGCGAGCCAGGTCGCACCGTTGTGCGCGACGAGTCCCCACTCCTGCTCGCTCTCCGGAACTTCGGCACCGAAGGTTTGCACCACCGACCCGGGCAGCCGCATCGCCATCGACCGCGCGTCGTCCCGATTGAGCACCTGCTCGCCGGCACCGGCGAAGATGCGGGCCTTCGCCGCCGTGTAGGCCGCCATGCCGGCGTAGCGATCCAGGTGATTTTCGCTCACGTTGAGCACCGCCGCCGCAACGCATTTGAGCCGTGTCGTCGTTTCCAGCTGAAAGCTCGACAGTTCGATGACGAACACGTCCGGCCAGGGCGCACCCTGCTCGTGTTCGCGCAACACGTCGAGCACCGGCACTCCGATATTGCCGACGACTGCGACCGAAAGCCCTGCTGCGCGAACGAGTGCTCCGGTCAGCGTCGCCACCGTCGTCTTGCCATTGGATCCCGTGATCGCCAGCACTTTCTGACCCGGTGGCAGCGCGCGCGCGAAGAGTTCGACGTCGCCGACCAGCTCCACGCCGCGAGCGACGGCCGCCGCGATCGCCGGGTGGTCCTTGGCGATGCCTGGACTGATGACGATCAGGTCGGCGCCGGCAAACGTCGACGCGCCGAACGCACCACAGGCCAGCGGCACCTGCGGCAACTCCGCCGCGAGCTGCGTCGCTGCGGGCGGATGCTCGCGTGTGTCGGCAATGCGCACGCTCGCACCGTGGCGTACCGCCCAGCGTGCGGCAGACAACCCCGTGACCCCCAGGCCCAACACGACGACATTGCGATCGCGGACGTCGATCATCAGCGCAGCTTCAAGGTCGAAATGCCGAACAGCACAAGGAGCATCGTGATGATCCAGAAGCGAACCACGACTTGATTTTCTTTCCACCCCTTCAATTCATAGTGATGATGGATCGGCGCCATGCGAAACACCCGCCGGCCGGTCATCTTGAACGACGCTACCTGGACCACCACCGACAGCGTTTCCACCACGAACACGCCGCCCATGATGAACAGCACGATTTCCTGGCGGACGATGATGGCGATGGCGCCCAGCGCCGCGCCGAGCGCAAGCGCGCCGACGTCGCCCATGAACACTTCCGCCGGATAGGCGTTGAACCACAGGAATCCCAGTCCCGCCCCCGCCATCGCGCCGCAGAACACCGCCAGCTCCCCCGCGCCCGGGATGTACGGCAGGAACAGGTAGTTCGAATAGTCGGCGCGACCCGTCACGTACGCGAACACGCCCAGCGCGGAACCGACCATGACCGTCGGCATGATCGCGAGGCCATCGAGCCCGTCGGTCAGGTTGACCGCGTTGCTCGAGCCGACGATCACGCAGTACGAAAGCACGATGAAGCCCCACACGCCCACCGGATAGCTCACGGTCTTGAAGAACGGCACGATCAGGTCGGCCTTGGGCGGCAGGTCGAGATTGAAGCCACTGGCAATCCACGAGTTGAAGAGCTGGAAGAATTGCGTGTTCGACGGCGCCGACACCGAAAAGGCGAGGTAGATCGCGGCGATCAGACCGATCAGCGATTGAAAAATGAACTTGGCACGCGCAGACAAGCCCTTTGGATTGCGATGCACGACTTTGCGATAGTCGTCGACCCATCCGATCGCGCCGAAGCCGATCGTGACCAGCAGCACCACCCAGATGAAGCGGTTGCGCAGGTCGGCCCACAGCAGCGTCGTGATGATGATCGACACCAGGATCAGCGCGCCGCCCATGGTCGGCGTCCCGGCCTTGGTGAGGTGCGTCTGCGGCCCGTCGTCGCGCACCGCCTGTCCGATCTTGTACTCGGCCAGCTTGCGTATCATGCGCGGTCCGACCGCGAAGGAAATGATCAGTGCGGTCATCGTCGCGAGCACCGAACGCAAGGTGATGTAGCTGAACACGTTGAACGTGCGCACGTCGGTCGCGATCCAGTTCGCCAGCGCGAGCAGCATCAGTGCGCCTCCGCGGTCGCGCCGGTGAGCGCGGCGACGACGCGCTCCATGCGCATGAAGCGCGAACCCTTGACCAGCACGGTCAGGCCCGGCGCCGGTCGCAGCGCCGCAGCGAGCGACCCGACATCGGCAAAGTGTTCGCCATCGGCGCCAAACGCGTTGACGGCGTGCTGCGCGAGCTCGCCGACGCCGTACAGCCGGTCGATGCCCGCGGCGCGCGCGTAGGCACCGATTTCGCGATGGAAGGCGATACCTTCGTCGCCGACCTCGCCCATGTCGCCGAACACGAGCCACTTGGGTGCGCTCGCGCGCGCAAGGACCGCGATCGCGGCGCGCACCGAATCGGGGTTGGCGTTGTAGGTATCGTCGATGACGGCGCCGCCGTCGGGCAGCGCGGTCGTCTGCAGGCGTCCCGCCAGCGGCCTGAACGCCGCAAGGCTCGCCGCCGCGGTTTCCAGGCTCGCTCCCGCCGCGGTCGCGGCGGCCAGCGCTCCGAGCGCGTTCGATACGTTGTGGCGGCCCGGCGCGCGCAGCTCGAAGCTTGCCGTACCCTCTGGCGCGGTGACGTCGATGACCGAACCCCACGACTCGATCCGGGCGCGCGCGCTGATCGCCGCCGGCGCGCGCATACCGAAGTCGCGCACGCTGAGCATCGCGCCTTCGGCGTTGCGGCGTGTGACGATCTCGGTCCAGTACGGCGCGTAGTCGTCGTCCGCGTTGATCACGGCCACCCCGCCCACCGGCAATGCGCCGAGAAGTGCCGCATGCTCGGCTGCGACGTCGGCGACGCTTTTCATGAACTCCTGGTGTTCGCGCTGCGCATTGTTGATCACCGCGATGGTCGGCTGCGCGATCGCGGCGAGCTCCACGGTTTCACCGGCATGATTCATGCCGATTTCGATGACGGCGGCGCGGTGCCTGGCGCGCAAACCGAGGATGGTGAGCGGCAGGCCGATCGCGTTGTTGAGATTGCCGGCGGTCGCGTGTACCTCGTCGCGCGAGTACTGCGCGCGCAGGATCGCCGCGATCATCTCCTTGACTGTCGTCTTGCCGTTGCTGCCGACGACACCGGCCACCGGCAGCGTGAACCTGCCCCGCCAGTACGCCGCAAGCGCGCCCAGCGCACGCAAGGGGTCGGCAACCGCGAGCACGTTGCCTGGCAGCGCTGCAGCGCGGTCCACCGCGACCATCGCCGCGACCGCACCACGCTCGAATGCCCGCGCGACATAGTCATGCCCGTCGAAGCGCTCGCCGCGTAGCGCCACGAACAGTTCGCCTGCGCGTACCACGCGCGAGTCGATGGCGACGCCGTCGAACCACGCGTTATCGCCTCGCAACATGCCGTGGACCGCTTCCGCGGCGGTGGCCATGTCCATCATTGCGCGCCCCGCGCCGCCAGCGCTCGCGCCGCGTGGTCGTAGTCGAGAAAGGACATGCGTTCACCTGCTCGTTCCTGATACGCCTCGTGTCCCTTGCCGGCGAGCAGCACGACATCGCCCGGTCCCGCCTGCGCAATCGCAGTGGCGATCGCGACCGCGCGGTCGTCTTCCACCGCGTAACGGCGGTTGCCGACGTCGCGAATGCCGTGCACGATTTCACTGGCGATTGCGGCCGGATCCTCGCCGCGGGGATTGTCGCTGGTCACGACGACACGATCGGCGAGCTTCGCCGCCAGGCGTCCCATCTCCGGGCGCTTGCCGCGATCGCGCTCGCCGCCGCAACCGAACACGCAGATCAGTTCGCCCTCGCGGGCGACCGTCGGACGCAGTGCAGTCAGCGCTTTTTCCAACGCGTCGGGCGTGTGCGCGTAGTCGATGACCACCAGCGGCGCGTTGCGGCCGCCCAGACGCTGCATGCGGCCGGGCGGAGGTTCGACTTGCGCGAGAAATGCGAGCGCCGCTTCCAGCTCGACGCCGCTGACCAGCAGCACGCCGAGCACACCGAGCACGTTCATGGCGTTGAATTCGCCGACCAGGCGCGTCTGCAGCTCGCCCCTGCCCCAGGGCGTTTGCACGCTCATGCTGATGCCGTCCGCGCTGTTGGTCATGCGCGAACCGACGACATCTGCGGCACCGAAGCCATAGCTCAGAACCTTGCGGCCCTTGGCTCGCGCCGCATCGAGCAGGCTGCGTCCGAAGGGATCATCGGCATTGATGACGCTCACGCGCAGGCCGGGAGCGGTGAACAGCCGGGCCTTCGCCGCGCCATACGCGGCCATGGTCGCGTGATAATCGAGATGATCGCGGGTCAGGTTGGTGAACAGCGCGACTTCGAACGTGACGCCGTTGACGCGGCCCTGGTCGAGGCCGTGCGAAGAGACTTCCATCACCACGGCGTAGGCGCCGGCGCGCCTGAAGTCGGCGAGCATCTCGTGCAGCAGCGCCGCATCCGGGGTCGTGTTGGCGGTGGGCAGCAACTCGCCGAGCATGCCGTTGCCGAGCGTGCCGAGGACCGCAGTGCGGTGGCCCGACGCCTGCAGCCCGGCGGCGATCCAGTGCGCGCACGACGTCTTGCCGTTGGTGCCGGTGATGCCGACCATCCACAGTTCGCGCGACGGATGCCCGTAAACGTAGTCGGCTATGGCGCCGAGTCGCTGTTTCAGGTTTTCAAGCGGCAGTTGCGGCACGTGCCAGGCATGGTCCCAGTTGAATCCCTGCGGATCCCAGAGCACCGCGCCGGCGCCACGCGCGATCGCGTCGCCGATGTAAGCGCGGCCGTCGCGCTGCGTCCCAGGATAGGCGGCGAAGGCATCGCCGGCGCGCACGGCGCGGCTGTCGGAGGTCACTCGCGTCACGGGCTCGCCAAGGCGAGCGAGCAGCGCGGCGAGTTCGGCATCGGCAGCGATTGCACTGCTCACGTCTCCTCCTTGACGTCGGGGACGTCAGGCGGCAGCACCACGTTGTTGAGCGGCGCGTCGGTAGGCACCGACAGCATGCGCAATGCCGAACCCATGACGCTGCTGAACACCGGCGCCGCCACCACGCCACCGTAGTACTGGCCAGCGCCCGGTTCGTCGATCATCACCGCGACGATCAGCCGCGGATTCGACACCGGCGCGAAACCGACGAAAGACGCGATGTACTGCGACGCCGAGTAGGTCTTGCCGTCGAGCTTGTGCGCGGTGCCGGTCTTGCCCGCGACACGGTATCCGGCGACCTGCGCCTTGGGTGCGGTGCCGCCGGGCAGCACCACCATCTCCAGCATGTGGCGCACCGCGCGCGCGGTTTCCGGCGTGACTACCGGCCGGCCCGCGACCGGCGCGTCGACCTTGAGCAGCGACACCGGCTTGAGTTCGCCGTCGCCGGCGAACACGGTGTAGGCGCGGGCGAGCTGCACCAGGTTGACCGATATCCCGTGGCCATAGGCCATCGTTGCCTGCTCGATCGGTCGCCAGCTCTTGGCAGGCCGCAATCGGCCGCCAACTTCGCCGGGAAATCCTGTCTGCGGAGGCGTGCCGAAGCCCGCGTCGGAAAGCGTCTGCCACATCGTCGCCGGCGGCAGCGACAGCGCGACTTTCGCGGCACCGACGTTCGACGACTTCTGGATCACCTGCTCGACGGTGAGCGCGCCTTCGCGATGCGCATCGTGGATCGTCGCCGGTCCGATGGTCAGCGTACCCGGCGCGGTATCGATGATCGTCGACGGCGTCACCTTGCCGGCATCCAGCGCTGACGCGATCGCGAACGGCTTCATCGACGATCCCGGCTCGAAGGTGTCGGTCAGGGCGCGATTGCGCATTTTCTTCGGCGTCACGCCGGTGCGATTGTTGGGGTTGTATGCCGGCCAGTTGGCCAGCGCGACGATTTCGCCGGTGGTCGCGTCCAGGATGACGATCGCGCCCGCGTGCGCCTTGTTGAGGTCGATCGCGGCCTTGAGCTCGCGAAACGCGAGGTATTGCAGGCGGCTATCGATGGCCAGCGCGAGGTCGCGCCCTTCCTGCGGCGCGCGGATGCTCGCGACATCCTCGACGATGTCGCCGCGGCGATTGATGATGACGCGGCGACTGCCGGGTTTGCCGCCCAGCCACGATTGCTGCGAGAGCTCCATGCCTTCCTGGCCGATGTCGTGATCGCCGGTGAAGCCGAGGATCTGGCTCATCACGTCGCCGCCAGGGTAGTAACGCCAGTATTCGGTCTCGTCGTGCACGCCCTTGATCTGCAGCGCGGCGATGCGCTCGGCGGCCTCGGGCGCGACCGGACGCTTCAGATACACGAAGTCTCCGCCGCCGGTCAGCTTGCGTGTGAGCGCCGCCTGCGGCATGTCCAGCGCCTGCGCCAGCGCGCGCAGCTGTTCAGGAGTCGCGTCCATTTTTTCCGGCCAGGCCCACACCGCCTTGACCGGCGTGCTGATCGCGAGCGGTTCTCCAAAACGGTCGACGATGCGCCCGCGGTGCGCGGGCACTTCGATGTCGCGGCTGTAGCGCGAGCTGCCCTGCTCCTGCAGGAAGGCGTTGTCGAAGCGCTGCAGGAACAGCGACCGGCCGAGGAGCGCTGCGAACAGCACCAGCAGGATCCCGAACACCAGCGGCGCGCGCAATTGCGGCAACCGCACCGGCGCGATCGCGTGCGCCTTCATGGCCGCGCCTCGACCATCACCTCGACCCGGCCCGCGCCTGGCAACTGCATGCGCAACTGTTCACGCGCGACCTTTTCGACGCGGGTCGGCATCGCCCAGGTCGATTGTTCGATCTGCAACTGGCCGTATTCGATGTCGTAGTTTCGCGTGCGCGCCTGCTCGCGCTCCAGGTCGACGAAGAGCTTGCGCGACTGGTGCCGCGAAGTGACCAGCGACAGCGCGCACGCGACCAGGACCAGCAGCAGGATCACGTTCAGACGAGCCATCACTGCAGCGGCCCAAAGGTGCGCTCGGCGACACGCAGCGTCGCGCTGCGCGAGCGCGGGTTGGCGGCGATCTCGGCATCGCTCGCGCGCACCGCGCGGCCAACCAGCGCGAGCGGCGGCTGCGGCAGCGCGCGCGTCGCGATCGGCAGCCGCGCCATCCTCTGGTCACCGCCGAAAGGCTGACTGCACTTGCGCATGAACTGCTTCACGAGGCGATCTTCGAGCGAGTGAAAACTGATCACCGCCAGGCGGCCGCCCGCGCGCAGTCGAGGCACGATGCGTTCGAGGACTAGCGGCAATTCCTCGAGCTCCTGATTGATGAAAATCCGTATAGCCTGGAATGTCCGCGTGGCCGGATCCTGACTCCAATCACCCCGCCCGCGCGCGCCGACGGCTTGGCCCACGAGCGCGGCCAGTTGCCGCGTCCGTACGACGGGCTCGAGCGCGCGAGCCGCAACAATCGCTCTTGCAATCTGTTGAGCAAACCGTTCTTCACCATAATCCGCGATCACTCCTCTCAGTTCACGTTCGGATACGTGGGCAAGCCAGGCCGCGGCGCTTTCGCCGCGCGAAGGATCCATGCGCATGTCGAGCGGGCCGTCGCCGCGCAGCGAGAAGCCGCGCTGCGGGTCGTCGATCTGTGGCGATGCGATGCCGACGTCGAGCAGGACGCCGTCGACCTGCGCTTTGCCGGCGGCATCGAGCACCTGCGGCAGCTCCGAGAACCACGCGCGATGAAAACTGAAGCGTGGGTCGCCCCACGAATGCGCGGCGGCTTCGGCGGAAGGATCGCGATCGATGGCAATGAGTGCGCCCGCGGGACCGAGTGCTGCGAGGATGCGGCGACTGTGTCCACCGCGACCGAAGGTTCCGTCGACGTAGGTGCCGTCAGGCTTGATCGCCAGCGCGGCCACGGCTTCATCGAGCAGGACCGGGACGTGTTCGCCATGCGGCATCAGAGCGAAAAGCCATCGAGCTCGGAAGGCAGGCCGCCCGCGGGGAACGCGACCGCCTGCGCGGTGAGTTCCGACCACTTCGCCTCGTCCCAGAGTTCGAACTTGTTGCCCTGTCCCACCAGCATCACGCGCTTGTCGAGCGACGCGTATTGGCGCAGCTCGGGCGGAACCAGGATGCGCCCGGCGCCGTCGAGTTCGATGTCATCGGCGTGGCCGACCAGCAGGCGCTGCAGGCTGCGTATGCGTTCGTTGAAACTCGACATCGCCATCAGGCGCGCCTGGATGGGTTCCCACTCGGCGATCGGGTAGAGCAGCAGGCAGTGCCCGGGGTCGGCAGTCAGCACTACGCGGCCGCCACCGCCGCCGGCCAGCGCCTCGCGATGCCGCGCCGGGACCGCGAGGCGCCCCTTGTTGTCCAGCGTCAGCTGAGTTACACCCCGAAACACCGAACACCCTCCTTCGTGAGCCGCTTATATGTGAGCGCCCACTTTGTCCCACTTTTTCCCACCGTACGCCACTATAAGGAAAAGCCGGAGGTCGGTCAACAGGATTCCGGTTTGCGAACAAAGACTTAGCGCGCATGTTGCATGAATACATTAAACCTAGAATAAATAGATACTTACATACGATTCTGCAAGTAAAATGGCAGAAGTGGGCCGAATTGCGTCCGTGAACCGCGCCAGCGCTTGCATTCGCGGCGTCCGGAGGCTGCCAAAAGCAATGCCGTTGTCATCAACTTGCTCGAGGCTTGCCGAATGTTTTGGACTTACACGCAGGCCAGCAAACTGTTACAACTGCTCCGTCAACGACGGTCCTGCGACGGCGTTATTTGCGGCATACGACGCTTGCGGGCACGCCAGAGCAAGCGCGAACCATCATGGAGGACAGGCGCGTGCACCCTCTCGCAACGAAGAGCATTTCACGCGCGCTGGCAGTCGTGGTTCTGGCCGCGGCGGCCGGTCACGCCGCGACCGCCATCGCGCTCGAGCCCACAGCAACGGTGGTTGAGTTTTACAGCGCCTATCTCAACAACTACTTCACGACGGCAGTGCCCTCGGAGATCGCGGCGCTCGATGCGCCCACATCGGGTTGGGTGCGCACCGGGGGGACCTGGGGCGCGTGGGCGAATGCCATCGACAATCCGGCGGCGGTGCCGGTGTGCCGCTTTTCCGGCAAGCCCCTGATCGGCCCGATCACGTCGTTCTACACCGCCGATCCGACCGAGTGCGCGCAGTTCACCCAGTCACCGTCGTGGATCTACAACGGCATCGCGTTCTATGTCGAGCCGCTCCAGGCGGGAGCATGCAGGGCGGGCACGACACCAGTGCTGCGTAGCTACAACGCCGGCCCGCGAGCGGTGGTCGCCAATTACCGCTACACCATCGACGCGAACGCCTACCAGCGCATGGCACCAACAGCGACTCTGCAGGGCGCCGTGATGTGTTCGACGCTTTCCACTTCGCAGATACAAGCCGATGCTGTGCGCCTGCTCGAGCAGGCCACCTTCGGCCCGATCGACAGTCAGGTCGCGCACGTCGTCGCTGTGGGCACGCAGGCTTTCCTCAACGAGCAGTACGGGGCGCCGGCCAGCGCCTATCCGGCGTTGAAATACGTGCCGTTCGGGCAGGCCGTGACCTTCTGTCCGACCGATCCCGATCCGCAATGCGCGCGCGACTACTACTCGCTGTTCCTGCTGCAGAACGCGTTCTTCACCAATGCCCTCGCCGGCAGCGATCAGCTGCGCCAGCGCGTCGCGTTTGCGCTCTCGCAGATCCTGGTGACGTCGGGCCTCGATGTGAACGTTGCCTACGGCATGGGCAAGTACCAGCAGATATTCCTCGACTATGCGTTCGGCAACTACGAGGACGTTCTCACCCGGGTCACGTTGTCGTCGGTGATGGGCGACTACCTGAACATGGTCAACAACGACAAACCGTCGGGCACGGTCCAGCCCAACGAAAACTACGCGCGCGAGTTCAACCAGCTCTTCTCCATCGGCGTCGTTTTGCTCAACCTCGACGGCACGCCGAAACTCGATGCCAACGGCGTGCCGATCCCATCCTATGGACAGGACGAGATCGAGGGATTCGCGCACGTGTTCACCGGCTGGACGTATCCGTTGCTGCCCGGCGGCACGCAGCGCACGCACAATCCGAAGAATTTCCTTGGCGACATGGTCCCGGTCGATACCAATCACGACCGCGGCGCAAAACTACTGCTCAATGGCGTCACGCTGCCCGCGGGTGGCTCGATCACCGCCGACCTCACCGCCGCGATTCACAACGCATTCATGCATCCCAATGTCGGCCCGTTCATCGGCAAGCAGCTGATCCAGAAACTGGTGACCGGCGATCCGACGCCACAGTACGTGAGCCGTGTCGCAGCGGTCTTCAACAACAACGGCGCTGGCGTGCGTGGCGACCTGCGCGCGGTCGTCAATGCGATCCTCACCGATCCGGAGGCGCGCGGACCGGTCAAGATCGACCCGGGCTACGGCAAGCTGCGTGAACCCGTGCTGTTCATGACCGGTGCCGCGCGCGCGATCGCGGCGCAAAGCGATGGCGTGTACTTCGGCCAGCAGAGCGGGCAGCTTGGGCAGTCGCTGTTTTACTCGCCCTCGGTATTCAACTACTACCCGCCGACTTACCAGCTCCCCGACACCACGCGGCTTGCCCCCGAATTCGGGATTGCCAACTCGACGACCGCAATCAACCGATACAACGTGACCAACACGCTCGCCTTCGGAACCATCGCTCCCCTGGCGACGCTGCCCGGCGCGATCGGAACGACGCCGGATTGGAGCGCGCTAGTGGCGTTGGCGACCGACGCCAACGCCATGCTCGACCGGCTCAATCTGCTGATGCTGCATGGAACGATGAGCGCAGCGATGCGCAGCTCCATCGTCACCGCAGTCAACGCCATTCCCGCCACCACGAATGCCAATCTGCTTTCGCGCGCCAAGACCGCTTTCTATCTTGTGGCGTCGTCGGCGCAATACCAGGTGGAGCGCTGAACATGAAGACAACTCGTATCGATCGCCGCGGTTTCCTGCGCAGCCTGGGTGCGCTGTCCACGTTTGGTCTCGCATCACGCCTCGACCTGCTCAATCTCGTCGCCGCTGCAGAAGCGCAATCGTTATCCGATTACAAGGCGCTGGTCTGCGTGTTCATGTTCGGCGGCAACGACGGCAACAACACGCTCATCCCCATCGACACCAGCGGCTATGGCCAATATGCTGCGGTCCGCACCACGGCGTCGGGCATCAACCTGCCGCAGGCATCGCTGTTGCCGATCCAGCCGCTGAATGTGGGTACGCCATTCGGCCTGCACCCCGCGCTCGACGAACTCCAGACGCTGTTCAACCAGAACCGGATGGCGATACTGGCCAACGTCGGCACGCTGACCCAGCCGATCACCAAGGCGCAGTACGCCGCGGGCGTGCGTCCGGAATCGCTGTATTCGCATTCGGACCAGCAGGCACAATGGCAGAGCTCCATTTCCAACACCGTTTCGGGAACCGGCTGGGGCGGGCGCATTGCGGACAAGCTGGCGGCGCAGAACGCAGCCACCGGGTTTCCAGTCGTCACTTCGCTCGGCGGTACCGTGCTGTTCTCCACCGGCGCATCCACGGCGCCATTGGCGATACCGACGACCGGCTCGTTCGCGCTGTCCGGGTACTCGGCGTCGGCCGCGTCCGTCGCGCGCTTGAGCGCCGTGCAACAGTTGCTCTCCGAAGCGAATGGCAACGCCTTTGTCGCCGGCGCGAACAAGATCGGAGCCCAGGCGCTGCAACTGTCGACCACCGTCAATCCGATCCTGACGAGCACCAACTCGACGATCGCCTCGCTGTTCACGAACCTCAAGACCAACACCGCGAACGAGCTCTATCAGGTGGCCAAGCTGATCGAAGCGCGCGCCGCGACCGGGGCGAAGCGGCAGATTTTCTTCGTCCAGCTCGGCAGCTTCGACACCCACGGCGATCAGATCAACCGGCAACAGGCCCTGTTCTCGGAACTCTCGCCGGCACTGAAAGCCTTCTACGATGCGACCGTTGCGCTGGGTGTATCAAGCCAGGTGACGACCTTCACCCTTTCGGACTTCGGGCGCACGTTCCAGCCTGCTTCGGGAGGCGGCACCGATCACGCGTGGGGCAACCATCATTTCATCATCGGCGGCGCTGTCCAGGGAGGATCGTTTTACGGACAGTATCCGCAACTCGTGCTTGCCGGACCCAATGACGCGGAGAGCGAGGGCCGCTGGCTGCCGACCACCGCGGTCGATCAGTACGGTGCGACGCTGGCCAGCTGGTTCGGGGTGACGCAGCAAGACCTCGCCTCTGTCTTCCCCAACCTCGGCAAGTTCGCTACCGCGGATCTCGGCTTCATGGGCCTTGCCGGCCGCTTGGCGCCCAACGCGACTCGCGCTTAGCCGCCCTGCTGCGTTTCACCTTTCCGCCAGTACATGGCGGGCACCGCATTGCGGTATCGTCGCGGTTGATTCTAACTCGGACCGCGCATGCCTTCGCCCAGACCCGCAGTCGTCCTGCTCAGCGGCGGACTCGATTCCGCCACCGTACTTGCCATTGCCCAGCGCGCGGGATTCGACGCCTACGCCATCAGTTTTCGCTACGGTCAGCGGCACGCGTACGAACTCGTCGCTGCCGAACGCGTCGCGCTTGCTTTGCACGCGCGACGTCATGTCATCGTGGAATTCGACCTGCGCACCTTTGGCGGGTCGGCGCTGACCAGCGAACTCGGCGTGCCCAAGGGCCGCAGCGTCGAGGCGATGTCGCAATCGATCCCGATCACATACGTTCCGGCGCGCAACACGATTTTCCTGAGCTTCGCGTTGGCCTGGGCGGAAACGCTCGGCGCCAGTGACATCTTTATCGGCGTGAACGCGCTCGACTACTCCGGCTATCCCGATTGCCGTCCGGAATTCATCGCGGCATTCGAAACCATGGCCAATCTTGCAACCAAGGCCGGCGTCGAAGGCGCGCAACGCCTCGAAATCCATGCACCCTTGATCGCAATGAGCAAGGCCGAGATCATTCGCGCTGGAATCGAGCTGGGCATCGACTACGGTTTGACCAGCAGCTGCTACGACCCTGCGCCCAAGGGCGCACCCTGCGGCGCGTGTGACTCGTGCATCCTGCGACGCAAGGGCTTCGCCGAGACCGGTGTCGAAGACCCGCTGGCGGCGAAATATCGGTAGCGAGCATTCGATCGAAGCGCGGAACCGCATTCAAAAAAACTCGCCGCGCTGTTCGCGATTATTGCGAACGGCGCGGCGCGTAGAACCTCGCGACAAAAATTTACTGGCCGTGCGCTGACCGGGCCTTCTCGAGTTGTGCCTTGACCGCTTCGAGATTGAAGCTGGCGCCCGGCTGCATCGGTGGGAACTCGATCGCGGTCTGCGCGATCTTGCCTACCTCTTGCTGCACGAACTGGAAGCGCCAGAATTCGTACACGAACCAGTTGTAGAACGCGAGGGACCCGTTCGCGCCGCTGGGCATACCCGTGCGCTCGTAAGGATCGAGGCGAAGATTGGTCAGGATCGGCCAGTCGACCTTGATGGTCCCGCCCAACCAACCTTGCGGCTGATCCGTGAACCGATACTTGAAGTCGTCGATTCGCACGGCGGAGAGCGTGCTTTCCGTGAAGTAGAAGATCTCATGCCGCGCTGATGGACCTTTGCCAGTAATAAGGTTCATCTGGTTGTAGCCGTCCAGGTGCACCTTGTACGACTTGTCGCCGAGTTGCTTGCCCTTGAGAAGCTCGTCGGTGATGTTCGGATTACCAGCCGCCGCAACAAAGGTCGGGAACCAGTCCATGCCGGACACGATGCTGTTCTCGACCTTGCCCGCCGGAACTTTCCCCGGCCAGCGAAGGATCATCGGTACTCGGAAGCCACCTTCGAGCGCCGTCCCCTTGCCACCGGCGAAAGGCGTCTGGCCGCCATCGGGCCAGGTGAAGTTCTCGGCGCCGTTGTCGGTGGTGAAACCAATGATGGTGTCGCCTTCGAGGTTGTTGTCCTTCAGGTACTTCATCACCGAGCCGACGATGTCGTCGAGTTGCGCCATCCCGGCTTCCTGGATCGTCCAGTTGTTGTCCGAGTTACGCAGTCCGTTGTACTTGGGCGACAGGTGCGTGACCACGTGCATGCGCGTCGGATTGAGCCAGACGAAGAACGGCTTCTTGTCCGCGCGCGCCTTGTCCATGAACTTGAGCGTGAGATCGAGTATCTCGTCGTCGACGGTCTCCATCCGCTTGGGACACAGTTCACCCGCGTCTTCGATCTTCTGCTTGCCGATGGCGCCCCAGCGCGGCTGCACCGTCGGGTCATCGGTGTTGGTCGCCCACGAATGCACCATGTTGCGCGCGCCTACCGTCGCCTGCAGCGCCTGCGGATAGGTCGGATGGCAATGGTCCTCCATCGCGTCCAGGTGATAGAGGTAGCCGAAGAATTCGTCGAAGCCATGCACCGTGGGCAGGAACTTGTTCAGGTCGCCTAGGTGATTCTTGCCGAACTGCCCGGTGGCATAGCCCATCGACTTCAGCGCCGTGGCGATCGTCGGCGCCTGTGCCGGCATGCCGATCGGCGAACCTGCTTGCCCGACGGTCGTCAGTCCAGTGCGCAGCGGGATCTCGCCGGTAATGAAGTTGGCGCGGCCCGCGGTGCAGCTCGCTTCCGCATAGTAGTCGGTGAAGCGCATGCCTTCCGCCGCGAGGCGATCCAGATTCGGCGTACGCATTGCCATGATGCCCTGGTTGTACGCGCCGATATTGGACCAGCCGATGTCATCACCCATGATCATGATGATGTTGGGCTGCTTGCCGGGCGTCTGCGCAAGCGCCGGTGCAAGCGCGAACACCGTCATCGCGAGGGCGATGATCGCGATCGAACATCTTCGTAGCAATTGCATTGTGTCTCCTGGCTTGTGTTGTGAAACCAATCATCGCACGACAATTCATCGCCATCGATGAATCATGCGGCGCACGATCATACAGTGAATGCGCCACCGCGAGTCATCCCGGGCGCCACGTTACGGTTGAACTACTTCTGCAATGCTCGCTGAAGTGCAAGTTTCCGGAAAGGATATGACACCTGCGACTCACGCGGAGCCGGTTGGATCAAGTCTCTCGGACTTGGAAGGCATTGGTCCGAAGAACATTCTTTTCAGCTTTCCCGGCCCTACGAGGCGAGCGAGCTCACTGGCGACGCAATACACGAATATCAGTACCGTCAGCAGTATCTGGATAGCCCAGAAGTGCGGCCATACGATCTCGGAGAGCAGTTTCTGGTTTGCCGCGGCAAAACCGGGAGCAATTTTCCAGAAGTCGTACAGATGCTCCAGATAGTGGATGACTAGTGCGACGAAGAAATAGAGCGCGGTCTTCCAGCAAACATTCCAGATGAGAGGCTTCTCGGGGAAACGGTTGATGAACGGCAGCGCGTTGGCCACCAGCACGGCCTTGCCTAGGATCAGGGACGCGATGCCGATGGATGTGGTCGTCGAAATGTCGATGCCGGTGTTCTTGGTCATCAACTCCCGGATAAGCGCGATGATATGGAAGATGACAAAGAAATAGATGGTCGGCGGAATCATCTCCGCGAATTCGTGCTTGAGCGTCGTTGCGAACTTTCCCATGGGTGCCTCCAGTCACTTATCGTGACTCGCCCGACCAACACAAGCGTGGACGCGAAGTCCACGCGCGGAGCCACGCTTCATCTGGTCAAATCGTCACCATTCATGGCGCTGGCACCACGCGGTAGTACACGCCGTTGGCGCCGAAGGCTGGCTGGAACCAGGTATTGCCGTTCAGGTAATACGTGGTGCCATTCTTGGGAATCGCCATGGAACCGGCGGGCACAGCCGCGTAGACCCCCCCCATCGCAAATGATCCGCTGGCGACTGGAGGAGGACTCGCGACGACTGTCGCGGCGCCCGTCGCACCCGCCACCACACCTGCGTTGTACGCGTTAGCCGTATTCGCGCTCCCTGCCGCAGCACCGGCAGCGTAGGCGTTGGACGTCGCGGCGGCAGTATTGGCGGACGCCACCGCTGCACCCGCCGCCATGCCGACCACCGCACCCGCGGCCGCCGCTCCCGCGGTATTCCAGCCGCCGCAGTTGTAGCAGCCGGCCCCATAGACGTTCACAGTGGTCGGCGGATGATAGGCAGGATACGCGGCGCCGTAATACGGGCTGTGGTACGCCGTCGCGCCATTGGCGGTGGTGTAGGTCGTGGCAGACCCTTCGGGGTGGTAAGCCGCCTGGCCGGTTGAGCTCACACCCGCCGTGCCGTAACCTTGGTAGTGAGTTGCCGTCCCGCCATCCGCGCCGGTTGCGTGGGTTTCACCGGATCCTTCCTGGTGGTAGGCGGTGCCGCCAGCAGCGCTATGGGCAGTCGTGCCTTCGCCTGCAACGTGCGTCTCGCCGCCGCCTTCTGCGTTGGTGTGATGGAACGAACCGTTGGCGCCGTATGAGCTGCCGCCATGGGCATTCGCATGCGACCAAGCGGCGGCTGGACTCGTCGCGAATATCGGGATCAACAGACCCGCCAAACTGATAACAATCTTCATCATGATGTGCTCCTCATTGAGTCTTCGCTGGCTGCGCATTGGCGGGCTTCGCTTTCGCGGGCGTCGCATTTGCCCTGGCTGGTTTGGCCTTAGGCGGCGGCTTCATTCCGGGAGCGTCTCTCGCATCCGGACGCGCAAACGCAATTCGTCCCGCGCTTGCTGCCTTGGCCGAAGCGAAGACATCCGGCGGAACGGCGGCGTCCAGTTGCCAGTTTGAAAGCTGGAGTACGTGGCGCAAGCGGGCGCGATCGTTGAGGTACACGGCGTAGACGCGACGAGGAAGCTTGTCTTCGACGCCAATCCAAGCCTGCACGAACACATCCCCGGTCACGTATGCCACCATGTCCGTAGTCGTATCGCCGACGACGATCGACTGCCCGATGTAGAACGCGATCTTCAGTCCGTCCGCGATGTCCTTGTACGGATCGGCGACGATCACGTCGGTGAACGGGAAGTAGATGGCAGCCGTGTCAAACGCCGCTTGCAGGGCCGCGTCGATGGTTGCGGGCGCGTCGGCGACGGCAACGAGATTCTCCGCGGGCGAGAATGCCATCATCGTCTTGCCGTCGAAGTAGAACTCTGATGCCGGGCCGTCACCCAATGTGAGCACGCGAAGCTTGTTGGGCCGCTGGAGCACGACTTCCGACTTTGTCGAATAGACAAGCGGCGGCCCGAGGCGACTCGGACTCTCATACGAAACGACCGCCGTGAACGCCATCGACTTCGCGGCGGCTAGACGTGCGCTCGCGGCCTTGAGGATCTCTATCGCACGCGGTTCCAGACCCATCTGTATCGCGGGCGCCGTCGATTTCTTGACTGCGGGCTTGCTCGCCTTGGGTGCCGACTGCGCCTGCTGGCCGACGCTGGCAGAGGCGAACAGCACGCCGGCCGCCAGGAGCAGCGCGCGCCCTGCTGCGTTGCTAAACTTCATGTTCGCCCTCCGTGAGGATGTCGATCGATCGAGTCGCAGCGCCTGATTCAAGGAATCATTCCGCATTCGAACATCTTGTTGACGACGGGCGGCGCGATCTTGTTCAGAAAGTCGGTCCGGGCCTGCGGATTGCCGCGCAGGAAATTGACGGCCTTTTGCTCCTCGGGCGATTTTGGCTGACCTTTCTGCTGCCAGAGCTGCTCGCAACTCGCGTTTTGGTATTTTTGAATCACCTTGTCGGCGACCATGTTCAGGATCACTTCCTGGCCGCCTGCGATGCCGGCGATGCATAGTGCGGACACAACGATAATGACTGGAAATTTCTTCTTCATGGCTTGCTCCTCAACACGACAACGATGGAAGGAACTTCCGTGGCGCACTGCTACCGCAATGCAGTTGGCCACACCGACGTGGGCAGGTCGACGTCATTGTCGCTTGCGCACGAAATACACATCGAACTTCTGCTTTGCGACAGCCTGATAGTAGACCCCGTTGAGACGATCGGTTGCGGCATCGTAGGTGAGCTCGTATGTCGAGCCCGCATAACCGCCGGCTTGCAATTCGAACGATGCGCGAACCGTTGCACCGTCCTGCGCTGCCTGCGCTTTGGCGAATGGCAGTTGATTCGGATTGAAGTACATGGCTTCGAGCTGACCGTTCGGGCCGACGCTTCGGATGGCGATCGTGTAGCCACCATCGGGCCGCACCCAGACTCCCTTCAATGCATCGAGAGACGCCTTCGCTGCCGCCGCCGGCGGGCGTTCGGTTGTCGGCGCAGTTGCCTGCGCGCTCGCGATGCCGGGCAAGGCCAGTGCCACGGCCATACCGAGCATTGCCGCGATGCCTGCCAAAGTCATGATCGTGCCTGTACACCGACGCGCAGTGCCGTACGCCGGCTCCAGATGATCAACATTGCGACCACTGCATGCAACATGACGGCGGGCCACAACAGCATTCCACCCAAATGTCCGGCGCTGAACAGGTAGACGAGGAACACCGCGATCAATACATTGTAGGCCAGCATCCCGCGAACCGCGGGTGAACCACTTTCGACATGTCCCCCGCTCGGCCAGCACGCCAATCCCATCGCAAGGATCGCGATGCCCGGCAAGCGGCCCACGGGAATGTCCTGGTCCGGCAGGTTGGGGCCCACCAACAACCCGACGACGAAACGCGGATCGATCATCAGCGCGAGTCCCGTGGCGACTTCCATGATCGACGCAAAGGTGAGGACTTTCTTCAACATTTCGACAGCGACGGCGCCCTAGTCACGCGCGCTGGCGAGGGCTTTCTCTGCTGCCCTGCGTTCCTCAGCCGTCATCTGCTCCTTGCCGAGACTGTAGGTCAGCTTGTTGATCGTGCCGGTGAAACGGAACGGCAGCTTGTAGCTGTCATCCACCGGCGTGCGCGTATCGCTGCCGATGTCGAAGGTTTCGTCGATGGCCATCAACAGCGGAATCGTGTGCGGAATCGTCTGCTTTGCGAGCTGCCGGCCATCGACCGAGAGCACCCCTGTGCCGCCCTTGCCGGGTCCGGGACCGTCGTACTTGAAGTCGAACACGATCGTATGTTTGCCCGGCTTGAGCGAATCGCCGAGCCAATCGGCGCCACCGACGCCGCCTTCCCACCGGTACCTCTTCAGATTGAGCAGGTTATAGACGAACACCGGCTTGCCCTTCTGCAGATACAGCCCATAGCCACCGAACTTTCCGCCCAACGTGGCGATCATCCCTTCGGCACCGGCTTTGGGAATGGTCACCTCGGCGGTGATCGTGTAATCCCGATCCAGAATGCTGGGTGCATTGCCTACGGGGATCCCGGCGTTCGGGCCGCTGTAGGTGAACACCGTGCGGCCCGCGACCGCGCTCGGCCGCGGCGTGAGCAAGCGCACGAACCCCGAGTTGTCGAGCGGAAGAACGTTGTATTTCGCCGCCTCGCTCAGGAACAACGCCTGCATTTCCTTCACTTTCTCGGGCATTTTCGCGGCGAGGTCGTTGTACTGCGAAAAGTCTTCGTTGAGGTTGTAGAGTTCCCACTTGTAGTCGTTGACCGGGGTCAGCTTGCCCGTGCCCAGAAGCCACGGGGGCGCCGGCGGCGTCGTGGATGCGATCCAGCCATCGTGGTAAATCGCGCGGTTGCCGACCATCTCGAAATATTGCGTCTCGCGCTTCGACGGCGCCTTGGCATTCGACTGGTCGAACGTGTAGGCCATGCTCACACCTTCGATCGGCCGCTGCGCGATGCCGTCGACCATCGTCGGGGCCGGAATCCCTGCGGCTTCGAGGATCGTCGGGACGATGTCGATCACGTGATGGAACTGCGTGCGGATGCCGCCCGCGTCCTTGATGTGTCCAGGCCACGAGACGACCATCCCCTGCCGCGTTCCGCCGAAATGCGACGCGACCTGCTTGGTCCATTTGAAGGGCGTATCGAACGCCCACGACCACGCGACCGACATGTGCGGATACGTCTTGTCTGAACCCCACGAGTCGTAATAGAGCATCAACTCGGCCTCGGGCAGCGTCAGGATGCCGTTGTAGGCGGTCATCTGATTCGGCGTGCCTTCGAGCGTACCCTCCGCGCTGGTGCCGTTGTCACCGCTGATGTAGATGATCAGCGTGTTGTCGAGCTTGCCCATATCCTCGACCGCCTGGATGACGCGGCCGATCTCGTAGTCGGTGTACGCGGCGTAGCCGGCAAACACCTCGGCTTGCCGCGCATAGAGCTTCTTGCGGATGAAGGAAAGCGAATCCCATTTGGGCAGGTCGTCCGGCCACGGCGTGAGTTGCGTGTTCGCCGGGATCACACCGAGGCGCTTCTGGTTGGCGAAGATCTGTTCGCGCAGCTTCTCCCAACCCATGTCGAACTTGCCCTTGAACTTGTCGATCCATTCCTTCTTGGGCTGGTGCGGCGAATGGGTGCCTCCAGGCACGTAGTAGACGAAGAACGGCTGATCGGGCGCAGCGGCGTTCAGGCCGCTCATGTATTTGATCGCCTCGTCCGCCAGATCGGTGGTGAGGTTGTAGTCGGACCTGCCGACCCATGGAAAGATCTGCGTGTGGTCGCGAAAGAGATACGGCGTCCACTGGTCGGTCTCGCCACCCATGAATCCATAGAAATACTGGAAGCCCATTCCGCTCGGCCATTGCTCGAACGGACCCGTCACGCTGTATTGGAAGCCGGGCGTGTTGTGATTCTTGCCAAACCATGACGTCGAATACCCGTTTCCCTTCAGGATGGCGCCGATGGTGGCGTTGTCGGGTCCGATGATCGAGTCGTACCCTGGAAATCCCGTGGACAGTTCTCCGATCACGCCAAACCCGACCGCATGGTGGTTGCGGCCGGTGATGAGCGCCGCTCGCGTCGGCGAACACAGCGCCGTGGAGTGGAACTGTGTGTAGCGCAACCCGGCTTTGGCAATACGATCCATTGCCGGTGTCGGAACGACGCCACCGAATGTGCCCGACACGCCATAGCCCTGATCGTCGGTCATGATGAGCAGGATGTTCGGCGCGCCCTTGGGCGGCACAATGCGCGGCGGCCACCACGACTTGGAGTCCGTCGCGCCTTCCTTGATCACGCCGCCGAACTTGGGCGGCGGCGACGGGATCTGATTGCCGGGAATCGTGGTCGTGGCGTCGGGAGAACCCGGCACGCCGAACACGACCTGCGCCGCGGCGGGCGTGACGACCAGCATCACAGTAGAGACTAGTGCTGCAATCTGCGCCGCGATTCTGAATGGCTTGCGTTGCATGATCGATGCTCTCCGGGGGACGCGAACGTCCGAAAGCTTACGCGAGACGCGCGTTGTGCGCTTCATTGCAGTCCCGCAGGATGGGTGACGCTCGTGATGGCCGCTAGAAGCGCGGTACCCAGGAATGGCTTTGCCAGGTACGCCGCCGCGCCGTGCCGCACGGCATCGGCACGTACTCCCGGCGCGTCATGCGCGGTAATCAGGATGACGGGAGACAGGCCGCCACGGACGCGCAATTCGTCCAGAAGTTCGAGGCCGGACATCGCGGGCAACTTGATGTCGCTGATGATGCATGTGGCGTTCTCGAACTCGCTTCCGGCCAGAAGTGCTTCCGCCGATGCGTAGGTCGTGGTCTCGATGCCCGCTGCGTCCAGCAGGACTTCGATCGCTTCGCGCAAACCGTCATCGTCCTCGACCACGAGTACCCTTCTGCACGCACCGACCGCCATCGTGGAGCTCCGTGTAACCTGCTTGACCGCTGATTTACCGACGGACCGGGCTGGTTTGCGCCGGATCGTCACACGGACACGGGGCGCGGGGAAATTGATACTTGGTGCAGGATCGCTGCACCAAAGGACAGGGTCGGCCGCCCAGCGGCCCGGTTTCCTCCCGTTCGCGGCTTGTGGCATTGGACTGACTTTCCATTGAACGAGCACGGGATTTGGCCTAGGTCAAGGAATGCCGATGCCCGTTGCGCCAGAATCAATCGTGGCATGTTGCCCGACGGGACTGCCCGATTCGTTCTCATCGACAACGGAGACCTACCATGTTCAGCAACATCCTGGTGCCGACTGACGGTTCCAAGCTTTCGCAAAAAGCAGTGCAGCAAGCCATCCAGCTCGCGAAACTTACCGGCGCGAAGCTCGTCGCCTTGCACGTCTACCCACGATTTACCGGCAGCCCGTACGGTGCGTTTGGGCCGTCGGAAGACGTGATTGCCGAAGCGCACGTCAAGGCTCACAAGGCGGACGCAGACAAGCTATTCGCCGCGGTCAAGAAAGCCGCGGGGACGGCCGGCGTACCGGTCGATGCGATGAGTGTCGAGAGCGACGACATATACAAGCAGATCATCGCCGTCGCCAAGAAGAAGAAGTGCGACCTCATCTGCATGGCGTCGCACGGCCGCCGAGGACTATCGGGCATGGTCCTTGGCAGCGAGACGCACAAGGTCCTGACGCACAGCACGGTCCCGGTCCTGGTCCTGCGCTGAGGCGGCGCGGGAATCGCGACTCAGATCACGCGCCAGCCGGGTGTGCCCAGGCTGGCGTGTGGAGCAGACGCTCAGCCGGGAACGTCGCCTTGTTCTCCGGCAAGCTTGCCGAGTTCGGCAGCGGTGTCGACACCCAGCTTGTCCATCACCTGCGCGCGATACGCCTTGACCGTGCGCAGGCTGATGCCGAGCTCCGCAGCGACATGCTTGTTGAGTTTGCCGGCAACGATGCGGTCGAAGACCTCGCGCTCGCGGGCGGTGAGCACCGCGAGTCGCGCGCTTTTGCGCTTGGCTGCGTCGAGTGCCGTGCGCCGCAGGATGTCGCTTGCCAGCGCGCGCTTGATCGCATCGAGCAGCGCCTCGCGGCCGACGGGCTTTTCCAGAAAATCGACCGCGCCGGCTTTCATCGCCCGCACGCTCGTGGGTACGTCGGCGTGTCCGGTCAGAAAGACGACCGGGATCGTCACGCCCTGCCGTTGTAGCGCCGCCTGAAGGTCGAGACCCGAAGGTCCAGGCATTCGTACGTCGAGCAGCACGCAACCCGGGCGATCGGGTGGCGGATCGAGGAGGAACGCTCCGGTCGAATCGTAACCGCGTGCCTCGAAACCGGCCGCGTCCAGCAGGTCGAGCAGCGACGCGCGCAAGGATTCGTCGTCGTCGACCACGTGAATGAGGGGTGTCGCGTTCATGTCAAGGCGAACCAGCATCCCGCGCACCGTTGCTGGCGGGTAGGTCGACGTGGAATGCCGCGCCGGCGTCGGGACCGTTCTCGGCCCAGATGCGGCCGCCGTGCGCCTCGACGATCGTTCGCGCTATCGACAGACCGAGCCCCATGCCGCGCTGCTTGGTGCTGAAGAACGAATCGAAAAGTTTGGACATATGTTCAGGCGCGATGCCGTGACCGCGATCACGGACACTGATCCGGACGCCGCTTGCAATCTTGCCGGCCGACATGACGACCAGCCGTCGATCCTCAGGCATATCGGCGACCGCGTCCATGGCGTTGAGAAGCAGATTGATGAGCACTTGCTGGATCTGGATGGGGTCGCCGACGACGTGCAGCGGTGCCGACGAAGGTCGGGTCTCCAGCGTGACACGCCGATGCCGCGCCTCGCCCTGTAACAGCGCCATGGCATCGCCCATCGCTTCATTGACTTCGAGTCGCTTGCGCTCTGGCTCCTCCTTGGCGAGGAGCGTGCGCAGTCGGCTGATCACATCGCTGGCGCGCAGATCGTCGCGTCGAATGCGCGTGACGATACGGCGCAGATCCTCGCGGCGGTCGGTTCCGGACTCGAGCAGCATCTCGGCGGCATCGGCGCTCGCGAGTATCGCGCCGAGCGGCTGGTTGATTTCGTGGGCAATCGACGCCGTCAGCTCGCCGGCCATCGCAAGACGCGACGCATGCGCTAGTTCCACCCGCTGTTGGTCTACCGCCGACTCGGCCGAACGGCGGCGACGGCGTTCGATGAGGAGCGTCGCAATCAGCACGCTCTGGAGCAGGATGACCGCGGCGGTGATGAGCGCGGCGTTGCGGTACGTCTGCCAGAATGTCGGCTCCCTGAAGTAAACGATTGCGTCCGCGGGAATCTTCTGCTCGTCGATGCCCCATCGCCGGACCTGCCGCCAGTCGACCCGCAGCGCCGTCGGCATGACCTTCGGCAAGCGCAACGACTCCGGTGCAGCGCCGGCAAAAATTGCATTGACGCTCTTCGCCGCCTGCCGTCCCATGTCTTCGAAGCTCGGCATGCGCCCACCCACCACTCCAGTACCGATGAATGTGTCGAAGGGTCCGTACACAGGTGCAGTCGACGCCGCGGCTATCAGGGTGGCGATTTCGCGTGGATTGAACAGCGCGCCATCGCCGTCCTTGAAATACCCAGGCGTGAACACCACCGAATCCCTGTCGAGTTCGCTCACGCGTTTCAACACGGACGCGGTCGGCAGGCCGATGAGGTATTCGGTGTTCACGTTGGGCGCGACGGTCGGAATTTCCCGACGCAACTGGGTGTCCCATTCAAGATCGCGATCGGATGCGCCGATCACGACCACCAGACGCCGAGTGTCCGGATGCCAGCGCAGCGCCTGTTCGATGGTTCCGGCGGAGTCATATTCCCGGGTGACGCCAATCACATTGGCGGGGAGTGCAGGCATCGCATGCAGGTACGTCGTCGCAACGGCCGCGTGCACCAATGGGGTGCCCGGAAAGAGCTGGTCACGATGACGTAACAGGAAGTCGAAGGATTCGTTGGAAACGGCGACGATCACATCCGGTGGTCGCGTCGCATACTTCTCACGCAAGTACCTCGACACGGTACCTTCGAAATCCGGGCCCCTGAAGTCGGGTTCGTCGAGAAATTCGGAGAACATCTGTACTGGCTGTCCTCCGGAATCCATCAACCCTTCTCGCAGACCGCGATCGACCGCAACGTTGCCTGGCACCAGTCGATTGTTGGAATAGACCGCGAGGACATTCTTCGTCTGCACAGCCATCACCGGTTGCGCTGGAAGAATCCAAAGAAGCGCTACCAGAAGTATGGACATCGACGCGGCGTTGCGACAGGGACGCATGGCGCGAGATTCTAGCGCGCCTCGGTATTGAAATTCGATTAACTTGTCCGCCTGTCTACCCTGCCGCGAATGCATGACATCGCCAACAATGCCAAGGCGAGGCCCATAACTGTCAGCGCCGTGCCTGCCAAAGCAGGAATTGGCTGTGGACCAGACGCTTGGGCGCTCGATATTGCCACCGCCCGTGGCGAAGCAATGCCAGCAATTGTGGCGATTACGGTGTTGGTACGCGTGTCGACGACGGACACCGTTCCGCTGAAGAAATTCGGCACATAAAGACGGCCGGTGCTTCGATCGATTGCCATTCTTTCCGGTCCATCACCCACCGTTATTGCACCGGCCACGGTATTGTTTGCAAGGTCGATCACCTGGACAACCGAATCGCGCACAATCGAAACGTACAGACGCGTTTCCGTGGCATTCATTGCGAGCGCGTACGACCCAATCATGACGGGTACGGAAGCAATCACAGAATTCGTCGACGTATCGACAATCGATACGGTTGTCCCGAAGTTGTTCGCAACATACAGGCGGGAGCCATCGGCTCGCAATGCCAGACCGAGCGGACCCTGCCCAACGGGTATCGATGCGGTGACGACGTTGTTCGCCGTATCGATGACGCTAACCGTACCGAAGTTGCCATTTGAAAGATTGGACACGTAAACCCGGGTGCCGGCGGCATTGATCACCGCAAAACTGGGATAAGCGCCCGCGGGAATCGTCGAGATTTGCGAATTCGAAACCGTGTCGACCAGCGAAGTCGTGAAGATCGGAATCGTCCCTTGGTTGGGCACGTATGCGCGAGCCCCCGATGGAGTAAATGCGATGTCGTAGGGTCCGTTGCCGACCGTGAAGGTCGAAAGCAACAGGTTTGTTGACGGATCTATCACCGCCACCTGGTTTCCATCCGGTCCCAGCGGGGCGTAAAGGCGAGTGCCGCTCGGATTGAATACAACCGTGGCGGGCGATACTGGCAGCGGAATGGTTGTGACGACTGTGTTGGTTGCGGTGTCGACAACCCAGACTCCGCGCAATCCAGCGACATATGCCAAAGGTGCACCGTTCGCAAACGATGCACTGAGCGCACAGGCAAGCAGAATGAGCAGGCGCAGATACACAAACAGTCCGATGGCGCGCCCGACAGGAGTCGAACCTGTGACCTTTGGCTTCGGAAACCAACACTCTATCCAACTGAGCTACGGGCGCACGCGAGCGCATTCTACGCGCCGCCCCATGGGGCGTCCACCGGCGAGCCCCGCGTCTCGCGGCGCACGCGACTCCACGATATAATCTCTCCTTTTAACCGCACCGGCGCGCAGCGCGCAATTGTGCGGCGGCGGCATCTCCGTTCAAGGACTCCGTGATGAGCGACGAACATACCTCTTTTATCAAGACGCCCAAGCAGCTGGCCATTGTCGTGCTGCTGGCGTTCGCGGTGCCCATTTCGCTCATCGTGCTGCTCTCGCAACTGGTCACCGGCATGCTGCCCGCAGGCAAGTCGGACGACGAAAAGAACGTGCTGATGCGCATCCAGCCGGTCGGCCAGCTCGCGCTCGCCGAAGTCGGACCCGCGCCTGGCACCCGCACGGGCGAGCAGGTCTTTCAAACTGTCTGCAAGACCTGCCACGAAAGCGGTGTTGCCGGGGCGCCCAAGTTCGGCGACAAAGAGGCATGGGCGACGCCGATCAAGCAGGGATTCAACGTTCTCGTCCAACACGCGATCAACGGCCTGCAACAGAATGGCAAAGTCATGCCGCCCAAGGGCGGGAGTGCCGATCTGACCGACACCGAAGTTGCGCGCGCGGTCGCGTACATGGCCAACGCCGGCGGTGCGGCGTTCAAGGAACCGGCGGCGCCCGCTGCCCCTGCGCAGCTCGCTTCTGCCCCTGCCTCGGCCTCACCGATCGCCACCGCCGCCGCAGCGACGCCGGCGGCACCGACGGCCGCGCCGGCACCTACGGCCGCCGCGACGCCCGCGGGAGCACTCGACCAGAAAAGCGCCGAAGCGATGATGGCAAAGGACGGTTGCGCGGCATGCCACGGCATCGACAAGAAGATTGTCGGCCCCGCCTACGTCGATGTCGCCGCCAAGTATCGCGGCGACAAGAACGCGCTGGCGCAACTGTCGCAGAAGGTCAAGGCTGGCGGTGCCGGCGTCTGGGGACCCGTCCCCATGCCGCCCAATGCGCAGGTTTCCGACGCCGACATCAAGTCGCTCGTAAGCTGGATCCTGACGCTCAAGAAGTAGCCGCTTCGCGCGGACCTCGCGGCGCGCGACACCGCGGCCGATGAGCCACTACGTCATCGGCGACATCCAGGGCTGCCACGACGAGTTTCGCCGCCTGCTGGACCTGATCGCTTTCGATCCGCCGCGAGATCGCCTCTGGCTGGTGGGCGACCTGGTCAACCGCGGCCCGGACTCGCTGGGCGTTCTGCGTACCGTCAAAGCGCTCGGCGCCGATGCGCTCACCGTGCTGGGTAACCACGACCTGCACCTGCTCACCGTTGCAGCCGGCCATCGCAACGCGCATCGTCACGACACGCTCGACGCCATTCTGCGCGCGCCCGACCGCGACGAGTTGCTGACCTGGCTGCGCACCCGGCCGCTGGTCGTGCGCGAGGACAACCTGCTACTGGTGCACGCCGGCCTGTTGCCGTCCTGGACGTCGGCCACCGCGCTCATGCTCTCGCGCGAAGTCGAGGCGATGCTGCGATCGGACGCGCACGACGACTTCCTGCGCCACCTCTACGGTGACCGGCCTGCCCGCTGGGACGATGCGCTCACTGGCTACGACCGCCTGCGCGTCATCGTCAACGCGTGCACGCGGCTGCGCTATTGCGCGGCCGACGACACGATGGACCTGGATGAAAAGCGTGGCCCGGAGCACGCCCCGCCAGGCTTCGCGCCCTGGTTCGCGCAAACGGAACGCAAATCCGCGGGCGTCACCGTGCTGTGCGGCCATTGGTCGACGCTGGACCTGCTGCTGGCACCCCGGGTCGCGATGCTCGACTCGGGCTGCCTGTGGGGCGGCGCGCTGACCGCGCTCAGGCTGGACGACTGGCGCGTGTTCCAGGTGCCGAGTCGCCAGGCGCTAGCCCCAATGCCTCGCGAATAGCGAACTCGGCTTCACGCGACAATTCGCGGCGGTGCCGGTCGCGCGCCGGCAAGGCCAGCGGCAAAGTGATCTCGACGATCAGCTCGCGCTCGCCAAGCACGCGCCAGAACGACGCCATGAACGAGGTTTCTCCAACGTACGCGGGTGCCTCGGAGTACATTCCGTCGGGCGAGCAATAGCGAAGCGCAATCGGCTGTACCGCGCCGCCGGCGTCGACGACCGGTTGCAGCAGCGAACCGTAGAATGGCAGCAGCGTCGTGCCGTCGGTGGTGGTGCCTTCGGGAAAGATCGCAATGGTGTCGCCCGCAGCCAGCACGTCACGCGCCTGCTCGTTGATGCGATGCGCGTCGCGACGACTGCCGCGTTCGAGGAACAAGGTACCGCAGCCGGCGATGAGGTATCCCACCAGCGGCCAGCGACGCAATTCCGACTTGGCGATGAAGCGCGCGGGTTCGATCGTGTTGAGCACGAAGATGTCGAGCCACGAGATGTGATTGGCGACGATGAGTACATTGCCGGGCAAGCCCTCGGCGGGCATGCCCTCGATGCGCGTCTCGACACGCATCAGTTTGAGCAGGCGCTCGCTCCAGCGACGGATCAATGACCTGCGTTTGGTAAGCCCCACGAACGGAAAGACAAACGCGGTGGTGGCGATGCCCTCGAAAACGTGGACACTCACACGCGCGTGACGGTAAACGCGCAACGGCAGTGGCGTCGCGCGGCGTGCTGGCCCGCTGGGATCGACGCCAGGGCGCGTCATGCAGAGCGCTCGCCACCGTAAGCGTCGCGGCCTACCACAGTGCTCCGCCGAAATGCCGGTCGTAGAGCAGCGCGAGCCGGTCGCGATCAACGACATGGTTCTGGCCGCCGCGCGCGGCGATTTTCTCCGAGCCCAGGATCGACGCCAGGCGCCCCGTTCGCTGCCAGTCCCAGCCTTGCGCGATGCCATAGAGCAGCCCGGCGCGATACGCATCGCCGCAGCCGGTCGGGTCGAGCAACTCGGCGGGCGGCACGGTGGGGATGTCGAGCACGAAGCCGTCGGTGTAGATGCGCGAGCCTTCGCCGCCAAGCGTGACGATCAGCGCGTCGACGCGCGTGGCAATGTCCGCCAGCGACAGTCCCGTGCGCTCAGCGAGCATCCGCCCCTCGTAGTCGTTGACGGCGAGATATTTGGCGCAGTCGATCATCTCGATCAGCTCGTCGCCGGAGAACATCGGCAGCCCCTGTCCCGGATCGAAGATGAAGGGAATCCCGGCCGCATGAAACTGGTCGACGTGCGAGCGCATGCCCTCGCGGCCATCCGGCGCAACGATCCCCAACGCGATGTCGGCGACGTCGCCGATGCGGTTCGCCTCGGCGTGGTTCATCGCACCGGGATGGAACGCGGTGATCTGGTTGTCGTCGAGATCGGTGATGATGAAAGCCTGCGCAGTATAGGTTCCGGCGATGGTGCGCAGACCGTCGGTCGCGATGCGCTGCGAGGCGAGGCGTTCGCGGTATGCGTCGCCATCGTCGCCGATGGTGGCCATGACCACCGGCTCGCCGCCGAGTGCCTTGAGGTTGTAGGCGATGTTGCCGGCGCAGCCGCCCCACTCGCGGCGCATTTCGCCGACCAGGAACGATACCGACAGGACGTGCGCCTGATCGGGCAGGATTCGGCTCGCAAAGCGATCCGGAAAGACCATGATGGTGTCGAGCGCAAGGGAACCGCAGATCAGCGTGCGTGGAGACATGGGAGTCAATGGTTACGAAAGTGCGCAAGTCTAATGCAACTGAGGCAACCGCAGGCGCGCAGTCTGCCCGCCCCGGGTTTTGCCGCGGTCACTGTCCGGTCGACTCGCGGCCGATCTCGCGCACGATGAACTGCTGCCGGCGCGAGACCGGCAACGCATCGGGCACGCCGCGCAGCAGCACTTCCCAATGAGCGTCGCCGTCGGCGGTGACGCGTCGCTCGAAGCCGCGGATTGCGTCGCGCGCGACCAGGCAGTTGCGATGCACCCGAACGAAGCGCGCGCCGAACTCTTCCTCCAGCCGGGTCAGCGATTCCTCGAGCAGGAATTCGCGATCGGTGGTGCGAATGGTGATGTATTTCAGCTCCGCCTTGAGGTAGACGATCTCGTCGATCGGGACCAGCACCACGCGCGAGCGCTCGGTGACCGACAGGAAGCGGCGGGTTGCCGCGGGCAGCCGGTCCAGCTTGGTCTCCGACAACGGCCGCAGGCGCGGCACTTTTTCAAGCGCGGTCAGTAGCCGCTGCACGCGCACCGGCTTGACCAGGTAGTCGATCGCATGCACCTCGAAGGCGGCGATCGCGTGTTCGTGATACGCGGTCGTAAAGATGAGCACCGGCGGCAACGGGAGCTTGAGCAGGTGCCGCGCGAGTTCGATGCCGTCCATGTCGGGCATGTGAATGTCGGTAAGCACCAGGTCCGCGGGCGTGGTGCCAAGCAGGTTCAGCGCCTCGTGACCGCTCGCGGCCTCGCCGACGACCACCAGCGGCATCGCGCCGGTGCAATCGTCGAGCAGCTCGCGCAAACGCCGTCGCGCCGGTGCCTCGTCGTCGACGATCAGTATTTTCAGCGGCGTGTCAGCCATGCGCGTGGTCGCCTTCGTGCGCACGATACGGCATCCGGATGTGCACTTCGTACATTTCCTTGGTCACCTTGCTCTCGAGACTCGCTTCGGCGTCGAAGTGCAGCGCCAGCCGTTCGCGGATGTTCGCCAGTGCCATCTTGTTGCCTCCCTGATGGCGCTTGCCGCTGTGGAACGGATTGCGCAGGATCGCATGAACTTCGCCGCGGCGCAGGAAGATATTAATCGCGATGACCCCGGGCGCGCTAGACGGCTCGATGCCATGATAGACCGCGTTCTCGAGCAATGGCTGCAGGACCAGCGGCGGCACCTGCGCGTCCCGCGGCATGTTGTCTACGTGCCATTCGATGCCCAGCCTGTCTCCCAGGCGCAGTTTTTCCAGGTCCAGGTACTGCTTGCAAAGCCGCACTTCGTCGATCAGCGGCGCCAACTGGCGGTTGTCGCGCATGAGTACGCGGAACAGGTCGGCCATGTCCTCCAGCGCCGACTCCGCGCGTCGGGGCTCGCTGCGAATCAGCGACAGCACCGCGGTGATGCTGTTGAACAAGAAATGCGGACGGATGCGCGCCTGGAGGGCCTGCAGCCGCGCCTCCGAGATGGCAGGCGACAGCGCCCTCGTGCGCAGCGCGAAGTAATAGAGCAGTGCCGCCGCCAGCAACAGCGAGAAAATCAGTCGCCGCAGCAGCACCGTCGTCGTGACCTCGCTGAACATGGTCGCCAGTACGGTGTTCCACGCGAGTGCCACGACCAGCGTCACGGTCATTACCACGGTTGCCGCGACGCGATATTGCAGGCGCAGCAGCACCGGCGCGATCAGGTACAGGATCAGCATCTGCAACAGCAGTTGCGGCTCGACCAGCGCGGACATCTGCAGCCACAGGTCGGAGATCGCGTACCAGCGCGTTTCGATGAGCATCGCGGCGACGAAAACCGCCGCATTGACCGCGAGCAGGATACGCAGGATCGTGCCGAGATTGCGCAGGTCCGGCATCGAGAGCTGATCGTGGTTTTGATTTATAATGGATCGCATCGCTTTGCTGCCTGCTTTGCTAGCTGAGGCCTCATCACGATCGCATCGTCGATGCGAACGGATGTGGCAATGCACGATCGTTGCCGCCCGGCTATTGTGGGGAAGAGCCCCGGGGGAGGCAAGCCACCATGACACGCGACTCCAACCACACACCCGCGCGCGGCTGGTCCGGCCGCTTCAGCGAGCCGGTTGCTGAACTCGTCAAGTTGTACACGGCATCGGTCGATTTCGACCAGCGCCTCGCCGAGGCCGACATCACCGCTTCGCTCGCCCATGCCCGCATGCTTGGCGCGACCGGCGTGCTGGTCGCGGCCGACGTGAACGCCATCGCGAAAGGCCTGGAACAGATTCGCGGTGAAATCGAGCGCGGCGAATTCGCCTGGTCGCGCGACCTCGAAGACGTTCACTTCAACATCGAAAAGCGGCTGATCGCGATCATCGGCGACGCCGGCAAGCGACTGCACACCGGCAGGTCGCGTAACGACCAGGTCGCGACCGATCTGCGCCTCTACGTACGCTCGGCGATCGACGCGCTCGCCGCAGGCATCGTCAGCCTGCGTCATTCGCTGCTCGATCTGGCGGAAGTACATGCCGCGACGGTGATGCCGGGATTCACCCACCTGCAGGTGGCGCAACCGGTGACCTTCGGACACCACCTGCTCGCCTACGACGCGATGCTCGCGCGCGACGCCGAACGGCTGGTCGATTGCCGCAGGCGCGTCAATCGCCTGCCGTTGGGCAGCGCCGCACTCGCGGGAACCGGATTCGCCATCGATCGCGAGCGGGTCGCGCGCGAGCTCGGCTTCGAAGGCCTGTGCCCGAACTCGCTCGACGCGGTGTCCGATCGCGATTTCGCCATCGAGTTCGCCGCCGCGTCGGCGCTGATCATGATGCACCTGTCGCGTTTTGCCGAGGAGCTGGTGCTCTGGTCGAGCCCGCGCTTCGGCTTCGTGCGCCTCGCCGATCGCTTCTGCACCGGCAGCTCGATCATGCCGCAGAAGAAGAATCCCGACGTGCCCGAGCTGGTGCGCGGCAAGACCGGGCGCGTGTACGGCCACCTGGTCGCGCTGCTGACGATCATGAAAGCGCAACCTCTGGCCTACAACAAGGACAACCAGGAAGACAAGGAACCGGTGTTCGACATCGTCGACACGCTGGGGCCCACGCTGGCGATCATGGCCGACCTGGTCGGCGGTGGCATCGAGGTCGACGCCGAGCGCATGCGCGCCGCCGCCAACGAAGGTTTTGCCACCGCGACCGATCTTGCCGACTATCTGGTCCGCAAGGGCCTCGCGTTCCGCGACGCGCACGAAGTCGTCGCGCGCGCGGTGCGCCACGCCGAGTCCGAGCGGCGCGACCTCGCCGATCTGCCGCTGGCAACGCTGCAGCGCTTTTCGCCCCTGGTCGCCGACGACGTATTCGTGATTCTGGCGCTCGAAGGCTCGGTGGCGAGCCGCAATCATCCGGGCGGCACCGCTCCCGAGCAGGTCCGTGCCGCGATCCGCGCGGCGCGCGCGACGCTGGCGCCGCGGCCGAAGTGATCCACAAACTCTCTGAAGAGGACCGCGCATGACGACTCGCAAACTCGCATTTCTTGGCCTGGGCGTCATGGGCTCGCCGATGGCCGGACACCTTGCCCGGGCCGGACACGCTGTCACGGTCTATAACCGCACCGCGGCGAAGAGCGCGGAGTGGGCGACAAAATATTCCGGCAAGTCCGCGGCGACTCCTGCGGCGGCGTCGGCGGGCGCCGAAGTGGTCCTGATGTGCGTCGGCAACGACGACGACGTTCGCGCCGTCGTCCTCGGCCGCGACGGCGCGCTCGCGGCCATGGCGAAGGGCACTGTCCTGGTCGATCACACCACCGCATCGGCGACGGTGGCGCGCGAAATCTACGCCGCCGCCAAGGCGCGGGGCGTGCACTTTCTGGACGCGCCGGTGTCGGGCGGTCAGGCGGGTGCCGAGAACGGCAAGCTCACCATCATGGTCGGCGGCGAGGCCGACACTTTCGCCGGTATCGAGCCAGTGCTCGCCACCTATGCCAAGGCCGTGACGCTGATGGGCGGCCCCGGCTCCGGCCAGCTTACCAAAATGGTCAACCAGATCTGCATTGCCGGCCTCGTCGAGGCGCTATCCGAGGGAATCAACTTCGCGGCCAAGGCTGGGCTCGATGTCGAGCGCGTGCTCGACGTCATCAGCAAGGGCGCGGCGCAGTCGTGGCAGATGGAAAATCGCGGCAAGACCATGGCCGCCGACCAGTTCAACTTTGGCTTTGCCGTCGACTGGATGCGCAAGGACCTGTCGATCTGCCTCGCGGAAGCGCGTACCAACGGGGCCGCATTGCCGGTGACCGCGGTCGTCGACCAGTTCTATTCGCGCCTGCAGGCGCGGGGCGGCGGACGTTGGGATACGTCGAGCCTGATCCGGCTGCTGCGCGACGCCTCTTGAGCGCGGACGCTACGCCACGCCGGCCTCGGCGATTACGACTTCGAAGGTGATTTCGGCGGTCTTGGCCAGCATCAGCGTCGCCGAGCAGTATTTCTCCTTCGACAGCTTCACAGCGCGCTCCACCTGCGCCGGCTTGAGCCCCGTCCCGGTGACCAGGTACTTGAAATGAATGCGGGTGAAAATCTTCGGATCCTCGGGCGCCCGCTCGGCGTCGGCCTCGACCACGCAATCGGTCACTGGCGCCCTCGCCTTTTTCAGAATCCAAACCACGTCGAAGGCGGTGCATGCGGCCGTGCCCGCGAGCACCAGCTCCATGGGGCGGGCACCAAGATTGCGTCCACCCGCGTCGGGCGAACCGTCTACGACAATAGCGTGGCCACTGCCCGTTTCGGCAACGAAGCTGACGCCTTCGACCCATTTGATTCTTGCTCTCAAAGCACGCTCCATTACGTTGTACTGCGCCAGTTACCGTCAGTTAATTCCATTGTTGTGTCGTGGACAACCAATCATGTTGCGCTGCACGAAATACTTGCGTTGTGCAGCGCGGTATGCAAGAATCAACTCGTTCGTGGCTCGGGATCCTCCTCCTTTCCTACTGCGAACACATTCCTCCATTCTCCTCCTATGGTGGAATCCTAGCGCGGCCTCTGGGCCGCGCCTTTTTTTGCCTGTTTCAACCCCGCGGCCTTCCTGCACCATTGCTGCGTCGCGGCGGCCAATTTGACACGACCGTGCCCATGCACTATCATCCAAGACTTTGTAAATTTTGACCCAGATCGGTATTTCCCCATGAAAACCTATTCTGCCAAGCCCAAGGACGTCGTGCAGGATTGGTACGTCGTCGACGCCAGCGAGAAGGTGCTCGGACGGCTTGCCAGTGCGATCGCGCACCGCCTTCGCGGCAAGCACAAGCCGATCTTCACCCCGCACATCGACACCGGCGATTTCATCGTCGTAACCAATGTCGAAAAGATCGTGGTGACCGGCAACAAGGCCGAGGACAAGCTCTACCATCGGCATACTGGTTATCCTGGCGGTATCCGTACCGTCAATTTCACGCAGATGCAACAGCGTTTCCCCGGCCGCGTGCTCGAGAAGGCCGTGAAGGGCATGCTGCCCAAGGGACCGCTGGGTTACGCGATGATCAAGAAACTCAAGGTCTACGCCGGCCCTGCGCACCCGCATGCAGCGCAGCAGCCCAAGACGCTGGTCCTCTAAGCGTTCCCACGACTTCCTCACGAGTCCAACAGCAAGGTTCGTCCATGATTGGCAACTACTACTACGGCACGGGCAGGCGCAAAAGCGCGGTCGCGCGTGTATTCCTCAAGCAGGGCTCAGGTAAATTCGTCGTCAATGAAAAACCCGTCGACGAATTCTTCACCCGCGAAACCGGACGCATGGTCGTGCGTCAGCCGCTCAAGCTCACGAGCCACGAAGTGACGTTCGACATCATGGTCAACGTGAACGGCGGCGGTGAATCGGGGCAAGCCGGCGCGGTTCGCCACGGCATCACTCGCGCGCTGATCGACTACGACGCGCAGCTCAAGCCCACGTTGTCCAAGGCCGGGCTGGTGACGCGCGACGCACGCGAAGTCGAGCGCAAGAAAGTGGGTCTGCACAAGGCCCGACGTCGCAAGCAATTCTCCAAGCGCTAAAGGCTGTTACTGCCTGTGCGTTCGTTCAGGGCCGCCGCAAGGCGGCCTTGGCGCTTTTGGATCGTCTCCGCCTCAATCCAACATCAATGCCAATGTCATAGGATACGGCGGCGATGCTAGAATCAGTACCGTACAACCGAGGACAATGATGATCGAGATCGGCATTGTGGGTGGTACCGGTTATACCGGAGTCGAATTGCTGCGGTTGCTCGCGGTGCATCCGCAAGCCTCGGTGCGCGTCATTACCTCGCGCAAGGAGACCGGCATGCCGGTTTCCGAAATGTTCCCCAGCCTGCGCCGCCTGGGCGCGCTCTCCGACCTGCGCTTTTCCGATCCGGCGCAGGCCGACCTGAAGGGCTGCAAGGTCGTGTTCTTTGCCACGCCGCACGGTGTCGCCATGGCACAGGCGCGCGAACTCGTCGGTGCAGGCGTGAAGATCATCGATCTCGCCGCCGACTTTCGTCTCAAGGACCCCGCCGAATTCGAGCGCTGGTACAAGATGCCTCATTCCTGCACCGACCTGCTGGCCGAGTCGGTGTATGGACTGCCGGAAATGTATCGCGAGCGCATCGCCAAGGCCCGCATCGTGGGCAATCCCGGCTGTTATCCGACGGCGACCCAGTTGGGCTTCCTGCCGCTGGTCGAAGCCGGCCTGGTCGACCCGGCGCATCTGATCGCCGACGCCAAGTCGGGCGTGTCCGGCGCCGGCCGCAAGGCCGAGCTCGGGCTGATGTTCAGCGAGGCTGCCGACAACTTCAAGGCCTACAACGTCGGCGCTCACCGGCACCAGCCCGAAATCGTCCAGGGCCTGAATGACTTCTCGAAGGCGCCGGTATCGCTGGTGTTCACGCCACACCTTACCCCGATGATCCGGGGCATCCACGCCACGCTCTACGCCCGGCTCACCGGCAAGGATGTCGACCTGCAGGCGCTCTACGAAAAACGCTACGCGGGCGAACCGTTCGTCGACGTCATGCCGCCGGGCAGTCATCCGGACACGCGCTCGGTGCGTGCGGCCAACGTGTGCAGGATCGCGGTCCACCGCCCGCCGGGCAGCGACACCGTGGTCATCCTCTCGGTCATCGACAACCTGGTCAAAGGCGCCGCGGGACAGGCGATCCAGAACATGAACCTCATGTTCGGCTTGCCGGAAACCACGGGCCTCACGGCGCCGCCGCTGTTGCCGTAGGTCAGCCTCGATGAACATGCGCGTGTTCGGGCGGAAGCTCCGCCAGACTTTTGGCATCAGCGCGCCGCGCATGGCGGTACGCACGCATCTTTCGTGGCGCTGGAAGGTGCCGGCTCTGCTGCTGTCGCTGGCGTTGATCGCGGGCATGTGGTGGTGGGGTTTCGACTTCGGCCAGATCCTGGGCGGATTCAACCGCAGCGCCGTAGCGGAGAAGCAGGCGCAACTGGAAACCGACCTGGACAAGACCAGGACCGAGAACGCGAGACTGCGCACCCGCATCTCCGAACTCGAAAGCGACCTCAACATCACGCGCGGCTCCCAGGCGACGTTGACCAAGCAATCGTTGGAACTGCAAAACGAAAACACCCAGATCAAGGAGGAACTCGCCTTCCTGCAGAAGTTGTCGAGTGACAGTGGCAAGCAGGGGACGATCACCATCCAGCGCATGAGCGTCGAACGCGAGCGCGAGGATGCGTACCACTACAGCCTGTTGATCGTGCGCGGCGGCAGTCCGGCCGATGAGTTCACCGGCCAACTCTCGCTCCAGGCGGGGCTGGTCAATAACGGGCGTCCGGCGAACCTGACCCTGCCCGACGATCAGCCCGACGCGGCGGCTGCGCTGAAGCTTAAATTCAAGTATTATCAACGCATTGAAGGCACCATCCGCGTCCCTGCGGGCAGCCAGTTGCGCACGCTGCAGGCGCGGGTGCTCGAAGCGGGGCAGCCGCAGCCCAAGGCAACCCGCAGCTTGAATCTCTCGTAGGAGGACCTCATGTTCGAACGGAAGAAGTCACCTCCGCCGCAGAAGCGCATCGACAGCCTGATCGGCGCCGGCACCACGTTGCACGGCGATATAGCGTTCACCGGCGGCCTGCGCATCGATGGCACCGTCGAGGGCAAGGTGACAACGGTCGACAACCAGCCCGGAACGCTGGTGATCAGCGAGAAAGCCCGGGTCGAAGGCGAGGTACGCGTTTCTCACGTCGTGGTCAACGGTGTAGTCGCCGGTCCGCTGACCGCCAATGATTATCTGGAACTGCAGGCCAAGGCGCGGGTCAATGGAGATGTGCAGTACCGTGCACTGGAAATGCACGTTGGCGCCATCGTCCAGGGCAAGCTCGTGCACAACGAGCCCGAGACGGCCTCGATTGTCGAATTGAAGCGCGCGTCCGGAGACTAGGACGTTGACCCGCGGTTGCACCCGTCCCATAATCAGGACGCACCCGCACAAAGGAGTACGCAATGAATGCAATGACTGACATGCCCGCCCCGCTCATCTTCTCCGACGCGGCCGCGGCCAAGGTCAAGGCGCTGATCGAAGAAGAAGGCAATCCCGACCTCAAGCTGCGCGTATTCGTCAGCGGAGGCGGCTGCTCCGGCTTCCAGTACGGCTTCACCTTCGACGAAACCGTCGCCGAGGACGACACCTCGATGGCGAAGAACGGCGTCACCCTGCTGATCGACCCGATGAGCTACCAGTACCTCGCCGGCGCCGAAATCGACTACACCGAAGGCCTCGAGGGCGCCCAGTTCGTGATCAAGAATCCGAACGCGACCACGACCTGCGGTTGCGGATCGTCGTTCTCGACCTGAGATAACGGCCAGTCGACACCAAACGGGCGCCGCGGCGCCCGTTTTACTTTGGGTCGCTCAACACCCCGGCCCGGCACCGGCCGCGGTCTGCGGCAGCGTCAGATCAAACTCCAGATTCCAATTGAACGGGGGCTTCTGATTGGCGGTCGCGCCGGTGATCTTGCCGCTGATTTTGCCGCCTTTCTTGAGGTCGCCCGCGAGCTGCTCGACCTTGACCTGCTTGTCGGATGCCGGCTCGAGCACCCATTGATCCTGCGGACCGAGCGAGAGTACCGTCGCGTGCTTGAAGATGATCTCCAGAGACTTGGCGGTCTTCGGCGAAGGCGTGGGACTTCCACCACCGGGGCAGAATCCCAATTGCACCATGGTTCGTCCCTTCTTGAAGCGTTCGCCAGTACTCGAAAGGTGGAAGAAATCACGTTCCTCGGCGGTGATGGGCGTGCTGGAGAACCAGATCGTCACGCCGTTACTCCCCGCGTAGTAGGCAACTTCGCAATAGGTGAGATCGAAAGCCTGACCACCCATCTGACCCTTGGCCGAGCACTTTCCCTGCGCCGAAGCCACCTGCGTGGCGACAAGCAGCATCCCAGCAATTACCGCACGTACGAGCAAGGATTTCATCGCGCCTCCTTTGGCGTCATCGATCGACGATTCTGCGATCCTCGATTTCTCCCGCGCTCCGGAACGCATGTTCCAGCGATCTACACGGGATAAATCGCGCCAAGAATACGCCCGCCGCGCGCCCCTGTGACGGCGGGCAGATTGCCCGGGCGGCCGGCGATGGTTTCGCGCGCGAGCCAGGCGAACGCCAGCGCCTCGACCTGATCGACCGCGATGCCGTAGCTTGCCGTCGCCGCGACCGCGCGCGGCCGCAGCGCCTTATCCAGGTCACGCATCAACGCGCCATTGAGGGCGCCTCCGCCGCAGACGAGCACCTCGGTTGCGTCGTGACAATGCGCCTCGACCGCATCGGCGATCGTCTGCGCCGTCAGCAGGCAAAGCGTGCGCTGCACGTCAACCGGTGCGAACGCGGCATCCAGATGCCGCTCCAGCCAGCGCATGTCGAAATGGTCGCGGCCGGTGCTCTTCGGGGGCGTCAACGAGAAAAACGGTTCGGCGCGCAGCAGGTCGAGCAGCGGCGCAATGACGCGCCCCTGTGCGCCCCACGCTCCGTCGCGGTCGAATGATTGACCGGTGTGGCGCAGGGCCCAGGCATCGAGCAGAGTATTTCCAGGGCCGGTATCGAAGCCGCGCACGGGACCACCCGGCGGCAGGTCGGTCACGTTGGCGAACCCACCGATATTGACAACCACGCGATGGCGATCGGGGCGCGCGAACAGCGCCGCGTGGAAAGCCGGGACCAGCGGCGCACCCTGCCCGCCCGCGGCAACGTCACGACTGCGGAAGTCGGCAACGACGGTGATGCCGGTTGTCTCGGCAAGCCGCGCTGGATTCGCGAGCTGCAACGTGAACCCAAGGTCCGGCCGGTGCCTGACGGTCTGGCCATGAACGCCAATGGCGCCGATCTGCTTGCGATCGAGTTGGGTGCGCGCAAGCAGCGTGGCGACAGGCGCGGCACAGGCGTCCATGAGCGCATTCGCCGCAAGCGCGGCCCGCTGCAGTTCGTCGGCGCCACTGTGTTGCAGCGCCGTCAACTCGGCGCGCAACGCCGGCGCGAACGCGACATGCGCGTGGGCGAGGGTGCGGCACGGGGGTACCGAGAAGTCGGCCAGCACCGCATCGACGCCGTCGATGCTGGTGCCGGACATGAGCCCGATGTAGAGCTCGGCGGTCAAAAGCGCGCTGCTAGTCGGCGCCCGCGAGCGTGACGCCGCGCACCAGCGAGAGCTGCGTGGCCAGCGGCGCGACCCGCTCGAGATAGCCGGCACGCTCGGCCGACGGGATCGGCTGTGCGTTGGGCAGCGCGATGGTCATCGGGTCGCGTTGTTCGTTGTTGACACGAAATTCGTAGTGCAGGTGCGGCCCCGTTGCCCAGCCGGTCTGGCCGACATAGCCGATGACATCACCCTGCGCGACCTGCGCGCCGGGTTTCATGCCGGCGGCGAAGCGCGACAGGTGCGCATACACGGTCGAGTACGCGCCATTGTGCTGAAGCACCACGACATTGCCGTAGCCATTCTGCGCGCCGACGACGCCGACCTTGCCATCGCCCGCGGCATGCACGGGCGTGCCCGAGGGTGCCGCGAAGTCCACGCCTTTGTGCGCACGCCAGGTCTGCATGAACGGGTGGAATCGCGCCAGCGAGAAGCCGGAAGTCACGCGTGTGAACGCCAGCGGCGAGCGCAGGAACGCCTTGCGCAGGCTCTTGCCATCCTCGGCGTAGAAGCCTTCCGCGCCCTCAGCGCCGCGCCACAGGAAGGCGCGATACGCGGTGCCCTTGTTGACGAACTCGGCGGCAACGACGCGCCCCGGGCCGACGGGCAGCCCCTCGACCTCGCGCATTTCGTAGACCACCGCGAAACGATCGCCGCGGCGCAGGTCGTGGTGAAAGTCGATGTCGCCGGAGAACACGTCGGCGATCTGGCCGGTGATCGCATCGGGCAGTCCCACGCCGTCGGCGGCGGCGAACAGCGACGAGCGAATCTCTGCCGCGCGCATCTCCAGGCGCACCGCTTCTCGCGGCGGCGCCGATCCGGCGGCAAAGCCTTCTGCATTGCGGCTCACCGACAGCATCTCGCCATTCTGGGTAAGGTAGGACAGCGCCAGCAGGTGTCCGTCGTCGTCGGTCTGCACGCGCACCGACTTGCCCGGCTTGAGCTGATAGAGCGGGCGCGCGCGCACGTCGAGGTGAAGGAAATTGAGCGCCGCCGCATCGGTGACCGACAGGCGGGCCAGCACGCTGCCCAGCGTGTCGCCGCGCTGGATGCTTTCTTCGCGCCAGTAACCGGTGACCGGAGGCGTTGCCGCGAACTCGGGGAGCGTCAGATCGCGCTTGACGAATTGGGTGGTGACATCGACCAGCGTCGTGTCCGGCGCAAGGCCGAACGCAGCGACCACACCGAGGCTCATGAGCAGGACGACCGCCAGCAACCTGCCAGGGCCCGCCCAGCCGGTAAGCTTGGTCTTGCTATGCGCTAGAATTCGCAATTCGAAGAAACGAGTTCATCCTCGGCCGCCCCATCGCGGTCGCCGCAGATTGTAGCAGACCCCCTAAAAGACCCATTTTGCCTGCCCCTTCCGGCCACCCTGCGCCCATGCTGCCCGACCTTGCCCACCAACTGAGCGTCTTCAAGCGCGGCGCCGACGAACTCATCGTCGAGGCCGAGCTTGTCGAAAAGCTCAAACGCGGCAAGCCCTTGCGCATCAAGGAAGGGTTCGATCCGACGCGCCCCGACCTGCACCTGGGTCACACTGTGCAGTTCAACAAACTGCGGCAACTGCAGGACCTCGGCCACCACATCATCTTCCTGGTCGGCGACTTCACCGGAATGATCGGCGACCCCACCGGGCGCAATGTCACGCGACCACCGCTGTCGCGCGAGGAACTCGACGCCAATGCCAGGACCTACACCGACCAGGTCTTCCTGATCCTCGATCGAGAGCGGACCGAAGTCGCGTTCAACTCGAAGTGGCTGTCCGCGCTGGGCAGCGACGGCATGATCCGGCTCGCCTCCCGATATACCGTCGCGCGCATGCTCGAGCGCGACGATTTCGCCAAGCGCTACCGCGAAGGCCAACCGATCGCCGTGCACGAGTTCCTCTATCCGCTGGCGCAGGGCTACGACTCGGTGGCGCTGCACGCCGACGTCGAACTCGGCGGTACTGACCAGAAATTCAACCTGCTGGTCGGCCGCGAACTGCAGCGCCAGCACGGCCAGGAGCCGCAGTGCATCCTCACGCTGCCGCTGCTCGAAGGGCTCGACGGCGTCAACAAGATGTCGAAGTCGATGGACAACTACATCGGCATCACCGAGGCGCCCGGCGAGATGTTCGGCAAGCTCATGTCGATTTCCGACACGCTGATGTGGCGCTACTACGAGTTGTTGTCGTTTCGGCCGCTGGACGAAATCGCGCGGCTCAAGCAGGAATGCGAGTCCGGCCGAAATCCGCGCGATGCAAAGGTGCTGCTCGGTCAGGAGATCGTGGCGCGCTTTCACTCGCCGAAAGCCGCGGAAGCCGCGCTCGCCGAGTTCGAGGCGCGTTTCCGCGATCACGCGCAGCCGGAAACGATGCCCGAGTTGACCATCGCCACCGGCGGCAAGGGACTGCCACTGCCACAACTCTGCAAGCAGGCAGGACTGACTGCGAGCACCTCGGAGGCGCTGCGCCTGGTCGAGCAGCGCGGCCTGAAGATCGACGGCGACGTCGTCTCGGACAAGGCGTTGGTGGTCGCTGCCGGCAAGACCGTTGTCGTGCAGGCCGGGAAACGCAAGTTCGCGCGCGTGACCCTGACCTGAGCAAAGCGTTCAGCCTATTCCAGGATTGCCCGCCACACCGATCAATCGGGGCACGTTCGGCGCGCGCGGTTTGATCGACTTCTGATCGCGCAGGTAGCGCGCCATTACCTCCCAGATGGGCTCGCCGCCCGCGGCGCGCGCTTCCTCGGCGACCGGAGCCCAGCCGGCAACGCGATACTTCTTGTCGGCCTCGATCGGGTTTCCGCGCAGCGTCATCGCCGAAATGCGCCGCCCCATGACCGCACCGGGTTCGCACGCGTACTGCATTCCACCCACGCGCACCATGTCGCCGCCCTGCTGGTAGTAGGGATCGGGATTGAACAGATTGTCGGCAACGTCTTCGAGGATGGTCTTGATCGTCTCGCCGGTCATCTCGCTGACGGTCACATACGGATAGGTGATCGCGGTCTGATCCATGAGGTGCTCGTAGGTGATGGCCTGCCCCGGCAGGAGCGACGTTCCCCAGCGAAACCCCGGCGAGAAAGCGATCTCGGTGTCCTTCTGCGCCATCAGCCCGTCGAGGATGAGCTGGTCGTAGGTGCCGTTGAAATTGCCGCGGCGATAGAGCTCGCCCTCGGTGACGGCGAGCTTCTCGGCGAGGCGCTGCTGATACGGCGCACGCACCTTGGCGATATGCGCCGCCATCGCGGGATCCTCGGCCAGCAGGTTGGCGAACACCGGCAGCAGTTTGTAGCGATAGTCGGCAACGCGACCGTTGCGAACTTCGAAGTCGAGCACCGCCAGGAATTTGCCGTTGCAACCCGCGCTGGTCACCAGCGTCTTGCCGCGCGCGTTGGTCACGATCGACGGCTGCGGCACGCCGTCGTGCGTGTGTCCGCCGAGGATCGCGTCGATGCCGGTGACGCGCGAGGCGAGCTTGAGGTCGACGTCCATGCCGTTGTGCGAGAGCAGCACGACGACCTGTGCTCCCTTGCCGCGCGCTTCGTCGACGGTCTTCTGCATGTCCTCTTCGCGGATGCCAAAGGTCCAGTCGGGAACGAAATAGCGCGGATTGGCGATCGGCGTGTACGGAAACGCCTGGCCGACGATCGCCAGTGGAACGCCGTTCTGCTCGCGCATGGTGTAGGACGGGAATACCGCGTCGCCGAAGTCGGCGGTGCGGATGTTCTGCGCGACGAATTCGATCGAGCCCTTGAAATCGTTGTCGACGATCTGCTTGACGCGCTCGGCGCCGAAGGTGAACTCCCAGTGCCCGGTCGTGACGTCGACGCCGAGCAATTTCTGCGCGTCGACCATGTCCTGGCCTTTCGTCCACAGCGCCGTGGCCGAACCCTGCCAGGTATCGCCGCCGTCGAGCAGCAGCGCGCCAGGCCGGCTCGCCCGCAGTTGTCTGATCAGCGAGGCGAGGTGCGCGAAGCCGCCGACCTTGCCGTAAATCTGCGCCGCGGCGACGAAGTCCAGATAGGTGAAGGCGTGCGCGTCGCGCGTGCGCGCCGCAATTCCGAAATACCTGAGCATCGCTTCGCCGACCAGGTGTGGCGGCTCGCCTCGCGCACTGCCGACGCCGATGTTCACGCTCGGCTCGCGGAAATACGTCGGCAGCAGCTGCGCGTGGCAATCGGTGAAATGCAGCAGGTGGACGTTGCCGAACAGCGGAACCGAGTATGCGGCCTCGGCCGCGCGCTGCGCGCGGGCGGATGTGCTAAGCACCATGCCGGCCGCGGAAGCCACCGAGAGGACGTGCAGGAATTCGCGGCGGTTCATGCGGTGGTGGCGAAGGTGTTGCTACAAGAGGGTAACGACGTTCGATCCCCGACTGCGCGGGGATGACGATTCCCTTCTCGCGTACAGCGAGAATGCAATCGTCACTTGTTGACTGGCGACGCCGGGTCCATCAGCAGCGCGGTCACGTCCTTCAACTGCTGCTCGGTGAGGATGCCCTGATGGCCGAAGCGCGGCATGTTCGAACACGTGGCGAAGGCGTCGGCGTTGAAGATCTTGCCGTAAGCGTAGCGCTGGATGTCGACGCCGTAGCCGCGCACCTTGGCGAACTGCAGCAGGCTCGGACCGATCGTGCCGTACGACACCTCCTGTGGCGTCAGCTGATGGCAGGCGTAGCAATTGGCGCCCACCGGCCCGGCAGGATCGTCGGAGAACTGCTTGCCGCGGCCCTCCTGCGCGATTTTCTCGCCGTTCTTCCAGTCGCCCAGCAATTTGCCATCGGCCGGGTATTTGATCGTCGCCAGATTCAACTTCTCGATCTGCGCCGCGACTTCCTTCGATGGCGCCTTGCCCGCAAGTGCACTGCAGACGCGCTGCGTCTCGTCCTGGTCGAGGCGATCGAGGCCCGCCTGTCCGTTGGCCTTGAACGAGGACTTGAGCATCGCCGCCGCCTTGGCGCTGGTCTCTTCGTTTGACGGCGTGCTCGCGCAGCCGATGATCGCCACAGCCAGCGCGATTGCAATCAATATCGTCTTCTTCGGGATCATCCGGATCTCAGCGCTTGATGGCTGGCGCATCGAAGGCGGCGCCGTTGGCATTGCGGGCGAGGAACAGCGTCAGCGCAATCGATGCATCCGATCCGAAGATCAACTCCGGAAAGCGCTGCTGGCGGAAGCAGTCGAAGAGCCGCCATTGGAAACTGCGCAGCTCGCCCTGCGAAACGCGATATGCAGGCCACGTCGTGTAGGCCTTCTGCGCGCCCTCCTTGGTCGTCAGATTCGGCAGGTCCTGCAGGCGGATGCGCTTGCCGTCGTCGCCGTGGCAGGTCACGCAGCCGAAATCGTGCGGGCCGCCGCGGAAGTAGAACATCTTCTCGCCCAGCCGGTACATCTCGGCCTCTCGGGGATTCGAGAGTCCAACATTCATCGGGACTCCGCGCGATTCCGAGGTGACAAAGGCAACGATCGCCTCCATGTCCGACTTGCGGTCGTTGCCGTTGCCGAAGAGCTGCTTGCGCGAATCGGCGTCGCTCATGCCCTGGAGCGTGGTCATGCACCAGAGCAGACGAGTCTCCAGGTCCATGACCCGGTCCGCATCGGCGAAGTACTTCGGCAGCCGCGCGTACGCGCCCTTGACGACGCCGGGCCCCAGCCCCAGGTCGCATTGCTGCAGCGACACCTGCTTCGGGCCGCGTTTCTGCTTCCAGATGTCCTCGCCGCGGACTTCCCACAATTCAGCGGGGTTGCCGTCCTGCAGTGCGGCGCGGTACTTGGCGATCTCGTCGACAGCGGAACTCTGTCCCAGCACCGCCGGTGCGGCCACGGCGCATGCGCCTGCGGCAAGCAGCACCCGGCGCAACGTCCGCACGGCGGTCGTGCACAAGCGACGCTGCAATGAGTTCACGCGATCGTGGCCTCGTCGGTGCGCTTGTCGCCGCGATTGTCGACCCAGGTGATGATGACCTTGTCGCCCTTGGCGCCGCCCTTGAACTTGAACGACAGGAACGGATTCTTCGATACCGCCGGGCCCCACTGGGCCGACAGAACGGTCTTGTTGTTCCAGGTGGCGGTCACGTTCTGGATGAACCAGGCGGGAATCGTCTTGCCCTGCGCGTCCTTGCGCTGGCCGGTTTCCATCTCGTGGCTCATCAGGACCTTGACCTCGGTCGAGTCGCCCACCACGTTGGCGCGGATTTTCATCGGATCTGCCATGTCATCCTCCGCAGCCGCCAAGCGTGACTTTGACTTCCTTCGACGCCATGTAGTACTTGCCGTCGGCCTTGACCAGCGCGACGATGTTCGAGCTCTGTCCCATCTTCACGCGCGTCGAGATTGCCGGGTCGGTGCCCGGAGGAATGTCGAACACCGCCGCGAGCATGTTCGGGTTCTTCTCGACGAGTATCGCGATCGACTCGGTCTTCGGAATGCTGCTGGCGATGCCGACCGGCACCACCGCGCCGTTCTCGGCGATGTCCGGCGTCTGCGAAAACACGATGTCCTTGCTTTGCACCGGGTCGCCACCGCCAAACGCCTGCATCGTTTCGGCCATGGACTTGGTGTCGAACGCGGCCTTGTTCCACGACTGCGCGCGCGCCGTCGCCGGCAACCAGCCCGCCGCGGCAACCAGCGCCAACAGCGTCACGCCGCCGCCTTGTTGCAATGCCTGCCTTCGTCCTCGATTCATGAACCAACCTCCTGCACAAATGTGTTCAGCACCTGCGGTGGCCGGAGCGCCCAGCGCGCACCTCCCGGCCAAAAGTGGGCTATTGTGCCCCGCCCAGTATCCATTCGACAACCTTGCGCGCGTCAGGGTCCGTCACCTGCGCCTGCGGGGGCATGGGCACGGTCCCCCAGTTGCCCGCGCCACCCGACTTGATCTTGGCCAGCAGGCGCGCATCCGTGGCGCCACCAGCGTTGCCTGCGCCGCCAGGCGCATAGCGCGCCGCGACGGCACGGAACGCCGGGCCAACCACCGTGCGATCGACGCTGTGACATGCCGTGCAACCAAGGCGCGTTGCCAGCGACAGGCCCTGATCAGGGCGCGGCGACGCAGTCGTCGTCGCATTCGGGGCTGTCGCAACCACCGCAGTGGGCACGCCGGCGATGGCGCCCATCTCGCGCCGCTGTTGCGCCAGGTCGCCGTGCGAGCCACGCGCATACGCGGGCATTTGCGACGACGGGCCGGCCACCGCCGCGCAGTCGTGCATGCAGGCGACATTGGCGGTGTCGGGCTTGCCGTCGACGCGCATCAGGCCGTGCGCCGTGGTGAGGCCGTCGCGGTTGGGCATCCTGACCTTGGGCAGCGAGTCCTGGTCGAGCACCGTTCCGGCGGGAACGATGTCGTTGAGGTTGAGCACGTACGCGGTGAGCGCATAGACCTCGTCGGGCCGCAACGACTGCGGTGCACCGAAGGGCATCGCGCGGCGGATATAGTCCCACAACGTCGGCGCGTAGTTGAGTTTGCTGCCGGTCGTGCGTACGGGTTGGTCGGACGCAAGCGAACCGACGCCCCCGGCCAGCTGCAGGTAACTGTTGGACTCGCCGAACGTGCCGTGACAGCTGGCGCATTTCTCGTCGTAGATGACCTGACCCTGCTCGACCGAGCCGCGACCCGGTGGCAGGCCCTTGCCGCTGGGCAGCACGTCGATGTCCCATCCGGCGATCTCGGCGTCGCTGGCCGACTTGCCGAAACCGAACGGCGCGCGCGCAACGTCGGCGGCCTGCGCCACCGCCATCGCGGCCAGCGCGCACGCCAACAGCGCACCAGCGCAGTTAGGTCGCGATCTGGACATTGCTCACTTCGCCCGACGCGTCGACCGCCCACGTCTGGATGGCATTGTTGTGATAGATCGAGCGCGTGCCGCGAACCGCGCGCAGCTCGCGATACGTCGGCTGCACATAACCCGTCTCGTCGATCACGCGCGATTGCAGCAACGCCGGTGCGCCATCCCACGTCCAATCGCAACCAAAGCGCGTCAGCGCCTTGCGATGCACCGGCTCCTGCAGCCGCGCGGCGCGCCAGTTGCGGCCACCGTCGGTCGAGACGTCGACGCGGCGTACGCGGCCCCGACCCGACCACGCCAGCCCGCTGATCTCGTGGTACCCGCGGTCGAGGATCACCTGCCCGCCCGACGGCGATGTGATCACGCTCTTGGCTTCCTGGATCCAGGTGTACTGGCGCTGCACGCCGCCGGGCAGCAGGTCGACGTAGTGCAGCGACTCCTCGCGCGTATTCCAGGGGACGTCGCCCAGCTTGAGCCGGCGCAGCCACTTCACGTTCGACACGCCCTGCACGCCGGGCACGAGCAGGCGCAGCGGGTAACCTTGCTCGGGCCGCAGCATCTCGCCGTTCTGGCCGTAGACGACGAGTATGTCGTCGAGCATCGCCATCGGTATGGTGCGCGTGAGCGCCGCGGCATCGGCGCCTTCGGCGAGGATGAATTTCGCCCGCTTGCGATCGACGCCACATTCGTCGAGCAACAACGCCAGAGGTACGCCAGTCCATTCGGAGCAACCCAGCATGCCGTGCGTGTACTGCACCGTCGGCACCGCGACATTGCCCCATTCCATGCCGGTGTTGGCGCCGCACTCGATGAAGTGAATGCGCGACACCGAGGGGAAGCGCGTGATGTCGTCCATGGTGAAGATGGTCGGCTTCGCCACCATGCCGTGCACCATGAGCCTGTGCTGGTGCGGATCGATCAGCGGCACGCCTGCATGATGACGCTCGAAGTGCAGCCCCGACGGCGTAATGATGCCGAACAGGTTCTGCAGCGGCGTGAAGGCGACCGATGACTGTGGCGTGCGGGTGAGCCCCGGACTCTCACGGCGCCGGACGTTGGCCTCGTACTTCGACGGCACGCCGTACGGCTCGGCCAGGATGGGCGCGCCCAGCGACGTCTGCCACTCGGGAACATTGGGCGGAAGGTTGCGCGAAAGATCCTCCGCCCGTCCGCCCGTGGCGGCGGCGAGGCCACCGCCGAGCGCCAGCGCGCGACGCAGAAAGAGCCGCCGCTGCGCCGTGTTCGCCGAGTGCGATAACGCCTCCGGGGCCGGGCGAATACGGCCCGGCCTGGCGGTATGTTCCGCCATGCATGCCTCCTTGTGCCGCCTTCAGTGCTGCGCGGCGAACTCCAGCAATTGGTCGCGCAACGGCGCGCGATCGTCGATGCGGCTCGCCATCTGCACGCATGCGCTGCGGCAGATCTCGACGAACATCGCGTCGGCCACCTGGTAGTGAACGAGGTTGTGCTCCCGCCTGCGGCTGACCACGCCCGCCTGATGCAGGAGCCCGAGGTGCCGCGACACGCTGGTTTGCGAGACGCCGGTCGCGGCGACAATCGCCGAGACCGACTGTTCCGACTGGCAGATGGCGTGCAGTATCTTGAGCCGGGTCGGATCGGAGAGCAGCGCGAAATAATGCGCCACCGAGGCGAAAACCCGCTCGAGTTCGTCCGCGATGCGCGGCGTAGCTGCTTTCCGTCGCACGTGGGCGCGCTTGGAACCGGCTTTCATGATTGCAACAGCATATGTGCATGCGCGCATACCGTCAACCGGCGCATTCCTGCCGAGTCGCGTGACGCTCAGTGCACCGTTGCGGTTGCCAGGAAGCGGAGCAGCGCGCCGGACTTCAGGCGATAGAAACCGTCGCCGATCGCTTGCGCATCGTCGAGGTCTTCGCGGGTGAACGCGAGTTCGGTGTCGCCGTGGCGTAGCTCCATCACGACATCGTCGGCAACAGTGGATTCGTCGGGCATACGGAGATAACCGGCTTCGAACACGATGCCGTTGAGCTGGACAAAATCGACGCCTTGCGTGGCATCGGCCAGAACAATGAGATTGGTCTTCATCGAGTGGTCCCGGCCCGAAAATCGGGCTTTCATGCCACCCATATGGGGCCTGCGCCGGCCCGGATCAAGCCCGACCGCGAGGTCGCCGGGTCAGGCGGTTCCGACGATGTCGCGAATGAAGTTGGGCAGGGCGAACGCCGCGCGATGCACGTCGCCGTTGTAATAACGAAGGTCGCGCAGGCCGCGCATGGCGATGCGGCGGTTGGCTTCGAGCGGCGTGACATACGATGGATTGAGCGTCGACGACACGCACGCCATCATCCACATGCCGCCATACAGCGGAATCGACACCAGGTACGGCGTAACCACCGCAAAGGTCGCCCGGAGGTTGGCGATCACCGCACGCAGGCGTTCGGCATGAGTGATCGGCGAACCCAGGTGCAAGGTCATCGCTCCGGTGGGATTCAGCCGCGCGGCGCAGGCACGGTAGAACTCGGCGCTGTACAGCGGCTCCGACGGGCCGCCGGGGTCGGTGAGGTCGAGGACGATCAGGTCGTAGTTGTCGGACGCCGAGCGCACGTAGGCCATGCCGTCTTCGACCTTCAGCGTCAGGCGCGGATCGGAGAGCGCGCCGTGATGGATCTCGCCGAAATACTTGCGCGCGATGTCGATCACCGCCAGGTCGATTTCGACCAACGTAACCGACTTCATGGTCGGATACTTGAGCAGCTCCTCGGCCGAGCCGCCGTCGCCTCCGCCGACGATCAGCGCCCTTTCCGGCGACGGATGCGCCACCGCGGCAACATGCACGAGGTTCTCGTGGTAGAAGAACTCGTCCTTCTCCGACGACATGAAATGGCCGTCGAGGCGGAACAGCTTGCCGAAGGTGCGCGTCTCGTGGACCTCGACAGTCTGGTAGGGCGACTGGAAACGTTCGTACTCGCGCGTCGATCGCACGAAGATGCCAGTGTCTTCCTCGAGGTATTCGGTGAGTACGCCCGGTAACAGGTCGCGCCCGCCGGGCTCCTCAGGCATCGCGTCCTCCGCGATGAATCGAATGGAAGCGTGCTTCCTTCGGTCGCAGCGCGGTCTCCATCGACGCGAACAGACGCTCGGCCTTGCCGGTGTTGTCGGTCGTGTAGTTGCACACGTAGACGTCGATGGTGACGAAGCCGTGCTCGGGCCACGTGTGAATCGCCAGATGCGATTCTGCGAGCAGGACCGTGCCGGTGACGCCGGCAGGCGAAAACTGGAAAAAACTGTCGCCGACCACCGTCATGCCCGATTCCTGCGCGACCTCCAGGCATAACTTGCGCAACGCCTCGGCGTGCGTCATCTCCGGCATGTCGGCCGTGCAGCCGTACCATTCTCCGAGCAGGTGAATGCCGTCCATCATCGTTCTCCCCGCGCCAGTTTGTCACGCGGTTGTCACGCGTTTGCTTTGAGGCAACTTGTGCGCTGGCGAAACTCGCTATTATTGCCCAAAATCAGTGCTTAGGCCATAATTTTACCGCTCTCAAGCAGCTTTCACACTTGCCGGAAATTCCGGCGCCGCACTTTCCACGCAGTGCCCACGGACTTTCCTTTGTCAGCCCATTCGCGACGATGACCGCCCCCTTCGCAGCAACCAACCCATCCGCAACGGCACCGCACGCAGCCGGCGATAGTGCGCTGCTGGCCAACGCGATTCGCGCACTTGCGATGGACGCCGTGCAAGCCGCGAATTCCGGACATCCCGGCATGCCCATGGGCATGGCTGAAATCGCCGTCGCGCTGTGGAATCGGCACCTTCGCCACAATCCCGCCGATCCGCGCTGGCCGAACCGCGATCGCTTCGTGCTCTCCAACGGTCACGGTTCGATGCTGCAGTACGCGCTGCTGCACCTGACCGGTTACGCGCTGCCGCTCGACGAGATCAGGCGCTTTCGCCAGTTGCACTCGATGACGCCGGGACATCCGGAAGTCGGCGTCACGCCGGGCGTCGAAACCACCACCGGACCGCTGGGACAGGGCCTGGCCAACGCGGTCGGCATGGCGCTGGCCGAACGCCTGCTGGCGGCCGAATTCAATCGCCCCGGCCACGACATCGTCGATCACCGGACTTACGTGTTCGTCGGCGACGGTTGCCTCATGGAAGGCATCTCGCACGAAGCCTGCTCGCTTGCGGGAACCTGGGCACTGTCGAAGCTGGTCTGCGTCTACGACGACAACGGCATTTCCATCGACGGCGAAGTCAAGGGCTGGTTTACCGACGACACGCCGCGCCGTTTCGAAGCGTACGGCTGGCAGGTCATTCGCGACGTCGACGGCCACGATGTCGATGCCGTCGATGCGGCCATTCGCCAGGCGAACGCGGGATCGGGCAAGCCCACGCTCATCTGCTGCAAGACCGTCATCGGCAAGGGTTCGCCCAACCGGGCCGGCACCGACCTCGCGCACGGCCAGGCGCTGGGTGAAAAGGAAGTCGCACTGACCCGCGACGCGATCGGCTGGAAATATCCGCCGTTCGAAATCCCGCCCTCGGTGTACGCGGGCTGGGATGCGCGCGCGTCGGGCGCCGCGCTGGAGGCCGATTGGAATGCGCGTTTCGCGGCCTATCGCGCCGCGCACCCCGAACTCGCGGCGGAATTCGAACGCAGGATCGCCGGCGACCTGCCGCGTGGATTCGCCGAGCGCGCCGCCTCGCTGCTCGCCCAGCAGAACTCGAAAGCGGAATCGATAGCCACGCGCAAGGCTTCGCAACAAGCGATCGAAGCGCTGGCGCCCGCGCTGCCGGAGTTCATCGGCGGTTCGGCCGACCTCACCGGCTCGGTGTTCACCAACTGGTCGGGCAGCCACGCGGTCACAGCACAGGCACCTGGCAACTACATCAATTTCGGCGTGCGCGAGTTTGCCATGAGCGCGATCGCCAATGGCCTTGCGCTTCACGGCGGCTACATTCCGTACGTCGGGACCTTCCTGACCTTCTCGGACTATGCGCGCAATGCCCTGCGCATGGCGGCGCTGATGAAGCTGCGCTCGATCTCGGTCTACACGCACGATTCGATTGGTCTGGGCGAGGACGGCCCTACGCATCAGTCGGTCGAGCACGCGTCCTCGCTGCGACTGATCCCCAACCTCGATGTCTGGCGTCCGTGCGACACCGTCGAGTCGGCGGTCGCGTGGATTGCCGCGCTGGAACGTCGCGACGGCCCGTCGTGCCTGCTGTTCACGCGTCAGAACGTTGCCTTCAACGCCCGCAGCGCGGACCAGATCGCGGCGATCCGTCGCGGCGGCTACGTGCTCGCCGACGCCGCGGGCGCAAAGGCGGTGATCATTGCCACCGGCTCCGAAGTCGGCCTGGCAATCGGCGCACAAAAGGCGCTGGCCGAGACAGGCATCGCGGTGCGAGTCGTCTCCATGCCGTGCACCAGTGTGTTCGACCGACAGGATCCCGAGTGGCGCGTGCGCGTGCTGCCGCAGGGGTTGCCGCGCGTCGCCGTCGAGGCTGGCGTTACCGCGTACTGGCACAAATACGTCGGCGCGGCCGACGATCGTCGCGGGACCGTGGTCGGCATCGACACCTTCGGCGAATCCGCGCCGGGCGGCGTCCTGTTCAAGCATTTCGGTTTCACCGTCGACCGTGTGGTGGCGGCAGTGAAGTCGGTTCTGTGACGCGGCGACTGGCAGCGCCGCACTTTGGCAACGCGACACATCGAGGCGAGTTCGTACCCGCGCCCGCACCGGGCGCAGTGACGGCTCCAGGAGAAAGCACATGACCATCAAAGTCGCCATCAATGGCTATGGCCGCATCGGCCGCAATGTCCTTCGCGCGCATTACGAAGGCGGCAAGAAGCACGACCTCGCCATTGTCGCGATCAACGATCTCGGCAGCCCCGAGACCAACGCGCACCTCACCCGCTACGACACCGCTCATGGCAAGTTTCCCGGCAAGGTCGTGGTCGAAGGCGACGCCATGGTCGTCAACGGCGACCGCATCACCGTCTTCGCCCAGCGCAACCCGGCCGAGCTGCCGTGGGGCAAACTCGGCGTCGACGTCGTGCTGGAGTGCACGGGGCTGTTCACGACCAAGGAGAAGGCGTCGGCGCATCTCAAGGGCGGCGCGAAGAAAGTCATCATCTCGGCGCCTGGCGGCAAGGACGTCGATGCGACCATCGTCTTCGGCGTCAACCACCAGACGCTCAAGGCCGCACATACGGTCATCTCGAATGCTTCGTGCACGACCAACTGCCTCGCCCCGCTGGTCAAGCCGCTGCACGACAAGATCGGCCTGGTATCCGGGCTGATGACGACGGTGCACGCCTACACCAACGACCAGGTGCTCACCGACGTCTATCACGAGGACCTGCGCCGCGCGCGCTCGGCGACGATGAGCATGATCCCGACCAAGACCGGCGCGGCCAGCGCGGTCGGGCTGGTGCTGCCCGAGCTCAATGGCAAGCTCGACGGCTACGCGATTCGCGTCCCGACCATCAACGTGTCCATCGTCGACCTGTCGTTCATCGCCGCGCGCGACACCAGCGTCGAGGAAGTCAACGCCATCATGAAGGATGCCTCCGAAAAAGGCCCGCTGGCGGACGTACTGAACTACAACACCGCGCCGCTGGTGTCGGTGGATTTCAACCACGATCCGGCGTCGTCGACTTTCGACGCCACGCTGACCAAGGTATCCGGGCGACTGGTGAAGGTGTCGAGCTGGTACGACAACGAGTGGGGATTCTCCAACCGGATGCTCGACACGACCATGGCGTTGATGGCTGCCAAGTAGGAGCGCGCATGAATCCGTTCACCAGCCACCCTGCTTCGGTCGGCGAAACCTACGGCGAGCACTGCGTGTTTGCCTTCGGCTTTGGCGCGCGCATGATGCTGGGCGGCGCGGCGGCGATGATTCACGCCGTATTTCCGTTCCTGTGCGTCACGACCGGCAGCCGCACGCTCGACGAACTCAACGCCCTGCGCGCACGCGGCGCACGCAAGGCGGCTGTTCCCGGGTCGTGAACGCCGATCAGGTCACCATCCGCCCGATAACGCTCGCCGACATCGCCGCCTGGCGCGAATGCGTCGGCGAGGTGATGCGCGAGCGCCGCTGGCTGGCGTTCGTCGAGCCGTTTCCCCTGCCGGAAAGCGCCGCCTTTGTCGCCAACAATATCGCCAGCGGCAATCCGCATGTTGTCGCCGACGACGGCAACGCCATCGTCGGCTGGTGCGACATCCGTCGCGACACGATTCCCTCGTACGCACACGATTCGATGATGGGCATGGGGCTGCGCGCGGCGAATCGCGGCCACGGCCTCGGAGAGCGTCTGCTGCGCGCGGCGCTGGATCTGGCGCGCGCGGCCGGCATCGAACGCGTATCGTTGTCCGTGTATGCGCGGAACACCGCCGCGCAGGCGCTCTACCGCAAGGTCGGCTTCATCCACGAAGGCACGCGCGTGCGCGGCAGGAAGCTCGACGGCGAATACGACGACGTGCACCTGATGGCCATTCTCCTCTGACGGATTGCTCATGAACTTCAGGCGACTTGCCGACATCGACGTGCGCAACAAGCGCGTATTCATCCGCGCCGACATGAACGTGCCTCAGGACGACACCGGCGCGATCACCGACGACACCCGCATCCGCGCCTCGGTGCCGGCGATTCGGGACGCGCTCGCGCGTGGCGCGGCGGTCATGGTCACCTCGCACCTCGGTCGCCCCACCGAGGGTAAGTTCAGCGCGGCGGATTCGCTCGCGCCCATCGCCGCACGGCTGGGCGAGTTGCTGGGGCGCGATATTCCGCTGATCCGCGATTGGGTCGATGGCGGAGCGTGGCAGGCCGCGCTCAAACCCGGCGCCGTGGTGCTGCTCGAAAACTGCCGCTTCAATCCCGGCGAGAAGAAGGACAGCGAGGACCTCGCGCGCAGGATGGCCGCGCTCTGCGACGTTTACTGCAACGACGCCTTCGGCACCGCACACCGCGCCGAGGCCACCACGCACGGCATTGCGCGCTTTGCGCCGATCGCCTGCGCGGGCCCGCTGCTCGCCGCGGAACTCGACGCGCTGGGCAAGGCTTTGGCGCATCCGGCGCGGCCGGTCGTGGCGATCGTCGCCGGCTCGAAGGTCTCCACCAAGCTGTCGGTGCTCACCAACCTCGCCGCCAAGGTCGACGTGCTCATCGTCGGCGGCGGCATCGCCAACACCTTCATCCTGGCGGCGGGCGGCCGCATCGGCAAATCGCTGGCCGAGCCCGACCTCGTCGGCCAGGCCCGCGACATTCTGACCCGCTTCCCCGGCAAGGTCCCGATACCCGTCGACGTCGTCGTGGCCAAGGAATTCAGCGCCACCGCGACGCCGACACTCAAGGCCGTCGCCGACGTAGCCGACGACGACATGATCCTCGATATCGGACCGCAGACGTCGCTGCTGCTGCGCGATCTCATCGCCAAGGCCGGTACGATCGTCTGGAACGGTCCGGTCGGCGTGTTCGAGTTCGACGCCTTCGCAGGCGGGACCCGCGCGCTGGCCGAGGCGATCGCGGAGTCGCCGGCATTCTCGATCGCGGGCGGCGGCGACACACTGGCGGCGATCGCGAAATACAAGCTCGGAGACCGTATCGGCTATATTTCGACCGGGGGCGGTGCCTTCCTCGAATTTCTCGAGGGCAAGACGCTGCCTGCGGTCGCGATCCTCGAATCGCGCGCCGCGACCTGACCGCGAACGCCGCCGCAGTCGGATCTGACAGGAGAACGCATGTACCGCGCCACCAAGATCGTTGCCACGCTGGGCCCGGCCAGCAGCACCCCGGAAGTGCTCAAGCGCATGCTCGCGGCAGGAGTCGACGTCGTGCGCATGAATTTCTCACATGGTGTGGCCAAGGATCACGAAGATCGCGCGCGCATGGTGCGCGATGCGGCGCGTTCGATCGGCCGCGAAGTCGCGATCATGGCCGACCTGCAGGGACCGAAGATCCGCGTCGGCAAGTTCGAAAACGGCAAGGTCACGCTCAAGACCGGCGCCACCTTCATCCTCGATGCGGAATGCGCGCTGGGCAACGAGGAGCGCGCGGGACTCGACTACAAGGAGCTGCCGCACGATGTCGCACCCGGCGTGATCCTGCTGCTCGACGACGGCCTGATCCGGTTGCGGGTCGAGTCGGTGCGCGGCAGTGCCATCACCACGCGCGTCGAGGCGGGAGGCACGCTGTCCAACAACAAGGGCATCAACCGCCAGGGTGGAGGGTTGACGGCGCCGGCGCTGACCGCCAAGGACATGGACGACATGAAGACCGCGGTGGCGATCCAGGCCGATTACCTGGCGGTTTCGTTCCCGAAGAACAAGGAAGACATGTACATGGCGCGCCAACTCCTGCGCGCCGCCGGCGGCAACGCGCTGTTGATCGCCAAGATCGAGCGCGCGGAGGCCATCACCGCGCTCGAGGAGATCATCAACGCCTCGGACGGCATCATGGTTGCACGCGGCGATCTCGCGGTCGAGGTCGGCAACGCTTCGGTGCCCGGGCTGCAGAAGCGAATGATCGCGCTCGCGCTCCAGCACAACAAGCTCACGATCACCGCGACGCAGATGATGGAGTCGATGATCAACAATCCGGTGCCTACGCGCGCCGAAGTCTCCGATGTCGCCAACGCGGTGCTCGACGGCACCGACGCGGTGATGCTTTCCGCCGAAACCGCCGCCGGCCGCTTCCCGGTCGAGACCATCGAGACCATGGCCCAGATCTGCGTCGAGGCAGAGAAGTCGGAAACAGTGAAACTCGACCGCGACTTCCTCGACCGCACCTTCACCCGCATCGACCAGTCGATCGCCAATGCGACGCTGTTCACGGCGTTTCACCTCGGGGTCAAGGCCATTGCGTCGCTCACGCAATCGGGTTCGACCGCGCTGTGGATGTCGCGTCACAACTGCGGTCGCCCGATCTATGCGCTGACCCCCGACCTGTCGGCACAACGCAAGATGGCGCTCTACCGCAACGTCCAGCCGCTCTACCTCGAACAGAGCACCGACCGCGACGTAGTCCTTCAGTCGGCCGAAGACTTGCTGCTGGCGAAGGGCCAGGTCGCCAAGGGCGACCTGATCGTGCTCACCATCGGCGAGCCGATGGGCAAGTCCGGCGGCACCAATGCGCTGAAAATCGTCAAGGTCGGCGAGCATCGATAGGGCCCGGCGCGAGCAAACGCGCCGGAGTCGGTTGCGACGAAGCAATCGCTTGGTTACCATCGCGGCTTGGTCGTAGCGGACCGTGCACTACGAATTCGCAGTACGTCGAAGAAAAGAAGAACCCAGCATTCTGGTGTCGACTTCGGCGCCCGCAGGTCTTACCCGGAGGATTCAATGAAACAGTATCGCTTTTGCACATTTGTCGTGCTCGCGGCGGTTGCCGCGGGCATTGCCGGCGCCATGCCGGCGTCGGCCGCCGACTGGAAGCCGACCCGCCCGATCAACCTGATCGTGCCATGGGCTGCCGGCGGTTCCACCGATCAGGTCACGCGCGCCACGGCCGCCGAGCTGGAGCCCGTGCTCGGCCAGAAAATCGTGGTCATCAACCAGCCGGGCGCATCGGGGTCCATCGGCACCAAGAGCGCGCTCGACGCGCCCAAGGATGGCTACACCTGGACTGCGGGTGCGGCGCAGGATCTCGGCGCGTACGAATCGCTGGGCCTGCTGACGACGCGGATCACCGACTGGAACCTCTACCTGAACGTCGCCAACATCCAGGTCATCAGCGTGAACGCGAATTCGCCGTACAAGACGGTGAAGGAACTGCTCGACGCGATGAAGGCCAAGCCGGGCCAGATCTCCGTGGCCACGGCGGGAGTCACGTCGTCGGGTCACAACGCGATGGACGCGATCGCCAAGGCCGCCGGAGTAACCTACAAGCATGTCACCTACGACGGCGGCAATCCCGCGGTGCTGTCGACCGTCTCCGGCGAAACCGAAGTGACGACGCAACTTGCAGTCGAGCAAGCCGACATGATTCGCGGCAAGCGCCTGCGTCCGCTGGCCACCGTCAGCGACAGACCTCTGGAACTCGAAGGCTTCGGGACCATTCCGCCGCTGTCCTCGGTCATCCCCGGTTTCACCATGCCCGCCAACTATTTCGGCATCTTCATCCCCAAGGGCGTGCCCGACGATGTGATCGAGACGCTCAACAAGGCCTGGGTATCGACCATCGCCAAGAGCGAGGTGCTGAAGAAATACGCACAGAGCCGTGGCGCGCTGTTCGCGCCGCTCTATGGTGCGGAAGCGCAGAAAGCCGTGTTCCCGGCAGTGCAGGCCAATGCGTGGTTGCTCTACGACACCAAGAAGGCGAAAGTCGCGCCGGATACGGTCGGCATCCCCCGCCCGTAGCAGCGTCGGATCCCGCGCACCCGCCCGTCCACGGGCAGGTGCGCGGCGTCGACCCATGCAACCGCACCCCGAACAACCCGGCGCCGAGCCGTCGACGCAGCATATTGCGCAACCGGCGTCACCTCGTTCCGATTTCATCGCGGCGCTGCTGTGGATGGCCTTCGGTGTCGCCGTCGCCATCGGCTCGTGGCGCATGGACCGCCTGGAAAACCAGGACATCAACCCGTACACCGTGCCGGGCCTTTTGCCCGGGTTGCTCGGCGTCGCGCTCATCTTCTTCGGCGCGCTGCTGCTGCTGCGCGCGCTGCGGCAGGGCGCATTCGATCCAGCCGTAGCGCGTGGCGCGCCGATGTCGGCCGCCGAGCGCCGGCGCCTGCTGATCGTGCTCGGGCTTTGCCTCTCCTTCGGTGTCGGCCTCGTCGGCCACGGTCTCCCGTTCTGGCTCGCCGCGGCGATATTCGTGTCGGCGACCATCTCGATTCTGCAGTATCCACAGCGCCGCGCCGAGAACCAGGTCGCGCGCGGCATCATCACCGCGATCGTCATCGGCCTCGGTGCGGGACTGGCGATCACGCTCATCTTCCAGGAGTTTTTCCTGGTGCGCCTGCCCTGAACGCAGATCGCGAACAGGACCCGGAGCCGTCGTGCTGCAAGGACTCGAATCGCTGGGCCAGGCGTACCTGAGCTTTCTCAACCCGACGTCGCTTGCCTACGGCCTGGGCGGCGCACTGCTGGGCATCATTGTGGGTTGCATGCCGGGCCTGTCGGCGACGTTGTGCATCGCGCTACTGACAACGCTCACCATCAAGCTGCCGGCGAACGACGCGATCCTGATCCTGATCTGTTCGTACGTCGGTACGCTCTACGGCGGGTCGCGCTCCGCGATCCTGCTCAATATCCCGGGCACCGCCGCCAACGCCGCGTCCTGCGCCGATGGCTATGCGCTGGCGCTGCGTGGCGAAGCAGGACGCGCAATTGGTATCGCGACGTCCGGCGCGTTCTGCGGGACGCTGTTCGGCGTGCTCTGCCTTGCCGCGTTCACGCCGGTGCTGGCGGAAGTGGCGCTATCGTTCGGCGCCTTCGAATTCTTCTGGCTCGCGCTGTTCGGAGTGACCATGTCCGGCAGCCTGGTCGGCAACGATCCGCTGAAGGGCTGGCTGATGGGCGCGCTGGGTTTGTTCGTCGCGCAGATCGGGCAGGAAGGCCTGTACGCGCACGACCGCTTCACCTTCGGCCTGCACGAACTGTCCGGCGGTATCGCACTCATTCCCGCATTGGTCGGCGCGTTCGGATTTGCCGAGGTCCTCACCACGCTTGCCGATCCCGTGGAGCGCAAGCTGGTCGAATTGCGCGACTCGATCCTGCCGCGCTTTCGCGAGGTGGCGCAATACTGGCGGACCGTCCTGCGATCGGGCGCGATCGGCGTGCTGACCGGATTGCTGCCCGGCGTCGGCGAGGACTCCGGCGCGTGGATGTCCTACGCGGCGGCCAAGGCGACCAGCAAGGAGCGCCATCTTTTCGGCAAGGGCTCGATCGACGGGCTGATGGCCGCCGAGACCGGCGACATGTCGTCGATCCCGGGACACATCATTCCGGCGCTGGCGCTGGGCATTCCCGGTTCCGCACCGTCGGCGGTGTTGCTCGCGGCGATGATCCTGCACGGCATACAGCCCGGACCGATGCTCATGGTCGAGCATCCGCAATTCGTCTATCACGTCGTCGCCATGACCACGCTCGCGACCATTTGCATCTTGATCTTCGGCTTGTTTCTGGTTCGGCCGCTGCTCTACGTCCTGCGCATCAAGCGCAACGTGCTCATGCCGATCATCTTCCTGCTCGCCACCGTCGGCGCCTTCGCGACCCAGTCGCGCCTGTTCGACGTCTACTCGATGCTCGCGGTGGGCATCGGCGCGTTCTTTCTGCGGCGCAAGGGTTATCCGATGGCCCCGTTCGTGCTGGGCCTGGTCCTGGGCAATCTGCTCGACAAGAGCCTGCGCCGCGGGCTGGTGCTCTCCGACGGCAGCATCATTCCCTTCTTCACCCGGCCTATCTGCATGGTGCTCGCTGCCGTCACGATTTTCACGATGCTGCTCTACGTACCCGCGTTCAATCGCGCAGTAAAGCGCACGACCGGCTTCGCCGTCGATTCGCTTCGTTCCGTCTTCCGCAAAGGTGCATGAATTGGAAAATCTTCGCCTCGGCATCATCATGAACGGCGTCACCGGCAGGATGGGCACCAACCAGCACCTGGTGCGCTCGATCTGCGCAATTCGCGCACAGGGCGGGGTTGAACTCGCCGACGGCAGGCGCGTCATGCCCGATCCGATACTGGTCGGTCGCAACGCCGACAAGCTTGAGCGGCTTGCCCGCGCCAACGGCCTGTCGCGCTGGTCGACCGACCTCAGCGCCGCGCTCGCAAACAAGGACGACACGGTGTATTTCGATTCCGCCTCGACCGGGCTGCGGCCGAAACTGATCAAGCAGGCGATCGCCGCCGGCAAGCACATCTACACCGAGAAGCCGGTCGCGCCGACGCTGGCCGAGGCACTCGATCTCTACCGGGCGGCGAAGGCCGCGGGCGTCAAGCACGGCGTGGTCCAGGACAAGCTGTGGCTGCCCGGCCTGCTCAAGATGAAGATGCTGGTCGATTCGGGATTCTTCGGGCGCATCCTGTCGGTGCGCGGCGAATTCGGCTACTGGGTCTTCGAAGGCGACTGGCAGCCCGCGCAGCGACCGTCGTGGAATTATCGCAAGCAGGACGACGGCGGCATCATCGTCGACATGCTCTGCCACTGGCGCTACGTGCTCGACAATCTCTTCGGCAGCGTGCAGAGCGTATCGTGCGTCGGCGCGACGCACATCCCGAAGCGTTGGGACGAGCAGGGTCGGGCCTACGTCGCCACCGCCGACGACGCCGCGTACGCGACCTTCGAACTCGCCGGCGCGACACGGCCCGGTCATCGCGCAGATCAACAGTTCATGGACCACCCGCGTTCGCCGCGATGACCTCGCGACCTTTCACGTCGACGGGACGCTGGGCTCGGCGGTTGCCGGATTGACCGACTGCTGGACGCAGGCGCGAGTGAACACTCCCAAGCCGGTGTGGAATCCCGACGTACCGCAGACCATCGACTTCCTGAGCACCTGGCAGAAGGTCCCCAACAACCAGACCTACGACAATGCCTTCAAGGTGGAGTGGGAACTGTTCATCCGCCACCTGTTCGACGGCGGCTCCTTCCGCTGGGGGCTGCTCGAAGGCGCCAAGGGCGTGCAACTCGCCGAACTCGGCCTGCAGAGCTGGGCCGAGCGTCGCTGGCTCGACGTGGCCGCGCTGGAGGCCTGACATGGCCAGCGTTCGCCTGCCTCGCGCCGACGGCACGTTGCACGCCTACACGCTGCAGGCACCCCGCGCGTGGCACATGGTCGCAGCCAAGCCCAATCGCGTAGCCTACGCCGCGGCACACATCGTCGCCGATCCGCTGTCGGCCGCCGATCCGTGGCTGCAACCCGCGATCGATTGGGACGCGACGCTGGACTATCGTCGCTATCTCTGGTCGCTCGGCCTGGGAATCGCCGAAGCAATGGACACCGCGCAGCGAGGCATGGGGCTCGACTGGCCGACGTCGCTGGAGTTGATCGACCGTTCGCTCGCACTCGCTCGCGCGACACCTGGCGCAATGATCGCCTGTGGCGCGGGCACCGACCACCTCGAACCGCGCGCGACCACCACGCCCGACGAAGTCGTCGCCGCCTACGAGCTGCAGTGCGAGGCGATCGAGAGTCGCGGCGGGCGCATCATCCTGATGGCGAGCCGCGCGCTTGCTGCGTGCGCCCGATCACCTGATGATTACGCCAAGGTCTACGGCCGCATCCTGTCGCAGGTGCGCGCGCCGGTGATCATGCACTGGCTAGGCGACATGTTCGACCCCGCGCTCGCCGGTTACTGGGGTCACGCCGACGTCGATCGCGCCATGGACGTCTGCCTTGCGGTCATCCAGGCGCACGTGGCCAAGGTCGACGGCATCAAGATTTCGCTGCTCGACAAGGACCGCGAAATCGCCATGCGGCGGCGCCTGCCGCTGCGCGTTCGCATGTACACCGGCGACGACTTCAATTTCGCCGAGCTGATCGCCGGCGACGAGCTCGGCCATTCCGACGCGCTGCTCGGCATCTTTGACCCCATCGCGCCGGCCGCCGCCGCGGCGCTTTCCGCGCTCGCTGCCGGCGATCGTTCCGGGTTCGATGCAATCCTGGCGCCGACGGTGCCGCTGTCGCGCCACATCTTTCGCACGCCGACGCGCTTCTACAAGACCGGTGTGGTCTTCCTTGCGTGGTTAAACGGGCATCAAAAGCATTTCGTCATGGTCGGCGGGCAGCAGAGCGCGCGCAGCCTGCCGCACCTGGTCGAACTCTTCGAACTCGCCGATGCCGCCGGCGTGTTGCGGCAGCCGGAACTTGCCTGCGAGCGCATGCGCGCGTTGCTCGCGCTGCACGGCATCGACGCCTGATCGGTGTGACGATGCGCCCATGAGTTCGCCTGATCCGAATCTGCTCTCGATCAACACCGCGACCGTGCGCAAACAATGGTCGCTGTCCGAAATCATCAGCGGTTGTGCGCGGCACGGCATCGGCCTGATTTCACCGTGGCGCGACCAGGTGGCCGCGACAGGACTCAAGGAAGCGGCGCAGCGTATCCGCGACGCCGGGCTGTCCTTGTCGGGTTACTGTCGCGGCGGCATGTTTCCCGCGCCCGACCGCGCCAGCCGGCGCGCCGCGCTCGACGACAACAAGCGCGCGGTCGACGAGGCGCTGGCCCTGGGCGCGCCGTGCCTGGTGCTGGTGGTGGGCGGACTGCCCAAGGACGGCGAAGGTCGCGTCGTATCGAAGGACCTCGCTGGCGCGCGCGAGATGGTGCGCGACGGCATCGGCGAACTGCGCGAATACGCACGCCCTGCAGGGATGCCGCTGGCGATCGAGCCCTTGCACCCGATGTATGCCGCCGATCGCGCCTGCGTCAACACCATGGCGCACGCCAACGACCTGTGCGACGAAATCGGCGACGGCATCGGCATCGCAGTCGACGTCTATCACGTCTGGTGGGACCCCAACCTGCAACGCGAAATCGAACGCGCCGGCGGGCATTCGGGAAGGCTGCTCGCGTACCACATCTGCGACTGGCTGGTGCCGACGACCGACCTGCTGCTCGACCGCGGCATGATGGGCGATGGCGTGATCGACCTGCCGAAAATCCGCTCGTGGATGGAGGCCGCCGGCTATCGCGGCCCGCACGAGGTCGAGATATTCTCGGCGAACAACTGGTGGAAGGCAGACCCGGATGACGTGCTGCGGACCTGCAGGATCCGCCACCAGGAGCGCAGCTGATCGTTCTCCGGCAGGTAAGGTAAAATCGGGGTCCTTCGAATCGGCACTGCAAGGAAATTCCGATGCCCATCGTCTCGATGCGCCAGTTGCTCGACCACGCTGCAGAAAACGGATACGGCCTGCCCGCGTTCAACGTGAATAACCTCGAACAGGTGCAGGCGATCATGACGGCAGCTGCCGAAACCGACAGCCCGGTCATCATGCAAGCCTCCGCGGGAGCCCGAAAATACGCCGGAGAAATTTTCCTGCGCCACCTGATCGAAGCCGCGGTCGAGACATATCCAAACATCCCGGTGGTCATGCACCAGGACCACGGCCAATCGCCTGCGGTCTGCGCATCCGCCATGAGTCTCGGCTTTTCCAGCGTGATGATGGACGGCTCGCTCATGGAGGATGGCAAGTCGATTGCGGACTACGACTACAACCTCGGTGTGACCAAGAGGGTGGTCGACGCTGCGCACGCCATCGGCGTCACCGTCGAGGGCGAGCTCGGCTGCCTCGGCTCGCTGGAAACGATGAAGGGCGACAAGGAGGACGGCCACGGCGCCGAGGGCACCATGACGCGGGAGATGCTGCTCACCGATCCGGACCAGGCTGCGGACTTCGTCAATACCACTCAGCTGGACGCGCTGGCGATCGCCATCGGTACGTCACACGGCGCATACAAGTTCTCGCGCAAGCCGACCGGCGACATCCTCGCCATCGACCGGATCAAGCAGATTCACGCGCGCATCCCGAATACCCACCTGGTCATGCACGGCAGCTCGTCGGTGCCGCAGGACCTGCTCAAGATCATCCGCGAAAACGGCGGAGACATGAAGGAAACCTACGGCGTGCCGGTCGAGGAAATCCAGGAAGGCATCAAGCACGGCGTGCGCAAGGTCAACATCGACACCGACATTCGCCTGGCGATGACCGCGGCGATCCGCAAGTTCCTGCGCGAAAACCCATCGAAATTCGATCCGCGCGAGTACCTCAAGCCGGCGACGGCGGCGGCAAAGGCGATCTGCGTCGCGCGTTACCAACAATTCGGTTGCGCGGGGATGGCGTCGAAGATCAAGCCGGTGCCGTTGTCGAAGATGGCGGCGCGCTACAAGGGCGGAGAACTGCGACAGATCGTCAATTAGCCGCGCGAGCCACCCGGCGAGGGGCCCCATGCGCAGCATGGGGATCGACGGCAAGGCGAGTCGCGGCTGCGGCCGACACGCCGACAAGACATTACCGCCGTACCGATACAAGGAGGCCGCGGCGGGCGCGACCCATCGCACCTACCACGTCGCGAACATCGCCGCGACCGCGGCCGCCATCGTTCCGGTCGCGAGCCATCCGAGCGCCTTCAGTCGCCGGGTGACCGCGAAGGCGCCCATGACCTTTGGATCGTCGGCGAGCAGCATCATCACCACCATGATCGGTACCGCGATCACGCCGTTGACGACCGCGCTCCAGAACAGCGCCCGGAACGGGTCGATCGGCGAGAAGTCGAGCGCGACGCCACCGAGCGTGGCGAACGCGATGATCGCGTAGAACTCGCGCGCCTCGAGCAATTTGAGGTCGAGGCCGGCCCGCCATTCGAAGGTCTCCGCGACCGCGTAGGCGGCCGATCCTGCGAGCACGGGTACGGCAATGAGCCCGGTGCCGATGATCCCCAGCGCGAAGAGCAGGAACGCGAAGTCCCCTGCGAGCGGACGCAGCGCTTCGGCGGCCTGAGCGGACGTCTGGATTTCGGTGATGCCGGCGACGTGCAGCGTCGACGCAGTGGCCACGATAATGCAGAACGCGACCAGGTTGGAGAAACCCATGCCGAGGTAGGTGTCGATCTTGATACGTCGCAGGTGCTCTGCGGCGCCTGCCGGCGCATGCGCCAGCGCGTTGGCGTCGGGGTCGGCGTCGAGATCTTCGACCTCCTGTGCGGCCTGCCAGAAGAACAGATATGGGCTGATCGTCGTGCCAAAGAGCGCGACGACTACCGTGAGATAGTCGGCGGTGAACGCGAAGTGCGGCGTGATCGAGTTTGCAGCGACCTCGCGCCATGGAATGTGAATCGTCAGCAACATGGCAACGTAGGCCAGCAACGCCAGCGTCAGCCATTTCAGGTAGCGCACGTAGCGCTGATAAGTCAGGAACACCTGCAGCAGCAACGACGCGACGCCGAAGACGACGACGTACACCAGCGAAGGCCCGCCAACGACCAGACGCAGTGCCTCGCCCATCGCCGCGATGTCGGCGGCGATGTTGATGGTGTTGGCGAAGACCAGCAGCGAAACGATGCCATAGAGCACCGAGCGCGGAAAATGCCGGCCGATATTGGACGCGAGACCGTGCCCGGTGACGCGCCCGATGCGCGCGCTGACCATCTGGATGCCGACCATCAGCGGGTAGGTGAACACGACCGTCCACAGCGTCAGGAAACCGAACTGCGCGCCGGCCTGCGAGTAAGTCGCGATGCCCGACGGATCGTCGTCGGCGGCGCCGGTGATCAGTCCGGGTCCCAGTTGGCGCATCCAATCGCGAATCGTTGACTTCATGCTGTTCTCCGCCGGCGGCGCGGCGAGTATACCCGTTGGACGCTTGCGGCAGATGAAAAAAAAGCCCCGGACGGTGCCGGGGCTTCTCGCGTGCGATCGCCCCGTGGGGGCGACGTTGCCAGTCCTACTTCCAGTCGGATTCGATGTCCCGGTCCTTGTGATCGCGCAGGAAGATAAGGCCGATGACGAAGGTCATCAGCGCGACGACGATCGGATACCAGAGTCCGTAATAAATGTCGCCGTTCGCAGCCACCATCGCCGTCGCCAGCAACGGCAACATGCCTCCAAACCACCCGTTACCGATGTGATACGGTAGCGACATCGACGTGTAGCGAATCCGAGTCGGGAACAATTCGACGAGGAACGCGGCGATTGGTCCATACACCATCGTTACGTAGATCATCATGATGACCAGGATTACCATGGTCATTGGATAGTTGATCTTCGACTTGTCGGCGCTGGCTGGATATCCAGCAGCCTTCAGCGTTTCGGAAAACTTCTTGTCGTCGAAGCCGGTGAGCACGGTACTGCCTATCGTCGTAACGACCGTGTCGGTCGAGCCCGCCGGCAAATCCTTGGTCGTGAACGACAGACCCGCCTTGGTGAGGAAATCCTGCGACTTGTCGCAATCGCTGAACGTAGACCACGGCCCGACAAAGATGTGGAACTGACAGTTCTTCGGGGCCGCGGCGACCGTGATCGGGTTGGCGACCTGGAACGACTCGAGCGCGGGATTGACGTAATGCGTGAGCGCCTTGAACAGCGGGAAATAGGTGAGCGCAGCAATCAGGCAGCCGAACAGGATGATCTTCAGGCGGCCGATTCGGTCTGACAGTGCGCCAAAGACAACGAAGAACGGCGTTCCGATCAGGAGCGCCAGCCCAATCATGGTATAGGCCGTCAACCCGTCCATCTTCAACGTGATCGTCAGGAAAAACAGCGCATAGAATTGCCCCGTGTACCAGACCACGCCTTGCCCGGCGGTCGCGCCCAGCAATGCCAGCAACACATACTTGTTGTTGGGGTACACGAGGAAGCTGTCGCGCAGCGGCGACTTGGATCCTTTGCCTTCGGCTTTCATCCGCTGGAACACCGGCGACTCATTGAGCTTGAGCCGGATGTAGACCGAAAAGATCAGCAGCACCAGCGAGACCAGGAACGGAATGCGCCAACCCCATTCCGCGAAGTCCTTGGCCGCCATGACCCCGGAGAATCGGCAGATGCCGATGACCAGCAGCGCGAGGAAAAAGCCCAACGTCGCGGTTGTCTGGATCCAGCTGGTGTCGTATCCGCGCCGGTTCTGCGCCGCATGTTCAGCGACGTAGGTCGCGGCACCGCCGTACTCGCCGCCCAGGGCCAGGCCCTGCAGCAAGCGCAGGCCAACCAGCAGGACAGGAGCTGCCCAGCCGACCGATGCGAAGGTCGGCAGCAGGCCGACCGCAAAGGTCGAGAAGCCCATGATGACGATGGTCACCAGGAAGGTGTACTTCCGCCCGACGAGATCGCCGATGCGTCCGAACACGAGCGCGCCAAAGGGGCGCACCAGAAAGCCAGCCGCATAGGTCGCAAACGCCGACAGCAACGCTGCCGTGTCATTGCCTTTGGGAAAGAAAAGCGCCGCGAAAAACGGCGCCAGCGTCGCATACAGGTAGAAGTCGTACCACTCGAACACGGTACCGAGCGACGACGCGAAGATGACCCGCCGCTCTTCGCTCCTTGAACTCAACTGCATGTGCGACGCGGGAACAGGCCGGCTGGCTGTGCTCATGTGTGCTCCTCCTGAAAAAACTCCAACTGAAATTTTGGCAGCCCGGCGACGGCAAGGCGTGCTCGAAAAAGCACGCGGCCCCGTCTTGGTAGCTCGGGCTACTGCGCATTGCCGGGAAGCTTACGGGAAACCGCCGGGGAAAGGCAAGCAAATGCGACGCGGCGCGACGTGTCGCGCTCAATCGTTTGGAACATCGTGTTGTGAGTGCTACAACTCGCACGCGCAGCACCGCAGAAATGAACGCGGCGCAATGCCAATGTCATCGCCGGAGCACCGCGCTGAGGTCATATGTATCCATGCTACGATCGATTCCCCTGACCGCCGCCGCCGCGCGCGGCACGGCAGCAATTGCGCCCCGCGCGGCGCGCAACCGCAGCAACTCTACGGGAGTCCAACGCATGGGAATCATCGGCATCATCGGCACGATCATCGTCGGCTTCATCGTCGGGCTTCTTGCACGCTGGTTCATGCCCGGTGTCGACAAGCTCGGCTTTCTGCTGACCACAGCACTCGGCATCGGCGGCTCGGTGGTGGGTGGATTCATCAGCGGGCTGATCTTCAAGTCTCCCGATGGCAAATTCCATCCGGCCGGGTGGATCATGTCGATCCTGGGCGCGATGCTGCTGCTCTGGGCGTACAACAACTACATGCGTTGATCCTGCGCTTCGCGCCGGCGCACTGCCGCGACAATCGTGTCGATGACGACGGCGCGGCGCGCGCGCAGCGCTGCCGGTGAGGTCATGTCGCGCTTGAAAATGATCGAAAAGGTGTGCCGATTCGAGACGTTGTGAAAGCACAACGCACTGATCGACATATGCAGGTCGATCGGTTCGATATCGGCTCGAAACACGCCTTCGCGCTGACCTAGTTCGAGCACCCGGCTGGCTGCCTCGATGGCCGGAACGTTGAGTTCCTGGATGGTGCGCGATTTTGCCAGGTGCTTACCCTCGTGGATGTTCTCGATGGCGATCAGGCGTACGTAATCGGAGTTCGCCGCATGATGATCGAAGGTATATCCGACCAGCTCCCGCAATGCCGCCTCGGCCGCGAGTCCTTCGAGCTTCAGCCCTCCCTCGATCTGCCGCAGGTTGCGGTAGGCTTCCTCGAGCACCGTCAGGTAGAGCCCCTCTTTGCTGCCGAAGTAGTAATAGATCATCCGCTTGCTGGTCTTGGTTTGATCGGCAATGCGGTCGATGCGCGCGCCGGCCAGGCCTAGCCGGGCAAACTCCCTGGTGGCAACCTCGATGATGTCGCGGCGCGTCTGGTCGGGATCATTCTTGCGCCCTTGCCGCGCCCGCGGCGGGTCGATTTCTTCTATGTCCATGATTTTGTAGCCTTGTTTGGTGGTTCGCCGCTTCCAACCGGGCCAATCGCTGTCTCAACGACTTGCGCTTGACATGTACTAACCAGTTCGTTTACATTGAACCACACTTCCACGGCGGACGTCCACAGGCCGCGCGAAGTCGGAGGAACATCGAACAACGAAATCAACGCGGGCCACGCAGTCTGCGCGGGTCGCGGTCGCATTGCCGAATCATTGGCCCTCACCACAGCACAATCACACTATTGGAGGAGTAAATGAACACGTACATGAGGATGATCGGGGTTGCGTTGGTCGCAGCCCTCCCGTTGGCAGCGCACGCACAGCCGGTGCCGATCGTTGGATTGGTCGAGCTTTCCGGCACCGGCGCAACCGCGGGCACAAACTTCGACAACGGCGTCAAGCTCGCGGTCAAGGAAATCAATGCTGCCGGCGGGATTCTCGGCCGCAAGATCGAATATACGTCGATGGATACGCAGACCGCGCCGCAAACCGCCAAGGCGTTGGCCCAGAAGGCTGTCGACATGGGTGCCTACGTCGTGATGGGTCCGGTGTTTTCCGGTTCGATCATCGTCAGCATGGCAGAAACCAAGCGCGCCGAGATTCCCAACTTCACCGGCGGCGAGGCGGCCAACATCACGCAGCAGGGCAATCCGTTCATCTTCCGCACCTCGTTCACGCAATCGACCGCGATGCCCAAGGTTGCGCGCTATATCAAGAACGACGTGAAGGCGAAGTCGGTTGCCGTGGTCTGGGTCAACAACGACTTCGGCAAGGGCGGCCGCGATTCGATCGCCAAGGCGCTCGAAGCCGAAGGCATCAAGGTCGTCGCCGACATCTCCACCGATCCGGGCCAGGTCGACTTCTCGTCGGCGGTGCTCAAGGTCAAGCAGTCCAATGCCGACGCAGCGTTCGTCTATACCAACGAGGAAGAATCGGCGCGCGCGCTGCGCGAGTTCAAGAAGCAGGGCTACGACAAGCCGATCATCGGTGAGACCACGCTGACCGGACAGAAGGTGATCGAACTCGCCGGGGATGCCGCCAACGGAGCCATCGCCCACGTCGGCCTGACGGTCGACGCGCCGCAGGCGACGATCAAGGCGTTCGACGAGAAGTTCCAGAAGGAATACAAGTACAAGAGCGACCACAACGGCATGAAGGGCTACAGCGGCATGTATGTGGTCAAGGCCATCACCGAGAAGGTCGGCAAGATCGATCCCAAGGCGTTCGCCAAGGCGATGCACGGCGCGACCATCCTCGCCAAGAACCAGCCGGGCGTGCTGCTCGACGTGTCCTTCGACGATAACGGCGACCTCGATCGCGAGAGCTTCATGATCAAGGTCGTCAACGGCAAGCAAACCGTGACTGCGACCTTGCCGCCGGTCAAGCCGATCAAGTAGTCTTTTGCCATCGCCCGCCGCCATCGTGCGGCGGGACGTTCCATAGCCGTCCCGACCGGGCAACCGGTCAAAGATGCACGCAGCAATTCCAGAGACAGAAGGTAACAAGCAAAGGGCGATTATCGCACGTTGTTTCGATGATCGCCCTTGACACCCGCCAAGGCGGGTCGTAATCTGTCCATGTACCGCACAATAGTTCGATAATCGAACAGTTGGAGGAGGCTAGTTGTGGCCGTGAACGCTGCCCAGCTCGTGCACCACCGCGGTGTAGCGCCGTGATTCGCGGCACCACCTCGCTCATCGCCCACTTCGGCGATCCCATCGCGCCGGTCAAGGCGCCGATGATCTACAACCCGTATTTCGAAAGTCGCGGCATCGACGCGGTCGTCGTGCCGATGGGCGTGCGCGCCGCCGACTATCCCGAAACCTTGCGCGCCGTGTTCCGCTTCACCAACATTCGCGGCGCACTGGTCACCATGCCGCACAAGGTGACCACGGTGGCGCTGGTCGACGAATGCACGACCGCGGCCCAGATCGCAGGATCGTGCAACGCCATCCTTCGCCGTGCCGACGGCTCGCTCCTGGGCGACATGTTCGATGGCGCCGGCTTCGTGCGCGGTATCGAGCGCAAGGGGTTCGCAGTCGCCGGCAAACGCTGCCTTGTCGTCGGCAGCGGCGGTGTCGGTTCGGCCATTGCCGCGGCGCTGGCCGCTGCGGCGCCTTCGGCTCTGGCCGTGTTCGATGCGCACGCACCCAGCGCCGACGCGCTGGCCGATCGCCTGCGCCATCACTATCCCAGCCTCGATGTTCGCACCGGCTCGAAGGATCCCGCCGGGTTCGAACTGGTCGTCAACGCCACGCCGCTGGGCATGAACGCAGATGACCCACTGCCGGTCGACGTCGCGCGCATCTCGCCCGGCACGTTCGTCGGCGAAGTGGTCATGAAGCAGGAGATCACGCCACTGCTGCGCGCGGCGCGTGCGCTTGGCTGCCCGACGCAGGTCGGCACCGACATGCTGTTCGAGCAGATCCCGCTGTACCTCGAGTTTTTCGGTTTTGGCACGGCAACGCCCGAAGAGCTGCGTGCCGTGGCGAAGCTGTAATTGATCCGCGCACCATCAAGCAGGCATCCGTGCAACAGGAGGAATCGGCATGAATGAACTGATCCAGCTAATCGTTTCCGGAACCGCGACCGGCGCGATCTATGCCCTCGCGGCGCTGGGCTTCACCCTGCTCTGGCAGGCGTCGGGGACGATCAATTTCGCGCAGGGCGAGTTCGTGATGATCCCTGCCTTCATCATGCTGTTCTTCATCGGCACCGCGGGCGCGCCGCTGTGGCTTGCGTTCCTGCTCACCTGCCTGGTCGCCATGCTGCTGCTCGGCTACACCTTCAAGTGGGCCATCGTCGACCCGCTGATCAAGCACGGCGTGATTCCGCTGGTCATTGCGACGCTCGGCCTGTCGATCGGATTGAAGCAGGTCGTGAAGGCAGGCGTCACCGCGCAGGCCGAGCCGTTCCCGAGTCCGTTCCCCGATGGCCTGCTTGCGCTCGGAACGATCAAGGTGTCGTATTCCGACATCGGCACGCTGATCATCGCCGGAATGATCGTGATCGGGTTGCAGATGTTCCTCAACAAGACGGTGACCGGACGCGCGATGCAGGCCGTCGCGCAGAACACCGATGCAGCCAAGGTCCTGGGCATCAACGTCAAGCGGATGGTGCTCTATACCTTCCTCATCAATGCGGTGCTGGCCGTGGTCGCGGCCTTGCTGGTGACGCCAACCTATCTCGCCAAGTTCGATATGGGCGACTCGATCGGCCTGAAGGCGTTCTACGCGGCCATCATCGGCGGCTTCAACCAGACGCGCGGCGCGCTGCTCGGCGGAGTGCTGGTGGGGGTGCTTGAAAACCTGATGGGCGCGTACGTGTCGCCGGCCTACAAGGAGGGCGTCGCGCTGCTGCTGTTCATGATCGTGATCATCTTCAAGCCCGAGGGCCTTCTGGGCAAGACCGAGGAGCGCAAGGTATGAACAAGCCCCAGAAAATCGCCCTGGCGATCGGGCTCGTGCTGATCGCCTGCTTGCCGCCGTTTCTCAAGAGCTACGGCATCTATCTGATGTCGCTGCTCTGCGTGTATCTGATGGCCGCATTCGGGCTGAACCTGATTGTCGGCTACGCCGGGCAGATGTCGATCGGACAGGCGGCTTTCTACGGCATCGGCGCCTATGTCGCCGCCATCCTCATGACCAAGATGGGCATTTCGTTCTGGGTTGTGCTGCCGATCGCCGCCGTCGTCTGCTTCATCGTCGGATTGATGCTCGGGTTCCCGGCGTTGCGCGTGCAGCACCATTACCTCGCCTTCGCCACGCTGGGCTTCAACGTCCTCGTCTACCTGGTGATGCGCAATGAGGAACAGTTGACCGGTGGCACGTTCGGCATTTCCAACATTCCGCGGCCGTCGCTGTTCGGTTATTCGCTGGACGGTGCGCTGGCTTTCTTCTACTTCACCTATGTCTCGGTGATCCTGCTGGCAACGGCACTGTGGTTCCTGCTGCGCTCGCCATGGGGCCGCGCCTTCGCCGCGCTGCGCGACAATCCGATTCGCGCGGAAAGCACCGGTGTCAACATCACCGCCTATACGCTGCTGGCGTTTGCGATCGGGGCCGCCTGTGCCGGCATCGGCGGCGTGTACCTGACCGCGCTGGTCAACTTCATCGAACCCGGCCAGTTCAATTTGTCGGTGTCCCTGATGATGCTGCTGGCGGTGATCGTCGGCGGCTCAGGCCGGTTTTTCGGGCCGGTGCTCGGCTCGGTGATCGTGATTCTGCTTCCCGAATGGCTGCGCTTCCTGAAGGACTGGTATCTCGCGCTCTTCGGTTTCGCCGTAATCGTGTTGATGATCTTCCTTCCTGGCGGACTGCTGTCGCTGGCGGATCGCTTCAAGGCGCGTGGAGGTGCCAAGTGAGCAAGCTCCCGTCTTTTCTCGAGATCAAGGAGATGCGCAAGCACTACGGCGCGATCAAGGCCGTGGACGGCGTGAGCATGTCGATCGGACCGGGCGAAATCGTCGGCGTCATCGGCCCGAATGGTTCCGGCAAGACGACGCTGTTCAACAGCATCCTCGGACAGATCAGGCCGACCTCGGGCAGCGTTGAATTCTGCGGCGAAAACATCACGGGGATGTCGCCGCTGGAGTTGTCTCGCCGCGGCGTGGGACGCACGTTCCAGACGCTGCAGGTGTTCGTGAAACTGTCGGTGCGCGACAATCTGATTGCCGCGGCACAGGAGTTCAAGGGCACCATGCCCAGCCGCCTGTTTGCGCCCCCGGACGCAGGCCTCGGGCACCACGCCGACGAAATGATCGAATTGTTCCGCTTGAAGCATGTCGCCCACCTGCCTGCCGGCAGCTTGTCGTACGGCCAGCAGAAACTGATCGACATCGCGATGGCGTTCATGCCTGCGCCACGGCTCGTCCTGCTCGACGAGCCGTGCGCCGGCGTCAACCCCAGCCTGGTCGATCAGTTGCGCGAACTGCTGGTCGAACTCAACAAGACACAGGGTGGCAGCTTCGTGGTCATCGAGCACAACATGGACTTCATCATGAAGCTCTGTCCACATGTCGTGTGCATGGTCGAAGGCAAGGTACTCGCCGAAGGGCCGCCTGCGGAAGTGCAGGCGAATCGACAAGTGCTCGAAGCTTATCTTGGCAACTAGCCGCGCGAGTGGCCGGCGAGGGGCCCCGCGCGCGAGCGTGGGGATCGACGGCGAAGTCGAGCCGCGGCAGCGGCCGACGCTCGACGCAGAAATTCTGAAGACCGAATAAGGAGGCCGTGGTGACTGCTGAGAAGATCATCGAGTTCGACAAGGTCGTCGCAGGATATTCCCCGAGTCTCACGATTCTCAACGAAACGACGCTGGACGCGCGCAAAGGCGAGATCTCACTGCTGATCGGTCCCAATGGCGCGGGCAAGTCGACGGTGTTGAAGACGCTGTTCGGCATGCTGGTGCCGCGCTCGGGCGAGGTCCGCTTCGAAGGCAAGCGCATTAACGGCAAGCCGCCGCGCGAGCTGCTCAGAGACGGCATCGCCTTCGTGCCGCAGGGCCGCAACCTGTTCGGGTCGCTGTCGGTGCGGCACAACCTCGAACTCGGCGGCATCACCCTGCCCCGCGCCGAACTGCCCGGCCGCATCGAGGAGGCGCTGCAACGCTTTCCGCGCATCCGCGAGCGCATCGACAACCAGGCGTCGACGATGTCGGGCGGCGAGCAGAAGCAGCTCGAGATCAGCCGCGCGCTGCTGTTGCGCCCGCGCGTGCTGCTCATCGACGAACCCTCGATCGGCCTGTCGCCCAAGCTCGTGCAGGAAGTGATGACGTTGCTGCGCTCGCTCGCCGACGCCGGTACGACGGTGCTGATGGTCGAGCAGAACGTGCGCACCGCGCTCAAATATTCCAATCGCGCGCTGGTGCTCGAGATGGGTCGCCTGGCACTCGACCGGCCTGCGTCCGAATTGCTCAAGGATCCCGACCTGAACCGACTGTTCCTCGGTGGCCACGCCAAGTCCGCCGCGTGAGCTACCGCAATGCAGGCCCGAATGCATTCGGGCCATGACCGGATTGCGATCGCGCGCGAATGAATTCGCGCCTGCAAGCGCGGAGGGCCACTAGTTGAGCAGGGTCCGCATCGCACTTATCGGCGCCGGCGCGTTCGGTCAGCGGCATCTCCTCTACCTGAAGCGCGAGCCGCGCTGCGAGCTGGTCGCGATCGCCGATCCCAACCCGGCGGCAGCCGAAGTGGCGAACGCGCACGGCGTGCCCTATTTCGCCGACTATTGCGCCATGCTGGACAGCGCGAGACCTGAAGGCGCCATCATTGCGTCTCCCAACGCGTTGCACGCACCGATGGGACTCGCCTGCGCCGAGCGAGGCGTGCACGTACTCGTCGAGAAGCCGCTCGCCGATACGCTTGAGGCGGCACAGACGCTTGCAACCGCAGCGGAACGCGCCGGCATCGCGCTGCTCGTCGGCCATCATCGCCGCTACAATCCGGTCATCGAGAAAGCGCGCGACATCGTGCGCGGCGGCGGCATCGGCCGGCTGACAACCGTCGTCGCTCTATGGCTGATTCGCAAGCCCGACAATTATTTCGACATCGCGTGGCGCCGAGAAGCCGGCGGCGGCCCCGTGCTGATCAACCTCATCCACGACATCGACGACCTTCGCTTCATCTGCGGCGAGATCGCCAGCGTCCAGGCGATCACTTCCACCGCGATACGTGGCTATCCGGTGGAGGACACCGCCGTGATGGCACTGCGTTTCGCCGGCGGCGCGCTGGGTACCGTCACGCTATCCGACACGGTGCCCGCGCCATGGAGCTGGGAACTGACGTCGGGAGAGAGTCCGGTCTATCCGCAGCAAATCGAGAACTGCTACCTGTTCTCGGGTACCGAAGGCTCGCTCGCCGTTCCGAAACTCGAATTGTGGCGGTATCACGGCGAAAAATCCTGGAATGCGCCATTGGTCCGCGAATCCATCGCGGTCGTCGCGGAGGACCCGCTGACACGCCAGCTGCGGCATTTCTGCGAGGTGATCCGGGGCGAAGCCACGCCGCGCATCACCGGCGCCGACGCCGCGCGCACGCTCGCCGCCACGCTCGCGGTGCACGACGCGGCGCGCAGCGGCAAGACGATCGATCTGCCTGCATAGATCGGCCATGGCCGCGCGTTCACTCTCGCTTGCCGCGCTCACCGTACTCGAGCTCTCGCCTGCGGACATGGTGTCGTGCGCCGCGGCTGCGGGTTACGCGCACATCGGCCTGCGTCTGATCCCCGCGACCGACACCGAAGTCTCGTGGCCGACGGTCGGCGACACCTCGCTCATCCGCGAAGTCGCGCGCCGCCTCGCCGACACCGGGATCACCGTCCTCGACATCGAGATTTTCCGGCTCAAGCCCGACACCCGCGTCGCCGATTACGCCGCCGCGCTCGAGACCGGTGCGCGGCTGGGGGCGCGACATGTGCTGGTCGCCGGCAACGATCCCGACGAAGCGCGGCTCGTCGAGCGCTTCGCGGCGCTATGCGAGCTCGGCGCGCCGCTGGGACTGACCATGGACCTCGAAGCCATGCCGTGGACCGACGTCAAGACGCTGCAGCAGTGCGCGCGCGTCGTCGCGAATGCCGGCAGGGACAATGGTGGCGTACTCATCGACCCGATTCATTTCGATCGCGCGGGCAACGTCGCCGCCGATATCGCCGCAGTTCCGCGCGCTCGCTTCCACTACGCGCAGCTTTGCGATGCGCCGGCCGCGCGGCCGCGCGACACCGAGACGCTGCTGCACCAGGCGCGCGCCGAGCGGCTGATGCCGGGCGACGGCGGGCTGGACTTGAAGGGCATTCTCCGCGCCCTGCCCGACGGACTTCCGCTGGGGCTCGAAATACCCATGCACGAGCTCGCCAGGAGCGTCGGCGCCGTCGACCGGGCCCGGCAGATGCGGGTCAAGGCCGAGGCGCTGCTGGCCGCACTCTGAGCCGGTCGCGGCGGCGCGCCGTACGGGGAATTCGGCGCCCGAATTTCGACGGCAGGCCATTTCGCGCCGCCTATAATTCGGCTCATGCCCAAGCTGCCATCCCCGGACGTGATGTACCGCGCGCTCACCGCGCGCGATCCCGCATTCGACGGCATCTTCTTCGTCGCCGTCAAGACGACGCGGATCTTCTGCCGATCGGTGTGCCACGCGCGCACCCCCAAGCGCGAGAACGTCGAGTTTTTCGCCAAGCCGCACGATGCGCTGTATGCCGGCTACCGGCCGTGCCTGCGCTGCAAACCCCTCGACGCCGGACGGCAACCTCCGGTGATCGTGGAAAAGCTGCTGGCGGCGGTCGAGGCCGACCCCTCGGGACGGCTGCGCGAAGCAGACATCACGCGCATGGGGATCGATCCATCGAGCGCAAGGCGGGCATTTCAGCGTTACTGCGGCATGAGTTTCCATGCCTACCATCGAGCGCGTCGCATGGGCCTCGCGCTCGGTGGCATACGAGAAGGAAAGAGCATGATCGACCTGCAACTGGATCACGGTTTTGAATCGGGCAGCGGATTTCGCGAGGCGTTCGGGCGCGTGTTCGGTACCGCGCCCAGCCACGCGCGCGAACTCGACTGTCTCTACGCACAATGGTTCGAAACGCCGCTGGGGCCCGTCCTTGCGCTGGCCAACGACGAGGGCCTACACCTGCTCGAGTTCGTCGACCGGCGCGGCCTGGAGAGCGAGCTCAAGACGTTGCGCGAGCGCCTCGCGCACCAGGTCGTTCCCGGTGAGCACAAGTATCTCAAGCAGATCGGCGAAGAACTCGAGGCATATTTCAGCGGCCGTGCGTTGCACTTCGCGACTCCGCTCAAGCTCGAGGGCACGCCCTTCCAGCAGGAAGTGTGGCGCGCGCTGTGCGCGATCGCGCCGGGCACGACCCGGAGTTACGGCGAGATCGCCGCGACGATCGGCCGCGGCAGCGCGGTGCGCGCGGTCGGCCGCGCGAACGGCGACAACAAGCTGGCGATCATCATTCCCTGCCATCGCGTCATCGGCGCTGACGGCACGCTGACCGGATACGGTGGCGGACTATGGCGCAAGGCGTGGCTGCTCGAACACGAGCGCACACACAGCGCGACCAGCGGACAACTCACATTGCCCGTCGCGAAGCACGCCGTTTCCGCAAGCCCCTGAACCGATGGCCGCGGCCGACGTCGCACGGCTGCTGACGCTGGCCGCGCTGTGGGGTGGCTCGTTTGCATTCATTCGGGTCGCCGTTGCGTCGATGGGGCCGCTGTGGCTCGCCGCGAGCCGGGTGGCGCTGGCTTTTCTGGCACTCTTCGCGGTTGCGGTCCTGCGTCGCAATGTGCCCGCATTGCGCGAGCGGTGGCGGGATTTTCTTGTTCTTGGCGTCGTCAATTCGGCGTTGCCGTTTGCCTTCTTCTGCTTTGCAGAACAATTCGTCGGCGGCTCGACGGCGGCGGTCCTCAACGCAACCAGCCCTTTTTTCGCGACCCTCGTCGCCGCACTCTGGCTCGGGGACCGCATCACGCCCGCCAAGGTGACGGGCATGATGCTCGGCATCGGCGGCGTGGGTCTGTTGGTCGGATGGCAGCCGCAGGCGCTGTCCGGTGATGTCCTGCTCGCGGTGGGCGCCTGCCTCGCCGCGGCATTTTGTTATGGCGTCTCCAGTGTGTACGCCAAGGCGCGCATGGCCGGCGTGCCCAGCTTTGCCACCGCCCTCTACAGCCAAATGGCTGCTGCGCTGGTGTTTGTCCCGGCGCTTCCATTCGCGCCATTGCCTGGCCCAATCACCCCCCTGGTCGCGGCCAACATCATTGCGCTTGCGCTGGCGTCGACCGCGTTTGCGTACCTGCTCTATTTCCGCTTGATCGCAACCATCGGCCCAGCGCGTGCGCTGACCGTCACATTCCTAAGTCCGTTGTTCGGCCTGCTCTGGGGTTACTTGTTTCTGGGCGAGCCGATCGGCGTCAATATGCTTGCCGGATGCGCACTGATATTGGTGGGTACCGGGCTGGCATTGCGCTCGGGGCCGCGCGCAGCGGAGGGTCGCGTCGCCCAGCGCGGGTAGTGCGGCTGCGTCAGACCAGTTCGGCAGCGGGCCCGAGGATCTGCTCGCGCAATTCGCGATAGCGCGGCAGCGTGGGTGGATAGACGCACAGGTATTTCACCTGCGCCGCCTGCAGGCAACGCTGCTTGATGATCTCGAGCTTCTGGTCGCGCGGATTCTGCACTTGCTCGGGCTCACGCGCATCGACGATGGCGACAATCGTCATGTCGCGGTCGCAGACGACGAAGCCCACGTGCTGGTTGGCAATCTTGCGAAACGCGCGCAACCGCTCCATGCCTTGCGGGCCGATCTTGACCTGCAGCACGTCGGCCAGGCGTACCCGGGCGAAGATCTCGTGCCGCGGGAATGCCGCCTTGAGCAGCAGATACACGACGTTCTCGGCCTTGGACAGGAAGCGCGGGCGCAGCAGGTACAACCCGGGCAACTCGGCGCTGGACAACAGGCGCGTCGTCTCGCCCTCGGTCCATTGCGCGGTGCTTGCGGGACCTTCGGCCGAAGCCTTCGAACCGGCAGGCCGCTGCCTGCGCATGAGTCCCACCAGCACGGCAACGACCAAGGCGCTGATCGCGAGCGCGAAGAGCATTCCGGAGGTCATCAGGCGGGCTCCTGTGCGAGGCCAGTCTTCAAGGGCAATCTTATATTCGTTCTAGTTGCTTGCCGATGCAATGAACCCAAATGCAGGTCAACTGCGGGTCGAAGGCGCCGACGCCGCGTAGTCTAATCCATTTCGACGGCAGTGGGGCAGCCGGTATTCGGGTACTACCAATGCAAAGCCCCGCCGAAGCGGGGCTTTGCCGACCTTGAAACGCCGCTTGCGCGGACGTTACATGTCCATGTCGCCCATGCCACCCATCCCGCCCATGCCACCGCCGCCACCACCCATCGGCTTGTCGTCCTTCGGCGATTCGGCAATCATCGCCTCGGTCGTCAGCATCAGGCTCGCGACAGACGCGGCATTCTGCAGAGCAAACCGCGCGACCTTGGTCGGATCGACCACGCCCATTTCCACGAGATCGCCGTACTGGCCGGACTGCGCGTTGTAGCCGTAGTTACCCTTGCCTTCGACAACCTTGTTGACGACTACCGACGGCTCGTCGCCGCTGTTGGCAACGATCTGCCGCATCGGTTCTTCGAGCGCACGCAGAATGATCTTGATGCCCGCTTCCTGATCGGCGTTGTCGCCCTTGAGTCCCTTGATGTTGGCGCGAGCGCGCAGATACGCGACGCCGCCGCCGGCAACGATGCCTTCCTCGACCGCAGCGCGAGTGGCGTGCAGTGCATCTTCCACGCGGGCCTTCTTTTCCTTCATTTCGACTTCGGTTGCCGCACCGACCTTGATCACCGCAACACCGCCGGCCAGCTTGGCCACGCGCTCTTGCAGCTTCTCCTTGTCGTAGTCCGAGGTCGCTTCGTCGATTTGCACGCGAATGTTCTTCACGCGCGCTTCGATCGCGGGCTTGTCGCCGGCGCCGTCGATGATCGTCGTGTCTTCCTTACCGATCTCGATGCGCTTGGCGCGGCCCAGGTCCTTCAACGTTGCGTTCTCGAGCTTCAAGCCGAGTTCCTCCGCGATGACCGTACCACCGGTCAGGATCGCGATGTCTTCCAGCATGGCCTTGCGACGATCGCCGAAGCCCGGCGCCTTGACGGCGCAGGTCTTGAGGATGCCGCGGATGTTGTTCACGACCAGCGTCGCCAGTGCTTCGCCATCGACGTCTTCGGCGATGATCAGCAGCGGCTTGCCGGCCTTGGCGACCTGCTCGAGCAACGGCAGCAGATCGCGGATGTTGCTGATCTTCTTGTCGTGCAGCAGGATCAGCGCGTCGTCGATGACGGCGACTTGCTTGTCCGGGTTGTTGATGAAGTACGGTGAGATGTAGCCGCGATCGAACTGCATGCCTTCGACCAGCTCGAGCTCGTTTTCGAGACCCTTGCCGTCCTCGACGGTGATCACGCCTTCCTTGCCGACCTTGTCCATCGCATCGGCGATGGTCTTGCCGATCGACGTGTCGGCATTGGCCGAAATGGCGCCGACCTGCGCGATTTCCTTGCTGGTCGTGCACGGCTTGCTGATCTTCTTGAGCTCTTCGACGACGGCCACGACGGCCTTGTCGATGCCGCGCTTCAGATCCATCGGATTCATCCCGGCGGCGACGAACTTCATGCCTTCGGTGACGATCGACTGTGCGAGGACCGTTGCCGTGGTCGTGCCGTCACCGGCGACGTCGGAGGTCTTGGACGCAACTTCCTTGACCATTTGCGCGCCCATGTTCTCGAACTTGTCCTTGAGCTCGATTTCCTTGGCGACCGATACACCATCCTTGGTGATCGTCGGCGCGCCGAAGCTGCGCTCGAGTACCACGTTGCGGCCCTTAGGGCCGAGAGTCACTTTGACGGCGTTGGCGAGAATGTTCACGCCGACGACCATCCTGTTGCGGACGCCTTCACCGAAGCGTACGTCTTTGGCTGCCATATTCGTTTCTCCTGAATTCTTGGGTAGCTACGCGGAATGATCGATCAGGCAACAATGCCGATGATGTCGTCTTCGCGCATATGCAGCAGGTCCTGTCCGTCCATCCTGAATTCCTGGCCGGAGTACTTGCCGAAGAGAATCTTGTCGCCGACCTTCACGCCCATCGGCTGAATCTTGCCGTTGTCGTCGGTCTTGCCCGGGCCGGCGTATACGACTTCGCCTTGCGAGGGCTTCTCGGCGGCGGTATCCGGAATCACGATGCCGCCGGCGGATTTACGTTCTTCTTCCAGCCGCTTGACAATCACGCGGTCGTGCAATGGACGAATCTTCATGTTAGCACTCACTCCTTAAACATAAGGTAATATAATCAGTGGGTTGTTGCCATGAGCCAAGCTCATGCGCCCGAGTCCGCATGCCCCGAAGGCCTATTGACGCCTTGTTAGCACTCGTCGGATGCGAGTGCTAATAATAGGGCCGCCGACCCAGAAAAGCAACCCCTCCCGCCGCGCGCTGCAGCGGGGGGACCGATCCCTATGCTATGGTTTCTGCTCGGCCTGCCGCCCGCACCGTGCGGGCAGCGGCCCTGTTGCGAAGCGCATCGACCATGACCGACCCCGTTACACCAGGTCCCGCGATTCCGGTCCCGCCGCAATCGTCGCCGGTCCAATCACGCACGGTCGATGCGGGTCGCGGCAGCGCGTGGTGGAGCGAGGCCTGGCGACTGTTCGCAGCCGCGCCGGGGCCGTGGCTGTTGATCGTGCTCATCGCGCTCGTACTCAACGTTGTGATGCTGGTCATCCCGGTCATCGGCCATCTTGCAATGCACCTGCTCTACCCGGTCTTTGCGGCCGGCTTGATGCTCGGCTGCAGGGCGATCGACCGCGGCCAACCACTGACCGTCAATCACCTGTTCGCGGGCTTTGGCGAGCGCACCGGGCCGCTGCTGATCCTCGGTCTGCTCTCGCTGGTCATTGCGATGGTCATCACGCTGACGGTCGCGGGCATCCTGATGGTGGCCTTCGGCGCGGCCGTGTTCACGCATCTGATGCAACTGCACAACCCGCTCACTGCCTTCATGGCGGTCGGCAGCGCGATAGTGATTGGCGTATTGCTGTTCATGCTGCTGGCGCTGCCGCTATTCATGGCGATGTGGTTCGCGCCCGCGCTGGTCGTGTTGCGTGGGCTCGAGCCGTGGGAAGCGATGAAAGCTTCGTTCGCCGGATGTCTCAAGAACGTGCTGCCGTTCCTGATCTACAGCTTGATAGGATTCGTGCTGGCGATCGTCGCCTCGATCCCGCTGATGCTCGGCTGGTTCGTGCTTGGGCCGGTGATGATGGCCACCGTCTACACCGGTTACTGCGATATCTTCGAGGATGGTGCCGTCAGTTGAGCGGCGGGTTGCCATGGACGGCGTTGCGCACCCTGGCCTTCAGGCTCTCGGGCGCATCCGGGCGCAGGAACCAGCGCTGCTGCGTTGTGTCGCCCACGGCGGCGAAGCCGTGCGGACGCAACAGCTGCTCCACCGCGGCGCGGTAGCGCGAACCGCGCGGGATGCGAACGATCCAGGTCTTCTTGCCGTGCGTCGTCGCGAACAAGGCGTCGATGAGCGCGCGCCCGTAGCCATCGCCGCGGCGGCCGAGTTCGAGACCGGCAAGCCACAATTCGTAGCCGCCCTCGAGTGCCCGGAACAGTCCGAAGCCGACCGGCGCATTGCCGCTGTTGCGGTCGTCCGGCCAGAACACGTAGCCCGGCACCGATACCGATTCGTAGCGCCCTGTTCGCGCATCCTCTTCGACGAAATAGCCGTGCGATAACGCACGCTTGAGTTTGGCGAAGAAGTCGACCGCTTGCGGAGTGTCGGCCGCCAGGCTGGATTCGAAGCTCCCCTCCGCCGCGGACTCTCGAATCAGCGTGCGAAGCATGGCGAGATGACCAACGTGTGCCGGGGCGAGCATGGCGTTACGGATCCTTGCGCTATCAAGGCTCTACGGTAGCGCGAGGGGCTAAAACCCGGGGGACCGGCTTACCAACGGTTGTCGGCGCGCCATGAGCGGTCGAGGCAGCGGCCAGGAGCGCGCGGTGGTCGGTAACCACTTGTTTCGGCACCCTTTTCGAAGGTCGCCTCGCGCTGATCGCACGCGCCGGTTTAGTGCGCCTGCTCCCAGTTGACGCCACTGCCGACGTCGACCACCAGCGGCACTTGCAACTCTGCAACGCCCGTCATCAGTTTCGGCACTTCGACCCTGACGCGAGCGAGTTCGGCATCCGGCACTTCGAGAACCAGCTCGTCGTGTACCTGCAGCACCAGCTTGGTGGCCAGTTGTTGATGGTCCAGCCAGCCCTGCACCGCGATCATCGCCAACTTGATGAGGTCGGCGGCGGTGCCCTGCATCGGCGCGTTGATGGCCGCGCGTTCGGCAGCCTGCCGGCGCGGACCGCCGCCCGCATTGATGTCGGGCAGCCACAGTCGGCGCCCGAACACGGTTTCGACGTAGCCCTGCGCACGCGCCAGTTCGCGCGTGCGCTTCATGTATTCGGCCACTCCGGGATAGCGCGCGAAATACTTGTCGATGAACTGCTGCGCGGCGCCGCGCTCGATATCGAGCTGCGCGGCGAGACCAAACGCGCTCATGCCGTAGATCAGGCCGAAATTCACCGCCTTGATGTAACGCCGCTGCTCCGAGGTGACGTCGGCGATCGGCACGCCGAATATTTCTGCCGCGGTCGCCCTGTGAATGTCCGCGCCCTCGGCAAATGCCTTGAGCAGCGAGGCGTCGCTCGACAGGTGCGCCATGATCCGCAATTCGATCTGCGAGTAGTCGGCCGACACCAGCACGTGTCCGGGAGGCGCGATGAACGCCTCGCGGATGCGCCTGCCCTCGGCGGTGCGCACCGGAATGTTCTGCAGATTCGGATCGGTGCTCGCGAGCCGTCCGGTCACTGCCGTCGCTTGGCCGAAGTTGGTGTGAACGCGACCCGTTTCCGGATTCACCATCAGCGGCAATTTGTCGGTGTACGTCGACTTGAGCTTCGACAATCCGCGATGCTCGAGCAGCAACTTCGGCAATGGATAGTCTGCGGCGAGCTGTTGCAACACGTCCTCGTCGGTCGACGGCTGGCCGGTCGCGGTTTTCTTGACCACCGGCAGCTTCATGCGCCCGAACAGGATTTCGCCGAGTTGCTTGGGCGAGGCGAGATTGAAGGGTTGTCCCGCCGTTTGGTATGCCTGCTGTTCCAGCGCCATGATGCGCTCGCCGAGTTCGCGGCTCTGCGTCGCCAGTACCGCGCCGTCGATGAGCACTCCCTCGCACTCCATGCGAAACAGCACCTCGCGCGTCGGCATCTCGATCTGTGCGTAGACGTAGTCGAGCTTGGGATCCGCGGCGACCTTCGGGTAGAGCACGTCGTGCAATTGCAGCGTGATATCGGCGTCTTCGGCCGAATATTCGGTGGCGCGCGCGACGTCCACCTGTTCGAAGCCGATCTGGCTCGCGCCCTTGCCGGCGACATCGGCGTAGGTGATGGTCTTGACGTCGAGATAGCGCCACGCGAGGCTGTCCATGTCGTGCAAGCGGTGCGATTCGAGCACGTACGATTGCAGCAGCGTATCGTGCGCGACGCCGGCGAGGCCAACGCCGTGATTGGCGAGGATGTGCTGGTCGTACTTCACGTTCTGGCCGACCTTCTTCGCGCCGGCGTTCTCGAACCACGGCTTGAGCCTGGCAAGCACGCGCTCGAGCGACAATTGCGCTGGCGCGCCGGCGTAGTTGTGGCACAGCGGAATATAGGCAGCGCGTCCGGGTTCGATCGCAAACGACAAGCCAACGAGGCGCGCGCGCATCGGATCGAGCCCGGTTGTCTCGGTGTCGAAGCACACCAATCCGGCGTGCTGTATCGCCTCGAACCAGCGCTCGAATGCAGCTTCGTCGACAACCATCTCGTAATTGCGGGGGACCTGGGCGCGCGGCGACGATGGCGCCGCATCGGACGCAGGCGCCGCCGCGGTAACCGCCGACGCGGTCGGCGCAGGCGCACTGGAATCCTTCACCCAGCTCTTGAATTCGAAGCGCTCGTACATCGCTTTCAGATGCGCGGGATCCACCGGTACCGTCCGCAGGTCGGTCGGCGCGACGGCAAGCTCGCAATCGGTCTTCACGGTAAGCAGTTTCCTGCCCTGCGGCAGCCAGGCCAGCGATGCGCGCAGGTTGTCTCCCACGACGCCACCGATTTCGGCGGCGTTCGCGAGCAGGTTGTCGAGCGTGTCGTACTGCGCGAGCCACTTCGCCGCGGTCTTCGGGCCGACCTTCGGCACGCCGGGCACGTTGTCGACGGTGTCGCCGGTGAGCGTCAGCAGATCGAGCACCTGGTCAGCGCGCACGCCGAATTTGGCAACGACCGTGCCCTGGTCGAGCGTCTCGTTGCTCATGGTGTTGACCAGCGTGATGTGCGGCGAGATCAGCTGCGCGAGGTCCTTGTCGCCGGTCGACACGATGCTGTCGATGCGCTGCGCCTCGGCCTGGCGCGCCAGCGTGCCGATGACGTCATCGGCCTCGACGCCCTCGACCATGATCAGCGGCCAGCCGTGCGCTCGTATCAGTTCATGCAGCGGCGCGATCTGGCGCACGAGATCGTCGGGCATCGGCGCGCGATTGGCCTTGTATTCCGGATACCATTCGTCGCGAAACGTCTTACCCGGCGCATCGAAGACGACCGCGAAATAGTCCGGCTTGCCGTCCTCGACCAATCGGCGCAACATCGAAATGACCCCGCGTATCGCACCCGTCGGATCGCCGCGCGAAGTGCGCAGGTCCGGCAGCGCGTGGAACGCGCGGTACAGGTACGACGACCCATCAACCAGAACGAGTTTAGGCATCGGCGATGATTCAGACGAACAAGATTCCCGAGATGATCGACCCGCAGGCGATGTATTCGACCAATGGGCAGGAAGCGTGGCGGGTGTTGGGCATTATGGCAGAGTTCGCAGTCGCGACCGAGCGCCTGCGCGGAGTTCGGCCGGCGGTGAGCATGTTCGGCAGCGCGCGAATCGCAACCGATCATCCGTACTACCAGAAGGCGGAGCACATCGCGCGACTGCTGTCGGACGCCGGCTTCTCGGTGATCTCCGGCGGCGGCCCAGGTCTGATGGAGGCGTTCAATCGTGGCGCGCACGGCGGCCGTTCGCCCGCCATTGGCCTCAACATCATGCTGCCGCACGAGCAGACCGGGAATCCGTATCAGGACATCGGTATCAACTTCCGCTATTTCTTCGCGCGCAAGATGATGTTCGTCCGCTTCGCGTCGGCCTACGTCGTCATGCCCGGCGGCTTCGGCACCATCGACGAACTCACCGAGTGCCTGACGCTGGTGCAAACCGGCAAGAGCCGCAAGATTCCGATCATTCTGGTCGGCGGTGAATTCTGGCGCGGCTTGATCGACTGGATGCGCGACAAACTGGTCGGCGAGGGCATGGTCGGCGGCCGCGATCTCGACCTGATGCGCATCATCGACGAACCCGAGGCCATCGTCGAGGCGATCTTCGAATACTACGAAAGCCGCGGCTTCCAGCCCACACGCACCGAGCGCGACAAGATGCTGAACCTGTAGCACTGCTCGACGCAGCGGGCGCAGCCATTCCTGCTAGAATTACTGCTGTGCAACACGCAATCACATTAGGAATGCGAGGTTTGCTGGCTGTGGCGCTGGCCGGTCTGCTCTTGATCATTGCGCCCGCCGCGCTCGCCGAGAGCGCACCGGCCCCACCCCCGCCGGTGCTCGAGCCGCTGCCCGAAGCCGAACCTGCGCCGCCGGAAATCGCCGCCGACGCGGAACTGCAGGAAGAGATCAAGGTTTACCACCGCGACCAGCAAACGATCGAAGAGCATCGCGTGTCCGGCCGCCTGACCTGGATCAAGGTCACTCCGCAGCACGGACGGCCGTATTATCTGGTTGCCGACGGCCCCAACGGCGGCTTCTCTCGCCGCGACAGCCTGGACACGGGACTACGCGTCCCGATGTGGCTGCTGTTTTCATTCTGATTCAACGCCGCCAGATCCCATTCACGCCGCGCCCACCGGGCCCCCGCCGCGGGTTCCGCGAAGCCTCATGTCCGTCTACACGCCCGTCTCCACCGATGAGCTTGCCACCTGGCTGACGCGCTATGCGCTCGGCGAGGTCCACGCCTTCGAGCCCATCGCCGCGGGCATCGAGAACACCAACTACTTCCTGACAACCGACAAGGGCCGCTTCGTCCTGACGCTCTACGAACGCGTTCCGGCCGAAGAGCTGCCGTTCTACCTCAACCTGATGGCGCACCTCGCGCGCTCCGGAGTGCAGGCGCCCGCGCCCGAGGCCGACCGCAGCGGCGCGTTATGGAGCTTCCTCAACGGCAAGCCCGCCGGGCTGGTCACCCGGCTCGATGGCAAGCCGGTGCTGCGCCCCACCGTCGCGCATTGCGCCGCGGTCGGTGCCGCACTCGGCCGGATGCACGTCGCGGTGGCCAGCTATCGCAGCCGGCTGACCAACCGGCGCGGACCCGGCTGGTGGCGCCAGGCAGCTCGCGCCGTGCGACCATTTCTGACGGCCGAACAGAATGCGCTGCTTGCCGCGGAACTCAAGTTCCAGACCGGTTTCGCGAGAGTGAAACTGCCGCGCGGCGCGATCCACGGCGACCTGTTCTGCGATAACGTGCTCTTCGATGAGCACGGGGTTTCGGGCATCATCGACTTTGGCTTCGCCGCGACCGACGTGCTCAGTTACGACCTGGCGATCACGGTCAACGACTGGTGCACCATCGCCGACGTCGAGCATTCGGGAGTACTCGAGCCGGATCGCGTCGTCGCGCTCTTGCGTGCCTACTCCAACGAACGGCCACTGTCGGCGGACGAGCGCACCGCCTGGCCGGCGTTGCTGCGCGCTGCGGGCCTGCGCTTCTGGCTCTCGCGTCTCTACGACCTGCACCTGCCTCGGGCCGGCGAACTCACGCACGCGCACGATCCCGACGAATTCGAGCGCATCCTGCGCGCGCGCATCGCCGCGTCACCGCGTTTTCCCGAACTGTCGGCGCCATGAGCGAGAAGGGCCGTCCCGAGCGCCTCAGTGCCCAAATGAGCCGCAGCGCGCAGCCCGGGGGTACCCCTTGGAGTGCCTGCTGGTCGCCCCGAGCGCCGAATTTCCCAATGCGCCCAAGCGCGCGATGCGAAGTCAATCGATGAGCATGCCAATCGCCTTCGTACGCGTCGACACTGCGCATGGCATAGCCTGGATGAAGCAGGCGTTCGCGATGTTCCGCGGCGCTCCGATCGCGTGGCTCCTGCTGATCTTCACCTACTACTTTCTGGTGGCGATCACGGAGCTGGGGCCGTGGGCCTACGTCGGCCAGATCGTCGCGCCGGTGTTGAAGCCCGTGTTCGCGGTCGGCTTCCTTGCCGCCGCGTGGTCGCAGGAGCGGGGCGACTCGCCGCGTTTCGAGCACCTCTTTCGCGGCTTTCGCAGCAATCTGTTCGCGCTCATTCCGCTGGGCATCGTCTTCCTGGTCGGCATGACGCTGGCCATCTGGGCGACGACGTTGGTCGACGGTGGCGTGCTCATCGGCGCGCTTGCCACGGGCGAACGGCCCGCGCCGGAAGCGCTCGCATCCGGCCGTCTGCTGATGGCGATGCTCTTCGGCGCATTGTGCGCGCTGCCCACGCTGTGCGCGCTCTGGTTCGCACCTGCGCTGGTCGTGTTCAATGACGCCAACGCGGCAACTGCGCTGACGACCAGCCTGCGCGCCTCGCTGGCGAACTGGCGGCCGCTGCTGATGTATGCGCTGTCGCTGTTCGGGCTGGGCGTGCTGCTGCCGGGTCTGGTCGTGTCGATCGCGCGGCTGTTCGGCGATGCGCTTGCCGGCATCGTCGCGCTGTTCGTCATCGTGCCGTATTTTTTCGCGCTCATCGCGACGCTGCACATTTCGGACTACGTCAGCTATCGCGATGTCTTTCCGCCCGACGAGGCGCCGCTGACCACGCCCCCGGTTGCGCCGACGCAAGCCTGAAGTTACGCCGGTTGCAGCTTTGCGTACTCCAGCGCAAGCCACTTGACGCCGGCTTCGCGAAAGTTGACCTGCACGCGGGCGTCGCTGCCGCGACCCTCCGAATCGATGATGACGCCGAGCCCGAAGCGGGTGTGGCGCACACTCTGCCCGATTCTCCAGCCGGGACCCTGCCGAGCCTCGGCTTGATACGTCGTCGGCGCGACTGCGTCGCGCTCCCTGACCGCGCCGGCTTTCGGCGACAGCCATTGCACCGATCCTGCCGGCAGTTCGTCTAAGAATCGCGAGGCGATGTTGTAGCGCAGCTGGCCATGCAGCATCCGGCTCTGCGCCTGCGTCAGGTAGAGTCGTCGCCGCGCGCGCGTCACCGCGACGTAGGCAAGCCGCCGCTCCTCCTCCAGCCCGTCGTACTCAGACATGCTGTTCTCATGCGGAAAGAGGCCTTCCTCGAGTCCAGTGACGAACACGGTGTGGAATTCGAGACCCTTGGCGGAATGCACCGTCATGAGCTGGAGCGCCGGACGGCCCTCCGCGGCCTGCGTCTCGCCAGCTTCGAGCGCGGCGTGGGTCAAAAAGGAGGTTAGCGGATCGAGCGCTTCTTCTCCGATCGTGCGTTCCGCTTCACGCTCGAAGTTGCTTGCCGCGCTGACGAGCTCCTGCAAATTCTCTATGCGCTCCTGCCCGTCTTTCTCGGCCGCATAGTGCGCCAGCAGGCCGCTTGCGTGAATGACGTGTTCGATGGTTTCGGACAGGGCGAGGCCGGAGGTCGCCGCGCGCGCCGCATCGATCAGCTTCACGAATGCCGCGACGCTGGTGCCCGCCTTCCCTCCTGCCGGGCCGCTGCACGCAGCCTGCCAAAGGCTGGTGCCTGTCGCGCGGGCGCGTTCCTGAAGCGTCTCCAGCGTACGCGCGCCGACTCCGCGCGGCGGAAAATTAATCACCCGGAGGAATGCTCCGTCATCCTCGGCGTTGGCCACCAGGCGCAGATACGCCAGCGCATGCTTGACCTCGGCGCGCTCGAAGAAACGCATGCCGCCGTAGACGCGGTACGGCATGCCTGCGTTGAACAGCGCGTGCTCGACCACCCGCGACTGCGCATTCGACCGGTACAGCACCGCGATCTCGGCCGGCGACACGCCATCGTCGGCGAGCCCCTTGACGATCTCGACGATGAACGCGGCTTCGTCGATGTCGGTCGGCGCGACGTAGACGCGAACCGGCTCGCCGACGCCTTCCGCCGTCCACAGGTTCTTGCCGAGGCGTCCCTGGTTGTGCTTGATGAGCGCGTTGGCCGCGTCGAGGATGTTGCCGTGCGAGCGGTAGTTCTGCTCCAGCTTGATCAGCTTGAACGGACGCTCGATGCTGCCGAAATCGCGCTCCAGCTGCTGCATGTTGGCGACGTTCGCACCTCGAAACGCGTAGATCGACTGGTCGTCGTCGCCGACGGCGAACATCGCGGTATGCGGTCCCGCCAGCAGCTTGAGCCACTTGTACTGCAGCACGTTGGTGTCCTGGAACTCATCGACCAGGATGTGCGAGAAGCGACGCCGGTAATGCTCGCGCAATCCTTCGTGGCGCGACAGCAGCTCGTAGTTGCGCAGCAGCAGTTCCGGGAAGTCGACGACACCCTCGCGCTCGCATGACTGCTGGTACAGCGCGTAGTGCTCGACCTGGCGCCGCGAGAATTCGTCGTGCGCCTCGACCTGATTGGGCCGCAGCCCGTCTTCCTTGGACGCATTGATCAGCTGCTGGAGCTGCCGAGCCGGGAAGCGTTCGTCGTCGATGCCGTGCGCCTTGTACAACCGCTTGATCAGCGCGAGCTGGTCCTGCATGTCCATGATCTGGAACAGCTGCGGCAGCTCGGCGTCGCGGTAGTGCGCGCGCAGCATGCGATTGCACAGACCGTGGAAGGTGCCGATCCACATGCCGCGCGTGCTGACTGGCGTCAGCGCCGACAGACGGGTCAGCATCTCCTTGGCCGCCTTGTTGGTGAAAGTCACGGCCAATACAGACAACGGCGTGGCCTGCCCGGTGGCGAGCAGCCAGGCGATGCGCGTGGTGAGCACTCGCGTCTTGCCGCTGCCGGCCCCGGCGAGGATCAGTGCCGAGGCGTGCGGCAGGGTGACCGCCGCGAGCTGTTCCGGGTTGAGGTTTTCGAGGAGTGAATTGGACATACTACGGGGACATGCGAAGGCCGCGCGAGGGAGGCCATTATAGGCGAATCGCCGGCCGCGCCGGCGGCATGATTCACGATGCACGATGGGATGCGATGCGGTGCGATGCATCGCGGCGTTGAACGCTATAATTCGTGCGGCCCCCGGCACCGCCCCATTCCATGTCCAACATCCTGCGCATCAATCCCGCGTCGAATTCGGCGACGACGCGCGCCTTCGTACAGTGGATTCGATCCGCCGCGCCGTACATTCACGCGCTGCGCGGCAAGACGCTGGTGATCGCCTTCGGCGGCGAAGTCGTCGCCGACGAAACCTTTCTTGGCATCATCCACGATCTGAACCTGCTGCACAGCCTGGGCGTGCGCCTGGTCGTGGTGCACGGTTCGCGCCCGCAGATCGAGGCGATCCTCAAGCAACAGGACATCGCCAGCCGCTACAACCGCGGCCTGCGCGTCACCGACAGCGAAACGCTCGATTGCGTGCTCGAAGGCACGGGTCACGCGCGCAGTCGCATCGAGGCGCTGCTTTCGCTCGGTGTCGCCAATTCGCCGATGGCGGGCGCGCGGATCCGGGTGGTCGGCGGCAACTTCATTACCGCCAAGCCGATCGGCGTGCTCGATGGCGTCGACATGCTCTGGACCGGCGAAGTGCGCCGCGTCGACGTCGAGGCGATCCGCCAGCGTCTCGACGACGGCGACATCGTGCTGGTCTCGCCGCTGGGCTATTCGCCGACCGGCGAGATCTTCAATCTTGCGCTCGAGGAAGTCGCCACCCAGGTCGCGGTGCAGCTCGCCGCGCACAAGCTGATCTTCCTCATGGATACCGACGGCGTTCGCAACGGCCGGCGGCAATTGCTGAGCGAACTATCGACCCGCGACGCCGAAGCGCTGCTGGCGCGCCGCGGCTCGCTGCCCGCCGACGTGCGCCACTACCTGCCGTGCGCGATCCGCGCCTGCGACAATGGCGTCAAGCGCGCGCACCTGCTGTCGCGCCACAACGACGGCGCGCTGCTGCTCGAGCTGTTCACGCGCGACGGTGTCGGCACCATGGTCGCGGCCTCGCCGCTGGCTCACCTGCGCAGCGCGACCATCGACGATGTCGGCGGCATTCTCGCCATCATCGAGCCGCTCGAGGATCAGGGCGTGCTGGTGCGCCGGTCGCGCGAGCGCCTCGAAATGGAGATCGAGCGCTTTGTCGTTGCCGAGCACGACGACGTGATCATCGGCTGCGCCGCGCTCTATGCGTTTCCCGAGGAGCACGTGGGCGAGCTCGCGGCGCTGGCGGTGCATCCCGATTTCCGCCGCGAAGGGTATGGCGAAGCGTTGTTGAACGAAATCGAGATGCGCGCGCGCCGATTCAAGCTGTCGCGCCTGTTCGTCCTGACCACGCGGACCTCGGGTTGGTTTCTCGAGCGCGGATTCGTCGAAAGCGATCCCGCGCGGCTGCCGCGTCAAAAGCGCGACCTCTACAACTGGCAGCGTCGTTCGCTGGTCTACGAAAAGGCGCTGAACTAGGCTGCGTGAGATAATCGCTGTCCGTTTTCGTTACTGTCGTCAGGACGCTGCCATGGCACGTACGGTCAATTGCATCAAGCTCGGACGCGAGGCCGACGGCCTCGATTTCCCGCCCTATCCGGGCGAGCTCGGCAAGCGCATCTACCAGAACGTATCGAAGGAAGCCTGGGCTGCGTGGCTCAAGCACCAGACCATGCTGGTCAACGAGAACCGGCTGAGCCTCGCCGACCCGCGCGCCAGAAAGTACCTTGCCGAACAGATGGAAAAGCACTTCTTCGGTGGTGGCGCCGACGTCGCGGCGGGCTATGTGCCGCCGAAGGACTGAGGACGTCCGTGCGGACGACTGCACGTCGCATTCGATCGACGTGACTCGATGATGGATCGGCGGAAATTCCTTGGCGCGCTGACTGGTAGCGCCGTCGGAGTACCGCTTGCCATTCGCGCGCAACCGGCGCGTACCATGCGCACCATTGGTTACCTCGGACCGCCGGCATCAGCCGGCGGATTCCTGCACGCGTTTCAGCAGGGACTGCAGGACCTCGGCTACGTCGAGGGACAAAACATCCACGTCGAGTATCGCTACAACGTGGCGCTGCAGGGGAACCAGGATCGCCTGGTCGAGATGGCCACCGAACTCGTCAAGCTGCGTCCCGAGGTCATCGTGGTATCACTGGCTGAAGTGGCGCTGGCCGCGAAGCAAGCCACGAGCACGATCCCCATCGTGATGGCCAACGTCGCGGATCCGGTCGCTGCCGGCCTCGTTGCCAGTCTCGCGCGGCCGGGTGGGAACGTCACCGGCGTGTCGCGGCAATCGCCGGAGATCGTCGCCAAGCAGATTCAGTTGCTAAAGGAGGCGTTCCCAAAAACGACGCGCCTCGGTGTCATGCTCAACAACACCGACAGGCTGCACAAGGTGATCGCGGGAGTCGTGGAAGAAACGGCCAGGTCGCTCGGCATGCAGGTAATCATCGCGTCGCCGAACGCCGCCACCGAGATCGAGGGCGCTTTCTCGACCTTGCGCGCCGAACGCGTCGGCGCCGTACTGGTGGGCGACGGCGGAGTTCTCTTCCTGACCCGAACCCAAATTGCGGAGCTTGCGCTCAGGGACCGCATCCCTTCAATGTTCGGATATCGCGAGATCGCCAATTTGGGTGGGCTCATGTCCTATGGCGCGAGCAGCGTCGCCAACTACCGGCGCGCCGCATACTTCGTGGACCGGATCCTCAAGGGTGCCAGCCCCGCCGATCTGCCGGTTGAACAATCGGCAAAGTTCGAACTCGTCGTTCAGCTATTGAACGAGGCCTTTCCAAGGACGACGCGGATCGGCGTCATGCTCAACAACGCGGACAGGCTGCACAAGGTGATCGCGGGGGTCGTCGAAGATACGGCCAAGTCGCTCGGCATGCAGGTCAGCGTCGTGTCGCCGAATGCAGCCACGGAGATCGAGGGCGCCTTCGCAACCTTGCGTGCCCAACGCGTCGGCGCCGTACTGGTGGGCGACGGTGGCGTGCTCTTTCTGACTCGGGCCCAGATCGCGGACGTCGCGCTCCGGGACCGCATTCCTTCGATGTTCGGGTATCGCGAGATCGTCAACGCGGGTGGGCTCATGTCCTATGGCGCGAGCAGCGTCGCCAACTACCGGCGCGCCGCATACTTCGTGGACCGGATCCTCAAGGGTGCCAAGCCCGCTGATCTGCCGATTGAGCAGTCGGCAAAGTTCGAACTCGTCGTCAACCTCAAGACCGCCAAGGCGTTGGGACTCACCTTGCCGCAGGCGGTCCTGCTGCGCGCGGACGAACTGATTCAGTGACCGCGCGCACGCGCGGCCGGCCAAAGAAAAACCCGGGCTCGCACCCGGGTTTTTTGCTTCGACGTCGATGCGCCGCTGAGAATTACCAGCCGATGTCCTGGAGCAGCGGGAACGTCAGGTCGATTGGCGGGATCACCGCATGTTGCAGATCGCCATTGATGGCCGGCTCCATCAGCAGATTCGGGAACGCGCTGGTGTCGTAGTGCGATACCGACGACCCTGACTGATAGGGATTGGGCGCGAACAGGAGCGCGCGCCCGGCGGGATCGGCGCCCGCGCGTACGGCGAGATTCACGCCGATGTTGGCGAACATGCCGGAGTGGCCACGCGATCGGGTGGCAAGCGCCGCCTTCAGCGTAATGCCATCTGCCTGCGTGATGCGCACCGACGGAATGACGATGGTCGGATCGGTTCCGCCAAGGCCCGCTGGAGGCGAACCCGCGGCGTTGTCGGCGACGAGCACGCCGATCGCGCCTGCGTTCTGGGCGTTCTTCACCTTGACGACGAAGGTGCAGACGCCGCGATCGACGAGAGCGATTTTGCCATTGACTGCCAATGCATTGGCCGCCGACAGTGGATCACACGCCAGTCCGAGATTGGGTGCGGTATCGACCACCGGCATTACTTCCCCGGTGACCCCTGGACTACCGAGCGCAGGACCGAAGGACGCGGCGCCGATCTGGTACGCTCCCGCGACACTGGCGGGCGCCGAAACGGTCATGATCGGAGTTCCCGGCGCCAACACCGCAGGAACCGCCGTCGTGACGGTGGCGCCGCTCCAGACGAGGTGCCCGCTATTCAAGGCCGACGTGACCCGCTCCGCGTTGGTCATCTGGTACCACCACTTGCTGGTGGAGGTATCGAGCAGGAAGAAGTCCCAGATCGATGGCTTGGGGCCGGTGCCGTCATTTTGCTCCGCACCGGTTGAACCACTGGTGAAGGTCTGGAATCCCAGGCCGTGGCCGAATTCGTGCAGCAGCACCGTGACCAGGTCGATGTTCGCGCCGTGATTATTGTCCAAGCCGAGGTAGAAGAACGTCCCCGTCAGACAGTTGACCTGCCCCAGATTCGAATTGAAATTCGCATTGATATCCTGCTGATCACCGGGCTGGTTGCCGGCGCCCAGATTGGTTCCGGAGAGTTTGTTCGCCAGTGCCTGCGGGTACCATGTCGCGGGCTGGACCGCGCCGGGGAAGTCGCGCCAGATGTTGTTCGCCCCGGCACTGCCGAGCACTGCCGACGTGGCGGTGCACGTCAAAGGCGTGAATTGGGCGCTGATGATGATGTTCTGGCTACTCGTCAGGGTTGCGCCCCACTGGGCCGCGGCGGCTGCGAAGGCAATCAACCGCTGCTGCCCCAGCGTCGTTCCGGAGTTGCCGCCGATTGGCGCGGCGGGCGTCGGATCGTTGAAGCCCACGTTCGGCCCATTTATGTTCTGGATGACAATGGTCGCGGCCGAGAACGCGCTCGCAGAGAATGCCAGCGCCGCAACGCCGGCGACAGCGCGAATTCCGCGCAGCGTGTTATACGACAGGTTGCGCGTTTTCATTTCAGCTGCCCCTTGCCCACTGCCGCCTTGGCGGGTGCGCCCGCAACATTCGACAGCCACTGCGCGGTCTCATCGTCGGGAATGCACGCCATCCCGAGCGAACCATCCGTGTTCTTGCGCGCGACGAAGTAGCTCATCTGCGAGTCGTCGAGGCGCATGCCGACCGCACCGCCGGTGCTCGGCGGCAATACCTTGGGCAGCCGATTCAAACCAGTCGGGTGGGCGCGGGCGCCGCTGATCGACTTGGTTGCACCTGCGGCCTCGAGCGCCGCGGCCGTCTCTGCCGTTGGCGGCACGAGCTGGCCCGAATCCGGGTCGATGAACGCCTTCATGCCGCCTTGGGCTCCCGTTGCCTGCATCGGCTGAACGGACCCGGCGGCCGGCGGCATGGCGACGACCATTACATTAGGAAACGTCATGGCCCCATTCTGGACGGGACGGGCGTCGGATCCGCAGCGAGCGCAGTCATTGCAGCGGTCGCCAAACCCGCCAGACCGGCAGTCGCCAGCCATCGCCGCGCGTGCACTTTGCGCCTATCGTTCAGCATGCGAGATCTCCTTCAGGTAGTGAATCACCTGGCGACCGTACGGCAAACGCCGGCCGGACGCAAGGTCATGGAAACGTGCCTCGCGGGCGCGATCCAAAACATCGTGCCAGCACTCGCGAGCATCAAACCCACCATCGGTTGGCGGCCGCTCAGGCGCGCCGACCGCGGCCGACAAACCCGAGCAGGACGAGACCGAGCGCACCCAGCGCAAGCGTCGATGGCTCCGGAACAAACGTCACGCGAACAGTATCGATCCCGATGTAGTCGCCGTTGGCGTTCGTATCGGGCACGTTGTATTCAAACGCCAGTCGCCCGGAGACGGTCCCGACGATGCCGCCGATCGTGGCGGTATAGAGCGTCCACTGGTCGGGGTATCCGGTCGGGGTGAGCGTGGGGTTGATGCTGAGCAGCAGCGTCGTGAAGTCGGCGACATTGGTGCTCGAGCCATTGGTGCTCAATCGCAGTTCGAGGCGATCTGCGAACCCGGAGCCTGTCGAACGCGACCAGAACTGGACGACGACGCCGTTGGCCAGCGAGAGGGTCGGCGTGATCAGCCAATTGGCGATGTTGCCGCCGGGCGCCGCGTTCAGGAAGTTGGCGGCGATATACGAATTGGGTGCCCCGGACTGCGAGCCAAAGACAGCGGGGTTGCCCTGGAACCAGCCGGTCTGTCCCACGGGCGAGCTGAGGTTCTGCAGCGACCAGCCGCCGCCGACAAGTGTGCTGATGTTGTCGAAATTCTCGCTGAGCAACGTCCCGGCAGAGGCATTGGCGCCGACAGCAAGCAGCAGGATGGTCAGTAATCGCTTCATGGATTGAACTCCGTTTTTGTCGATGTGTGGCTGATTGCGCACCGGGAACGAATCGGCGAAACCGATCCATTGCGTTTCCGGCCCCCTTGATATTCCGTCGTCATGGACGGATTGCCGCCCCAGCAGAAACGATTGCAGAATGCTCTGAGCAAGATTCGCTCCGGGGGGAAATGTCCTTTCAATACACGCGGATGGGGTTTCGAACGGGCGCCACTTCATTGGCAATCGTCAAAAATACCGACATCGCCAGTCAAGAGCGATTGCCGGTGTGCGCGCCATCGACCTAGCGGCATCGACTGGTGGCCGGCGCTGCGCGCGGCGCCGTTTGAAAGTGGTGGCCAGCGGACGAAGACCTGGCCATGGCCGTCTATCCGTCTGATGAAATTTGGCCATCCATTTGATCAAATACGGCCATTATTCTGCTATGTTGTCGCATCTTCGGCGTGAATTTGATCAAACCATGTCGATTTAATGACCAGTACCGCAAACATAGGGCAGCGCATCCGCGACGATATCGTCTCCGGCGCGTTGAGTTTCGGCGAGCGCGTCACTATCAACGCCCTGGCCACGCGCTATGACGTGAGCCACATGCCGGTCCGCGAAGCGCTGCGAGAACTTCAGGGCGAAGGACTGGTCGTGATCGAACCCAACCGTGGTGCCCGCGTGCGCACCATCGACTCGAACTTCATCGATAACCTGTTCGAGATCCGTACCGCGCTGGAAGTGATGCTGGTACGGCGCGCCGCGCGACGCGCCAAGTCGTCTGACATCGACGAATTAGCGGCGATCGAATTGGATCTCGAGCGCCACATCGCGTCCGCAGATTACCCCGCGGTGGTGGCGCAAAACCGCGCTTTCCACCAGACCATCAACCGGGTCGCGGACAACGTCGACGCGATACCCATCGTCGACAAGCATTGGATGCTCCTGGCGGCGCTGTGGCGCAATTTCGGCTATGGCGAGTCGCGCTTCGCCGGCGTCGCCAACGACCACCGGCACATCATCGCCGCATTTGCCGCGCACGACGCCGACGCGGCGGGGCTCATCATGGGCGCGCACGCGAACAAAGCCAAACGCGCGCTGCTCGATCGCGTTGCTGCACACGAAGCGGCGACGGCCACCCGGGTGAAGCGCGCATGAGTGCGGGGTTGCGAAGCCTCGCGGTGAAGGTGGCGAAGATATCCGCCAAGACCCGGTGGGTATTTGTCGAAATCACACGCGAGGACGGCGCCATCGGGCTGGGCGAGGCGACGCTCAACGGCAGCGAAGCCGCGCTGCTGTCCGCGGCTGCCGAATGCGCGCCGCGGCTGTGGTCGATGAGGCCGGGAGCGCCCTCCGCATTCGCCGCGCCAGCCGTGCCCTCGGACTTGGCGCAGGCAGCCATGGTGTCGGCGATCGACCTGGCGCTGTGGGACCTGCACGCGCAGGACGGCGGCCAGCGGCTGGTCGACGCGCTGGGTGGCGCCCGCCGCGAGACCGTGCCCGTGTACGCCAACATCAACCGCAGGACCGAAGACCGAACTCCCGCCGGTTTCGCGCAAAGCGCGCGCGACGCACTCGCCGCGGGTTTCAGCGCGCTCAAGATCGCCCCCTTCGACGAAGTCTCGGCCACGCTGTGCGCGCGCGGCGACGGTGTCGCGGCGATGCAGGCCGGGCTGGCAAGGGTGGCGGCGGTGCGTGCCGTCGCCGGATCCGCGTGCCGGCTGATGGTGGATTGTCACTGGCGCTTCGACGAAAGTACCGCGGCCCGGATGATCGACGCTGTCGCGGAACAGCGCGTGCACTGGATCGAATGCCCACTGCCCGAAACCCACAGCAATCTCGCCGCGCTGGTACGCCTGCGCGGCCGCGCCAACGCGCACGGCGCGCTGCTGGCCGGCATGGAGAATGGCATCGGCAGCGACAGCTTCGCTCCCTTCTGCACAGCCGGCGCATACGATGTGATGATGCCGGACGTGAAGTACGTCGGCGGACTCGCGGAAATGCTGCGCTGTGGCCAGCTCCTTGCGCGCCACGGCGTTGCCATGTCGCCGCACAACCCCAGCGGTCCGGTGGCGCATGCGGCCAGCCTGCATGTCTCGGCAGCGATGGAACGCTTCGACATGCTGGAGTTGCAGTACGACGAAAGTCCGCTCTTCGACCTGCTCGTCGCCGGACTGCCGCCGCGCGAACACGGCCAGTCGACGTTGCCCGGCGGCGCCGGCCTCGGCGTCCGCCTCGACGCGCGCCTGTTGCCCTTGCACCTCGACTCCACGCCCCGCGTCTGGGAGGCGCCGTGAGTACGTGCAACCTTGACCGCCACGGCGTGCTCGAACGCGCACACGACCGCTGAAGACGCATCATGGCGACTTATCACCGACGTGCGTGGCGAATGATCGAGCCGCTGCTCGGCATCGCCGGCGTGCTGCTGATATGGGAGATCGCCAGTCGTATCGCGGCCAATTCCACCCTGGTGCCGCCTCCGGCCAAGGTGTGGACGGCACTTGTCGCCATGTCGGGTGGCGATCTCCCGCAGGACATCGGTGCCAGCCTTCTGCACCTGGTCGTCGGTTATACCGCGGGCGCCGGCGCCGGGCTCGCACTGGCCCTGATAGCCGGCAGTTCGCGCTGGAGCGCTGCGGTAATCGATCCGTTCGCCGAGTTCCTGCGCCCGATCAGCCCGATCGCATGGATCCCGCTGGCGATCCTGCTCTTCGGTATCGGACGCGCGGTGCCGGTGTTCCTGATTTTCTACGCGTCGCTGTTTCCGATCTTCGTCGGTGCGCTCGACGGAATCCGCAGCGTCGACGCCGGTCTGATCAATGCCGCGCGTTCGCTCGGCGCGTCGCGCTGGACGGTGGTGATGAATGTGATCCTGCCGGCGGCGCTGCCATCCATCGTCTCCGGCGCGCGCCTGTCGCTGGGAGTCGCGTGGATGGCGCTGGTGGCGGGTGAAATCGTTGGCGGAGATGCGGGCATCGGCTGGCGCATCCTCTGGTACCAAGAATTCTTCCAGATGGACCATGTGATGGCGGCGATCCTGATCGTCGGCGCGCTCGGCCTGGCAGCCGACGGGCTGTTGCGCATGTTGCAGCGCCGACTGTTGCGCTGGCATCCGGCTTCCACCGAAGGGTCGCTGTGAGTGTCGGCGTCGAGCTCGACCGGCGCGTGCGTGTGCTACTGCCGATTGCGGTCGCCACGACATTGTTCGTCGTCTGGGAACTGGCGGTGCGCGCAACGCATTCGCAGGGGCGGCTGCCGATTCCATCGGGCGTATTTGCCAGCGGCGCGAAGCTCATCGCCAACGGCGTGATTATCGAGGCCATGTCGGGCAGTCTCAAGCGCGTGCTGATCGGCTTCGTGATCGGCGCAGCGCTGGGCATTCCCATGGGACTCGCGGTCGGCACAATCCCGGCGCTGGACCGGTCATTGCGTCCGGTCCTCGACGGCCTGCGCTCGATCGCGCCGATCGCCTGGATTCCAATGGCCATTTTGTGGCTGGGCGTGCGCGGCGACGCCGCGCTGTTCGTGGTCGCCTATGCCGCGGTGTTTCCGTTCATCGTCAATGCGAGCCTCGCGGCGCGCCTGGTCGATCGCCGCCTGATTGCCGCCGCCCTGGCGTTAGGCGCCAGCCGCTGGATCGTGTTCCGCTCGGTGCTGCTGCCGAGTTCGCTGCCGATGATCTTCACCGGTGCGCGCATCGCGCTCGCCTTCGCCTGGGCGTCGATCATCGCCGCCGAACTCGCCATCGGCATCAAGATCGCCGGACAGGGGCGCAGCGTCGCTGGCATCGGCCAGTTGATGGTCGAAACGATGTACGTCAATCGCGACGTCGATGCGCTGGTCTTCTACATGCTGGTGATCGGCGCGGTGAGCCTGCTCATCGATACTGGCTTGCGGCGCCTGCAACGGCGCGTGTTGCCATGGAGTGCGCAATGAACAACATCGTCGAGTTGCGGGGTGTCGACAAAGTGTACGTCTCGGCGCGCGACGGCATGCGCATCGAGGCGCTCTCTGGAATCAATTTTTCGATCCGGCGCGGTGAATTCCTCGCCATCGTCGGGCCATCGGGATGCGGCAAGTCTACGTTGCTGTCGTTGATCGCCGGGTTCAACACGCCGACTGCCGGCGAGGTGCTGTTCGAAGGGCGCTCCGTCAAAGGTCCGGGCCCGGAGCGCGGCGTGATGTTTCAGGACTACGCGCTGTTTCCCTGGCGCACGGTGACCGGCAATGTCGAATTCGGACCGTTCGCGCGCGGCGTGGACGCTGCCGCCGCCCGCGAACGTGCGCGCAAGCTCATCGAGGTCGTTGGCTTGTCCGGATTCGAGCATCGTTACCCGCACGAACTGTCGGGCGGCATGCGCCAGCGCTGCGCGTTGGCACGCATGCTCGCCAACGATCCGACAATGTGGCTGATGGACGAGCCGCTTGCCGCCGTGGATCTGCAAACCCGCATCATCCTGCAGGACGAACTGTTGCGACTCTGGGGCGACGGTGCAGCAGCGGGCAATCCGCGCCCGACCGTGGTATTCGTCACCCACGGCATCGACGAGGCGGTGCTGCTTGCCGACCGAGTGCTGGTGCTCGGACGACGGCCGGGTCGCATCAAGCAGCTCGTCGACATCGATTTGCCGCGCCCGCGCGCGGCGCAGCGCAATTCACCCGAAGTCGCGCGACTGGCTGCACGGCTCTGGGAACTGATTCGCGACGAGGCCGCGCAGGCAATCGCCGACGAGTCGCACTGACAACAAAGGTCCGGCCGACCACACTCAAGGAGACAACCATGAAGACATTCCCAAGACGCGGCTTCCTGACCGGCGCGGCAGCGCTGCTGACGCTGCCCATGTTTCGCATCAGCCCGGCATTCGCGCAAGCGGTGAAGATGGCGATGGGCGTCGGCCTGGCCCAGGAATCCGGGGCACTCGTGTTGCGCATGCAGCAGGACAGGCTGCTGGAGAAAGCCGCGCAGGAATTGGGGCTCGCCGGCGTCGACCCGGAATACCTCGCGTTTCCGGTGCTGTTGCGCATGCTGCAGGGCATCGCTGCCGGACAGCTCCAATTCGGCACTCTCGGCTCCACGCCGACCATCCGCGCATTGACCGGGCCCGATCCGGTCGTGCCAATCGCCATCGTCGGCGGCGGCAACATCTTCCCGCTGCAGGTGCCGCCCGACTCGCCCATCCACAACCTCGACGATCTCAAGGGCAAGACCGTGCTGACGATTGTCGGCTCCGACCTGCACCTGGTGCTGGTGCGCATGATCAAGGCGCAATTCGGGGTCGACGACCCGAAGGAACTCGGCATCAGCGTGCGTAACATCAACGCGCTGACCGAGCTCGGGCGTGCGCAGCCGGGCATCGACGCGTGTCTCAGTCTCGCGCCGCAGGCGATCGTCGCCGAGCGCGCAGGCGACCTGGTGACAATCCTGCGCAACGACGGCAAGACCGGGCCCGCGTACCAGGGGCCGGAAGGCAAGGGCGCGGGCAAAACCATCGCATCGTTCGCGAAGACGCCGTTCGCGCCCGAAGCCTACTACCCGCACCGCATCTGGCTGGTGAGCCGCCGCGACTACCTGGCCGCGAATCCCAAGGTCGTGACCGCGCTGCTGGTCGCCAACCAGCGGGCTGTGGCTTCGCTGGTCAAAGCAGGGACCGACGAGATCATCAAGGTGGGCTCTGCCAACTGGCCCGGTACGCCAGACGCGCAGCGCGATTGGATCGACGCCGTGCTGTGGAAGCGGCGCGGTTGGTCCTGGGTGACCGAGGGCGACGCCAGTACGCTCGTCGGGCTGTCGACGACCAAGGCGATCTTCCAGAGCGCACTCGACCCTGACGTCGCGAAAAAGCTGTTCGTGCTGGGTGCCGAGGTGTCGAAAGCGGCCTACGATGCCACTGGCCGGGTCCCCGACCGCGCGGCGTTCGACGACATGCGCGGCGACGTGCGCGGCAAGCCGATTTGGGAGGCAGCGTCGTGGAACCTGAAGGCTTGATATGAGCGGTGCCCTGCGCGTTGCCGAGCGCTTCTCAATGCAGGGTCGGCGCGCGCTGGTCACCGGTGGAAGCCTGTCGATCGGCCGCGCGATTGTGCTGGCGTTCGCCGATGCCGGCGCCGCAGTCGCGATCCAGTTCGCGCCGGCAGCGGATGCGACGCTGGGGCACCCCGGCGCAGCGCAGGAACTGGCGGGACTGCTCACCGCCCGAAGCGTACGGCACGCGTTGATCGATGCCGATTTCGGCGTCGCGGGCGAAGGCACGCGCGCTTTCGCCGCAGCGGAGACGGCGCTCGACGGGATCGACGTGCTGGTGCTGTGCGCGTCGATACAGCAGCGCACGGCGTTCGCGGCGGTGAGCGCCGAAGAACGTGAGCGGCAGACCCGCATCAACTTCCACGCCAGCTTCGAACTTATGCAGGCCGCCGCAGCGCCGATGCAGGCGCGCGGGTGGGGAAGAATACTGACCATCGGCAGCATCAACCAGACGCGCCCGGATGCAGAGCTCGCGGTGTATGCCGCGCTAAAGAGCGCGCAGCACAACCTCGCCATCAACCTGGCAAGGCAGGTTGCCGGTTCGGGCGTCACGGTGAACAACCTGTCGCCGGGACTGGTGGCGACCGCGCGCAATCAATGGCGACGTGTAGATGAGAACGCCTGGCGCGACATCCAGTTCAAGGCGAACCCGATGCATCGCGCGGGCACGCCGGAAGAAATAGCGGGCGCGGCGCTACTGCTGTGCTCGGATGCCGGGCGTTTCATCACCGGTGCCGACCTGCAGGCGACCGGCGGCGCGCATTTATGAAGCAATCCACCAGCGCTAGCGCAGCACCCGGCTCTGCGTCGCGTCCTGCACGATCTTCTGCGCGTCCTGCGGCAGCAGGAAGCCCTCCTTCACCGCGCGCTCGGTCGCCTTGCGCACGGCCTCCACGTAGCCGTCGTGATCGCGGTAGCGCTCTTCGAGCGACAGTCGCGGGTCGCCGCTCGCCTTGCGTTCCGCGGCGGTCTTTGCGAACGGCACCATGCCACCGACGTAGTTGCAGATCTGACCCTGGTGGAACGGGCGCGCGCCGCCGGCGGTGATGTTCCAGCCGAGGTAGGTGCCGAGCGGTGCATCGAGCAGCGCGACGGGCACGCCGCCCAGCTCGTTGCCGTCCGCATCGACCTTGGGCGCATACATCGGCAGGACCTGGCGGATCGGCGGCGGCGCGTTGCTCGCGACACCTGATCCGTCGACGGGCCGGAAATCCGGTCCCCAATCGTAATCGAGCACCGGCATGATGAAGTCCACCTCCGGCACCGTGGGCCGCAACTGCGGAATCGTCGGAAAGCCCATCGCCGTCTTGTTCGCGGGCGCCAGCGTGCCGTCGGCGAGACGCGGCCAGCGGCTTGGCGGCGGCTCGATATTCTTCATGACCCAGTCGCGAAAATGCACGCGCATCGCGTTCACCGTCTCGGTGTGCGGCACCGGATTGGCAGGCAGCACGCCCGTGCCGTAGTTGTTGCCCGGGCAGCTCGCGCCGGTGGTCGGCAACGCGGCGCCGGGAATGCTGGTGTCGAAGCCGCCGGCGCCGCCGCCATGGTTCGAGCTCGCGATGTAGTAGCGACGCACGTTGGCGGGCAGCGGCAGGTCGCTGCGCGCGTCGGTGCCGACCCATTCGGGCGTGAGCTTCAACGCCCACACTTCCGCCGAGCCGAAGTGCTCGACGATCTTCGGGCAGGTGTTGGTCGCCTGGCAGCGGTCGAGGAGGCCGGCAGTCGGACCTCCGCGCACGGGATCGGCATTGGGCAGCCACCACTGCGGACCTTCGCTGCCCGCCTGGTAGAGCTCGAGCACGCCGTCGGGCTGCGCCCAGCGGAAGTTCAACGCGACGCGCCGTCCGGCGATGATCGGCCACAAGCCGTCGTGCACCTGCTTGCCGCTTTCGTCGCGATTGAAGCCCAGGTGCAACCATCCGCGCAGAAAGTTGCCCGATTGCGAAACGCCGCGTCCGATGCTGTGCGTGACCTGTCCCGCGACGGGATTGGGCGTGCCCGTATCGTCGGCGCGTGCGGTCTTGAAGAACACGCCCACGTCGCGCCACGCCGCGAAGCCGACGCCCAGTGCATACGCGTCCGCGGAAGTGAAGACGACTTGATACAAGTGGCCCGCGTCGAAGCCCTTCTTCAGGCAGATCTGCGTGGGGTCGGGCGTGCCGGGAAAGGGATTGTTGGCGTCGCACTTGGCCCACGCCCAGTCGCTCGGCGCGATCACGGTCTCGCCGATCACCTCGCCGCGCGTCGATTCCGCCATGCGCGAGACGAGACGAGCCTTGGTCGTATCGAGGCTCACTGGCTTGTAGGGCACCGGGTTGGTCTGAACGATCAACGGCTGCGAGCCCGGTCCGCTGCGATTGACGATGCGTCCGAACACTTCGCCGGTGATCGGCGCTCCGTCGGGCTTGCGGGCGATCGGCACCTTGAGCCAGAGCGGCTGGCTCGCCGCCATCGTCGCCCGCACTGCGGTGGCGCCCGCGTTGTCGCCCTGCCACGCGCTATGGAGGTCGATGTCGCCAAAGGCACGCTCCGCCACCACGTTCGGCCGACGCAACCCGCGGTTGGGAACTTCGTGCCACATGAGTCCGCTGGCGCGCGCGGGATCGACTGGTTTGGTCAGGATGAAGGTCGACACATAGCGGACCTTGCCGTCGGGGTCCTTCGCGAACGCGATGTCGTTGATGATCGCGTTGGCCGGCGACGCGGGATCGAGTTCGCCGAAGGCGCGCCCCGCCACTTGCTCGTAGGCTATACCGCCGGAGATCGCCGCGGGCAGCGGCACGGTTTCGTCGATCACGATGCGGGTGACCCGGGCGTGCGTCGCGTTCGCCGCAAGTGCGCCGAGGATCAAGCACAGGCATGTCATCACACCAGGTGCGGCCGTTCTTGCGCGTGGGCCGAGGCGTGTGATTGCTGCCGCGTGTCCTATCGTTGCTTCCTTCATCGTCGTTCCTCCTCTGCCTGGTGTCGTTGTCGTTGTCGCTCGCCAACTATTTGGATTTCAGGTTGCGCGTCGATCGGCACGTATCATCTCGGCCCCGCGCTCCGCGATCATCACGGTCGGCGAATTGGTATTGCCGGACGTGATGGTCGGCATGATCGACGCGTCGACGACACGCAGGCGGTCGAGCCCAAGTACGCGCAGTCGCGAATCGACCACCGCTTCCGGGTCGGACGGCGTACCCATCTTGCACGTTCCGACCGGATGGAAAATAGTTGTGCCGACGTCTCCCGCAGCCTTGACCAGCTCAGCATCCGATTGAAACTCGCGCCCCGGCTTGAACTCGTCCGGCGCGTACTTCGCGAGCGCCGGTTGCGCCGCGACGCGGCGCGCGAGACGCAACGCCTGCGCCGCCACCCTCTGGTCATCCTGCGTCGACAGATAATTCGGCATGATGGCAGGATGTGCCCGGGGATCGGCGCTCTTGATGCGCACGAATCCGCGGCTGGTCGGCCGCAGGTTGCACACCGACGCGGTGAATGCGGGGAACGGATGCAGGGGATCACCGAACTTGTCGAGCGACAGCGGCTGCACGTGGAACTCGAGATTGGGCGTCGCCTGCGAGGGATCGGAACGCGTGAAGCCTCCCAGCTGGCTGGGCGCCATGGTAAGCGGCCCCGTGCGGAAGACGGCGTATTCAAGGCCCATCATGGCCTTGCCGACGAGGCTGTTCACGCGCTGATTCAGCGTCACGACGTTCTTCACCTTGAAGGCGGTACGAAGTTGCAGATGATCCTGCAGATTCTCGCCGACACCGGAGAGCTCGTGCGCGACCGCGATGCCCTCGCTCCTGCAGCAGCGGACCCGAACCGATGCCGGAAAGCTGGAGCACTTGGGGAGAACCGATGCTGCCCATGGCGAGGATCGTCTCGATGCGCGACTCGGCGAAGATCTCCTCGGTGCCCTGGAAAAACTCGATTCCCGACGACGCGCCTGCCTTCGAGGCGAACGCGCTTCACGAGAGCGTTGGTCATCACGGTGAGGTTCGGTCGGCTCATTGCCGGTCGCAGGAATCCTTTGGTCGCATTCCAGCGCACGCCGCGTTTCTGGTTGACTTCGAACAGCCCGCAGCCTTCGTTGTCGCCGCGGTTGAAATCGTCGGTCTTCGGGATGCCGGCTTCCACCATCGCCTCCCCGAACGCATCGAGGATCTCCCACGACAGTCGCTGCCGCTCCACGCGCCACTCGCCACCCGCCCCGTGCATCGGACCCGCACCGCGATGCGAGTCTTCGGAACGTCTGAAAATGGGCAGCACGTTCTCCCACGACCAACCCGCATCGCCCGTGAAGCGGGCCCACTCGTCGTAGTCGCGCTGTTGACCGCGCAGATACAGCATCGCGTTGATCGAGGAGCAACCGCCGAGCACCTTGCCGCGTGCATAAAGCAGCGAACGGCCGTTGAGTCCGGGTTCGGCTTCGGTCTTGTAGCACCAGTCGGTGCGCGGGTTGCCGATGCAATAGAGATAGCCGACCGGAATGTGGATCCAGATCCAGTCGTCGTTGCCCCCTGCTTCGAGGAGCAACACCTTGACCTCGGGATCGGCCGAGAGCCGGTTCGCGAGCACGCAGCCCGCGGTGCCGGCGCCGGCGATGACGTAGTCGAATCCGCGGAGTTCACGCATCGGATGCCTGCGTCGAAACGGGTCTGGGATCTTCGCTCATCGGAACCACAAATCGCTGCCGAAATACTAGCACGTCGATCCGTCAATCTATGGGAGCCGTTGGGCCTTCGTCGTCGCTCTTCCGCGGCTTGTCGCGTGCTGAGTGACTCGATCTTATGGCCCCGTCGCCGATCAGCCGCTATCCGGTTTCGCAACTCGAGGACTTGCCGGAGGATCGCGCAGTAGTCGCGTTGTGTCCGGCGCGCTACCAAGGAGCATTCGTCCCACGCCCGTTCGCGATCGCCTGCACTTCTGCTTTCACCGCGGCGCCTTGCCGACGAATCCCGCTCCGCCCACAGGAGCATCGATCGCAGCCCCTTCACCACTGATTGCTGCGTGATCAGTTGAAATTGATGGTGATGGCCTGAATGGTGGGGACAAACGCGTAGCCGGGCTCGGGCGGCAACGGTTTCATTGGGTCGGCGGGAGGCGCCGGAATCGGGCGCACATAGCAGTCACCGGTGCCCGCTTTGGGAAAACCATAGCCAACGGCGTAACCCCGCGCGTTGTAGAACTTGTCGATGGGGGCCCATTCCTGGAGCTGCGTGTACGGATCGCCCGGAAGATCGCTCCCTCGAACTGAAAGTTGATTGTTCGCGGGAATCTGCAACCTGTATGGCGGCGGCACGGGTTCATAGAAGCCCTCAATCTGATCGTTGTAGACGGCGCCAGGCTCAGTCAGGATCGCGAATCTGGCAAACCGGCCGGGCGCCAGATCATTAACGACGACAAGAGGTCTGGTCAAAATCGTATTCGCCACTAATCCTGCATGCGCGCCAAAAGCGGTCCGTGCGACCGTATACGTCCGCGCTTGCAGGGCGCTAGCGTATTGCGCAGGTATATCGGATGGAAGCGTGCCGTCCTCACTTTTGTAGCGCCAAGTGTCGTTAAAGCAGAAGAGATAGTTGGTGATATTTACCAGCGTGATGTGCGTCGGCTCGGAAATGTCTTTTGTTGCTACGACGACGGCGTCCGATTCGGTACCCAATGGGCCTCTGTAGACAACCTGCAGATATACGTCCAACGCGTTCACCGGCACTGGTGTCGGGAAGTCGAACGTCAGCGTCACCGCGCTTTCTCCAGCATTCAGGGTTACGTTTTCCTTTTTCGTGGAAACGACGATTTTCTCTTCCGCCCCGCGACACCCCGGCGGTACGGCATTGGGGGCGTTGAACTCAGCGTCTCCCTTGCTGATTCTAATTTCTTGCGATCCAAATTCGCCAGTCAATTCTGGCGTGTAGCAGGTGTTCTCGTGGTATTTGACGACAGCGACGAGGTTTCCCGCCATGTTTTGATTCATCGACTGGCCTTGGTTCGGACCGGCAGTCGGCATGATTGCAGGTGTCGTGTTCCGAAGTTTCAATTTCAATTTGCGAAACCCACTTGAACCCGCCTGGTTCTCGACGGCATGGTCGATCACGCCATACACACCCTCATCGGGCAAGCCGATTTCCAGCTTGCCGCGGAAGAAATAGTCGATCAAGCCGGTCGTAGTAGGCAACCGCGCGCGGGAGCAAGAGTCGGGCATTTGCGTCGTAATTGATGTAATTCATTGTCGGCGATCGTTTGCCTCGCGACTCCAGGAATTGATCCCACACGCTGACTGATACCAGCGGCACATTGTCTTCGGTCGTGGTTGGGTCGACAGTGTCCGCACCGTGCCGTTGTACATTGTCAACTTGAAGTCACCCGGTAACGCCGTGCCGTCCCATCCGACGGCGGACACTGTCGACTGTTTGATGCGCGGACGGTTGCGGATTCGGCAACTCGTAATCGGAGTTTAGGAGATTCTTCCCTGCTGTAAAGAAGCCACGATTGCTGTAGTCGGCCAAACCTACCCCATTCGCGACACCCACGGCTTGCGCCGTACTGAAGTAGTCGATGTAGCGATTGAACCTGGGAGTGGCGTAACCAGCGGTTGTTAGCGGACGCGGCACACCAATAGCGACTTGCCGTTCTGTTGAGCCGATATCAACCTTGAAACTCCGCGATTGCCTTGCACGCGCATCGATATAAAACTCATACACGCTTGCGTGACCAGAAGCAGTACTCTCTACGAGCGAGTTACCAAGTCCGCTGTGCCTCTCGTTGCGCGTGTGCTGCGGCTGCGCCATATCCTGAATCATGTGCGCCAGATCGCCCAGCGCCCGAAATGTTGTGGCCCAATAGGCTCTGCGCGCCGCCTCATTGCTCGCGACGATCACATCGTCCGCGTTCCGACCAGTCAGTGCGCGATACATTGATTCGCGGGCGTCGTAGACTGAAAAGTGATTTCGCCGTCCCAGCATCTTCTTCCATCGAAGCGGCAAACATGTTCGACGGCGCCACCCCCAGCGCCCACGCTGGCGCGGGCAACCCGAGAAGCGAGATTCCCGAGTTGTTTACCGGGTCGTAGAAATGACTCAATGGCCGATCGACTCCGCCGAATGGATCGTCCAATGGATTCTCAGGAGCATGGTGGTGAGCTAGTGCTACGACCGTCAGACTGTTAGACACTATCGGCGTGTAGTCATCCTCCCGAATTGCGCCACGTAGCAGCCACCCCGGGACACGCAGGTTGTCGCTTTCGGGTTCAAACTCCACCGAATTGTCCCACGCTCTAACTGCAACCATTCTGTCCGGCAGTCAAAAGGATCGCCATTACTGTCTGAGCGTGTTTGCTACCCAGTTGCGGACGTCGGCTCCTTGCCTGTCGTAGTAGTAAAGTCCCAAGTGGGCTTTGTCGAAGTACCGGATCGCTACTCGCCATGAACATGTCGATGCCCAACTCTGCGATAGAGCGAGGAGCCAATTCGCAAGTCGGACTGCTTAAACGCTTGGTACGTCAGAAGCGCATGAGTACTAAGTTCGTACGCACTTCCGCGCCAGCTATTAGCAAGAGCAGCTCCCAACGCCGAAGCGACAGAACTCGCAACACTCTTCTTATGTCATTGACATTAGTTTTCATAAATCACTCCCTCAACAAACGAACGCACGTAAACCACGTTCACGGCGCTTACAAGGCGTTGGCAATCACTATTTCTTAATGTCTGTTGATGCGATTTATTTGACGCGCGCCAGCTCGAGTAATGCCTCTTCATTTCCGAACTGCGCGCTTTCGAGAGCAATGAGCAAGTGATTTCAGCCAGATCCAATTCTGCCGGGGTCTGTAGCACTTGCTTTTGCCTCGTCGATACATAGCCTGATACAGTGGAATTAGTGTCTTGTCATCAGCTTCGCACATCGCATGACGCTCAAATGGTGAGAATAAGGTACACCCAATCGCGCTTGCACGCTGCCCACGAAGGGTGCCATCTTTAGTCGACACTTCCTCGTTCTTCGCAAATGGCATAGGCCCCAGATCGAAGATGTAGCCAGGTTTATACGCGTGAATTTCGATTGGCTTTTCGATGTTGTCGGTCGTCATGCCGCGCGTCCACGAAGGACCCGCATCGCGTGCCATTTTCCACTTCGGCACGTCAAATATTCCGTTTTCGTTACTCTGTGCGAGCGCAACGTAGTAGCAGGGGTATCTCGGGCCATGAGAGCCGCTCAGGTGCCCAATCCAATGCACGATGACTATGGTGCCTGGCAAAGGAAGATTGTTACTCGCGTCGGTTACAACGCCATGCACTGGCCCACCGGACAGCGGTGCATAGTTGCTCATCAACACAGGCACAAATTCAGTCGCAGCGAAGATGGCAGCCAACGCGATGACAATGAGTATCACTTTCTGCAATTGATCATCCTCTCTGAAGCGACAAGCAGTGACTTGCCCGACGAGTCGTCAAGTTCAGACTCGACTAGCTTTACATGTCCGCTATTCGCCATATTCCGTCCTCACCAAGCAGCAAGTTGATGGTGAATGTCTGATTGACTCCGGAAACCTCTCGCACGACAAATATCTGCATGATCTGTTCGTTGAAAATCACGTTTCTGATCGCGCCGAGCTGTTCGATGGTCGACCGCAGATCGGCGCCCAGGACGGTGAAGATTTCTCTGAAATGGTCGCTGCTCGTCCCAATGACCGCAGTCAATGCTGCCTCCACGTCGCCCTGCCGCAAACGCTCCAGCATTCCTGTATATACACCCAGGGTCCGTTGCGCGAACGTATTGGGATCCCACGCCAGAACGCGTCGAGTGGTTGAGTAGATCACTGTGCTGTTGTGATCGTATACCTTCACACCAACCGGATACACGCCGCCGCCCGGGAATCGAAGGACCACATCGCGTGTCCCGTCAATCAGGGACGTAAGTGTCAACTCAGGTGTGCCATCGCCATTGAAATCGATCTCGACCCGGTCGAAAGTCAAGTTCGACCGGTTGGAAATGGTCAAGGTCGCATCGAACGGTGCGATACCCTCCTGCCGGTCGATAGTCACCCCAAACGATTTGGTGTCGGTGCGATTGACTAGTACCTGCCGGCTTGTCGGGTTCCCCTGCTGCGACAGCAGCGTCACATCAATCGAATTGGCGCCGGGTGCAAGTTGCACCCCATCGACAAAGAAGTGTCCGGTGACGTCGAGTGCCACCCGCCGACCGTTGACCAGCACTGCGGAATTGGGTGGTGCCTGCACCGTACCGCTGACCGCCGTGTTGTCATCGGGAATGCTACTGTTCTCAATCCCGGCGTCAATTTGAAGTGTGGGCGCATCAATAACCGTCACACTTGTAGTTGATGAACCGACGGTCTGAGCACTGGCGTCTCGCGCTCGCGCAATGATGGTGTGCGAACCAACACTGACGCCGGTCCAAATGTAAACATAGGGTGGAATCGTCACGCTGCCGAGTAGCGCTCCGTCGCCGAGGAAATCGACTTGCGCGATGCTGCCGACTGTTTCGGTTGGTTGCGCAACGATTCGAATGATGCCGGGTGCCTGATACACCTGTCCTGTGTACGGTTCGCTTATCGTTACTTTGAGGTCGGTTACAGTGATGGCAACCTCGACCGACAACGCCGTTGCTCCATCGACGGTAAACACCTTCGCAGTCAGGACGTGCGCGCCAGGTCGCTGCACTTGTCCAAGTCAGATTCACGTTTACCGCCGACGGCCCCCCGGTCACTGGCGCACTACTGATCAATATTCCGTCGCTGTAGAACTCGACTCGACTGATACTGCGCTGAGGCGCGCTGGCGGCCGCTGTCAGTACGATGGGTTGTCCGGACGCATAGGTGGCGCCGGACTGCGGTGCCGTCAGACTTACCGACGGCGCAATTGCAGACACCAAGATGTTCACTACTCCCGATGTCGCCGTAGCACCCAGATTGTCGGTCGCGACTGCCGTCAATGCGTAGCTGCCGGCGGGAACATTTGGCCAGGTCGCGGTAAATGGCGCGGAGGTTGAGGTCGCCACCCTGCTTGCGCCCGCGAAGAACTCGACCTTCGCCACCGAGCCATCGACATCGGTTGCAGTCGCTGCAAGGGCAATCGACGCAGGCGCTGTGAATTGACTTCCGCTCGCTGGATTGGTCAGCGTCACGGATGGAGGGCTGTTGTTGACGACCTGGATGGCAACGGCTGCCGAGGTTCCCACGTTGCCCTGCAGGTCGACTGCCTTTGCCACCAGAGACTGTGGTCCCGAGGCAGGATTAGATCCACGTGAATGCATATGGCGATGTCGCGGCGCTGCCTAGCAATGTGGCACCCGCAAAGAAATCCACCCTGCCCACACCACCGTCCGGCGCAATCGCGGTGGCGGCCATGGCCAGTGGCGAGCCCGAGGGAACGCTTGCGCCCGGCGCGGGCGCGGTCAATACGACGGCTGGAGCCCGCGCACTCGGGAGTACCTGGATGTAGGCAGCGGCCGACGCCGCCGCAACTCCAATGTCGTCGTAGGCCTTGGCAACAATCGCAAAGGTCCCGGGCGGGGGATTGTTCCAATTCAAAGTGTAAGGCGGGCGGAACGATGTGCCGATAAGCTGATCGCGAGTCACGAACTCGACACGCTGTATTACACCCAAGGTGCTCATCGCAATCGCCTCAAGCGGCACGCTGTTCGGTGAGACAAATATTTGCCCAGTTGCGGGTGACGTCAACGCCACCTGCGGCGGCGGATCGGGGTCGATGATGTAAACGGTGACCTGCCCGGACGTTGTCGAGTATCCGAGCGAATCGATCGCCCGGGCCGACACGAGGTGGATGCCGAGGGGCGCGTTCTGCCACACGAAAGCGTAACCCGCCGGCACGCTATTCGACGCGGTGACCGATCCAATGACGGTAGCCCCATCCAGGAAGTCAACTCGCAGTATGGTCGATGGCGGCGACGTGTCGCCCGCGACGGCGGTCGCATAGAGCACAGGCGCAGCCGGCGCGACATATCCTGACTCCAACTTGGGTACGACGAGGTTGACCGATGGCGGTGGAGGCGGCTGTACAACTGTGAAGGGCACGAAACTCGACGTCTGCGCCTGACCCGCCGAATTTACCGCGGTAGCCCACGTCTGATACGTTCGGTTGATCGTTACCTGCGAAGGGAATCGCGGCGGCGTCCATCGATACTCGTATGGAGGCGTCGCGATGTCCGCGACGATGTCGCTGGAGCTGTAGCATGTCCCAGCTCGCGTCTCACACATGTAGAAGACCACGTGCGCGATGGGATAGTCCGCGCTGGAGACAGATGCGCTCAACAGGACTGACGGGGTAATGTCCTCGGCGATGAACGCGTTCGCGGAAGGCGAGGTCAGCACTATTGTTGGTGCGGAGCGCGGCGCCACTCGCTCTTCGGCCCAGCCGGGCATTGGCACCGACAGCACAAGAAGAACTGAAAGTATGGAGGCGATCCGGTCCATGCTACGGCGCCGTTCCGATTTGATTGACGACCTGCACAACCTCTGGCGCTTGCACTCCATTGAATGGGCCTGCGCCGACAAAGGTCGCGGTTATGCGATGAATTCCTACGCCTGGTGCCATTGGGTAACTCGCGGTCCCGTTGACGAGCGGCACCGACGCAAGCAGCTGCGCTCCATCGCGAAATTCGATCGAACCGGCATAGCGAATGCCCGCGACACTTGCCACAAGCACCACACCTGCGCCGGTGACACTGGGATTGGGAGTAGTCGCCAATATCACCGGCGCGCTCTGGCTGAGGACCTTCGCGACGAACACATTGCCCGGTGATGCTTGCGCAGCGTTGACCTGGGGCGCGCCTGCGCCGTAGCCCACGACATAGGCAGCACCGTAAGCATCGACCGCAAGTCCGGTCGCGTTGCCGGAATTTACGATCACCGAGTAAAGTAGGTCTTTGGCATCGGGCGTCATCTTCATCAGGAACGCACCGGCGTGGCGGTAGATTGACTCGGGTGAGGTGCGATCGATCGGTGAGCCGGCACTGAAGAAGCCTGGCGACTGAACAGGAGTCGCAACGATATCTCTCGACGACCGGCTTCCCAGAGGCAATTCGCGATCAGGACCCGTATTCCCGGCAACATGAATTGCACCACTCGCATCTACCGCCACCTTGAGCGGTGACGGATTGGGGTCGCGAGCATTGCGAACCAGGTTTCCGCCCGCACTTCCGATTTCAACCACAAACAGCCAGCGGCTACCATCGGGCGCGAGTTTCGCGACAAAACCGTGTTCGCGATCTTCTGGGAACGAGTTGTATGCAAAGCTACTCTGAAATACGTCCCCGACGCTGGTGAGCAACCGCGTTGCTACTTTTCCGACAACGACGACTCCGCCATCCGGCGCCAGAGCGATCCCTGTCGCTCTCTCGGCATCGCTGCCGCCCAAACGCGCCACCCATACCAGCGCCGAACCGTTGGCGTTGATCTTGGCGACAAAGGCGTCGCGATTCTGATTGTCCGCGGTATCAGGTGCCCCAGCGGTCACAGGGAAATCGTTGGCCTTGGCTTGTCCTGCGACATAGGCACTTCCAGCAGCGTCGACAATCACGGCATACGCGCTAGTTGCGCTATCGGTAGAAGACTGCTGCGGATCCGCCGCGACGCTGTTACGACCACCGGCGACCGACAGGTATGTCGCATACGCGATCGACCCGCCGCCTGGTGCGAACTTGATCAGGTAGGGGCCGCCGTTCGGGGCCCCGGTCGCAGGGATGGCGGCATTGGCGGTCGTAGCCAGTCCCGGGCCGGCGACCCCGGTGAAATAAATGCCGCCTGCGGCATCAATGGCCAATGCACGTATTGTCGTGACAGCCGGGTCGACGACGGCCGTCAGCGCTTGTACCGTGGTGCCACCGCTTAGACGATAGATCACTCTTGCGCCAACCTGCGCATAGGTGCCGCCCGTAATCGGATATGTCGTGCTGTTGGAATAGGCGGCGACGTACACTGTGCCGTCCGCGCCGATGCCGAGTGCTTCGACCTGACTCGTCCCGACGTAAGGCATCCAACCGCTACCATTCATGGCAGTACTGCGCGACCCGACAACGGTCACGGCGTCAACCTGACCGCGGTAAGCGTTGATCTTGGCGATAAAGAGCTGGTCGAGACCGCCGTTGGTATAGGTCGCCGAACTAATGCCGGGAAAGTACGTCCCGCCGATCGACCCGCCAACAAAGGCGCTGCCGTCAGGCGCGACGACCACGTCGAACGCTATGTCGCCGGGTGTGCCGTTACTCCATCCTCCGAGCGATGTGGAGTATTCGATCATTGGGCCCGTTGGTATCGGATCTATGCCCGCGACCGCTCCACTCACGACCGCGAAGCTGCGATCCACCGTCACTGCCGCAAACATCGTGTTTCCTGCTTGTGTCGCACGCAATGTGCAGGTACCGGGAGTAGCCAGCGTAGCCACGTTACCGATTACCGTACAAACCGTTGGTGTCTGCGAACTGAAACTCACCGGCAAGCCGGAAGACGCTGACGCAAGCGGCTGGAATTGCGGGTGCGCAAGCGACTGCGAAGCGGGCTGTGCAAAGAGCAGTGTTTGCGGCGCGGCTGCAATGGTCACGCTCTGATCGACGCTTTGTGCCACCGAGTAGTTGGCACTTCCAGCCTGGCTAGCGCGAACAGTGCACGTGCCCACCGCCTGCGGCGACAACCATTGATCATTGAGTCGGCAAGTCGCAGGTGTGACCGAGATGAAACTCACCGGCAATCCCGACGACGCTGTTGCGACGAGTTCGATGTGCGGCACATTGAGTGCCGCGCCAGCAATATCTCGGAAGCTTATGCTTTGCGCACCGGGGACAATCGTCACTGTCCTGTCAACGTCTTCCGCACGAAGATATGCACTGTTGCCGGCCTGCGAAGCGCGGATCGTGCATATGCCGGCCGTGATCGCTGTCACCGTGGGACCATTGACCGCGCATACTGCAACGCTAAGCGACGCGAAACTGACCGCGAGTCCGGACGATGCAGTTGCACTCACGTTGAATGGCGGAGCGCCAAAGGACTGACTGGCTGGCGCGGTAAAGCTAATGGATTGGGCGGCCTGCGCGGAGACGGCAAAGCTCTGGTCAACGTTTTGAGCAGCCGCGTAGGTCGCGTTGCCCGCCTGCGCAGCACGGATCGTGCACGTGCCAGCCGCGACCAGCGTGACCGTATTGCTGGAGACCTGACACACCGCAGTCGTCAGCGACGTAAACGTCACAGGCAATGCCGAAGTGGCCGAAGCGCTGACCGTAAACGGCGGTGTACCCAAGGACCTGTTGGTCAGCGCTGCAAAATTTATTGTCTGGGTGGCCAGGTTTGAAATGATCGAGAAGCTTTGATCGACGTTGGGTGCGGGCGCGTAAGTGGGATTGCCAGCCTGCGAGGCGCGGAGCGTGCACGTGCCGATAGCAAGTGGCACCACGCTGCTGCTGACTACCGTGCAGTAAGCAAGTGTCAACGACGAAAACGACACCGCCAACCCGGAAGATGCCGTCGCGTAAAGTCCCAACGGCGGCGTGCCTACGGCAATACTGGCAATTGCCGGAAAGTTGATGGTTTGACTCATCAATGCGCCGGTGATCGCGAAGCTCTGATCGACGTTGGCGGCAGGCGCGTAGGACGCATTGCCGGGCTGCGATGCGCGAATTGTGCAGGTTCCAACCGCGACCAGCGTCACGACGTTGCCACTGACCGTGCAAGCAGAAGTCGTCAGCGAGGCAATCGATACAGTCAAGCCGGACGATGACATGGGGGACAATGCAAACGCTGGCGTTCCCAGCGCGCGGTTTGTGATGCTGCCGAACGTGATGGTTTGCGCCAACTGCGCGATGACCATGGAAAATGCCTGCGTAGCCGCCGGATTGTTGCCGTTGCTCGCCGTGATCACCCCGACAAAAGTGCCCGAGCTTGACGGGATGCCGCCAATGCTTCCACTTGTGCCGTTCAGGCTCAGTCCGGGAGGAAGGGCGCCGGAGCTCACCGCATAGCCCGGGGGTGGTAAACCCGACGCACGCACGGTGTACGAGTAAGCCACGCCCGCCTGGCCGCCAGGCGGCGGATTACTGGTAAACGCGGGCGGAATACTGCCGCCGACATTGGTAAGGGAAAGACTGCTGCTGGCAGCGCCTGCGACCGCTGCGATCGCGAACGATCCGGCAGTCGCGTTTGCAGTGAGCGTCGGCGCAGTTGCGACGCCGAGCGCATCAGCTTGCACGCGTGCCGTCGCGAGACCTCCCGCGAAGGCAGCCGACGCGCCGCTTGTCGGTGCTGTAAGCGTAACGGCTAGCCCGGGTAGTGGGCGATTAGTCACGTCACGTACGAGCACCGACAACGGCGTCGCGAAGTTCGATCCGACTATCGCGCTTTGCGGCGATCCGCTGCGAATCAGCAGACTGGTAGCCGCCGCACCTGGCAACGTGCTGAGCAGCACCGAGAGATTATTCGCGCTGCGGTTAACCGAGATCAGGTCGAGCGCGCCGTTACCTCGCAGCGAGGCGGCCTCTACCGCCGTGGGTCCAGTCGCGACCGCGTAGGCGACTTGCGGCTGGAACCCACCCGCCCCGTTTCCAAGTAGTACGAAAATGTTGTTGCTGAAAACATTGCCGGTCGCAATATCCAGCAATCCGTCGCCATTGAAATCACCAATGGCGAGGCCGTTGGGCGTGATGCCCAGCGACTGGTTTACGGCCGTCGCGAAAGTGCCGTCGCCGCGTCCGAGCATGATTGAAATACCGAACGAATTGACGACGACGAGATCCAGTTTGCCATCGCCGTTGAGGTCGACCGCGCGCACTAGGTTTGGCCGGAATCCTGTCGCGTACGTCAGGCGTGGCGCATAGGTGCCGTCGCCGTTCCCTAGCAGGACCGAAATGGTGCTGTCGCTATAGTTGGCGACCACAAGGTCGGGCTTGCCGTCGCCGTTTACATCGGCGATCGTGACTGCCTCCGGATCGACGCCTGTCGCGTATGTCACGCGCGGCGCGAAGGTGCCGTCGCCATTGCCAAGCAGCACACTCACGGTCTGACCGACGGTTGCCCCACTCGATGCGTTGGTCACCACGAGGTCGAGCCGCCCGTCGCCATTGACATCGGCGATGGCCAGCCCAAGCGGTGCGAGGCCGGCGGCTACGGTTGTCGGTGCCCGGAACGTGCCGTTGCCATTGCCGAGGTAGATCCCTACGGTGTTCGAGCCGATGTTGGTGACCGCCAGATCGGCCTTGCCATCCCCGTTGAAATCGCCTACCACTATGCGGCTTGCGTACACCCCTGTCGGGAGCGTGGCTGGTGCCACCTGCAGCGTGCCGTCGCCCTGCCCGAGGAAGATCGATACCGAGCCGCTGCTGACATTAATGACGGCGACGTCCTGCTTACCGTCACCGTTGAAATCTCCGACCGCGAGTGATGCCGGGTATAGGCCGGTCGAGTAGTTTGTTGCGGGAGTGAAAGACTGCGCGGATGCCTCGAAGGACAGGCACGTCAGCACAGACGTCGAGATGCAGACCGCAACGCGCAGCATGGTCGCCGCCAACGCGGTGCGTGCGCCGCAGATCACGTCAACGACCCAGCACGGAAATCTGTTGGTCCATGTCGCCATCTTCGCGAATGGCGAAATCCGCGCAATCATCCAAACGGATGATGCGCACTACGCCTTCGAAACGATTAAGACGAGCGCATGCACGCCGGGTCGCGACGACGAGATTCGAGGCGCGACCGACGCGAGCTGATAGACCGGTTTAAGCTATTGCAAAGTGCGCGAGCGTGGACAAATCGTCAACTGTAGGAAACGACAGGTCGCCCTCGATGGGCGACACCTCGGGCGCGTTTGATGATTCAGTTACGGACTGCAATCGCTGAATTCACATCATCCGCCAACGGCCTGCCATGCGCAGCAGCGGCGGGAAAGCCCGGTTTTGGCGTCGTGATATGGTTGAGCAGGCCGTCGTGGATCAAGGAATCCAGTGGTGGAACGGCGTGCCTTCGTTGCTAGTATTATCGCTTGGCACCACATTCCGAGCAGCACAGTTCGACCGTCAGGAGCAACACATGTTGCGTAGAACCGCAATTCAAGCATTGGTCGGATCGGCGCTATTTGGCCTGCAGAAACTCGCGCTGGCGCAGCCAGCGTCCGCCGACGTTGTGTCAAGCCTCGCACCGTCCGGAAAGCTCAGAGTTGCGATCAACTACGGCAATGCGGTTCTCGCACAGCGCGATCCCGCAACACAACGATTGAGCGGCGTGTCGGTCGATATCGCCGAAGAGCTGGGTCGGCGGCTCGCACTGCCAATCACCATGGTCCCGTTCGATGCTGCCGGGAAAGTTTCCGCGGCGGCGACCAAGGACGTGTGGGACGTCGCCTTCCTGGCAGCCGACCCGGAACGCGCGCGCGAGATTGCCTTCACGGCGCCATACGTGGTGATCAATGGCACCTACGTCGTCCGCAAGGACTCTCCACTCACCACGGTGGAACAGGTCGACCGCGACGGCGTGCGCATTTCCGTCAGTGGCAACAGCATCTACGATCTCTACCTGACGCGCTCGCTCAAGCACGCGACGATTGTCCGGGCAGGCAGTCCGCCGGAAGCGGCCGCGCTGTTTCAAACGCAGCGCTTGGAGGTGTGCGCCGGCGTGCAGGCAGCGATGCAGCAGTTGCTGGCGTCGGACTCCGGATTGCGCATGATCCCGGGCGCGTTCATGCAGATCAAGCAGGCGATGGGCACGCCCGCCGGCCGCGCGGCCGGTGCGGCTTACCTGAATGCGTTCGTCGAAAGCATCAAGGCCGACGGCTTCGTGCAGAAGGCCTTGGTGCGCAACGGCCAGACCGACGCGGCCGTTGCGCCTCCCGCCTGACGCCCCTACTTCAAGTCGATGTAGATCCGCTCGTCAAAAGGGCCGCCGAGCCTGGGCTGGAAAGCCTGGCGGAACGCGCGGGTGGATTCCAGGCCGCTGTAGGCCTCGAACGACTGCATGTCCTTCCACACCGCGAAGATGATGAAGTGGTTGGCACGTGACGCTTCGCGCAATACCTTGAAGGACACCAGCCCCGGCGCCTGTTGCGTGTCTGCCGTCAGCTTGTTGAGTAGTGCATTGGAGTTCTCCACGTTCTGCGCAACGTTGGCGTTCGACAGCACGTCGATAAGCGTCACGACGGTGACGTTGCCCGTGGGTGTTTGCGCAGACGCTGTTCCCCAACCGCCCATGACGAACATCGCCGAGGCGGCGCAGATGGCCATGCAATATTTCAGTTTCATATCGTTCCTCCCATGTGAAGCAAGTTGAGCCAGCAACCAAAATCCAAAGTGTTCAATTGTATTACGTCGTCTGCGGGCGAGTACTG
>CAVUHK010000011.1:0-74595 GCA_963741315.1 uncultured beta proteobacterium
AGCAAGTTCCGCCCAGCGGGGACCGCCACTTTGATGGAAGTCAATGCCAGCCCGTCTGTAAGGTGTGATCATTGACCCTGGTCAAACAATCATCCTACGCGCTGCATGCGTCCGGTTGGACGGTCTATGTCGACGGCGGCGTCAACATCATGACATGAGCGCGTTGCGCTGCCGGAAACCTACCTGCGGCCGCCGCAGCGAGCAACGTTGGGAGCACCAACATGAGAATCTGGATTGGCAACATGGCACCGGGCACGACCGACGACGAGTTGAAGGCGTTTGTGAAGAAGTACGCGCCTGAGCTTGAATGCACCGAAATCCAACGCGTGGACGACAGTGGCACGCGCCCCGGTGCGATACTTCAATTTTCCGGCACAACGGTACAACTTGGAACTCTTGCGGTGCGCTTACACGGAATGTACTGGAAAGGACACTCGCTCAGCTGCCATACGTTGCTCAGCGTGCCTTGATAGGCAAAAACGACTCCGCCGGTCGTTACTTGCGAAACACAGTCATCCATCGCAGCGCCGCAGGTTCGGATATGTGCACTATCGACCGGAAGCTCCTGCGGACCGACGAGCCTCGTACTGGTCAATCTACGGCAGCGCGTCCCTGATCGGGGCGCTGGAGATTTCCATCAGTCCGCTGTACGGCCGATTCATCTCCAGGATCAGGAATATCGCGCCCGCCACCGTCAACGCGCCGACGAACAGCGCCGCGATGACGGTGGCGTTCCGACGCGCATAGAGACCGAAGCCAGCGAAGAGGACGACGAGCCAGAACACCAGCACAACGAAGAAGGGCCAGGACAGGGAGCCTCCGGCCTGTTGGTGCAGCAGGCGGATGGTAGTGCCCATGGTCGTCATTAGCTGCAGAGCACGCGCCTGCGCCGATCGCTGGGTGTCGGAACTGGGTGTCAGGCGCGCGACGGTGTCGAACAGGTCTTCCGTGGGGACATAATTTTTCGAGGTGTACTTGGCTGCTTGTGTGGCGACTGCATCGGGCCACAGCCGCGAGACCTCCGCCTTCACCATGCGGCGCAGCTGCGCGCGGGCGTCGTTCGTCTCTGGGCCGTAGTGGGCGAACACTTCATCCAGCAGAACGAGTTGCGCGCCAAGTTGCTGGACTTCGCTCTCCTGAATGTCGTATGAGCTGTGCGCAGACGCTATCAGCAGGCTCAAGACCAGGGCAGAGATGGTCGCAACCAGCCCCATCACCAGCTTGACCACGTCCCTCGTTTCGGCATCCGTATGATGCGCGGGTACGCGGATGGCAACGCCAGCGAGCGCTCCGCCGAAGACGAAAACGAATACGAGGACGGCGATGAGTGTGGAATTCACGGTGCAAACCTGGGTAGATTGGTGGAGTACCCTAAATCAGGTCCACAGCTTATGGGTATGAGAGCCCGGGGATTTGATTTGTGTCAATGAGGAGCCCCTGGGGCGGCGTAGTCTTGAAAGCAGGCAATTGTGCGCACTGTCAGTTCGCTTTTGGGTTCGGCAGGATATCAGAGGCAGACAGCACTTCGTCGATGCGCGATCAGTCTTTTTCAGTGGAGAACGGCGCGCCGACCCGGCGAGCAGGCGCGGTCAAGCAGAACGGTTTTGTTCCGTGGCATCCTCTGACTTGGGACAGACCGCCCGATACCCGCAGGGAGTTGCACAATGACTGAAGGACGCTTGCTGGTGTCGATTGCGCTGGCCGCGCTGCTCGGCCTGGCGGGATGCGCGACCACGCATCCGCTGATGCCGACGCCGACGTTGTACACGGGGGCGCAGGCGAAGCCGCTGTTTACCGAGACGCCCGCCGAAGTACGGACACCGCCACTGGATCTGCTTTTCATTACCGACCGCGCGCCCGCGACGAGTCGCGACGACCCTGAACCGTATACGGCGGACAGATCGCGCTCGATGGCCTTTGGATCGACGACCATCCTGTTCGGCGAAGGCATGACCTGGGGCGCTCTGGTAGCGCAGAGCCTGCTCGTCGAGCGCTCGACTCCAATCGAGCTCAAGCTCGGGCCAACGAAGGAACTCGGGCGCTATCCGCGCATTCCCTACGCGGTTGCCGTGACGCCCGAAGGGATGACGCGCGCTCCTGCCGTCATCGATGCGCACGAAACGGCCAACAGGGCGCTGCAAGCCGAGATCGCGCGTCGCTTGGACATGAGCCCGCGCAAGGAGATGGTGCTCTACATCCACGGCGTCAAGAATAGCTTCAGCGAAGCGGCCCTCACGATGGGTGAGATGTGCCACTTCCTGGGCCGCGAGTTCGTTTGCGCGATCTTCACCTGGCCCGCGGGCGGAAAGCACGGCATCCTTTTCGGCTACGAAGAAGATTACGAGTCGAGCACCTTCGCGGTCGAGCACTTGCGCAAGGCGCTTCGTACCATCGCGGACACGCCGGGGCTCGAGAGAATCCATATCCTGGCCCACAGCCGGGGGACCGACGTGCTCGCCACCGCACTGTCGGAGCTCACCTTCGAGGCGTACATGCAGCAGACGACGCTGCCCCACCGGCTCAAGCTCGGCAACGTCGTGCTGCTGGCACCGGATCTGGACGTCGAGGTTGCCCCGGAAAAGATCCTTGCGATAATCTCCGATCCCGACGTGCCATACGGCGCTACTCCGCGCCCGCATGTGATGTTCCAGGGCTTGCGCCCGTTCCACCTCACCATTTACGTTTCGCCCGACGACAAGGCGCTGGCCACGTCGCGTTGGCTGTTCGGCAGCCTTGCCCGGCTGGGACGCGTCGATACCTCGATACTGACCCCGGAGCAGGTCGAGCTCGCGGCAAGTCTGGGCTTTCTCGACGTCATTCAGAATCGCGGGACGACCGACCTGTTCGGGCACGGCTACTTCGTCTCGAACCCTAGGACAAGCGCCGACCTCATCGCGATGATTCGATACGGGCTGAAGCCCAATGAACCCGGCCGCCCGCTGGAGGTGATCGAGCGGCCGTTCTGGAGAATCCCAATTGAAGGCGGGGCCAAGGGTGGTACCGGTGCGGCTGACTGAGCCGCACGGGACGCCAGGACCCTAGCGACCGACCAATGCCTCAGCGACGCTTGCTCACTCGGATCGCCAAGGGTGCGGCCCTCGCGGCGCTGGCGCTTTTGATCGTAGGGACCGCAATCTGGGGCACACTGCTGCTCGAGTACGCGGGGCCGCGAGATGAAGCAGCCCGCAGGGCGTTGGTGATCGGCTTCTCCGTGTCTGCGTTGGCGGCGTTGATTGCGCTCTTCGTGCGCCGCTGGCGCTGGCGCGCGATCGGCGCATATGGGTTTCTATGTGCCGGCCTGGTGTTTCTTTGGTCCAGTATCGAGCCGTCCAACGAACGCGACTGGCAGGTGGAGACGGCGCTACTGCCCTACGCCGCGATCGAGGGCGATCGCGTCACCGTCCACAACATCCGCAATTTCAGCTATCGCAGCGAGACCGACTTCACCCCCACCTACTACGACAAAACCTTCGATCTGCGGGAACTGCGATCGGTGGACCTCGTGACCTCTTATTGGACAGGTCCGGCGATTGCCCATGTCTTCGTGAGCTTCGGTTTCACCGGGGACGACTATCTCGCCATTTCCATCGAGGTACGCAAGCCGAAAGGCGAGGCTTACTCGACGCTCAAGGGCTTCTTTCGCCAGTACGAACTCGTCTACGTCGTCGCCGACGAGCGCGACATCATCCGGCTGCGCACTAACTATCGGCGCGATCCGCCCGAGGATGTGTACATTTATCGCGCCAAGGCTTCGGTCGATGTCGTGCGGCAACTGTTCCTGGAGTACATGCACAGGATCAACGCACTGAGGACGCAACCCGAGTTCTACAACACGCTGACGACCAACTGCACGACCAACATCTGGACCAACAACCACGTCAATGCGGGACGCGTGCCGCTCAGCTGGAAGATCCTGGCGAGCGGCTATGTTCCGGAGTATCTGTATGAGCAGGGACGGCTGGAGACGATGGGCTTGTCGTTCCCGGAATTGCAGGAGCGGGCGCACGTCAACGCCCGCGCCCATGCGACTGACGGGGCGGCCGACTTCTCGCGGCGAATTCGGTCGATGCCATGACTTGGCTGCAGCGGTATCCACTGGAACATGCCGTTCGGATTGTGAACTTACGATTGTGAGCAGTGCCGCGCTTTAAGGCGTCGTGAATCGGTGTTTTCTGAGGCGATACCGCATTCCAGCGAACTGTAACGCGGTACGGCTCAGTGCATACGTGCACACGAATTGCACACAATGCTTCGCAAGTTAGATGCTGAGTATGAATCCTATCGATCCATCATGGAGGCCACGCACAATCGGTGCGACAAATTCCTCATCCGCTAGCGCAAGGGCGTTAGAGGGGCGCCAGCCCAGGCCCAAAACGGTCGAGCTTCAGCTTTTGCATGAGCGCGACAAAGCGTGGCTCCTCACGCAAGCCGGCCAGGCGCGGATCGTCCTTCAAAAAGGTGAGCCGCGTGTCGCGGGTCAGGAATGCCCGATCCAATGCATCGAGCGCGGGCCCCACCTCACCCAACGCGATGTACACGGCCGCCAGCGAGGAAGGTGGCACATAGCGAGTTTTCTCACGGGTGAGCAAGCCGCTTCAAGATCTCGCGCGCCTCCTCGATTTGGCCAAGGCGCGCAAGTGATATGGCCAGCAAGGCGCTGGGTCGCGAATTGCCGTCCGCCAATACGACGGCACGCCGCATGTCGGCAATGGCATTCTCGGGTTGCTGATCGGCAAAGTGCAGAAGACCCCGTGTGCAGTGGGCGAGCCAGAAATTGGGGGCGATATCCAGGGCGCGCGTCAGCCTTGTGCGAGCCTCGTCGCGACGGCCCGCCTCAAGCAAGTAAGCTGCCTCAAGCGTGTTGAGCACGGGTGACAGCGGATCGAGTTCACGGGCCGTGCGCATCTGTCCAAATCCTTCGTCGAGCCGGTCCTGATTCAACAGCAAACTGGCCAGACCGAAGTGCGCCATGGACACGTTCGGATTGATTGCCAGCACCCTTCGAAACTCGCGTTCGGCGCCTAGCCAATCAAAGTCGAACCAATAGAGCCTGAACGCCTGTTCGGCAATGGCTTCGGCCAGGTTCGGGACGGCGGCCAGAGCGCGCTGCACAGCGACGTTGGCCGGCTTGAACACTTCTGCGGGCTCGGCGTCAGAGCCGAACAAGGTGCGCCGATAGGTTTCCGCGAGTCCTACCCAGGCAAGGGCATAACCGGGGTCTATTTCCAGCGCCTGTTTGTACAGCTCGACACTCTTGCGCAGACCATCGGCGCGCATGTCCTGGGCGTGTCGACCCGCCGCCAAATAGAGCTGGTACGCGTCGGTATTGTGTGTGCCGCCGAGTCCGGTCAGCGGCGGGCGCGCACCAGCGACGACTTCCAGACTTGGCGCGAGTACCCGCGCCACGCGCGCCGAGATCATGTCCTGAACTTCGAAAACCCCGGTGAACTTCTCGTCGAAGCTGCCACTCCAGACGGCGCCACCGTCGGCGGCGCGGAGCAATCGCGCAGTGACGTGCAACTGGTCGCCACGCCGCTGCAGCGAACCATCGACGATCCACGCGACGTCCAAGTCCCGCGCGGCGCGCAGTGGGTCCTGGTCGGCGCCTGCATAGCGACGCACAGACCCGATCGAACGCACGACCAACCCGGGAACCGTGGACAGACGCGCGATAACACTATCGGCCATGCCCACTTCCAGCAGTTCGTCACGTGCATCGGACACCAACGGCTTGAACGGCAAAACAGCCAAGGTCGAGAGGTGCGCGGCATCGCGGGCATTCGACGTTTGGCGCAACGCCCACCACCCCACACCGCCCAGTCCTGCGGCAACGCCGCCCGCAAGTGCCACGCGCAGCAAACGTCGCCGCCCCGACACTCGCGAACGATCGACGTGCGTGGGCGACCCGATTGCAGGCTCGGCGAGCAGTTCCGACGCGATCATTGGAGGCCGCTCGCCTTGCCACACGGATGCAGTCGCGGCGGTTGGTGCGCGCTCGTTGCCTGCTTGATCCGGCAACTCCGTCACCGTGGCGATGAACCTGAAGCCGCGGCGTGGCACGGTCTGGATGTAGCGGCTGTTGTGGGAATCGTCACCGAGTGCGCGTCTTAGGCCGGAGACGACCTGGCTCAGACTGTTTTCCTCGACCACCAGGCCTGGCCACAGCGCCAGCATCAAGGAATCCTTGTCGAGCAACGAGCCGGCGTTTTCGACAAACAGCAGCAACGCGCTGTACAGCCGAGGCGTAAGTTCCAGCAAACTGCCGTCGCGACGGCGTACCCGCTGCTGCGACCGCTCCAACACGAAATCACCGAAGGCATATCGTGGCGATGGAGACATAGCAGATTTTCAGACTAATTCAGAGATCCTTCAGAAGCGGCAAATGACTTCCTGCGACAACCTGGCCATTGTAGACGATGTCAGGTCGGGTGCCGGAGAGCAACATGAAGGCGTACCATCACAAAAGCGTGTCAACTGCAGCGCTGGTTCTATTCGCCAGCATCACGCTCTGCGCATGTGGTGGTGGCCAACACGACGGTAGCCCACTCGTTCTCGACGTCGACGGCTGCACCACGGCACCGGCACCCCCGGTCGACACTGCCGTCTGTCGGGGCAAGGCCAACTTCCACGACCGCGCCCTCGCAGGCCTGGCTGGCAATGGACGGGCGTGTTCCGACTGCCACATGGATGCCCAGAACTTCCAACTGACGCCGGCGGCCGCGCAGGCGCGATTGGTGACGATGACCATGACGGGTGTCGACGACCCGCTGTTTCGCGCGATCGACGCCGACGACTTCCGCGTCAACGGCGCGGCCGCACGCGACTTCACCAACCTGACGCAGAATGGCCTCATTCGCATCACCATCCCGCTGCCTCCGAACGTCAAACTGCTCGACTGCGGCGCAGCAGTGCCCTGCCCGGCATCGGCCCGACCGACCAGCGAGACTGTAGCCGACGTCTGGCGCGCCGTTCCCTCGATCTTCGACGTCAACATCACGGGTCCCGACGGTGCCGATCCGGTCTACGCGCGAGGCCCGAACCCGCGCGGCGGCTACCAACTCGATGCGCGCATCGACACGTTGCAGAACCAGGCTCTCGCCGCTCTGCGCAATCATGCCGGGATCACGGTCGACCCGCCGGCGAAATTCCTGGACGACCTGGCAGCCTTTCAGCAGACACAGTTCTCCTCGCCAAGGGTCAAGGCCCTGTCCGACGCCATGGCCGCCGGCGCGCGCCCGCTGCCCGATCCCGATCCCGCACTGGACGCCCTGGAGACCACAGGCAAGTCGGTATTCAACCGCGCTTGCGCACAGTGCCACGGCAACTTGGGTGGCCATCCGAGCGGCAGCACGCCGATCCTGCAGGGCGCGCAGAACACGCCGACCGCCCTCGTGCGTTACCACGACATCCTCACCACATGTCCGCGTCCGGTAGACACCGCCAATCCACCGCGATTCCAGTTCGCGCCATGCAGCGCAAGCCAGATGGAGAATGTGCGGACCTACGAGATCTCGAACAGCGGCGTGGAGCCGAGCGGCACTGCTTGCGGCGGCGCGCCTCCGCAGCCCGCCTGCGTCACCCGGGTCACGACGTCGGACCCGGGTCGCCTGCTTCTCACCGGATACCCGGCCGCTGGCGGCCCCGGCGACATACAGCATTTCGACATTCCGAGCCTGCGCGGAATCGCTCGAACCGCGCCGTACTTCCACAACAACACCGCGACAACGCTCGAAGAGATGCTCGAGCATTACAAGCAGTTCTTCAAACGCGTACAGGTCCAGAACCCGGCCGCCCCCCTTCTCACCACGCAGCCGGGCGTTACTCCACCGGTGATCGATCGTCCATTTACCGACGCCGAGGTCCCGGCACTCCTTGCCTACCTTCGCAAGCTCTAGTCGACGACCAAGCTGCAGGACTTGAGCTCAGCGCGGACGTGACGACGCCACGCGGGCAGGCGTCTGACAAGCCTTAGACGAACTACACCCTTCACGCCCTTGCTTCATCGGGCGCGCCGATGTGCAACGGTAGAGACGCTGCCTGCGCTTCGGCCAACCGCGCTCCTTCATCCATCAGCTTCTTGCGGGCAACCTCTGTTGGCCGGGCGTCGATCCTGCCCGTGATCTCCTCGATGGCGCGAAGCTGGGCGTCGCCGCTCGCCCCCATGGCGGCGACAGCGGGAAGGGCGTGTTCATCGACGCCAATTTCGGCGAGAATCCTCCAATCCCATCGCGGCGCGTCCAGGCTGTGCGCAGCAACCAGGCGCGGGACAACGGTCGAAGCTCTGGCTTCAAACCGCAATCGACGGAGGCACGCCTTGAAGGTTCTTCACGCATTGCTGGGACTCGCGGCGCTATGCATTGCGCCGATCGCATGGGCCGAGGAGTCCGACCACGCGATCCACGAGGAGCTGCGCGAGGTCCTGCGCCAGGTCACAGCGGCGATGAGTAGCGGTCAGTACGACGCGATGCTGCCGTATCTCACCGAGAACATCGAGGCGACCAGCGTCACGCAGGAGGTGATGTCGAGTCGGGCGGACGTGTCGAAGTACTTCCAGGAATGGTTTGGCCCGACCGGCTACATGCGCAAGATGACGATCAAGCTCGATGCCGACAAGCTGACCGAACTATCACCGGACAAGAGCTGGGGCCTCGTGCGCGGCAAGGCACTCGAGCATTACGAGGCAAAGGACGGCGATGTGTTCGACTTCGACACACGCTGGACCGCAGTGATGGTCCGCAGCGACGACGGGAAGTGGCGGCTGCGGGCTATCCACTTCGGCACCAACCACTTGGACAACCCGGTCCTCACCAAGGTGCGGCGCACACTGGTGCGCGATGGCATCATCGCGGCGATCGCAAGCCTGGTGATCGGACTGTTGATCGGCGGGTGGTTTGGACGCCGGCGTGGCCGCGTCGCGCCAGCGACGAAGGCATAGCGAGGGCTCGTCGTAACGGGGAGATCTGCGGTTGTCGACTTACGCGCTGAAGCCTCGATTCCAGGCCTTGCTGCGCCCGCTGGTCGTGCTGCTCGCGCGGGCAGGCGTCACCGCAAACCAGGTCACGGTTGCAGCTGCCGCGATTTCGGTGGCGCTCGGCGCGTTCGCCGCGTGGCGGCTTCCGGATGCTGGAGCGTTCGCGCTGATTCCCTTGTGGATGCTCGCGCGGATGGCGTGCAACGCGATCGACGGAATGCTCGCGCGCGAGTTCGGCCAGCAGAGCAAGCTGGGTGCATATCTCAACGAGCTGGCCGACGTCGTTTCCGACGCCGCGCTCTACTTGCCATTCGCGCTGCTGCCGCCGTTCTCGCCGCTATGGACGGGCGTGGTGATCGTTCTGGCGGTCATGAGCGAATTTGCGGGTGCGATGGGACCGCTGGTTGGTGCGTCGCGACACTACGAGGGCCCGATGGGAAAAAGCGACCGCGCATTCGTCTTTGGCGCACTCGGGCTCTGGGCCGGGCTCGCCACGCCGCTGCCGGGCTGGGCGGCACTCGTGATGCCGGCGCTGGCAGCGGCGCTGGTTGTCACCATCGTCAACCGCGTGCGCGGCGGACTCAAGGAAGGCGGATGAAATGAACGACCTGACGGCGGGCCCGCAACTGCGGCCATGCTTCGAGCGTAACTTTCGGACCCATGACGGGGTCGACCTGTTCTACCGGCATTGGCCGGCGATTCGCAGTCCTGCGCGCGGCGCAATCGTGCTCTTCCATCGCGGCCACGAGCACTCGGCACGGATGGCGCACCTCGTCGACGAGCTGGTGCTTCCCGACTTCGATTTCTTCGCGTGGGATGCGCGCGGCCACGGTCGCTCGCCGGGTGCCCGCGGCGACTCTCCGAGCTTCGGAACCTCGGTCCGCGACGTGCAGACGTTCGTCGACCATATCGGCACCCAGCACGGGATCGTCCCTGAAGACATCGGCATCGTCGCGCAGAGCGTCGGCGCCGTCCTTGTCGCGACGTGGGTTCACGACTATGCGCCGGCGATCCGCGGCATGGTCCTCGCATCGCCCGCATTCCGGGTAAAGCTGTACGTCCCGTTCGCGCTGCCTGGGCTCGCGCTGATGCGCAAGCTCGTCGGCAATTTCTTCGTGACGAGCTACGTGAAGGCAAAGTTTCTAACGCACGATCCGCAGCGAATTGCGAGCTACGAGACGGATCCGCTGCTCTCGCGCTCGATTTCGGTCAATGTCCTGCTCGGTCTGCAGGCGGCGGCCGACCGCGTGGTGGCCGATGCTCAGGCGATCACCGTGCCGACCCAGCTTCTCGTGTCGGGCTCCGACTGGGTCGTGCGTCATGGACCGCAGCATGCTTTTTTCGACCGACTCGGCGCGAAGGAAAAGGAGCGGCACGTCCTGCACGGCTTCCTGCATGACACGCTGGGCGAGCGCGACCGCGTGGGTGCCGTCGACCGCGTGCGCGCGTTTCTCGTGCGCGTCTTCGCCGCGCCACGCGTGCGTGCAAACCTCGTCGACGCCGACCAGCATGGCGCCACGCGCGAGGAGGCGGACGCGCTGGCGGCGCCACTGCCCCTGGCATCGCCGCGCGGACTGTACTGGGCGGCGACGCGAGCGAGCATGCGCTTCGGCGGGCTGCTCGCCGACGGTGTTCGCCTCGGCCACGAAACCGGGTTCGACTCCGGCAGCACGCTCGACTACATCTATCGCAACCAGGCGAACGGCCGCACGCCGATCGGACGTTGGATCGACCGCACGTATCTCGATGCAATCGGCTGGCGCGGCATCCGGCAGCGCAAGGTGGACGTCGAGACGCTGCTACGGGAGGCAATCGCGCGCCTGCGTTCCGCCGGTGCGCCGGTGCGCATCGTCGACATCGCCGCCGGGTACGGCCGCTATGTGCTCGATGCCGTCACCGCATTGCCGGACCCGCCCGATTCCATCGTATTGCGCGACTACAGCCGGCTCAATCTCGAGCGGGGTGAAGCGCTCATCCGCGAAAAGGGACTCACCGGCATCGCCCGTTTCGAACACGGCGACGCGTTCGACCGCGAAAGCCTGGCGGCGCTGGCACCCCAGCCCACGCTCGGTGTCGTTTCCGGACTCTATGAGCTCGTGCAGGACAATGCACCCGTGCGCCAATCGCTCTCCGGCCTGGCCGATGCGATCGCGCCGGGCGGCTTCCTCGTTTATTCCGGTCAGCCGTGGCATCCGCAGCTCGAGTTGATCGCGCGAACACTGACCAGCCATCGTGATGGCGCAGCGTGGTTGATGCGCCGGCGCACGCAGGAAGAGCTCGATCAGCTCGTGGCCGGGGCGGGCTTTCGCAAGGTGGCGCAGCGCATCGGCGAATCGGGAATCTTCACCGTGTCGCTCGCGCAGCGCGTGGCGCAATGATCGCTGGCATTGCGACGACCGGTGCCGCAGAACCCTGGCCGTGGCGCCGTGCGCTCGCCTGGCTCGCCTTTCTCGGCCCGTTTTTTTTCCTGACCTACGGAATTGCCAACTGGTTCGCGGCGCAGCGCGCGGACGTGCCAGCGGTGACCTTCACGTGGGAGACCGGCATCCCGTTCGCGGCATGGACGATCCTGCCCTACTGGTCGATCGATCTTTTGTACGGACTGTCGCTCTTCGTCTGCACGACGCGGCGCGAGCTCGCGACCCATGCGCGGCGACTGCTCACTGCGCAAGTGATTGCAATCGCATGCTTCGTCGCCGTGCCGCTGCGCTTCTCGTTCCAGCGCCCCGCCGCGGACGGCCTCTGGGGCGACATGTTCGCCGTGCTGGCCGGGTTCGACCAGCCGTTCAATCAGCTTCCGTCGCTCCACATCGCGCTCGCCGTCATTCTCTGGGCAATCTACGCGCGCAAGCTCTCCGGCGTCGCGCGCGTCGCGATGGAGGCATGGTTTGCGCTGATCTGCGTCTCGGTCCTGACGACCTACCAGCACCACTTCATCGACATTCCGGCGGGCCTGCTGCTGGGTGCGCTTTGCCTCTGGGCATGGCCGTTCGCCGAGGAAGGCAACGGTCGCTCGATCGCAACGCAGTGGCGCTGGGCGCGCGACCCGGCACGGTGGCGTCTCTCGGCCGTCTACGTGATCGCGGCATTGCTGCTGGCGGCGGTCGCGCTGCGCACGGGCGGCTGGGTGTTGTGGCTGTTGTGGGGGAGCGTGTCGTGCCTGCTGGTCGCGCTCGCCTACGCGGCGGTCGATGCCGGCGCGTTCCAGAAAGGCGCGGACGGCCGCTTGTCGGTCGCCGCGCGATGGCTGTTCGCACCCTACCTGGCCGGCGCGTGGTTGAACTCGCGCGCATGGACGTGGCGCCACAAGCATCCGGTGGCGGTCGCCGATGGCGTGTTCCTCGGCCGCGTGCCGACGAAGCGCGAGCTCGCGGCGTCGGCGTTCGCCGGCGTGGTCGATCTAACGGCGGAGTTCCACGTGCGCACGGGTGCCTGTGTGCTCGCCATCGTTCCGGTGCTCGATCTCGTACGACCCGACGCCGAGGCGCTGGCGCGGGCGGCGCAGGCAATCGAGCGAATGCGAGCGAGCGGCCCGGTGCTCGTATGCTGCGCGCTCGGGTACTCGCGCAGCGCGTGCGCGGTAGCGGCATGGCTGCTGGCTTCCGGCCGTGCGCGTGATGTCGACGCCGCAATGGCGGCGGTGCGTGCGGCGCGCACAGTTGTAGTACTCGATGCAGGCCATGCCGCGGTGCTGGGCACCCTTCCCGCGGCGCAGGCGGCCGCGCTTGCCGTCACGCGTATGCGTGGCGCGGACTGAGCCCGCGCGACGTTGCCCATGACCGCGCCCGACCTTTTGCAGCAGACGATCGTGCTCTTCGCCGGCATCGGCGTCATCCTGCTCATCGCTTCGGCCATCGGCTTCGTACTCAAGGCGTCCATCGCCCGCGGTCAGCCGCACGGCGGAATCGACAACCTCAACGCCCGCATAAAGGCGTGGTGGGTGATGGTGCTGGTCATCGGCGTTGCGTTCCTGTTCGGCGACGCCGGTGTGACGCTCCTGTTCGTGCTCATTTCGTTTGCCACGCTGCACGAATTCATGTCGGTCACCTGCTCGGGCAATCACGACCACCCCGCGTTCGCGGCCGGCTACTTCATCGTGCTGCCGCTGCAATACCTGCTGATCTACCTCGACCGGTTCGACGCCTACTCGATCTTCGTGCCCATGTACTCTTTCCTGGTCATGCCGATAGTCATCGCCCTGACCGGCACCCGGGACCTGCGCGAGCGCCTCGCGAAGATGCAATGGGGTCTCGTGATTTGCGTGTATTGCATTTCATACGTGCCGGCGCTGCTGACGCTCGAGATCCCGGGGTACGAGGGCCGGGAACTCCTGCTGATCGTGTTCTTCATCGTCGTCGTGCAATCCAGCGACGTGCTGCAATATGTCTGGGGCAAACTCTGCGGCCGCCGCAAGGTCGCGCCCGTCGTCTCGCCCTCGAAAACATGGGAAGGGCTTGTCGGCGGGATCGCCAGCGCGACCACGCTCGGCGCAGCGCTCTACTGGATCACGCCGTTCGCGGCGTGGCAGGCGGCACTGATGGCACTCGCGATCACCTCGATGGGTTTCTTCGGCGGCCTAGTGATGTCGGCTATCAAGCGCACTTGCGGCGCCAAGGATTGGGGTCGCTTGATCGAGGGGCATGGCGGCATGCTCGACCGTCTCGATTCGGTGGTCTTCGCGGCGCCGGTATTCTTCTACCTGACGCGTTACGGCTGGACCTGAACCGTTCGCACGTCGCCGGGTTGCGAAGGTTGCCTCCCGACTGCGACGCGCTCACACGCCGACAATTCGCGCCGACGTCAACGTGACACCGATTCGCCCTGGTGTGTCCGCTGGCGAACCGAAATGTCGCGCCATGACTCGATGCAGACGTACTGCATGTGGCCGGCGCTTCGTTTCGTCAATGGGCAGACGGTGAACGTGCCCAACAATTCGGTATCGAAGTCGCTCCTTCGCGTCGCGAGCCCGGGCGGCAACTCGTCGTCATGGACGCCGAGCATGCGCGTCGTTCCGATGCGCCAGATGCGGGCGGACGGCGTTCCATTCCAGAAGGAGAGTCTGCCGCGAACGTCAAAGCAGGGCGCGACGATTTCAGGTCGGGCGGCGCAGGCGAGTTCTGCAGATGCCGAGGCGACCGCGTGCATCGACATTGCGATCAGGACAATTACACGCGCGCGCTTCAATTATTGAGATTGATCTCGTCGTAGACCCAGGCTTCGCCCAGCCTGGCGCTATGCGCGCGCCGATATCGAGCGACGCTACGGCTATTTGCCGGCTGCGAGGCCGATGATGCTCTCGAAGCCACCCCAGAACATGCGCTTGCCGTCGAAAGGCATCTTCGACGGATCCATCGACGCCTTGAGCTGCGGATCGTCCATGACTGCCTTGCTGATGCGGTCGCGGTCAGCCTTGTTCCGATATACGACCCACGCCAGCGCGATAACCTCGTCGTCCTTGAGTTGCACGGCTTGTGGAAACGACGTCAGTTTGCCGGGCTGGGCGTCGTCGCTGATCGAGTCGGAATAGTACAGAGCGCCGTGGCGCAGGTGGGCATTGCCCCATTCCGTGGACATGCGTTTGTAGGTGTCGAGGCTGGCGCGGGGAACGGGGATGACGATGGCGTCGAAATATTGTGACATGGTACCTCCGCAAGATGGGGTCCGTGATACCGGGCGCGTTCGCCGCCATTCCTATTCTCATGGGCGCGTTGGGTCAGCGACCCATTGTGCGGAAACCCGGTTCTGAAGCGACATCGTAATCGCAGACTCGACCTCACGTCGAGCCCTCACCGGATGGGGTTGACAAGCTTCATCATTTCGACGATATTAGAAATGTGCAAACGACATCGGTCATCGAAGCGCTCGCCGCGTTGGCGCACCAGACCCGGCTGGGTATCTTTCGCCTGCTTGTGGAGCAAGGGCCCGAGGGGCTGCCTGCCGGAGAGATAGCCTCGCGGCGGCAGCTCGCAAACGCCAACGCGTCCTTCCATCTCAAGGAATTGGCCAACGCCGGCCTAGTCAAGGCGATTCCGGCGGGTCGATTCGTCTACTACGTCGCGAACTACAAGACGATGAATGGCCTGGTCGATTACCTGACCAGGAATTGCTGCCAGGGCGGCGTGTGTGACATTGCTTGCGCGCCGGTGATCAAGCGCGAGAGGAAAGCCTCGTGACGCTCTCGACGAATACGAACAGCTGTCCCAACTTTTCTTGAGGTCCCCATGAAACGTTTTCACGTACATGTTGCAGTCAGCGATCTCGACAAGAGCATCGCCTTCTATTCGGCCATGTTCGGGGAACAACCCGACGTCGTAAAGCCCGACTACGCCAAGTGGATGCTGGACGACCCGCGCATCAATTTCGCGATTTCCCAACGCGGGCAGGAGCCGGGTGTCAATCACCTGGGTATGCAAGCGGAGAATGACGTTGAGCTCGAAGCGATCCACGCCAACCTCCAGAAGGCGGACACTGCCGTCGTGGCTGAAAAGGACGCGCATTGCTGCTACGCGAGGTCGGACAAGTATTGGGTAACCGACCCGCAAGGCATTGCGTGGGAAAGCTTCCGCTCACTCGCGACGATCCCGCTGTTCGGCAGCGCGGAATCGGACATTTCTGGTCCTACGGCCGCCATGAGTTGCGGGAGCGATGCGACCTCCGCTGCGTCATGTTGTGCGCCGACTGAGCAGCAAGTCGCACTGACGACGAAGAGCACAAGCGGGTGTTGCGCGCGGAACTAGCAATGGCAAGGCGTATTTACAACGTGCTGTTCCTTTGTACACACAACGCAGCGCGCAGCATCATGGCCGAGGCGATAACCAACGAGGTCGGTCACGGCAGTTTCAAAGGCTATTCCGCGGGAAGCCACGCGGCGACAGCGCCTAACCCGCTCGCGCTGGAGACGCTGCGACGACTGCGCTTTGCCACCGATGACCTGCACAGCAAGAACTGGGACGAGTTCGCCAAACCGGACGCCCCGGTCATGGATTTTGTCGTGACGGTTTGCGACAACGCCGCGGGTGAAGTGTGCCCTGTCTGGCCCGGCCAGCCGATCACCGCCCATTGGGGCGTCGAAGATCCTTCGCTGTTCCAAGGCAGCGACGACGCGAAGAGCCGAGAATTCACCCGCGTCGCGACGATCCTGAAACGGCGGATCGAGCTCTTGACAAGTTTGCCGCTGGAGACACTCGATCGCCTGAAGCTCGAAAAGACTGTTCGAGATCTCGGCAAGCAATGACCCTGACGCGGCGGCTCGCCGGCGAGGCGATCGGAACTGCATTCCTGCTGGCCGTTGTCGTTGGTTCAGGGATCATGGGAGAGCGACTTGCCGCCGGAAACGCCGCCGTTGCGCTGCTCGCCAACAGCATTGCGACCGGATGCGGTCTCTGGGTGTTGATCACTATTTTCGGTCCCATTTCGGGTGCTCATTTCAATCCGGCAGTGACACTTGCTTTTGCGATCTCCGGAGATTTCAAATGGGGCGATGTGCTGCCGTACATCGCAACGCAGATCGTCGCGGCCTTCCTCGGCGTGGCGGCGGCGCATTTGATGTTCGAGCTTCCCCTCTTTTCCTTGTCTGAACATGTGCGCGCCGGACCTGCCCAGTGGTTCAGTGAAGCTATCGCGACGGCGGGTTTGTTGCTCACGATCTGGCTCGGCGCCCGCGCGCAGCCCAGGTGGGTTCCGGCGTTGGTCGCGGTCTACATCACCGGCGCCTACTGGTTCACGGCATCCACGTCGCTCGCCAATCCAGCAGTCACCTTGGCGCGGGCGGCAACCAACACCTTCGCCGGCATTCGGCCGATCGACACGCCGGGGTTCATTGTCGCGCAGCTGGTCGCCGCGCTGCTCGCTACGCTCGTTGCGAAGTGGTTCTATCGCGCGTCAGTGCGAGGCGAACCCTAGCAAGGTGGCATTCGGTACTCCTGCCAGAACGATGTGATCAGGCAGCCTACTGAATCACTTCGTCCGCACGTTGCAGCAGCGATTGCTGGACGGTGATGCCGAGCGCCTTCGCGGTCTTCAGGTTGATGGTCAGCTCGAACTTGGTTGGCTGCTCGACCGGGATATCGGCGGGCTTCGCGCCCCTGAGGATCTTGTCGACGAAACTGGCTGCGCTGCGCCAATGCCACGCATTGGATGAAATGTAGGACATCAATCCGCCGGCGGCAACGTATTCGCGAGCACCAAAACTGGACGGCACCTGGAGTCGAAGCGTCTGTTCGATGACGCGAGCACGATTCCGAATGAACAGCGGGTCGTTCACGACGACGAGCGCGCCTCCTTTGGCGCGCGCGATGGCACTATCCAGTTCTCCTTCCCCCGCGACATCGATGCGATCGAGGCGCACGCCAATCGCTCTTCCGCGCAGCGACATCGCGTCAAAGAAGAATCCGTTGGCAGGGTTGGCGCTGTTCATCAGCACGCTGACCCGTTTGAGTTGCGGCACGGCATTCGACAGCAGCTCCACCTGTTTGGAAAGAATCTCCTCGCCTGCCGCTGAAGTTCCGGTCAGGTCTGAGGCAGCGCACCCATGGCGCAGCCGTGATAGAGTCAAATCCTGCCCGCAGGCGGGCTCCGCGAAGTCCACGCGTCGCCTTGCCAGGCTCGCTGCCGATTCCCTAAACCCTGCCCCTTATCGTGGACTGGCAATTCGGCGTCCCTGCCACACTGGCCCTCGCCGCGCTGGTGCTGGTGATCGGCCGACGGTTCGTCGAGCGCATCGAGTTTCTGCAGAAATATTCGATTCCCGAGCCGGTGGTTGGCGGCTTGGTTGCGGCGCTTCTCATCAGCGTGCTGCACGTCGCCGGCGCTCGCATCACCTTCGATACGTCGCTGCAACCCGGGCTCATGCTCGCCTTCTTCGCCAGCGTCGGCCTGGGTGCCGATGCGCGGATGCTCGCACGAGGCGGCATGGCGTTGCTGCTTTTCACCGCCTGCGTCGTCGCCATGCTGGTGATGCAGAACGTCATCGGCGTGGGCGCGGCTTGGGCGATGGGCATCGATCCGCTGATCGGCTTGATTGCGGGCTCGGTGACGATGTCGGGCGGACACGGGACGGGCGCAGCGTGGGGCCAGAGGTTCGCCCAGACCTTCGGGCTCGCTGCGGCACCAGGCATCGCGCTGGCTGCCGCGACCTTCGGTCTGGTGATGGGGGGCATCCTAGGCGGCCCGGTGGCGCATCGCCTGATCGTGCGTCTGAAGTCGCGTGGTTCACCGCTCGGCGTGTCGAAAGCCGAAGTGCTGACGCACGACAACGCCGAGTCGGGCGGCGCGTTCACGCCGCAGCGACTGAGCGTCACCATACTGCTGATCGCCGGCAGCGTGGCATTGGGAGCGGCGCTTTCGCGCTGGGCCGACAACCCGATTTTCACTCTTCCAACTTTCGTGTGGACGTTATTCGTCGGCGTCATTCTCCGCAACGGGCTCGCCATGGCCAAGTTGCACGAAATCGACGGTGAAGCGCTGACCTTCGTGGGTGCGGTTTCACTGTCGCTGTTCCTCGCCATGGCATTGATGAGCCTGCGCCTCTGGGAACTTGCGGCGTTGGCGCTGCCGATGTTCGTGATCCTCGCGCTGCAGGCTATCGGCGTCGCGCTGTTCACGACGTTCATCACCTTTCGCGTGATGGGATCCAACTACGAAGCGGCGGCGTTGGTGGCCGGGCAATGCGGATTCGGACTCGGAGCGACGCCGACCGCCATCGCCAACATGCAGGCGGTCTGCGAGCGGTACGGCTATGCGCCGCAGGCGTTCATCCTGGTGCCGGTCGTCGGTGCGTTCCTGATAGACATCGCCAACGCAATTGTCATCAGCGGCTTCGCCGGCGTGATTCCTGCACTGCGCTGACTGTCCTGCCCGAAGGCCCTTTCATGGGCCAATCCGGGCCGCGAACGTTTTCTAGATTGTGGCAATCCCACTTTGCTTAGCGCGCCGGTGCCGGCGCATTGAATACTCGATCGCCCAGGTCTTTCAAATACCGCTGGAAGTCCGGCGATTCGAGCACAATCGTTCCGGCTGCTGCGCGCAGACGGTCTACCGCTTCGGCCGGCAAATCGAACGATGTGGGCTGCTCGTTGAGATACGCGCGTTCCGCCGCATCCTTGAGCTCGGCGAACGACACGTTGATGACATAGACCTCGAGGTTCGGGACGCGCATTACCTCTGCCAGAGCGGGGTTGCCATTGTCGATGATTGCCCCCGAATCGCGGATGCTCCGCAGCATCGTCCAGCGTGCTGCAGTGTCGCGCAGAAGCTGCACCGCTTCGTATGAATAATGGTCGATCGGTACCCCGGTTGCCTGCAACAGCACCTCGACAGTCCCCGGTGTGCTCCGTACTCGATCCCAATCGAGCGGGGGCGTCGACAGCGAATTGACGACGAACACGGCGAGCCTCTTCGCATGATCGAGCGGTGTGGGCACGCCTTCCAGGTGCAGCGCCTCGAGCTCCTCGAGGATGGCGAGAACTTCGCGCAGCGCGAGATTGTCCGCGACGCCGCCGTCCACGAGATGAAGATAGGGGCGCTGCTTGCCACTTTCATAGTAGCGGAGCTCCTTCAACTCCTGGATGGCGCGTGCGGCCGGGCGCGCCGTATCTCCTGATTTCTCGATGCGTGCGAAGAACGGCGGCTCCTTGTAGCCGCAGGTGCCGCCGTAGTTGTCGATCGTCACCGGTGACAGTACGACCGGCACACCGGATGACGATGCCGCGGCGCGCGACAGCCGGACCGCGCTCAGATCCGAGCACAGAATATCGAACATCTTCTGGGTAAAGTAGAACCGTGCGCCGGAGCTCAAATCGGTCGCCGACGCGACAATCATGGGTCCGGAGCCGCGCTGCAGATCGGCGAAAGTTGCGCCCTTGAACAGGATTTCGTCATAGAGATCCGCCGCAAGCTCGGAGCGCCCCCAGTACGGCGAGCTGAGCGCCCCCCAGTAAATGGGATTCAAGGCGCGACCGATCAGTTCGCCTTGAACATTGCGCTTCAGAAAGCGCTGCTCGTATTCACTGAACAAACGATCTCCGTAGAGGCCGTAGGCCAATGCGGTGAAGCTTCCGCCGGAAACTCCGGTGACGACGTCAACGGAGTCGAGCAACCGCTCTGGTTGACCGTTGCGCCGGATCACCTCGGTCTCTCGCAGCGCTTCGAGTACTCCATAGGAGAACGCGGCGGCGCGCGTTCCGCCGCCCGAGAACGCCAGAACGACGATGTCCTCCTTGTTGCGCGAATACTGCTCCCGGGTCTCGAAGCGGTATCCCGCAGTCGGGTCCGAGTGGGTAATCGGTGGATTGACGGTGCCGTTGCGCAGCCGCCGAGGGCGAGCAGCGCGGCAAGTGCCATCGGATGTAACGTGCGCAACCTGTTCATTGCGGTGAGACTGTTGGCGATCGGTTCATCGACCCCGACATCGCACCGGAGTGAATCAACGAATCAGAAGGTCGAACTTTAGGGTTCTATATCTGTGTCGACGGTGGCCACACGCTCGAACTTCAAGGCGCCGACACGACCTTGTAGAAAACGCCGTTCGCGCCGTATGACGGCTGGAACCACGTGTTTCCGTTCAGATAGTACGTTCCGCCGTTCTTGTCGATGGTCATCGAGCCCGCGGGCAGACTCGCATAGTTGACACCTATCACGTAGTTGCCCGACGACGGCGCAGCCGCCATGGTGGCGCCCGTGGCTACGCCAGCGTTGTAGGCCGCGCTGGTCGCGGCGGCCGTGGTGGCACTGCCGGCAGCAACGCCCGCCGAGTACGCGTTCGAAGTCGCGGCTGCGGTGTTCGCCGACGCCGCTGCCGCTCCCACGGCAACGCCTGCGATCGCGCCGACGGCTGCGGCGCAACCGTAGCAACCTGACGAGTAGTACGGCACCGCGACCGGCGGGTGATAGACCGGATAGGTCGGATACACCGGGTAGGCGGGATGCGCCGGATACGGATAGTACCCGGGAGGATGATAGGCAGTCGCACCGGAAGGATACGTGTGCGCCCAACCCGATCCGTACGCGCCGGAAGTGGTGCCGCCGTAGACGTTGGTGTGCGAGGTCCCGCCGTAGTACGAGTGCGACGTGCTGCCGCCGTAGGTGTTGGTGTGCGACGTCCTTCGCCCCAGGTATGGGTCGAGCTGCCGCCCCAGCGATTGTCGTGGCTCGTCGAGCCCCAGCTGTGGCTGGTGCTGCCGCCGTAGCGGTTGGCGCTCGCCCAGCCTTGCGCCTGACCCGCCCATAGTGTCGCGGCCAGCTGCCGCGGTCAGTATCGAAACGATCGTCTTCATGATGCGCTGCCTCGTCATTGCGACTTCGGTTGATTTCCGGGAAGCGCTGCGTTGGCCGGCTTCGCTTTTGCCATCGGTTTGACGCCCGGTGACGGCGCGGCGACAGGGCTCGCGAACGCGATGCGCTTGGCGGCTTGCGCTTTTTGCGAGGCGAATGCGTCCTGAGCAATCGATCCGTCGAGTTGCCAGTTCGACAGTTCCATCTCGTGGCGCAGCTCCAGCGGATCCGTCCGGAATATCGCACGGAGCCGGCGTGGCAGCTTATCGTCGACGCCGATCCAGATCTGCAGGAACACGTCGTCGTTGGCCCAAACCACCATGTCGGTCTTCGTACCCCCGACCACACTCGCGGGACCTACGTAGAACGCGAGCATCGCCCCATCGGCAAGGGCGGCATAGGGATCAGTCGCCAAAAGATCGGTGAACGGATAGTAGATCGCCGCCGTGTCATAGGCTTTCTTCAGCGTCGCGTCGATTGACGCGGGCGCATCGGCTACGGCGACGAGATTCTCGGCAGGCGCGTACGCCGTCATCGTTTTGCCATCGTAGTAAAACTCGGACGCGGGACCATCGCCGGGCATGACTACCTTGAGTTTGTCCGGCCGCAGCATGGTCACGTCGTAGCGCATCGTGTAGGCGATCGGCGGTCCGAGCTGGCTCGGATACTCATAGTTGACCGTCGCGGTAAACGACATCGACTTCGCCGCCGCGAGTCGCGTGCTCATGGCCTTTAGCAGCTCCATCGCCCGCGGCTCCAGCACCAACCTGGGCGCTGGCGCGACCGTTCTATTTGCAGGCTTCGCAGCCTGGCTGGCAGTCGCCGCCTTCGCGGCAGGCGGCGACTGCGCCGCGACACTTCCAATGGCGAGCACACCGACGACCAAAGCCGCGGTCCGGCGGCACCAATGAATTGCAATCTTCATGATCGTCCTCGTCCCGTTGAATCCATCAGGGGATCATTCCACATTCGAACATTTTGTTTGCGATAGGCCCGGCGACCTGGTTCAGGAATGCAGTTCGCATTTGCGGATCGTTTTGCAGGAGGCCGATGACACGCTGCTCTTCCGGCGACTTCGGCTCGCCTTTCTTTTGCCAAAGTTGCTCGCAGGACGAGCTCTGGTACTTCTGGATGACCCTGTCACCCACCATATTCAGGATCGGATATTGCGCATACGTGATACCTGCGGCGACACATAAGGCGACTGCAACCAGGACAAGTCGTTTGCTCATGGTGAAATCCTTTGATGATCGGTTAGCATCTCGGTCACGCACACGGAAGCACAGTCGTCGCACGGAGATGCAGCGGGCGACGGCGCGTACTTTTGGTCTAGGTTTCCATCACCTTGTCGCCCGTCGCAGCCCGAGTCAGAAGTCCGATCAGGATTGCGTGCAGGACAACTGCAGGCCACAGCAGTAGGCCGCCTGTGCCGGTAAGGCCAACGTAGGCGAGAAACAACGTTACCGCCGCGCTGTAGATCAGCATGCCGACCCGTGGCGGCCCCGGCCAACAGGCAACGCCTAAACCGATCAGCGCGATGCCCGCGACTCGCGCTACCGGAATGGCGACACCGCTGAGTTCCTCACCGAGCAATAGCCGCCCAACGAGCGACGGAACAACCAGCAACGCGACGCCGGTCAGGGCTTCGCCCACCGCGGCCAGCACAAGCGCCCATTTCATCGCGTGGACCCGGAGCTAGTTTGCATCACACTGTGGCCAGCCTTGATCATCGTCGCTGTTCGTGCGCGTCATTTGGGACAGCATGAACTGCACCTGCGCGGGAATCTGCCAACATGAGCAGACCGTATCAGGCACGGGCAACCGATCCAACTGGACTTTGGTCCAGGTATCGAGTGCGGTGCAGGGATGGTGCTTCCAGGGCGCACGGACGACGCTGCGTCGATGAGCGCGTCGCTCTAAGTCCCGCGAACGGACCAGCCAAGCATGAGCAAGCCGCTCGCGGCGATCCAACTTCCTCCGATTCGCACGGCGATTCGCGCCCACTGCGTCCGCAAACGAACGACGAGCGCGGCAACGAGCACGATCAGAACGAATACCGCGGACGCAAGCCCGATGGCTGCGACGACCGCCGGTATGGAGAAGCCCATGCCCGCTCCGTTGAGATAGCCGTGAACCAGACCAAGCGCTGCACTGAGTGCCGTCATCGCGCGAAGCGAGAGCTTCGCATCGACCACGACCAGTCCACCCAGCGCCAGGAACCAGAACGATGCCCCCAGCATCCCGCCGCTGACGGTAGCAGCCGACATTCCAATCAGGCTGCCGAGCAACCACGCCGCCGGCAGCGTGAACATCGCTCGTCGTCCGTACGGCGAACCACGCAATCCCGCCAACAGCGCCAACGCGAGGGCAGGCACCCAATCCTCGGGACTGGTAACAAAGTGCATTAGGCCGTCGTATATCGGGCCCATGCCGGTCGCATTGAGATGAGCATCAGCAGGTCCACAACCGAGCGCGATGGCGAGGACGACGATGGCACGCATACGCGACATTTTTTTGCCCTTCACACCAACGCCTTCCACATGAAAAAAAAGCCTCCCGCCGCAACCACCGTCCCGGCACCGCGCAACAAATGTTGCCCCCACGACCACTTGTGAACGGTGCCGATGCCGATGCCCACCGCATGCAGGCACCCTGTCGCGATGACAAAGCCCATGCTGTAGAGCAATGCGCTTTGGCCGGGTGGGAGTTCGGTACCGTGCGCGTAGCCGTGAAAGATCGCGAAGCATCCGACCAGGAGCGCTGCGATGACCAGAGGAGGTCGCACTTCGAAGGCGACTGCGGTTCCGAGCACGATCGCCGAAGCGGCTATTCCATATTCCACGCCGGGAATCGGCACGCCGAGAAAGCCGAGCATGCCGCCCATCGCCATGACCAATGGAAACGCCACTGGCAGCACCCAGATCGCAGGTGCCCCAAGCTGCGCGCCCCACAAGCCGACGGCGACCATCGCGAGAACGTGGTCCAAGCCCGAGAGCGGATGCAGGAATCCGGTCAGCAAGCCGTAGGCCTCGCCCTGCGCAACATGCGCGACCGCGGACTGCGCCCAAAGGGTCGCCAGTGCGGCCATCGCCTGCGCCGATCGACCTTTGCGTCTCAGCTTCATCGCAATGCGCCAATCAACAAAGCTACGCGTTGAAATGTCCAGAACGCGCCGAGCGTGCCGACCGCATAACCTGGCAGTGCCTCTACCCAGTGCGGCCAGCGGACTTCCAGCACGCGGAAGGAACGCGCCATCGCCAGAACCAGCGCGACGAAACCGAGTTGCCCCACTTCCACACCGATGTTGAATGAAACGAGCGCCAGCGGCAGCTCCTGCCGCGGGAGGCCGGCACTGGTCATCGCAGTCGCGAAACCGAATCCGTGCAGCAGCCCGAACGCGAATGCCACGACCCACGGGTGCCGAATCGTGAAGCTTGATTCACCGCGCCACACTCGGACAATCTCCGGGCCGAGAAAGAGGATACTCAAGGCGATCGCCGCATTGAGAGGCAGCGCCGGGGCGTCCGCGTATCCAAGGGTGGCGATGGCGAGCGTGATGCTATGCGCGACAGTGAAGGCGGTGACCGTCTTGACCAGCATCCAACCGTTCGCGACGATCAGCAGCAGACCCAGCACGAACAGCAGATGATCGGCACCGAACAGGATGTGCCGGATGCCCTCGACGATGTACGCACCGATGACCTCCCAGCGTGATTGCGTGGCAGCAATCTCGACCCACGGCTGCCCGGGGCGCGCGATCGTCTGGACGGTCCTGCCATCCAGTAACTCGACTCGAACCAGGGCATCGGTGATCGTGTATTGAAGCCCGGCGATTTCGATGCGCTTGCCGGCGAGCCCGTTCGGCCCGGCGTCGATCCATCGCCGCTCGACGAGAGAATCCGCGAGCTCCTCGATCGCGGGTGGTTTGACGTTTCTGACGCCATCCGGCATCTTGAGCACCAGCGGCAATCGCATGCCCGCCAGCACCGGCGTACGCCAGAGCACGGCAAACTGACCAGGCGCCGTCTCCTTGATCTCCAGGTACGCCGGGCGCGCCTCGTGCGCGAACGACGCGAGCGGCAAAAGCCCCATGGTCGCCAGCAAAAACAAGAACGTGCGAAGGCAACGCGCCGCCAGCGTTGTCATCTTTGCCCTTCGCCCGATGAACTCGGCACTTCCTTCCTCAGTGGTGTGGTGGCGACGCGCGCGGCTGTCGCCTCGTCGGGCGGCCCGGGCACCAGCACCGTGTACTTTGCACGCATGTCCTTGTACGTCTTCGCCCACGCTGTCGCCTTCTGCTGGGAAAGCCACGCCGTCTTCACGTCGCCCTCAATCTCCTCGAAGGCCGGTACTCGGCCGGGAATCACGGTATCTACGAACACGAGGTGCCAGCCAAATGCGGACTCGATCGGCCCCTGCCACGAACCGGGCGCAAGTCTAGCCACCGCCATGGCGAACGGCGAACCGAACTCCTTGGCGAGATAGTCAGGCGCGCGATCACGGTAGTATTCCTGGAACATGAACGGTTCGGCGAGCGAGCTCGCGATCTTCGTGTCGACCGGCTGGCCGGCCAATTTTGCCAACGCCTGCTCCGCATCGTCGTGCGCGCGGGGGCCGCGCCGGTCGAACGAGAAGTACAAATGCCGAAAGCTCAACCGAGGCGGCTGCGCGAACTCGACACTGTTCTTCTCGAACCAGCTCCTGAGCTCGGCTGTCGTCGGCTCGCGCGCAGCGACCACGTCCTCGGACAGGAACTGCATCTTCTGCGCCATACGGCGCTTGACGATCTCGTCGTCCTTGTCGAGGCCCATCGCGAGCGCCTCGCGATAGAGGATTTCCTGCTCGACCTTGTTCTCGACCATGCGCCCGAGCTCCTGCGGCGTCGGCGGGCGGCGCCACTGCGACTGGTAGAGTTGGGTGAGCTGGGCGATCTCGTCGAGCGACAGCCGGATTTCCTTCGACGGTGCGCTGGCCGTGCTTCCGGGCTGCGCGAGAATGTAAACGCCAAATAGAACGGCGCCGAGCAACAGGAAGTGGACCAGCGGCTCGCGGAGGAGGCGTCTCATGCTGTTCGCAACAAACTCAGCTCGGGCCGCATTGATGCCATTGCGACTCGCGCATCCACCGTGGAGTGGCCCGGCATCGGGTCGCGAGTGCGGACGGCAAGCGCGTCCGATCGCCGAGACCGCTCCAACTCGCTCCCCAGCCGCTCCGGCGTTACCTGTGGACGTCGGCGAACATCCCCGCCGCCATCGATTTCGCCTTTTGCAGCGCCGTGTCGGCCATCTCTTCGATCATCTTGCGCCGTAGCTGCTCGCGCATGGCCTGGAACTTCTGCTGCTGGTCGGGATTGAGCAATGGCGCGATCTTCTCGTCGAACGAGACGCCCGTCTTGCGCAGCGACTCCACCTTCTGCAGTGCGCTGAGCTTGGTGTCCTTCTTGAGCTCGCCGAGTTGCTTGATCTCCTGCTGGAGGATCGGAACGATCTGCTTTTTCTGCTCGTCCGTCAGCCCCAGCTCGATCGAAAACTGGTTCGACACGGCGGTCAGCGGGTTCGCCGCGATCAGTGGTGCCGGCACGATCTCGTAGTTGGCGTAGCCGAACTCGTTGCTGCGCGCGGCGTAATAAGTGTCGCCAAGCTTGTAGAACGTGAACGAGTATGGCTCCTGCGACACGGGGATGACCAGCTTGCCTCCCTCGATACGGTAGGCGGAGGTCGTGCCTCTATAGCCGTCGCGCTCGACGCTGCCGAAGGCGCTCGGCATGGTCGCGTTCGCTCCTACTCGGAACACGATCGTCTGACCCTCGGTCGTGAAGTTCTGGCTGAACTGTTCTCCCGTCACGTTGTTGCGCAGCCAGAACGCCTTGCCGACGATGAGCGCCTTCAACTGCGCGTCGGTCAGCGCGTTGACTCCCTTCTTCTTCAGCTCGGTGACGGTCATGCCAGCCGGCGCGCTCTTGCGCGCCTCGGCCGATGGCGTGTACCAGATGGGCGAACTCCAGGCGCGTTCCTGCCCCGTCAACGGCACGATGTCGGGCGGCGGCAGCCCGGCCTTGACGGCCTGGATCAGCGTCCAGCGCGGCGTGGGAATTTCCAGCGCACGGGCGTAGTAGAAGGCGTGCAGGCTCGCGTCGAAGTCCGGATCCGACCACACCGTCTTGAGTTCGGTCGAGCCGACGCTGTTGGTGTAGGTCGCCTTGTCGAAGTCCACCGTGCTCTGGATGGCCGGGACTCGGCCCGACCACTTGTCGGGCTTGCGGTCGCCGGACCACGCGACGTCGTAGATCTTCTCGAAGCTCTGGCCGTTCTGCGTCCAGCCCTTGATGACCTGGATTCGGTCGAGATTGGCCGTGGATGGGTCCTTCACTGCCCATACGACGAACTTCGGGGCCGTGCCCTTGCCGCCCGCGGGCATGGCAGGCAGGTCGGCGCCCATGGGGACGCCGCCCGCGTAGGACTGCTTCACCCAGTCGCCGGCCTTGAGAATGTCGTTGCCGTATCCCCACCCGCCGAAAAAGCGCACCTTGATGCGCGGACCGCTGACGCCGAACGTTTCCTTGCGGTACATCGCGTCCCACAACGAAGCGCGGGTGTTCTCCTCAGCCCACACGCCGGTCAGTCCGCCTGGATTCTCCAGGCGCACGTCCATGGTGCCGCCGATCAGCACCCCGGCAAAGCGCCGTTCGACCGTCCCGTCCGCATCGGCGTGCAAGCCGAAGAAATTGTCCTGGCGGTATGGGCTGCCGGTGTTGTGCGAGTCGGAGCCGCCAGCCATGCCGAACTTGTACGGGTTGTAGCCGCGCGTGTCCTGCATCGCGAGGCCGTCCTTGTACGCCTGTCGCGCGTAACTGCCCGTGATGCGATCGATGCGGCCGACGTCGGCCGGCAGGCCGAGGATGGCCTCATACATCTCATAGCCCGCGAACTCGTCGTTAGGCGACAACAGCGGATGTGTTTCGGATTGTCCCTTGCCCTGCTTGATCTCGACCAGGCGCTCGTTGCGGTCGCGCGAGGCCGCCCACGCGGCGTCGATAGGACGCCCGGTGGTGTTGTCGACGTCGACCGGATACATCCAGCCGTCGCTGACATTGGCGTTGTGCGATATTGCCAGCAAATCATTGCCGCTCTTGCGCTGCGCATCCATCCAGTTCCACAGCTCCGTGGGGCGAGTGGAGTCGAGCGAGCTGAAAGGATAGTCCGGTACCTTGTCGCAGGACCGGAAGAATACGTTACGGTGCAGGTTGCGATTGCCCGGCATCGACGTCCACTCGTACGAGCAGAACGCGGTGAACTTGCCGGGATGATTGTTCTCGTCGGCGATCTTGACGTTTTCCTTCCACACGGTGGCCGTGATCTTCGGGTCCATGAGCGCCTTCACCGGCGCGCCTGCGTTGAGCTTGAGCAGGTACGAGAAAACCCGGTCTTGCTCTTCCTTGCTGTTCGGATCCTTCATGATCATTGGCTGCGCCTCGGGCAGCTTGCTCACGTACGACCCCGGGGTATTGGCCTCCCTGGTGACGCCGACATACTCCGAGTGATCGGTCACGCCCATGAAGTCGAGCGGGGTGTCGATCTTGATGTCGAAACCCATCGGGTGCTTGATGGTCTCGCCCTGCGCATATTTGTAGGCGTCACCGGGGCCGGTGATGCGGTTGCCCATCACCCATGCATCGACCGACCAACTGGTGTGAATGTGCGTCTCGCCGAAGTACGCATTGCGCTCCGGGTTCGGCTGCGCCACAGCTGCCGGTGCCACGGCCGGCTCGGCCGCGGCAGGGGCCGCCGCTGCCTTCTTGGCCGACTCGTCCGCCACGGACTTCGCTGGCGCGGGCGGTGCGGGCTCGTTCTTCTGGCAGGCGCCGAGCGCCACAAGCGCAACCATCGCCAAGGTGAATGCGTAAGGACGTGAATTCATGACTGTGTCTCCCACGTGGTGACTCCCGGCATCTCGTCTCCCTCGGAAGAGGCGAACACGATCATCGAGGTCAACAAGTTGAATACTTGAACGTGCATCTTTTATTTTCTCACAGGACTTCCGTCGTTCGCGTCACGTCGAGACCGGTCCAGTGCCCTGGTCATCGAAGCGAAAGCTTCAGTTCAGATCGCCGTCCTTGAAGAACTTCGTGCCGCCTACGGTAAGCGTTGCCGCAAGGCCGGTTTGCGTCAGTTGGTAGAGGTACACGCCCGGCGACACGGCGGCTGCGCCGCTGAACATGCCTCCCTGGCCGCCCGCCATCGCCGACAGGTTGACCTGGGCTCCGAACTCCCACCCCTGGTTGATGAAGTTCTTCAGCGCCGGTTCGTTGGCGAAGACGAAGATCAGACGATTCTGATTCACACCGAAACCCAGGCCTCCCTGCACCTGCAGCATCTTCATGAAGGTCTGGCGGCCGCTGCGAAGATTGACGACCATGCCCTTGCCGGTGGTACCACCGGCGAAGAAGAGCTTCACGCCAAACGTGCTGAATACCGCATAGCCGGCCGAGCGTTCGATCGCACGGCGTGTGCCCGGAGCGATCTCGTAGAGCGAGGCAAGCGCGTCCTGCGACATTTCCCTAACCTGCTGCCTCCCCTGAATGATCTTGGCTTCGCTGGGCACACCTGCAGGAAGCGCTTCCTGAACGTCCTTGAGCGGATCCCACGAAAAGATCTGCGCCGCCACCGGGGGCGCCGCCAGGCTCATGGATACCGCAATCGCCGCAATGCATTTCTTCACGCTCATGGCATCTCCCCTCAGTCCGTTGGCAGGTTTCGCACAAATGAACATAGTCCGCTTCACCAAGTTGAGTGTGACTCGCCGACCGATGGCGTCGCCGATCGCCGCGAGCAATGCCTCGTCGTTGATCGGCTTGCACAGATAGGCCTTCGCGCCCATTTGCATGGCCCGCGCGCGCGATTCGGGAGTGTCGTGTCCCGTCATGACAACAACCGGCACGGCAGCATGACCGCTGGCGAGAGCGCCCTGAACGTCGAATCCGCTCATTTCAGGCATATGCAGGTCGAGTACGACACAGTCCGGCTCGTGGCTCTCGATCGAGCGCAGGAACTCCGCTCCGGAGGCGAATGTCTCGACTTCGAAACCGGCGGACGCAACGAGTCGCGTCAAGGCAATGCGGACGTCCATATCGTCGTCCACGACGGCCAGCAGCGGCATGGTGGTCACCATCTTGAGCCGACGGTACCAAGCCCAGCCTGCCGATCCAACTGGACTTTGGTCCAGGTATCGGCCGCAGCGCCGACGACGTGGGCTTGCCTCAGGTAGCGCGCGTCGATCCGACGCCCGCGCGCCCGGCCAGCTTCACGAGATCGGCGACAACACGCACACCCATCTTGCGCATCAGATTCGCGCGATGATATTTGATCGTCTTCTCGACGGTACCGAGGTCGGCGGCGATCTGCTTGTTGAGGCGACCGGCCACGATGTGCTCGAGGACCTGCCGTTCGCGCTCGGTAAGCGTTGCGAGGCGTTTTTCGATGCTTTCTCGTTCGATGCGGGCAGGACGCAGCGTCTGGTCCCTCGCCAATGCTTCCCGGATCGTCGAAATCAGCAGCGCGTCGTCGACGGGCTTGGTGAGGAAGTCGGACGCACCCTGCTTCATCGCCTTCACACTAGCCGCGATGTCGCCGCGGCCGGTGAGAAAGATGATGGGTAAATAGCTCGCCTGTTGTTCGAGAATTCCCTGCAATTCGAGACCGCTCAATCCCGGCAATTCGAGGTCAAGCACCAGGCAGCCAGCAGCGTTGCGATCGTGGCGTTCGAGAAACTGCTCTGGCGATGGAAAGGTCGCGACGTGGTATCCCGCCGATTCGAGCAGCCGTTCGATCGCTTTCAAGACGTCGGGATCATCGTCGACCACGTAAATGATCGGTGGAGGTTCCGTCATGAGGGTACCTTCGACGGGAATTCGCAATGCAGCGTGGCACCTCGATCAGCATTGTTGGTCGCCCACAGGCGGCCGCCATGGGCTTCGACGATCGATCGGCAAATGGCCAGGCCGAGTCCCAGTCCGTGCGATTTGGTCGTCACGAATGGTTCGAATATGCGTTCGAGATCTGCTGGTGGTATCCCTTCGCCTCGGTCGGTAACGGAAAACTCGACATTGCCATTTGCCGTCCTTTGCGTTCGTACCATGAGCCGGCCATCTGCCCGGTGGCCGTCCATCGCGTCGCAGCCATTGATCACGAGATTGAGCAACACCTGCTGCAGTTGATTTCGATCGCCGCTCACGACAGGGAGCGCTGCGGCCAGCTCGGTGCTGACCACGACCTGGCGGTTCAGCAAGTCGCTGCGCATCAGGCGGAGTGATTCTTCGACCACCTCGTTGACGTCGAGCGGATGACGTTGAGCCTCTTCCTTCCGTAGCAGGGATCGCAGCCTTTGAATCACTGCGCCCGCACGGTGGTCGCTCTTCACGATGTCAGTGAGGATCTCCGCCAGCTTGTCGACACGCGGCGGGCTCTGCGCCAGATAGCGCTGCGCCGCCTGCGCATTGCTCAGGATCGCCGTCAACGGTTGATTGAGCTCGTGTGCCAGCGACCCCGACAGCTCGCCCAGCATCGCGACACGGGACAGGTGTGCGAGCTCGTCGCGCTGGCGGGCGGTCACCCTCTCGACATTTCTGCGCTCGGTAATGTCGACGACCGACACCAGTACGGACAGTCCCGCCTCGGTACGCATGGGGTTGAGCGCAACTTCCACCGGTATTTCGCTGCCGTCCGCGCGACGCGCGTACAGCTCGCGCCCCGTCCCCATCATCCGCGCCGTCGCGTCTCTGGCGTAACCCTGCCGCAGTCCCGCATGCGACGGTTGAAAGCGATCAGGCACCAGCGTTTCCACGGTCTGTCCAACAAGGTCTTCGCGTGCGCGGCCGAATACGGTCTCGGCCTGCGCGTTGGCAAGCGTGATGACCCCGTCAGCGTTTACCAGCAGGATCGCGCTGGGAACGGTTTCGACGACGGCACGGAAGCGCTGCTCGCTTGCCCGGAGCTGCGCCGCGAGCTGCGCCGCCGCGATGAGGTCCCACACCAGCTCGTAGCCCATCGCCATTACGACGATGAAAAAGCCCGGCATGAGGATTGAGGGCGCGCGTACCACGCCGGTGACAATCAGCGCCGCGAAGCTGGCCGCTGCAACGATGCAGATAACGAGACTACCCCCGACCAGGGCCGCGCGTCGGCGCGCCGTAGGGGTCCCGCGCCGCCAGAGGGTGATCGAGGCATCGACGACGAAGGCGACGAGCATCAGGTTGCTTAGCTGAGGGACTATCGCCCAAGGATTCGCGATACCGATGGGACCGGAGACGACGCCACCGCCCCACAGCTGCAGATGGTCCAGTGCGGTGATTTCCTGAAAATTAACGTTGACGCCCGTCAGGAAATTCAGCAGGAGGCCGGCAAGCCGCAATCCCACCACCGCATAGACGAGCCAAAGTCTGCCCGCATCGAAGTAAAAGCGCACGAACCCTACGATCGAAAACACGACCATGGCGAGCGGAACATGTGCCCAACGTACGGTGGCCGCGAAGCTCGTCGGTGTCTGGGCCTCAATCAGAACCAGCTCAAACGCGCCGTAGGCCGCGGCGGAGGCCGCGAGCACGAAGAACAGCAGATGCGCGTATTGCGAACGTTGCTTCTGCCAGACGAATAGGTGGACGACGCCGAGCATCAGGCTCGCCGCGATCATCATGGTCCAGGCGACTTCGACCCAGTTCATCTCGTCACTAAAATGGAACGTATGGTTGCAACGGCAGCGCCCGGTACGCTACCGCCGGGAATCCGAGTCGGGCCATATCGCCCGGCATGTGCCGAATGGTGGCCGAATATGTGAATAATTTCAATACTTTAGCATATGGCGCCCCAAATCGGGAACCATCGGAAGGCAGGGTCTGGTAAGCTGTGCGCCCTTTTCCGGGTAGTCGGCCATGACCAAGATCCTGCAGTGTCTCAAGAAACACGGACAACGCCTCGATTCAGAAATCGCGAAAGAAACGGGCATGCCACTCGCGGTGGTGCGACAGCACGTTGCCAGTCTTGCGGCGACCGGCGCGGTCATCACCTGCAGCCTGACTCGCTTCGAAAACGGCACCCGGATCGACGGTTGGCTGTATCGCGTGTCGGGCTACATTCCTCCCGCCGCACCGGGTCGCAAGGCACGGCCCGGCGTCGTAACCGGCAGTCGTAGTCCGGTCCCGCGCACGACCGTGCGCGGCGACGACGCAGAGTTGACCTGCGTCAAGTGGTACATTCCCGAGCGGAACTAGCATGAATCTCGATTCATGCTCCGCTTGGGAGACCGCCATGTTCAAGAACATCCTGGTTGCCACCGATGGCTCGACGCTCTCGTCCAAGGCGGTGCAGCGCGCCATCGATCTCGCAGAAACGCTGGGTGCGAAACTGACAGCGTTCTACGCCTCGCCCGTCTACACCCTGCGGGGCTTCGGCGAGAGCGTGGCCATCGAGCCGGCGTATACGCGCAAGATGTACGAAGCGCGCTGCAAGGAAGACGCGGACAAGATCCTCGGCGCGGTCGCGCGCAAAGCCGCCACTTCGGGCGTCAAGCTCACTGGCGTACACGCCTACTCGTCGTTGCCGTGGGAAGCGATCCTTGCCGCTGCCAAAAAACAAAAGTGCGACCTGATCGTGATGGCATCGCACGGGCGGCGCGGCGTGTCGGCACTCCTGCTCGGCAGCGAAACGCACAAGGTTCTCACCCATTCCACAGTGCCGGTGCTGGTCATCCGCTAACGCGGGCGGCTGCTGCTTGATCAGGGGCCGGACCCCCATTTGCTGTAGGTGGATCAGATGGTGCGTCCACCGTCGACCGGCAGTTCGATGCCGGTAATGAAGCGGGCCGCGTCGCTCGCCAGGTACAGCGCCGCGTTGGCGACATCCTCGGGCGTGGACATTCGACCCAGCGGAATGCCGGCGATGATGCGCGCGCGATTCTCCGGCGTGTCGGGGCCGCCGAGGAACTGCTCGATTAGGCCGGTCGCGCCCATCACCGGGCAGATGGCATTGACGCGGATATTGTCGGGGCCCAATTCCGCCGCCATCGACTTCGACAGCAGGTTCACCGCGCCCTTGGATGCGTTGTACCAGGTCAGCCCCGGCCGCGGCCGCATGCCCGCGGTCGAGCCGATGTTGATGATGACGCCGTCCTTGCGCTTGCGCATCAGCGGCAGCACCGCCTGCGCCATGTAGTAGATCGACTTCACGTTCACTGCAAACACGCGGTCGAAGGTCGCTTCGTCGACGTCGAGCATCGGCTGGCTGCGATGCGTGGTGCCCGCGTTGTTGACGACGATGTCAGGGATGCCGAAGGCGCTCACGCACGCCTGCACCGACGATTGCACATCCGCGCTACTGGACACATCGCATTGGCGCGCCATCGCGTTGGGTCCAAGTTCGGCAGCCACCCGCGTCGCCTTCGCGAGATCAAGATCGAGAATCAGCACGCGCGCGCCTTCGGCGACAAACAGCCGCGCGATGCCTTCGCCGAAGCCGCCCGCCGCGCCGGTGACGATCGCGATCTTGCCGTCCAGTTGTCCCACGTGCCGCTCCTCCGTCGAATGCGTCCGCCCTGCCTTGCCGGCTCATTGATACTATACCTCGCCGGCAAGTCGCAGGCGCCCGTGGTGGGCGCGACCCTCCGGCCGGTTGGATCGGGGCGCCAACCTCACACAAGACCCCCGTCACTTGGAGAGCACCATGATCGTCGATCACCGCACCTATACGCTGCATCCCGGGAAGACCAACGAATACCTCGAGACTTACGAGAAGCATGGTTTCGCCATCCAGACCAAGCACCTCGGGCAGCCGGTGGGATATTTCTTCTCGGAGATCGGCCCCATGAACCAGATCGTGCATATCTGGAAATACAAGAACCTCGCCGAACGCGACGAGCGCCGCGCGAACATGACGGCGGACCCTGGCTGGGCGGCGTACGTCAAGCTGGTGCAGCCGCTGATCCTGCTGCAGGAAACCAAGATCCTGAAGGCCGCGAAGTTCATGCCGCAGGCGTAGGTGCCTGCGTCGCGCCGGTCTTCGTGACCACGGCAGGAACATGTCCTGGATAGACGTCATCTATCGCGTTCGTGGCGCAGCGGATGAGATCCGCGCGATCGCGAACGCGCTGGCGCTCGAGCAGAGTGTCGAGGTGCCCGCGGAAGTGGTTCGCGACGCGTTCGTCGCGGAGCACGTCGTCGGGCGCGTCGACTCGATTCGCGATGCCGGCGATGGCACGCACCTGGTCGCTATCCGGCTGGCCGTGGCGACCACCGGAGGCGACGTCGCGCAAACTATCAACATGCTGTTCGGCAACAGTTCGCTGCACGATCATGTCGAACTGATCGACGCCGATTTCCCTCCGGAATTCCTGGCGCGCTTCCCGGGGCCGCGCTTCGGCATCGACGGCCTGCGCGCGCTGGTCGATGCGCCGCATCGCCCGCTGACCTGCGCCGCGCTCAAACCGCAGGGCTTGCCGCCGGAGCGTCTTGCCGATCTCTGCCATACCCTGGCGCTGGCCGGCGTCGACGTCATCAAGGACGATCACGGCCTCGCCGATCAGGCGTACGCGCCGTTCGCGGCGCGCGTCGCAGCATGCCAGCGCGCAATCGAGCGCGCGCAGCGCGAGACCGGCCGACGTGCGCTCTACGCACCGAGCCTGGTCGGCGCGCCCGCTGCGCTCGCGGCGCAGGCACGCGTGGCGCGCGCCGAGGGCGCGGCCATGGTGCTGATCGCTCCGGCGCTGGTGGGCATGCCGGCGTTTGCCGAACTCGTCGCGAGTGGGCTCGACGTGCCGGTGCTCGCGCATCCCGCATACGCCGGCGCGGCACGCGTAGCGCCTTCGTTCCTGCTCGGCAAGTGGTTCCGCCTGCTGGGAGCCGATGCGATCATCTTTCCGAATTTCGGCGGCCGCTTCGCGTGGAGCGAGCGCGAATGCGCGAGCATCGCAGCCCATGCGCGAGCGCCGTGGGCGCACCTGCGTGCGGCGCTGCCGGTACCTGGCGGCGGTATGTCGGTGGAGCGGGCAAGCGACGTCGTGCGGTGTTACGGCTCGGACGTAATGCTGCTTATCGGCGGCTCGCTGCTTGCCGCTGGCGATAAGTTGCTGGAGCGCACCCGCGAATTCGTCGCCGCCGTTAATGACGCCGGCATCCAGCAAAGCGAAGCGCTCGTGCACAACTGAGGAAGCGCACCATGGCCACCACCCCACATCGACCGAAGATCGCCAACGCGCGCTGGCGCGACGTCGAGGTGCGCGAATACAAGACCGAAGGCAGCGCGCCGTTCCGCGACGTGACGCGCCAGGTACTCTTCGACGACCCTGCGCTGGCCTCGCAGCTGCGCTATTTCGAAGTTGCCCCTGGCGGGCACACGACACTCGAACGCCACGAGCACGCGCACGCCGTCGTCGTCCAGCGCGGCGCGGGCCGGTGTCTGATCGGCGATCGCATCTACGAACTGGCGGAACACGACTTGGTCCACGTGCCCGCGCTGACATGGCATCAGTTCCGCGCCAGCGCGGATCGACCGCTCGGTTTCCTGTGCATGGTCAATGCCCAGCGCGACCGGCCGCAACTGCCCGACGCAGCAGAGCTCGAAGAGCTGTGCCGCGATCCGAAGATCGCGGCGTTCATCGCCGCGTGATCGGGCCGCGACGCATCGTCTTCCCTATCGAAGGGAACGCACCGTTACGGGCAATCCGGGCCGCACAGCGTGCGCTGCGGCAGTGCGTGCCCTGCGTCAGCGTAGCACCTGCGATTGCGACATTTTGGGGCAATGCGCGGACGCTCGATCGGCCTCGCAATCGTGTAATAGACTGGATTCGTTAGTGTCGCGACTCATGTTCGTTGGAGCAGCCCATGCCTACGCCCGATAAAGACAAACGCATTCCTGTCACCCTGATCGAGGGCGACGGCATCGGCCCCGAGATCACCGCGGCAACACTGCGCGTGCTCGAAGCACTGGCCGCGCCGATCGCGTGGGAGCGGCAAATCGCCGGGATGGCCGGCGTGACTGCGTGCGGCGACCCACTGCCACAGGCGACGGTCGACAGCATCCGGCGCAACAAGCTCGCCTTGAAAGGTCCGCTGATGACGCCCTCGGGCGGAGGTTATCGCTCGTCCAATGTGCGCCTGCGCGAGGAGTTCCAGCTCTACGCCAACCTGCGCCCTGCGCGCACCATGATCCCGGGCGGTCGCTACGAAGACATCGATCTGGTACTGGTTCGCGAAAACACCGAAGGCCTGTATGTCGGCTACGAGCACTACATTCCGATGGGCGACGATCCGCACGCGGTCGCCATCGGCTCGGGCGTCAACACGCGCAGCGGCTGTCGCCGCATCTCCGAGTTCGCCTTCGAGTACGCGATCGCCAACAAGCGCAAGAAGGTGACGATCGTCCACAAGGCCAACATCATGAAGGCGCTCAGCGGAATGTTCCTGGAAACCGCGCGCCAGGTCAGCGAGCGCTACAAGGACCGACTCGAAATCGACGAACGCATCGTCGACGCCTGCGCGATGCAACTCGTGCTCAATCCGTGGCAGTTCGACGTCATTCTCACAACCAACCTGTTCGGCGACATTCTGTCCGATGAAATCGCCGGCCTCGTCGGCGGCCTGGGAATGGCGCCGGGCGGCAACATCGGCGCCAGCGCCGCGATCTTCGAAGCGGTCCACGGCTCGGCGCCGGATATCGCCGGCAAGGGCATTGCCAATCCGCTGGCGCTCATGCTTGCCGCCGCCATGATGCTCGATCACATGGGTCACCCGGAGAAGGCGACACGGCTGCGCGTCGCCATGGACGCGACGCTCAACAAGGACCTCGTTCGCACCGGCGATCTGGGTGGCAAGGCGTCGACACAGTCATTCACTGACGCGCTGATCAAGCGCATCGCTGCCCACTGAGGAAGCTCGGATCCGCCGCGTCCGGCGCTGCGATCAGAGGCGATGCGTCTGGTCGCCGTTGCTAAACCCACGCAGCGGCGCGTCGACACCTCGCGTCAGCGCCAGCACCTTGAACAGTTCTCCCATCTCGGCCGGCGACAGCAACTTCTGCGCCGCGTTGGCTTCGCGCAAATAGGCTGCCGAACCCGGATCGCCCACCTGCGCGAGCAAATCGAGCAGCCCGCAATTGACCAGAAAGTGCGCTTGCGTGGTGAATCCCGCAACGCGCATGCCGGCGGCAGCGCCTGCGCTCGCGATCGCGGTGAAGTCGACGTGCGCGGTGAGATCGGCGAGCCCTGGCAGGAACAGCGGATCGGCCAGCGCGCGATGCCGGTAATGCGCCATCAATGTGCCGGCGGCGCGCTGCGGATGGTAATACTCGGCAGCGGGAAAACCATAGTCGAGCAGCAGCAGCGTGCCGGCATCGCAACGTTGCGCAAGGCTCGCGACCAGCGCCTGCGCGGCGGGATTGATCTCGCTGGCGTAGTCGCCCTGCGGAGGAAACCGCTCAACGGCGGAGCTGCGCAGCACGCCTTCCGGCAGCGGGCGATCGACGAGCGCGAGCGTTCCCGATGCCAGCCCGACGCCGCGCTCGAACCACTCGTCGTTCGCGCGCACGACAATGTGCGGCGGAACGGCGTCGAGCACTTCGTTGGCGACGATCGCTCCCCGCCAGCGCTGCGGCAGGACATCGATCCACTCGACCCGCGGCAGCAGCTGCGGCAATTTCTGTTGCAGGAGCTGCCGCTGGCGTTCGCGCAAGTCGGGGCTGACCTCCAGCAGTCGATAGCGCTCCGGCAGCGCGTTGCGCATCGCCAGGGCACCGAGGACGTCGACGGCCAACCGGCCAGTGCCGGGGCCGAGCTCGATGACGTCACCGGGCACTTGAGTCAGCACTTCGGCGAGCTGCGTCGCCAAGGCGCGACCGAATAGTGCCGACATTTCCGCAGCGGTGACAAAGTCGCCGTCGGCCCCGAATTTCCGCGTGCCCGCCGCGTAGTAGCCGAGTCCCGGCGCATAGAGCGCCGCATTCATGTAATCGGCAAATGAAATCCAGCCTCCGGCAGCGTCGATCTGTTGCGCAATGTGTGACGTGACGCGGTCGGCGTGCGCGCGCGCGTCGTCCGACGGCGAGGGCAATTCACGCGGGTCGGCAGCGGGTGGAGAGCGGGGCATCGATGTGTTAGGCTTTGTAGTCCACTGAGTGTAGCTGGAGCGCCGCGTGCAGGGCAAAGTGGTGTTGATCACGGGAGGGGCCAAGCGAGTCGGTGCCGCGACCTGTCGGCGGTTGCACGCCGCCGGCGCCAACCTGATGCTGCACTATCGCGAGTCCGCAGGCGAGGCCCGCCTGCTGCAGGCGGAGCTCAACACCGCGCGCAAGGACTCGGTGTCGCTCATCCAGGCCGACCTGCTCGACCTGGGCAAGCTGCAGTCGCTGGTCGACCAGACGCTGCAAAGCTTCGGCCGCCTCGACGCGCTGGTCAACAATGCCTCGTCGTTCTTCCAGACGCCCGTCGGCGAGATTACTCCTGCGCAATGGGAAGACCTGATCGGCACCAACCTGCGCGCGCCAATGTTCCTGGCGCAGGCCGCGGCGCCGGCACTCAAGAAAGCGCAGGGCGCCATCGTCAACATCACCGACATTCACGCCGAGCGCCCGCTCAAGAACTACGTCGTCTACAGCGTCGCCAAGGCAGGACTGGTCGGGCTCACCCGCTCGCTGGCGCGCGAACTCGCGCCCGAGGTGCGCGTCAATGCGGTCGCGCCGGGACCGATCCTGTGGCCCGACGACGATGCCTTCGACGAACTCTCGCGCCAACGCATCATTTCGCATACACCGCTGCGCCGCGAGGGCACGCCCGAAGACATCGCCAAGGCGGTGCATTTCCTGCTGGCGGACGCAACCTACGTGACCGGCGACACCATCAACGTCGACGGCGGACGGCACGTCGCCGTATAACATCGCTGGCGCCTAAACAGCGCGCCGGTACTTCACCATCTTCTCCGCCAGCGCTTCGAGATACGGGTCGACGATGCCGTGGGTGATCAGCGCGATGCGCGTGTGCTCGAGATAGTCGGCCGAAGAACCGAAGGCGCCGGCAGCGCAGGCGAGCACCTGCGCTTTGCGCTCGATGCTCAAGCCTCTCGCGTAGTGCAGGTTGCTGCGATCGACGACGAACGATAGCGCGATCAGATCGCGGCCGGCAGTACGCACACGCATCCACCGCGGCCGGTACGCGCCGATGACCATTTCGCGCCGCCACAACAGCGCCAGTTCCTTTTTTGCGAATTGTGCCGGCAGGCGGTAGACGACGCCCCGGCATGCGCCGCCCGGTTCGAGGCCGAGTACCAGGCCCGGCTGCTCGCAGGTGCCGCGCGACGCCATCGACCAGAGGCAAAAGCTGCGATGCACGCCGCGCACCGTCGCAGGGCGCGCATCGTCAAACGGGAACAGCGGATTCCACAACAGCGAGCCGTAGGCGAACACCCACCAGCCGGCCCCCTGCGGTCGCTCCGCGAGCGTCCTCGCCAACGATGCCGCCAGCGCCTCGTCGGACAGCGCGCGTTTGGGATCGACCGCCTCGGCATAGATCGCGCGCATGCGGCCTTCCTCGAGATCGCGCCGGGACAGCGTCATGCGTCGGTATCCGGATCGATGTCCAGCTTGCGAAGCTCGACCGCAGCCTGGCGGCGCTTGGCCGCGGTGGTCTTGCCGTGCGCGCCACCCTTGCGCAGCAGCGGCGAACGCGCAACCGGATTGCGCGGCTTGGGCGCGGCATGCTGCTTGGCACGCTTCACACCAGCCCTCTGAATGGCAGCTTCGACTCGCACCAGCGCGCGATCGCGAGCAGTGCGCGATCGCGGTGTTGTACGGCGGCAAGCTGCATGCCCAGCGGCAAGCCGTTCGGCGCGAGCGCGATGGGCAGGTTGATGGCCGGAAAGCCGGCCAGCGACCACAGCGTGTTGCACGCGGGATCGCCGGTCTGCGTCAGGTCTTCGGGGGCCGGGCCGGGCGCGGAGGGCGTGAGTACTCCGTCGAAAGGTTCCAGCCACGCCGTCAACGTGGCCATGATTTCTTTTCGTCGTGCCATCGCCAGTGCGTACTCCGGCGCGGTAATGGCGCGACCCTCGTCGAGCGCAGCGTTGAGTTTCGCCGACATGCGCCGGCGTTCGCTGTCCTGCAGTGCGCCGAGGTGCTGCGCGCCTTCATGGAGCATGACAGTGCGATGCACGCGATGCGCGACATGGCAGGACTCGGCGAGCATGATCGTGGTGACCTCGGCGCCAGCGCGTCGCAGCAATTCCACCGCAGCCTCGATCGCTGCGCGCTGTTCGGATCCGACGCTCACCCACGGGAAATCGGCAAGCAGCGCAAGGCGCGGTGGCGACGGCAATGCCGGCGCCTCGGCCTCGGGCGCGCCGGGATCGGCAAGGCACGCGGCGACTAGCGCACAGTCGTCGACACTGCGAGCGAACACGCCGAGCGTGTCGAGCGTATGGCTGAAAAGGTGTGCGCCCTCATAGGGCAATAGGTCCAACGTCGGCTTGTAGGCGACCACGCCGCAATAGGCCGCCGGGCGGATCACCGATCCATTGGTCTGCGTTCCCAGCGCAGCGGCGACCTGTCCCACCGCAACCGCGGCGGCAGATCCGGACGACGACCCGCCGGGAGTGTGCGCGGCGTTCCATGGATTGCGCGTCTTGCCCGGCTGCATGAACGCGAATTCGGTCGTGACGGTCTTGCCCAGGACGAACCCGCCCGCGCGCTTGAGCCGCGACACGCATTCGGCATCGCGCGCAGGCTGCGCATCGGCGTAGATCGGCGAGCCCTGCTGCGTCGGCAGATCGGCAGTGGCAATGATGTCCTTGACGCCGATCGCGATGCCGGCGAGCGGTCCATCAGGTCGATTGACGTCGATGCCGCGAGCCGTTGCGATGGCATATTCGCGATCCAGAGTTGCCCATGCCTGGACATTGGCGTCGGTCGCCGCGACACGTTGGAGCAGGGCGTCGGTCAGTGCTTCGCTGGTAAACGCGCGAGCGCGCAGCGCCGCCGCGCTGGCACCGACGCTCAGCGCGTGCGATGGCCTGATCATGGCACGAGTCGTTCCATGACGATCGGCTGCGCCGGCACGCCGACGGTCGCGCGCGCCGGCAGGCAGGAACAGCGACTGCAGGTCGTTGAGAAAGCGTCGCCCCAGCGGTGTCGGCCGGATGTTCACGTGGTCGCGCTCGATGAGTCCGAGTCGCTCGGCCTCGTCGAGCGGCTGCTGCACCAGCGTCAGCGGAAAACCGGTGCGCTCCGCGAACAACGCCACGGGCACGCCTTCGGTCAGGCGCATGGCGTTGAGCATGAACTCGAAGCCCATGTCCTCGCGCATCACCGCGTGCTCCTCCTGCAGCGGCGCGCCGCGTGCCGCGCGCTCCAGGTACTGCTGCGGCTGCTTGTAACGGATCTGGCGCAGCACCTTGTCCGGAAACGACAGCTTGGAATGCGCGCCGGCGCCGATGCCCAGATAGTCGCCGAAGCGCCAGTAGTTGAGATTGTGCCGGCACTCCATACCCGACCGGGCATGCGCCGACGTTTCGTAGTGCGCGTAGCCGGCGCCGGCCAGCGCGACCTCGACCGCATCCTCGATGTCGGCCATATCGTCTTCTTGCGGCAGTCGCGGTGGATGGCGATGGAACAGCGTGTTGGGCTCGATGGTGAGCTGATAGAACGACAGATGCGGCGGCGCGAATTCCAACGCGGTGGCGACGTCGGCGGAGGCGTCGGCCGGCGTTTGCCCGGGCAATCCATACATCAGGTCGAAGTTGACGTTGCCGAAGATTTCGATCGCGGCCGCGCCCGCGGCGCGCGCCTCCTGCTCGTCGTGCACGCGGCCGAGCGCGGCCAGGTGGCGACGATCGAAACTCTGCACGCCCAGCGACAGCCGGTTGATGCCTGCCGCCCTGAACTCGGCGAATTTCTGCTGCTCGAAGGTGCCCGGATTGGCTTCCAGCGTGATTTCGGCGTCCGGCGATAGCGGCACACGCGCGCGGATCGCGGCAAGGATGCGATCGATGCCGGACGAGGAGAACAGGCTGGGCGTGCCGCCGCCGAAAAATACCGTACCGATGCGACGTCCCCAGATCGACGGCAACGCGAATTCCAGGTCGGCGGTCAGCGCGTCGACGTATTGCGCCTCGGGAATCGCCTCCCGATGCTCGTGCGAATTGAAGTCGCAGTAAGGGCACTTCTTCAGACACCACGGAATGTGCACGTAGAGCGAGAGCGGCGGCAGCGCGCTGAAGCGCGGCGTGCGCAATCCGGGGTCCAGTGCTGCGCTCATCGGGCAGCCTCCAGCCGGGCGATCAGTGCACGCAGCGCCTGCCCCCGATGCGACAGGCGGTTCTTGGTTTCCAGCGGCAACTCGGCGCCGGTCAGCCCGGTTTCGTCATCGAGGAAATGCGGATCGTAGCCAAAGCCTCCGTCGCCGCGCGGCGCATCGATGATGGTCCCGTCCCAGCGACCTTCGGCCAGCAGCGGTTCCGGATCGTCACCGTGGCGCATCAGCGCCAGCACGCAATAATAGTGCGCGCGGCGATCGGCCACGCCCGAGAGTTCGGCGATGAGCAGCGCGTTGTTGCGCGCGTCGGACTTCGGCTCGCCGGCGTAGCGTGCCGATTGCACGCCCGGCGCGCCGGCCAGCGCATCGACGCAGACGCCCGAATCATCCGCCAGCGCGGGCAGGCGCGCGATCCGGCTCGCGTGACGCGCCTTGGCGAGCGCGTTCTCGACGAAAGTGGCGTGCGGTTCCTCGGCCTCGGGAATGCCCAGATCGGACTGCGCGACCACGTCGATGCCCAGCGGCGCAAGCAGCCGGCGAAATTCACGCAACTTGCCGGCGTTGTTGGAGGCCAGGACGAGTCTGGATAGCGATTTCACTTGCCGCGTCGGCGTGTACTGCGCTTGGCAGCGTGATGAATCATTTTTCCGCCAGCGCGTGCTTCTGCGCGGCGATCAACTCGCGGATGCCGCCATCGGCGAGCGCGAGCAAGCGCTCCATCTCGGCGCGCGAGAACGGTGCGCCCTCTGCCGTGCCTTGCACCTCGACGAATCCACCGGCGCCGGTCATCACGACGTTCATGTCGGTGTCGCAACCCGAATCCTCGAGGTAGTCCAGGTCCAGCCGCGGCTGTCCGTCGACGATGCCCACCGACACCGCGGCGACGAAATCGGTCAGCGGCTCGCCGGTGATGGTTCCCTGTGCCCTGCACCACGCAACCGCGTCGCGTAGCGCCACGCAGGCGCCGGTGATCGACGCGCAACGCGTGCCGCCGTCGGCCTGAATCACGTCGCAGTCGAGGCGAATGGTGCGCTCGCCCAGCGCGGCGAGATCGACGATCGAGCGCATGCTGCGTCCGATCAGGCGCTGGATTTCCTGCGTGCGTCCGGATTGCTTGCCCTCGGCGGCCTCGCGGCGCATGCGGGTGTTGGTCGCGCGCGGCAGCATGCCGTATTCCGCGGTGACCCAGCCCTGCCCCTTGCCCTTGAGAAACGGCGGCACGCCCTCGTCGACCGACGCGGTGCAGATGACGCGCGTATCGCCGGCTTCGATGAGCACCGAGCCCTCGGCGTGCCGGTTGTAGTGACGGGTGATCGACAGCGAACGCAGCTGGTCGACGCGCCGGTCGCCGCGACGTGGGGTCATCAATCTTCCTTCGGGCAAAGAGGGCAATTATAGCCGTCGGACGCCCGACGCCTGCGCGCAGCGTCAGAGCGCGTGAAGAAGTCGCCACCACGCGCCGGTGGCGGCAAGACCTTCTTCGACCGTCGCCGGTGGCGTCCATTGCGCCAGTTCGCGAAAGCGCGCCGAGTCGACTTCGAGCGAACCCAGAAGGCGCTGGGCGGCGCCGCGTCGCCCGGTCAGCGCCGCGCCCGCGCGCAATGCGATGGTCGGCACCTTGTATTGCGGAGCGCTCACCCCGATCGCGCGGGCGAGCGCTTCGATGAGCCGCGGCGTCGATATGCTCTCGCTTGTCGGCGAGCGGCAGCACTTCGCCGACGAGCGCGGGAGCAGTCAGCGCCGCGTCGATCGCGCTGACCGCGTTGCCGACGTAGAGGAGGCTGCGCTGGTTGGCCACACCCGCGAGCGGCAACCGGCGGCGCGCGGCGATCGCTTCCAGCAGCTTCAGGAAATTACCTTTCACGCCGGGCCCGTAGACCAGCGGCATGCGCAGCACCACAGCTTCGATGCCGCGGGTCTGCGCGACTTCCAGCAGCACGTTCTCGGCTTCGGCCTTGCTCATCGCGTACGCGCCGCTGGGATGCGATGGATCCCCTGCCCGAAACGGGCGACCTGGCGGCGTCGAGTCGCCGTAGACCTTGATGGTGCTCGCCAGGATCACGCGACGCACTCCGGCGGCCACCGCGGCGTCGAGAAGACGACGCACCACATGGACATTGGCGACGATGTACGGCGTGGCACTTGCGGAGCGCTCGCGCAGCACGTGCGCGCGACCCGCGAGATGAACGATGGTGGCAACGCCGGCGAGCGTCGCGTCCCAATCCGCGGCGGCGAAATCGCCGAGCGCCACGCGCCGCGCGCCCACCGCCTCGCCGGCCGCGTTGGCGCGCACCACGGCGACATGCTCGATACCGCGTTGCGCGAGATGCGCGCACAAGGCGTGACCGATGAAACCATTCGCTCCGGTCACCAGGACCTTGCCGGATGCCGCGCCCGTCATGCCCACTTCCAACCGTGCTTGTTGAAGAAGCGCACCCCGCTGCGGGTGAAATACGCGATGTGGTGCAAGCCCTTGCGCGCGGCGCGCCCGCCGTGATGCACGACCCGCACGCTGGGCACGTACGCCGACTTGGTCACCCGGTTGAGTCGCACACTCCAGTCGAAGTCCTCGAAGTAGAGAAAGAAATTCGGATCGAAACCACCGGTGGATTCGATCGCCTTGCGTCGCACCAGCATGAACGAGCCGCTCATGATGGGTACCGGCGAGACGACTTCCTCGCCGATGACGTCGCGCATTTCGTAGCGATCCAGCCGCTTGCGAAACAAGCGCTGCAGGAATCCTGGTGCGAAACCGCGCAACGCCAGGTCGAGCACGCACGGGTAGCGCTTGCAGCTGAATTCCCGCGCGCCGTCGCTGCCGGTCGTGGCGGGCACAAGCACGCCAACGTGCTCGTTCTCCTCCAGGAAGTGCAGAGCGGCCGATAGCGATTCCTCTGCCAGCTCGACGTCGGGATTGAGCACGAGGTGAAAGTGCGTGTTGCCGCCATGCATGACCAGGTTGTGCGCGGTGCCGTAGCCGATGTTGGCGTGTCCGTGCAGATAGTTCATCGTCACCGCCGAACTCTCGAAATGCGCAACACCCATCCGCACGACTGCATCGGCAACCGCGCGATCGCCGGTATTGTCGATCAGAACCAGGTTGACCGCGCGCAGCAGGCCCGCTTCGCGCGCCATGGCGAACGACGCCGAAAGCTTGCGCAGCGTCGCGTCGAACAGAGACAGGTCGGGGCGGTACGTGACGATGCTGACGGTCAGCGTCGGGGGAGGCACGTTGGACGGATACGGTTGCGTACGGTCGGTTAGAATGAGGCTAGTGGCCTCGTCTAGTCAACCTGCGGAATTGCGCGCTGGATGCCGCTTCCGCAACCACTTCGCGTCCGAGTTCCGTCCATTCATCAGTCTTCAATCATGCCTGAACCCCTAGCTTCCCAAAACGTGCGCCCACGCTATTCCGCCGATGCTTTGCGTCAGTTCGCGCAGACCCTGTTCGAGCGCGCCGGTGCGCGCGAGCGATATCGCCGCCGACGTCGCCGCAATCCTGCTCGACGCCGACCTGCTCGGCCACACCACCCACGGACTCGCGCTGGCCGCGCCGTATCTCGACGAATTGATCCATGGCCGTATGCTCGGGTCGGGCGAGCCCCTGGTCCTCAATCGGCGACCGGCTGCGGAGAATTGGGACGGCAAGCGCTTGCCGGGCCCGTGGCTGACGCTGCGCGCGCTCGAGCGCGCGGCGGCGATGGCGCGCACGCATGGCACCGGCACGGTCGTGATTCGTCACTCGCATCACATCGCGTGCCTTGCGGCGTATCTCAAGCGCGCGACCGATCAGGGACTTGTCGCGGTCATCGAGAGCTCCGATCCGACCGTGTTTGCCGTGGTACCGCATGGCGGCATCAAGCCGTTCATCACACCCAATCCGATCGCCGCGGGCCTGCCGACCTCGGGCGATCCCATCCTCGTCGACGTATCGACTTCGATCACGAGCATGGGCTACGCACTGCAGGAGAAAGCGGCGGGGAGGCAACTGCCCGGGGAATGGCTGATCGATCACACGGGCAATCCGACGCGCGACCCTGCCGCAATGGTCGGGCCGCCGAAGGGAGCGCTGCTGCCACTGGGCGGAATCGATGCGGGCCACAAGGGTTTCGCGCTCGCGTTGCTGGTCGAGGCGATGACCGCGGGCCTGGCCGGCTACGGTCGCGCCGATGCCGGAACCGGTTGGGGCGGCACGGTCTTCGTGCAGGTTTACGACCCGGATGCATTCGGTGGCGTCGGCGCATTCAAGCGACAGATGGATTTCGTCGCCGAGTCGGCGCGCAATTCGCCGGTGCGCGAAGGCGCTGACGCGGTGCGCTTGCCGGGAGAACGCGGCGCGCAGCGCTATCGCGAACAACTGCAGCATGGCGTCGCGCTGTACCCGACGATTCTGCCGGCGCTGCTGCCCTGGGCGGAGAAACTGGCGGTTACGCCGCCGACGGCACTGTCACAGGCGTAGCGGGACCACTGTCGGCCCTGCGACGATCAGGATGAAAGTTCCCATTATCTGTTATCACTCGAGTCACGCGGGCGATGACTACGCGACGGACGACCACATCGCCGTGGCGCAAGATCTCGGCACCATCCAACGTCTCGGGTTCCGGATCGTACCGCTCGACTGGGTGGTGGAGGCGGTGCTCGGCGAGAGGGAGCCGCTAAATCGGTGCGTGGCCCTCACCTGCGACGACGGCGTGAATCTCGATTGGCAGGATGCCGATCACCCGTCGTTTGGACCACGCCGGAGCTTCGCCAACATCCTCGGCGATTTCGCCAGCAAGGTCGGCGCGGCGCAGCCCAATGTGGAGATGACCTCGTTCGTCATTGCGTCTCCCGCGGCGCGGCGAGAGCTCGAGATCAATTGCCTGGCCGGACATCGCTGGTTGACCGATGACTGGTGGCGCGACGCCGACGCTTCGCAGGTCCTGCACATCGAAAGCCACAGCTGGGACCACGTGCATCCCGATGTGGCGCGCGTGGAGCAGAAGGACCAGCGCAAAGGCGATTTCACCCTGGTCGATACCCTGGATGAATGCGAAGCCCAGGTTGCCCGAGCGTCCGAGTTCATCGCGGCGAAAACCGGTCGAAGGCCGCAGTATTTCGCTTATCCCTACGGTCAGTCATCTGCGTACCTTCGCGAAACGTACCTGCCGGCGCATGGAGCGGGCTACGGCATACGGGCCGCCTTTTCCATCGATCATGCGTACGTCACGGGCGATTCAAACCGCTGGTACCTGCCTCGCTTTACGCACGGCACGGCGGACTTCGCAACGACCGAGGACTTCGAGCGCATCCTGATGCAGAGCCAGCAATGACCCCAGCGCGACGTTCATCGCCGGCCAAAGGTTACCCGAGGTATCCCCGCAAGATCCCGTCGCGATTCGACGCTGCCATATCCCGCGTCATGGAACAGCGTCCGAACCGACTCGGCCTGGTTGTAGCCGTGCTCGATGAACAGCCAACCAGCGGGCGCGAGGTAGCTGGCCGCGCCGGCCACGATCTTGCGTAGCGCCGCAAGACCGTCGATGCCTCCCCTGAGCGCAATCGGCGGCTCAAAGCGCAGATCGCCTTGCGTCAGATGCGTGTCTTCGTTGGCCACGTAGGGCGGGTTGCTGACGATCACCGCGAAGGCCTCGCGTGGAACACGTTCGAACCAGTCGGATTCGATGAAGGCCGCGTTGCCGATGCCCAGTCGCTTTGCATTATTGCTTGCAAGCGCTAGCGCCGATGCCGACGCATCGACCGCGAGTACGCTGCAGTGTGGTCGGTGGCGCGCAATGGCGAGCGCGATCGCGCCCGACCCCGTGCCCAGGTCGAGCACGCGCACGGCATCGCGCTCGTCGATGCGCTCGAGCGCAAGATCCACCAGGAGTTCGGTTTCCGGGCGTGGAATCAGCACATCCGGCGAGACCTCCAGGTCGAGGCCATAGAACTCACGGCGCCCCGTCAGGTAGGCGATAGGTTCGCCGTTGTGGCGTCGACGCGCGAGCTTCTCGAACGCCTGTGCTTGCGCCGTGGTCAATGCATCGTCGGCGTGGGCGATCAGCCAGCTGCGATCGCAGCCCAGGACGTGCGCGAGCAGCAACCGGCCTTCGGCGGGAACGAGCCCGCTTGCCGCCAGTGCGCTGCGCACCCGTTGTGTCACCGCGGCGTCGCTTCCGATTCAGGCAAACCGGCGTTTCATTTTTCCTCGCCCAGCGCCGCCAGCTGTTCCGCTTGAAACTCCTGGGCCAGCGCCTGCGTCAGCTCGAACAGATCGCCGTCCATGATGTAGTCGATCTTGTAGAGCGTCAGGTTGATGCGATGGTCGGTGATGCGTCCTTGCGGAAAATTGTAGGTGCGGATGCGCTCGCTGCGATCGCCGCTGCCGATCAGGCTCTTGCGCGTTGCGGCTTCCTTTTGCGCTCGCTCCTGGCGCTCGCGATCGAGCAGCCGCGACGCCAGCACCGACATCGCCTGTGCGCGGTTGCGATGCTGAGAGCGGTCGTCCTGGCACTCGACGACCAGCCCCGTGGGAAGGTGCGTGATGCGCACCGCGGAGTCGGTCTTGTTGACGTGTTGGCCACCGGCGCCCGAAGCGCGAAAGGTGTCGATGCGCAGGTCCGCCGGATTGATCGTGCTGGCAACGATTGGATCGGCCTCGGGCAATACCGCGACGGTGCACGCCGAGGTGTGGATACGGCCCTGTGACTCGGTTTCCGGAACGCGCTGGACGCGGTGGCCGCCCGACTCGAACTTGAGCTTCGAATACACGTCCTGGCCGGCGATGCGCGCGATCACTTCCTTGTATCCGCCCATGTCGCCGAGGCTCTCCGACACGATCTCGACCTGCCACTTGTTGCGCTCGGCAAAGCGCACGTACATGCGCAGCAGGTCGCCCGCGAACAGCGCAGACTCGTCGCCGCCGGTGCCGGCGCGGATCTCGATGAAGATGTTGCGTTCGTCATTGGGGTCGCGCGGCAGCAGCACGCTTTGCAGCTCGGCCTCGAGCGTTTCCATGCGCACCTTGGCGGCCTTGGTCTCCTCGTCGCCGAAGGCGCGCATGGCCGGATCGGCGAGCATTTCCTGCGCCGCGGCGAGATCGCGCTCGGCATCCTGCCACTCGCGATAGAGCGTAACCACCGGGCTGATTTCGGAGTGCTCGCGCGACAACGCGCGAAAGCGATCGAGATCGCGGGTGACGTCCTCTGCGGCAAGCAGGCCGTTGAGTTCTTCCAGTCGCGTGGCGAGCTGAGTGAGTTTGTGGGACAGCGATGCTTTCATGCTCGACCGAGAATTTGCTGAGTATTACGGAAAGGCGTCACAGCTTCGCCAAATTCGTCGTTCCCGCGACGCGGGAACCAAGCGCCTTTTTGCCCAGACGACACTGGGTCCCCGCGTTCGCGGGGACGACGAGCTGGGAATGACGACTTCAGCTAATGCTCGTCGTCCGGCAGCTGGTAGAGGCGTTCCAGCGTAACCCGCAATTCGGCGCGCTCGGCTTCACCGGCACGGTTGAGCGCCTGCGTCGGCGCGTGCAGGAACTTGTTGGTCAGGCCGCGCGCGAACTGGTCGAGGACCTGTTCCGCCGGCATGCCGCCAGCAAGCAGCCGCCGCGCTCGTTCGAGTTCTGCGGCACGCAGCTGATCGTGATGGCCGTGCAGCGCGGCGATGGTCGGCACGACGCTGCGCCCTTCGAGCCAGCGCAGGAAACTCTGCACCTGGTCGGCGATCATCGCTTCAGCCTCGCGCATCGATTCGACGCGAATCTGCAGATTGTCCTTGACGATGTTGGCGAGGTCGTCGACGGTGTAGAGGAAGATGTCGTCGATCTCCTTCGCTTCCGGCTCCACGTCGCGCGGCACTGCCAGATCGACAATGAACATCGGCGCGCGCTTGCGCGCCTTGATCGCGCGTTCCAGCAGGCCCTTGCCCAGGATCGGCAGCGCACTCGCCGTCGAAGTGACGATGATGTCGAAACCCGCCAGGCGATCCGAGAGTTCGGAGAGCGTGATCGCGTCGGCACCGAAGCGAGCGGCCAGCTGTTCGCCACGCTCGAGGGTGCGATTGGCGACCGTCATCGAGCGTGGCTTCCGGGCGGCGAAATGCGTCGCGGAGAGTTCGATCATCTCGCCCACGCCGATGAACAGCACTCGCTGCTCGGAGAGCGATGGAAAAATCCGCTCGGCGAGCTTGACCGCCGCCGCCGCCATCGAAATCGACGCGCTGCCGATGTCGGTGCTGCTGCGCACGTCCTTGGCGACCGCGAACGTGCGCTGGAAGAGCCGGTTGAGCGACCAGCCCGAGCGAACCCGCGGCTTCGGCGCTCTTCACCGCCTGCTTCATCTGACCGAGGATCTGCGGTTCGCCCAGCACCATCGAGTCGAGCCCGCTCGCCACCCGAAATGCGTGCGTCACCGCCTCCTGCTGGGTCAGCGTGTAGACGTAGGGCGAAAGCGAAGACTTGGGCACCCCGTGAAAATCTTCCAGCCAGTCGATGACCGGCCTGGCATCGGCACCCTGGAAATAGACTTCGGTGCGATTGCAGGTGGACAGGATGGCCGCCTCCTTGACCCGCGGCCTACCGATGAGGTCGCGCAACGCCTGGCCCAGCGTGTCGGTCTGGAACGCAACCTGCTCCCGCACCTCGAGCGGCGCGGTCGTGTGGTTGAGGCCGAGGGCGTAAATGGGCATGGCTGGCGCTAAGGCTGGCTTGCGGCAAGTACCTGATATTGTAGCGCGATGGGACACCGGATACGAGCCGGGGGCGCGCCCGCGATCACACCTTGATGAATTCCTCCCTGCCCCCCAGCCAGCGCTCCAGATGCGCCTGCGCGGCGCCCGGCTCGCGGCGCAGCAATTCGTCCGCCGCGATGCGCGCCTGCTCGAGCAGTCCGATGTCCTGCTCCAGGTCGGCGAAGCGCAGCATGGGTACCCCCGACTGGCGTGCACCCATGAATTCGCCCGGTCCGCGGATGAGCAGGTCCTGGCGCGCGATTTCGAAGCCGTCGGTGTTCTCGTAGACGACTTTCAGCCGCGCCTTGGCCAGTTCCGACATCGGTTCCTCGAACAGCAGGACACACACGCTTTCCTCCGCGCCGCGACCCACGCGGCCACGCAACTGGTGCAACTGCGCGAGGCCGAAGCGCTCGGCGTGCTCGATCACCATCATCGATGCATTCGCCACGTCGACACCGACCTCGATGACGGTGGTGGCGACCAGCACGTTGACATCGCCGCGCACGAACGCGTCCATCACCTGCGCCTTGTCGTTCGGTTTCATGCGCCCGTGCAGCAATCCGACCTTGAATTCCGGCATCGCCGCGGTGAGTTCAGCGTGCAATGCGACCGCGGTCTGCAGTTCGAGCTTTTCGGATTCCTCGATCAACGGACACACCCAGTAGACCTGCTGCCCGGCGCCGGCCAACTTGCGCACGCGCTCGACGATCTCGCTGCGACGGCGCTGGCTCACCAGCTTGGTGACCACCGGCGTTCGTCCCGGCGGCATCTCGTCGATGACCGATACGTCGAGATCGGCGTAGAAGCTCATCGCCAGCGTACGAGGTATCGGCGTCGCGCTCATCATCAACTGGTGCGCGTCGCCGATGCCCTTCTGGCGCAACGCGAGACGCTGCGCGACGCCGAAACGATGCTGCTCGTCGACGATCGCGAGTCCCAGTTTGGGCATCGTCACCGCGTCCTGGAACAGCGCGTGGGTGCCGATGGCCAGATGCGCCGCTCCGCTTTGCACTGCCTCGAGCGCCTTGCGTCGCTCCTTCGCCGGCAGGCTCCCGGTGAGCCACGCGATGCTGATCGGCAGGTCGGACAGCCACGCGGAGAGCTTGCGGTAATGCTGCTCGGCGAGAATTTCGGTCGGCGCCATGAACGCGACCTGGTACCCGGATTCGATCGCCTGCAGCGCCGCCAGCGCCGCGACGATGGTCTTGCCGCTGCCGACGTCGCCCTGCAGCAGGCGTTGCATCGGCTCGCCGCGCCCGAGATCGCGACGGATCTCGGCGATCACTCGCTGCTGCGCGTTGGTCAACGCGAATGGCAGGCGCTCGCGCAACGTTCGCGTGAGCGAAGCGTTGCCCGGCAACCTCGGCGCCTTGCGCCGCGCGCGCGCCCGGCGATGCATCTTCAGCGAAAGTTGCTGCGCCAGCAGTTCGTCGAACTTGAGTCGCCTCCACGCCGGATGCGTGCGCGCGTCGAGCGCCGCCTGTGCGGCGTCGGTGGGCGGTTCGTGCAGGTAATGCACCGCCTGCGCGAAGCCCCACAGTTGCCTCGGCTCGCGCGTCCACGGCGGCAGTGTTTCTCCCAGCAAAGCCGGATCGCTCGCCAGTGCGCGATGCACCAGTTTGCGCAACGCGTCCTGCGCCAGACCCGCGGTGGTTGGATAAACGGGCGTTAGCCGTTCGGGCAGCGGCGTGCCGGGCGCGATGACATGGAAAGTCGGATGAACCATCTCGAGGCCGAAGTGGCCCTCGCGCACTTCGCCAAACGCACGTACGCGCTTGCCCTCGGCGAGCGCCTTCTGCTGGCTGGGATAGAAGTGAAAGAAGCGCAGCACCAGTCTGCGCGTCGCCCTCGGCGAGCAGGCATACCAGCTGACGCCGTCCGCGATACTGGATTTCGGTGTTGACCACGGTGCCCTCGACCTGCCACGCCTGACCCGGAGCGAGTGCGCCGAGCGGACACAAATGGGTGTGGTCTTCGTAGCGCAACGGCAGGTGCAGGACGAGATCCTGCTCGCGCGCGATGCCGATCCGCGCGAGCTTGTCCTTGATCGTGTTGCCGGCTTTCGGCGCCGCCGGCTTCTTCGCTACCACGCCGGCGCTTACTGGCCCTTGCTGTCGTCGAAAGGCGCACGGCCGCCGGGCCACGCCTTGTCCGCCACCGGCTGCAGCACGAGCACGCCTTCGATCTCGACGCGCGCCGCTTTCGGCAACGCCGCGACCTGATACGTCGCGCGCGCCGGATACGGGGCGGCGAAGCTCTTGGCGAGGATGTCGTTGACGGTGGTGAAGTCGGCCATGTCGGCGAGCAGCAGCGTGATCTTGACGATGTCGTCGAGCGATCCGCCGGCCGCCTTCGCGACCGCGGTCAGGTTGGCAATGACCTGGCGGGTCTGCGCCTCGACGCCTTCGCGCAAATTACCGGTCGCCGGATCGAGGCCGATCTGCCCCGACAGGTACACCGTGGCGCCGGCACGCACCGCCTGCGAATACGGGCCGATGGCCGCGGGCGCGTTGGGTGTCTGGATGATGTCCTTGGTCATGCCATGTCTTTTCGTTCAGGAGAGGGAATCTAGCACGCCACGGTTGTGAACTGCCTGCTGTGTACGTGGGCGCCCGGTCCGGCTATAATCCTGCCCCTTGTGGGGACGTAGCTCAGCTGGGAGAGCGCCGCGTTCGCAATGCGGAGGTCGTGAGTTCGATCCTCATCGTCTCCACCAGTTACAACAAGGGCTTGCGACCATGCAAGCCCTTGGCATTTCCAGTCGGGTAACTGCGGCGTCGATGTGGCGCCCCTTTCTGGCGGCTCGCGCAGATGACTCCCCTGACACGCAATGTGGTCGCGATAATTGCGGTGTTTCTCGCAATTGCCACCACCCAACCGCGAGCAAGTGCGGGCGAGCTTCCGCACAGCGCGAAGGGATTGCAGGCAGAGATTCAGATCGGTCTGTGTGCCCCTACCGAAACGATCTGGCAGGCGCTGCATCTGCGGCCACACGGCGCTCCAATCAAGGTCTGGCAATTCGATGATGCCGCACTGACCCTGTTTGAGCGCGGCTTACGGTTGCGCCTTCGGGTGGCGGCTGATGGCCGGTCCGTATTGACGCTCAAGGCGGCCAACCACGATTGCGCACAACTTGACGCCGGACTGGTGCCAACTGGCGAGGGCAAGTGCGAATACGATGTCTACGGCAAGAACATGGCCGGTGCCGTGTCGCTCAATAATGAGTTGGGTGCAAAGAGAACCGATGACTTGCTTGCCGGTCGTGTAACGCTGGCGCAGGTACTTAGCCCGTCGCAGGTCAGATTCTTGCGCGAAGTCGCCGCGGCGTGGCCATTGCCTGCCGATATTCGAAAGCTCGGTCCGATGAAGGTCGAGATATACCGCGCCAAGGGTACGGTCGGCGACATCGACATCACGCAACTTCCCGACGGCGAGCAGTTCGTGGAAATATCGCGCAAAGTGCCTCGGGAGGACGCCTCGCAGGCCATGGGAACGATGAAAGCCGATCTGTCGCGAGCCGGTATCGAGCTGTGCGCTGAACAATCATCGCAGGCCGCTAACAAGCTCCGAGCCCTATTGCGTTAACGACAGCCGCACGAATGGCGAACTAACACAAGCGCTGCCACAGGAAAGCATAGACCAGTGCATTCATGTGAGCTTGCTGTGCGTTGGTCGCAGCGCCGCCGTGCCCGCCCTCGATATTCTCGTAGTACAGGACATCGTGCCCGGCATCGAGCATGCGAGCCGCCATCTTGCGCGCGTGGCCGGGATGCACGCGATCATCGCGCGTCGAGGTCGTGAACAGCGTGGGCGGGTACCTGACGCCGGCCTTCAGGTTGTGATACGGCGAGAACGTCCTGATGAACGCCCATTCCTCCGGATCGTCGGGATTGCCGTACTCGCCCACCCAGGCCGCACCCGCCAGCAGCAGGTGATACCGTCGCATGTCGAGCACCGGAACCTGGCATACGATCGCACCGAACAGATCGGGGCGCAGGGTGAGCATGTTGCCCATCAGGAGACCGCCGTTGCTGCCGCCCCTTGCCCCTAAGTGCGCTGGTTTGGTAATCCCGCGCCGAACGAGATCCTCGGCCACGGCAATGAAGTCCTCATAGGCCCTGCCACGATTGGCCTTGAGCGCAGCCTGGTGCCACTGTGGCCCGAATTCGCCGCCGCCTCGGATGTTGGCGACGACATAGACGCCGCCCTGTTCAAGCCAGGCCGCGCCGATGATGCCGCTGTATTCGGGAAGCTTGGCAATTTCGAAGCCGCCGTAGCCGTAGAGCAGGGTCGGACGCTTTCCATCGTGCGCGATGTTCGCGCGCGCGACCTGGAAGTAGGGAATCCTCGTTCCATCCTTCGACGCGGTCTCATGCTGACTGACCTCAAGCCCACTGGCGTCGAACAGATCCGGCAGTTGCTTGAGCTTTTCCGGCGCGCCACCCCCGGCAACCCCCAATAGGAGACTGGTCGGATTCAAGAAACCCGTGACGGTCATGAAATAGTCGTCCGACGCGTCGCCGTCCACTGCGTTCACGATCACGGTGCCGAATTCCGGTGTGCCCGGCAGCGGCGCGCGCGTCCATCGCCCATCCTTGCGCGCGACGACGTACACGCGGCTGCGAACGTTGTCGAGCACGTTCACGAGGATGTGGTTCATGGTGGGACTGAAACCTGCGAGCGATGTTCGGTCCGTGGGTTCGAAGAGAATGGCCAGGTCCCGCGAGCCGTTGATGAAACTCTCGAAGTCGGCGCAGACGAGCGCGCCCGCGGGATAGGTCCGGCCGTCGACGCTCCAGTCGTCGCGAAGCACGAGCAACAACAAGTTGCGATGAACCGACGCGACCGCGCTGTCCGGCTTGTCGATCCTGATCAGCCGGCCATCGCGACGGAGGAACAGCTCGTTGGTGTAGAAGGTGGAGAGGCGCCAGACAAAATCGCGCTCGAATCCCTTGGCGTGGTCGCGCCAGGCGAGGACCCCGATGTCCTCGTGATTGCCTTCGTAGATGGTTTCGGATTCTCGGAGCGGCGTGCCTCGCTTCCATACCCTGGCCACGCGCGGGTAACCCGATGCCGTAAGCGAACCTGGACCAAAGTCCGTCCCGACGTAGAGCGTGTCAAGGTCCAGCCACCGCGCTGAACTCTTGCCCTCCGGAAGCGAAAAGCCGTTATCGACGAAGGCCTTTCTCTCCAGGTCGAACTCGCGTGTGACACTCGCATCGGCGCCTCCGCGCGAAAGCGCTACCAGGCAACGCGCGCATTCCGGCTCGAGGAATTCCGCGGTCTCCCACACCCAGTTCTCGTTCTCCGCCGCACCCAACGCGTCGAGGTCGATCACGGTCTCCCAAGCGGGCAAGGCCTTTCGGTATTCCTCGAGCGAGGTGCGCCGCCAGAGACCACGCGGGTTCTTCGCGTCCTTCCAGAAGTTGTAGTACCAGCGTCCACGCTTTTCGACGTCGGGGATGCGAGCGTCGGAGTCGAGGATGTCGAGGAGGCGCTGCTCGAGCTGCGCAAAGTCGCGCGTCTGCAGCGCCGTGGCGCTCTCGGCGTTGCGGGCGCGCACCCATGCCAAAGGCTTCGCGCCGGCGACATCTTCGAGCCATAGGTAGGAATCCTCGATGGTCGGCGACTTGATTTCTTCGCCCACCGTCGCATCCGACGTCTTCATGGCCAGCACCCGCGCAAGTTCATGCCTGCATCCAAGTGTGCGCATTGCGCGATCCCATGATCATAGCTCGAAGCCGACGATCAGCCTGCTAGAATCGGTGTCGCTAGCATCGCATCGCGCCTTCGGCATCGACACGGAGAAACATCATGGCCGACAAAAGAATCATTGCAGTGACGGGCGCGACAGGTGCGCAGGGCGGCGGCCTCGTTCGCGCCATTCTCGCCGATCCCGCCGGCGGCTTCGCCGTCCGCGCGATCACGCGCGATGCCAACTCCGACAAGGCGAGAGCGCTGGCGCAGGCAGGTGCGGAAGTCGTTGCCGCCGACATCGACAACGAGGCGAGCCTTGCCTTGGCCCTCGAGGGTGCGCATGGCGCGTACTTCGTGACCTTCTTCTGGGCGCACTTCTCGCCGGAAAAGGAAATCGCCGAAGCCGGGAACATGGCGCGCGCGGCGAAGAAGGCCGGCGTGAAGCACGCGATCTGGTCGACGCTGGAGGACACGCGACAATGGATTCCGCTCTCGGACAACCGGATGCCGACGCTCATGGGCAAGTACAAGGTCCCACACTTCGACGCCAAGGGCGAATCGAACCGGTTCTTCGCCGAGGCCGGCGTGCCGACCACCTTCCTGCTGACGTCCTTCTACTGGGACAACCTGATCTACTTCGGGATGGGCCCGAAAAAGGGGCCGGACGGCACGCTGCTGCTCACCATGCCGATGGCCGACAAGCCGCTGTCGGGAATGGCCGCCGAGGACATCGGCCGCTGTGCCTACGGCGTCTTCAAGCGCGGGCCGGAATACATCGGCAAGACGGTGGGCATCGCGGGCGATCACCTGACCGGAACGCAGATGGCGGCGTCGCTGACGCGCGCGCTCGGAGTGCCGGTCCGCTACAACGCGGTGACGCCGAGCACGTACCGCAGCTTCGGATTTCCCGGCGCCGACGATCTGGGCAACATGTTCCAGTTCTACGCTGAGTTCGCCGACTATTTCGTCGGCGCGCGAAGCCTGGCGGTCGCGCGTTCGCTCAACCCGGCGCTGCAATCGTTCGATACCTGGCTTGCTGCCAACGCGAGTCGGATCCCGCTCGAGTAATGCGCCAGGCAGCGGCGCGAGCGCCGCTCAACGACCGCCGACGGGTGTCTCCAGTACCGCGACGTTGCCTCCGTCGGCGACGACCATGACACTGTAGCGCTGCTGCTTGGCGTCGACGAGTTCGTAGAGGTTGGCGGCGCCCACGGCTTTGCTCGGCAGATTGACCTTCGAGTCGAAACAGATCGACCCGTCGTAGGTTATGGCCTTCACGGTGTAGCCATAGTCGCGTTGGCGGTCGGCCGAGTGAATGCCGGCGCTCGATATCTGCAGGCGATCGCTGATGACGCCGCCATCGCGCATGATCGCCAACTTGGTGACGACATCGCCCGGCAATTGCGCGGCAGTGAGCGCGGCCGTCAGGTTGCCCGTATAGGGATGTTGACGAGGCCCGCCCCATACGCAACCGCGGCGCAGCTCCATCTGGGATCCGCCGGCAAGACGGCGCGGGTCATCGGCATCGAGGGGCCTGCCGGGGAACGAATCTCCACCCTCCTCGGGCACCGGCACCGGCTGCGCGACTTCGGCGCTCGACTGCAGCGGCGATACCCGGTCGGAGTCCATGAAGGTCAGCCACAACCCGGCAAGCACCAGCAGCGCCAAGGTGCCGGCGCCGATCCACCCCAGCCGTACGAGCAAAGCGTCCGACCAGACCGAACCCGGTGCGCGCGGTTGCCTGCGCAAGCCTTTCCATCCGCATTCGTCGGACCGACAACGATACCGGCGAACGCTACACAGGACACTGAGCAGCCGGTCAGGCCAATGGCGATGGACCTTGCGTACCGTCCCGTGGCAACGGGGGCACGCTGGCGCGCTGGCTACGCGAGTTTCGCGTTCCGGATAGCCACTTCTACCATCAAGAATGCCGGTTTTCATGAGCTGACGACGCTTCGGTTGCGGGCTAACGGTCGGCCCGAAATCCGGGGCCCTGGGCCGCTAACCTGCGTCCCCCGCGAACTCTTGGACCGTATAGCGTACACCATGTGCTATACATTTGTCTTGCGGTGCAGCATGGGCCGAACCGTCTGTTACGCCGGCGCGTGCCACCCCGCATCCGCCCAAAGTTCGCCGCTGACCGCGGAATTGGTGAGCATGAAGCAAATGGCGTCGGCGATTTCCTCCGGGCGGATCAGCCGACCCAGCTGCGTGAATGGCAGGATGTGCTTGGCGATGTATTCGTCGCCCATCGCGCGCACCATCGGCGTGTCGGTGAAGCCCGGGTGGATCAGACCGCACCGCACTCCGTAGAAAATGGCTTCCTTCATGATTGTTGCGGCGGCCCCCTCGAGACCGGCCTTGGTACTGGCATAGGAGATCTGCCCGCGGTTGCCCTGCGACGAAACCGAGCCGATGAACACGATGGCGCCCTGCATCCCCTCGGTGGGCTCCCAGCGCTTGAGTCCGGCGGCGGCGCGATGCTCGGCGATGCGTCCGATCATCTCCAGCGCCCAGTAGACGGGTGCCACGAGGTTGACGTCGAGCACCTGCTTGAAGCGGTCGAGCGGATAGATACGTGCCTTGCCCGTCAACTTGTCGACACGCACGGCGAGGTCGTCGCGTGTGATGCCGGCAGCCGGCACGCACATCGAGACCATGCCAAATTGATCGCTGATCGAATCGAAGACCGACGCACAAAACGCCGCGTCGGTCACGTCGCCACGGTACGCATAGGCGACCCTGCGCCCGGCCTCGGCATTGACCCCGGCAGCGACACCTTCGATGTTCTCGCCCATATCGACAAGCGCCAGCGCGCGCACATTGCGGCGGGCCAGTTCGACGGCAACCGCGCGGCCGATGCCGCTGGCGGCGCCGGTGATGGCCGCGACTTTTCCTGCGATTTCCATTGTTTCTCCTGAACGATGCTGCAGCGCAGCATTGTAACCAACTTGCCAGGAGATGTCAGGGGAAATCTGGCCGCGGGAGATTGGCGTCAGGTCGCGTTGCCCTGATCGCTACACGTTCCACGGTGGGGCGCTCTCGGTCGACAGGCCATAGCGCCTGATCGCTTCGCCGACGACGCCGCGAGGCAATGTACCGTGCCCGGCCAGGACATCTAGACGCCGCAACCACGACATGGTGGCGATCGACCTCGAAGAAATTGCGTAGCGCAGACCGCGTGTCGCTGCGGCCGAAGCCGTCGGTGCCCAGCGCTACGAAGCGCCCGTTTGTGTACGCGGCAATCAGCTGCGGATACGCGCGCACGTAGTCGGTCGCCGCAACGATCGGCGCGTCACCGTCGAGCAGCAAACCAACGTGGCTGCGCCGGGGGGAAAGATCGGGGTGCAGGCGATTCCAGCGCTCGGCTTCGCGCGCGTCGCGAGCCAGTTCGCTGAAACTGGTCACGCTGTAAGTGTCGCTCGCGACGTTCCAGTCGCGCGCGAGCAGTTCTGCCGCCGCGATGACTTCGCGCAGGATCGAGCCGCTTCCCAACAATCGGATGACCGACTTTGCCGCCGTCGGGTCGCGCGGCGGCAGGCGATACATACCTTTGATGATGTCGGGCGCGACGTCGTCGGGGAGCGACGGTTGCGCATAGTTTTCGTTGGCGACAGTGATGTAGTAGAACTCGTCGGCCTGCTGTTCCATCATCCGGCGCATGCCGTGGTCCATGATCACCGCGATTTCATGCGCGAATGCTGGATCGTAGGCACGGCAATTCGGGACCATGGCCGCGATGACATGGCTGTTGCCGTCCTGATGCTGCAGCCCCTCGCCGCCGAGCGTCGTACGTCCCGCGGTCGCGCCGAGCAGAAAGCCGCGCGCACGCTGGTCCGCAGCGGCCCAGATGAGGTCGCCCACGCGCTGGAAGCCGAACATCGAATAGTAGATGTAGAAAGGCAGCATCGCGTGGCCGTGGACGCTGTACGACGTCGCCGCGGCGGTCCACGACGACAACGCACCCGCCTCGGTGATGCCTTCTTCGAGCAGCTGGCCGTCGCGGGCTTCCCGATAGTAGAGCAGCGAAGCGGCATCTTCGGGTTCGTACTGCTGCCCTGTAGGCGAGTAGATGCCGATCTGGCGAAACAGGTTTGCCATGCCGAAGGTGCGCGCTTCGTCCGCCACGATCGGCACGATGCGCGGACCCAGCGTCTTGTCCTTGAGCAAGCCGCTGAGCAGGCGCACGGCGGCCATGGTCGTCGACATTTCCTTGCCCTGGGCCTGCAGCGCGAACTGCGCGTAGCCGGCAAGATCCGGGATGGCGACTGCGTTGCCGCGCTGGCGTCTCGACGGTAGCGCGCCCCCCAGCGCGACGCGTCGCTCGCGCAGATACGCCATTTCGCGGCTTGATTCCGGCGGACGATAGAACTTCAACTGTGCCACGTCGTCGTCGGTGAGCGGCAAGGCGAAGCGATCGCGGAATTCCTTGAGGGCATCGACGTCGAGTTTCTTCTGCTGGTGCACGGTCATCCGCGATTCCCCGGCGCGCCCCATGCCGTAGCCTTTCTTGGTCTTGGCCAGGATCACCGTGGGTCGGCCCTGGTGCAGCGTTGCCGCGCGGAAGGCGGCGTGCAGCTTGCGAAAGTCGTGACCGCCGCGCTTGAGCGAATCGATCTGCGCTTCGCTGACATCGGCGACGATTTCGCCGCAGTTCCGGCGCGCGGCTGAAGAAGCGCTCGAAGTTGTACTTGCCGTCGTTGGCGCCGAGCGTCTGGTATTCGCCGTCGGTGGTTTCCGCGAAGGCGCGCAGCAGGCTGTGCGTCTTGTCGCGCGCGAACAGCGCGTCCCAGTCCGAACCCCACAGCACCTTGATGACGTTCCAGCCTGCGCCGCTGAACAGCGATTCGAGTTCCTGGATGATCTGGCCGTTGCCGCGAACCGGGCCATCGAGCCGTTGCAGGTTGCAGTTGACGACGAAGGTGAGGTTGTCGAGGTTTTCCCGCGCGGCCAGCGTCAGCGCGCCGATCGATTCGGGTTCGTCCATCTCGCCGTCGCCGACCACGGCCCAGACACGGCGTCCACGGGTGTCGACGATATCGCGATGCTCGAGATAGCGCATGAATCGCGCCTGGTAGATCGCGCTCATCGGGCCGATGCCCATCGACCCGGTGGGGAACTGCCAGAAGTCGGGCATCAGCCAGGGGTGCGGATACGACGACAGGCCCTGCCCGCCGACCTCCTGTCGGAAATTGGCGAGGTGGGCTTCGGAAAGCCGTCCTTCCAGAAACGCGCGCGCGTAGACGCCTGGCGCCGAGTGCGGCTGGAAGAACACCAGGTCGCCGCCGCGGCCCTGATCGGCGCGGAAGAAGTGATTGAAACCGACTTCGAAAATTTCCGCGGCCGACGCGTAGCTGCCGATGTGGCCGCCGAGTTCGCCATACGCCACGTTGGCGCGCACGACCATGGCCAGTGCATTCCAGCGCACGATCGACGTGATGCGTTCCTCGATGCCGAGGTCGCCTGGATACAGGCCTTCACTCTCCACCGGGATCGTGTTGCGGTACGCCGAGTAAGGCGGCACGTTGGCGACGATGCCGTGCTGCTGCGCCTGTTCCTCGAGGAAGCGCAGCAGCGCCAGCGCGCGCTCGTGCCCCTCGACCCGGACCACCGATTCGAGCGCATCGAGCCACTCGCGCGTCTCTTCGGGATCGCTGTCGACGGGTTCGTTCTTCATCGCAATGCAATTATGATGTCAGCGCTCGCATTGTGCTTGCCATCGATTCCTGCCACCATTGGCGACCGGCGTCCGGCTTCTGGCGGCACACGGGGTGAGCGTTCTGGAGGAGGGCTCGCATGGCAACTGGGCGCACAGTGCCGGGATCGATGGACAACCACGCAGACGGTCGATCGCCGGTCACGCCAGTACGTAAACTCGGCGTGCGAAAAATTGTCTTCGTCGGCGCGCTGGCGTTCTGCGCGACAACCGCAGCGCTCGCGCAGCAGGCGGCAAAACCGGTCTGGTCGCCGACCTCTCCGACGCTCAAGAAGATCGACGCGTCCGGCGTCGTGAAGGTCGGCTATCGCGAGAACTCGCCGCCGTTCGCCTTCCTCGACGCAAAGCGCAAGCCCATCGGCTATTCGCTCGATCTTTGCGAGACCGTTGTCGATGCGATCGCCGCGGAGCTGGGCCATGACATTCGAGTCGAGTTCCAGCCGGTGACACCGGAGAATCGCTTCGATCTCGTCACCTCCGGCGCCATCGATCTCGAATGCGGCTCGACGACCAATAACGCCGAACGACGCAAGACCGTTGCGTTTTCACCAACCATGTTCGTCACCGGCACGAAACTGCTGGTCAAGCGTGGCAGCGGCATCCGTTCGCTCGCCGGGCTCGATGGCAAGACCGTGGTTCTTACCCGAGGCACCGTGCATGAGACAGCGGTGCCGAAGATTGCGCAGCGACGCAACCTCAAGATCAATTTCGTGTTCGCCGGCGACCATCACGAATCGTTGCAGATGCTCGCGTCGGGCAAGGCCGATGCGTTTGCGAACGACGACGTCCAGCTCAGCGGCATCGTCGCCGCCACCGGTTCGGGCGCCGACTACCGCATCGTCGGCGAATACCTGACCTACGCCGATTACGCACTCATGTTCCGCAAGGACGATCCCGAGTTCGCCGAGGTCGTCGCGGGAGCCTTCCGAAAGCTTGCCGGCAGCCGGGAAATCGTCGCCATCTACGACCGCTGGTTCGTCAAGGCGCTGCCGTCGGGCGTCCGCCTCGACCTTCCGATGAGTCCGCACCTCGAGGAGTTGTTTCAGGTACAGGGCCTTCCGGGGGACTAGACTCGCGACCCGCATCAACAGCGCGTGCGTCATGCAAGCCGCTGCGATCGATACAACAATGTCAGGGAGCGCTCATCCGGGCCGACCTGGATGAAATGCAGTCAAGGAGAACCAGAGATGACGAGCACTGCGCACAAGCCGCTCTACAAGTCGCTGTACTTCCAGGTCATCACCGCGATCGTGATCGGCGTGCTGCTCGGTCATTTTTATCCGGAGGCCGGCGCAGCGATGAAACCGCTGGGCGACGGCTTCATCAAGCTCATCAAGATGATCATCGCGCCGATCATCTTCTGCACCGTCGTCGTCGGCATCGCGGGCATGGAAGACATGAAGAAGGTCGGCAAGACCGGCGGAATGGCGCTGTTGTACTTCGAGATCGTGAGCTCGATTGCGCTGGTCGTCGGCCTCACCATCGTCAATATCGTGCAGCCGGGCGCGGGAATGAACATCGACCCCGCGTCGCTGGACACCAAGGGCATCGCCGCGTACGCCAAGCCGGGCCAGATGCAGAGTACGACCGAATTCCTGCTGGCGATCATACCCAACACGCTGGTCGATGCCTTCGCCAAGGGCGAGATCCTGCAGGTGCTGCTGATCGCGGTGCTGTTCGGATTCTGTCTGCACCGCTTCGGCGGACGCGGCACGCTCGTGTTCGACATGATCGAAAAGACCAGCCACGTGCTGTTCGCGATCGTTGGCGTCATCATGAAGCTCGCGCCCATCGGCGCATTCGGCGCGATGGCGTTCACCATCGGCAAGTACGGCGTGGACTCGCTGGTCTCCCTCGCCAAGCTGATGGGAACGTTTTACCTCACCTGCCTCATTTTCATCCTGGTGGTTCTCGGCCTCATTGCGCGCTTACATGGGTTCAGCATTCTCAAGTTCATCCGCTACATCAAGGAGGAGCTGCTGATCGTGCTGGGCACCTCGTCGTCCGAATCGGTGCTGCCGCGAATGATGGCGAAGATGGAGAACCTCGGCGTCAAGAAGTCGACCGTCGGCCTGGTCATTCCGACCGGCTATTCGTTCAATCTCGACGGAACATCGATCTACCTGACGATGGCAGCGGTGTTCATCGCCCAGGCGACCAACACGCCGATGTCGCTGACGCAACAGCTGACGCTGCTCGCGGTATTGCTGCTGACGTCGAAAGGCGCCGCCGGCGTTACCGGCAGCGGCTTCATCGTGCTCGCGGCGACGCTCTCGGCGGTAGGCAATGTGCCGGTCGCCGGCCTGGCGCTCATTCTTGGCGTCGACCGCTTCATGTCCGAGGCGCGCGCACTCACCAATCTCATAGGCAATGGCGTCGCGACGGTGGTGGTCGGCAAGTGGTGCGGCGAGCTCGATGCCGAGCGCATGCAAAAAGTGCTCGACAAGGAAACTGACGACGACGCTGAGGAACCCGAAAAGGTCATCGACAAGGTCGTCGACCACATGGCGGTCAAGACGTCGTAGATCAGCGCCACTCCGGTTGTGCGGGGCTCTCGCTCAGCCGCCCGGTGGCCGGTACGCGACCACCTTCTTGGTCGCCGCGTCGACTTCCTCGGGAGTCAAGAGCACGATCGTCCTCGTGGACGCCTTCCCGGACTGTCCCACGGCAAGCGCCAGCGCCGCGGCCGACGCGTTGTCAGGCATGTCGGCAAGCACATAGACGTCGGTTCCCCCAAAGCCGAAGTAGACCGCCTCGAGCCGGCCACCGGCGCCCGCGATCGACTTTTCCAGCGCGGCACGACGCCCGGTGCCCCCATCTTTCACGAGTCCCTTGGCTCCTTCCGCCGTGTACTTCCCCTCAAACAGAAATTTCGGCATGGTTTCATTCCTCCTCGATTGAGCCGCTTCGCGCCGACCGTGGCACGTTGGACAAGGCTACACCAACCCAACCGCGCGCGTCCTCGCGCCCTGTAAAATCAGCATGCGATGAGAACCGACGTTGTTGGCAACGACATCGAACCCATACGTTACAGCGATAACGTCGTCCTGCTCATCGTCGCGTTGTGCCCCCTGGCGTTCGTCTGCTTCGGACTGCTGGTTGCCTCGCCACGGGAAATTCTCGACGGCATGGTCAGGATTCTCACCTCACGCGACACGCTCATAACCGACTACATCGGCCTCGGCGGCATGGGCGCAACCTTCGTCAACGCCGGCCTCGTCACGCTGCTGGCGATCCTTGTCTATCATCGTTGCGCCGCGCCGATCGGCGGATCTGCAGTCGCCTGTCTCTTTCTCGTTCTCGGCTTCGCGCTGTTCGGCAAGAATCTGCTCAATATCTGGTTCATCGTCGCCGGCGTCGCGCTGTATTCGAAGTTCAAGCGGCAGCCGTTCGCGACACACATCAACACCGCATTCTTCGGTACTGCACTGGCGCCGATTTTCTCAGAAATCCTTTTCAGCACCTCGTTGCCTTACTCCGTCAGCGTGCCGCTGAGCATTGCCACGACCTTGCTGATCGGATTCATCCTGGTGCCCGTGGCGGCGCAAGTGTTCAAGGCGCACGAGGGCTTCACGCTCTACAACATCGGCTTCGCGGCCGGCATCATCGGCACGCTGGTCGTCGGGATCTACAAGTCCTACGGCTTCGTGCCCGAGCCCATATTCATCTGGACGACCGGCAACAACTTGCTGCTCGGAACACTGCTGCTCGCCGTCTTCATTGCCATGGCGGCGGGCGCGCTGCTGCTGGACCGCAATGCGCTGACGAAAGAGCGCTGCATCATGCGCCTTCCGGGACAGGCACCCACCGATTTTCTGGCGTCCGCTGGCATCGGGCCGGTCCTGCTCAACATGAGCCTGACCGGCGCCATGGGTACGGGCTATGTACTGCTCGTCGGTGGCGATCTCAACGGACCTACGATCGGGGCGATCCTGTCGATTGTCGGATTCGCGGCATTCGGCAAGCACCCGAAAAACATCCTCCCCATCATGGTTGGCGTGTTCATTGCATCGCTAACTAAGTCATGGAATGCTCACGATGCAGGAGCGGTGCTCGCAGCGCTGTTCGGGACGACGCTGGCGCCGATCGCCGGTCGCTTCGGCTGGCACTGGGGGATTGTCGCCGGCTTCGTCCACTCCTCGGTGGCGCAAAGCGTCGGCGGCTTCCACGGGGGGCTGGTCTTGTACAACAACGGATTCGCCGCCGGACTGGTGGCGTCGGTTCTGGTTCCGGTCATTGTCGCGGTCCAGCCACGCGCGGGGAATGACGGCGCAACGTAATCGAGAGGGGTTCGCTCATGATTCTGGGAATGTCGTTGCCAACGTTCACCCTGCTGCACGTCGTCATCAGCCTCGTCGCTATCGCCGCGGGCGTCATCGTTCTGCTCGGCATGCTGGGTTCGAACCGGCTCGCTGGCTGGACCGCACTGTTCCTTGCCACGACCGTGCTGACGAGCGCGACCGGCTTCCTGTTTCCATTCACCCGCCTGCTACCCTCGCACATCGTCGGCATCATTTCCCTCGTTGTGCTGGCCGTCGCCATCATTGCGCTGTACTTCTGTCGCCTCGCCGGAGCTTGGCGCTGGATCTACGTCGCCAGCGCGGTACTCGCGCTCTATCTCAACGTTTTCGTGCTGGTGGTGCAGGCTTTCCAGAAGATCTCGTTCCTGAAGGCGCTCGCGCCGACCCAAACCGAAGTCCCATTCGTTGCCGCGCAGGCGGTCACGCTGCTGATTTTCATTGTGCTCGGCGTGCTGGCGATACGATCGTTTCATCCCGTCCCGGGCAATCCATAGCGCGCGTCGCGATATTCGCGGAGTAAACCGACATGCTGCAAATTCGCAAGGCCGGGACTCGCGGCGTTGCCAACTTCGGTTGGCTCGACAGCCGGCATACGTTTTCGTTCGGTGAATATCATCATCCCGAACACATGGGTTTCGGCCCGTTACGCGTGATCAACGAAGACCGGGTCAGCCCCGGCCAGGGTTTCGGCACGCATGGTCACCGAGACATGGAGATCATTTCCTATGTGCTGGAAGGTGCTCTGGAACACAAGGACAGCATCGGGACCGGATCGGTCATCCGGCCCGGTGACGTGCAGGTGATGTCCGCGGGCACCGGCATTCGCCACAGCGAGTTCAACCACTCGAAGAGCGACCCGGTGCATTTCCTGCAAATCTGGGTGATCCCCGATCGCGAGGGCATCGCGCCGCGTTACGAGCAGAAATCATTCACCGATGCGGACAAGCGCGGGCGCCTGTGCCTCGTGGGCTCTGCGGATGGACGCCATGGTTCGGTCGTGATTCATCAGGACGTCGAACTTTTCGCGGCGCTGCTCGGTGACGGCGACGGGCTGTCGCATGAGGTCGCACCGGGAAGACGGAGCTGGCTGCAGGTGCTGCGCGGCGCGGTTTCCCTGAACGGGCAGCAGCTCGATGAGGGCGACGGCGCTGCCGCACTGCGCGAATCGAAGCTGCTGATCAAGGGCCGCGGCGACGGCAGCGAAATTCTGCTCTTTGACCTGCCGTGACTTGGCGGGCCGCAATCTAGAGTGCGCTTGCACGCGTCCCACCGTCTGAAAGGAATGTGCCATGGCCGGGGAAAACAACATAGTCATCGAGGCGTGGAACACCGTCCTGTTCGACAAGTTTTGCCGCTTCAAGCACCTGCTAATCGACGGCCTCGCGCCGCATAGCAACGAAGCGCTTACCCGGCGCAACTATGCCCTAGGGTCGCGCGTGCTCGACGTCGGCTGTGGATTCGGCGACAGCACGCGACTCATTGCCCGTCGCCTGGGGCCCTCGGGCGCCGCGATCGGGGTCGATTGCGCGGACAATTTCATCAAAGCGGCCACGAGTGAATCCGCCGACGTCGCCAACGCGTCGTACTTTGTCGCGGACGTGCAGGTCGACGATCTGCGCGGCCCCTACGATGCCGCGTTCTCGCGTTTCGGGACCATGTTCTTCATGTCGCCGGGCGCCGCCATGCGCAATGTTCGCAAGGCGCTCAAGCCCGGCGGCGAACTGACGATGATCGTGTGGCGTCGTCGCGAAGAAAACCCCTGGCTGCACGACGCGGAGTTGCGCGTCAAGGAGATCCTACCGCCCGTCTCTCACGAGGACACCGACCAGGTGCATTGCGGACCGGGGCCGTTTTCGATGTCCGGCCCGGACATGGTCAGTACGCTGCTGCGCAGCGCCGGCTACGGCCACATCGCCTTCGAGCGCTTCGACGCCGACATCTGCATCGGCAAGGACGTCGCCGAAGCGGTCGAGTTCGCCATGGCCTTGGGTCCAGCCGGCGAGATCATCCGTCTGTCCGGTGAGCTCGGACAACAGCGCAAACCCGAAGTCATGGTCGCGCTGCGCGAAACGTTGTCGCCCTACCTGCGGACTGACGGCGTCTGGGCGCCATCGAGCACGTGGTTCGTTACCGCGCGAAACGGGAATTGACCTTCTGCGGCTGACGGTTTGGTTTGCGCGTCAGTCGAGCGTGCGCCGGTAGCGCAGCAGCGCGATCGCCGCCATCGTGAACATGAACGCGGCAATGGGCCACAGATGCGGCGCGATGTCGGCCGCTGAGTTCCCCTTCAGCAGTACGCCCCGGACGACGCGCAGGAAGTGCGTCAACGGAAATATTTCCCCCACGTCCTGCGCCCAGCCGGGCATGCCGCGAAAGGGAAACATGAATCCGGAAAGCAGCAGCGAGGGCAGGAAGAAGAAGAACGTCATCTGCATCGCCTGCAGCTGGTTGCGCGCCACGGTCGAGATGGTGAACCCGAGGGCCAGCAGCGCGGCGATGTAGAGCGTCATCGCGGCGACGAGCAGCACGAGGCTGCCGATCATGGGCACGTCGAACAGCGTACGCGCGGCGGTCATGATGATGAACGCCTGCACGAAACCGACAACGATGTACGGAACGATCTTGCCGGTCATCACCTCCAGCGGCGTGGCAGGCGTCGCCAGCAGGTTCTCGAAGGTGCCGCGCTCGCGCTCGCGTGTCACCGCGAACGCTGTCATCATCACCATCGTCATCTGCAGGATCACGCCCAGCAATCCGGGGACGATGTTGTACTGGGTGATGCCCTCCGCGTTATAGCGCCGTTGAATGTTCACGCCGAATGGCGCGGCGCCCGGCGCGAGTTTCGCCAGCGGGCCGATCAGGTCGTGCGCGAGCGCGCGCGAAGCCAGCTGCGAGAGCGCGGCTAGCGCGTTGCCGGTGGCGCCCGGGTCGGTCGCGTCGGCGGCCACCAGCAGGTCCGGCGATTCGCCGCGCAAAACGCGCCGGGTGAAATCGGGCGGAAACACCAGCGCGAACTGCACGTCGCCGCGCGCGAGCAGCGCATCGGCTTCCTGTTCGCTCTGCGGTGCGTGCGTGACCGCGAAGTAGCCCGTGTTGGCGAGGCCCTGGACGATGCTGCGAGTCAGGTCGCTGTGATCGTAGTCGACGACCGCGGTCGGCAGCGCCTTGGGGTCGGTATTGATGGCAAAGCCGAAAAGCACCAACTGCAGGATCGGAATGCCGACGATCATCGCGAAGGTCAGGCGGTCGCGGCGCATCTGCACGAATTCCTTGAGCGCGATGGCAGTGAACCGGGCAAACGAAAAAGGGCTGCGCACGATGGGCAAGTCGTCCTAGTTGACGTTGTCGCGCGCCTGGCCCATCAGGCTGATGAACACGTCTTCGAGAGACGGCGCCGTCTGCACGATGTCGAAGTCCGGGCGCTGCGCCAGCGGTTCGAGTGCGCGCGCCAGGGCGGCGGCATCGTGACCCAGGACGTGCAAGGTGGTGCCGAATGGAATGGTGGTCTCCACGCCCTCGCGGTCGCGCAATTCGCGACCGAGCATGGCCAGCGCCCGCTCCATCCCCGGCTTGCGCGCGGTTATCACGTAGGTCGACAGCTGCGAATGGGCAATGACCTCCGCGGCGGTGCCCTGCACCATCAGTCGCCCGTACGCGAGGTACGCCAACTGGTGGCAACGCTCGGCCTCGTCCATGTAGTGCGTGCTGACCAATACCGTCATGCCTTCGGCGGCGAGATCGTGAATGTGTTCCCAGAAGTCGCGACGCGCTTTCGGGTCGACACCGGCCGTCGGTTCGTCGAGCAGCAACAGTTGCGGCGAGTGGAGCAGGCAGCCGGCAAGCGCGAGCCGCTGCTTCCAGCCACCGGACAATGCGCCGGCGAGCTGCTTGCGTCGCGCGGTCAGGCCCAGGCGTTCGAGCGCATCGTTCACCGCTCGCTTGCGGCCGGGTACCTCGTAGACGCGCGCGATGAAGTCGAGGTTCTCCTGGATCGACAGGTCCTCGTAGAGACTGAAGCGCTGCGTCATGTAACCGACCTCGCGCTTGATCGAATCGGCCTCGGTGCGCAGGTCGAAGCCGAGACAGCGCCCGTCGCCTTCATCGGGCGTGAGCAGTCCGCACAGCATCCGGATGGTCGTGGTCTTGCCGCTGCCGTTGGGACCGAGGAAGCCGAAGATGCGCCCGCGCTCCACCTTGATCGAGAAGTCGTCGACGACCGCGCGACCGTCGTAGCGCTTGGTCAGATGTTCGACGTCGATGGCGGCGTTCACGGCGCCGGGGCCGGCAGCGACACTTCGACCGGCAGTCCCGGATGCAGGAACGGCACCGGCTTCGCCGGTCGCGCTTCGACCAGGAACACCAGCTTGGCGCGATTCTCGCGGCTGTAGATGACCGGCGGCGTGTACTCGGCCTGTGGCGAGATGTAGCTGACGGTCGCATCGACGTCCGACGCGCAGCCATCGCAACGCACGCGCACTGCACCACCGGGTCGAAGCGATGCGAGCGCCGTCTCTGGAACGTAGAAGCGGATTTTCACGTTGCCCGGAGGCAGCAGCGAGACGACCGGTGTGCCCGCGCCAACCCATTCGCCTTCTCGGTAGAGCGTGTCTGCGACCAGCGCCGCGGCGGGCGCGAGCTGCGTCTTCTGGTCGATCCGCCACTGGGCCTGCGTGAGTGCATCGCCTGCCGCCTTCAGCTCGGCGCGCGCGGCATCGATTTCGTCGCTGCGCGCAGGCATGCGCGCAACCTGCAGCTGTGCGTTGAGCTCCGCGACGCGCGCCCGGTCGCGGCTGCGCGCCGCGATCGCGTCGTCGAGGCGCTGCGGCGGCAGGAACTTCTCAGCGACGAGTTTCTGCGTGCGCGAGTAGTCGGCTTCCGACTGCGTGAGCGAAGCCTTTGCCTGATCGAGTTGTGCCGCAACCGCGGCGATCTCGGGCGGCCGACGACCCTTTTCCAGGTTGGCCAGGCTCGCCTGCGCCTGCGCCACGCGAGCCTGCGCTTCGGCGCGCGCCGCGCGTTCCTGTTCGCTTTCGAGCGCGAACAGCGGTGCGTTCTGCGCCACCTGATCGCCGCGAGCAACGGAGAGGCGCGCCAGGCTGCCGCCCAGCGGCGCGGACACGCGTACATATTCGGCTTCGACGTAGCCGGGGAAGCCCGTTGGCGCGCGGTCGCCACAGGCGCCGAGGCACAGTGCAGCAAGCGCCCAGAGCGAAGCGCGTGCGCCGCTCATCGCGACGCCTTCGCGCGTTTTGCCGGCGGCGCGGCCAGCCCGGCCAGCGCGCAATCGACGCGCTCGGCAATCGCGGCATCGGTGGCGACAGCTTGCATGAATTGGCCGGCGACGCTCGCGGGCATCACTCCGCGCTCGCGCAACCCACCGCCGATCACCAGGGGCGCGGCGACACTGCCTGCAAGAAAGGCGATGGCCTGTGGCGGCGCAAGGTTGCGCAGCACCCCTGTCCGTTGTCCAGATTGCACCAACCCGAGCAGCACGCCCACATGGCGCGGCATGTTCGCGCGCAGGAATTCGAGTGCCAGCGGCTCCTGCGCCATGGCATCGGCCATGAGGCGGCGCAGCAGCCGTGCGTTGTCGCGCGCAAAACGCCCGAGCACATTGAGTGCGCCACGCAGTGCGTCGATCGGCGCCGCCCCGCTCGCCGCAAGCTCGAGCTTGGCAAACATCTCATCGTAGAGTTCCTGCAGCAGTGCCTGCACGAAGGCCTGCTTGCTGCGGAAGTGGTAGTGAAACATGCCCAGGTTCACCCCGGCGTGTTCGGCCACCATGCGCACCGACAAGCCTTGCACACCACGCTCGGGAAATAGTTCGCGTCCAGCCTGGAGCAGGAGAGCATCGGTGTTGCGCGAGGGGCGAGGCATTCGATGGCGCGACGAACTGGAGGTTGCGAGCAACTATACGCTTGTATAATAATACTCGCAACGCTCCGTCCGCCGCGCGCGTGGCCGATCCAGGCGTTGCCACCGCCAGCACGACGATGCATCATGCCTTGCTGGGCCCCCGCATTTTTTGCGCGGGGCCTCGGGAGCGTTCGTGGAATCCTCAGGCGTCAAACGCCGACTGACCTGCATCCTCGCCGCAGACGCGGTCGGCTACAGCGGACAGATGGGCATCGACGAGGAAGGCACGATGCGCGTCCTGGCCGCGCACCGCGCGGTCATCGACGGCATCATCGCGTTTCACGACGGTCGCATCCTGAGTACAGCGGGCGATTCGGTGCTCGCCGAATTCTCGAGCGTCGTCGAGGCCGTGCGCTGCGCGGTGGAGATCCAGGACGCGCTCAAGACGCGCAACGACGCACTGCCCGAACATCGGCGCATGCAGTTCCGGATCGGCGTGAACCTGGGCGACGTGATGGTCAAGAACGACGACCTGCTCGGCGATGGGGTCAACGTCGCGGCACGGCTCGAAGGCATCGCCGAACCCGGCGGCATTTGCATCTCGTCCTCGGTCTACGACCAGATCACCGGCAAGCTCGATCTCGGCTTTCTGGACATCGGCGAGCAGAGCCTCAAGAACATCACGCGGCCCATCCGGGTGTTTCGCATTTCCGGCGCCGGCGCGCCGGCGCGGACCCTATCGACCACGCCAGCTGCACCCGCGCCGCGCAAATCCTTTCCTGCGGCTCTGG